>NZ_CP022271.1:0-3542349 GCF_017309975.1 Hyphomonas sp. KY3
TGTGGATTTAGCTGGACAATTCCTGTGTGTGGCCTTTCTCCACGAATTACACGGTCTAATAGTTATAAACGCCCTGACGGGCTTTGTTTGATTTTGGGATGGAAGGGGGCCTGAGGCATGAACACCAAGCCTAAGCTGATTCAGGTACTTGAGGGACAGGTGGTCTCGCCGCCTCCGGTATGGATGATGCGACAGGCTGGTCGTCACCTTCCTGAGTATCTCGAGCTGAGGGCGCGCGCGAAGAACTTTCTCGATTTCTGCTACACGCCTTCAATGGCGGCGGAAGCGACGCTTCAGCCAGTACGTCGTTATGGCATGGATGCCGCCATCCTGTTTGCTGACATTTTGCTGATCCTCGATACGATGGGTCTGAGTGTGCGGTTCGAAAAAGGTGTTGGACCTATTGTTCAGCAAATCGATACAGCAGCTGATTTGGCAAAAGTCACACCCCAGAAAGCGGCTGATCGATTGTCTCCGGTTTATGAGACGGTTGCTCGTGTGAAATCTGCCTTGCCCGACGACACAGCCCTGATTGGTTTTGCCGGATCACCCTGGACGGTCGGGCTCTACGCTATCGAAGGTCGCGGCAAGACAGACAAGTCGCTCGCCTGGCGATGGGCACATGGCAAGCCAGACGAATTGGCGAACATGTTGGATCTCATCAGCGAAGCAACAGCGCACTATATGGCCGCGCAGGTGGAAGCCGGCGCGGATGCATTGATGTTGTTCGACAGCTGGGCCGAGGGTCTGCCCAATAACATCTTCCGAGAAGTCATTATCGCGCCAACGAAAAAACTGGTCGCACGGCTGAGGGAAATGGGTGTCACGGTTCCCATCATCGGATTTCCGCGCGGCGCGTCTGCTATGCTGCCGGAATACGTTCAGGAGACGGGTATCACGGCCGTCGGTCTCGATACGGCAGCAGTGCCAGCCTTTGTGAACGCCGCCCTGCCCGCCGGATTTCCGGTACAGGGACATCTTGACCCACTCCTGCTGATTGAAGGGGGTCAGCGACTCGACGATCGGGTGCGCGAGCTTATCTCTGCCTATGAAGGTCGGCCGCATGTCTTCAACCTTGGACACGGAATCCGGCCGGAAACCCCGATCGCGCATGTTGAGCGCGTGCTGGAAATCATTCGGAAGGGCTAGGAAATCATGAGCCGAAAGATCGCCGTAGTTCTGTTCAATCTGGGAGGACCGGATTCGGACAAGACCGTGAAACCCTTTTTGAAAAATCTGTTCCGAGATCCAGCCATTATTGGTGCGCCGTTGCCCATTCGCTGGTTTCTCGCTCGGCTGATCTCCACGACCCGTGCGCCATCAGTGATCAAGAATTACGCCATGATGGATGCTGGCGGTGGGTCACCGCTTTTGCCTGAGACTCAAAAACAGGCGGATGCGCTTACGGCATCGCTGCAGGAAAAATTGCCTGAGGATGAGGTCAGGTGTTTTATTGCGATGCGCTATTGGCACCCTTTCACCGAAGAAGCCGCGACTGATGTAAAAGCCTGGGGCGCAGACGAAGTCGTCTTGTTGCCGCTCTATCCGCAGTTTTCCACAACGACGACAGGCTCGTCCCTCACGGCCTGGAACAAGGCTTACAAGGGTGTCGCCAAGACAATCTGCTGCTATCCCTTTGCCGAAGGCCTGATCTCCTCGCATGTCGACCTGATCATGAAGGCACACAAAGCTGCGGGTGAACCCGGCAATGTTCGTCTTCTCCTGTCAGCGCACGGTTTGCCGGAAAAAATCGTGAAGGATGGAGATCCCTACCAGTGGCAGTGCGAGGCCATGGCAGAGATGATCGCCGGGCGGGTGCCGACCGACTGGGAGATTGTGCCATGCTACCAGTCGCGCGTGGGACCGCTGAAATGGATTGGCCCGCCGACCGAGGACGAAATCGAAAAAGCGGCCAAGGAAGGCAAGAACATCCTGATTGCACCCATTGCCTTTGTCTCCGAGCATATCGAGACACTGGTGGAACTTGGCGAAGAGTACCGACTTGTGGCTGAAGAGCACGGCGCCGCGAGCTATACCCGCGTGGAAGCGCTGGGCGTGCATGAGGAGTTTGTCTCCATGCTGCGCGATGAAGTGCTGAAGACAATGGGACAAGACTTGCCGATCCGATCATGCGCAGACTCCCGGCTTTGCCCTGGCGACTGGAAGAATTGCCCGAACCGCACAGCCCATCCGAAAGTCGGCCAACGCGCCAATCCCGTTCGCAAGGACGTCGCCTGATGCTGTATCTCTGGGTGAAGGCAGCGCATGTTGTGTTCGTGATTGCGCTGATGGGCGGCTTGCTCGTTTATCCCCGCTACAAAATTCATCAACTTTCCAGCCAGCCGGGCGAGCCTCTTTTCGAGACGATGAAAGAAGCATCGAACAAGTTGCGCATGATCATCCTGAATCCCAGCCTTATCCTCGTCTGGGTGCTTGGCGTTGCCATGCTTGTTATGAATCAAGGCTTGCTGAGCATGCCTTGGATGCATGTAAAACTCCTGCTCGTGCTGATCCTGTCCGGTCTGCACGGTTATTTCATCGGTGTTGGAAAGAAAATTGACCGAGGAGGCGACGGGATTCCCGCCAAGCGTCTACGGATGTTGAATGAAGTGCCCTTCCTGCTGATGATCGGCATCGTTATCATGGTGATCGTCAGACCGTTTTAGGCAGGCCCCGTGCCCAACCCCTTGACGATTTGACCATTCTGGCCCCATAAGCGGCAAAACCGCTGCGCAGTCCTTGCGCGGGCGAAGAACTCCCAATTTACCAAAATCCGGTTGCCGACACACATGACGGCGGCCCCTCATTCGGAATTCATCCATGGCCTCTTCCATGCTCGACGACATCACCAGTGTAAAACTCAGCGATCTCAAGGCAAAATCGCCAGAGGAATTGCTCTCCTATGCTGAAGAGCTGGAGGTCGAGAATGCCTCGTCCATGCGGACACAGGACATGCTGTTCGCAATCCTCAAGGAATTGGCGGATAGCGAAGTAGAAATCACGGGCCAGGGCGTGCTGGAAGTTCTGACTGATGGCTTCGGCTTCCTGCGCTCACCGGAATCCAACTATTTGCCCGGACCAGACGATATCTATGTCAGTCCGGAAGTTCTGAAGAAGGGTAACATCCGGACTGGTGATACTGTCGAAGGGCCGATCGTCGCACCGCAGGACAATGAACGCTACTTCGCGCTGACGGATGTTTCGCGCATCAATTTCGAGGAACCGGACAAGGCCAACAAGAAGGTTCACTTCGACAACCTCACACCGCTTTATCCCGAAGAGCGTCTGCGCATGGAAAGCCAGGATCCAACTCGTAAGGATCGTTCAGGACGTGTCATCGACATTGTCGCGCCCATCGGTAAGGGTCAGCGCGCGCTGATCGTTGCGCCTCCGCGGACCGGTAAGACGGTGTTGCTCCAGAACATCGCCTCGGCCATCGAGGAAAACCATCCTGAATGCTATTTGATCGTCCTGTTGATCGATGAGCGTCCCGAAGAAGTTACTGACATGCGACGTACGGTGAAGGGCGAAGTCGTGGCTTCGACATTTGATGAGCCGTCCACACGTCACGTCCAGGTCGCCGAAATGGTAATCGAAAAAGCCAAGCGCCTCGTTGAGCACAAGCGTGACGTCGTCATCCTGCTCGATTCGATCACGCGTCTTGGCCGTGCTTACAACACGACCGTTCCAAGCTCTGGTAAAGTGTTGACCGGTGGTGTGGATGCCAACGCGTTGCAGCGCCCCAAACGTTTCTTCGGTGCGGCGCGGAATGTCGAGAATGGTGGCTCGCTGACCATTGTTGCCACTGCCCTGATCGATACCGGTAGCCGCATGGATGAAGTCATCTTCGAGGAATTCAAAGGTACGGGTAACTCCGAAGTCGTGCTGGATCGCAAGATCGCCGACAAGCGGACCTTCCCGGCCATCGACATCATGAAATCCGGTACGCGAAAAGAAGAACTGATCACGCCAGCTGCCCAGCTGTCCAAGATCTACATTCTGCGTCGCATCCTTGGCCCAATGGGCACGAATGATGCAATCGACTTCCTTCTGGATAAATTGCGCCAGACGAAGAACAATGATGAGTTCTTCGAAGCCATGAAGAACTAGCGGAGCGAGCCTGGCCATGAGCGAGCGCGACACGATCTGCGCCCTCGCCTCGGGCCAGCCCCCAGCAGCTATCTGTATTATCCGGTTATCAGGAGACCGGATCTGGAAACTGGCAGGTGCCCTGCTCGATTGCGGCCTGCCGGAACCCCGTCATGCCACTCTGACGAAATTTCGCGACGAGGATGGAAATCTCATTGATGAGGGACTCGTCGTCTTCATGCCCGGGCCGCATTCCTATACCGGTGAAGACACGCTGGAGCTTTACCTGCATGGCGGTCCAGCCGTCATAACCCATGCAATCAGTACACTGACGAGTGAGTCTGGAGTGCGCTTGGCTGAGCCGGGTGAGTTCACGCGACGCGCCTTTGAAGCGGGCAAGATCGATTTGACCGAGGCCGAAGGCGTCGCTGACATTATCGAAGCAGAGACCAATGCACAGAAAGCCCAGGCTCTTCGGCAACTGACGGGCGGTCTGACCGAGCAGTACGACCAATGGCGGGCTGACCTGACGGGGATACTTGCCTTGATTGAAGTGGTTGTGGACTTTCCGGACGAAGAAGATGCACCCGAGGAAACCACGGCCCCGGTCATCCGGAAGCTGACCCGATTGATTCACGAAATCGAGGAAGCGCTTGGCGACCGAGGGATCGGAGAGAAGATCCGGGATGGATTTCGCATCGCCATTATCGGCGCGCCGAATGCGGGAAAGTCGACCCTGCTCAACCGCCTTGCCGGACGCGACGCGGCGATTGTGACATCAACCCCAGGCACAACCCGCGATGTGATTGAGGTACGGCGCGTGATGGGCGGACAGATAGTCTGGCTATCCGACACGGCCGGTTTGCGTGAGACCCAAGATGAGATTGAAGCCGAGGGCGTTCGGCGGGCAGAACGCGTGGCTGCTGAGGCCGACTTGCGCCTGTTTATGGTTGACGGGGGCGCACCTGAGCTGGGTGTGTTGAACTCGTTGTTCCGCCAAACGACAGATATAGTCGTGGTAAACAAGGCTGATACCGAGCTGGCCGCCGGGCTCCCAGAATACGACTACAAGATTTCCGCGAAAGATGGCGATGGCGTGCCCGAACTCGAAGCCGCACTGGCGGACTTCATTTCCAACAAGGCTGCATCTGTTGAAGCGCCGGTCATAACACGCGCCCGGCATCGCGCCCGATTGGTCGATGGACTCGCTTGCCTCATTGCTGCGCGGGATGCGCTGGAGCTTGGCACCGGTCCGGAACTCGCAGCGGAAGACGTGCGCCTGGCTATCCGGCATCTTGGAGCGGTTGTCGGCTCAGTCGGCGTAGAAGATGTGCTCGGTGCGGTGTTCTCCCAGTTCTGCATCGGCAAATGACCCCTAGGGTTTGAGGCAACGAGCCGCTATATAGCGCCTTTCTGAAATCCGGATCCGAAGTAGCGCCATGAGCGAGATGAAACAGTTTGATGTGATAGTGGTAGGCGGCGGTCATGCCGGCTGCGAAGCGGCCGCGGCCGCGGCGCGGACGGGCGCACGCACCGCTCTGGTCACACACAAGCGCGCAACCATCGGAGAGATGAGCTGTAATCCGGCAATTGGCGGCCTCGGCAAGGGTCACCTCGTGAGAGAGATCGATGCGCTGGACGGCCTCATGGGACGGCTGGCAGACAAGGCCGGTATCCAGTTCCGAATGCTCAACCGGTCCAAGGGTCCGGCTGTCTGGGGCCCCCGCTCCCAGATCGACCGAAAGCTTTACCGCGACGCCATGCAGGCGGAACTCGCTGACTATCCAAACCTGACCATCATTGAGGATGGCGCCGAAGACCTGATCGTGGAGGACAATCACGTCGCGGGCGTGATTGGTCTGAAGGGCGAGATCTATCGTGCGGCTTCTGTCGTGATCACCACAGGCACCTTCCTGAAAGGCATTATCCATATAGGTGCGAAACGTATCCCTGCCGGGCGTGTCGGCGAGGCCCCTGCGATTGGCCTGTCGGACCGGCTCTATGGGCTTGGTCTCCCGATGGGGCGTTTGAAGACTGGTACGCCGGCACGGCTGGATGGCCGGACGATCGCCTGGGATCGTCTTGAAATGCAGCCCGCCGATGAGCAGCCGATTCCGTTTTCGTATCTGACCGATGAGATTACGGTGCCGCAGGTCAAATGCGGCATTACATGGACGACGCCGGAAACCCACGCGATCATTGCCGAGAATATCGAGCAATCGGCCGTCTATTCCGGCGCGATTGCTGGCCGAGGTCCGCGTTATTGCCCGTCTATCGAGGACAAGGTTCACCGGTTCGCCGACAAGGATAGTCATCAGATCTTCCTGGAACCGGAAGGTCTCGACGATCACACCGTTTATCCAAATGGCATTTCGACATCGCTTCCAGAGGATATTCAGGAGCGTTTCCTTCGGACCATTCCCGGACTCGAGAATGCCAAGATCATCCAACATGCCTATGCAATCGAATACGATTACGTCGATCCACGTGCGCTTTCGTCCGCACTTGAGGTGCATGCGCTTCCAGGCCTGTATCTCGCCGGGCAGATCAATGGCACAACCGGATATGAAGAAGCCGGCGCGCAAGGTCTCGTTGCGGGCTTGAATGCAGCACGCGCCACGGGCGGAAAAGATCCGATTATCTTCGATCGCGCCGAAGCATATATTGGCGTCCTCATCGATGATCTCGTGACGCGCGGCGTGACGGAACCCTATCGGATGTTTACATCGCGCGCCGAATATCGGTTGGCACTACGCGCCGATAATGCCGACCAGCGTCTCACCGAAAAGGGTATTGCCGCCGGATGCGTCGGGTCAGACCGGGCAGACGTGTTTCACGTGAAACACCGAGCGCTTGAATCTGCCCGCCAACTTCTGAAAACATTGACCTTGTCGCCCGCAAAAGCGGCTCAAGCCGGATGGGCGGTCAATCAGGATGGCCGCGTCAGGACGGCATGGGAATATCTCTCCTACAAGGATATCGATCTCAATGCACTGTCCGCCATTTGGCCGGAAGTATCAGACATCTCCGAGGAGATCGGGACGCAGGTCGAGATTGAAGCCCTTTACTCTTCCTATTTGGAACGCCAGGCAGAAGATGTCGCCGCTTTGCGTCGCGACGAAAATCTGATGATCCCGGCAGATCTCGATTATTCGGGAATTGGCGGTCTTTCGAATGAGGTTCGCCAGAAACTGGAATCGATCCGTCCTTCTACGTTGGGACAGGCCGGTCGTATTGAAGGCGTGACGCCCGGCGCTCTAACGGCCCTTTTGGGATATGTTAAGCGCCGGAAGAAAGCTGGTTAACACTCATGATGAATTCCGAAGATCGCGCGACCTTTCTGGCCGAATTCGATGTTTCACGTGAAACATTGGAAAGATTGGACGCCGTGATCTTAACTCTCGACGCGTGGCGGCAACGCTCCAATCTGATTGGACCGCGTGAGTGGCCGCAGATATGGGGTCGGCATGTGGCTGATTCCTACCAGATTCTGCCGTTTATTCCGGAATCAACGCGGATCGTCGATCTCGGTTCGGGTGCGGGATTTCCCGGATTGATCATTTCTGCGGCCCGACCACACAGTCATGTGACCATGATGGAAAGCGTCGGGAAGAAATGCGCCTTTCTCCGCGCCGCTATCGGCGATGCTGGTCTCAGTGCGTCGGTTTATCAGGGACGGATTGAGGCTGCGCCGAATTCCACCGCGGATATTATCACTGCGCGGGCGTTTGCGCCCCTTCCAAAACTGCTCGACTACGCCGCTCCCTGGATGGAAAACGGTGCAACAGGGGTTTTTCTAAAGGGCGAACGCTGGAAAGAAGAATTGACGGACGCCCAACAAAGATGGAACTTCGCCTATGAGGCGATTCCAAGTCGCACTGGTGGGTCAGGCGTGATTTTGATCGTGAGGGAGCTCAAGCGTGGTCAGCGGTAAACCTAGAATCTTTGCAGTCGTGAACCAAAAGGGCGGGGTCGGGAAGACAACGACGTCCATAAATCTCGGCACGGCGTTGGCGGCTGTGGGCCGGCGCGTCCTGATTGTCGATTTCGATGCGCAGGGCAACGCCTCCACAGGGCTGGGTATTGAGCGCCAGGATCGGCATCAGACATCCTATGATGTTGTCGTGGACCGGATCCCGCTGGAAGAAGCGGTTCTGTCAACGATTGTGCCGCGTCTTGACATTGTTCCGGGCGATGAAAACCTCTCTGGTGTAGAAACCGAACTGGCCAATGACTCTCACCGGTCCTACAAATTGCGCGACGCGCTGCATGATTATGTTCAGCGGTCTGTCCAGGGCGGACTGGTCCAGTATGACTATATTCTGATTGATTGCCCGCCATCGCTTTCGTCGCTTACTTTGAACGCGATGACGGCCGCCGATGCACTTCTGGTTCCGCTACAGTGTGAGTTCCTGGCGCTGGAAGGCCTTAGCCAACTGCTCCGCACGGTGGAAGTTGTGCGCTCTGGCCTCAATCCCAATCTCGAAATCCAGGGCGTCGTCCTGACCATGTATGACCGGCGAAACAATCTGTCCGACCAGGTCGCCGACGAAGTGCGAGCCTTCTTTGGCGCCAAGGTCTACAATACGGTCATACCGCGAAATGTGCGCCTCTCCGAAGCGCCATCTTTCGGCAAGCCGGCCTTGTTGTATGACTATCGCTGTCCAGGTAGCGAGGCCTATATCCGTCTCGCATCGGAAGTCCTTCAAAGAGAGAAAGCCCGCGCGGCCTGACCCATATGAGCGACGATACCAAGAGCAAACCTTCCCGTCTTGGACGCGGCCTGTCTTCCCTGATTGGGGAAGTGGAGGCTGTCTCTCCGCCTGAAGCACGCACTGCAGGTGGGAGTAAGGGCAGCTCCAACGAAATCGCCATCGACAAGATTCGCCGAAATCCGAAACAGCCTCGTCGGACCTTCGACGAGGCCGCCCTTCAGGAACTCGCGGAATCCCTGAAATCCAAAGGCGTTCTCCAGCCTATTCTGGTCCGTCCGGATCCCAAGGAAAAGAACGAGTATCAGATCATAGCGGGGGAGCGTCGGTGGCGCGCCGCCAAGCTGGCCGGTCTGACCAGTATTCCCGCTGTTGTACGGGATACCGACGAGTTGGAACTACTCGAGATCGGCATCATCGAGAATGTTCAGCGCGCAGACCTCAACCCAATTGAAGAAGCTGAAGCCTATGAGGCGCTGATGAAGCGCTTCGGTCGAACTCAGGACAGTCTTGCCACAAGCGTCGGCAAAAGTCGGGTTCACATCACAAACACCCTGCGCTTGCTGCAATTGCCAGAAGGTGCACGAGAGTATGTTCGTGATGGCAAGGTCACGGCGGGACACGCGCGCGCGGCGCTGGGTGCGCCCGATCCGGAAGCGCTGGTGGAGCTTGCTGTTGAGAAAGGCCTGACTGTTCGCGAGGTCGAAGCGCATGCCAAGGCTGCTCGCGAAGACACGCCCGTTGAAACCAAATCCGCCCGACTCAAGTCAGAGGAAAAGGATGTCGACACCGAAGCCCTCGAGGCGGATCTCTCCCGGTCCATCGGACTGGATGTAGACATCCGCCACGGCAAGAATGGCGGCGAGCTTCGCATCAAGTATCGCGACCTGGAACAACTTGACGACGTCTGCAGACGTCTGACTGCCAAGCGCAACATTCTCTGAACGTCAGCTTGCTATTTCGGCGGCGCGGGCGATTTCATTCATCAGTACACGGATTACTGGGTCCGCACTGCCTGAACCGGACTTGGCTTGTTGTTCTGCTTCATAGATCCGTTCCATCACCCGCATCAGCCGCTTGGTCGGCCACTTCCTGAGGCGCGCGCTGAACAGGCCCCATTCGCTTTGCCAAATGGGCGGCCGGAGTTTCATGCCGGGATTCGATTGGCCGGATGCAAGCCGAGACTGAGCGTCCAGCATGCGCATGGTTTCGAACTGAAGTGAACGCAGGATCGAAATCCCACTCGTGCCCGCAACAGCCAGTCGGTCGAGTGTGGTATGGACGAGCGCCGGTTTGCCATCGAGCGCTGCGCGAATGGCGGCTGAAAGATTGTGATCCACATCGGTAGCGGACAAAGACCGGATATCATCCACATCAAGCGGTCGGCCCAGACCGCGCGCATAGAGGGCGAGCTTCTCGATCTCCGAGTTGGCCAGATTGCGATGGCCCGGCAGGTCGCCCACAAACAGTGCGAGCGCCTCGGGTGTGATCTGGACACTTTCGGACTTCAGCGCATCCTGAACCCGTTTTTCAATATCGCCCGCTTCGTCGGCGAACAGTTGCAGGCAGGCGGTCAGTTGGGCGGTTTCTGCGGCGGCGCGCAATTTCGAGCGCTTCTGCAGGCTACCAGCTTCGATTATCAGGCGGGCGGAATAATAGCCCTCCTGCGATTCACCTTTCTGAATGGCTTCTATCAACAGGGCGGCAATCTTGTCGCCGCTTGTCCGAACGCGGATGACGCGAGGGTCTCCCAAGAGGGATACCGCCTCGAGTCCATCGAACAGGAGTGATGGGTCCTTCTTTATGGAGTCATCATCCAGTGTGGTGACATCCATATTGGCGCCTTTCGGCGTCCAGCCTTTGATCAGGGAAATCGCGGCATCGGAGGCGAGGCCGGAATCTTCACCGAAGGCCAGCACAGCCCAAACGGATGGTTTGGGCTTGCGGGCAAAATCACTCGCTTGTTTGCCCTTGAACAACATTATTCAACCGACAATTTGCGCCGCAGGTCGTCCACGATATTCTTCGCCAAGATGCCGGCCGCTCTCTCCGAGGCGCTCTTTTGGGCTGCTATGTCTCCATAAGTGCTGCTCGGTACCGCAAAACTGACTTCGCCAACAGCGTAGCCGGTCAACCGTTCTTGGCCTTGAGACAAAGCGTAACGGCCCGACAAGGTAACATTTGATCTCGCCGCTGCGCCGTCTTGCTGGAATGCCAACCGAGTCAGATTTTCTTTCACCGTAATCTGGAGCGAGGCAGCCTCTGTCACGTTTGGCAATCCGATCGCCAACTCTTCCTGCAAGGCCCGGCGCAAGATGTATCCCGATCGGCCATCGATGGGTTCGACCGTGATGGCGCCGCCATAAGTGGCGCCCGCGCCCGTCGCATAGACCGGTTTGAATCCGCACCCGGCTATGAGGGCGAAGGCGACAAGAGCGAAGAACTGTTTCATGCCACCACGATATTCACGATGCGGCCGGGCACGACAATGGTTTTCTTCACGGACTTGCCCTCAATGAAGCTGGCTACATCCGCATGGGCTTTCGCAACGGCTTCGACGGAATCCTTGTCCATGCTCTTCGGCACGGTGATTTCCGCGCGGCGCTTCCCATTCACTTGAACCGCCATTGTGACCTCATCATCCGCCAGCAGGGCGGGGTCCGCCACGGGCCAGGGCGCTGAGGATACGAAGGCAGGTTGGCCCAGTCGTTCCCAACAGGCCTCGGCCAGGTGCGGTATGAACGGTGTCACACAGCGGGCCAGCATGGAGGCGCCTTCAATACGCGCGCCCAACACGGTGTCGCCAGCCGATTCAGCCTTTTTCAAAGTGGTGACCCATTCATGGATGGTGGCTACGGCAGAGTTGAACCGGAATTCCTCGATTGCCTTGTCGATGGCTGCGACGGCCTTGTGGTTCGCTTTCCGCAGCGCTGTGGAGTCGGCATCCTCGCCAGCGGCAGTGCTGGTATCCTCTGGCAGGGCATCGAACAAGCTCCACAGGCGCTGGGCAAACCGCGACGCGCCTTCAACGCCGGACTGGGTCCACTCGACATCTCGTTCCGGCGGGGAATCTGACAGGACGAACCAGCGCGCGACATCCGCGCCGAACTGGCTGATGATAGCATCCGGGTCGACCGTATTCTTCTTGGACTTCGACATTTTCTCAATCGGACCTGCCGTCGCAATCGCGCCGGTGGCGGTCTCGATCCAGGTATCGCCATCGCGAGTGACTTCATTCGGCTCCAGCCACTTTCCGGCCGCTGACTTGTAGGTCTCGTGCGTCACCATGCCTTGCGTGAAAAGACCGGCAAACGGCTCGCCATTCGGCAAGTCCAGCAGGCCGACATCGCGCATCGCCTTGGCGATGAAGCGCGCATAGAGCAGGTGAAGCACCGCATGCTCGACGCCGCCAACATATTGGTCGACCGGCATCCAATAGGCGCGCTCTTCCAGGTCGTTTGTGCTGGCAAAGCGGGAATAGTACCAGGAGCTGTCGACGAAAGTGTCCAGCGTGTCTGTCTCGCGGCGGGCGGCCTTGCCGCATTTCGGGCAATCGACATGTTTCCAGCTTGGGTGGCGCTCCAGCGGATTGCCGGGCTGGTCGAAGGAAACCTCGTCCGGCAGTTTCACCGGCAGATCGGCTTCCGGCACCGGCACGATGCCACAGCTTTCACAATGGATGACCGGGATCGGGCAGCCCCAGTAGCGCTGGCGCGAGACGCCCCAGTCACGAAGGCGATAGTTCACCTTGCCTTCACCGAGCCCCTTGGATTCGATTTTTTCAATGGCGGCGCGCTTGGCGTCATCAATCGCCATCCCGTCAAGGAAGCCGGAATTGAAGATGCTCCCGGGGCCGGTATAGGCCTCGTTTTCAACATCGAACGTGGCAGCGTCAGCGTCGGCCGGCAGCACAACGGGCGTGACGCTCAGGCCGTATTTCCGGGCAAAATCGATATCGCGCTGGTCATGCGCCGGGCAGCCAAAAATCGCGCCGGTACCGTACCCCATCAGCACGAAGTTCGCGACCCATACGGGCAGGGTCTTCGTGTCGTCGAAAGGGTGTTTGACGGTCAGGCCGGTATCGAAGCCAAGCTTTTCGGCCTTTTCGATGGCTTCTTCGCTGGTGCCGATCTGTGCGCATCTTGCGCGGAACGCTTTCAGCTCATCCGATTGCTCCGCCATTTGGACGGTCAGCGGGTGATCTGGCGACAGGGCAATGAAACTCGCGCCGAACAACGTGTCCGGACGGGTCGTGAAGATCTCGATGCCTTCGCCAAATCCGGATGGCGCGGTGCCATCGAATTCGAACCGCATCTGGAGCCCTTCCGACCGGCCGATCCAGTTCGCCTGCATGGTGCGCACCTTTTCAGGCCAGCGCTCCAGCTTTTGCACTTCGGTCAGCAGGTCTTCGGCATAGTCGGTAATGCGGAAGAACCATTGCGTGAGCTCGCGCTGTTCCACCAGCGCGCCCGAGCGCCATCCGCGCCCGTCGATGACCTGTTCATTGGCCAGCACCGTATTGTCGACCGGGTCCCAATTCACTTTCGAGGCCTTGCGATAGACGAGGCCCTTTTCCAGGAATTTCAGGAACAGACCCTGCTGGGCGCCGTAATATTCCGGGTCGCAGGTCGCGAATTCCCGGCTCCAGTCGAGCGACAGGCCGAGCTTCGAGAACTGGGCCTTCATCGAGGCGATATTCTGATAGGTCCATTCGCCCGGATGAACATTGCGCTCCATGGCGGCGTTCTCGGCCGGCATCCCGAACGCGTCCCATCCCATTGGATGGAGCACATTGTAGCCCTTGGCGCGCTTGTGACGCGCGACGACATCGCCCATCGCATAATTGCGCACATGGCCCATATGCAGCCGTCCGGATGGGTATGGGAACATCTCCAGCACATAGGCCTTGGGCGCATCGCCCGCCTCGGCCGGAGATTTTGCGTGAAAGAGTGCGGCCTTTTCCCAAGCTGCACGCCATTTCTGTTCCGCGATTTGCGGATCGTAACGGGTCGCCATGCCCCTGACCTTTCCGGATTATTGGTTCAGCCGGAGCTTAGCCCAGCTGGGAGTTCTTCAGCAGTCGTGCCCGATCCAGGATCTTGTTCTCAAGCTGGAGTGCAGTTTCCGGATCAACGACAGCATCGGTCCACTCGCCAGCTTCACTCTTTTCCTGACGGAACACGGAAACTTTCACGCCATCTGCACGCAGACGCGTATCGAGGATGTAGACTGTAACTTTGACGCGTTCGTTTGGCGCGGCGGCATATGCCTTCCAGTCATACGTGATCAGGCCACCGATAGGGTCGGCCGTTGCCACCGGAAGATCATCGAACGTGTCAAGCGAGGCGCGCCAGAGATATGGATTCACGCTGCCGATATTTTGCTGGATCACACGGGCTTCGGCGTTGCCGCCCGATTTGGACTGGCAGCCTGAAACCATCAGCATGCCGGCAATCGCCGCAGAGAAAACATATTTGACCATGAAGAAAGTTCCTGAGTGCAAGACCTTGTTGACGGCGGTTTGTATAACAAGGGGTTTACGGGCTCGCCAGTGCTGATCTGCGTGTCGCCCCCATGGAGGACCGGTATGAAATTCGCCCAAATCTCCGTTCTCGCTTTGGCGCTTGCCGGCCCCGCCGCGCATGCGCAATGGGAGGACGACTGGAATCCGTGGGAAACCGAAACCGATCTGGGTGCCAGTCTGGTAATGATGCCGGAGGCTGACGAGCAAATTCTGGCGAGTACCTGGGCTGGCGTATCGACCAATCGAATCCTGGATAGCGGCCTTGAAATCGGCGCTGCCGGTCGGGCTGAACTTCAGAAGGACCACTCCCAACGGGCCGGATTCAGCGGTGTACCGGTCGGTATGGAGGGGAGCGGTCTGGGGTTGCAGGGCGCGTTCACTGGGCTGGCAGTCGGCGTTCCGCCAAATGACACCGAAACCCGAGCCGAAATTGAAACGGCTTACATATATGTCGAAGGTGGCTATGGGCAGCTCCGGTTGGGGCGGGACCTGGGCGTTGCGGCGCGTTTTCAGGAAGGCGCACCCTCCGTTTTTGATACGCTTGCCAGCGGTCGTCAGGTGTTGGACCCAACAGGGTTGGACATGGTTACGACACGGCATGACCTGACGGGGCCGTCGGTGAAGCTTTCTTACGCGACACCTCGTCTGGTGGGAGTGCGCGCGGGTGTCAGCATCACGCCCAAGGCGGATGTCCGCGGCCTCGACCGGGATGCTGACCGTAATCTGCCTGGCGCTGCACCCCTAACAATCACCAATGCGGTTGAAGGGTCCATCAATGCCTCGCGCCTTTTGCGCAGCGCGGGCGTAAGGCTGAGCGGTGCCCTTGCAGCAAGTACCGCAGAGATTGAGACGCCGCCCTATGCATCGGATTTGTATGACCGTGTCACGACCTGGTCAGTGGGGACAAAGGCGGAATTTGACACGATATCCATCGGTGCAACGTGGCTCGTCTCCGACAATGGCATCAAGACGGGGGGTGACTATGAAGCGTGGACTGTGGGCCTGACCAAGTCGGTGGGCGATTACCTGATAGGGGCCGAATACGGATTCGCGGAAGATGATCTGGCAGGCCTGGAGGGAGATGCATGGAAATTGGGCGTCTCGCGAAATGTCACAAAACATGCAAGATTCACCCTTGGATACGCGGACAACGGCCTGAACCTGTCGCCAACTAACGCTTTTGGCGTTTCGGCGGGTAAAAATTCCCCTGAGGGGATTGTGATAGAAATCACACTATCGGACTAGAATAGCGGGTCTTTCAGATTCTTAATCTTCTCTTTACCTGCCCCTCCGACTATTTCTGGGAGCAGAGGTAAATTCGATGAAGCTGGGCTTTGCAACTTTCGTGATCGCGCTAACCGCGCTGGCTTTGCCAGCCGCGGCGCAAGATGACGTGTCTGCACCCGCCATGGAAATGGCAACGCCCAGTATATCTGAAACCTCGGCCGCGCAGTCCGAATGGTATCGTCAATTCGCTCAGGCCAAACCCGCTAGCACCGAATCTGTCTGGCAGGCCCAGCCTGACCGCGAATTCTCAATGCAGTTTGGCGGCAATGCCCGTTGGCAACTGAACCTCGACAAGGTCTCCCGTACGGACCTTTCTCCGCTACCGCGTGAGGAAATGCAGGCGGGTGCGACCTTCAAGATTACCCCGCGATTCTCGGTCGGCGGTGAAGTCAGTGTTGGCACGGACGAGTTGAATGACACGTCCACATGGGAGTCTCGCGAAGTCGAAGCGGGTATCCGGCTGAAGTCTGCCTTCAAATTCTAGGATCTGAACGGGTCCCTTATTCCTTCAATCGCTGCCAAGCCTGCTGCATCGCTTATGCTGGCGGCATTGCGCGAATTGATTCCGCCCAACCCGTAGATTGGTAGCGCGCTTTGCCGCGACAGGCAGCGTAACGTGTGTGGCCCCATGGGCGCCGCGGCGGAGGGGCTATTGGATGGGAACACGGTAGACACCAGTGCCGCATCGAACACGCGTGCATCAATCTTTTGCAATTCGGCACGGCCATGAGCGCTTATGCTCATCAGATCGAACCGGTCGCGCCATTTGCGGGCCTCGTGTCGCCGGGCATACGGCCAATGCACGCCCGCTGCGCCAACTTCAATTGCCAGGTCGGGATCGGCCGAAACCAGCAAGGCAAGTCCGCGCTTGTTTGCGATGTCAGCAAGTTGGCGCGCCTGCCATACACTGTGCCGTGCCCCGAAGTGACGGTAAAGAATGCCCCAGCCTGCGGGAAGGTTTTCTGCAACTGAAACCGGGTCCGGTGTGCGTTGCGGATCGGTCAGGAACAGGGCGGGTGGCAACCAGGATGGCAAATGCCGCCGCGAGCGTCTCGCCGCAGAGATCAGCTTGCGTCTCGGCTCGTCTTGGGGTTTCTGCGCCATCAAGATGACTGATACGGACTTCCCCGGAATTGCCAAGCGCCGCGCCGCGATCCTCGGCGATCTTGCTGCTATTGCTGAAACACCGCCCACGCTTGTGGCTGTGACGAAAACCCAATCCGATGCGGCACTGGAAGAGATCCTCGCGGCAGGGCACCGCGTCTTCGGAGAAAACCGCGTACAGGAAGCATTCCAGCATTGGGAAATGCGCCGCGCGGATTATCCGGATCTGGAATTGCGGCTGATTGGCCCCTTGCAATCGAACAAGTCCGAAGACGCGGTAAACCTGTTTCATGTCATCGAGACGCTCGACCGACCAAAGCTTTGCCGCGAACTTGCCAAGGCCGAACAGAAGTCTGGTTTGAAACGGACTTATCTGATTCAGGTGAATACCGGCGAAGAGCCGCAGAAGGCCGGGGTTGCCCCAAGAGACGTCGAAGCGCTGCTCCGCGTGGCGCGGGAGCAAGGACTGGATGTGACTGGTCTGATGTGCATCCCCCCGGTTGATGAGCCGGCTGGTCCCCACTTTGCCCTGCTGGCCAAGATCGCCAAGCGTCTCGAACTCCCCCAGCTCTCCATGGGCATGAGTGCAGATTATGACATCGCTACGCGCTTTGGAGCGACGTATGTGCGGGTTGGGTCTGCCCTGTTTGGCCCGCGTGACTCTTCAGCCTAGAAAGAGATTTCGATCTCGGCGCCCGGCACCATCAGTTCCAGCAAGGTGAGCAAGTCGTTCTGCTCGAGCGCAATACAGCCTTCGGTCGGCTCGAAATTCGGCCGGGCCAGATGCATGAAGATCGCGCTGCCAAGGCCCGGCGTCACCGGATCATCATTGTAGCCAAGTTCGACAATCACATCATAGACATGATCGTCGCGCCATAATTTTTCATGGCTTGCCGAAAATGGCAGGGATACAGGCCGGTTGTAGAGGCGGTGATCCGGCGCATCGCACCACCCATCATAAGGTTTCAACGGCACCAGGGGGAGGCTGGTGACGGGCGGGCCCAGACGGTCTGGCCTGAAGAAGACATTCCGCACCGGCCATGTGCCAGCCGGAGAGGCCCCGTCGCCCTCGCGCTTTTGCGATGCCTTCACCACGCCGCCTTTGCCCACGACGCACCGGGCCGTAAAGCCCGGCCCCGAAAACTTGCCGGTTTGCGTTGCGGTGAATTTCATGCTCACGGACTGCTCCCACACTTGTGATTGCGCGTTAGGCAAAGTCATATGGCATTTGACAGCAGCCGCAATACACAGCGACGACCGAAATTAGGAGACGCCCGTGACAGGTAACAAGACGATCCTGCTGGTTGACGATGACCAGGACCTGCGCGAAGCGCTTGCCGAGCAATTCGACTTGCACGATGGCTTCACCACATTGCAGGCCGCCAATGCGAACGAGGGCATCACTCACGCGCTAGCCGAACGAATCGACCTGATCCTGCTCGATGTCGATATGCCGGACATGGATGGCCGCGAAGCCTGCAAGCAAATGCGCCAAAAGGGCGTGCGTGCACCGATCATCATGCTGACGGGACAGGATGGCGATGCAGATACGATTCTCGGCCTCGAATCCGGCGCGAATGACTATGTCACCAAGCCCTTCAAATTCTCTGTTCTGCTGGCGCGGGTACGTGCGCACCTGCGCAGTTTCGAACAGTCTGAAGACGCGACCTTCCAGGTTGGGCCTTACGAATTCCGCCCGGCGATGAAGCTGCTTGTCACGGAAGATGGCCGAAAGGTGCGCCTGACTGAGAAAGAAACCAACATCCTGAAATATCTCTACCGCGCACAGGGCAAGCCGGTCGCACGGGATGAGTTATTGTCAGAAGTCTGGGGCTACAATGCGACGGTCACCACGCACACGCTGGAAACCCATATCTATCGCCTGCGTCAGAAGGTCGAGCCTGATCCGGCACACGCACGCCTGTTGCTGACTGATGCTGGCGGATACCGCCTTCAGCCCTAGACTTTCATCTCAACGCTGATCGGGGCGTGATCTGAGGGTTTCCAGCCGCCGCGCCAGGCAAGATGGACGCGGTATGTGTCCAGCTGCGTGTCTGGCAGGGCAGCCGGGTTCATCCAGATATGATCCAGCCTGCGGCCCCGATTGCTCTTGGCCCAGTCTTTCGCGCGATAGCTCCACCAGGAATACAGTTTCTGATGGTCATCAACGGCCAGTCGGCCGATGTCAGCGAACCTCGCCTGACTGCGCGAATCTTCCAGGCGTTCTGTCTCGCCCGGCGTGTGCGAGATGATCTTCAACATCTGCTTGTGTGACCAGACGTCATTCTCGTGCGGCGCGACATTGAGATCGCCGACCAGAACACGCGGTGTTGTGGTCTGCTTCTTATAGCCAGGTCCAAGCCGCTCAAGGAAATCCAGCTTGTGCGCGAACTTGTCGTTCGTGTCGGCGTTCGGTTCGTCGCCGCCAGCCGGCAGGTAGATATTGTGGATTTCGACGCCTGCCACTTTTGCTGCGATCACACGGGAATGCCCGTGGCGGCACAGATCTGGGGCCTCGATACGTTCGATCGGCAGGCGCGAAGCAATGGCCACGCCGTGATGACCGCCTTTCTGACCGTTCAGGACCAGATGTGGCAGACCCATTTCCCGAAAAGCCTTTTCAGGAAACTCCCCGTCCTGGCATTTGGTTTCCTGCAGACAGATTACGTCCGGCTGCTCAGCGGCGACGAAGGCTTCCACATTGGGGGCGCGCAGGCGGACCGAATTGATGTTCCAGCTGACGATCTTGAGTGAATTTGACATTCAGGCTGCGTAACAGTGTTTCCAGAAACGTCAACGCGCCCGAGCGCGGGGAAGCTCGGACGCGTCAGACGCTTGCTTTGCACGTCTCGCCGGGAGGGGAAGGCTCCGACGGTGACAACGCATCTGGTCGCAGCGGGGGGTCAATTGCTGCGCGGGGTAGCTGCGTCGTCCACAGTTGCAAAGATGTCACTCTCACAATTAAATTCAAGTGAAAATTGTGTTATATGCTTGGCTGTGTCGTCTGGGGTCCAGTTTTCCGGCGCCAGCGGTCAAGTTCGACCTCAATTCTCGTCAAAATCCTTCATTACGAACAGGCGTGGGTTCAATCGTTTGCCCGATTCCACATTCGTCAGTTGTACGGAGGTGAGGTTTCCGCCGCTATCCATCGTGCGCCATCCGGTCAGCGACATATCACTTTCCATCAACAGCAGGGTCAGCGTGCCGTCCATTTCACCGGACTTGTCCCGAAGTGTGATTTCGACCCGACCATTGCGGTTTTGCACGTCGAGCACGTCGGCTTCGGTGGCAAAATCGATGTCGTCATCCAGCAACAGGGCGAGCGGGGTCGTGCCGAGGGGGACGCGATCCGTGGTTTCCAGTTCGGAATCCTGAAGCGCCACAGTTGTTCCATCGCTTACGACGAGAAGCGGGCTTGGGGCGTCATATTCAAACCGCACCTTGCCAGGTCGCGAAAGGGCGAACCGTCCAGTTGATTCAGTATAGTCAGGCGCAAGTTGTTCAAACGTACCGCTTGCGGTCTCCACAGCGGCCAGCGCCGCCGAGGCGCGTTCCAGCAGGTCGGCGCGTTGTTTGTCTGTCAGGCCAGCAGGCTGAGCGACTTGCGGAGCAGGGGCTGCGGCATCGGTGATCTGCAGGCCCATTGCGAAGGGGGACGTGGCGATCGCGGTGATTGCGCCAAGGCTTGCCAGGAAATTCAACATTGTGCGGTCTCCTCAATTCGTTGACCAATGGACCTACACTTAAGCGCGACAGGCTTGCAGAAACAGGGCGCGAAAAAGGTATTTTCGTCGCTTTTCGTTGCACCGCATTCAGCTTCACCCAATCGCATGTCCAGATTGACTGCCAGATGAACGCGCACAGCCTGTTTGGTGTCAGGACCGCGCCTTGCGAAAAGCGGGTCTCCAGCCCATGTTCCCTGCAGATATTCAAGGAACACGCTCACATGACTGAAATGGCTTCGCTTCATACCAAAGACACAACCGACCAGGATTTCATGGCCGATGTTGTGGAGGCGTCCGAGCAACAGCCCGTAATCGTGGATTTCTGGGCGCCGTGGTGCGGACCGTGCCGGACGCTTGGGCCGATCATCGAAAAGGCGGTTGAGTCCCGCAATGGCCAGGTCAAGCTGGTCAAGATCAATATTGATGAAAACCCGGCCTATGCTGGGCAGCTTGGCGTACGTTCCATTCCGGCCGTCTATGCGTTCGACAAGGGCCGCCCGGTCGATGCCTTCATGGGCGCACTGCCGGAAAGCCAGATCAATGCGTTCGTCGAGAAGCTGCTGAGCGGAACCGATGCCGGCAAGATGATTGCCGAGGCATTGGAACAGGCTGAAGCGGCTAGCCAGGCAGGCGATATTGGCACAGCGGCGCAGATCTATGCGGCTGTCATTCAGCAGGAGCCAGAAAACGTCACAGCGATCGCCGGGCTCGCTCGCTGTTACCTCGCCAATGGCGACAAGGAACGCGCCACAGCGACGCTCGATATGATCCCCGAGGACAAGCAGAATGACAGCGCCGTCAAAGGCGTCCGCACCGCCATTGAAATGATGGGCGATTCGGCGGCTGAACCAGACGAGTTCGAAGCGGCGCTTTCAGCCGTCCTTGCCAATCCCGATGACCATGACACGCGGTTCGAGTTGGCAGAGAAGTATGGCGCGGCTGGCCGGTTCGGGGATGCGATTGATCATCTGCTGATCATTCTCGGACACAAGCTCGACTGGAGCGAAGGCAAGGCCAAGGAAAAGCTGCTACAGATGTTTGAGGCGGCAGGGGCGACAGACCCGGCAACCGTCAGCGGTCGCCGTCGTCTTGCATCGCTGATGTTTGCCTGAGGGAGCATTCGCTCCACATCTCTTTTCAGGCCGATCCAGAAAGAGACGCAATCCGATGACCCAGCCGAGCTTCACGCGTATTTCCGAACTGCCGGAACAGCTGGCGATCTTCCCCCTGCCCGGCGCGCTCCTGTTTCCGCGCTGGCAGTTGCCGCTGAACATTTTCGAACCGCGTTACCTCAACATGATTGATGATGTCATTCAGGGCGACCGCATGATCGGCATGGTCCAGACTGTTGGCGGTACAAGGGCCAAGCCGGATATTGCGCAAACCGGGTGCGCGGGACGTATTACGGCCTGGTCTGAAACAGGGGATGGTCGCTATCTGATCACGCTGTCGGGAATTGCGCGGTTTGATGTCTCCAAAGAGCTTTCGGTGATGACGCCCTATCGGCAGGTGACGCCCGATTGGACGCCCTATGCCGAAGACCTGAAAGATGTCCCGCCTGCGCGCTTGCCGGACCGCAAGCGTCTCGTCGGTGCGTTGCACGACTATACCGAGACACACGACATGGCGACGGACTGGTCTGCAGTGGAAGAAGCCCCGCTTGAAACCTTGGTGAATGCGCTTTGCTCGGGATGTCCATTCTCCGTGATGGAGAAGCAGGCGCTCGTTGAGGCGCCCACCTTGAAAGATCGCGCGGAAACGCTCATCACCCTTCTGGAAATGGATGTGTCCGGCCAGGATGGCGGCACGCTGCAATAGGGGCGTTCATGTCTGAAGATACCGGGAAAGAAATTGGCGCGCCGCGCAAGGGCCCGTCCGGGGTTGATCCTCGCTTGCTGGAAATCCTGATTTGCCCGGTCAGCCGCCAGCCGTTGAGCTATGACCGCGCCGCCGACGAGCTGGTCTCGCCAAAGGCGCGGCTGGCCTATCCGATCCGCAATGGCATTCCGATCATGCTGGCGGATGAGGCGCGCGATCTGGACGAAACCGCTCCTCACGATGAGCCCGGCGCATGAGCGATCCATCTTGGCCTGCTCGTCTGGCTTTCCGGAAATCCGCACAGGAATTATTTATCGAATTCGACGACGGCGTATCCGGAGTCATCGGCTACAAACGCCTGCGCGAGGAAAGCCCGTCAGCGGAGGTCCGCGGTCATGGCAGCGGTCCACGCCCTCCCCAGCCGCCGGTGCCGGACGATATCTCCGTGCTCGGCGCCGAACCGGTCGGGCGCTATGCCGTGCGCATCCGATTCTCTGACGGACATGATTCCGGGCTGTATACGTGGAAATTCCTGCGGGAACTGGCCGTGCCAGCCTAACGCATCAGGCTTGGCAGGTGATCCTGATCCGCGCTGGCCTGGCGGGCCATGGCTCGCCTGAGTGGAGTCACCCGTTGCGCCAGTGTCAGGGCCAAGCCCCGCAGAGGCTTCAGCAGATTACTGTCATTGGTAAAGGCCCGGTCGATTCCATCCATGAACATCGCCGCTGCGGTCGCATCAAACCGGCGCCATTTTTCGTAGCGCTCTAGGCTGACATCCGATCCCGGATCAAGGCCGACGTCGCGAGCGTCGCACATAACATCAATCAGCGCGCCGACATCCTTGAAGCCGAGATTCAGTCCCTGCCCGGCTAGCGGATTGATCCGGTGCGCGGCATCGCCCACGAGCGCTGTACGCGGGCCAACCATGCGCGTTGCCAGCTGCATGACGAGTGGATAGGCCGAATACGGTCCGTCGATCTCCATGGGGCCCGCAAAATCTGCAAAGCGCGCATTCAGTTCGGCATTGATGTCCTCGACAGACATGGCCGCGATGGCTTCGGCCGCGCCGCGTTTCATGTACCAGGCAAGATTCGCCCGATTGTCCGGCATCGGCAGGGTCGCAAAAGGCCCTTCCGGTGTGAACAGCTGGCGCGCAATGCCTCCATGAGGGCGGTCCAGCTTCACATTCGCGGCGAAGACGGACTGATTGTAATCATGCCCTTCGGTCTGGATCCCGACGGCGCTTCGCACGGATGATTTCATCCCGTCACATGCGGCAACCAGCCGGGCGTGGATTTTGCGCCCATCAGAGAGAGTCAGGCTGGCACTAGCGGGACCGATCTCCATCGACTCGAACAGCTTGCCCTGCACCCACTCTATTTCACCCGCCTTCTCGCAGGCATCGTCCAAGGCGGCCTGAAGGTCAGCGGCCGGAACCATCTGTCCAAGGGGCTGGCCATCGGGATCATCCGGCAGGTCGTCATTGCCAAACAGCACTCCGGGCACGCCGAACCAGTGGGTTCCGCCGTCGATCGCTTCCAGTCCGTTCAAAGGCTCGGTTGATCCGCGCATTGCGTTGGTCACACCTGCCGTGTCCAGCAGCCGCCAGCTGCCGCGTACGATGGCAAAGGTCCGGGTGTCCTTGCGTACCGGAGCATTCGGGTCCCGAGCGTCAACAAGTATTACAGAAAAGCCCCGTTGCGCGGCCAGAATGGCCAGTGTGGTGCCGACCGGTCCGGCCCCCACAATGGCAAGGTCATACACGCGGTCAGACTGAGCAGCTGTTTTGGTCATGGTCTTTAGCTAAGCGCCCTCCTGCCAATCGTCCAGCGATGATGGAGATTTAGGCGATTCGCCGCATCACTGCCCATGCTTTGACCATGCCTTACCTGAAAAACCGGTCTGCCCCCATGGTGGTGCGACATTCCCTCAAGCTCACAATCATATCGGTTCTGGGAGAGCACGGGGGGTCCCGAGCTCTGCAGTCTCGTGACGAAGGAGGGGCCAGATGGGCCAACTACTAAAAAATACCATACGCGGAGCAGCACTGCTGCCAGCCGCACTATTGGCGGGGGCAGCCGCCTACGCTCAGGAAGCAGACATCGAGGCGCGGCTTGCCGCGCTGGAAGAGGGCGTAGCGGGAAGCGCCAGCGCCTATGTCGACAACAGCTACCTGTTTCTGATTGGCGGTATCATCGTGATGCTGATGGCAGCAGGTTTCTGCATGCTCGAAGCAGGGCTTGTGCGTTCCAAGAACGCCGCCATGCAGTCCACCAAGAACGTCGCACTCTATTCCATTGCCGGTCTCATGTTCTGGGTGGTCGGCTACAACATGGCCTATCCGGCTGAATCGATTGGCGGCCTGCTCGGCACCACACCCGGACCTTGGGATGGTGGCGATCTGAGCGTCGAAAGCGACGCAGGCTATGCCCCGGCCTCCGACTGGTTCTTCCAGATGGTGTTTGTCGCAACAGCTGCGTCCATCGTATCCGGTACAGTGGCAGAGCGCGTGAAGCTATGGCCTTTCTTGATCTTCACCGCAATTCTTACTGCTTTCATCTATCCGGTCGTCGTGTCCTGGGAATGGGGTGCAGGCTACCTCGATTCCGCATGGGGCTTCTCTGACTTCGCTGGTTCTACGCTGGTCCACTCGACCGGTGGCTGGGCAGCGCTCGCAGGTGCCATCATCATCGGGCCTCGCATCGGCAAGTATTTCGGCAAGCAGGTCAATCCGATGCCGGGCAACAACATCCCGCTCGCCGCACTGGGTACATTCATCCTGTGGTTCGGTTGGTTCGGCTTCAACGGTGCGTCCCAACTCGCAGCCGGTACGGCCGCAGACATCAACTCCGTGTCGCAGATCTTTGCGAACACAAACCTCGCAGCAGCGGGCGGCGTGATGGCGGCGATGTTCACGACTGCCATCCTCTACAAGGGCAAGGTCGACGCGACCATGGTGTTCAACGGTGCTATCGGTGGCCTCGTGTCCATCACGGCAGAACCGCTTGCACCAAGCATGCTGGCTTCGGTCCTGATCGGTGGTGTGGGCGGCGTCCTGGTCGTGATCTTCGTGCCACTGCTCGACAAGCTGAAAATCGATGATGTGGTCGGCGCTATTCCGGCTCACCTCGTTTGCGGCATCTGGGGCACGATGATCGTTCCATTCTCCTACACGAACGCCATCGCGCCGAATGAAGCGGGTGACCCAAGCTATCTTGGCCAGCTGGTTGGTGTGGTTCTGACCGGTGTCTTCGTGATGATCGCCTCTTCGATTGTCTGGTACATCCTGAAACTCACCATCGGCGTGCGTCCGACGGCCGAGGAAGAAGAGATGGGCCTCGACAAGGCAGAAATCGGCCTCGAAGCCTATCCGGAATTCGCGAACTAGGTTCATAAGAGTACCCAACGAAAAGCCCCGGCAGAGCAATCTGTCGGGGCTTTTTATTGGTCTTTGCGGGGCAGGATCAGTCCTTAGGACTCATCATTCGGCATGATCACTGTATCGACGGCGTGGATAACACCGTTGGAAGCCTGGATATCAGCCGCCACAACCGTGGCATTGTCGATCATCACGCTGTCGTCCGTCTTCGTGACGGCGACGTCAGAGCCAGCCAGCGTAGCGACATTCATTTCGCCATTGGCGATATCGCTGCTCAGGGTTTCGCCTTCGACCACGTGTGCTTTGAGGATTGCGGTCAGTTTGTCATTTGCTTCACCGGATTTCAGCTTTGAAACCAGCTCGGGGTCGAGCTTTTCAAAAGCCGCATTGGTCGGCGCAAACACTGTGTATTTGGTGTCGCTATCCAGTTCACCGGTCAGGCCGGCCTGCTCTACAAGAGCGACCAGAGTTGTGAAGCGAGGATCTTCCGAGGCGATATCGGAAATCGTGCCCTTCATGGCGAGATCAGCCATGGCCTCGGTCTCTGACGCATAGTCCGGGCCGCCCATACCGATTTCGGGCTCTACTTCCATATCAGTCTCTGCGGTTACCGAAGCGTCCATATTTGCTTCAGCGGAGCCATCAGTCGTCACGTCAGCAGATTGCGTCTCGTCCCACTCATAGGATTTCGTGTCGCCTGCCGGGTCTGTCTGTTCCGGATTGGTAATAGCGGGATCATATGTTTCTGTGGCACCGGTCGTCTGCTCAGCCTCCATTTCCGCGTTCGTGGTCGTGTCAGCCTGTGCCATCACCATTGTGTCGTCGGATTCAGCAGAAGTCTCTTCAGGTACATCCATATCGGACTGGACAGTGAAGAGGACATCGCTGGTGGCGTCAGACGCCGCCGGATCTTTCAGAACCTTCAGTTGAAGTGCGTTCAATTCGTCAATCGACAGCTCGTCAATGTTTTGAACATCAGAACTTTCTTCCATTTCGGCGGAGGCGTTAACGTCCATGTCGGTTGTGTTAGGTTCCTGCGCGGTTGCGGCCATACCCGTTAACAGGGCGATGGTTGCGGGGATAATCAGTGTGCGTTTCATATCGAGCTCTCCTTTGGTGTTGGTCTCACGCAATCAATGAGGCCGTGGAGGCTCTGGTTCCTTATATTACGGAGAATACATACGCGTGCGGATACGGGATCAGCCTGGCTGATTCAGATCAAATCGCGACGGTTTGCTCGTTTTGAGCCCGTTTTCGCGAGGTCCAAAAGATTAACAGCCTTCCTGCAGAAGTTTTACCGGCATTTGCCGGGCGTTAAGCGTATTGGGTCAAAGTGAGGGCTCCCGCGACACAAGTGGAGCAGCCCCACCTCATGACAGACTATGTTTATACCGAAGACGATATCCCGAGCGTCAGCGACCCGGTCTGGCGGATTCTCACAGGGGCAGCGGCATTCGGAATAGGCGTCTTCATATGTGGTAGCGTAGGGTCCTACATGCCGAGCGATCCGAGCTGGAACGCCGCCACAGATGCAGAAGTCCAGAATCTGTTCAGTGGCCCTGGTGCCATCTTCGCGGACTTGTCCCGTCAAATGCTTGGCTGGTCTGCCTGGGCAGCGGGTCTTGCCATGATGATCGGCGGCGCCATGCGCACCGTGCTGATCGGCGTGCCGCGCGTGCGCCGCTGGATGACGGGCCTCGCTTTCGTTCCACTGTCGGCCGCCTTCTTTGCCGCCTGGCCTGTGCCGGAAAGCTGGCCATTGTCGGCGGGTCTTGGCGGCGTCGTGGGTGATGCGCTCTTCTATTATGCCTCCATGCCGTTCCGCGCGTTGCTGCTGCCATCTCCGAACACATGGGCGGGCGCCGTCCTGGGCGCGGCCTCCGCTTGGGCCGCCCTGTCGGCAATGGGTTTCCGACGCCGCGACGCACACCTTCTTCATCAGGCTGCGACCAAGTCCGGACGCCATGCCGCACGTCAGGCCACCGGCATTGGTGGGTTCCTGGTTTCGGTTGTGTCCTTCCTCAAGCCGAAGCCGCGCGATCTGGATGACGAAGAGCTGGACGCAGATCGCGATACGGGACGCGCACGCGTCATCAAGGGCGACGACGAATATGTCGACGCAGACTCCTATGATGTCGACTATGATGACGAAGACGAAGTCTATGATGAGGAAGACGAGACGTCACTTGATGATGAAGACCTGTATGAAGACGAAGATGACGGGATCGCGCCAATTCAAACGCGTCGCCTGTCCGTACCCGTCTCCAAGCCGAAACTGCCAAGCCAACCCCGTGTGACGAAATCGGACCGCCGCCGCAAGTCCACGCGCCTGCCCTCGATCGACTTGCTCCAGATGCCGGAAGAGCGCGGCGATACGGTGGACGAAGATGCACTGCTCGAGAAGGCTGCGCGCCTGACCGATGTTCTGAAGGAATTCGGTGTACGCGGCCGCATCAAGGAAGTGCGTCCCGGCCCGGTCATTACACTGTTCGAAATGGAACCAGCTCCGGGCGTCAAATCTTCCCGTGTGATTTCCCTGGCGGACGACATTGCCCGCTCGATGAGCGCGATCTCTGCCCGTGTGGCGGTGGTTCCCGGCAAGAATGCGATTGGCATCGAGCTGCCAAACGAAGACCGCGACACGGTTTACCTGCGCACGCTGCTTCAGGCCGAAGCCTATGTCGGCACACGGGCCAGCCTGCCAATGGCGCTCGGCGAAGACATTGGCGGCGTGCCAACCGTGGTCGACCTTTCCAAGATGCCCCACTTGCTGATCGCGGGTACGACGGGTTCGGGTAAGTCGGTTGGCGTCAACGCGATGATCCTGTCCCTGCTCTATCGTCACTCGCCGGAACAGTGCCGTTTCATCATGATCGATCCGAAAATGCTCGAACTGTCGATCTATGAAGGTATCCCGCACCTGCTGGCGCCGGTTGTGACGGATCCGAAGAAGGCCGTGAACGCCCTGCAGTGGACCGTCCGCGAGATGGAAGGCCGCTATGAGCTGATGTCAAAAGCGGGCGTCCGTAACCTCGCTGGCTTCAATGACAAGGCCGCCAAGTACCGTGCCAATGGCGACGAACTTGTCCGCAAGGTCCAGACCGGATTTGATGAGCGCGGCAAGCCAATATACGAAACCGAATCTCTGCCAACGGATCATATTCCAAATATTGTTGTTGTCATCGACGAGATGGCCGACCTGATGATGGTCGCAGGCAAGGAAATTGAAGGCTGTGTCCAGCGCCTCGCCCAGATGGCCCGTGCGGCTGGTATTCACTTGATCACGGCAACACAGAGACCATCCGTGGACGTTATTACGGGTACGATCAAAGCGAACTTCCCGACACGGATCTCCTATATGGTCACGACCAAGATCGACTCACGGACGATCCTGGGCGAACAAGGCGCCGAACAGCTGCTCGGTATGGGCGACCTGCTCTATCAGGCCCCCGGCAAGAAATCCCAGCGCCTTCATGGCCCGTTCGTGTCAGATGAGGAAGTCGGCTCGGTCGTTGACTGGCTCAAGGAACAAGGCGAGCCCGACTATGTCATGGATGTGCTCGAAGCGCCCGAAGATGGCTCAACGGGGTCTGCCGTCATGGATGCCATGCTCGGGACGAGCACCGGCGACGAAGACGACGATCTCTATTCCCAGGCGCTTGCCATCGTCGTCCGCGACCAGCGCGCCTCGACCTCCTATCTTCAGCGCCGCCTCAAGATTGGCTACAACAAGGCTGCAGGCGTAATCGATCGCCTCGAAGAAGAAGGCGCGATCTCTGCGCCGAACCATGCCGGCAAGCGCGAAGTTCTCGCAAGCGCGCGGCCAAGCCCCGAATAGATCCCACGAGCTTTGGTGGGAAACAAAGGACGAGCCTCCATCCGACGCAGAAGCGGGTGGGGGCTCATTTCATTTGCGGGCCCTAGCCCATTGGATACATCTGGTCTTTGGTGACGGCATCGCACGCCTTCATCACGTCTGCGGAGAGTTCCAGGTCTGCGGCTGCGAGAATGTCGGCCAACTGATCGAATTTCGACACGCCGACAATGGTGGAGGCGACAAAGTCATGTTGTTTCGACCATGCTGTGGCCAGCGTCACGGGCGACATGCCCGCATCCTTCGCGATGTCCATGAAGCGCCGCGTGGATTCCAGTGATTTTTCGTTGACGAACCGCCCGGCCATTAAGGTCTGACGCCCGCCATGTTGCAAATAGGCTGAGAAACGCGCGCCTTCGGGCAGGGCACCATCCTGATACTTGCCGGACAAGACGCCCCCTGCCAACGGCGAATAAGGGATAAGGCTGACACCTTCGCGGCGACACACTTTGGCCAATGCATCTTCAAAGCGGCGATTGTTCAGGCTGAAATTGTTCTGAATCGTGTGATAGCGCACCGTACCGAGCCGGTTGGAGGTCTCGATACTCTTCATCAGGCCCCAGGCATCTTCGTTGCTACAGCCGACGATGCGCACTTTTCCTTCGCGAACGAGATCATCAAGGGTCTCCATCGTTTCGTCGAAGTCCGTGCCATGATCTGGCCAATGGGTCTGGTAGAGATCCACATAGTCGGTTTGCAACCGGGTCAGGCTGGCATCGATGGCGCGGCGGATATTGTGCCGGTCCAGCGCCGTCATCTCGCCGCGCTGCGATCCCTTGATCCATCCATGCGACGGCCCGCACACTTTCGTCGCCACGATCAGGCGGTCGCGGTCTTTGGTCTTCATCCAGCGGCCAAAGATTTCTTCGGTCCGCCCAGCCCATTCAAGCTTTGGCGGCACCGGGTAGTTCTCGGCGGTGTCATAGAAATTGATCCCGGCTTCGAAACAGGCATCAAGGATCTTGTGGGCTTCGGCTTCGTCCGTTTGGGCGCCGAAAGTCATCGTGCCCATGCAGATGTCGGATACGTAAATGGCGCTCTTGCCAAGGCGGCGGTGTTTCATGGCGGTGACTCCCTCTTATCGGGAAGACACTAATGCGTCGGGCCGGAATGGCCAGCATTGCCCTAGGGGATATCCCGCTCTGCGGCATCGATGCAGCCAGCCGCTTCCAATATATCGAGTGCCGGGGTGAGCTGCGCCTCGTACCGCTTCCATCGGGCCAGCGCCCGGGTATAGAGCGGCTCGCGCACCTGCGCGGAACTGGCGGTCGCAACCGGCGCGGCATTCTGGTGAAAGTCCAGGCATTGGGCCTCAAATGACAGGCCGCAGAACTCGAGCAATCTCCGTGTCTGGGCCTCGATGTCGCCCACCACGTCTTCATAATGAACCTGTGTGAACCGGCCTGCCGGAAGCGTCTCGCTGTAATGCCGGATCATGCGGTCAAAGCCGACATAATAGTGCGCCGTGGTTTCCAGGTTCAGGGCGTAGTCGTAATAGGGAAACTGCGTCGCAAACAATTGCCTGTAATTGCTGAGCACTGTGTCCGCCGGATGCCGCCTGAGGCAGATGATCCGCGCTTCCGGCAGGGCCGCCAAAATGATGGGGGCGTAAATCGCATTCAGTGGCAGCTTGTCGATGAACCGCCCAGTCAGGCCGAGCGTGGATTCAACGCGTTGCATGTACATCCGGCCAAGCTCGTTCTGGTCTACCTGCCCGGCTGCCGCCAGCGTTTCGACATCCAGCACGTATTTCGATCGGGTGCCTGACAGGTGTTTCAGGCTGATCCCGAAATCGGCGAGTTCTCCGGCCGAAGTCACCTCGCTATGGCTCGACAAGATCCGGTCGACCAGGGTGGTTCCCGTCCGGGGCATGCCGACAATGAAAATGGGTTGCGCGCTGGTATGGCCACCCATCATTGGCAGGTGTGTCGTCGCTTTCGCCGCGTCGAAAATGGCGTCATCAAACGCCGTATCGTGCTGCACAGCGGCCCATTTGGCTGATTTGGCTTTGGCCAGCCAGCCCATCGCTTCGGCTGGTTGGTTCAAATCTTCATAGGCCTTGGCGAGGGCATGGCCGACGCGGAGCGCGTCATCGGCTTTATGGGCGACCGAGGGAAACACAGCTTTCAATTCGGCAATCTGGTTGTCGGCCTCGGTCTGCTTCGTGATCTGGACGATTGCGGCCAGGGCGCGGGTCTCGCCCGGATCCAGCATTAAGCATCTGCGATAGGCTTCCCGCGCTTCGTCCATGTGTCCGACAAACTGAAGCGCCGCTCCGAGATTGTAATGGTAGGCAGAGACATCTGGGGCGGTCGCCGTGGCCCGCTTGTAGAATTCCAGAGAACGGTCATGCAGTCCGGCGCGGCTGTAGACGACCCCCAGCGTGTCGAGCGTCAAGGCGTCGTCTGGCGCAAGCGCGGCGGCGGCATCCGCAGACCGTACAGCCGATTCGCGCCTGAGAAGTGCCATTTCACTGCGCGCTTTTTGGGCGAGCACTTCAGGGTGTTGTGGGCTGAGTGTCAGCGCACGATCAAACAGGTCTATGGCCTTGGCATGATTGGCGTGATCCGCGGTCAGGATGCCCAGTAGATAATACGCGCGCGGCTCGCCGGGGTCGCGTTTCAGCGCCTCCATGCAGTCGGCATGCGCATGCCTGTAAGCCTTCTTTTCCAGATGGCTTGCCGCCCGGTCCAGTAGCCCAATATTTGGCGAAGATGCCCAATTTTTGATCAGTGCATTGTTCCTTCATTCTACAACTGAGCCGTATAGGCGCAATTCTGTGCCAAAAATATTACGCCAAGGACATAAATGTGCTGCCGTGTGGGACGGTCGCTTGTGCCAAATTCTTCCCTGCTTCCTAATGTTGGAGGTGAGGTAGGAACTATAGGAGTTTCTACAAATGTCTAAATCCAGTCTACTACGGCAGACCAGTCTTGTCGTGCTTGCGACAGGCCTTGCCATGGGAGCCAGCGCCCAGGAAGAACCGTCCAGCGACAGCGAATTGCGCGCCCAGACCATTACGGTCACCGCCACCCGCCGCGCCGAAAGCGTCCAGGATATCCCGCTGAACATCGCGGCCCTTGGCGGCGAGCAGATCGAAGAGCAAGGCTTTGACGAACTGGCAGATGTGCTGGCTTATGTACCGGGTATCAACGTCGTTGATCGCGGTGGCCGTCAGGGCAACCCCGTTATTGTTCGTGGTCTGAATGCAGATGGCCTCGGCTCCGGTGACGGCAACAATGATGGCGGCGGCACGGTTGCCACCTATCTCGGCGAGATTCCGCTTTTTGTGGATCTCAAGCTGAATGACCTTCAGCGCGTGGAAGTCCTGCTTGGGCCACAAGGCACACTTTACGGCGCCGGTACGCTTGGCGGCGCAATCCGTTACATCCCGAACAAGCCGGATTTTGATGGCGACCTACTGGAAGTGCGGTCGGAATTCTCAAAATATTCCGAAGCAGCATCGCTCAGCTATGAAACCGGCTTGACCTTCAACAAGACGTTTGCGCCAAACTTTGCGATCCGTGGCTCGGTCGACTACGAAGACGATTCCGGTTTCATCGACTATCCATACATCGTGCAGGAAATCGGTGTATCTGATCCGGACCCGGACTTTTCTGACCCGACTGATGTTGCGTCCAATTTGCGCGGCGTCACGGATGCGAATGGCGAGCGGACCGTTTCCGGCCGCCTCGCTGCGCGCTGGGAACCAACTGAGTGGCTCGATGGGACGGCGACCTATTATTACCAGAAGTCCGAAATCGATGGCCGCCAGGGCTCCAGCTGGCGCAACACGCTCCAGACCGGGAAATACGAACTGGCCAAACGTGTCGAAGAACCGAACGAGATTACCAACCAGTTGCTGGCGCTTGAGCTGACAGCCGATCTCGGCTTTGCGGAGCTGACCTCCGCCACCGGCTATTCCCGGTTCGACGATAATGGCCAGCGCGACCAGACCGACCTCCTGATCTCGCTCGAATACAGCTATGAACTGTTCCCGACCTTCACCTCCTTCACGCATGAGAAGGGCCGCGAGAACACATTCAACCAGGAAGTCCGTCTCGTTTCGACGACTGACAGCCGGTTCAACTGGATCGTTGGTGCGTTCTACAACAATTCCGATGTGACCTCTTACTCGCAGGAGTACACGCCGGGATATGCGGACTATGTCGGCTTCGACCGCCCGGATGACCTGGAATACTATTCCCAGTTCTATTCTTCACTGGAAGAAGCAGCGCTGTTTGGGGAAGTTGGATTTGACATCACCGACCGCTGGACCGTCACGGTCGGGGGGCGCTATTATGAGTATGATCTGGAATCGTTCAGCGATGTCGATTTCCCGCTGTTCGATAGCGGTCCGAACTATCTCCAGCCCGTTGGCATCAGCGACATGGAAGACAGCCTGAAGTCTGACTTCGCAGCCGGCAGCCCGAATGGCACAGAGCGGACTAGCCAATCCGATGATGGCACCCTGTTCAAATTCAACACCTCTTATCAGGTGACGGATGATGTTCTCGGTTACTTCACGGTCAGCGAAGGCTACCGGATTGGTAACTCGAACGGTATTGGCGTTTGCCCGGCCTATGATCCGACCAACAACCAGCAAGGCGCATGTGCACTTCTGCCGGGACAGCAATTCGGACCGGGCGCTGGCGACGTTTCCACGCGGGACGAATCGCAATTCGGTCCTGACACGACCACCAATTATGAGCTTGGCTTCAAGTCGACCCTGATGGATGGGCGGGTCACGCTGAACGGCGCAGTCTACTATATCGAGTGGACCGATCCGCAGCTGAGTTCTGCCACGATCAACGCCTCCATTCCGATCACGGTCAATGCCGAAGGCGCTGAGTCCAAAGGCTTTGAGGTCAATGGCGCCTGGGCAGTCAATGAGAACCTCTCCGTACGCGGCAGCTATAGTCATTCCGAGGCAACGCTCACCGCAGATGCACCGGGCCTTGTCGGCACGATCTCGCCTCCGGGCTTCGGGTCGGTCTTGCTGGACGGCAGCGACGGCGACCGCCTGCCCGGCTCTCCGGAAGATCAGTTCGCAGTCTTCGGAACCTATGTCATGCCGCTCGAAAATGGCGCGGAAGTTGCCTTCAATGCTGGCTACACATGGCAGGGCGATGTGCTCAGCCGCACGGGTGGCCTCGGCGATGGTTTGACGCTCGATTCCTTTGGGCTGGCCAATGTCTCTGCCGTATATGACACGGGCGACTGGCAGGCGACCTTCTTCGTGAACAACCTCTTTGACGAGTTCTACGAGACCGGCGTCGTCGGCACGAATCTCTACAATCAGGTTCTGTCTGATGATGCGGGCGGCCCGGTCTATCAACGGACCTACTACACCCATGTCGGCGCGCCGCGTTCGATCGGTGTGCGGTTCAAATATACGTTTGAATAGTCAACTTCCTGACTGTTCCAAAGGTCAATCCCCGGGGTCGCCTGTCATGGGCGGCCCCTCCCTGTTTCAGGCCTCATCCAGCAAAACGGCAAAGTCCACCACTTCAAACCCATGCCCCGTCGCGCGGGCAAACCGCTCCAGATCATCCCGCGCAATCGCCGTGGTCCCGGTATTGGTCAGCGGGTGGAAATTCACCGGATCGTGATCCAGCAGCGCGGCATCGACCAGGAAACGCACGCGCCCGCCTGTATCATTCATCAGGGCAAATGCCGTCACCGATCCCGGTGTCACGCCCAGCACTTCCTCCATCAGATCGGGTGAACCAAACGACAGCCGCCGCGTGCCGATCAGGCGATGAAGCCGGTTCAGCTTGAGCTCTGAATGTGCCTCCGCCGCGATCAGGATGATCGCGCCATCCTTGTCGGTCAGGAACAGGTTCTTGGTGTGTCCGCCGGGCATGGAGGCTTTCAGCTCCCGCCCCTCATCCACCGTAAACACGGCATCATGCCAATGTGTTGTGTGGGCGACGCCCAATTCATCCAGATAGGCAAAGAAATCATCAGGGGTTGCGGTCATGGCGTCCTTTGGGCCAAGACTTTAGCCTCCCGTCAAGCACTGCTCTGGATACCGCTTCATGCATCTCGATTGCTACAAGATCTACGACGTCGCGCCACAAATGGTGCCCGCGCGCTCCAATCGCGACTGGATGGACGCCTTCACAGATCGCCATCCCTATCGCTGCCTGCCGCTGACCATGGCCAATTCCACCGGCTGGGAATTGCTCTGCCCGATGGACATCAAGATCAAATGGAATGGCGGCACGCGCAATGAAGACATTCAGATCCTGACGCGCGGCGATCCGAACGCAATTTCCAGCTTTGCCGATGCGCATTTCATGCGCGGCATCGTCACCTTCCATACCGGGCACCTGTTCCGCACGCCGCCCGGCTGGGGCGTCTGGGTCACGGGCCCGCCAAACTGGCCGAAGGATGGCATCTATCCGCTGACGGGCCTGGTCGAGACCGACTGGCTGCCCTTCCCGTTCACAATGAACTGGCAGATGACGCGCCCCGGCGAAGTGATCTTCGAAAAGGACGAGCCCTTCGCCTTCATCACATTGATGGAGCACAAGAAGCTGGAAGAGATCGAGCCGGAGCGGAAGCTGCTGCGCTCGAACACGGAATTGGTGAAGGAATACAATGCCTGGACCGAAAGCCGGTCAGACTTCAACAAGCGCCTGAAGACAGGCGAAGAAAACGCCATGAAGGAACGCTGGCAGCGCCACTATATGCGCGGCGAGAAACCCACCGGCGACAAAGCCGACACCCACCAGACCAAACGCCGCCTGAAAGCGCCGAAAGAGGTGTCGTGATCGACCGGCCGCTTTCCAAGCCAGAACAGCAGATGCTGGACAATGTGGAAGTGCATGGTTGGCATTGCATGAATGTCTTCGACCCGAAAGGAGAGATCGAACCCTTCGCCTATTCCGTTGGTTTCACAAAGACACTCGGGGCCCCGGAATGCATAACCTTTGGCCTGCCGAGCAAATTGATGCACAATATGCTGTGGGAAATGTATCGCCAGCTGGAGGGGGGCGCTGCCCTGTCTCACGGAGAATCTTGGAAGAATATTCTTGAGGGTTTCGAGTGTGTCTCGTTGCTGGCGAGCCACCCGGATCTGATGTCTGAGTACACCACGTCTGCGGGCTGGTATGAGCGAAATTTCAGCGAAAGAAGCGTGCCGGAAGTTTACCAGATCGTCTGGCCTGGAGCCCGAGACGGATTGTTCCCTTGGGATTCTGGCTGTTCCCAGGACGTGATTAACGCCCAACCCCAGCTGTGGCGTGAACATCCGAGCGCTACCTAACCCTTTCGCCCGGCCTTCTCGTCAATCCCGCTCGTGCCCTGCCGCTTTTCCAGCGCCGCGGCCACCGCGTCGAGGCTCACGCCCCGCGAGCGCAGCGCAACGAAAGCATGATAGAGCACGTCGGCCGCCTCGCTTGCCACATGCGCATCGCTCTCGCGGCGCACGGCCTCGGCCAGCTCCATGCCTTCCTCATGCACTTTCTCCGCGCAGGCTTCCGGCCCCTTGGCCAGCAGTTTTGCGGTCCACGAACTGGATGCGTCGCCTTCCTTGGCGCGTGCGTCGATCGTGGTGCCGAGATGGGCGAGGGCCGCAGCCAGGCGGTCAGGGGAGCCGAGATCTGTCATGGCCTTGGCTTAGCGCACTTACGCGACGTGAGGAAGCGCGGGCGCTTGACGCGAGGCCTTACTGGCGCACTTTAACCTCAGGAAACGCCACCAGATCAGGAAGAATGTCATGAAAGACCGGGTCTCCATTACCATGCTGGACGACGGCATCGCCGACGTTCGCTTCATCCGCATTGACAAGATGAACGCCCTCGACCCCGCCATGTTTGACGGCATCAATGAGGCGATTGCCCAGCTGAAAGAGACAAAGGGCCTGCGCGCCGTGGTCGTCTCAGGTGAAGGCCGCGCCTTCTGCGCCGGGCTGGACCTGTCCAGCCTCGGCAGCGATTCCGGCAGCGACGAGTCCAAGAGCGTCACCGGCAGCAAGAACACCTTGTCCGACCGCACGCACGGCATCGCCAATCGCGCGCAATATGTCGCCTGGGGCTGGCGTGAGATTCCGGCGCCGGTCATCGCCGCTGCGCATGGTGTGGCCTTTGGGGGCGGCTTCCAGATTCTCTCCGGCGCCGATATTCGCTTTGTCCATCCAGACACACGTTGCGCCATCATGGAACTGAAATGGGGCCTCGTGCCCGACATGGCGGGTTTCCCGCTCTGGCGCGGCAATGTCCGTGACGATGTGCTGCGCGAACTGACCTATACGAACCGGATCTTCAACGGCACCGAAGCGCAGGAAATGGGTTTTGCCACCCATGTCTCCGACAATCCGCTGGATGATGCGATGGCGCTCGCCAAGCAAATCTCGCTGAAGAACCCGGACGCGATCAAGGCCTCCAAACGCATCTTCAATTCCATGCAGGATGCCACCGACGCGGAACTCCTGATGGCGGAATCGGTCGAGCAGGACAAGATCATCCGTACACCGAACCAGATGGAAGCGGTGTTCGCCGAGATGCAAAAGCGCAAGCCGGCCTTTACCGACTAGTCGCTCTCGCCATTTGCGGCCTCAAACGCGGCAAAGGCTTCTTCGCCCGTCAGCATCGGCGTGTCATTGGCCAGATCATAATAGGCGGCTTTCTCGTCGATGAAGATCTGCTGCGACAGCTTTGACAGGTCGGCCTCCTGAAACAGGCCGGCCGACAGGGCGAAATGGTCGTGGAATTTGAGGTGGTAGTAGAGATGGCTGCCACAGGTCTTGCAGAAGGCCCGCTCGGCCCAGTCCGAGGACTGGTAATCGGCGATATGGTCCTCGCCCTCGATCTCCAGCTTGCCGTCATGGTCGACCGTGAACAGTGGCCCGCCGCCCCAGCGTCGGCACGTCGCGCAATGGCAAACTGCCACCTCATTGATGTCCGGCACCGTGATCGTCACCGCGCCGCATAGACAATGGCCTTTCATGATCGCTCCCTCCTGTTTGTATAAGGAGGCCAGCCTACGCCAATGCGGCCATATCTCAATTGAAGGCTTTGTGACGATTTCGTCAGAGGGGGCGGACAGGCGCTCCGGCTGCGGCCAGTGCGGCGCGGGCCTCGGCAATCGTCGCTTCGCCGAAATGGAAGATCGAGGCAGCCAACACCGCCGTCGCCCCGCCCTCGATCACGGCGGGGGCGAGGTCTTCCACCTTGCCTGCCCCGCCACTGGCGATGACGGGAATGTTCACCGCGCCGGTGATTGCTTTCAACAGGGGCAGGTCGTATCCGGATTTGGTGCCGTCCCGATCCATGCTGGTCAGCAGGATTTCCCCGGCCCCGCGCGCCTCGGCTTCCCTGGCAAAGGCCACCGCGTCAATGCCGGTCTCTTTCCGTCCGCCATGGGTAAAGATTTCCCAATGGTCGCCCACGGCGCGCGCATCAATTGCCACGACGACGGCTTGCGACCCGGCTTTTGCTGCGCATCGCGCAATTACGCCGGGGTCAGCCACGGCGGCGGAATTGATCGCCACCTTGTCGGCACCCGCGCGCAACAGGGCCACCAGGTCTTCCGCGCTGCGCACCCCGCCGCCCACGGTCAGCGGCATGAAACATTGCTCCGCTGTTGCCGAAACAATGTCCATCAGCGTGCCCCGGCCCTCATGCGTGGCGGAAATGTCGAGAAAGCACAGCTCGTCCGCCCCCTGCGCATCATAGGCTTTCGCCAGCACCACCGGGTCGCCCGCGTCTTTCAGGTCAACGAAATTGACGCCCTTGACGGTGCGGCCGTCCTTCACGTCGAGACAGGGAATGATGCGGGTCTTCAGGCTCATGAGGTGGGCTTTAGCGTCCACGCGCCCGGAAGGGAAGCGCCTTGCAGGTATGTAACGGAACAGGGGGCCGGGCCCACCCATTGATGATGTGTATGCGATGGCAATTCTGCCGCGCATGAATAACGCGAACCACAGGAGACCCACCTATGAAACGCCGCAACCAATTGATGATCGCTGCTGGAGTCCTGAGCGCTGCAGGGGCCGCCTTTGCCGGCCAGAAATACGGCCGCAAATTCCTCCGCGAGCGCCGCCAGGATGAAAGCAACACGCAAGCCACGAACGGCGCAGACACATCCAGCCAGTTCCGCCAGCACAAGGGTGTCTCCAGCCCTCATGGCGACCCGGTCACCGCGCACTGATAGGCCAGACCGGCAGATGAAACAGGGGCCGCAGCCTATGCGGCCCTTTTTCATGCATGCCATCCTGACAAGGGTTTCACTCAAGTCGCTGCGCCTCCTGTGCTATACTCCCTTCATGGCGGGCTTCCGCCCGCCCTCGCATCACAAAGCAAGGGAGACACGATATGAATCTTTCCAAAACCATGCGCCGGGCCGCCGACGCGGCCGCAACGCACCCGAAAGAAACCTTCCTGCGTCAGGGCATGCGCCATGCGCGTCTCGGCGATAGCGAGTTTGATCGCGCCCCCGATGCGCCCGCGCTCTCGGACATCGCCCATGCCCTGCGCACACGCCGCATGATGCCGCCCGTGCTGGGCCGTCGCTAGGTGACATCGCGGAACCGGCAGGCGGTCGCGCGCATTGATAGGGTAATCCCACACGCACAAGGAGCTCGCCCATGAAACTCTGGAAACAAGCCGCCATCGCCGCCGCAACCGCCGCCCTCACGGCTGGCGCTGGGCAAGTCGCCAAACGCGCGGCCCTGAACTTCATGGGCCGCCGCTCCCATAATGGCCCGCGCCTTATTCCGGCGGTGTCCGAACACGTCACCAGCGTGGCCAACAAGCCACGGCGCGCGGTGCGCTGAGCCCCCCTGTAATAACGACAACAGACCGGTCCCCCAACAGGGCCGGTCCTTTTTGTCCGCCCCCATCCTGTCGCTTAGCAGGGTCTTAACGGGACCGGCGCAATTTACGCGCCCAGTGAGCGGCAATCTTAACAGCGTTCTGCGAAAGGTCTCGTGTGGGAGGGGCGCTGTTGCGGATGCCTGATAGAAATATTGCCTGGGCCATACGGCTCGGCGTGCTGGTCACGCTTCTGGTCTTGATGTGCGTTGTCACGCCCGTCTATCTCTGGATCCAGGCCTATGGCTCGATCAGCGGCCCGGCGGCGATGGCATTTGCCACGATCCTGCCTTTGATCATTTGCCCCACGCTCAGCTTCATCATGCTGCGCACCCGGCTCAGGATCTATCGTCTGGCCGAACAGAATTACAAGATCGCGCACAAGGACGAGCTGACCGGCCTGCCCAATCGCCGCGCCTTTTTCGAGGCCGCGCGCCAGCTCCAGACCCGCGCGCATTTCGTCGGGCGGCCCTTCTTCTGTGCCATTGCCGACATCGACAATTTCAAGCGCGTGAATGATTCCCACGGCCATGATGTGGGCGACCATGTCCTGCGAGAGATCGCGGTCAGGCTGAACGCAAAAGTGCCAGAGGATTGCCTTGTCGCCCGTCTGGGCGGGGAAGAGTTTTCCATTGCGGGCATGTTCTCCAGCGAAGTCGTGGCCTATCGCGCGCTCGGTCGGCTGGTGCGGGATGTGGCCGCCGAACCGATCCAGACTCCGATAGGTGAGCTGACCGTCACGATCAGCCTCGGCTATTGCAAGGACCATGACAGCCGCGAAATCTCGACCCTGCTATCGCGCGCCGACAAGGGGCTCTACGCCGCCAAACGCTTCGGCAAGAATCGCGCAATGAGCTTTGACCACCCCGACAGCGACCCGGAAATGTTCGCGGCCTAGGCTGCCTTTCCAAGCGCAGAAGCGTTCCCACATTTCGGCCTCCACTCACCACTTCTCCGGCGCAGGCAGGGGTCTCGCCCGGCTGGCTCCGTCTGGCTTCGGCAGGAGACGCCGGCATGCGCCGAGGATACGGTTCGTGGGATAGAGATCATTCTCCTCCGATGACCCCTGCGCAGGCAGGGGTCCATCTCGGGACTTCTACCCATGCACATGAGGCAGCTTCAGGAGATGGATACCTGCCTTCGCAGGTATCTTCGGGGTGAGGGTTTGGTCTCCAATCCGTCTGAGAACTCCCCGCCCCATACTAAGCATCTGCTCTCACAGGAGCCGGATCAGGTACCGTTCTGGTTGTGGGTTGCAGGGTCAGGAGGGTGCGGGTCGGAGCGACGGTCTGATGCGCGCCTAGGCAGGTCAGGCCAGGGTGAGCCTGCGAAAGCAGGTTGGGAAACCGCCTCGTCCGGTCGCACGGAGCATTATGCTCCCGGATGGGCCATGCGTGGGAAAGCACGGTGGAATCGTTCGCGCGGCACCGGTAACGAAGACCCGGGACCATGGGCCCCCATGAGGGTGCTCGCCGAAATTCCTGTCCGGCGCGGCGGGCGGTAACGCTCCATTCCGTAGCCATTCCAAATCATCAGGCGGAGCGCCACGGCGCCCGCCGCGCCTCGGCTTCGCCAGATGGAGCTGGAACACGAGATACCCGGATGGCGCGCGCCAGTCCGGCTTTGGGTGCTGCCCTCTCCTCCCGATGATACCTGCGCAGGCAGGTATCCATGGACGAACAATTCGGCAGGCGCGAGGGGAGCGGTCTTACCATGCTTACCCGCCTGCGCGAGCATCTCCTGAACTTTGAAATGAGGAGACCTCATTGGTTGAGCGTAAAGAACAAATCCTTCCAGTCCGGATTGGTCTCTTCGATCAGGCGGATCTTCCAGGCGCGTTTCCATTTCTTGATCTGGTATTCGCGGGTCTTGGCACTTTCGCGCGTATCGTGCGCTTCCATCCAGACAAGTCGCTTGATGTCATACTTGCGGGTATGGGCCGCGCCGCGGCCTTCACGATGGGCCAGCACACGGGCCCCAAGATTATCCGTATGGCCCGCATACAATGCGCCATTCTTCCGATTGGCCATGATGTATGTATAGAACGCCACGCGAGCCCCCCCTGAAACCGCAGCGCCTGAACCCTACCTGCCTCAGGCAAAGAGGAAAAGACTTACACCCTCCCTCACCTCCGAAGATACCTGCGCAGGCAGGTATCCATCACCGGGCGCTGCCTCATGCGTCGTGTGGACAGGTTCCGAGATGGCCCCCTGCCTCCGCAGGGGGCTGCGGCAAGTGGGGGACGATGGGGAGAAGGCAATGCAATGCGAAATTTCAAAAGTGCATGACACTCAATTCGAGGAGTCAAATATTGTAGTTAGAGATGAAAGAAGACTCTGGGCCGGGTATACAGCCATCGTGCCTTCTGAGTTCGCATCTGTAATGAAACCAACTAAGCCCATGTGGCATTGTAGGTCGTCTGATTGATATATGACAAATACTGGAGCGCCGCTAAAGCCATCTGGGTGAGTGTTGATATCACTTAATGAATCAATTGAACGAAAATAGTGCCTATTATCAATCAAGGGCAGCCAATCTTTTGTGGGCTCCAAATGGAGCTGAATATATCTATTTCGCAAGTGTGCCAATGCAGATTCATCTTCAGTCAATTCGTAACCAACTGCCTGCAGGGGATACGCAATTGTAAAATATGCAAAGATCTTCTGTGCGCCTAATGGAGGCACTCCAACGAATTGATCTGAAAAGATCTTTAGGAACCGACTCGATAGTACAGGCAGCAATGACACATCATACTGCCAGAGTCGGATATCTGTTAATGGATCTTTCTTTTCAGAAATGGCTTTGATCGAAAATGTAGACTGAGGAGATAGAAGATCAGTTTTTCGTAGAGCGGAATATACCAAGCAAACATCAGAGTAGTCTCTCTGAGAGTTCTCCAGTTGGTGACCGGTTGCAATCTGGAAAAGCCGGCGACGAAACGATATCAGAAAGCTAGAGCCAAATACCTGAATCGGGAAGTTTGGGTCGTTGTTGTCGAACAACAGGGGCGTAGTGTACTGGATGCAAGTGCTGACCACGTCCTTGGCGGGCACGAGAACGTTGCCTAAACGAACATGCATTTTTGCATTGATTTCGTTCAGCCAATCTAGCCTCAAGGTCACTTTATCTCCCCCAAAACCTCCGCCGCCACAATATCCCCATCATAGAGCGCCCGCCCGAGGATGGACCCCGCAATCGGCGCATCAGCCGCGATCAGGGCGCGGATGTCGTCCACGCTGGCGACGCCGCCGGAGGCGATGATTGGAATGCTGACCGTATTGGCGAGCTCAGCCGTAAACGGAACATTCACGCCGGTCTTCAATCCGTCGCGCCCAATATCGGTGGCGACGATGGCCGCGACGCCGCAGCCTTCAAAGGCTTTGGCAAGTTCGGTCGCCTTCATGTCGCTGGTCTCGGCCCAGCCCTCGACCGCGACCATGCCGTCCTTGGCATCGATGCCGACCACGACCTGCCCGGGCAGGGCGCGGGCGGCTGCCTTGACCAATTCGGGGTCGCGCAGCGCGGCCGTGCCGAGAATGACGCGTGAAATGCCGGCCTCCAGCCAGGCATCGATCTGGGCGCGGGTGCGGATGCCGCCGCCGAGCTGGACCGGCGCGTCGGTGGCCTTCAGGATCGCCTCGACCGCGTCGCGGTTGACCGCCTTGCCTTCAAAGGCGCCGTTCAGGTCGACGACGTGAAGATGCGTGAACCCCGCCTCGCGAAAGGCTTTCGCCTGATCGGCGGGGCTGTCGGAAAACACCGTCGCCTGATCCATCTCACCGCGCAGCAGGCGCACGCACTGGCCGTCTTTCAGGTCGATCGCGGGATAGAGGGTAAAGCTCATATTGTCTCCTTAGCGCTCACCCTGAGCAAAGTCGAAGGAGCGCGCGGGCTGGGAGCGGCTCGCCCTTCGACTTTGCTCAGGGTGAGCCGGGTCATGGGGTCCATGTCAGGAAATTGGAAAGGATGCGCAGGCCGACGCCTTGCGATTTCTCGGGGTGGAATTGCGTGCCGAACAGATTGCCCCGCGCCACTGCTGCGGTGATCGCCTGCGCGCCATAGCTGGCAGTGGCGGCCACATCTGCCGGGTCGGTCACGCTGAACGCATAGGAATGCGTGAAATAGACATGCGGCTCAGCCCCGAGCCCCGCCAGCACCGGGTGCGGCGCGCCGGTATAGCTGAGGCCGTTCCAGCCCATATGCGGCACACGAAAGCCCTCGCCCGGCTGGATGCGGGAAACCTCGCCGCCGATCCATTCGAGCCCCGGCGTCGCGCCGTCTTCACGGCCGGTCTCGGCCAGCAGCTGCATGCCGACACAGATGCCGAGGAAGGGGGTGTTGCCATTCAGGCAGGCGGCTTCCATCGCCTCGACCACGCCCGCCTGCGCCCGCAGGCCCGCTGCGCAATCGGCAAAGTGCCCCACGCCCGGCAACACAACCCGCTCGGCGGCGAGGATGTCTTCGGTGCGGTTCGTGATGCGGATCTCATGCCCGCTGCCGGACAGGCGCGCGGCTTCGCGCAGGGCGCGGCCTGCCGAGTGCAGGTTTCCGGATCCGTAGTCGATAAGGGCAACAAGGCTCATGGCCGCGCTCTTAGCCTCGCCGCGCCCGTGAGGGAAGGGGCAAGCCTCCCTTGCGCCCAGGGGCAAGGTGCCGCAATCTCGACAGGAAACGACCTCACACGGAGCCTGCCCATGCGATCCATCCTGCCCGCCCTGTCCGCCTGCCTGCTCATGGCCTGCGCCGCCACGCCCGCCTGGCCCGATGCAGCCGAGTCTGCTGCGCTGGAAGAGGCGCGCAATCAGGCGGAGCTGACCAGCGAATTGTCGAGCAAGCTCTGGGAATGGGCCGAGGTCGGGTATCAGGAAGAGAAATCCTCCGCCCTGCTCCAGCAGACGCTCGCGGATGAAGGCTTCACGGTCACGCCCGGCGTCGCTGGCATCCCCACCGCCTTCATGGCCGAGTACGGCTCTGGTGGCCCGGTCATCGCCCTGCTCGCGGAAATGGACGCCCTGCCGGGTATCAACCAGGCGGCCTCACCGGATCGCGAAGAAGTCGACGGCAAGGGCGCAGGCCACGCCTGTGGCCACAACCTGTTCGGCGCGGGCTCTGTCTCTGCGGCGGTCGCGATCCGCCACTGGCTGGAAGACACCGGCACGCCGGGTCGCATCCGCGTTTATGGGACGCCCGCAGAAGAGGGGGGCTCTGGCAAGGTCTACATGGTCCGCGCGGGCCTCTTCAACGATGTCGACATTGCCATGCACTGGCATCCTGGCGACCGGAACTCAGCGGCAGCCAATACGTCCCTGGCCAACCGGTCGGCGAAATTCCGCTTCTCCGGGATTTCCGCTCACGCCGCTGGCGCGCCGGAGCGGGGGCGTTCCGCGCTTGATGGCGTCGAGGCGATGAACATGATGGCCAACATGATGCACGAACACATCCCCCAGGATGCGCGCATGCACTATGTCATCACGTCCGGTGGCTCTGCCCCCAATGTCGTGCCGGACTTTGCCGAAGTCTTCTACTATGTCCGCCACCCTTCACCGAAGGGCGTTGAAGCCATCTGGACCCGCCTCGAAGACGCGGCCCGGGGCGCCGCGCTGGGCACGGGCACTGACGTGGAATGGGAAATCATTCACGGCAACAATCCGCTGCTCGTGAATGAGAAACTGGCCCGCATGATGGACGAGAAACTCCGGCTGGTTGGCGGGGTGGACTACACGCCAGCTGAGCGCGAATTTGCCGAGACCATCGCCTCGACCTTTGACAACCCGGCACGCGATATCGCCTCAGCCGCTGAAGTGCAGGATTTCGAAGTCTCCATGGGGTACGGCTCCACCGATGTGGGCGATGTCTCCTACGCGGTCCCGACGGTCGGCCTGCGCACAGCGACTTGGGTGCCGGGCACATCGGCGCATTCCTGGCAGGCAGTTGCGGCCAGTGGCACGTCGATTGGTCATAAGGGCACACAGGTCGCCGCGGAGACGCTGACGCTGGCGGCAGTAGAGCTGTTCACCAATAAAGGCCTGCGTGTTGAAGCCCGCGAGGAATTCGACGCGGCCCGGGGTCCGGATTACGAGTACAAGTCGCTGCTCGGTGACCGTGAGCCGCCGCTTGATTATCGGAAATAAGACCCCTTAGAGGCTACCCTTGGTGCTCGCCGGCTTGCCGCCCAGTTTCGGGTCGACCGCAATTGCCGCGCGAAGCGCCCGGGCGGTGGCCTTGAAGCAGGACTCGGCTATGTGGTGGCAGTTCTCGCCATAGAGGTTCTCTATGTGCAGGCACATGCCACCATTTCCGGCCAGGGCATGAAAGAACTCCTTGAAGAGTTCGGTGTCCATTTCACCGATCTTGTCGCGACTGAAATCCACTTTCCAGATCAGGTAAGGCCGCTTGCATAGGTCCAGCGCGGCGCGGGACAGCGTCTCATCCATCGGCACATAGGCGTGGCCAAATCGCGTGATTCCTGCAAAGTCGCCAAGCGCCTTCATGATCGCCTGTCCGATAACAATTCCTGTATCTTCAACGCTGTGGTGCATGTCGATATGAAGATCGCCCTTGCACCGCACAGTCAGGTCGATAGCCGAATGCTTGGAGAAGCTCTCCAGCATATGATCGAAAAAGCCGATCCCGGTTTCGATGTCGGACTTTCCAGTGCCATCCAGATCAACGGTTACCGAGATATCGGTTTCCTTGGTGGTACGGGTAACGGTGGCGGTACGATTATTGGTCATCTAGGCCCATATAGTGGTTTGAATGTCTTACAGCTAGCGCGTTTTGTTCACTGATTCCTAAACATATTCCGGAAAACATAGTTACCGCACACATAGGTGGCGAGTGGTGAGGAATATCTAAGCGTGGACAAACAGAGTTTCATCTCGAGACTTCTGGGCCGGATGACCATTCCCCGGTTTGCCGCGTGGTGCGCAGCGGTCGCAACGATTATCATTTTTGTCGGCGTATGGACGATTGAGCAGGCCTATGGTGCGCTCATCGAAGGTAAAGCATGGACAGACATGTCTTTGCCGATCTGGGCGATCATGCTGTTGCTGCTGTCTTCATCGGTCGTGGCCGCCATTACAGCCTGGTTTTTTGCCCGGGAATTCCAGAACGTCCTGGTTGATTTCACGCGATATCTTGAAGTGGCGCAGGTTGATCCGTCGGCGCGCTTGTCCAATGTTTCGTTTGTCGAGCTCCGCCGGTTGCGGTCGGTTGTCATCCGATCGGTCGGCAAGTTGCGGCGCGACAATGATGCGCTTCGACGCACGGCCTACGAAGATCCGCGCACGAGTATGCCAAACCTGATTGCGCTGGAAGAACACATAACCAAGACCCTGCCCCGCGCAAAATACGAAACGCCCGCCGCGCTCATCGTCCTTGATCTCGATAATTTCACGCGGGCTTCCGAGCGACTTGGTGCGCTTGCGAGCGAAGCCGTCCTGAAGGCGTGTGGACAGCGTATGACGAATGCGCTCGACTCGCTCGAGGGTCCGGTTCGCGCCGGGCTGAACAACTCCATGCTGGCCGCGATGCAGGCCGACAGTTTCGCCTTGTACCTTCCAAGCGCGGTCAGCCGCGACTACGTCTCGAACATTGCACGCGCTATTCGGCTCGCCTTTGCGGATCCTTTCATCGTGTCCGGACAGTCTGTAACGCTGGGCATTTCTGGCGGTATCGTCATCGCGCCCGAAGACGCCGATACGATGCACAAATTGTTTCGTCACGCAGAGCTTGCCCTGCGCCAGGTTCGTACCGACACCGGATCCGGCTTCCGTTACTTCTCACCACGCCTGAACCGTGTTGCGCGTGGCAAGTATATGCTGGAAGCTGAACTGCGCGACGCAGTCGCCAATCGTGAGTTCAAGACGCATTTCCAGCCCAAGATCGATTTTCAGACCGGCCAAGTCGTCGGTGCCGAGGCATTGGCTCGTTGGGTCCGACCGAACGGGAAGATCATATCTCCGAACACATTTATTCCGCTGGCAGAAGAAACCGGACTCGTGACCCAAATCGGGGAACAGGTTCTTGAAGCGGCTTGCGAATCCGCCCGCATCTGGATGCAGGAAGGCTTCAACGCAACGGTCGCGGTAAACGTGTCACCGCGCCAGTTTCAGTCCAGTGATCTGACAGAAACCGTTCTGGCGATCCTCAAGCGTACTGGCTTGCCACCGAACCGCTTGGAGCTTGAGATCACGGAAAGCATGGCCGTGTCCGAACCTGAAAAGGTTGCGCGGGTGATGCGCCCTCTACGGAGCCTTGGGACAAAACTGGCGATTGATGATTTTGGAACGGGGCATTCCAACTTGTCCATTCTGACCCAGCTGCCGTTTGACGTTTTCAAGATCGACCGCCAGTTCGTCTCTGCGCTTGAATCGGACGAGCAAGCTCCCGCGATCATTGAAATGATTCTGGCCATGGCCGAAACGCTAGGGCTGAATACGGTTGCGGAAGGTGTTGAAACTGAGCGTCAGGCAGACTTCCTGCGTCGGCGCGGCTGCTCGATGGCCCAAGGCTTTCTGTACAGCGCAGGTCTGCCACATGAGGCCTTCATGGATTTCATTCGGGGCTGGAGTAGCAAGAGTGAGGCATCGCGCCTTAAGGTCGGCTAACGCGCAGGATTGCGACGGTACACATTGACGATTGCGTCCTTGTATTCCGCCTGCTGCCAAAACTCATAGCCGCATTTGTCAGCGACTCGTTGGGACCCGGCATTGTCCGGATCAATGATGCAGACGCTTTGCCCCGGGCGATTCTCATCGAGCCAATCATGCATCGCGCCAACGGCTTCGCTGGCGTAACCCTTTCCCCAAGCGACTTCCGCAAAGACCCAGCCGGCTTCTGGCCATTCAGACAAGTCCGGCGTCATGCCGCGCATAAAGTCTGCGAATCCGCCTTCACCGATGAAAGCGCCTGTCTCACGATCCTCGATTGCCCAGGAGCTATACCCCAGCAGGTCCCACATTCCGCGATTGCGGCAGATGGTAAACCAGGCTTCCTGACGTGATCGCGGAGTTCCGCCTATATGTTGGGTCACTGATGGAGACCCCCACATGGCTGCAGATGGCTCGAAGTGACGGGTCTCGTGGGGACAGAGTACCAATCGATCGGTGATGATGACAGGCAGGGTCATGACAGTTGCCGCCTCAGGCCTTTTGCTTCATCTTTTCCAGCATCGCCCCCATGGCCGCATGCACAGCTTGCATGCCCTTCAGTGGTCGAACCATAACTTTGAAGTCTTCAATCTGTCCGTCAGGGTTCCAGGCGATCATATCGACTCCATTGACAAGCACGCCATCCATTTCGCATTCAAACTCAAGGACCGCCTTGTCGCCGCAATCGAATACGCGCGTGTAGCGGAACGTGTCGCCGCCCAGCGTTTGTCCGGCAGCGGTCAAGTAGGCCATCGTGATTGGCTTGCCCTCCTGCGGTGTATGCACAACCGGACTCTTGAAGACCACATTGTCAGCGAGTTGGACAGACAGACCAGCAGGTGAATGGTCACCATTCATCCAATCAAACCAGCGTTGCAGGTTTGGGCTATGGCCCGTCATGGCGATAAGGTGTTCAGCCATCGGATTTCCTCTCGATTATTCTTGCATTGCGGTGACCGGTTTTCCGATCAGGTAATCGCCCGGATCATTGAAACAGCTCCCGCGAAGTGCGACCCAGCCGCCAGGAAAGTCTGGCTCCGTGAACACGATGTCCACGCGGCCCCAATTATAGTGGGATTCCCCCGTTGCCGGATCGGTGACGGCAACATCACAGAGCTCGATCCCCGGACTTTCCGCCTCAATCCATATGCCGGCATAGGCGGTTCGGCCCTCATAGACGCCTGCCAGATCCTTGATGTAGACGGTGCCGCGCTCGGTCAGGCCCGGATAAGACCAGACGGCCCAGCCGTCATCGGTCTCATCCTCGTAGACGACGTCACCAATCGGTGTGGACCAGACTTCATCTGCGATAGCAGACAGGCCTATCAAGCTCAGACCCAGCAAGGCCGTAATGGATTTCCGCATCACTGATACTCCCTCTTCCAAGGGAAACCCTATCACGCAATTGCTCGGCGTGAAGAGGGATCAGGTCGCGTATGCGGCGGCTAGCTCGGGATCTTTCGAAGCGACGAGGTCTGCCAGGTCGGAAATCACCTTGGCCTGTTTCCAGGTCGCATCGTCCTGCATCTTGCCATCAATCATGGCCACACCAGAGCCATCCGGCATGGCATCAAGGATCTTGCGCGCGAATTTCACCTCGTTTGGGTCGGGGCTGAAGACCTTTTTGGCGATGGCGATCTGGTTCGGGTGAAGGCTCCACGTGCCTGAGCAACCCAGCAGGAAGGCATTGCGGAATTGCTGTTCGCAGGCGTCAAGATCGGCAATATCGCCAAACGGACCATAGAAGGCGTTGATCCCTGCCATCCGGCAGGCATCAACCATACGGGCGATCGTATAGTGCCAAGGATCCTGCTGGGCTGAGTCGCGTGGGCTGCCATCTTCATTCGGATCGTCGATTACGCGGTAGAAGGGATGGCCACCCCCGACGCGAGTGGTCTTCATCTTGCGGTCCGCAGCCAGGTCTGCCGGGCCCAGGCTGATACCCTGCATGCGCGGACTGGCCAGTGCGATTTCTTCTACGCGTGCCATCCCCTGGGCCGTTTCAAGAATGGCGTGGAACAGGATCGGCCGCGTGAGACCCGCCGTTGCCTCCAATTGTGCAACATATTGATCGGCGAAATGGATGTCCCATGGACCTTCGACCTTTGGCAGCATGATCACGTCCAGCTGATGACCGGCTTTTAGAACCAGTTCACTCACATCTTCCTGAAACCACGGGGAGTTCAGCGGGTTCACGCGGCTCCAGAAGCCCGTTCCCTTGCCTTGCCAATCGTACATGGACGCCATTTCGATAGCGCCGGCGCGAGCAGCATCCTTGGCGTCAGCGGGGATGGCATCCTCAAGATTTGCGAGCATCACATCCACGCCTTCGGCCATGGTCGGCACCTTGGCCCGGACCTTGTCCAGATGCGGCGGGACAAAATGGATCATCCGCTCCAGCCTGATGGGCAGGTCGTGCATCGGGGCGGGCGCACCGATGGCCAGGGGCTTGAAGAAGTCTCTTGGTGTTTTCGTGCTCATGCGTTCCTCCTTGTTGCGGCGCAACATAGAGGGCGGTTGTGCCGCGTCAATCAGACAGAAAGGCTCAGGCCGGTGATTCGACGACAGAGAGATTCATGCTGAAGGAGCGACGCTCGCCCGGCGACTTGAACGGATAGACACTTTGAAACATGTAGGATGGAAATATATAGAAATCCCCGACGCGTGGGCGGATCATGAAGTTCGATACCGAGTAATGGGTGTCGGTGCCGTGCGCGAACTGAAGATGTCCGTGAGAAGGATGATGGTCGAGGTCGTCCTCGGCCCATTCCTGATCAATCCCGTCCGGCAGTTTCAGATAACCGACGCATGAGAGCGCGCATCCGGTATGGATGTGGAGCGGGTTATACTCATGTGCATACTGGCGGACGAACCATCCGGCCATGACGTTCAGCTCAAAGCGCTTGGTCGTATGGTCATAGTCGCCGAATGAACCACGGCGGCTGGCGCGAATATGGTACTCGATCAGCGCGTTGCCGAGCGCAGCGGCGGTGGCGTCCACGAGGGATTTGGGAAAACGGAGTTCCTGCCGGACCTTGCCCACAAGGCTGCCCGAATGATCTTCCAGCTGTTCACTCATAGAGGCGTTCAGATGGGCGACCAGCGCAGGCGGTATGCGGACATAGCCCATCATGGGGTCAAAGGGCGTAAAGAATTCCTTCTCGCCAGAAGGCGTGAATATGGCCGACACAGCGGACTCCCGTCGCGCGGCCGCACACCTCACCCGGTGCGGTCGTTACTATACTTGATGGAAACGCCCTCAGCGGGTGTCTAAACCCGCAGCTGAACCGGGGTCAACGTCGATCTCGGGAAAAGTCGAAATCATTTGTGGAACGCCAGGCAGGGAACTTTCACCTGTTCCGGGCGTTGCAGGGGTAGCTTATCCAAAAAGGAAACCCTGCATGTCCCTGCTCATAATCCTACTCACAATATTTCTCCCACCTGTCGCAGTTGCGATCAAGGAAGGCATTGGGCTTCAATTCCTGCTCAACGTGCTACTGACACTGATTGGCTGGCTGCCCGGCGTTGTTCATGCCTTTTGGGTCGCGTCGCGCGGATCCGCTACGGCCGCCTGATCACTCTTCTGCCGAGGCGGTTTCTACGTCGGGCCGCGATGCCCGGCGGAACACCGCTACGGTAAGAGCTGCGACTCCGATCGCGGTGACAACCTCCCCGCCTATGATGACGTTCAGTCCTGCATGAAGCTCGGACAGGATAGCCCAAGTCGCTGTCATGAAGGTGATCGCGGCGATTTCCGAGATCAGGATGGTTGGAATAAGAGCATTCAGAAAGCGTTTCATCTGAGACGTCCATACAAAAGCATTGCGAACTCGCGTCGTCATATATCGGCATGACTCCCGGTTTCAGCAATGCTGAAAACTTTTTCTCGTGCTAAATCTTTCTGGCCAAGGGGTGCGCTGTTTCGAGAAGCTCCGCGAGCTCGTCCGTCAGGACGTGCGTGTAGATTTGTGTCGTCGCGATATCGGCATGGCCCAGCAATGTCTGGACGCTTCTCAGATCGGCGCCACCCATGAGCAGGTGAGTTGCATAAGCGTGCCGCAACGCGTGCGGGTGGACTCTATCCGGGCGGATACCGGCTTTCAGTGCCAAGGCTTCGAGCAACTGTCCGAGGCGGCGCCGGGTGAGATGTCCTGATTTTCCTCGCGACGGAAACACAAAGGGTTCAGCTCGGCTCCTTGTAAGTGAGGCTTCCGGCAAGTGATCTTCGCGTACTTTCAGCCAATCTGTAAGCCCGCGCAAAGCGGGGCGCCCCAGTGGGCACAACCTTTCCTTGCCGCCTTTGCCGCGAACAATCACATCCGTTGTGACCCAGCGGGCTTCCTTGCGCCTCGGCAATTGGCCGAGTTTGAGAGAGACAAGTTCTGTTGCCCGCAGGCCCGCCCCATAGAGCAGCTCCACAAGACATTTCAGCCTCAAATCGTCGCCGCAGCAATCCAGCAGACGAGCCATCTCTTCGCGAGACAGGACATCGGGCACGTCCCGGCCGGGCTTTGGGCCGTCAATCTTCGCGGTGGGATCATCCTTGCGGTCTCCTTCCTCAAACAGGAAGCGAAAGAAGCGTCGGACCGCGGACAGCTTTCTGGCTTGCGACGATGGAGCCATGCCTCGCTTGGACAAATCTCTCAGCCAGCCTGAAATTTCACTTCCTTCAGCATCACATAACCCGCCACCACAAAATTCGGATGCGTCCAGCAAGTCCCGTCCATAGGCGTCCAGCGTATTTGCGGATGAGCCGCGCTCTGCAGACATCATTTCAAGGAAGGCTTCGATGCGCGCGCGGTCAGACATTGCCCGACCTTGGCGCGCCGCGCCTAAAATTGCGTGAACATCATTCCGGTTTGACCCAGATCGGCGATGTCCAAGCCCGCTCCTGAACGAGAACGGGCATGTCGGGATTGGGTGGTGATCCGTTACGTACCGCGTCCCATGTCGACCAGCGACAAGATGGATTCTCGAGAACGCGGACGTAATAAGCTGCGCGGCGCGTCGGATCGTAGTTTGGGTCAGTCCACAGTGTTTTTAACTCGCCAACGCCACTGCCGGGGCGTGTAGAGCAGTCGGATATGTCTACATTGGCACCATTGTCGGGGCACCGGTGCGTGTCCGAATCTGGTTCGACATTTCCGGAACATGCAGCATCGTAGACGGCCTCATGCGCCTTGCCCTGGGCATCGGTCGACACTTTGATGACCTGCAAACGCTGCAGCGGATAAGAAGCCGGATCCCGAATCGCCCAAGCGAGAAATGACGGGGCTTGCTGATTTCCGACCAGTTCGCCGCCCTGTGGCACGCCAGTGCGGTAGGCTGCTGACACCAGGTCCGGATCTGCCAACATTGCCTGATCAAATCCGTATCCGGCAAACATGCGTGCTTTTATGCGCGGCCCGGACGTGCCGAACGTCTCCTTGCGACGAATGGCGTCGAAGATGGCATCCCGCGTATTTTCGTCGGCCCATACGCCGGCCAGCCCGGATGCGCTGTACTTGCCGGCAGACAGCTTGCGTCGCATGCTGGGCTTTACCGCGCCGGGCGGCAAGCTATTCAGCGATACAACACCGTCCCAACTGTCCGCACCTGCTGGTGGGACGGAATGTCGGAACTCAGGATTGGATCCGTCTTGGGGGAACTTGCCAGTAAAGTTCTTCTCATCGAAAGACCCGGCGCCGATATGTGTATCGCTGGAGCCAATGAAGCCGAACTTGTAAGGGTTGAAGCTCTCTGTTTCTTCGAAACCCAGTCCACGCGCCAACGCGTTGCGGGCGAAATCTCCGAGGTGCGGCGTAGACTTTGCGGCGCTTCCAACCAAGGTGTCGTAGATCTCGAAGTTTGCCCATTCGTCATTCGGGGATAGTGCTGGGTGGACTTCCGAGGTGCCTTTGACCTGCGAGATTTCAATTACCGGTTCGTTGCGCATGCGGGTGATCGCATAATCTGCAGTCAACTGACCGCCCTCATAGGTTTCGGACGCAAACATTTCGCCATTGGATGCGTTGGAATTGTGCGGGATGGAGATGACATCCAGACCCTCAGCGCGCCGCGCATCCATCCAGGCCCACAAGTCTTCCGGATTTGGGGAGTCGAGGGTGGAAAAAAGCCGGTCCGGCGCGTCTCCACGAAATATGACGTTCCGGTGCAGGTTCGCTGCGCCGGGAACTTCCGAGTCCATGACCTCTGTCATGGCGGTGAATTCGTAGCCGGAGAAGGCGGTGAACTTGCCGGGCTCATTGTGGCGTTCGGCCGTCTCAATGTTCTTCATCCAGGCCGAGTCGATGACGTCTCGATCGTAGATCTCATCCACTTCTTCGCCCGTCACGATGGTGATGCCCACATTATGGAACGACTGGGCAGGGTTCGTCGCGTCCGGTCCAAATACGGATTTTGCGAAATTCGTGCGCGACAGATTCGTACCGGGCGTTGCCATGACCGGCATGATGCCGAGATATTCGCCATGATCTGTGACGGCCAGAAAATCGAGTGGGCTGTCCAACTGGATTTCGTAGCCGCCGTCGGTGATTATTTTCTCGCCCTTTGCATAGCGATATGCGTCATCGGGTGTTGCCCGAACGGACGATATGAAGGCGTCAAAGGACTGTCCGGTATGGACGTGCAGGTCGCCGAATAATGCAGTCCTGTCAGCGGGATCTATTGATGTTGAACTCGCCGTGGCAATCGCAGCCGGTGCGGGCTCTGGTTCGGATGCTTGGGATTGTGTCTTGTCTGGCGCCCCACATGCCGTGGCTGCAAGTGCCAGTGCAGACGCCCCGGCCAGTATGGATACCCTCATCGATTCCTCCCGTTTTTCGTCCACCATCAGCCTTCTGGAGGCAAGATCAACGAAATTCGAGAAATTTCTAGTTGAGCGCCTTCCAGTAGCCAGTAGATTCCAATGCCATCTCCCGGGCGGCATCCTCTGCGCCGATCCGTTGCAGTGCTTTCAGGAGCAAGAGTAGGCTGGCGTCATCGAGTGCGGTCGGATCGCCTTTTGTCATGCCTACCGTGGACAGAATAACCTCTCCTGCAGCATCTGCCTCAGCGGAGGCAAGCACGCCTACCAATTGCAAATCTATTTCCGGGGTGGATTTGCGTTCGGGCGCATTCACGATCAAGCGGCGCGCATCCGCCGGGGGCGCAATGCCGAGAGCGGTCCATAATGCGAAAAGACGAGCAGCGGTCTGCTTTTGCAGGTCAGACTCGGCAAGTGTGGCTAGACGTTCTCCAATATAGTCGCTGGCGCTGCGTGTCGTCTCGCTGCCCGCAAGTGTCACCAGAGCCGACATGAGCGCGGCATCAAAGCTGCCATCTTCGCGCGCGCCTTCCATCGTATTGGCGGATGACCAGTCCTTGGCGGCAGTGTAATGGTCGGTGGCCAGCGCAGCCCGCGCGAAGATCGGAGCGTTGGCTGCCGTGAAAGTGTTGATCGGTAGGCGTTCGACGTCCTCCCATAATAGCCGCGCGACCGCGCTGAAATGGGCTGGTGTGTCCATAGCGCCTTCCAGTGCTGCGGCGAGCGCAAAAGCGCCATCTTCATCAGTGACAAGCGGATCGCGCGCTGCATAGAGCGCGCTCTCCAAAGGCGTAGAGGGCACGAAGCCCGGTTCGGATATCAGCTTGAGGAAGAGTGCCTGATAATCAGCCGTCTCCAGCATGCCAGCTTGGCTGGCCATTCCTGCGGATTGAACACGCAGAGTGATTGGCAATTTCGGATGCAGGGCCATTGCGGCTGCAAGGTCGGGACGATTCGCGGGGACGGGTGCCTCCGGAGGCGTGAGGCCCGCCTCGGCAGAGATGGCAAGGTTCAGTCCCGAAGAGTAATCTGCCTCTGGCGCATCAGGCAGTTCGCCGGATGTCGCAAACACAGCGGCCAGAAGCCAGGAATCGACGGCATCCTGTTGCAAGGCCATTTCAATCGCGAGTTCTGCGCCGGCAGTATTGCCTTGCAGTGCCGCGCAGACCGCGCGCAATTTGGCCCAATAACCTGAAAGACGGTCTGGCGCATTCAGCATATCGCAGGCTGTTGCTTCATTGCCCAGCGCAAGATTGAGATCTGCAACGATTTCATCCGCGTCGAGGCCAGGAGGAGGAGTTTCGAGTCGTGCCATGAGGGTGGCTGCGGCTTGGGCTTCGCCGAGGTCGTACATGATACGTGCCCGTTCGGCCCTTAGCAGGGGTTCCTGCATTCCCGCTGGTGGTGTGGCAGGCGACAGGGCCATGCGTTGCATCAACGTGCGTTCAGCCGGAGTCAGGTCGTGTGTGCGGACATCTCGCATCAATGGCAGCAAATCATCAGCGTCGGACGCGCGCCACATATCGGTTGGCAGGGAAGGCTCGCCCGCCTCGAGGAAGCTCATTCCCCACGGATTCACCAGCTCTAGACCGGAATCCTCGATTTGCGCGCCTGCCGGTAAGCTCCCGGCGAGGATGAGGCACACGACCGAGACAATGCCCTTAAAGGACATTGTCGACCTCGATGCGGACTTCACCGGGCTCTGGTTTACCCTTTTCGGCTTGTCCGCCCAGCCACCAGGCCGCGCCGAGGACAAGTATTGCCAGCAGGCCTAAAAGGATCAGAAACTTGCGCATGGCTATTTACCCCTAGATACAGAATTCCGGCGCTGGATTGCGAAGGCGCGACAGCAACTATAGGACAAGTACCGAACGGAGCCCGAAAGTCCAGAATGCCTTCTGACAGTGACAGTACTTCCAGACCGGTTGACGCGACATTGCCCTACATGTCGCGAACCGTCGCGCTTGTCGGTTTGATGGGGGCAGGAAAATCTACCGTCGGGCGCCGCTTGGCCGAACGATTGGGCCGAGAGTTTTATGACAGTGATTCGGAGATCGAGAAGGCGGCGGGCCTATCAATAACCGATATTTTCAAACTGCACGGAGAAGAGGATTTTCGGCGCGGGGAGCATCAGGTGTTGAAGCGGCTATTGGAGTTGCCTCCCCACGTGTTGGCTACGGGCGGGGGTGCCTACCTGAATGATGAGACCCGCCTGTTGATGCAGAAGAACGCGGTCACCATCTGGCTGAATGCTGATCTCGAAACTCTTTGGCGACGTGTCCAGAAGCGCGATACGCGTCCCTTGCTGAGGCGTCCGGATGCGAAGAACGTACTGACCAATCTGTTGGCAGAGCGCGAGCCGATCTATTCCCAAGCCGATCTCGTCGTGCCGTCAAAGGACGGACCGCACGCGGCCACCGTCAATGCCATATACAAGGCCCTCCAGACATGGACACCGAAGTGAACGTGACCGCACCACCGCTTGAGACCGTCACGGTCGAGCTCGAAGATCGCAGCTATGACATTCTCGTCGGCCACGGCGCGCTGGACCAGCTCGGTGCGCGCGTGTCGGCCATGATCAAACAGCCGCGGGTCTTCGTGCTGACAGATGAGACGGTCGAGCGGATGCACCGACATCGACTGGATGAGGCGCTTCGGTCAACCGGTGTGACGACGCATTGGAAATCCCTGACGCCGGGCGAGAAAACGAAGTCGTTTTCCAATCTCGAAGAGATCCTCGACTGGTTACTTGAGGCCTCTGCTGACCGCAGCGATGTACTCATTGCGCTCGGTGGTGGCGTGATCGGTGATATTACGGGGCTTGCAGCCAGCCTTATGAAGCGCGGCATGAAATTCGTGCAGGTGCCGACGACCCTGTTGGCCCAGGTCGATTCCTCGGTCGGCGGCAAGACCGCGGTGAACACGCCGCGCGGGAAGAATTCGATTGGTGCATTCTATCAGCCGCAATTGGTGATAGCTGATACGTCCCTGCTTGAAACGCTGCCGCCGCGAGAGCTGCGCGCTGGTTACGCCGAGATCGTGAAATATGGATTGATCAATGATCCGGGTTTCTTTGCGTGGCTTGAAGAGCATGGCGAAGCGGTGCTGGCACTGGACCCGGCGGCAATAGCGCAAGCGGTTGCCACCAGCTGTCGTGCCAAAGCGGCCATCGTTGCGGAAGACGAGCGCGAAACCGGCGTCCGGGCGCTGCTTAACCTCGGCCACACGTTTGGCCATGCACTTGAGGCGGCAAACGGCTATGCGCCGGATCTGTTGCACGGCGAGGCCGTTGCCATCGGCATGGCGCTCGCATTTCGCTATGGCGCAAGTCAGCGTATCACGCCGCAATCCGATGCAGACCGTGTGACGGCCCACCTCAATGCGACGGGGTTGCAATCAAGCATTCCGGGACGTCAGGGTGGGCCTTACATCGCTGCGCGACTGGTCGAGCTAATGCAGCAGGACAAGAAAGCCAGCGGCGGCAAAGTACCCTTGATCCTCGCACGCGGTATTGGCCAGTCCTACATCCACAAGGATGCAGATCTTGCGTCCGTCGAAGCATTTCTCCGTAGCGAATTGCTGGAGAGCTGATCCACACATATGAGACCCCACCCATGATTGCCGGTTACATCATTTCGATCCTCGTGCTGCTTGGCCTGTCCGGCTTCTTTTCCGGCTCCGAGACGGCGCTGACGGCTGCCTCGCGCGCCCGCATGCACCAGTTGGAAAAGGACGGGGACAAGCGGGCCGAGACGGTGAACCGTCTGATCAGCAATCGTGAAAACCTGATCGGTTCCATCCTGCTGGGCAACAATCTCGTGAACATCCTGGCGTCGGTTCTTGCAACATCCCTGTTTACGGCGCTGTTCGGTCAGGGCGGGCTCGCGCTGGTATTGGCCACAGGCGTGATGACCATTCTGGTGCTCGTGTTTTCCGAAGTGCTGCCTAAAACCTACGCGATCACGCGGCCTGACACGATGGCGATGAGCGTAGCCCGGCCGATCAGTGGCCTGGTCTGGGCGGTTGCCTGGATCGTCAAGCTCATCCAGTTCATCGTGACCATCACGCTCAAGATTCTCGGTCTCGGCGCACCGGCTGAACTGGTTACGGCAGAACAGGAAATTCGCGGTGCCATTGACCTGCATGCCTCCGAGGGCGGTGTGGGAGCCGAAGACCGTCTGCGTCTTGTCGGCGCGCTCGATTTGAAGGAGTTGACCGTCGAAGACGTGATGATCCATCGGAAAAACATTCGCATGTTGAATGCGGATACTGAGCCTCGGCAGTTGGTAACCAAAGCGCTCGCCAGCCCGCATACGCGCCTACCGCTATACCGGGGCGAGAAGGAGGAGATTGTCGGCATTTTGCACGCAAAGGACCTGTTGCGGGCGGCGCTGCCGCTTGGCGGCGACCTGAGCGCGCTCGATCTCGACTCGATCTTGCGCAAGCCGTGGTTTGTACCGGAGACAACACCGGTACAGGACCAACTCGACGCATTTCTTCAAAAACGGAGTCACTTCGCGTTGGTTGTTGACGAGTATGGCGAGCTTCAGGGGCTGATTACGCTGGAAGACATCCTGGAAGAGATCGTCGGTCATATCCATGACGAGCATGATGTGGCCGTTCAGGGTGTGCGTCCCCAGCCAAATGGATCAGTCAACGTGGATGGATGGGTACCTATTCGGGACCTGAACAGGGCGACAGGCTGGAACTTGCCAGATGAAGAAGCCGTAACCGTTGCAGGCTTGGTCATTCACGAGGCGCAGACCATTCCCGAGCCTGGACAGAGCTTTGTCTTTCACGGGTATCGCTTCAACATACTCAGGCGTCAGCGAAACCAGGTCACTGGCCTGAACATATCAGAGGCCGAGACGGCCTGATTTCGGCTCTCGGCTGGCCATATGCATCTGCTGCGACGGATCTTCGTCGCAGCCATTGGCCTTCAGCCAGTTCTTCTCGGTGAGCGTCACGATGTGGGCGGAGTCTGGATCGGGATTGTCCATGGCGATAACAGCCCACTCGCCGCTGAGCGTTGGGACGTCATGGGACACCGGAACGAAGACTATCTCTCTATCCTGAGTGCAAACCGTGTCGCGAATCCAGTGCATCATGCCGAGATTCACCTTGTCGGAAGGTGTCTCCGCAATCGCTGAACCTGCAATCATTGCGCCTATTGCGGCGGCAGTCATGAGTTTCTGTACCATCACCCGTTCTCCTCGACGGCTGCGAAATTAATGATCGAGTCATATTTCGGTTCCGCGTGGAGTCGGATTTTTCAAGATTCATGCCGCTTTCGCGTGTAGGGCGAGTGCGTGCAGGCCGGAATCAAATTCGGACTGCAGCGTCAACATGATCGCGCGTTGGGCTTGGACGCGGGACAGACCTTCGAATGCCGAGGACGTGATTCGCACGGTGTAATGCGTCTCTCCACCCGGCGCGGCGCCTGCATGACCTGCATGTTTCTGGCTGTCATCGGTAATAATCAGCTCTACCGGGTGAAAAGCTTCAGTTAAAAGCTCACGAATTCGCGATAACCTGTCACTTGGCTGTGGCATCTTTAACCTGCACTCCCTATTATGCCGGGTCATGTCTGACGGTGACCCATTTTCCTATCGCGTTAAGTTCAAAGATATACGCATCAAGCCTCCCAAAGACGAGGCTTCCCGTGCGCGTGCGCAGAAGACTCGTGTCTGCGACCACAAACAATGTGATCTTGAGGGGACCCATCCTGCGCCCAAGCGTCAGGGGAATGGTCGTCATTATTTCTGCCAGGCGCATGCAGCAGAGTACAATCGCAGCTTTGATTTCTTTGAAGGCATGTCGCAGGCCGAGGCCGCTTCGTTCGCCCGGTCTGAGCGGTATGGTCACAAGCGCACCTGGAAATTTGGCACAGGTCCAATGCGCGGCGAAAAGGGACCTCAGAAGTTGGACCCGCGGCGCTGGGCAGGCAGCAAGTTCTTCAATGTTGATGATGTTGCGAGTGGCGAGTCGGCCTCGTCCGGCCACCGGAACACGCTGCAGAAGCGCGCCTTGAAGGAACTCGATCTCGAAACCGATGCAAAGCCAGCGGAGATTCGCGCGCGCTATGCAGAATATGTTCGCCGGTTCCACCCGGATTCGAACAAGGGCGACCGGTCATCAGAACACAAGCTCCAGCGCGTCCTTCGTGCCGGCAAGCTGCTGAAGGCCGCAGGCCTGATGAAGGGCTGACATGCACGATATCCTGGTGATCGGCGGCGGGATCAACGGAACCGGGATCGCGCGCGACGCTGCTGGTCGTGGGCTGGATGTGGTGCTCTGCGAAAAGGATGACCTTGCCCAGCATACATCGTCAGCCAGCACGAAGTTGATTCATGGCGGGCTGCGTTATCTGGAGCAGTATGATTTCGGTCTGGTGCGCAAGGCCCTGATCGAGCGCGAAATCCTGCTTAAGGCAGCGCCGCACATAATCTGGCCAATGCGGTTCGTCCTGCCGCACCATAAGGAACTTCGTCCTGCCTGGCTGATCCGACTTGGTCTGTTCATCTATGATCACCTTGGCGGACGCAAATTGTTGCCTGCAACCACAACGCTTCGGCGCAAATCGTCGGCCAGACTTGACTCGCTCAAGGAAGAATATCGGCTTGCTTTCGAGTATTCTGATTGCTGGGTCGAGGATTCGCGGCTTGTCGTGCTGAACGCCGTCGATGCGAAATCGCATGGTGCTGAAGTCATGACGCGTACCCGCTGTACGTCGCTTGTGCGCAGTGGTGACCATTGGGATGCAGTGCTGGAAAGTCCGAAAGGATCCGAGACCCGGTCATTCAGGGCGGTCGTCAATGCGGCAGGTGCCTGGGTCGACGATGTTCTGGGGCTCGACTATGGAAAGAAAAACGAGACCCACCTACGACTTGTAAAGGGTAGCCATATCATCGTGCCGCGCTGGCACGAAGGCGACTACGCCTACTTCTTCCAGAATGGTGATGGCCGAATCATGTTCGCGATTCCCTATGAGCGCGGCGCGTTCACACTGATCGGCACGACGGACGTTCCGTATGAAGCAAATCGCGACGAGGTGAAAATTACGCCTGATGAGATCGAGTATCTCTGCAAGGGCGCGAGCGAGTATTACAAGCGGGCCATCACTCCAGCAGATGTGGTGGCGACCTATTCCGGTGTGCGCCCACTATATGATGACCACGCTGCCAACGCCTCCAAAGTGACGCGCGACTATGTCCTGAAACTGGATGATGACGGCGGAGCGCCGATCCTGTCAGTGTTTGGGGGCAAGATAACGACCTTTCGGGAATTGGCTGAAGACGCGCTTCAGACACTGGATAAGGTTTTTCCGGGGGCAGGTGGTGAGTGGACACGCGACGCTGACCTTCCCGGCGGAGACATGCCTCGCGCGGATTTTGACGGTTTCTATGAAGGATTGCGACAGGATTATCCCAAGCTGAGCGCTAACCTTCTGCAGCGTCTAGCACGCGCTTACGGCACCGACGCGCGGCGTTTGTTGGGGCAAGCCGAAACGGACGGCGATCTTGGCCGAAAGTTTGGTGCGAGCCTGACCGAAACTGAGGCGCGCTACCTTGTTGAAGTAGAGTTTGCCCGAACCGCAGATGACATTCTGTGGCGTCGTTCCAAGCTGGGCCTGCACATGAGCGCGGCGGAGCGGGATGCGTTCGCGGGATGGATGGCGACTGAAATGGCAGTGAAGGCCTGACCGCTCTGACGCCGCGCTGCACAGGTTGATGGCATACCTGTATATTCTGTCATGCCGCGCTGTTTCGCCCGCCGTGCCTTGGTAGACAGGCGAACGGCTCTATGGTCAAAGGCGCCATCCGGATTATCGCGGCTGCGGTCGCTTTGAGAGAGACTGAAGATGACCAAAGGCTTGGTAACTGTTTTCGGCGGGTCGGGGTTCATTGGACGGTATGCCGCCCGTGAACTCGTCAAGAAGGGCTGGCGTGTGCGCGTTGCCTGTCGGCACGTGAACACTGCCGGGGATGTTCGTCTTGCGGGGCCTCCAGGCTGGGTCGATATTATTCAGGCCAATATCCGCAATCGAGAATCGATCGAGCGCGCGCTGGAAGGCGCCGACGCTGTCGTGAATCTTGTTGGCATCATGTTTGAGAAAGGCGCTCAGACGTTTGAGTCGGCTCAGAGCGAAGGGGCTGGATTGCTGGCGCAAGTTGCCGCCGAAAAAGGCATTGCACGGTTTGTCCAAGTTTCAGCCATCGGCGCTGATGCCGATTCCTCGGCTGACTATGCACGCACAAAGGCAGAAGCTGAAGCCGCTGTTCGCGACGCCATTTCTACAGCGACCATTCTACGCCCATCCATTGTGTTTGCGTCGGAAGACGAGTTCTTCAACCGCTTTGCTGCGATGGCAACGTCCCCGTTGATGAGTGTATTGCCCCTGTTGCCGGCCATTGGCGGTGGATCGACTCGCTTCCAGCCGGTCTATGCCGGTGATGTGGCCGAGGCGATTGCTGTGTCGGTGGATGATGCGGCCACGGCAGGCAAGACTTACGAATTGGGCGGCCCCCGCATTTACACGTTCAATGAACTGTATGACGTGATCCTCGAGACGATTGACAAGCGCCGGTTCAAAATTCCGTTGCCGTTCTTCATCGCAAAGCCCGCGGGTTATCTCACAGCAGCTGTCTGGCGCTATATTCCGCCATTCTCGTGGGGCTTTCTCGGCGATCCGCCCCTCACAGGAGACCAGGTCGAGATGCTTAAATCCGACAATGTGGTCGCCGATGATGCGCTGACGCTGAAGGATCTTGGCGTCACGGAGCTGGAAACGGTTGAAGCGATCGTGCCTTCCTATCTCTGGCGGTTCCGCGACTATGGCGAGTTTCACAAGGCGTCCGAGGCCTAAGTCTAGAGTAGTCCGACGAGTGGTGATCCCAATATCAGCACGGCTCCAAGTGCGAAGCGGTACAATACGAAGGGCAGAAAGCTCATTCGGCTGAGTAGCGACATCAGGAACCAGATGGACGCCAGCCCCGTGATGAAGGCGATGCTTGCCACAATCAGTCCATCCTTCAGGGTCAGCACGGTTTCGGTGGCATCGGCTGTCACCAATCCCATCGCTCCGTAAAGTCCGGCAGCGGCGAGGATTGGGGCGCCGATCAGCATTGAAAATCGCGCTGCCTCGGTGCGGTCATACCCGAATGCACGAGCGGCCGTCATCGTAATGCCGGAACGGCTGGTGCCTGGCAGGATTGCAGCGATCGCCTGGGTCGCGCCGATCAGGAAAGCATGCCACATCGTCATGTCTTCTTCCTTGCGATCGCGCGCACCTTTCACATCGGCCCACCAGAGCAGGGCGCCGAAGATGATCGTTGTGGCGGCGACGACATAGATGCTGCGCATGCTTTCCAGCATGCTTTCGGGCAGGAATTTTTCGTAGGCGAATGCGACCAGAACGGCGACCGGCGTTGCAACAATCACGGCGGCTGCAAGGCGAGCCCCTTTTGAAAGTGGCGATTTTGATACTGGTGCGGCGACCAGTTCAAATCCTCCTGCAATGGCGCTGGTCACGTCCTTTCGGAAATAGATCAGCATCGCCAACAAGGTGCCGAGATTTGACACGGCATTGATCAATAACTCGTCGCCGGGGCTAGCTTCGAAGAATCCTGCGGCGAGCAGTACATGGCCGGAAGAGGACACGGGAAGCCATTCTGTCGTGCCCTGCAGCAGGGCGATAATGGCGAGCTGTAATAGGGACATCAGGCGAGCCTTACAGTTTCAACGCAATTCCCAACTATGGGAATTTACCAAAAAAGCCACCACTCGTATAAAGATCAATATGATATTGTTTTTCCGTATTGAGCCGCACAGGCGGTAAAGCGGGCGGCCGAGTGCAGTTTATAAATATCATTATGAGTTGTGAATGATCGAATGCGCTTGCGAGCTTGGAGGGAAAGTTCTAAGCCCACACTTCTAATACCGGGAGCGCCGAAATGGCAGAAAAAATGCTGAAATTCATCAAAGTCGAGCGGAGCATGCCGTCAAAGCGGGATGCCTCGGACCGAAAAGACGATTTCAACGAAATCTATTCTGAGTTCAGCAGGGACAAGGCTGGTGAGCAAGCCGCGCGGTGTTCGCAGTGCGGCGTCCCATTCTGCCAACAGGGCTGCCCCCTTTCCAACAACATTCCTGATTGGTTGAAGCTCGCCGCCGAAGACCGGCTCGAAGAAGCATATCAGGTCTCGTCGGCGACCAATAACATGCCTGAGATTTGCGGCCGCATCTGTCCGCAGGATCGTCTGTGTGAGGGTATCTGCACCATCGAACAGTCGGGCCACGGCACAGTCACGATCGGATCTATTGAAAAGTATATCACTGACAATGCGTGGGATCAGGGATGGGTGAAGCCGATCACGCCCCCACGTGAACGCGCCCAATCTGCAGGCATTATTGGCGCGGGCCCTGCGGGCCTTGCTGCCGCTGAACAGCTCCGCCGAAAGGGCTATCAAGTCACGGTTTACGATGCTTATGACCGGGGGGGTGGCCTGTTGGTCTACGGAATCCCTGGCTTCAAGCTCGAGAAGGATGTGGTTGAGCGCCGTATCAAACGCTTGGAAGATTCCGGAATCCGGTTTGAGTTCAATACGCGGGTCGGCGAGACGGTGTCTCTCTCAACGCTGCGAGATCAGCACGACACGATCCTCATCGCGACAGGTGTCTACGCAGCAAAGGATCTGAAATGTCCGGGCAGCGGGGCCAAAGGCGTATTCCCTGCGCTGGAATACCTGACCGCTTCCAACCGCAAGAATTTTGGCGATGACGTGCCGGCCTATGATGACGGGACTTTGAACGCAGACGGAAAGCGCGTGGTTGTGATCGGTGGCGGCGACACTGCGATGGATTGCGTGCGAACGGCGATCCGTCAGGGCGCCAAGAGCGTATCTTGTGTGTATCGCCGTGACCGCGCGAATATGCCGGGCAGTCAGCGCGAAGTGACGAATGCCGAGGAAGAGGGTGTGACCTTTGAATGGCTGGCTTCGCCCGATGCCATTCTCGATACGAAAGCCGGCAAACTTAAAGCTGTTCGCGCGAGCCGGATGAAACTGGGCGAGCCCGATGCCTCCGGTCGTCAGTCTCCGGTCAAGACCGGGGAAACATTCGACATCAAGGCCGACATGGTCATCAAGGCGCTGGGCTTTGACCCGGAAGACCTGCCGGAATTGTTTGGCGAAGAAACCTTGACCGTAAACCGTTGGGGCGCGGTTCGGGTCGATTATGCAACAATGGAAACCAGCCTGCCCGGCGTTTATGCGGCAGGGGATATCGTTCGCGGCGCTTCGCTCGTTGTCTGGGCCATCAAGGATGGCCGGGACGCAGCAGAAGCCATGCACAAGGCGATGAGAGCACAAGAGCGCGCTTCTAAAGTAGCGGCGGAGTAGTCAGATGTCAGATTATGTAAAACAGTATGAGGCCAACCGTCAGAAGCTGATGGACGGCCACGCCTATGACCCCGAATATGAGCATGATGCTTGTGGTGTTGGCCTTGTCGCAGCGCTCGATGGCAAGCCGCGTCGCGAAATCGTGGAGATGGGGATCGAGGCATTGAAGAATGTCTGGCACCGAGGCGCTGTCGATGCGGATGGCAAGACCGGAGATGGCGCGGGTATTCGCGTGGAAGTGCCACAGGATTTCTTCCGTGAGCATGTCACTCGCACAGGCCACAATCCGACGGACGACCCAATCTGTGTGGGTCAGATATTCCTACCACGCACGGATTTTGCGGCTCAGGAAGCTGCGCGGACATTGGTTGAAACCGAGGTTCTGCATTTCGGGTTCTACATCTATGGCTGGCGCCAGCCCCCCGTGGATGTGACCGTGATAGGCCAGAAGGCCAAGGATACACGCCCGGCGATTGAGCAGATCATGTTCCGCGATGGTATAGGGCGCAGCCCGGAAGAGCTCGAACGTGCGCTCTATATCTGTCGCCGGCGGATCGAGCGTCGTGCACGTGAGGCCGCGATTCCATCCTTCTATGTATGTTCACTCAGCCATTCATCCTTGATCTACAAAGGCATGTTCCTGGCGCAGGACATCGACAATTTCTATCTGGACCTGAAGGACGAGCGTTTCGTCTCTGCATTCGCAATATATCACCAGCGGTATTCGACCAACACGTTCCCGCAATGGTCGCTGGCTCAGCCTTTCCGAATGATCGCGCACAATGGCGAGATCAATACGGTGCGTGGCAACAAGAACTGGATGAAGAGCCACGAAATCCGCATGGTATCCGAAGCCTTTGGCGAGCATGTTGATGATGTAAAGCCGGTGATCCCGGATGGTACGTCCGACTCTGGCGCCCTTGATTCCGTGTTCGAGATTCTTTGCAAGTCAGGCCGTTCGGCACCAATGGCCAAGGCCATGTTGATCCCGGAAGCCTGGTCAAAGCGTGATTCGGTCATGCCGACTGCTCACCAGGCGCTCTACGACTATTGCAACTCCGTGATGGAGCCTTGGGACGGACCGGCCGGAATCGCGGCCTATGATGGCCGCTGGGCCATAGCAGGGCTTGACCGAAACGGTCTGCGGCCGCTTCGTTATGCTCTGACGGCAGACGGTATTCTTGCGGTTGGGTCTGAGGCGGGTATGTGCCCGCTGGGCGATCATGAAGTCACCAAGCGCGGCCTGATCCAGGCTGGCGGCATGATCGCGGCTGATTTGAAGACCGGAAAGTTTTATGAGCATCGCGAGCTAATTGACCTGCTCGCCGGCAAGGCGCCATATGAAGAGTGGTTGCAGGCCGTGACCGAACTGGAGCCGGAAATCGGCCCGGGGCCTGAGCCTCTCATGTTCAACAAGGAAGATCTGCTGCGTCGTCAGACAGCCGCGGGTTATACACTTGAGACACTCGAATTGATCCTTTCTCCGATGGCCGAAGGTGGCAAGGAGGCCATTGGTTCGATGGGCGACGACACTGCGACGGCCGTCTTGTCTTTCTCGTACCGCCCAATGAGCCACTTCTTCCGCCAGAATTTCAGTCAGGTCACAAACCCGCCGGTCGACCCGTTGCGTGAAGAGCGCGTAATGAGTCTCAAGACTCGGTTCAAAAACCTTGGAAACGTTCTCGATACCGACAAGTCCCAGCAGGAAGTATTCGTGCTGGAAAGCCCGGTCCTGACCAATGGGATGTATGACCGCCTGATCGATCGACTGGGTGTTGGCACTGCTGAGATTGACTGTACATTCAATGAAGCAGATGCGGCAGGTGATGGAGTTGCGCTCAAGAACGCGCTGAGTAGAATCCGTCAGGAGGCGGAAGATGCAGTACGCGAAGGCCGTGAGCACATAATTCTGACCGATCAATATCAGTCTGCGGACAAGATTGCGATTCCGATGATCCTGGCCACTGGTGCGGTTCACTCGCACCTTGTGGCGCAAGGTTTGCGTACGTTCTGTTCCATCACGGTTCGGTCGGCCGAATGCCTCGACACGCACTATTTTGCCGTACTCATCGGTGTCGGTGCGACGTGCGTGAATGCGTACCTGGCGCAAGACATCATTGCGGACCGGCAAGCCCGAGGGCTTTTCGGAGAGATGCCGCTCAATGAGTGTGTGTTGAATTTCAAAAAAGCGGTCGAAGCCGGCTTGTTGAAGATCATCTCAAAGATGGGAATTTCTGTAATTTCTTCCTATCGGGGTGGGTACAATTTCGAAGCGCTGGGCCTCTCGCGTGCGCTTGTCGCGGATTATTTCCCAGGCATGAACAGCCGCATTTCTGGCCTTGGTCTCGCTGGCCTCGAAGAAAACTCGCTTGTTCGCCATGAGGCCGCCTTCGACGAGGATGTCGTATCTCTGCCGGTAGGCGGGTTCTACCGCTTGAGAGCGTCCGAAGAACCACATGCGCTTGACGGTAATCTGATCCACACATTGCAAGCGGCATGTGATCGCGGCGATTACTCTATCTATCGCAAATATGTCGAAGCAGTGCATTCGCGCGATCCGATACAATTGCGTGACTTGCTCGATTTCAAGCCGGCTGGGGACCCCGTTCCAGTATCCGTCGTTCAGTCGATCAATGAGATCCGTAAGCGCTTCATTACGCCCGGCATGTCGCTCGGCGCGTTGAGCCCTGAAGCTCATGGCACGCTGAACGTGGCCATGAACCGGATCGGTGCAAAATCGGTATCGGGCGAAGGCGGCGAAGATCGCGCCCGGTTTCGTCCGCTGCCGAATGGCGACAATATGAACTCTGCCGTCAAGCAGGTGGCCTCTGGCCGCTTTGGTGTGACTGCGGAATATCTGAACCAGTGTCGAGAGATTGAGATCAAGATCGCTCAGGGTGCAAAGCCCGGCGAGGGCGGTCAGTTGCCCGGCTTCAAGGTGACAGAATTCATTGCCAAGCTGCGCCATGCAACGCCGGGTGTGATGCTGATCTCACCACCGCCACACCATGACATCTATTCGATCGAAGATCTTGCCCAGCTGATCTATGACTTGAAGCAGATTAATCCGGAGGCACGGGTTTGCGTGAAGCTTGTTGCCCAGTCCGGGGTCGGAACGGTTGCCGCTGGTGTGGCGAAGGCGAAGGCAGACGTCATACTGATTGCAGGCGGCGTGGGAGGAACGGGCGCGAGCCCACAGACTTCCATCAAATATGCGGGTCTGCCGTGGGAACTCGGTCTTGCCGAAGCGCACCAGATCCTGTCGTTGAACAATCTGCGCAACAAGGTCACCCTCCGCACCGATGGAGGCCTTCGCACGGGCCGCGATATTGTGATCGCTGCTATGCTTGGTGCGGAAGAGTACGGAATCGGCACAGCCTCGCTCGTGGCTATGGGCTGTATCATGGTGCGCCAGTGCCACTCGAACACCTGCCCTGTGGGGGTCTGTGTTCAGGACGAGGCGCTACGTGCTCACTTTACCGGATCGCCGGAAAAGGTCGTGAACCTGATGAGCTTCATAGCCGAGGACGTCCGGGAAATTCTTGCTTCACTCGGCCTGAAGTCGCTCGACGAAGCAATCGGGCGCACGGACTTGCTCGCTCAGGTAAGCCGTGGGTCGACACATCTCGATGATCTCGACCTGAACCCGCTGCTAGTCCAGGTCGATACCGAAAATCCGGTCATTTATCAGCCTGACCGTCGTGAAGAGGTTCCAGATACCCTAGACGCCCAGATTCTACGTGATGCCGAGCCGTTCTTCGAGCGCGGCGAGAAGATGCAGTTGGAATATGGTGTGCGTAACACGATGCGCGCGATCGGTGCACGGTCGAGTTCTGCGATCACGCGCAAGTTCGGCATGCAGGCACTGCCAGAGGGCCGCCTGCATATCCGGCTGGAAGGGTCCGCAGGGCAATCGCTAGGTGCGTTCTCGGTGCAGGGTCTTCTGCTGGAAGTCATCGGCGATGCCAATGACTATGTAGGTAAAGGCCTGTCGGGCGCTTCGATTGTCGTATCGCCACGGCCGAAAGAGCGTCATCGGGCGGGTGACGCTATCATCGGCAATACGTGTTTGTACGGCGCAACCGCGGGCAAGTTGTTCGCGGCGGGTACGGCGGGCGTACGCTTCGCGGTTCGTAACTCCGGCGCTGTGACGGTGATTGAAGGGTGCGGCGCGAATGGCTGTGAGTACATGACGGGCGGGCGGGCTGTCATTCTCGGACCGGTCGGTGACAATTTCGGCGCGGGCATGACCGGCGGTACGGCCTATATCTGGGATCCGGAATGCCAGTTCGAACGGGTGGCGAACCCGGATTCGATTGATTGGTATCCCCTCTCAGACATGCAGGCAGAGCACATTGCAGAAGCCAGGGCGCTGATCGAGGAGCACTTCAAGCGCACCAAGTCCCTTCGCGCGAAAGACATTCTCGAGAATTGGGAAACGTCCACCAGCGAGATGTTGATGATTGTGCCGAAAGAAATAGCCCACCTGTTGCTTGGTGATGCCAAGCCCAAGGGCAAGAAGGCAAAAGTGGCTGAGAAAGCCTGATGATGAATGGCCCCCGGATTGCTCCGGGGGCCATTCACATTATTGGGGTTTCTTGCGACGGATGCGTGGCCAGATCAGCTTCAGCCAGATCCAGAGGAAGGCTCCGATCAAGATCAGCCATGGCAGGCCGATCGCAAAGGCGGTGATCACGGCGGCCAGCGCACTGGAGAGGTTATAGAAGAAATCTCCGAACGCACTTCCGATCGGTGAGAGTGCGCCTTGCGAGACCGGATTGCGCTTGGTCTCGTAGTTCACGCTCAATTGGCTCATCTGAACCCGGAGCATTAAAGTCTTGAGCGATGATTTTAGCGAGTCGATCTCACCGTTGACCCGGGCAAGTTCCCGCTCCGTGGCCAATAGGTCTCCCAGTTCGCCGTCCCGGTTGGCGAGCAACTCCTCCAAACGCTTTTGAAGGGTTTGCTGAGCGTTCAGGCGGGCATCGGTGTCGATGATCGAAACGGTAAGGTCCTCGGCCGTCGTCTGGCGATTGGTAACGTCGCCATTGGCTTGCTCGGCGTCGGCGTCGACACCCTCCAGGAATGTCTCGATCCAATCTGGCGTTGCCCGAAGTTGGAGCGATGCGGAGGCTTCATCATCCGAGTAGGTGTTGAACCAGGAATTCGTGACGATACACAGCGAGGGGCCAGCTTGGTTACAGGCGGCAACATGGCCCTGCATGACTGGCTCGATGGACTTCACTGGCAGCCGCAATCCGAGTGAGTGCGAATAGGCGATATATTGTTGCGCGGCCTCCTCGGTCGGCCCGCCGCCACCTCCTGATTTGGAAAACGAACCGTCCATTGCCACGTCCTGCTCCATCATCGGAGATGGGGCCGGGGGGGCGTTCATCATCGCGCGCTCAGCCGACTCGTTGCCAGGACCGCCACATGCCGCGAGCAAGACGGTAGCGGTCGCAATTGCTGGAATTTTGATGTTCATCTGTTCCCTCCACATCCACTATGACTTCCACATGAAACCTACAAAATGGCAAGATCACGTTGGAATTCGGGCGGATGATCAGGGCCGGAAACCTGTTCTCCGTTCGCCCGGCTCCAGTGTGCGCCAGGCGTGGTGGATGAAATCCACGAGGAGGGGACGGGTGTCCCGCGGGTCGATGATTTCCTCGGCATAGAAGGATTCTGCTGTCCTGAAGGGAGACCGGATCGCATCGAATTTCTTGTAGAGCTGGGCCTTCAGGGCCTCCGGATCCTCGGCCTCGGCCAGTTCCTTGCGGAAGGCGGCCTCGATGCCGCCGGCCATGGGCAGGCTGCCCCAGTCCCCACTCGGCCAGCAATAGCGCCATTTGGTCCGGCTCTGATTCATCATGGCGGACCCAGCCAGGCCATAGGCTTTGCGGATCACGACAGAACAGACCGGCACATCGGCCTGATAGATCGCCGTCATGGCGCGCACGCCCGCACGGGTCACACCGGCGGTCTCCGCCTTCACGCCAACCGCAAAGCCGGGACAGTCGACAAAGTGGACGACCGGCAAATGGAATTGCGAGCAGAGATCCATGTGGCGAGTGACCTTGTCGCAGACATCTGCGGTCCATGCGCCGTCCAGGAAGAAGGGATCACCTGCCAGGATTCCGACAGGATACCCATCCAGACGGGCGAACCCGCACACGATACCCCGGCCCCAATCATGTCCGATCTCGAAAAAGCTACCCGTATCTACACTTGCTTCAACAATCTTCCGCGGCTTGTACGGCGTCTTACCGTCTGTTGGCACAATAGAGAGCAGGCTCTCCTCCCGTCGCTCTGGCGAGTCACCACCCACGACTCGCTCCGGAAGTTCGTGCACCGATGATGGAAGGTAAGACAGGAAACGACGAGCTGTTTCGAATGCGTCCGCTTCGGTATCCACGACATTGTCGACTGTGCCATTCTGGCCCTGAATTTTCCAGCCGCCCAGCTCTTCCTTGGTGACATCTTCGCCAAGCGCGATGGCGACAGGCGGACCGGCCACGAAAACCTGACTCAGCTCTTTGACCATGACAGAGAAATGGCTGGCGGCTACTCGCCCCGCGCCCATGCCCGCGCAGGGGCCAAGGGCCAATGATACGAAGGGCACTTGTGTCAGGCCGTGGGTAATCTCATTCCAGCCCGGTGTCTCCGGAATGTAGGTGCGCGGGTCTTTCTCCAGCATCTTGACCGAACCGCCGCCCCCAGTGCCGTCAATCATCTGAACGAGCGGCAGGCGGTACTCGGCCGCCATCTTGATGGCTTGAACCATTTTCTGCCAGATCGAAGCATCGGCTGCGCCGCCCCGAACAGTGAAATCGTCTGCCAGAATCACTGTCGATCTGCTATTCAACCGAGCCCGGCCCATAACTGAGTTCGAGGGCAGGAAACCGTCCAATTCGTCGTCGGCACCATAGGTTGCCTTGCCTGCGATCTTGCCGATTTCATGGAAGCTTCCGGGGTCTGCCAGGAAGGCGACGCGCTCTCGAACCGTCAGCTTTCCGCGGCCTTTCTGCCGGGACACTGGCTCCTCGCCGCCCATTTTTTCCGCCAATCGCTCTCGGCGACGCAATTCTTCGATCGATTTCTGCCAGCTCATGGCGCCCAATTTCCACGCTTCCGCTACGCGAGGTCAACACGCTTTTAAAAACCTGAGCGATTTGAGTAAGCTGCCACCCAACTGAACTAAATCAAGGTAATCTGGCCTCTGTGGGCTTGCATTCTGATAGAAGGAACGGCTTTATCGCCCAAAGTCCATTCAAGGAGGAATTCAATGGATCTCGCAGAACTCACAGCGAAAGCAGATTCGGCCGTCGAAGCCGGTGGCGACTTCACGAAGAAGGTGAAATTTGACTTCGGTGATGCAGGCAAGCTTTTCATCGACGGCGTTGCTGGCAAGGCTGACAATTCCGATTCCGATGCCGACGCGACCATCAAGGTCGACTGGGACGACTTCAAGAAGATTTCCGAAGGCGCCATGGACCCGACGATGGCCTTCATGCAGGGCAAGTTGAAGGTTGAAGGCGACATGTCTGTTGCCATGCAGCTGCAGAACCTGATGAAGAAGTTCAGCTAATTTCGCTGAATTGAACTTGATCTCTGAAGCCGTCCGGGGAAACCTTGGGCGGCTTCTTTCTTTTGAAGGTCCGATATGACGACGCGTCCCCACACACTGGACAGCTCCTTTGTGCTGATCCCGGGCAACCCGCCACCCGACGGGGCGGAAATACTCTGGTTCAAGGGGAGCGAAGGCCGCAATCTTCGCGCCTGCGTGGCCCCTGCGCTTTCAAAATCTGGTCCGCGTGGCACTGCGATAGTGTGTCCGGGCCGGACGGAGTTCATCGAGAAATACTTTGAGGTCGGACGAGAGCTGCAGACCATGGGGTTTGCCGTCGTGATTCTTGATTGGCCTGGGCAGGGCCTTTCGGAACGCCTTCTGGATGATACAAAGAAGGGCCATATTGATCGGTTCGAGACCTTTATGGGCGCGCTGGCAAATGGGTTGGACCAACTCCAGGACCGCCTGCCACGTCCGCATGTATCTCTCGCACATTCCATGGGGGGCGCCATCGCATTGGCCGCCATCTCGCAAGGTCTCGTAAAAGTGGACGCTGCGGCATTTTGTGCGCCAATGTGGGGCCTGAAGTCTCGCTTCTTCGGGATGCGCTATCTCGTCTGGGCCATGCGCGCGACGGGGCGCGCGGGGGACTATGCCATCCAACCCGGTCCGCCAGAGACGTTTGAGACAAATATCGTCACGCATGACAAGCAGCGTTGGCAAATGCAGCGCGCGCTAATTGATGCGCAGCCTGATTTGGAGCTGGGCCCGGTGACATGGGGCTGGCTTGGTGCTTCACTCAGCATTGTTGATACGTTCAGTAAACCGAAGGCTCTCAGACAGGTCGCCATTCCCGTCTTTGTGGCATCTGCCGAGGAAGAGCAATTGGTCGACAATGCCGCACACGAAAAGATTTGCGCGCGGCTGCCTGATTGCGAACATGGGGTTATTGAAGGTGCCATGCATGAAATCCTGATGGAGACTGATACCCGCCGACAGGAATTCTGGGAGGGTTTTCAGCGATTGCTCAGGCGAGCCAACATATAAAAACGTAGCGAGGAAACACTATGCCAGTCCAATCCATGTCGCGCATCATTTCATACTGGGCAGCAAGACAGGCTGATCGGATTGCAATCGATCATGAAGGACGGGCCATCACTTGGGGTGAGTTTGAAGAGCGTACCAACCGCCTCGCTCGGGCCTATTCCGAGCTAGGCGTACAACCAGATGATTTTGTTACCATCGCACTGCCGAATGGCATAGAATTCTTCGAAGCATGCTTTGCCGTCTGGAAGTTGGGGGCCACACCTCAACCCATATCTGCCAAATTGCCGAAATCCGAACGGGACCAGATTATTGATCTGGGCAAGCCGTCGCTGGTCGTTGGAGCCGAAACCGGCGCATTTGAACAGATAGTCTCTGTACCTCAGGGATTTGTACCTGGAGAACATTTGTCCGCAGAGCCCCTACCGGAGCTGACAGCGGCTTCCCTGAAAGCGATGACAAGTGGGGGGTCTACCGGACGGCCAAAGCTGATCGTCTCTGCTCAACCGGCGGCCTGGGATACTGATCTGCCATATCTGGAAATTCCGCAACAGGGTGCCATGCTGGTGCCGGGGCCGCTTTATCATAACGGACCGTTCGTCTGGGCCATGATTGCGCTGTTTCGCGGCTGTACCGCGGCCATCACGACGCGCTTCGATGCCGAGCAGACTCTCGCGACTTTGGAACGCCTGAAGATCAATATCGTCTATATGGTGCCGACTATGATGCGCCGCATCTGGGCGCTGCCTGAAGATGTACGGACAGGTTACGATCTGTCGAGCTTGCAGACGCTCTGGCATCTGGCCGCACCCTGCCCGGCCTGGCTGAAGGAATGCTTCATTGAGTGGCTCGGCGCGGAAGTGATCTGGGAGCTTTATGCCGGCACCGAAGGGCAGGGAACGACCATGATCCGCGGGGATGAATGGCTGACGCACAAAGGCTCCGTAGGCCGGCCTGTTGAGGCATGCGAAATCAAGATTGTCGGGGAGGCGGGCGAGACGCTTCCATCCGGCGACGTCGGGGAAGTCTTCCTCAGGCCCCTGACGGGCCAGGGCACGACATATCGCTACATCGGCGCGGAAGCCAAATCCATCGAAGGCGGCTGGGAAAGTCTAGGCGATCTCGGGTGGATGGATGAAGAGGGATATCTCTACCTGACGGACAGGCTTTCCGACATGATCCTGTCTGGCGGCGCGAACATCTACCCCGCCGAAGTGGAAGCGGCGATTGATGCGTTTCCCGGAGTGCGGTCGTCTGCCGTGATCGGCTTGCCGGATGATGATATGGGCGCCCGGCTGCATGCGATCATCGATCGACCCGAAGGCTCAGTAGACGTCGAAGAGATGAATGCTCATCTCGCCGATCACCTGGTGCGCTACAAGATTCCAAAGAGTTTCGAGTTTGTGCCTGAACCCGTACGGGATGATGCGGGAAAAGTGAGAAGAAAGGCGCTGAGGGAAGCGCGGCTGCAATTGAGCGCCACCTAGTTTTCGCCTGTCGCTTGACTTCCCTAGCGGAGCCATAGCTCCCCTGTGGGAAACACAGGAGGAGACCACCATGAAAGTTGCTGCCGTCAAGAAGCCCGGCGGGCCGGGAAACCTGATCATAGAAGACCGCGCGGATCCCAAACCGGCCGTCGGGGAAATACTCGTTCGTATTTATGCGAGCAGCCTGAACTATCACGACTTCGTGGTGGTCATGGGCGGCATCCCTACAGATGACGGACGAATTCCCATGTCGGATGGAGCGGGTGAGGTCGTCGCAGTTGGCGAGGGTGTCACCAAATTCAAGCCAGGCGACAAGGTTGTGTCGCTGTTCTTCCCCAACTGGCAGGCCGGCGAAATCGAAGCGGCTGGGTTCGCCAGTGTTCCGGGAGATGGCGCTGATGGCTTCGGCGCGGAACTCGTTGCCGCGCCAGAGACGTCCTTCACGCGCATGCCTGAGGGATACTCGTATCAAGAGGCGGCAACGCTTCCCTGCGCGGCCTTGACGGCATGGCGCGCCTTGATGGTTGAGGCCAAGGTCAAGCCGGGTGACTGGGTGCTGACCCAGGGCACGGGCGGCGTATCCATTTTCGCCCTCCAATTTGCCAAGGCGGCTGGGTGCCGCGTGATCTCCACATCATCCTCTGATGAAAAGCTTCAGCGCGTGAAAGAACTGGGCGCAGATCATGTGATCAATTACAAGGACACGCCTGACTGGGGAAAGGCAGCCAAAGCCCTGACCGGAGGGCGAGGCGTGGACGAGGTTGTCGAGATTGGCGGGCCAGGCACATTGGCCCAGTCCATTACAGCGTCGCGTCCAGGGGGCCATATTTCCCTTATCGGTGTGCTGACGGGTGTGTCCGGGGAAGTCCCGACAGCGGCTCTGTTCTCTCTGAACATCACGCTGTCGGGGATAACGGTCGGATCCCGCCGGCATCAGGAAGACATGATTGCCGCCATCGAGGCCAACGGCATCAAGCCCGTGCTGGACAAGGATTTCCCACTTTCCGAAATTGCTGCCGCCTTTGCCCATCAGGCCAGCCAGCAGCATTTCGGCAAGATCACATTGAGCCTCTAGGTGGCGATGTATTGCGCCCCGTTCACCGTCATGGTGGCGCCGGTGATGAAGGCAGCTTCGTCGCTGGCGAGATAGGCGCACATTGAGGCGATCTCTTCGGCCTTACCAAGGCGGCCGACAGGGATCGTCGCAATGATTCCCTCAAGGACTTTTTCCGGAACAGCCTGCACCATCTCGGTGTCGATATAGCCTGGGCAGACCGTGTTGACGGTGATGCCTTTCTTTGCGCCTTCCTGGGCCAGTGCCTTGCTGAGGCCGATCAGGCCGGCCTTTGCGGCGGAATAGTTTGCCTGACCAAACTGGCCTTTCTGTCCATTGATGGAAGAGATGTTGATGACCCGGCCCCAGCCGCGCTCACGCATGCCCTCCCAGACCTGACGCGTTACATTGAACGCTGATGTCAGATCGATATCGATCACTTGCTGCCATTGCTCGCGCGTCATCTTGTGGAACGGTGCGTCGCGGGTAACACCGGCATTGTTGACCACGACGTCAACAGGACCGAGCTCTTTTTCGATCTGCGCCAGACCTTCCGTAACGGCATCATAATCTGCAACGTCGAACTTGTAGCAATTGATCCCGAGCTCTTTGGCGCATTCGTCGGCGGCCTGCTGGTTGCCGGCGAAATTGGCCGCAACCTTATAACCCTTGTTTTTTAGTGTTTCACTGATTGCCCGCCCAATACCGCGCGTGCCTCCTGTGACCAGAGCAACTCTAGTCATAACGTGTTTCCTCCCGTTTTGTTTGACGGCAATCAGCTAGCCATTCTGTTGCATCGATAGCAATAGCACATTGGTCGCAGGGCAAATTTGTGTCAGACTTGTTGCATAGCACAATAATTGCTTCGCAAGTCGGAGAAGCAGAGGGCAGGACATGGCCAAGGGAAATGGATCAGACGATCTGATCATTATCAAGAAGTATGCAAACCGTCGTCTCTACGACACGTCGACATCGTCCTACGTGACGCTTGACCACCTTTCTGAACTCGTCCGGGAAGGGCGTGACTTTGAGGTGCGGGATGCAAAATCTGGGGCTGACCTGACCCGTCAGGTTCTGACGCAGATTATTTTCGAGAACGAAACAAAGGGCGAAGGCGCGCTGCCACTGAACTTCTTGCGCCAGTTGATCGGCTTTTATGGCGGCGGGGCCCAGACTTTCCTGCCCTCGTATCTGGAAATGTCCATGAACAGTTTTGCCGAAGCCCAGAAGGAGTGGCGCAAGGCTGCCAACCCCATGAGCATGTTCGAGCAACAGGCCAAGCGCAACATGTCGATGTTCGAAGAGGCGATGAAACTCTTCATGCCGACGCTGAAGAATGCGCAGTCCCGGAATGGCACACCTTCCATGAATCCGATGATGGAATACCAGGCGGAGGCGCTTTCCAACATGCAGGCCCAGATGGCCGCGATTCAGAAACAATTGTCAGACCTTTACGGAAAAGACTGACTTCCTCTCCAGCTCAAACGAAAAAGGGCCCGCCGGCTGGCAGGCCCTTTTTTGTAACCGGCAGGACCGGTCTACATTTCCCCGACGCCAAAATCGCGGCGAGCAGAAACGATTGTGACGACAACACCTGCCAGAACGTCCAGCAAGGTCATCGACATCAGGATGAAGAAGGTCGATGTCGCAAAGTTCGGCAAGAGCAGGAACTGGATCAGGCAGACGATGAACAGGATCATCGAGACTGCGTGATTGATGATCGTGGACGTGCCTGTCGAGGTCGACTTCAGGATTTCCAGAAACAGGAAGACCACGGCCAGCAAGAGGATCGCATCCCCTTTGGTGAGGATCCAGTCGACGCCGGAAATCATCGGCAGACCGAGAAAACGGTCGTTCAACAATGACAGGATCGGCGCGGAATCCGCGCGAATGATCTCGCCGAATTCGTTTGCCATTTCGACTGAACCGCCAAAACCGATGGCCAGAAGATTGTAGAGCGCTACCGGGATAACCAGCAGCGGGAAGATTCCGAAGATTGCGCGCATGAGATTCCCCTTCTCGGTTTTGCCGCCAGACCCGCCATTTTCTTGACGCTTCTGTTCCCGTCTTGCGATAGCCGCACCTGCGACGGCCAATTTTGTTTCGCGATCCATCGCGGACTTACCCGTCCTTTGTCTGCATTAAAATCACGTTTACCGTAATGATCCGTCAGATGCGAGGGACTTCTGTGAGGTTAAAACCGTTGGGTCAGGAAAACGCGAAATGTTGCGTCAGTCGATCCGGCGGTCAGTCCAACCAGGGCGCTGGTCCGCAAAGTCAGGGACTCATTCAGGGGAAGCGAGACAAAGGGGCCTGCCAGATGGCCCTGTTGTGAGACGGGCAAGAGATCGTTTGCGGGGCCATAAGTGTTGTAAACTTCGGTGCCGATATCGACTCCGTCCTCCAGCCGCTGGCTGAGTTCCGCCCGTGTTTGCAGGAAGGTTCCAGATTCGCGACCTGATCCGGTCTGGATGCTTGCAATGACCGAAAACCGGGACCGCACTGTGTCGGTCAACTGCGCCTGATTCAGCCAGTGTAGCGCGACCTGGCCCGGGCGACCGCCATCCCGGAAGCGCGCGTCCAGCCGAAGACCGGATGCCCACCGCGCCCCGTCCGGGGTGATTTGCCAGCGCAACTCTCCCTGAACATAGTCGAGATCAACCGCGCGGGCATCTGTCTTGTGTGCCTGGACCACGCCCCTCACGGCGACGCTCCCGGTCAGCGCGCGTTCAGCATGGATGCGCTGCGCGAGTCCTGACCTGTCCGCGTCATAAGCGGCCCGGTAACCGACCGAATGCGCGCCCTCCCTGATTTCAGGCGCGGAGATTCCACTTGTCAGCTGCGCGGCAGCAGGGCTGAGAAGCCAGACAATTGCGGGGCTGATGAGGATGAGGAGCAGGAAGCGCATCGCCCGTTTATGATGTAATTAAAAACGTCGTTAAAGATACGAAACTATGTATTTCATTCCCTGCACCCAAAGCCGGACTGGCGCGCGCCATCCGGGTATCTCGTAGTCGGCCCCTCACAGAGCCGTCGGCGCAGCGGGCGCCGTGGCGCTCCGCCGGATGATTTGGAATGGCTACGGAATGGAGCGTTACCGCCCGCCGCGCCGGACAGGAGTTTCAGCGAGCACCCTCATGGGGGCCCATGGTCCCGGGTCTTCGTTACCGGCGCCGCGCGAACGATTCCACCGTGCTTTCACACGCATGGCTCATCCGGGGATTTCTCCCGTGCGACCGGACGAGGCGGATTCCCAACCGAGCTTCCTCGGCTCACCCTGGCCTGACCTGCCTAGGCGCGCATCAGACCGTCGCTCCGACCCGCACCATCCTGACCCTGCAACCCACAACCAGAACGGTACCTGATCCGGCTCCTGTGAGAGCAGATGCTTAGTATGGGGCGGGGAGTTCTCAGACGGATAGGGAGCGCAAAATCCCAGCTCCGAAGATACCTGCGTAGGCAGGTATCCATCTCCTGAAGCTACCTCATGTGCATGGGTAGAAGTCCCGAGATGGACCCCTGCCTCGGGAAATCGTGCCACTGGCACGATTTCTTGTCCTCGGCAGCTGCGCAGGGGTCATCGGAGGAGAATGATCTCTATCCCACAAACCGTATCCTCGGCGCATGCCGGCGTCTCCTGCCGAAGCCAGACGGAGCCAGCCGGGCGAGACCCCTGCCTGCGCCGGAGAAGTGGGGAGAGGAGACTGGCGTCCCACTCCACAAAAAAGGCCGGCTCAGTGGCCAGCCTTTTTGGTTTGGGTTTGCGAGGGCGTGCCTAGCTGAAATTCTTGAAGATGTCGTCTGCTGACACGTTGCCGCCATTGTCCTCGGCAGGCTTTTCTTCGGGTTCGTAGGCGCTCGCTTCGTCCTGTGCCGGGGCAAGGCCCGGGCCTTCGAACTTCTCGGCCTTCTCGGCTTCCAGTTTGCGGCGCTTGTCAGCCGATTTCGCGATCACTTCATCAAGCTCGATCTGTGTACAGAGGCCGAGCGTCACAGGATCGACCGGACGGATGTTCGGTGAGTTCCAGTGCGATTTGTCCCGCACATTGTTGATGGTCGACTTGGTTGTGCCGATCAGCTTAGAAATTTGAGCGTCAGAGACTTCCGGGTGGTTGCGAATGAACCATGCCACGGCGTCGGGCTTGTCCTGACGGCGGATGACCGGTGTATAGCGGCTGCCCTTGCGCTTTGGCTGTGGGATATGAGCGATCTTGGAAGCAGCCTTCTTCAGCTTGTAGGCTTCATCGCCCTCGCCCTTGCGGATTTCTTCGCGCGACAGCATGCCGCCCGCAATCGGGTCAACGCCGCGCATGTTCTCGGCCACGTCGCCATCGGCGATGCCTTTGACTTCCAGATAGTGGAGGCCGCAAAAATCTGCGATTTGCGTAAAGGTGAGGCTGGTATTGTCGAGCAGCCAGACGGCGGTCGCCTTGGGCATCAGAATATCTGACATGGGGAACTCCCTGAATGAAATGGCCGCCAGAAATGCAGCCGCCCGACACATCGTGCCGGGCGGTCGGGTTTCAGACGTGCCTTAAACCTTGCTGGCCTTATAATGCCATGTCTGGGAAATTGAAAGCCGTGCGCTTCACCAGACCAGCACAATCTTGCCGGAATGGCCGCCCTTGGCCATCAGGGCCTGAGCGGCTTCGGCTTCGGCCACCGGGAACGCCTGTTCCAGGATTGGCCGGATTTTGCCGGAGACGACATGGGGCCAGAAATCCTGCTCGACCGCATCGCGGATGCGGCGCTTCTCCTCGACCGGCCGGGCCCGCAGGGTCGTGGCGGCAAGGGTCAGGCGTTTCATCAGGACGGGCGCGAAATTCACCTCTGCTGTGAAGCCGTTCATATAGGCGATATTGATGATCCGGCCATCCGGGCGGGAAACCGAGATATTCTTCTGGATGTAATCCCCGCCCACCATGTCGAGCGTGACGTCAACACCGCCATCTTCCTTGACCACTTTCTCGAAATCTTCGGTTTTGTAATTGATCGCGCGATCTGCGCCGAGCTCTCTGGAGAGCGCGCATTTGTCATCTGATCCGGCGGTTGCGTAGATTTTTGATGCGCCAGCGATCCTGGTCATTTGCAGCGCCATGACGCCGATCCCGCTGGTTCCGCCATGACACAGGAAGGCTTCACCCTTCTGGAAGTGAACCCGGTCGAATACGTTCGCCCACACCGTCATCAGCGCTTCCGGGAAGCAGGCAGCATTTACCATGTCCATGCCGTCGGGAACGGGGAAAAGCGAGCCTTCGTCGACCGCTGCAAACTCAGCATAGCCACCCCCGGCGAGAAGGCCGGCAACCCGGTCACCAGTCTTGAATCGGCTGGTGCCATCTGACGTTTCCACAACAGTGCCGGAAATTTCCAGACCCATGATGGGGGAGGCGCCGGGGGGCGGCGGATAGGCGCCGCGGCGCTGAACCAGATCTGCCCGATTGAGACCCGAAGCGGCCACTTTGACCAGCACTTCACCCGGCTTCAGGTTCGGTTTCTCAAAATCGCCGAGCTTGAGCGGCGCGCCCTCTTCAACCAGGACGGCTTTCATCATTTCTGTTGCCATGTCGCTTGTGTTTTCCCTTCTGACTCCAGAGTCGCATCTAGGCAGCGTTTCTGCTTTGATAAGGGCTGTAACACGAATTGAAGGGTGACCCCCATGGCCGCATCTGATGAAGAGCCAATTCTGGTCAACACACCGCAGACGCTGGAGCAGATGTCGGTGCAGGAATTGCATGAACGTATAGAAGTGCTCCAGGCAGGCATCGCAGCCTGCGAAGCGGAGATCGAGAAGAAGAAGTCGCAGAAATCTGCGGCGGATGCCCTGTTCGGGGGCGGCAATTAAGCGGGTGGAAAGGCTGGATTGATAAAGTCCAAATTTCCACCCCCGCGTATAGAGGTATCATTCATGGCGGCAGACACGTCACCAGACGATCAGCTCGACATCCAGGACGGGTTTACCGGCGGCAAGCTGTTTGACACGGTTTTTGCGCGCGGCATGGCACTCGTTGAAGAAACGGCCTCCTATCTGGACGGTCCGGGTCGCGAGGCTGCGACGACCTTGCCCCGTGAAGCTGGCCTCACCTATTCGGCCTGGAGCATGGAACTGACGACGCGCCTGATGCAGGCGGCGAGTTGGCTGGTGATGCAGAAAGCTGTGCGCGATGGCGAAATGCGTCGCGACGAGGCTGCGGCTCGCAAGTACCGAATCCGCCGCGAAGAGCCGGCCCTGGACGCGGCGGCGCAGCAAGGTCTGGGCCTGCCGACGCGGTTCCTGGATCTGGTTGCGCGGTCGGAAGCCTTGTTCGAGCAGATTTGCAGACTGGATGACGCGCTCTATGGCCAGTCCCGCAAACCGATGGCCGCCAATCCCGTGATCGATCAGATCAGCCAATTGCAACGGGCTGCCGAAACCGGCGCGTTTGACCCGTTGATGGTGTGGCACCGCGCCAAATAAGGCGCACCTTTTCCAATCAGGCTTCTTCGACCCGGTCGGTGGCTGATCCGATCAGCTGGCCGCCCCGGCTGAGTTCCGCGCCCTTGAGGCGGAACCTCATCGGCCGACGATAGAGCGCCTTGAGCGGGGTCCGACGCACGAGCCGGTGAAACGCCAATGACAAGGCGATCGCGATCAGGCCAATCGCCAGGCTGGTAAGTCCGGGCTCTGGCAGGAGGCCACTCCGGACCAGCAGGGTTTGCGCGGCCGTCATGGGCAGGAAATAGGTCAGATAGATCACGAACTGCGCCCGCCCGATATATTGCATGGCGGCGCCATGCCGCGTGTTGGCCAAGCGCGTCGCCAGGGCGATCAGGGCAAACGCGCCAGCAAAGCCGAGCACCAGGCTGATAATGGGCAATGTGGCCGTACCCTGCGCGACCAGGACCGTGTTGATGGCGGCCCAGATGATCAGTGCGACCGGTACATCCGAGAAGCCCTCGGACAAGCGGGCTGCAAACCGGCGGAACAGGTTTGCTCCGTGATAGCCTGCGAAGAAGAAGACGAAATACTGCGCGAATGTATCAATTACGAGCCAACCCGTCTGGATCATGCCGGCCGCATGCGCCGTCTGGAGCAGAGCGGCCACAAGCAGGACTTTCGTCGGTGCGCTACGGCGTGCGAGCCATGTGGCGAGATGAAACAGCGCCAGCATGGGCAGGATCCAAAGCCCCGATGTGGGCTGTGCCAGACCGCTCAGCATTGAGCTCGCAATGACAAGCGGGTTTGACGTGACGTGCGGTGCGTAGAGGATGACGGTCTGGATGATCAGCCAAACGGCGTAGAAATAGACGAATCGGAGCACTTTTCGATCGAAAAACGTCGATTTCGATCCGAATAGCGTACGGGGAAGGAACAAGCCGGACATGATGAACAGCGTCGGCAGGATGATGGGAGCTGCCCAGGCGGCGGCAAAGTGCATCCAGTTGGACTGGCCCGTCATGGCGACATACCCGTAGACAGACTGCGCCAGGACAAACCCGATAATGCAAACGCCCTTGGCGTAATCGACCCAATTGATGCGTGTAACAGACATGCAATGCCCCCGAAAACTTCAGGAGCAGCTCTGCAAATTTCACGCCATACGCGAAATCAGCTCGCGGCGTACACTTTCAGGAAGTTTGCGGACTGGGCACTACAAAAGCCCTCCCGCACAGGTGCGCGCATGATCAGAATACGGTGCCAGAGAGGCCCCAGCATTTCTTCAATCGCTTCATCAAGATCGAAATCACGTCGAATCACGCGTTTTCCAGCCAATTCGGCGAGGAGCATGCGCATGGGCATACGAATGTCGCGGTTCATCCAGGCGCGCCACAATTCGCCAGCATCCTTGTCGTCAGCAGCGGCCGTCAAAGCGACCCGCAGAACCGCGTGCCCGGCTCCGGTACGTGCGGCGGCCTCCAATGGCACGATGAGCGTGGTAATCCGTTCTTGCGGATCGCGCCCGCCATCCGGACTGTCGGGGATCAGGGCCAAAGCCGCATCGACACACATAGCGCCGATTGACGGCCACCATTTGTAGATGGTCTGTTTGGATGCGCTGGCACGTTTGGCGACGCCATCTACGCTGAAGCCGCGCCAGCCATTCTCCGCCATCTCTATGCGTGTTGCGTCCAGAATGGCGGCCTGGGACGCTTCACTGCGCGTCGGCCCCTTCCGGGAAGACTTGCTGGTCTCCGAGGGCGTGGGCATGAACAACTCCAGTTTCTTGAATGCTGCGCTGCACTAGGTACAGCTTTTGTCAGCCAAGCATAAGGGTGAAGTAGTAAACAAACTCCCGTTTCCGCTTGCCGCGACTGCAATATGCACTAGTCAGTGCTACAGAGAAACAGGAGTTGTTGGCATGAATACGGTCGAGGATCTGCTGCAAGGGTATCGCAGCTTCCGGAAGGGAATCTACTCAAAACAGGCTGCATTGTATCGGGAACTGGGCGAAGGCCAGAATCCGCGCATCATGCTGATCGCCTGCGCCGACAGCCGGGCCGAGCCTTCGGACATTTTCAATGCCGCGCCGGGCCAATTGTTCGTCGTCCGTAACGTTGCCAATCTCGTGCCGCCCTATCAGCCGGATGACGGCCTGCACGGCGTGAGCGCCGCCCTCGAATATGCGGTCAACGTGTTGAAGATAGAGCACATCGTGGTGATGGGACATGGCGGATGCGGCGGTGTCGCGGCCTCTTTGGCCGGGGAAGGCACACCGGAAATCGGCGAGTTCGTGACGCCTTGGGTACGCTTGCTTGAAGCGGCACGCGCGCGCGTTGTGGAAAGCGGATCGGTCAATCCGCAATTTGCCCTCGAATTGGAAGGTGTCGAAACGTCTCTCGGAAACCTGATGTCGTTTCCATTCGTGAAGCGGGCGGTCGAGGCGGGCGAGTTGGAACTGCACGGCGCCTGGTTTGCGATCAAGCATGGCGAACTGCACTGGCGGAACCCGAAAACCAGCCGGTTTGAGGTGATCGAGCCCTGATTCGCCCCGGAGTGGCGGTCAGTTTCCACTGGTCATAAGCGCCGCGAACAGGGCCGATACCAGTATGGCGGACGCGGCCAGGCGATTGAACCATTTCGTGAAGACGGGCGACTGGAACCGGCGGTTCATGGCGTCTGCAAGCCAGGCATAGAAGGCGAGGCCGAACATTTCGGTGATGGTCACGGTCAGCATGATCAGCAAGGCTTGCTGGACGACCGGCTTGTCCGGATCGAAATAGCTTGGCAGCAACAGGCCGAAGAAGACGAGCGCATTTGGGTTGAGCAATTGCAGGCCAACGCCGCGACCGAACAAATTGGACTTCGCAGGCGCCTGATCTGCGCGGGCGCGAGGCCGGTGCGGGTCTGCGGTGGCCATTGTCCAGGCCAACCAGGCAATGAAGCAGATGCCGGCAATCTTCAGGCCCATCAGCACGAGCGGGGCCTGCGCCGCAAAGGTGGCGATGCCGGTTGCGGCGAGGGAAATCCAGACAAGGTTGGCGGCGGATACGCCTGCGGCAGGGACCAGCGCGGTCGGCGCGCCATAGCGCAAGGATGCGCTCATCACCATCATGACGGCCGGGCCGGGGGTCAGGCCGCCAGCGAAGAACAGCGCCATCAGCGCGAGCCAGACTGACAGGTCCATTCAGCGCGCCTCCAGCGCGGAAAGGGGAATTCGGGTCAGTTCGACGTCTTCCTTGTTTGCGGCGTAGGCAATGAAGAGGAAATCGCCTGCGACCCAGCTTTTCGGATAATGATAGCCCGGCCGCTTGTAGAGGCCCTCGGTGCGCAGGGGCTGCAGGTCATCGGCGCCGCGCAGGAGAAAGGCGCGGTCGAACACGTGGCCATCTTCTGACAGCGACAGGACGAGGGGAATGCGCAGTTTGTCGCCTTTTGGCGCGTGAACGAGAAAGGCGGTGCCACCGGGTAAATTGCCCGCGCTTTGCTTCGTGCGTGCATCAGGCATGGCAGTCAGCTGCGGACGACTCCAGCTTTCGCCACGGTCGCAGCTTTCCGATGCAAGCTGGCGAAAGCTCGACGCCTGATCGCGGAAGACTATGACAAGACAGTCGCCGCGTTGAAACAGGCTGGGTTCCAGCTCCCGGCTCATGGGCGGGTCAGAGGGAAGGTTCTCGAACGCGCCAGCCTGCCATCCCGTCAATCCGAGCGGGTCGTCGGTGTAGAAGGGGCGCGCCCGGATACCGGGGCGCACATGGAAGGCGGTGTGAAGGCGGCCGTCATACAGGTGCGGATCCTGCTCGATCACGCCATTCACCGGCATTCCGTCTGCGCCGAGCACGGGGCGGGGCTCGGACCAGGTTTCGCCGTCATGGCTGAGGCGATAGGCGGTGTAGCCGCCGGTGCGTTTGTGGAAGCCTTCCGGCCAGACATTGATGAAGGCGATGAGCGTTTCGCCATCAGTCCACCAGCCGCCGCTGGAGCGGATCTCCTCGCCATCAGACGGTGTGGTCAGGGGACGCGGCGCGCTCCATTGATCGCCATTGTCGTCGCTGACTGAATAGGCAACCCATGTGTCCGGGGCGTCTTCATCGCGGGCCGAGCTTTGCCATTGAACGAAGACGCGGCCCTTGAAGGCGATGGGCACGGCGCCATTGCTGAACTGGTCCGTGCCGGGGCCGGGCCGAAATACGGTGATGGCCTTCGCGCCGGGCAGGGGCGAGAGGCCGAGATCGGGCGCTGAGGCGTCATACAGATCGGCCGCCGGTGCATGCAGCGCCGACGGCCGGTCTTGCAATTGGGTGCAAGCAAAAAGCGGCAGGATCAGGCAAAGTGCGAACAGGCGTTCAAACATTTGCATCCCGCCGCTGCGATCAGGCGCCTTCTGCCTGGCCGCGCTTGACGGCGGCTTCGATCAGTTCGCGGGCTTTCTCGATACCGTACCAGCCTTCGATCCGGGTCCACTTGCCTTTTTCGAGATCCTTGTAGTGCTCGAAGAAGTGCGCGGTCTTGTCGATCAGGGTCTGCGGCAGATCGTGATAGGTCGCGATCTTGTCGTAGTATGACGTCAGCTTGTTGTGCGGCACGGCGAGGATCTTCTCGTCCGGGCCCTTGTCGTCGGTCATCATCAGAACGCCGACGGGACGGGCGCGCACGACCGAGCCCGGCACCAGTGGACGATTGCCGACAACCATCACGTCGATCGGGTCGCCGTCGAGGCTGAGTGTGTGCGGCACGAAGCCGTAATTACAGGGATAGCGCATCTCGGTGTAGAGATAGCGGTCCACGAACATCGCGCCGGAATCCTTGTCGATCTCGTATTTGATCGGGTCGCCGCCGAGCGGGACCTCGATGAGCACATTGATGTCGTCTGGCGGATTGTCGCCGGTTTTGATTTTGGAAAGGTCCATAAGACGGCTCGCATCTGGCTGGAAGGTTGAAACACGGTGTGGGGTGGCGATGACGCCTGAAACAGATTGCGTCAAGAGTGGCAGTGACGCGGGAGGGTTAATGCAGCTTTTGTGCCCGAATGCTTCCCACTCGCCCAAATGGGGTTACTCTGCCGTCTGGGAGGTACACCAAATGCATTCAACACTAATTCTTTGTAGCGCGGCGCTGGTCATTCTGACCCTGTTGCTGGGCTTTTGGGTTTCGATCACGCGGGGGCGCACCAAGACCATCGCCTATGGCGCAGCGACAGATCCGACGGGGCCGATGATGAAAGCCGAGCGGGCGCATGGAAATGCCGCTGAATATACTGCGCTTCTGGTCGGGCTTTTTGTCATCACCGGCTTTGCCTATGCGGGGCGCGACCTTGGAATCGCCGTGACGAGCCTTGTTGTGGCGATCACCCTGTCTCGTTTTCTGCATGCGCTTGGCTGCCTGGTCTGTGCAACGCTGGAAAAGCCGCATCCGCTTAAAGTCCTGGGTGCGCTCGTCACCTATGTTGGCGGACTGGCGCTGGCGATCATGGTGATTGGAAAAGTGCTGTAGGCGCCCGTCAGTCGCGCTTCAGGGCGTAATTGAAACTGATCGAGAGTCGCGGTTCCTCGCCCATATTGGCGGGGACTTCATGGCGCAGCCAGCTTTCCCACAGGATGGCGTGCCCGACTTCGGGCTCAAGATAGACAAAGCGGCGGCGGTCTTCTGGCGCGTCATCGCGCAATTGCGGCGCGGCCATCATGCGCGACAGGCGCGGGTCTTCCAGTTTCAGCCGAGACGCGCCGTCTGGCGTGGAGACGTAATAGGTTCCTGAAATCACGCTGCCGGGGTGGATATGATTGGAGTGGCCAAAGCCGGGCTCCAGAATGTTCACCCAGATCGCGTCGAGTTCCAGGGTGAAGCCCTCCATGTCCCAGTCGAGTTCCGTCGCAAAGTCAGTCGCGACGGCATCGAGCAAGGCTTTCAGCTCCGCAAATTCCGGGAACCGGTCCGGCAAGTCGTCGAGAGATGCGTAGGATGTGTACCCGCCATAGCCTTCGGTCTCGCACCACGCATTCCCCGCGGCGTCATCCTCGGCCAGCACCCAGCAGACATGTTCGAGCCGTGTCGCCAGATCGCTATCGCCGACGGGCTGGGTCCGCACCAAAGTGGGGAAGAGGGTCTTTGTGGTCATGGGCCGCTCTTTAGGCGGAGCAAGGCGCAAAAGAAAGAGCCCGCCACCTTCTGCAAGGTCGCGGGCTCATCTGCAGAACTTGGCCGCTCTATTCGGCAGGCTTGACGAATTTCAGCGTCATGCGGTCGCTTTCGCCGATTTCGGCATAGGCAGCAGCGTCAAAACCGTCCGGAGTGTTGCCTTCCCGGTCCTGCGTGGCGTTGACCGGGGCCAACGTCCAGACCCCAAACGGGTGATCCGCAGTATCGGCCGGATTGGCATTGATTTCGCTGGCTTCGACAAACTCGAACCCGGCCGCTTCGGCGAGGGATTTGACATAATCCTCATGGACGTAACCCGAAGAGGCCGTCGGGTCCTGTGTGGCCGTTGAAGGCAGGCGATGTTCGACCACGCCCAACACGCCGCCGGGCTTCAGAGCGGCATAGGCGTCCGTGAAAAATTTCTCGGTGTATCCGCCGCTCATCCAATTGTGGAGGTTGCGGAAGGTCAGTACGACATCGGCTGTCCCGGCCTCGGTCAGCGGGCCACTCTCGGCCGAAAAGGCGCTGTATTCGATGGTGCCGAATTTCGGGTCGTCATAATTCGCCTGGAATTCTGCAAGGCGCTCGGCGATGCGGGCGCGACGGTCTTCATCGCCAATATTCGGGTCGAAATAGGCTGCGACCAGTGTGCCACCGCCACTGGCAAGATAGGGCGCGATGACATTTGTGTACCAGCCGCCGCCGGGCCACAGCTCGACCACTTTGTCATCCGCTTCCACCCCGAAGAATTCGAGCGTTTCTTTCGGGTGACGCCAGGCGTCGCGCGCCTTTTCGGCATCCGTGCGGTGTTCGCCAGCGATCGCGGCGTCCAGCGGCGAGGCTTCGGTCGAGGCTGTCTCGACCGGCGGGGTTTCGGGGGCGGGCGTCTCTGATGCGGGTGTCTCTGGCTGGCCGCAAGCTGCCAGAACCAGTGCAGACAGGGCGATCATCGGGGTCAATTGCTTCACAGGGTGTCTCCTCAACAGGCCTCTTGAACCTCTCCTTACGCTACCCACATAGATCATGTCACGGTGCCGTAAATCGGGCTGTGACCGGTATCTGTCCCAACGCCGAATTCGGGTTGGTTCTTTTCAGGTGCTGAACATCCATCCGGGCGCTCCCCGAACGGGTTGCCCGCAGTTGCTTGATTTAAGAGGACTGAACACATGAGCAATATCGACCTTACCCCCCTTTACCGTACCGTTGTCGGCTTTGACCGGCTTGCGGGCATGATTGATCAGGCGTCTCGCCTCGACGGGTCACAAGGCTATCCCCCATACAATATCGAACGCGTTGACGAAAACGCCTTCGCCATCGAGATCGCGGTCGCGGGATTTACCGAAGATGACCTCGAGATCGAGACGAAAGAAGGCTTGCTGACTGTGGCCGGCAAGCGCGGCGAGAATGAAGACGGCGAGGGCCGCAACTATCTGCATCGCGGCATTGCCCAGCGCAGCTTTATCCGGCGCTATCAGCTGGCCGACCATGTCATCGTGACCGGTGCCAATCTGCAGCACGGCGTGCTGCGCATCGACCTTATTCGCGAGCTTCCTGAAGAGAAGAAACCTCGCAAGATCGAGATTGGCGCCCCGGCAAAGTCGGAGCCGAAACTGATCGGCAAGAAATCGGCCAGCAACGCGGCCTAAACGCCGAGTTCTGATCAGATAAGAGAACGGCGCGTCCAGAGATGGGCGCGCCGTTTTTTGCATTCAGGCCCAGAAGTGTGGTGCCAGGTTTCCTGACAGCGTGGCGGCGGCCTTTTCTCGCAGGATTTGCAGCGCAGGCTGGATCGCATCCGTGTCTGACTCTGACTGATAGGCCGCGAACACAGGATAGGCGATGGTCGGGACATCCGGGACTTCGAAAAGGAACCCCTTTGCCAGATGGGTTTCGACCAAGCGCCGAGGCAAATACCCTGCGGCTTCACTGGCGATGAGGAAGGACGGCCCGAAGAATCCCAGGGCGACTGTGGTCCTTGGCTCCATGAGCTTTGGCAGGATCTGGGCGTGCCGGTCACGATACTCTTCGCCCCAGTCGACATAGACATAACGGTCTTCGAATTCGCCCTTCGGATCGGTGGTGACCATGATGAGATCGTCATCCATCAAGTGTTCCACCGCGATATCGGTGCGCAGGCGAGGTTGATGCAGCACTGCGATGTCCAGAAGCCCTTCTGACAAAAGGCGTGACAGGGAAAGGGGCGTGCCGGCCTCCGCCTTGAAGGCGACGTTTGTCATTTGCTCCTGCATCTCCACAAGTGCCTGGGAGAGGAAGCGGGCCCAGAGATTGTACTGCCCACCGAGGATCAGCATATCGTCAAAGGTTTCCGGAATCCCGGCCTGCTGACGACCTTGCTCCCATGCGCGCACAATTGTCCGGGCATATCGTTCGAAATGATAGCCGTGTGATGTCAGCCGGGCGCCGGCTTTCGATCGTGCGAACACTCTTTGTCCGAGGCGATCTTCCAGCGTCCGGATCCGGGCGCTCACCGTGGACTGGGTGACGTGTACCTTGTCCGCCGCACCCTGAAACGTGCCGGTTTCAATGACTGCCAGGAATGTGCGAGCGACTTCAACATCAATCATTCAATATTCCGATTTCAAGCATCGATTAAATTCGTTATTCGAATTCCATGTAACTCCCTATCTAGGCAGCATGTCAGATCAAGGAGAAACGACAATGAAAACCCATCTCATCGCCGGTCTCGCCGCACTCACTCTGCTTGGCGCCTGCGCTTCCGCGGCTGCCGCACCAGCCGTCTCGTCCAACATTTCCATGTCCGATCTCGATCGGAAGGAACTGAAGCAGTGGAACAAAGCCGAGAAAGACATTCGCAAGGGTGAGAAGCTCATCGCGGAGGGTAACAAGGACCTTGAAAAGGGCGAGGAAATGGTCCGCAAGGCCCGTCAGGCGCTTCGCAAGGGCGAAGACAAGGTCGCCGATGCTGAGGCGGATGTCCGAAAGGGTGAACGCCTTGTCGCGGACGCGCGGAACGTCCAGACGCGGCTTGAAGTGCTCAACCCTGCGCCCGCCGAAACCGGGTCGCCCGAGTCCTGATATAGACAAAACCAAAGAAAACGGCGCGACCACAGGGACGCGCCGTTTTTCTATTTGCGAATTGTCTCTGGCGGCTAGCCGAAGAATTTCGAGCAACCGGCTTCCGACAGGAAGCCTTTAAGAGCGTCGTCGCTGAGCGAAGCGCCGACCGCCTTGCGGACGGAATCATAGGCGCGGGCAGCATAGGTTTGCGTGGTCTGTTCAAAGCTGCCGCCCTCGATGGATGCGGAAACATTCTTGTCACCGCGTTCGGCGGCTTTTGAATTGGCCTTGGCCCAGGGCAGATAGGTTTTCGAGACTTCCTCGGCAAACAGCGGCGTCAGCGTGGGCGCAAGCGCTTCCAGCGACGCGAAAGGCGCGCCCGGTTTGGGATCTTCCATATTCTCGATCCAGGCAACCACAAAGGGGGCGTGCTTCTTGAGCCATTCGGCCGGGGTCTTGTCCATCATCATCTGTTGGAACTGCGCGGCGAGGGCGAAATCGGCCGCGGACGGACGACCGCCGAAGATGTAGAGTTGCTCGGTCAAATGCGCGTTGAGAAGCGTTGCAAAGCGTTCGAACGAGGCTTTCAGCATGTCTGCATTTGCGCTGTCGGCGCCAACCAGATTCAGACGGTCGGCCATGCGTTCGGCAATTTGCTTCTGGGCCTTCTTGTAGGCGCGGGGGCGCTTGCCGCCATAGAGCTGGACCAGCACACGCAGGGCAGCGTCTTCGCGGTCGGGCTTCTGGCTCCAACGTTCGAGGAACATGATCTTGTTCAGCCATTCATCCGCATAGTCTTCAAGGATCAGCGCAAGGGTCGACGTGGCAACGTCGTCCGGAACGGCCGTAGGCTCCGGATGGTCTTCCTCAAGGGCGGAAATGATTGCCGTGGAATCCTGATTGGCCGATCGCGAAGGGGAGACCAGCAGCGGCACAGAGGCCACGCGCGCCAATGCCTGGAATTCTTCCTCATTCTCGCGTGAGCGGGATACCCAGTCGAAATCAATATTCTTGTAGCGCAGGAACGACCGCACTTTCTGGGAATAGGGCGAGGTATCTGCGCCGAAGAGGCGATAATCGGACATGGGCATACGGCTTTCATTGTGTTTGGCCCTGTCTGTAGGCATTTCAGCACGCACTGCCAAGGAGCGTTTGCCGCAGCTGGTGATAATGGGTATGCGCTCGGTCAGAACTTGTTGGACATTGAAAGGAGCGGCAGATGCGGATCATGCACGTGATGGCGGGCGCCCAGGAAGGCGGCGCAGAGAACATCATGCTGGAATCCGTGCTGGCACTGGCAGAAGCCGGTCTGACCCAGCATGTGGTCACACGACCGGACAACCAGTTCCGCGTCCAGAAATTCCGTGAAGCCGGCATCGGGGTGGATGTGGCCGCGTTCAACAATACGTGGCCCTTCCCGACGCGGCGCGTGATTGGCGACGCGATCAAGGTCTTCAAGCCGGATGTTATCGAGTACTGGATGGGCCGCGCCGGGCAATATGCGCCGAAGGAATACCGCAATCGTTCGATTGGTTGGTATGGTGGCTATTACAAACTTGCGCGCTTCGTGAATTGCGAATGGCATGTCGGCCTGACCATCGATTTGCTGCGTCACATCCGCGAACAAGGTGTCCCGGACGATCGCTCTGCCATCGTTCACACCTATGCTGATTTTGAAGGCACTGATCCGGCCAGCCGCGCGGCGCTGGATACGCCCGAAGATGCGCCCGTTGCGCTCGCGCTGGCGCGCCTGCATGAGAAGAAGGGTCTCGACACGTTGCTGGATGCCACGGCCAAAGTGCCAGGCCTGTATGTCTGGATCGCGGGCGATGGCCCCATCGAGGCCGAGCTGAAGGCGCAGTGTACCAAACTTGGGCTGGATGATCGGGTTCGCTTCCTGGGCTGGCGCAATGATCGCGGCGCGCTGCTCGCGGCCTGCGATGTGGTGGCCTTCCCGTCCCGCTACGAGCCGTTCGGCACGGTGACCGTCGATGCATGGGCAGCGTCCCGTCCGCTGGTTGCGGCAGATGCGGTTGGCCCGGCAGCCTATGTGAAGAATGAAGTGAACGGGCTGTTGATTCCGAAGAATGATGTCGATGCGCTCGCCACGGCGCTCAGCCGGGTGATCTCGGACAAGGCGCTCGCGGCAAAGCTGGTCGAAGGTGGCCGAGCCTCATATGAGCAGCAGTTCAACAAGGCCGCGTTCCAGCGCGATTCCGTGGCGCTGTATGAAAAGATCATCGCGCATGCCGGGCCATTCACTGGCTAGAGCAGGCTTGCGAAGAATTTTCGGTAAAGTCGGCGGCTCTCGCGCTGGCCAAGCCCGATCCGGACTTCAATTCCAGCGTCCCTGAGGGCGCGGATGCCCCCTTTGGCGACCGGGTGTGGGTCGTCTATGGCGCAGACGACGCGGGCGATGCCGGCCTCCAGCAATTTCACGGAGCAGGATTTTCCGCCCTGGGATCGCTCGCGGCAGGGCTCCAGTGTGACATAGGCGGTGCCACCTCGCGCAGCGGCTCCGGCCTCGTCCAGCGCGACCTCCTCGGCATGGGGACGCCCGCCCAGACCGGTTACCCCCGCGCCGACGACATGCCCGTCAGAGTCCAGGATGATACACCCAACCGACGGGTTCATCCCGGTGAGGCCGTGGTTGAGCCGAGCCAGGCTGTGGGCCCGTCCCATCATGCGCCGGTCGCGCCGTCGGGACGGGCGAAAGCTCATGGCAGTTCAGGAAGCGGCTTGCTGCGATCAGAGTCCAAGTAACGAACGGAGACTGGCTTGAGCGTGTCATCCAGATCAATGTAGAGCGGATTACCGGTTGGAATCTCGATCCCGGTAATGGACTCATCCGGCACCCGGAACAGATGTTTCACCAGGGCGCGCAGGGAGTTGCCATGTGCTGCAATGACGACGTCCGTTCCGGATTTGAGCACGGGTGTGATCGCTTCTTCCCAATAGGGCAGCACACGTTCCAGTGTCAGCTTCAGACTTTCGGTGTTCGGGATATCAATGCCCTTGTAGCGGGCGTCGCCTGCCAGATCGAACTCGCTGCCAGCTTCCATCGGCGGTGGGGGAATGTCGTAGGAGCGGCGCCAGATATGAACCTGATCTTCGCCATGTTTGCCGGCAGTCTCTGCCTTGTTGAGACCGGTCAGGCCACCATAGTGGCGCTCATTCAGGCGCCAATGCTTGGTCACCGGCATCCATACGCGGTCCATCTCCGTCAGGGCGATCCAGAGCGTACGGATGGCGCGGGTCTGAACGCTGGTGAACGCGGCGCGGAAATCGGCGTCGCAGGCTTTCAGCATTTCACCGGACTTTTTGGCTTCGGCTTCGCCCTTCTCGGTCAGGTCGGCATCCCACCAGCCGGTGAACCGGTTTTGCAGGTTCCATTCGGATTGGCCGTGGCGGACAAGCGCTAATCTGGGCATGAAAAATTCCTTTTTGGTCTGTTGCGGGCCCTTTTCAGCGTAAAAGGGTCCGGGTTCAAGCTTCCATCGCCCGGATCAGCTCTGAAAATGCGAGCGTGACATGGTAGCCGGTGGACGCCGGCATGTTGGTTGAGACGATGTGGCCATCGCCATCATACTGGTCGATCCACCCGCCTTCCGGGGTGAGATATTCATCCATGAGGATGTCGAAGCTCTGGCAGGCCGCGGCAGCGATGGCGTCGTCATCAGTCAGATTCAGCATTGCCAGATGCGCTTTGAGCGCTTCGGTCTGCGACCAGGTGCGTCGCCCCGCATTGTGGGGTGCGCCATCGCGGGTGACTTCCAGAATGGCCCGCCCGTCTGGATCCAGCGTGCTGGTGGCAAAGCTGTACAAGCGACCGGCAATGGGCGGAATTGGCTGGTCGGTTGCGCGGGCGTGCTGGCTCAATAGCCAGATCCACTCGAACTGGTGACCCGGCTCGACAATGCGCGCGGCATCGCCTGCGCCTTCTGCCCAGTCCGGGGCAAAAAATTCTCCCAGCAGGCCGCCGGGGCCTGCGGTGAATTTTGCTTGAAACAGGGAGATGAGTTCGCTGGCGCGGGTGAGATGGTCCCCTTCAGGGTCGGCCCGGTGCAGGGCCAGGCACGCTTCCAGCAAATGCATATGCGGATTTTGGCTGCGCTGGGATGGCGGCGGCAAGCTTTCGGCATAGCCGCCATTGATCCGGTCTTTCATCCGCCCGTCCAGCGCATCCAGCAGCGCCCTTGCCGAAGCGATCGCGCCGCTTCCGTCGTCCAGAGCTTCACTGGCCACGGCGAGCGCGTAGAGCGTGAAGGCGAGATCATACGTGTCGGGCGTATCGTCGACATATTCGTGGCTATCTGCGTTGAGCGTGCGACCCACGAGGCCATCTTCCCGCCGAGCCGTACCGCTGAGGGTGCGCACGCCATGATGAACCAGATCAAGTGATATGTCTGGTTTCCAGCCGAGCAGGGCGGCCTGCGCGAAGACATAGGTTTGCCGGGCCTGCACGCGAATGCGTGTGATCTCGTCTTGTACCGGCGCGTGATCCAGAGACAGTGTTTCTCGAAACAGGCCAGACTCGCCGATTCCGCGCTCGCTCCAAAGGGGGAAGCACGCTTCAAAAAGCCAGTGACGAGCTTCCTTGGCTCGCCGCCTCAATGCCGCTTTCGACATGGAACTCGCCCCCGTTAATTGCATGCATGGCAGCGTCTACGGCTCGCCAAACCGCCCAGCTTCCTGCTAACAGGAGTGCCAGTCCTTGGCTAGCGGGTGCCACCGCCGAACTGTGAAAGAGCTCCTCGTTCATGAAAGACCGGATCTTCTTCCCTCTGGCCTTCCTGCTGGTGGTCGGCATGGTTGTGCTGGCCATCTGGCCCGCTATTGGCCGCTTGCCGGATGGCCCCATAACGGGCGATGGCACCAATTATGATCGCGTCACGGTCAGCGGGCAATTTCTGAACAAGATTCTTGCCGGCGGCGACGCCACGACCGAGCTCGTGCGCAATCGGGGCGACGACTATTTGCTCTATATCGAAGCCCAGGCCGGCTTGCTTGGGCCCGAGCCCGAAGACGGCCCGCATTTCCGCCTCGCCAGTGATCTTGAAGTGCAATTCTCGGGGCGCCGCGTTCGCTGCACCGTCCGCATGCGTCCGGCAGATCAACGCGGCGCCATGCAGGCCAAGGTGAACTATTCCGTGGGTCGGGAAGGCGATTCCGGCTGGCAGGTTTTTGACCTTGTTTCGGGTTTTGAGAATTTCAGTTTCGAATATGTCGTTCCGGAACATATTGGAGATCAGGGCTTCGATTATTTTGCCATACGTCCGGTTGTGCCTGAAAAGTCACGAGCCCTTCTGGTCGAAAGTGTCACATTCGAGCGCATTGAATAAGCCGTTCGCATGACAGAGTGCCGCGCTTGGCAGCGACGTTTGACGATTTAAGTTGATAAGGGTGGGCGGAATTTGTCGCTTTGCCCAGATACCTGACAAGATTTGTCTTTCATGGAGATACCATGCGCAAGATTTTCGCTCCGCTCAGCTTTTTGGCCCTCGCGGCCTGTGGAACACAAACACCAACGGAGACTCCCTTGGCAGACACACTTCCCCCACCCCAGGTTTCTGAGGCAACTGCAGAAGACCCCTATCTCTGGCTGGAAGAAGTTGAAGGTGAGGCAGCGCTTGACTGGGTGCGCAATCAGAATGACCGCTCGCTGAAAGAGCTGAAGGCAGATCCTGATTATGCGGGATATGAGGCGGCCGCGATCGAGGCGCTGACCTCGGCAGAGCGTATTCCCTACGGATCAATTCGTGACGGGATGGTCTACAATTTCTGGCAGGACGAAACGCATGTGCGCGGTCTGTGGCGTCGGACAACGCTGGAAAGTTATGCCAGTGACACGCCGGAGTGGGAAACCATTCTCGATTTCGACAAGCTTGCGGAAGAAGAAGGCAAGAACTGGGTCTACAAGGGCGCAGATTGTTTCCGGCCCAAGGGCAGCGATATTGGCTACAAATGCATGATCTCCCTGTCGAATGGCGGCAAGGACGCGATTGTCCGCCGCGAATTCGATCTTGCGACCAAGCAATTCGTTGATGACGGCTTCGTCACGCCAGAGGCCAAGCAGGGCGGTGCCTGGGCCAGCCCTGACACTTTGTTGATCGCAACCGATTGGGGCGAGGAAACACTGACCGCGTCCGGCTATCCTTTCATCGTGAAACGCTGGGACCGCGGTACGCCACTGGACGCCGCCGAAGAGGTGATCCGCGGCGAGGTGGATGATGTCGGCGTCTGGCCAATGACGCTGGAGCTTGAGGATGGGCGCATTCTGCAGGGCGCGGCTCAGGCCGACACGTTCTTCACGACGCGCTACTGGTGGTTCCCCGATGGAGAGAGCGAGCCGGTGCAGTGGCCTATCCCGCCAAAGTCTTCACCAGAAGGAATCCATGAAGGCCGATTGCTTGTTTCTTTGAAGCAGGATTGGACTCCGACGGGTCAGGAAACGACATTCAAATCCGGTGATCTGGTCGCCTTCGATGTCGAGACCTTCATGGAGACCCGCGCATTGCCGCCGGTTTCACTTGTGTTTCACCCGAGCGAAACGCAGGCCTTGAAAGGCGTGTCCACTGCAAAGGGCGCCCTGCTTCTGGGGGTAGGTGATACGGCGGTTGGCAAGGTCATGCGCGCCACCGCGAGCGATGCCGGCTGGATGCTGGAACCCATTTCCCTTCCCGGCACGGGCCAGGCCAGCGTCGCATTTGCCAGCGACGAAGAGGATACGGTCTTCATCAACTATGAGGATTTCCTGACGCCAGATTCGCTGCTCTCCTACAGTGCCTCGACGGGGGACGTAAAAACCCTCAAGAGTCTGCCGCCGAAATTTGATGCAACAGGCCTGAGTGTCACGCAGCATTTTGCGACGTCGAAGGACGGCACGCGCGTGCCTTATTTCCTCGTAAGCAAAGCAGATCTGCCGCTCGACGGTTCCACGCCGACGCTTCTATACGGGTATGGCGGGTTCCAGGTCTCGCTGAATCCGTCCTACAGCGCTGTCACAGGTCGTCTGTGGCTGGAACAGGGGGGTGCTTATGTGTTGGCGAACATCCGCGGCGGGGGCGAGTTCGGCCCCGAGTGGCATCAGGCTGGCCTGAAGCAGAATCGCCAGCGAATCTATGATGACTTCATTTCGGTCGGTGAGGACCTGATTGAACGAGGCGTTACATCACCGGAGCATCTCGGCATCATGGGTGGCTCAAATGGTGGCCTGCTCATGGGCGTCATGCTGAACCAGCGGCCAGACCTCTGGAACGCGGTCGTCGTGCAGGTGCCGCTGCTCGACATGATGCGTTACCACTTATTGCTGGCAGGCGCGTCGTGGGTAGATGAATACGGATCGCCGGAAGTGTCGGACGAACGGGCCTTTCTTGAGACGATTTCGCCCTACCAGAACTTTGATGCCACGAAGGACTATCCGGTGCCCTTCTTCGTTACCTCGACCAAGGATGATCGCGTCCATCCCGGTCACGCGCGCAAGATGGCCGCGAAGTTTGAGGCGGCGGGCCTGCCATTCTACTATTATGAGAACATTGATGGCGGGCATTCGGCAGCGGCGAACCAGAAGGAGCGCGCCAAGCGGTCTGCTCTGGAATTCACCTACCTGACCAAGCGGCTAGGTCGGACAAATTGACAAGAAGGTTCCAAATAGGAACTTTTATCGGGTCTGAAAATAGAACTGGAACTCCTGACTTCGGTTTTTCTTGCCTCGATCAGTCTCCGGCCTAATGATCTAAATCATGAACCTTGCGGAGCCGCCCCCGGAAAATGACGTTGTTCGCCTGGATACGCTCACGGCGGACCATAAAGAGGTCGTGCTGGCAACTCCGGTGGCTGAATCCATGTGGCAGTGGATGCCCGTAATGCCCACTGGCACCAGCCTCGAAGCGTATATGGACCATAGTCTGGACATGAAAGGGACGGACGCCTTCCATCCTTTCTATGTGGTCGACAAGGCGACAGGTGAGTTTGCGGGTCTTGCCGCATTCGAGCGGGTGTCGCGCACGCATCGCCGGCTCGAAATCGGCTTTGTCTGGCATCCAGAGAAGTATCGCGGCACAGCCATTGTGCCCGCAACGCAACTGGCGCTTCTGACTCGCGCCCATGAGGCGCGCTTCCGGCGAATTTCGTATTTCGTACCGGAACAGAATGAGCGCGCCATTCGTGCCTTCAGCAAAATGGGCGCCCAGCGCGAGGGCTTGATCCGGAACTATATGCGTACGGCCGGGGGCACATGGGCCAATATGGTTGTCCTCAGCCTGGTCGGAGACGAGATCAAGGCGGCGATTGCCGTGTTGCGAGACCGGGTGCGCGCGCTTCAGCTCGCTTGACGCCGCGGCTCCCGCATGCTTTAGGCGCGCCAACATCTGCGCAAATTTGAAAAGCGCGCTTTGACTGATCCATGAGGTCAGCGAGGCCCCCCGCCCGGCGAAGTGTCGCTCAGCGGGGCTCTTCTGCTTTGTGCAATGGGTTTGATCGCCTATGTCAGACACATCTGGCAAACGGCAAAGGAGCGACAAAGATGTTCGACACGCTGAGCGAACGCCTTGGAGGAATTTTCGACGGCCTGACCGGTCGCGGTGCACTGTCCGAAAAGGACGTGAACGCGGCCCTGCGCGAGATTCGGGTCGCCTTGCTTGAGGCGGACGTCGCCCTGCCTGTCGTGAAGGATTTCATCGACAGCGTGCGCGCCCGCGCGGTGGGCGAGGAAGTCATTCGTTCGGTCAAGCCCGGTCAGCAAGTCATCAAGATTGTCTATGACGGCCTTGTCGAGATGCTCGGCGGCGAAGAGGCCGATACCAGCCTGCGCATCGACAGCCCGCCGGCCATTATCATGATGGCCGGTCTGCAAGGCTCCGGTAAGACGACCACGACCGGCAAGCTCGCCAAGCGCCTGTCGGAAAAGGAACGCAAGCGCGTCCTGCTCGCCTCGCTTGATACGCGCCGTCCGGCCGCGATGGAACAGCTCGCGATCCTTGCCGACCAGTGCAACGAAAATGTCAGCGCCCTGCCGATCATTCAGGGCCAGTTGCCGGCTGATATTGCCCGTCGCGCCCTGAACGCCGCGAAGATCAGCGGCTATGACGTCCTCATCCTCGATACGGCCGGTCGCACGACGATCGACGAGCAGATGATGAATGAAGTGGCGGAGATCGCGCAGATCGCGAACCCGTCTGAAACGCTGCTCGTGGCTGATGCCCTGACGGGCCAGGACGCTGTTGAAACCGCCAGCCGCTTCCACGCTCGCCTGCCGCTGACCGGCCTTGTCCTGACACGGATGGATGGCGATGGCCGCGGCGGCGCGGCGCTTTCCATGCGCGCCGTTACGAGTCTGCCGATCAAGTTCATGGGCGTCGGCGAAAAGCTCGACGGCCTTGATGCCTTCGATGCCAAGCGGGTGGCTGGCCGGATTCTCGGACAGGGCGACATTGTCTCGCTGGTCGAAAAGGCCGCCGAGCAGATGGACGCCGAAAAGGCCGAGCGCATGGCGGAGAAACTCCGCAAGGGCGAATTCGACCTTGAGGACATGGCCGACCAGTTCCGCCAGATGCAGCGCATGGGCGGTCTTGGCGGCCTGATGGGCATGTTGCCCGGCGCGCGCAAGGCAAAGGCCGCGATGGATTCGGCCAATCTCGACGACAATGTGCTGAAGCGCCAGGAAGCGATCATTCTGTCCATGACGCGCAAGGAGCGTCGCAAACCGGCCATCCTGAATGCGTCTCGCCGCAAGCGGATTGCCGCTGGCGCTGGCGTGACCGTGCAAGAGGTCAACAAGGTGTTGAAGATGCACCAGCAGATGGCCGGCATGATGAAGAAGATGCGCCAGAAGGGCGGTATGAAGAACATGATGAACATGGCCCAGGCCGCAGGCATCTCGCCGGGCGACCTTGCCAAGATGGGCGGCGGGGCAGGCGGCTTGCCCGGTCTTGGTGGCGGTGGACTGCCACCGGGCATGGGCGGTCTTCCCGGCCTCGGCGGAGGGAAAAAGAAATGACCAATGAGCAAAGCGACGCCTTCGCCCTGCTGCAGCTGACCAAGCTGCGCTCCAGTATCGACAATCTGGATGCGATCATCATCCACACCCTGGCCGAGCGCTTCAAGGCGACGCAGGAAGTCGGCAAGCTGAAAGCCGTGCACAATATGCCGCCTGCGGACAAGGACCGCGAGGCCAGACAGATCGACCGCCTGCGCCAGTTGGCACAGGAAAGCGGGCTCGATCCTGCCTTCGCCGAGAAACTACTGAATTTCATCGTGGCGGAAGTCATCCGCCATCATGAGCACATTCGCGGTCTTGAGACCGACGACTGAATTACCACCCCGAGACGCCAGACTTACAGGAGATACACATATGGCCCTCAAGATTCGACTCGCCCGTGGCGGGTCCAAGAAACGCCCTTTCTATTCCGTGGTCATCGCGGATGCCCGCGCACCACGCGACGGTCGTTTCGTCGAGAAAATCGGTTCCTACGATCCGCGCCTTCCGAAAGATTCGGAATTCCGCGTCCAGATCGACGCCGAGAAAGCGTCCGAATGGCTCCGCAAGGGTGCCCAGCCGACCGAACGCGTTGCACGCTTCCTGTCCAAGATCGAACTGGACGGCAAGCCGCTCGTAGAATGGGCGCATGGCAACAACCCGAACAAGGGCGAGCCAGGCAAGAAAGCTCAGGAACGCGCTGAAGAGAAAGCCGAAAAGGCAAAAGCGGCGGCTGAAGCTGCTGCGGCTCCGGCTGAAGAAGAAGCTCCGGCCGCTGAAGAAGCGCCCGCTGAGGAAGCTGCTTCGGAGTAAGACTGGCTTGCCAGTCTCGGGATATGGCCGGTGCCCTGCGGGGTGCCGGCCTTTTTCGTGGACGCAAGGCCTGAGGCTGAATGCCGGGCAACAGGGAACCAAATCACCGTTCAGGTCGCTTTCTCTAGAAAGAACACGACACGACACGAGAGGAGATCCGAGATGTCCAAGGCCAAACTTTTCAGAACTCTGCCCTTTGCTGCACTCGGAATTGCGGCGCTCGCCCTTCCTGCCAGCGCAGACCGGGGTCGCTATCATGATACGTCATATCGTGGCGGTGGGAATGGCGTGGTGCTTCACGCTGATTCCGGCTTTTCCGGCGAAGGCCTTCGCATTCAGGGCGCCGAGCCGGACCTTGCCCGCCTGCGCTTCAATGACCGAGCCTCGTCGATTACCATTCGCGCTGGCGCATGGGAACTGTGTACGGACGCCCATTTCAGGGGGCGGTGCGAAATCGTCGATGCGAGCACAGTTCGCCTGAACGCATATCGCCTCAATGACAATGTTTCCTCCCTTCGTCCTGTCGCCTATCGCGACCGGCCGGGGAAAGGCCGTCGCGGAGGAGGGTATGGTGACCTTGTTCTGTTCCAGGATTCTGCCCAGCGCGGGCAGGCCATCGAAATCAGCCACGATGTGCCGGATCTCGGCCAGTATCGTTTCAATGACCGCGCAAGCTCCTTCCTCGTGACGGGGGGCAGTTGGCTGGTCTGCGAGCATGCGAACTATCGGGGGCGGTGCGAAGTGTTGCAGGGCGGCGCGGGTGATTTGAAGCCAATCCGCATGAACGACAATATTTCCTCCATCCGCGCCTATGACGGCTGGCGCTGATGCGGCGCTTGCCCGCTTGCGCTCTGCCAATCGGCCGTTAGAGAAGCGGCATGAGTGCGAAATCAAACACTGAGAGACAGATCGTCGTGGGCGTTATCAAGGGTGCGCACGGCGTACGCGGTGATGTGCGAGTGAAAAGCTTCACCGCCGACCCGGATGATGTGTTCACCTATGGTGCGCTGACTGATGAAGCCGGGAAGCCTGTGCTGACGCCGCAGTCGGCCCGGCCCGGCAAGGACCATTTCATTGTGCGTCCCAAGGAACAGAAGCAAAAAGAAGAATGGGACGCGATGCGTGGCACGCTATTGCATGTCCCGCGCGCGAAACTTCCGGAAACAGATGACGACGAGTTCTACATCGAGGACCTTGTCGGTCTTCAGGTGTTCGCGGGCGGGAATGAGCCTGCGGGCACCGTGAAAGCCGTGCAGAATTTCGGCGCAGATGATTTGCTCGAAATCCGTTTGGCGGACCGGGGCGATACGGTTCTCGTGCCCTTCACGCTGGCCGATGTGCCGACCGTGGACCTTGCCACATCCCGCATCATCATTCCGGATCTCGCCGAATGGACGGCGCCCGGGGACGAGGCTGAATCCACTGATTGACCCATGTTGCCGCTTGTTCAGACGCCACCTGTCATAAAGGGTAGGTTAAGAACGAGGTAACTGCCCATGTTTGCCAGATTAATCCGCTTCGGCGCTGCTCTTGCCCTTCCGCTAACTGTAGTGGGCGCTGCAGCCGCGCAGTATGAAGGCAATGAACAACCGGCGGGCCTGATGTTGTTCAGCGGCGAGGATTTTCGCGGGGAAGTGCGGGAAGTCTTCGATTCCGTCTATTCTCTGAACGACTATTATTTCAATGATCGCGCGCAATCCGTTGCGGTCCTGTCCGGCGCCTGGGAGCTGTGCGAGCATAGCGACTTCACCGGCCGCTGTGTCTTCATCCGTGGCGATGTCCAGGACCTCGACTGGTACGGCCTTGATCGCGAACTAACGTCGGTGCGCCCGATTTACGAGTATACCGAAGCCGAGCACGGCTTGATGTTCACCCGCGATCAGTCGGGCTATATCCGCTATGCTGACAATGCCCGTTACGGGTACGACAATTACTCACACGGCTATGGCACCAGCACGAGTGTCAGCGTCTACCATTATGGCTATTCGCCGAGCTATCGATCCCACGGTTATTACAGTCCGCGTCTCGGCCACGGCCCCTATGGCTTCGGCTGGACGCGTCATGGCGCGAATCCGCACTATGGGCGTCATTACCGCAAGCAACAGCGCCCGCTGAGAGGGCATTATGGCGCGCGCAATGGCGCGGTGACGCTCTACACGGATTCCTATGAACGCGGTGCCTCGCTTGGCCTCAACAAGGGCGTTTCCGACCTCAGTCGCTATCGCTTCAATGACAATATATCGTCGCTGCAAATCCGTTCTGGCAAATGGGAAGTTTGCGAGCATGCGAACTATAAAGGGCGCTGTCAGATCGTCGATGCCTCGACGGACCGGCTGAATGGTATTCGTCTGAATGACAACATCTCGTCCATTCGGCCGGTGGGTGACAGCCCGCGCGGCGGCCGGGGAGATGGTCAACGCGGAGATCGCGGTGGCCGAAATGATGGGGGTCACGCAGACCGCGGTCGCCGGGATGATGGCCGGAATGGCAATCGTGGCGGCGGACGAAATGGAAATGTGCAGACAGTAGCGCCGACAGCGGCAAACCCGCTTGCGGGCGGGCCGAAGGCGCGGGACGTGACTCAGCAACGTCGCCCACACGCTCTGCCAGGTCGCCCGCAACGCGCCAATATTGGCTCTGAAGACCGTCCGCGTCCTAATGTGCGGACCATTCAGCCCAACCGTTCGACCACCCAGAGACCGCAGACGCGCCAGGTGCAACCGGCGGCAACGCAGCGCAACCGCGCGCAAACCGAGCGCCGGCCCACAGCCACGCCGCGGCCCAGGCAAAAAGTGGACATGAATACTTCGCGGCCCAAGGCGCTGAGGAACACTCAAACGCAACGCCGTGAGGTGCAGCAGCGCCCTCAAACCCAGACGCGCCAGCAAAAGACGATCCGTCCCCAACAGCAGACCAGACAACAGGTGAGGCAACCGGCGCGCCCGCAAGTCCGTCCTGCCCCGCAGACGCGCAAACAGGCACAGCCGCAACGGCAAGCCCGGCCACAGGCTCAGCGCCAACCGGCTCGGGTAAAGCCGCAGCAACGGTCCACGCCGCGTCCGCAACCGCAACGGTCAAATAATATGCCGAAAGCCCTGCGCAATCGGGGTGGAGAAGTTCACAAGGACTAGGGGTGTTGCGGCTCAGTTCGCGCGCGGGTCGTGCCATTCGCGCGCGATGCCGTATCCGCCCCGGCGGATCAGCCAGAACATGCCGATCAGGTCAAAGACGCCTGCGCCAAGCCTGCCGAGGAATCCGTATTTGGATTCTCCCGCCAGTCGCTTGCGATCATTCACGCGCTCTTCGCGCACATCCCAGCCTGCGCGCTTGATCAGGGCGGGCAGGAAGCGGTGCATCGAGGCAAAGAAGGGCAGATCGCGAAAAGCTTCGGTCCGGATCAGTTTCCATCCGCATCCGGTATCCGTCGCATCATCCTGAAGCACGAAGCGGCGTACCCCATTGGCGACGCGGGACTGTATCCATTTGAATCCGGAATCATTCCGGCTGTTGCGCTTGCCTGCAATGATGCCGAGGCTTGGGGATGCGCCCGGCACAATGATCTCTTTCCAGAGACGGGCCGTATCCGCCGGATCGTTCTGCCCGTCCCCGTCAAGCAATTGTACCCACTGGCCGCGCACAGATTTGAGCCCGGTGAACAGTGCGGCGGACTTCCCCTTGCGCGCGACATGATTGAACACGACCACGGTATCGGGATGCTTCGCCATCGCTTCGGCAAGTTCCTGCTCTGTCGCGTCGGACGAGCAATCATTCACGCACACAATCTCGAAACTGATTCCCGCCAGCTGCTCATGGATCTCGTCGATCACGGGGTGCACATTACCCTCTTCATTGAAGAACGGGATCAGGACGGAGAGGGCGGGGCTTTGGGGCATAGGTCTGGAGTAGAGGCTGGCGCCTTGGCGGTCCAGTCTCATTTGCCCGCTGAAGCTGCACGCTGGCGCAGGGCGGTTTCGGCCTGGACATCGCCGGCCATGGCGCGGTCCTTCAGTTCGGCGGCGGACATGGCCTTGTACGCCTCCGGCACTTTCCGGTTCGATACGGTACGGGGTTTCTGTCCAAGGAAGGCTGCCACCGATGCGATGATGCCCATGTCACAAAACTCCCGGTTGGAACGTCATGAAACGAGTATGCCAATTGCCAGCCGGTTGCGATAGGTGCAACAGGCGACCAAGCAGGGGAGCGCGGCATGGACATTTATCACGTCTGGTTTGACCTGAAGCCCGGAACGGACGAGCGTGCCTTCGCCAAGGCGCTACCGGCGTTTCTGGATCATATGAAGTCAGACGGCCGGATCGAATCCTGGCGCATGATGCGCTGCAAGCTGGGCCTGCGGCCGGACGATGTGCGCGAGTTCCACATCATGATCGAGACGCGCGACCTCGCCCAGCTCGACACCGCTTTTCGCGCCGCCGCCGCGCGGTCCGGTGAAACCGATACGCTGCACTTCAGCGCGAATGCCATGGTGACCAACATCAAGTTCGGCCTGTTCCGCGACTGGCCGGATTGGGATGGGGCCGCCTAGGGCGCTTCCATCTTGTCGAGCCACCATTGATTGTACTGCCAGATGGCCTTCTCAAGTGGAGAGAGGCGGCCTTGCCGTGTCATCGGCGCGTTGAGGCCCTGCCAGACAAGATCATTCGCGCCGATATCCTCGTGATGGATCGCCGAGACCATCAGGGCCATGCCTTCCGCAATCTCGTCAAAGCCTTCCATCTCGCTGTAAGCGGCTGGAACGCAAATATGGATCTTCAGGTGCAACTTGCCGGCGCCTTGCGGAAAGACCTGGTACCAGGTGACGACACTGCCCTGAATGCCCAGCAGGAAGTGCGGAAAGATGGCGGTCGCGAACAGGTCGCGCGCCTGCCAGTCTTCAAGACCTTCAAGCGGGGGCAGGCCAGGCGGCAGTTCCTCATGGGCCGCTGGCATGTGCAGGATGGACCACGGGCCGTCATTGTCCGGCACGCGGGAGTCGCGGGCATGATAGGCGGGCTCGAACGTCTCGGAATGCGTGGCGATGTGGTGGTAAGCTTCCATGAAATTCTCCACCAGCACTTTCCAGTTCCACTCGCTGTCGAATTCGAGCGTGTGAACGACCTTCATGTCGGCGAGGCGGAAGTTCTCGAAATACTTGCGAAACGTCTCGACCGGCGGGGCGAAGGGCGCTGCGTCGGGGTCGAAATTGGCGAGGACAAAGCCCTCCCAGATTTCCGTGCGGAGTTGGGGCAGCCGGCAATTGGATTCAGCAAACTCCTCTGCGCCATCCATCAGGGGCGCCCGGACAAGCTGGCCCGACGTGTCATAGCTCCAGGCGTGGTAGGGGCATGTGAATAGCTTGCGATTGCCGTTTCCGTCTGCCAGCAGGGCTGCGCGGTGCAGGCATGTGCGCGACATGACACGGACTTCGCCATCATGTCCGTGAACCACCATGACCGGTTGGCCGAACAGGTCGAGCGAAACGAAATCGCCCGGCGTGGCTATCTGGTCGATGCGTGCCAGCGGGAGCCAGCTCTTGCGCAGGATCTGGTCGGTTTCGCGCGCGTACACATCCTCGTCGAGATAGGCGGCTGGGGGCAGGGTATAGGCTTGTCCCAGAGGCTTGCGGACACGGCCAATTTCTTCGGGTGTGAGACCCGCCAATGTTTTTGTCATTTTATTCCTCCCAGAAAAAAATGACACACGCGTCAACTTTTGTCGACCGCTGCCGTTTGGCGTTCTACTCTTGGGGGGCAGGAAGACGGCTAGCCATTTGGGTAACGGCCTGGCGAGACGTGACGGAGCGCACGCGGTAGGCTAAAGGCTCGGCGCATGTTCAAGGCAAGTTTCATCACCCTGTTTCCCGAAGCGTTTCCCGGCCCGCTCGGCGTCTCCATCCTGGAGCGCGCGCGTCGCGAAGGCATCTGGGACTATGAAACCGTCCAGCTGCGCGATTTCGGCCTCGGAAAGCATCAGAATGTCGACGCCCCGCCGGCGGGGGGCGGCGCAGGTATGGTGTTGCGACCGGATGTGACGGCTGCGGCGCTGGACAGTATCGACACAGACGGCAAGCCGCTGATCTATCTGTCGCCGCGCGGAGAGCCGTTTTCACAGAAACTGGCGCGGGACCTGGCAGGCGGCCCGGGCATGGTGATGATGTGTGGCCGGTTCGAGGGGCTGGACGAGCGGGTGATCCGTGCGCGCGGCTTGCGCGAGGTTTCCATCGGGGATTTTGTGCTGGCTGGGGGTGAGGTCGCAGCCATGGCGATGACCGAGGCGGTTGTGCGTTTGTTGCCCGGAGTTGCGGGGAACCAGGCCTCCCTTGAGGAGGAATCTTTCGAGACCGGATTGCTGGAACACGACCAGTATACGCTGCCCCGGGAGTGGGAAGGCCGCCCGACTCCGGAGGTTCTGCTGTCGGGGGATCATAAACGCATACAAGAATGGCGGTTTAACAGCGCAAAGTCGTTGACAATTGACCGCCGCCCCGATTTATACGCCGCTTACTCAGATACCAACGAATTACAACCGCCGGAGACAGGCGATGAACATGATTGAACAGCTCGAAGCGGAAGAGTTTTCCCGCGTTGTCGGCGACAAGAACATCCCGGATTTTTCACCGGGTGACACGCTAGCCGTGAACGTCCGCATCACGGAAGGCGACCGTGAGCGCGTCCAGCGCTTTGAAGGCGTCTGTATTGCCCGCGCAGGCGGTGGCATCAATGAGAGCTTCACGGTTCGCAAGATTTCCTTTGGTGAAGGCGTCGAGCGCGTTTTCCCGCTGGCTTCCCCGATGATCGAGAGCATCGAAGTGAAGCGCAAGGGTCGCGTGCGCCGTGCGAAACTCTACTATCTGCGCGATCGTCGCGGTAAGTCTGCCCGTATCGCTGAACGTACCACCGGCCACGGCATCGAAACGGTCGAAATTGCCGTGTCGAAAACCGAGCGCCGCCGCCAGAAAGATGCAGAGAAAGCCGCCCGCAAGGAAGCTGCTGCCAAGGCTCGCGAAGAGGCTGCCAAGGCGAAAGCCGCTGAAGAGGCTGCAGCTGCTGCTGCCGCTGAAGCAGAGGCCGCTGCGGCTGCCTCCGCTGACGAAGGCGCTGCTGAAGAATAGACGTCCCGACACTTCAGTCAGGAATTGAAGAAACGCCCCGCCTCATGGTTGGGGCGTTTTCACTTTTGGGGCTGGTATTTCTGTGGCACGTTCGGACGCATGAAACGCCTCTGTCTCACACTCTTCGCCGTTTCATTGCTTGCTGCCTGCGAACCCGCCGACGACACGCTGCGCCTCACAATGCCGGCTTGCCGCCCGCCTGACATAGCGCAGGGTATTCTCTTCATCGGTGATACCCGCTTTGCACCCTATCAGGTTCAGGCTTCGGCCGTGACGGATTCGGCGGGTCGACCGGCGCTTTCCATCCGTATGGACGAGTCCGGCGCATCCAAGCTGGAAGCCCTCACGGTGGCCAATATGGGTGAAGTCCTCCCCTTGCGGGTGGACGAGGAAACCATCATGTCTCCCAGAGTGCTGGAACGGATCACAGGCGGTGAAATACTCGTTTCCGGCGATTTCGAGATGGACGAGCTGAAGGCGCTGGCCGTGCGCCTGTCTCCGCCCTGTGATCAAGAGTCGCCAATCGCCAATTGACCCCTTCCCAGCCGGGCGCGCGCCGCTATGGTGCGCCGCGATATGACAGGAAGAGGCCCCATGGCTGGCAAGACACTTTACGACAAGATCTGGGACGCGCATGTGGTGCACACCGATGAGGGCGGTGAAAGCCTGCTCTATATCGATCTCCACCTGATTCACGAAGTGACGACGCCCCAGGCTTTTGCCGGACTGAAAGCGGCCGGACGCGGCATGCGCCGCCGGGACCTGACCCTGGCCGTCGCTGACCACAACACCCCGACCGAGAACCAGGCCGCCGGCCTTGCTGGCGTGACAGACCCCGATGCGCGCAACCAGCTGGAAACGCTGACCCGCAATGTGGCCGAGCACGATATCGAGTATTTCCCGATGGGCGACATCCGCAATGGCATCGTCCATGTCGTGGGGCCGGAGCAGGGGCGCACCCAGCCCGGCATGACGATTGTCTGCGGTGATAGCCACACGTCCACGCATGGCGCGTTCGGCGCGCTGGCGCATGGTATCGGCACATCGGAAGTTGAGCATGTGCTCGCCACGCAGACCTTGCGTGCGCAGAAATCCAAGAACATGGCAATCGAAGTATCTGGCAGCCTGAAAGATGGCGTGACCGCCAAGGATCTCGCCCTCCACATAATTTCCGTCATCGGTACGGCCGGTGGCACGGGATACGTCATGGAGTATCGCGGTGACGCAGTTCGGAGCCTCTCCATGGAAGGGCGCATGACGCTGTGCAATCTCGCCATTGAGGGCGGTGCCCGTGCGGGTCTGGTGGCTCCAGACGAGACAACGTTTGAATACATCAAGGGCCGCCCGGCCGCGCCCAAGGGTGGTGCATGGGATGTCGCGAAATCTTTTTGGACGACGCTCTATTCCGATGAGGATGCCGTATTTGATGAAGTCGTCCACATCAAGGGCGAAGCGGTTGAGCCGACATTGACCTGGGGCACGAGCCCAGAACAGGCGATTCCGTTGTCGGGTATTATTCCGAAGCCGGAAGATTTCAGTGATCCAATCAAGGCAGGTGCGTGTGAGCGCGCACTGTCCTATATGGGCCTTGAAGGTGGTACACCGATCAAGGGCACACCGGTGCAGCGCGTCTTCATCGGCTCGTGCACGAACAGCCGGATCGAAGATCTTCGCGCCGCCGCTGAAGTCGCCAAGGGCAACAAAGTGGCCGAAGGCGTGCGTGCCATGGTCGTGCCGGGGTCTGGCCTCGTCCGTGCGCAAGCCGAATCCGAAGGGCTGGACGAGATCTTTCTCGAAGCCGGGTTTGAATGGCGCGAGCCGGGCTGTTCCATGTGTCTCGGCATGAATCCCGACACGCTGGCGCCGGGCGAGCGGTGCGCGTCCACCTCCAACCGGAACTTCGAAGGCCGCCAGGGCCGCGATGGCCGCACCCATCTGATGAGCCCTACCCTCGCAGCGCGCGCCGCGATCCAAGGTGTGATTGGCTAGTGTTTGGACGCAGCCACTTTCTCGATGAGGATGTGGAGGCATTCCATGTTCTGTGTTGGGCATGGCTATTGAAGTGCACTGGTGGGCGGGAAGCCCTTCGAGAGACGCCGCTCGTGCTTCCAACCCCGGACTTCTTTCCGCCAACCGATTCGAGTGGGCGCGAGCGCGCTGAATTCATATTTGAGCATGTGCGTGATCTGGCCGGAATGTCAGAATGGCCAGTCCAATTGGTGCCGCAAGCCGAGCTTGCCGGAAGGGTATCCACACTGGGCAGAGTTCAACATTCGGGGACAGCGGCAGGAACCTTCTCCCACACCGGAAATTCTGGTCAGATTACGTATGATCCGAGCCATGTTCATACACCGGTAAAGCTGATCGCAACCTTTGCGCACGAACTCAGTCACTATCTGAATGAAGGATTTCAGGAAGCCCCACCAGGCGGCTGGGAGCTGATCGAGCCGGCAACGGATGTCACGTCTGTCTTTCTGGGCTTTGGAGTATTCGGGGCTAATTCCGCATTCGAGTTTATCCAAACTCAGGATTTCGAGAGCCAGGGGTGGTCCAGTGAGAAATTCGGCTATTTGTCGCTGGACGAGTGGGCGTTCAATCTGGCGATCTTTTGTGATTTGACTGGGCGCGATGTCACGGATCTTAAGCCTCATCTGAAGTGGAATTTGTTCAAAACCTCGAAAGCAGCCGCCAAGTACGTAGAGCGTAGGGAGATTGGGCGGCAAATACTTGAAGACATAAAAGGGCGTGCCGCCGACTAAACACATCCTTCAGTTGCCTCTCGAAGGGTGAGGGCAGATAGTCCGGCCAACCTTGCCCTGCAACAAATGGAGTGGACCCATGAGCAATACTGTCAGCCTGCCCGGAAATGTTTCGCTGGATGGCCCGCGCGGTCGTACCTACGCGTCTATCCTCGAAACGGTCGGATCGACGCCGCTGGTTGCTGCGCCGAAGTTCGCCGAGGCCGAAGGCATCAAGGCGAACCTGCTGTTCAAATGCGAATTCTTCAATCCACTCGCCAGCGTGAAAGACCGGATCGGCCTGAACATGGTGTTGCAGCTGGAAGCCGACGGCAAGCTGAAGCCCGGCGGCGTTCTGGTCGAGCCGACCTCAGGCAATACCGGCATCGGCCTGGCCTTTGCGGCGGCGAGCCGGGGATACCGCCTCATCCTGACCATGCCGGAATCCATGTCCATCGAGCGCCGCAAGATGCTGGCCTATCTCGGCGCGGAGCTGGAGCTGACGCCAAAAGAGAAGGGCATGGGCGGTGCTATCGCGAAGGCGAAGGAAATCCTTGAGGCGACGCCCGGCGCGGTGATGCCAAGCCAGTTCGACAATCCCGCCAATCCGGCCATCCATGAGCTGACCACAGCAGAAGAAATCTGGGCGGACACAGACGGCGCGGTCGATGCTGTCCTGTCCGGCATAGGTACTGGTGGCACATTTACGGGCACAGGCCGCGTATTGAAGGCCCGCAAGCCGGGCCTGAAAATGATGGCGATTGAGCCGGAAGGCAGCCCGGTCCTCTCCGGGGGCGAGCCCGGCCCGCACATGATCCAGGGTATCGGCGCAGGCTTTATCCCCGGCAATGCGGACACGAGCCTGATTGATGAAGTCGTGAAAGTGTCGAATGAGGAATCCTTTGCCACGGCCCGCAAACTTGCGCGGCTCGAAGGCATACCCGGCGGTATCTCCTCCGGCGCGGCAGCGGCCGCAGCGGTCAAGGTTGGCGCGCGTGACGACATGGCCGGCAAGACCCTCGTCGTCATCCTGCCAAGCTTCGCCGAACGGTATGTATCGACAGCCCTGTTTGAGGGTCTCTAGGATAGCATGATTACGGGTCTCGACCATTTTGTGCTGGTCTGTCCGGAGATCAGCTCCGCGACGGCCGTCTATGAGCAATTGCTCGGGCGGCCGGCAGATTGGCGCGCCTCAGCCGACGGTGCCGCAACAGCAATTTTCCAATTGGAGAATACCAGTCTTGAACTGATGGCCCCTGACGGGGAGGGGACGGTGGCCGATCGTTTGCGGGAAATCATCTCCGACGAAGGCCCCGGCCTGAAAAGCCTCGCTTTTGGAACGGGAGATATTTCCGCCGCGCATCACAAGCTGACCCGTCGTGGCTTGATGCCGGGCGAGATCGCCGATGGAAGCAGTACAAACGCAATCAACGGCGAAACCCGGAAATGGACGCGCTTCCGGTGCGCGGACGCGCAAACTGCTGGCGTGAAGACTTTCATCATCTCGCCGGAACAAGCCTTGCCCGTGGCGGACGCGCCGTCTGGCTGCGTCACATCGCTGGACCATATTGTCATCAACACGCCCAATCCCGACCGGGCATTGGGGCTTTATGGCGCACGGTTGGGGCTGGATCTGGCGCTCGACCGGACGCGGGAAGAGTGGAAGACGCGCTTTTTGTTCTTCCGCACAGGCGGGCTGACCTTTGAGGTCATCAACCGCCTCGGGGAAGATGTTGACCCAGCCGCGCCGGACAGTATCTGGGGCCTGACATGGACCGTGGATGATCTTTCGGCGGCACATGCACGCCTCACGGAGGCTGGCTTCAATGTTTCCGAACAACGGACAGGTCGCAAACCGGGGTCTGCCGTTTTCACTATAAGGGATGGCACATTGGGCGTGCCGACCCTGTTCATCGCGCATTCTTCAAGGTAGGACACGCCTCATGAAAGCCTTTACCCAACTCACCGGAACCGCTGCGCCGCTGCTCGAAAAGGGCAAGCCGATGTCAAATGTCGACACCGACATGATCATTCCCAAGCAATTCCTGAAGACGACCGAACGCACCGGTCTGTCGACGGGACTGTTTCATGAGCTGAAAACGCTCTCGGATGGCTCCCCCAGGCCCGATTTCGTGTTGAACCGGCCTGAATACGCGACGGCGAGTATCCTGATTGCGGGCGAGAACTTCGGCTGTGGCTCGTCGCGTGAGCACGCGCCCTGGGCTCTGTTGGATCAGGGTATAACTTGTGTGATCGCGCCGAGTTTCGCCGACATCTTCCACAACAACTGCTACAAGAATGGCATCTTGCCAGTTCGCCTGCCAGTCGACGTATGCCAGAAGCTGGCCGATCAGGCGGGGGGGGCGAACCATGTCTTCACCGTGGACCTTGAAGCCCAGATCGTCACCGGGCCGGATGGCGAAGTGTATGCGTTTGAAGTGGATGCAGGCCGTAAGGCAAACCTCATGGAAGGCCTTGACGAGATTGGCAGTTCGATGACTGCAGCAAGCGAGATCGACACGTTCGAAGCGCGTCGACGCGTCTCCATGCCATGGCTCGAAAAGGCCAGCTGACCCGGAAAGCGAAGAGGATGGTCATGAAGAGATTAAGCCTGATAATTCTGGGGGGATTGGTGCTGGCGTCTGTCGCGGCCTGTCATACGGATCCATTCGGCACGCAGCCTGAAGTCAATGTCACCCTGCCAGAGGCTCAGTCCGCGCCGTCCGACGAAGCGGGCGCCTCAACCGAAGAAAAGCGTGACCCCGAGACCTGAGAGTCGCACGAGCGGGTTTCGTTCTTGTTTGGTGGAGACGTAGATGGCGTTGCGCCCGCTGGTTACAACCATTAGTGGTGGACGCGGTTCTGAATTGCACACTTTGGGAGATAAAGATGAAATTTGCGGGTTCTGTGCTTGCAGCTGGATTGATGGTTTCTCTCGCGGGCTGCGCGAGTTCAACCGGGTCTGAGGAAATGACATTGGCGGAAGGCGCCGAAAGAGAGTGCCGCTCCATCAAGGAGTTCGGCTCGATGCTGCCAAAACGGATTTGCAACAACAAGGCAACCTGGGCCGACATAGATGAGCGGAACGAAGAACAGGCCAAGGAATTCAAGGACAAGATTGATAGCCGCTACACACCCATACCACGCGAACCCGGCATGTAGGCCCTTCCACTCTCGGGTGGCTCAACTTTCCCAGGTCGACCTGGTCCGGCCGCCGACCACACGCGACAGTATTGCTCGGCTGTGTTGTGGTGGCTACTAGGTGCCACAAAACAAACTTGTCCGAACATGAGTGGAGCGCGGAAGTGAAACAGACCTTACTGTTATTGCCAGGAGACGGGATTGGCCCAGAAGTTGTGGCCGAAGTTCGGCGCCTGGTGGACGTTCTGGCTCCAGACCTCCTGTTGGAAGAGGGGCTTGTTGGCGGAGCATCCTTTGATGCCCACGGGACGCCGTTGACCGAGGATACGCTGGAGCAGGCCCGTAGATCGGATGCGGTTCTGCTCGGCGCGGTTGGTGGGCCGAAATGGGCGGGTACGGCGCGCGACAAGCGCCCGGAAGCTGGCCTGCTGGCTTTGCGCAAAGGCCTCGATGTGTTTGCGAACTTGCGGCCCGCTTTCTGTTTCCCGGCATTGGTCAGCGCCTCCAGCCTGAAGCCTGAAGTGGTCGAAGGCCTGGACATCATGATCGTCCGAGAGCTGACAGGGGGTGTCTATTTCGGCACGCCGCGCGGCATTGATGAGAAAGGCGGACTGCGCCGGGGGTATGACACGTCGATCTACACGCACCCGGAAGTCGAACGTGTTACGCGTGTTGCTTTCGAAATCGCGCGTGGCAGGGATGGCCGTGTCTGTTCGGTGGAAAAATCGAACGTCATGGAGACCGGCCTGTTCTGGCGTCAGGAAGTCACATTGGCGCATGCCGAGTTCGGCGCTGGCGTCGAACTCAGCCACATGTATGCGGATGCTTGTGCAATGGAGCTCGTCCGAGCGCCGAAACAGTTCGATGTGATTCTTGCCGGTAATCTGTTCGGGGATATTCTCTCTGACGAAGCCGCCATGCTGACCGGGTCCATCGGAATGCTGCCCTCTGCGTCCCTTGGGGCGGATGGTACGCCGGGCCTCTATGAGCCGGTGCACGGTTCGGCGCCGGACATTGCGGGACAGGGTATCGCAAATCCGTGCGCGGCCATTCTGTCGCTTGAAATGGCCCTCCGCTGGTCTCTGGGGCGTGAAAAAATCGCCGACAGGCTCTTCGCAGCAGTGGGCAAGGCTTTGGAAGATGGCGCCCGTACGCGAGATCTTGGAGGAGAGCTCAAGACTCACCAGATGACGGATGCAGTTATCGCAGTGCTTTAGGCCGTGCGCGTCCTCCGTGTCCCGGCCGCTGGTGGCGGCTGCGGAGGGCCCGCAAAGCACTGCGCTTGTGTCATCCAGGATTGAGCAATCTTTCCGGATACGGAAAGACTTGTGTCCGCCACGTTGCGTACCTGCGTTACGACTTGGCAGAATTCTTCTGCGCGGCCTGCAATCCGCTCATCATCTTGTTCTTCGCCATACGTCCAGATTTCGCCGGACGGCGCGGTAAGGGACAGGAAGGGCATCGGCCCCGGAGCCGGGAGTTTCCGGTTGGCAAAAGTCCACCCATAGGTGTTCACGCCCAGCACCACGATATTGCGGATACGGTCGTTATTCTCACGGACGACGCCCAGCTGGTCATAGACTTCCTGACCGTGCGCCCAGGTTTCCATAAGTCGCGCCGTGATCGAAGACCGCGCGCTCATGCTTGGGCCCACCCATTGCAGGCGCTGGGATGGATCGGTTTGAGCGAAGACATCTGCCGTACGGTCTGCCATGACAAGCCAGTCCTCCCGCAAGGCGCGGCCTGACAGGCCCTCGAAGTACGCATATTCATGGTCTGGAAGTGCGCCTTCGCGGAGTGCGTCCGTCAGGCCGGATACAAGCGCTTGAAATGCCGCCTCGTCTTTTACCGACAATAGCGCTGCGGTGTTCCAGAAATGCAGGTGGCGGAGAACCATGTCGATGGTCCAGTCCTTGAATGCGGTTTTCTGCGTATAGTCCGTATCGGACAGGGGTGCGATCAGCTCGGACAGGGCCAGCGATTCATCGAGGAAATCTACGGCTTGTTGCATGGAGATCAGCTATAATCCGCGATGCGGCAGAGCAGGTTTCCACGAAATTCGAAAAAGCTCGCGCCGCGTACTTTTACGGTCTCGCCGGACTTGATGCCATTGGGCAGGTCTACGGCGGCCTTGCCTTCAAATTCGATCTCGGCCGCAGCTTTGCCGCCTCCACTGACAATGTTGACCAGTCGCTGACGGCGATAGGAGAAGGCATTTCCTGACAATTCCGCGACCTGACGCATCATGTCCCTGCCATCCAGACGCATGGACTGACCCGTGTTGGAGATATTTTCGAACACCACGTCTTCCGTCACGCAATCGAGCATTCCGTCGATATCACGGGCATTGTAACAGGCGAGGTAGCGGTTGATTACGTCATCAAGCACGAGGGCGGCTCCCAGTTCCGGGTTCAATCCGGTCTGCCTCAGCAGCGAGACGTTGGCAACAGGCTTTAAATGGCGTCGAAGATGCGCCATAAGCCCGGTTCAATCTCAGGAGTAGAAATATCATGGCCACTCGGATCGCAGTCGTCGGTGCAACAGGTAATGTCGGACGCGAACTGCTGAACATTCTGGAAGAACGTATGTTCCCAGCCGACGAAGTCTTTGCCGTTGCGTCCCGCCGGTCGCTCGGCAAGGAAGTGTCCTATGGCGATCGCACGCTGAAATGCCACGATATTGAACAATTCGACTTCACACAGGTAGACCTCGTCCTGATGTCGGCTGGCGGCGCCACCGCCAAGGAATGGGCACCGAAAATTGCCAAAGCCGGCGCGATCACGATCGACAACTCGTCCGCATGGCGGATGGATCCGGACGTGCCGCTCGTCGTGCCAGAGTGCAACGGCGAAGCCGTGATGGGTTACGAAAAGAAGATGATCATCGCGAACCCCAACTGCTCGACTGCACAGCTCGTTGTGGCGCTGAAGCCGCTGCATGATGCCGTCGGTATCACCCGCGTTGTCTGTTCGACTTACCAGTCCGTATCCGGCGCCGGCAAGGAGGCGATGGACGAGCTGTGGAATCAGACACGCGGCGTATTCGTCAATGACGAGCCGACCCCGGAAGTCTTCCAGAAGGAAATTGCCTTCAACGTCATCCCGCAGATCGACGTTTTCATGGATGATGGTTTCACCAAGGAAGAGTGGAAGATGCGCGTCGAGACGAAGAAAATCCTCGACGAGTCCATCGAACTGGTCGCGACCTGTGTGCGCGTGCCGGTCTTTGTCGGCCATTCCGAAGCCGTGAATGTCGAATTGGCCGGCCCCCTGAGCGCCAAGAAAGCCAAGGAAATTCTGCGCGAGAGCCCGGGCATCATGCTGGTCGATGATCCTGAAGACGAGCTCTACATCACGCCGAAGGAATGCGTGGGCGAATGGGCGACCTATATCTCCCGCGTCCGCAAGGACCCGACGGTCGAAAACGGCATCGCCTTCTGGTGTGTCTCCGACAATCTGCGCAAAGGCGCCGCCCTCAACGCAATCCAGATTGCCGAAGAACTCCTCAATCGCGGCGTCCTGAAGCCAGAGAAACAGCCCGTTTCGACAAACTGAAACGCTTCGCAGCAATAATTGGGTGGCGTTGCCTCATGGCTCAGTGCTACGCGCTGGGCCATGAACACTGAAACTCGTCTCGGATTCTTTGCTGGCCTGGGGGCCTTTTTTATCTGGGGGAGCCTGCCGCTCTACATCCGGCTGATGCAGCACATCGGTGCGGCGGACCTGCTGGCACATCGCGTGGTCTGGTCCATACCGACTGCGCTGATGTTCATTGCGATTGCTGCGAACTGGCGGGACGTTCGGACAGCCCTGAAATGGGACAAGCTGAAATGGCTGCTTATCTCAGGCGCCCTGATCGGGTCCAATTGGGGATGTTACATCTGGGCGGTAAATGCTGGCCGGACGATGGAAGCGTCGCTCGGCTATTACATCAATCCGCTTGTGAACGTGATCTTCGGCATGATCTTCTTTTCCGAGCGCCTTCGGCCGGCGCAATGGGGCGCAGTAAGCATCGCCGCTATCGGCGTTGCCATCATGACAGTGGCTTTCGGACAGGTGCCGTGGGTCGCCCTGTTTCTCTGCGTAACCTTTGCCTGTTACTCGCTGATCCGGAAGCAGGTCGCCATTGATAGTCGAGCAGGATTTCTGATGGAGGTCCTGCTATTGGCGCCCGTCGCCCTGGCCTGGTTGGCCTGGCTCTCGCGCCAACCGGATGCGCAAGTATTCGGCAATGGGGGATGGGATGTCGCACTATTGATGGCGGCCGGCCCGATCACGTCTGTGCCCCTCATCCTGTTTGCCTTGTCAGCACGTCGTCTGAAGCTCTCGACCATCGGCATGATGCAATATATCGGGCCGACCTTGCAGTTCCTGATCGCGGTTCTCGTGTTCCGCGAACCGTTCGGCTGGACCCATGCGGCGGCTTTTGGTTTCATCTGGACGGCGTTGGCGATCTTTACCGCCGACAGTGTCATGGGCGACGCCAAGGCCCGGCGGCTCGCCCGCGCAGCGCGAGTCAGCTGAAAAAATGCTCCGGGCGGTGAGCACCCGGAGCAGGAAGATGTTTTGCATGATTGGAGTTGCCTCCGATTTCACCTCCGCAAGGACTGTGCCAGTCAGGAGACCGAACGTCCGGTCGAGACGGCGATCCACACGGCGATTCCAAGCAGCATGATGGCAAAGGTGCCGCGCAGGAGGGGAGCGGTCCGATAAGCTTCCAGTTTTTGGCCAAAACGGGACCCGGCAAGTACAATACTCGTATGGATGGTCGTCGCGACCACCAGGTGGATGACGCCCAGCGCAACAATCTGCAACCAGATTGGTCCTGCGGTATCGCTGGCGAACTGCCCGACGACGACGAGATAGAACACAAGCGCTTTGGGATTCAACAAATTCGCAGCCAGACCCCGCCAGAAGCCCGCCGCCTTGTTTCGATTGAGTGGTGAGACGGATCCGGTATCCCGCCAAGCCTCAACGGCGAGATAGACCATGAATGCGACGCCTGCCCATCGCAGCGTGTCGTAGAGCATGGGCATTCCGGCGAGCAGAGCCGACAGGCCTGTGGCCGCAGCCACCAACTGGGCCGCCAGCCCCAGTGTGATGCCTGCGACAGCGCGCATTCCCGCTGCGCGGCCCTGCTGCGCCGACAGCGCGGCGAGCCATCCCATATTGGGACCAGGCGTCAATTCCACTGCCGCCATGGCAATCAGGAATGCGGCCCAGTCAATATGGTTCAGCATGGATCAGAGGCAGTCATAGACCGCTTCAACCAGTCGTACCGCACGCGGGTCACCCACGAGTATATTGGATTGCTTGTTCATGACATAGGCGCACGTCAAACCATTGCGCTGATCAGCTATCGCCATGGAGCCCCCCCAGCCACAATGGCCGAGCGTGGTGGGTTCAGGTCCGAACATGCCGTGAGTGTTGTGCATGATGCCAGCGCCGAAGCTGGTGATCATGGGCAGAACCAGATCCGGTCCATGTGTTCGCGCCGTGCTGAGTGCCTCGAAAGTGGCGTTGCTCATGACACCCTCGCCATTGGTCGTGTAGGTCTCATAGAGTTGCGCGACCGAGAGCGCTGTTCCGTGGCCGTTTGCCGACGGAATTTCGATCTCGCGCCAAATGGCTCCACCGCGATTTGGGGCGGCCCATTTGCTGACAAATGCTGCGCGTCGCGGGGGGGTAATCTCTCCGAGTTCTGCCAATTCTCGCGGTCGCTGGATGTCGGCACAGCGATCATGCTCGCTGGCGGGTGTGCCGATCATGAAGTCGACGTTCGGAAACAGCAAATTTAGCGTCGTACCGAGCGTTTCGCCACTGATGCGCCGTGCAATCTCTCCGACGAGATAGCCCCAGGTCAGGGGATGATAGCCATGCGCGCTGCCCGGTGACCACATCGGAGCCAATTCCGCCAGTGCGGCGGCGCAGGCGGGCGGATCGAGCCAGAGCTCAGGGTCGATCTCTTCCGGAAAGCCGGGCAGGCCGGCTTGGTGACTCGCAACTTCGGCAATTGTGACCGCGCCTTTTCCATTGGCTGCAAATTCGGGCCATACATCGGCCACGGGCGTCTCAAAGCCGCCCGGCAGGCGCTCCACCAGATGGGCCAGGACGATGGCTGCGATACCTTTGGTGGTCGAATAGACCGGGACGAGGGTGGTGTCTGACCATGGGTGTTCCTTCTTCCGGTCAGCCCAGCCGCCGACCAGGTTCACGACGACTTTGCCGTCCTTGATGACGGCGAATCCGGCGCCGAGCTCCTCGCCATTCTCGAAGTTTTTTTCGAAGACGCGGCGAACAGATTCAAATCCGCTGTCGGCATGTCCGGCCATTGGCCAGCTGTCAGATGTTGTATCAGTCATCGGTGTTGGCTCGCATAAACCGAACTGGCCGACAAGCGTTACGGCTGAACCAAGGCCCGCACATCGGCGGCAACACGGCTGGTGAGGTCGCTGTCTACGGAGACTGTAAAATCCTCGAGCGCCTGCTGCCATTCGAAGATCTGCCTGAGGCCGAACTCATCCTCTCCCCTAAAGGAGACGTGGAATCTCACGCATATCCCACTCGGAGAAGGACCCTTTTTCGCGTAGGCGGTTCCGGGGTTGAAGCCCTCATTCATCTGATTGGCAAGTTCCAGCGTTTCCAGTCGCGAATAACCAGGCAGGTCCCGGCAGGCCGTAAAGCGGGCCGTCTGGCAGGTGCCGTCGATCTGGGAGCACTCCCGAAGCACAGCCTCGAACCCCTGTTTGTCCATCGCTGCGGACATTGTGGGGTGCGTGTCGATATACCCGATTTTGACGGACTGGAATTCGCGTATGAGGAATTCGTTGCGAAACTCGATCAGCGTAATGGGTTTCGCAAAGGCAGGCTCGCAAAACAGGAAGATTTGAGCCAGTAAGAGCAGGCGAAACATCATTGATCCATCTCGGTGCAGTGCGGGACGAGTATTCGGCTCGCAATCACGCATCAAATGGACAGTTCAGGTCAAGGAGTTGTCACATATGTCCCACGTCCACCGTCCCCGCCGATCCTGCCTCTACATGCCCGGCGCCAATGAGCGCGCCCTGGAAAAGGCGAAAACGCTACCCGCGGACACGGTCATCATGGACCTGGAAGATGCCGTGGCGCCGGAAGCCAAGGAGACCGCGCGTGATACGATCCGCGCGGCCGTGACCGCAGGGGGTTATGGCCACCGTGAAATCGTGGTCCGGATGAACGGGCTGGATACCGAATGGGGCCAAGCCGACCTCAAGATGGCGGTTGAAGCGGGCGCACATGCGCTGCTTGCACCCAAAGTGATTGATGGCAGCGACATTGATCGTCTCGACGACGCGATGAGCCGCGCCGGCGCCCCGGCCGAGATGGGGCTTTGGGTGATGATCGAGATGCCCAAGGCGATCCTGAACATCCAGGACATTGCCGAAGCCGTTGGCCGCACCCGTATGACGACGTTCGTGATGGGAACGAACGATCTCGCCAAGGAATACCGCGCGCGGATGACGCCGGACCGGCTGGCTTTCCAGACGGCTCTGGGCATGAGCATGGCTGCGGCCCGCGCCTACAACATCGTTGCGATTGATGGCGTCTACAATGACATCAAGAACGAGCAGGGCCTGATCGACGAGTGTGAACAGGGGCGTGACCTCGGCTTCGACGGCAAGACGCTGATCCATCCATCGCAACTCGACACGGCCAACCGCGTCTTCGCGCCGAGTCCGCATGATGTGGAACATGCACAGGCCGTGATTGAGGCGTTCGCAGACCCTCAGAATGCCGGCAAGGGCGTATTGAAGGTAAACGGCAAGATGACCGAATTGCTCCATCTCGACGAAGCCCGCCGGACTGTGGCCATGGATGAAGCCATCCGGGCTTTTGAGAGCTGATCCTCAATGCTCTCGGGCATTCATATGGTAAACCAACACATTCAGGAATACGCATGACCTACACTCTCCTTCACCATTCCGGCTGCAGCGCGTCGCGCAAGGGGCTCGCCTTGTTGCAGGAGAACGGCGTCGAGCCGGAGGTCCGGAAATACATGAATGCTTCCGAGCAACTCAGCCTGGATGAGCTGAAGGACATCGCCAAAAAGATGGGTGCCAGTTCGCCGCGCGAGTTCTTGCGCGACAAGAATGCTGCCGAATTCGGCATCGATGCGACTTCGACAGATGACGAGATCTTCCAGGCGATGGCCGCCAATCCAAAGATCATCCAGCGCCCCATCGGCATTGTCGGCAAGCAGGCCGTGCTGGGCCGTCCGATCGAGAAACTGCTCGAGCTGAAATAGTATTACACGGCTGATATTGCGGGGAGATCTATGAAATTTCATCGATCTCTCACGCGAAGATTCAATATCTGCATGGCAAGGTTGTGGGCATGATCGTGTTCATGACTCTTGCGGCGGTGTTGATCGCCTTTTCTGCATTTTGCACTCTTGGGGTGCCGTACATGTTGGCGGGACCACGCATGCTCGATGAGTTCTCCGAGAACCGTGAGCAGCAAATGATGGCTGGCCTGTTGGGGGCCGCGATCATCGCACTTTTCCTGCTGCCCTTCGTCTCACCCGCCTTGATTTCCTCGCCCAGTGACGGTCAGGTGCTGGCTGATCTGTATATGGGGCAAATCCAGGCCTGACGCCGGGAAGTCTTGCCCCTTTTCCATCTGAGGGGCGCATGACCAGCACATCGAAATCCAATCCCGGCCATTTCTTCGAAGATTTTTTCGTGGGCATGCCCCTCGCGCATGCGACGCCGCAGACGCTGACTGAAGGCGACATCGCCCTCTATCGCGCGCTGACCGGCGGCCGGTTTGTCCAGTATTCCTCATCTGAATTCGCCAAAGCCGCCGGCTATCCGGGCCTCATGATTGATCCGCTGCACGCTTTCCATGTCGTGTTCGGCAAGTCCGTGCCGGATGTTTCGTTGAATGCGGTGGCGAACCTTGGCTATGCCGATGGTCGCTTCTCTCAACCCGTCCTGCCAGGCGATACGCTGAACACGGTTTCGGAAGTGATCGGCGTCAAAGAAAACTCCAATGGCAAGACCGGCGTCGTCTGGGTGCGCACGCGCGGCACCAATCAGCGCGGCGAAGAAGTCATGTCCTTTGTGCGCTGGGTCATGGTCAACAAGCGGGATGCCAACTCACCCGCGCCAGACGTGGTGATCCCCGACCTGCCAAAGAGTGTGCCCGGGGCCGAATTGTCCGGGTTTGCCTCCATGGAGGCTTGGGATACATCCCTCGCCGGCAGCGAATACATGTTCGAAGACTATGCGGTTGGCGAGAAGATCAATCATGTCGACGGCATGACCGTGGAAGAGGCGGAGCACCAGATTGCGACACGCCTCTACCAGAACACCGCCAAGGTTCATTTCGATGCGCATGGCCAGAAGTCCAGCCGGTTCGGCAAGCGCCTGATCTATGGCGGTGTGGTAATTTCCATCGCGCGGTCGCTGGCCTTCAATGGTCTCGCCAATGCGGGCCATATGCTGGCGATCAATGCCGGCAGCCATGTCAGTCCGCTATTTGCCGGTGACACGATCTATGCCTGGAGCGAAGTGCTTGAGAAAGCTGAGCTGTCCGACAAGGTTGGCGGGTTGCGCTTGCGCCTCGTGGCAGTGAAGGATCAGGATCCGGGCGCGTTCGCCTATAAGGGCGAGGATGGGAAGTATGCCGATGGTGTTCTGCTCGACTTCGACTATTGGGCCGCCATTCCACGCAAGCGGTAAGGCGCTTCCGTTTCGGCGCGCGCTCCCTATATGATGCCGCATGAGCGGATATGGGCCTTTTGACGATTTCACGCTGTTCGCCATCGCAATTGCGGTGGTGCTGTCGGCAATTGTCAGCCTGATCGGCACGTCCGCTCGCAAGCGGAATGTTGCGCTTGGCGAGGCGACCGTCGCCGATCTTGCGGAGATGACCGGTATCCGGGATCCCAAGAAGCTACAGGAAGCCTTTGGCCCGCCCGACATGGGCCGCGTCTGGCGCACGGTCACACTCTTTGACGTGCGGCGCTTCCGGCAACCTCAGGGATGGCTGATGTCGAGCGATATCGTCGACTATGCGTGTCTGGGCATTGTGGCGCTCGCCATCTTCGTGTCGCATCCCTTTGTCGGGGCGGGGCTGGTGGCAGCGCTGGTCATCCAGGTGGCTGGATGGATTGTGTCGTTCGGGCTACCCAAGTAGACGCGCGAAATATCTGACGAGGTTCCGCTTTTCGGGACGGGGGAAACCCTTTAAGGGCAGGCGAATGAAAGTCTGGAAGATGAATGGTGCTGGCAACGCGTTTGCCATATTCGACGCCCGCTCGACTGCGTTCGTGCCGAGCACCGACCAGGTGCGCCAGATTGCCGAAGACCTAAAAGCCGATCAGATCATTGCGCTGGAGCGTGATGTCGCGCGCGACGTATTCATGCGCATCTGGAACGCCGATGGCAGCGAAGTCTTTGCCTGTGGCAACGCCTCGCGTTGTGTAGGCAAACTGTTACTGGCTGAAACCGGCAAGGACCGGGTGTCCATCCAGACCGAAGCGGATGTTCTGAAAGCGTTTGCCGCAGAGGATGGCCAGATAACCGTCGACATGGGTTCGCCCCTGATGGGGTGGGAAGACATTCCGCTTTCCGAGAAAATGGACGTTCGCGGCGTTGATGTGAAAGTCGGGCCGATCGACAATCCCTGGCTCTCCCGTCCGGCAGTGGTCTCGATGGGCAATCCGCACGCCGTGTTCTTCGTGAAGAATATCGACGATTACGACATTCCGGCCATCGGGCCGCTCGTTGAATGGCACCCGACCTTTCCTGAGGGGGTGAATGTCGGGTTTGCGCAGGTCATTGACCGGCAGAACATTCGCCTTCGTGTCTGGGAGCGGGGGGCAGGCCTGACCAAGGCGTGTGGCACCGGAGCGTGTGCGGCGCTCGTGTGCGCCGCCCGGGCAAAGCTCACCGACCGCCGCGCCAACCTCATTCTCGATGGTGGCACGCTGATAATCGACTGGCAGGAATCCGATGACCGGGTTTACATGACCGGACCTGTGCAGCTGGAATTCGAGACCGAAATCTGAACTGGGCAAAGGATTCATCCTGCACAGATCCCTTGATTTGCGGGGCTGACGGCGCGATGTCCGCTGCAACACATCGCGATGACTGAGACCAAATCCCCTTCCAGCCCGCAGCTGATCACGCTCGGATGCCGCCTGAACACCTATGAATCCGAGGTGATGCGCGGGCATGCGACCGATGCTGGCCTGAATGATGCGGTGATCATCAATACATGCGCCGTCACATCGGAAGCCGTCCGCAGTGCGCGCCAGACCATCCGGCGGGCGGCAAAAGACAATCCGGGCGCGCCGATCCTCGTGACAGGGTGTGCTGCGCAGATCGATCCGGACATGTTTGCAAAGATGCCGGAAGTCACCCGCGTCATCGGCAATCATGAAAAGATGCAGGCGGAAACCTGGCGGCCGGCCGAATTGCTGGGCGGGCACGAAAAGGTCCGCGTGAATGACATCATGTCAGTGCGGGAAACCGCTGCACACCTGATTGATGGCATGGAAGGTCGCGCCCGCGCTTATGTCCAGGTCCAAAATGGATGTGACCATCGCTGCACGTTCTGCATCATTCCTTATGGCCGTGGGAATTCCCGGTCTGTCCCGGCAGGGGAGGTGGTCAATCAGGTTCGACGCCTCGTCGAGACCGGCCATTATGAAGTTGTGCTGACCGGCGTGGACCTCACAAGCTGGGGCGCAGACCTGCCGGGCGCGCCGCAACTCGGCAATCTGGTCCAGCGCATCCTGAAACTGGCGCCGGAGCTGAAGCAGCTGCGTATTTCCTCCATCGACGCCATCGAGATAGATGATGCCTTGATGGAGACCATGGCGGAACCTCGACTTGCGCCTTTCATGCATCTGTCCCTTCAGCACGGAGACGATTTGATCCTGAAGCGCATGAAACGGCGGCATCTGCGCGCCGATGCTATCGCGCTGACAGACCGTCTCCGCGCGGTTCGGCCTGACATCGCCTTCGGCGCGGACATCATTGCCGGTTTCCCGACCGAGACCGAAGCCCATTTCGAGAATTCGGCCCGGCTCGTGGAAGAGTGCGGCTTGTCTTTCCTGCACGTCTTTCCGTATTCGCCCCGTCCCGGCACCCCGGCTGCCCGCATGCCGCAACTCACCAAGGCCGTGGTGAAAGCGCGCGCCGCGCGTCTGAGAGACGTCGGGGCGGCGGCGTTGGAGCGGCATCTCAGGAAATATGACGGCCAGACCGTTGAAGCTCTGGTCGAGCGCGGGAACTCCGCGCGTCTGCCGGACTTCACGCCGGTACAGTTCGAGAGTGATCCGGGCGAAGCTGGACGCCCGGTACGCGCACGTATAGTCCGGCAGGATGGAAAACAGCTGATCGGAGCGCTGACCGCATGATCCTTTGGTTCGGAAAAAAGAAAAAAGAAGAAGAGCTGAAAGAGGCTGGCGCAGCAATGGAATCGCCGGAGCTGTCAGCGGATGAACTGGCGGCCAGGGAAGCTGAAGCTGCGCGTAAGATTGCCGAACAGGAAGAGATCGAGCGCAAGGTCGCCGAGGCTAACAAGGCCTGGGAAGAGCGACAGGCGCGCGAGGCCGAGGCAGCGGCCGCAGAAGCAAAGCGGCTGGATGAGGAAGTCCGCAAAGCTGATGAGGCACGTGCCGCCGCTCAGGCGCGTGCGGATGATGCGGAAGCCGCGCGTCTTGCGGAAGAGGCCGAACGGGCCCGCAAGGCCAAGGAAGAGCGCGAAGCGGCGCAGGCGAAGGCGGCTGCAGAACTCAAACTGCTCGAAGATCGGCGCGAGGCCGAGCGTATGCGCGCTGAGCGGGAAGCTGCTGCGCGGGCGGCCATGGAAGCGGAAGCCAATGATCCGGGGTTCGTGGCCAAGCTCGGATCCGGCCTGTCCCGGTCTTCGGCGCGATTGACGTCCGGCCTCGCGGTTTTCGGCCGACGGAAACTTGATGATGAGACTCTTGAAGAACTCGAAGACCTGCTGATCACGTCAGATCTGGGCGCAAAGGTTGCGATGCGTGTGACGGGCAATCTCGCCAAGGAACGGTTCGACAAGGAAATCAGCGAAGACGAAATCCGACAGGCGCTGGCGGATGAAATCACCGACGTTCTGAAACCTCGCGAAAAGATCGTGGACTTCTCAGACGGTCCGCGTCCGCGCATTGTCTTGTTCGTCGGGGTCAACGGCTCCGGCAAGACGACCACAATCGGCAAGATTGCGTCCAAGCTGACAGAGCAGGGGGCGAAGGCGCTGCTCGTCGCAGGTGACACATTCCGGGCGGCGGCGATTGAGCAACTGACGGTCTGGGGCGAGCGGGCCGGTATTCCTGTCATGTCAAAGCCTACGGGCGCCGATGCGGCAGGCCTTGTTTACGAGGCGATGGAACAGGCGAAGGCGGACGATCTCGATCTTGTGCTGGTCGACACGGCTGGACGGCTGCAGAACAAGGCTGAGTTGATGGCCGAGCTTGAAAAAGTCGTCCGTGTTGTCCGTAAGCTGGACCCGACTGCGCCGCATGATGTCATTCTCGTGCTGGACGCGACCGTTGGCCAGAACGCGCTGTCCCAGGTCGAGGCATTCAGAAATACGGCGGGCGTCACAGGTCTCGTCATGACCAAACTCGATGGCACGGCCAAGGGCGGTGTGCTGGTGGCCATTGCGGAGGCGTTTGACCTGCCGATCCACTTCATCGGCATCGGCGAAAAAGCAGAAGACCTCCGCCCATTCAGCGCGGAGGCCTTCTCGAAGGCTTTGGTCGGAATTCAGGACTGACTATTCGGCGGCGATGGCGGTCGATTGGGTTTCCCTGGCTCCTCGCAGCAGGCGGCCGGGGCGTGCACCGGTGGGATCTCCGTCTCGGTGGGTAATTTGTCCGTTTAGGATTGTTGCTGTGTAGCCGGAGGCAGCTTGCATCAGGCGCCGACCGCCAGCGGGGAGGTCATAGTCCACGCGAGGCAAGTGGAGCTTGAGGTTTGTGAGGTCGATCACATTCAGATCGGCACGGTAGCCCGGGGCTACCAGTCCGCGATCATTCAGTCCGATCCATTGTGCCGTGGCGCGGGCCTGACGGTGCACGATGTGCTCAATGGGAATGCGTGGGCCCCGTGTTCGGTCGCGGACCCAATGGGTCAGCATCGTGGTGGTGAAAGAGCCATCACAGATCATGCCGACGTGCGCGCCGCCGTCTGACAGGCCGGGCAGTGTCGCAGGGCTGAGCATCATCTCGTAGGATGGGTCAAGCGAGCCACCGGAATAGTTCAGGAAGGGCAGGTAGAGCATGCCATGCCCATTCCGTTCCAGCATCAGGTCGAGTGCGGCTTCTTCTGGCGATATGCCTCGCCGGGCTGCAATGGCTTCCAGCGTACGATCAGGTGTGGGCTCATAATCTACTGGATCGTCAAGCTGAAAGATCTTTCCGAAGCTTCGCAACATGACTTTCAGGAAGGGATTATCTGTGTCCGGTGCGTCGGCCAGCAATCGTTTGCGAAAGTCTTCAGTGCGCAGCAGTTTTATGCGCTCTTCAAAAGGCAGGTTCGCGATTTCACGGTAAACCGGGTAGGCGCTGAATGGATTCAGCGTCAATTCAAAGCCAAGCAACACGCCGACCGGACGGGGGGCGACCTGTGCACGCATTGGCAGGCCATCCTCGGCGGCCTGTTCGATGGCGCCCAACAAGCGCCGCCAGCCTTCCGGGGCAATATCTGCCTGGGCCAGCGAGACAGATAATGGCCGGCCGCTCGCTTCGACAATACGGCGCAGCATGGCTGCTTCCTTTTCCGGATCATCGAAGTCCGACACGAATTGCAGGACGCCCCGTCCGGCGTCTGCCACGCCTTGCGAGATGCCCGTGAGTTCGGCTTCGCTCGCGGTGAGGGTGGGCGTAGGCTGACCGTCGCTGGTACGGTGGTTCAGTGTGCGGGAGGTCGAAAAGCCGATCGCGCCTGCGCGGATAGCCTCGGTTGCCAAAGCCCGCATCTGGCGGATGTCGTCCTCAGTGGCCGGCTCCCGATTGGCGCCGCGTTCGCCCATCACATAGACCCGCAGGGCCGCATGAGGCAGCTGCGCACAGATGTCAGCGTCGAATTGTCCATTCGACAGGCTGTCGAGATAGTCGGGAAAGCTCTCCCAGTTCCAAGGCAGGCCTTCGGCCAGAACAGGGAAGGGGATATCCTCCACGCCTTCCATCAGACGAATGAGGCGATCATGATCTTCAGGCTTGCACGGAGCGAATCCGACGCCGCAATTTCCCATCACCACTGTCGTGACGCCGTGCAGGGATGACGGGCTGATTGATCCGGTCCAGGTTGCCTGACCATCATAGTGCGTGTGGACGTCGACAAAGCCGGGAGTCACGATTTGTCCGCGCGCGTCGATTTCCTCGATGCCGCGGCCAGAGACTTTTCCGACTTCCGTAATCATCCCATTTGAAACAGCGACGTCGCCCTCGAAGCTTTCGCCGCCTGTGCCGTCTATGATCGTTCCGCCGCGCAAGACCAGATCGTGCGTCATGATGGGTTTCCTCCGGAGTTTCTTGTTTGAGGCGAGTCAGACCCTCAACCGGGCAAGAGTCAAATCCTTCCCACGCGTCAGCAAGTCGTGCATAGGTCGCCGCAATGTCGATGACGCTTCTGCCTGTGGTTCTGTGCCTTTTGTCTGCAGTGACGGTTGCCGCCACCAACATGTTCGTGAAGCGGGGCGGCGACGTCCTGACAGCGCGCATGGCGGTTGCGATCGTCATGGGGCTAAGCGTCCTGCCCTTTGCGCCCTTTGTTCCCACCCCGCCGAGAGAGACCTGGCCGCTCATTTGCGTCTCGGTCGTGGTTCACTGGATTTACCAGTTCTGTCTCGTAAGAGCGCTGCACAGGGGCGACTTGTCTCTGGTCTTCCCCGTGATGCGAGGTCTGGCGCCGCTCGCGACCGCCTGCTTTGCTGTCTTTGCGTTGCACGAGCATCTGACGGCACTCCAGATGGCCGGGCTGGCCGTGGCCAGCTTTGCCATCATTCTGTTTGCCCTGCCGACGGGAACGACAGCCTCAACGCGGCGGCTTGATCGGGACGCCCTGATCTGGGCCGTGCTCACTGCACTGGGCGTTGGTCTTTATGCTGTGGCGGACACGCGCGCCGCTCGCGCTATGCCGAATCCGATGACTTTTGTGGTTTGGCTATTCCTGCTGGACTGGATCGGCGTAACCGTCGTCGCTTGCATGCAGCGCAGGGGACGTATACGCGCTGCCATTGCGAAACAATGGAAGGGAGGGCTCGCAGGTGGGATTTTGGGCACGTTCTCATATGCGCTCGCCATCTATGCCTACACACTGACAGATGCCGCCATTGTAACCGCCTTGCGGGAAACATCGGTCGTGTTCGCTGCGGCCCTTGGGGCTATATTCCTGAAGGAGGGATTCGGGTACAGACGAATATGTGCCGCCGCTTTGCTGGCCGCGGGGCTCCTCTCCATGCAAGTCGGGGCATAGCCTGTTTCAGATCGCTACATCTGCGTTCGTGATTTATTAGGTCGACTATTGTCTGAGGGGAGCTACAGCTTGTGACCAATCCAGCAGCAGCCGAGACGCGTAGAGAAGTTATGACAAAGAAACAGAACACGGAAGGCTCAGCTGAGCTGAGCGATGCGACGGCCAAAGCTGGCAGCATCTGGACCGAACTCGGCCCGACGCTGGCGTTTATCGGTATCTACAACGTGATGTTGAGATTCCCGGAAGGCGAAGGGTTGTTTACCAAGGATACCGCGCTTTATTGGGCGACCGGCGTACTCATCGTCTTCACCGCTTTCGTGATTATTCAGAAATTGATCCGCGGTGAAAGAATCCCGCCATTCCTGATTGTCTCATCCGCCTTGATTGGGGCGTTCGGTACGGCAGGTATCCTGCTTCAGTCGAAGCTGTTCCTGTTTATCAAGCCGACGATCATCAATCTGCTTTATGCAGGCGTGATCTTTGGCGGGCTCGCCGTGGGACGGAACATCTGGAAAATGTTGTTCCACACCGTATTTGATCTGCCAGATCACGCCTGGAAAACCCTGGCCATTCGCTGGGGGCTCTATTTTGTTGCCATGGCGGCGTGGAACGAGTTTCTCTGGCGTAACTTTTCCGAGGCGACGTGGGCGAACTGGAAGCTCGGCAACATCGTGATCGGTGTGGTTTTTGCGCTGGCGAATACGCCGTATACGCTGAAGCATATGCGAAAGCCCGAGGAAGCAGATACCTAGCGGGTCAATTGCTCGGTGCCGGGCGGATTTGAGAACGGCACGAATGCCGCGCGGTTACGAACGCTGGAAAAATGGGTTAAGGCCCAGACGACGGTCGGAAAGGCAAGATTCGCCCACGGTAGGTCTTTCCAGTCAAACAGGGCGACTTCCTCACTCTCGGGCCCAGGCGAAATATCCGACACCAACTCTGCTCTGAACATGACATGGACTTGCGCAATGCGGGGAACGGAGTAGACGGCAAGAACTTGACCCAGGCTGATATCGGCATTTGCCTCTTCCCGAGCCTCTCGTTTAGCGGCGTCTTCAACGGTCTCCCCGACCTCCATGAACCCGGCGGGGAGCGTCCAGAATCCCTTACGCGGATCAATCGCGCGCCTGCAAAGCAGGATTTTGTCACCTTTTGTCGCAACTGAAGCTGCAATAATTTTCGGATTTATGTAGTCTACGAACTGGCAATGTGAGCAAACACGGCGTATTCGGTCGTCGCCAGAAGGTATTTTCAGTTTGAAATCTTGAGAAAAGAAACCATTTGATAATTCCTCCGTCATCGAACCTTAAGCCTCTTGCTTGTATTGGGGTGAATGTTGATCCGCACACGGGTCGTATACTTAACAGACCAATAACCGGATTATCCATCGCGCCCAACGCCTAAATAAACACAGAAAGACTACCATCATGACCTACAATCTTAAAACCTCACCGAGCCATCTGCTCCATCGTGCCCAGCAAATTGCCGCCAATGAATCGGCTTCTGCGCTTGCCGCAGCAGGTATCACGCTGCGCCAGTTCTCTGTCCTTGCCGCTCTCTCAGGCAATGATGGCGTCAGCCAGTCCGACCTCGTCAACGCAACCGGCATCGACCGTTCGACGCTGGCCGACATGGTCGCTCGAATGGAAAAGGCTGGCCTCATCAAGCGCGTCGCTTCCAAAACGGACAAGCGCGCCAAGGTCGTTTCGCTGATGGCGAAAGGCAAGAAAGCTTACGAGAAAGCTCTTCCAGCTGTTGAGAAGGCTGATGCGGCCATCTTCGAAGCCCTGCCGAAAACCAAGCAAGCCACGCTGGTATCCGGTCTGAAGGATATGGTTGCCGAGGCTGACAAGGCTGAAGCCGCTGTTGCGCCAAAGCCTGCTGCTCCTGCGCCGGCCGCAAAAGCTGCTCCGAAGCCTGCAGTGAAGAAAGCTCCAGCCAAGAAGCCTGCTGCAAAGAAGGCTCCGGCTAAAAAGCCCGCTGCCAAGAAAGCTCCTGCTGCAAAAGCCGCTCCGAAGCCTGCGGTGAAAAAAGCGCCAGCCAAGAAAGCTGCGCCTAAAGCCAAAGCGAAAGCAGCACCGAAAGCGAAGCCAGCCACGACCACCAAGGCCGTCAAAAAGGCTCCGGTGAAGAAAGCTCGCAAAGCGACGAAGAAGTAAGGTTCCGGAAACGGACCTAATTCGGCGGGGCGCTCTTCAGTGCCTCGCCTATTTTTTTGACCGAATCTCCGTCCAGCGGACCCTGGACATGGTCAATGATCTCACCGTCAGCTGAGATAACAAACGTTTCCGGCACGCCGGTCAGGCCGAAATCGAGTCCCCCCTGACCGTCCGGATCAAGTGCAATCCGCGTGTATGGATTGCCCAGCCGGTCGAGGAAGGCGAGGCCGTCGTCCAGTTTGTCCTTGTAGAGCACGCCGAATACTTGGTCCGGATATGCGGCGGACAGTTCGGAAATGTATTTGTGCTCCGCTTCGCAGGGGGCGCACCAGCTTGCGAACAGGTTTACGGCTATAGTGCCGCCGGTCGGCGAGGGAGCGAAGCTGAGGGGGGCGGAATCGAGGGTTGGGAATGCCGTATCGGGCGCGCTGCGCAAATTGCGCTTGAAGTCGCCCTTTTCGGGATTGATCAATTGTCCGGCTGCAATGACTCCAAAAGCGACGAGCGCTCCGACCGGAACAATTGCGAGCCAGCGCTTCATCCGCGTTTCTGGTCCCGGATGCGCGCTTCGATACGGATCAATTCAGTCTTTGCCGCGCGGGCTTTCAGCCAGACACTCACCATCGCGCCGCCGATAAGGAGCAGGCCAACGGAATAGCTCGCCCAGATGAATGCGGCATTGGAATCAAAATCTGGCAGCATGGGATCAGTCTCCTGTCATCAGGCGAGCCCGGGACTGGGCAGCGCGTCTGGTCCATATTTCGGCCCGCATCAGCGTCATGACAAGGGCGGCAAACAGTAGCGAATGACCCAGCGAGCTGATCAGCAATGGCCAGAGATAGACAGCGGCCATTTTCGGGCCTTCCGGCGTGATGACGCTGGCGTCTTGGTGCAGGGACGTGAAGAGGTCCACGGAAAACTTGATCAATGGCACATTCAGCGCGCCCACCATGGCAAGGATGGCGCCGGCCCGCGCGGCCTTCTGGCGCGTATCCATCGCGGCGCGCAGGGCCATGTAGCCGAGGAAGAGGAAAAACATGAAGAGGACAGACATCATCCGGGCGTCGTCCCATTGCCACCAGGTGCCCCAAGTCGGCTTGCCCCAGATGGCGCCCGTGGCAAGGCAAAGTGCTGTCCATGTCGCGCCGAGCGGGGCGATCGCCTTGGCGGCAATGTCGGCAACCTCGTGGCGCCAGATAAACCAGACGAAACTCATCACGGCCATGCCGAGATAGCTGGCCATCGCAAGCCATGCGGCCGGGACATGAATGAACATGACCCGCATGATGTCGCCGCCTTGATAGTCATCCTTCGGGACCATCCAGAGGCCTTGCCAGAGCCCCCATGCAATCAACAGGGCTGCGGCCGCATAGAACAGGGGCGCGAGCCAGCTGGACAGCATCAGGAAACGGTGCGGATTGGCGAACCAGGAAAACATCGCGTTCGGAATACCCTTCCCTCAGTCTGCCGCCAAGCGCAGGGCTGCACCCATGGCAAATGGTGCGACAGCCAACGCAAACAGCGTTGAGGCAGCGAGAAATAATGGGGCGGCGGCGCTGCTTGGGCCGTCTCCCATGGCGAGGGCGCCAAATATGGCGGTGGGGACGTAAAGGGGCAGGGCGATCAGGCTGATCAACAGTCCGCCTCGGCGTACGGTCGCGGCGAGTGCTGCCCCTACGCCGCCCCAGAAGTAAAAGGCCAGCCCGCCAATCGCATAGTACAGCATGTTCTCAAGCAATGCGTCGCCAATCTGGGCCTGGAACATCAGGAGCAGCAAGGGGGAGAGCAGGGCGAGGGGCAGGCCAGCGGTCAGCCAATGCGCAAATGTCTTTGCTGCGGCAATAGAGGCGGCGGGGGCGCTGGTCTGTAACCAGAGATCCAGCGAGCCATCTTCGGCGTCCGCCTGAAAGATGCGCTCCAATGTTACGAGACTGGAAAGCGCCAGCGAAACCCACAGAATCCCGGGACCAATCGTGCGCAGGGTTTCCGGGTCCGTTCCGACGCCGAGTGGCACGAGGACAGCCGCCCCTGCGAAGAAGCCCACCGGCAGCAGCGCGCCGGCGCCGCCCGCCCAGGCTTCGCCCAGCGCTTGCCGGAAGGCGGAGAAGATGGGTGCGGGGCTAGCCATATCGGCGGAGCTTTCGCCAGTGAACAAAGCCGAGACCTAGAAAGAACACCAAGACTGGAATGCCACATTCCAGGCCATCGGTTCCATTTTTCCAGCCGCAAACATAAGTTGCTGCAAAACCGAAAAGGCATCCCAAGACAGCCCAGATTCCGAAAAAGAAATATTTCAAATCTCTACCTCGCGTGTTGCGTGGAAGCCTGCATCGCCGTGGACGGCTGCAACCACCACACCGTCCGACTGCCGGTGCTGCTCGATCATCCCGAGCAGGAGCGTCCGCCCCTCGGAATCGAGCGCGGTTAGCGGCTCATCCAGCAGCCAGACGGGGCGGTATTCGAGGTGCAGACGGGCAAGGGCGGTCCGGCGGCGCTGTCCGGCCGATAGGTGCTTGGCGGGCACATCTGACGGACGCGAAAGCCCCATTTTGTCCAGGAGAGGCTCGATGTCTGTTGTGGATTGTCCCCATGCGCGTGCCCAGAGGGTCAAATGCTCTCGCGGCGTTTCATGCGGTTTCAATCCGTCCCGGTGGGCCACCCAATGATGCGGCGCGTTGCGGTCAATTGTGCCGGTCTCGGCCTGCGTCAGGCCTGCGAGAATACGCAGCAGCGTCGTCTTGCCCGCGCCATTCGGGCCGCGCAGGACAATTGCTTCGCCCGGCGCCAAGGACAGGGACACCTCCCGGAACAGGAGGCGTTCGCCGCGGATCATGCCGATATCGGCTGCGGAAAGGAGGGCGCTGGCGCTCATATGTCCCGTTTAGACCCTTTGTCCCAATTGCCTCAATGCACTAGGGCCTATATGAGACAGACCAGCGCGGCGGCTCATCGCCGCAGATCGATAATTTCAGACGCGAGGTTCCCTCTCCATGCCGTCCCTCGACAGCTTCAAGTCAAAACGCACACTCACCGTCGGTAGCAAGACCTACACGTATTTCTCGCTGTCCGCAGCCGCAGAAAACGGTCTTGGCGACGTTTCCCGCCTGCCTGCGTCCCTCAAGGTCCTGCTTGAGAACATGTTGCGCCATGAGGACGGCAAGACCGTCACCAAGGACGACATTCTCGCATTCAAATCCTGGCTTGAGAACAAGGGCGGTGTCAGCCACGAGATCGCCTACCGTCCGGCTCGTGTGCTGATGCAGGATTTCACCGGGGTTCCGGCTGTGGTTGACCTTGCAGCCATGCGCGATGCCGCGCAGAAGCTCGGCGCGTCAGCAGACGCGATCAACCCGCAAGTCCCGGTCGACCTCGTCATCGACCACTCGGTCATGGTCGACAGCTTCGGCGGCGAGAACAGCTTCGAAAAGAACGTCGAAATCGAATACAAGCGCAACCAGGAGCGGTATGAGTTCCTGCGTTGGGGTTCCACTGCGTTCAAGAATTTCCGCGTTGTGCCACCGGGCACCGGCATCTGCCACCAGGTGAACCTCGAATATCTGGGCCAGACGGTCTGGACAAAAGATGAAGACGGCGAAACCGTTGCCTATCCCGACACCTGCGTCGGCACCGACTCGCACACGACCATGATCAACGGCCTCGCCGTGCTCGGTTGGGGCGTTGGCGGCATTGAAGCCGAAGCAGCCATGCTGGGTCAGCCAGTCTCCATGCTGATCCCGGAAGTCATCGGCTTCCGTCTTGACGGCAAGATGGCAGAAGGCGCCACAGCGACCGACCTCGTGCTCACAGTTGTGCAGATGCTGCGCGCCAAGGGCGTCGTCGGCAAATTCGTCGAATTCTACGGCCCGGGCCTGTCGAACCTGACCCTCGAAGACCAGGCGACGATCTCCAACATGGCGCCGGAATATGGCGCGACCTGTGGCTTCTTCCCGGTTGATGAGGACACCGTCAAATACCTCACCAATACCGGCCGTGACGCCGAACGTGTTGCCCTCGTCGAGGCCTATGCCAAGGCACAGGGCTACTGGCGTCCGGAACAGGCTGAGCCGATCTTCACTGATACGCTGGAACTTGACCTTGGCGCAGTTGTGCCGTCGATTTCCGGCCCGAAGCGTCCGCAGGATCGCGTCCTGCTGTCCGAAGGCGACACCGCCTTTGCCGAAGCCATGGCGAAGGAATTCAGCAAGGCAGCCGATGCCGCTGAACCAATCGCGGTCGAAGGCAAGGACTACACCGTCACGCATGGCGACGTGTTCATCGCGGCGATTACATCCTGTACGAACACGTCCAACCCGTCCGTTCTCATTGCTGCTGGCCTTGTGGCCAAGAAAGCGCGCGAATTGGGCCTGAACCGCAAGCCCTGGGTGAAGACATCCCTCGCGCCGGGCTCGCAGGTTGTCACTGACTATCTCGACAAGGCCGGCCTGTCGGATGAACTCGATGCGCTCGGGTTCAACCTCGTCGGATATGGTTGCACGACGTGTATCGGTAATTCCGGTCCACTCGAAGCCCCACTGGCGAAAGCGATCGCCGATGGCGATCTCGTGTCCTGTTCGGTGTTGTCGGGCAACCGTAACTTCGAAGGCCGGATCGGCCCGGACATCAAGGCCAACTATCTTGCCTCGCCACCGCTGGTCGTCGCCTATGCCATCGCAGGTTCGCTGCGCGTGAACCTGACCACGGATCCGCTGGGCAAGGACAAGAATGGCAATGACGTCTTCCTGAAAGACATCTGGCCAACCTCGCACGAGATCGCAGAGATCATGTCGAAAGCCGTGACGCCGCAGATGTTTGCCGAGCGCTATTCCGACGTGTTCAAGGGCGACGAGCACTGGCAGGGCATCGAAGTGTCCGGTGGCCAGACCTATAGCTGGCCCCCAGCCTCCACCTATGTTCAGAACCCGCCTTACTTTGAAGGCATGGGCCTGGACATCGACGCGCCGGCGGACGTCGAGAACGCGCGCGTCCTGGCACTGTTTGGTGATTCCATCACGACCGACCACATCTCTCCGGCCGGATCGATCAAGGCTTCCAGCCCGGCTGGTGTGTACTTGCAGGAACACCAGGTCTCTCCGCTGGACTTCAACTCCTACGGCTCGCGCCGCGGCAACCATGAAGTCATGATGCGCGGCACGTTCGCCAATATCCGCATCAAGAACCAGATGGTTCCGGGTGTCGAAGGCGGCGTGACGGTACACTATCCGGACGCTGAGCAGATGCCGATCTATGATGCGGCCATGAAGTATGAAGCCGAAGGCACACCGCTTGTTGTGTTTGCTGGCGATCTTTACGGCAATGGGTCGTCGCGTGACTGGGCGGCCAAGGGTACGGTCCTGCTGGGCGTTCGCGCCGTCATCGCGGGCAGTTTTGAGCGGATCCACCGGTCAAACCTGATCGGCATGGGTGTTCTGCCACTCGAATTTGCTGACGGGGAGAGTGCCGCGTCGCTCGGCCTGACCGGTAAAGAGCAGGTGACCATCAAGGGAATCGATTCGATCAAGCCGCGCCAGACGCTCGCCGTGGAGATCACACGCGAAGACGGTACGAGCTTCACCGCCAATACGACGGTTCGCATCGATACCGAGAACGAACTCGACTATTACCGCAATGGCGGCATCCTGCACTATGTGCTGCGGAACCTCGCCCGCGCAGCAGCCTGAGCGGTTCGCGATTTCTGATCAGAGAGCCCCTGCAGCGTGCTGTGGGGGCTTTTTTGCAGCCCTCACATCCCTGTGACTGTCACGGAAGCGGAGTTGGCTCTATAAACTGGGACTGAAATGATACGAATTGTGCTTTCCCTCCTGCTTGCCATGGAACTCATGGTGGCACCCGCCTTTGCCGAAGGTCCGGTATTGGTGGAGCTGTTTGCGTCCCAGAATTGCCGCGCCTGCCCAAAAGCCCACAAAACGTTGAAGGCGGTGAATGCCGAGCGCGATGACCTGCTCGTGCTGACCTGGTCCGTCGACTATTGGGACTATCTTGGCGACAAGGACCCGATGGCGATGACGGAGTCCAAGGATCGACAGCGGGGCTATACAGATCGCTTCCGATTGCGCGGCCCTTATACGCCGCAAACGGTTTATAATGGACAGGAACAATGCGCAGGCAACAAGCGCCACTATGTCGAGCGGGCGCTTGCGAAGATTCAGGACAAGTCAGATTTCGATGTCCAACTTGTGCGTACCGGCGACAAAATTCGTCTGTCGGGGCAAGTGCCGGATCTGGCTGATATCTGGCTTGTTGATTACCTGTCCGGTGAAGCCAACACGACCGATATGCTCCATCCGGTTACGCGGGTATCTGCACTTGGGCCATGGTTGGGAAATCCAGTCGAACTCAGTGTTCCGCATTGTGAGTCTGGTTGTGCGATTATTGTCCAGGAAGCTGGTTTCGGCCCCGTTCTCGAAACAATGGTGATCGCGCCCTGATCAGGGCTGGGCAGGCTGTCCGGTCTCGATAGCCATGACCGGCGCTCTCACAATTGAGGACACGCGCGGCGTGAATTCATTCCAGTCATACTCTGCCAGCTGATAGGCCCAGCCTTCGGCCTTGTCATTGATCGTGCTGCCGCGATGGGCGCCTTCGCCGGCTTCAATGGCCCGCAGGGTCACGAAATACCCATCAGGCTCCCTGAAAGCGCGAAGCTCGACTTCCAACCCGTCATGGGTCTCGGTGATATGGCGCGCGACAGTGCGCGTTTGCAGTTTGCTGGCTGGCTTCACCCCAATGGGTGCAAACCGCGTCAGGGCGAGGGCGGGCGTAGAGGCAGCAAGACGGCTGACCAATCTGAAGTCCTGAAAAGGCGGACCAGGGACAAAGCTGCGGTCGCTCGATCCGACAGAGCGCTGCAAATACAGACTCTCGCCCATGGAATCGAAGAGCCTTACGGCCGAGATGGCGTCTGAATTGATGTCCAGAATATCGAAATCGAGCCAAGCGTCATGACTATAGAGTGGCGGCAAGTCCCCGTTGACCTGAAAGGCCTGTTCCTCGCTTGGCAGGCGACCATAGACGCGGCTGTCCTTGCGCCCCGTAATCAGGGCGGCCGTGATCTTGCCATCCTCATCAAGAATTTCGACCAATGCACCAGTGCCGCCATCTCGCGGGTCACCAAGACCGATACGATTCAGCTTGTCGGGATCGCGCGTGCGCCCTTCGCCCCAGCTCAGGCCTTCAAGGCCCGTTGCAAGTTCCGCAAGCCGGTCGGGGCGGATGGGATAACCGTCCGGGCCTCCCATTTTCCAGCCATCCTGCGTGTTGGCCAGCGTGTAGGCTTCATCAGACAAGGTCACACGAATCTCGCTGGCATCGGCGCGAATGGCGGCAAAATCGGGGATCACCCGCTGGCCGTCGCGTTCAGACGACCGCGCAGATGGGCCGTGAAGACTATGAGCAGTAAATGTCAGTGCAGTCAGGCCAATCGCAATGCCTCCCATAATCTGGAGACGACGAATCCGCTGTTTTGATCTCACATCGCTCATGCTGTCGCTTTCCGCTTCTGGCGATACCAGACGAATAGTCCGATCAAACAGACCAGAAATGGGCCGCCCCAGATATTGATGGCTTTGAGCGTGCCTTCGAGACGGTCGATGTCGCGCCGGTAGTTGCGCTCGATTTCCCGCAATCGGGCGCGCAACTCGACGATCTTCTGGCGGAGGTCCAAAAGTTCCGTACGCTCGGCTTCGGTCAGATCGGCCTCGAGGTCGCCAGAGAAAAATCCATCCGTTGCACCGATGGCCTGCAACTCTTCCAATCGCGCCTGCGCCGTCTGGAGATTGTCCTGCAGAGCTGATTGCTGGCGGAAATAGATCGCTTCGGCATTTTCCCGCATACGGTCTATTCGCCCCATGCGGCGCAGGCTGGGCGCACGCGACCGGAGGCGTGAGAGTTCTCCACTCCCAGCCAGTGCGTCCAACGCATTCAGGACCAGCGCGCCATTGTCGGCAACGACGATCTGTTCGTTGGGAATTATGTAGAAGTCATCTGCAATGAAATCGACATCAGCGACGAGGACGATTTGTGCATCGGTTTCACTTTGCGAAATGTGGGGCAGGGCCGCGGCGGCTTCAGCGCGCGCGATCTCTGCCAGCATTGGATCGGATGGTTCATCGAAAGCCGGCGCACCTTGCGGGAAGGCCGTGCTCAGCCTGCCGGACAGTCTTGCGGCTAGGACGAGCGGGGCTGGCTCAGTTTGATACTGACGCAGCACCTGCTGGGGCGCCATGTCGGTGATGGCGTCCGATGCATCAATGAAGGAAGGGCTTGGCCCTGTGGAGAGCAAGGGCGTCATCTCAAGGGTCGCGGCCAAGTCTTCAGTAGAGAAAGCTCCCGGTGCGCCGAAATTGACTGCTCGGCTGAGGTCTGCGGTAATCAGGTCATCCTGATTCATGTCTCCGGCCGGTATGCCGAGAAACAGCGGGTGCGCCAGTTCCTCTATGCGTCCGCCACCGGTATCGACCGGAACGGGCAGGGCGCTGGCGGCGTCAGCGACCGCGGAGGTCGACAGTTCCACACCCCAGGCATCTCCCCAAGCCATGAGGGAGGAGGACGTGGCCGCGTCACTCATGTTGAACGGACCCGTGCTTGCGACCGTCTTGGCAGCGGGGTCCACGAGAATCACGGCGCGACCTGTTCGCAAGATAAACTGGTCGATCAGCCATTCCTGGCGTGGGGACAGAAGTGGCGGCTGAGCGATGAGCAAGACGTCCAGGTCTTCCGGCAATGACTGAAAAGTTTCCGCGATTGGTTCGACATCGAACGATTTGTGTATGTCGCGCAGGAGCGTGTACCCGCCTTCACCTCCGGGTGCGGTCATGCCGGGCAGCGAAGACAGGATCCCGACTCTGGGCGGATCTGGATCGTCCAGCCGCGCAACCATACGGGTCAGGTCGTATTCTAGTGTCACCTCCCGTTCGGGTGCGAGGAAGGGAATGACCCGCTGGTCGTCAATTGAGTTGCGACCGATGATCCCGAAATAGAGTGGATCACTGCCGTTTGTATCGATCGCAGTGATGCCCGCGGCGAGCGCTTGGTCTTCAGCCGGAGAGAAGGGAAGGGGGTCGATCTCGGTCACGCGGACATTGCCACCGGACTGGCTCTCATAGACTTGCAGCAATTCGCGTACACGCGCGGCATAGGCGCGGATGGCCGGGAAATCCTGCCCGGCGCTACGTGTGTAGACAAAAGTCAGATCGACTGGTTCTGCCACGGTCTTCAATGTCGACTTTGTCGCGTCGGAGAGTGTGTAGAGATTGTTCTCGGTAAAATCGATGCGCGCGCCAGTGAAGACCTTCTGTACAAGAAGGTTTGCCGCAACGAAAATGATTGCCGTGAGCGCTGTTGCGATGATGAGGTAGTGTTTCGCCTTCATGTCAGCCGTGCCTCTGACGAGATGCCCACAGGCCGTTGAGGATGGTCCACAGCGTCATGAAGCCGACGAAGAACAGCACAGCGCGCAATTCCAGCACGCCGCGCTGCGCAGCCTCAAAATGCGACAGGAATGAGAATTGGGCCACCAGGTCGGCAAGGCCCGCGCCGAACAGGCTCTTCACACCGGACAAGACGAGAGGCCATCCAGCGGCTGTGAACACGAAGGCCACGACAACACTCATAACAAAGGCGGTGACCTGACTGCGGGTGAGAGCGGAGATAGCGGCCCCAATGGAGAGGTAGGAGCCAGCCATCAGAAGGCTGACAAAATAGGTCAGCGCGATGGCAGCATTGTCCGGATTGCCAAGATAATTGACGGTGATCCACATCGGTAGCGTCAGGACCAGCCCGACAGCCGCGACGGTCCATGCGGCGCAGAGCTTTCCCAGCACCAGGCCCGGCATGCCGAGGGGCAGGGAAAGCAGCAGCTCGTCGGTTCCGGCACTGGTTTCATCTGCCCAGAGGCGCATGGCGAGCGCTGGCAGGAAGATCATGTAGATCCAGGGATGCCAGACGAAGAACGGGGACAGGTCTGCAGTGCCTGTATCGAAGAAGCGGGCGGCCTCCCATGTGAACATGCCAATAGAGAGCAGGAACACGGCGAGGAAAACATAGGCCATAGGTGTTGCGAAGTATGCGCCAAGCTCGCGCCGGAAGGTCGGCAGGAAACTGTCGAATTGTTGACGGAACCGGTTCATGCGGATTCGGCCTCTGCCTGGTCGGTTAGCCGCGTAAACGCGCTTTCAAGCGTGCCATCTGCAGATTGCTTCAACAGGCCTTCGGGCGTCTCGTCGGCAACAATACGGCCGCGATCCACAACAATGGCGCGTGTGCACATGGCCGGAACTTCGGTCAGCGTGTGCGTGGAGATGACAATCGCCTTGCGCGGCGCCATACGCGCGATCAGGGCGCGCACAGCTCGCTTCTGGTTGGGGTCTAGGCCATCGGTGGGCTCGTCCAGCAGCAAGACGGGTGGATCATGCAGGATGGCGCCGGCCAGGCCGACACGGCGGCGATAGCCCTTGGAGAGCGATCCGATCCTTTGTCCGCAAACGGTGGAAATACGAGAGTCCGCAATGGCGCGTTCGATTGCCGATTTACGTTCGGACCGGGGGAGGGACCGAGCAGCCGCCATGAAGGCGAGGAATTCTGGTGGGGTCATGTCGTCATATAGCGGCGCGCCCTCGGGCAGGTAGCCCAAAGCGGCCTGTGCCTCGCGACGGGCTGAGACGATTGACTTTCCGTCAATCGTGGCGTCGCCGGAGTCCGGCTCCAACACACCCGCGATCATACGCATCGTGGTCGACTTTCCCGCCCCGTTCGGGCCGAGAAAACCGAGCACGGTTCCCTTTTCTACGGTGAAGGACAGGCCCTGCACGGCCCGCTTTTCACCAAAGGATTTTTCCAGCTTCTGAATGTCCAGCATTCTTCGCGACAGATCCTTTCCCGGGAGCCTCGTGATACCGTTCTTCGGCGAGTCTGGCCAGTGGCCTAACGTAGAAGCGACCCGCTCTATGCGGAGAAGCGGCGTACCTCGTCCAGCACCGCCTGCGCAGCGGCTGCCACGATCTTTCCGCCGTCTTCCACGTTCGATTGCGTGGGGTCCGATCCGATACGGCCATCCGGGAAGTCGCGGCGATATTGCACGGCATCACCAATCTTGCCGTTCGGGGCGATTTTTGGCGTCATTTCCACATCTGTGCGGGCATGATCGGGGTAGCCGTAATATGTCACCGAAACTTCCGATGCGGTGGCGTGGCTGCCATGACCGACCGGGTAGAGCTGGTTGCACAAGGACATGACGGATTTGAAATCCCACCAGTCGCGACGTTTCAAACTCAGGCCGTGACGATTGTCCTCGCCGCGCGGGTCAAAGCTGCGCCGGGCGTGAATTTCAGAGAAGGCCGCTTCAATCGTGGCGATGTTTCCTCCATGGCCGTTCAGCCAGTAGATACGCTCAAAGCCGTGCCGCATCAGGCTTTCGGTCCAGTCCGCCATTGCAGCGATCATGGTTGAGGGGCGCAACGTGATCGTGCCGGGAAAGCCGAGATGGTGCTGGGCACAGCCGACACTGAAGGTTGGGCCGACCAGCATGTCCTCCGGCGCTAGCTTTTCGGCTTCGTGGGCAATGATTTCAGGGCACAGCGCATCCGTCCCGATGAAACCATTCGGCCCGTGCTGCTCCATGGAGCCAATCGGGATGACGATGGTCTTGGACGTCTTCAGCCAGGTTTCGATGTCAGTCCAGGTCGAAACGGGAAGCAGCATGCATTCAGTCCTTTCTGGGGGCAATCCGGCGCGTGATGTGTCCCATCTTGCGGCCGGGTCGGGCGTCTCTCTTTCCATACAGGGTCAGAGTCTCATCGGCGTTCAGCTTCGTCGGGTCAACCAAGCCTTCATTACCGATCAGATTTCGCATCTCTGCGTCATGGAGGCGGCGGGTATCGCCGAGGGGCCAGCCGCAGATGGCGCGGATATGCTGTTCGAACTGGCCTGTCTGGCAGGCTTCCGGTGTCCAATGACCGGAATTGTGAACCCTTGGGGCGAACTCGTTGGCCAGAAGCGTCCCGTCTGAAAGCACAAAGAATTCAAGGGCGAGGACGCCGACATGGTCGAGGGCGTCGACCAGTTTCATGGCCTTTTCGCGGGCTTCGGTTTCAACGGCTTTGCTGAGACCGGATGGCGCGACCGACCGGGCCAGAATGCCGTCTTCATGCATGTTGCGTGGGGGTGCCCAACTCAGCGTTTGACCGGCGCTGGAACGGGCGACAATGACTGAAATTTCACACTCGAAGGGGATGGCTGCTTCCAGCACTGCTGGGGCCTCTCCAATGGCGGACCATGCCGCTTGGGCCTCGTCAGCCGCACGGACCCAAGTTTGCCCCTTGCCATCGTATCCATCGCGGCGAGTCTTCAGCACGCCCGTGCCCCCGACACGCTTCAGGGCAGGAGGAATGTCAGCTGCCGACTCAATGACTTCGTAGGGCGCTGTTGGAATGCCGATCCGGTTCAGGAATGCCTTCTCTTCGGCGCGGTCCTGCGAGATGGCGAGAGATCTGGGCCCGGGATGCAGCGCGACTCCGCATGACGCAATCAGGTCTGTTGCTTCGACCGGGATGTTCTCGAACTCGAGTGTGACGACATCGCAGGATTTTGCGAATTCACGCATTGCATCGGCGTCGAGGTAATCGGCATTCCAAGTCTTGCGCGCACCGCGCGACGCCGGGGAGTCCGTTTCCGGGCAAAAAATGTGGACATCAAAGCCAAGCTGGTTCGCGGCGCTAGCCAGCATACGGCCGAGCTGGCCGCCGCCCAGTATCCCGATGGTGCGACCGGGCGCGATCATCGTCATGCCTCTGGAGACTCGCCAATCTTGTCCGTCTGGGCCTGGCGGAACGCATCCAGCTTGTCTGCGACGACAGGATCCTGAAGGGCGATGATCGACGCAGCCAGCAGTCCGGCATTCGTCGCGCCAGCCTCACCGATGGCCAGCGTGCCGACGGGCACACCTTTCGGCATCTGGACAATGGAAAGCAGGCTATCCATGCCGGACAAGGCCCGCGACTGAACTGGCACACCAAGCACGGGAAGGGGGGTCATCGACGCGGCCATGCCGGGCAGATGGGCAGCGCCGCCAGCGCCAGCGATAATGACCTTCATGCCGCGTCCGCGCGCGGATTTTGCATACTCAACCAATCGGTCAGGTGTGCGGTGGGCGGACACGATGCGGGTTTCGTGCGTAACACCCAGTTCCTCGAGGATCTCAGCGGCCAACCTCATGATTGGCCAGTCAGACTGGCTACCCATGATAATGCCGACCTGTGGGGAATCTGTGTCCGTCATGGGAAGCCTCGCCGCTGGAAAGCGCGCAACATAAGTAAGCGGGTTGCGGCGTCAACTGCCAGCGTGTTGGCTCACGCGGCAGGAATGACTGTATCTCGGCGTAATATTTGCTTAACCTTCCGACATGGCGGACGACTTCTACACTCCAAAGGCGACGGAACGATTGGCACTGCTGAATGTGCTGGGCGTTGACCTGTCAGCATTGGATTTCAGGGCCCGCGCCGCCATTGAAGCCCTCTGTGATGAAGTGTTGGTTTTGCGCGAAGACGCAGATGAGTTGCGAGACGCGCTTGATGAGGCGGTTTCACTCGCCGACAATGACGCACTGTGTCCCGTCTTCAACCGGCGGGCCTTCGAACGAGAGATCCGGCGTGAAATCGCCCTTGCGGCGCGGTTCCGAACACCGCTTTCGATGATCTATATCGATCTCGACCACTTCAAACAGGTCAATGACGTGTTCGGGCATGCGGCGGGCGATGAGGTGCTGATCCGTATCGCGGAGCTGTTGCTGCGCCATACGCGCGAGACCGATATCGTGGGCAGACTAGGCGGGGATGAATTCGGAATCGTTTTGGCGCAGGCCAATGTGGACGACAGCCGGCTGAAGGCAGAGCAGCTCACACATGAAGTCGACCAGCTGGTGGTGCGGAGTGATGGCGATGATGCCCATCCGGGAGTCCGGATCGGCGCGTCCTGTGGTGTGGTCGAATGGCAGGTGGGCCAGAACGCTGAAAGCCTGCTGGCACTGGCCGACCAGGCGATGTTCGCCCAGAAAGCGCGCAGGAAAACCAGCCAGCAGGCAGGTAAACAATAATTCACGCGTTTGAGCGCGATTCCGGGGGCCGCCCCCCGTGACGCCCCCAACCTCTTGTGATTTACTGTTGCCGTTAAGACACAACAACTTAACAGCAAGAAGGAGACTGCCATGTCGCTTAAAGGCCGGATCAATGAGCTCGCCAACAAGCACCGCAAACTCGACGAGATTATCCACGAGGAACAGAAACGACCGTCGGCAGATGCCCTTCGATTAAAACGCCTTAAGCGCGAAAAACTGCAGATCAAGCAACAGCTTCACGTGTTGGAAGCGAGCTAGGGCCTCGAAACCTCGCCTTCATCTTTGTGCCCTAGCCTGAATTTCAGCAGGCATAAGGAAAACGCATGCGCGAGATTTTTGATCAGGAAAGAGCGATGACGCTTGGAGCCGTCAAACAGGCTACGGGCGTCCTCGCCATACTGTTCCTCATAGCCGCAGCGTTCGCTGTGCTATCAGGGTTGGGACAGATCTTCAGCGGCCATGTCTTCCATGGAATCGGACGTATCGTCGCCAGTTTGGCTGTACTCGGCTTTCTTTACATTGTCGTACGCTTGTTGGCCGAAATTCTGGCAGCGCTACACCGGCTGAACGACCGTCTGTCCGTGGTCGGAGATGACATCCGCACAAGGCGTAGCCGACCTGTCGCTGATCCAACAACAGATACCAGGGCCTAGGGGCTATGGCTCAGCCCGTCACGGTCATCCTGGGTCTCGGCCGTGAGGTTGGAGACGCTGTCGCACGTCGGTTCAGCAAGTTTGGTCATCATGTCGTCGCCGCTGACCCTTCTGATGACCGGATAGCCGCCTCACGTAACGCTGTGCCAGACGAAGTATTGCTCCATCATGGTGAGTTGCATACGCGGCTCGGTCTGCGCAACGCGCTAACCGTAGCGGTCGAGGCGTTTGGCCGAGTCGACAATCTGATCGTCATTCCGGATATTGAAGCTGCAGATTCACTGGAAGACTTCGCGCAGGAGAAATTCGACAAGGCGGTGGCCAAGGCCACACGGGGCGCGGCCTTGGCATTGAAGGTCTTTTCCGAACGGATTTCTGAGCAAGAAGACCTGCCTGAGTCTGGTGTTGAACGCATCCGCCAGAAGGGGGCCGTCACGTTCGTCCTGTCCTATTCGGCCATGGCAACCATGCCAGGACGGTTTACGGAGACGATTACCCAATCTGCCGTACTGGGTGTCATCAAGGCCGGCGCTGTGGAACTGGCTGAACAACAAATACGCGTCAACGGCATCATCGCCATCCGCCCTCGTGAAGAGCGTATTGAAAGCTGGACAACCCGGCGCACCCCCTTGGGGCGCGCAGCGATTGCTGATGAAATTGCAGATGCTGCCCGGTACCTGTCTTCTCCAGAAGCCGCCATTGTTACCGGCGAGCTGCTGAAGCTGGACGGTGGGCGCTCCAGCCTCGCCGGTATCCTCGACTAGGCGACGCTTACCAGATCGCTCAGTGTACCATTTTCCTGGCTTGTTTCGTACACAGCTACCGTTTCAACTGCATAGTCGCGGCTCAGGATGTTCGACACGGTGCGATACTCTGCGCGCGCCGTGTCTTTCGACAGGGTGACGATTGTGTAACCACGATTGAACGGATCGTGCCAATTCACTTCCGGGTTTGCGTCGGCGAATTGTTCGCCCAGATCGGGGATTCCCTTAATGTAGGCGCCTGTGCCCGGTGAAGTGATCGAGGTGCACCCGAACTCGACGCCGCGTTTGCCACCCTCGGCGTCATAGAGCGTGTTCACCCAGGCCGTGTGTGTGTCTCCTGCCAGTGTGATCAGTTTCGCATCTGCCGCAGCGGCGCCCGCGTAGAGCCGTTCGCGAGCAGCAGGGAACCCGGACCACGCATCCAGATTGAATGGCAGGCCCAGCGCTGAAAAGCCAACCATGGTCTGGACAAAGCCGTTGTCTTGCGCGGCGAGTTGTTCAGGCGTCAGAGTTTCCTGGAAATTCGGCAGTTTTGTCCGGGCCATCACGACCTGGTTGGCGAGAACCTGCCAGGCCTTGCCGCGCTCGACCGAGCTTTTGAGCTCGCCGGACAGCCAGGCTTCCTGCTCTGATCCAAGCATGGTGCGGGCTGGATCATTGATTGTCTCCAGGGTCTCGGCGACGCGTTGCATCATGACGTCCTGGTCGGTAACGCCGGTGAGCGCATCAAACCAGCTGACATCGGGTGAGCGCCCCGTCAGGCGGCTTTCCAGAGCATGGATGGTGGCGACATCGCCAAAGGTGAAACTCCGCCAGACGGCGGATGTGATTTCACCCGCAGCGGGCTCACGCAATGGAATCCACTCGAAGTAGGCTTGAATGGCAGCCTGTTTGCGATCCGACCAATCGCCTTCGCCTTCTTCTGGATTGTGATTCTGGGCGCCCGTCCGATAGGAATTGTTTGTGCTTTCATGATCATCCCATGTGCAAATCCATGGCGCGAGCGCATGTGCAGCCTGCAGGGCAGGGTCGCTCCTGTATTGCGCGTGGCGCATGCGGTAGTCGGCGAGCGTGACCATCTCCGTGATCGGATCATGAACGCGGCCAATCTCGGTCGCCACTTCAGCTCCGTAACCATCCACGCCATATTCGTACAGATAGTCACCAAGATGAAGAATGACGTCGAGGTCTTCTTCCTTCGACAACGCTTCATAGGCGTTGAAATATCCAAACTGCCAGTTTGAGCAGGAAACTACGCCCATGCGCACGGGGGCGTCCCCATGAAGCGCCGTTGTTTTCAGGCGACCTTCCGGCGAGTCGACATTGCCCGCTTCGGTCGCAACGCTGAAGGCGTAGGAATAGGCCTTGCCCGGCTTGAGCCCGGCAACGTCGACCTTCACGCAATAATCTCGCGATGCACTTGCCATAGCTGTGCCGGTGATAGGTGGGGCGGAGGGATTTTCGGGATCGGTAACGCTGTAGGAGACAGGGATCGGGCCAGTGCCGGTCTTGGGGGTGGCGCGGGTCCAGATAATGACACGATCACTGAGTGGGTCACCGGATGCGACTCCATGGAGGAACTCAACCTCGCCCGCATATGGCGCCGGCTTTGGCGCAACATTGGTAGCCGTGGTTGCGCAGGCGGCAACACTCAGGGTTCCGGTAGCAGCAGCGCCCAGCAGGCCGCGTCGAGTGATCTTGGTCATGGTTCTCTCCCGTGTTCCGAACCTCCCCTAGTCCGGTCTGTTGACAATAGCATGACGATCAGACGGAAGTTCGTCTATAAGCGCCACAATGGACACCCTGAAAATTACTGCTACTGCGGACGATACCGGCACCCGGCTTGATACTTTTCTCGCCTCAAAGGCTGAGCAATTGTCGCGCTCGCGCGTGAAAGCGTTGATTCTTGAAGGCGCGGTTACGCTCGACGGGGAGGCCGTGCTGGACCCGAAGCGCAGTGCCATCGCCGGTGCCAGCTATCTGATAAAGCTGCCGGAGCCTGTTCCTGCAACACCAGACCCGGAAGACATCCCGCTCGACGTCCTGTTTGAGGACGAGCACCTGATCCTCATCAACAAGCCATCCGGTATGGCAGTCCACCCGGCACCCGGCAGCTGGGACGGCACATTGGTCAACGCGCTGCTCCATCATTGCCGGGGACAACTCTCGGGAATTGGCGGGGTAGAGCGGCCGGGCATTGTTCACCGGATCGACAAGCTGACGACCGGCGTTCTGGTCGCGGCCAAGACCGAGGCGGCGCATCTCGGCCTGTCTGAACTGTTCCAGAAACACGATATTGAACGCAAATACCTTGCGGTGACGCGCGGCGCGCCGCGGCCATTGTCGGGTACGGTGGACATGCCGATCGCCCGGTCCACTGCAGACCGGAAGAAGATGGCGGTGGTGCGTAACCCTGAAAGCGGTGTTGGCCGCAACGCCGTCACGCACTACCGGGCACTCGAAACGTTCGGGACCAGAGACAAGGGCACTCGGCTGCCTGCAGCGGCGCTGATGGAATGCCAGCTGGAAACTGGCCGGACCCACCAGATACGGGTGCATATGGCGCATATCGGCGCACCGCTGATTGGTGATCCGGTTTATGGACGTCACAAGGGGATTACAGTCCATGGGCAAAGCGATGCGCACATTGCGGGAACCAATGCGGCGCGCGCCTTTCCCCGTCAGGCCTTGCACGCCGCTGTGCTCGGCTTTGTACATCCCATAACGAAAGAGGCGCTTCGGTTCGAAGCGCCTCTTCCAGAAGACATGTCTGAGCTGATCGATGCGCTGCGAAGCCTGCCCATCGAAAAGTAACGAGTTTAGCCGCCGTCAGAATTCAGCGCGGCTTCTGATGTTACAACCGGCTCAAAATAGAGTTTCGAGGCTTGAAGGGTGACTTTGCCGATCTTGTCTGTATCGGCCTGGATTTTCACCGGAACGGTTGCACCATTTGGCAGGGGTGCGAGCCACATGCGTAGCGGGCCGTCGATGCCTGACAGATTGTCATTGTCAGACTTGTCCTTCTTGTAGCCAGCGACCTTTTCCATCGTGATGTGACACTCGATGGCTTCACCAGACCAAGCCTTCACATCAATCTGTTTCGTGCCGGCATTTTCAAGGTGCAGATAGGTCAGCTGGCGACCATCGAACAGACGGATCGGACCGCCGCACGGGTCAGCACCTGGCGCGCGGGGCTCGAGCGCGAATGTGATGAGCGCGGTAATCGGGTCATTCGTCTTGAGGACCTGCTCAACCGTGGCCGGGGGTTCGCCCAGATTCCCGAAGACCGGATTGGCAGTCATCGAGAAATCGTCATCCGTGATTGTCAGATTGACCCGGCGGTTCTTTTTACCGTCCCGGTTCTGCGACACGTAATTATAGGTCTTCAGCTCGTCGCCGCGCGTATAGCCGGAGGCCTGCAGGTGCATGTCGTAATTCACGAACCAGTCGGCGATGCCGGTCACCTTGACGCGTGATTTGATATTGTAGGTATCGGGGCGCATCTCGACATCGAAATGGGCCCGGCCGGTTGCCGGGATGAACAGGACATAGGCTTTCGCCTCCAGTTCATAGACCATGCGTGTGGCCTCACCGGCCTTAACATTGGCAAGGACAGCGGGGGCCGCACTGCTTGGGGCCGTATCGGCAGCTGAAAAACCAGCGAGGGCGAGTCCTGCAGCAGAGGCAAGAAGGAAAGCGCGTTTCATCTGAACCAGAATCCTTTCCGGAGCACTAGGTTACAACATCCCCTATACCCCGTCTTCTCCAACACCACCTGAACAGCCATGCCCTGATCATGCCTCATTCGGATGGGGTTTGCATTCAACAAGTATGACAGCGGATGACACCTGCAACCGGAAAACTGCCGAAATGCCTGATCCTCAGAGTTGACACGGGGGCCATCTGCCCTGTAACGACGCGCCTTCGAGATCCCTATAGACCTATTCGGAGCGAGGCCATGTCCCGCGAATGTGAACTTACCGGCACCAAGCCGATGACTGGCCACAATGTGAGCCACTCGCAAATGAAAACCAAGCGGATTTTCCGCCCTAACCTCGTACAGGTTACGCTGCATTCCGATGCACTGGGCCAGAATTTCCGCATGCGCATCGCGGCGAAAGCCCTGCGCACTGTCGACAAGCTCGGCGGCCTGGATGCGTTCCTGGCGAAGGCAAAGGAAGATGCCCTGTCTTCCAAGGCCTTGAAGATCAAGCGCGACATCGAAAAGAAAGCTGTCGCCTAAGGTCTGGCCCTTTTGGGCTGATGAGATTTGAAAGCGCGCGCGGCACAGGCTGCGCGCGCTTTTTTACGTCCATAATCTGGCAGCGGGCGCCCGTGCGTGCCACACATGGTCCCGTCTTGGAGGGAATGTGATCATGCGGGTATTCGGTTTTGCACTGGCGTTGGGGGTTCTGGCAGCATGCCAGCCGGGCGGGGCTCCGCAATCTGAAACGGATGAGACGCAAGCGCTTACCGTCTTTACCGGGGGCACAATTTACACCGGGGTCGCTGACCAGCCCACCGCTGACGCGGTGGTCGTCGGGCCTGATGGCCGGATCGTTGCCATTGTGCCGCCCGCCTCGGCCGACTGGAGCGAAGACGAGGTCACGATTGTTGATCTCGGAGGCGCAGTCATGTTTCCGGGATTCACCGATGCCCATGCGCACCTGATGGGGATTGGCCAGCGGGAACTGACGCTTAACCTGGAAGGCACCGCCTCCGTAGATGAACTTGTCACCCGCACCGAGGCAGAGATCCAGGGCAAGGCTCCTGGCGAAATCCTGTTCGGGCGCGGCTGGATCGAGACCGGTTGGCCGGAAGGGCGCATGCCCTCCGCCGCAGACCTCGACGCGGTCAGTCCAGATAATCCGGTGATCTATACGCGCGCGGATGGCCATGCCCTCGTGGCCAACACGTCCGCGCTGAAGGCGGCCGGCATTTACGATCTGACCGAAGACCCTTCGGGCGGCCGGGTGGAGCGGGATGACAGCGGCAAAGCGACGGGCATTGTGATCGACAATGCGATGGGCCCTGTCTTCCAGCTGCTTGCGGCCCCAACGGAAGAAGATGTCGAGACGGCCCTGGAGGTTGGCGCCAATACCTATGCCAGCCGGGGCTGGACGGGCGTTCACAATATGAGCGTCAGCGCATCCCAGGCGCCCATCATGGCCCGCCTCGACGGGGAAGGGCGCCTGCCGCTGCGCGTTTACAATGCCTTCGACGTGGACGCCTTCGAAGTGGCGGAGTCCCGGAAGTTCGAGACTGACACAGTCACCAATCGTGCTGTGAAACTCTATATGGACGGCGCCCTTGGCAGCCGGGGCGCGCTGTTGATCGCACCCTATTCAGACCAGCCGGACACCAATGGTCTCTCCTTGCTCGATACGGAGTCGCTCCACGACTTGATGATGAAAGCCAAGGGCGCAGACGTCCAGTTGGCCATCCATGCCATTGGGGACCTTGCGAACCGGCACATTCTCGAAACCTTCGAGGCGCTGGGGAATGGCGATGAGCTACGCTGGCGGATTGAACATGCGCAGATCTTTGCGCCGCAGGATGTCGCGCGCGTCGGAGAGCTGGGCCTGATTGCCTCCATGCAGCCATCTCATGCGATTGGCGATTTGAAGTTCGCCCCCTCACGTCTCGGTCTGGACCGGTTGGCCGGCGCATATGCCTGGCAGGACATGCTGGCCGGGGGCGCCGTGGTTGCTGGCGGCTCGGACGCGCCGGTTGAAGTCGGCTCACCCCTGATCGAATTCTATGCGGCGGTGGCCCGGCAGGACCTCGACGGCAATGCGGGGGAGGGGTGGCACCCTGAACAGGCCCTCTCGCGGGACCAGGCGCTGGCCCTGTTCACGTCCGCCGCTGCCTTTGCAGCTTTCCAGGAGGATGACCTCGGCACGATCGAAGTCGGCAAGATTGCGGATTTCTCCGTCTTCGACCGGGATTTGATGACGATTCCTGCCGCTGAAATCCTTGATGCACAGGCCCGAATGACCATCATTGGCGGGGAAATCGTCTGGCAAGCTGCTGAATGAGTTGCCGCGCGGCGGACCAAACCCACATTTGACCCTATGTCACGCTTGGCGGAAGCGTCAGGTGTGATAGGTCCATCAATGCAATAGATGACGAGACGCATGCCATGACTGTGATGAGTGATACCGATGTGCTGGACGGCATGGAGCCGACCGTAGAAATCAATGTTCGCGAGGTTTTCGGCCTCGACACGGACATGGTCGTACATGGGTTCAAGACACGCACAGAATATGTGCCAGCGATTGACGAGGCCTATCGCTTCGATCCTCAGACGACAATGGCGATCCTGGCAGGATTTCAGCACAATCGCCGCGTCATGGTGCAAGGCTATCACGGCACAGGGAAATCGACCCATATCGAACAGGTGGCCGCGCGCCTGAACTGGCCGATGATCCGGGTCAATCTCGACAGCCATGTCAGCCGGATCGACATGGTCGGCAAGGATGCCATTGTCCTGAAGGATGGCGCGCAGATTACCGAATTCCGCGAAGGCATCCTGCCTTGGGCCTTGCAGCGCCCTGTGGCGATCACGTTCGACGAGTATGATGCCGGCCGGCCGGACGTGATGTTCGTGATCCAGCGCGTGCTGGAAGCTAGCGGCAAGCTGACCCTGCTCGACCAGAATCGCGTCATCGAGCCAAATCCGTATTTCCGCCTGTTCGCCACGACCAACACGGTTGGTTTGGGTGACACGACCGGCCTCTATCACGGCACACAACAGCTGAACCAGGGCCAGATGGACCGGTGGAGCATCGTGACCACGCTGAACTATCTGGAACATGATGCTGAAGTGGAGATCGTGAAGTCCAAGGCCACGGGCGTGGATGATGACACGCTCGCCAAGATGGTGACGCTGGCCGACCTGACCCGGAACGCGTTCATGAGCGGCGACCTCTCCACAGTGATGAGCCCGCGGACCGTGATCACATGGGCTGAAAACTTCGCCATCTTTGGTGATCTTGGCCATGCGTTCCGGATGACGTTCCTGAACAAGTGCGACGAGCTGGAGCGGCCTCTGGTGGCAGAAATGTACCAGCGCTGCTTCGCCGAGGAACTGCCTGAAAGCGCCCTCATGGTGAGGGTCGCCTGAGCCGGAGCCCCGCGCTAAGTCACAGCCATGTCCAAAGACACCTCTCCTCAGGAATTGTTCAAGCAGGCGCTGGCCACCACCACGAAAGCGATGAGTGCAGACCGTGATGTCGAGGTCGGCTTTGGCAATGATGTGGGCGGGGACGGTGAGACGATCACTCTGCGCACGCCGCCACAACAGCTGGAACCCCATATCGCTGCGCGCATTCGCGGCGAGGCAGATGCCATTGCCCTGCGTCGTGCGCACCACAATGCTGAGGCACATTTCGCGCATCGTCCCGGCGGGGATTTGCCCCGCAAGGTCTATGACGCGGCTGAACAGGCGCGCATCGAAAGCCTGGGCGCCAATGCCATGCGCGGTACGGCCGACAATCTCGACGCTGTCCTGGACCATCGCTGCCAGTCCGGCGAGTTCGCGATGGGCGCAGAAGACGCTGAGGCGGTGCTCGCGCCGGCGCTCGAATTTCTGCTGCGCGAGAAGCTGACCGGGCGCGCCTTGCCGGACAGCGCGAAACGCGTGGCCGATGTCTGGCGCGAACGGGTCGAAGCCGAAACTGGGGGCGCAATTGACCGTCTGATCGCGCAATTGCACGATCAACCCGGCTTTGCACGCACAGTACGCGATATGATCCGGGACCTGACCGCCTCCGATGCGCCGGGCGAAGACGTGGAAACGCAGGAACAGGACGATTCGGAACAGTCCGAAGAGAATGAACAGCCCTCTGAAGGCGATCAGGACATGGAGTCCGAAGAGCAGATGGGTTCTTCCGCCGAGCAGATGGATGCGGGCGACACCGAGGAAATGGAGGGCGAGGAATCCAATGTCAGCGTCGACATGGATGTCGACGCCGAGGCCGATGACACGCCTGATGATGATGAGGACGGGACCAAGCCGCTGCGCCCGAACTTCAAGGATGGCGATGATCGCGACCGGTTCAACTATAATGTCTTCACGCGCGAGAATGATGAAGTCGCCAATGCGCCAGACCTCTGTGACGCTGAGGAACTGACGCGGCTGCGCGCCTATCTCGATCACCAGTTACAGGGACTGCAGGGCGCGGTGTCCAAACTTGCCAACAAGCTGCAGCGACGTTTGCTGGCACAGCAGAACCGCTCCTGGAGCTTCGATCTTGAAGAGGGCGTGCTGGATACGGCCCGCCTGACGCGTGTGATCACCGACCCGACAGCGCCGCTCTCCTTCAAGCAGGAAGATGATTCGGAGTTCCGCGATACGATTGTGACGCTATTGCTGGATAATTCCGGTTCCATGCGCGGCCGGCCGATCATGGTGGCGGCGCTATGTGCGGACATTCTGGCCCGCACACTGGAGCGCTGCGGCGTGAAAACGGAGATCCTCGGCTTTACGACAAAGGCGTGGAAGGGTGGCCTTTCGCGGGAGGACTGGGTCAAGGCCGGCAAGCCCGCCGGACCGGGGCGCCTGAATGACATTCGCCATATCGTCTACAAACAAGCTGACGCCCCATGGCGCCGGGCGCGGCGCAATCTGGGTCTGATGATGCGCGAAGGTCTGCTGAAGGAAAACATCGACGGCGAGGCCTTGCTATGGGCGCACGATCGGATGCTCGGGCGACCGGAGCAGCGTAAGATCCTGATGGTGATTTCTGACGGCGCGCCGGTGGACGATTCCACACTGAACGTGAATGTCGGCAACTATCTCGAACGCCATCTGCGGCAGGTGATCGAAGAGATTGAGACCAAGAGCCCTGTGGAGCTGATCGCCATCGGCATCGGCCATGACGTGACACGTTACTACAAACGCGCCGTTACGATTGTGGACGCCGAACAGCTCGGTGGTGCGATGACGGAGCAATTGGCTAGCCTGTTCGACGAGAACGCGCCAGAGCCCAAGGCGATGGCCATTCCGCCTCTGACGAACAAGACAGTGCGCGGCGGCAGCGCCGTCTCAGGCGCCACCAGCGGCGCGCCAAGCTATGGCAAGAAAGTCGATCTCGGCCGGGCCGTGAAGGCGACGACCCTTACTGAAGTGAAGGGCCCGAAGAAGTAGGGTCAAGTGGGAAATCCGCCCGCCTTGCTGAGTGACGACGCAATCGGGTGCCCCAACACTTTTTCCAGCCAATGCGATGTCTCGATCAACTTGCTCAGGTCCAGTCCAGTTTCGAAGCCGCCGCGCTCCAGCATGTAGACCACATCCTCGGTGGCCACATTGCCTGTCGCCGCCGGGGCAAACGGACAGCCGCCAATGCCGCCACAGCTGGCATCGATGACATCGACCCCGCAATCAATGGCGGCCGCGACATTGGCGAGCGCTGCGCCACGTGTGTCGTGGAAGTGCATGCGCAAATAGACATCCGGTGCTTCCATGCGCACGCGCTCGATCCGTTTGCGGACATCCCACGGGTCGGCCACACCAATCGTGTCACCCAGCGCCAGTTCGCTGACGCCCGCGCGCTGGGCCTGCGCGGCGAGATTGCCGACCAACTTGATGTCGACTTCGCCGTCGAACGGATCCCCGAAGGCAACCGATATCGTGGCGGACAGAGGGATGCCTGCTTCAAGTACGAGCGGGGCAATCTGCAGCAGGGCGTCCGCGCTGTCCTGCGGGGTCATGCCCTGATTGCGTATGCCGAAGGCTTCCGAGGCCACGAGCACAAAATTGATCTCGTCAGCCTTGGCGTCGATCGCGCGACGAACGCCTTTTTCGTTCAGGGCCAGCGCGATATGGCGCGTCGGCTTTGATCGGTCGACGCCTGCAAAGACCGCAGCAGAATCCGCCATTTTGGGCACGGCCTTGGGGCTGACAAAGCTGCCGGATTCCATCCGCCGAACGCCGGCCTCTTCAAGCCGGGCAATGAATTCCAGCTTCTGTTCGGTCGTCAGGTCGGCCGGATCATTCTGCAGCCCGTCGCGCGGGCCGACTTCTACAATGTCGATGCGTCTTGTCATGATGCCTATGTAATGTGCATTGAGGACAAATGACAGACTCCAAACGCCCCCTGGATGGCCTGCGCGTCATCGAACTCGGACAGCTGATCGCTGGCCCCTTCTGTGGACAATTGCTCGGTGACTTCGGCGCCGAAGTCATCAAGGTCGAGGCGCCCGGCCTGCCGGACCCGGCCCGGGGCTGGGGCGCGGTGAAGAAGGATGACATTGGCCTGTTCTGGCCGATCATTGGCCGCAACAAGAAATCCCTGACGCTGAACCTTCGCGTGGAAACGGGGCAGGCGATCCTGCGGGACCTGGTGAAAACTGCTGACGTGCTGGTCGAAAATTTCCGGCCGGGCACGCTGGAGCGCTGGGGGATTGGGCCGGATGTATTGCACGAGATCAATCCCCGCCTCGTGATCACGCGCGTCTCCGGCTATGGCCAGACGGGACCGGAAAGTCACAAGGCGGGCTATGCCAGCGTCGGCGAGGCGAAGGGCGGCTTGCGCTACCTGATCGGCGAGCCGGACCGGTTGCCCGCGCGAGCCGGCGTCTCCCTCGGCGACACGATGACCGGCACCTTCGCGGCGCTCGGCACGATGATGGCGCTGTTTGCCCGCGAGAAATCGGGGAAGGGGCAGGTGGTCGATGCGGCAATCTACGAAACCGTCATGGCCTTCATGGAGAGCCTGATCCCCGAATACGCCCTGATGGGGCATACGCGCGAGCGCAGCGGACCGATCCTGCCGCGGATTGCGCCGTCGGGCGTGTATCCATGCAGCGATGGCATGGTCATCATCGGCGCCAATCAGGACTCCCTGTTCCGCCGCCTCTCGGCCATGTGCGGAACGAAATGGTCTGACGATGCACGCTACGCAACGCATGATGCACGCGGCGAGAACCAGTTGGAACTGGATGAAATGATCTCGAACTGGACGAAACAGCGCACAATGGCAGATGTGCTGGCAACTTGCGAAGGGAATGGCATTCCCTGTGGGCCGGTGAACCGCGCCAAGGAGATGCTGGAAGATGCACATATTGCGGCGCGCAATGCCATCATCCGCGTGGCCCATCCGGTTCTGGGCGACGTACCGATGCAGGGCGTCTTTCCTAAACTGTCCGATACGCCCGGCGGGGTGGAAGAAACGTCTCCAAGCCTGAGTGAGCACACAGAAAGCATCCTTGCAGGCCTTGGATTCAGCGCGGACCAGCAGGCGGCGCTGCGCGCGCAGGGCGTCATCTAGCGCGAATCTTGACTGGCTCACCGGCGTCATTTCGATTAAGCCGCCCTCATGACCGATTATCCCGATCCCCTTTCTGGCAGTGCGCAGGACGAGACGCTTGAGCTGCGCCCGAAATTCAATGCGGACGGCCTGGTTGCCGCCATCGCGCAGGATGCCGGAACTGGCGAAGTGCTGATGCTCGCCTGGATGAATGCCGACGCGCTTGCGGCGACGATCGAGACCGGGCGGGCAACCTACTGGTCCCGTTCGCGCGGAGCGCTATGGGTCAAAGGTGAAACGTCCGGGCATGTTCAGGACGTCATCGAGATCCGTATTGATTGCGATCAGGATGCTATCCTGCTGAAGGTCAACCAGACAGGCGGTGCCTGCCATACAGGGCGACCCAGCTGTTTCTACAGGATTTTGTCTCCAGATGGACGCAGTCTGTCTGTTGCCAACAACTGATACTTGAGATTGAATTTGTTGGAAGACAGAAGGGGGCCTCTGGCATGCGTCTTATCACTATAACTGCGGCAGTATCCGCACTGGCACTCGCGAGCGCATGCGGGTCAGAATCGCCTGCATCTACCGAGGCAACATTAGAATCGCCACCCGAAACACAGCAGGAAGCGGCGCTGGAAGTCGATGTGCTGGATTGCGGAACGATTGAAGTGTCTGACCTCGACGCGTTTTCGTCTGCCGGCGACTATGCCGGTGAGACTGACACGTTCACCGATTCCTGTTTCCTCGTGAGGCATCCTGATGGCAACTTGCTCTGGGATCTTGGTTTGCCAGGAGTGCTGGCTATTGCGGGCCCGCAAACGCAGCAGATCTTCACGGTTTCGCTCGAGCAGACAATTACCGAACAATTGGCAGATAGGGGGATGTCCCCAGACGATGTCGACTACGTGTCCATCTCTCACAGCCACTTCGATCATATCGGCCAGGCCGATCAGGTCGCGGGCTCGACTTGGCTGGTGAGCCAGAAAGAACTCGACGCCATGTTCGGGGAAGGGGCCGAAATTGCCCAGGAGCAGCAGGCGCTGTTTTCATTGTTCGCCCCCATGGAGCAGAAAGTCTTCGAAGACGAACTTGATGTTTTTGGTGATGGGAGCGTTGTGATTTTCGAGACGCCCGGACACACGCCGGGCCATACATCCCTGCAATTGATGATGCCGGAAACCGGCCCGGTCCTGTTGACCGGGGACCTCTACCATCGCGCTGAAAGCCGCGAGCTGAAGCGCGTTCCCCGCTTCAACTCCGATGAGGCCATGACCGTGTCGTCAATGGAGGCATTTGAGGCGCGTGCGGATGCCCTGGGCGCAAAGGTCATCATCCAGCATGAACCTGCGGACATTGACCCCCTCGAAGGTAAAATTCGGTGAGATTTCGTTTGAAGTCGTTTCCAATCGTTGCGGCCATCGTAATGTTGGCGTCGTGCTCAACTGCGACCAATTCATACTCGGCGCTGGACCAGCCCAATTCGGGGTGGTCGCTGGTTTTCCGGGACGAATTCAACGGACACGGAAAGCCTGATCCTGAAAAATGGATATCGCAGGAGTATAATCGCAAGAAAAATCCTGACGGCCCGGATGGCTGGTGGCTCAAGGATAATGTCAGTCTGACAGGATGGGGCCAACTCGAAATCAGCGCGACGCAAATTCCGAATCGCAATCCTGAAGAGGATGACGATCCCTATGACTACGCATCCGGCATGGTTTCCACCGAAGGCAAGTTCGAAACGACGTTCGGCAGGTATGAAGCCCGCATAAAATTGCCACAGGATCCGGGCTGGTGGCTTGCCTTCTGGCTGTTCGCGGATGAGGTCCACCGAGTGGATGGATCGGGAGAGGATGGAACCGAGATCGACATCGTTGAAGCGTTTGGCTGGACTGACAAGATCAGCTATGCGCTTCACTGGGATGGGTACGGAAAACGCCACAAGACCAAGAACAAGCGCGAGTTCCACCCGGGAATTCGGAGTGGGTGGCACGTCTTCGCGCTGGAATGGACTGAAACCGAATATACATGGTTCGTGGACGGAGAGCAGGTCTGGCAAAGCGCTGCGGGCGGCGTGTCGAAAGTGCCCTTATGGGTGAAGCTATCCGGCGAGATAAGCACGCAGTCGACAGTGGCCCACAAATGGTGGTCCAACGTGCCGGATAACAAACGCTTACCTGATCGTTTCCTGGTCGACTGGGTCCGGGTGTACGAACGAGAAGCGCCGTAGGGTGCGGGGCACCCTACGGATTCCTTTTAGTTTCCGCTTTCGATCAGGCGACGGGCAATAACCATGGCCTGAACTTCGCCAGCGCCTTCGAAAATGTTCAGAATACGAGCATCTTGCAAGATGCGGCTGATTGGGTATTCCAGCGCAAATCCGTTTCCGCCATGAATCTGCAGGGCGTTGTCAGCTGCAGCCCAGGCGATCCGTGCGGCAAGCAGTTTCGCCATGCCGGCTTCAAGGTCGCAGCGCTTTCCGCCATCCTTCTGGCGCGCCGAGAAATATGTCAGCTGGCGAACACCCACCAGTTCTGCGGCCATCATGACAAGCTTGTTTGAAACGCGCGGGAAGTCGAAGATCTGTTTGCCAAACTGGTTGCGATCCAGCGCATATTGAAGACCGGTTTCAAACGCATTTTGCGCAACGCCAATGGCGCGGGCCGCAGTCTGGATGCGAGCGCTTTCAAAGGTCGCCATCAGGTGCTTGAAGCCTTGGCCTTCGACACCGCCAAGCAGGTTCTCGGACTTCACCTTGAAATCATCGAATCCGATTTCGTATTCCTTCATCCCGCGATAGCCGAGGACTTCGATCTCGCCGCCGGTCATGCCGTCAGCAGGGAAGGGGGTGTCGTCTGTTCCGCGCGGCTTCTCCGCAAGCAGCATGGAGAGACCAGAGAAATTGTTTGTGGCGGGATCAGTCCGGGCCAGCAGTGTCATCAGATCGGCTCGCACGGGATGCGTGATCCATGTCTTGTTGCCTGTGACACTGTAATGAGAGCCGTCGTCGGACTTCACGGCGCGTGTCCGCAGCGAGCCAAGGTCAGAGCCGGTATTCGGTTCAGTGAAGACGGCCGTTGGCAGGATTTCTCCGCTGGCTATTTGCGGCAACCAATGGGTCTTCTGGTCGTCCGTTCCGCCAATCAGGATCAGCTCCGCCGCGATCTCTGACCGGGTGCCGAGAGAGCCGGTGCCGATGTATCCCCGAGACAGTTCCTCTGAGACTACGCACATGGCAATCTTGCCCATGCCAAACCCGCCAAACTCTTCAGGGATGGTCAGGCCAAACACACCAAGCTCGGCCATTTCATTGACGACCTCCATCGGAATGTACTCATTGTTCAAGTGCCACTCATGGGCATGGGGTTTGATCTTGTCGGACGCGTATTTGGAAAATTGTTCGCGAACCATCGACATGGTTTCGTCCAGACCGGTTTCTTCAACCGTGTTCCGGCTTAGGGCGTCAGGTAGGCATTCAGCCGCAGCAGCCATCACAGCAGGGGTTTTTCCATCAATAATCAGCTGCTGGACCACCGGCGTCGCGAACAGGGCATCAGCTTCCGCAACGATGCCCAATTCGTGAGGGCGGATCACTTCGCCCTGATTCATGGGTACCCCACCAATCAGTTGAGCGCAGTATTCGCTAAAGAGAATTTGCGTCAGGAGCGCTTCGGTCGTGCTGAATTTGCCCTCTTGCTCCAGACGCGCGGCCCATTCGGCTGTCTGGCGTAGCGTTTCAGCATATGTGCCCAGCCAAGACAGGCCGTGGGCCATATGTTGCTGGCGTTCGAGTGCAGCCCGGTCAGGACGGCCATCCGCCTTGGTCAGCGCTTCGCGGCATTTGCCACGTGCAACGTCTACATAGGCGTCGACGGCTGCGCTCGCATCCTTGATGACGGCAACAAGGTTTGGAATTATCGCAGAATTCAGGGCCGGACCCTCAACAGCACCATCCATTCGAATTTCCTCCACTGGACTTTATTTTCGTTGAGTATAGGGCGCAGGTGGCGGCAAGTCATATATATTTTGTGCGCTGCAACAAAACGTCTCGGTTCGATGTCATGTAAAATTGAAGGATCACACCGGGTATCCTTGCGTTAACCGAAACTTCGGTTCCGGCTTTCTAAATGGCCCTTTCTGCCGCCACTTCCTAACGGAGCCGCCTCACATATGAACCCTTATGAACGTTTCCGCATTGTCTCGGGCTTCCTGGCGTCCAGCGCGGTGCTGGCGAGTGTCCTGGCATTTGGCCCGGTTGTGCGCCAGACCATTGTTGACGCCGCCGGTTCCAGCCAAGTCGCACAGTGGGCCGGACTGATAGGCTCGGGTGTGATGCTGCTCGTGATCTGGTCTGTTCTGTCGGGTGTCCTCCTTCCGGGTGTTCTAAAGATCGGGGTGCTGCGTCGATGGGTCCTCGGCCGTGCTTTCGTGGAAGGCAGTTGGATTCAGGCTGAACGCGGTGGCCCAAATGGTCCACGCCTGGCCATCGTTTCAATGAAGCCTGCATACCCCGGCATCCTTGTGACCTCCTCGACCCTGACTCGCATGGGCGAGATTGAGAGTGGCCTGCATGCAGAATTCCACCAAATCAGCTGGCCCAGACTGGACTTCAAGTTCCGCGAAACCTTGCCATCGGATTCGGGCCGACAAGCCGAGGGTTTTGGCGAGATTCAGTTTGACCTGACCGGAGGCGCCCCGCGCCGGTATGCCGGCTGCTTGCAAGTGGCGGGTATGGACAAGCGCATCAAGACAGAAGCCATCAAGCTGACATCCTGGAAAGAGCGCCGGCAGCTGCGCTCCCTTGAGGGCCGTCGGGACGTACTGTCCAAATACTGGTCAGCTTTTTTCGAGGGGCCAATCGTGACAATTGCCCGCGATAGCGACAGGTCCGATTCCGGAGAGGCCAAGCGGTCCGGCAAAGTCGAAATCCTGCGTCAGCGTGGCGCGAAGGATTGGCGCAAATCGGACACCACGCCGACGGCTGATCGCATTCGCGATGAGTTTTCAGCTTCTTCCGACTAATCCTGACGCCGGATCGTCCGGCTCTGGCGCCGCATGATGGCCCGACCGATGGGTTCCGGCATGATGCGAGTCAGCGTGGCAAGACTTTTGTTGACGAGCCCCGGCACAACAACCGGTTGGCCGCGATTGACCGCATCAATGCCGGCTTTCACGACAGGCGCAGCCTCCATCCACATTCGCTTGCTCATCTTGTTCATCTGCTCGCGCGTGCCGTTCACGTCATGGAATTCACTATAGGTAAAGCCGGGACAGAGTGCCGTGCAGTGAATGTCCGCCCCTTCAAACGCGTCGCACTCGGCATTCAGGCTTTCGGAGAACTTGATGAGGCCCGACTTTACGCTGGCATAAAGCGTGTGCCCATTGCTGCCGGCGGCGTAGCCCGCAAGGGAGGCGACATTGATGATCCTGCCATAGCCGCGATCTGCCATGCCTGGCAGCACTTTGTGTGCAAGCTCGATCGGAGCGGTGTAAAGTACGCGAATGAACTCTGCCTGTGACTTCCAACTCGTATTGAAGAAGGTGCCCGGCAGGCCATAACCCGCATTGTTGACCAGCGCGTCGACATGGCGGCCCTGCTCGGACAGCGCGGAGATGATCTTGTCCGCGGAATTGGCGCGCGCGAGGTCCTGCGCGATACAAATCGCGTGAATGCCAAACTTCTCTTCCAGCTCTGCGGCGAGGTTGGTTAGCCGATCTTCGCGGCGTGCGGTGAGCGCAACATCCCAGCCCAATGCGGCGTACTGGCGGGCAAACTCAGCCCCAATTCCCGCTGATGCGCCCGTGATAAGGCAAAGTCGCCGGTCCATGGCCGTCTTCCGTCCGAATTGCTGATGCTGGCGAGACTAGCGGCGCGCGCCCGGCATGCAAGGCAGGCTAGACACGCCGGACTAGGAAGCCCGCGCGTGGGAAATGCACATGCACTGTTTCCGCCTCTGGTGAAGTGCGTTGGAGAATGACGCGCTGGGAGTCGGCGTGGACGAGTTCCCCTTTCACCCAGACCTGGCCATAATCATCGGGCGCAACGGCGACGTTTTCGCCCGGAGCAAATTGTTGCGGTTCGTTGCGGGTGGTCGCCGCCACGAGACGCGGCGCCGCATTCAGGCCGATCTCGAGGGCTTCTGCAGAGCTGATCGTGTCCGGGGTTTGCCCTTCAAACTCCTTCAGCCGCTCGAACCAGGCCTTGGTCAGGTCCGCTGTCTCGAAACATTTTTCGACGAAGTCGGGCAGATTTTCATACATGAACCAGACATTCATGTAGGCGTGAATGTCCACAAGGCCCGGTTTCATGCCGACGAGATAGATGCCGGACCCAGCGCCCTTGCCGCCCTGCAGGCGCTCTTCCAGCAGCATGAGTCGGGCCCGCCATTGGTCGCGCATCATGGGGGCAACAGCTTTCATTGCATTGGTGTCGAAGGGACGACCCGACAAGGCTTCGCGGTCCTTCCGGAACGCATCCGGTACGCTGTCGCCTCGCTCACCAAAGATGACCGCGACCGAGCTTTGGAACCAGCGGCCATCGGTCCAGCCGGCGACCATTTGGGCGAGGCCCTCATGACCGGGCAATTTGAGTGCCGGCATAGGGAAGCGGGCTTCGAGCTCCCGCAGGATGATGGCGGTATCGCAAAAAATGTCGGCGCCGATCTGAAGGACGGGTGTCCGGCGATAGCCCCCCGTCAGCGGCATCAGGTCTGGCCGAGGCATGATGACTGGAATTTCGACCCGGCTATAGGCGAGATTCTTCAGGCGCAGCGCGAGGCGGATTTTCTCTGCATAGGGTGACGTGGGATATTCATGCAGGATAATACTGCGCGCATCTGCCATTCTATTTCTCCCAGCCTTCTTTTTATTGGTCCCTATTCTTGCCGGGCTTTTCAGGCGCTGGAAAGCCTCAATTGGTCTGACAAGCCGCAAGAAACGGGTGGCGACAGGCTCCGCGGCGCGGCATTATTCTCACATGACCAATCTAGTTTCGCCTCTTGATGAACGCGTTGTCGCCTATGAGCGCATGGCCAATGCCCTGTCCTATCTGGGGGACACTTGGCAGGAATGGCCGGATCTTTCGACTGCAGCAAAGGCCGTAGGCCTGTCGCCCAGCCATTTCCAGCGCGAATTCACCCGTTGGGCCGGCATCAGCCCGAAACAATACCAGTCCGCACTTGCCCACGCTGCGGCAGGTGATCTGTTGAGAGAGGGCGCAAGTGTTTTGGACGCCACTCTGGAGGCAGGCTTGTCAGGACCGGGGCGCCTGCATGATTTGTTCATCGCGCATGAAGGCCTCTCTCCCGGTGAAGCCAAGGCAGGCGGCAAGGGAGCCGATCTGGTCCTTGGACGGGCGCCGACTCCATTCGGGGAAGGAGCCTGGCTCATGTCATCGCGGGGCCTGGTGGCGCTAGGGTTTGTTGATGAGAACGCCCCGGAACGCACCGGTTTTGAACACCAGGGACGCAATGAAGAGCAGGCCTTTGCCGATCTTGCGGCGCGGTATCCGGATGCCAGCATTCGCCGGGATGATCACGAGGCCGAGACTCTGGCGCGCCGGGTGTTTGAATCCGGTGAGCCGCTCCCGGTTGCGCTTTATGGTACGCCGTTTCGCCGCCAGATCTGGCGGGCCTTGCTGGAAATTCCTGTCGGTGCGGTGTCAACCTATGGGGCCTTGGCGAAGGCCAGCGGCAATCCGAAGGCGGCCCGCGCTGTCGGTGCGGCAGTGGGCGCAAATCCGATCAGTTGGTTCATTCCCTGTCACCGTGCCCTTGCGGCGGACGGCCGGCTCCATAATTATCATTGGGGTGTGGCGCGCAAGCGTGCCATGCTGACCCTCGAACGCGCCTGCGCAGCCTGAACCAGGCGGTGGGCAGTCGGCCCACGCCGCCCAAGCTGGATTCCGCACCGCCCATGATACTTTTCCTGATCATACTCGCTGGCCTTGTCGCCTGGGGGGCTCACCTTGCCTGGCGCTGGAAGCAGACGCGGGACTTCGCGCCGGAAGTATTGGCGGTGCGCAAGGCAGCCGGAGAAGTGCCGGAAGATGTCAGCGCTGCCGAGTTCACGGATCTCTATCTACGCAGTGAAGGCCCGCGCGCGGCGACCTATTTCTTCGTCTGCGCTGCGATCGTTTTTGTTCTGCTGGCACCTTTCGTGGCCGGCTTCAATCAGGTTTGGCGGATGATCTGGCGGCTGAGCGGCCAGTCACCTGTTTTCGAAACAGGGACGCTGATTCACACATTTTCGGTTTTCATCGCCTTCATGCTGGCATCGATCGGCTTGTTGGCCATCGCTATGCGGCGGTACTACGCGCTGATGCCGCCTAGTTTCAAACATGTCATTCGGGACCTTAATGGAGGCCAGTCATGAGCATTCAGTATCTGCACACAATGGTGCGCGTCAGTGACATTGACGCGTCGCTGAAATTTTTCTGCGATGGCCTGGGCCTGACAGAGGTCAGCCGGATGGACAGCGACGCGGGGCGGTTCACGCTCGTTTTTCTGGCCACGCCGGAAGATGTCGAGCGTATGGGCGGCATGCCGGACGGCGTCAGCCCGACCCAGACCGACATTCCGATGGTGGAGCTGACCTATAATTGGGACCCCGAAGACTATGCAGGTGGCCGCAATTTCGGCCATCTGGCGTATATGGTCGACGACATTTACGGCGCGGTTGAACGGCTGCAGAAAATTGGCGTGACCATCAACCGGCCGCCGCGCGATGGCCGAATGGCATTTATTCGATCGCCAGACGGCATCTCGGTCGAATTGCTGCAAAAGGGCGAGCCGCTGTCACCGAAAGAGCCGTGGGCGAGCGCAGAGAATATCGGCGCCTGGTAGGCCCCGTCCCGAAGCGCTGGTCCATAAACCAGCCCATAAACTGTCCATAAAGTGCCCGCATATATGGGCTTTGCGTCCAAATACACCCGGACAGAAAAAGCCCCGCCTGGTCTGAACCGGGCGGGGCTTTTCATTTCGGTAGGGTCAGCGCCTATTCCTTTTCAGGATGGCGCTCCTCCTCTCGGTAGTCATGCACAGGATGACCCTTGTCCGGATCGCCATTCGATTTGTGCATGGCGGCGACGACGCCTGACAGGGCAAGGATGGCGATCAGGTTCGGGAACGCCATTGAGGCATTTGCGATGTCCCCCAGCAGCCAGAGCCAGTCAGCCGCGGCAACCGAGCCGAGGAATACGACCACGACCCAGATATAGCGGAACGGGTGTGTCGCCCATTCGCCGATCAGATACGTCACGGCCTGCTCGCCATAGTATGACCAGCCAATGATGGTGGTGAAGGCGAAGAAGAACAGTGCGACTGGCACGATCCACGGGCCCACCACCGGAATGGCGGCGGCATAGGCGCGCGTGGTGACGGCAGCCGAGTTCGCATCTGTTTCCCAGGCATGGTCCACATCCATCAGAACTTCCGGATTGCCAGACGCGTCGAGCGCTTGCTGATTGACTTCAACCTGACCAGATGCCTGGCAGGCCAGGAGGTAGGACTGGGCTGTCGGTCCCACTGCGGCGATCTTCGCTTCGCGGCCATCTTCGTAAGCAGAAGGGAACAGGTCCCCCACACCGTATTTGGCACCGTCAGTCGCGCCCGGGTTCACCGGCATTTCAATGCCTGCATCAAAACAGGCATTGGCCGCCATCAGGGCAGGGCTCTTCTTGAAGTCTCCCTGAACTGTCAGGATGACCAGCGCAGTCATGGTGCAGATGATGATCGTGTCGATAAACACGCCAATCATGGCGATTTCGCCCTGCATGACCGGGTTCTTGGTCTGAGCGGCAGCATGGGCGATCGGGGCGGAACCCTGACCGGCTTCGTTCGAGAACAGGCCTCGGGCGATACCGTAACGGACCGCCTGCATGACGCCGTAGCCAGCCGCGCCGCCAGCAGCTTCTTTCCAGCCAAACGCCGTGCCGATGATCTGCATGAAGGCGCCCGGCACCTTGTCCGCATTGATCACAAGCACGATGAAGGCGACCAGCACATAGAGGCCAGCCATGACCGGCACGACCTTGCCGGCGAATGAGCCAATGGATTTGATGCCGCCGATAATGACCGCGAAGACCAGGACAGACAGGATAATGCCCACGCTCCAGTTCGGAATGCTGACGCCCATATGGGAGCCGGTTTCCAGCGCAGCTTCGGTGATGGAATTGGCCTGGATCATCGAGCCGGTTGCCATGGCGGAGAACAGCGTGCCGAGACAGAAAATGACGGCGAGCCAGCCCCAGCCTTTGCCGAGGCCGTTCTTGATATAATACATCGGACCGCCATTGATGCGGCCATATTCGTCGGTCTCACGATACTTGATGGCCAGCGAGCTTTCCGAGAAGGCCAGCGCCATGCCGAACAGGGCAACCACCCACATCCAGAAGATCGCGCCGGGACCGCCCAATGTAATGGCCGTGGCCACACCGGCGAGGTTCCCCGTGCCGACCTGACCGGACAGGGCTGTGGAGAGCGCCTGCCAGGGTGTGATGGCGCCGTCTTCGCCTTGTGCCTTGCGGCCTCGCCAGACTTCGAACACCGCCGGCACGAACCGGAGAATCGGGCGCGCGCCCAGTCGAACCATCATGAACAGGCCAGTGCCCAGGAGGACAACGGCAAGCGGGCCGATCTGGCCCGGAATGACGACAGTATCTCCCCAGGTTCCTCCCCAGATGAATCCTGAGACGTTCTCGATAAGCTTAATGATATCCATGGGCCTCCCCGGCTCCTTTGATTGCTTGGCCGCACCCTAGCTAGCTTTCCGGCGCTGTGAAGCTTTTGTCGCAGGATCGGGACGCGTTTGCTGCGGCTGCAGGCGAGGCGCACAAGGTTCTGGCAGCGACAGTCATTTTCAGGCATAAGCCCGCGCATGACCACACCAGCGGCGAAACAGAACACCAAGGGTCTCTTCATCAAGACCTATGGGTGCCAGATGAATGTCTATGATTCCGAGCGCATGCGGGACGTATTGCGTCCGCTCGGCTATGCGCCGGTTGATACGCCGGAAGCGGCAGACCTCGTTGTGCTGAACACGTGCCATATTCGTGAAAAGGCCACCGAAAAAGTCTATTCCGAACTCGGCCAGTTGAAGCGCATGAAGCGCAAGACCGGTCGCAACATGACAATCGCCGTGGCTGGCTGTGTTGCGCAGGCCGAAGGCGAAGAGATCATGCGCCGCCAGCCGCTGGTCGACCTCGTGCTGGGACCGCAGGCCTATCACAAGCTGCCGGAGATGATTGCACGCGCCAGCCGCGCTGTGGGTGACCGGCTGGAAACCGAATTCGACACGCTCGAAAAGTTCGACGCGCTGCCCAAAGTCCGTGAGGCGGATGGCCCGACCGCCTTCCTCTCGGTGCAGGAAGGTTGCGACAAGTTCTGCACTTTCTGTGTCGTGCCCTATACGCGTGGCGCTGAGCTTTCCCGCTCTGTGGACGACATCGTGATGGAGGCGCGGAACCTGGCTGCGCAAGGCGTGCGGGAGATCACCTTGCTGGGCCAGAATGTGAATGCATTCCATGGCGCTGCGCCGGCCGTCGAAGGGGGAGACGACTGGACGCTGGGCCAGCTCTGTCGCCACATTGCGAAGATCGGCGGCATTGAACGTATCCGCTATACGACGAGTCATCCGCGCGACATGGAAGACGACCTGATCGCAGCACATGGCGACACGCCCCAGATGCAACCCTTCCTGCATTTGCCCGTTCAGTCGGGGTCTGACCGTATCCTGAAGGCCATGAACCGTAGCCATACGGCAGACGCGTATAGGGAGATCATTCGCAAAGTGCGCGCGGCCCAGCCAGATATCGCCATAGCATCAGATTTCATTGTCGGCTTTCCCGGAGAGAGCGACGAGGACTTCGAGGCGACCATGCAGCTGGTGCGCGATGTGAATTATGCGGTGGCCTATTCATTCAAGTATTCCCAGCGGCCAGGCACGCCGGCGGCAGAGATGTTCGGTCAGGTGCCGGAAGACGTGAAGGATGTGCGCCTGCAAGCCTTGCAGAAACTGCTCCGTGACCAGCAGACCGAGTTCAACGAGTCCAAGATCGGTCAGACCGTGCCCGTACTTGTCACAGGGCGTGGACGCCTTGAAGGGCAGGCGCATGGGCGGTCTCCGTGGATGCAATCCGTTCATTTCCAGGGACCGGAAGAGCTGACAGGTCAGATTGTCGATGTGAAAGTGAGTGGCGCAACGATGAGTTCGCTCACCGGCGATCTTGTGCGCGAACATGAGGTGGCGCTTTGAGCGTGAAACGTCGTCCGTCCGCTTCGCCTGAAGCCCCTGTCAGCCGTATCTTCGAAGTCCGCAATGCGGAATGGCTGCGGGACATCTGTGGCCCGCATCACCGCCACCTCCAGCTTTTGGAAACACGTCTGGCCGACTATGGCCTGAAGGCGGAAAGTCAGGGCGGGGGCATCCTGCTTGTCGGTAAGGCCGAGGGCGTGTCGATTGCCGAGGCGGTGCTTGCAGAACTCGAGCGTCGATTGCGCACGGGCGCGGAAATTTCCGATATGGACGTTGATGGCGCTGTGGAAGCTGCGCAGACGCCGTCGCAGACCTTTGGAACCTTCCGCTCGCTGAAGAAGCCGATCACCCCGCAAACGCGCGGCCAGTCCCGCTATATCGACCTGTTGGCCAATCCTGACAATGCGATGATCTTCGGGGTCGGTCCGGCCGGAACCGGCAAGACCTTTCTCGCGGTCGCGGCGGGGGTGTCCGAACTTCTGTCCGGCACGCGCCAGCGTCTGATCGTGACGCGGCCCGCCGTAGAGGCCGGTGAGAAGCTCGGCTTCCTGCCGGGGACGCTGGAAGAAAAAGTTGATCCCTACATGCTGCCGATCTGGGACTCGCTGCGCGAGTTGATGGGACAGGAACAGATGGAGCGCCGCATGGCGCGCGGCGAGATTGAAGTTGCGCCGCTCGCCTTCATGCGTGGACGTACGCTGAAGAATGCCTTCGTCATCGTGGATGAAGCGCAGAACACGACCGTACCGCAGATGAAGATGGTGCTGACGCGGCTGGGCCGTGACAGCCGCATGGTGATTACGGGCGATCCGGGCCAGGTGGATTTGCCGGGCAGCCAGCCATCGGGCCTCAAGCACGCCTTGCAAATCCTGTCTGATGTCGAAGGCGTCAATGTCCACACGCTCACCGCGGCGGATGTTGTCCGTCACGGGCTGGTCAGCCGCATCATTGATGCCTACGCCGCCCACGGAGAGGGTTGATCGCCGCGCGCATGATCGAACTTGATCTTATCATCGAAGAGGATCGCTGGTCGGCAATTCCTGATCTGGAAGCTGTGTGCCAGACGGCGTTCAAGGCTGGCGCGACTGTTGAGCCAGCGAAGGGTGTCGTGTCCCTGCTATTGGCTGATAATGACGCGCTACAGGCGCTGAACCTGCAGTTTCGGGCCAAGGACAAGCCGACGGATGTGCTCTCATTCCCGGCCGATCCGATGGACCGGCCCCTGCTGGGCGATATTGCAGTGGCCTTTGGCGTCGCCGAGGCTGATGCCAGAGCGCAAGGCAAGTCGCTTGCCGATCACCTGACCCATCTTCTAATTCATGGCTATCTCCACTTGTTGGGGCACGACCATGAAATCACCCATGATGCCGAGACGATGGAGGGCCTCGAAATAAAGGCGCTTGCATCGCTGGGCATTGATAATCCATATTTGATGAACTGAATCACCTGAGGCCATGAGCGACCCTGACCCTTCTGACGCGCCGCCAAGCGGCCGATTACGTAGCTTTTTCGGTTTCCGCCGGAAGCCAGTCCCTGTGGAACCGGTGTCCGCCGCCACCAATGGGGAAACGCCGCCGCACAATCCGCACGAGATGCGCCTGCGCCTTGCCGAATTCCAGGATTTGCGTGTGGAAGACGTCATGGTCCCGCGCGCCGAGATCAAGGCCGTAGAGGTCGGGATCGAGTTTCCGGAACTTCTGAAATATTTCGCCGAGGTCACGCATTCGCGACTGCCGGTGTTCAGGGAGTCGCTCGATGATCCGATCGGCTTTGTGCACATGAAGGATGTGGTCAGCGAACTGGCGAAGGGGGGAGAGCCAGCCAAGCGGCCGCTCGAACGGCTGCATCGCGAAGTGCTCTATGTGCCGCCATCCATGAAGTTGACCGATTTGCTTGTGAAAATGCAGTCGACCCGTATTCATCTGGCGTTGGTCGTGGATGAGTATGGCGGTACGGATGGGCTGGTCAGCCTGGAAGACCTTGTCGAAGAAATCGTCGGTGACATCGAAGACGAACACGATGATGAAGAAGCCATGTTCGTGCGCCGGAGCCAGAGAATCTGGGAGGCGGACGCCCGCACGGAGATTGACGACTTTGCAGAGGAAACGGGCATTGACCTCGCACTTGAGGACAACGACACGGATTTCGACACGCTTGGCGGGGTCGCCTTCGCGCTGGCCGGAAAAGTCCCTGTGCGCGGAGAAGTGCTGGAGCACCCGACCGGTGTCGAGATCGAAATCATGGAAGCCGACGCCCGGCGTATTCGCCGCGTTCGCCTTCGCACCCCGGAAATGCCTGCCCCTGCACATCAGGAGTAAGTCATGACTCATCCGGTGCGAAGCCACGGGTTCACAGCGCTTGGGCCCCTGCATGAAGCCTTCGCCCGCCTGACCGGCTGGCCGGCAGTGATCACCAGCTTGTTGCTGGGCGCTTTTTCGGCGGTTGCATTTGCGCCGTTTCATTTCAGCGTGGTCCTGGTGATTTCATTCACCGGTCTGATCTGGATGCTGGATGGTGCCCGCAGTCACCGTAAATGGGGCAAGGCAATCTTCCTGCGCAGTTGGGCATTTGGCGCCGGATTTTTCCTGATCAGCATGCATTGGACGGCGGCGCCCTTCCTGGTTGAGCCGGAAAAGCACGCCATTTTCCTGTGGATGCCGCTGATCCTGTTGCCGGGTGGGATGGCGATCATCTGGGGCGTGTTCGGCGCGATGGCGGGCGCATTCTGGTCTTCCTCACCCTCACGCATTTTCATTTTCGCGCTATTCTTTGCACTCGCCGAGTTCGTGCGCGGTCATCTGTTCGGCGGGTTTCCGTGGAACTTGCCCGGTACGACCTGGATTCCGGGCGGCGCCTTGTCCCAGACGGCGTCGATTGGAGGGGTCTACTGGCTGACGCTGTTGACGGTGTTCATCATGTCGGCGCCGGCCGCGCTTGTGGACACGCGAGAGTCCCGCCAATTGGCGGTGCGTATGGCGCCGTCCTTTGCCGCCGCGATCCTGATCGCGCTCGGCTGGACCTGGGGCGCCCAACGCATTGCCCAACCCTCGGCCCAGTCAGATCAGTTTGTCGTGCTGATGGATTCGGGTGTGCCCCAGAGCGAGAAATGGGAGATCGGTCCCGATCCGATCCTGATCGAATATTTGCGCATGCTGTCGACGCAGGAAGGGGAGGCGGGCGATATTGTCCTCTGGCCGGAAGGGGCGTTGCCGACCACCTTGTTGCAGGATGCGAACGCCCTCGACGCTGTGGGCGCGTATCTTGGCCCCCGCAAGCTGATCGCTGGCACAACCCGGTACGAGATCACCGGCAAGGACATGCGCGATTATTATAACAGCCTGACCGTGATCGATGAGAATGCGATCCGCTCCGGCCCTGTGGCGCTGTATGACAAACATCGCCTGGTGCCTTTTGGAGAGCTGCCGGCCACGCGCATCATTCCGTTCGGGCAGGCCATGTCCGGCATCTTGCCGGGCGCAATACAGCGCATGGCCAGTGACGGGTTCCGGCCCGGCCTTGGCCCGGCAGTCATCTATGCCGATGACATTCCGCCTTTCGTCGCGATGATCTGCTATGAGGGGCTCTATCCGTCGATCCCGCGAAACGCCAATTTGGGGGCGCGGGCGGACTGGCTGGTCCTGATTTCGAACGATGCCTGGTTTGGGGGTGGCATGGGCCCGGCCCAGCACTATGCGCAAAACCGGTATCGATCGATCGAGACAGGCTTGCCCATGGCACGTGTTGCCAGCCGGGGGGCGTCGGCCATTGTCGATGGTTTGGGCAGGGAAGTGCTGCGTGCGGCGCCGGTCGCAGACGCCCCGAGTGGGTGGAATACCAGCTTTGGCCGTGGACGACTTCCATTGCCCGAGCCGGTTACCCTGTTCCAGACCCGGATTGGCCTAATCCTGTTCTGGCTGTCCCTGTTCCTGTTCGTCGGACTGGCCTTCCTTACGTGGCGAAGATAGAAAAAGTACAAGCGACATACAGAAACAGGGGGGGACATGGCCGACAACAAGCTACCCAGCGGTATTGATCGCGTCGTCGGCCAGCGCATCCGGTGGCGGCGCAAGGAGCTGAAACTGACCCAGGAAAAGCTGGGAGAGCTGCTCGGCCTGACCTTTCAACAGGTCCAGAAATACGAAAAGGGTGTGAACCGTGTATCCGCGGGGCGCCTGTTTGAGATGTCCACCGCCATGGGTGTCCCCATCACCTACTTCTTTGACGGGGCAGAGACCTTTCTCGATCATGATGCCGCGTATGTCGCTGAAGACGGCGACGCGATCCATGCGCCTGTGATGACGTCGGAAATCCTGGACCTGATTGCCGCCTTCCAGAAGATCGAAGACCAGTCGCTGCGCAAATCCCTGCTTGGAACCATTCAGGCCGCTGCAACCGCGTTTGACGGAAAGCAGCAGGACGAGGATTGATCCCCTTCGATCACTGAGGCATCAGACGCCGCGATGACCGACGATACCCCTTCCTTGAAATCACGCCCATTGCGCACGTTTGGCCGAACGGGTGGGCGGGCGCTATCCGCACGCCAGCAGGACCTGATCGACAATCTCCTGCCTGAGCTGGAAGTCCCGTCGGCGGATCCGGGCACGTTGAATCCGTCAGACATGTTCGGGGATGATCGCGACATCTGGCTGGAGATAGGCTTCGGGGGCGGGGAGCATCTTGTTGGTCAGGCCGGATTGCACCCGGAAGTTGGGTTCATCGGCTGTGAGCCCTTCGTGGAGGGCATGGCCAAGGCGCTGACGGGTATCAAGGATCATGACCTCGGCAATGTTCGGCTCGTCATGGACGATGCGCGGCCGGTTATGGCGGCGCTGAAGGATCAGAGCATTGCGCGCGCCTTTATCCTTTTCCCGGATCCGTGGCCGAAAAAGCGGCAGCAAAAGCGCCGCCTGATCCAGCCGGAATTTCTGGATGAACTGTATCGTATCTGTCGTCCCGGCGCGCAGATCCGGTTCGCGACTGACGTCAAGAGCTATGCTGACGAAGCGCTTGCCCGGTTTCTGGAACATGGAGGATTCGACTGGGGGGTGAACTGTGCCGATGATTGGCGGCGTCCGCCAGAAGATCACCTCACAACGCGCTATGAGCGCAAGAAATTGGGCGATTGCGCCCCGGTTTGGCTGGACTTCGTTCGCAGCTGACACAAGACATTCACTTGACCGATTGTCGCACCCATGCGTTTATATTGCCATCGAATTCGGTCGGTCTGAAACTTCAAGACCCCGTCAGACCGGCGGCCATGACTTTCTTCCTACCCGTTTCGATAAGTGGATCTGGTTCAAATCCGAACCGGGACGCTTCTATCTAACGTAAAGGACTACAAGTAATGGCAACTGGCAAAGTGAAATGGTTCAACGACCAGAAGGGCTTTGGCTTCATCAAACCTGATGAGGGCGGCGCGGACGTTTTTGTACACATTTCGGCCGTTGAGCGCTCCGGCCTGCGTACGCTGGCTGAAGACCAGGCAGTATCTTACGAACTCTTCAAGGACGAACGCCGTGGCAAGACCTCGGCTGTGGACCTGAAGGTTCTGTAAGCACGAATTACCCTTTCTGGGTTCAAGGCGGCGGTTCCGGCAACGGGACCGCCGTTTTTCCATGCTTACCGCACCCCATCTCTCGACAGGCCGCACTGCAGGGAGTATATGCACTCCCAAGTCGAAACATATCGGCGGCGGTTCCGGCAACGGGGCCGCCGCTTTTCTTTACCGGAATAGTCCCTTTCTCCGATGATTGCCCTGACCGAACAGGAACGCCAGATTCTCGCGCTCGTCACGCCCGTGGCCGAGTCGCTTGGCATGGAAATCGTTCGCCTGCGCGTGCAGGGCGGGCGGCGCCCACAGCTGCAGATCATGGCAGAGCGCGCCGGCGGCGCCCCAACCAATGTCGAGGATTGCGCCAGCTTGTCGCGCGCAATCGCGCCTCTGATGGATGAGGCTGACCCGATCAGCGAGGCCTACACGCTGGAAGTGTCCACGCCTGGCATCGACCGTCCCCTGACGCGGGAAGGGGATTTCGGGCGCTGGATTGGCCATGCGGCGAAGATTGAACTGTCCCGGCCGATTGATGGCCGTCGGCGGTTTTCCGGTGTGATCCGGGGCGAGGACGAGGATGGCGCGCATATCGAGCTGGACGGCGAGACTGAACTCGTTGCCCATGTCCATGAGATGAGCCGCGCCAGCCTGATCCTGACCGACGAATTGATTGATGCAGCGCGCGCGGCTGGCACCTTGCCGCCGCAGCCAGACGAAGACGACCTTGGCGATCTGGAGATCGACGAGACGGACGAAGACACCGATACAAACGAAGAGACGGGAGACGTCACATGAACACCATCGGCGTTTCAGCCAACAGGCTGGAAATCCTGCAGATCGCGAAAGCGGTCGCCGAAGAGAAGGCAATTGATCAGTCGATTGTCATCGAGGCCATGCAGGAAGCAATCGAGAAGGCCGCAAAAGCGAAATACGGCCAGGAGCACGACATTCGTGCGAAGATCGATTCTGTGACAGGCGAGCAGACGCTGTGGCGCATCCAGACCGTTGTGGCGGACGAGGAGTTCGAGGACGAGTCCAAGGAACTGCGCCTGTCCGAGGCCAAGAAGATTGATGAGAACCTGGTGGCAGGTGACGAGCTGAAGGAAGAGCTTCCGCCTTTCGATTTCGGCCGTGTTGCTGCCCAGACGGCCAAACAGGTCATCATGCAGAAGGTTCGCGATGCCGAGCGCGAGCGCCAGTACAATGAGTACAAGGACCGTGTCGGCGAAGTCATCTCCGGTGTCGTCAAGCGCGTAGAATATGGCCATGTCATCGTGGACCTCGGCCGCGCCGAAGGCATTATCCGTCGCAATGACGGTATCCCGCGCGAGAACTTCCAGACCAATGACCGTGTCCGCGCCTATCTCTACAAGGTGAGCCGCGAGACCAAGGGTCCGCAAATCTTCCTGTCCCGCTCTGCGCCTGACTTCATGGTCAAGCTGTTCGCTCAGGAAGTGCCGGAAGTTTATGAGGGCGTGATCGAGATCAAGGCCTGCTCGCGCGATGCGGGCAGCCGCGCCAAGATCGGCGTGATCTCCAATGATTCCTCCATCGATCCGGTCGGGGCCTGTGTCGGTATGCGCGGTGCGCGTGTGCAGGCTGTGGTCGGCGAACTGTCGGGTGAGAAGATCGACATCATTCCCTGGAACTATGACGATGCGACCTTCATCGTGAACGCCCTGCAGCCGGCCGAAGTGTCGAAAGTGGTGCTGGACGAAGAAGAGCGCCGCGTTGAAGTCGTGGTGGCTGATGATCAGTTCCCGCTGGCCATTGGCCGTCGGGGCCAGAACGTGCGTCTCGCTTCCCAGCTCACCGGCTGGCAGATCGACCTCGTGACCGAGAGCGCCGATTCCGAGCGTTACCAGCGCGAGTTCCAGGAGCGTACCGACCTCTTCATGAAGGCGCTTGATGCCGACGAAACGCTGGCGCAGTTGCTGGCGTCCGAAGGCTTCGAGACGGTCGAAGAGATCGCCTATGTTGCGCCGGAAGACTTCATCACGATTGAGGGCTTTGACGCTGACGTGGCGGAAGAGCTTCAGGAGCGCGCCCGGGAATTCCTTGACCGTCTTGCCGCTGAGAATGATGCCAAGCGCAAGGAACTCGGTGTTGAGGACCCTGTGATGGAATTGGAAGGCATGACGCCTTCCTTCGCGGTCCGCCTCGGCGAAGAGGGTGTTCAGACGCTGGACGATGTGGCGGGTCTTGTGCCGGACGACATCACCGGTTGGCGTGAGCCCGGCCCTGACGGCAAGCCGGTCTGGGTCGAAGGTGTTCTGAAGAAGGGCGAGATGCGCAAGGATGACGCGCAGATGTTCATCATGCGCGCACGGGTTGCCGCAGGGTGGATCGAGCCGGACGCCATTGAGCAGATGCTGGCCGAGAAAGCCGAAGAAGAAGCCCCTGAACTTACCGAGGAGGAGCGTGCGCTCCTGGCACTTGGTGAACTGGGTAACAACCCATCACCGGATGCGGTGGACGAAGCTCTTGAAGAGCTCGAGTTTGATCTCGATGCCCTGGCAGCGGAGGGCGGTGATGATGAAGAGGCCGCACCGCAAGAGTGAAGCGCGGGTAACCGCTACTGAAGGTCGTGTTGCGGACGGGGAGGGCCCCGTCCGGCAATGCGCCGTAACCCGGGAAAAGCTTCCGCAGGATGCGATGGTGCGATTTGCGCTGTCGCCAGACAATGTCGTGACCCCGGATATTTCAGGCAAGTTGCCTGGCCGTGGCGTCTGGGTCCATTCGGACCGTGAGACGTTGGAAACGGCCGTGAAGAAGGGCGCCTTTGCGCGCGGCTTCAAGCAACAGGTCATTGTCCCGGAAGGACTTTCTGGCACTGTAGAGACTTTACTGTTGCAGAGGCTGACCGGCCTGCTGGGCATGGGGAAGAAAGCAGGGGATATCGTGCTTGGCTTCGACCAGGTGCGAGATGCGTTGCAGAAGAAGCGTCCTGGCTTGCTTCTGGAAGCCGCTGATGGTGCAGAAGATGGCCGTTCAAAGGTGTATTTCCTCGCCAAAGCATTATATAGCAACGTGAAAATGGCCGGTGCGCTCAGTTCAGAGGAATTGGGCGTGGCTTTTGGACGTGAGCGTGTGATACACGGTCTCGTCCGCAAGGGTCCAATTGCGAAGGCGACAGAGCTTGCTTATCAGCGGCTAGCCGGATTTCGAGCAAGGCCCGAACTGGACTGGTTCCCGGATCAGGATCGGTAGCGGAAAACAAGGCCGAGGCGCATGGGCGCGGATCGGTAAGAAACGTGGTATGAAGAACGTATGAGCGATACGAAAGACACTGGTGGTAATACGGGCGGACGCAAGCCGCTCACTGTTGCACGGAAGTCATCCGGCACGGTGAAGCAGAGCTTCAGTCATGGCCGCTCCAAGCAGGTGGTTGTTGAAACCAAGAAGCGCCGGTCTGTAGGACCGAGCGGTTCGGCTGCTGCGCCAGGTGGTGATGCTTCGAAAGCGGCTTCAGACTCCCTCGAAGCCCGCCTCGTCGCGACCGCCAAGAAGCTTGGTATCACGGTCAATGAGCTGAAAGCCCGCCAGAAAGCGCTGTATGAGCGCAAACAGGAAGAGGCCAGCCGCGCCAAGGAAGAGCAGACCCAAAAGGCTGCTCAGGATCGCTTGCGCTCGGAGCAGGAAAAGAAGATCCAGGAAGTCAAGGAACGCGAAGAGGCTGAAGCTCGTCGCAAGGCTGAGGAAGAAGCTCGCAAGGTCGAGGAAGCCGCCGCGAAGGAACGTGCGGATCGCGCGCCCAAGGCTCGCGGGAAGACGGATGCAGCCGCGCCAGCGGCGACCCCACCCGTTGATGACAGCCCGGCACGTGCCAAGCGCGGCAAGTCCGGTCGTGATGACCGTGATCGTGCCAGCCGCGACTCACAGAACCGCAGTTCACGCGGTGGCGGTGGTGGCGGCGAACGTCGCCGTGGCAAGTTGACGATTTCTTCTGCGCTCGGTGATGACGCTGATCGTCAACGCTCGCTCGCCTCGCTGCGCCGCGCCCGGGAGCGTGAACGTGAGCGCCGTACAGGCGGTAATGACCAGCGCGAAAAGATGTCCGTTGAGGTCACTCTGCCAGAGACCATCACGTTGCAGGACCTTGCCCAACGCATGAACGAACGCGTCGGTGACGTTGTGAAGTTCATGATCCAGCAGGGTGAAATGCTCCGCGGGAACGACATTATCGATGCCGATACGGCTGAACTGATCGCCGAGGAATTCGGCCACACCGTGAAACGCGTGTCTGAAGCTGATGTCGAGATCGGCCTGGAAGGCGGCGAGGATGATGCGAAAGACCTGAAGCCGCGCGCGCCGATCGTGACGATCATGGGCCATGTCGATCACGGCAAGACGTCGCTTCTGGATGCCTTGCGCAAGACAGATGTTGTGGCAGGCGAAGCTGGCGGCATTACGCAGCATATCGGTGCCTATCAGGTGAAGCTGAAATCCGGTGACAAGATCACCTTCCTGGATACGCCGGGCCACGCAGCCTTCACGGCGATGCGTGCCCGCGGCGCGACCGCAACCGATATCGCAATTCTTGTGGTCGCAGCCGATGACTCGGTGATGCCGCAGACGATTGAATCCATCAATCATGCGAAGGCTGCTGGCGTTCCGATCATCGTCGCCGTCAACAAGAGCGACCTTCCGGATGCGAATGCCGACAAGGTGCTGACCGATTTGCTTCAGCATGATGTGCAGGTTGAAAGCATGGGTGGTTCGACCCAGGCCGTGAAAGTATCTGCGCTGACCGGCGCCGGACTGGACGAACTGACGGACGCCATCACGCTCCAGGCTGAACTTCTGGAATTGAAGGCCAATCCGGCCCGTCCTGCGGACGGTACCGTGATCGAAAGCCAACTCGACAAGGGTCGCGGCCCGGTCGCGACGGTTCTGGTCAAGCGCGGCACGCTCAAGCGGGGCGACATTGTTGTTGCCGGCGCTCAGTGGGGCAAGGTCCGTGCGCTCGTCGACGAGCGTGGCCAGCAATTGAAAGATGCCGGTCCGTCGCTTCCTGTCGAAGTGCTCGGCCTGGATGGCGCACCAGATCCGGGTGACCAGTTCGTTGTGGTCGATACCGAAGCGCGTGCCCGTGAAGTCACCGAGTATCGTGTACGCCAGAAGCGTCAGGTTTCCGGCAAGGCTGGCGCAGCCGCGCGGGCATCGCTCGATCAGCTACTCAGCAAGTTGAAGGACGGGTCTGTCGAAACGTCGGAACTGCCGGTGGTCGTCAAAGGTGACGTCCAGGGTTCCGTCGAAGCGATCAGCCAGTCTCTGGACAAGATTTCGACCGACGAAGTCCGTGCACGGGTCATTCACGGTGCGGTCGGCGGTATTTCCGAAAGCGATGTTCTGCTCGCCCAGTCCTCCGAAGCTCCGATCTTTGCGTTCAATGTGCGTGCAAACAAGCAGGCGCGTGACCTCGCAGAGAAAGAAGGCGTCGAGATCCGCTATTATTCGGTGATCTACGACCTGATCGACGATGTGAAATCCACGCTGTCGGGCATGCTGGCCCCAGAGAAGCGCGAGACCTTCATCGGCTATGCCGAAATTCTGGAAGTCTTCAACATCACCAAAGTCGGCAAGGTTGCCGGTTGCCGTGTGTCCGAAGGCAAGGTTCTTCGCGGTTGTGGAGTTCGCCTGCTGCGGGATGATGTTGTCATCCATGAAGGCAAGCTGAAAACACTGAAGCGCTTCAAGGATGAAGTGACTGAGGTCAGCTCCGGCATGGAGTGCGGTATGGCGTTCGAGCGCTACGACGACATGCGTGTCGGCGACAAGATCGAGTGCTTCCAGGTTGAGGAAATCGCAAGGTCGCTTGAATAAGCCAGGAACGGATGATTGCGCCTGATCACATCTCCGGCCTTCTGGGTGAAAAAGACCAGAAGCGCCTGATCCGTCTTTCAAGGCGAGGCGCAGTCGGGCCGACCGCAATATATTATGCGGGCGTGACGGCACCCATCATATCGGCCAGCATGTCGGTCATGATGCGCAACGCGACCGAAATGGCCGGCCTCAGCCCATATTGGCAATGGTTCCTGTCGGCGCTTGTCGCCGCGTTTGCCGGGATTTCTTGGTATCTCATTTTCATTCGCTGGTCATACCGGTCTCCGGTCGATGTGTTTGGAGCCTCGCCTCTGGAAACCGAAATCAGTGTGATGGACGAATATCTGAAAGTCCGACGAGGCGGTATCGAAACCCGAATTGACTGGACCAGCGTTGCGGCCGTCAAATCCAGTCGCGGGTTCACATCGGTACAAATACAAGGCGCAGATGCGCTGATCATTCCCGACGAATGGTTCAACAAGGACAAGCAGGCGCGCCGCAATTTCGTGGAGCGCCTCAAACAGAAAGCAGGTGTCTGATGGCACGCAAATCATCCTCTCCGGGGCTTCCGAGCCAGCGCCAGTTGCGCGCAGGCGAACTTGTGCGTCATGCGATCTCGGACATTCTTGCCCGAGAAGACTTTCGCGACCCGGACCTTGTCGGCGTCATTGTGACAGTCGGAGAAGTGCGCTGCTCCCCCGACCTGCGCCATGCAAACATTTTTGTATCACCGCTGGGCAATGACAGCGAAGAGGGGCGTACCAAACTTGCGGAAGCCCTGAACCGCGCGGCGAGTTTCCTGAGAGGAAAACTTGGCCGGGAAATCGAGCTGAAATTCACGCCGCAGCTCCATTTCATTGCCGACAAATCCTATGATGAGGCGACCGCGATTGACCGCTTGCTGGCAGATCCTCGCGTGAGACGCGATCTGGACCAGGAATAGCATCTGGTCCGCTGTCTCTGGACAGGTTGTAAGTTGACTCGCCTGCACCAGATTGCGAGCGTTGATTGATCGCAATCAGGGGCCCGCACGGATGGATCGCCAGACGCTCGACATGGAAGGGGCTCGCCGGGGAGAGATTTCTGCGGCGTCGCTTCAGATGGGCGAAGACACGATCGCCATCCAATGCATAGCCACCATGTCCGTGGAGTCGAAGGAGTTTGCGCCATGGGAGACGCCCGCGAACAAGCGAACCCAGAGCCTTTATGCGTCCTTCTTCGTAATCAATCTGTTCTTCGGTCTGATGGCGCTCGCCTGGGGCGGCCTGTTTCCGGGGAACGGCTCCAGCATGGTCGCGCTGTTGGTGGGCGGCGTGCTGACGTTGCTGGGGTTTATCCTTGGCATTCGCGCGGCGTTGATCGCGCGTCGCATGAAGACGCGCCAGCCTTATTACCGGCTCGTGATCGGCGCATCGGATGGGCGGCAGATCCCGCTGGTGGATAATAATCGTGACGTGTTGATGCGTATTCGGGACGTTGTCCGTCACAAGATGGATTCCGGTGAGCGTGCCATCCGCGGCGAGTTTGATCTCGATCTGGATCTTGTGGACCTCAGCTTGCCGACCGAGCCACAAAAGACGATTGCGTCGCCAAGAGAGCCAGTCGTTCCGGCTGGACCCTCCGAGACCGAAACCGAGGTCTTGTTCGATCACGATCCCGAGATCGTCCGCGACGCTTCCTGACCTCCATTGTCGCAGGGCTGGCCGCACTGGCTTGACGCACATGAGCGGGCTGCGTATGGCCGCGCCTTAATCCTTTTCCGACACACCGCCGCCCGCGTTCGAACCGCGTGCTGGCGCAACCAGAGAGTTCTGAAACTTGGCCCGTCAAAGAAAGCGCAAAGGCGACCCGATCAACGGGTGGCTCAACCTGTTCAAACCTGTCGATATCACATCAACTCAGGCCGTCGCGATCCTGAAGCGGAAGTATAATGCTCAAAAAGTTGGCCATGGCGGGACACTGGACCCGCTGGCCGACGGTATCCTGCCAATTGCTTTCGGCGAGGCGACCAAGACGGTGCAGTGGGCGATGGATGCCCAGAAGGAATATGTCTTTACCATTCGCTGGGGCATCTCGACGGAAAGTCAGGATGCCGAAGGCGAAGTGACCGCCACATCCGAAGCGCGACCAAGGCGGGAACAGGTGGAAGAACTTCTGAAAGGCTACCTGGGGACCATTGAGCAGGTGCCGCCGAAATTCTCTGCGATCAAGGTAGATGGCCAGCGGGCCTATGACCTCGCACGGGAAGGGGAGGAGTTCGAACTTACCTCGCGCGAAGTCGACGTGTTCACGGCCAGTGTGATTGGTATGCCGGACGCAGACCATACCGTGATCCATGTCACGTCGGGCAAGGGCTTCTATGTCCGCGCCATGGCACGGGACCTGGCATTTGATCTCGAATGCGAAGGCCATATCAGTCAGTTGCGGCGCACACGTGTCGGCCAGTTCGGCGCCCCTGCGGCGATCCCGCTGGCAATGATTGAGGAAGCTGAGAATATGGAAACCCTGATGGGGTTTCTTCAGCCGATCCATGCCATGCTCGAGAATGTGCCAAGTGTGGACATCACACGCGAGGAAGCAGGAAACATCCGCCACGGACGGACGATTGTTCTATTGCCGCACATAATTGAGCGATGGAAGGAAGAATCGTCTGACGATCCAGACGACCGGGCAGCGATCGCCGTTTGCGACGGAAAAGCTGTTGCCTTGGGGGATGTCCGCGCCGGGCGTTTCGAGCCAAGTCGCGTATTTACGTCATAATTTCAGGCGTTTTACGAGTTTTCCAAGAACTGTGTCAGGTCTCTCTCAGCGCGGAGACGGGGCCCATTCCTGCGGGAATTCGTGAGATTCGTCCCATGCAGATGTACATCCATTAATGTGGCTATTTGATTCATTAATTTTTTCGCGCCTAGCGAGATTCTGCTGGAAAGTTGCACGGAATCTGCAAGATGCGTAGTCCCGTCAATGACGGCGGGAAACAAGGGAGTACTCTTATGAATCTCAAGAAAGATATGCTCCTCGGCTTCAGCAACCTTCGTGACGCGAAAAACGACACGATGGTCGGCTGCAAGGGAGGTCGCAACAAACGCCGGCGCGGCGGAAGAAAATTCTTCAAGTTTTGGTAGTATACCAGCGCTAGCGAACGTGCACCGCCTCTCGCGAGGCGGTGCACATACTTAAACAGCGTATGCCGGGAGATTCGTTGAAAATGCCGTTCCGCTTCATTCCGAACTCCAGCGACGCCATCACGACCAATCAGGCCATGCATGATGGCCTGTATGACAGCCTTCGATATCTGGCAGGCGAACTGAGCGACAAAGCGCCGACACTGCCCGCTGCATTTGAAGCCTGGCGCGAGGAAATCGGACCAGCTCAGCGCGTATCATCAGCGGTATTCGGAACCTACTACGACGCTGTGGAAGCTCTCCAAGCCGGTGAGACCGACACAGGTGTGGCGCTTATTCAGCGCATTCTAACGGAACATCCCGTGGCGCGGAGCACGAAGATCACTGTTCTGGGACGTGACTATACAGACGCTGACAGTCGCCGAATTCAAACTTTCATGGGCGCTCCCGAAACGGGCGCTGCAGGCGTAACTCGGCCAGACCCGTCGCAAGCCGACCGCTTCTCCGCGAAGCTGGAAGAGGCAATTGGCTGGATAGAGCACAACCTGCCCGAGTTGCACGATGAGATGAATGCACTGCTGGGGGAGTTGGTCCTGGTGGGGCCGGCGGAAGGCTCGCTCGAGTTTGAAGGCGGCACCTGTTTCCGCCTCTGGGGTGCAATTGCCCTGAATGCAGAGCGTAAGGCGTCTGTGGCCGATCTGATTGTCACACTGGCGCACGAGGAAGGCCATGCGGCCCTGTTCGGTGCCTGCAAGAATGAAATGCTTGTGGAAAATCCGGATTCAGAATTGTTCTGGTCGCCCATCCGCCGAACCGAACGCCCGCTGGAAGGTATTTTTCACGCATCATTTGTATCTGCCCGGATGATTTGGGTGTTGAAGCACATGCTGGCTGGCGATGAATTCGGTTGGTTCGAGCGCCGCCGACTCAGGAAAATCCTGAAGGAAGCCGAAACCATCCAGCGGGACTCTGCAGACATTGTCCGGCGCGAGGGACGTTTGACCGAGACGGGCAAGAGCGTGCTGCAGGCGATGACTGATTTCATGGATGGGTCAGGCAAGTTGCCGATTTCCGTCTGACATGACGGCCTCCTTCATCATACGCCGGGCCATGCGCAACCTTGTATGGATGTTCGCGCATTCCTGGGGCTCGGCGATCTTCGGCCTTGTCAGCTTCGCGATCATGGCGCGCATTCTGGGACCGGAGCCGTATGGCATCATGGCGCTCGCCAGTCTGATATTTGGCCTGGTGGGCATCTTTGTCGGCCCGCCTTTGACCGAAAGCCTGCAGCAACGAGAAGACCTCAGTGATGGACACCTGGATACGACCTTCTGGTTGAATTCAGGTCTGACGGTTCTGTTTTCCATCATCATCGCCTTGCTGGCAAAACCTCTCGCCAACCTGATCGGCGCTCCCGCCGTAGCGGATGTCCTGCCTGCGCTCAGCCTGCTCATGGTATTGGGTAGCGTTGAGGGGGTGCCTGGAGCACTGCTCCAGCGGCGTCTGGAAAATGATAAAGTGGTTCTGATCGAGACGGTTTCGGAAGTGGTCTCAACCGGCGCGGCACTTGTGTTGGCAATTCTCGGCTTCGGCGTTTGGGCGCTTGTCCTCAGTATGGCGGTTGGCACGGTGATCTCGGCAGCGGGCATCATCTATGCCGCGAAGTGGCGACCCGGATTTGCCGTGAGCCGGGACGCCTTTCGAGAATTGTTTGCGTTCAATCGCGATACCGTACTGACCTATCTGCTCGGCTATGTTGATGATGCCATTCCGCGCTTCCTGCTCAGCATGATCGGCGGCGAACGCGCGGTCGGCCTGTTGGCGATGGCTGGCAATGTTTCCGGCATGCTGACGGAACTGTTGATGGGACCATTCAATGAGATCGCGATGAACGTGGTGGCGCGTCTGCAGTCCAGTCGCCAGACGGTGCATGATCTGCTGGACCGTGTATTCGCCATGACGACAGCAGCCATCTATCCGGCGACCCTGGGCCTTGCAATGGTGGCACCTCTGCTTGTGCCGCTTGTCGTGGGGGATGAATGGGTGGCGGCGGTGTTGCCGATACAGATTTTTCTTGTTCTGGGGATCCGGGACGCCACAGGCAATTTCAATATTGCGATCCTGAGGGGTGTAGGCGACAGCAAGTCTCCTCTGTTGATCCTTTCGATAGGTATCGTCCTCTTGGGCGCAATGGCGCCGTTCCTGATGCCATATGGTGTTGTCGGTATTGCGGCGCTGATCGCCCTGCGAACTTTTCTCACATGGCCGCTCTCGGCCTTGCTGGTGCAGCGAGCCGCAGGCTACTCGGCGCTGCACCAGCTGACCGTTGGCTGGCAGGCACTGCTCAGCGCGATCGGCATGGTCGGCGCGGTGTGGACAGTCCAGAAATTCCTGCCGAGTGAATGGTTCGATGTCGCCATCATTGCTGCAATGGTTGCGACTGGTATTGTGGCCTATGGTGCGCTCATGTTTTTGATTGGAGTGCGGCAAGTCAGGGAAATCCGGGAGGGGATGACCTGGTTCCGAAACCATCATGACAGCGTCGAAGACGCGATCTGAAATCTGACAGACGGGGACGAATAATTGATCTGCTTTATCACATCCGGATCGCACAAATACGCTGTGCGCGAGCTGCGCGACGTTCCCGGCATGCCGAAGATCGATCTGATGTCGTACAACCAATTGCTTCGCAAGAAGTCCTTGCCTCGCGCCACCTACGTCTTCACCGATTTTGACCGCATTGATTTCTGGACGCGCGAACTGGCCGCCAAAGCCTATCGCTGCCTCACGGCCAACAATGCAAGGGCGCTGAATGATCCGGCCAGCGCGCGCACCCGGTTGCCCATGCTCAAGAAACTCCAGGGCGAAGGCCTGAACAGCTTTTCGGTATGGGACGCGGAGATGGATGGCTTGCCGGATCGGTATCCGGTATTCCTGCGCACACGCGCGGCGCATCGCGGTACGCAGACCGAATTGCTGACGACACCGGAAGAGGCTCGGTCTGCGCTCGACGAACTCGTCAGATCGGGGCTTTGCCTGTCAGATCTGATGTTTGTGGAATATTGCGCCGAGCCTATTGAGGATGGCTTGTTCCGCAAGCTTGCCGCGTATTGCGTGGGCGATGAAGTCATAACCGGAATGTCCGTCCACGATGAAAACTGGCACGCCAAGTATGGCAAGGAAGGTGTGGCGAGTGAGGCGCACTATCTCGACGAGATGCAGGCGGTGAAGGAAAACCGCCATGCTGCGGGGATTGCCGGGCATTTCAAGGCAGCAGGCATTTCCTTCGGACGGGCGGATTTCACGCTGGTGAAGGGAAAGGTCGAGGTCTACGAAATCAATACGAACCCGAACAATTCGCTGATTTTGGACCATCCATTCCCCTTGCGGGTTGAGACAGACGCCTTGTTCCATCAGCGTCTGGCCGAGGCGATGCGGGCCATTGATACGGAAACAGGTGGTGATCCCATCTTGATGGACCATCCAGACCTGGTCTCCCAGCGCAAGCGCGATGGCTATTTGACACGGCCGCGCTGGACTCCTTGATCACAGCATTGCGGCGGCGTGTGCACTGGCCCAGGCCCATTGGAAATTATAGCCACCCAGCCAGCCGGTAACGTCCACGCATTCTCCAATGAAATGCAGGCCCGGAACATGGCGGCTTTCCATCGTCTTCTGGTCCAGGCCGTCAGTGGCGATGCCGCCCACGGTGACTTCGGCGGTGCGATAGCCTTCCGTGCCCATTGGGGGCACGCGCCAATCCTTGAGGAAGGCTGCGAATTCGTCGATGGCGACGTGGGAGAGGTCGGCCAGCCGGGCATCTTGTGCGATCGGGCCGAGATCTGCGATCAGGTCGGCGAGGCGGGCAGGGAAGTGGGCTTCCAATGCCTTGGCGAGCGTCTGTTTCGGCGCAGCCTGCTTGGCGGCGCGCAGGGCATCGCCCAGATCTGCCTTCGTCAGCAGGCTGAGGGACAGGGGGTCGCCCTGATGCCAGTAGGAGGAGGTTTGGAGCGCTGCAGGGCCCGAGAGGCCGCGATGGGTGAAGAGCAGGTCTTCATCAAAGCGCGCACCGGGGACGCTGGCGAGCACGGGGGTAGCGACGCCGGAGATCGAGGCGAATTTTTCGCCCAGCTCACCCGAAAAGGTGAAGGGGACAAGGCCGGGCCGCGTTTCCACGATGTCATGCCCGAACTGGCGGGCGATGTCATAGGCAAGGCCGGTCGCGCCCATTTTGGGAATGGAAAGCCCGCCTGTGGCCACGATGAGCCGCTCTGCGCTGGCCGCACCGCTGCTGGTCTCGACCGTGAACCGTCCATCCGTATGGGTCACGCCGGAAACTTCTGTGGAGAGGCGGATCTCCGCGTCGCCCTTGTCGCATTCGTCCAGCAGCATCTGGATGATGGCGCCGGATTTCTGGTCACAGAAAAGCTGGCCCTTGTGCTTTTCGGTATAGGTCAGGCCGTGGGCGGCCATGAGGGAAATGAAATCCCAGGCCGTGTAGCGGGCCAGCGCCGATTTCGCGAAATGCGGGTTCTGGCTGAGAAAGCGGTCGGCGCGCGTTTCGAGATTGGTGAAGTTGCAGCGTCCGCCGCCGGAGATGCGTACCTTGTCGGCGGGGCGTTTTGCATGGTCTAGCACCAATACACGCCGTCCGCGTTGACCGGCAAGGCCCGCATGGAACAGGCCCGCCGCGCCCGCGCCCAGGACAATTGCTTCATAGGATGTCGGCGCATTTGGCATGCGCGGGCTTTAGCGGGTTTGGACTGCGCGGGCTAGGCAGGCAACTGTCTACTCTGTCGCCGGAGGGAGAACAGCACCGCCAGCGGGCCAGTCTGTATCGCCCGTACGTGTGACTTCCATGCGGAATATTTCCATCGGGTCTCCGCTGGCTGGATGGTAGTGGCCGATTTCGGTCCAGACATCACCGTCCAGGGTCGCGACATATTTGACTTCGGCCTCCGGGCCAGCAGGGATGGTCCAAATGAACCCGGTCTCGGTTGGCACCAGTTTGAAAGACCCGGTTCGATCGGGCAGATAGCTGTTCATGTCGCAGGCCTCGGCGTCTTCGGAACAGGACACGACAGCGAAGGCGTTGAAGGCCAGTGAGCCGTCGTCGCGATAGCCGCGCCCTTCGATCACCGCGATCGCGCCGTCCAGCATGAGACCGACACGCTCTGTCTGTGTGACAGTATAGGGCTGCCTGGCCTCGTCATAGCCGCTCGCCGTGCCCACCCATGTGCCATAGAATGGGGTGAGCGGATGGGCAGGGGCGGCGGCCTCTTGCGCCAGTGCACCAAGGGCGAGGGCGAAGGTCGCCGCGGTGAGGGAGAGCGTGCGGACCATGACAAGTTTCCTTTTTGCAGAATACTTTGAAAAGCAAAGTGAATGATCAAGAGACCTGTGTCAAGTTTGGCGTGAGTGGAATAGTGGGACGCGAGAAGTCACGGCCCATGCGCAAGGCGAACTGGCGCGGGCCATCCGGGTCTCTCATGGTCAAGCGCAAGCCCTGCGTTTGCGCTTGGGCCTTCTCGGGTAAATCGCCGTGCGATTTGTGCTCCTCGAAGAGCAACCTCTCGCTCACAAAGACCGTATCCCCGGCGCATGCCGGGGTCGCCTGCAGAAACTAAGCTGAGCCAGCCGCGCGAGACTCCGGCATGCGCCGGAGAGGCGGGGATGACAGGAAGGGACGTGCCTCAGACCGGCCTTGCATAATAGGCGACGGTATAGTCCGGCGTGTAGCGTTTCTCGCCAACACGGACGAAGCCCATACGGGCGTGGAATCTGTGCGAGCCCGGATTGTCCGGGTCTGTGTTCACTTCCGCGCCGAGCCATTGGCGACCGCGGGCGAGGTCGAAGGCGGCTGCATAGAGGCGCTGGCCGAGGCCCTGTCCGCGCGCGGCCTTTGATATAGCGATCCGGTCAACATAGAGCAGGTCGCAGCCTTGCTCTGCCTGCCACGCTTCGAACCAACGGAGATTGGCGCTCTCATAGGCCAGCGTGCCGGGCTCGATCAGCGTGATGAAGCCGAGCGGCGCGCCGTCCGCATCTGTCGCGACGAGGCAGGTGGCGAGATCAATCCATCGCTTCAGGCCCTTAGCCGAATCCTCATGCCCCACGCCGGGCGTCGAGGCCTGATTGATGGCATAGAGGGCAGGGAGGTCGGAAGGGGTGTAGGGACGGATGAAAAAAATGTGTGAGATTCGGTTTCCAAACTCAGGTCGGAGGTACTGAGTAGTAGTTCTGCGCCCACAACACGATGGTCATTATTCCGAAGACGATTGTAGGCAAAACTCTGGTTGTGTCAGTAAGGACTTCTGTGATGGCATACATCTTAAAGTTCTCAGAACGCTGGCTAAGCCCTCTTTCAATGTTTTCGTTTAGTGAGGCGATGTCGCTGTATACCCGATCTAAGCTTTCGGAAACTTGGTAGCGCACTCGTCCGATCGAGCGCAGCTCTCGCTCAATTGATTGCAAAAAGTGGGGTTTGTATGGGACACCATAATTTTCAGCAATTGTTCGCGCTCTTCTTTCGTCATCTTCATCGAGTAGATCTCGATCTCCAAATTCGTCTTGATAAGCTTGGTAAGCATTCGCGAAGTCTTCTTGCCGAATCTCTAGCTCGTGCGCTCTCTTCTCCGACTCTGCAGCTTCTGTGTTAAGCTTATCCATCGTTTCCCTATCTTCAATGCCCTCATTAGCCCTAATGTTGGCGAAAGTGTCTCGTAGGTAGGCCGGGTAATTTGAAAGAAAGGACGGTATCTGGATTATTGAGTAAGCAAATATCAAGGCATTGGCTATCAAGAAAGCTAAGGCGATATACTCATCTGTAAGATTTGAGAAATTTAGCGGGCCAATTTCTTTCTGCATATTAAGTTTGTCGCTTAATAAGACGTATGCTGAGAAATAAAAAAGAACGATCCACTTCCGCTGAGAAATCAAGCGATTTCTGTTGTAGCGATCCCGGACTTCGAATCTCTCACTGTCTGTAATTTTTTCAAGCCACGACACAGTCAGTTCTTCCCAAACTTCCGGTCCCGCCCTGCCAGCAACCGCAAGCGCAGCGCATTCAGCTTGATGAAGCCTTCCGCGTCTTTCTGGTCATAGGCGCCGTGGTCGTCTTCGAAGGTGACGATGTCTTCCCGGTACAGAGAATAGGGGCTGGAGCGGCCGGTGAGGTAGGCCTGGCCCTTGTAGAGTTTCAGTGTCACTTCGCCCGTCACCCAGCGCTGGGAATGGTCGATGGCGGCCTGTAGCATTTCGCGCTCCGGGCTCCACCAGAAGCCATTATAGATCAGTTCCGCATAGCGCGGCATCAGTTCGTCTTTCAGATGGGCCGCGCCCTTGTCGAGCGTGGCCTGTTCGATGCCGCGATGCGCCGTCAGCAGGATGGTGCCGCCGGGCGTCTCATAGATGCCGCGGGACTTCATGCCGACGAAACGGTTTTCGAGCAGGTCCAGCCGGCCAATGCCGTGCTTCTTGCCATAGGCGTTCAGCGCGGTGAGCAGCGTGGCGGGGGACACCTCTTCCCCATTGATGGAAACGGCGTCGCCGCGCTCGAAGCCGATCGTGATGATCTCTGCTTCGTCGGGCGCGTCTTCCGGGCTGATCGTCCGCATATGGACGAATTCCGGCGCAGGCTCTGCCGGGTCTTCCAGGACTTTCCCCTCGGAAGAGGAGTGCAGCAGGTTTGCATCGACCGAGAAGGGGGCCTCGCCGCGCTTGTCCTTGGTGATCTCGATGCCGTGCTGCTCAGCGAAGGCGAGCAAATCCGTGCGGGATTTGAAACTCCAGTCGCGCCACGGGGCGATGACCTTGATGTCCGGGTTCAGGCCGTAATAGCCAAGCTCGAAGCGGACCTGGTCATTGCCCTTGCCGGTTGCGCCATGACAGACGGCGTCAGCGCCGACCATGTCGGCAATCTCGATCTGGCGCTTGGAGATCAGCGGACGGGCGATGGAAGTGCCGAGCAGGTAGACGCCTTCATAGACGGCGTTGGCACGGAACATGGGGAAGACAAAGTCACGGACGAATTCCTCGCGCACGTCTTCAATGAAGATGTTCTCCGGCTTCACCCCGGCGGCGAGCGCCTTGGCGCGGGCTGGCTCCAGCTCCTCGCCCTGTCCGAGGTCTGCGGTAAAGGTGACGACTTCGGCGCCGAATTCCGTCTGCAGCCATTTCAGGATGATGGACGTGTCGAGGCCGCCGGAATAGGCGAGCACGACTTTTTTCGGAGCGGAAACGGACATGAATTTGTACCTTGTTCGGGGACCTGCTGATTGCGGGGATGCAATAGGAGGGAAAGCCCGCGATTACAAGCGTTGCGCGGGGACCGGGCGTTCACGAGAGTCTCACAAGACTCTTTGGCGGAAGGGATAGTTTGATCCCGGTTAACGCGATATAGTCGGGCCGTTAAGGTTAAGGTAGGCAGCTGGGGGTTAGATAGGGTCATGCTTGAGACGCACATGACAGATCGGCGCGAGCCCGTTTCCGTACTTCCCGAAGCCCTTCGCCGTGCCGTCCTGGACTGCACGGACACGCGCGCCGATGCGCCGCGCCAGAGTGTGGCGGAGGCCTCTTTCCGCGACCGGCTTGAAGCGCGCCGCGCGGTGCGGACCCAGTCCACGCTGGCCATCACATCCGGCATTCATTATCCAACACTGGACGCAGGCCGTAACCGCCCCGCGCCGATGCGGGCGGCCAAGCCGAAACGGCCTGTGAATGCGGTTGCCGAGCCGCAGATGCGTGTCACGCCGATATTGATGCGGGCCGTGTCGTCCATGGGCGGCGCATTGCCTGCGATCACGCTGTCGAATGGGCTGACCCTCGGCGGCGGAGACGGCGATGATGCGTCCGGCATGGGCGCGCGCATGGCCAAGCTGTCGCAGATCATGTTTGCGGGTCTTGCCGTGCTCGGCTTTGCGGGCCTGTCTTTCATGGCGGCTGACAATGCGCTGAACGGCGCTGACGGGGCCGATGGCGACGAGGATGCCGCCGCGGCTGCTGAAACACATGCCGCGCTGAAAGCGGCAACCAGCCAGCGGATCACGTCCAGCCAGGCGTCTGCACTCGCGATGGCGAGCGCCTCCGCGCCCGCCGATGGCACGGCCCAGCCCTGGTTCGACTACAAGGCCATCGCCTCTGACATTGCCGCACGCAATGAAGTGCATAGTGAAGCCCAGCGCGTTGCCGCTGTGGCCGCCTCTGCTGAAGCAGAACGCCGCGCGGCTGCGGCCATTGCCGAGGCGGAAGCGCAACAGCTTGCCGAAGAACAGCGCCTTGCGCGTCTTGCCGAAGCGACACGGCTTGCAGATGCCACTGCCGAGAAGCGCCGCCTTGCCGAGGAAGAAGCCGCACGGGTGGCGCGCATGGAAGCGATCCGCCAGGCCAAACTGGATGCAGAGCAAGCTGCAGCTGCGCGCGCCGAGGCGACGCGCCTTGCCGAACTGGAAGCGCGCCGCATCGCGCATGCCGAGACCGAAGCCCTGAGGCTCGCCAATATTGAAGCTGACCGTCTTGCCGAGGCGCGCCGGGTGGCTGCTGCGGAAGTGCAGGCGCTGCGCGCACCGGTTCAGTATGTGTCGATGGCGAATGCGGTCAGCTTGCCGGTGGCGCCAACGCCGCAGGTCAAGCCGCTGGTCCGCACACCCAAGGCCAAGCCCGTGGCGACCTGGGCAGCGTATAGTGGCCCAATGCCAACCACGGCCTCGCTGAAACCGTCAAAGCCCCTTGTCCTGGTTGCGCAGACACCCGTCGAGCGTGCTGCGCCGCCCGCCCTCAAGCCCAATGGCGCGCATGTTCGCGCCTTTGACCGTCCGCAACCGGTTCAACAAGCCTCTCAAAAGGTCGAAGCCTTCATGGCCGAGCGGGTGCAGCGCACCGCTGATGTGCCCGTATCCGCGGCGGCCCTCGAAACCTTGCAGGCTGAATTCCTGTCCATCGTGAACTCCGCGCAGGATGGCGCGGTTTCCACGATTGCGTTGCCACAAGGCGGCCAGATCGAGATCACGGTCGAGCAGACGACCATGCGCGAAGCGAGCCGGCCTGTGCTGAAGACGGTGAGTTATTCGGTCAGCGAATATAATGCTGTGCAGCGTTCGGTGACGGCGCAGGTGGATCGCAGTGTTGCCCTGACGTGCCGGGATATTTCCTATGTCATTCCGGGCAAGGAGCGCGGGCGGTTTGCGGCATGCGAGTCGGGCAAGGGCGAGTGGCTGATCTCGCGGGCGAGTGAAGAGCCCAAATCAAGCATCTAGGCGTTTGGCCATGTCCTTGTGATGGCGCTTGGCGCGCTTGATCAGGTGTTTCTCCACCACGCGGAAATTCTTGCGGTGTGACCGGAAGAAGAAGTCGAATACGTCGCCCGCCAGTGGGACAGAGCCGAGGACCACGTCGACGACCAGATTCCAGATAATGTGTATGTGCGCCGTGATGGGCAGTTTCAGCCGGGCCGCGGTGCCAAGGGCATAAAGGCCAGCGGCGCCAGTGATGGCATCGCCTGCGACGGGGATAATGCCGAGCAGGGAATCGAGACCGAACGGCACGCCGGCAATCCTGAAGCGCGTATCCATCAAATCCGAGAACCGGTCGAAGCCGGCGATCTCGTCGGCGACAGTGCGCCCATTGGGCAGGTGCAGCGATTCTGCTTCTTCCTGGCTGATCCGTGATGGCATGTCATTTGTCCCCTTATTCCAGTGTCACAGTGACCCAATATTGCGCCGCGCGTCAAAGCCTGTTGAATGGCGCGTATGGATGATACGCATGTCTACAAATTGCTGACCGACGACCAATGGCGTGCTGCCGAGGCCTCCGGGGTGACCAATGTGCCGCTGGACCGTGACGATGGTTATGTGCATCTGTCCACGGCGGCGCAGGTCGGCGAAACGGCGGACAAGTATTTCAAGGGTCTCAAGGACGTGCGGCTGGTCCGCTTTCCCGTGGACCGTTTGCCGCCACTCAAATGGGAAACGAGCCGGGGTGGGCAATTGTTCCCGCACCTCTACGGGCGGTTGCAGATTGCCAAGGCCGATGCGGTTTGGCGGCTTGCGCGTGCAGAGAATGGCGCCCCGCTCATGCCAGAGGATTTGAATGATGAGCCTGACTGATCTTGGCGTTGCCGTAATCAAGCTGTTGCCGCCGGAAGCGGCGCACACAACAACGATCCGTCTTCTGAAGGAGCGCCTGGGCGTGCCGGTCAATCCGCCGGCAACCCATCCGACGCTCGCAGTTAAGCTGCCGAAATCAGGACTCGTCCTGTCCGGGCCGGTGGGTCTTGCCGCGGGATTCGACAAGAATTGCGACGTGCCGACCGCCATGTCGAAATTTGGCTTCGGCTTTGTAGAGTGCGGGACCGTCACGCCGAAGCCCCAAGCGGGAAATCCGAAGCCGCGCCTGTTTCGCCTCAGCGCTGACAAGGCCGTCATCAACCGGATGGGGTTCAACAATGAAGGTCTCGACAATTTCGTCGCGAACCTCAAAGTGTATTCCGGTGCCGTGCCACTCGGCGCGAATGTCGGGGCGAACAAGGAGAGTGACGACCGAATTGCGGATTATGTGCGCGGTATCGAGTCCGTTGCGCCCCATGCGGACTATATCACGGTCAATATTTCCTCGCCCAACACACCGGGCCTGCGCGGCTTGCAGGACAAGGCATCGCTCGAAGCTTTGCTGATGGCGTGCGGTGCGGCTGAGCGTGCGGGCAAGCCAGTCTTCCTGAAAGTGGCGCCGGATCTCGACCCGGAAGCCATTACAGATATCTGCGGCGTTGTGCGCGGACCGGGCGCATGGCTGTCCGGCCTGATCGTTTCCAACACGACGATTGCGCGACCGGACAGCCTGAAGAGTGCTGACAAGGGTGAGGCGGGGGGCCTATCTGGCGCGCCCCTCATGAACTCCTCCACGGACGTGCTGGCAAATTTCGCGCGTGAACTGAAGGGTGAGTTTGATCTGATCGGGGCAGGCGGCATTACCAGCGGGGCCGATGCCTATCGCAAGATTCGGGCAGGGGCCCATGCGGTCCAGCTTTATTCTGCGATGATCTATGAAGGGCCCGGTCTGGCCGAACATATCAATCGCGAACTTGTCCGCCTGTTACAGGCGGACGGTTTCACGACGCTGGCTGATGCGGTCGGGAAAGATCTCTGAACAGGCGCGGCACATAGGCGCCAAGCGCAGCCGCACGAAACACATACATTGTCAGAAAAGCTGCCCAGACACCGGTATTGCCCCAGGCCGGACGCAGCAGCATGTCGGCGCCGAGATAGAGCACAGCTGAGATGACTCCCGCATTCCGCAGGGCGCGGCCTTGGGTCGTGCCAAGGAAAAGCCCGTCCAGCTGCCACGCAGCGATGCCGAGCAGGGGGACAGCGGCGCACCACGGAAGATAGGCCAGCGTTGCGGCGCGCGCCTCCGGATCACGAATGAAGGTTTCGATCACCCAGCCGCCGCCGAAAAGATAAAGCAGCGAGATCGCTGCGCCGGAGACAAGCGCGAACTCTGTTGTCAGGCGCATGGCCCGGGCAAGCCGTTTGCCGTCGCGCGCGCCATAGGCTTCGCCAGCTTCTTTCTCCGCCACGAAGGCAAATCCGTCCAACACAAAGGCGGCGACGGTAATGAACTGGAGCAAGACTTCATTGCCGGCCGTCACCGCAGTGGAGATCAGCGTGCCGGAGCGGACAAACCAGGCAAAGCAGAAGACCAGCGCCAATGTGCGGATCATGATGTCGCGATTGGCCGCAAACAGCGCGGTGAGCTTGTCCCGGTCCAGCAGGCGGGCATGGCCGCGGAAGGCAGGCGCGACAAGGATAAGGCCGAAGATCAGCGCGACCCATTCAGCGATGGCTGTGCCTGCGCCAATCCCGGTCGGCCCCCAATCGAGGCCTGCGACGAACCAGGCATCCAGCCCGGCATTGGTGCCATTCATCACGATCTGGAAGGCGAGCATCTGGCCGGTCTTGCCAGTGCCGAGCATCCAGCCGGTGACGGCGAGGCCCATCAGATATGCGGGCGCGCCCCAGATGCGTGCATTGAAATAGCCCTTGGCAAGGGACTCGACAGTCTGGGTCCCTTCGAAGGCCGCGAACGTGCCTATCTTCAGAAGAGGAGAGAGCAGGAAAAGCGCCACTCCGATCGCGCCACCCAGCATGAGTGCGCGCAGGAGGATGGCGCGGGATTCGGCTGTGTCGTGCTGGCCATTGGCCTGCGCCGTCAGGCCTGTGGTCGACATGCGCAGAAAGCCGAAGCCCCAATAAATGAAACTGTAGGCCACAGCCGCGATGGCGACGGCAGCCAGATCTGCCTTGTCCCCGAACCGGCCCATGATGGCCGTATCAACGACGCCCGTCGTGGCGGTCGCGGCTTGCGCCAGAATGATCGGCACGGCGAGGGAAATGACTTTTCCGCGGGTCAGCATGCCCGCCCGCTTAGCGTGATTGCCGGATCGGGGCGAGGCCTATTCCGGGTGCAGCGCTGTATAGAGTTCACGCGCCTCAGGCAGCGCTATCAGGAGATAGAGCGGGAAGGCAGCGGTGATCAGGATCAATACAACAGGCACGAAACGTGCGGCTTCGGGCAGGCGCAGCTCGTCCTGAATGGCCGACACGCATGTCAGCATCAGGCTTGCGAGGGCCAGCCCGGCAAGCGTGTCGCTCGGCCAGTGCGCACCAAGATAGATTCGAGAGACGGCGATCATGATGGCGAGCACACCAAAGGCCAAGGCGAGTAGACGGCCGGGAAGCTTGCGGAATACGGCCAGCGCGAGCAGGGCCAATGCGCCATAGATGAGCGCTGAATTGGTGGCATGCCCACTCGGAAAGCTGAAGGATTCAACGCCGCCATAGAGATCGACTGTGGGTCGGGGACGGGCGATCGTCATCTTCAGAAATTTCACGATGAGCGGCATCAGTGTGAAGGCCGTGCCAAAGAGCAGGGCTTCGCGCCACGCCTTTGCAGCCAGCAGGGCCAACACGGTCGTGAAGGCCACGAAGACAAGAAAGCGAGTGTTCCCGAGCGCCGTGACGGCGAGCATCAGCAGGTTCAGTGTTTCGGTGCGAAGGGCGGGCACTGCGTCCGTGATGGCACGATCAAACGCCTCAAGCGGCCAGAGGCCGGCCTCGCCCAAGGCAAGACCGGCGAATACAAGCAGGCTGAGACTGGCGCACAGCCATTGCGTTCGGGAAAAATGCATGAGGCTTGAATGCCTCACACATCATCCGGTTCCAAGCCCTAGCGGCGGTTCATCACCATCTGGAAGATATCGTCCACGGCATTGCCGTCGCCATCTGCATCGAGAAGGCCGCCGAGCATACCCATCGCGCCGGTCTGGGCCTGAGCCTTGGATTGTCCTCCCAGAAGGCCGCCCAGCAATCCGCCGATACCGCCTTGCGCAGGTTGAGGCTGCTGGCCGCTCAACATGCCGGCAAGTGCGCCCGCCATGTCAGGCTTCTTGGTCTGCTTGGAAAGCGAGGCCATCGCCATGGACGCAACCATGGGCAAGACGGATTTCAGGACCTGTTCGCTGAGGCCGGTTTTCTGGGCAGCCTGCGCGGCGACCGCTCGGCTGGTGTCTTTCGATCCGAGCAAATGGCCGAGAATGGCATTGCCATCGGCGATGGCGTTCGGTTGAGCCAGAGATTCCGGCTGGTCGAGATATTGCTCATGCTGGCCGTTCTGCAGCGCGCCGAGCAGGGATTGAAGCCCGCCGGGCTGTTGGACATTACGCTGAAGACCACCGGCGATGGCTGGCAACAGGGCCTTGATGGCCGCTTGCGCCATGTCCGGCTGCAGGCCAGTCTGTTGCCCTACCTGTTGTACGGCAGCGCCATTATTCGTTTGTGTCAGCATGTCAAAAAGGTTGATCCCAGCCATTCCCGTCTCCGTTCAGATTTAACTTGGGTTATACGTAACAATCGATTGTTGAACGCAAGATGACTGGACGGGTGGGAATGTCAGCTGGGTTGAAAAGCGCAGTCTATACCGGGTCGCGGGCGCGGAAGATTTCTTCGTCCAGTTCGCCCTCCCATTTCGCCACCGCCGTCGCAACGGTGAGATCGCCCGTCACATTGGTGACGGTGCGCATCATGTCGAGGATGCGGTCGAACGGGAACAGGACGGCAATCACGACGACAATCTGTTCCGGCGTGGCCCCGATCACGCTGAGCGTAGTGGCGGCGAGGAACAGGCTGACCGAGGGAATGCCGGCTGTGCCGATCGAGACGAGCGTCGCCATCAGGATGATGGTGAGATACATGCCGGCCGTCATGGGCGTGCCCATGGCCTGGGCCGCAAACAGGGCAATCACACCCTGATAGAGCGCGGTGCCGTCCATGTTGATCGTCGCGCCGAGCGGCAGGACGGAAGAGGCGACCGGCTTGCCAATGCCCAGGTTTTCCCGCGCACAGGAAATCGTCATGGGCAGTGTGGCATTCGAGGAAGATGTCGAGAAGGCGACGGCCTGCGCGTCGACCGCGCCGCGGAAGAAGGGGATCAGGGGCAGGCGCAAGCCGCCCCGAATGATCAGGCCATATGTGATCAAGATGTGCAGGATACAGGCGAGATAATGGGTGAGCGTCAGCTTGCCGAGGAAGACAAGAATGTCGAGGCCGCGCTCGCCAAGCACCCAGGCCATCAGGGCGAAGACGCCGAATGGTGCTGTTTCCATGACGATCAGCGTCAGCTTCATGACGGCTTCAGCCGCGCTGTTGATGACATTGGCGAGTGGCTTGCCGGCTTCGCCCGTCATCAGGATGCCGATGCCGAGCATGATGGCGAAGAAGATGATCTGCAGCACGTCGCCATTGGTCAAGGCTGCGACCGGATTGGTCGGGATGATGGAGAGCAGCGTATTCATCAGCTGTTCGCCGATGCTGCCCGGTTGCGGGTTTGCATCGAGCCGGGCTTTAGCCTCGGCAATGTCAGCCGCTGAGGCAATCGAGAGGTCAAAGCCTGCGCCGGGCTGGATCAACGTGCCCATGAGCAGGCCGAAACTGACGGCAATGACCGTGGTGCCCATATACATGAGCAGGGCGCGCCCGCCGAGGCTGCCGAGCTTTTTGGGATCACCCATGGCCAGCACGCCGGACAGCAGCGTGGTGAAGATCAGCGGGACAACCAGCATCTTGATGAGGTTGATGAAGGCATCGCCAATAGGCTTGGCCCAGGTGGAGACATTGTCGCTGGCGGCTTCCGGGCCGAGCCCATAGCGAAGGCCAAGGCCGACGAGTGCGCCCAGAACCAGACCTGCGATCACCCGTTTCCAGAGATCAATGCCAAACCACCATTTCATAAGCTGCTCCTGCCCCGTCTGTAGCGCCCGACGGTACGGCGCGCTGCCGGGGAAGGCAATCGCGCGGTGCGCATTCCTGCAGCTTGCCAGTCGGATGATGAAAAGCCTATCAGGCAGGATGCAGTCTTCCCTGCCCTCCTTGCCGATTGATGATGTGCTGGCCGAAATCTGCGCGGGCCTGCGCGACCATGCGCGGCTTGTGCTCGCGGCGCCGCCCGGCGCAGGCAAGACGACGCGCGTGCCCCTGGCGCTGGCGGGCCTGCTCGGCGAAGCCCCCATCATTGAAGGCAAGATCATCATGCTGGAGCCACGGCGCATTGCGGCGCGCATGGCGGCGCAGCAAATGGCAAATTCTCTTGGAGAGAAGCTCGGCCAGTCGGTCGGCCTGACGACAAGGGTGGACCGGAAAGTGTCTGCGGCGACGCGGGTGGAGGTGATTACGGATGGCCTGTTCACGCGGCGCATCCTTTCCGACCCGGAATTGGCAGGCGTCGGCGCGGTGATCTTTGACGAATTCCACGAGCGTAGGCTGAATTCGGATTTGGGACTGACGCTGGCGATGGAAGCCCAGGGCGCTTTGCGCGACGATCTGAGAATCCTGATCATGTCGGCCACGCTCGATACGGAAAAGGCATCCAGCGTGCTCGGGGCTCCGGTCGTGGAGAGTCAGGGGCGGCAATATCCCGTGGAGTCGAAATATCTCGGCCGGTCGCAGGACCGTATCGAAGACCGTATGGCAGCTGCTGTGCGCAAGGCGTTGCGCGAAGAGGAGGGCTCGATCCTCGCCTTCCTGCCCGGCGCGCGGGAAATCCAGCGAACGGCCGAACAGCTAGAGACCGTGCCTGACAATGTGCGCGTGGCCCCTCTGTTCGGCGCATTGAGCCCGGCAGAGCAGGATGCGGCCGTGTCACCGGCGCCGGAAGGAATGCGCAAGATTGTGCTGGCGACGGATATTGCGGAGAGCGCGCTGACCATTGAAGGCGTGCGGATCGTGATCGATTCCGGCCTCTCGCGCGTGGCGGAAGAGGCCGCCGGCGGGCTGGGGACGCGTTTGTCCACCGTGAAGACCTCGCGTGCGTCAGTTGATCAGCGTCGCGGCCGGGCGGGGCGATTGTCGCCGGGTGTCTGTTACCGGTTATGGGATGAGGCGGCGACACGGGGCCTGATGGCCGCGCCGGTTCCGGAAATTCTGAAAAGTGATCTCTCCGGGCTCGTCCTCACCCTCGCGGAATGGGGCGAGCGAGACGCAACGCGCCTGACCTGGATGGATGCGCCGCCTGCTGGACGGCTGAAGGCGGCGCAGGAACTGCTCTCGACGTTAGGTGCCATTGATGAAACGGGCGCGTTGACGGTGCTTGGCTCTGAAATGGCTCGCCTGCCCTTGCCGCCCCGGCTGGGTGCCCTGGTGGCGAGCGCACCGAACGCGGAAGCGCGCGCGCTGGCGGCGGAGATTGCGGCTCTTGCCGGGGAGCGGGGCATGGGCGGAAATTCACCGGATCTGCGCGACCGGCTGGCCGGGTTCCGCCGCGATGGCTCGCCGCGCGCCCGCAGCCTGAAGGCGCAGGCGAAAAGCTGGGGGAAGGGGGCTGCGCCGGGCGGGGATGTGGCGAAACTTCTGGCGCGCGCCTGGCCGGACCAGATTGCCCGCAAGCGCCCCGGCAGTGCGGGCAGCTACCTCATGGCGTCAGGGCGCGCAGCCATGCTGCCGGAGACCGAATCGCTGGCGAAGCAGGATTGGCTGGTGATTGCAGACCTTGGCGGCGCAGCGAAAGAGGCGCGGATTTCGCTGGCCGCGCCGATTTCAGAGGCGGACGCGCTGGAAATTGGCGGCATCGTCTCCGAAGACCGGGCCAGCTTCGACCCAAAGACCGGAAAATTTGCCGCGCGGCGGGTGAAGGCGCTCGGCGCGATCATCCTGTCGGAAAGTCCGCTGCCAAAGCCGAGCCCGACTGTGGCCGCCCGCGCGATGCTTGAGGCAATTGCGGAAGAGGGCTTCGAAGCCATCGGCGCAGGCGATGTGGTGCGCGAAACACTGGCCCGGATTGCAATGCTTGAAACAGCCGGGTGCTTGGATGAAACGGGTTGGAACACAGTGAAACTGGTTGAGACGGCAAGCGACTGGTTGTTCCCCCTGTTGAAACGGAAAGGTGCGCAGGTGCCTGCGCCCCATGCGGTGCGCGAAGCCCTGATCGCCTCGCTCGACTGGCAGGTGCAGGAAGCGCTGCGCAAGGAGGCGCCGCTCAGCCTGTCGCTGCCGTCCGGCCAGACGGCGCAGGTCGATTATCTCGATGATCGCGCGCCGCTCATATCTGCGCGGGCGCAGGCTTTTTATGGGTTGGGTGACCACCCGAAACTGGCTTCGGGGCGGGTGCCGGTAACCGTGGAAATGCTATCGCCGGGCATGAAACCTGTCGCCACGACACAGGATCTCGGCCGGTTCTGGGGGGCGGGCTATCTGGACATGGCCAAGGACATGCGCGGACGCTATCCGAAGCATGACTGGCCGGCCGATCCGGCCTCCGCAAAGGCCCATGAAGGGCGCACAAAGAAAAGATTGTAAGGAACCGGGCGGGGGAGGTGGCGTTTCTGTTTGCATAGTCACTTATGGAGACGACCATGAAAATCGCCAGCCTGACAATGATTTCTGCCGCAATGGCAGCCCTGGCGGCCCAAGCAGAATTGCCCGCTCCGCCGCAGGAGCCGGTCACGTATGAAACGGCCCCCGCTGCCTGCGCTGTCGAGGAATTCACGATCTATTTCGAGCGGGGTGTTACCCAGCTTGGCGATCAGGCTGAAGCGGTTCTGGATGCTGTGGCTGCGGATACAGCTCAGTGTGAATACTTCCGGATTGAAGTCGCCGGCCATGCAGATGCGACCGGTCCGGAAGACGTCAATCAGCGTGTTTCCGAGGACCGTGCCGAAGCTGTAATGGCCGCTCTGGAAGCCCGCTGGATTTCTGCTGAGCAGATTGGTGTCATGCCGAAAGGCGAGGCCAGCGCCTATGCGGCCAATGGCCTGGTCGAGCCGTTGAACCGGAAAGCGACGGTCCGTCTCGTTCCGGTTTCCGCGAACTCGCGGGATTCCTAGAAGTTCCTAATGAGGGCGGCTCTCGGCTGAGTCGCCCCATTCCATACCCATATTCTTCTTCATCCAGTCTGCAAATGTTGCAGGCTTTTCGAGTGTCTTGGGGTCGAGTGTTCCGTAAGCGACGAGCGGACCATCGCGCCCCTCAAGCCGGACGCCTTTGACGCGCTGTGTGCCTTCGGTCCAGTCGGCATGAGTGGAGGGATCGAGCAACAGCATGACCTGCTGGCCGCCTTTGCCCTCTTCATCCCGGCCAAAGACCAGGCCGTATACTTTCTCCCGACCGAACAGCCCATGGCTGGATGCCTGGCGTTTGCCGTCCAGCAGGACTTCATCCCAGAGCAGGTTCCGTCGCCATTGAAGGACGTGCATCTGCTCATCTTTCACGATCTTGATATCGACATGGTGCAGGGACAGGCGAACGATCTCGGCGTGCATGGCTAATCTCCAAATTATCGAAAAACGATAATGTCAATTATGCGCAGCGTCAAGGCGTCTCGAATGGGCAGGGGGATTGGTAGGTTACTGCCGCGTCGGTGCCCGGATGGCGGAAGATCAACTCGGTCGCGTGCAAGTGCAGCCGGGAGGTCATGTACAAGGCATCATCATGGGCATAGAGGTCATCGCCCAGGATTGGATGCCCCAGCGCGGCAAGATGGACGCGGAGTTGGTGAGTTCGACCGGTGAGGGGTGTCAGCTGAACCCGTGCAGCTTGTGCGTGGCGCGTCAGGACCTGAAATCTGGTCTGGCTCGGCTTTCCTGTTTCATGGTCCACTTTCTGGCGAGGCCGGTTGGGCCAGTCATTCACAAGCGGCAAGTCAATCAGGCCGGCATCCTCGACGGGCGGCTGCCAAACATCGGCGAGGTAGGTCTTGTGCACACGACCTTGTTCAAATTCAGCGGACAATGCGCGCTGCACATGCTTGGATCTGGCAAACAGCAACAAGCCACTCGTCGACATGTCCAGGCGGTGGACGGTCAGCGCGTCGGGATAGGTTTGCTGGATACGTGTGCGCGCGCAGTCGGCCTTTTCCGGACCACGCCCTGGAACAGAGAGCAGTTCGGCCGGTTTCTCCGCGACGATCAGCCAGTCATCGACATGAAGGATCGTCGGCATTTCGGCCGGGGGTGTGTAGGGGGATGTCAAACCAATCCTGCTCCGTTGGAACCAGACCCCCACACATACGTTTGCAGGGGGACGCCTTCGCTCTGGGGGCTGACTGATAAAGGAGTTATGGAAATGAAAAAGCCACTTATTGCAATTCTGTTCGGTCTTGGCGCATTCGGTCTCGCAGCCTGCGACACCAATGAGGGCCCTGCTGAAGAACTCGGTGAAGAAATTGACGACGCTGCAGACGAACTCGAAGACGAAACCAACTAGTCCGGTTTCTCTCGACAAAGAAAAGCCAGCCTTTCGGGGCTGGCTTTTTTTATTGGGCTGTTTTGGGCGGACGTTTCTAGCTGGAGCGCGCAGATGCGGCTGTTACCTCGGCTTTCTGGTGATTGATATTCTTGGCTTCCGCAAAACTCTTCGCATCCAGATCCATCACGTCGACGATTTCGCGCGTGGTCGGGTTGAAGAGCGCGATGCGGTGGCCGAATCGCACGGTCTGGAGGTTCGGCTTTTTCAGGGAACCCTCGAGAATGATTGGAAACTCAGCACTCGTCGCAGGGACTTTTACAGGCAGTATCATGCCGGGAACGATGGAATCTTCCAGCGGCGATGCGCTAAGGCAGATGCCACGTTTCTCAATGCCAATCTCGCAGTCGCGCCCCTGAAGGGAGAAGTCGCGATCATAGATGGCAAAGTCGGCTTCCTGAAAATGATCCACCGGCGTCACGTCAGGCCGGGGCAGGCTCGGCTGTAGCACAACAGCCAGTCCTGCAGCGGCCGCAGCGCCTGTTGAAAATAAAGTAGAAACAATGGTTTCGGGGGTCATGGTGTCCATCCAGCTATCTGGTGGACCAATGCATTCACCCCGGCTTGGTTCCAGCAAATGTGTCGGGACGTGTCATTCGTGCGGCGCAAGTGTGAGGCGAAAGACCGAGCCCGCGGGGCCAGTTTCAGCCAAGACCAATTCGCCGCCCATGGCTCGCGCCAGCTCTCTAGCGATGACAAGCCCAAGTCCGCTGCCCGTTTGCCGGGTCGTGCCGGCAAACGGGGTGAACAGGTTCGCTGCGGCCTTCTCCGGCATGCCAGGACCCGTGTCGGAAAAGACGATTTCATTGGTCTCTAAGCTGACGAAGATGCGGGAAGGGTCAGACCCGGCCGCTGACATGGCTTCGGCGGCATTTCGGAGCAGGTTTGCGGCGATGCGATGCAGGTGGTCAGGATCGGCCATCACATGTTCCAGCATATGAACATTGTTGACGAACTCGACCGATGGCCAGGCGGCGAGCGCTTCGTCGGCGGCCTCATCGAGCGCCTGTCGCAATTCAACCTGCTCCAGTTCTGCCGGCTGGGGCGTCGCCTTGCCATAGTCCAGCGTTTCGGTTGCCAGTGTGATTGCGCGGGTGAGCGCGCGCTCGAGTCGGGGGGCAGCCTTCTGTACACGCACGTCGTCCGAGCGGGCCAGGGAATCCGAAACCAGCTGGGCTGATGCCAGTGAGTTGCGGAGATCATGGTTGATCTTTGCCACTGCGGTGCCAAGTTCGGCCAAGTGAGAGCGCTGCCGGAAGCTTTCAGCCACGGCGCTCTCCATGTCGGCCAGCGCATTCTGGGCCCTGCCGATTTCGTCGCGCCGTTTGGTGTGAGGCAGGCGACGGGTCCATGAGCCGGGATCCATCCTGAATTGTTCGACGCTCAGCGTAACCCGCTGCATGGGACGCACGACGAGGAGGTGGAGCAAGACATAGATGATCGTGGCGGCGGCAAGTGCGATCAGCAGGGAAAGAGCGGCAATGCGGCGTGCATAGGCCAACAGCGCGGATTTCATCGGTGCGTGCGGCATCAGAACTTCGATGACCCGGTCTTCGTTCACGCCCTGCGCGGTGACTACCAGCACACGGTCATCCCGTGCGAAGAACGCGCCAAACGTATTGGCGACGCGGTTCGTGGATGTTGCCTCTCGCAGGTCGAGCATATGCATGTCGCCATCCAGAGGCATTTGGGCTGGCAATAGCTGGAAACGCATGTCGTCTTCCATTTCGGTGACGGCCCAGACTTCGGCATATTTGAGGAGTTCTGCCGACAATTCTTCGGAAACCGATCGGTCCGGCGCAGCTTCGAGGGCGAGGGATGCGATCCGGGCGGCTTGAACGCGTTCGGTCAGCCAGCTCGTACGGAAACCGGATGCACTCGGCACAAAGATGAAGGCTTCGACGACCAGAATGGCGAGTATGGTCAGGCCAAACAATCGAAATGAGAGGCTGTCGAACCAGCGCGCCCCGGCGCGGGTTTTCGTCAGAGCCGGCGGGGGCAGGTCGGCGGTGTCGTTCACACCGCCTGAACTAGCCTAGGGGATACGTTGGAGCAAGCCGACGAGTCGCTTTGCGCTCTTTCCGAACACAACATCGGCATAGTGCGCATTGGCAGCGCGTTTCACCCCTTCGGCCCGGGTAGGGTAAGGAGAGATGAAATTGGTCAGTTCCTTCACGCCAAGTCCATTGGACATGGCCACAGAAACCAGTTGAAGCAAGTCTCCGGCCTCCTTGCCGACGATTGACGCACCGAGCAGTTTGCCTTTGCGCACAATCAGTTTCACTTCGCCTTCTGTGTCAGCTTCGGCAATGGCGCGGTCGCTCTCCTCGAATTGGAAGCTCGGCGTCGTGATATCGTCTCCATGCTTTTCGCGGGCTTCGGCTTCTGTCAGACCCAGCTGGGCGACTTCCGGCGATGTGTAGGTGACGGCGGGCACCGGCAGGCTGTCTGCTTTTGTCCGCTGCTTGAAGAAGGCGCGGCGGGCAAAAACCGAGGCGTGCCAGCCAGCGATATGCGTGAATTGTTCGCGGCCGGCGGCATCGCCCAGCGCCCAGACCCGGCGGTTTGAGGCTGACCGTAAATTGTCGCCGACAATAATGCCCTTTCGGTCATGATCGACGTCGCCCTTGTCGAGATCCATGCCGTCAAAAACGGTCTGGCGACCGACGGCGACGAGCAGGTGTGATCCTTCGACCATCCAGGCCTCGCCGTCCTTTGGCTCTGTGTGGACGCGGATGGTCTTTCCGTCCTGTTCAACCTTCGTAGCCTTGTAACCTTCCAGAAGAGTGACGCCTTCGGCGCGCAGGGCTTCGATGGCGATCTCGGCGTGGGCACGGTCGGATCGACCGAGTGCCTTGCCCATCTCGATCACGGTGACCTTGGCACCGAGCCGGACAAAGGCTTGCGCCATTTCCATCCCGATTGGACCGCCGCCGAGGATGACAAGGTGTTCGGGAAAGTCCGGCAGGTCGAAAATGGTTTCATTGGTCAGGTAGGGTGTGTTGGCGAGTCCTTCGATTGGCGGAATGAAGGCACGAGATCCTGTGGCGATGATGATGCGCCGGGCCTTTACCCGCGTGGTCGGGGAGATGACGGTGTCCGGGCTGGCAAACTTTGCATGTTCGCGGATAACCGTGCAGCCAAGGCCTTCAAATCGTTCCTGACTATCAACCGGCGCAATGGTCGCGATGGACGTGCGCACGTGCAACTTCACCCTTTCCCAATCGATTCTTGGCGGTGTGGTCTCGATACCGAACTTGCCAGCCTCGCGCACATGGGCGGCGGCCTTGGCAGCGCTGAGCAGGGCTTTCGACGGGACACAGCCGGAATTCAGGCAATCACCTCCCATCTCGCCTTTTTCATACAGCACGACCGAGAGCCCGAACTGGGCTGCACCAGCCGCAGCCGACAGGCCAGCTGACCCAGCGCCGATAACGACAAGATCGGCTTTCATCTCGCGCATCGGGGCGGCGCCCGGCGAATGCGGCGCAGGGGAGGTCGCGACCTTGTCTGGATCCGCCGATCCGGCGAGCGGTGCACGGGCATTTTGGTCGGCATTGTCGGACATCAGGCAGCCTCTTCAATCTGGTTGGCCTTCTTGGGAAAGAACTTCTTCCACGCGACGGGTAACAGGGACACAACGCCCAGGGCGATCGCGGCGGGAAGCAGGTTCTGGAAAACGGAGGCAAGATCGGGATCTTCGCCCTTGGCGAAGGTCGCGCCGAGCCCTGCGCCGACCCAAGTATAGGCGATCACACCCGGTATGATGCCGAGCGCCGTCGTGATGGCATAATCTCGATACTTGGCGCCGAGGATGGCAGGCAGGATATTGGCGACAGGGAACGGCATGGCCGGAATGAAGCGCATGGCAAACATATAGGCCATGGGGCTGTTCTGGAATTCGGTTCGGACCTTGTCGGCATAGCCGCTTGCGATCTTCCGCATGAAGCTGCCCAGCGAAGTCTTTGCTGCCAGGAAGAGCAGGCTGGCGCCGAGGGTTGCGCCCACCACGGTGGCGAGCGTGCCGCCGGCGAGGCCGAACAGGAAGCCCCCACTGATCGTGATCCACAGTGCGCCGGGCAGCATGAAGACTGTGCTGGCTGCATAGACGCCCACATAGGCGGCAATGGCCAGGATCAGGTTGTCTTCAACGAACGCGCGTAGCGAGGCCTGCTGCTGGCGCAGTGTCTCAAGCGAAAGATAGTCGAACAGGCCGAAGAACCATGCGGCGATCAGGCCACCCGCAATCAGGTAGAGGGGCCACAGGCGCAACCAGAGCGGGCGCGAAGCGTGTTGGGTTTCTTCGGTCATTTGGCAGGGTCCGTCCGGGTATCATTGAGCGACCAGTCATAGGTGTAGCCGCGGATTTTGGGCGTAGCGCGGATATTCTCGGCGAGCGCCGGCTCGGCATATTGAAGCAGGTGTTTGATAACGCCATCTTTCGATCCGCCGAAATCGGCCTCAAACCATTTGTAGATAGACGATAGAGTAAGGCCGCGGTTTCCGACCGTTACACCACGAGGGTGATTGATGTAAGCACGCGCAGCGGCGTCGAGGTCTGCATCAAGTGTGTTCGCCGTCCAGGCGCGAGTGAGCAGGTTCGGGCAACCATAAGAGGCGCAATTGATGGCGTAATGGACGCGCGAGTCCCCGAAGCGGGGGCGCAAGATGTCGTGCTCAATGGCATCGAGCGAGACTTCGCGGCCGCCAGCCATTACGGTCACTTTCTTCCAGGGCCCCCCGAACAGGAAACCGTCGCGGATCGAATCCAGCGGGTACTTCTCCGCGATGTAGCGAACCGTCACAGCATTGTAGAGATTGGCCCATGCAGCGAAAGTGGCATCGTCCGTGCCTGTCAGGTCACGCGCCTCGAAGCTGGCGATATAAGTGTCGAGCGTCGCGCGGTCGGCGGGACTGGTAGAAAGCGCGGCATAGTCCACGCGGTTCACGCCGTCCGTGCTTTCATGGACATAGGTTTCAAGAAGCTGGGTCCATGCGTCATTTCCCTGCGCCACACCGGGCAGGGCGAGGCAGCTGGCCAGAGCCAGGCCAACGAGCGGGCGAACAAGAAAGTGGAGATCAGGCATAAGCATCGGGTCTGAAGTATGGGGCGAAAGATGCCCCCGCATAGCCTGATGCCTGGAAAAGATCGCGTCACGACTGCGTGCGCCGGGCTAACGCCCTCGTGAGGGAGATGTCAGCGACTGCCTGCGCTGGCGTGCGCGTCCAACTCCATCCAGTCCCGGAAGGGTAGGTTGTAGACCATATCCATGACCTCGAACCCTATCCCATTGGGGCGGCGAGAGCTCGAGTTCCAGAGGATAACGACTCCGGTGTCGCGGTCCGGATCGAACAGGATATAGGATCGGTAGCCTTCCACCGCGCCGCGATGGCCAACCACCCGGTCGCCCGCCTCTCCGTATTTGTAGACGCGCCAGCCAAGCGCGTAGCGGGCATCCCGGACTGTACCCCGATAGCGTCGGGACATGCCCGATTGTTCGCGCCGCGTGTAAATGCGCGGCGTCTGGAGCAGTTCGAGGGCGGAATCACTGAGGATATCCGGCAGCAATCCCATATGCGCCCGGGCATAGAGCGCAAGATCGCGGATCGAACCGTTCACGCCGCCGGCCGCAGGGACATTGTAATAATCGTCATTCACGATCTTCTTGCGCGGTGGGCCGGCCGCGCGGCTGTTCTTTGAATGCGGACGGGCCCAGGACCGGGAGTTTTCAAGCCCGGCGCGACCGATGCTGGCCGTTACCATGCCGATGGGTTTGAATATTGAGGTCTCTACGGCATCAGCATAGCGCGACTGGGTCACGTCCTCGATCACTTCGGCGATGCTGTCATAGGCAACATTCTGATAGGTGTGACAGTCACCAATCGGACAGATGGGCTTCAGTGATTTCAGGCTGTTGCGAATCTCGGCTGGGTCCCAACCATCTTCCAGCCGCGTATCATAGGCATTTGGCAGGATACCCAGTCGGTGCGAAAGCACATCTTCGAGCGTCGCCGTGGTTTCACCGCCATTGGGAAGTCGCAGCGTGGTTGCGTATTTCGATACCGGGTCGGTGATGTTCAGGCGCGCTTCTGTCGCAAGGATCGCGACTTCGGTCGCGGCCACACCTTTGGACAAGGATGCCCAACGAAACACCGTCTCGTCTGTAACGGGCTCTCCGCCCGACTGGGTGATGCCATACCCTTTGGCAAAGGCGACCTCGCCCCGGTCGATCACGGCAACAGAGAGGCCGACAATGTCTTCATCTGCGGCGAGCCGCGTCAGCCGGGCATCCAGACGGTCATAGTCTATGAACTGTGCGTGCGCTGTGATGGGAAGCGCGATCATGGCCAACAGGCACGGGATGGCAAAGCGTGGAAACCGCATTGGACCTCTTCGAACTCTTTTGCCCAGCCTCAGCGTGCAGAGTTCACAAGACTCTCTGGCCATGTAAAGAGTCTTGGGCGCGGAGAGACAGATTTATTCGGTTCTGGCTGTCGGTTCGGCTTGACTTCGAACCTCTGCTGCCTGTATTGGCCCCTCTTTCCGAGATTCTTAGCTTTCAGAGCAGACCCATGAAACGCACTTTCCAGCCAAGCAACCTTCGCCGCAGCCGCACCCATGGTTTCCGCGAGCGCATGTCGACTAAGAACGGCCGCAAGGTGCTGGCACGTCGCCGCGCCAAGGGCCGCAAGTCACTGTCCGCTTAAGGCGGCAGGCCACGGACCGTCTCACGCAGGCGGCAACAGGCCATGACCAGCAAAACAGATAAAACCGAATTTGAGGTCGCCCGTCTTCGCGTGCGACCTCAATTTCTTTATGTGCGTCACGGAAAAACCGAGCGGCGCAAAGCCCTTTTGGTGCAGGCGCGACGCCGTAAAGGGGCCAGTCCGGGCGCGCATGCCGGCGCTGGATTTACCGCCACCAAGAAGATCGGGAATGCGGTCATTCGCAACCGGGCGAAACGGCGCTTGCGCGAAGCGGCGCGTGTTCTCTTGCCGCAGCATGGAAAACCGGGGTGGGATTATGTCTTCATTGCACGTATGGACACCGCTGACATTGCGTGGCCGCGTTTGCTTGACGATATGGAAAGCGCGCTGATAAGCCTCGCCGCTGATTAACCCCTGCCGCCGATTCCGGCGTGCTCAAAAGATTTGCCGGGATCCCGCCAGATGGAAAAACCTGACCAGCGCAATTTTCTGATCGCCATGGTCGCGATGATCGCGTTCGTTTTTGCCTACCAGGCCTTCATCATGAAGCCCGCCCAGGAAGAATTCGAAGCCAATCAGGCCGTGCGCGAGGCCGAGCAGCAAACCGGCCCGACAGTGGCCTCTGATGCGCCGGCGATTGCTGAAATCAAGCCGGTCGAGGAAGCGCTGCAGGATGATGCCCGCGTGCCGTTTGATGCCGCCTCTGTGGATGGGTCGATCCGCCTTGCTGGCTCGCGCATCGACGATCTCAGCCTGAAAAAGCACTACCTCACTGTCGACAAGGAACAGGAAGTTCGCCTGTTTCGTCCGGAAAACACCGAGTTTGGATATTTCGCCACCTGGTATTGGGCGGATGGATCGAAATTGGTCGCAGGACGCAATTCGCCCTGGAGCCAAGTCGGGGAAGGGCAGCTGACGCCCGGCAATCCGTTGATACTGCGGCTCGAGACAGAAGGCCTTGTCATCGACCGGGTGATCTCTGTTGATGAGGACTATCTCTTCACCTTCACGGATACGGTCACCAATAATTCCGGCGAAGCGCGCCAGCTTCGCGCGATTGGCTCGATCGAGCGGCATGGGGATTACAAGGAATTCCTTGAGACAACCGATCCGGGCTCCTCGGCCAAGAACGGCCTTGCACATATGGGTCTGATGGGCGTCGTGAACGGCGAACTGCGCTTGAAGAAATACAAGCCCTTGTTCCAGTTGAAGGACATCAAGGGCGAGACCAGTGAAGGCACGTTCCCATCTGACCAGGGCGGTTGGTGGGGCCTGTCGGACATGTATTGGCTGGGCGCGCTCGTGCCCCAACAGGACCAGTTCTTTGCGGGCCTTGTTGACAAGCGCAAGCTGTCACGTGGCCAGCCGCTGGAAGTGCGCACGGAATCCGCGCCACTGACGATTGCGCCCGGCGAAAGCCAGACCATGGCCAACAGCCTTTATGCCGGTGCGAAACGGTTTGAAGTGCTGCAACAGTATCAGAACGAACTGGGTATTCCCCGAATGGTGGATGCCATCGACTGGGGCTGGGCCTTCTTCCTGACCAAGCCCTTCTTCTATGCGCTGGAATGGCTGTCCGGCATTGTGGGCTCGTTTGGCTGGGCGATTCTGGCCTTCACGGTTCTGATCAAGCTCCCGCTCGTGCCGCTCTACAATCAGAGCTACAAGTCCATGGCGAAAATGAAGAAGCTGCAAGAGCCGATGCAGGAAATCCGCGAGCGCTTCAAAGCCGATCCGCAGCGCCAGCAGCAGGAAGTCATGAAGCTGTACAAACAGGAAGGCGCGAACCCGGTCGGCGGCTGTTTGCCGATCCTGTTCACGATTCCCATCTTCTATGCGCTCTACAAGACGCTTTATGTGACCATCGAGATGCGCCATGCCTCTTTCGGCTTCCTGAAGGATTTGTCGGCACCTGATCCCACGGCCATCGGCAACCTGTTCGGTCTCATCCCGTGGTGGTCAGCCGCGGACATCAAGGCGATTCCGATCATCGGCATCATCATTGGTATTGGCATCCTGCCAATTCTCTATGGCGTGACCATGGCGGCCATCCAGACTCTCAGCCCGCCACCTCCAGACCCGACACAGCGCCGGATCATTCAGGCCATGCCGCTGGTCTTCATGTTCGTGTTCGGCGGATTTGCGGCAGGCCTTGTGATGTACTGGGTATGGTCAAACCTGCTCTCCTTCGCGCAGCAATATTTCATCATGCGGCGGAACGGTGTCGACACCGAGATTGGCAAATTTGTCAGCCGACTTGTGCGCGGCAAGAAGAAAGCGGCGGACTAGTCTGATGGAAACCGGAGACGCCTTCAGTGAAGACGCGCTCGAAGCGGGCCGCGTCCTGTTCGCCGGGTCGGTCGTGTTTGTCAAAGGCGTGGTGGACCTGAAGGGCCTGCCCACAGCGGATCGTCCGGAAGTCTGCTTTGCGGGGCGGTCCAATGTCGGCAAGTCATCGCTCATCAACGCGCTGACCAATCGCGCCAAGCTGGCGCGGTCTTCTGCGGAACCCGGCCGCACGCGCGAGATCAATTATTTTGACCTCGGCGAAGGCCGCATGTTCCTCGTCGATCTGCCGGGCTTTGGCTATGCCAAGGTCAGCCGGACACAGGCCGAGGGCTGGATGCGGCTGACACGCTCCTATCTTCGGGGCCGTCCGTCGTTGCGCCGGGTGTTCCTGTTGGTCGATTCTCGCCGGGGCCTGATGGATACTGACGAGGAGGTTATGACCATGCTCGACAAGTCGGCGGTCACCTATCAGATCGTCCTGACCAAGGTCGACAAGATGCAGAAGTCCGAAGTCGAAAAGCTCGTTGAAGAGATCGCCGGCAAGCTGAAAAAACGCGGCGCGGCGCATCCAGTTGTTCGCCAGACTTCGTCTGAGAAGGGGTGGGGCATCCCCGAACTTCGCGCCGAAATCGCCGGACTGGAATAGCGCCACGAATTGAGATTACATGTGCGCCGGAGAGTAATCTGGAGCCGTGCATTCATGCCAATCGAAATCAAAGTTGATGACGTGACCAGCCCTGCCATGCTGGCCCTTCTCCAGACGCACGCGAATTTGATGTTGGCATTATCCCCTCCGGGCAGTTGCCACTTCCTGCCTGCGGAAGGATTGCGGGCACCGGACGTGACAGTCTGGTCAATGTGGGACGAGGAAGTTCTCGTTGGGTGCGGGGCACTGAAGGAGTTGCCAGGCGGTGTGGGCGAAGTGAAATCCATGCATACGCGTTCGGACCTGCGCGGGCAGGGGCATGGCCGCCGCATGCTGGAACACATCATGGCCGAAGCAGAGCAGCGCAACTATTCGGCGCTGTATCTGGAAACCGGGTCCATGGTCGGATTCCTGCCAGCACGGCGCATCTATGAGGCGTATGGCTTTGTCTATTGTTCGCCATTTGGTGACTACACGCTTGATCCGAACAGCGTGTACATGCATCGGGCCCTCTAGAATTCGAGTTTGTCACGGCGGCGATCCGCGCTAAAGGGGCCCGCATGACAGACCAGATCTCCGCTGCGCAATTCACCGCCCAGACGCTCTCAGAAGCGCTGCCCTATATCCAGCGCTATGCTGGCAAGACAATTGTCGTGAAGTATGGCGGTCACGCCATGGTGGACGAGCGCCTGTCGGCAATCTTTGCGCGCGACGTGGTTTTGCTGAAAACACTGGGAATTCATCCCGTCATCGTGCATGGCGGCGGGCCTCAGATTGGCAAATTGCTGGACCGGCTGGGCATCGTGTCCGAATTCAAGGGCGGCCTGCGGGTAACCGACGAAGCGACGATGGAAGTGGTCGAGATGGTCCTGTCGGGGCCTATCAACAAATCCATTGTGCGGGCGATCAATCAGGCGGGCGGCAAGGCCGTTGGCCTGTCCGGGTCGGACGGCAATCTGATCCAGGCCGAGAAGGCCAAGAAAACCGAACGCGATCCGGACAGCCATATCGAACAGGTTCTGGACCTTGGATTTGTGGGTGAGCCGACTGCAGTGGATACAAGCGTGATCGATGCGCTCCTGAAGTCCGACTCCCAGTTGATTCCGGTGGTTGCCCCGGTCGGAGTCGGCAAGGATGGCCATCGTTACAATGTGAATGCAGACACATCTGCCGGCGCGCTGGCCTCGGCACTGGGCGCCAGCCGCCTGTTCCTGCTGACAGATGTCGCTGGCGTGCTCGACAAGCAGAAGAATTTAATGCGCGAGATTGCCGTGGATGCCATTCCTGACCTGATCGCGGACGGCACAGCTGCAGGTGGCATGATACCGAAGCTTGAAACTGCGGCCCAATCCGTAAAACATGGGGTCGGGGCGGCAGTGATCCTCGATGGGCGTGCCCCGCACGCCCTGCTCATGGAGCTATTTACCGAACATGGCGCAGGTACGCTCATTTCTTAAAGGTCTTGCTTTTGTTGCAGCAGCGGCGGGTTTGCCCGCAATAGCGCACGCACAGGGGACAGGCGATGGCTGGAAACTGTGTAACGAGACCAGCTTTATCATCGAAACAGCGGTTGGCCGCCCTGTAGGCGGCTCCGTCAATGTGGATGGCTGGACCAAATTGCAGCCAGGCTCCTGTCAGGTCGCCGTGCGGGCGCCGCTCGATCCGAAAATCCATTATGTCTATGGGCGTACATCGACTGCCCATCGGGGTGGCCTGAGAGAGTGGGGCGGCGAGCGCGAACTCTGCGTGGACCCCACCGGTGGTTTCTCGTTGGAAAGCCCGCCCAATTGCAATGCAATGGGTCTGGAAGCGCGAGGTTTCCGGGCGGTCGACATTTCCAGCCGCTCCCGCTGGACGACAACTTTCACCGAAATCGAAAATTATGACCGCGCGACCGCGCAGGCAGCCGGGATTCAGCGCCTGCTGGAAGAGGCGGGCGTATTGTCAGGCGCGATTGATGGCCGGATCGGATACAAGACCCGCACCGCGATCGGAAAATTCCTGGAAGAGAACAATCTGCCTGACTCGACGTCGGATTCAGATCTCATCGACTTCCTGGAGCAGGTGGCGAAGGAGAATGGCCGCAATGTCGGGTTTACCCTGTGCAACCGCACCGACAAACGGATCTGGAGCGCCATCGGACGCCGCGGCACCGAGGGCTGGGAGAGCCGCGGCTGGTGGATGCTCGAGGCGGGAGGTTGCGCGCGAGTGATCGACAAGGCCCTTCGCGGCACTGAGCACTATGTCTTTGGCGAGATGGAAGATGGGACGCGCATCCGAACGCTGGCAAAGGCATCGGATCCGTTCTGTGTGGGCCGGGCAAAGTTTGCGATCGTTGGCCGGGACGACTGCGAAGCGTCCGCCTATCGCACCGCGCTGTTCGCTGCCGCACCGGAGCCAGTTGACCAGCGTCTCGTGTTTGAGTTCTTCGAGCGGGACTTCGCCAAGGCCGGTAGTCAATGACCTCTCCAAAGGCGGGTGTACACCTCGCACCGTTCGGCAATTTCGGCCATGTTACGGATTGGGTGTTCGACCTCGACAATACGCTCTATCCAGCGGAGTGCGACCTGTTCGCCGAGATCGACACGCGCATGACGGATTTCGTCTCGCGCCTGCTGGAATTGCCGCCGCTGGAGGCGCGCAAGGTGCAGAAACATTATTATGCAACCTATGGGACGACGCTGTCCGGCCTGATGAAGGTGCACAAGATCGATCCTGCCGATTTTCTGCATCATGTGCATGACATAGACTTGTCGCCACTGCCGGACTTGCCGGTTTTGCGCCAGGCAATCAGCGCGCTGCCGGGCCGGAAATTCGTTTACACGAATGGCTCGCGTCGCCATGCCGAGCGGGTTGTTGGCAAGATGGGGCTGGAAGACCTGTTCCACGGGAGCTTCGGTATCGAGGACGCTGAGTACACTCCCAAGCCGAACCAGAGCTCCTATGACCGGTTTTGTGCGCTGCATGATGTGGCACCGCGCAAGGCAATCTTCTTCGAGGATCTCGCGCGCAATCTCCTTCCAGCCAAGGATATGGGCTTCACGACGGTTCTGGTGCACTCCGAAAAGGATTGGAGCCACGAGCCGATTGAGGCGCGTCCTGCCAATCTGGACGATCTGTTGGGGGATGACGGGCCTGACCACATAGACTATGTGACGGGCGACCTTGCTGCCTTCCTTGAGGCGGCAATTGAAACACTCGACTAAGACCTGCCCCCGGAGAGACAGATGACACAAGCCCTGGCCAATGCGATTGAACAGGCGTGGGAAAGCCGCGACACCCTGAACACACAGACACGGGGTGAGGTGCGCGAAGCCGTCGAGGCGGCCATTGACCTGCTCGACTCCGGTGAGGCCCGCGTGGCCAGCCCAAATGGCGACGGCAACTGGACTGTCCATCAATGGCTGAAAAAGGCTGTTCTGCTGTCCTTCCGCTTGAATGCCAATGGCATGATTTCCGGCGTGCCCGGCGGCGGCAACTGGTGGGACAAGGTTCCATCGAAATTTCAGGGCTGGGGCTCATCCGAATTCGAGGCCGCGGGCTTTCGTGCGGTGCCCCCGGCCGCTGTGCGCCGCGGCGCCTTCATTGCGAGGAATGCGGTCCTGATGCCGTCCTATGTGAACATCGGCGCCTATGTCGGCGAAGGCACAATGATCGACACCTGGGCCTCCGTCGGCTCGTGCGCGCAGGTCGGCAAGAATTGCCATATCTCGGCCGGCACCGGCATTGGCGGCGTTCTTGAGCCCTTGCAGGCGAACCCGACCATCATCGAAGACAATTGCTTCATCGGCGCGCGGTCCGAAGTGGTCGAGGGTGTGGTCGTCGGAGAAGGCTCGGTGATTGCCATGGGCGTCTTCATCACCCAGTCCACCAAGATCGTGGATCGCCACAGCGGCGAGATCACCTATGGCAAGGTGCCGCCTTATTCCGTCGTCGTGCCGGGCACGCTGCCCGACAAGAATGGCGGCCCGAGCCTCGCCTGCGCCGTCATCGTCAAGACCGTCGACGCCCAGACCCGCTCAAAGACCGGTGTCAACGAACTGCTGCGGGACTGATCTAATGCCAAGGGTCTGTCCTGTGCTGCCGTGGCGGCACGGTTTGACAGGTCGTTCGGTGCGCTTCCATCCTGCCTGAAATCAGGAAGAGGGGAGGGCTGAATGGCCAAGTCACTGAAACAGCACAAGCCGGTCGGCGAAGACTATCTCGCGACGGTGAGTCCGAAACTGCGGGTCGCACATGCATTCCCATTTCCGGCGTCCGCCGTCTGGGCCGCCTTGCTGGACGCAGAGGCATGGACGGAATGGCTGCCGATTACGAACGTGGTCTGGACGAGCCCGGAGCCGTTCGGGGTCGGGACCACGCGCACCGTCGAGATCGGGGACCAGAAAGTCGAGGAAACCTTCTTTGCCTGGGAAGAGGGCAAGCGGATGGCTTTCCGGTTTGAAAAGTCGACGCTGCCGGTCTCGGCCGCGGTTGAGGACTATGTCGTCGTTGAAACGCCGGAAGGCTGCGAGCTGCGCTGGGCGGGCAAGGCCAGTGCGCCGCTGATCCTGGGCGGAATTGTCTCCAAACAGCTTGCCAAGGGCCTGAAAGACGGCATGCCGAAACTCGAAGCCCTGATCCGGGACAAACCGGGCCGGTTCGGACTCTAGCCCGATTCCTTCTTGAGGATCAGCCAGCGATATATGCCGATGAAGTTGATCACGGTCAGGACAATGTTCTGGTACATGAGCGGGGCCTCGTCATCCGAGAGGCCGATCACAACCCAGCATGTGGAAGAGACCGCAAACACGATAAAGGCGAAGCCGGTAATGCGCCGCCCAAGATCGGCCGACACCATGATGGCCGCGACAATGCCGGTGCCCATCGCGATCCATTCCAAACTCTCCGACATCAAGGCCCGCTTTCTGTTGTGATCATGCTCAGTGATCACAACAATGCCGGGCGAGCCGGGCAGTTCCGAAGCCTAGTCGAACACGACCACCTGCCGCGCGACCGTGCTCTTGTTGTCCTTGAGGTTCTGGAGGGCGCCGGTGATCCCCTCAAGACCGATCCGGTCAGAGACAAGATCATCAAGGTGCAGCTTGCCCTGTCTGTACAGTTCGATCAGGCGCGGGAAATCCACCCGGAACCGGTTAGACCCCATGATCGCCCCCTGCAGGCGTTTTTCTGTTGCAAGCAATTCAATGCCGGGGATCTCGATGTTAACGCCGGGCGAAATCATGCCGATCACGGTTGCCACGCCGCGTGGTCGCAGCATGTGGTAGGCCTGTTCAGCCGTCTGTTTCAGGCCGACGCATTCGAAGGAGTAGTGGACGCCGCCCTTGGTGAGTTCCTTGACGGCCTCGATCGCATTGACCTTGCCTGGATTGACGGTGTCGGTCGCGCCGAAACGGACAGCCATCTGGAGTTTCTCGTCTGACAGGTCTACCGCGATGATACGGCTGGCGCCTGCGATGGCTGCGCCATTGATCGCGGCAAGCCCGACGCCGCCACAGCCGAGGACGGCAACCGTGGAACCCGGCTCGACCTTGGCGGAATGAAAGACTGACCCGACACCGGTAATGACGCCGCACCCGATCAGGCAGGCCTTGTCCATTGGCATATCCTTGTCGACTGCGCATAGCGCGTTCTCATGGACGAGGATCTGTTCGGCGAAGGAAGAGAGGTTCAGGAACTGGCCGACCTTTTCACCCTTGATGGAGAGGCGGGGGGCTTCTGTGGGCTGGCGCTGGAAGTGTTCCTTGTTCACCGTATGGCAGACGGACATGTGGCCTGTCAGGCAGTACTCGCAGGTGCCGCAGAAGGGCGACAGGATCGAGATTACATGGTCGCCCGGCTTGACCGCTGAGACCATGGAGCCGACTTCTTCCACGATGCCGGCGCTTTCATGCCCGAGGATGACCGGCAATTCGGCGGGGAAGTTCCCGTCCCAGAAATGCACATCCGAATGGCAGACGCCGACCGCCTTCAGCCGGACCAGCACTTCGCGCGGTCCGGGCTTGGAAATCGTGACATCTTCAATGGATAGCGGCGCGTTGGGCGCGCGCATGACAGCAGCCTTCATGGGTCTTCCTCCTTTGGCCCGGTCTCCGCGCTCTTGCTGGCGCCGATGACCGGATTTCAAAAGAAGTCTCCCCCAGAACGCGTCGCCTGAACAGGCCCGACGCTACGGCAGGGGCCTATTCTGTTGGCGCGGCGACCAGTCCCGAAGCGCGGCCCATGACGTGGAAGATCTCGTTCTGCTCCATCACCCCGGAGACCAGTTCCGATCCGGGACCGGTTGCAAAGATGGCCACGTCATCCCCGCCATGCGTTTCGGACGGCATGAACACCAGCGACGGTTGCTGGAAATCCTTGTCCTCTGTGTCGATGTCGGAAAGGTCTTCGCGGACACAATCAGGCTCGCCATCGACCATCCGGCAGGCGGTCATGCCGCTGGCATAGGAGAGCGTTGTGTAGGGCTTGCCGTCCTGGGCATTCATCGGGGCGTTATCCAGCCCGCTGACGACCTTGCCGAGGATCGGATTGCCACGCTTGGGATAGCCGGAAATGGTCATCGTGTGGGAATGGTCCGCGGTCACGATGATCAGCGTCTCGTCCGCATTGGTCATCTCCAGGGCTGCCGCGACGGCCTGATCCAACTCATCGGTTTCCGACAGGGCCCGGGCGGCACTGACGCCGTGATGGCCATGATCGATCCGGCCGCCTTCGACGAGCAGCACGAAGCCGTCTTCATCCTGCGACAGGCGCGTGATGGCGGCCTTGGTCAGATCGACAAGCGAGGGTTCGCCTGCCGGGTCTTCGTCCCGGTCGAGCGCGAATTTCATGTGCGACGGCTCGAACAGGCCGAGTACTTTTGCACCCGAGGCGAAGTCGACCGCCTCAAAGCCAGCCTTATCGGTGACATAGACATGATCTTCGGATTTTGCGGTCCATTCGGCGGTCAGGTCGCGGCCATCGGTGCGGCTGCCGGTACGGTTTTCCGCTTCCGGGTCGGCTTCCTCCGAGGTGGTGAAATGCGCCCGGCCTCCGGCCAGCGCGACTTCAAACCCGTCGCCTTCCGGCCACTCGATGAACTGACGCGCAATGTCCTTGCAGTCGCCTGCCGCGCCGCCCTTCAGGCTGCTATCGTCTTCCCAGTCTCGGCTGGGCGTCTTGGCAAAGGCCGAGGCAGGGGTGGCATGGGTCAGCCGAGCGGTGGAAACGAGACCCGTGGCGAGGCCCGACCGTTCGGCCAGTTCAAAGATGGAATCGGTCGTATGCCCTTCAACACTCGCGCAATTCCCGAAGCTGGCTTCCTTCAGGATGCCGAGCGTGCGGGAATTGACTTTGGCGCCGGTCACCATCGCCGTCGCGGTGGAGGCGGAGTCGGAAACCTGAAAGTCGTGGCTGTAAGTCTTGGACAGGGCCATGTGTGGCAGCGTGTCCATGGTCAGCGTGTAGGATTCGCCGTCGAGCCCACGCTGTTGGCCAGCATAGATACGTGCTGCTGTTATGGTCGGTATGCTCATGCCATCGCCGACGAAGAGGATGACATTCTTGGCCGATTTTACACCGCGCTGCTGAATGCGTGTGTCTACGGCTTCAGCGGCAGATTGATAATAGGAATCACTTGCCTGGGTGGGTGTCGTGCCTTCGCGTAGCGGCGCCGATGAAGCTTCGCTTTGTGCCACGGCGGTATCAGACGGCGCTGAACAGCCCGCGACAGCAAGGACGGTGAATGAAGCAAGGGATAGAGCAGTGCGGCGCATGATTAGTCTCCGGAATATCAGGTCTGGGGCGGGCATAGACTGAGTTCGTGACACTATTGCTGCACTCAGTCGATTGGATCCACCTTGTGGCCGCGCTGGGCCAGCCAGACCGCGACAAGAATGAGCATGCCGCCGCCTGCCTGCAAGGTCGTGAGAGGTTCCTGAAAGAGATGCCACGAAATCGCGGCAGCCATGACGGGCTGGATCAGGATGATGACACCCGCGATGGAGGTTGGCGTGCTGCCAAGCCCGGTGATGATCAAACCCTGACCGACGACGTGGATCACGATCCCGAGGAACAGGGGCACGGCGAAACCCGACAATTTCTCCGGAAGGAAGTTTTCACCGAAAGCCATGACCATGATGGCTCCGACAATCACTTCCACAAGTGTCAGCCAGAACAAAGTCTCCAGACCGTTCAGTGTTCGCCGGGCGAGCTTCGAGCAGAGGAAATAGCCCGATACGCTGATCGCCGCGATGATCGCAATCCGATCCCCGACAAAACTGGCTCCCCCTTCGGCGGTACCGCCGAGTGACAGGGCCGATGCGCCGCCAATCGCCAGGATTACGGCGAAGAACCACATCGGCGCAGGGCGCTCCTTCAGGAACAGCCATGCGAGGAAGCCGACGCAGACGTTTCCGAGATTCACGATGAAGGTGGCATTGGACACACTGGTCAGGGTGAGGGACCAGTGCCAGAAGCCAATGTCCACAGCGAAACAGATCCCGGCCAGGATGACATATATGTTCGGTTTGCGCGGAGCGCGCCGCTCGACCAGCAAGACGAGCGCAGTCAGCACGGGCAGGGCAAATGTGTAGCGCCAGAAGGCAATGGCCTGCGGGCCGAGGTCGTCGAGACCCAAGCGCAAGCCAATCGGCGCAAATCCGATCGCAACCGCGCCGCCAACCAGCATAAGCACGCCGAGCCATTCCCGGCGTACCGGCGCTGTCATTTCTGTGGATGTCATTAAATGAGGCCCGTCATGGCGCGAATGTCTTCAGGCGTCTTGCCGTCTTCACGCCATGCGCGCAATCCCCGGTCCCCGGCGCGCTTGGACAATTTCTTGCCATCTGCCCCCAAAACGAGCGGATGAAACGTATAAAGAGGCTGTGGCCAGTCCATCAGCGCCTGCAGCAGGACATGTACCGATGTCATCTCCCGGATGTCTTCGCCGCGTATGACATGCGTGATCCCCTGCAAGGCATCGTCGTGGCAGCAGGCGAGGTGATAGCTTGTTGGCGTATCCTTGCGCGCCAGCACCACGTCGCCAAAGGGTGCGGGGTCAGCTTTCACCTTGTGCTGGCCGCACTTTGAGAAGACCGTATAGCTCAAGGCATCATATACAGGGCCGAGTTGGGCGCGGGCAGCCGAGAGGGATAGCCGCCACGCATAGGCGTGTCCCCGGTCCAGCAGTTCCCGCTCCTTGTCCGCAGGGAGCGACTTGCCAGTGAAGCCTGCCGTATCGGGACTGGCCCCGGCAGGCAGCGCGGCGGCAATTTCCCGACGGGTCTTGAAGCACCGATAAACCAGCCCGCGCGCCTTCAGGGAGTTGAGCGCGGACTCATATTCAGCGAAGTGGTCCGACTGGCGTCGCACGGGGCCATCCCAGTCCAGTCCGAGCCATTCAAGATCGGCGAGAATGGAGGTTTCGTACTCCGGACGGCATCGGGTCTGGTCAATGTCTTCAATCCGCAACAGCACCTTTCCATCATGGGCGCGGGCAGTGTCCCAGACATGGAAAGCCGAGAGCGCGTGACCGAGATGCAAATGCCCGGTGGGGGACGGTGCGAACCGCGTGACAAATTCCCCGGCACCCATGCGACCCCCTGAATCAGCTTGTCTCTCAGGCAATCTAACCATCCCCCGCACAGGCTGAACAGCGTTTAGCTGTTGCAAGCACAGGGCAGGAACCGTATCGCACAGACATACAGGAGGTCATCTCGAATGCCTGTGGATACTTGGTTCACAACAGCCGAGCGCTGGTTCGAAACAAATGTGGTGGATGCGACAGAGCTCGCCACGTTTGGATTCGTGATGCTGTGTGTCCTGCTCGTTGCACTGGTCGTCCTGATGTTCAGCCTGCTGGGTTCGCTGTTGAAGACTTTGCGCAATGCGTCCGGGGCCCGGGCTGCGCGCAATGACAAGTCGCCCGGATACCGCGTGCTTGTCGCCCGCCCGGCTGGCAAAGGCTCGGGTCGCGCATGGAAATGGCTGCTCTCGGCGCTCAATTCCCACCTCTCCGAATTCAATTTCGGTGCGCCCCTGAAAGTGTTCCGCACGGGCACTATTCACGGCGGCATCGAAACGCGCGCGGTCCAGCGTGCCCGTCGGCGACTGGAAGTGGCAGATGCGGACATGCTGGTCTGGGCAGACAGGACGGGTCGGCGCGAAGATGGCTTTGTCATTCACGGCCTAAGCCGCGGTGGTGGCCTGACAGCCACGGAAGCGAAGCTGTTCACGCTGCCAATGCCCGGAAAGATGATCGACCTTGAGGGGCAGATGCCACGAGTGGCCGCTTACTTCCTTGCGCGGGAATTGCAGCCTGCGCTGGCCAATCCGCAATCCTTCCGGCCCGAAAAGATAAAGATCCTGTCTAATGCGCTGGCTGAAATCCTTGAGGACTCGCCTACGCTTCCGGTCGCTCTGCGCAGCCGTATCGAAGCCGATTTTTGCGCGTCTCTGGTGCACGTTGCCGAACAGTCTGGAGATATGGATGCGCTCGACCACGTGATCACGCTTCGGAGAATCCATCTCCAGGATATCAAGAGTGATGGCGACACATCGCGGGCCGTTCAGGCGCACATGGATCTCGGCCGGGCCCTGCTGGCGCGCGCGACAAACCAGTTCGATCGCAAGACCGTCGAGGAGGCGATCAGTCACCTCACCAAAGTGATTGAGGCCTTGCAGGCAGACCCGACCATAAAGCGCGCCCAAGCCGCTTCTGACGCCATGTACAAGGCGCAGAACCTGCTTGAGACACGCAAAAGGTTTGCCGTGAATTTCGGCGGCTAGCGCCAGCTTTCGCGATCAGGTCGACACACCCAGGCCGATTGGGCAGGACACGCCCGTGCCTCCAATCCCGCAATACCCGTTCGGGTTTTTTGCAAGGTATTGCTGATGGTATTCCTCGGCGAGATAAACCTTGTCCAGCGGCGCAAGCTCCGTTGTGATCTGGCTGGCATGACCGCTCTGGGCAAGCGACTTCTCATATACTGCGATCATCTCACGCGCAGTTTCGGCTTGTGCCTCGGATATCGTGTATATTGCCGAGCGGTATTGCGTGCCGATGTCATTTCCCTGACGCATTCCCTGGGTTGGGTCATGGCTTTCGAGGAACAGTTTCACCAGTGCGGCGAAGGTCACTTCGGCAGGGTTGAAAACCACTTCAACGATTTCCGTGTGCCCGGTCCCGCCTGAGCAGACTTCTTCATAGGTCGGGTTCGGGGTCGATCCGCCAGCATAACCTACCCGGGTCAGCCAAACGCCATCCTGCTGCCAGAATACACGCTCAGCGCCCCAGAAGCAGCCGAGGGCGAATACGGCCGTTTCGTATCCCGCCGGAACGGGGCCCTGCAGGTCACGGTCGAATACATAATGCGTGGTGGCGGTCGGGATCGGATCGGGGCGGCCGGGCAGGGCGCTCTCGGCATCCGGGATGGTCAGTTTTTTCTTCGAGAACAACATGAGGGGTCTCCCTTTCTGTGTCTCATATGGGTTTGTCTGCCGGGAACGGCAATCACAGTCTTGCGATCTTGCAGGCCTTCGGTTATTGGCTCCCCTCTGCTGAGTACGGTGAGGTGGCCGAGTGGTCGAAGGCGCACGCCTGGAAAGTGTGTAGGCTAGCAATAGTCTCCAGGGTTCGAATCCCTGTCTCACCGCCAGCATTTCCCAGGTCCAAACGATGCGTTCGTCAAGGCTGAGGGCGTCGTTCGCACAGACGGAATCCCGATTGGGCAGGTATTGTCGGGTCATGACCTTGCTCAAATATTCCCGTTTCCGCCTCTGGATCCTATGGTCTGCCGGTATCATTTTGCTTGCAGCTTTAACGGCATGCGATGGCACTGTCGTTGGCGCGCCGTCGCCGGTTTCAGAAAATAAGACGGAATCTGCCGAAGTTATGTCAACAGGAGCGGGCGTAGCGTTCAATCCGGAGCGTAATGCGTATTTCGGAGACCTCCACGTCCATACGGGCCTCTCCTTCGATGCTTATCTCGGGAATGTACGCACCTTGCCGGAAGATGCCTATCGGTTCGCGCGTGGAGAGACGATCACGCACGCCAATGGCATGCCTGTCCGCCTCTTGGGGCCCCCACTCGATTTCGTGGCGGTGACGGATCATGCTGAATACCTTGGCGCAATGCGGGAAGCGAATGATCCGGCTCGTCGGTTGTCCAAAGACCCGCTCGCCGCCGGGCTGTTCAGTGAAAGTCCTGCGGAGGCCAATGCCGCATTCTTTCGAGTTCTGGCTCGCTATCGTGCGAACGACATGCCGGAAGATTTCAAGGCACCTGATGTGATCGGCCGGGCATGGGGCATCGTTCAGGACGCCGCCGAAAAATATAATGAGCCCGGTCGGTTTACGACTTTTGTCGGATACGAGTTCACCTCCGAACCAGGTGGACTGAACCTTCATCGGAATGTCCTGTTTCGATCGGCGACCGTGCCGGAATTTCCGTTTGCCGCGTTGGATTCCGAAGACCCCGAAGACCTCTGGAATAAAATGGACCAATGGCGCGAAGAGGGGGCCGACGCGCTGGCCATTCCTCATAATTCCAACGGGTCGGACGGGATCATGTTTGAACTGGTTCGCCGGAATGACGAGCCGATGGACGCAGATTATGCCGCCTTACGGATGCGCAATGAGCCGCTGGTCGAGATCACGCAGGTCAAGGGGACATCAGATACGCACCCGATCCTCTCTCCGAATGATGAGTGGTCAGATTTCGAGCTGATGGAAAAGCGGGTTGGGTCCAATGGTGACGTCACCAACTTCCGTGGCAGCTATGTGCGCCAGGCGTTGAAGGATGGTTTGCTCCTGCAAGAGACTGAAGGGTTCAATCCCTTTCGGTTCGGCTTTGTAGGTTCTTCTGACACGCACAACAGCGCGCCTGGATCGGTAGAAGAAGCGAACTATTTTTCAAAGGCAGGCGTTGTCGATGGAACGGCTGAACTGCGCAGTTCGGTGCCGCCGGACCGTGCGACCACCTGGCCTGATGGGACACCAAATTCCCGCGAAGCATCCAAGCCCTATCAATCCTGGAGTTCGGCTGGCCTTGTTGGTGTATGGGCAGAGTCCAACACCCGCGACATGATCTTTGATGCCTTGCGGCGCAAGGAAACGTTCGCCACTTCCGGGCCGCGGATCAAGGTTCGGTTCTTTGCGGGATACGATCTGGCGGGAGAGGGAGGGGTGATCCCAGAGAGTATCGCCCAGATGGATGCACAGGCGGTCCCAATGGGGGGCGATCTGTCATATCAAGAAGACAAGGCGCCTGAATTCTTTGTTTGGGGACTTCGCGATCCGTCATCTGCGTTCTTGCAGCGTGCGCAGATTGTGAAGGGGTGGGTCGAGGACGGACAATCTCGTGAGCAGGTGTTCGATGTTGCATGTGCTGATGGCGGCACGATTGACCCCGAGACGTTCCGGTGCCCAGACAACTTCGCAACGGTAGATCTGACGACTTGTAAGCCCACGCCGTTCAAGGGAGACGTCGCTCTCCGCACGCTGTGGCAAGACCCCACGTTCGACCCCGACCAGCGGGCCTTCTACTATGTGCGGATACTGGAAAATCCGACGTGCCGCTGGTCTACCTGGGACGCCATTCGAAACGGCACTCCGCCTAATCCCACGCTCCATCCGGTCATACAGGAGAGGGTGTGGAGTTCTCCAATCTGGTATGAGCCTGGGCCAACCTAATATTGTGCAAGGGACTCCGTCCGAGGGCTCTTTGATGCGAGCCGTCGGAGAAGAGGTGAAGTTGCGGCAGTCTACCGTGCAGGCCGTGCGTCCTGCTTTTCCTTCTGAGCCGTCGGATGTTCTACCTTCTTTGAAGGGGACGCTTCAGGCTCGTGCGTCTGGTGACTGTCAGGCTTGGCGGATGCTTTCTGCGTTGGCCGGTCCGCTGTTTGCTTTTTTGCCGCCTTCACCGGTTGGGGTTTGTTGTCCTGCAGAAGTGGCGCGTAAATCCATTTCTCCGGCTGACCCGGCCCAGAGATCCGCGCCCAGTCACCTTTGGTGACATACATGGACACTTCCGCACCAAGGTTCAGTACAGTGATGATAGGGTTACTGACTCCAGGGCCGCCGCGCACGTTTACAGCTTCCGCTTTCACATAGCGGATGCCATGATGGCTGGCGGCGCTTTGCGGGTTTTCGCGCGGGGCCTGGGCAGAGGCGATGGGCCCGAATGCGGCTGCGCTGGATACGAGGCCGATAGCGAGGAGGGTTTTCAACTTTTTATTCAGCATGGGATGAGTCCTGATCCTGAGAATGCGTGGTTCACCATGATTAGGAGATCCCTATGCCGAGGGTTTGTCAGCTCCCCGGGAAATGGTGTCGGTGTGCAACATCGGTGTCCCCGGATTGGCGCCTCTGTGGCGACACCAAGGCGCGTGTTGAGGATCTGGCAATGTCAGACTGGAAACTCTGCAAATGCTTTATGGATTTTGAGCGAATGTTAACTAATTGTCGCAATTCTTGACGCTGAACCTTTAACCGTCCCTGCCAAGGATTAACGCCATGCTGATACGCGCAGCTGCCACTCTTGCCGGAACTCTCCTCATCGGACTTCCGGCGTTCGCCCAGGAACTCATCGTCGAGCAACAGGTTGAACGTGTGATCGTCATTGAAGACGAAGAGGGCGGATTGGAAATGGAGCTGCTGCCTGCTGAGGAAGTGAAGCCGGGTGAGCAGTTGTTTTATTCCGTGACATATTCAAACCCGGGCGAAACCCCGGCAAGGGACGCTGTTCTGACCTTGCCAGTGCCGGCAGATGTGAGCCTGCTCGAAGATTCTGCCATGGCCGAATATGATCAGGCCTCTGTTGATTTTTCCATGGACGGTGGGGCGACATACGTGCCGCGTGAAAAACTGATTGCGGAATCCGGTCTCGATGAGATCCAGCCGGTGAGCGTGTCCATGCCGGAAGAGATCACGCATATGCGCTGGACCTTCAATCGTGAGATTGGTCCGAAAGATTCAGGCAAGATTTTCTTTGCGGCGGTCCTCAAGGAAAATACGCGTCCCGTCAGCCCCTGAATTGACGGACGCAAGGCCGTTAGCGTATCGCCTGCGGCATGACACTCGTAAAAATCTGCGGCCTGACCGATCCCGACGTCGTGCGCTATACCGCGCAAGCCGGGGCAGACTGGATTGGGTTCGTGTTTGCCGAGGCCAGCCCGCGGCACGTAACGGAAGCAGCGGCGGCCAACCTGTTGATGCAGGTAGGGTCCGCCACGCCGGTGGCCTTGCTGGTTGACCCGGACGACGCGCAGATCGACCGGATCGTGGCGCTGGGGTTTCCGATATTGCAATTGCACGGTTCGGAATCCCCTGAGCGCGTCGCCGAAGTCAAGGCGCGGACGCGTCTGGAGATCTGGAAAGCCGTGGGAATTGCCGATTCAGACGATCTGAAACGGGCTGAGGCCTACACGGCAGCCGATCGGCTTCTGGTGGACGCGAAACCGCCTAAGGGCGCTGATCGGACAGGCGGGCACGGATTGTCATTTGACTGGAATTTGCTGAAAGGCTGGCAGAGACCGGCACCCTGGATTCTTGCTGGGGGGCTGACACCGGACAATGTCTCCGATGCCGTGCGTCTGACCGGTGCGCCAGCAGTGGATGTCTCTTCAGGCGTAGAGCGTGTTCGCGGCCTGAAGGACCGGGTACTGGTAAAGACATTCATCGACGCCTCAAAAAATTCATAACAAACCGATTGTTCCGTTTTTGTTCTGTGCTAATATGGCTCCTATTGGCAATGGGAGGACGTGTCATGTTTCCAGAAGAACTGACGAGTGTCGCTGGCAAGTTGGCGGAATGCTGCAATTCTGGCCGCGAGGCCGAAGCGCTGGAGACACTTTACGCGCAAGATTGTGTGTCGGTCGAAGCGCTTGCAATGGGCGATGCGGGCCGCGAAGCTCAGGGGCTCGACGCCATCAAGGGCAAGCACGACTGGTGGTATGGTGCGCACGATGTGCACCAGGTCAGCGCCGAGGGGCCGTTCCTGTTTGGGGATGACCAATTTTCTCTCGTCTTCGACATGGATGTCACCAACAAGGAGTCCGGCGAGCGGATGCAAGCCAAGGAGGTTGGCGTGTATACGGTCAAGGACGGGAAGATCGTTCGAGAGGAATTTTTCTATTCCCCCATGGGCTGACGCGTCACGGGGCCGGGCGCATCGTCGCGCTTTCCTTGGCACGTCCTTCGGTCTAGATACGGGCGGGTAGTTCAAGGAAAGCAGGACGATGGATTTGCGGAACACATGGGATCAATGGCCAGATGCGAATGGCCGCTTTGGAGACTTTGGTGGGCGCTATGTCGCCGAGACATTGATGCCATTGATCCTAGAACTTGAGGCCGAATACCGCAAGGCCAAGGAAGATCCAGCTTTCAAGGCGGAAATGGACGATTTGTGGGCCCATTATGTCGGGCGTCCATCGCCTCTATATTTTGCGGAGCGGCTGACCGAGCATTTCGATGGCGCGAAAATCTATTTCAAGCGCGATGAGCTGAACCATACGGGCGCGCACAAGATCAATAATTGCCTCGGCCAGGTCCTGCTCGCCAGGCGTATGGGCAAGACCCGCATCATCGCCGAAACGGGCGCCGGTCAGCATGGTGTTGCCACGGCGACAATCTGCGCGCGCTTCGGACTGGATTGCGTTGTCTTCATGGGCGAGACGGATGTCGAGCGCCAGAAGCCGAACGTTTTCCGCATGAAACTGCTCGGCGCAGAGATCGTCCCGGTCTCTTCCGGCACAGGCACCCTGAAAGACGCAATGAATGAAGCACTGCGTGACTGGGTCACCAATGTCGAAGACACCTTCTACTGCATTGGCACGGCTGCGGGGCCCCATCCGTATCCGGAGCTTGTCCGCGACTTTCAGAGCATTATCGGCAAGGAGGCTCGCGCCCAGATCCTTGAGCGGGAAGGGCGCCTGCCCGACGCGGTCATGGCCTGTATCGGCGGTGGTTCGAACGCGATTGGCCTGTTTCATCCTTTCCTTGAAGATGAGGGCGTTCGCCTGATCGGCGTCGAGGCCGCTGGCCACGGAATTGAGACAGGAGAGCATGCTGCCGCGCTGAATGGCGGCAAGCCGGGCATCCTGCATGGGAACAAGACCTATCTCCTTCAAACCGATGACGGCCAGATCATCGATGCGCATTCGATCTCGGCGGGACTGGACTATCCGGGCATCGGGCCAGAACACGCTTTCCTGAGAGATTCCGGTCGCGCTGAATACTTGTCGTGCACGGATAAGGAGGCGCTTGCAGCTTTCCAGCTGTGCACGCGGCTTGAGGGAATTATTCCGGCGCTCGAGCCCTCACACGCCATCGCGCGCGTAGGTGAGGTCGCTCAGGCACTCGGCAAGGATGGGCTGATGATCCTGAACATGTGTGGTCGCGGCGACAAGGACGTTTTCTCGGTCGCCAAGGCCCTCGGCGTCGATATGTAGGGAAGAGGCCGATGATCTCGCATGTGACCTTGGGCACGAATGATCTGGAAAATGCAGCTGCCTTTTACGAGCCGATCATGCAGGCGCTTGGGAATCCGCGTGTACCATTCGAGCGGTCTGATCCGTTTATCATGTGGCGGCGTCCGGGCGATGACCGCCCGCTGGTCGCTTTGGTGCGGCCGTTCAATGACCAGCGACACGAGCCGGGCAATGGCCAGATGCTCGCCCTGCTCGCACCCGACCGGCCCAGCGTAGATGAGGCGCACGCAATTGCCATCTCTCGCGGCGCTCAGGATGAGGGTACCCCGTGCCTGCGCCCGCAATATCACGCGAACTATTACGGGGCATATTTCCGAGATCTCGATGGAAACAAGATTTGCATCGTTTGCCACGATCCCGATGGACGAGGCGGTTAGAAAATGTTCCCCTGCGCCTTCACTTTATCTTTTGTCGAGAGAGTAAATTGACTGATCTCCTTCTCATTCGCATTACCTGTCCGTCGCGCCGTGTGGCCGAGGAAATTGGCGACGCGGCCATCGAGCACCGTCTCGCTGCCTGCGCCAATCTCGAAGGGCCGGTCTCGTCCACCTATCGCTGGAAGAGTGTGGTGGAGCAGGCCTTCGAATTCGTGTTGTGGCTGAAAGCGCCGAAAGCGAATTGGGATCGGATCGAAGCCCTCGTCCTGACGCACCATCCCTATGAAGTACCCGCTATGGTCGCATTGCCTTGCATTCAGGCGAATGCGCCTTATGAGGCATGGGTTCACGAGAATACGGACACCTGATGCCAACTTCCCGCATTACAGACACCTTCGCCCGCGCAAGCGGCGAATCCCGCGCCGTTCTGGTTTCCTACCTTATGGCCGGCGACCCCGACCTTGAGACGAGCTATGCTGCCATGTGCGCGCTGCGCGACAACGGCGCCGATATCATTGAGCTTGGCGCGCCCTTTACCGACCCGATGGCCGATGGGGCATCCATTCAGAAGGCGGGCTTGCGCGCGCTCGCCAATAAAACAAAGCTCGCTGACACGCTGGCGCTGGCGGCCCGGTTTCGCGCCGAGGACCAGACAACGCCTGTCATTATCATGGGATATGCCAATCCTGTGTTCCGCATGGGATATGTTGAGTTTGCCAAGGCGGCTCATGCGGCCGGTGTCGACGGAACGATCCTGGTAGATTTGCCGCCGGAAGAAGATGGCGAACTGCGCGAGGCCTATGCGCAATACGATCTTTCCGTGATTCGGCTTGCGACACCCACCACCCATGAAAACCGCATGAAAAAAGTTGCCGAAGGCGCCAGCGGATTCCTCTATTTCGTCGCTGTGACAGGCGTTACAGGCGCTGGCAGCGCGGATCCGCAGGCGATTGCCGGGAACATTGAAATGGCCAAACGTGTTTCAGGATTGCCGGTCTGTGTGGGTTTTGGCGTCAAAACTGGCGCTCAAGCTGCAGAAATGGCTAAAATTGCCGATGGGGTTGTCGTAGGCTCCGCTTTCGTGGAGCATGCAGAAAAGGCCCACGAATCGGGGGATTTTGCCAGTGCACCGCGGGGAATGGGCGCGTTGGCGAAGGAGTTGAGCTCGGCGATCAGAACGATCACCAAGCCTTAAGTGTTGATTGCCGCCGAGGAGGTTCTGGCATGAACTGGATTACCAAGGTCACCCCGCCGGGCCTGAAGACCATGCTCGCGAAGAAGGACACGCCCGACGATTTGTGGGTGAAATGTCCTCTGTCCGGCGAACTGGTCTACAAGACCGATCTGGAAGAAAACTGGCATGTCACACCTGCTGGCGCGCATCTGCGGATCAGCCCGCGCACCCGCCTGCGCCTCCTGTTCGATGATGAGCGCTGGGAGCCTTTGGCCCTGCCATCGGTTCCGCATGACCCCCTGAGATTCAAGGATGACAAGCCTTATCCGTCGCGCCTGAAGGCTGCGAAGGCCAAGATTGCGGCCCGGGACAAGAAAGAGTCCGAAAATGGTGGCGCACCGATCATCCAGGAAGACTGTATGGTGGCGGCCTATGGAAAGATCGGCGGCGTGCCCACGGTCGTATTGGTTCAGGATTTTGCCTTTATGGGCGGATCCTTGGGCATGGCGGCAGGGGAAGGCTTTGTAGCGGCTGCGCAGATGGCGTTGGCCCGCAAGGCGGGCTTTGTTGTGTGCACGGCGTCCGGTGGCGCTCGCATGCAGGAGGGCACGCTGAGCCTGATGCAGATGCCGCGCACGACGCTCGCGATCAATGAACTGGCCGAAGCCAAACTACCTTATATTGTGCTGCTGACTGATCCGACGTCGGGCGGCGTGTCGGCATCTTATGCGATGCTTGGCGATATCCATATTGCCGAACCTGGCGCAATGATCGCCTTTTCCGGCCCGCGTGTGATTGAACAAACCATTCGCGAAAGCCTGCCGAAAGGGTTCCAGCGATCCGAATTCCTGCGCGAAAAGGGTCAGGTGGACATTGTCTGCGACCGGCGCAAGCTGAAGGACACGATCTCAAATGTCCTGTCGATGCTGATGCCAAATGTGCGGCGCGCTGAAGATCGCCTGCCGGTTTCTCTGACGCCACCCAAAACGCATGCCGCCAAGACCCCAAACAAGAGTAAGGGCAGCTCTGCTTGATCGGTGACAGTTCGGCCCTGGCCGAGGCGCTGGGGCGGTTCGAAGGGCTATATCCAGACACGATTGAACTATCGCTCGGGCGCGTCTTGAATGCGCTTGAGTTGCTTGGGCGGCCGCAAGACAGGCTGCCGCCCGTGATACATGTGGCCGGAACCAACGGCAAAGGGTCCACCTGCGCCTTCATGCGGGCCATGATGGAAGCAGCGGGCCTTAGCGTTCATGTCTTTACCAGTCCGCACCTCGTGCGTTTCAACGAGCGTATCCGGCTCGCCGGTGAGATCGTGGATGATGCGCGCCTGATCGACTGGCTGGAGCGAACCCATGACGCGATCAAGGGGCAGGAGATCACACAATTCGAAGCGACGACGGCCACGGCCCTGCTCGCCTTCTCGGAAGTGCCGGCTGATGTACTGATTCTCGAAGTCGGACTTGGTGGCAGCTATGATGCGACCAATGTGATCGACCAGCCCGCGCTGAGCGTCATTACGCCGATCGACTTTGATCACAAGGCCTTTCTCGGCTCGGATATTCGCAAGATTGCGGGTGAGAAAGCGGGAATCATCAAGTCCGGCCGCCCGGCGCTGACCGCGATTCAGCGCAAGATCTGTGACGATGTCATCGCAAAACGGGCCGAAGATGTTGGCGCGCCGCTCTATCGCCTGAAAGCGCACTTCATTGATGCAATGCCGGAAGACCTTGGCCTGTTGGGCGAACACCAGCGGGCCAATGCGGCTCTGGCCGCCATGGCCGTGCAGCTGTTCGGGAATTCCACAATCATCGACCAGAATGCGATCTTCGAAGGCGCCCGCAACGTGGTGTGGCCTGCGCGTATGCAGCGCCTGAAAGACGGGCCGCTTACGGCGCTCGCTCCCGATCAGGAAATCTGGCTGGATGGCGGACACAATCCGCATGCGGCCCGCGCCATTGCGAGACAGCTGAACAACATGCCCGGGCGTACCGCACTGGTCGCAGCCATGCTCGCCTCCAAGGATGCGACCGGCTATTTCATGCCGTTCCGGCAGGTGCGACCTGAGGTCTTCACCTTGCCGAACGCGCCGGGTCATCAGGGCGCCGAACCTCAAGCCTTGGCGGAAGCGGCCACCAATGCGGGGCTGAAAGCCGCCGCGTACGACAGCCTCGAAGCTGCGCTCAAGGCTGCGGCGGCAACCGGCGTTGATCGTATCCTGATTTGCGGATCTCTGTATCTGGCAGGGGAAGTGCTCGCGCGGAATGGCGAGCCGCCAGTGTAGCGCTATTCAGCGGCGAGTTTCAGCCCGTCGCCTTCATCATTCAGCGTTTCAGCGACCTTGTGCGCCAGTCGGCGCGCCACTTCGGTCTTGCCCATGCGTGGCCAGCGTTCGGATCCGTTCCGGGTGATCAGGGCAATCTCGTTTTCCGAGCCGCCCATCACATCCCCGGAGACATCATTGGCGACGATCCAGTCACAATTCTTGCGGGCGAGCTTCGCTTCAGCGTGTTCCTCGACATCATGCGTCTCTGCGGCGAAGCCGATCACCAGGGCGGGTCGGTTCTTGCGCTTGTTGGCCAGCGTCTTGAGGATGTCCGGGTTTTCGGTCAGTTCCATGGAGGGATGTTCGCTGCCCGCGCCCTTGATCTTCAGCTTCTTGGTTGCGGCCCGTGCCGGGCGCCAGTCAGCAACTGCGGCCACAGAAACGAACACGTCAGCAGGCAGAGCGTCCTCGCAGGCCTTCAACATCTGGCGGGCTGTCTCGACCGGTACGAAATTCACTCCCCGTGGTGCGGGCAGGGCGACCGGACCGGAGACCAAAGTGACCTGCGCACCAAGACGCGCGAGCGCTTCGGCAATCGCATAGCCTTGCTTGCCGGAAGAATGGTTGGACAAGAACCGAACAGGATCCAGCGGTTCACGTGTCGGGCCTGCTGTGACAAGCGCGTGGGTTCCCGCGAGTGCGCCGGTGGCGTCTCCTGCCAGCATGCGTTCGATTTCTTCGGCGATGACCGGAAGTTCCGGAAGGCGGCCAGGACCGAATTCACCGCAGGCCATCGCGCCTTCGTCCGGCTCCATCACCGTCACGCCATCCGCGCGGAGCGTTTCGACATTCCGCACCGTGGCTGGGTGCTGCCACATGCGCACATTCATGGCGGGCACGACCAGGACAGGTTTGTCAGTCGCCAGAAGTGTGGTGGAGGCAAGATCATTGGCGAGGCCACCTGCGGCCTTGGCCATCAGGTCTGCGGTAGCCGGGCAGACAACGACGAGATCGGCCGAGCGGGAAAGCTCAATATGGCCCATTTCCGCTTCGTCACTGAGGTTGAACAACTCGGTATAGACCTTGTCGCCGGACAGTGCGGAGACCGAGAGAGGGGTGACGAATTCCTGGCCGCCCTTCGTCACGATGCACCGACAGGCAATGTCGCGCCGGCGCAACTCCCGGATCAGTTCCAGGCTCTTGTAGGCGGCAATACCGCCGGAAATGATCAAAAGGATGCGTTTTTGCGTCATGGGCCGGGCTCTGTTTGTTAAGCGTGTCTTATCGCAAATTTCTTGCCGTTACCCCATGAAATCCCTGTGAACTTGGCGGCTCGGTTAAGGTTTTCGCGGGTTTCAGCAGGGAAATGCCCGAAACTCGCTATTTCGCTGCCCAGATGCCCAGCGCAACCAAGGCCGCGATGAAGCCAAACCAGCCCCACCAGGGCGCAAACCGGCGTGGAAGCGGCGGGGGCGAAACCGGTTCGAGTAGTGAGGCCTCAAATTTGTCCATGACTTCTGGCAGACGCTTCAACCGGTTGGTGACCTCTTTCACATTGCCGGCGACAAGTTTTGCGGCGCCCTCTGGACCAAAGCTGCGCCGGATCCACGTGCCGACCACGGGTTCGGACGCAAACCATATATTGTGCGACGGGTCGATCGCGCGGGCGACGCCTTCCACTTGGACCATGGTCTTCTGGAGCAGGACAAGTTCCGGACGCAGGGACATTCCGAATGTGTGCGTATAGTCGAACAATTGAAGCAGGACGCGACCCATCGAGACTTCTTCGGCTGGTTTGCCATGTACGGGTTCGCCGATGGAACGGAGAGCTTGTGCGAACTCCCCGATGGACTGGTTGGCCGGTACATAACCGGCCTCGAAATGGACTTCGGCAACACGGCGGTAATCGCGCTTCAGGAAGCCCCAAAGGATTTCGGCGAGGAAGCGGCGCTCGACCAGGCCGATCCGGCCAATGATTCCGAAATCCACCAGGGCCACCTTGCCTTTCGGCGTGATGATGAGATTGCCTTCATGCATGTCCGCATGGAACACGCCGTATTCGATCGCATGGGTCAGGAAGCCCTGCGTGATGTCGTTCGCCAATTTCTTGCGGTCGATGCCGGGACGGTCCAGCGCTTTTGGATCGGTGAGAGAAACTCCGTCGATCCAGTCGATGGTAAGAACCCGGCGACCGGTGCGGTCCCAATCGACGGAGGGAATGACGAAATGGCCGGATTTCTGGCTGATTTCGTGCATTTCGTCTGCGCCGCCTGCTTCGAGGCGCAGGTCGGTTTCGCGCATCATGGCATTCGCAATGGTTTCAGTGAAAGCCACAGGTTTCAGACGCTGGCTCTCGGCTGAGATGCCTTCGATGGTGCGCGCAGCGCGTTTCATGGCAGAAAGTTCCACCATCAATTTGTGCTCAATGCCCGGCCGCAGGATTTTCACGGCGCGTTCGCCTTCTGGCAGGGACATCTTGTGGACCTGCGCGATGGACGCGGCCGCAACCGGGTCTGACAATTCGGCAAACAGGCGTGCGGCGTCAGCCTCACCAAACTCTTCCGCGAGGGCGGCGCGCGCCGCTTTCATCGAAAAGGGCGGCAGCTTGTCCTTCAGACGGCCCAGATCCTGGGTGACTTCAGCGCCGAACACATCCGGGCGCGTGGCCAGGAACTGGCCGAGCTTGATATAGGCCGGTCCCAGCTTTTCCAATGCGCGGGCAAGCCGCTGGCCAGGCCGTCCGCGTGCCCCACCACCAAAGACGCGTAGCACCCGCCCGGCGATGCGGGCAGGCAGAGGCAGGCGGGTCTGGTAAGCGCCCGGCAGGATCACATCGTGTCGCGCGAGCGCTATGCCAGCGCGCATCAGGCGGCGATAATCTCCAATCAGTCCCATGCCATGCTCCGCGCGCCAACGGGAACCGGCAGGCCCGGACGGCGTTTGATGAGGGAAGATATGTTTACAGAGGAGGCTGTCATGGCCACTAAAAAAGCACCAAAAAACAAAGGAACTCTATACTTTGTGACGAGTGGACTGCTTGTGGCTGCAATGATTGCTGCGGCGATCTACTATGCCGAGCCGAGCCAAGCCCCAGACCAGCTGTTGCTGGACCCTGCACAGCGCTCCAGTCTGACGCCGGATTCGAGCCCAAGCTGACCCGCATCAGACCGCCCAGCCGAAGTGCAGGGCGGCGATGCCTCCCGAATAATTCGTGACGCTCACACGAGAAAAGCCTGAATCTTCGATTTCTTTGCGGAAGGCGTCCTGTGTCGGAAATTTCCGTATTGATTCAACAAGATACTGATAACTATCGGCATCTCCCGCAACCAGGCTGCCGAGGCGCGGGATCACATTGAAACTGTATGTGTCGTATGCGGCCTGCAGGGCAGGGACCGTCATATGGCTGAACTCCAGAACGGCCAATCTGCCGCCCGGTTTCAACACGCGGCGGAACTCCCGCAATCCTTCCAGACGATCCGCAAAATTGCGAATTCCGAACGACACCGTGACGGCATCGAATGCTCGGTCGGGATAGGGCAAATTCTGGCCGTCGGCGCAAATCCAGTCTAGCCGACCTTCCCATTTAGCATTGTCCGCGCGGGCTTTGCCTGCGTCCAGCATGGCATCATTGATGTCGGACACGATTGCGGTGGCGGGCGTGTCGATGCCCCTGCGCTTGCCCGCCTTGTCAGCCAAGGTGAGGAAGGCGCGTGCCAATTCGCCGGTGCCGCCAGCAACATCCAGATGGCGCTCGCCGGGCTGTGGGTTCACCTGATTCATCGCATCATGCTTCCAGAGGCGGTGGACGCCTGCGGACATGAGATCGTTCATCAGGTCGTAGCGGGACGCGACAGAGCGGAAGACGCCTTTCACGCGGGCGACCTTCTCCGTCTCGGTGACCTCTTCGAAGCCGAACGACACCTTGCGTTCCGTATCTCTATCTGCAGACATGCGCGCCACCATAGTTGCCTCGATCACCCTAGGCTATATGCCATAGCCATGCCTGAATTACCCGAAGTCGAGACAGTTCGCCGCGGACTTGCGCCAGTCATGGAGGGCCAGCGTATTGAGCGTCTGGTCCACAACCGGGCTGATCTACGGTTTCCCTTCCCCGACCGGTTCGCCGAACGCCTCAGCGGTGCGCGTATCACCCATCTGGGCCGCAAGGCGAAGTTCCTGACGCTTGCCCTGTCGACGGATGAGGTCCTCGTCATGCATCTCGGCATGACTGGACGGTTCACGGTGGCGGACGACAAACTCGGCGCGTTCCATCACGAGACCGGCACAGACCCACGCCATGACCATGTTGTCTTCCAGCTCGAAAGCGGCGCGCGCGTAACCTATAATGATCCGCGTCGATTTGGTTTCATGGAACTCTGGCCCGCGCAGCAGTTTCAGGCGTATCCAAGGTTAATGGCGATGGGGCCGGAGCCACTTTCCAATGGGTTTTCCGAGGCGTATCTGAATACGGTTCTGCGGGGGCGCAAGACGCCGATCAAATCGGCGCTGCTCGACCAGTCGGTGATTGCCGGGCTCGGTAATATCTATGTGTGCGAAGCGTTGTGGCGTGCGGGTGTATCCCCGCGCCGGAGTGCAGCGACCGTGCCGGGCCAGCGCGCCGCACGCCTCGTGCCAGCGATCAATGACGTTATAGCCGAAGCTATAGCGGCAGGCGGCTCATCCATCTCAGATTTCGCCAGCGCGAGTGGGGAGCTTGGCTATTTCCAGCACACTTTCGCCGTCTATGACCGGGAAGGGGACTCTTGCCGCAACTGCACCAAGCCGATCCAACGCATCGTCCAATCAGGTAGGTCGAGTTTCTTCTGTAGTGCCTGCCAACGCTAGGGACGAGATGGCCCCAGCGCGGCCAGAATCTGAATGGCTGTTTCCAGATCATCTGCCCGTACAAGGGAGTCGACGAGTTTTTTCGCCTCCCGCTTCAGCAAACCTATCTTTGCATGCTCAAGGTCGCGGACCTCGGGTGCCGCAGGAAATGGCTCGTAGAAATAGTTGATCGGCTTACCGAGGGCGATGGCCACGTCCCTCAACCTGCCAGCTGACAAACGACTGCGGCCGGCCTCATACTTCTGAACCTGCTGAAAAGTAAGGCCCAGCTTTTCGGACAACGCCTCTTGCGTCATCCCCACTTCACGACGCGCTTGTCGGACTTGCCGACCGATAAAGCGGTCTGCATCTGTGGGTTTTCTTACGTCCTGGGGAGATGGGGCATGCGGCATCCTGGGTCCCTGAGGCCGGGTGTCTGACGCAATGCGCCGCGCACCCATTGAAATCAGGGGCTGACAATATTCAATCCTGAGTGGTTTTCAAGCCCAAAGAATGCCCGCACGCAACTTGCGATTGTGTGTCGAGTTTTGCTTTATCTTTCGAGGCGGCCAGAGCCAACATCCTCATGCAGGATGATCAATTGGGCCGACGACTATTTCGGATCAAGCCGAATGACGTCGTCTTCTGACGATGCCGGCTCTGCAGTATCGTCAGGAAGGGACAGGCCAAGCGACGGAGCATCCTCGAACTGGCCTCCGCCAAAACCGCCGGACCCGATCAGCAGACCATCATCTTCGTCCGACTGCCCAATTCGCAAATTCAGCGTACCGCTGCCAGTGTCCTGAGCCGCCGATGAACTTGGCAGGTTCAGATTGAGGGAGCCCGTATATTCGTCCTCGACCTGGGCGGTCTCGGTAGCGACGACAGCTGCGTCTTCACTGCTGGAATTTTCAGAACAGGCCGTCCCTGCCAGACAGAAAGACACGATGGCGATAGACGTTGTCAGTTTCATGATCATGTCCCCATTCTTGCCGGGAGCTTCAGCGGCTCGCAAGCTTGTCTTGCACAACGTTCCAGAAATCGGCAGCGATATCAATGCCGCTGAGTTTCTTGATGGCCTGAACACCGGTAGGAGAGGTGACATTCACCTCGGTAAGACGCCCGCCAATCACGTCGATGCCCGTCAGGACGAGTCCGCGACGTTTCAATTCCGGCCCGATGGCTTCGCAAATCCGCATATCCGCGTCGCTCATATCTGTCTCCTCGGCCGTACCGCCGACAACGAGGTTCGATCGGACCTGACCTTCCTTGGGGCGTCGGTTGAGCGCGCCGGCGGCTTTGCCATCGATCAAGATGATGCGCTTGTCGCCCTCACTGACGGCCGGCAGAAATGCCTGAACCATGACCGGTTCACGCGAGCGACTGAAGAAGAGCTCAGTCAACGAGTCGAAATTGGAATCGTCCTGCTTCAGGCGAAACACGCCTGCGCCGCCATGCCCATAGAGCGGCTTGATGATGATGTCCTTGTGCTCTGCGCGGAAGGCTTCGATGACAGACAAGTCGCGCGACACAAGGGTTGGCGGCATCAGGTCTGGATACATTAGCGGGAAAATCTTTTCTGGACTGGATCGGACGCCAGCCGGGTCGTTCACGACGAGGGTTTCATCTGCGATTTCCTCAAGCAGATGGCAGGCCGTGATATAGCTCATGTCAAAGGGTGGGTCCTGACGCATCAAGATGACGTCAACGTCTTTTGCAAGATCCAGCCGAACGGGCGCATCAAACAGGCCGGGTGCGTCCTTCACACGTTGAACGCGCGCGGGTCGAACCAGGGCCGTTACGCGGCCTTGCTCGATGCTCATGTCATCGGGACCGTAGACGAAAAGCTCCATGCCGCGCGCTTGTGCGACTTCGGCCAGGGCAAAAGTGGTGTCTCCGTCGATATTGACGGATTCGAGCGGATCCATCTGGATCGCAACGCGAAGGCTCATGAGGCGGCTCCCTTCATGGGCCGCCGCCCGCGCGACCTGACCCGGCTAGTAATTGGCGCCGATCAGTTCCCCGTCGGCCTGATAGTCATATGAGGCATCGGGTGCTGTTTGATAAGGGGGCGTGCCCTGCGTCGTCGGCGCGGCTTGTTGGGTGCGGGTATTGTCACGAATGCGGACATAGGAAACCACCTGTTTCACGCCGCCCACCACACTGGCCTCCTCGGCTGCGCGCTTCAACTCCTCGGCCGACCGCGCGATGCCCATAAGGTAGACAACGCCATTATAGGTTTCGATGTTGAAGTTGAGGCTTTTGACCGTGCTGGACCCAACCAGGCGTGCGCGGACCCGACCCGTGATGACTTCATCGGAGACATTTGCGAGGAAACCGCCCGGAGGCTGGATACGAATTTCATTGGCGACATCGCGCGTGAGGTGAGAGGTCCAGGCGATACCTTCGGCTTTCACACGCTCTTCCGGAGTGTTTACGCGGCCGGAGAGCAGGACGAGTCCCCCGGTGACCTCCACATCGACCTCTCCAAACTTGTTTGCGCTTTCAGACAGGAGCTTACTCTTGATCTCATTCGACGCGGTGGCATCGTCCACAGCTTCACCGAGCGATTTCTCCTGGGCGGCGGCAACGCCAACGGCCCCGGCGGTGCCAAGCGCTGCAACGGCGCAACCCCCGAGCGGCAAAGCAAACAAAACGGCGGCAGCAGCAAATTGCATGCGCATGAAACTCTACTCCATCAGCAACAAGAATGACGTCGGAATATGCCCTGAACATGCGGCGAAAATCTGGCAAACTGCGCATAAGGTGCAATTTGGTGCGAATTCAGACTCGATATGACGGCGACAGACCTTTAATGGCTGGTTGTTCGGCCCCGTAGATGCTATTATCTGAAGAGGACGTAACAAGAAGGAACCGGACCCCTGACCCCCAGCGCCCCGCGGCTCCAGCCCGCCCAGCAGGCCACGCTCGAAGAAATCCGTAATGTGGCCGAAGCCCTCGCCAAGGCCCTTGAGGATGACAAGGCTGAAGACATTCTCTTCATTGACCTTGATGGAAGATCTTCGCTCGCAGATTTCATGATCATCGCATCCGGTCGTTCAGGCCGGCATGTTGCGGCTCTCGCAGACCATCTTGCACAAGACGTAAAGAAACTGACCGGTCGCCCGGCCAGTGTCGAAGGTATGCCAAATGCAGATTGGGTGCTGATCGATACCGGGGATGTCATCGTCCACCTGTTCCGCCCGGAAGTCCGGGAATTCTATAATCTCGAAAAGATCTGGGCATCTGACAATGCCCATCGTGTGCCAGCCAATTAGCGGGCGACCATGCGGATCATCTTTCTGGTCGTCGGGCGGCTAAAGGCCGGGCCGGAACGCGAACTTGTCGATGAATATATCAAGCGTGCAGGGCCGATCGCACGATCCCTCGGCTTTCGCGGCATTGAAGAGATCGAAGTGCCCAGCGGCGGCGGACTGGACGCTGAAGCGGACCGGATTCTCGCCAAACTACCGTCAGGTGCCAAATGTATCCGACTGGACGAGTTCGGACGGGCACAAAGATCTCGCGAATTTTCTGAAAATCTCGCCAAATGGCGCGATCAGGGCGTGCCTGACCTCGTTTTCCTGATTGGGGGAGCCGAGGGCTATGGCGACGCGGTGAAGTCAGCTGTTCCGGATACTCTGGCTTTTGGACCCCAGACCTGGCCCCATCGTTTTGTCAGGGTGATGGTGACAGAGCAGGTTTACCGCGCTGTATCGATCCTCGCCGGGACGCCCTATCACAAGGATTAAGGCTCAACCTGCGTAGAGTGAAGGCTGTGGCATCAGGACCATGGCAAATGTTACGGCCGCGATTACCCCTAAAACGGCAACAGACAATAGTCGTGTGATGGATATGGGATGGCTCACGGGATCGTCCTTTCTGGTCGCTTGGGCTCCAGATGGTGCCTCGATACATTGATGAACACTCTTGTAACGGAATAGGTTCCATGCGCGGCACGCATGAGGCGATTTCAGGGCAGAGCCTTACACTTTGTTGATCCTTGCAATTTCCCGGCCTAGAGCAGTAGTCGACCGAACTAGCGCGGTGGGAGGCGGTTACCATGTCGGGATTGAGGGACTTCCTGAAAGTCTATTGGCCTCTGGTCGTCGTTGCCTTTGCGGGCGTGCTCCTGGCTCTGGTGCTGATGGACCCTGCGCCACCGAAAACGATCCGGTTCGCCGCTGGCAGCCCGGGCGGTGCCTATCATGCCTTTGCAGAACGCTATCAGCGTCTTCTCGCGGAAGAGGGGGTGGAGGTTGTGCTGGTGGAGACGCAGGGCTCAATCGACAATCTGCGCCTGCTGGATGATTCCGAGGTTGATGTCGGCCTTGTGCAGGGCGGACTCTCAACTGTGTCCGATGAGGAAGAGTTGCGCTCAATTGGAGGACTGTTTCCGGAGCCTTTCTGGGTGTTTGTCCGGAATGATGTTCCCGCTGACACGTTGGGCGATCTTCACGATGCTCGAATGGCAGTTGGCGGTGCCGGGTCAGGCACGCGCATGCTCGCCCTGGAGCTAGAGGCCGATTATGGGGGCGAATGGGATGAAACGTCTCGGCTGCCGCTTTCGGGCAATGCGGCGGCGGACGCCCTTCTGTCTGGGAGTCTGGACGCTGCTGCTTTCTCTGCCTCGGTGGAGGCATCTTATGTGGACCGATTGCTGAACAGTCCGGATGTTGTCCGCCTGCTTCCGTTTGACCGCGCTCCGGCCCTGGCGCGCCGACACGAGGCGCTGTCAGATATTGTCCTTCTGAGAGGCGTTGTGGATATCGGCAAGAATCTGCCAGCAACAGACATCCCCCTGGTCGCACCTGTCGCTCAACTCGTCGTCCGCAAGGACTTGCACCCGGCCATCGAAGCGCTTCTCATAGATGCTGCAACGGCGATTCATTCCCAAGGTACGCTGCTGGCCCCGGCGGGGGAGTATCCTGATCCGGACCTGATCGATCTGCCCATCAGCGAACAGGCACGTCGATACTACAAGGACGGCCCGTCATTCCTGCGCCGTTACTTTTCGTTCGACGTCGCGAATTTTCTGGACAGGGCCTGGGTGCTTGCAATCCCGTTGCTGACCTTGCTCTTCCCGTTGGTCCGGGTCGCACCTCCCATCTATCGCTGGCGTGTGCGCCGGAAAATCTATGTCTGGTATGAAGACTTGCGTGCGCTCGAAGAGCGTGGACGTTCGACCGACAACAAGGCGGAACGTGACAAGGTGCAGGAGGAACTCGAAACCCTGCAGGCAGAAATCGGTGCCGTTGAAGTGCCGCTTTCCTATACGGACGATCTTTACCGGCTTCGCAGTCATGTCGAGTTCGTCAAGCAACTGGTGCGTGAGCGAAATCCGGTGAAGGTTGCCGGCTGACATGACTTCATTGCGAAAGATAGCCATTGCCGGTGCCGGCATTGGGGGACTGGCCGCGGCAGCCCTGCTTGCCCAAGCCGGCCATGACGTCACCGTCTATGACCAGTTCGATGCGCCAGGACCTGTCGGGTCTGGCCTGATCCTGCAAGAAACGGGGTTGACGATATTGGGCGAGCTCGGCTTGCGTGAGCGAGCCGAAACGCTGGGCGCGCCTATTCGGCGCCTGCATGGCCAGGCGGTCAATTCCGGGCGCACCGTGTTGGATGTCCGATATGATGCCATCCGGCCCAGCCTTCGGGGCATATCCATCCAGCGTCCCGTCCTGTTTGACCTGGTGTATCAAGCAGCCAGAGAGGCAGGCGCGAATATTGTCCCGTCCACACGGATCATCGCGGCTCAGGCCGTGGGAGGTTACCTGACCACAGGGGACGGAAAGACGTTGGGGCCGTTTGATCTTGTGGTTGATGCACTCGGTGTGCGCTCCCCGCTCTCATCTCGTCCGCGCAGCCAGCTCGCATATGGCGCGCTCTGGGCAACCCTTCCGTGGCAGGAGGGACATGGGTTTGAGCGGAACGCCTTGGCACAACGCTACCGGCAGGCCCGTCAGATGGCGGGGGTTATGCCATCAGGCCGCTCAGAAGAAGAGGGCGTGGACACGCTCACCTATTTCTGGTCCATCCGAACGGATCAGTATCAGGCATGGAAGCAGGCTCCCTTGTCAGCTTGGAAAGCAGAGGCGGTCGCGCTCTGGCCGGAAACGGCTGTCTTCCTGGACCAGTTGAAGAGCCACGCTCAGCTAACCTATGCAGAATATGACCATCGCACACACGCCCCTGCCGTAAACCAGCGGCTGGTGCACATCGGCGACAGCTGGCATGCGGCCAGCCCGCAACTGGGCCAGGGGGCCAACATGGCCTTGCTTGATGCTTATGCGCTGTCGCGGGCATTGTGCGTCCACGACGATCTGGACAGACAATTGCGCCACTACACTTCAATGCGTTCAGGGCACGTCAGAATGTTCCAGACTATGAGCTGGCTTTTCACGCCGGTCTACCAGTCCGATTCCACGATACTTGCATGGTTACGCGATTGGCTGGCGGCCCCGATCAGCAAGATACCGCCCGCACCGAAAGTGCTCGCCGCCATGGTGTCGGGCGGAATGGGCAGGCCGCTCAACAGGCTTGGGCTCAAGGCTGGCGATGTATCATTCACTGCCGAGTGATTTGAGGCGGTACAGCAAGTCAAGCGCTTCACGCGGTGTCAGGGAATCCGGGTCAATCTGTTGCAGCAACAGGTCGGATTCTGATGGCCCAATTATCTGATCTGCATTCTCCTCGTCCGTGATCGGCGCAAGAGATGCGGCAGCAAAGAGGGGCAGGTTTTCGGGCGCGTCAGGTTCAGCCTCAAGCTGCTTCAGGATTTGCGCCGCCCGTTTGACGGCCTTCTTTGGAAGGCCTGCAAGCTTGGCCACTTGTACGCCGTAAGACTTGTCCGCCGGCCCGGCCTGAACTTCATGCAGGAAGACAAGGTCATCTTTCCATTCCTTGGCGCGGAGCGAAGCATTGGCCGCACCGGGCAAGTCCTCAACCAGTTTGGTCAGCTCATGATAGTGAGTGGCAAACAGGGCCCGGGCCTTGTTGACCGAATGAAGGTGCTCGACTGCCGCCCAGGCGATGGCGAGACCGTCCCAGGTTGATGTGCCCCGGCCGACCTCGTCCATGATGACGAAACTGCGCTCCGTAGCCTGATTAAGAATGGCGGCGGTCTCAACCATTTCCACCATGAAGGTGGATCGCCCGCGTGCCAGATCGTCGGACGCGCCGACGCGCGAAAAGATCCGATCGACCAAGCCCAATGTCAGGGATCGCGCAGGCACGAAGAGCCCTGCTTGCGCCAAGATAACGGCCAGCGCGGCTTGTCTTAGATAGGTGGACTTACCGGCCATGTTCGGACCAGTCACGAGCAGGAGGCGCGTTCCGAAATCGCCCTCGGCACTTAGTCCCAGGTCGTTGGCGGTAAATCCCTTGCCATCTTTCTTGAGCGCAGCTTCGACCACCGGGTGGCGCAGCCCCGTGGCGTAAAATGTGGTGTCTTCTGTCAGTACGGGTCTGATCGCGTCGACCTCAAACGCCCATTCTGCTGAGGCTGCCGCGACATCGAGGTCCGCAATGGCGCCTGCAGTGCGGGATAGAGGCGAGTTTAGTGCATCGATTCGCTCACAAAACCCTTCGAAGACGGACATTTCACGCGCTTTTGCTTCGTCTTCTGCGCGGGAGATCCTGCCCGCGAGTTCAGAAAGTTCCTGCGTAGAGAAGCGCACATTGCTGGCCAGGGTCTGACGATGGATGAAGGTTTCGGACAGAGGCGGCTTCATCAACGGGTCGCCATAGCGGGCCGGGACATCGACGAAATAGCCAAGCACATTGTTGAACTTGATCTTCAACGCAGTGATGCCGGTTTCGTCAGCGTAGCGAGCCTGTAGCGCAGCGATGATCTGGCGGCTGTCATCGCGCAGGCCACGGGCTTCATCGAGCGCCTCGTCCCAGCCGGGTGCAACGAACCCGCCATCGCGGGCGAGTGTGGGTGGGTTTTCCGAAAGTGCTGTCTCCAAATCCCGCGCGAGTGTGGCGAAGTCTTTGTCCTTGCCCAGGTCGAGTGCGGCAACAGCCTCATCGATTTTGTGCGGCAGGCCCGCAGAGCTGGCTGTCAGTTGGCTTGCCGCTTCATGTGCGGCAGTCAGTGCGAGCCCGATCGCGGCGAGGTCGCGCGGCCCACCCCGACCGAGGCGCAACCGTGTCCGCGCACGTTCCAGATCCGGCGCAGCCTTCAAGCTGGCACGGACGGATTCCACCGCGTCGCGATCATCCGCAAACCAAGCCACAGCGTCATACCGCGCATCAATCTCCACCCGGTCGACACAGGGACGCGAAAGACGCGAGGCCAGAAGCCGCGCGCCCGGTGCGGTGACGGTCCGGTCGATTGTGCCCAGCAGGGATCCGTCGCGGTCGCCGCGCATGGATCGGTCGATCTCCAGGCTCGTGCGGGTTGCTGGATCAATCGCTAGATAGCCCTCTGCGCGTGCTCGAATGGGTGGGTCCAATCGGATGTCGCTGCCTGCTTGGGTGAGCTTCACGTAATCCAGCAATAGGCCGATTGCTGCGAGTTCTGCGCGGCCGAAGTCGCCGAGCGCTTCCAGCGCAGCGATTCCGAATGTTTCTTTGAGAAGGGCTTCGCCTGATTTGTACGTCGCGCTGCGGGCGGGCCGGAAGGTCACTGGTGCGGTGGAGAGCGCAGTCGCATTTGCGATGGCAGGTTTGTCGATATCGCCCTCGGACACCAACAGTTCAGACAATGGATAAGCCATCAGGCTGTCAGCAAGCGTGTTCGCTGCGAGCGCGGAGACATCAAATCGTCCGGTGGAGACATCGCAGACGGCGATGGCCGCTTCGGTTCCGCCGCCTCCTATGGCAATCGCGGCTAGCGCCTGATCCTGATTAGCGGGCAGCAGGGCGTCTTCGGTCAGCGTTCCGGGCGTAACAATGCGGACGATGTCCCGGTTTACGATGGATTTTGATCCGCGCTTCTTGGCCTCTGCGGGGCTCTCTGTCTGCTCGCAAACGGCAACCCGGCATCCGGCCTTGATCAGGCGCGCCAGATAACCCTCGGCGGCATGATAGGGCACGCCTGCCATGGGGATGGGTTTGCCTTCATACTCACCTCGTGACGTCAGCGTTATGCCGAGCACTTTCGAGGCCTGAACCGCGTCTTCGAAGAACAGTTCGTAAAAGTCGCCCATCCGGAAGAAGAGCATGGCATCTTCATGACGTGCCTTGATAGACAGGTATTGCGCCATGAACGGGCTTGGCGCAGGAGTGGGTTTCGAGGGAGCAGAAGTATCGGCCATGGGCGGGGACGCTATCGTCAGTGCCGGAGATTCGCAAAGCCTCGCACCAGCTTGCGCGCGACAAAGTGATCATATCGCACCGAATGGCCCGTTTTACGGTTGGCATGGCTTTCGCACCGGCCTAGTTTGCCGCCTCAATTGAAACTTTTTGCAAAACGGATTTGCCGCGCGATGACCACTAAACGGCCGAGCTTCACAGACCAGGAAGCCCTCGATTTTCACTCGCAGCCACACGCCGGCAAGATCTCCATGGCGCCGACCAAGCCTATGGGTACGCAGCGTGACCTGTCTTTGGCCTATAGTCCCGGCGTTGCGGTGCCCGTGCTTGCCATCGCGGAAGACGAAGACCGGGCCTACGATTATACCGCCAAGGGCAATCTGGTCGCGGTCATTTCCAACGGTACTGCCATCCTCGGCCTCGGCAATCTTGGGCCGATGGCGTCCAAACCGGTGATGGAAGGCAAGTCTGTCCTGTTCAAACGGTTTGCCGATATCGACAGTTTCGACGTCGAGGTCAGCACGACAGACGTCGAAGAATTCATCATGACGGTCCGGAACATCGGTTCCACGTGGGGCGGCATCAACCTGGAAGATATCTCGTCTCCGGACTGTTTCATCATCGAGAGCCGTCTGCGCGAAGACCTCGACATTCCGGTGTTTCATGATGACCAGCACGGCACGGCGATTATTGCCGCGGCCGGCCTTATCAATGCCTGCCACATTACGGGTCGGGAACTGAAAGATCTGAAAGTCGCCGTCTCGGGGGCAGGGGCCGCCGGTCTTTCCTGTGCAGGACTGATTCGCCATCTCGGCGTGAAGCCTGAGAATATCCTGATGTGTGACTCCAGCGGCGTTGTCTATGAGGGACGCACCGAGAAGATGGACCAGTTCAAGTCCGCCTTTGCCGTCAAAACCACAAAGCGAACGCTCGCAGAAGCAATCGAAGGCGCTGACGTGCTGTTGGGCCTGTCCGCGAAGGGCGCTGTTTCGAAAGAGATGGTCAAGTCGATGGCCAAGGACCCGATCATCTTCGCCATGGCCAATCCTGATCCTGAAATCACGCCGGAAGATATCAAGTCGGTTCGTGATGATGCAATCATTGCCACCGGCCGGTCGGATTATCCCAATCAGGTCAACAATGTTCTGGGTTTCCCGTACATCTTCCGCGGCGCGCTGGACGTGCGTGCGCGTGGCATCAATGAAGAGATGAAAGTTGCAGCTGCACGGGCAATCGCTGAGCTGGCGCGCGAAGACGTGCCGGATGAAGTGGCGGCTGCATACCATGGCGCGCGCCCAAGCTTCGGGCGTGAATACATTATCCCAACCCCGTTTGATCCGCGCCTGATCAGCTTCATTCCGCCTTTCGTGGCGCAGGCCGCCATGGATACCGGCGTGGCTCGCAAACCGATTGATGACATGGAAGCCTACCGGCATTCGCTGGCCCGCCGCGCGGATCCGTCCGCTTCCTTCATTCAGGGGGTTCAGGCTCGCTGTAAGGAGCTGCAGCGCCGCATCGTGTTTGCTGAGGGTGAAGAGCCCGCCGTCGTTCGCGCCGCGTTCAGCTTCAAGAACCAGGGGCTTGGTCATCCGATCCTGATTGGTCGCGAGGCTCAGGTCGAGCGCGCCATGGAGCAGATGGGTATCCAGCCCGGTACACTTGAGATTCTAAATGCGCGCCTGTCTGACAACAATCCGGTCTACACGGACATGCTGTATGCTCGCCTCCAGCGCGACGGCTATTTGAAGCGGGATGCCCAGCGTCTCGTGAACCAGGACCGCAATGTCTTCGGCTGTTGCATGCTGAAGAATGGCGACGCTGATGGCATGGTCACGGGTGTGACCCGTAACTATGACGTCGCCTTGAACGACTCGCTGCTGGTGCTCGATCCGATACCGGGACAGGCCATAATTGGCATGTCGATGGTGATTAACCGGGGGCGGACGGTCTTCATCGCAGACACTAGCGTCACCGAGCTGCCGCAGGGCGAAGACCTAGCCAATATCGCCATAGAGGCCGCCCGAGGCGTCCGCTCACTTGGCTTCTCGCCGCGCGTGGCATTCCTGTCCTATTCGACCTTCGGCAACCCGATGGGCGAGCGCGGCGAAAAGGTGCGCGATGCCGTTGCCATCCTGGATGGCATGAAGGATATCGACTTCGAATATGAAGGTGACATGAGCGCGGATGTTGCGTTGAACACCAGCCACAAGCTGCTCTACCCATTCTCGCGCCTGACTGGTCCGGCAAATGTGTTGGTCATGCCAGCCATTCACGCCGCATCTATCTCGACCAAGCTTCTGGAATCGATGAGCCGCGCGACGGTGATTGGGCCAATGCTGCTGGGTCTAGAGAAGCCGGTACAGATTGCATCGCTCGGCGCAACGGTCGGTGACATTGTGAACCTCGCAACGATTGCGGCCTTTGATGTGGATCACGTGCACGGCGGCTAACGTCATCGTCACGAAATTCCCCAGCGTCAGGACTCGCAGGCGGCGAGTGGCTCACCTATAGTCATACCAAGCATATGGACCACAGGGAGGCCCGAACGGCATGAAGGAATACAAGCAGTTCTATATCGACGGTGCATGGGTTGATCCCGTTGAGCCGCGCACGTTGGAAATCGAGAACCCAGCCACTGAAGAAAACTTCGCGGTCATTTCGATTGGTTCCAAGGCCGATGTCGATAAGGCCGTTGCCGCAGCTCGGAAGGCTTTCCCGGCATTTTCGCAGACCAGCGTGGAATACCGCGCCGAGCTGCTCGAAAAGATCGCTGCAGGCATTCAGGCGCGTATGCCGGAAATGGCAGAAGCGATCTCGAACGAGATGGGCGCGCCGATGTGGCTTGCCAATGCGGCGCAAGTGCCTGCCGGTATGGGGCATTTTGCGACCACTGCAGCCATTCTGCGTGATTATCAGTTCGAGGAGCTGAAGGGTACGACGCTGCTTCGCAAGGAGCCAATCGGCGTTTGCGGATTCATCACGCCTTGGAACTGGCCGCTGAACCAGATCGCCTGCAAGGTTGCTCCGGCAATTGCTGCAGGGTGCACCATGGTGCTCAAGCCGTCCGAAATCGCGCCGCTCGACGCGATGATCCTGACGGAAATCATGCACGAGGCCGGTGTGCCGAAGGGCGTATTCAACCTCGTCAACGGAGATGGTCCGGGTGTCGGTTCGGCGCTGTCCTCACACCCTGACGTCGACATGATGAGCTTCACCGGTTCCACACGCGCAGGTGTGCTTGTGGCTCAGGCGGCTGCGCCGACCGTAAAGCGCGTCGCACAGGAACTCGGCGGCAAGAGCCCGAATATTATCCTGCCATCCGCAGACCTCGAGAAGGCTGTCGGTGGCGGCGTTATGCAGATGATGACGAATACGGGTCAGTCCTGTAACGCGCCATCGCGCATGTTCGTCCAGAAGGACCAACAGGACAAGGCGATTGCGATCGCAAAGGCAGCGGCTGAATCGGTGAAAGTGATGATGCCAGGTGAAGCCTCACCGGGCGCTATCGGTCCGATTTCGAACGGCAACCAGTACCAGAAGGTTCAGGATCTGATCGAGACCGGCATCAAGGAAGGCGCGACGCTGGTCGCCGGTGGACCAGGCCGTCCGGAAGGCTTCAACAAGGGCTATTTCGCGCGTCCAACCGTGTTTGCGAATGTCACCAATGACATGACCATTGCGCGTGAGGAAATCTTCGGGCCAGTGCTCGTCATGATCCCATATGAGGATGTGGATGACGCTGTCGAAATGGCCAATGACACAGTCTATGGCCTGGCAGGCTATGTGCAGGGCGCTGAAGATGAAGCCCGCAAAGTGGCCAACCGCATTCGTGCCGGTCAGATTCAGGTCAATGGTGCGCGGCCAGACTTCACGGCACCATTCGGTGGCTACGGCCAATCCGGCAACGGCCGGGAATGGGGCGAGCATGGCTTTGAGGAGTTTCTCGAAGTCAAGGCAGTCATGGGCTACAAGGCCGCCTAGTCGGTTTCACGGCTGAAAATATTATGGGGCGGCCTTCGGGTCGCCCTTTTTGTTTGCCTGATTGACATCGATCAGGCGGCTCTCTGAATTGTGAAGCCAATTCAACTAGTGTTCAGCTAACTTCCCCCATACATTACAGGAAACATCGCTTTGGAGGGTGATATTCCATGCCCAAATTCAAGCTTACAGGTGCAATCGCTGCCTTGGCCGTGCTCGGCGCCTGCGCGACCGCAACGCCATATCAGGCCGCTCTGGATGGCGATCGCGGCTATTCGGAAATGAAGATCGAGGACAATCGGTTCCAGGTCGAGTTTTCCGGAAACTCCCTGACAGATCGAAAGACCGTAGAGACCTATTTGCTCTACCGGGCTGCGGAGCTGACCCGACTGAACGGGTATGACCACTTCCGGGTCGTACGCCGCGACACAGATTCTGAAAGCCGCCTTGTGCCGGTTGGCGGAGGCTCGCCCTATTACGACCATTTCCACCTGAATTACAGATACTTCGGCCCTTATGCGGCCTACTATCATGACCCATTCCGTCGGTCTCGCTATTCTGCGTTTGGACCTTATGACGCTTATTGGGGCGGCCCACGGGAATACCGTGAGCGGACGAGCTATGTCGCGTCTGCAGAAATCCTTATGGGTAAGGGCGAAAAGCCCGCCGATGCCGCCTATTTTGATGCAGAGCAAGTTGTCTTCAATCTCAGCCCAAACATCATGAGACCGGAGCTGAAATAGTCCTCGACCCGCGAATTCGCATTGCAGCCCCGCCATTTGGCGGGGCTTTTTTCTGGTCTGGACACTGGCCATTCCTTTGCAGGAGGCCCAGATAGGGCCCTTGAGAATCTCAAGAAAGCCTGTCGAACCCATGCCGGACTCTGAAATGCCCGTTCCTGAGCCGCGCACCTTGCAAGGTGCCCATGGTCGACCTGTGCCGGGGCGCACGGAGATGGTCGTCATGGTTGCGGCGCTGATGGCGCTTAACGCGCTCGCCATTGACATCATGCTGCCTGCACTGGGTGAGATCGCGGATTCGATCGGTCTGACAGGTGCTTCCCCGGAGGATGCCAATCGTCAGCAGATGATTGTGTTTTCCTATGTATTGGGCTTCGGCGCGCCTCAACTCGTTTGGGGGCCGATCTCCGACCGCTTCGGTCGGCGCGTCCCCTTGTTCGTCGGATTGGTTGGTTACTCGCTGACTGCGCTACTCTGTATCGCGCTAAAGGATTTTCATGCGCTGCTTGCTGCGCGTTTCCTGCAGGGCGTTTTTGCTTCAGGCGCCCGGCTTGTGGCTGTTTCGGTCGTCCGTGATCTTTATGCAGGCCGGCGTATGGCGGGTTTCATGTCATTGGTCATGACCATTTTCATGGTTGTGCCCATGATCGCGCCTGCCATGGGTCAGCTGATCCTGTTCGTCGCCCCCTGGCAATGGATATTCGGCGTCCTTGCCTTGTTCGGCGGGCTTTTGCTTGCATGGACATGGTTGCGCTTGCCAGAAACCCTGGCGCCCGAGGCGCGCAATCCTCTGAATGTTTCGTCTGCCGCCAGCAGCTATATGGCAGTCATACGTAGTCGCATCACGTTCGGTTACATGTGCGCTTCCGGTGTCATATTCGGCGCATTGTTCTCATTTATCGGATCTTCAGAGCAGATCTTTCGGGATGTCTTCGGCCAGGAAGAAACATTCGCGTTCTGGTTTGCTGGTGTGGCAGGTGCGCTCGCATGCGCAAATCTGTTCAACTCCCGCGTGGTTGAGAGAATTGGCATGCGCCGCATCAGTCATGCCGCAATGGTGTTCTTCATCATCATGTCGACGTCGCTGGCGCTGGTGACGCATTTCTTCGGCGAGAGCCTGTTATGGTTTTTCCCGATGTTCGCGATGACATTTGCCTGTTTTGGCCTGATGGGTGCAAACTTCTCGGCACTCGCCATGGAGCCGTTGGGCAAGATTGCAGGCACGGCTTCCGCAGCTTACGGCTTCGCCACGACGACAGTTTCAAGCATTCTCGGAATTCTGATCGGAAGCTACTACAATGGCACGACGGTGCCGCTCGTTCTCGGGTTTGCGTGTCTTGGGGTGGGCTCGCTCGTGATCGTATTGATCACCGAGAAGGGCAAATTGTTCAGCTCTCGCTGAGCTTGGCTTGCCGGCGCTTTCGGGCGGCCGGTTCGCGAATGCGAGACAAGGGCCGAACCTGGCTTTCCAGATGCTCGATGATCAGGCCGGCGATGTCTTTGCCGCTGGCCGATTCGATGCCTTCGAGACCCGGCGAAGAGTTTACCTCCAGCACTTTGGGGCCTTTTTCGGTTTGCAGCAGGTCGACACCTGCGACGCGCAAGCCCAGCACTTTGGCGGCCTCCCGGGCCGTGTCGCGTTCGGTGCGGGACAGCCTGATGGTTGAGGCTGTTCCGCCGCGATGGAGGTTTGAGCGGAACTCGCCCTTCTGGGCCTGGCGCTTCATTGCGCCGACCACTTTGTTGCCGACGACGAACGCCCGAACATCGGTGCCTGCAGCTTCTTCGACGAATTCCTGTACCAGAAAGTTTGCTTCCAGACCCCGGAAGGCATCAATCAGGCTTTCCGCAGCCTTGCGGGTCTCGGCGAGCACGACGCCCTTGCCTTGCGTGGATGAGAGCAATTTCACCACCACAGGCGCGCCTCCCGCCAGCGAGATCAGATCCTTGGTGTCTTTCGGACTGTGCGCAAAGGCCGTGACCGGCATGTCGATCTTGGCGCGGGCAAGCAGTTGGTGCGCCATCAGCTTGTCGCGCGAATGGCCGATCGCACTGGCACTGTTCAAGCAGAATGCGCCGGTATTGGTGAACTGTCGCAGCACGGCCAAGCCGTAATCTGTAATCCCTGCCCCGATGCGCGGAATCACCGCGTCATAGCGGGGCAGTGCCTTGCCATCATAGTGGACTTGCGGATGTGTCGTGCCAATTTGCATGTAACAGCGTGCGGTATCGATGGCCTCGATCACGTGGCCTCGCTCCTGTGCCGCTTCGATGAGGCGCAAACTTGAATAATTCCGCGGCTCGCGCGTGAGCAACGCAATGCGCAATGGACGTTTGACGGGCTTCTTTTTTGGCAGGCCCGCATAGGCTGCAAAGTCGAGTTTCGGCTGAAGGAAAGACGCGTTTGCGTTGACGATCATGTCCGGCTGGATCGCGCCGCGGCCGAACAGCATGCGGTAGGTCATGCTCTCGCGATTGGTCAGCGTCAGCTGGATCGGCCAGCGGCGTCCGCCCATCTCGACATCGGTCTGGATCACATAACGCAGCTCGGTGTCCCCATTGGAGCTGGTCACGTCGCGGCGGTCTACAACCGGCGCGGAACATGTGATTTCCAAGCCCGGATCACTCGGGTCCGGTTGGATCAGGAAGCGCACCTGTGGTGCATCGGCAGGCCCGAATGGCTCAATGACGCTGGCGTGCAGTGCAGACGTGCGCGCGCCGGTATCCACCTTCGCCTTGATCGCGGGCAAGCCGAGATCGGGCAGAGTCAGCCACTCTTCCCAGCCGAGTTGGAACGGGTCTGATTGCGACATTATGAAAGCCTTCCTGCCAGTTCGCGCCCGATAAAGGTGAACCGGCAGGTATTCAATCTCTTATCCGCAGAACGCAGCGGATCAGCCTTCGACCAGCCAGGCTTTCTCGACGATTCCGACCACGTCGCCCATGATTTCGGTGATCTTGAAATCCTTGGGCGTGTAGACACGGGCAATGCCCATCTGGCGCAGGGCACGGGCATCTTCCGGCGGAATGATCCCGCCGATGACGACCGGCACGTCTCCGAGGCCGACCGCGCGCAGCTCGGCAATTGTTTCGCGTACCAGATCAAGGTGGCTGCCAGAGAGAATGGACAGCCCAACGACATGTGCATTCGCTTCTTTGGCCTGCGCAGCAATCTCCGACGGCGTGAACCGGATGCCCTCATAGACGACATTCATGCCGACTTCCCGGCCCCGTGCCGCGATCTGTTCGGCGCCGTTGGAATGGCCGTCGAGGCCCGGCTTGCCGAGCACATAGGTCAGCTGGCGCCCGAGCGCTTGGGAAACACGCTCGACGTCCTTGCGGACAGCGGCCGCATCTTCCTCGCCATCGGTCTTGATAACCATGGCGACGCCCGTGGGTGCTCGGAATTCGCCAAACACGTCCCGCATTGCCGTGCCCCATTCACCTGTCGTGACGCCGGCCTTCGCGCAGGCAATCGAGGGCTCCATGATATTGGTCCCGTCCTGTGCGGCTTGCTTCAGCGCTGCGAGCGCATTTTCAACGGCGCTTGCATTTCGCTTGCTGCGCCATTCTTTCAGGTCGCGAACCTGGGCGGATTCCTCTGCCGGGTCGACCGTCTGGATCGATCCGTCGCCGCCTGCGAGTGGGCTCTCCGCCGTCTCGACATAGCGGTTGACGCCAACCACGGTCAGATCACCGCTCTCAATCGCCTTGATGCGATCAATATGTGCGCCGACGAGGCTCTCCTTCATATGGTCGATCGACTGGATTGCGCCGCCCCGCGCATCGAGGTCAGCCAGCGTATCCCGGGCCAGCGCCTTCAGCTCTTCTGTTTTGGATTCGATGACATGGCTGCCGTCGAAGATGTCTTCGTATTCCAGGAGGTCTGTTTCATAGGCGAGGATCTGCTGCAGACGCAGCGACCATTGCTGGTCCCATGGGCGTGGCAGGCCCAGCGCCTCATTCCAGGCCGGCAGCTGCAGGGCCCGGCAACGAGCCTTCTTCGACAGGGTGACGGCCATTGCCTCGATCAGGATGCGATAGACATTGTTTTCAGGCTGCGGCTCGGTCAGGCCAAGCGAGTTCACCTGCACGCCATAGCGGAATAGCAGCGCCTTCGGACTGGTCACGCCATAGCGTTCGCGGCCAATCTCTTCCCAGAGTTCCACAAAGGCACGCATCTTACAAAGTTCCGTAACGAAACGAACTCCGGCGTTCACGAAGAAGGAAATTCGACCGAAGACCGTTTCAAAGTCTGATTCCGGAACTTGCCCTCCGGCTTTTACGGTATCCAGCACCGAGATTGCCGTGGCCAAAGCATAGGCGAGTTCCTGTTCCGGCGTCGCGCCCGCTTCCTGCAAATGGTAAGAGCAGACATTCATCGGATTCCATTTCGGGACCTCGGTGTAGCACCAGCTGACCATATCCGAGATCAGACGCAGGCTCGGTTCCGGCGGGAATACATAGGTGCCGCGCGAAAGGTATTCCTTCACAATGTCATTCTGAGTGGTGCCGCGCAGTTTCTTGCGATCATCTCCGCGCTCATCCGCCAGTGCCACATACAGCGCCAGCATCCAGGCGGCTGGCGCATTGATCGTCATTGATGTGTTCATCTCTTCCAGCGGCAGCTGGTCGAACAGGAGGCGCATGTCGCCGAGATGCTTGACCGGCACGCCCACTTTGCCAACTTCGCCCTTGGAGAGGATGTGGTCTGCGTCATACGCGGTCTGGGTGGGCAGGTCGAAGGCAATCGACAAGCCTGTCTGACCCTTGGCGAGGTTGCCGCGATACAGTTCGTTGGATTTTGTTGCCGTTGAATGTCCGGCATAGGTCCGGAAAATCCACGGGCGGTCCGGTGCGTGCTGGTATGCTTTGTCCATGTCTGCCACGGAATTCTCCCCTTGTTATGTTGCGGCGCAGCATGCCGTGTGCGACGTCGCAAAGCAAGCGTCACTGCTTGCGTCAGGATGTCTGAGCAACCAGATACAAGCGAGAGGAGACCCCGAGTGAATCAACCGACCAATCTGATCCAGACTGCATTGCTATTGCGGATTGTCGCTATCCTGGCCTTTCCGGTCGGTGTGGTGATTGCAGCGCTGATGGAGCGTAGTGTGCTCATGGTCGCCTTGCTCGCAGCGGGCATGTTGGCGGTCAGCTGGGTCGAGCGGTTTCGACTGCACCGGTTGTCCGGGAATGAGGGGTACCCCGCCATCACGGGATTATTGCCCGGCTTTGCTGTGCGAGCAGGCTTTCTGGCTGGCCTGTTCATTGTCAGCCTTGGCGTGCTCGCTCTGTTTCGTGAGACCATTCTGGCGCGGGGGCTCGGTCTGACTGATCTTGGTCTTTTTTTTGCCGTGGCTGGCGTTGCTCTGCTGGCCAATGCCATCAGCGCGCGCATGGCGACCCGGGAAGTGTCGAGTGTCATGGCCCAGATGAACGCCAATATCACGCCGCCGGGCGGGGCGTCTCAGGCTGGCGAAGGGCCGGGTGAAATCATCGAAGGCGAAGTGATCGACCGCGACTGAAACGGGTATGGTCTCGTTACCGCAAACATTCATGAGCACCATGCGTTTCCAGGCGGTTTCGTGAGGGCTGCAAATCGGCTATATGGCGCAGGCTCTAAAGGAATTTCCCCTCAATGTCTGACATGATTGGCCTGATGGCCGCAGCTCTGACGACCCTGTCTTTCCTGCCTCAGGCCCTGATGGTCATTCGCACCGGAAGGACTGATGGGATATCGCTGATCATGTATGCGATGTTCACTACCGGCGTCGCAGGCTGGCTGGTCTATGGCATTCTGCTGGGATCGCTCCCCATGATCGTGGCCAATAGCGTCACGCTGCTGTTGGCCAGTATGATCCTGGCCCTCAAAGTGCGTCACTCGCTTCAGGCCAAAGCCCAAGCCGCGACCTTTTCCACATCAGCGCCAATCGCCTCATAATAGAGGCGCTGTACTTGCCGCGTAACAGGACCCGGCTTGCCGGTGCCGACCGGTCGATCCTCCAGCTGTATGACAGGCGCAATCATAGCCCCCGCTGAGGTCGTGAAAATCTCCTTGGCAGCGTATGCCTCATCCGGTGTGAAGGCGCGCTCCTCGATATCCAGTCCCTGATTGCGAAGCCGGGCAATGACATGGGCGCGCGTAATTCCGGGCAGTATGTCGCTGGACAGATTGCGCGTGATGATCCGGCCCTCCTCGGTCACGATCCAAGTATTGGCGGAGGCCGCTTCGGTGACGTGGCCGTCCTCGACCATGAACGCGGTTTCGGCGCCGGCTTCGCGCGCAGCGCGGTAGGCGAGGGCCTGCGACAGGAGCTGAGTTGTCTTGATATCGCGCCGACGCCAGCGAATGTCGTTCAGGAAGATGGCGCGAATGCCCTGCTCGGCTTTCTCACTGATCAGGGGGCGATGATCCGCATACAGGAAAATTGTGGGTGTGAAGGTCTCCGGGCCAGCAAAATCCCGGGAGTCGTAGGCGCCTGCTGAAACTTCGAGATAGATCAGTCCCTCTGAAAGGCCGTTGCGGGCGATCAACTGGCTGTGAATGTCCTCCCACGCGGCCGCGTCATGTGGGTTAGGGATCGAAATTGCTTCCAGCGTGTTGCCGAGGCGCGACACATGACCTTCGAAATCGATCAGTTTTCCGCCGTAAACAGCGGTCACTTCATAGGCTGCGTGGGAAAACAGGAATCCCCGGTCCAGCGGGGAGATCAGGGCGTCTTTCCGCTGGGTGAAGACTCCGTTCAGATAAACCGTGTCGCCGATAGACATGATTGCAACGCCCCTTTTTCGAAATTTGTGCAGCGCAACAAAATTCTTGCAAGCTCTTCGTTCAGCGGCCAAGGTGGCGGGAACCGGGTGGTTTGTGAAGCCACGAATAATTGTGCGCCGGACCATCCCGGAAATGTAATCAAGGAGGAGGGCCCCCCTGCCATGGCAAGGGAAACCAAAGATATTTACGAGCTCGGCGAGATCCCGCCGGAGTTCCACGTTCCGAAGATGATGCACGCCTGGGCGATCCGCCGCGACCGTCACGGGCGTCCGTCAACGGCGATGCAGCTGGAACAGGTTCCGGTTCCGGAAATCGATTCCGACGAAGTGCTGGTCCTCGTGATGGCAGCTGGCGTGAACTATAATGGCATCTGGGCCGCACTTGGCGAGCCGATGTCCGTATTCGACGTTCACAAGCAGGATTTCCACGTTGCAGGGTCCGACGCGTCCGGGATCGTATGGGCTGTCGGTCGCAAAGTGACACGCGTGAAGCCGGGTGACGAAGTGGTCATCCACTGCAACCAGGATGATGGCGACGACGAGGAATGTAATGGCGGCGACCCGATGTTCTCGCCCAGTCAGCGTATCTGGGGCTACGAAACTCCAGACGGCTCCTTCGCCCAATTCTGCCGCGTGCAGGCGCGCCAATGCATGCCGCGCCCCAAGCATCTGACCTGGGAAGAGAGCGCCTGCTACACACTGACGCTTGCCACAGCCTACCGCATGCTGTTCGGCCACCGCCCGCACATCGTGAAGCCGGCAGACAATGTCCTTGTCTGGGGCGCCTCGGGCGGCCTTGGCAGCTTCGGTGTCCAGCTTTGTGCTGTCACGGGGGCGAACGCGATTGGGGTTGTCGGAAGCGATGACAAGAAAGAGCATGTGCTCAGTCTCGGTGCCAAAGGCGTGCTCAACCGCAAGGACTTCAATTGCTGGGGGCAGCTGCCAACGGTGAATGGTCCGGAATTCAATGACTATATGAAAGAGAGCCGAAAGTTCGGCAAGGCGATCTGGGAACTCACTGACAAGAAGGATGTCGACATCGTGTTCGAACATCCGGGTGAGTCGACTTTCCCTGTGTCTGTGTTCGTTGTGAAGCGTGGCGGCATGGTCGTCATCTGCGCCGGCACGACCGGCTTCAACCTGACCATGGATGCGCGCTTCCTCTGGATGCGGCAGAAGCGGGTACAGGGCAGCCATTTCGCAAACCTGAAACAGGCAAGCGCCGCGAACCAATTGGTGATCAATCGGCGCATTGATCCGGGCATGTCCGAAGTCTTCCCGTGGGAAGACATTCCGGCCGCGCACGACAAGATGCTGGACAACAAACATCTGCCTGGAAACATGGCTGTTCTGGTGACCTCACCAAAGCCGGGTCTCCGAACGGTTGAAGATGTTCTGGCGGTAAACGGCCAAGCCTAGTAACAGGCCGTATGGCCAGACCGGACGCTGATTCGTTTGCCCGTGAATGGGTAGCAGCCTGGAATGATCACGACCTCGACGCTGTGCTGTCGCACTATGCCGACGGGGTCGTGTTCCATTCGCCGCGCATTGCGCTGGTGATGGGGACGGATGAGGATTTCCTGACTGGAAAAGCGGGGCTGCGCAAATACTGGCAGGCCGCAATGGCCAGCGCGAGTGATCTGTATTTTGAACTGGAAGACGTGTTGACCGGATCAGACGCGATCACGTTGCTTTACACCAACCATCGCGGCCAGAACGCGGCTGAAACTTTTATTTTCGATGAGGATGGCGAAATCTGTATCGCTGTCGCGACCTACGGCTAAAGCTCGTCCATGCCGCCCGGATTGCGCCGACGGCGGACCAACCACATAACGCCCCGCAAATCGGACAGGGCATCGGCCAATCGGCCAAAATTCGTATAGTTCGATGTTCCGCTACGACGCTCGCGATGATTCACGTCGCGATATTCCACATCGAAGCCTTCGGCCTGCATCAGGGCAGGGACGTAGCGATGGATATGATCGAAATAGGGCAACCTCAGGAAGGCTTCCCGATAGATCGCCTTCACGCCACAGCCGGCATCGTCGCAATCATCCCGCAGCAGGCGTTTGCGGATCTTGTTGGCAAAACTGCTGCCAAACCGCTTCCAGGCAGTGTCTTTACGCTTGGTGCGGCGGCCCATAACCATTTTCAGCGATTCCGGCGCATCTGCCCGCGTCAGCTGGCGGTACAGGTCTGGCAGATCGGCTGGATCGTTCTGTCCATCGCCATCCAGCGTGCCAATCACCGGCGCGCGCGCCGCCATTATTCCGGAACGGATGGCCCGGCTCTGCCCGGCATTGTTGCGGTGCCCGATCACGCGCAACATCGGAAAGCGCTCCTTCAGTTCGATCAGGCGTGCCCGCGTGTCATCGGTCGACGCATCATCGACGAACACCATTTCGAATGCGCGCCCATCGAGCGCGCGGTGAATCTCGGTGATCAGGGATTCGACATTGCCGGATTCATTATGAACCGGAACAACGATGGAAAATTCAAGCGACTGGGCCACGGCTGGCACCTTTCAGGCAGGGGCTCGCGAGCGCGCGAGGCAGGTTTCGCACGCTCATACAAAGCGATTTGACGCAAGGCGAGCCCTGCGGCGCATTTGTCACGCTAGGAATCTCAGCGCAAAACCCTGAAGACGCGCGGACATGAACAAGGTAAATGGCAATCATGACTTTGCTTGATCGACTTTCCACCGGCTGGAAACCCTGGTTCGTCCTGTTCATCCTTACATTCGGCGCTGCCGCGCCCGGCGTGTTCAATTTGCCTGCCCTCGACAGGGATGAGAGCCGGTTTGCGCAGGCCTCGAAGGAAATGCTGGAGGAGCAGGATTATATCCGCATCCAGTATCAGGATGAGCTGCGCAACAAGAAGCCGGCAGGCATTCACTGGCTGCAGGCCGCCTCGACGGCAGTGTTTACGGGGCCCGAGGCAAAGCAGATCTGGACCTATCGCGTGCCGAGCTGGTTGGGGGCCGCCTTCGGAACGCTTGCCTGTTTCTGGGCCGGACTGGTCCTGGTTGGGCGAAGGGCCAGCTTTGTCGGCTCAGCCTTGTTCGGCGCGACGCTCCTTCTGACATCGGAAGCGCACATCTCGAAAACAGACGGAATGCTCGTTTTCCTGACAACGCTCAGTATAGGTGCGCTTGCGCGCCTTTATATGCGCCGTGACCAGTCGAAAAAGATGGCGCTGCTCTTCTGGTTTTGCATGGGCACCAGCTTCCTGATCAAGGGGCCAGTGACGCCGATGGTGGCCGCCTATGCCGGGATCGGGGCATGGGTTTGGGCCAAGGCGACAGATGGTAAGGGAGGCGACTGGTGGCGCGTTTTGCTCTGGTGGCCGGGGCCAGCGATTTTCGTGGCAATGGTGCTGCCCTGGTTTCTCTGGATTCAGGCTGCGACTGATGGGCAATACATCAAGGGCGCGGTCGGCAAGGATCTGAAAGACAAGTTCACCGGCGCCTCTGAGGGGCATGGTGGCTGGCCATTCTACCATCTTACCCATATTCCGGCCTGGTTCTTCCCGGCGACCCTGTTCATCATTCCCGGCTTTGTGGCGGCGTGGAAGACGTTGAAGCCCATCAAGCCGCAAGGCGCGGCATGGCTGAAGCACGTTTTGTTGGTGGGCGCGGCATTGTTCGCGGTCTTGTTGATCTTGAGTTATCTGCTGCCCTTCCTGCCGCGCCCGGCAGGAACGGGACTGGCAGCACAAGCGCTGAACACAATTGCCACCCTCAAGCCGCTGCCAGCATGGCCAGCAGTCTTGCTCGCCTATTTCTGGTGGGTGTCGGGGCGCGACACATGGATGGCGAAGCATCCGGTCGGAGAAGCGATCATACCTGACGAGACGCGCGCGGTCCGCATGCTCGTGGCCTGGGCGGTCCTGACCTATGCCTTCTTCGAACTGATGCCGACCCTGCTCAGTCACTACATCCTTCCGGCCTATCCTGCCTTCGGACTGCTCGCAGGCTATGCAGCGGCTAAAATGATGGAAGGGGAATTGTGGCCCGTTACGCGATGGGCGTCCCTGATCCTGTTCGCGTTGGGGGCGATCCTCTTACTTGCCGCGTCATTCCCCGGTGTGACAACCTATTTCATGGCGGAAACGGCGGGCGATTTCTCGACAGCCTTTCCCGAAGACGTGCTCGCATCATGGGCGGATTATCGGGCGTTCCCACTTTGGTTCTGGTGGATCGGCTTTGGCCTTTGTGGAGTTGCCATCATCGAGTTCAGTCGGCGCCATGAGTGCAATGCTGCCATGTTCGCCATCTATGCGGCCGTCGCAATCGGCTGGCATATCCGCATCTTCATGCTGCCGAGCCAGGTCTGGGTGCAGCCGACCGAAACGGCGCGTCTGGCGCTGGAGGATGTTTGCGGTGTGCCGGGCGAGGCGTGTGACTGGCAGCCGCCGGAACGCATCCTGGCGCTTGGCTATGCCGAGCCCTCCTATGTGCTGACCCTTGGCACGCAGAATCTCCACCCGCCGGAAACCCCGCTCGACCTGCCTCAAGACCCGTCCGCTTATCCGGTCGTCTATCTCGTCAATTTCGAGGATCGCAAGGCCGAGCCGCCGATCGAAGACGAGATCCGCCATTTGCGCGCTCAGGCCGACCAGATGCGCCTCTGTGTCACCGAGACCGAGCCTTACTATGCGTTGAATTATTCAAACGGGGACCCAGTCAATTTCCGGGCCCTCCGCTTCGATTATGGCGACTGCCCGGATTGATTTCTAGAACTCGTAGCCGATCCGCACGCCATAGGTGCGCGGGTCGGAACGGAATGTGTCATACCCGATAAAGCCATAGCCTGAGACGGCATAGTCTTCATCGGTCAAGTTCCGTCCCCATACGGTCAAGCTGAGACCGGTATCTGTAAACACGAAGTTCGCCTCTGCCTGCAGGGTCGTGAAGCCGTCCTGCATGCGGCTGTCCAGGCCCTCTGGGTCGAGATAGTAATCACCGCGATACTTGGCGTGTGCGGCGAGGCTGGCCTCGATCGTTTCCGCAACCGCGAACTCGTAGCGCCCGCCGAGGGTGGCGGAGACATCTGGTGCGAAGGGGAGGGGGTTGCCGTCAAATGTGTCGGCATTTCCGCCAATGTCGGACGACTGATCAATCTCGGTTTCCAGAAGCGTCAAGCCACCATCCAGCGATAGTTGCTCCGTAGCCTGCCATGCCAAATCGACTTCCACCCCGTAGGATGTCGCTTCATCAAGATTGGACAGCGAGTTGGACGTAATGCTTGAACCGTCGGGCAAGGCGAAGTTCACGAAGATGCGCGCCTGCGGGTCTTGATAATCCTGAAGAAATGCAGCGATGCTGTAAGTGAACGTATCGTCTGGTCGGCTCTTGTAGCCGACCTCATAGGCTGTGACGGTCTCTGCGTCGAACAAGCCCGCATCAGCGAAATGAGTGGCGTTATTCTGGACTTCGCCATTGAAGCCGCCCGATTTGTAGCTGTTGGAAACCGAGACATAAGCGTTGCCTTGGCCGAGTTCGTAGGCGAGGGCCGCGTTGCCCGAAAGCCGCGTCTTTTCGATCTCGTTCGCGCCTGCCGCCAGGCCGAGACCCCCGACATTGTTGAAGCCAATCGTGCCATCCTCAAAGATGTGACGGCCGCTTCCCTGACCCTCAATCCGCTCATGCGTTACCCGCGCGCCGAGTGTAGCGGTCAACCGATCAGAGAGGTCGAATTCATTATAGGTGAAGGCGGCCAGAGCCGAACGGTCCTGCCTGATATCTGTGATCAGAGTCATCGCCCGTGCATCTGAGGTCGGGGTTGGCCCTGCCCGGCTGGCGGCGCCGACATAAGGACAGGTGCCGAGCAGCGTGTCGGCATCCAGGTCGCCGCACCAGATCGTATAGGTCTGGCTGAAATCTTCCAGCGATCCCGATACACCGATCATGGTGCTGGCGCCGTCCCAGTCTGTCTGCAGGCGGAATTCCTGCGAGTACTGCCGGAAGTCGCGGATATAGGCGAGGTTGGCGTTGAAGTTCGGATTGTCGAACAGGACGACGGCCCCGTCAAAGTCAAACCCGTAATCCTGATTGTACCCTTCGAAGGCCGTGAGAGATGTCAGCGTCCACCGCCCGACAGCGCGCTCATATTCTGCCGAGACACCATAGAATTCATTATCGGTATCCTGAACGCCGTCACGGCCCACCGCGATCTCATGGTCGTTAAGGTCAAGTGTATCATTGCGCGGCGCGGCATTGACGCCATTGTCTTCCTCATAGTGCGTGCGCACGAGCAGGGACCCACCAAACGCCTTGTCCCAATTGAGGCCGAGGCGCAAACCGAATTCGTCCCGCACACCGCCCGCATCTTCCGGGCCGGCAACATTGTCGAGTGCGGTGTCGCGCGACAGGTACCGCCCGGCGAGGCGATAGCTGAAGCCATTATCGTAGTGCTCCCCATAGGCGCCATCCAGGTCAGCGCGATTCAGGTTGCCATAGCCTGCCCGAACATACCGGCGCTGGTCCTCGCCAGGTTTCGCGGAGATGAAATTGATCGCGCCCCCGGACGCGTTGCGGCCATACAGCGTGCCTTGCGGGCCTTTCAGAACTTCCACACGGGCAAGATCATACAGCATCAGGCCCGTCTGGACGTTGGTCGCCAGATAGACGCCATCGGAATAGACCGCAGCGGCGGTGGGCGTCAGGGCCTGATGGTCAACCGCGCCGATGCCGCGAATCTGGAAGGCGACCTGCGTACCGTTTGCGACAGCGGCCTCAACCCCGGTCAGCAGGTCAGTCATGTCCTCGGCACTGACATAAGCATCCGCCAGCGACAGATCCCTGGTATCAATCACGCTGACGGACATCGGAATGTCTGTCAGAGGCGTGGCGCTCGGGGTGGCTGTGGTGACGATCGTGTCCAGCCGGTTCACCGGGTCATCGGACTGGGCCGTGGCTGGGAGGGCAAAAGCGAGGAGGGCGAGCGGGGCGACTGAGCACTGAAATTTTTTCATGAGCGGCGATTACCAGCCGTTCAGAATGCGACGCAACTGCATTTAGCTGATGCCGAGGCTGCGTCAGCCAAAGCGACGTATTCTGGCAACACTATTACAGGATACAGGTTTAGCGCGGGGCGCGTTTTGCAAGGATGCGTTGCAGCGTCCGTCGGTGCATGTTCAGGCGGCGCGCGGTTTCCGAAACGTTGTGATTGCACAGCTCATAGACGCGCTGAATATGCTCCCAGCGAACCCGGTCGGCTGACATCGGATTTTCTGGCGGAGCGGGCTTTTCGTCAGGTGATGCGGCGAGCGCGCGAATGATGTCTTCCACATCTGCAGGCTTCGACAAATAGTCCACAGCGCCAGCTTTGACAGCGGCGACGGCTGTCGCAATGGCGCCATACCCCGTCAGGATAACAGCGCGAGCATCCGGACGGTGCTTGTGCAGTACTTCCACCACATCCAGCCCGCTGCCATCTTCCAGGCGCAGGTCCAGAACGGCAAAGGCCGGTGGGTTCAGGCGGGCAATATCCTTGCCTTCGGACACGGTCGAGACGGCAGAGACCACGAAACCGCGCTGGGCGAGCGCGCGGGCCATGCGTTGCACAAACGGACCATCATCGTCCATTACGAGACATGAGCGATCCTCAACATCCTTGAGGCTCTCGTGCAAATTCACAGTGATGGGCCGTTCCATTGGCTTTTCCTTGATGTAACAACCGTCATATAGGTCTGAACCGGTCATTAATCCAAGTCAGGCGCCTGCAAAATGCCAAGGGGCCATAGAGTCTGGACGACCGCGCCCTTTTTCGGCGGGGTCCTGTTCCGGGTCGCGATGCGGCCGCCGGTGCGCTCAATAAGCGTTTTTGCGATGAAGAATCCAAGCCCCATGTCACCCCCGCCCAGATGCGCCTCGCCGCGTTGAGAGACATAGGGCTCGCCCAGTTTCGGCAGCACTTCGGCGGCAAAGCCGGGGCCGTCATCGCTGATTGTGACCATGATCTGGTCTGCAGTCCAAGTCGCCACGACGTTCACGCGCGTATCGGCGAAACTCACCGCATTTTCGATGAAGGCACCCAGCGCGTGCAAAACTTCCGGACTGCGTTTCAGGGTCGGCGCACGTGGTGTGCCATCTTCAGCAGGTTCCGCCCGGACGGTCAGATCCACGCCCAACCCCTTGAATGGCGCAGCGGCCTCGGCCACCAGCGCATCCAGCGGGATTCGCGCATGCACGATGTCGGTTGCTTCGCGCGCTTCACGGATCGTGGCGAGGATCGCGCGGCACCGGTCGGCCTGTTCGGCAATCAGGATAATGTCCTCGGCGCGCGGATCCTCGGAGTCGAGATCCGACTGCAATTCCTTCGCGACGAGATGGATCGTGGCAAGCGGGGTTCCCAACTCATGTGTGGTCATTGCAGACATTGCACCGAGCGCGGACAGGCGTTGCTCGCGCGCCATGACGACCCCCGCTGCATCGAGCGCGCGCACGAGCCGGGCCTCATCCTGACTGACCCGCGCCGCTGACAAGGCAAAGAAGACCACACCGACAGCAAGGGCTGCGAACTGGCCAAGCTGGAACAGAGGCGGCAGCGCAATCGAAGAGTTCGCCACACCCCAGGGCAGGGGCATGTGAATAAGCGGCATCAGGGCCGCCAATACCAAGGCAAGCAGAGCGATAAGGGAGGCCCTGAACGAGCTGAGACTGAGCGCAGCAACAGTCACGGGGGCAACCAGAAGCAACAGGAACGGGTTTGACAGTCCACCCGTCGCGGCGATCAGCGCAGCCAATTGTACCGTATCGAATGCCAACTGCAGGGTCGCCTCCCACCCGCGCGTCAGGCGCTGGCTCTGGAAGGCAAAAGACAGGAACACGTTCAACCAGGCCGACGCCGCAATGATTGACAGGCAGAGCGCAAGCGGCATGTCGAAGCCAAGTCCGAACGCCACGAACAATACCGCTGCCGTTTGCCCGGCCACGGCCAGCCAGCGCAGCGTGATGAAAGTGCGCAGGCGCGTGCGCCCGAGGGCGGATTGCGCCGATCCCAACCCTTCTGGGGGAAGGGTGAAGATCGCATCGTCGAGATCTATGTGTCCGTCGCGGGCCAAATCATCCATTAGCGCCTTATGCGGCAGCGTGACGCTTGCGCCAAGCGCCGCTTGCGGCGCATATCCCCCCTATGATGCTCAGATCGATTGCAACGTCATCCGCCCTGCTCGCCACCGCCGTATTGGCCGCCTGCGCTCCCGCCAGCGCGCCGGAGAAAGACTCCGCCGGAGCGGTAAAGTCCGGAGGTGCGCAGGCCAGTTGCCTCAGCCGTGCCTATCCGGAGATTGGCGGGCCGATCTCACTCATCTCCGATTCCGGGGCGCGCGTGACGGAAGCCGATTTCAAAGGTCGTCCGACGCTGATCTATTTCGGGTTCACCTATTGCCCGGACGTCTGCCCGATGACGCTCGTCAATGTGGAGCGCGCCTATGAGCAGCTGCCCGAAAGTGTTGAGCCGCCGCAGACATTGCTCATTTCGGTGGATCCGGAACGGGACACGCCCGAAGTTCTGGCTAGCTATGTGAAGGCGCCGCGCTTTCCGAAAAACCTCGTCGGCCTGACGGGCACGCCAGAGGAAGTTCGCGCGGCCGCGGATGAGTTCCTGTCGGACTTTTCTCGCGTAGAGCAATCTGAAAGCCAGTCCGAATACACAATGGACCATACGTCGCTGCTCTATCTGATGGATGAGAACTGGCAGTTGAAGACCTTCTTCACGCATGAAGACACGGCTGAAACCATCTCGGCCTGTCTCGAAGAGATCCTGCAGGATTAGGATGAAGGGCCCGACTTTCCAGCCGGGCCCTGAACATCTTAGATGAACAGGCTTGCCGCGAAGAAGGCGAAGAACCCGCCAACCAGAAATGCGACAACGCTGACCCACCAGACGACCCAACTGAGCTGGCGCGCGCGCGTACACGCCCGTGCCTTCACCGGGTCAATTGGACAGGGCAGCGACCTTGCATGCCATTGCCAGGCCCCAGCCAACGCGATCATCAACGCTGCGATGCCGAACACGAGACCCTTGTTCTTGCCGAGCCAGGTGATCTGCGGCACGGCCTCGATCAGGCCTGCCATCACCGCGCCGGCGCCGATGCTGACCAGCAGGGCCGGTAGGGCGCAGCAGATCAGTGTTCCGGTTGAAGTGAACAGCGACAGGAAGGCAGGCAGGGTGCTGGGAGATTTTACGTCTTCGCTCATGCGTCGCCACCGCGGTCAATGCTGACGAGCGAATAACCGGACTTGCGGATCAGCTTTTCGATCGTTTGATCATCCATCGTCGCGCCAGCCTTCAGGCCAAGGACGATTTCGCCATTGTCCAGGTCGACATTGACGCTTTCGACGGCGTCCTGCTTCTTGAAAACCTTGCGGACGGCCTGTGCGCAAAAATCGCAGACGAGGCCGTTCACCTTGGCGGTGACGGTCTGGGCTGAAGCGGCCGGGTCGGCATCGGTATTGGGTTCAGCGACCATGTCGGCATGCGCCGAATGATCCATCATCGAATGGTCCATCTTGGAATGATCCATCGTTTCATCAGCCAGTGCCGGAGCGGCGAGCAGGCAAAAAGCGAGGGACGCGAAAGCGGGTTTAATCAGTTTCATGAGTAATATCCTTTGAAAGTCAGAACCGGACGATCCAGTTCGCGAGCAGCTCTTCGGTTTCTAGCGTGTAGCCGAGCTCGACCATCTGGACGCCCTTGAAGAACCGGACGAGGGGGGTTGTGGTAACGGGCTCATTGCTTTCGGGGTGGTTATCCACCTGCAGCATCAACCATGTGTGAAGGTCGCCATAGTCGCCGATATACGGGGCAACGCCGACGCGGCCACTATGGCGCACGCTCTTGTTGCCGGCATAGTCGGTGGCTTTTGCCTCATAGGAGGCGAACCAGCGGCGGGTCTCCCAGTCCGCGGCGAAAGCGGCAAAACCGGACAGTTCAGGAGACTCACTCCCGAACGGATCGGCCTGACCCACACCCAATTTGAAATAGGTGTTCGCCTGGCTTGAAGGGCCGTTCCATCGTTTCAGCAGCCGGTTGTATTGCAGGCCGGTGAACTGGACGTCTTCGGCCCAGTTACGCTCTGCATAGAACCCGATCGAGTCCGATGCTGTGGGTGAATAGTGTGCATGCAGCGAGGAGGAATCCCCATTGTTCATCTGCATGACCGTCCAGCCGCCTGGGTAGGAGACGGGACGGGCCTCGGCCATGGGAGCGAGGGCCGCCCATGTGAGACAGGCCGCGAAAGGCGCGGCGCGGGAAAGGAAGGACAAGGCCTTCTCCTTTGTTCCGGGTTGATCCTGAGATTATGAGAGGATCATCAGGCCCGGGGAGGAGGCGGCTCCGGAACGGATGCGACCGAGATTGGCGTCGCATCCAGAGGAATATTGAACAGGGGCGGGTAAAGGTCGCTATGGCCTTCAGGGGCAGCAGCACTCGGCAGCGCCGCAACGATGGCCGGACAGCAACAAGCCGTATCGTGCGATGGCCCGTCCTGATCTTTTGGCTGGGAGTGGTCCATGGACCCCATCCCCATGTCGCAATCCCCATTCATTGCAGGCATCACATGCGTCATCTGGCCCACATCCGATGCAGGACAGCTGTCCTGCGCGGCGCTTGCCGTACCGGATGCGATCAGCAACAGGCTGAGGCAAAGAAGGGCGATCCTTTGGAACATCGTCGTTTTCTATCTCGCACGATAGCTGCGCCGTCAAATGACCTTTCAGTGAGCTATTGTGCCACCCAGCCGCCGTCCATGGAGAGGTCGGCACCATTGATCTGGTCAGCATCCGGCGAGCAGAGGAAGGCAACGAAGCCGCCAATCTGCTCGGCAGTCACGAATTCCTTGGTTGGCTGGGCGGCGAGCAGCACGTTTTTCACAACTTCATCACGCGTCATGCCGCGCGCCTTTGCCGTATCGTCGATCTGGCCATCGACCAGCGGCGTGTGGACATAGCCGGGACAGACCAGATTGCACCGTACGCCGTGTTCCGCACCCTCCAGAGCCGTCACCTTGGTCAGGCCGGAAAGCCCATGCTTGGCCGCGACATAGGCTGACTTGAACGGGGAAGCGACCTTGGCGTGGGCGCTGCCGGTATTGATGATGCGGCCCCAGCCTTTTTCTTTCATGGGTCCAATCGCCATCCGGGTCGTGTGAAAGGCAGCTGACAAGTTCAGCGCCATGATCAGATCCCATTTGGCCACTGGGAATTCTTCGAGGGGTGACACAAATTGCGTGCCGGCATTGTTGACCAGAATATCGGTACCGCCAAAATCGGTTGTCACATAGGCCATCATCTCTTCAATCGCGTCCGGATTGGTCAGGTCAGCGCCTGAATAGCCGATCTGTACGCCGTGTTCCTTTCCCATTTCAGCCTGCAGGGCCTTGATCTCATCGGCGTCGCCAAATCCGTTCAGCACGACATTGCAGCCTTCCTGTGCAAGACGGTCTGCAATAGCCTTCCCGATCCCGCTGGTGGAGCCGGTAACGAGGGCGGTTTTCCCCTTGATCATGAATATGTCTCCTTGAGGCTGTGGCGTGCTATGGGTAGGAATAGGTCTGGCTCTGATAGAGCCGATTGATATTAGAGGAAATAGTGAGCGTTTATGGGCGGTGAAACTCTTGCCTTTGTCGAGGCATTCCCACGCTTTCTGTTGTGGACAGCAGCGGCTGGCGCGATGCTTGCCATCGCCAGCACCATATACGTGCTGCTGACCCCGTGGAAGGAGCTGGCGCTCGTAAAGGAAGGCAATTCGGCCGCAGGATTTGCATTGGCCGGGGCCATTGTTGGTCTTGCGATCCCCATTGCCTCCTGTCTGGCCTCCAGTGTCACCCTGATAGACTTGGCCATCTGGGGTGTCGTCTCACTCCTGATCCAGCTCCTCGTCTACCGTCTCGTCGATGTCTTGCTCACCGATATTCCCAAACGGATTGAAAAGGAGGAGGCTGGCGCAGCCGTCGTCCTTGTTGCGGCAAAGCTGGCATCAGCCCTGATCATTGCAGCGGGTCTCTGGGACCCGGTCCTGCAGAGGTTCTAACGGAGGTACTCAGGCAGTGATGCGTTCGTTTGACTGGGTGATCTATGCATTGGTTCTGGGCGTCGTCGTCTGGACCATGTTTTCGCAGGATCCAAAAGCTGACGCACCTGAGCCGCCGCCAACCGTCCTGGAATCCGAAGGTCCGACCCTGCCGCCGCCGTCGCCATTGGACGAACAGGTGCTCGTCCAGGTCAGCGAGCCCAAGGACGGGATCGGCACTGCTTTCGCCGTGAACAAGAATGGTCAGTGGATCACGGCCCGGCATGTCGTGGACGGTTGCAACTCTGTCGGCCTGCTGGTGGCGCCCGGGCAATATGTGCCGGTCGACAGCATCGTCGTTGATCCGGATCATGACCTTGCCCTTCTTTCAACAGGTCGCAGCCCCAACTCGGTAAAACTTGATCTCGTATCTCCGCTTCGCATCGGCACGCATGGTTATCATGTTGGCTACCCTCAGGGACGACCGGGAGAAGTGGCCACGAAACTCATGTCCCGCTCGAAACTCATCACGCGCGGGCGCCGGGAAGGCGCTGAACCTATTCTTGCCTGGGCCGAGATTGGCCGGACGCGTGGCTTGAACGGTTCGTTGGGGGGAATTTCTGGCGGACCGGTCTTTGATGCGGGGGGGACTGTGCGCGGCGTGATCGTGGCCGAGAGCCCGCGGCGCGGGCGTATCTATACGGCTGCGCCGACATCTATAGATGCCTTCCTGACCAGCCTGAGCGTGGAACGCGAGGATGGCCCGACCGAGATTTTTGCCGAGGAGACTTACGGCCCGATGTCAGACAATGCCCGCCGCCGTCTTCAGGTCGTGAAAGTGGCCTGCCGGGTCACCCCATGACCAGCTTTGCCTCTCGCCTCATCGCTGGCGCGCGCCAGTTGGGCCCACTCTGCGTGGGTATCGACCCGCATCCTGGCCGTATCCCGGACCTGTTCGGCGGGGACACGCCCGAAGGGGTGGCCGCTTGGGGCGAAGCAGTCGTGGCGGCGGCGGCCGGACGCGCCTGCGTGGTCAAGCCGCAAGTCGGCCTGTTTGAGCGGCACGGGCCTGACGGAATGCGCGCATTGCAACGCGTCTGCGAAGCTTCAAGAGAGGCGGGCCTTCTTGTTCTCGCGGATGCCAAGCGCGGCGACATCGGGACAACAGCCAGAGGCTATGCAGCCGCATACTTGTCAGAAGCGGCGCCATTCCCCTCCGATGCCGTGACGGTAAACCCTTATATGGGCCTCGATACGTTGGAGCCCTTCCTCGAAGAGGCCGAGGCAAACGGCAAGGGGGTCGTCGTGCTCGCGCGCACGTCGAATCCCGGCTCAGCCGATTTTCAGGCGAAAGATCTTGAGGGCGCCCCACTCTATGCACGCGTCGTTGAGGCGCTCGCCCCGGCGATCCAGCGCCTGAAGGGGGCGGGCGAATGGTCCAGCCTGATGCTGGTGGCGGGCGCGACGGGCCCGGATGAGGCCCGCCAATTGCGACAGCTCGCGCCGGACGCGCTGTTTCTGGTGCCGGGCTATGGCGCGCAGGGCGGCGGGGCCGAAGATGCGCTTGCGGGATTCAAGGCGGTTTCAAATCGCCTCGAAGGCGGCGTCGTGAATGCATCGCGTTCCGTCACATTCCCGGCCGGATCAGACACCGTAGAAAGCCAAGCCGACTGGCACGCGCTTATTGTGGCCGCCATTGAAGCTGCTCAGACCGATCTCTCCATGCATGCCGGACGCGTGCCTGTAGCGTCGGGCTGACCTTAAGACAGGCCTCGACAATCGGCCTGCCTCATCTACTCTTTCCTCTGAGCGCGGCGTAAGACCGTTTTGAGGAAACAGACAGGGGAGTGAAACGGCCATGGCGAACTGGCAGTCCACCTTGATTGCGGGAGCATCCTTCGCAATCCTTGCCGCCTGCGGGCAGGCAAAAACAGCAGACACTGAGACACTTTCGGAACCGGAAGCCTTTGCGGCGGTCGACACGAACCGGATAAGTACCGCGAGCGCAGCTGACGAATGGCTGACATATGGTGGGACTTATGACGAGCAGCGCCATTCGAGCCTGATAGATGTGAACAAGGAAACCGTCGCAGACCTGGGCGTCGCGTGGACTTATGACCTTGCCACCAATCGCGGCGTGGAATCGACGCCGATTGTCGTGGACGGCGTGATGTACGTCACCTCTGCCTGGTCGCTGGTCTATGCGCTTGATGCCAAGACGGGTGAGGAATTGTGGGTTTACGATCCGGATGTGGACCGCGCCGTCGGCGTGAAAGCCTGTTGCGATGTCGTAAACCGTGGCGTGGCTGTTTATGACGGCAAGGTCTTCGTAGGCGTGATTGATGGGCGGCTCGAAGCGCTTGATGCCGAAACGGGCGAAGTTGTCTGGAGCAAGGTCACCGTTGATCAGTCCAAGCCCTATACGATCACCGGTGCGCCGCGTGTGGTGAATGGCAAAGTGTTGATTGGCAATGGCGGTGCCGAGCTCGGTGTGCGCGGTTATCTTTCGGCTTATGATGCCAATACCGGAGACAAGGTCTGGCGGTTCTACACTGTTCCGAACCCGGAGAAACAGCCAGACGGCGAAATCTCGGATGCAGCCTTTGAAGACATCGGCAATGTCACCTGGGGCGATGAAGGTGCCTGGGTCACCGATGGTGGCGGTGGAACTGTCTGGGACTCCATCGTCTATGATGAGGTCAACGACCAGATCATCTTCGGGGTCGGCAATGGTTCGCCGTGGAACCGGGAATTCCGTGATCCGTCCGGTGGCGACAATCTCTTCCTGTCCTCCATCGTTGCGGTGGATGCCGAAACCGGTGCGTACAAGTGGCATTTCCAGACCACACCCGGCGACAATTGGGACTATACAGCCACGCAGACCATCATTCTGGCAGACTTGCCTGTTGGCGAAGATGGTGAAGCGCGCCGTGTCGCGATGCAGGCTCCGAAGAATGGCTTCTTCTACGTACTGGACGCGGAATCCGGCGAGTTCATCTCCGGCGATGCGTTCGTGCCGATGAACTGGGCAGAGGGCCTCGACGAAAACGGTCGTCCGATTGAAATCGCCGATGCACGGTATGGCGCCGTCCCTTACGAGCAGCTGCCAGGCCCCCTCGGTGCACACAACTGGCATCCGATGGCCTTCAATCCGGATTTGAACCTCGCCTATATTCCAGCGCAGGAAATTCCTCAGGCCTATGCTCGCGATCCGCGCTTCGAGACCCAGCCTGTCGGCTGGAATACGGGCGCAGACTTCTCTGCTGGCGTCCCGCCGATCGCGCCGCCGGAAGTCGCCAAATTCCTGCGCTCAACCCTCAAGGGACGCTTGATCGCATGGGATCCGATTGCCCGCGAAGCGCGCTGGTCGGTGGAACATGGCAATGCCTGGAATGGCGGCGTGCTGTCCACGGCAGGCGGTCTGGTTTTCCAGGGCAAGCTGAATGGCGATTTCGTCGCCTATGATGCCGAAACGGGCGACAAGCTCTGGAATCATGAACTCAAATCCGGCGGCGCGTCCGGCCCCGGCACCTACATGATCGATGGTGAGCAATACGTCACGATTACGACTGGTTGGGGCAGTGCCTTTGGTCTCTCTGCAGGCTTCGCCTATGACGAGACCGTGCCCTCTACAGTCGGCAAGGTCGTCACCTTCAAGCTGGGCGGCACGGGCGAAATCGCCGACCCGGATTTCCCGATGATCGACAAGACCCCGAAAGCCGACTCGTTCGGGGACGAGACTATGATCGCCGAGGGATCGGTTCACTATGCCCGTAACTGTACCGTCTGCCACGGTCCGCTGGCGGTCAGCTCAGGCGTTCTGCCGGACCTGCGCTGGTCGGCGATCAGTGGCAACGAAATGGCGTGGAAAGGTGTGGTGATCGACGGAAACCTCGCCGCCAATGGCATGGTCTCGTTCGCAGATCATCTGACGCCGGATCAGGTGGAGTCGATCCGCGCCTATGTGCTGGCGCAGGCCCATGCCGCTGTCCCGGCTGGCTCCGGGGGCGAATGATCGAATTGTGAGTAGCGCGGCCTGCCGGGCCGCGCTACATACGCCGGATGCATATAGTCATCCTCATTCTGGGTATCCTGACAACGATCGGCATCTGGTCGTGGCGTATCCAGATGGCCCGCCGCGGCGCGAAAGTGGCGATGGATGCGGCGCGCACGCTTACGAATACGCCTCGCCGCTTTGCCTTCAAATACAAGGCAGGCCGCAATGGCATCAGCCTGATCGAAGACCCGCGCGAAGCCGCCGCCGTCATGATGATGGAAGTTGCCCGTGGCCGGGAAGGGCCTCTGACCGAACGACAGGCGCGCATCATAGATGATGAGATGATGCAGAATTTCAGCTTCACTCAGGCTGAGGCTGATGAATTGTCCGCCCATGCGGCTTGGGTCACCAATTCCGCGCCGGATCCCCAGCGCGCCATGCGCAAGCTGAGCGAATTGATCGTCAGTTCCCCGCAGCTTGGCCCAAAGGAAATTGTCGATCTCGACGCGATGCTGGTGGCGGTGTCCGAGGCGGAAGGCGTGCCGACGCGCGAACAACTGGCCCTCCTGCAAGTGTTCCGGGACAAGGCAGGCCTCAAGACCTGAGTCTTCCAACCGCTCAAGAACAGTTGCGCCTTTCGCCCTGGCACAATAGGGAATTTGGCCATGTCAAAGTCACTTCCCAGCGAATACCGCGCCAAGGTTCTCAATGAGTCTTGGACGAATTTTTCCGTCCTGCGTCATGGCCGGTTTGATGGCCTGCTCGTTACCTCCAAGAATTCCGGTACGCACTGGCTGAAATACATGCTGGCAGTGGCGCTGGCGGAAACCCATGGCATTCCTCACCCGCAATACTTTTCGGAAAACGCAGTGCGCCCCTATATCGGTTGGCCGAAGGACGATGAGACCTTTCCGGAACTGCCGCGCCTGGCGTTCAGTCACACGATCCCCCACCATCTGGCCGAATGGGGCTGGGCCCGCAGTCTCGCCAGCCTGCCGCCATATGTGCTGGCTGTACGACACCCGATGGCGATCCTGGCCAGTCACCACGCCAAATGGGAATACGACATCAAGGTCGACTGGTTGACCTATCTGAAGGGCGATCCGGGCGGATCGAAGTATCGCTGCGATCTCTACTGGCTCGCGCGCTTCTGGAACCGTTGGGGTGATATTCGTGCGCGTCATGGCGACTCGATCCAGCTGATCCAGTATGAGCGGACCCAGAAAGACCCCCGCGCTGCGTTGGAAGCGGTCTCGAAGCATTGGTCTCTCGGGCTCAGTGCCGATGCCATCAATGTAGCGCTCGCGGCAGGCACGAAGGACGCCATGGCGCAGAAGATCGATCCGGATGCGGAGCCCAATGTGCTGCAGAACCGCAAGACACCGCTTACGGAACTCTTCACAGGCGAAGCACTGGATATCTACACAGATCATATCCGGACGCTGTTCCGGCATGATCTGGATTATGACCTGTTCAGCCTTCCGGCTTGAGATAGCCGCTTGAGCGTCCGTCGGCGGTGTATTTGATCCACCACGGTTCGGCTTCCGCCTGTTTCTCCAGTTCAAGGAAGACCGGGTCTTCAAGGATGGCCGCCGAATATTCGGCCGCAGCCCCTGTCAGGGGCAGGCCATAGGTGCGGAACCGCGTCACAACCGGCGTGTAGAACGCATCCGCAGCGCTCCATTTGCCGAACAGGTATGAGCCGCCATCGCCATGTTCAGTGCGCATCTGGTCCCACATGGTCTGGATGCGGGCAATGTCAGCCTCAAGACCTTCGGTCATTTCCGGCGTGGCTTCCCGGCCGCGAATATCCATCGGACAAGCCTTGCGCAGGGCGGGGAAACCCGCATGCATTTCGGAAGTCACCGCGCGGGCAATCGCCCGCTTGGCGGCATCTTCTGGCCAGACCTCTCCAGTCGGCGCCCAATCGGCGATCCATTCCGTGATCGCAAGGCTTTCCCAGACCGTGACATCATCCCAGATCAACAGTGGCACTTTTGCTGTCGGGCTGATCTCTTTCAGTTTTGCCGATGTGTCGGGAAAATCGAGCGGTACGATCACTTCTTCCACCGGCAGGCCCACGCGCCGCGCGGCAAGCAATGGCCTGATCGACCAGCTGGAATAGTTCAGATTTCCAAGGACGAGCTGTCTCATGCGCGCTTTCCTTGCCCGATCAGCCATTTCGTTTCGCGCACGTCCACGCGGTCGAACACTCCTGCCTTGTTATACGGGTTCTGCTCGGCCAATGCCTTGGCCGAAGCCAGGTCATCGGCCTCGACCAGGAAGACAGACCCGATCATCGCGCCATCCTCGGACAGCAGCGGCCCGGCCATGCGTAGCCGGTCCCCCAATCCTGCAGCCCATTCCAGATGGGCCGGCCGGGTCGCGGCGCGCAACTCGGCACCATTGGTTTCATTGTCCAGATTGTGAAAACAGAAAAGGCGCATGACGAACGACTCCGAATGAAGGCAAGATTTCCTGTTCGTATTGCACAATGCCTGCAACCTGCCCAGAGTCCGCAATAGTGGAACAAATGGGCTGAATGAATCATTGATCCTTCAGTAACAGGGAGTATGGTGGCGCCATGAACGATACAACAGACACCCGCCAACAGATCTTGGAAGCCGCGATGGAACGCATCGTTCACTACGGTTATTCCAAGACGACGATGTCGGAGATTGCCAAGGACTGCAACATGTCCGCGGGCAATATCTACCGCTTCTTCGCGTCCAAACTCGATATTGCCGAAGCCATCGGTCGCAAGTTCAATTCAGAACTCTACCAGACTTATGCCAGCATCTGTCGGAAGCCAATCACGGCGGCAGATCGTCTGCGCCAGTTTTTTGAGTTCAGCATGGTGCGTACCTATGAGGCACTGGAAGAAAAGGACAAGCTGGTCGAGCTTGCCGAGACGCTGGCAGATGAGCGGCCTCTGTTCATGAATGAACAGCTGGCCCAGGAGCGGGTCTATCTGGTTCAGATTCTCGAGAACGGCATTGAGGCCGGTGAGTTTCGTCCGCTCGACCGAAAGGAAGAGACGGCGGAAATGATTCAGGCATCGATGATGAAGTTTCGCTTTCCCCAGATGTTCTCGCACCTGACATTGCCGAAATTGAAGCGTGAACTGGCGGGTGTGATGGACCTGGTTCTGGCTGGATTGTCAGCTGGCGCGGTCGTTCCGGAGCGTCAGATAGATAAATTCTGAATAATTTCGTTTTTGTTCATTGATAAATATTCAGATGATTGCTATATGGTAGTCAACGGCAGCGATGGTCGCTGTCGGTAAATGCTGAAAGACCAAATCAATGACATTGTCCAAGACCGAAGCTCGCCAGTCCCTGGCCGCCTTGCTTGCGGCGCTTCCTATGGCCATCGCCATCCTTGCGGCGACCTATTCGCTTGCTGAATTCGCGGTTTAGAATGCGGCCTGATCAGGCCTTGGCGCCCCGGCGGCCCGTGCCATAGACGGGCGCTGATTGCGCCGCCGCTTCATCGAGCGGCCAGCGGGGTCTCGCCCCGGTGCCAAGGTCCCCGGCCTCGCCTTTGACGAGGCCCGCCGCCAGTCTTTCCGCTCCGGCCAGAGCGATCATGGCGGCATTATCCGTACAATGTCTCAGGGGCGGCGCAATCAGGCGCGCACCTGCGCCTTTGGCCACGTCGTCCAGTGCGGCACGGATGGCCTTGTTGGCCGCGACGCCGCCCGCCACGACGAACCGCTTCGTGCCATCCTCACCCGGATCAAACGCCTCAAGCGCCAGCGCGGCTTTTGTGGCGAGAATGTCGGTCACCGCCGTCTGGAAACTCGCGCAGAGATCCTTCATCCGATCCTCATTCATCTCGTCTTCGGCTGCGGCGCGTGCAACAGCCGTCTTCAGCCCTGCAAAGCTCATATCGAGACCCGGCCTGTTCAGCAGCGGGCGGGGCAGGGCAAAAGCCTCTGGATTGCCCCCCTCTGCGAGGAGCTCGACCGCAGGCCCGCCGGGAAATCCGAGCCCCAGCGTCTTGGCTGTCTTGTCGAAGGCTTCGCCCACCGCATCATCAATCGTCGAGCCGAGCCGGCGATAATTTCCGAGGCCGCGCACTTCCAGGAATTGGCAATGCCCGCCCGAAACAAGCAGCAGCAAATAGGGGAACGGGCAATCATTGCCGAGCCGAGGGCTGAGCGCGTGCCCTTCCAGATGGTTGACCGCAATGAAGGGCTTTCCGGCCGCCTGCGCGATGGCCTTTCCGGTCATCATGCCCACCAGCACGCCGCCGATCAGGCCGGGACCGGACGTGGCGGCGATCCCGTCTAGCGCTGAATAGGAAATGCCTGCTTCATGCATCGCGGCTTTCACGGTCAAATCAGCCAGTTCGGCGTGTGCGCGCGCAGCGATTTCCGGTACCACACCCAGATAGGGCGCGTGTTCTTCCAGTTGCGTGCGGATCACGTCCGAGACCAGCTCTGCCCGGCCATCGGTCAGGCGCAGCACAGCCGCGGCCGTCTCGTCACAGCTTGTCTCGATGCCCAGAACTGTCAGCGTCTTGCTCATCCGCTGCATGTAGGACCCCAGAACGGATTTGGAAAGCGCCCCCCGCAGGCCCTATAGTCGAAGGAAAAGACCGGGAGGCAGAAGTTTGGCGAAACCGTTTCGATGGAACATCGCACAGCGCGAGCAACTGGGCGGCCTGATTACAGGCGCGACCGAGACGCGCTCATTGAACGACATGTTCCTTGAATCCCTGCGATCCACGGCTGCCCGCATTCTGGCACATGCGAACCGGTCGGACCTCGCCTTTATCGGGAGGACGCCCGAAAACCTGTATGATTATCTGTCTGGCTGTTTCGAAGGGCTGCGCGACACGCCGCGGCTTCACCTCATCCAGTACTCTCTGCGCAATGCAAGCGCGGTCGATCAATTGCCGGAACCGGCATTGCAGGGTCTGTTCGAGTATCTCACCGCCGAAGGTCTCGGCCCCAAGGCGATCGCCACCGGTTCGCGCCCCATTGCCCTGGTCGACTTTGTTGCCTCCGGCCGAACGATGGAGGGCCTGATCCGCCTCATGAAACTGCAAGCCGAGCGGGAAGGACAAGACTGGACCGCCGTTCAGCGCCGCCTACGCATCATCGGGCTGCGCGTGCGCACAAAGAATTCCCCCAACACCTGGCGCTGGCAACAGCATCAGGACTGGCTGCATTTCATTCCGGATGCGATCATTCGAAATGTTTCCGCGCCTGCAGCCTTCCTCCATTATCTCGGCAATGATCAGCCCAAAGTGACCGCCAGCTTTCATCCGGGCCGCTGGGCGGAGGAGGAGGGCGCCGCCCGCCGACCGAACAGCGACCAGCAGGCTGCGCTGGGCTTTGCGGCGCAGCTCTATGATCTTGGTCGCACCCGCGAGGAACGCCAGAATCTTGCAAAGCGGATTGCGCGACACCGCAAGATGAGCCAGCGCGCCACGCGTCGCCTTGTCCTGCGATTGCGCGGGGGCTGAGCCGACAGTAGGATATGGAATGGCTGTATCTGAACCCATCATGCTTTCGCTTGAACGCTTCGGAGAGATTTGCGCTGATCCCGCGCCATTGATCTATCGGCGCCTCTTCGCACAGCATCCCGAATTTGAAGACCTGTTCGCGATGGACACGGATGGTGGCGTGCGCGGTTCCATGCTGACAACCTGCTTCGACTGCATCATCGGTCTTACCGAGGGCAGTCGATTGCCGCGCTTTGAACTTCAGTCTGCCCGCCTGTCGCACCAGGGGTATGGCGTGCCGGAATCCCAACTGGATGACATGTTCACAGCCATCCGCGACACTTGCCGGGAAGCGCTGACAGGGGAGTGGACGCCCGCCATGGAAACCGCATGGGCGGAGATGCTGGCCGAGATTGCGCGAATGGGGTTCACGCCAGCCTGACACGGGCCGAGGCTAACGCCCCTTGAATTCCGCCGGGCGCTTCTCAAGAAACGCCATCATGCCTTCACGCGCGTCTTCCGTTTTCAGCAGCGGCAGCAATTGCAGGAAGACGTGATGGACATGTTCGGTGAAAGGCTCCGACAGGCCCATCCGCATCAGGCGTTTTGAGGCCTGTACGGCCAGTGGCGCGTTCGCGGCGATCTCGGCGGCCAAGGCGCGTGCTTCGTCCATCAGCGTATCATGCGGCACCACTTTTGCGCACAATTGCTCGGCCAGGCATTCTTCGGCGGTCAGGGTGCGGCCGGTGAAGATCAGTTCGCAGGCCTTCTCCCAGCCAAGCATGCGCGGCAGGAACCAGGTGCCGCCGGATTCCGGCAGGATGCCGCGCTTGGTGAAGGCTGCCGCCATCTTGGCCTTGTCCGACATGATGCGGATGTCACAGCCGAGCGCCGTGTCCATGCCATAGCCTGCCGCGCCGCCATTGATGGCGCAGATGGTTGGCGTGTCCATATTGAACAATACGGTCGGCGGCGTGTTGCGCAGATCCAGCGTGGCGCTGGCCACAGCGCCGGATCCGATGCCTTCGCCCTTGGTGGCACTTTCCAGGTTCAAACCCGCGCAGAAGGCCCGGCCCGCCCCGGTCAGGATGACGCAACGCACATCCGTATCGGCATCTGCCTTCAGCAAGGCCTTGCACAACTCATCCAGCATCGGGCCGGAAATCGTGTTCAACCGCTCCGGCGCGTTCAGGGTGATGGTCGCGACATGGTCTGCGACCTCATAGAGAATTTCGGCAGTCTTGGTTTCTGTGTCCGGCATGGCGTGTCTCCCTCTTGTTTTGAGGCGAGCGTAGCGTGGAGGGGCAGGTCGGCCTAGGCTGCCCTCGCGGCAGTTTTCCAGCAGGCTGCCGTGAAGACAATTTCGTCGCCATCAGCAAACTCCATGAAGGCGGCGCGCACCACGTCGATGACTCTCTCCCGGGTCGCCTCATCCACGCCTTGGGCGATGGCATAGCCGACGGGGCCCATCAGCGAGACATAAAGGTCCATGGCCGAGAGGGGAAAGCGGCATTCCACGTCCAGTTTCTCACTCACCACGTCCTGCCATCCGGACTCGGACAGGATATGCTCCACGCGCGCGGCGTCTGCGAAGCCAAACTGGCAACGGGCATTCGGCTCCCGCTCGGGCAGACCGGGCAGCAGGGGGCGGGCGCCAGCCTCAGCCGCCGTCATGAACGGGTTCTCCGCCGGGTCACGCCAGCTGAACATGAGCAGCTGTGTGCCCGGCTGCGCGGCGCGGTTCAGATTGCGGAAGGCGGCAACCGGATCCTCGAAGAACATCACCCCGAACCGGGACGTGATCATGTCGAATGTGCTCGACGGGAAATCGTGCATCTGCGCATCGGCGACCAGGAACTCCGCGTGTGATCCGGACTCGGCGGCGCGCTTGCGAGCATGGGCAATCATGGTCTCGGAAATGTCGAGGCCAAGACAGTCCGCATCCGGCCCCAGCGCTTCCGCCATGGCGAGCGTTGTCGCGCCGGTGCCACAGCCGATATCAAGGACAGAATTTGCGTTGGCCGTCGTCACCGTCTCGACGAGGATGTCCGCGAAGGTTTGGAAGGCCGTATCCAGCAGCGTCTGCGCGCGCACCCAGGCCTTTCCGCCCGCGCCATTCCACATCTCTTCCTGATCCTTGTTTGCCATTCTCATCGTACCGCGCTCCTTGTCATTGCGATCTTGTGGAGGCATCCTGCCACCTCAAGTCGACTTGAGGTCAAGAGCCTATCATGGAAATTTCCGACGTTGCCAAACAATCCGGGATCCCGGCCTCCACCCTGCGCTATTATGAAGAACGCGGCCTGATCCGCTCGACGGGGCGACGCGGCCTCCGGCGCCTATTTGATGAAGACGTTCTGGAACGGCTCGGCCTGATCTCGCTCGGCCGCGCCGCAGGTTTCACGCTGGACGAGATCGCCGCCATGATGTCGGAAGAGGGGCCCCGCATCGAGCGTGCGACGCTCATGTCAAAGGCGGACGAACTGGACGAGAAGATCCGTCAGATGACGATCATGCGCGACGGCCTGCGCCACGCTGCCAATTGCCGCGCCCCCAGCCACATGGAATGCCCCAGCTTCCGCCGCATCCTCCGCGCCGCCATGACGGGGAGAATCTCAGCGAAGGGCAATCCGGTTGGGCTGGCAAACCGAAAGGGCTAATCCCCATCCATCCGCAACGCGGCCACAAACGCTTCCTGAGGAATCTCGACCTTGCCGAACTGGCGCATGCGTTTCTTGCCTGCGGCCTGCTTGTCGAGCAGTTTCCGTTTCCGGCTGGCATCGCCGCCATAGCATTTCGCGGTCACGTCTTTCCTCATGGCACTGAGGGTTTCGCGCGCGATCACCTTGCCGCCAATGGCTGCCTGAATCGGAATCTTGAACATCTGGCGGGGGATCAGGTCTTTCAGACGCTCGCACATTTGCCGGCCGCGGCTTTCGGCGCGGTCGCGGTGCACCAGCATGGCGAGCGCATCGACCGGCTCGTCATTGACCAGGATCTGCAGTTTGACGAGATTCTCGGCGCGGTGGCCGACAATCTCATAGTCAAAGCTCGCATAGCCGCGGCTGATCGATTTGAGACGATCATAGAAATCGAACACGACCTCGTTGAGCGGCAGTTCATATTTCACCATCGCCCGTCCGCCAACATAGGACAGTTCGGTCTGGATGCCGCGCCGATCCTGGCAGAGCTTCAGGATGCCGCCAAGATATTCGTCCGGCGTATAGATCGTCGCATTGATCCACGGCTCGCGGATTTCGGCAACGCGCACGACATCGGGCATGTCTGCCGGATTGTGGAGTTCGATTTCCGATCCGTCCGTCATCGTCATTTCATAGACAACGCTCGGCGCGGTCGCGATCAGGTCGAGGTCGAACTCGCGGCTGAGGCGTTCCTGAATGATTTCGAGATGCAACAGGCCGAGAAAGCCGCAGCGGAAGCCCATGCCGAGCGCGGCAGAGGTTTCCATCTCCCATGTAAAGCTTGCATCATTCAGCCGCAGCTTGCCCATCGCCGCGCGCAAATCGTCAAAGTCGCCCGCATCCATCGGAAACAGGCCGCAGAAGACGACCGGCTGAACTTCCTTATAGCCGGGCAGGGCCTTGTCACAGGGTCGCTTGTCTTCCGTGATCGTATCACCCACGGCCGTTTCGCCGACTTCCTTGATCGAAGCCACGAAGTAGCCGACTTCGCCCGGCCCAAGCGCCTCAACGTCGGTGAGTTTCGGATTGAACGTGCCGACCTTGTCAATTTCATAGACGCCGCCGGTGCGCATCATCTTGATCTTCTGCTTCTTCTTCAGCACGCCATCATGAATGCGCACGATGACGACCACGCCGAGATAGGGGTCGTAATAGGCGTCCACCAGGGCAGCCTTCAGCGGCGCGTCGACTTCGCCGGTCTTTGGCGCAGGCAGGCGCTGGACAATGGCTTCCAGCGTTTCAGAAATGCCGAGACCGGTCTTGGCCGACGTCTCGATGGCGTCAGAGGCATCAAGTCCGATCACGTCCTCGATCTGGGCTTTCACGCGCTCGACGTCAGCAGCTGGCAGATCGACCTTGTTCAGAACCGGCACGATCTCATGGTTCTGGTCGATGGCCTGATAGACGTTTGCCAGCGTCTGCGCCTCGACGCCTTGGGAGGCGTCCACGACCAGTAGCGAGCCTTCACAGGCGGCGAGGCAGCGGCTGACTTCATAGGCAAAGTCGACATGGCCCGGCGTGTCCATCAGGTTCAGGACATAGGTCTCGCCATCCTGTGCCTCATAGGTCAGGCGTACGGTCTGGGCCTTGATGGTGATGCCGCGCTCTTTCTCGATATCCATCGAGTCGAGCACCTGCTCCTTCATTTCGCGTTCGGTCAGGCCGCCGCAATGCTGGATCAGGCGATCCGCCAGCGTCGACTTGCCGTGGTCGATATGGGCGATGATGGAAAAATTGCGGATTTTGTCACGTGAGATCATGGCCGGGATATAACCGCGCTTTGGCCTCGCGGGAAGCGTTCTCGTTCAGGCGGGGGCCGGTTCTGGCGCCCTGAGGTGCAGAATGTCGCGGATTTCCATTAAAATCAGGAAACTCCGGAACAAGTCGACGTGCCTTCCATTGATTCTGCGTCACACAAACACGCACTCAGGAAGGATTTTCCCATGAGCATCCAGACGCTCGAAGACCTCTATATTGACCAGCTGCAAGACCTCTACAGCGCCAATCGCCAATCCCTCAAGGTGACTGAGAAGCTCGCTGGAAAGGCCCATAATCCGAAGCTGCAGGACGCGCTGAAACGCGGCGTCAGCGGCATCGAGGACGGGATCAACGCCGTCGAAGGCCTGATCCGCAAGCACAAGGCCGACCCGCGCGGCGAATTCTGTCAGGGCATGGAAGGCCTCGTCAAAGAAGCGAAAGCCCACGCCATCGACGCCGAGATCGAGGACGAGGATGTCCGCGATGCCTCTATCATTTCGCAATATCAGCGCATGACCCATTACGCCCTTGCTGGCTATGGCACCGTCTTGGCCTTTGCCCGTCGCCTTGGCTTCAAGGACGACGCCGAACAGCTCCAGACCTGTCTCGACAACACCTATTCCGGTGACCGCGAGATGTCGCAGCTGGCTGAAGGCGAAGTGAACCGCGAAGCGGCCTGATTCCACCCCCCCAAGGCGGGCTGGCTGAACAGTAACTCCGGCTGGCCTCCACGGGGTGGGAGCCCGGTCTGGCACTGCCAGGCCGGGTTTGCCGTGCGCGCTATCCCCCCGCGCCGGGTACGGTGATGTGCGCCGGGGCGCCAAAGCCGAAATCGAGCCCCAGGAAGATCCAGCCCATCATCAGCGCGACGCCCGTGATCAGCATCCAGACCGAATACGGGATCATCATCGCCGTCAGGCTGCCAAGCCCGAAATCAGTTTGCCAGCGACGCGCGAAGACCAGGATCAGCGGGAAGTACACCATCAGCGGCGTGATGATGTTGGTCGCGCCATCGCCGACGCGATAGGCGGCGGTCGCGCCTTCCGGGCTGATCCCCAACAGCATCAGCATCGGCACAAGCACCGGCGCCAGCAATGCCCATTTTGCGCTGGCCGAGCCGACGAAAAGATTCAGCAGCGCTGAGAACAGGACAATCAGGCCCAGCACGATCGGCAGCGGCAATCCGCTATTCTGGATTGCGTCCGCGCCATGCACCGCCGAGATCAGGCCGAGATTGGACCAGCCGAACATCGCCACGAAATGGGCCGCCGCAAAGGCCAGCACCAGATAATAGCCCATGTCCTTCATCGCCTCGGCCATCATGTTTACCAGGTCGCGGTGATTGTTGATCGTGTTGGCGGCTGCGCCATAGGCCCAGCCCGCAGCAAGGAACAGAACCAGGAAGCCCGCGACGAGCGAGCGGAAGAACGGCCCGGCCTTCTGGTACCACGGATTGCCTTCTGTGCCCGGCCCATCGGCCAGCAGGGGCGTGCCTGGTCCGAACGTCATGAACGCCCACAAGGCGCACACGCCCAGCAGGGCGAGCCCCGCCATGCGCAGGCCCTTCTGCTGCTCGGCGGTCAGGGGCTCGTCTTCATCGCCAGCCTGTACGGCTGATTCCGGGCTGGGGACCCATTTGCCGAGGCGCGGCTCGATGATCTTGTCGGTCACGAACCAGATCACGGGCAGGTAGATGAACAGCAACGCCGCAATGAAGTACGCATTGCCGGCAATGTTCATCGTCCAGCCCGCATCGATATTGCTCGCGCCATAGGCGGCCTCGGTGATGCCGAACAGCAGCGCGTCCAGCTGGCCCGGCGAGATATTGGCGGAAAACCCGCCCGACACGCCCGCAAAGGCCGCGGCAATCCCGGCCAGCGGGTGGCGCCCGGCCGAGGCAAACAATATGCCCGCCAGCGGGATCATCACCACATAGCCCGCATCGGCGGCATGGTTCGACAGCATCGCCACCAGCGCGACCAGCGGCGTCAGCAGGAATTTCGGCGCATTGCGCACCGCCGCCCGGATCGCGCTCGAAAACAGCCCTGAGCGCTCTGCCACGCCCGCGCCCAGCATCACGACCAGCACATAGCCGAGCGGATGGAAGTGCGTGAACGTCTTCGGCATATCCACCCAGAGGCGCTGTATGTTCTCGGCCGAGAACAGGCTCGCCGACTCAATGACCAGCGGCGTGCCCCCGTCTGTCACCTGCGTCGGGTGCGGCGCGCTGAAACTGGCCCAGGCCGCAATCTGTGAAATCGCCATCAGGGCGATGATCAGATAGAAGAACAGGAAGACCGGATCGGGCAGGCGGTTGCCCGTCTTCTCCACCCATCCCAGGAATCCCTTATTGGTCGCTGCCTCGGCCATGCCCATTTCCCCTGTCAAAACCAGATCAAGCGGGACACCTTATTGCCAATTGCCGCGCTGGCAATATTCCGCCCCATATCCGCCGCAGCCCGCGCACTGGTGACCCCCCGCCAAATGCGCTAATCAGGGGCCATCGTTACAAGACCGGTCCCGCCCATGCCCGATACACAACACGCCGCGCCCAAACAGGGCATTACCGACGAAGGCTACCTCACCGACAGCTGGTATCTGGCCGCGCCGTCCACCGACCTCGTCGCCGGCAAGCAGCACCGCATCATGGTGCTGGGCGAACCCGTCGTCGTCGGCCGCACGCCCAAGGGCGAACCCTTCGCCCTGCGCGACATCTGTCCCCATCGCCTCGTCCCGCTGTCTGCGGGCCAGCAGCTGGAAACCGATGGCGAGTGGACACTGCAATGCCCCTATCATGGCTGGCGCTTCGGCACCGATGGCGGCTGCAAGCTGATGCCATCCCTCACCGACGACAGCCCTTATGACCCGTCCAAGGTGAAAGTGCGCCGCTATCCGGTGCATGAGGCCAATGGCGCGGTCTATCTCTATGTCGCCCACAATCCCCGTGAGCTTGCGCCCCCTGCCGTGCCGCCGCCGGAATTCGGCCCGCTGCCGGACAAGCCCGGCTTTGTCATCCATGACGTGTTCAACGCCCATATGGATGATGCCGTGGTCGGCCTGATGGACCCGGCCCATGTGCCCTTCGTGCACAATCAATGGTGGTGGCGTCCGCCTTCTGTGGGTCTGAAGCTGAAAGAAAAGCCCTTCATCCCGACCGAGCGCGGCTGGGCAATTGACCGCCACGCGCCCAGTTCGAACTCGAAACTCTATCGCTGGGTGTTCGGGGATGATGTGGAAACCGAGATCCGGTTCCAGCTGCCCGGCTATCGCTGGGAAATCATCTCGAATGACACCGCTCGCCTGCTGACGCTCACCTGCCTGACGCCTGAGGCCCCGAAACGTACACGGATCACCCAGTTCACCTGGTGGACCGGCGCGCCGCTGCTCCACCTCGCCGTACCCATCGCCAAGCCTATGGCCCGCAAATTCCTCCGCCAGGATGGCGACATGGTGGATTTGCAGAACCAGGGCATGGCCCACCAGAAAGCCATGATGTGGATCGACGACATCGACATCCAGGCCAAATGGTATCAGCGCCTGAAACGTGAGTGGACGGAGTGCCGCTCAGAAGGCCGCGAGTTTGCGAACCCGATTGAGGCTAGGGTGCTTAGGTGGATGAGTTAGGGGGTAGTGTGATGATTGGGAAGATAGGCTGTGTTTCTGCTACGTTGGTGGGTATCGCGCTGTCAGCGACTGCCCAATCCATTCAGTTTGAACGAATAAGCAATGATCGGTTATTGGTTCCCTCCCCAGTTGATGAAAAAATCGAAGTGGTGGATGGAGACACCTTATGGATCGGAATTCATCAGATCCGATTGTATGGAATCGATGCTCTCGAATCGAAACAAGGCTGTGAGATAACTGGCGAATCTCGAACGTATTGCGCATCTGGTGCTTCAGAATTTCTCCGGACGTTCACGGAGAACAAAGATTTCAGATGTGAGATCTATGTTCGAGATGGGGAGAACAAGCCTTGGGTCCGATACGGACGATATGTTGCTTCCTGCTATGTCGGTGACATGGATGTAAATATGCAGATAGTGCGGAATGGTTGGGCATATGCGGACCGATATCATGGCAAGCTTTTTGTCGAGGCTGAACAAACTGCCAGACGCGAAGGCAAAGGGATTTTCGCTACAAAGCATCAAACACCGTGGGATTGGCGTAAGAGTCAAAGGGATGATGGGTGTACCTGCGAATAACAATGAATAGCTGACGAAACTGTAGGTCGGGCTGGCTAAGCGTAACCCGCCGTCCGATCTCGCAGCATGGCGGGTCATGACCCGCCCTACGCTGTTTCCCTCCTCCTGGCGTCACCCCCGACGCGCAGCGTCTGGGGGCCCATCGCTGAACGGGGCAACCGGGTGCGTCCGGTGCGGGGGCGTGCGGGTATCCCCACACGGCACGTGACGTACTCTGCAAGATCGTTCAGAGATGGGTTCCCAGATGGCCTGCGGCCATCGGGAATGACGCAATTTTTGTTCTTGTGTAGGAAGGTTGGGGAAGGAGTGCTGAGCATGGCCAATGAGGACCGCATAATTGCCGTCTACATGATGGCCAATCGCAAGCAGGGCGCGCTCTATGCCGGGGTCACGTCCCACCTTGTCCAGCGCGTCTGGCAACACCGTGAAGGCATTTTCGGAGGATTCACGCAGAAACATGGCTGCAAGACGCTCGTCTGGTATGAGCTGCATGACGAGATCAGCACAGCGATTGCGCGTGAGAAATCCCTCAAATCCTATCGGCGGAAGAACAAGATCAATCTGATCACGGAGCGCAATCCCCATTGGAAGGATTTGTGGTTCGAGATTACGGGGTAGGGCCTTTCCGCCCCCGCTTCTCCGGCGCATGCCGGAGTCTCGTCCGGCTGGCTCCACTCCCTGGCAGCAGGAGACCCCGGCATGCGCCGGGGATACGGTTTGTGGGATAGAGACCACTCCTCCCCCCGATGACCCCTGCGCAGGCAGGGGTCCATCTCGGGACTTCTACCCATGCACATGAGGCAGCTTCAGGAGATGGATACCTGCCTGCGCAGGTATCTTCGGGGTGAGGGTTTGGTCTCCAATCCGTCTGAGAACTCCCTGCCCCATACTAAGCATCTGCCCTCACAGGAGCCGGATCAGGTACCGTTCTGGTTGTGGGGGCAGGGACAGGATGGTGCGGGTTGGGGCGACGGTCCGATGCGCGCCTAGGCAGGTCAGGCCAGGGTGAGCCGAGGAAGCTCGGTCGGGAATCCGCCTCGTCCGGTCGCACGGGAGAAATCCCCGGATGAGCCATGCGTGTGAAAGCACGGTGGAATCGTTCGCGCGGCGCCGGTAACGAAGACCCGGGACCATGGGCCCCCATGCGGGTGCTCGCCGAAACTCCTGTCCGGCGCGGCGGGCGGTAACGCTCCATTCCGTAGCCATTCCAAATCATCAGGCGGAGCGCCACGGCGCCCGCCGCGCCTCGGCTTCGCCAGATGGAGCTGGAACACGAGATACCCGGATGGCGCGCGCCAGTCCGGCTTTGGGTGCTGCCTGTCAGCGTATGACGGCCGCCGGGCTGGACGTATCAGGCCGCCGACCGGCGCGGAAGGGGCGGGGGGGAGGGCCCTTCCGTGCCAGCGGCGGCCTCGTCACACCAGCGATCATCGCCGGTGACGTTACAAAGCGCGGTGTATAATTGCGCGCGCAGCTCGGCCCGCCGGGCCTCCAGCGCGCGGCGATCCTGCGGGGTCACATCCTCAATGCTGGTCTCGGCCTCGGCCAGCACCTGCGTGATCTCCTCGAACGCTTCTGCCCGATGCGCGAAAACCGGATCAATGGATGCCAGTTCGAAGATTTCCGGCACGGCGGTCGGGAATTCGCCCGCCAGGCCTGCAAAGGAATGAGCCATGTGAGTGTCCCCAAGTTATGCCCAAAATCCAAACGATTGTATTTTGTGTAGCATCTCTGGGTTGAAATGTCTTCCCTTATTTCAGATATTTGTGCAGGGCGCTCTGCGCGCCCTACAACTCGCCTTCGGACTTGCCCGATTGCTTCCACAACCAAGCTGTCAGGCCCGCGCCGATCAGCAACAGGCTGGCAAACCCGACCAGGGCGGCAATCGCCAATGCATCTACACTCAGATTACCCATGCCCGGTCCTCCTGACGGCTTTTCAGGCCGGGGCGTTCAGGATGGCGCTGATCTCGTCTTTCAGGGCCATCCGGTGCTTGCGCAGCTGCGTCTGGAAGACATCGCTGGCGGGCTCGACATTTGTCTCGATACGGTGAATCTGGCGGTTCACTGCGTGATATTCGTCGGCCAGCCGGGCAAAATGGCCATCCGTTTCCTTCAGCACATGAATGCGGTCTGTCGCGTCCGGGAATTCTTCGGCGAGTTCGTGCGGTGTGTGGGACATATTGGGTCGCTCCCTGATAAGATGTGTCTGGCACTATCAGGTCATGAGGCGCGGCCACGCGGAATCGGGGAAACTACGTATCCTTGCGGGCAGGGGCCTATTTCTCGCCGAACAGGCCGGATTGCTGACCGCCCGGATTCGGCAGGCCGAGGCGTTCATAGGCCAGCGGCGCTGCGACCCGGCCGCGCGGCGTGCGCGCGACATAGCCCTTTTGCATCAGGTAAGGCTCGATCACGTCCTCCACCGCGTCCCGCGCTTCCGACAGGGCCGCCGCCAGCGTCTCCACGCCGACCGGCCCCCCGGCATAGGTTTTTACCAGCGCATGAAGGTAGCGCCGGTCCAGCGCATCAAGGCCGTCTGAATCGATTTCCAGTCGTTTCAGCGCGCTTCTGGCGGAATCCTGAGTGATCGTGCCGCCATCTGCCTCGGCAAAGTCGCGCACGCGGCGCAACAGGCGCAGCGCGATGCGCGGCGTACCGCGCGCGCGACTGGCGATCTCGATGGCGCCATCTTCCGTGATCGGCGCAGTCAGCTTGCGGGCCGCCGCCATGACGATCCGGGCCAGCTCTTCCGGCTCATAGAATTCAAGGCGCAGCGGTATGCCGAACCGGTCGCGCAGCGGCGTGGCGAGCAGGCCGGCCCGTGTGGTGGCGCCGACCAGGGTAAAGGGGGAAAGATCCAGCCGCACAGACCGCGCCGACGGGCCTTCGCCAATAACGATATCGAGGGCGTAATCCTCCATCGCCGGATAGAGGATTTCCTCCACGACCGGAGGCAGGCGGTGGATTTCGTCAATGAACAGGACGTCATTGGGTTCGAGATTGGTCAGGATCGCCGCGAGGTCACCGGCCTTGGCAATAACCGGGCCGGAGGTCGCGCGGAAGCCGACGCCCATTTCGCGGGCGAGAATTTGCGCCAGCGTCGTCTTGCCAAGCCCCGGCGGGCCGAACAGCAGGACATGGTCCAGCGCCTCTTCGCGCTTGCGGGCCGCGTCGACATAGACTTTGAGGTTCGATTTTGCCTTGCGCTGGCCGACATAATCCTCAAACGCCTGCGGCCGCAGCGCGCGGTCCAGCGCATCGCCGCCCTGGGCATTGGGGTCTGAGAGTTCGCCCTCGCGGCTCATCGCGCCAGTTCCTTCAGCGACGCCTTGATCAGAGTACTGACATCGCTATCGCCGGCATCTTTCGCAGCGCTGGCCACGGCGCGGGCGGCATCTGATTGGGCATAGCCGAGGTTTGCAAGCGCCGAGATCGCCTCGCTCCGCACGCCAGTCGTGGCGGCGACGGGCGCACTGGCAAGGCCTGCGACCTGGGCGGTTTCGAACTTGCCAAACCGGCCCATCGGCGGTGGCTTGCCAGCCAGTTCGCCGGTAATCCGCTCGGCCAGTTTCTTGCCAACGCCTTTTGCGCGTGTCAGCACGGACGCATCGCCGAGGGCGATCGCGTCCATCAATTCTGCCGGTGTGATTGCGTCAAGGATGGCCATTGCGGCCTTGCCGGCCACACCATGCACATCCTGAAGACGAACGAACCAGGCGCGTTCCTCGTCAGAGCCGAAGGCGTAGAGTGTGATCGCCGCTTCGCTGACCTTGGTCTCGACATGCAGGACACTGGTCTCGCCGACATGCACCCTGGACAAGAGCCGCGTGCCGGCCATGCAGACATAGCCGACGCCATTGACGTCAATCAGGATGTTGTCCGTGCCGAGCGCGGCAACGGTTCCGGTCAGCCTGCCAATGATCATGCGGCGCCTCGTTTCAATTCCAGCGGCAAATGGTGCGCGGTACAGATTGCGCAGGCGAGCGCATCAGCCGAGTCCGATTTCATGTCTCCGGCGCGGGGCAGGAGGCGTTTGACCATGAAGGCCACTTGGTCTTTGTCCGCTGTGCCCGTCCCGACAATGGCCAGCTTGATCTTGCGTGGGGCGAATTCGGCGACAGGAATACCGGCCATGGAAAGCGCCGCCATGGCCGCGCCGCGCGCTTGGCCGAGTTTCAGCGCCGAGCGGGGATTGGCATTGACCAGCGTTTCTTCAACGCCTGAGGCATGTGGTCCGTAATGCCGGGCCAGTTCTCCGACCGCCTCGAAGATGCCGCCGAGCCGTTCCGACATGGCGAGACTGGTGTCTACCGAGATCACGCCATGCGCAATATGAGCCAGCCGGGCGCCGGTCTGCTCGATGACACCCCAGCCAGTATGGCGGAGGCCGGGGTCGATGCCGAGAATGCGAATCGTGGCTGTCATGACGCCCATCCTATCAGCGGGATGGGTTAATGACACCTTGCATTTTCTCTATTTGTTCACATCGACTGCAGCAGGACCCTATTCGGTTTCCCGTGGCACCAGTACCGAGTCGATGATGTGTACGACCCCATTGCCGCCCTCGACATCAGTTTCGAGAATGCTGGCCTGATTGATCATCAGTTTGCCGCCGCCCATGTCGCGGACCGAAAGGTCGAGGCCGTTCAGACTGGCTGTTGGTACGCCTTCATCTGCGGGGGGCACATTGGAGGCGCGCACGGATCCTTCGACGATATGGTATTCTAGCACGCGGACGAGCTTGTCGGCATTGTCTGGCTTCAGATAGTCTTCCAGCTGGCCAGTGGGCAGGGCATCGAATGCCTCATTGGTCGGCGCGAAGATGGTGTATGGGCCGCCGGTGGCGAGGGTTTCGTCAAGACTTGCGGCTTCAATGGCACCATAGAGTGTCGACAGGCGCGGATCAGCGGCGATCGTGTCCAACACGTTCGGGCCGGAGGTGACCATCTGGTCGCGATCCATTGTGTCGGCATAGATTTCCTCTTCGCCCGCATCCGGGGAAGGGGTAATGTCGACATCATCCGCATAGGGCTGGACAGGGTCTTGCGGTAGTGTGCGCGTGTCTGAAGACTCGCCGGAACAGGCAGCCAGGAATAGTGCGGACGCAACGGGAATGAGTAAGTGGCGTTTCATGAGCGGGGATCCTTTCCTCCGGCAGGCAATGATCAGGTAACGCGCGCCTTCGGGTTTGGTTCAGCGGCATCGAGCAAAATTTATCTCTCAATGGGCGCTATCTGTGGCGGGACGAGGGCGACCCATTGTCCAATTCACGACGCCGCGTACGGAGGGGTTCGGCGCGCACCAGATTTCGCCGGTCGCGGTGATTACCGTGACCCATATGAGGTTGTGCTCCTGGCCGTAGTCAATAACGCCAATGGCGAAGCCGTCGCCCCGGTCCGTGACGGTCAGCGGGATAGGTGGATTGAGCTGGGTGAACATGTCCTGTGGCTTTCTGTGGGAGAGAGCCGGTAGAACGCCGGAAATTTGAGAAGGTTGCGCGCGTATCTGCTGCGAAAACAAATTCACGTCTGCTGTGCCATGTGTGGTGCATCGCTTTTTGCAATTATTCCGTTTCGAAACAATGTCTGCAAGTGGGCGATGACCTCCGCTTGCGGAGGGGCATCGGCGCTTTGCGTTCCAGCGATGATGTCAGGGATTGAAAACCCCGCCGGTTCAGAGGATAGGCGACGAAGGATGGGCGCGAAGTTCGCGGGGAAGTCCAGCAGACCATTGTCGCACGGCAGGCTCACCCGACCGCCGGATGCGATGAAGCGCAGCGGCGGCATCACCACAAGAAACCTGTCCGTCGCCGACGCGGCTGGCAGGGGCAATACCGGATCGGGTTGCCATCCGGTATAGGGTCCTTGCGTCAGTGATGTCAGCCAGGGAGTGCTCATCGATTCCGGCTCGGCCAGCGTTTCACTCACCAGGGTTTGAAATTCGGCAAGGCGGTCGCGCATATAGTCTGACACCGTGTCAGGAAGGTTCCCGTGCGCGTCATCCAATGTGACGGGAGGTCCTCCGCGCCAGCTGTCGCGAGACGCCGCGAACTCCTGGAGCAGGGGGGCCAATTGGTCGAACAGGTTTCGGGGGGCAAAATAGAGGTTCAGCGCGAGCGAATACCCGACGCCGCGGGCGGCGTGCCACGCGCCGGCTGGAAGGCACAGAAGGTCGCCGGGGTTCAGCTCGACTTCCTGAAACGCCATATCGTCCGGCAGGGTCCCGACATCAATGTCGGCGGGCTCAGCGCGACCTTCGAAATAGGTCGCATTGTTATCGGGCCAGCGTTTGGCGGCCTCGGTGGAATATATCCAGCGTTTCTTTCCCGCGATCTGAAGCGTCGTGGCGACGCGCCGATCATAATGCATGGGCAATCCGGCGCCGTCTGGGGAGGCATAACAATTGACCCCAACTGTGCCGGTAAAGCTGAGTCGCGCGCGGATCGCCTGGGCCCAGCGGGCCAGGAAGGGATCGGCCATGTGAATATTGGTGATGCAGATCGTGGCGCCTGATTTCAGCAGATCGCTGGCCTCACCCAGTTGCGCTGAAAACATGGGCTTGCGGCTGCCAGCTTTTTCTCCGCCCGCGAATGAGGCGGTCAGGTTGAAGCGGGGATCTTCGATATGCTGCCCTCTTGCGAGAGCCAGCCTCAGTCTTTCCATACTGAAAATATGGTCAAATTTCCCGGCATGTCCTTTCACATGCAGGGACTGACGCGCGAAATAGCGACCCACAAAGTCTTCGCATGATACCGGGCTTAACAATTCTGCCAGTTCGCGGCCGTTCAGGGCGGCGGGCGCATCTGGGCTTGCCGGCCTGGCTGGATCGCGCAACGAGCTGAAATCTGTCATTCGGTCGGACCTCCCCGGTCTCGGGCGCTTTTTGCATTGCCCTGAGACCTAGGCAGATAATCCCAATCCGGCGATGGGACAAGCATTGCGGGGAAGAGTTGGCGTGACAGACGCCGACAGAAGATTCGAAAAATGGCAGACCGCGTCTGCGGCCTGCCATCGGATCGGCGTTGCTCGCCCGGAGTACCGGGCGGGGAGTGCATTCGCGCCGAGGCGATTATTGTTCCGGAGTTTCTTCCGGTTCTTCAACGTCCACGGTTGGAACTTCGACTTCTTCTTCGACCATCACAACTTCAGGCACGAGCACCGTTTCGGTTTCTGTGCCGACATTCACTTCGCCCGTATCGACATCATATTCGGGGATCTTGCCAGCTTCGGCGTCAATGGCGACATCCACATCCGGCAGCTTGCCGGGCTCTGTCCGGTCCACATCGATCAGCGTGGAGCCGAGCCAGACGGCCCCGACAAGGGCGACAACGGCGACGGCGATTCCAATGACTTTTCCTGTACTCATGTTCTGGGTCTTCCTTCTTGTGCTTTGTTGCGCAGTTCAGCGCGCTTGCGAACATAACGGGGCTGTAATCGAATGGTTCCGGCCAGCACTCGTTCCAGCACGGGCGTCCGGAGCGGCGGGGCCGTCCGGGTGTCTGGGCTGAATTACGGAAAAAGCCGGCTCAGGGCGGGGCGCGGGCCGGGCTGACTCGGCCGATCGGCGCATGGCCGAACTGGTCCCGAACTGGTCCATAAAGTGTCCATAAGATGTACGGAGTGGTCCGGACAAATGCGGACGGTACATCGAGGCCGCAGGGCAGGTCGCTTGCCAGCGACGGGCTCTGCCAGCGCGGCACACGCGGCGGTGTGTAGGTGTAGGCATTGTCCGGTGTCGGCGCATCGCCGATATAGCGGATGACCACATTGCCGTATTTGTCGACCGAGACGAACACGCGCCGCCCGGTACGTTTGCGCCAGGCCGTCAGCCGCGCAAGGTTCCACCACAGCCACGGCCAGCAGAAGGCCCAGACATGGGCAAAGAAGGGGCGATAGGCCGGGTCCATACGGGGGAGTGTGGCATGGTGGGGCGGCCTGTCGGATATCTTGCCTCCGTCATCCTCCCCGATGGCGAAGCCATCCGGGGACCCCTCTCCGGAATTCGCCACCGCAGCGCGCGGCGCTTTCTGCAGCGCCTGCGCGCCTGATTGCACAGGACGCGCCCGTCGCCGCGTTCAGAGTTGGACCCCCAGACCGCTATCGCGGCCGGGGGTGACACATGAGGAGAGCGCGGGATGTATCCAGCAGGTTCGCAATCGCCGCGCTGGTCTGCCTAGCTTCGCGACGGATAAATGCCTTGCGTCACCACGCAGTGTTTCAGCGCGAGCCAGGGTGGCATATTGTTGCCGGCGGCGGAGTCGCCGAGCGGGTTTGCCGCGCCATCATGCGCAAGCGCCGGGCCGGCAATGTTAGACTCTGTGCCGCCGCGCGCGCCCTGCCGGCGGTCGGTCAGGCCGGGGCCCTGGCCTGCGCCCACCACAACGCGCCCGCGCAGATCGGGCAGGGCAAACGTCGTGCGCCCGTCGCCGCCATAGAGTGTTCCGAGCAGGGAGAAGAGGGCGGTGTTCTCATTGATCGGCAGCAGGCGGCCATCGGCTTCCAGCGTGCCCCGTGGACAGAAATTGAAGCCCACCGTCATGATCTCGCCGAGATATGCGTCCGGGCCCGCATGGGCTGCAGGCGCAGCCCCCGCCATGAGTGCGCCTGTCAGGGCTGCCGTGAGTGCAAATTTCCGAATCATTCCGTGTCCTCCCAATATGGTGGGTTCACTCTATGACGCTGTGCGGGCGTGGCAAGAAGAAGGATCGCGGGGCGATGGAGGATAGGTCAGGCGTCGTTGTCCGCATCCCCCGGCTCCACGGGACCAATACCCTTTGATAGATTGGCCTTCCGGGCGCGGAAGAAGAAGGCAATGGAGCCAGCATAAGCGGCCAGCGTCATGAGGGCGACGAGTTTCGGGATCACATGGAATGGCTCTTCGCCCACGGCGACCGCACCAAACCAGCCAAGGTCGCTGTCTGGCAGCTGGCCCCGCTCGGCCAGCAACAGGCCGAGGCGGGCAAAGTCGCTATAGGACTGGAAGATCTCGTTGCAGAAGCCGAGGGCGAACATGGAATAGATGACCAGCGCGATCCACATCATCACCCGGTCCAGCCGGTGGGCGGCGAGATAGCTGGTCACCAGCATGCCGAACACCAGCGTCATGTAATTCGCCATCGTGCCATTGCCGACCTGGATGGCCTCGTAGAAGAGATAGGTGAGTTCGTAATTCGTCATGCCGCGTCCCCCGTCGCGCTATGGGCCAGAAGGCAGCTTAGGCGGAATTTTCCCGGGCGTGAAGCGCGCGGGTCATGACCCGCCAGACGGCAAGAGCGGATGGCGGGTTACGCTCCGCTAACCCGCCCTACGGGGCGACGCTAATAATGCGGCGGGGGCCGGTCCACGGGGGCCGCGTCGCCGGGTGACCGCTCGCTGTCGGCGACGCGCTCGGCGAGGCGCGCAACCTGTCGCTCCAGCCGCTCGATCAGCTTCCATTGCGCCGTGATGGCGGCGTTGAGGTCCTCAATCGTCTGATCCTGATGAACCACACGCATTTCAAGCTCGTCGAGGCGGGATGTGTCTGTCATGTTGGGGGGGGTAGCGGCAGGGGCGGGGTGAGGCAATTAGATCTTGCGCACAGATGATGCAACAGGAGAGGTCATGTATCTATTGCGGCGCACCTATTGCGGAACATAAAAAGAACATTACATTGAATTGCAACTGAAATCGAATTCCCCCACTGTACATTTCACAGTCGCACAGTCGTCATTTGGAGTAACTGTTATGGCAGATGATTCGCCACCTGTCGCACAACTTGGACCTGAGCAGCTTGTTGATTTGTGGAAGCAGTCGATCAGCACTCAGATGCACTTCAATGATTTGTGCGTACGATCTAGACAATTAGGCCTTACGTTTGTGGTTGCTGCGCTCGGCCTTAACGTGGTTCTTTTGTCCAATTTTGAAGATGCTCGGTTAAACATCGCTTGTCTGTCGATTCACATCTCCGCGGCGATCATGTTTATCGCGGCGATTGCAGTCGTCGCCGTTTGGCGTCTAGACCTCGGTGTCTACCACAAAATGCTCCGAGGGAGCGTGGCTTTTGTCGAAGATTTGGACGAAAAAGTTATTGTACCACGCCTTTCACCGCTTCAATACGGAATGACTAGGTTCATCAGTGAGTACAGTCGCCACTCAGATGTAAAATACGAGAACGGAGTATTCACCTCTGAGAAGGAAAAGCTTGCTGGTCAAAAAGTCCGTGATTTTTATTGTGTCGTCGTGTTCGTACTGACGTCGATCGGCATTCTCATCGCGGTGTTTGTATGACGAAGTCTGTAATATTCGACTTGGATAACACTCTCTATAATTGGGTCGACGCAATCGTTCCGGCCATCCGAGAGATGGTGGAAAAGACCTCAGAAATTACTGGGATCTCCGAAGAAGAGATTATTCGAGATCTAAGAAAAGTGAATGTCTCCAAAGGGACCATTGAGCACCCTTACTCCATGCTAGAGGCTGAGTGCATTAGAGACTTTTTCGCCGAGCAACCAGAAGGTTCTGCCGAGAAGGTCATCGATCCGGCGTTCCATGCATTTAATGTACACAGAAAAACTAATTTAAAGCTCTATGAAGGTACCAAAAAATTATTCAAATATCTCAGAAGGCGACAGTTTAGAATTCTAGCCTTTACGGAAGCGAGAATTGAAGCAACCGTCGACCGCTTATCCAGGCTTGAATTGGAACGGTTCTTCGATGTCATCTACTGCGTTCGATCAGTCGGCTTTTCTGACTCGGATTTGCACAACGATAAGTTTTACTCTCGCATCGAACCGTCGAAAATTCGGCTTCTCGATAGCTCGGTGAGAAAGCCAAACCCGGAAGTGCTTCAACAAATATTGGATGCTGAAGGGCTGACTCCTTCTGAAACTTGGTATGTGGGTGACAGTCTAATTCGAGATGTGGGAATGGCTGTCAGTGCCGGAGTAAATTCCGCTTGGGCAAAATACGGTACCAAGCATGACCCAGAAAATATGAAGTTCCTTGTTTCTATCACTCACTGGTCTGACGATGAAGTGAAAGAGAACATTGAACTTTCACGTCAGCACCAACCTAAACCCGATTTTGTGTTGGACGACTCCCCGTTGGATTTGAAGGCAAACATGGCAATGTTTGCAGCGACAGATCGCGCGGCCAATAGGTCGAAACATTCTGTTCGGTCTTAGACGAACGATTTCTCAATTATTCGAATGGGTTGCTAGCTCATCGGCTAAGCCTCATTCCCGCTCCACATAAATGTCGCCACCCTGCGCCATAAACTCGCGGCTCTTCTCTTCCATCCCCTTGCGCGCTTCGGCGGCCTGCTTTTCTAGATCCAGCCGTTCGTTTTCGCTCATGCCTGCCGCATATTCCCGCACTTCGGCGGTGATTTTCATGCTGCAGAATTTGGGGCCGCACATGGAGCAGAAGTGGGCGACCTTGTGGGCCTCTTTGGGCAGGGTCTGGTCGTGGAAGTCGCGGGCGGTTTCGGGGTCGAGGGCGAGGTTGAACTGGTCTTCCCAGCGGAAGTCGAAGCGCGCGCGTGAGACCGCATCGTCGCGCACCTGCGCGGCGGGGTGGCCCTTGGCGAGGTCTGCCGCGTGGGCGGCGAGGCGGTAGGTGACGACGCCGACTTTCACATCGTCCCGGTCCGGCAGGCCGAGATGCTCCTTGGGCGTCACATAGCAGAGCATGGCCGTGCCGTACCAGCCGATCATCGCCGCGCCGATGCCGGACGTGATATGGTCATAGCCGGGTGCAATATCCGTGGTGAGGGGCCCCAGCGTATAGAAGGGGGCCTCGCCGCATTCGCGCAGCTGTTTCTCCATGTTCACCTTGATCTTGTGCATCGGCACATGTCCCGGCCCTTCGATCATTACCTGGCAACCTTTCTCCCAGGCGATCTTCGTCAGTTCCCCGAGGGTTTCCAGCTCCGCGAACTGGGCCGCGTCGTTTGCGTCTGCAATTGCGCCGGGGCGCAGGCCGTCGCCGAGGCTGAACGAGACGTCGTAAGCGCGCATGATGTCGCAGATGTCCTCAAAATGCGTGTAGAGGAAGCTTTCGGTGTGGTGGGCCAGCATCCATTTCGCCATGATCGAGCCACCGCGCGAAACGATGCCGGTGACGCGGTCGGCGGTGAGGTGAATATAGGCGAGGCGGACGCCAGCATGGATGGTGAAATAGTCGACGCCCTGTTCGCACTGTTCGATCAGCGTGTCGCGATAGACTTCCCAGGTCAGGTCTTCGGCGACGCCGTCGACCTTTTCCAGCGCCTGGTAGATCGGCACGGTGCCGATGGGGACGGGGCTGTTGCGGATGATCCATTCGCGCGTGTTGTGGATGTTGCGGCCTGTCGACAGGTCCATGACATTGTCGGCGCCCCAGCGGATCGCCCAGACCATCTTGTCGACTTCTTCTTCCACAGAAGACGTGACCGCTGAATTGCCGATATTGGCATTGATCTTCACAAGGAAGTTGCGGCCGATGATCTGTGGCTCCAGCTCGGCATGATTGATGTTGGACGGGATGATGGCGCGGCCAGCGGCGATTTCCTGGCGGACGAATTCCGGCGTGATGAATTCCGGGATGTGCGCACCGAAGCTCTCGCCCTGCGCGATCTGTTCCGCAGCGCCGTCCACGGCCTTGGCGCGGCCGATATTCTCGCGGGTGGCGACATAGATCATCTCTTTCGTGATGATGCCGGCCTTGGCGAATTCGTATTGCGTGACCTTGTGGCCCGGCAGGCCGCGCAGCGGCTTGTGCGTGACCGGGAATTCGCGGGCAAGGTATTTGCCTTGTGCGCCGCCATTGTCTTCGGGCTTCACATGGCGCCCGTCATATTCCTCGACGCCGCCGCGCTCCAGCACCCAGGCGCGCCGGTCGCGGGCGAGGCCCTTTTCCACGTCGATGGTGACCGACGGATCGGTATAGGGGCCGGACGTGTCATAGACGGGCACGGCGGGCTCATTGGCGCTGGGGTGGAGGTCGATCTCGCGATGCGGCACGGCAATGTCCGGCGCGTCGGCAGGGTGGGAATAGACCTTGCGGCTGGCGGGCAGGGCGCCGGTGGTGACTTTTGGGGTCTCGAACTGGCTTTGGTCTGTGGGCTTGTTCATGGGGCTATTCCTTAGATGGCCGGTGTGGCGGACATGAATGTCTTGTTGAAGTCGGCGGCTGTGGCGGGCAGCTGGATGAAGCCTTTCCGGGTCCACTCCTGCACAAGATCCGCAGGAGTCGCATAGGCGTTGGCGAACAGGCAGGGATCGTCGGAGGTATAAGCCCAATCGGCGAAAGCTGCCTGACGATGGGACTGGATGGCAATACTGTTGTTGACGGCGCGTGTATCGCAAATGTGGATCGTGCGTTTCACTGCAGCGTTTTGATTCAGCTCGAACCACCGCTCTTCCGGCATTGCGGAGGCGGAGTCCTGATACTGAAGTCGTATATATTCCACGCGCTCACTCCCGTCCCTTGCGCCGGTATTAGCCGGATCAGGTTCAAAGGGTGCTGGAGCGGTGTTCTTTCGAACGGTCAGCGCGGGCGGAAAACCGGTTCCCACTTTTCCTCGCTGACCTCAGCTCCATCTCAGCGCTTACCAGACGCGCCCCTCGGATGGCCGGGAGAATAGGCGCGTTGTGGGAGGAAGGAAAGGGGGCAGCTGGCGAGAAAAGATAGGTGATTACCTAAGTGTCTTGACAGGCGTCAGTCCATCGCAATAGATAGGCGCATGCCTAACTATTCTTCTTCCGATCCAGCCGCTCTCGACCGGGCCTTCCACGCCCTCGGCGATGCGACCCGGCGCGGCGTGATCGCGCAGCTGAGCCTCGGCGAGGCGAGCATTGCCGAGCTGGCGGAGCCCTATGACATGGCGCTGCCGAGCTTCCTGCAGCATGTCCGCGTGCTGGAAAAAGCCGGGCTCGTATCCAGCCGCAAGGAAGGCCGGGTCCGGCACTGCCGACTGGAAGCGGCGCGGCTGGCAGAGTTGAAATCCTGGATCACGCAATATCAGCAGGCCTGGGCGGCGCGCCTCGACCGGCTGGATGCTTTCCTGAACGCAGACGACCCCGAAAAGGACACCTGACATGACTCATCATACCGTACAGCATGGCACCGCCACAATGGAGAAGGGGCTTTCGGCCTCGCCGGCCCGCGTCTTTGCGGCCTGGGCCGATCCGGAGCAGCGCAAGGTCTGGGGCTCGCCCTCTGACGAGATCGATATGCGCATCGATGCGGCCGACTTTTCCGTGGGCGGAGAAGATGTGACGACCTGCCTGGCGGGCGGCGAGGCCGTGGCCGTGGTGCGCGGCCGCTATCATGACATCGTGCCGGACAAGCGCATCGTCTATACCGAGATCATCGCCTCCATGGAGGCAACCGAAGGGGCCTGCCTCGTCTCGGCGGAATTCCTGCCGGAAGGGGAAGGGACGCGTATGGTCATGACGCTGCAGACCGTGGCACTGGACGGATCGGCCCTGCTGGAGGAGGCGCAGGCGGGCTGGGGCAGCGCGCTGATCCGGCTGGAGGAATTGTTGCAGGCAGGCTGATCCGGGTTGGGGCTGTACTCAGTTGCAGAAATAGCAGCTGATTAATCCCAGACGGCATTTTGTTAACCTTATGGCGACTCCGAATCGCGATGATGGGCGCAAACCCCGACCCCGGAGATGTGCTTCATGGCCTTTACTGCAACATTCGGCGGCGCCGAAGAGACCAAAGCAAAACCGAAATACAAGACCTTCAAGGTGGACCTCTGGGCGACCGATCTGAACCCGACCGAAATCGGCATCATGAAACAGACCCAGCATGAGGCCGCGTCTGACCAGTTCACCAAGGACATGGAGATCTTTGGCCAGATCAAGGATGGTCGCGAGCGGACGGGCATTCTCGCCTATCGCAAGGAAATGTGGAAAACCGGGGAAGGCATGAAGCGCCGGCTGGTGCTGAAATTGTTTTCCGAAGGCATGCACTGGCGCGGGACGGCAGAATTGTTGATGGGCCGGTCATTGCAACTGAGCATCGGGGCGAAGGGCACACCGGTGCCGTCCTATTCAGTCAATATCAGCCGTCATGACCAGATTATCCAGTTGGAACGGTCGGCGCAGAAGTGGCCGCTTTTCCCGGAGAAATTTTCCTTTTTTATCGACACGACGAAAGGCCCGCGCTTCTATCGCCTGCGCCGCAACGTCATAGGCATCGGTGCAGACTATAGTCTGTATGATGATCGGGGTCGCAAGATCGGCAAGCTGGATCACCGGATCATCAATCTGGGCGGATCATGGATCGTTAAAGTGGATGCGGCGGAAAGCTATGCCAAGCTGGAGGCCGTGTTGCAGATGTTCTGTGCCCTGCTGAAATTCAACGGCGCCGCCCGTCGGCATGTGGCGAAAGAAGTCGAACAGCTGCATCTTGGGCGGGCCGTGCGCCAACTCGACACGCAGGAGCGCAATCTCTACCTGAACCCGCGCCGTCGGCGCTGATTGGTCAGGCTGCAGGCCGCTTCAGTTCGATCCACAATTGCTCCGACTGAGCCAGCAGCTGGCCGTCGCGCGTGAACAGTGCGGTGACAGCGCCATGCTTGCGGCCGTCATCATAGAGAGACCAGCCGGCAACAATCAGATCGTCGCCGGGGGCGGGGCGTGCATGCACCTGCGCGGTGATGCGGGCCAGCACCATCGGATTGTCCTGAAAGCCAATCGCAAAGGCGCCCGGACAGTCGAGCGCGGCCCATAGTATTTCCGGGCGCACCAAGCCGTCTTCGCCGGCAAGGCTTTCATCCGGTGTCCAGACATCTGTCACCCCGTCATAGCCATTCGGCTTGCCGGTGAAGAGGCAGAGGCCATCGTCGGTGCGCTCTGGTCCACAGACATAGCAGCGGGGAAACGCGTGGGTCTCGACAGGGGGGAAACTGTCCGGGCCTGTCTGTGCTGTCTCGAAGTTTGGCGCAGCGGGGGGAGGGGCAAGCGGTGCGGCAGGTTGCGCGGTCATGACCAGCTGGTCCCCATGCCGGACTTCGTATCCGTCACCTGTTGGGACAACCTCCATCGCCATGTCGAGCGGCGGTGGCGCGCGCAGGGAAACTTCTGCCGGACCATCAATCTGGCTTGCGGCGAGACCTGCCGAGATGCCTCCATTGGCCGAGCCCGGGGGGCCGTTGAACATGGCGGGCACGAGGATGGTGATCGGTGTGGACATGGGCAACTCCTGTCCTGCGCGCATGCCGATAGCGGCGAGTGAGGTCAATGCGACATGCAGGCAGGATGCGCGCTAATCGAGCAGACCGAGTTCGCGCTGCTTTTTCTTGCTGAGGGCAGTGGCGATCAGGCGAAAGGATTCTGCGACATAGTCCTTGAGGTCGTCATCCGACAGGGTTTCGTCCGAGAAACGCTGGATCCATTTCATGCCACGTGAAGCAAGGTAAGGCGCGCCCTGGCAGCCGGGCTGGTCTTTCAGGATATGAAAGCTGATCGGGCGGACCTTGAACGTGCACGCGGCGAGCTGGTCGCCGTCCGGTGTTCCCATGGCGAAGACCTTGCCGCCAATCTTCCAGACATGGGAGCCACCCCATTGGACCACATGCGTTGTCTGGCCGAGGCCTGCGCAATAGGAATTGTAATCTTCCAGTGTCACCGCGCGAGCGCCTGCTGCGTGCCGCTGTCCCAGCCCACGAGGATTTCCGCACCGGTATCGATGACCGGACGTTTGATCAGCGTGGGATTCGCCTTCAACAGGCCCGCGGCGCCTTCGCCCAGCGCGCCTGACTTCTCAGCCTCTGACAAGGTACGCCATGTGGTCGAACGGCGATTGACGAGTCTTTCCGCGCCGACGGCCTTCAGCCAGGCTGGCAAGAGCCGGTCAAGGTCGGCGTCTTCGCGAATGTCGACAAAAGCGGTCTCCCGGTCCGAGGCATCAAGTTCTTTCAGGGCTTTCTTGCAGGAATCGCAATTCTTCAATCCGTACAGCGTAACCGGGCCAGCCGACATGGGGGTCTCCTCTAAGTGTGGTGCCTCAAAGGGCTAGAACGCACCGATGGCAAACACAACCAGGCCAAGCGCGAGCGCAACAATGCCAAATCCGCGCAAATGATCATCATCCGGCATCATCCAGTGTGCCAATGCCCAGAGTGGTTTGGGCCATGCCACCAGGAGGAGACCTTCGACGAGCGCCCCTGCGATGATCAGGGTTGCGATGCCATCGGTTGCGGTGGAGAAACTGTTCTGGACTGACAAGGTTCCCCCCGCCGCAAAGATCATGACCGCGCCGCACAGAAAGCCGATCGCCGGGCTGTCTTCCAATTCGTCGATCAGGCGGGCCATGCGGTTAGGGTTTGCCAACAGGCCGGCTCCACACGCCATGAAGTAGAGGCCGAAGACGAGCAGGATTGTATGGGCGAGCATGACAGGCTCCTCTGGATACGCTGATCAGCATATCATGCCGGGCGGGGTTGGTCAGTCCGTATCGGAGGGGCGGACCACGCCAACAATCGGGCCCATATCGAGACCGGTCTCGTTGCGGCCGATCTCCGGCGCGTAGAGCTTTGAGACATATCCATCCAGAAAGAGGGCGTTGGGCGTGTTCAGCTTGTCGCGAAACAGGCTGGCAAAACTGTGGAAGTTCACGGGCACATCACTGATGGCGAAATAGAGCGTTGCGCCATCAGCGGTGACGCCCACGCCATTGCGACGTTTCCGGCTGGGGCCGTCCGCGTTGAATCTCGGATGCAATGCACCGTCGATCACCAGCATGGGGCCGGACTGTGTCGCAAAGCGCGCGTCCGGTGCCTCGGCCTCAAAGGCGAGACTTTCTGTGACATGGGGGGTGCCGTCTTGATCCACCCAGAATACCCCGTTGGGAAGCAGGCCGAAATTGCCCGGCCCCTCACGCGTCACGAGCGAGGCGACTTTTTCGCCCTGCTCGACATAAAGCCCGACCGGGCGGCGGTCCTGATGATACATGCCGGCGTTCATGGCAAACTCAAGCGTCTGGCCGTGATCGGCGAGATGGGCGGCCAGCCGGTCGAACTGACCGAAGGGCGCGCCATCGGGGTGAGTGAGCCAGAGGTTTACCGATGTGGGCGCCTCAAAGGAGCACACCGTATAAGGTTGGCCGAGATGCTTTACCGGGGCACATGGCGACGGGGTTTCCGCCTGAGCGCAAGCTTGCATCAGAACCGTGCAGACGAGAATGGCAAACCAGAGACGCATGCCGACAAATTAGCGGCTGGCTGGATCTAGCGCCATGCACAAATTCCACGAGACTGGGGATCGGTATATTTTCGATATATCGAATCTTGAAATTTAGATATATCGAAATTATCTGAGGTTTAGATATATCGAAAGGACTTCAAATGACGTATCGAAATAGAAACATGAAACATCGTCGTGGCGCAGGTTGCGGCACACGAGAAAATGGACCCGTGCATGGAGGTCGACGCGGTATGAGACATGGTAGAGCGGATGGTCATCGCGGCGGACGCCGTCGGCCCCTGAATCATGGCGATCTGCGCCTGTTGATCCTGGGGCTTGTCTCGGAGGAAGCCCGCCACGGCTATGACTTGATCCGTGAGATCGAGAGCCGGACGGGCGGGGCATATGTCCCCAGTCCCGGCGTGATCTATCCTGCGCTGGAGGCCCTCCTGGACCTCGGCCTGGTCGAGGCGGAAATGGATGGTCAGCGCCGGACGTTTCGCCTGACGAAAGACGGCAGCAAAGAGCGCGAAGATTCAGCCGCGACAATCGAGGCGATCGAGGCCCGTCTCGCCGACCTTCAGGAGAGCGATCGACCCGAAGATCCGCAGGATGTGCGCGGGGCGATGCATCGACTACGCCACGCCGTGCGAGATGCGGCCCGGTCGGCGTCGAATGATGGCGAGACGCGCAAGGCGATCGCGGATATCCTGACGGATGCCCAAGAGCGGATCGCCGCGCTGAAAGGCGCCTAGCCGGTTTGACCGGATTCACAGCGGAGAAGGGGAGGCGATGCCTCTCCTTTTCTATTCGGCAGCGGCTTCCAGCGCTTCGCGGCGCTTTTCAGCGGCGGACTTCTTGACGCTCTCGGAGCGCAATTGTCCGCAGGCGGCGAGAATGTCGCGTCCGCGCGGTGTGCGGATCGGGGACGCATAGCCCGCCTGATTCAGCACTTCGGCGAATTCCTCGATTGTGTCCCAGTCAGAGCATTCATAAGGGCTGCCCGGCCAGGGGTTGAACGGTATGAGGTTGATCTTTGCCGGCACGCCTCTCAGAAGGCGGACGAGGTCGCGCGCTTCAGCAAGGCTGTCATTGACGCCCTTCAGCATGACATATTCAAACGTCACCCGGCGGGAATTGCCCAGGCCGGGATAGGCGCGGATCGCCTCGAACAGTTCCTTCAGATTGTACTTGCGATTAATCGGAACAATCTCATTGCGCAGATCATCATTCGTCGCGTGCAGCGAGATGGCGAGCATGGCATTTGTGCGTTCGCCGAGCTCTACGATCTTCGGCGCGACACCCGCCGTGGATACGGTGATGCGGCGCCGGCCAATTGCTATGCCATCGCCGTCACTGATCGTGTCGATCGCTTCGGCGACATTGTCCAGATTGTAGAGCGGTTCGCCCATGCCCATGAAAACAATATTCGTCAGGCGTCGGTCTTCTTCATCACTCGGCCAGCCATCCAGCGCGTCCCGCGCGATCAATACCTGTGAGACGATTTCCTGTGCGGTCAGATTGCGAACGAGCTTTTGTGTGCCGGTATGGCAGAAGGTGCAGTTCAGAGTGCAGCCGACCTGGCTGGACACGCAGAGAGCACCTGCCTTGCCGACATCGGGAATATAGACGCTCTCGCCTTCGATGCCGGGGCCGAAGCGGGCCAGCCATTTCTGCGTGCCATCGCGAGAGACCTGGTGATCTGCAATCTCGGGCCGGGTGAGGATGAATTTCTCGCCCAGCTCCGCGCGCAGGTCCTTGGCGACATCGGTCATGCCGTCAAATTCCTGAACACCGAAATGGTGCATCCAGCGGCGCAACTGTTTTGCGCGCATGCCAGCTTTCTTCGGCTCCAGACCAAGCGCTTCCATCTCTGCTTTCAGAGCAGGAAGGGACAGGCCCGCCAATGAGCGGGGGGCAGGGGATGCAGCGTCGCCGCGCCGGGTGAGGTCAAGTTCGATTTTCATGATGCGGCGCCTATAACACGCTGAAGCGGTTGAAGGAATTGCTGGCTGCAGGCCTCACATTACGGGGAGTTAATGAGGATCGCCATTGTTTTGTCATCGATGGAACGGAAAGACTGACCCACGCGTTAATAAGCGTGCCCAATTCCGGGCTGTCCTTTCCAAAGGAGCTGATGACATGAAACGCCTTTCCTATGCGCTGCTTGCGCTTCCCCTGATTGCCCTTCCAGCCTGTGAAACCGGGCCGAGCCAACGGGTTCTGACCGGCGCTGGCGTCGGGGCCATTCTTGGCGCTGGTGCAGGTACGCTTGCAGGTGGCGACGATGGCCGCAACGCTGCAATTGGCGCAGCCGTGGGTGCAATTGCTGGCGCCGCAGCCGGTGACTATATGGACAAACAGGAGCGCCGCCTGCGCGAGCAAACCGCTGGCACGGGCATTGGTGTTGAGCGCCAGGGCGATCAGATCGCGTTGACCATGCCGTCCAACATCACTTTCTCCGTGAACAGTGCCACGATCCAGCCGAACTTCTATAGCGCGCTGAACGATGTCAGCCTGACGCTGGTCGACTATCCATCGACCGCCGTGGATATCATTGGTCATGCCAGCTCTGACGGCCCGGACGACTACAATATGGACCTGTCCCGTCGCCGTGCAGAATCGGTCCGTTCCTATCTCGTGAACCAGGGTGTCACGCCAGTTCGCCTTGCGGCTGTTGGTATGGGTGAGACCCAGCCAATCGCGGACAATGCGACTGCTGAGGGCCGCGCCGCCAACCGCCGCGTGGAAATCATCCTGACGCCGATCACGCAGGAAAGCTACTAAGCTGAAATTGCAGACCTCATCGCCTCGATGGGGTCTGCATACCGTTTTTCCATGGCGGCGAGCAATTGCGCGTTTGCCGTGGAAGGATGGCCCGAATGGGCGGGCGGTGCAGGATCATATTCCACTGCCAGCTGAATTCCTTCGGCCACGTTCTGGCCCGAAATTTCCATGACAATCTGAAGCGCGAAATCGATGCCGGCGGTAACGCCCCCACCGGTATAGGTGGTGCCGTCCCGAACGCAGCGCGCTTCGGTGGGCACAGCGCCGACCAGCGGCAGCAGATGGTGATAGGCCCAATGGGTGGTCGCCTTTTTGCCGTTTAACAGGCCTGCTGCACCGAGTATGAAAGCGCCCGTGCAGACGGACGTCACATAGGTTGCTGCCGCGCCGGCCTTGTGAACGAAATCCATCGTTTCCCCGTCAGCGAGCGCATCGACCACACCAAACCCGCCCGGCACGAGGATCATGTCGAGATCGGGCGCATCTGCGAATGTGCCGGTCGGCACGAGGCCTAGGCCGCAATCGCTCGGCACAGGATCAGGGGATTTTGCGAGAATATGGGTTTCCGCGCCGGGCATACGGTGGAGTATCTGGAGAGGGCCGGTGAAATCGAGTTGAGTCACATTCGGGAAAAGGACAAAGCCGATATTCATGATGCACTCCGATTCCAGCCCCAGATTGCCGGTGCGGTATTGATAGCAGTCGCCACACGTCGTAGCGAGTCCGGCGGCGTGATGCCGGTCGATATTTGCACGACTTTCCTGATCGCAGCACCTATACAAGCGTTCAACACCGAACGCGAAGAGGATCGGAACATGCAGGACTCCGTTCCGACCCATAATCCGCGAGGCCGTTTCGGTCAGTCAGCGCCTTATCGGGGCCTCTTCTCCGAAGGCATTCGCGGGCTCTCCTGGATGTTTCTGAAAGCGACGGGCTGGCATGTCGCCACAGACTGGCCGGACGTCTCCAAATCCGTGATCATAGCCGCGCCTCACACCTCCAATTATGACGGGCTGGTCATGCTCGCCATTGCAGGCTGGTACCGACAAAAGCTCAGTTGGATGGGCAAGGCTTCCCTCGTGCAAGGGCCGTTTGGTGGCTTGCTCCGGCGAGCAGGCTGCGTGCCGGTTGAGCGGTCAAAATCGAAGGATGTCGTGTCGCTGATGAAGGAGGCGTTCGACGCGGCGGATACGCTCCACCTCGCGATCGCGCCTGAAGGGACGCGCAATGCAAATCCGGTCTGGAAAACTGGGTTTTGGCATATCGCCCAATCCGCCAATGTGCCCTTGTTCAGCGCCGTGCTTGATTTTGGAACCAGGGAAATGCGGCTGGAGGGACCGATCATGCCTGGCGGGGATTTCGAGACCGATATGGACGTGATCATTTCGCACTATCGCGATGCGAAAGGCCGCCATCCTGAGCGCTTCTGTCTACCGGGTCAGGCGTCTTAGCGGCAGATTGCGGAGGCCTTGTCGATGGCCGCTGCCGAGCCGCTCAGCGAGAAATGATAGGCCACTTGCGTGTTGCGCTGGGAAACGGCTTCAATCCGGAGTTCTGACCCCTTGCGAAGGGCCGAAACAATCCGGGAATCGTCGGAATCATCTGCGAACGCTTCACGCCCGACGCCAAACATGGCCCAGGACGACCGTCCTACGCTGGCCTTCGGCGCCAGGTCTTCCCGCAAGTCAAAGCCGACTTTCAAGCTCGGTTGGTTGCGCGCGCGACCGGATTTCCAATTGGTGACATAGAACCACACATCGCCATGATCGGCCGCGCGGGGGGCCTTGTCGGTGGCTTGTGTCGCTGCATAGCAGATGGTTTCTCCATTCGCGGTGTCGGTAAAGACCGACCAATCCTTGTATCGACCGATCGCCGAAGGGCTGGCAGAGGCCATGGGCACGGCAAGCGCAGCCACAAGGGTCAGCACGGTCAGAGTTTTCCGGCTCAATCTCAGTGTTTGCATATTCTATACATTCCCATTTGCGCGGAGCATTCCCAGCATCATAAAGACAACAGGGTTAAGGCTAAACTACGGCATGTCAGCTGCCTCTGCAGATCACGCCAGCTTGTTCGTTCAGGCGGTTGCGTTCCATGTGAGCCGCCACGATAGTGTCTGGAACATGTAAACTGAAAGTTCTTGTGTGAACGACACTGTAACAACGACGATTTCCCCGGATGTGCGACAGCGTCATGCAGACTGCATGGCCCTGATTGCCTCCGATAAGTGTCGGGCCTCTTTTTCGGAATTGTTCGACTTCTACGCCCCGCGGGTGAAGAGTTACATGTTGCGGTTGGGCGCAAGCGCGCTGGAGGCCGAGGATCTGGCGCAAGACGTCATGGTGACTGTCTGGCGCAAGGCGGGCATGTACGACCGCAAACAGGCGTCGGTCTCGACCTGGATTTTCCGTGTCGCACGCAATCGGCGCATCGACAAATTCCGCCGGGCCAGTCGGCCCGACCTCGATGCGGATGAACCCATGCTTCGGCCACCGGATATAGAGCAGCCGGATGCGGCGCTGGATCGGGTTCAGATCGAGGAGACGGTTCGGGCCGAGTTGGTGAAGCTGCCCCCCGAACAGCTCGAATTGCTGCAGGCCGCCTTCTATGAGGGCTTGTCGCATTCCGAAATCGCCACAAAATTCAACCTGCCCCTGGGAACGGTGAAGTCACGAATCCGGCTGGCTTTCGGCCGCCTGCGTGGCCAATTGGAACCGGAGGGCGGAGATGCCGACACGTAGTGAATGGAACATGACATGATGCAGCAGCCAGCTACTTCATCCTATAGCGAGCTCTATTCGGCCTATGCGGCGGGTCAGCTTGATCCGGCATTTGCGTTGCTACTCGAGACCCAGAGCATGTTACGGCGTGATGTGCGTGGCGCGCTTGCCGCAAGTGAAGCGGTGTCCGGTTTCATGCTGGAAACAGCAGAGCCCGTTCAGATGTCAGCCGGAGCAGGGGCTCGCGCACTTGAGCTGATTGATGCGCTCGAAAGCGGAGATAGCGTGACCGCTACGGATTTCACTGGAGACGCCGAATTGGCGTGCCTGCCCATGCCCTTGCGCGACAAGGCGTTGGAGGCATTTGATGCTGCCGGATGGCAGGCGAACGCGCCGGGCATCCGACGCATGAAACTTGATGTTGGCAGCGACCTCGAGATCGAGCTTTACCGTATACAGCCCAATGCCAAAGTGCCCCGGCATTCGCACGGCGGTACGGAGTTCACACTCGTGGTGGCAGGCGGATTTTCGGATGAGACCGGCAGTTACGGTCCCGGCGACCTGGCGGTCAAGGGGCCGGACGACACGCACCAGCCCGTCGGTGATCCGGGCGAAGTTTGTTTCGCCCTTGCAGTGCGGGATGCGGGACTACAGTTCACGGGGATCATGGGTGTGATCCAGCGTGTGCTGGGGCGCTGACTATTTGCGGTCGCGACCGGGAACATATGTTCGGCTGAGGCCATCTCCGCCAGTGCCGCCAGGCATGATCGGGCGCGGAGCATAGCCGCCCATCGACAGATGGCGATCGTACATGACGAGCGCGCCGGCAAGGCTGACATTGATACAAAACTTGGTCGGAATTTTCACGACATGATCACAGCGCGCGAGGATGTCGGGTGACAAGTCCCCTTTTTCAGGGCCCAGCATATAGGCCGCCTGCGGAGGATGCCGGAAGGTGGGCAGCATTACAGCATCATCCGTCAGCTCGATGCCGACCATCTGACACCCGCGGGGCAACTGCATTTCGTCAACATTGTCCCACTGATAGTAAGGCACTTGTCCGGCAGTTTTTGACGTGTCGGCCTGGTAGGCTGCCCGCAGGCGATGCTCGGCATTGATGGAAAACACAAAGCTTGCCCCGAAGGCATTCGCTGTACGCATCAGCGCGCCAAGATTCATGGGTTTCGAGATACGTTCAGAGCCGATCGCAAAATAGCCGCGCATATCAGAAAGCCTCCAGTCCAAACCTGAGGATCACGAGCAGGCCGATAATCACAGGCAGTGTGTAAACCGAAACGCGCCGCGCAAGGCGCAGGTGTCCGAGCTGGTTCGGATAGGTTTGGTTGAGATGAGTTGCGATATCCGTATGCGAGACACGCCGTCCGGCATCAGCGACGCCTTCGCGGTACTCGATGTCTGAGGGGAGTCCGCCAAATTTTTCCGTCAGAGCACGGCGCAACGCTACCGAAATCATCCAGCGCATCTGCAGGGCGAGCATCAGGGCGAACACGGCCAAACCCAACACTATGAAAAGAAGAATATTCATCAGCCGAACGTGCCCACTTCAAATCGTCCATTTGAATCCGCCATGGCGCGTTTCAGGCCAGACGAATTCCAGAGCGCGGATATGTCTCCTTCGGCGGATACGGCGATCATGCCGCCTTGTCCTCCCAGCATGCGCACATCATCCAATGCGCCTTGGACGGCGGCTTCCAGTCCGGCTCCGGCATAGCGGATGCGCGCCGAGACGTCTGCGGCTGCAGCTGCGCGAATGAAATATTCACCCAGTCCGGTGCACGACACGGCGCAACGTTCATCTGCCCATGTGCCCGCGCCGGGCAGGGGAGTATCGCCCAGCCGGCCGGGCGTTTTGCCGCGAATGCCGGCCGTAGAGGTTGCAGCTGACAGGTCACCATAAATGTCGAGCGCAACTGCCCCCACGGTTCCGGTCGAGTTGATCATGTCCTGTGTCGTCAGTTCATCGACGGGGTCATAGTAAGCGTCCGGATCGTCGATCATGACCAGGCCCGATTTGGCCAGCAGCTTTCGGGCCCCGTCTGCAATCAGCAAAACATTGGGGGTCTGTTCCATGACCGCGCGCGCGCAGGAGACCGGATTGCGGTATCCCTGCAGAGCGCCGACCGCTCCGGCTGTGCGGTTGCGACCGTCCATGATGGCGGCGTCCAGCTCATACGCGCCGTCGAGGTTTGGTGCAGCGCCCTTTCCGGCAAGATACAGGCCGGACTCTTCAAGCCCCTGAACCATCACTTCGACGACGTCCAGAGCGGCTTCGCCGTCCCGCAAGCGTTCGGCACCATTCTTCAACAGGGTCGCCAAATGGGCTTCCTGCAGGGAATAGTCATTCCCCGGGATCGGCCCGGCGCCACCATGCAGGGCCAGGGCCCATTTCTTTGCCATTTGACTGCTACCTCTCCGCTACGTCAGGCTTGGACTTTTATCGGGCACACCGCTACCGTCTGACAGCAGAAACAACAAGATGGGAAGGAAGTCGCAGCCATGAAAGCAGTGCTCTCCAAAGAAGTAGGCGGACCGGACAGTCTGGTCATTGAAGATGCCCCGATGCCGGAATGCGGCAAAGGTCAGGTGCTGATAGAAGTAAAGGCGTGCGGGGTGAATTTCCCGGATTCGCTGATCATTCAGGACATGTACCAGTTCAAGCCACCGCGCCCATTCTCGCCGGGTGGCGAGATCGCCGGGTTCGTCAAGGAAGTGGGCGAAGGCGTTTCCCATGTGAAAGTGGGTGACCGCGTTCTGGCCTCGATCGGGAATGGCGGTATGGCGGAATATGCCGTCGCGGCCCAGCATGCCGTAATGCCAATCCCGGAAGGCATGCCGTTTGAAGAAGCGGCCGCGTTTCTGATGACGTATGGCACCAGCTATTATGCTCTCAAGGACCGCGCTGACCCGAAGCCGGGTGAGAAACTGCTCGTTCTGGGTGCGGCTGGCGGCGTTGGCATTGCAGCCGTTGAGCTTGGCAAGGCGATGGGCCTTGAAGTGATCGCGGCCTGCTCGACACAGGAAAAGGTGGATTTTTGCCTCTCAAAAGGCGCCGACAAAGGCCTCGTCTATGCGCGTGAGCTTGATCGGGACGGTCAGAAAGCGTTCTCCAACGACATCAAGGAAGTGTCCGGCGGCGGCGTGGACATTATTTATGACGGTGTCGGTGGCAATTATGCCGAGCCCTCGGTGCGGGCCATGAACTGGGAAGGGCGTTTTCTCGTGATCGGCTTTCCTGCCGGTATCCCAAAGCTGCCGCTCAACCTGACCCTGCTGAAAAGTTGCGACATTCGCGGCGTGTTCTGGGGCGCAGCGGTGGCGCGTGACCCGAAGGCTCACCAGCAGAATGTCGCTGAACTGTTCAAGCTGTATGGTGAAGGTAAGATCCGTCCGCACATCTCGAATACATATCCGCTGGAAAAGTCAGCCGATGCCATTCAGGAGCTGATGGACCGGAAAGCGCAGGGCAAGGTGGTGGTCGTGATCTGATTCCAACTGTCATTCGCCGTGCGAATGACAGTTAACGCCTGAACCAAAGCCTGTGTCGCGCATAGTTCTGTCATGTCAGATAAAAGCCAAACACAGGCAAACGCACCTCCTGCGAATGGACGTGACGATCCGCGCATGCGGATGTTGCGGCGTGGGAGAATTGTCGTAAACCACCGCCACAGTTCGTTCGATGTGGGGATCCGAGACCTGTCATCGACAGGAGCCAAACTCAAATTGACCGAAATCTGGGCGGTGCCGGAGACGTTTGAACTCCAGATACTGAAGCCTGACGGCTCAATGGAGCTGGTTGTGCCATGCGAGAAGCGTTGGCAGAGCGGTATTCTGGTCGGAGCAAAGTTCGTGCGCCCGCCACGCCCTTAGCCTTTTGGGAACCGGGACGAAAAAACCCGCCGGAGCGATCCGGCGGGTTTTTCTTTTAGGTGTAGTCAGCCGCCTTAGGCAGACTTCTGGTCGCCATCGACTTCCTCGAAGTCGGCATCGACCACATCATCGCCGTCGGCTGCCGCATCGGCGGCTGCGTCCGCAGTGGCCGCCTCATCCTGCTGGCTGGCATAGATTGCCTCGCCGAGCTTCATGGCGGCCGTCATCAGGGCCTGATGCTTGGCCTGGATGTCAGCGATGTTGTCGCCCTCACGGGCCTCTTTCAGCTCGTCGGACGCCGTCTTGATCTCGGCTTTCACCTCGTCAGACACCTTGTCGCCATGCTCCTCGACCTGTTTTTCGGTCTGGTGCACCAGCGCTTCGGCCTGGTTCTTGGCTTCGACGAGTTCGCGGCGTGCCTTGTCCTCGCCCGCATTGGCTTCGGCGTCGGCCATCATGTTCTTGATGTCCTCGTCCGTCAGGCCACCGTCCGCCTGGATGGTGATCTGCTGCTCTTTACCCGTGGCCTTGTCCTTGGCGGACACGGACACGATGCCGTTGGCGTCGATGTCAAAGGTCACTTCGATCTGAGGCAAGCCGCGCGGTGCTGGCGGGATGCCTTCGAGATTGAACTGGCCGAGCATCTTGTTGTCGACGGCCATTTCGCGCTCGCCCTGGAAGACCTTGATCGTCACGGCAGGCTGATTGTCGTCAGCCGTCGAGAACACCTGGGACTTCTTGGTCGGGATCGTCGTGTTGCGGTCGATCAGGCGTGTGAACACGCCGCCCAGTGTTTCAATACCGAGCGAGAGCGGGGTCACGTCAAGCAGGACCACGTCTTTCACGTCGCCTTGCAGCACGCCGCCCTGGATCGCTGCACCGATGGCAACAACTTCATCCGGGTTCACGCCCTTGTGCGGCTCGCGGCCGAAGAATTTCTTCACGGCTTCCTGAACCGCCGGCATACGGGTCATGCCGCCCACGAGAACGACTTCGTCGATGTCGGAAGGAGACTTGCCAGCATCTGCGAGCGCTTTCTTGCACGGTTCGATGGTGCGCTTGACGAGGTCTTCGACAAGGCTTTCGAACTTGGCGCGCGTCAGCTTGATATTGAGGTGCTTGGGGCCGGTCGCATCTGCCGTGATGAAGGGAAGGTTCACTTCATACTGGCTGGCAGAGGAAAGCTCTTTCTTGGCTTTCTCGGCTTCTTCCTTGAGTCGCTGAAGGGCAAGCTTGTCGGCTTTCAGGTCAATGCCCTGATCCTTCTTGAACTCTTCTGCAAGGAAGTCGACGATCCGGAGGTCGAAGTCTTCACCGCCGAGGAACGTGTCACCATTGGTGGACAGCACTTCGAACACACCGTCGCCGATTTCGAGCAGGGAGACGTCGAACGTACCACCGCCAAGGTCATATACGGCGATCGTCTTGGACTGTTCGTCCTTGTCGAGGCCGTAGGCGAGGGCCGCAGCGGTTGGCTCGTTGATGATCCGCAGGACTTCAAGACCCGCGATCTTGCCGGCGTCTTTGGTTGCCTGGCGTTGCGCATCATTGAAGTAGGCAGGCACGGTGATGACCGCCTGGGTCACTTCGCTGCCGAGATAGGCTTCAGCCGTTTCCTTCATCTTGGTCAGGATGAAAGCAGACACTTCCTGTGGTGCGTAATCCTTGTCGCGACCTTTGACCCAGGCGTCGCCTGCCGGGCCTTTGACGATTTCGAACGGGGAAATTTCCTTGTCCTTCTGCGCGGTTGGGTCGTCGAACTGGCGACCGATCAGACGCTTGATGGCGTAGAAGGTGAAATCCGGGTTGGTGACAGCCTGGCGCCGGGCCGGCATGCCGATCAGGCGTTCGCCGCCTTCAGTGAAGGCCACAACGGACGGGGTTGTGCGCTGGCCTTCTGCGTTTTCAATGACCTTTGCCTGTCCGCCTTCCATGACGGCGACGCAGGAGTTGGTGGTTCCAAGGTCAATACCAATGATTTTGCTCATGTTGCATCTCTCTTTTTATCAAGCCGCCACGGGCCGTGTTCTGTTGCGGTCTGCTCAGCAGCCCCGGACAGCCAGTGGCTCTTTCCAAGGGTTCAAATGAGGCGGCGGAAACGGTTTTGATCCGTGCGCCGGTTCGTCTTGCGATATGGGAAGGGTTTAGCGCGTCTCAAGGGGGGAACAATACGTAGCTGTACAGGATTTTGGTGCATTGCTGCTATAGGTCAGCCCTATAGCAACCCCAACAGCAATTTATTTGATAATGGTTCTCAGTCTCACTATGTCAGTTGGTGTGAAAGGAAATATCATGCCGCGCCAACTCATCAAGACACTCACATACAGCCTGATGCACTTTACGGTCGCTATTGCCGTGGCGTTTGCCCTGACGCGTAACTGGCATGCGGCGCTGGCCATCGGAATGATTGAACCGGCCGTGCAGACCCTCGCCTACACGTTTCATGAGCGGCTGTGGGAGCGCCTGCCCGGCCGTGGGCGCACCGCGCCCGAGCCGCTGGGCTGAATTATCCCGGAACTTCTGGACGTTTGGGTATCCTGCCGGGCATAGTGCCAAAAAAGCAGAAGCCGGGGAGGCTCCAGATGATCCGCACCTTCGTTCCAATCTTTTCCATCTGTCTATTGGCGGCCTGCACGTCAGAGCCCGTCAACAAGGCGCTCTCTGTGGCGAGCATTGAGCAGGCCTGGATTGCGGAAGGCTTTGAAAGTCCAGAAGGTGTCGCTGCTGCGCCGGATGGCGGATACTTCATTTCGAACGTGGTCGGAGAGGGGACTGACAAGGATGGGAATGGCTACATTTCTCATCTTGCAGCCGACGGCAGTGTCACGACGCGCTACTGGACAGCGAAACTGGACGCGCCCAAGGGCATGGCCGTGCTGGACGGGACTCTGTATGCCGCCGACATTGATAGCGTGGTGATGTTCAACGTCGAAGACGGCGAGCGACTGGACTCAGTCCGCATTGAGGGCGCCAAATTTCTCAATGATGCGACCGACTGGAACGGCGCGATCTATGTGTCGGATTCCGGTGATGCGGCGATCTACCGGATATCAGACGGTACGGCTGAGCTTTGGCTGCAGGATGAGCAGCTGGCGGGCGTGAATGGCCTGTTGGGCGATGGCGACCGGATGCTGGTCTCTACCATGACAACCGGCAGCTTGTTCAGCGTGACCGCAGAGGGCGAATTGACCGAGATTGCCGCCGGCATGGAAAATGCCGACGGGATCGGGCTCGTGCCGGGCGGCGGCTATCTCGTCTCGTCCTGGCCCGGCCAGATCCACTATGTCGGCGAGGATGGCGCGGTCGCCACCCTGTTTAATGAACCGGTCTCTCAGAATGACCTGACGGTGATCGGCGATACGGTCATCGTGCCGAACTGGCGGCAGAACACCGTTACGATGTGGAAGGTGGGGCGTTGATCAGTTCGCCGCGCCTGCGCTGACGGCGACCATGGCGGCGCGCAAGGTGCGCTCGCCGATCTTCCAGCCGGGCTGGAAGCAGGAGGCGATGGTGCCGTTTGGCTGGTCGGACGGGATGTTGGCGACGGCCTGATGCAGGTTCGGGTCGAATGTGTCGCCGGGCAGGGCGGCAATCACCGTAACGCCATGACGGGCGAGGGCTGTGTGCAGCTCCTTCTCCGTCATCTCGATGCCTTCGAACAGGTTCCGGCCAGCTTCTGACAGGGCGGCGCGATCTTCATCGGTCAGGGCGGCGAGGGCGCGGGAGAGGTTATCCGAAACGCTGAGCAGGTCGCCGGCAAATTTCTCGATGGCGTAGACGCGCGCGTCGGACACCTGACGCTCGGCGCGCTTGCGCGTATTGTCGAGGTCGGCCAGCGTTCGCAGCAATTGCTCGCGCAGCTCTTCTTTCTCGATCTCAAGTCGCTGCACAGGATCCACGTCCGCTTGCGCTTCGGGTGCGTCTTCCTGCTTGGGCGCAGACTTCAGGATATCGTCCGCAGCCGCTTTGAGGTCAGCCTTGGAAGTATTGGAATCAATTTCAGCGGTTTCGCCGGGTTTGGTTTCGTCGCTCATCCTTGCGTATCCTTTTTGCGGCGTGTGGAGAGGAGTTCCCCGACCACTTTCGCCGTATAATCGACCATAGGTATGACGCGGGCATAGTTCAGCCGGGTGGGGCCGATCACGCCCAGTGCGCCAATAACCTGTTTTCCGCCTCCCATATAGGGAGCCACAATCACACTTGAACCCGATAGCGGGAAAAGCTGGTTCTCCGCACCAATGAACAGCCGCACACCGTCCGCTTCTCGGGTTGTGTCGAGGATATCGAGCAAGCTTTGCTGGCGTTCAAGCTCGTTGAACAGCTGGCGTACCCGGTCGAGATCTTCTGCGGCCTGTGCGTCTTCGAGCAAATTGGCACGGCCTCTCACGATCAGGGAGCGTCCCCGTCCGGGTGCATCACCGCTCCATTGCGCCAGTCCCTGTTCCACCAGCGAGGATGCGGCCTGATCCAACGCGGCGCGATGCGAGCGCAATTCCTGACGGATATCGCTGGCAACTTCCGTCAGGGTGCGACCGCGCACGCGCGTTGAGAGATAATTACCCGCCTCGATCAGTGTCGTTGCCGGCAGCCCTTCGGGCACTTCAACGATACGGTTCTCGACATCGCCATCCTCTGTGACGATAACGCAGAGCGCTTCGCGTCCGCCGAGCGGTACGAATTCGGCATGCCTGACCACCGCGTCGCGGGTTGGGGACGTGACCAGGCCTGCACCGCCGGTCAGGCCGGACAGGATATTCGAGGCTTCGCCCATGACCGCTTCGATATTGGTGCCCGCCGACTTGAGGCGGTCATCAATCTCCATACGGTCGGCGCGGCTGGGCTCTCCGATTTCGAGAAAGCCGTCGACGAACAGGCGCAGGCCGGTATGGGTCGGCGCGCGTCCGGCAGAGATGTGGGGCGATTCCAGCAGGCCGAGTTCAGTCAGATCCGCCATCACATTGCGGATGGAGGCAGGAGAGAGGGCTATCCCGCTTTTCGACAAGGTGCGGGAGCCGACAGGCTCGCCTGTGGTCAGATAGCCTTCGACAATCTCACGGAAAATGTCGCGTGAACGCTGGTCAAGGCGCTGCAACAGGGATTGCGTGTCGAGTGGCTGGATCATCCCTTATTGATTAGGCGTGTGCCGCGCTGCGTTCAACAGGTTTCATCCCGCCTGCTGAGCACCAATCAGGAAAGGCCTTCGATTTGACCCAGGGTGTTGAGGTGCATGTTTTCCGCAGCAGGCTGGCGGGGAAGACCCGGCATGGTGACAATGTCACCACAGATTCCCACGACGAACTCCGCGCCCGCAGACAGGCGCACGTCACGAAGCTTGAGAACATGGTCTTCGGGCGCGCCAATCAGTTTGGCATCGCTTGAAAAACTGTAGGGCGTCTTTGCCATACAGACAGGGAAATGGCCGAAGCCTGCCTTTTCCCAACGTTCCAGCTGGTTGCGTACCGAAGGGGTCGTCTCGACATGGCTGGCACGATAGATGCGCCGGGCCACGGTTTCGATCTTGTCAAAGAGAGGCATTTCCGGCGGATAGAGCGGTTCGAAATCTGCCGGTGCGTTTCGCGCAAGATTGGCAACTGTGTGCGCAAGGTGTTCGGCGCCATGCCCCCCTTCAGCCCAGTGCGTGCAGACGGAGACAGGTACGTCCTGTTGGGCACAGTAGGCTTCAATTGCGGCGATTTCACCGGATGTGTCCGAGGTAAACCGGTTGATTGCCACGACGACCGGGACGTTGAACTGTTTCATGTTCTCGATATGACGGCCAAGATTGGCAAGGCCCTTTTCGAGCGAGTCGTAACTGACGGTGCCGGCGTCTTCCTTGGCGATGCCGCCATGCATCTTCAGCGCGCGAACGGTCGCGACGAGCACCGCAGCGCTGGGCGCGAGGCCAGCCTGGCGGCATTTGATATTGAAGAACTTCTCAGCGCCGAGATCTGCTCCGAAGCCAGCTTCTGTTACGACGAAATCTGCCATCTTGAGTGCGGCCTGCGTGGCGATCACAGAGCTGCAGCCATGCGCAATATTGGCAAACGGGCCGCCATGAATGAGTGCTGGGTTGCCCTCCAGGGTCTGGACCAGATTGGGCAGCATGGCGTCCTTCAGAAGGACCATCATGGCACCGACCGCATTCATGTCTTTCGCCGTGACAGGCACGCGCCCCCGGCGATAGCCGATCACCATGCGCTCCAGCCGGGCTTGCAAGTCGTGGGCATCCTTTGCCAGGCAGAGGATTGCCATGATTTCGGATGCGACAGTGATGTCGAAGCCGGTTTCCATCGGTGTGCCATTCGGGCTGCCGCCGAGGCCCGTTACGACACTGCGCAGATTGCGGTCATTCATGTCCATGACGCGGCGCCATGTGATCCGTGTGGGATCGATGCCGCTGTCCCCGCCCCAATGGACGTGATTGTCGATCATGGCCGCCAGCAAATTGTGGGCGGAGGTGATCGCGTGGAAGTCACCCGTGAAGTGGAGGTTGATGTCCTCCATCGGCACCACTTGCGCCTGGCCGCCGCCTGTGGCTCCGCCCTTCATCCCGAAACAGGGGCCGAGCGAAGGTTCACGGAGGCAGAGCAAGGTGCGCTCGCCGATCCGGTTCATTGCGTCTGTCAGTCCGACACTGGTTGTGGTCTTGCCTTCGCCAGCAGGTGTCGGGTTGATCGCGGTGACCAGGATCAGCTTGCCATTGGGCTTTGATTTTATCGCCGTCAGGTGACCGGTTGCGATCTTCGCCTTGTCATGGCCATAGGGTATAATGTTTTCTGGATCGATCTCGAGCGCTTCGGCCAATTCGTGAATAGGGCGCTTCTTGGCGCTTCTGGCGATCTCGATATCTGTCGGCATGATTCCCCCGGCGGTTATGAACCTCTCTCCCGGTGTAGACAGGCGCGTCAAAACCCGCAATCAGGCAGGGCAGCAATGAGGAATTCAAAATGAGCACGCTTATTCGTCCATCCGGACGCGCTTTTGACCAGCTTCGCGACGTGACGCTGGAGACCAATGTCACGCGCTATGCTGAAGGCTCATGCCTCGCCAAGTTCGGCAACACGCATGTCCTGTGCACCGCCAGTTGGGAAAAGAACGTCCCGCCTTGGATGAAAGGGCAGGGCAAGGGCTGGGTCACCGCTGAGTATGGCATGTTGCCGCGCGCAACACATACACGCGGTCGGCGGGAAGCAGCCTCCGGCAAACAGTCCGGTCGCACGCAGGAAATTCAGCGCCTGATTGGTCGCTCCCTGCGTTCAGTGTGTGACTTGAAGGCGCTGGGCGAGAACCAGATCACCATAGATTGTGACGTGTTGCAGGCCGATGGCGGCACGCGCACGGCTTCGATCACCGGCGGATTTGTTGCCTTGGCCATGGCCTGTCGCTACCTGCGCGCCGAAGGCGTGATTTCTGCGGATCCAATCACAAAGCAGGCGGCCGCCATTTCTGTGGGCATCTACCAGGACCACCCGGTTCTGGATGTCGACTATCCGGAAGATTCGCGCGGTGAAGCCGACATGAATGTCGTGATGAGTTCCGATGGTGGTTTTATCGAGGTGCAAGGCACCGGCGAAGAGCGCCCGATGACCCGTCCTGAGCTCGATGAAATGCTGAGACTCGCGGAAAAAGGCTGTATGGAACTGTTCGACGCGCAGAAGGCCGCGCTGGGCTAAATGCCGGGGCCGTTGCCCAGTTCGAACATGCCGAGCTGGAAGCTGCGGGCTATGCGATTGGCGCGTTCCATGAAGTAGTCCACCGTTTCCGGATTGTGCGACAGGTCTTCCAGCGTCAATCTGAACAGGGCGAGCCAGATATTGAAATGGGCGGGCGTGATGCCCGTCAATTTCATATGGGCCGGGAAAGGCTTGCCGGAATAGCGACCCGTGTTCATGGACACCGAGGACCAGAAATCCTTCAACTTGGCGAGGTGGGATGGCCACTGGTCTCTGATCTCTTGCTCGAAAACCGGGCCCAGAAGGGGATGGGCGCGGACGCGGGCATAGAACCGCTCGACAAGATCGGAAATGAACGCCTCGTCGATGCCGAGGCGCGTGGCGTTTTCCTGAATCTCGCGGCGACGATCATCAGCAGATCGGACTCTCATTGTCATGCAGCCGCACATGGGCGCCGAACTGTCCGGCGTCCATACGTAATTGCCGAAAACATGTGTCGGTGGACTAATTGCCGGAAGCCGGCTTCCCATTTTGCCAGGTCACATCACGCCCAAACAGCGGCACGGTCGACAGGCTCATCTTGGCAGAGCCGTCGACGATCTTGCGGCTGTAGGAGACGTACATCAGGCTGTCGGAATCGGCATCGTAAATCCGGCGGACGGCAAGTTGCTTGAAGACCAGGCTCTGGTTCTGGTCGAACACTTCCTCGCCGGACTTGTCCAGATCAATCCGACCAATGCGGATCGGGCCCGACTGAAGGCATGATATCGAGGAATTGGACGGGTTTTCAAACCAGTTGCCCTTGCCAAGCCTGTCCCAGACGCCACGATCAAAATAAGAGAGATGGCAGACGATGCCCTGAATATCGGGATCCTGTAACTGCTTGATCTTGATCTCATTGCCGAGCCAGTCATTCTTGAATTCGCCGACTTCCTTGTCACCGCCACACGCAGCAAGGGGCAGGATCAGGGCGAGCATCGCGCAGGCAATCTTGTGGGTCATGCTGTAGCTACGCCGAAAGGCCTTCGACGTTCCTTGTCTGAGTCAGTAAGGATTTCGCTTGCTGGATAGCATGTCGCCCAATGCGCGGACAGTCGCTGCCCCAATCTGCATTGGCGTCGGCTTGCGGCGGTGCGCATGGCGGACGAGATGGCCGCAATTGGAGCCGAACAGATCATAGTCACGGCCGAGCTGGCGACGGGCGCGGCTTTCCACGAGGTGGCCATCCAGCGAGCTGTAGCGACGGTGCAGGCGAATCTCACGACCGGTCGAAAACTGATCGGGGCTTTGTTCGACGACACCATCATGCAGGCGGGAATTGCTGATGATTGTCCCGCGGGAGGTCACTACGCCATAATGCGACAGGACCACTCCAAACCGGACCGAAACGACATCGCCTGGTTCGAACGGCAGGAGGCGGAGACGCGTCACCTATTCGGCCGCGACTTGTTCATGGTCCGCCGAATCCTCGTCGTCGAAGACAAGCAAATCACCTGGCTGGCAATCCAGTTCCCGGCACAAGGCTTCAAGTGTGGAGAACCGCACTGCTTTGGCCTTGCCGGTTTTCAGGATCGAAAGATTGGCCAGCGTTACGCCAACGCGTTCTGATAACTCCGTCAGAGACATGCGGCGATCTAGAAGCACTCGGTCGAGGGTTACGCGTATGGACATATCCTGTGCTCCTAAATTGTCATTTTTTCTTCGTCGCGAAGGCGGGTGCCCTCACGGAAGACTTGGGACAGGATGAAGAGCGCCGCAACCGATGCCCATGCGATAAGGTCGAAAGACAATTGTATTTTTGCCCCTTCGGCTGTCAGTCCGATCACCAATGCGATCGCGTACCGCATCAGTTGTGTCACGGCGATGGCAATGGCGATTCGCGTGAGCCGACCAGCATTATCCGGTACGAACGGGTCACCTGCAGACAGGGTTGCGAGGATCTTGCGCAATTCAAGACAGACAAAGACGACCGCAGCGACCACCACGACGGCGCCGAGCAGGCCGGCGCTGAGTTCGTGCACGCTGATATCATGGTCGTCGATCTTGATGCCGCCAATATTGATTGGATTGCCTGACAACATGGAGATCAATTCTATCCCGGCTGCGAGGATAACGATTGCGCCGATGAGGGCAGTCATCCACATGACAATCGTCACCAGCACGGTCATGATGGCGGCCATGGAGTTTCCCGCGTTTGTACTCATGCGTATCTTTTCACCTTCCGGCGTTGTTGACATGGAGCCGCTCGACTTTATCGCTAAAGACGCAAGGCTTACCGAATAACGATATATACTTTAATGACAAAAGCAAGAATAGGGCCAATACAGAATGGGTGAAATTAGCATGATTCGAAGGCTCTCGCCCGGACGGCTGGTCGCGGCGACCCATAATAAGGGCAAAGTATCCGAGCTGACGGATCTGTTCGCGCCTCTGGGCTTTGAGGTCGTCTCGGCGATTGAGCTCGACTTGCCCGAACCGGAAGAAACCGAAGCGACGTTTGCCGGCAATGCAATCCTCAAGGCGCGGGCGGCGGCTGAGGCTACGGGTGCTCCGGCGCTGTCCGACGATTCTGGCCTGTCTGTTACAGCTTTGGGCGGCGCGCCGGGCATTTACTCAGCCCGATGGGCGGGCGAACCGCGCGACTTTGGCAAGGCGATGGAGAAAGTTCAGCGCGAACTCGATGATATTGGCGCCACCAACCGTTCGGCGAAATTTGTCTGCGCGCTGGCCATTGTCTGGCCAGACGGTCATGCGGAGGTGTTTGAGGGCGAAGTCCATGGGGAGCTGACCTGGCCGCCACGTGGGAACAAGGGCTTCGGATACGATTCTGTTTTTGTCGCAGAAGGGGAATCGATTACGTTTGGCGAAATGGAGCCCGCTTTGAAACACGCGATGAGCCACCGCGCACGGGCGGTCGAGAAGCTCAAAGCGGCGCTGCTATCGTGACGATGGAATTCGCTCAGTTCGGTCCACAATATGGATTTGGAGTCTACATCCACTGGCCGTACTGTGCGAAGATCTGCCCATACTGCGACTTCAATGTGTACGCAGCCAAGGACCGCGACCTGGAACCCTTGTTGAAGGCAATCCGGAAAGATATTGCGATCCATCGTCCGCGCATGCCAGAGCATGGGGCGGCGGACAGTCTTTATCTTGGGGGAGGGACGCCGTCCTTGCTGGCCCCCGACGCCATTGCCGGGCTGGTCACTGCTGCCGGTGACAGTTTCGGCCTGAAACACGATGCTGAAATTACAATTGAAGCCAATCCGAATGACATCATGCGCATGGACCTTGAGGGGCTGAAGGCGGCAGGTATCAACCGGCTTTCCATCGGCATACAATCTCTTCGGGATCATGCATTGGCTTTTTTGGGCCGTGATCATGATAGCGACGTCGCGCGCGCAGCCTTGAAGCGGGCCATGAAGATATTCCCGAATGTCTCAATCGACCTGATCTATGCCCGACCCGGCCAGTCAGAGGATGAGTGGCAGGCGGAGCTTGCAGATGTTCTGGAGTATGGTGCGCCCCATATATCCCTGTACGAACTGACGATCGAGGAGCGTACGGCCTTCGGCAAGGCGGCGGCTCGCGGCCAGATGACTCCGATGGACGATGATGACCAGGCCGATTTGTACGAGCTGACGCAAGATGTGCTTTCTGCAGCCGGCTTGCCTGCTTACGAGATCTCCAATCATGCCATGTCGGAAAAATACCAGTCTCGTCACAACAACATCTACTGGAATGGCGGTGACTGGATCGGTGTGGGTCCTGGTGCGCATGGTCGGCTCAGCGTAGGTGGAAACCGTTATGCCTCAGAGGCTGAGCGTCAGCCGGCGGCCTATATCGCAAACGTGCAAGCTCTTGCGTCGGGATGGTCTGAGGCGTCCAAGCTGTACCCGCTAGACAATGCAAGAGAGTTGCTGGCCATGGGATTGCGACCATCATCCGGGATCGACCGGACAAGGATCGAAAGCATTTCAGGCCGGACACTCTCGCAGGCCAAGATCGATGTGTTTGTTGAAGAAGGCTGGATGGTGCAAGACGGACCAAGGCTCGCCCTTACCGCGCGCGGACGGCTTCTCGCAGATGCCCTGACTGCTGAATTGTCTCCCTGATCAAGGTGCAGGTGGGAAGCGTCCCATGCGTTCCTCCCAATGGCGGCGGCAAAGCGAGAGGTAAGTCGCCTTTGCGATGCTGACCTGTTCGCCTTCGGTAAGGGCTTTTCCATCCGGACCAAGCCGCACAACCATCGTGGCCTTCCGGCCGCACTCGCAGATCGTGCGGATCTCCCGCAGCGAGTCGGCAATCGCCAGCAGCGCGGCGGACCCCTCGAACAGTTCTCCCTGGAAATCTGTTCGCAGGCCATAGGCCAGCACAGGTACATTCAGATGGTCCGCGACACGCGCGAGCTGCCAAGCTTGCGTCTTGGTCAGGAATTGCGCCTCATCGACGAATATCGCGCTCATCTTGTGACCGGCCATCGCATCGCCGATAAGCGCATACAAATCCGTGTCCGCCGTATAGAGAACCGCGTCGGCGCCGATGCCAATCCGGGATGAAATGTGCCCTTCCTCATCATCCTTGTAGAGCGCGGATGTGAGGAGAAGTACCTCCATACCGCGTTCGCGGTAGTTGTAGGCCGCCTGCAACAGGATCGTCGACTTGCCGGCATTCATTGCGGCATAGGAGAAATAGAGCTTGGCCATGAAGCCTAATCCAGATGCTTCGCAACGCCTTCCCGGCGCGGATCGGCGCCGCCTTCCAGGCCATCCTCCCTCACAATGATGACATGAAGGCCGGAATTTTCGCCTTCACGTTCTTCCACATCATATCCCATTTCACGCAAGGCTTCGGCGGCTTCCATGCCACCTGGAACATCGATTTCCACGCCAACAGTATCACCGCGCGCGATAATGTTCGGCAGTTCGATGGCTTCCTGAGCCGTCTTGCCCCACTCAAGAACCCCAACAAGCGTTTTCGAGACATAGGCCACGATGGAATTGCCGCCCGGTGATCCGGTGACCATGAACAGGTCACCATCGGGATCGAAGACGATTGTTGGAGACATCGAACTGCGAGGCCGTTTCAATGGGCCGGGTGCGTTCGCGACGGGCTTGGTGCCCTTTGTCGGCTCGCGGGAGAAATCTGTCAGCTCATTGTTCAGCATGAAGCCGTGAACCATGAGGGACGAGCCGAAAGCCGCTTCTACGGTGGCGGTCATGGAGACGGCGTTGCCATCTGCATCCACAATGGAGATGTGCGTGGTGCCGGGCGCGTGCTCGGTGGCGTCTTCTCCCCAGAGCGGGCGGATTGGGTCTCGTCCAAGCGCAACGCCGGGATCACCCGGGAAGGAGGCCGCATCCGGTGCGAAGGCTTCTTTGGCGCGGACGCGCAGATAGGCAGGATTGATCAGGTCTTTTGAGGGTACCGGGACGAAATCAGCATCGGCCAGATAATGATCGCGGTCCGCATAGGCGAGGCGTTGGGCGTCGACAAAGGCTTTGAGATAGCCTTCTTCGGTCATGCTCGTCTCGTCGGTTGGCTCCAGCAAATCATAGAGTCCCATGATCATGTTCTGCGTCACGCCGCCGGAAGAAGGGGGTGGTGCCGAGCAGATGCGATAGTGATCTGCCCGATCACCGCAAAGGGCTGGCCTGACTTTGACGGAATAGGTCGAAAGATCTTCGAGGCTCATATCGCCCGGAACAGCATCCCCGTTGACCGCGTCCACGATGGCTTGTGCAATGTCGCCTTCGTAGAAAGCGGCTGGTCCGGAATCCGCGATGGCAGACAATGTCGCGGCATAGTCCGGATTGGTACGGATGAATCCGACGGGCAGCGGCTCTCCACCCGGATAGAAGTACTCGGATGAGGCAGGCAGATCGTCGAGCCGTACTGCGCCGCGCAGGCGCGGATTGGCCAGCAGGCCGGCAAGGCGTGGTGAGACTTCGAACCCATCTTCAGCCAGTTTGATGGCTGGTTGGAACAAGGCGTCCCATTCGAGTTTGCCAGCCGCTTCGTGAGAAGTCTTGTAGAGCGCAATCTGGCCGGGCACGCCAACGGCCTTGCCGGACTGCCAGGCTTCAAGGAACCCAAGCGGCTTGCCATCCTTCATGAAATGGTCCGGCGTCGTGGATGCGGGGGCAACTTCACGTCCATCAAAAACGGTGATCTCGTCCTTGGCACGATCATAGTAAACCATGAAGGCACCACCGCCGATGCCGGAGCTTTGAGGTTCGACCAATCCAAGCACTGAGTGCACGGCGATGGCCGCATCAATCGCCGATCCGCCCTGACGCAACATTTCGAGACCCGCTTCGACCGCGCGAGGGTCCGCTGCGGCGACCATGGCGCCTTTCGTCCAGGCGTTCGTGGCTGGGGCTTCAGCCGCTGTGACACCTTCTTCTACGGACTGGGCGGCAGCCTCAGCAGCGCGGCTCGCTTCTTCGGTCGCGTTGAACGGTCTATCGTCGCCCGGCGCACAGGCGGAGAGTCCAATACAGGCGAGGAGAATCGGCAAACGGCTCATAAAGTGCCCCTTCAGCTTGGCGTGTGTTGCAGCAGACCTTATGAAACATGCCTCACAAGGGAAAGACAGGGCCGCAGCTTATGGCAAAACCAGGCGCAAGAAATACCATTACGGACGTGCCGGGCATAAAGGTTGGGCAGGCTGAGGATGCCAGTGTCCGTTCAGGTGTCAGCGTGATCGTGCCGGATGCACCTGCGATCGCGGCGGTGGCAGTGTCCGGCGGAGGCCCCGGCACGCGCGAAACCGACCTTCTATCGGCGGGCATGCTGGTCGATGGCATCGACGCGGTCTGTCTCTCCGGCGGCAGCGCATTCGGTCTCGCAGCGGCAGACGGCGTGGCGTCAGGACTGAAGCAGGAGGGGCGCGGTTTCGCGCTCGTGCCGTTAACGAGCGTGCCGCGAACGCCGATTGTGCCAGCGGCGATCCTCTATGATCTTTCCAATGGTGGCGACAAGGACTGGGGCGAAGTTTCGCCTTATGCGGCCCTCGGTCTGGCGGCGTATCGTTCGCGTGGCACAGAGCTGGCGCTTGGTCAGGCCGGGGCGGCCTATGGTGCGCGGGCGGGGGCGTTTGCGGGCGGGACCGGTTCTGCCAGTATCGTGACGCATGACGGTATTACCGTCGGCGCGCTGGCCGGGGTAAACTGTTTCGGATCAGTCTTCATGCCCGGCACAGAAGCGTTCTGGTCGTGGCCCTTCGAGATTGATGGGGAATTCGGGGGCCAGCGTCCACCCGGAGATTATGTTGCCGATGCAGAGGATTGGGGCGCCGCGAAGTCCAACCCGGCGCTCGGCCAGAACACCACCATCGCCTGCATCGCCACGGATGTAATTCTGACAGCGAGTGAAGCGAAGCGGGTGGCGCAGATGGCGCTGTCCGGCTTCTCTCGTGCCATCCGGCCGGTCTTTGCGCCGTTTGATGGAGATGCCTTGTTCGTAATGTCGTCAGGCCAGATTGCCTCGCAGGAGAAGCGTGCCATACTCATTGCGAGGATCGGAGAATTGGCCGCCTCCACACTCGCCCGGGCCATTGCACGGGGGGTGCATGAAGCCAATCGCTGATGAGGGACAGGCGTATGCAGCGCGGGTGGAAGATCGGAATTGGAGCAGGATTGCTGGCGCTGGCCACGGCCTGTGTTGTGGGTGGTCAGGAAGCAGATCCTGCGGATTGGCCCGGCATGGCGTCGCTGCAGGCCTTGCAAGGACGGTCCGTGTTCCACGAATGCGGCGCAACCATGATCTCTCCGGAATGGGCGATAACGGCGGGACATTGCGTTGAAGGAATTCGCGTTGAGAGCAACGGACGTGCAGTCCAGTATTTTCCGGATGCAACCGGTCGCACGATGGAGCGGTTTGGGCCAGTCGGGCTGGCCATAGGTCGCGGCTCGTTGATGGATGTGCCATCGAGCGCACTGTTTCCGGTCTCCAGGATCGTTGTTCATCCGGACTATGATTCCGGCAATCCCGAGCGCGGACATGATCTGGCCCTGTTACGTATCGAAGGCCGCTGGGAAGGTGAAGTAGCGTCGCTTGATGGATTGACGGCGATAGCCATTGATATGACGGGGTCATATGCCGACACACTCGTGGCAGGATATGGCAAGGTTGGCGAAACCGCTCGCAGCGAAGCTGGAACCAGTCGGACGGGTCGCCATGTCACCGCGCCGAGCCTGATTTTGCAGGAGGGCTATGTGCCCTTGGTCGATGCGCAGACCTGCCAGAAGCAAACCGCCGCACGCATTTCTGAGTATGGATTGCAGGACGAGCTGACTGGTGTGGCGGTGGATCCCCAGACGCAGATCTGCGCGGGCGCAGGAGGCGTGGATTCGTGTCAGGGCGATAGCGGCGGACCACTCATGCTGCGCAGTTATGAGCATGGCCCGGTCCAGATAGGCGTGGTCAGCTGGGGACTGGGGTGTGCCCGGCCGGACAGTCCGGGAATCTATATGCGGGTCAGCGCATATTCGGGTTGGATCAGCGCTGTAACAGGGATTGCACCTGCCGGGGATGCCGCCACTGCAGAGGAATGACAGTTGCGTGGCAAACAGGCTTGCATCCCCCGATTCCTCACTGTATGTGTCCGCCTTCCAAACGGCAGGCACCCGTAGCTCAGCTGGATAGAGCACCAGACTACGAATCTGGGGGTCGGGCGTTCGAATCGCTCCGGGTGTGCCATTTTCCTTCCTTGAACATTTGAAACGAGCCCCTTTCGGTTTTTCCGGGGGATTGGGTTGACCCTGTTCGCGCGCGTGTTGAACACTGTTGCGACAAGCAACTAAGTGTGGGGACTCTTATGCGTTCGTTTTGTGTCGCGGCTGGAATGGCCGTGCTCGCCACTGCCTTGCCGACGGCGAGTGCGCAGGACATTCCAATGGCCGGATGGACGGTCGAGGTTTCCCCCAACAGTATCTATCTGACACGACCGGACCTGCCGGGAATCAATGTTGGCATCGTCAGCGATGTGCGGCCAAACCTGACGCATGAGGAAAAGTTTGAGTATGTGAAGGGCTTTTTCGCCGGGCGGGCCGATTGCCCATCCTTGGCGAATGCCGAGACAAAAACCTCGTTCGCAGGTTTCTCCGCGCGCAGCGGGGGACCGGTCGCCAGATGCACCCTTCTCTCGATGGGGCACTGGGAAGCGGGGGGATTGCAAAGCGCGCTGATTCTTGATGAGGCCGTCAAGGAGGACAAGATACTGGGTGGCGTGCCGTCCGGGCCATCGGCGATGAGTATTTCCGTGCTGTCCAATAAAATCATGCAGGAGGTCATAGAGTACCTGATGGGCCGCGCTCAGGTTTCCGAAGCCGGCATGACGGGCGACCAGGTGCGGGCCGCCATGAGCGCTCAGGGGCTGGGAAAGCGTGTATCGCCGGATCGCAAGCCGGTTGGCATGGTGCGCATGATCGACAGCGGCGGCTTCGACGCGGTCAGCTTTGCGGGCAAGGACGAAACCCAGACTTTGGTGCTCTTCCCGAAGCGATCGCAGGATTTTGCTGCAAGCGCGATCACCTGCATGAACTGGGATGCGGCGCTATTTGATCCTTATGAGGTCGAGTCACCGTGGAAGGTCATGCTCGGATGCGAGCGGTACTTCTGGCGCGGATCTGCGGATGATTTGGACATGAAGAGTCTTTCAAGAAGCTCGGACTGGACGGGCGCTTCCTTCGAGCGTGGGCGTTTCACTTACCGAAAGGCCGAAACCTATCGGAAGTTTGCAAAAGGGGAGTTGTTGGACCTGCGGATCGGTATTGGCCGGGCGCGCTTCGATGAGGTTTTAACCGGGAACCTTCCCCTGTCCGAGCTTCAGCCGCGGGACATCCTTTTCCTGCCGGATGGACGGTTCATGGCCGGGCATGTGCGCGCGTCATCTCTTCCCGGTGGCGGCACAGAAGGGCCCGTTGCGGGGCAATACTATTTCGATGGCCATGTCGTGACCCTGCTGCTGGATGCAGGCGAGGTGGTTTACGGCCATGCTGGCTGGTTTCCGGGTGAAGGGGCAACGGGGCAGGACCACAGGGCCGTCGTGAACATCAATGGCTGGGTGTATACAAGTTATTGCCGAGACATCTGGAAGAACTGTTGAGTGCAGGGCGGGCTGTTAGAACCCCGCCGCGTCGCTCTGGTTCATGCTGCGATATTCGTCCCGCATGCCAATATAGAGGCTGAGACAACAGGTCAGCAGGATCAGCGTAAAGGGCAGGGCCGCCGTGATTGTGCCCGCCTGCAGTGACTGCAGCGCATCCGTGCCGCCGCCATAGAGCAGGGCCGATGCTGTCAGGCCGATCAAGCAGGCCCAGAATACGCGTTGGCGCCGGGGAGAATCTGTCTTGCCGCCGCTGGTGATCGTGTCGACGACCAGTGCGCCGGAGTCTGCCGAGGTCACGATGAAGACGACCAGCAGCAGGATGGCTGCGGCTGACGTGACGGCCGAGAAGGGCAGGTCTGCCAGCATCTGGAACAGGACGAGAGACGCGCTGCCCATGCCCTCGCCGAGTTCGCCTTCGCCGGTCTTGAATTGGGCGATCGCAGTTTTGCCGAACGCGGTAAACCAGATGATGCCAATTGTGACGGGTGCAAACAGAACGACCGCAAAATATTCGCGCACTGTCCGCCCCTTCGAAATGCGGGCGATGAACATGCCGACAAAGGGCGACCAGGAAATCCACCAGGCCCAATAGAATATGGTCCAGTCATGAAACCAGGCGATGTCCGGCCGCCGTATCCAGTTGGTGAGGGCGGGCGTGTCGGTCATATAGGCGAGCAAATTCTGGCCCATACCGGTAAAGATCAGGATGGTTGGTCCGGCAATGATCACGAAGACGAGCAGGGCAAAGGCGATGCCCATATTGATATTGCTGAGCAGTTTGACGCCGCCATCAAGACCGCGAAGAACGGACAGGACTGCAAGCCCTGTCATCACGACAATAAGCAGGATCTGGATGCCGACATTGGGCTCAAAGCCGAGCAAGTAAGCTAGCCCACTGGTCGCCTGCGTTGCGCCGATGCCGATGGTCGTTGCGAGGCCGAACACAGTCGAGACAACCGCAAACAGGTCGATGATATGCCCCGGCCAACCCCAGACCCGCTCACCGAGCAAAGGATAGAAAGCCGAACGGATGCTGAGAGGCAGGCCCTTATTGTGCGCAAAGAATCCGAGTGCGAGCCCGACAATCGCATAGATCGCCCAGGGCGCGAGCCCCCAATGGAAGATCGTGGCGCTATACGCGAGCCGTTCCGCTTCGGCTGAAAGCGGTTCGGCATTCAGCGGCATGCCATACCAGTCAGTATAATAAGCAAGCGGTTCGGCTGCGCCGTAGAACATGAATCCGACACCCACGCCGGCCGCGAACAGCATCGCCACCCAGGACATGATACTGAAGTCCGGCGTCGCGGTCGGTCCGCCCAACCGGATTTTTCCTAGTGGACTGATGGTGAGCGCGATGCAGAAGCCGAATACGAGCACGGCGGTGAGTGCGAAGAGCCAGTCAGCGCTTTGCAGCGTCCAGGTTCGGGCCGCTGTCAAATACTCCGCCGAAACTGTCGGAAAGAGCAGCGTGAGGCCGGAGAAGACGATGATCAGTCCGGCACTCAGGAAGAAAACAGGATTGTGAATATTCAGCCCGGCGACCTCGATATTGTCCTGCCCGATCTCGTAATCGGTTTCGTAGACAAAAAGGGCTTCTTCGTCCTCGGGGATCAGGTCTGACGGCGTGTCGGGGGCTTGTGTGTCCATGCCGGGCTTGTGCCGCAAGTACGTCGATTATCAAAGCATTGTTCTGAGGAAACTGTCCGCGCTATCGTGAAGAGTGAGGGTTTGATGCAACAGTTTGCATAAGATTCCCGTAGTTACCCGACGAATAGCTGGGCGAAACCTTTCTATCATCGAAATAAAAATGTACTTCGGAACCATCGAGCAGCCATGTGTACCGAGCCGCGCCGCTTATTCTGGCGCGCCATGGCTGGAGACGACCCAAAGGGAACACACATGAATAGACTCAAGTACGGGGCCTCGCTGATTGCGATGGCTGGACTGGTCGCGCCGGTTGCATTGGCGCAGGACGCTCCAGCGGAACCAGCGAGCGCGAAACGGCTTCAAACAGTGACCATCACGGCGACCAAGCGTTCGGAAAGCGCACAGGACGTGCCCGTCGCAGTTACGGCGCTCGGCGAGCAGCAGCTCAGAGAGCTCGGCGTCAAGAATTTCTCGGACTATCTTGTCCAGCTGCCTGGCGTCACGGCAGGTGGTTCCGGCCCCGGTCAGAATACAATCTATATTCGTGGTCTCGCATCCACCACGCCAAACCTGACGGTTGCAGGCGTCGCCGGTCTCGCCCCCAATGTCAGCTTTTATCTCGACGAGCAGCCGCTGGCCCAGCCGGGCCGGAATTTGGACGTCTATGCAGCCGATATCGAGCGCGTAGAGGTCTTGTCCGGACCTCAGGGCACACTGTTCGGCTCAAGCTCGCAGGCCGGTACGGTCCGCATGATTACCAACAAGCCGTCCTTCAGTGGCTTTGATGCCGGGTTCAATGCGTCCACCTCGTTCACCGATGGCGGTGAGATGAGCAACAGTGTCGAGGCCATGATCAATGTGCCCGTCAATGACAAGTTGGCGCTGCGTGGGGTCGTCTATAGTGACACTCAAGGTGGCTACATCGACAATGTCGGCGGCACATTGTCTGTACGCGACTCCGCCCGGTTCCGTACCGAAGGCACTGTGCGTGGCAATGGCGTGCCCGTGAGTGCCCAGCGCGAAGGCTTCCAGGCAGGCGCTGATCTGTCTGGTGTCAATTTCGTTGACGCAAACAACAGCAACATTGTCGAGAATGACATCAATGATGTCACCTATCAGGGCTTTCGCCTGAGCGGCATGTACCAGATCAATGAAGATTGGGACCTGCTGATCACGCATGCTCAGCAGCAGATCGAGTCCGACGGTGTGTTTGCCGCAGATCCCGAACTGGATGACTATGATATTGTCCGTTTCACACCGGAGAATATCGAAGACAAGTTCCACAACACTTCATGGACGCTGGAAGGCCGCATCGGCGCGCTTGAGGCGCTCTATACCGGTGCGTATACGGACCGCACGACAGACCAGACGGTCGATTATTCCGACTATCTCTTCGTCGGCCAGTACCTGCCTTACTATATCTGTGACTACTCGGTCACCTATCCAGCGGGTGCGCCGACGGGCAACTGCTACGCGCCGAACCTGTTCGTGAACTCACACAGTGAGACGAAAGTGCAGACGCATGAGTTGCGCTTCAATACGCCGAGCGAGAATCGCTGGCGCGCCACCTTCGGCGCCTTCTACAGCGACCTGGAGCTGGCTGAGCGTAATGACTTCGTCTATCCGGGCTCAACGCAGGTGGCCTATACAGACGGATCGATCGGCTTTGCCCCGAACTATCCGCTGACGCAAACGGACGTAACAGGCGAAATCGGCAGTGCGTCCCCCGGTTACTACAGCGTTGCCGGTCCGTTCCCGGAAGGCGTTATCTTCCGAAACGATATTCTGCGCACCGATCAGCAGATGGGCCTCTTCGGCGAGACCACCTTCGACATCTCTGACCAGTTCGCCATCACGGCTGGCGCACGATACTATGACGTCGAAGTTGACCTTGAAGGAAGTGCCAACTCGTCCTTCTTCAACCTGTTCGCAGATACCGACCAGCAAGTGTTCGGTACGAACATTTCGTTCCTGTATGGCCCGAACGGCCCGGCAGGGACGCCGGACAAGGCGTCAACCGACGGTATGATCTACAAGCTGACGGGCGAGTGGACGCCGTCGAACGACGTGATGTTCTACGCCACATACTCGGAAGGCTTCCGTGCCGGCTTGTTGAACCGTCCGGGCGGTGCTTCCGGCCCAGGCGGCTACACCGTGCCATATGCTGTCGATACGGACGAAGTGAAGAATTACGAGCTCGGCTGGAAAACCGAACTGTTCGACAATTCGCTGCGTTTCAACGGGTCAGCCTTCTTCGTCGACATTGAAGGTCTGCAGACCACAATCTTCGATCCTTCGATCGTGAACCTGTTCTTCTCCGACAACGCAGCCAATGCCGAGATCCAGGGCCTTGAAGGCGACTTCACCTGGGCGCCGGCCTCGGTTGACGGCCTGACCATTGCAGGTGCGTTCTCGCTTCTCGACACCGAGATCACCGAAGTGCTCGTGCCGACAGATGACGTTGTAGAAGGTTCCGACCTTGCCTTCGCTCCAGCCTACCAGGGCAATCTGCGTGTTCGGTATGAGTGGGATCTCGAGCAGGAAGTGGCTGGCCAGCGCCTCACCGCGCATGTCATGCCGCAGATCGTGTTCTCCGACGACTCCGTCAGTGATGTCATCGAGATCAACAAGATGGACCTTGATGGCTATGTCACCCTGGGTGGCTCGATGGGCGTCACGGGCGACAATTGGGGCGCGGAGATCTTCGCCTCGAACCTGACCAACGAGTATGCCGAGCTTAGTGGCAGCTTCGTTTATGACCGCGAACGCATCACACCAATGCGCCCGCGCACAATCGGTATTCGCGTTTCCTACGACTACTAGGACATACGCCTACTTGATACTGAAGCAGCGCCCTGACAGGTTCAGGGCGCTGCTTTTATTTGACGGGAACTTCAGGCACCAAGATGACCGCTATCGCTGATCCGGACCTCGCCCTGCGGGACGCGCAGAAAGCCATACAGTCTGGCGATTTTGCAACCGCCCGACAAATCACCGATGCGCTTCTTGCTGGCGAGCCGACTCATAAGGAAGCGCTCTACATGGCGGCAGTTTGCGCGCGCTATGAAGGTCGCAGCGCGGACGCGCTCGCGCATCTGGACGCGTTGAAGTCGCTCTCACCGGATTTCGGCCGCGCTTATCAGGAAGAGGGGCATCTCAAGCGCAAGCTCGGAGATCTGTCCGGAGCCGTCGGCGCTTTTGAGCGCGCGACCCGCTACAATCCTGCCTTGATAGCAAGCTGGTCTGCGCTAGCAGACCTGTACCATCAGGCGGGCAATACGGACGCGGCGACCAACGCCCGCGCGCAGGCAGACCGTGTACGCGCGCTTCCGCGTGAGCTGCAAGCGGTGACAAATCATATTCATGAGGGCCGCGTCTTCCGGGCGGAGGAAATCGCCAGAGCGTTTCTCCAGAAGCACCCGACCCATGTCGAAGGCATGCGCCTGCTGGCGGATATCGGGTCCCGCCTCGGTGTTCAGGAGGATGCAGAATTCCTGCTTGAAAGCGCGGTCGATCTTGATCCGGACAATGTGCAGTTGCGGCTCGACTATATTCAGGTGTTGCGCAAGCGGCAAAAATTTGCAGCAGCGCTGGAGCAGGCTGGAGTTCTGATGGCGCGTGATCCGGACAATCCGCTATTCCAGTCGCATTTCGCCATCGAGAGTATGCAGGCGGGTGATTATGAAACCGCGCTGGACCATTTTGAACGGGTGCTACAGAAAATCCCCGGTGATCCTGCTACGCTGGTCTCGCGGGGACATGCGCTCAAAACCTATGGTCGAACCGAAGAGGCAATCAGTTCATACAAGGCGGCAACAGATGTTGCGCCGGGGCAGGGGGATGCCTGGTACGGTCTCGCAAATCTCAAGACCTACACATTCGGCGATGATGAACTCGCCCGTATGCAAGCCCAGTTTGCTGCACTCGATATTGACCATATGTCCCGCGTCCACATCGCGTTTGCGCTTGGCAAGGCCCATGAGGATCGCGGCGATCATGACGCCGCATTCCTAGCCTATGCGCAGGGCAACGCGCTGAAGCACCAGACGGTTCGCTATACGACCGACCAGATGCATGCGGAATTCGACGCGCAAAAAGCGATCTGTACGGCTGACCTGTTTGAAGCTCAGGCCGGTAAGGGCTGCCCCGCGCCAGACCCGATCTTCATTCTTGGCCTGCCGCGGGCGGGCTCGACCTTGATCGAACAGATTCTCGCGTCGCACCCAGACGTGGACGGAACGCTTGAGCTTCCCAATATCCTGTCACTTGCTCATCGCCTGCGGGGGCGCAAGCAACTGACAGACCGTGAGCGCTACCCGCGTATCCTGCATGAACTTCCCGCCGATGAGCTGTCTGCGCTCGGTGAGGAATATATTGAGATGACACGCATCCATCGTCAGGGAGCGGCTTTCTTCACTGACAAGATGCCGAACAATTTCCGGCATATCGGCCTGATTCATCTGATCCTGCCCAATGCCAAGATCATCGATGCGCGGCGCGACCCGATGGATTGTTGTTGGTCGGGCTTCAAGCAACTCTTCGCGGAAGGTCAGGAGTTCACCTACAGCCTCGATGATATTGGAAACTACTATCGCGGCTATGTCGATCTGATGGCGCATTGGGACAGTGTTCTCCCGGAAGGGCGAGTCCTGCGCGTTCAGCACGAGGATGTCCTGGAAGACCTGGAAGGCCAGGTTCGGCGGATTCTCGATTATTGTGGTTTGCCGTTTGATCAGGCCTGTGTGAATTTTCACAAGACTGACCGGGCCGTGCGCACGGCCAGCTCCGAGCAGGTTCGTCGTCCGATCAACAAAAGCGGGGTTGAGCAGTGGCGCCCTTATGAGGCACACCTTGATCCACTGAAAGCCGCGCTGGGACCCGACCTCGCGCCCCAATAGGAGTCGTCAGGTGAGCACACGGTCCGATGATGCCTTGATCGCGCTGCGTAAAATACAGCGCATGACAGAACTGGCGTCCAAGCGGCTGGCTCAGACGGCGGGCCTTACTCCGTCGCAAATGACGGTCTTGCGCATGCTCGATGAGCAGGGGGAGATCTCCGCAGGCCGGGTGGCAGAGGCCACACAGCTGAAACATGCCACCATCACCAGCCTTGTCGACAAGCTGGAGGCACGCGGCTTGATCGCACGGCGCCGGTGTGACACCGACCGTCGGCGTGTTTGGCTGAATCTGCTGCCTGCGGGTAAAGAGGCTCTGTCGGTTGCGCCCGACCCGCTGCACGAAACATTCGCTGCCGGATTCGACAAACTCCCTGACTGGCAACAATCCATGCTGGTAGCGGCTCTTGAGCGCGCGGCTGGCCTGCTTGATGCCGAAGAGCTCGACGCTGCGCCCTTTTTGGACGTCGGAGAACTGGGATAAGCGTCACACGCAAGTTTGCGATTGCAAATCATTTTCACCAATGCTAGGTCGCGCTCTTACCCGTGTCGGACAGATGACGTGAATGAGGGCACCCTATGATTGCGACGAATCGGATCGTACTTTCCATTTCCGTACTGGCAGGCGTATTGCTTGCTGCGTGTACGACGCTGCCGGCGCGGTCTGATGTTTCCAATGTGATATCGCATCCTGCGGCGACCGATTTGAGGGATCCTCAGTTCCAGGCAGATCGTGAAGCTATCCTGGCGATGGCGGGAAACTACAAGGTGAAGTTCGACTTCAACGAAACCGTCGCCTTCGACGATGACTATTTTCTGAAGCCTCGCAAAGTGTCTGGTGGGGATGAGGTGGTCCTCGTTGTCGAGGATCGCGGAAACTTCATCAGCCTACAGCATATTCTGGTCGTAGGCGGCGAGCACAAGATGGCGATCAAGCACTGGCGTCAGGACTGGCAGTATGAGCCTGAGCGTGTGCTGATATTCATTGGCGGAAATGCCTGGGAGTGGCGTGACGTGCCAGCATCCGAGCGAGCCGGTACTTGGTCTCAGACGGTCTACCAGGTCGATGATGCGCCGCGATACGGGGCTGTTGCGACATGGTCGCACGAGAATGGGATTGCCACATGGCAGCCGCCACATGAATGGCGCCCGCTACCGCGGCGCGACATGACCACGCGCGATGATTACCACGCCATCCATGCGATGAACCGGCACGTCGTTACGTCTTGGGGCTGGGTGCATGAGCAGGACAATGGAAAGCTCGTCCTGAGCGGTAGTCAGCCACACATGCTGGCGCGTGAGACTGGCCTGAACACATATCGCCGAGACAGCGATTTCGAGACCGAGATTGCAACAGATTACTGGAGCGGTACCGCAGACTTCTGGGCTGGCGTTCGCGGCGAATGGGAAAGGATTGCCAATCAGAACGAAGCATTTGCCGTCACGATCAAGGGCGAGACCGAAGCGCTCTACATGCCTCTGCTGACCCTCGCCGGTGAAGTGGCAGACGGCAGCAAGGGAAACGAAGAGGCGGTGCTGGAGGCCAGACAGTTGATCGAAAATTTCACGACCAGCGACATTGGCGCATTGGCTGACCGATTGCGTCCCACTGACATGGATATAGCCGAAACAGACTGAGCTCGGCTATGGTTGGAATGCCCCTATCAGATTTTCTTCTGATTGACTCGTTCGGACAGTTTGGCGGGGCTTTCCTTGCGTTCTGAATAGCGGTCAACAAGATGGTCTGCACGGTCCCGGGTCAGGAGCGTGAACTTCACGAGTTCTTCCATCACATCGACAATTCGGTCGTAATATGGCGAGGGGGTCATGCGGCCGCGTTCGTCGAATTCCAGGAATGCTTTGGCGACAGACGATTGGTTTGGAATGGTGATGAGCCGCATCCAGCGTCCCAGAATGCGTAGCTGATTGACGGCGTTGAAACTCTGCGACCCGCCACAGACCTGCATGACGGCCAGTGTCTTTCCCTGGGTAGGGCGGACACCGCCGAGAGAGAGGGGAATCCAGTCGATCTGGGTTTTCATGACTCCCGACATTGCACCGTGCCGCTCCGGTGAACACCAGACCATTCCTTCCGACCATACGACGAGATCTCGCAATTCCTGTACTTTTGGGTGGGAGTCCTCCGCCCCATCGGCGAGCGGGAGACCATCGGGATCGAACATGCGAGTCTCGCAGCCGAGCTTTTCCAGAATGCGAGCGGCTTCCTCATTTGCCAGGCGGGAATAGCTCCGCTCCCGTAAAGAACCATGCAGAAGCAGGATACGTGGCTTGTGTGTGCTGAGCGCAGGGGTCAGGAGGGCGTCTGGGTCGGTCTCGCGAAAACTGTCTTCGTGAAGGGCAGGAAGGTCATTCGTGGAGGTCATCTGTGTGTTGGTCTTTCTCGGGCAGATCAGTTGATTGCTCCACTCATGCAAACCTGTTCGCGTTCAGAAGTGAGGCTTTGCGTGAGAGCTCTCTCAAGTTTCCGGGAACGCATTGCGGGTGCGATTGGCGAAGGCTACCAGCGACAGCATGACCGGCACCTCGACCAGCACGCCGACAACTGTGGCGAGCGCCGCTCCGGAATTCAGCCCGAACAGGCTGATCGCCACCGCGACGGCCAGTTCGAAGAAGTTGGACGTGCCGATCATGGCGCAGGGCGCGGCGACCTTGTGTGGCACTTTCCATGCCCAGGCGGCCGCGTAGGCGAGTGCAAAGATACCATACGACTGAATGAGAATTGGTACGGCAATGAGCGCAATGATGATCGGCTTCGCCAGGATCGTTTCGCTCTGGAATCCGAACAGGAGTGTAACGGTAGCCAGAAGGCCGATCACCGACAGGGGTTTGATACGGCGCGTGAAGGCGGTCACCGATTCCTCACCCCCGCGCTTCTTAAGGGCATTACGAGCCAGAATGCCCGCCATCAGGGGAACGACCACATAGAGCGCAACCGACAGGAGCAGCGTCTCCCACGGCACGGCGATATCCGTGACTCCCAGCAAGAAAGCGACAATCGGTGCGAAGGCAAACACCATGACCGCATCATTCACACTGACCTGAACCAGTGTGTAATTCGGGTCGCCACGTGTCAGATGTGACCAGACAAATACCATCGCCGTGCAGGGGGCAGCGCCCAAAAGGATGAGGCCGGCAATATAGCCTTCCGCGTCTCCGGGGGGGATGAACGGCGCGAAGACATGGCGGAAAAAAAGAACGCCGAGGGCCGCCATAGTGAAGGGCTTGATAAGCCAGTTCACAACCAGTGTGATGATCAGCCCCTTCGGTTTCTCACCGACGCGGCGCATGGCGGAAAAATCCACGCCAATCATCATGGGCCAGACCATGGCCCAGATGAGCAGGGCGACAGCGAAATTCACATTTGCATATCCGAAGCGGGCAAGTGCTTCGAACGCGCCAGGCACGATCTGCCCCAGGCCAATCCCAATCGCAATGGCGAGTGATACCCAGATAGAGAGGTATCTTTCGAATAGTCCCATGAGTATGCCCCGCATCTTACTCTGTCGGCGTTCCGATCCGGGCTAATTAGTGCCGCATACATTATTATTCAATAATTCATCGAATATCGTTCTGGTATTTCTTGGAGCGCATGCCTGCAGGGAGTTCACGTCAAAGACTGCTCCGAGGCCGCGCCTTTTCTGCGACTGAAGATGAGGAATGGCGCACCCAAGAGGATTCGAACCTCTGACCTCTGCCTTCGGAGCTGGTTCATTGCCCTATCCGAATTGCGCGATAGGGCACGCTAGGGCACGATAATCACCTGAAATACATTGATTTTCAGGATCCTGTCTCCGAAGTCCCTATCCGAGAATACGCCCGAATTTGCCGCCAAGTGCTTACGTGGTGCTTACGCGAAAGTCGGGTCTGGCAGGGACTGGGACCATGGCAAAGATCACCAAGCGGGTCGTCGATACGGCCGAGACAGGCAGCAAGGACTACGTAATCTGGGACGATGAACTCCCAGGGTTTGGCCTTCGCGTCTTCGCGTCAGGGAAGCGGAGCTATGTGATCCAGTATCGGTCTCGTGGCCGCTCGCGCCGCTACACGATCGGCCTTCATGGCGTGTGGACGCCCGAGACCGCGCGTCGTGAGGCGAAAGCGCAACTCGGCCGGGTTGCTCAGGGTGAAGATCCCGCAGAAGAACGAGAAGAAGACCGAAAGGCGCTTACCATCAAACAACTCTGCGAGCAGTACATCGCCGATATGGAAGCCGGTCTCATTCTCGGAAAAGGCGGCATGCCCAAAAAGGACACCACCATCGCCACCGATGTCGGCCGTATTCGCAGGCACATCATTCCCCTGCTAGGGACGCGACGTGTGCAGGACATCACCAAGCCGGACATGAACAATCTTATGAAGGACATCATCGCCGGCAAGACACGCGTAACCATGAAAACCGAAAAGCTTCGCGGCAAGGCTATCGTTCGCGGCGGCCGCGGCACCGCGATCCGGACAATGGGTCTGCTTGGTGGAATCCTCTCGTATGCCGTCGAGGCTGGCGTGATTGAGCACAACCCGACGCATGGTCTCCGCAAACCGAAATATCAGGTCCGCGACCGTCGACTCAGTGAAGCCGAGTACCGGGTTCTAGGCGGCATTCTTCGGGAGGCGCAGGAGAGCGACAACTACCGCATACACGCTGATATCCTCAGGCTGATCGCGCTGACGGGCTGCCGTCGCGGAGAAATCATGAATCTTAAATGGAGCGAGGTTGATCTTGAGGGAAGTTGTCTACGCCTGATCGATAGCAAGGAGGGCTCATCGGTTCGTCCGGTAGGTCTCCCCGTTGTGGAGTACCTGGAGAAGGAACGGCCGAAGAGAACCGGCACCTATGTCTTTCCCGGCCAGGGCATCGACAACGCGGTCGGAAACTTCCCGCAAAGCTGGAAGAAGCTGTTCAAGGATACGCCGCTCTGGGATGTGACGCCTCACGTGCTTCGGCACAGTTTCGCGAGCATCGCGAACGATCTGGGTTTCACCGAGATCACAATTGCCGCGCTGATCGGTCATGCCAAAGGATCAGTCACGAGCAAATACGTCCACACGCTCGATTCTACACTGATCATGGCCGCGGACACCGCGTCCGGTTACGTGAAGGCCTTGCTTGAAGGCGTCGAATTCAGGCGGAACACCTACACACTGGATCGACAATCCCGGCAGAGCGCGATCAACCAGCTATTGGTCGATGCCATTCAATAGCCTTCTGCTGGAAATTGAACCCGCTGCTTGCGTGCACCTTCTACCAAAATGGCCTTCAGTGTGGAGTTCTTGGGACACAACGCGTTGCTTCAGAGCGCCGCTTTGATGTTGGCAAAAGGAGCCATTTCGGGCTAAATGGCGCAAACGGGGCGTAACGGATCCAGTTATGAAGACCATGTCCGCAAGGGAAGCGAAAAACGCGTTTGGCTTGATGATCGATACCGCTCGCGCGGAACCCGTGTGCATTGAGAAGCACGGACGCGGTGTGGTGGTGGTTGTTTCGGTGGAGGAGTACGAGCGGCTTTGTGCGCAGAAGGACCGCAAAGACCAAACGACAGCAGGGGGTGGGGGCAACGGGAATGCACGGGCTTAGTGAACGCGACATTTGCAGCAAGTTTATTACGCCCGCCCTTACCGCCGCAGGCTGGAACCTGCATACCCAGATCCGCGAAGAAGTGAGTCTAACCGCTGGGCGCATAATTGTTCGCGGAAAACTAACATCCCGCGGCAAGCAGAAGCGCGCAGACTACATCCTCTATCACAAACCCAATATCCCGGTGGCTGTTATTGAAGCCAAAGATGCTTCGCATTCGGTCGGTGCCGGCATGCAGCAAGCGCTTGAGTATGCTGAAATGATCGGCATTCCCTTCGTTTTTTCAACGAATGGGAAGAGCATACTCCTGCACGATAGGTCGGTCACAGGCGGTGACGTCGAACAAGAACTTGCGCTGAATGAGATACCGTCACCAGATGAGCTTTGGCGGCGATATACAGCTTGGAAAGGACTCGCTTCCTCTGAGAACCCTATCGTAAACCAAGACTATTTCGATGACGGTTCAGGTAAGGCACCGCGCTACTATCAGACACTCGCGGTCAATCGCGTAGTTGAGGAAATTGCAAAGCAACGCGACCGGCTTCTCCTCGTCATGGCGACAGGGACTGGGAAGACATACACCGCGTTTCAAATCATCTGGCGGCTCTGGAAGGCGGGCGCAAAGAAGCGGATTCTGTTCCTCGCAGATCGTAATATTCTCGTTGATCAGACGAAGACGAACGACTTCAAGCCGTTTGGCGGCGCGATGACGAAGATCACAAACCGCCAAGCCGATAAGTCCTACGAAATTTATCTTTCGCTCTATCAGGCTGTCACCGGGACGGACGAAGCGGCAAACATCTACAAGCAGTTTTCGCGTGATTTTTTCGATCTGGTGATCATCGATGAGTGCCATCGCGGGAGCGCGGCGGCCGATTCCGCTTGGCGCGAAATCCTCGAGTATTTCTCGAACGCAACACAAATCGGCATGACGGCAACGCCGAAAGAAACGAAGGATGTGTCCAACATCGATTACTTCGGCGAACCGGTTTACACCTACTCGCTCCGCCAAGGCATCGAAGACGGCTTTCTGGCTCCATATAAGGTCGTCCGTTACGACCTCGATAAGGACCTGACCGGCTATCGACCGGAAGCGGGAACACTCGACCGCTATGGCAACGAAGTCGACGACCGCATTTATAACCAGAGGGATTTCGACCGGACGCTGGTTCTTGATGAGCGCACCAAATTGGTCGCCTCGAAGATCACAGAATTTCTGAAAGCCACAAACCGCTTCGATAAGACCATCGTGTTCTGCGAGGACACTGAGCACGCTGAACGCATGCGCCAGGCGCTCGCCAATGCGAACGCCGATCTTGTGGCTGAAAACCACCGCTACGTTATGCGGATCACCGGTGACGATGCGCTCGGCAAGGCGGAGCTCGACAATTTTATCGACCCGAAAGCGCGCTATCCGGTCATCGCAACAACGTCGAAGCTTCTGACAACGGGTGTGGATGCGAAGACGTGCAAGCTGATCGTACTGGATCAGCGAATTCAGTCCATGACCGAGTTCAAGCAGATCATCGGGCGTGGCACGCGCATCGATGAGGAGCACGGCAAGCAGTATTTTACCATCATGGACTTCAAGCGAGCGACAGAGTTGTTCGCAGATCCTGACTTCGACGGCGACCCGGTCCAGATCTATGAACCGGGTGCAGACGACCCACCCGTGCCGCCGGACGAAATTGATGATGCGACAACCACGACGGTCGGTAAATTTGGCGAGGAAGAGCAGTCCGAAATTGATGGTGGCGTTCTTGGCGATCCGTTCGGCGGCGAAGACCGACCGCGGAAGTTCTACGTCGATGGTGTCGAAGTCCGCGTTCTCTCAAAGCGCGTTCAATATCTCGGGCCGGACGGCAAGCTGATCACGGAATCACTGCGCTCCTACGCGAAAAAGACGCTCCAAAAAGACTACAAGACTCTCGATGAATTTCTCCGTCGTTGGGATGAAGCGGAAAAGAAGCAGGCGATTATCGAAGAGCTGGAGTCGCTGGGTGTCTCGCTCGATGGTCTGCGCGACGAAGTGAAAAACGGCGACGCTTTCAGCACTTTCGATTTGCTCTGCCACGTTGCCTATGGCCAGCCGCCGCTGACCCGCAAAGAGCGGGCAGAGCAGGTAAAGAAACGCAACTACTTTGCAAAATTCGAGGGCAAAGCGCGGGCCGTGCTGGAAGCGCTTCTCGACAAATATGCGGACGAAGATTTCGGCCCGCTGGAAAATGCCAAGGTTCTACAGCTCAAGCCATTCGATGAAATCGGGACCCCGGTTGAGATTGTGAGGGGCGTCTTTGGCGGCAAATCAGCTTATGAGGCTGCCGTCAGAGGGCTGCAGACCGAACTATATCGCGAGGGAGCGTAAAACGTGCCGAATGTATCGGGAGTGATCAAATCCATTCAGGACATCATGCGCAAGGACGCAGGCGTCGATGGCGATGCTCAGCGCATCGGACAACTGGTCTGGATGTTCTTCCTGAAGATTCTGGATGACCAGGAAGAGTCGCTGATGCTCCTCAGCGATGACTACAAGTCCCCGATCCCAGATCATCTGCGCTGGTCTGCCTGGGCCACCGACCCCGAAGGCATCACCGGCGATGCGTTGCTGGATTTTATAAACAATCAGCTCTTCCCCAAGCTGAAGAACCTGTCGCTCGGAGGGCCGGAACGTGATCGCGCGCGCGTCGTGCACGCCGCGTTCGAAGATGCCTACAACTACATGAAGAATGGCACGCTGATCCGGCAGGTCGTCAACAAGATCAATGAGATCGATTTCAACAACACTGGCGACAAGCACGCCTTTGGTGATGTCTACGAGCAAGTTCTGAAGGACCTCCAAAGCGCTGGCAATGCCGGCGAGTTCTACACTCCGCGTGCCGTCACCCAGTTCATGGTCGACATGCTCGATCCCCAACTGGATGAATTGGTGCTGGACCCCGCGTGCGGAACGGGCGGTTTTCTGGCTCACGTGATGGATCACCGCATCGAGAGATATGTCGAAACGGTCGAGGACCGGGCGACGGTCCAGAACAATCTGTTAGGCGTTGAGAAGAAGGCGCTGCCGCATTTGCTGTGCGTTACCAACATGATGCTGCACGGCATCGAAGCGCCAACCAACATCCTGCACGACAACACGCTCTCCACGCCCCTGAAGGATCATAAATGGCGGGGCAAGATCGATGTCATCGTCACCAACCCACCCTTCGGCGGCATGGAGGAAGATGGCATCGAAAAGAACGTGCCACAGGCGTTCCAGACGCGTGAGACAGCGGACCTTTTTCTGGTGCTGATTATCGAGCTTCTGAAAGATGGCGGCCGAGCCGCCGTAGTCCTGCCAGACGGCACCCTCTTTGGCGAAGGCATCAAGACGCGCATCAAGGAGAAGCTGATGACGGAGTGCAACCTGCACACCATCATCCGCCTGCCGAACGGTGTCTTCAATCCATATACCGGCATCAAGACGAACCTCTTGTTCTTCGAGAAATGCCACAAGGATGGAAAAGGCAACGCGTTGAATCCGACCTCGGAGGTTTGGTTCTATGAGCACCCCTATCCGGAGGGTTACAAAAACTACTCCAAAACGAAGCCCATGCGCATCGAGGAATTCAGGGGCGAAGACAGCGAGCAGGCTTGGTGGGGTGACGTCAAGACGCGTGCTGAACGCAAGGAGAATGACCGCGCTTGGAAGGTGAGCGCTGAAGAGATCAAGGCCAATGGCTACAATCTCGACATCTCCAATCCGCACCGCAAGGAAGATGGTCACAAGGACCCGGCGGAGTTGCTCGCCGCATGGCAGGAGAACCGTAAGCAACTCGCCGCCACACAGGAACAGTTGAAGATGGCGCTGGCCGAAGCGCTTACCAAATCGACGGCCGCCTGATGCTTGCAGAAACGTTTCTAGAAGAATTTGGGCGACTCGCGGCCGGAACCGATGGCGTACGGAAGCTACGAGAGTTGGTCCTGAATTTAGCGATCTCCGGAAGACTGTCGGATCGGCGACCAGAGGACGGACATGCGCAAGCGCTCGTCGAAGCTGCGGCCATAGCGATCCGATCTGCGGTTAAGTCAGGAGAAATTCGGAAGCCAAGGTATTTTGGGAAAGCGGAAGACCGTACCCCAACAAACTTGATACCTGCAAATTGGGTTACGACATGTCTTGGCGATCTAGGGCTGATCTCTCCTCGAAATGAGGCGCCAGACGAAGCTGCGGCGGGCTTTGTGCCCATGGCCAAAATCGAAGCTAAGTTCGGTCTCCCGCACGGATTCGAAGAACGAAAATGGGCGGATATCAAGAGCGGCTACACACACGTAGCAAACGGTGACGTTGTTCTTGCTAAGATTACCCCCTGTTTTGAGAACGGAAAATCTGCAGCAATAACCGGTTTGCCGAATGATCTTGGCGCGGGAACAACGGAATTACACGTATTCCGACAATTGGCTCACGTCGTTGAGGAAGACTACGTCCTAGCATTCTTGAAATCCGAAAGTTTCATCCAGGCGGGCGTACCGAGGATGACAGGCACCGCCGGGCAAAAGCGCGTCCCGGCGGACTATTTTGCACTATCGTCTTTCCCCCTCCCGCCCCTTCCGGAGCAGCAACGCATTGTCGCAAAGGTTAAGGAACTCATGGCGCTGTGCGACGAACTGGAGACGCGACAGGCTGAAGAAACGGGGCTGAAGCGCGCAGCCGCCGCTTCCGCCCTGCATCATTTGACCGAAGCCAGAACGCCGGAGGAAAGCGCCGACCGTTGGTCCTTGCTCGTCCCCCGTTTCGGCGAGCTGTTCGACGAGCTGGAGACGATCAAGGCTTTGCGGAGAGCGATTCTCCACTCAGCGGCGTTCGGCCAGCTCACTGAGCATTTGCCAACAGATGGATCAGCTAGCGAGCTTTTGGATGAAATAGGCGCACAGCGCTCAAAGTTACTGTCCGAAAATCTACCAACGAAAAACGAAGCTGCTACACAATCTAGAAAGCTAGACAATCAACAAATTCCAGACGCTCTCCCAGCACTTCCCACAAATTGGCAGTGGGCGACCCTCATGCAGTGCTGTCGTTGGGTGGTCGATTGCCGAAATAAGACTGCAAAGTATTCTACATCGGGAGCTACTCTCCTCCGTACAAACAACATTCGCGATGGAAAATTAATTCTAGCGGATGTCAAATTTGTTGACGACGAAACCTATGACAAATGGACCGAGAGGTATCGGCCTGCGGCAAATGATTTAATCATCACGCGCGAAGCTCCAATGGGTGAGGTCTGCCTTTTGGATGATCAATATACATATTGCCTCGGCCAGAGATTGATGCTCGCAAGCATAATTCCCGGAACTATTGAACCGAAGTTTTTGCTATATTCGCTGCGAGATCCCGAATTGATGGACCGCGTTCAAGACAAACCAGTTGGGTCGACGGTTCAGCACTTTAGAGTTGGTGGGATTGAAACGCTTTTGGTTCCGGTTCCGCCCCTAGCCGAACAAAAGCGCATTGTCGTCAACGTGGATAGACTCATGGCGCTGTGCGACCGGCTGGAAGAGCAGGCACGTGAGGGCGAGCGACTGGGCGCCGAGCTGATGGCCTCCCTGGTTCACGTACTGACTGAAACGGACCCAGATGGTGGTGGTGCAGTGGAACCAGTGGGACTTAGTGCGGACACACCCAGTATCGCTGCGCCGGAACAGGCCAATACCTCTGAAATCCCAGGGGCCAAAAGCGCCCATGACGTGTTCCCCTCGGAAGCGGACAAGCGCGCGGAATCAGAAGTGACTTCCGAGGTAGACACGAAATTTAAGGAAGCCGTGTTGGTCGGTGCCATTGTCAAAGCCTTCTTCGACGCCGGCGGTGAACCTATCGGCAATTTCCGTCTACAGAAGGCGGTCTATTTCGCACGCCGGCATAATGGTGAGCATGTCGGTCAAATGGAGTATCTCAAGAAGGCGGCCGGTCCCTACAACCCGTCCATGAAGTATTCCGGCGGTATCGCCATCGCGAAGCAAAAGAGCTGGCTTCGCGAGATGCGCGGTCGATTTGGGTTTGGCCATGTGCCGGGACCAGCGGCCGAGGAGATGGAGCACTGGTTCGCCAAGTATGGCTTCGGAGACCCGGCCCGGTGGGTCGCCGAACATTTCCGCTTCAAGAAAAATGAGGAATGGGAAACCCTTGCAACGGTCGATTATGCCATGGAGCACCTTCAGTCGCTGGGGGTCGAAGCTGATGCTGCGCAGGTTCTGCAATACATCCGCGCTGACGACGAGTGGCGTCCCAAGATCGAAAAGCTCAGGTTGACAGAAATGTCAGTCGGCACCGCCATGCTTGAGGTGAAGGCGCTTTTCAGCGCGGAAGGCGGGGATGGCTCGGTGTGATCATTTCGCCTCTGGAACATGCGCACGATTTTCAGAAAGTCTTCGGGCTGACGCGGCTGGCGACCACGATCGACAAGGCGGAAGCGGCGCTGGGGACTCTCGAACCGGAGACGATCGACTACTGCAAATGCGTCATCGAGATTATCTGCAAACACATCCTCTCTGAACGCGGCATTCCTTATGATGATCTGAAGCTGCCGAAGCTGGTCAAGCAGGCGTTGTCGTCTTGCGGCTTCGACAATGAGGGGATCGCTGGCAACCTTTCGGGGATCGTCGGTGCGCTTGCGGAAATTCGCAACCGAACCGGCATTGCCGGACATGGGCAGCACGACAGCCAGGACATGCCGTCGCAAACGGATATCCGGATATTTGTGTCGATTTTTGAAAGCGTCATCAGCCTGCTCTGGCATGCCTTCAATAAGTTTAACATCGACCTGACCCTGACGAAACTCCGTTTCGATCTCATCGAGCAACGTCTCGAACTCGCGTCCTTCAACGAAGTCTTGGATGTATCAACCTCGATCACCCACGATCAGGAAGAGGGGCGCATCTATATTAACGGCAAAGAAGTACGGCCCTCAGAGCTGCTGTTCATTTTCGACCGGAACTCGTACTCCGAAGAGCTCAAGAAGTTCCAGATTTCCGAGGTCGTTGCTGAATCTGAAGAGGAGGCATCGGCCACATGACCACGCATCTCACTGCCCGCATCGCCTGGCATGACGACGGATGGAACGGGCGCGTCTGCTCGAAGCCAGAACTCAACACCTACTGCGTTGGCCTGAAGTCCTATCCTGGGGACGTGATCCACCGAGAGCGGAACTTGGGGAGGGAAACGGCTTGCGCCGGCCAAGCGGTCTGCAAGCTCAAGGGTGACGACATGCCACCCTGCATATACAGCATCAATGCCTTTGGGCCCGACGCGATCCGCGGCTATTCCAATCCACCAGACTTCTTCTACGATGGTGCTGATCGGGAAGAATGGGATATCCCGCCTTCGACCGTCTGCGTCTGGCCGTATGAAGCCATGTATGGCGATGAGGTTTATACTGACGGCCGGCTCGATAACGATAAGCGACGCAGAGGCGCGGACGAATTTTTCGCAGAACTGGACGATGGCGAAAGCCTGATCTTCTACTATGCCAACCACTCCAACCCGTTCACCGACGAGAATGACCCCAAATATGTGATCGTCGGGGTCTCGCGAGTAAAACAGGTCGGCAAACCGCTTTTTTATCCGAACGCCACGGACGACATCAAAAAGCGCTTCGCTCAGGGCATGGTTTGGGCGCGCAATGTGACGTCCTACTACCCTGATGAAGGTTTCCGCATTCCCTATCACTCCTATCGCGACAAACCCGAAATTCTCGAGAAGATCCTCGTCACACCTGAAAATCCCGCCACGTGCAAATACGGTGCGCGTCACCTCACCGATGATACGGCCATCGGGATGCTGGAGCAACTGCTCGATGCCATAGGCCGGCTCAAAGAGATCGGAGACGCCCAGGAAGATTGGGACCTTCGCGAAAAATGGGTACAGGCGCAGATCGGCAAGCTTTGGCAGCGGCGCGGCTTATATCCTGGCCTGCTTACCGTGATGGATCTTCTCGATGCGGAAGTCAGCATCAACAACGCCAAATGGTATTGCGACAGAAGGGAGGAGAAGAAAGCCTACGAGCTTTTCTTTGATGCTCTCGACAGCGGCAAGGATTGCCCCGAACTCGAACTGACTGGGCTAGTGGCGAAACGTGTCTCGCGTTCCTGGCAGTTGCTGGAAGACGGTGTGCGTATATTCCTCAAAACAGTGGCGGTGCGCGTCGACCTCTATCTCGATCAGCTTGAAAGCATTGTTGGCCAGAAGCGTACTGCGCATGGCCTGCCTGAAAACCTGAAGGAAATTGTCGAAGACCCCTATCTGCTAAGCGAACTCTTTGTCGGAGATGCGCCCGAAGACACCATCCCGTGGAGTACGATCGATCGCGGGGTCTTTCCGTCACCAGAACTCGGCGGTGAGATACTATGCGACATGCTCCTTGATGATCCTCGTAGGCTTCGTTCGCTGTGCGTGGAGCAATTGCGGCGCGAGCCCAACCAGACGTTCCGTCCGGCGGATATCATTCTGAAGGAAATCAATGCCCGAATGGATCGGATGCCGGAATGGAAACGGCATAATTTCAGCCTGCGATATTTTGAAGTTGACCGAGATTCGCTCGAAAAAGCGTTGGTCCTAAAGAAGGAGGACGAGCGCCTCTACCTCTATCTGAAGCAGGTATTTCAGGATGAGCGTAGGGTCGAAAAGGCGCTCACAGAGCTTTTCGACCGGCCCGCCATCGCTCTGTCCCGCCCACTCCCGGATGGGTTTTGGCTGCGTGCTGTTTCCGATGATGAATCGACCCTTTCAAAGAAAGGTGGCGAGGAATACCAGAAAGCGGTGGCAGCCCAAGCAGAGCAATGCGCTCAAATATTTAGGTTGCCTCTGTCGGTTGTGTCCGGTCGTGCGGGCACCGGCAAGACAACCATCATCCGCGCCATAGTTAAAGGCATCCGGCAGGTCGAGGGAGTTGGCGCGCCGATCCATGTGATGACGCCGACCGGCAAGGCAACGGACCGCGTACGGGCCGTATTCGAACGTCACAAGATAGCTGGTGTTGAAGTATCGACGATCCACTCCTTCTTGGCTTCAAACGGCTGGCTCAATGACAACCTGACTTTCAAGAGATGGGGTGGGAAACGCTCTGACCTGGAAGGCACGATCGTCATCGACGAAACATCGATGCTTGATCTTGCGCTCGCCGCGACGTTCTTCCGGTCAATCGAATGGCAAAACGTGAAGCGTCTGATCCTCGTTGGCGATCACAATCAACTTCCTCCGATCGGCAGGGGGCGCGTCTTCTCGGATATCATCGAATGGTTGCGCGAGTCCGAAACGCATAATCTCGCGGTTCTTGAGACCAATATGCGTCAGATGGAAAATAGGCTCGACGGGAAAGGTCAAGGCATCCTCGATCTGGCAGAGCTATTTCTGGTCGATTCCGCCGTGCAAAGCCAACAAACGACGCCTGAGGCAGAACACCTCCTTCAGAAGGTGCACCAAGGCGGGAAGATCGACGAAGATCTGGATGTTGTCTATTGGAACTCGGCCGATGACCTCGTGGCTAGCTTGGTGTCAGACCTAGTCTCGGTCTTACCTCGAGAAGAGGCGGACCCGCCAATCTATAAATTGTGGCGCAATGAGATAATTCAAAACAGCCCGGAGCGCTTGCAAGTTTTGACTCCCCACCGCGGAGAGCTTCATGGCGTCGAGGCGTTGAATATTGAGCTTCAATCTGTTCTGACAAACGACCTGATCGATCGGGTAGGTGCAGTTGATGGCATCACGTTGAACGACAAGGTCATCCAGATCCAGAACAGAACATCTCGGCGGGGGCTATGGGCCTTTGATTTCTCTGTCGGAAAAGCACGCCAAGTTGAGTTATTTAACGGAGAGATCGGGTATGTCGAGCCCCATAATTTCGACCGGGCGGACCTTAAGAAGGTCTTCGCGGGCTACAGCAAAAAGCGCCTGAAACGATTTCAGGTTAAATTCGCGCGAAAGGAGAAGATTTGCGTAAACTACGGTCGCGAAATCCCAACAGCGACAAAAGGTAAGTTCACATCCGAGAGCGTCGAGAACAATCTCGAACTCGCTTACGCAATCTCTATTCACAAGTCCCAGGGAAGCGAGTTCGAGCAGACATTCGTTGTCCTCCCGGCGTCTCGACGCCCCCTCAGTGCGGAGCTTCTATACACCGCGTTGACGCGCGCCCAGGGCCATTGCAGACTGTACGTCCAAGGTAATCTCTCACCATTGTTGGACGCACGGCGCAAAGAGAACGCTCAGAGCGTGCTCGTTTCGTCATCGCTTTTCGGCCATTTCAGGACCGTTGATGACCGGCTGTTGGCTAGAAGCGACTGGTATGAAAGCGGCAAGATCCACGAAGCACTCAGCGGCGACATGGTGCGGTCGAAATCCGAGGTGATCATCGCAAACCTGCTCCATCAAGCAGGTATCCCATTTACATATGAAGAACCGCTCTATGCTGGAGACGGCAGCTTCTTTCTGCCGGATTTCACGCTTCGAGTGGGTGGTGAAAAATACTTCTGGGAACACTGGGGGATGATGTCACATGAGGGGTATTCGGCACATCGCGATAAAAAGAAGGTTTGGTACGAGATCAATTTCCCGGGGCGCCTGATCGAAACGCTGGAGAGCAGCCAGCTCAGTTCCGACGCAAACAGACTGATTCAGCAGATCAGGCGAAAATAGGCGCTAGCGCAGGCCTCGGCTCGTCGCACAGTACGAATGACGGTTTAATGACAGACAATCGCCATACCATCTCGATCGTTAGCGCAATTCCAATCAGCATCTATGTGCTAGGTTGTTCTTGATGAAATGCGGAATCCTGATCACAGGCTCCCTGTACTGGGACAAAGAAAACGGGCGGGACAACTGGCGCAAGAGGCGGCTGGACATGAATGCCAGTATCCCGGTGCGCGCACCTATCTATTACGGGCGCAAGTCGGCCTCGCGTGGCAACACCTACACGATGACGTTTCGACGGAACGATCCGTCAGGTATGGCGGCTCTTGTGCCATGTCAGCGTGAGATTGAGACGATCGATGACTTGAAAGACGAAGTCGAGGCCCTGTGGAAGGCGGAAGCTCCCAACTCCCAATCAGGCGCGATCGGCAGTGGTTGGGGCTGCGTCGGGGCGTTGCTTGGGAGTGACGAAGCCAGAGAAGCGCTGGCACAGGCTTGGAACACCCATTTCCGGACGCGTCGAACGGAAGGCCTCTCTATCGTGAACGCTGATGGCAATCTTGATATCAAGTGGCCGGAGGTTGCGAGCAAGGGCGCCGCAGATATCGATGTTTTACTAGCTACCTCAACCAAGCCGGCCACTGTGCCGCCTGGAGCAAATTCGGTCGCCGATGCGTGGCTAGGTCAGAATGACGGTTTTGAGCGCTACTTTCTTGAGAATGTACGTCACGGCATCCGAACGTCTGACGATGTTGAGATCTGGCGCAGGCTTGAAGAGCGGACGCCCGACTGGCTTAAATCCGATGACTACGCGCAGGCCATTGAGATCTTGCGGACCGAAGCGGCGGACCACCAATAGCTTTCATTGAAAATCGTATGCCGCGGGACGTCCATTGGAATAGAAGCCGCCATCTAGTCGTTCTGCACGAGACTCTTGAGATTTGAGATTATCTGGGAACGGACGTCCTCGATTGTCGAGTCGACGAAGGAAGCAATCATTTCGACGGCACGACCAACATCGCCGGGGTTGATCGGTTTATCACCGCGTGCGAGGAAGGGGCCGTCCGTCTCGGTCAGCACACGATGGATTGGTATTTCGCGCAATACGCGCTCGCCGGTCGCGGAAGCGAGCATGCCCTCGTTTACGGAGAAATAACAGCCACGGTCAACGGCCCTACGCACATCGGCCTTGCTGCCTGTGAACCAATGCAAGACGACGCCCGCCCGATCTGGCGGTAGATGCTCGTCGAGCATATCCAGGACCGGTTTCGTCGCCCTGACGCTGTGCAGACTCAAGATCTTGTCGCCTTGCTGAGCGCAGGCTCGAAGAATTCTGCCGAAGACCGACCTTTGCAGCTCGAAAGAGCGGTAGTGGGCGGGTCCGCGATCAAGCCCGATCTCCCCGACGTAGCGCGTTTGCGGCAAGAGCCTCTCGAACAGGTCGATCTCAAGATGCCGATCAGCGACGAGCTGCGGATGCAGACCGAGCCCAACCCTTACGAAGTCGCTGTCTGCGGACAATTCGACATTCCTTTCAAACGCCTTCGGGGTCGTCGTGACCGCCAGGGTCGCTACACGCTTGCGATCGCAGGCCGCAATCGCTCGCGCGAGGTCGGGATAGAGGTCGAGATGCGTATGGAAATCCACGTAGTCAGGCCGCATGGTCACCCGCCCGGCCGTGCCCGAACACCTTTCAGGAGCTCGGCGACTTCAAGGATGCCACGTCGAAACACGTCGGCGTAGTCCGGTATCTCATCCGGCTCGTCATGGAGCGGACCGGGCTTGTGGACCAGTATCTTCGCGAGGCCCGGTTTCGCCTTGATTCGCTTGGCCATCAGTTGGAAGGATCGGACGTGCTCCCCTTCGGGCTGGTTGGAGGCCAGGATATGCCCCTTCAGATCCTCAACCGTGTAGAGCGTCTCATCGTCTCCATCGAGACCGACTTCGAGCGAAGCTCTACGGATCAGGCACGGGACGCAGTACCCGCAGTGCCGAGGGGAGAGCTTTTTGTAACGCGCCTTCGCCGGCGACGAGCATGACATGGAGTTCGCCACTATCTTCTCAAGGAAAGCTTTGTAGGCACAGTTCGCGACCATCTCGCCCTTCGTCATGTGCCTGTATGGGTTGTTCAGTTCGACATCGAGGGCGAGAGCGTCGATTAGCCTCTGCATGCTCGCGATGAAGTGCGGATGCGCCGTCCGCGTGCTCAGCGCCCCAAAACGCAAGGGGTCTAGGGGTACGTTGAGCGCGATGAGGCCGTTCTCCGGTATGTCGATGGTGGTCCGTCCATCAATCGCCGACGCAGCCAGCGTCGCCAGCGAGTAGAAGAGGAAGGATCTACCCCGCTGCGTGTTCTCCGTCTCCCCCGTGGTGAGGTGGTGCTTGTCGAACCCGAGCCGCACCCGGAGGCTCTTGAAGGCCTCTTTCCCGAACCGGGTTTCCAACCGATCGAGGATATAGGCTTGGGCTTTGGCAGTCTCGCTGTCCCAGTAATGACTGACAAACAGTGGGCGCTCACCACCGCCCAGGAGATCGACTGCGCCGATGAGACTGTCCAAACCACCGGACAGGAGGCTGACCTTTGTCAGCCCGTCGATCGCCAAGCGTTTCGGAGCGACAACAAGAGTCTTGGTCCTCTTCGTCCGGTCACGGAAGAAGACACGCCACCGATCCCCGGAGAGGAATCGCAACATCGACTCGATCAACCCAGTGCTCGCGGTCCAAGCCGCGGCAGCAGATACCGGGACGTAGAGATCGATCTCGCGGGTCCAGCCGTCTTGCGCGTTCAGTTTTCGGGAGACTCTCGTGTCACCAGCGTTAACGAGCGCGGCGAGGACGACGAGGTCAATGCTCCTTTCCGAGGGGTGCAGCCCGAGGGAGGCGAGTTGGTCCAACGCGTGACCGATGCCGAAGCCCATGCGCAGGTCACCGTCCAGGAAATCGATCTCGAATACGTCGGAATCGGACTGGACCAAGTTGATTTTACGCTTGTCGTCGGGACCGAGCCGACCGATCAGACTGAACCTTCTCATCCGTCGTCTCCTAATGCCTCGACCAAGTCGAGTGCGGCGCCGTAGAGGTCGTCGACGAAGCTATCGATGGCCGCCGCATCCAGGTCGCTCAGATCGGTCCCGCGCGCGTCGAACTCATCGCGCACACAACCTTCGACGAAGTCATGCAACATGGCTTGCGCGCGTTCGACCCCGCTGATGTCCGAAGGCGCCGCGATGGCGTTGGTCCCTACCTCATTGAGAATTTTACCTTCGATCGAACGGCTCACCACCCCGATGAAGAACTCGCGCAAATCGTCTGCGGAGAGCTCGTCGAAGTTCCCGACACCGGAGGCAGCCAGGTCGGCGACTGTCTCAAGCATCGCGTCCCTCGCGATCGCTTCGTCTATGGTGCCGCCTGCAGGACACAGCATATCCGTCAAAGCGACGAACACCTCCTCGGCGGGAGCCCCCGCCATGCCCTCAAGATTGAACCGCCTCAGCGCCTCTGCCGGCCCCTGGCTGGCGAAGTTCCTCGCGAGGCCGGCCACGCCGCCAGCCACGGCGCGGGAGTTTGGCATGCGGCTCGCCGCAGCTCGTCCGCCGCCACTCGCACGTACATATCGGCCCGCACCTCGCCGCAGGGCTCGCTCATCGGACGTTCGCGCACCCCTTGTTATGTTCCCGCGTGCGCCCCCGAGACCCGAACTCGCCGGAACCGCAGGTATGGGCGGGTATGACCGGGCCGGTACCACCCCCGTCGGCGCTTCTCCGTTGTGATCCGGTCCGTTGGCCCCGTCGCCGTCTGTTGATTCCGGCTCAGCGTTATCGGGAGCTGCCGCGGGCGGCGACGCGGGCTCGTCGACCCAGCTCGGAACCAGCCCGCTTTTGGAGCCGCCGAATGTTCCGGACGTTCCCATCAGGTACGCTTTCGCTTGCTGGAGAGCTTCATCGCTGCGGACGACGCCGCCTTTAGCGGCTTGTTGTCATCCTGATCGGCCCAGCCTTTGAGCGTCGTCGCAAAGTCCGAAGCAACGTCGGCCTCACTAAACGCCGAAACCCAACCGCTGACGACCCATGGACCAAGCTTCGAGACCGGTAGGTCCTGCACGAAAGAAAGCAACGGTCGCTGCAGAAACGGATGCTGACGCGCCATCTCGGCCAGCCCCTTCACGCCCACAGGCTCTTGGGCAAGGTCCTCCGTATCCCGCACCTTGGCGCGCAGCGCGTCGAAGACCTGTTCCGCTTCGATCGACTGAAGCCTAGCAACTTCCGCCGCAGCCTGCTTCACCTGTAGGGGCGAGCCTTGGAGCTTCGCGACGAGCTCGTCCAGTTCACCCAGAGATGTGACCGCGCCAAAAACGCTTCGCCGGTCGCGGGTTACGAAAACGTATGGCCGGAGATCGTTCTCGGCGAGTGGCGGATCGATGGCGGCCCACTGCTTCGCCCATTCGATGTTTGGCCAATCGGGTAGCGACGCCTCCGTAGACGGAGCCCTCTCTCTTCCGTCCGCCGATTTCGTCTCCAGGCCGGAGGATGGGGCCGCGACCACGGCTTCGAGCGCAGCGAGCTCCTCCGACGCCCCAGTGTTGGCAGAACCGCGCGCCATCGCGTCGTAGAGCTCCGGGGCAAAGCGCTCCGCGAGCATGATCTTGGCGAGTACCGAGATGTTCAATTCATCGCGGAAGCCGCGCTCCTCGGCGATAGCCAGACGAAGCATCATCGTGTTGATGAAGCGTTTTATCTGCCTCGGATTGCCCCGCGCACCGTCCGCCAGAATCGGCGCGATTCGCCCGGCCAACTCCATCGCTCGCTCGACGTCGACCGGAACACCGCCTAAGGCCTTCTCGACCGTTTTGCGATCAAGACCGGGACCCTTCCACGGTCGGCGTAATAGCTCGCGCGCCAGTCCGGTCAGTTTCTGGAACTCGTCCGATTCCTCACCGCACGCGTTCAGCACCAGGAGCAGAGTCACGTAGATCCGCGTCTCGGCATATCCGAGCGAGGGCAGACGGAATGGAACCTGAATCAGCTTTTCAAGGTAGTTGCGGGCATAGGAAGCCGGACCGGTAACCACGGGCAGGTCCGGGAAATGTTGCCGCACGGCGTATTCGATCATCCCCTCATCCGCCCCGATGACAAAGGCCGCTCGTGGTACGAACAGGAACAACCTGATCGCCTCCAGTGTCTCGATCGCAATTTTCGGGAGGCATCGGTCGAGGTCGTCGACAAGGACCACAAGGCGATCGATCTCGGCGTCCTGTAAGAGTCTGGCGAATTCCTCCCGGAACGCGTGCATCTGTTCAGGCGCACTGTCTTCGGCGACTTCGCGCAAGAACTCGTCCGAACCCTTAACGAGCGCAGCCAGATTCTCCGGCGACACATCCTCGGCGCCCTTTCCGAGGAGACTTCGCGCGGCTTCGCCAAGATCCTTGATCGTCTCGGGATGGGGAATCCCGGTGGCCAACGTCAAGCCATACGCTCCCGCCTTGCGCGCGAGCTTCATCCAGTCGACCCGTCTCAAGACCTTCTTTGCCTGCTCAGCGACTTTCTGTGACATGGGGCGTTTGCGGCGCAGTTCCTCGACGATCGTTTCGATCAGAACGGCCTTTGCGTCCTCGAAGCCCTGGAACAGCCACCCGTTAAACCGCACACAGAGCACGCGATCATCGTCGGAAAACGCTTCCTCCACCATCATGAGGACGCTGGATTTGCCGGCGCCCCAGTCACCGTGGACGCCTACGCTCAGGGGTTCATCCGACTTCTCGCTCACCAGACGGACCACCGTCTTGGCGATCGCCTCGTAGTACAGAAGGTCGACCGCCGTCTCATTGTCCGCGACGATCATCGGTCGAGCCTCACACGCAAACGTCTGGCGCGCTCCTGAAAAGCCCCTGCGCCGCCTTCGAGAATATCGCACACCATTTTTCTAATCTCTGCATTCTCCAATCCCCCGGAAATATAGGTGATCGGCGGAAGCGAATTGTGGGGATGCGGACCGGCTTCTGCAATGATGATTTGGTCAGCGTCAGTATTTATGACCAAGTTAGCATTGTGCGTGACCATGATCACCTGGCGATGTGATTTGGCCTCTGTGAATAGCTGTACTAGTTCATCAAATACCGATTTCGGGTCTAAATTCTCTTCCGGCTGATCGATGAGAAGCGGCCGGTCATCCTTGTCGTCCAAACCAAGGTAGAGAAGCAGAAGGACAATGCCGCGCGTGCCCGGGGACAGCTTACGGATATCGACACCATCGTATTCGATCCCGTATCGGATCTCGATATGATCAGTACTGAACAGCCATTGAGCGAAGCGTTTCGACCATACACGAAACTCGGCCTGGTCTGTTCTCGCAACCGGTGAATGGTCCAGCAGATCGTTCTGGTATAGCCGTCGGAACTCCGCCATCGCCCCGATAACCGCGGCGGAATCTCCGGTTTCCCAAGCGGATTTCAGTACCTCATTTGCCTTTTGCTGAAGCGTTCCCTTCCCTCGGAAGGCGCCAGTTTTTCTCAGGTCGATAAGGCCATCCTCGGCCACATCTGCCCATTGTTCCACGTCGGCTATGCGTGCGACGGAGAACGAGAGCTTCTTCAAGGTGCCCGAGGATGCGCCAAGCCGCGCCATCAAGGGCGCGTATAGTTCTTCCAAAACAGACTGCTCGGCGACCAGCGCATCAAAAGCCCTGCCATAGGCTGCTTCACGATCGGCCTGTAGCTGGCGGGCGCGGTCCTTGGCGCCCTTGGCATCGTTCAGTTTCTCCGTCAGCGTCTGCAGTGCCGCTGTTTCGGTTGCGATGTTGCTGGAGAGCGCGGCATAGCGACGTTGTGCATCCTTGTCGGCGTTGACCAGCTTTTCCAGCCGCGCCATCTCGGCTTCCAGCACCGCTTGGGTTAGCGTGGTGAGATCGGTGTCGTCGGGAAAATAGGGGGTGTTCGGGTCGCCGGGCTGCGGTGGTGTGCCCTTGAGTTTGGCGATTTCGCCATCGACCCATTTCACATAGCCGCTCAGATTGTCATCGACCGGTCCCGTATAATCCAGCAGGAAGGCGGCCCACTGCTCGTCTGTCATTCCACTGTGCTCATGGCGCGACTGAGCATGGCGAAGCGCTTCAGGCGCCTGGTTGCGGCGCATGTCCTTCACTTCATCCTGCATGGCAAGAAATGTTTGTCGCCGCCCTGTGTACCGGCGAAGCTTTGCTCGGACCTGGTTGGCCGCACCGGCCAGCTCCGTGTGTCGCTGAGCTCTTTTCTCGCTGCCTTTCGACACCAGCTTGGCGCGGTCGGCCGTGTAGGCATCAACCAGCTTCTTTTTCTTCGCTACCTCCGCCTCGTAGCTGGCGACGAGTTTTTCCTTCTCCAGCTCTGTACTGATGCGATCAGAGATCTGGGCGACAGCTTCGGCCTCCCTCGCGCGAGCGAGACGATGCCGTGATGCGCGCTGTTCCAACAGCTCCGCAAAATTCAGCGCGCCGTCCCGGGTTTCATCAGGATGCGCCTCGAAAATCACACGCTCCATTTCCCGGAGCAGCCCGTCGGTCAGGCCGTTTGACGAGCAGAGCTCCTCGACAAACTGTTGAGACAGATATCGCACGCGCTCATAGCTGAACGGTCCGTTGGCGTCGGAGCCATTAAGGGCGCGCGTTTCGGGGTCTCCAGCCGCCCACTTCACCTTTACCTTTGCATCACCCACAAGTGGGCGAGCGCGAACGAGGAAGGAGGGGTTTGCCCATTCGTCGGCTTTCCAGGCATCGTCCGGAATCGAATCGCAGCCGGCTGCGATCATGTCTGCCAGCGCCGTCTTGCCAGAACCGCGGGCTCCGATGATCGCGACCAGGCCCGGATTGAGCGATATGGTCGACGTCTTCATCCACGGCGCATCTAGAACCTCGATCCCGGCAATGACCTGCGAAGGCGTTGCCGACGCTGGCGGCTCGCTCCCGACATGCGCCCGGTCGCCCGGGTCGATACATGCTTGCCGCAGCGCGTCGAATTCGAGCCCGCCCTTGATCCAGGAGAAGCGGTCCCCGAACGGCGAGGCAACACTCTCGAGGTCATGTGCATCGCTTCCATGCAGGCACGGCTTGAGGCCACCGTACACTTTACGAATTTCATCGGCAGACATTGAAGGTTTGCGGCCTAGCCAGAATTCCCGCTGCGCTTCGCTACTGGCGAATATCACATGGGCAAAGCCTTCGATCTCACGTCGGATGGTTTGATCGGCGGCCTCTCGAACGCCCGATGTTCCATCGTTCGCCCCGCCTGCCACGCCGATCAGAACGTTCTTTTTCGCCCAGCCGCTCTCCGCATACACTTCCCGAAGCTGCTGGAAATTGACCTTGAACTGGCTAGCGCCATAGGCGAGTGCGGCTCCATCGTCGGCAATGTTCGGATCCGCCTTCTTACCCAACCTGATCAGATCGGCCCGCGTGCAGTCGAACCGATCCTGCATCGCGTTGAACTGCAGACGAGACAATAGCCGTTGCAGCTCATCGATGTGCTGGGGATCTTCGGGGCTAACAAACAGGTGCAGATTGACGAAGCCACCTTTCGAAGTCGCAACGTCGAGCCTCACCTCCACGTTCGGAAAGATGAGGGCTGCGTTCGGGAGTCTGCCCGCATCCCGGTGTCGTAGGACTTCCCGATAAGTGTCGGTCACGTAGTAGTCAGTGACGGCAATCGCCTCGATGACCGGCGTCGCCTGTTCAAGCGCCGTGAGATAGTCGTCCCATGCGTTCGGCCCGCTGAACTGATTGTTCATGACGGTACCCGGCGCATGGATATGTGGCTCCCATCTCCGCCACTCCGATCCACGATTCAGCATAAGCCCCCCTTAAATCCTTTCGTCCCTGAGTGTTCTCCTCAGTGCAACCATCCACTCTGTCACTACTGACTCAGTTCGTTTGCCCGCCTGGCCCGTGGCATCAGGAAGTCAGCGAGTTCCTCAAGGACCGGCGCAAGAGGCCCTGGATCAATGGCAACGTCTTCGACAAAGGCGCGCCACTGTCGCTGCCTTTGTTCGTCCGCCGCAAATGCCGGCGTAAGCGCGTCGGGCGGTTCGGACGGGATCGCCGTTTCGCGCCGCGCGAAGGTCGCGGCGATCGCCTGCGCAAGCCTGTCGTCATCGAAACTGAATGAGCGGCTGAGAATCCAGATGTCGTAGAAGTCCTTCATCCGGCTGTTCGCCCGGCCCAACGCCACCATCGCTTCGAACTTCTCGGCGATAACCGTCTCCCGCGCATAGGCGCGCAGCCTCGGCGCGGGCAGGTCGAGCATGACCGGGTAGTCGACGACTTCCGTCCCGGGCTCTAGCGCATCGCCAAAACCAATATCGATCGTGAGGTTGATCCGGGCGCCGCCAACCGTAGCGATGGCGCGCAGCCGGAGACCGCCATAGTCGAGATCCTCGCGAATGCGATCGACGCGTAGCGTGTCCGGATCGAACACGGCGCCGTCCTCGACATCCTGGGCGAGGATTTCCCGGAATGTCGCCATCATCGCGTCCTCGCTCGGATCGCCGAAACCCAGCAAATCGAGATCACGCGTGCCGCGGTGCGGATCGTCGAACCAGCTCATCATCAGCATCGCGCCTTTCAACACGAAACGATCGGCATGGGGCGACCGGCTGAGGCGGAAGAGAAGGCGTTCCAGCGCAAAGCGCGTGAGCACGAGATCGAAACTCTGCCCGTTCGCCTTGGAGAGCCTGAGAAGCCGGGCGCGCACCGAGGCGCCGATATTCTTGATCTCCCTAGCCATTGGCGGTCAGTGCCTCCAGATAGGGGCGGATCACGGTCCCGACCCCGCCTGTATCCGCTGCCCTCGCGATCTCCGCGGGTGTGGCTTTACGTTGCCGCAGAGCCTCTTGCAGGCCTTCGAGCGCGACGGCGAGACCGATCTTGCCGCGATGACGGAAACAGTCTGCGACAGTCTTTGCCACGCCGAATACCTTTACCGATACGCCTTCGATCACGTGGGTCTCGACGCTTTCGGCAAGCAGATCGTCCGAGAAACGCAGTACACGGATCGGCATATCGCTCGGCTTCGGCGTCCAGTCGTTCCGGCCGATCGCTATCCACACCTTCTTGGGAAGCTGATCCGTGATTCCATGAAAGGCGAGCGCCGAGACGAGGCAGATCACCCCTTTGGGGAAGCGCTTGGCCGCCTCGGCGAGGCTGTGGTTTGCATCGAGCTCTGCGTCGGGAAGCTGGTAGAGCCCGCGCGCCAGGCGGATGACCTCGCCATCCTTCTCCATGCGGCTGACGGTTGCGGCAGTGACACCGGCTTCTCTGAGTTCCGCGAGGCGCATAATCCCACGCGCCGCGAGGAGATCGCGGGCTATCTCGCGTTGGGACCGAGTTCGGGACATCGATATATATTCTCGCACTTCAGCATCCATAGTGTGAGGTTTTGTATCACATGGAATGGCGAAAGGAAAGACAAAGCCTCGCCCCACTCAGGGAACCTGTCCGAGATCGTTAGAAGAAAGGGCGTCGCCCTCCGGGCCGGGCTGTGGGCGGGGCGGAAGCACCGCTTCGGCTAATTGGGAGCCAATGTTCCGCTGATTGGTATCTCGTTGACCGCTGGTTGGAAGTCTGGCTGGGGAAAGCCTTCCCCTGCGGCCGAGCCTAGGTCTCGGCCGACCCCTTCTGCGGGGAGACCCCGCAACGCCCCCAGAGAGTAAGAGTTCGGCGGCTTTCGCCGTGACGGGTTTGGAGGTCGAGAGAGAGGCTCCCGGCCAGCCCGTCGCGGAGATTGACCCATGACCAACCTTGAAACCCTGTACGGCCGGCGCGACGCGAGCGGCGGCTACAAAGTTGATATCTCGAGCGGAGAGCGGATCAGCCGCGTCTCCTCGGAATGGTTTTCGCGGCCGGATGACGAGCGCTATCTGTCCCTGTCGGAGCTCTACGCCTCGGTGAAGAGCCGCGCCGAGCGCAGCCGCACGCGGACGGTCGAGAGCGCGGCGATCCGCGTCGAAGCCCATCGCGACGATCCGGAAAACCTGGCGCTTGTCCTGCCCGAAGCCGACGCGCCGGTCCACGCCACCCATTGGAGCTTCGGCCAGCTCGCCAGCCTGGTCAGCGCGCCGGCGGCCTATCTGCGCCAGCTCCCGGCGCCGCTTGCGGGCATCAACCTGCAATACGGGCTCACCTCGCACCGAGCCGAGCAGATCAAGACGCTGGAAACCGAGGATGGGCGCACGGAGCTGCGCGCCGTCACCGGCCCGGACTATGGCCGCATCTACGACCACGAACTCGTCGCCGCCGTGCAGAAGATCGCAGGCAACGGAACCGGTGACACGCGCTGGAAAGTGCCGGGCACGCTCGACTGGTCGAGCGGCGTCTACAACCCGATGGTCGACATTACCAAAGATACGACGACGCTCTACGCCTCCGATCGCGACGTCTTCCTCTTCCTGGTCGACGACATGAACCCGATTGAGGCGGGCAAGCTGCCGGATGGATCGCCCGATCTCTATTTTCGGGGATTTTATTGCTGGAACTCGGAGGTCGGCGCCAAGACACTAGGCATCGCCAGTTTCTATCTGCGCGCCGTCTGCCAGAACCGAAATCTCTGGGGCGTTGAGGACTTCCAGGAAATCAGCATCCGGCATTCCAAATACGCCGCCAATCGCTTCGCACACGAGGCGGCGCCGGCTCTGACCCGCTTCGCCGATTCCTCGCCACGCCCCTTCGTCGAAGGTATCCGTGCGGCGCGCGAGCGGATCGTCGCCCGCAGTGACGATGACCGCACCGACTTCCTCCGCAAGCGGGGCTTCTCCAAGGCGGAGACGGCCAGGATCGTCGAGACAGTCCTCGCCGAGGAAGGCCGCCCACCCGAGTCCGTGTTCGACTTCGTGCAGGGCATCACCGCCGTCGCCCGCTCGAAACCGCAGCAGGACGCCCGGCTCGATATGGAGGGCAAGGCGAAGAAGCTTCTGGAGCGCGCGGCGTAGCTGCGGCCAGCGCTCCGCCTCTCCGGTCCGTCGCTTCCTCAAGAGGAAGAGGCGGGCCGGGTTTTTCGTGACGGGTTTGGAGGTCGAGAGAGAGGCTTTCGGCCAGCCCGTCGCGGAGAACTGACATGACCAAGTTTCAGAAAATCACTCTCAGCGCCTCGCGCGACATCCCCTTCAACAAGCTGGTGCTGAGCCAGTCTAATGTCCGGCGCGTGAAGGCTGGCGTCTCGATCGAGGAACTGGCCGAGGATATCGCCCGGCGTACGCTTCTGTCTTCGATCACCGTCCGGCCGGTGCTGGACGAGGACGGCGCTGAAACCGGCATGTTCGAGATCCCGGCCGGCGGACGCCGCTACCGGGCGCTCGAACTTCTGGTCAAGCAGAAGCGGCTGAACCGCACTGCGCCCGTGCCCTGCATCGTGCGCACGGACGGCCTCGCCGAAGAAGACAGTCTCGCCGAGAATGTTCAGCGTGCGCCGCTTCATCCGCTCGACCAGTTTCGCGCCTTCCAGGCGATGCGCGAGAAAGGCAGACACGAGGAAGAAATCGCGGCGGCCTTCTTCGTCTCGACGAATGTCGTCAAACAGCGGCTCAAGCTCGCCGCCATCGCGCCGTCGCTTCTCGAGGTCTACGCCGAGGAGGAACTGACCCTCGACCAGCTCATGGCCTTCACGGTCAATCCCGACCATGAGCGCCAGGAACAGGTCTGGGAGTCGATCAAGCGGACTTACGCAAAGCAGCCCTATGAAATCCGCCGCATGCTGACCGAAGGCGCCGTGCGCGCCACCGACCGGCGGGCGCAGTTCATCGGGCTCGACGCCTATGAGGCGGCCGGCGGCGCCATCCTTCGCGATCTCTTCCAGTCCGATGATGGCGGCTGGCTGCAGGATGTAGGCCTGCTTGCGAAACTCGTCGATGAAAAGCTCGAAACCGATGCGGAAGCGATCCGCGCCGAGGGCTGGAAATGGATCGAGATCGGCACAGATTTTCCATACGGCCATACCTACGGTCTGCGCCGGATCATCGGCGAGACCGAGCCGATGAGCGAGGACGAGATCGCGAGCTTCCACGCGCTGAAGGCCGAATACGACAAGCTCGAAGACGAGTACGCCGACGCCGAGGAGTTCCCGGAAGATATCGACATCCGGCTCGGCGAGATCGAAACGGCAATGGAAGCCTTGCAGGAGCGGCCCGTCCGCTTCGAGCCGGACGAAATCGCTATGGCGGGCGTCTTCGTTAGCATCGGTCATGACGGCCGCCTGCGCGTCGAGCGCGGCTATGTCCGTCCAGAGGACGAACCCAAAGTCGAGACCGATGGGCAGGATGAGGCCGATGGGATCGACACCTCCGCCGATGAGGAGGTCGATGACACCACGCCTGCGCATTCCAGCGATGAGGCCGAAAAGGAAGACGATGGTCTGAAGCCGCTCTCCGATCGTCTCGTCATGGAATTGACGGCGCATCGCACGCTCGCCCTTCGCGACGCGCTGGCCAACGATCCGCAGACGGCTTTCCTCGCCGCCCTGCATGCGATGACGCTGCGGCTCTTCTATCACTATCCGCTGGATAGCTGTGTCGAGATCACGCCGCACAGTGCCGGTTTCGGCGCCCAGGCGCCGGGCCTAGGCGACACGGCCTATGCGCTCAGCGTCGATGCGCGCACGAAGAGCTGGCTCACGACGCTTCCCAAGGCGCCTGAAGATCTGTGGGACGCACTCGTCGGTTTCGACAGCGACAGCCGTGAGGCGCTGTTCGCGCATTGCGTCGCCATGACGGTCAATGCCCTTCAGGAGCCCTACAATCGCCGACCGCGAGCACTCGCCCACGCGGACGTGCTGGCGGCGACGCTCGGGCTCGACATGGCGGCGGCAGGCTGGACGCCGACGGGCGAGAGCTATCTCGCGCGCGTCACCAAGGCCCGCATCCTCGAAGCCGTGCGCGAAGCCAAGGGCGATGAGGTAGCCGCCCGCATCGCGGGTCTCAAGAAGCCGGAGATGGTCGCGGCGGCCGAAGAGGTACTCGAAGGAACCGGCTGGCTGCCCGAAGTCCTGCGCATGCCGGTTCTTCCCGAGAGCGAAGCGCAATCGGCGGAGGACGGCGGCGAAACGGCCATGGGCGATTCCGCCGTCGTCGCCGATGATGAACCTGTCACCGGCAACGCCTTCGCCACTGCGGCCGAGTGACCGGGAGCCATCCCCCCGTGGCTCCCGCAGCCGCCCCTGGAGCCCGCCCATCGTGGCGGGCTCCTTTTTTGCGTCACCGTGGAGGCGTGCATGACCGATACAACATCCGATATTGCGCGACGGCTCGGGCGCGAAGCAGAGGCCGTCTGCCGTCATTATCTTTCCAACGGCCGCAGGCAGGGCCGCTACTGGATTGTTGGCGATGTGGAGAACACGCCCGGACGCAGTCTTTATGTTCGCCTGACGGGACCAGCCCACGGTCCGGGCGCCGCCGGGAAATGGACCGACGCCGCCACGGGCGAGCATGGCGATCTGCTCGATCTCATTGCCGCCGCGCATCATTTGCAATCCTTCGGCGAGACACTCGATGAGGCGAGGATCTTCCTGAGCCTCCCACGACCTGAACCGCCAACTCGCGAACGCGTGGTCGCGCCCAGAAGATCGCCGGAGGCTGCACGGCGCCTCTTCGCCATGGGAAGACCGGTCGGTGGAACGCTCGCCGAGCGCTATCTTCATCGACGCGGTCTTTCCGGGCTTGGCGATGCGGCAGCGCTGCGATTTCATCCGCACTGCTACTATTGGCGCGAAGGTCAGCCCAAAAACACCCCACCGGAGACCTGGCCAGCACTGCTCGCGAAGGTCACGGACGGGAACGGCAAATTGACCGGCGTCCATCGCACCTGGCTCGATCCGGTGACGGCTCGCAAGGCGCCCCTCGATCCATCACGCAAGGCGATGGGGAACCTGCTCGGCCATGGCGTGCGAATCGGAACCGCGAGCGACATCCTCGCTGCTGGCGAAGGGCTGGAAAGCACGCTCTCCGTGCGCATGGCGTTGCCCAACATGCCCGTCATATCCGCGTTGTCGGCCAATCATCTCGCCGCGCTGATCCTGCCGACCGGGCTTCAGCGTCTCTACATCGCCACCGACGCCGACGAAGCAGGCGACATGGCCACCGCCAATCTGATCGAACGCGCAGGAGCCGTCGGTGTCGAAACAATCCGGCTTTTTTCTCTTGGCGGCGACTTCAACGAAGACCTCCGCAAGCTCGGACGGGACGACCTAAGGACGCATCTGGGTCAGCAACTGGCCACGGCCGATTTCTCACGGCTGCTTTCCAACGAACACTGAGCGGCTGAGCAGGCCCGTCACTGGTCTGGTCGCTATCGTCAGATCACCTCCTAATTCGAGAGCCTCGCCTTCGGCCTTCCGGGAGGAGCGAGACGGAGCGGAGACTGGCCGGGCCGGCAACGGCTGCGCCGGCACTCTTTTCCGCAGCCGGGCATAGAGGCCCGGCTTTGCATCGCGAAGCAAAAGATCGCCGCCTCCGCCGTCCTCCGCCGCTGGCTCCGGCCGCCGTGACCGGCGGTGCAGTCCCGGCCAGCCCCCGCTTTCCCGTCGCTCGCGAAGGCCGCGAGAGGCGCGGCCCACGCCGAACAGGAGACGATCCAATGACCGCCGAGACCACCGAACCAATGGCCAACTCCGCAACTGCGGCTGTACTCGAGGAATTGCAGCTTTATGGCTATCGGCCTTTCGCCGACGAACCCGACCCGAGACCCTTGCCCGAAGCCGACGCCCTCCAGGGTGCGATAGCCGACATCTTCGACGCGCTCGCCGACACGCTGGAAGACACGCGTCTCGAACCGGATCTCGAAGACCTGCTCTGGTCCGTGACCAACCTGTTTCATCGCACAGCAGCCCGCGTCGACCGCGACCTCGACGACAATGAGCAGGCCCAGAAACGATCGCAACGCGAACAGGACGGCTCGGAAGTACGCTCCGTCGAACTTGAAGCCCTGACGGCTCAGGGCGTCACGCTGATCGAGCGGCGGAACGCTTACGAGCTCATGCGCGATGTCGCCGCCGACCACTTCGAGACCCATATCGGCCAGACCTGGCGTCCGCATTCGGGATCGCGGATCAGCCACCGCACGCTGACCGCGGCCATGATCGACAGCCGAGACTATCTGACGGCGAAGCGTCGCGCCGAGATCGAACCGCTTCTGCCGACCGGACCACGGGTCGCGTTTTCCGGCGGGCTCGACGTCACCGACCATCGGGCCATCTGGGATGCGCTGGACCGTGTGAAAGCCAAGCACGTCGACATGGTGCTCCTGCATGGCGGCTCGCCCAAAGGCGCCGAGAAGATCGCCGCCTGCTGGGCCGATAACCGCAAATGCCAGCAGATCGTCTTCAAGCCGGACTGGAAGCGCCACGGCAAGGCGGCGCCGTTCAAGCGCAACGACGCGCTTCTTGAGGCGATGCCCATCGGCCTCATCCTCTTTCCGGGCTCCGGGATCACCGACAATCTCGCCGACAAGGCCAAGAAACTCGGCGTCCCGCTCTTCGATTTCAGGCCGAAGAAAAACACTGCGCAGGCAGCGTGATGCCTAGGATGCATCACCTGATGCGCACGCCGGAAGGTTCCGGCGCGCGCCGCTTTGCGCTATGCTTCGAAAAGCGCCGTGGCGGTTGGTGGAGGCGCTCCATCCATGAAGGAGACCGCCCATGTTTCTGTCCGCATTGCTGAGCGTTGTCGGCCTCGGCTTTCTCTGCTGGCTGTTATTCAGCCTGGCGGTCTATGCGCTTCCGTTCTTCGTCGCCGTCACTGTCGGCTACTATGCGTTTGAAAACGGCGCGGGGCCGATCAGCGCCATCGCCGTCGCCCTGGTCGCCGGTGCCGTCGCTCTTATCCTCGGGCAAGTCGCGTTCGCCACGATCCGGTCACCGACCATCCGCCTGGCGATCGGTGCGCTCTATGCCTTGCCGGCGGGGCTGGCCGGCTTTCACGCGGTCAAAGGGCTCTCTGAGACCGGCGGCGCAGGCGAGGCGCGGACCCTCATCTTCGCGAGCATCGGTGCGATCATCGTCGGCGCGACGGCATGGGTGCGCATCGCATCCCTTGCAGGATCGGAGACGCAGTCCGGCGGCGTCGACTCGCATCATGCTGGATACGCGGCCCGAGAAGGCTGAGTCGCTCAGGCCAATCTAACGTGTCGCTCTGCGATCAAGGCGCATCCGAGCGGATACCGGAGTCGCGCCTGGCGCATTTCGCGGGCATTTCCGCGCGTTGACAGAACAGGCCTAATCCGGCTCTTAGCGCGCGAAGCCGGGATGAAGCGATCTCGTTCAACCCTCACCGGCCTGATCCCATCTCTCTATCTGAAACCATGTTGATCGCTCATCGCCAGACGCATGTTGCCGGCAATTCTCGGTCATCGTTGGCCACTGACAAACTTCTCCTGAGCCTCATCACCCACGCCCATCACGGCCTCTCATGGACTGATCTGGCCGGGAACGGCTGACGCCTCGACCGCCTTGGCCGCAACGGCGGAGGCGAACTTTCTTCCCCTGGGCTCCGCCCATTCCTCGCGGAACAAGAAACTCCGCCTCCGCCGTCCTCCGCTTGCGCTGCAGGTCCCATGGACTGCGTCGGCGGTCGTCCCGGCCGTGTCGATCACCATCGAGGCCGCGAAGGGCGCGGGCTCGGAAGCCAAAAGGAGAACTGACATGGCCACCATCGGAACCTTCAAGAAGTCCGCCAACGAATTCGTCGGCGAAATTGTCACCCTCAGCGTTCAGGCGAAGAATGTCCGGATCATCCGGGAAGAGGATCGCGTGAACGACAACGCCCCCAGCCACCGCGTCTTCGTCGGCCGAGCCGAGATCGGCGCCGCCTGGTCCAAACGCTCAAACGAAGGCCGCGACTATCTGAGCCTCAAGCTCGACGATCCGAGCTTCACCGCTCCGATTTACGCCAACCTCTTCGACGACACCGTCATCGAGGGCGAAGAGAGCTACAGCCTCATCTGGTCGCGGTCCCGTCGCCAGAACGGCGACTAACGCTTTCGACAGCCCTGCCCGGTCTTGCCGAGCGGGGCTGTCATCATGCCTTTCGGCTCTTTCGCTGATCGTCCAGAAACGCCGCCGGTTTGACGTCGAGCGCTTCGGCCACATGCCAGAGCGTGATGATCGTCACATTTTGCTGGCCACGCTCCATCGCGCTTATATGCGCACGGTCAACGCCCATCCTGTCCGCCAGAGCGGCTTGGCTCAGACCGGCTTTCTCTCGAAAAAACTGAAGGTTCGCGCCGAAAACTTCCCGAATATCCATCCGCCAGTAAAATGCGGATCGCGTATTTTAATGCGACGTATTATAATACGCGACACTGGAGCTGGCCCGTCGGGCTGCTCGCAGCCAGGACTGGAAGTTTCAACCGGCCGGCGCTTGCGCATTTCATGGTTTCCGGTTCATTAATAAATCGCGCCAGACCCGCAAGGACACCGATGCCCGCCACCCAGCTCACGATCGCCGACACCCCGCCGAACGACGCGGCCGTAACCGTCTATGACCGTGATCACTTCGCGCTTTACATGCGGCTTCTCGACGCGAACGACGCTGGCGCATCGCTAGAAGAAGTGTCGTCGCTTCTACTCGGCATTGATGCGGATGAGGAACCGGAACGCGCCCGCCGTGTCCATGACAGTCACCTGTCACGCGCTCGCTGGATGACCGAGCAAGGTTATCGAGACCTTCTGAAGAATGGCCTTCCCACAGGCTGAGAAGTGCGCTGATGCGTCCAACGCATCACACGATGCCTGCGGCCATACTATGCAATCGCAGATTTATTGAGAAACATCCCAAACAACTGATGCTGCTCCACATTTCGGCGCGTGATTGGGAGGAGTTCGCCATGCCGACCGACTGGCGCGACGATCACCAATACGATCATTTCGATGATCTCGGCATTTCCGGACTGGCCTGGGAATGCCTTCGGCGGAACTTGCACTATCGCGAGGACTATGACCTGATGCGGGAGGGCGGCGGCGCTCCAGCCGACTGGGGGTTACGATTTCCCTGCAGATCCAAAGCTCAATGCGCTCAACGCACCGATCTACTGGCTCCCATCCGCTGCGCCTGCCGTGGTCCAACTCATCGCCGTTCTGCCGGACATCGGCTTAACCACATCCATACCTCCCGAACATATCGTGGATCGCAAGATCGACGGCGACGGGTTGTCATGGATTCGGCTGAAATATGGTGTCAATCTTGTCGGCGATCAGGTCGGTGATCGGCCTGTTGGCCTCCTACTTCCGCTCGATGACGACTGGCCCGTTCGGCTCGCCGCTGCTGATCGACTGTATCACCAACTTATCGATCGCGCTGCCGATCCGCCAATCACGCGGCAGCGACGCAACCGCCTGAAACGCGCCCTGCGAACAATTGACGGACGCCAGAGCGGCGCCAGCTATCGCGCCGTCGCCACAGTTTTCTTTGGCGCCGATCGCGTGGCCGCTGAACCCTGGAAAACGAGCTCGCTTAAGGCGCAAATTGCACGTCTCGCCATGCACGGCCGAAGAATGATCGATCACGGCTACCGCCAGCTTCTTAAGGGCACATACCACTGAAACTGCTGCTATCTAACAGCGCATGTGTCATTCGAGAAGTTTCCGTTATGTTCATCGGATGATTCAACCTTCGCCAACACTCGACTCAAGCCTCCCGAGGATTATGGGACGCACGCGCCGGCTACCATCCCAGCAACGGGCTGTCTTCGACCAAATTTTTCACAGTGGCGGCGGCTATGTCCTCGATTTCTCCGACCGAACCATGGCTGAGTGGTTTGAGGAGAATTTCGACATTCAGATTTTCCAACAACGCTTCCAAGTGGAAGGCGCCAGCAAAGGCAAGACACTCCGAGGATTTGTCGAGGTCGCCGAACCGCGCCTCGTCGCCCAAGTTCTCCGCGTCTTGTGGGCGTATCGCTGCGGTCTCGACGGATATGTGGAGACCGATCCTGCCAAGGAAGAGCGCCTGAAAGCATGGCTTGAACAGTTCACGAACGAGTTGGAAAACGCGTCTGCGCTTAACCTCGACGACGCATTCAAGGACTTCTCACGCGACACCACGCTTCCCAAACTGCGTGCGTCCATCGCCGCTGATCTTGTCGCAGAGAAGCCCGATGTCGCGCTGGACCGTGTGCATACCTATTGCGTCAAACGCTTCCGCGATCTGCTCGCATCGCGCAGTCAGGCCGTCGATGCAAAGACCCCACTCGACGCCATATTCGGCGCATACGGCAAGGCGTTGCGTGATGAAGGCGCCGTCAGTGAGTTCGCGCTGCCAACGCTGCGCGTCCAGCACAAACTGTTCGACGGTCTGAACCAGGCGCGCAACAAGCGCTCTTTCGCCCATGACAATGAGCTCCTCGACGTCTCGGAAGCGCAATTCATCATCGACAGTGTCCTCGCATCGCTTGCGTTTATCGAACGCATCGAAGCTTCCCGGCGGGCGCCGGCCGCGGACCTGGACGACGAAATCCCGTTCTGATCGAGTCTGACGAAACACCGATACCGCCGATCATTTGGGGTGACGTTTTCTGTCCGCTCTGATCGTCATCCCTCCCGGCGCGCATCTTACGCTTTTCTCGTCTCCGACAGTCCCGCGCTTCCCGCAGCGGGATGGCCTAACCGGAGACGCGACCCATGCCCGATCCCAATGCCGGACTTCCCCCACGCTATTTAAGAACGCCTGAAGCGGCCCGTTTTCTCGGCCTTTCGGGGCGGACGCTCGAAAAACATCGCACCTACGGCACGGGACCGCGCTACTCGAAGATCGGCGGGCGTGTCGTCTACGCGATCGAGGATTTGCAAGCCTGGGTCAGCCGCGGGGAGAAGAGCTCGACCTCGGATGACACCGGCGACGAAGTCCTGCCGGCCAAGCGGCATGCCGCGATCTCGCCCGCCTATGCGCGGAAGGCCCGCTCATGAGCGGCGGCACCACAGCCGAGCTCGTCTGGATCGAGAAGCAGGTCGAGCACTGGATTCGTTTCGGCCGGATCGTCCGGACAACGATCCAGAGCCGCAGTCGCAGCACCGTCAATTTCGGCCCCGGCGCCGTCTTCGCCTTCGTCCGCTGGCAAGCGAATGAGTTTGGCACAGCGGAAAGCCGGATCGACATCCTGCGCGCGCCGCGAGCTGGTGAACCCTATGCGACCGTGCCGCAGGTGACGCCCGGCGGCGATAGTCTGCTGCGCCTATCTGGCTGGCCCAAGGTCGAACGGGTTCTCCAGATCATCGATGCGATTGAAGCCCTCGGCATCGACCCGGCGGACGCCGCGCCGGACTACTGGCGTCACGCCCACAACAGACTGTCTGTGGGCATGGAGCCGCGCTGTTACACCGCCGCTCAACATCGCGCCTGGCTCCTGCGCCAAACCTGTCCGCCCGATCCACAGAGGCGGCGCGCCGCGTCGGCGGGGAGCGCGTCATGACTAGGTTCGGTTACGTCATGTCGACTTATTTCTCGGTGCTGGCGATCGGCGGACTGGCCTTCGTCCATGTAAGCCCCAAGCTGATCTGGAACGCCTCCGCGAGCGCGCCCATCGGCCTCTACGCCGTTGCTTCGGATGATGACCTATCCGTCGGGGATCTTGTCGTTGTCGATCCGCCGAAATCGCTTGCGATCTATCTCGACGAGCGCGGCTATCTGCCCGAAGGCGTGCCTCTTCTCAAGCATATCGCCGCGCTTCCCGGACAGCGTGTCTGCCGTGATGGCGCCGCTGTCACTGTCGACGACATCACCGTGGCGCAGGCGCAGCCAAGCGACCGCCTCGGCCGAGATCTGCCCGTTTGGCAGGGCTGCCACATCGTCGCCAAGACGGAACTCTTCCTCCTGAATCCCAGCCATCCCGACAGTCTCGACGGTCGCTATTTCGGCGCGCTCCCGGCGGACGCCGTGATCGGACGCGCCGTTCCGATCCTCACCGATGAAGACGGCGACGACCGCTATGTCTGGCGCGCCGATCGCGACGCCGACGCTCTTCCAAATTCATCCGACCGCAAATGAAAGGAACTTCCCTATGGCTCAGATCGGTCAATTCACCCGCACGGACACTGGCTTCACCGGACGCCTTCACACGCTCATTTTCTACCGAGAACTCACGCTCGTTCCTGCAACGCCATCAGACAGCGAAAACGCGCCCGACTATCGCATCCATCACGGCGATGACGACGGACCGGAGATCGGCGCCGGCTGGAAACGCACCGGCGAGAAGGCCGGCGAATACATCTCTTTGCAGATCGACGACCCGACCTTTGCGTTTCCGATCCGCGCCAATCTTTTCAAAACCGATGCAGAAGACGGACATTGGGCGCTCTATTGGAATCGCCCCGCAAAGCGTCCCGAGAAACGCGATGAGCGCGGCTAGACCGTCTCGGCGCTGCGCGACGATGGCGAAGTTCCTCCTCTGCGGTCTGCTCTCCGGCGTGGTTGTCTCTCACGCCGTATCAGCAGAAACCGCGTCGTCCGGGACGGAACAGGGCGGCAATTTCTATGCTGCCTATGTCGCCGAAGCTGCGCAGCGATTCGGCATCCCGGCGCATTGGATCCTCGCCGTCATCCGCAAGGAAAGCGCCGGCGATGCACACGCCGTAAGTCCTGAGAAAGGCGCGATGGGACTGATGCAGATCATGCCCCGCACATGGGATGAGCTGCGCGCGCGGTACGGTCTGGGGCGCGATCCGTTCGATCCTCGCGACAACATTCTCGCGGGCGCCGCTTATCTTCGCGAATTGCATGACCGCTTTGGATCGCCGGGCTTCCTCGCCGCCTACAACGCGGGACCGACACGCTATGCCGAGCATCAAGCAACGGATCGCCCGCTGCCCAGAGAAACCCGCGACTATGTGGCCACGCTGGCGCCGCTTATCGGCGCATCGGTTGCAGCGGAACGGCATGAACAGAGTGCGGTTCTGACCGTAGACTGGCGCGCGGCGCCGCTCTTCACCGCGCATACTGATCGGCAGACGGTTGCTGACGAAACGCACCCGAGCAGCGGTGCAGATGCATATCCTCCGCACACATCGGGCGCTTCGGACAGCCTATTCCCACCACATGGAAACGGGGATCGGCGATGATCCCGCTGATCGCATTCCCGCGCAGTCCGTCGCGCTATGGCGTGTTTCCGGGAGGAAGGACGGGGACGGACGGCGCAACAACAAAGGGAGGGCGAGATAAAAGGCGCGGCACAGAGGCGTGCTATGTCGTTGTTGTTGTTGGGTATTTTGCCCGCTGCGGCCATGGGCGCAGTGCCGCCACACAGCTCAATTCCTTGTTTTTACGTGGATTTCGCAGTGCCGCGCACTTTCGGGCGGGCATTTTGTCATGAGCGACCGCGACAATGATCTTCGCATCCGGCCCGGCCGTATCCGCAATAACGGGACAAGCGTCCGCAAGGCGCAGAGCTTCGTCGGCCAGGTCATGGGCGCCGCCCGCAAGGCCGGACACACCGGATACAAGCTGGGCGGTTCGAAGGGGCCTGGTCGAGCCTCGAAGTTCGGGCGTGGCAGATTCGCCGGTGCGGCGCGCGGACTGTCGCGCACCCAGCGGCGCGTCGTCGTCAAGGCGCGGATCGTCCGCCATCGCGGCGCACGTTTCCGTTCCGCGCCGCTCGCCAAACACATCGCCTATCTCAAGCGTGAAGGCGTGACCCGTGACGGTCGCGACGCAGGCATGTTCAACGCCGATGCAGATAGCGTCGATGATCGCGCCTTCGCCGAGCGATGCGAAGAGGATCGGCATCATTTCCGCTTCATCGTCTCGCCCGAAGACGCCGACCGCCTTGAAGACCTGCGCGCCTACACGCGCGACCTGATGAACGAGGCCGAGCGCGATCTCGGCACGAAGCTCGACTGGATCGGCGTCGATCACTGGAACACTGACAATCCGCACATCCATGTTCTCGTGCGTGGCCGCGCCGACGATGGGAAAGACCTCGTTATCGCCCGCGACTATATCAGCCGGGGATTCCGCAGCCGCGCCGAGCAACTGGTCGAACTGGAGCTCGGCCCGCGCACCGAACAGGAGATCGCAGCCGGGTTGCAGGTGGAGGTGAAAGCCGAACGCTGGACGGGTCTTGACCGCGCGCTCCAGGGGCTTGCCGATGACGGCGCCGGGGTTGCCGATCTGCGTCCCGGCTCCCCGGAACCGCGCGATCCGGAATTGCGCAAACTGCTGATCGGTCGCGCGCAGACACTGGAACGGCTCGGCCTGGCGGACAGGCTCGCTCCCGCTATGTGGTCGCTGAAGCCTGGCGCTCAACAGACGTTGCGCGACATCGCCGAGCGCGGTGACATCATCAAGACCATGCACCGCGCCATGGCGGGCGGGCCTGACCGGGCGCAAACGGACTTCGCGATCGAGGAAAAGCCTCACGCCCCGGTACTGGGAAGGCTCGTCGAACGCGGTCTTCATGACGAACTCACTGGCGAAGCCTATGCCGTGATCGACGCGGTGGACGGCCGGGTCCATCATCTGCGCTTCAGCGATCTCGACGCCACGGGCGACACGCCCGAAGGCGGGGTCGTCGAAACGCGGCTCTGGCGTTCTGACGATGGCGGCCGTCAGCGCATGGCCCTTGTCGGGCGTTCCGACCTCGACCTCGAAACCCAGATCGGCGCGAACGGCGCGACCTGGCTCGACCGACTGCAACTCGCCAAGGCCCAAGCGCCGCTCAGCATGAGCGGCTTCGGCGCCGATGTTCGCGAAGCGCTCGACCGACGCGCCGATCATCTTGTCGCCGAGGGGCTCGCGACAAAAAACGGACGACGCGTCACCTTCGCCCGCGATCTCCTGAAGACATTACGCGAACGAGAACTCGACGCAGCGGCGGCGCGCGTCGAAGCCGAGACCGGTTTGCCTCGCAGAAATTCTGCAGAAGGCGATCGCATCTCGGGAACCTACCGCCAGCGTCTCGATCTCGCCTCAGGCCGTTTCGCCATGGTCGATAACGGCCTCGGCTTCGAACTCGTCCCATGGAAACCCCAGCTCGAACGCCATCTCGGCCAGACCGTGATGGGAACGATAACGCCCGGTGGCGGAATCGACTGGAGCCTTGGCCGCAAGCGCGGGCTTGGCATCTAAGCAGTACCCCGGAAGGAAAAGACATGCCGATCAAGACACAGCCAACACAAGCCACCAAAATCCTCTGGGGCCAGATCATCATCGTCTCGCTCGTTGTGGTCGGTTTCATCTGGGCCGCGACACAGTGGACCGCATGGCGGCTCGGCTTTCAGCCTCAGCTCGGCGCGCCCGCGACGGACATTCTTGGATGGCCGATCTATCCGCCCTGGAGCTTCTTCGTCTGGTGGTATTTCTACGACGCCTATGCGCCGCGTGTGTTCGTCGAAGGCGCGATCATTGCCGGCAGCGGCGGGATCGCCGCGATCGGTGTCGCGATTTTCCTCTCCGTCCTCCGGGCTCGCGAGGCGCGCGACGTGACTACCTATGGCTCAGCACGGTGGGCGGAACGGAGGGATGTTGAGTCCTGCGGGCTGCTCGCTGCAGACGGCGTCGTGCTCGGCCGCTTCGAAAACCACTACCTCCGCCATGACGGCCCGGAACATGTGCTCTGCTTCGCGCCGACCCGCAGCGGAAAGGGGGTTGGCCTCGTCGTGCCGAGTCTGTTGACCTGGCCGGGCTCGGCCATCGTTCATGACATCAAGGGTGAGAACTGGCAGCTCACGGCCGGGTGGCGGGCACGGTTCACCCGCACGATCCTGTTTGATCCGACCGACGCAAAGAGCGCGGCCTACAATCCGCTGCTCGAAGTCCGGCGCGGCGACAGCGAAGTACGTGACGTCCAGAACGTCGCTGACATCCTTGTCGATCCGGAAGGCCTGCTCGAACGCCGGAACCATTGGGAGAAAACCAGTCATTCACTGCTCGTCGGCGCGATCCTGCATGTCCTCTACGCCGAGGCTGACAAGACGCTCGCCGGCGTCGCCGCCTTCCTCTCCGATCCGGGCCGACCGATCGAGGCGACGCTTGCGGCGATGATGCGCACCCCGCATCTGGGCGACCGACCGCACCCCGTTGTGGCGCAAGCCGCGCGTGAACTCCTCAACAAGTCGGAAAACGAGCGTTCGGGCGTCCTGTCTACGGCGATGAGTTTTCTCGGTCTCTATCGCGATCCCGTCGTCGCCAAGGTCACCAGCCGCTGCGACTGGCGGATCAGGGATCTGGTCTCTGGCGCACGGCCGACCACACTCTATCTTGTCGTGCCGCCCTCCGACATCAGCCGCACCAAGCCGCTGGTCCGCCTCGTGCTGAACCAGATCGGACGCAGGCTGACAGAGGAGTTGAACGCCAATCGTAAGCGCCATCGCCTGTTGCTCCTGCTCGACGAGTTTCCGGCGCTCGGGCGGCTCGATTTCTTCGAGAGCCAACTCGCTTTCATGGCCGGGTATGGGCTCAAGGCATTCCTCATTGCCCAGTCCCTCAATCAGATCGAGAAGGCCTACGGTCAGAACAACGCCATCCTCGATAACTGCCATGTCCGGGTGAGCTTCGCGACGAATGACGAGCGTACCGCCAAGCGCGTGTCCGACGCCCTCGGCACGGCGACCGAGATGCGGGCGATGAAGAACTATGCCGGGCACAGACTGTCACCCTGGCTCGGCCACCTCATGGTCTCCCGGCAGGAGACCGCGCGGCCTTTGCTGACGCCCGGCGAGATCATGCAATTGCCGCCGGATGACGAGATCGTGCTCGTCTCCGGTGCGCCGCCGATCCGGGGGAAGAAGGCGCGCTACTATGCCGACCCGCAGCTCAAGACACGCATCCTATCACCACCGGAACTGTTGGCCGAACCGACCGTATCGGAAGAGTTGCAGACGGATGATTGGAGCGGCCGGGCGCCCATCGCCGCACCCAAGCCCGGGAAGAAGACATCCGGGCATGGAAGCGAAGACGCCGATGGCGGCATACGCCGCGAGCCCGAACTGCCCGAACATGAAGACATCGCGCCCGAGCCGACACCCTCGGCACGTGAAGAGTTCGTGGGGCTCGACGACGAGCCGGATGACGACGCGCAGCGCGCCCGCCAAATGCAGGGTCGCTTCCGGAGCATCGCCCGGCAGGCCTCGCTCGACCCCGAAGACGGAATCGATCTTTGAGACCCGCCATGAAGAAGGACCGACTCAACGTGTATTTCGATCCGTCGCTGTCGCCCGAGCTCGACGCTCTTGCGGCGCGTCGCAAGGTCTCGAAGTCGCAAATCGTCGAGGCAGCGCTGGCCTCCTATCTCTCGCCCGACGCCGCCGATCAGCGCGAGGCTGCCATCACGCGGCGCCTCGACCGGCTAACCCGCGCCGTCGAACGGCTGGAGCGCAACCAGACCATCTGCACAGAGGCGCTGGCGTTGTTCGTCCGGTTCTGGCTCACCACAACCCCGCCGCTGCCCGACACGATGCGCGAGGCTGCGCAGGCGAAGGGTCGAGAGCGTTATGACGGCTTTGTGGAGACGCTCGGCCGGCGGCTCGCCAAGGGGAACACCTTAGAGAAGGAGGTGGTGCGGGACATAGGAACCGACGTGCCGAAGCAATAACCAGCCAAGCGCGGTGTTCATTGAAAAATGAGGGACGCAACGAGTCGCACTTCGGTGCAGTACGGTGCGCCAAATAGACTGAACCATTGCCCCCTTGCGAGACGGGTCCCGCAAAGAATTCCGCCGCAAGAACCGGATATTATCCGCAAACGTCTCGTGTCATTCAGTCCTTGAATCAACGCCAAGGAGACGCGCGATGGAACTTAAGGACAAGACGATTATCATTACCGGTGCGAGCAGCGGAATCGGCGCAGCGGCGGCGATTCTGTTCGCCGCGGAAGGCGCCCATGTCGTGCTGGGCGCACGACGTGGGTCCGAACTCGACAAAATTGCCGATCAGATCAGCCACAAGGGCGGCAAGGCGGTGACCCTAGCCGGTGATGTGAATGACGAGCAGTATTCCAAGGCGTTGGTCGATCTGGCGCAAAGCGAATTTGGTGCGCTCAATGGCGCGTTCAACAATGCCGGAATTCTTGGTGAAATGGGGCCGATCCCCGACATGTCCGCCGACAGCTGGAACACGGTGATTTCCACTAATCTCACCAGCGCCTTTTTCGCCAGCAAGTATCAGATCCCGGCGATGGAGCAGAATGGCGGCGGCTCGATCGTGTTTACGTCTTCATTCGTCGGTTACTCCAATTCCGGCATGCCGGGCATGGGCGCTTATGCCGCTTCCAAAGCGGGCCTGATTGGCCTCACATTGTCGCTCGCCGCTCAACATGGACAGCAGAAGATCCGGGTCAACGCCCTTCTCCCCGGAGGTACGAAGACACCAGCGACCGGAGATGACGCAAGTGTGCACGAATTCTTCGCCACATTACACGAACTCAAGCGAATGGCGGAACCCACTGAAATCGCGCAGTCCGCGTTGTTTCTTCTTTCTGATCGAGCAAGCTTCGTGACCGGAAGCGCGGTGAACGCCGATGGGGGAGCTTCCAGCCGCCTTGTCTGATTGCGCGATCTGCAGCCCCACGCCATAGACAAGTTGGACAAGCATCTGCGATGCAACCTGATCTGTTCGACACCGGCAGCGCGTCAGGTGTAGATTTGGCTGACGGAGTGATGATCCTGCGCGGCTTGGCGCGCGTGCAGGATCACACGATTCAGGCAATCCTTCAGCAAATCACGATGCGATCGCCGTTCCGTCACATGGTCACATCCGGCGGACATCGAATGTCCGTCGCCATGACCAATTGTGGGCGATTCGGCTGGGTCTCGGACAGATCGGGATATCGCTATGCCTCAGTTGATCCGGAAAGCGGAAAGCCTTGGCCTGCCATGCCTGATGAACTATTGAACCTCGCAAGGACCGCGGCGTCCATTGCGGGTTATGACGCGTTCGATCCGGATGCTTGCCTGATTAATCGCTATCGCCCTGGGGCGAAGCTTTCGCTTCATCAGGATAAGAACGAAGCCGATTTCGGGCAACCAATCGTTTCCGTATCCTTGGGACTTCCAGCCATCTTTCTGTTTGGAGGGCCACACAGGAACAACCCCGTCCGGAAAATCCCACTCCATCATGGTGACGTCGTGGTTTGGGGAGGTCCCGCGCGCCTCTGCTTTCATGGCGTCAACGCCCTGAAAGCGGGGATACACCCGTTGCTTGGCGAACAGCGGATCAACCTGACCTTCCGCAAAGCAATTTGAGCGCAAGAAACGGAGTTCGTGGCTACCGTCTATCGGTTAAGATGGATGCAAATAAGGATGCGTAGCCAAGGAGGCACCCATGCGCGCGAATACGCAAATTGCAGTAGATGACCAGCGCTGGCGGGCCGTATTGGAGCGCGATACTCAAACGCTGCCCTTTTTTGTCTATGCGGTCATCACGACTGGGGTCTATTGTCTTGTCGACTGCCCCTCTCGCCGACCGCTGGCGAAGAACGTCGCCTTCTTCTCTTCATGCGCCGAGGCGGAAGGAGCAGGATTTCGCGCTTGCAAGCGCTGTCGGCCCAACGATGTATCACCTCGTGCGGATGTCGTGAAAGCGGTCGAAGCTTCGTGCGAGGCCATCCGCACTGCGGAGGTGGAACCGAGCCTGGAGCAACTCGCCAAGGCGAGCGGCATGAGCGCGTTCCATTTCCAGAGGACCTTCAAATCGGTGACGGGCGTAACCCCAAAAGCCTTCGCGCGCGCGCACCGTATGGAACAGGTTCGCCAGAACCTGGGGAGTGATCAGTCCACCGTGACGGCGGCGATATACGATGCCGGGTTCAATTCCAGCAGCCGATTTTATGAGAACGCGACGCGAGCCCTGGGGATGACCCCGTCGACCTATCGGAACGGCGGCGCTGGCGTGCGCATCCTGTTCGCGGTCGGAGAATGCACGCTTGGGTCGGTGCTAGTTGCGTGCAGCAAGGTTGGCGTCTGCGCGATCTTGCTGGGAGATGATCCCGAGCCTCTTCTCGAAGACCTTCAGGCGCGCTTCCCGAACGCCGACCTGGTGGGCGGCGACGAGGCTTTCGAAACGCTTGTTGCGATGGTGGTTGGATTCGTGGACGCGCCGAACAATGGACTCGGCCTTCCGCTCGACATTCGCGGTACCGCTTTTCAGGAACGGGTGTGGCAAGCCTTGCGAGACATACCGGCCGGCGAAACGGCAAGCTACCGCGACATTGCCGAAAGGATCGGTTCGCCAACGTCTCATCGCGCTGTCGCGCAGGCCTGCGGGGCCAACAACCTCGCTGTCGCTATCCCCTGTCACAGGGTGGTGCGTTCTGATGGCGGACTGTCAGGCTATCGCTGGGGTATTGATCGCAAAAAACAGCTGCTTGAGATGGAAATGGCTGGATGACGACCGCGACCACTACCCTTCGAACGGGCGCTATCGATACGAGCAGCCTGAAAAAGGATCTGGACGCGTTTGGCTACAGCCAGATTGACGAATTGTTGACCGCACAGGTATGCTCTGATGTCGCCAGCCTTTACCCATCGGACGCATCGTTTCGCAGTCATGTCCACATGGCACGGCACGGTTTCGGCAAGGGCGAATACAAATACTTTGCCTATCCATTGCCCCAAGTGATCGCCTCACTGAGGGAAGAGCTTTACCCGTTGCTGGCGCCACGAATGGAACGCCCGTATGGGCATCGATACGCACTATCCGGCGGAACATGACGCATATCTGAACCTTTGCCGCGCCGCAGGGCAGACCCGTCCGACGCCATTGCTGCTCCAATATGGCGAAGGGGATTACAATTGCCTGCACCAGGATGTTTACGGCGATCTTGTTTTCCCGCTTCAGGTCGCCATCCTACTATCGCGCCCCGGGACAGATTTTTTCGGCGGCGAATTCGTCCTGACAGAACAGCGCCCGCGCATGCAAAGCCGCGCAGAAGTCGTGCCTCTTAGACAAGGCGATGCGGTTATTTTTCCCGTGCGTCACCGACCAGTGCGGGGATCGCGCGGCGACTATCGTGTGAACATGCGCCATGGTGTCAGCCGTCTTCGCTGTGGCACTCGGCACACGCTCGGAATCATCTTCCACGATGCCACCTGAACGGACATCTATGGGTCGGCCCGTTGGCTGGCATAATGACAGTCTTCGATTCTTCCTGCCGTTGCGCGCCACGCCACTACTACGCCTTCAAGACTGTTGCCGATGAGCCTTTAACGGTCTTCTTGATCGATCCCGTAACCAATTGCGGGGCCGCCAATGACCGTCCACACATTCAAATCTGAAGCTCTCACCCGTGGCGCGCGCATGCTCAGGACCGCGCTCGGTACCAGTGTCGCTGCTTGGCTCGAAGACGCTGGCGTTGTCGAGGTCATGCTCAATCCTGACGGGCGGCTTTGGGTGGACCGGCTGAGCGAAGGCCTAGCCGACACCGGCGAAGAGCTTTCCGCCGCTGACGGCGAACGTATCGTCCGTTTGGTCGCGCACCATGTCGGCGCCGAAGTCCATGCCGGGTCCCCGCGCGTATCCGCAGAGCTGCCGGGAACAGGGGAGCGGTTCGAAGGGCTGCTACCGCCTGTCGTCGCCGCACCCGTCTTCGCGATCCGCAAGCCGGCTGTCGCCGTCTTCACACTCGAAGACTATGTCGCCGCGGGGATCATGCCAGAAACAGCGGCAACGGCATTGTGCGAAGCTATTGCGTCGCGTGCCAATATCCTCGTCGCCGGCGGCACCTCGACCGGCAAGACCACACTCACCAACGCCCTGCTGGCGGAAGTCGCCAAATCCTCCGACCGCGTCGTGCTGATCGAGGATACGCGCGAACTCCAATGTTTGACGCCGAACCTGGTCGCGCTGCGGACCAAGGATGGCGTTGCGTCACTCTCCGATCTCGTTCGCTCCTCCCTCCGCCTTCGTCCTGACCGCATCCCCATCGGCGAGGTGCGCGGCGCCGAGGCGCTCGATCTTTTGAAAGCCTGGGGCACCGGCCATCCGGGCGGGATCGGCACCATCCATGCCGGATCGGCTCTCGGCGCACTGCGCCGGCTCGAACAGCTCATTCAGGAAGCCGTCGTCACCGTGCCACGCGCGATGATCGCCGAGACCATCGACCTGATCGCCGTCCTCTCCGGACGTGGACCGGTGCGCAGGCTTTCAGAGCTCGCACACGTCGAGGGCCTCGATGCGACCGGAGACTACCAGATCCAACCGCTTCTTCACCCCCACACAGGAGACCATCCATGACCAAAACCACGATCCTCTATCCGCGCTGGCCATTCTACGCCACGGCCCTCGCATTCAGCCTTCTGCTTGTCGCGCCCGCCCATGCGGCGGGATCGGGCATGCCCTGGGAAGCGCCGCTCCAGTCTATCCTGGAATCCATCGAAGGGCCGGTCGCCAAGATCGTCGCGGTGATCATCATCATCGTCACGGGACTGACCCTCGCCTTCGGCGACACCTCCGGCGGCTTCCGGCGCCTCGTGCAGATCGTCTTCGGCCTCTCCATCGCCTTCGCGGCATCGAGCTTCTTCCTGTCCTTCTTCTCCTTCGGCGGCGGGGCGCTGATCTGATGCGGGACGAGGCCGACATTCCGGGCTTTCACGCGCCCGTTCACCGTGCGCTCGTTGAGCCGATCCTGCTTGGCGGCGCGCCACGCACGATCGCCATCGCCAACGGCACGCTCGCAGCCGCCGTCGGACTTGGGCTCAGGCTCTGGGCGATCGGGATCGCGCTCTGGCTCGTCGGCCATCTCCTCGCGGTCTGGGCCGCAAAGCGCGACGCTCAGTTCGTCGACGTCGCCCGGCGTCATCTCCGTTTCCCAACCTGGTTCGGAGTCTGAGCGATGATGCGCCTTGCCGAATACCGCTCCAAATCCTCGCTCCTCGCAGACTTCCTGCCGTGGGCGGCGCTCGTCGCGCCCGGCGTCGTCCTCAACAAGGACGGCAGCCTGCAACGCACCGCACGGTTTCGGGGGCCTGACCTCGATTCTGCAACACCATCGGAACTCGTGGCCGTTTCCGGCCGGCTCAACAGCGCCCTGCGGCGGCTCGGGTCGGGCTGGGCCGTGTTCGTCGAAGCGCAGCGGGCGCCGGCGCGCGATTATCCGCTCTCGCATTTTCCCGATCCCGTTTCCGCTCTTGTTGATGCGGAGCGACGGGCGCAGTTCGAAGAAGCATCGAGCCACTTCGAGAGCCGCTATTTCCTGACCTTCGTCTGGATGCCGCCAGCGGACGACACTAGCCGCGCCGGGCGCTGGCTCTATGAGGACGCGCCGGACAAGGGTCTGAACCCGCAGGAGCACATCGCGAGCTTTGTGGCGCGGACGGATCGTCTGCTCGATCTCCTCGACGGCTTCATGCCGGAAGCGGTCTGGCTCTCTGACGAGGAGACGCTGACCTATCTCCATTCGACGGTTTCGACACGCCGCCAGCGCGTGCGCGTTCCGGAAACGCCGATGCATCTCGATGCGCTCCTGGCCGACAGCGCGCTCGTCGGCGGACTGGCGCCGAGTTTGGGCGGAGAACATCTGCGCAGCCTCTCCATCATCGGCTTCCCCACGGCTACATGGCCGGGACTGCTGGATGAGCTCAACAGCCAACCCTTCGAATATCGCTGGGTCACGCGCGCCATGTGCCTCGACAAGACCGACGCGACCAAGCTGCTGACGCGCATTCGCCGGCAATGGTTCGCCAAGCGCAAATCCGTCACCGCGATCCTGAAAGAGGTGATGACCAACGAGGCGTCGACGCTGCTCGATAGTGACGCGGCGAACAAGGCCGCCGACGCCGATGAAGCCTTGCAGGAGCTCGGCGCCGACATGGCGGGCGCCGCCTACATCACTGCTACGCTGACCGTCTGGGATGAGGATGAAGCCGTCGCGGACGCCAAGCTGAAAGCGGCCGAAAAAGTCATTCAGGGTCGTGACTTCACGTGCATGCCCGAGACTTTGAACGCCATCGAGGCGTGGCTCGGCTCGTTGCCTGGCCATCTCTACGCCAATGTTCGTCAACCGCCGGTCTCCACGCTCAATCTCGTCCACATGATCCCGATCTCGGCGGTCTGGGCAGGACCGCTGCGCAACGATCATCTGGACGGTCCGCCACTCTTTTACGCGGAGACGGAAGGCTCGACCCCGTTCCGCTTTTCGCCACATGTCGGCGATGTCGGGCACACGTTGGTCGTCGGTCCGACCGGCTCGGGCAAATCCGTGTTGCTGGCATTGATGGCGCTGCAATTTCGTCGCTACGGGCACAGCCAAGTCTTCGCCTTCGACTTCGGCGGCTCGATCCGCTGTGCGACCGTCGCCTGTGGCGGCGACTGGCAGGATCTCGCCGGCGCGCTCTCGGATGACGAAGCCGCCGTCCAGCTTCAGCCGCTGCGCAACATCGACGATGTCGGCGAACGCGCCTGGGCGCAGGACTGGCTGTCCGGCCTGATCGCGCGCGAAGGCGTCACCGTCGATCCGGTCGCGCGGGATCATCTCTGGTCGGCGTTGACGTCGCTCGCCTCGGCGCCCGTCGGAGAACGCACGCTCACAGGGCTATCCGTCCTGTTGCAGTCGACCGAACTCAAACAGGCGCTCGCGCCATTCTGTCTTGGCGGTCCCTTCGGACGTTTGCTCGACGCCGAAACAGAAGAGCTCGGAACGGCCGACTTCCAGGCCTTCGAAACCGAAGGGCTGATCGGATCGGCAGCGACGCCCGCCGTGCTCGCCTATCTGTTCCATCGGATCGAGGATCGCCTCGATGGACGACCAAGCCTCATCATCGTCGATGAAGGCTGGCTCGCGCTGGATGACGGCACCTTTGGCGGCCAAATCCGCGAGTGGCTGAAGACGCTGAGAAAGAAGAACGCATCCGTCCTCTTCGCCACGCAATCGCTCGCCGACATTGACAATTCCGCGATCGCACCCGCCATCATAGAGAGTTGTCCGACGCGGATCTTCCTGCCGAACGAGCGCGCCTTCGAGCCGCAGATCGCAGACATCTACCGTCGCTTCGGTCTCAATGAACGCCAGATCGAGATCGTCGCGCGGGCCATGCCGAAGCGTGATTATTACTGCCAGTCGCGGCGCGGCAACCGGCTCTTCTCGCTCGGTCTCGGCGAGGTCGCGCTCGCCTTCACGGCCGCATCGTCGAAGACCGATCAGGCCGCCATCACCGACATCCTCATCGAACACGGGCGAGACGGCTTCGCCGCCGCCTGGCTCGCCCGGCGCGGCCTCGATTGGGCCGTCGAGCTGCTCGGCCCATCCCATGATCCCGAACCCTCACACCCAACCCAGGAGACACCCCATGCGTAAGAAACTTGCCGCCCTTTTGATGACTGGCGCCATCGCCTTCGCCCCGATGCAGCCGGCCTATGCCCTGTTTGGTTTTGGCGACATCGTGTTCGACCCGTCGAATTATGCCGAGAACGTGCTGACCGCCGCACGGACGCTCGAACAGATCAACAACCAGATTCAGCAGCTTCAGAACGAAGCCCAGATGCTGATCAATCAGGCGCGCAATCTCGCGAGCCTGCCTTACTCCTCGCTCGCGCAGCTTCAGGCCACCATCGCGCGTACGCAGAATCTTCTGAACGAAGCCCAGAACATCGCTCATCAGGTCTCCGAGATCGAGACCGCCTTCAACGAACAATATGGCGAGGCGGCCGCGAGTGGCGACTTCGCCGACATGATCGCCAGTGCCGAAGCGCGCTGGCGCAACTCGGTCGCCGGTTATGAAGACGCATTGAAGGTTCAGGCTGGCGTCGTCGGCAACATCGAACGTACACGCTCGGAACTCAGCAATCTCGTTGCGGAGAGCCAGGGCGCGACCGGCGCCTTGCAGGCGGCGCAGGCCGGCAATCAGCTTCTCGCGCTGCAAAGCCAGCAGATGACGGACCTTACCGCCGCCATCGCCGCACAGAACCGCGCGCAGGCACTGGACGCGGCTCGCCGTGCCTCTGCGGAGGCTCAGGCCCGCGAGAACCTCAGTCGGTTCCTCGACTACGGCGGCGGCTACGCGCCGACCACCGTCACCATGTTCCAGTAGGGGACGATGCGCAGCTCTCCTGACCATATTCTCCGGCTTGTCGCATTCGGCCTCGGCGCGCTTGCCGCGTTCTTCGCGGCCGTCGAGCTGGCGAACACCGTCGCGCCGGAAACGCCGGCGGTTTCGCCCGTGAAAGACGATCCGTTGCAGGCAGAGCTTGCACGTTGCCGGACGATGATGCCGGAAGAGCTGGAGACCGACACCGCCTGCCGTGCGGCATGGGCGGAGCAACGCCGCCGCTTTTTCGGTCTTCCCAGCGACGATCCCGGGAAGGAATAGAGCATGGACGGCGTTGGCGTCATCGACCGGTTCCTGCAGGTCTTTACCTCCTACATCGATAGCGGCTTCGGCCTGCTCGGGGGCGACGTTGCGTTCCTCGCAACCACGCTGATCGTCATCGACGTGACGCTCGCCGCGCTCTTCTGGGCCTGGGGCGCCGACGACGACATTCTCGCCCGGCTCATCAAGAAGACGCTCTTCGTCGGCGTCTTCGCCTACATCATCGGCAACTGGAACGCGCTCGCCCGCATCGTATTCGAGAGCTTCGCGGGGCTTGGGCTCATCGCTTCTGGCGGAAGTCTCAGCCCCGGCGAGCTGCTTCAGCCCGGCCGCATCGCCGAAATCGGTCTCGAAGCCGGCCGCCCGATTCTCGCGTCTATCTCCGATCTGATGGGCTTTGTTTCTTTCTTCGAGAACTTCCTCCAGATCATTATCCTGCTGTTCGCCTGGCTGGTTGTCCTCCTGTCCTTCTTCGTTCTGGCGATACAGCTCTTCGTCACGCTGATCGAATTCAAGCTGGCGACGCTGGCGGGCTTCATCCTCGTGCCCTTCGGCCTTTTCAACAAAACCGCCTTCATGGCCGAGCGCGTGCTGGGGCTGGTGATCTCGTCCGGCGTTAAGGTGCTGGTGCTCGCCGTGATCGTCGGCATCGGTTCGACCATTTTTGGCGAGTTCACCGCCGGGTTTACGGGCGAGCCGACAATCGAGGACGCCATGGCGATCGTTCTTGCCGCGCTCTCCATGCTCGCGCTCGGCATCTTCGGTCCGGATATCGCCAACGGCATCGTCTCGGGCGGCCCACAACTGGGCGCAGGCGCAGCCGTGGGCGCTGGTCTTGCCGCTGGCGGTCTGGCGGTTGGTGGTATCGCCGGGGCCCGAATGGCCGTGGGCGCTGCGGGCGCTGGAGCACGCGGCGCGGCGGCAGTCGCCGGTGGCACCTCGACCGCCTACAGCATGGGAAGCGCAGCCGCTGGCGACGGTGCCTCCGGTGTCGCCGCCGGTCTCGCCAGCGTCGGAAAAGCCGGCGTCGGCGCCGCGACGAACCCGCTTCGCCGCTCCATGAGCGAGAGCTACCGCTCCGGTTCGCGCGCCGCATTCGAAGCGACCGGCGGCAAGTTCAGCAACAGCCCCGAACCAACCGCGTCGGCGAACAACGGGCCGCCTGCTTGGGCGCGCCGCATGAAACACCAACAATCGCTTCACCACGGCGCCGCCGTCGCCGCCCATGCCGTTCGCTCCGGCGACCATGGCGGCGGCGGAACCGCTGTCAGCCTTTCGGAGAAATCATGATGTTCCGTCGCCCGAGCGTTCGCTATTCGAAAACCCCCGAGCCCGTCACGCCCTATCAGAAGGCCGCACAGGTCTGGGACGAGCGTATCGGATCCGCCCGCGTGCAAGCCAGGAACTGGCGGCTCATGGCGTTCGGGTCCCTGCTGCTCTCCGCCGGGCTCAGCGCTGCCTTGGTCTGGCAGTCCGCACAAGGAACGATCGTGCCCTACGTCGTCGAGGTCGATCGGCTCGGCGCCGCGCAAGCCGTCCTGCCGGCCATAGCCGATTTTCGACCGACTGACCCGCAGATCGCCTATCACCTGTCGCGCTTCATCGAGAATGTGCGCCAGATCCCCGCCGATCCCATCGTGCTGCGCCAGAACTGGCTGCACGCTTACGACTTCACCACCGACAAGGGTGCGCTGGCGCTGAACGACTACGCGCGGGTGAACGATCCCTTCGCCAAGGTCGGCGACATGCAGGTCTCGGTCGAGGTCTCCAGCGTGATCCGCGCGTCTGAAAACAGCTTCCGCATCGCCTGGATCGAGCGCCGTTACGCGGGCGGACAACTCGCCGCGACGGAGCGCTGGACCGCCATTCTCACCATCGTCCTGCAACAGCCGCGCGACGCCGAGCGCCTGCGCAAGAACCCGCTCGGCATCTTCGTCAACGCCATCAACTGGTCCCGGGAGACTGCCCAATGACAAGAACACTTCACACCGCAAAAGCCTCCATCGCAGTTCTGCTTGCCGCCTCGGCGCTGTCGGGCTGTGCGACGTTCAAGCCACCCGAAATCGCCTATGACGAGCCTCCCATCGAAGCGACGCTTCTGCCGGAGCCCGAGCGGCCCGTGAGGATCGTCGAACGCACCGAACCGCTGCCGTTGCCGGGACAGCTCAAGCCCGTTGGTGGGGAAGCGCCGGAACCTGAATCCACTGACCCCGCCGAACGGGTCAATGAAGCAAACGCCGCCGCACGCATGGAACCCGTGCGCGATGGATTCATCAACGCCATCCAACTCTATCCCTACAGCGCCGGCGCGCTCTATCAGGTCTATGCATCGCCGGGTCAGATTACCGATATCGCCCTGCAGCCAGGCGAAAGCCTGGTTGGCTCCGGCCCGATCGCGGCCGGCGACACGGCGCGCTGGATCATCGGCGACACGCAAAGCGGTTCGGGCAGCTCTCAGCGCATCCACATTCTGGTCAAACCGACGCGGCCCGATCTTCAGACCAACCTCGTCATCAACACCGACAAGCGGACCTACCATCTCGAACTGAGAGCGAACCCCTCCGCCTATATGGCGTCCGTCTCCTGGACCTATGCCGAGGATGCCCTGATCGCGCTCAGGCGGCGCAATGCCGAGGCGGAATCCGCCCTGCCGATCGGGCGCGACGTTGCGCTGGATTCCTTACGCTTCCGCTACCGGATCGAGGGCGACCGCGCGCCCTGGCGGCCGCTGCGCGCCTTCGACGATGGGCGGCAGGTCTTTATCGAATTCCCGCGCGGGATCGGTCAGGGCGAAATGCCGCCGCTTTTCGTCATCGGACCGGAAGGCGAAGGCCAACTCGTCAACTACCGTATTCGCCGCAACTACATGATCGTCGATAGGCTCTTCGCCGCTGCGGAATTGCGCCTCGGTGACAAGCAGAAACGTGTACGGATCGTGCGTACAGATGGCGTCAGACCCAGCGCCCAAACCTCCTCGCTCCATGCTTCCGGTGGGGAGCGCAAATGAGCGAGGACGTCGAACGCAAGCTGGAGACCCGTGATGAAAAGGGGATCGCGGAATCCCTGCGGCTGCGTGCCGATCCCCCCCGCGTGATGCGGCTTTCGCGCCGTGCCCTGACTATTCTGGGCGCCGCCGGAGGTTTGGGACTCGGCGCTATCCTGATCGTTGCGTTGCAGGATCGTAAGCCATTGGATGGCCTGCAGGAACTCTATTCCACCGAGCGCATTCAGGAAGCCGACGGCCTGTCGCGCTTGCCGGCTGATTATGCAGATGTCCCGCAGCTCGGTCCGCCACTGCCCGGTGAACTCGGACGCCCCATCCTGTCAGCACAGCGACGTGGCCAGTCGGCGCCGCCCCCACTTGTCACGACGCCCGCCGTCGACCCGGAAGAACAGCGCCGTCTTCAGGAAATGGAAGCGGCTCGGCTGAGCCGTCTCTTTGCCGATGCCAAAACCACACTCCGCGAACAGGCCCAGCCTGCGCCGATCGGCATGGGAGCGCCGCCTGCGGCGGGATCGTTCTTTCCGGCGACTACTACTGACGCCGCGCCAGACGCGACGGACAGGCGAAAGGCATTCCTCGACAAGCCGGTTGATCGCCGCACGACAAGTGTCGACCGACTCACCGATCCGCCAAGTTCTTATGTGGTCCAGGCAGGCGCAGTCATCCCCGCAGCCCTCATTACTGGCCTGCGCTCGGACCTTCCTGGACAGATCACAGCCCAGGTGACGTCGCATGTCTATGACAGCCCGACCGGACGCTTCCTGTTGATCCCTCAAGGCTCGCGCCTGATCGGTGAGTACGACAGCCGGGTCGCTTTCGGACAGAGCCGCGTGCTGCTGGCCTGGACGCGGCTGATCTTGCCCAATGGGCGCTCCATCGTTCTCGAACGCCAGCCCGGCGCCGATGAGGCTGGCTATGCCGGACTCGAAGATGGCGTCAACAACCATTGGGGCAAGCTGTTCATGGCGGCCGGTCTCGCCACTGTCCTGAACATCGGCGTGGAGCTGGGCGCTGACGACGATGACGACATCGCCCGCGCCATTCGTGAGGGATCGCAGGACACGATCGGCCGCGCCGGGGACGAGATCGTCCGTCGTCAGCTTTCCATCCCGCCAACCCTGACCATTCGCCCGGGCTTCCCTGTGCGCGTCATGGTCACGCGCGATCTAATCCTTGAACCCTATCGGAGTTGATCCATGACGAAGCTGAAACTCGGGGCCATTCCTGACGACAAACCCGTCAAGCTGAGCATTGAGCTACCCGCCGATGTGCACCGCGATCTCGTCGCTTACGCCGATGCGCTAGCGCGCGAGACCGGGCAGGAGAACGAACCCGCAAAACTGATCGCTCCAATGTTGGCGCGTTTCATGGCAACCGATCGGGGATTTGCCAAGGCGCGGAAAACGCTGCATCAGCCTTCGCGACCTCGCGCGCCAGACTCAAAAAACGCCTGAGCGCTGGGTTGTCGTTTTCCGGACGCCAGGTCAACGAGAAGGGAATTGTCTCCGCTTTCCCGTTTTCCATGAGGGGGACGAACACGACATTTGGATAGCGGACACCACACCATTGTTCGCAAACGAGGCTGATGCCGAGCCCGAGACCTACCAGATTTATGAGGCCCTCGCGCCGCATCCTCTGCACTTCGATGGAGGCCTGACGCCCAAAATCGCTGAACTTTCGAATGATATAGTCATGAATTGTCGGCCCGATTACGTCGGCGCTCACGAGAAAGGTCATCGCCGCTACATCCGACCACTCAACGCAACGCCGCTGGGCAAGTGGATGATCGTCCCCGACAGCGATATAGAGGGGCGCCCGTGTGAGCAGCATCATGTCGCCGTACTGGGATATCGGCTCGCCCACCGCACCAACTACGTCTATGCTTCTATGGCTGAGCGAGGTCATTAATTCACCGAGGTCTGCTTCCGTGAAGGACAGTACGACATTGGCGTGCCGCGTTTGAAATTTGGCTATGACCTCGCGCAACGTCCCTCGAGATATGGATGCGGTCAGGCCCATGCGCAACTGCCCGTTTCCCGCTGTGCCGGCGGACTGCGCGGCGCACATCATGTCCAAATATTCAATAGAAAGTAGCCGCAATCGGTCTGCAAAGTTCTGGCCAGCCAGAGTCAGGCGCGCTCCAGTCGTGTTTCTCTCAAACATTGAGACACCGAGCATGTCCTCAAGCTTCTGAATCCGTCGCGTGACGGCCGACTGGCCGATGCCGAGAAGCTCACCTGCTTTGCGAAAACTTCCCGCTTCAGCGACCGCTAGCACCGTCTCCAAATTGTGAACTTCGAAGAACTTAGATTGGCGCCAAATGCTCAAGTGCAGTCCTTCGATAGTCGCTGTGCGCTATCCTCAAATCCGCTGCGACAGGGCACCAGCGCGGTTGCCGAGAAATACGAACAAACGCTCGGGATAATCGGGCGCGACCGCTTCGGCGACGGAGGGTCTTGCGCCGAGCATGGTCCGCCAGGCCGCCACTTTCGGTTTTCCCGCGAGAACGCCAAAATCCCCGATTTGATCGAAGGTGTCGAAATAGCGGAAGACCGGGCCGAATACCGCATCGACGAGACTGAAGTCCTCGCCGTCGAACCAAGGCCCGACAAGGCGCTCTTCGATCCGTGCAAACTTGGCGGCCATCGCGCCGGCCTTGGCGGCAAGGGTCTTTTCGTCCGGCGCGTTATAGAAACCAGCGATGTCGTTGAGGATCGCCGAACCGAACTCGATCCATGAACGATGCTCTGCTCTCTTGAGCGGATCGCGCGGATGAAGCGGGTTCGCTTGCGTCTCTTCCAGATATTCCAGGATGACGGCGGACTCGAAGACAGCGGTGTCGCCGACTTTGAGAGCCGGCGTCTTTCCGAGCGGCGACAGGGCGGTGAACCAGGCCGGCTTGTTTGCAAGGTCGATATAGATTCTTTCGTGCGGAACCTGCTTCTCGGTAAGAGAAATGACCGCGCGCTGCACATAGGGGCACAGGTGATGGCTGACGAGTGTGAGGGCGTTCACGCGCGCGCTCCCGTCCCAAGTCGGGGAATGATGGCCGCAATGGGCCAGGAGGGAACGAGAGCGAAACGCCCGTCACCCAGCAGGCACTGAAAGATGGCGAGCAGCGTCAGATAGGCGGGATATTCCCAGCCGCCATTCGGGTAAAGAAACACCCAGCCATTGCCGGAATGCGCCCAGGTCGCGCCAATGAGTATCGGCGTCAGCGCCAAAGCGACCCAGCGCGCCTGAACCCCGAGGACGAGCATGACGCCGCCGACCACTTCGGCAGCAAACACGACATAGGCGAGCCAGCCGGGCAGACCCATAACGGTGAAGATCTCGACCGTCCCCGGCAATGTCAGAATGACTAGTTTCAAGAGCAGGCTATGCGCGAGGAACATCAAGCCAAGCGTAACGCGCAGCAGCGTGGCGGCGATCGGGCCGGTTTTGGGTTCTATGGGCATGGCAAACCTCCTGTATGCAAGTGCATGTACTTTCTAGATGCATTTACATGCAATGTCAACCTTGATGCATCTGCATCTTCCTGCTAAGAAGCCTTATGCAAAAGGACACTTCAAAGCCGTCTGTGGAAGCGGTGGCCGCATGGGCGCGGCTGGTGCGGATCTCGCAAGTAGTCCTCGCCCGCGTCGAGGCGGTTCTCAAAAAAAACGGACAGCCGCCGCTCTCCTGGTATGACGCATTGCTGGAGCTGGACCGAGCCCGGCCGGACGGACTGCGCCCCTACCAGCTTCAGGAGCGCATGCTGCTCGCCCAGTACAATCTCTCACGGCTGACGGAACGGCTGGAGAAGGTCGGTTACATTGAAAGAGAAAACTGTTCCGAGGACGGACGCGGACAGATTCTGAAGATCACCGACGACGGACGCAAACGGATCAAATCCATGTGGCCCGTCTATCGGCAAGCGATTGAGGAACATTTTGCGGGCAAGCTGGCGGGCTCCGAAGTATCGAACCTGTCGGACATTTTGACGAAGCTGCGTTGATCCAGACGATTGAAAATCTGAAATACAATCCGAGCTTTTCGCAAGAATCGTTCTCCTGCGAGGGTAAGACGAATGCCGCCAGCCCCTTGCGGCGCAGCAGGTGTGCGGCCGGGTGATCGGAAGCATAGGGCGCGGGCACGCGCTTCAGCTGGGTTTCGTCAATCCGCAAATCTGTTCGCTCCAGCGTACCCTGGAGATTGTCGCCCGCTGGTGTTGCAACTCGCTCGCGCCAGCGGTTGAGTTGCTCAAGGGTGAAGGCGAAGACGCCATAGCCGAGAACCAACTTATCCAGTTCGAACCCCATCATCCATGCCGCTCCAATTTCCGGGTCGGCAAATGGTTCGCAGCCTGAACACCGAAGGTGACGATGAATTAGGCGACAACAGACAGGATTTGGGCCTACATGATTTTTGTCCTTCTACAAGCGAACGCCGCCTGCCACTAATCTCCGTCAGTGACAGGCGGCGACTTTGTTACGCTTTGCTGTAGTAGATGAATGCGAGTCGGCCGCCGAACGGATCGGATATGGTCGCCATGCGACCGACACTCGGTGCGGTCATCGCTTCGCGAGCAATCTTTGTGCCCGCAGCTTTTGGTTTTGCGACGCGCGCATCGACATCGTCTACCGTGATGTAAAGCAGCCAGCCGCCTTCGCCAGGCATAGGACGGAAGCCGCCAGCGGGTTTGTCGCCAACCATGATCGCAGAATAAGTGGAACCATCCTTCATCGGCATTTCGCCGACGGCCCGGGCGAGAATATTTTTGGAGACTTGAGGCCTGGCGGGGCACAGTCTCCGACAGCGTCGGCGATGCCCCAGGTACACGAACCAAATCATCAGTCTGTCGAGGAGCTTTCTGAAGAAACCAAGCGGTTCTGAATAACCTCCAAGGCAGCGCGGCCGCAGGCTTCGTCCTCGGCGCTTTGCGGTGCACCGCTGACGCCGATAGCCGCGATGGGCTGATCGCCGGATTTGATCAGCAACCCGCCAGGCAGTAACAGCAAATCCGTCGCGCCCGCCTGAATGCTTTGGACACCCACCGGATTGACGCTGGTGATCTTGCTGATGAGTTCGCCTGAGGATTGATGCCGAACACCGGCCCCATGCTCATGATCGTGTAGGCCTTGCGGTAAGCGAAGCGCTGCGAGTGGATCGGGCTGTCATCGCCGCGCGCCTCAATCTGGATGACGCCATCGGTGTCCACAATGGCGACTGCGACATGAAAGCTTTTGGCTTCACAAGTGTGCATTGTTTCAGTCATGACTTCCATTGCGAACGAGAGAGGCAGCTTGTCCGGCTCCTGAGCACCAGCGGGTTTTATCGATAAGATATTGATCTATATGGAGAAATGGCGCACCCGACAGGATTCGAACCTGTGGCCTTCGCCTTCGGAGGGCGACGCTCTATCCAGCTGAGCTACGGGTGCTTACCGTGTCGCAACTGCTTACGCAGTGCTTACGTGTACTTTTCGCGAGTTAAAAGACAAGAACGAGGGCCTCGCAAATCCTTGTTCCTGTGTTCCTTTTTCGTCTCCTCTTCTCCACGTACTCTGTTGACATCTGCCTTCGGAGGGCAGCGCTCTATCCAGCTGAGCTATGGGTGCAAACCGAAGCTGGTGAATACGGCAACCGGCGAGTGAGTGCAACGCCGGAGTGCGGTTTGCGCAGCGCTGGGTGCTTGCGCCTTGATCACTTTGGGCTAGGTCTGGAACAGACACAGATTCAGGAGCCAGACATGCGGACTTTCACCATTGCGATGACCGTCACAGCCATGGCGCTGTTGCTGGGCCTTCCGGCCTGCGGGGCACGGGAAGAGCCCAGCCCGGCAGTGCCTCAGGAAGAGCCCGCAGACCGAGCGGCGCAATTGGAAGCGCAGAAGGCTGCTTATGAGGCCGCGTTGAGCGAAGCGGAAGCTTCCCGAGGGGCAGGGGAGCCAGCCTTGTGGACGCTGCAGGACGAAGACACGACGCTTTACATATTTGGTACGGTGCACTTGCTCCGCCCGGAGTTGGAATGGCGCAGCGATGAGATGGATGCCGCGCTCGCGGAGGCTGATACGGTCGTCTTTGAGGCAGATGTCACAAGCCAGGCTGCGGCGTCCGAGATGATGAAGTTCATCTCCACACAAGGCATGCTGCAAAACGGTCAGCAATTGTCGAGTTTGCTCAGCGAACTGGAGCGCGCAGAGCTTCAAAAGGCGCTTGACCATGTCGGACTGCCCCTCGGCGCGATTGAGCCGATGCGGCCGTGGTGGGCGGCGGTGAATCTCTCTGTTCTGCAGATCAAGAAGGAAGGCTTCGACCCGAATGCCGGCGTAGAAACCGTTCTGGGCGCAGAAGCTCGCGCGGCAGGCAAGTCATTCGCCTATCTGGAGACAATAGACGAGCAGTTGGGCCGCCTCGCCAATATGCCCACAGATGTGCAGGTCGATTTCCTTGTGAGCTCTGCCGAGTCCATCGAGGAGGGGGGAGATGTGCTCGATACGCTGGTGTCCGAGTGGGTTGATGGCGATGTGCACGGGATTGGCCTGCTCATGTCCAATCCGGACATGATGGGGTCAGACGATGTCTATGATGCGCTGTTGAAGTCTCGTAACGAGATCTGGGTTGGCAAGATCGAAGCCATGCTGGAAGAGCCCGGTACGCGCTTGATCGCTGTCGGAGCCGGTCATCTGGCGGGCGAAGACAGCGTTATCGAAATGTTGGAAGCCAAAGGCTACGAGGTCGAGGGCCCGTAGGCGCTCATGTATCGGCAGACCGGCGGAGCGCCAACAGCGCTTGCTCGAGGATTTCTGCGCTGGCACAGCAGACGATCTGACCGCCGAGCTTTGGTTCGTTGCCACGCCAGTCCGTCGCGAGGCCACCTGCGCCCCGCACAACCGGGATCAGCGCGGCCACATCCCATGCTTTCAGACCGCTTTCCGCCACAAGGTCGATCGTGCCGGCGGCTAGCCGGGCATAAGCGTAGGCGTCCAGCCCATAGCGGCTGATCCGAGCTGTAGCTCTCAGATGGGTCCATGCGCCCTGTTCGGCGGGGTTCAGGATAAAGGGATCTGTCGTGGAGATGACTGCTTCGCGGAGGTCTCGGCAGTCGGAGACCTGGATCGGTGTTTGTGTCCCCGCGCGCTGAACCGCTGCACCCCCCGGCCAGCCGAGATAACGCTCGTCCAGAACGGGCTGGTCAATGATGCCGATGACGGGCGTGCCCGTTTCATCGCACAAGGCAATCAATGTGGTCCAACTCGGCAGGCCGGCTACGAAAGCGCGCGTGCCATCTATCGGATCCAGTAACCAAGTGAAGCCGTTCTTCGAAGGTTTAGCGGGGAATTCCTCGCCAGTAACGCCGTGATCGGGCCGTTCCGCTTCGATCAGGGCGCGCATCGCCGCTTCGGCGCCCGTGTCGGCGGCCGTCACGGGGTCAAATTCGGCGTGGGGTATTGTGATCTTGTTGTCGACGGCATCCAGTGCACGAAAATGCGGCCGGATCGCTGACCAGGCCGCATCTGCGAGACGACCTGCAAAGGTCAGCTCATCTTCGAGGGAGTAGGAATTTGTCATGCGGGCATGGGATTGCCCCGCCCCGGGCTGGGCGTCAAGCGACGCCCGTGCTGCTGGTGTCGCCTTCCAGCGCCTTGGCCAGTTCCAGGAGGCGTTTGCGGGGGCGCTCGCCGAGGCGATAGTAGGCGCGAACCAGTTCCAACGTCTCTTTTTGCGAAAGAATATCACCTTCCATGCGTTCGGCGTCATTCGCGGCATCCGGTGCGTCTGCTGCGGGAATGCCGTCGAAGAAGTATTGCACTGAGACGTTCATGGCTTTCGCCAGTTCATAGAGTCGAGATGCCGTGATGCGGTTGGCACCGCATTCATACTTCTGGATCTGCTGGAAACGCACGCCTACCTGACTCGCAAGGTCCTGTTGGGTCATGCCCAGCAGGCGGCGGCGGCGGCGAAGGCGTTTGCCTACGTGCAGGTCGGTTTCATCAGCCATGTTCAGCTCCTTGCGGATGGGACCGCTCTCAGTCCCAAAACGGGATGTTCGGGCTGGTCTCTCGCAAATGGCGTGCCGGTGGTCACATTTGCCTAAAATTTGGGCTGCATTTCCAAATTGCAGGAATTTGCCAAATCATCGGTTGCGTTTTGTGCGCCGCAACATAAATCTGGTCTTGCACTCCGGTGCAGACGCCTCTGGCGTTTCCTCCCTTTGACCTTGGCCGCGCTCTCGTAGCGCGGCCTTTTTTTTGGAAGTAACGCGGATCTGTTGCAATTGCAGGGTATTCCGACGATCAGCGCCGACCGATCTGGGTCGCGACGTCGAGGATTTCGACGACAATAGCGGACAAGACTTGCTGCATTTGCGCAAAGCCGGCACTGGTCTCGACCGCTTGTTCATCCATGTACAGTCCGCGATTAATCTCGATCTGTACCGCATGGAAGTCTCGCTTGGGGCGGCCATAACGACGTGTCGTATACCCTCCTGCATAGGGCGCATTCCGCGCAACGCTGAACCCGTTCGCTCGGAATGCGCGCTCAATTCGCCCCGTCAGACGTGGGTCACAGCTGGAGCCGAACCGGTCCCCCAACACAATATCTGCCAGATTGCGACGCCCAGGCTGGACGCTGGGCATTGAGTGGCAGTCAATAAGGAAGGCCCGGCCGTGCCGCTCCTTCAGACTGCCCAGCTCAGTCGCCAGGCACTGGTGATAGATGTCGTGAATGCCAGACAGGCGCGCTTCTCCTTCTGATCGGGTAAGGCGGCGCGCATAAATCGCCTCTCCCCTGGCTGCGACACGCGGCAAGCAGCCGAGCCCGGCTTCCACACGCGCTGTCGGCATGCCGCAGGGGCGAGGGACTCCATCACTGAACATGTTCGGGTCGAGTTCCCGTGGGTCGCGATTGAGATCAGCGACTGTGCGAGCATATTTCGCCGCCACGAGTATGCCGCCCTGCTCAGGAACGGCGCTGAACAACTCGTCCACGAACGCATCTTCCGTCCGGCGTACGGTGTCCACCGGTACGCAGAGTGCCTCGCGCATCTCATGTGGATAGAGACTGCCCGAATGTGGCGAGGCAAAAATGACTGGCGCCAACATTTTTTCCGGGGTTGCCAGCCGGTACGGCGTTTCATAACGAGGCGTGGCCGCAGGGCTGTCCTGCGAACCGGCCGTTCGCTGAAAATGCTCAGGTCTGTCAAGAAATTGGGGGGCGTCTGTCATTCAGCACATCGTTTCTTTGTTTGCCTGAAGGTCAAGCCTTTTCACGAGAATCCAGCCGGTGCCCGCAGTAATTTCCGACTTTAAGTCCGCAGATATTCACGCCTGATTTACCGAACTGCGTCTTTATGCTTAGGGTTCTACCGAGAAGAGGGTATTCCGCGTGACCAAGATTTTGCTGGCCGAAGATGACGATTCCATGCGCTTGTTCCTGGCCGCCGCTCTGCGTCGCGCCGGACACGAGATCCAGGATTACGCTGACGGCGAAAGCGCGTTGTCCGCGTTGGAGCGCGAAGTGTTCGATCTGCTGCTGACCGATATTGTCATGCCCGGCCTTGATGGAATCGAACTGGCACGCCGGGGCGCCGAACTCGACCCGGCGATGAAAATCGTCTTCATTACGGGGTTTGCCGCCGTGGCGCTCTCCTCCGGGGCTCCGACACCTGCAGGCGCGAAAGTGCTGTCCAAACCCTTCCATCTCCGCGAAATCGTGGATGAGGTCGACAAGGTGATGGCGGCCTGATGGGGCGGGGCTCCGACATTGAGCCTCCCAAGCTGCTGAAATCCCTATCCCATGACGCTGGCCGGCACTTCTTTGATGCGCCGGCTGCGATGAGTATGGATGAATGCATGCTGCGCCTGAATTTTCTGGATGGCGCGAACATAGTGTCTCTTACGCCCTCGGAGCTTGGACATTGGTTGTCTTTCGAGTTTGAGGGACATGCCTTTTCCGCAAATGATCCGTTTGGCGAAGTCTGGTTTTTTGCCGAAGATCCTGCGACACCGGAGCCAATACTGCAGAAAATTGCGCTCTGCGTCGTTACACCGCCAAACCCGGCTTGACGGCGCGCGCTGAATTATCCATTACCCCTGCTTCCGAATGGATCGGGCGGTTAGCTCAGTGGTAGAGCACTACGTTGACATCGTAGGGGTCACAAGTTCGAACCTTGTACCGCCCACCATTCCGAAGTCTTCCGAAACCTCCTGAAACCTGCCGCGTTGTTTTAAAAAATGACGGGATGTTTCCATGATTGATCCAGATTTGCCGGACGCCGATATGTTTGTGGTCTATTACACCGGCGGGAAAATGCTGCAGGCCTCCAATATCTCTCTGATGACCAGGAAGCTGGATGAACGTCTGTTTCTTGTTTCGACGCCGGAGACGCAGTCCAGACTCTACCACCACGTCAAACGCCTAGCCCAGCCGGACGCCCTGTTCGTCGGTCGCTTGGACTCCCTGCCCAAATTCAAAGGGATGGAAGAAGGCACCACGAAATGGGTCCGCCGTATGATGGACGTATAAAAAAGGAAGGCGAACTGGCCGCCTTCCTTCATGTTCGTTTCAATTCCGGGGCAGGGGCCTTGTCCTAGCCGTCAAGGTCAACCATCGGTTCGCGATCCCAATGGCGGAGCTTGCCGAGTGTCTTCACGAAACCGGGCACATCTCCGGTCTTGCTGAGCGCGACGCAGCCCTCATCCTTCGCATCCCAGACGCTGGCCTTCTCCATGAGAGGTTGGGCCGTTTCGACATAGCCGATGAATTTGCAATGCGCGAACGCGTCGGCCACGAAATCCCGGCTAGGGGCGTCGTTCTTGACCATGTCTGCCCCCTCTTCGGAGATCAGCAGGGCGACGGCATCGAAGAGGACCGATGGACCGCCATCGATTTTCTCGTCGGCCTCCATGTGCGACCCGTCACTGAGTGTGATGCCGCCCACTTTCGGGCTGATCAGCATCGTCATGCCGCCAGCGGAGGTCACTTCCTCCTTCAGCGCGTTCAGGAGGTCTGCATCCGCGCCGTCCGTAGCAAAGATACCCAGTTTTCGGCCTGCGAAACTGTCTGGAGCGTTCTTCAGGATGCTCAGGGGATCGGAAGCAGGCAAGTCCGTGATGGGAGGGCTGGCCGGATCAGCCGCTGGCGGCATGTCGGTTACGCCGAGGCCATCCGCCACTTTTTTCGCCAAGTCTTCATCGATGTTCAGCAGGTGAGACAGCATGCGAAGACGGATTTCCATCTTCTGAACCTTGCTGAGTTCGAAGGTCAGGGCGTCTGCCATGTGTTTTTGCTCGACCTTGGTCTGGCTCACATAGAATTGGCGGGCCTGGCTGTAATGATCGGCGAAGGATTCCGGGCGCAGGCGCGTCTTTTCTCCGCCAACCGGCTCGGCATAGGATCGATACCCCTTGGCGGGATCTTCGCGCGGTCCGCCTTCTTCCGGTCCCCAGCTGTTCGGTTCGTAATTGGCGCGGCCTTTGGGATTCTCCATCGCCATATGGCCATCCTGCTGGAAATGGCGCATCGGGCATTGCGGACGGTTGATCGGGATATGTGTAAAGTTCGGGCCACCAAGGCGCTTCAACTGGGTGTCGAGATAGGAGAAGTTACGGCCCTGCAGCAGCGGGTCGGCCGTGAAGTCGACGCCGGGCACGATATTCTGTGTGCAGAAGGCGACCTGTTCAGTCTCAGCGAAGAAATTGTCGACGACGCGGTTCAGGACCATGCGTCCGACAATGCGGACGGGCACTTGTTCTTCCGGAATGAGCTTGGTCGCATCCAGTACGTCGAACTCAAAATTCTCGGCAAATTCCTCGTCGAACAATTGCACACCGAGTTCCCATTCCGGATAGTCGCCCATCTGGATGGCATCCCACATGTCGCGGCGGTGGAAGTCCGGGTCGGCGCCATTGATCTTAAGGGCTTCGTTCCAAGCTACCGATTGCAGGCCCTGCTTTGGTTTCCAGTGGAACTTCACAAAGGTTGCTTTGCCTTCGGCATTCACAAACCGGAATGTGTGGACGCCGAAGCCTTCCATGAACCGCAGGGAACGGGGAATGGTCCGGTCGGACATGATCCACATGACCATGTTCATGGATTCCGGAGACAGGGAGATGAAATCCCAGAAATTGTCATGTGCTGTCTGGGCCTGCGGAAAGCCCCGGTCTGGTGCCGGCTTGGCCGCATGAATCAGGTCTGGAAACTTGATGGCGTCCTGAATGAAGAAGACAGGAATGTTGTTGCCCACAATATCCCAGTTGCCTTCTTTCGTGTAGAACTTCACGGCAAAGCCCCGCACATCGCGCGCAAGATCGGGCGAGCCCTTATTGCCAGCCACAGTAGAGAAGCGGGCGAAGACATTGGTCTTCTCACCTTTTCTCTGGAAAATGTCTGCCGTGGTGACGTCCTCAAGCGTATCCAGTGTCTCGAAATAGCCATGCGCACCGTAGCCGCGGGCATGCACGACGCGTTCAGGAATGCGCTCATGGTCGAAGTGGAAAATCTTTTCACGGAAGATGAAGTCTTCGGTCAGCATCGGTCCGCGCGCGCCCGCTTTCAGATGGTTCTGGTCGTCGGCAATGGGCACGCCTTGCTGGGTGGTCATGGTCTCGTAGCCATCCTCAGTTGACTGATGAGGTGCGCCGCCCTCGTCGAGGGAAAGGTCTGGTTTGTCGGACATGAGAGAAATCCATCTGCTGGTTGGAGGGTGTTCTAATCAACTGCGCGACGGGCTCATTGGTTCCTCGCATATGCGGCTTTCATCCCCCTTCGAGGGAATCCAATGAAAGGGGGCGGCTCCAGAAAACAGAACCGCCCCGCAAAATTTCTGCTATGCCTGTATTCAGCTCAAGCTGTCCGCAAAGGCTTCGCCAGAGCGGGCGCTCGAATAGGCTTCTTCCAGAAGGGCGCGGGACTGGCCCTGGACTTCGGACTTTTCAAGGCGATCCTTGATCGAGTCGGCCAGGTGTTCTTCGCCGTCATCAATCGCCTCAAGGGCAGCTTTTCTGTCGTCCTGAAACATGGACGAGAACTCGGTCAAGGCGCGATGAAGAGACCCAAGCGTACCACCCTCAGTTTGGGGTTCGCCGCCGAGAGTACGGACCTGCTGCTGGAAGCGGCTGATCAGTGCTGCGCGATCACTGGCGCGCTTCTGGAACTGGGTACGAAACGCAAAACTCTCATCTGAGAGTTCAGCGCATTTTTCGTAGCCTTTGCGGCTGTCGATCAGTACCTTGGTGACGTCATTGAGGGCGTCAATTTCGGTTTTGTTGATTGTGTCGGTCATTTGGAAACTCCTCGTTGTCTGTCCTGACCAACAGAGAGACAAGGCATGAGTTCCAGATAGAAAACCTTAAATGACGGACATGATCAAAGGCGCTTAGCCCTCGAACGGGTCTTTCATCAGGATTACGTCTTCGCGCTCCGGCGACGTGGAGACCAGCGCGCACGGTTTGCCGACCAGTTCTTCGAGGCGGCGCACATATTTGACCGCTTCTGCCGGAAGGTCCGCCCAGGATCGCGCACCGGCGGTTGAGCCTTTCCAGCCCTGAAGCGTCTCATAGACGGGCTCTACAGCGGCCTGGTCGGTCAGGCCGGCAGGGTAGTGGTCAATCGTCTCGCCATTCAGCCTGTAGGCGACGCAGACCTTGATCTCGTCAAAGCCGTCCAGCACGTCGAGCTTGGTCAGGGCGAGGCCGGTAACGCCGGAGGTCGCACAGGCCTGACGCACCATCACACTGTCAAACCAGCCGCAGCGGCGGGCGCGGCCCGTGTTCACGCCGACTTCGCGGCCGACCGTGCCGAGGCGTTCGCCGATCTGATTGTCCTGTTCGGTGGGGAAGGGACCTGAGCCAACACGGGTCGTGTAAGCCTTTGCGAGGCCCAGCACATAGGAGATTGCGCCAGGGCCAACGCCTGAGCCGGCAGAGGCATTTCCTGCCACCACATTGGACGATGTGACGAAGGGATAGGTGCCGTGGTCAACATCCAGCATCACGCCTTGAGCGCCTTCGAACAGGATGCGACTGCCTGCGCGGACCTGTTCGTCCAGCAGTTTCCAGACCGGCTTGGCATAGGCCAGGATCTGGTCGGCGATCTTGAGCAGTTCTGCTTTCAGCTCGGCGCCGTCTGGTTCTGGCAAGCCAACGCCGATGCGCAGCGGCTTGTGATGCGCCAGCAGGCGCTCGATCTTCATGTCGAGGGCGGCGGGGTCTGCAAGGTCTGCGACGCGGATGGCGCGGCGGCCGACGCGGTCTTCATAGGCCGGGCCGATGCCGCGTTTGGTGGTGCCGATCTGGCCAGCGCCGAGCGCGCCTTCGCGGGCGGCGTCGATGTCCTTGTGCCACGGGAGAATGAGCGAGGCATTGTCGGCGAGCACGAGCGTCTCAGGCGTGACTTCGACGCCCTGGGCCTGGATGCCCTTTATCTCTTCCAGCATGTGCCAGGGATCCACCACGACGCCATTGCCGATCACCGAGAGCTTGCCGCCGCGCACGAGGCCGGAGGGCAGCAGCGCAAGCTTGAACACTTTGCCGTCAATGACGAGCGTGTGGCCGGCATTGTGCCCGCCCTGAAAGCGGACGACCACATCGGCGCGGCTGGACAGCCAGTCGACGATCTTGCCCTTGCCTTCGTCGCCCCATTGGGCCCCGACAACCACTACTCCGGCCATGATTCCTGCTCCTGCAAAGTCCGCGGCGACATGGGCAGGATTTGGCCACCAATTGCAAGAGGGGGGAATGAAATCCCTTTGTCGCAGGCGGGCGCGGATGCGCCCCTATCCGGACACGCGGCCTGCGCTCCGGCAATCTATCTGCATGTGGAGGGGCCTCAGCCGGACTCCTCCCATGTCGCCTCAAGCGAGGCAGTGAGGAGCCCCGGCAGGGCCGTGGAAAGCGCCCCGAGTTCCGGGGACAGCCGGAACGCGCTGTGTGCATGTCTCGCCATGGGCCTTGGTTCGCCGCTGGCCTTGAGGCGCTGGAGGGAGCGGGCAAGGCGCTTGGCGGCGCTGTCCGTGGATTTCAGGACGCGGCGGATCGCCCGGATGCGCGCGAGCAGTCTTGCGGTCGGGACCGGTCCTTGTGGTCCATAAGAGGTCCCGAAAGTGTCCATAACCGGTCCAGACGGAAATGGGCCGCCCGCACGGGGCAGCAGCGCGAAACAGGGGTCTGCCATACCGGGGAAGGTGACCAGTTCGACGCCTTCCGGCAGGTCTGGGGCTGGCGCACGCTTGCGCGGCGGCGCGAACACGATGTGCAGGCTGAGCGCCATGAGGGTGAGCAGCCGCCGGACGATCTGTTCAATTTGTTTCAATCGGCCATTTGCCTTGGCACGGCGCGTGCGCGGCATCTTTTCGGGCCGCAAATGCAGATTGTCGCGCGCGACCAGATCGGTCAGCGCGCGCTCGGCAACTTCCAGCCCCATGCTGAGGAAAGACCGGTCAACACTCATGGGCCCAAGTGTGAGGGCGATGTGCGTCAGACGAACTGGGGGACGCTTATCCTCGTGAGCGGGGGCGATAGGAGAGGACAAATCCTCGCTAATTTCATGAGGTGGAGGCTTTGTTCGTATCTTCTGCTTTGGGCGCATTTCCAGACGTAAGGATTCGCGCTTGATCAGATCAATTTTGACCCTTCGTCATCGATCGCGCTACAGAAACCAATGACTTAAGTCGCCCTAAAATGGCCGCTCGCAATCTTCATTGAAGCACATGTAAGCATTTTGCTTTTTGTGATGATGGATCTATTCTGCGTTCGGATCGAAGCGGAGATCGCATGTTCGGGAACAAAAAGAAGAAACGAAAAGTTCTGAGACTGCTCGATGACGCGGCGGACAACTTTCAGTTCCCAATGCTCGACAATGGAAACTTATATCTGGCCGCATCGCGCTTATCGGTTTTTTGCAACGATCGAGACTGGGCATTCGTTTTCGAGATCTTTGGGTTTTCACCCAGAGCTGGTCAACCTGACCTGAGTGTGCAGACAATTGCCTCGTCAGTTGAGAACAGAAACCCTCGATCCAACTATGCTAGCGACGAGGCTTACAACAACTACCTTAAACACAATCAAAATTACGAATTCAGAAGTTTCTTTCCCATAGAGAACGACGACTGGATCGACGAAGAAAATCCAGAGCTAGTCGCGTTATCGGGTGAGGTTATAATTCGAGGCAAATCTATTCCGCTTCCGTCAAACCCAGAGTATGAGGCGGCCGGCATCCGCTTGGAGTTTGATCGGCCAGCTGTTCACGAACTATGCAGACTGCTCGCCGAACAACACCGAGAGCTGTTACTTGCCTCGCAAACGGAGCGGAAAACAAATCTCCCTAATTCACTGCCGCATTTGATTACTCTCGATGATTGGCAGCACCCAGATTTAGCCAACGGGCAAAAACCAAGTGAGGTTGCCACGTTCAGTAAACTCGCCAATGTCGTTCAAACTGGAGACCCCAACAAGTTTTCAATCGGCGAAGCCGGAAATACAAATTGGCGTAATTGGCCAGAAGGTGGCCTTCTCTAAAGCGCCCGAAAGCACTTTGAGAGCTCACAGGCGATCATCGGAGAGAGTCCTATTCTCGCCCCACAACGGCCGCTCGCAGATTCCGAAAAGGGCGCAAAGCCAGACATTAGAATCTCAGCACCATCCGGCGGCTTTTGGCCCTAACCCGCCTTTCGGCGATCAAAAACCGATGACTGCTCTTGGCGTCAGAACGGACGTTGGCATTTATAAAAAAATGTCGCTACTTGATTACCACTTAGAACAACGAGCAGTGCGAATGCCGACAGCCGAACACTTTTGGGATTGGTTCCTGCAGCACGAAGAAGAACTTCGCAGCATTAGGCGAGACCGCAGGCTGTTTCAGCTACTGGGAGAGCATTTGCTGATTTTGGACATTCCCAGATGGGAAATTGGTCCGTTTGATACGAATGGTTCCAAGCACTTTCTGGCGCTGTCAGGGTCCAAGGTTACTGAGACCGGTAAGAGAAATCGCGAACAACTTCTTGAGATGGACGCTCCATCGACTTGGATGATTTTGCCTTTTCGACCACCGAAACGATGGAGCCGTCAGTTTCAATGGGGACCTGATAGGGTGAGCATCAATGCGAATGGTTGGCTATTCGAGGTCCATAAATTTGATGATGGCATGTTCGACCTAATTCTGCATTCCGACATTCACGAGATTTCGAACGCCGCGGATAAGAGAGACGCTCTAATCACAGCGCTAGACAATGAGTTGGGAGAGGCCGGCATGATCGAGAAAATCAACGCCGTTGAGTTGCGTGTAAATGTAGATTCATCTGATCGCGAGCGATTGATACCGATGAGCCACCTTAAAGAAATTATCTTGTCTGAAGCCCGCAAGCGGTAGGGCAGCTCTCGGCGTCTAAGTAGACATTAGCTTTCTCGCTCATTCAATCCCAAATGCGTTTCCAATTGTGATTGAAATCACTGAGAGAGGAAAACTCGGTGACCCACGGAAAATCTGGCGATCGCTCCTCTCGCCAAGTGAGGTGAACGACATAACAAGGAGCAATCACGTCCGCACCACAAAAGAGGAAATCATCTCTTCCGTTCAATCTCGCCACGGCCTTCATCGGCGTTGCGTGTAAAATGTGAGCACCACAAACTTCACGGTGTAGCTCATTCGTGAATTTCATGGACTCTTCCGGCGATAGCGCTGCCCATCGATCAGGAAGATTCATTTGCTTGCCCATTCTCGCGAATAAACATTTCTGTTGAGTGAAGCCAAGTAGGAGGTCCGCTTTCGGCGTAAAGCGTACATCGGGATCCACGCTACGTTCGATTGGTGTAGTAGATTCACAATGACAGGGATCGCTAAACCTCGACAACCTCGGCCCAATGAATGCGCAACCTTCGAAACGAAAGGTGGCGAGACCATCGTCTCGATCGTCAAGGTCGGGAGCGCCGGGTTTTACGTGTACGTGTCTAAGTTGCGCTATGATGAGGAAGAAGACGTCCGATATTGGAGTGAGCTCTCGCAAAACCTCGGTGGCATTTACGACAGCGTTTCGACGGCGCACAGAGAAGCGTCGCATCTTTTGAATGAACAATTAATCAAGAGAGATACGAGCGCCTAAAGGCCGCTTTCGGCGTCAGCGGACGTTATGGGACATAAATTAATCCGGGTTCTATGAAATAATCATCCCCACACTCAGTGATTTTTGCGTGCATTACCAAGTCGCTGACGTCTCCACCATCTGTCGTCAGGTCCACAAGCACTTCCCAGCACCTGCCGTCCCAAACGCAAATCGAAGATTTCCAACTTTCTTTGGTCAAGGGACCGAGCTTGTCTGGGTAATCTTCAATGTTACTGCGACTAATCTCAAGGTCACCGTCTTCGATGGCGCTGATTACAAAGCCTTCAATAGGGTCGAGCGCCGTCTTCTCCACCATGGCATCCGCCAACGCTCCTAACGCCGGTCTCCACGCGGCTGGAACCGGCAGTTCTTGGTCTTCGGATTTCGAAACGGGGACATACTCCATGTCAGATCGTCTATTTGCTGACTACACCCAGTTCAACCTTATCAATTGAAACCCCTATGTCCCCGCCTGACCAGAAGCTGCCGTTAGGAAAGTTTCATCGAGTGTCGCCTTTCGGGATGAACCGGTCTCCCGAGCATTGGTTCGCCTGAGGTTCCAAGTCACCCTCAAGCCCCTCACACCAGCTCATAATCCTCCAGCTTCACCTCGGCGACGGCGTCGGCATAGGCGCGGGTGTGGCCGGACCAGTTCTGGGTGATCTTGCCGGAGCCGGTCTTGTACCAGCTGTTGCAGGCCGGATCGGCCCAGACCGTTTTCGAGAGCTTTTCCTGCAGATCCTTGTTGAAGGCCTCCTGGGCCGCTTCGGTCGGTACGAGGGCGGCGGCGCCTTTCTCGTCCAGCGCTTGCAGGGCCATAATCGTGTATTCGACCTGACGCTCCAGCATGAAGGTGATGGAGTTGTGGCCGAGATTGGTGTTCGGGCCGTAGAGGACAAAGAGGTTCGGGAACCCGTTCACGGTGATGCCGAGATAGGCTTCCGGGCCGTCGTCCCACTGATCTGCGATCGTCACGCCATTGCGGCCGATCACGTCGACAGACCAGCGCCAGCCCGTCGTTTCGAACCCTGTTGCAAAGGCGATCACGTCGTATTCATGCACTTGGCCGTCTACCGTCTTGATGCCCTCCGGCACGATCTCCGCGATGTGCTCGGTGACAAGGTCGACATTCGGTTCCATCAGCGTGGTGAGATAGTCGTCTGAAATCAGAATACGGCGGCAGCCGACCGGATAGTCCGGCGTCAGCTTCTTGCGCATCTCTTCATCAGGGACCTGTTCCTGAAGGTGATCAGTGGCCAGCCGCGTGAAATGGGCCCGGCCTTCAGGTGTCCATTCGAAAGCCTGCCAGAAGAAATAGTCGGCATTCTCATAGATCAGCTTGCGGTTCATTTCCGCGAATTCCATCGCCTTTTCCGGGATGGTGAACATCAGCGCCATTTCCTCCGGCGCAATGAAGCGGTCATTGCGCGGGATCACCCAATTGGGCGAGCGCTGGAACACGCCGACCTTGGCGCAGGTCTTGGCGACTTCGGGAATGATCTGCACCGCGCTGGCGGCAGAGCCCACAATGCCGATCCGCTTGCCTTCCAGTTCAACCGAATGGTCCCATTCGGCAGAATGCATCACCGGTCCGTTGAAGCTGTCCTTGCCGGGAATGTCCGGCCAGAAGGGGCGGTTCAGCTGCCCCAGCGCGCCGATCACAGCATCCGCCTCTAGCGTGTCGCCCTTCGCTGTGGTGACGGTCCATTTCTTCGTGTCTTCGTCCCAAACGGCTTTTTCCGCAGCCTCGTTCAGGCGGAGGTTCGGGCGCAACTGGAAACGATCTGTGATCTCCTCGGCATAGGCCTGAATTTCGGGCTGCTGCGGATAGACGCGCGTCCAGTTCATCGACTGCGCAAAGGAGAGCTGGTAGGCAGCGACGGGAACGTCACAAGCACATCCCGGATAGGTGTTTTGCGCCCAGGTGCCGCCGACCCGGTCTGCCTGTTCCAGAATCGTGAAGTCGTAGCCGGCTTCCTGCAGCTTGATGGCGGCGGTCAGTCCGCCCAGGCCAGCGCCGATGATGACGATATGCTTGTCCGGCATGCGTGTATCCTCCCATTATTTTTATGGGAGAAGAGTGTCACGATACCTGCGTTTCACAAGGGGTTCCGCCGCGCGAGCCTTACCTGTCGAATTTGTAGGATATGCGCACGCCGATATTGTCCAGGCCCTGATTGCGGCCATTGCCGAGAATCTGGCCGTGACTGAGATGTTCATAGAGCAGCTCTGCGCCCCAGGCCTCGTTGATGTCATAGTGCAGACCAAACGTGGTGCGGAACAGGTCGCGTGACCCGAGCAGGACATGGTCTTCGGTGAACGCATCACCTTCCGGGCTGCCCTGCGGGAAGGGGCTGTTCAGTTCGCCATCATGCAGCACATAGCCCACGCTCGGTTCAAAGGACCATTTGTCCGAGAAAGGGAAGGACCAATGCAATCCGACGCCGCCAAAGCTTGTATTGCTGTTGGTGCTCAGGCTGCCCATCACATAGGGCTTGGGACTCCAGATCAGGTCCAGAAACTCCGGAGATGTGAAAAGGAGCTCGGCGCTGATGTTCTGGCCGGGCTCCTTATTGGCATTGTTGCAGTCGGTGACGCAGATATTTTCCTGCATCACGCCCAGCCGGGCTTCGCTCAGAATATCGGCCTGCGCGGATCCGGCGAAGACGGTTGTGGCGGAAAACAGCAAAATGGCGGCGCGGTTCATACATTACCTCGAATTAACGTTAATACACAAAGATGGAAGTCAATGCGGCACCGTCAAGCGCGTTCCGTCAGCTTTTTCCTCGCGCCCAGCGTTGGGTGGCATTTGCGACACGTTCACCGAACAATTCCGCCGTCTTCAGATCAGCCGCATCGGGCCCATCTTCGGCGGACAGATCGGTGAGGGCCTGTGTGGCGAGTCCATTGGAATGCCCAGCGCGGTTGAGCGCTTCCGAGAAATCGTGGCCCGAAGCATTGAACCCGGACTTCATGCCGAAATTCACCCAGATCATGCCTTGCTGCGCGGCGAGCGTGGCGAACTGGGCGAGCGTGCCGGACTTGTCGCCGGCCAGAGAGCCGGAATTGGTGAAGCCTGCGGCGATCTTGTCTTTCCAGGCATCGGTGAACCAGGCCTTGGACGAGGCATCCATGAACTGTTTCATTGGTGCTGAGGCGGAGCCCATATAAGTCGGCGCGCCAAAGATAATGGCGTCGGCCGCAGCCAGCTCGTCCCAAGGGCCGGTGTCGGGGGAGGCGAGATCTTCGGCCTTGTAGAGCGTGACCTCGGTGCCGGTGGTTGTGGCGCCCTTGCGCACATGTTCGGCAACCTTGGCCGTGTGGCCATAGCCGGAGTGATATACGATAGCGATCTTGGTCATGAGGATGTCCTTTCGTGGTGAAAGGAGCAAATAGGGCGGGCGATCCCCCGGATCAGCCCGCCCCATTCGAATAGGATTTATGCAAGTCCGGTATGAAAGCCGGCCTGAATTACTAGAAGGTCAGCACTTTCGCATAGCGTACCTGAGGCAAGGCCTCGAGCGTCTCCATCATGTCTGCGGGTGGCACCGCATCAATGCCAATCAGCGCAATCGCCTCCTCGCCAGCCGCCGTGCGGCCCAGATGGAAGGTGGCGATATTGATGCCCGCCTCGCCCAGCAACTGGCCAAGCGCGCCGATGAAGCCCGGCTTGTCGAGATTGTTGACGTAGAGCGTGACCGGCGAGAAATCGCCTTCCAGCGCCATGCCCTTCACTTCGACGATGCGGGGCTGTCCGGCGATGATCGTGCCGGCCAGTGTGCGCCAGCCGCCCTCGGGGGCGTTCTTCGTTGCCTTGGTCTTCACCTTGACGCGGATCAGGCTGTCATAGACCGGGCTGTCCTCGGTCTTGGTCTCGGTCAGCTTGACGCCGCTGTCGGCAAGGATTGCCGGGGCGGACACCATGTTCACATCACCGCGCGAGGCACGCAGCAGGCCAGCCAGCAGGGCCGCCGTGAGTGGCTTGCGGTTCAGGTCAGCGACTTCGCCTTCATATTCGATGACGACTTCATCATAGCCGAAATCCGAAATCTGGCCTGCAAAACTGCCGAGTTTTTCCGCGAGCGCTGCAAAAGGCTTGATGCGGGGGGCTTCCTCGGCCGTGATCGACGGCATGTTGAGTGCGTTGGTCACGGCGCCGGAGAGCAGATAGTCCGACATCTGTTCGGCGACCTGCAGGGCAACATTCTCCTGCGCCTCGGCCGTTGCCGCGCCAAGGTGCGGCGTGGCGATGAAGTTCTTTGTGCCGAAGAGCACATTGTCCTTGGCGGGCTCCACCGCAAACACGTCAAAGGCAGCGGCCTGGATATGCTCGCTTTCGAGCAGATCTTTCACGGCTTCCTCGTCGACAAGGCCGCCGCGGGCACAGTTGACCAGGATCAGGCCTTTCTTTGTCTTCTCCAACGCTTCGCGGGAGAGGACATTCCTGGTCTGCTCCGTCAGCGGAACGTGTAGCGTGATGACGTCTGCGCGAGTGAGCAGGTCTTCGAGTTCAACCTTTTCGACCCCCAGTTCCACGGCGCGTTCGTCCGTCAGGAACGGATCATAGGCAGCGACCTTCATCTTCAGGCCGATGGCGCGTTCCGCGACACGGCTGCCGATATTGCCACAGCCGATCAGGCCGAGTGTCTTGTAGGAAACTTCCGTGCCCATATAGCCAGACTTCGGCCATTTGCCCTCTTGCGTCTCGGCATTCGCGGCAGGGATCTGGCGGGCAGCGGCGAACATCATCGCAATGGCGTGTTCGGCCGTCGTGATGGCGTTGCCGAAGGGCGTGTTCATGACGACCACGCCCTTGGCGGTGGCGGCCTTGATGTCGATATTGTCAACGCCGATACCGGCGCGGCCAATGACTTTCAGGTTCTTGGCGGCGGCGATGACGTCCGCATTCGGCTTACAGGCCGAGCGGACGACGAGACCGTCATATTCCGGAATTTCCGCGATCAGTTCTTCCGTGTTCAGACCGGTCTTTGTGATGGTTTCGATGCCACGCGCGTGGAAGATTTCCACGGCGGCGGGAGAGAGTTTGTCTCCGATAAGGACTTTGGGCATTGGTCTAATTTTCTCTTTTCAATATTTTCAGGAGTCCTGACATGAGTTCGTCAGGCATAAATTCGGGAATGTCTGCAGCAAGAGCTACTCTTGCGACGTCTTCAATTTGGCTTCGAAAATTCAGAGCTTCAGGTTCTTCCGCGCAACCGACAACGTTCTTCAGAAGATCGCCGGGATACATATCGCCTTCCAGCCAAGGGTCCGACATCAATCGTCCAAGGGCCACGGGAAGCAGATGTTTCAGATGAATCCGCTGACCGACCAGCAAGCGAACACCTTCGTTAGTGAGCATGGATACATCAGTTTTGACGTACTTCGCACACTTTCGAACAAGCGGCGTCGCATCCGACTCGGGATCGGGCCAGCGTGAGCCAGAAAGCTCTTCAAGCGTTGCCATTGGGTAACCCTCAGAGTGTTGCAGCTTCCTGGGCGAAGGCCCAGTCAAGCCAGGGCGTCAGCTTGGCGACGTCGGATGGTTCCACCGAGCCGCCACACCAGATGCGCAGTCCCGGAGGGGCCTTGGCGTATCCAGCCGCGTCAAAGCAGGCATTCTCGGTTTCGAGCCGTTTCATCATGGCCTTCACGAAAGCGCGCTGGGCGTCCTCGTCGAGACCGGCCACGCGGGGATCAACGATCTTGAAGGTCACGCCCGTATTGGAGCGGACATCCGCATCCGGACAGAGGAAATCGACCCAGTCGGTCTTGGCGACCCAGTCCGTGAGATGCGCAAGGCTCTCGTCGGAGCGGGCCTTCATGCCGGTCCAGCCGCCGAGGCTTTCGCACCAGTCGAGCGCCTGAAGATAGTCTTCCACGCACAGCATGCTTGGCGTGTTGATCGTGGCGCCTGCGAAGAGGTCCTCGTTCAGCTTGCCGCCTTTGGTCATGCGGAACAGCTTCGGCAGGGCGCGATCCGGCGTATAGGTTTCGAGACGGCGGACGGCGTTCGGTGACAGAATCAGCATGCCGTGGGCCGCTTCCCCGCCAAGGCATTTCTGCCAGGAATAGGTCACGACATCGAGCTTGGCCCATTCAATGTCCTGCGCGAAGGCGGCAGAGGTCGCGTCGCAGATCACGACACGGTCCGGGTTCGGCTTGATCCAGTCTGCATTCGGCACGCGCACACCAGAGGTCGTGCCGTTCCAGGTGAAGATGATGTCCGCATCATCGCGCGCCTTGGAGAAATCCGGCAGCGCGCCATAGTCGGCGCCGTAGGTTTCGCAATCAGGCAGCTTCAATTGCTTGGTGGCATCGGTGACCCAGTCCTGGCCGAAGCTTTCCCAGGCGAACACGTCCACGGGCTTTGCGCCCAGCATGGACCACATGCACATCTCTACGGCGCCGGTGTCAGACGCAGGCACGATCGCCACGCGATAATCGTCCGGAATACCGAGAATGGCTTTCGACCGGTCAATCGCGGCTTTCAGCTTCTTCTTCGCGTCACCGGAACGGTGAGAGCGGCCAAGTGCGGCGGTTTCAAGTTTTTCGAGGGAAAATCCGGGACGCTTTGCAGTCGGACCGGAAGAAAAGTGCGGGCATGCTGGCAGCACGCCGGGTTTGGCGACATTCGTCATCTGTTTTTACTCCTATCCTCACAGATAGGCTGGGCACCGTTGGGGGCGCCTGGCCCGCCGCGTCTGTCTCACATTTCCATGGGACGCGCAAATGACATTATTGCGTCTGGTGCAGCGGGGTGCTTCACTTCGGCTCATGACCCTCACCATTCACCGCCTGTCGGGCACTCTGGGTGCCGAAATCCATGGAGCAAACCTGCTCGCTGGGCTGTCCAATGCCGATTTCGATGAGATCCATCAGGCTTTCCTGGATCACAAGGTGATTGTTCTGCGCGGCCAGCATGGCCTGTCGCCAGACCAGCAGAAGGATTTTGCCCGCCGCTTCGGCACGCTGAACATTCACCCTTACGTGAAGGGCATGGATGACCATCCGGAACTGATGGAGATCATCAAGGAGCCGGACGAGAAAACCAATTTCGGTGGCGGCTGGCATTCCGACATGAGCTTCCTTGAGGAGCCAGCGCTCGGCTCGGTCCTGCACGCCATCGACGTGCCGCCCTATGGTGGGGACACGTTATTCGCAGACCAGCAGGCCGCCTATGATCGGCTGTCCGATGGGCTGAAGGCCACGCTGCAAGGCATGACCGCCATCCATACGGCCAGCAAGGAATACGGCGCGGATGGCTATTCCGCTGCCGTGCGCCAGTCGATGGACGCCAAAGCCGCGCCCGATGCGCCGGAATACGAACACCCCGTCATCCGCACGCATCCCGAGACGGGCCGCAAGGGCCTGTTCATCAACCCCGCTTTCACGCTGCGCTTTGCGGGCTGGAGCCGGAAGGAAAGCCGGCCGCTGCTCAACTATTTGTTCGACCTGTCACGGGAAGAGCGCAATACGTGCCGCGTGCGCTGGCAGGAAGGCGACGTGACGATGTGGGACAATCGCTGTGTCTGGCATTATGCGCTGAATGATTATCACGGTCATCGCCGCCACATGCGCCGGGCGACGATCAATGGTGACAAGCCGCGCTAGGCGAGGTTGCTGAGCACGCCCCAGGCGATCAGGGCCTGACCGCCATAATAGAGAAACCAGAGCGCGATAGAGGGCAGGGCGGGCTTCGGCGCGTCCGCTGGCCTGACAAATAATTGAAATGACAGGATCACATCTGACGCGATGAACATGAGCGCGCCCAGCAGGACAAGAAGATAAGCGGGCTCGAGCCTCAGGGCGGCAGCGCCCATCATCAGGATGATGCCGCCATATCCGATCACCGGCAGACGCATGCCCTTTGTGACCCACGGCGCCAGCCAGCGAATGAAAACGACCCCGCAGGCGATCAAGCCAATCTGTGCTGCGAGGATCAACAGGGTCCGGTCGGCCTGGGGCAGCGCCCAGAACAGGGCGATATAGGTGACATGCGCGGCAAAGAACGCGCCCATGCCAGGCAGAAGGAATTTGTCATTTTCGTCTGCCTCAAGGAAGAAATCACCAAGAGAACTGACGGCGAGCCCGGCCACCAGCAGGACTGGGCCGCCCAGCAAATATGCCCACAGCGCCAGCAGGGCGGTGGAGCCGGTTTTCACGATCAGCTTGAGCAGGCTGTGCGGTCGCCAGCAGAAGGCCGTGCCGTACAGGACGCCGAGGACCATCGATGCGAGCAGGACGCCAGTTGGAAGTGTCACTGGATCAGTCTGCGCGCTTGACTGGTTCCGGCAGGCGGAGCAGGCGTCGTGCCATTCCGCGATGCACGTCTTTCACATGCATGCCGACAATGCCCAGTGCCGTGGCCAGCACGGTTGCGTCATCTGTAAAACCGAGCCCGGCCAGGAAATCCGGCAGCAAGTCAATTGGCATTACGAAATAGGCGCCGGCGGCAAACAGAACGCCTTTTGCCTTGAGTGGCGTGTCAGGATCGCGCGCGGCGAAATAAGCTGCCGCAAGGTCATCCGCGAACGGTATCTTTCCGGCAACGCGCAGCAGCTTGGGCACGAGCCCTCTCGTATTGCGTTCAAGGCGCTCGACCGATTGCGGTGTGAACCGTCCCTCGGCGTCCTTGACCATGTTGATAATTTCCGCTGCGTCAGACATTGCGAACTCCTGTCAGCACTATAGACCAACAGTGTATCAACAAAAACAAGGGAGGGCAGCAGCCCATGGAACTGAACTCGAATATCTCTGCCGTTATTACAGGTGGCGCGTCTGGCCTTGGTGCTGCAACCGCCCGTAAGCTGGCATCGCAGGGCGTCAAAGTCGCCCTTTTTGATCTCAATGAGGAGAAGGGCGAAGCTCTCGCCAAGGAACTCGGCGGCGTTTTCTGCAAGGTGAACGTGACTGACGAAGAATCTGTGGACGCTGGCTTTGCAAAATCCCGCGCTGCCATTGGCCAGGAACGCATCCTCGTCAATTGCGCCGGTACGGGCAATGCCATCAAGACGGCCAGCCGTAATCGGGAAACAGGTGAGATCACCCATTTCCCGCTCGACAAGTTCAACATGATTATCCAGATCAACCTTGTCGGCACCTTCCGCTGCATCGCGAAGTCTGCGGCTGGCATGATGACGTTGGATCCGATCGACGGTGAGCGCGGCGCAATTGTGAACACGGCGTCTGTTGCTGCTGAAGACGGCCAGATGGGCCAGGCATCCTACTCCGCCTCCAAGGGCGGTGTTGTCGGCATGACCCTGCCAATCGCGCGCGACCTTGCTCGCGAACTGATCCGCGTCAACACGATCCTGCCGGGTATCTTCAACACCCCGCTGATGCAGGGCGCACCTGACAATGTGAAACAGGCGCTTGCCGCTTCGGTGCCAAACCCTGCTCGTCTCGGTAACCCGGACGAATATGCGTCACTCGCATGTGAGATGCTCAGCAATGGCTACTTCAATGGCGAAGACGTTCGCCTCGACGGTGCCATTCGCATGGCTCCGCGCTGATCGGCTCACGCCGTCTCAGTAACGCTTCAAAGGCCCGCTCCCGGTTCTCGGGGGCGGGCCTCTTTAATGGAAGCGGGCTACGAGGACGGAAAGGGAGCCCGGCTCCCGGTCGTCCCCTTTACTGTCCCTTGCGTTGTTTAACGCCTTCCTCGTCAGCAATTGCGCGATCTTCGTCATTGAAGATGATTTCTGCTTCCTCGCCCTTGCCATAGGCGCGGGATTTCTTGGCCAGCGCCGACATGGAGTCTCGCATTGAGCCCTGGCCCACCGCCATTGTTTTCGAGGCGGAAACACCGACGGCTTCGGCATCGTCAAAGCGGGCAAATTCTGCGCCGAGGAAGACAACTTCCCAGCCTTTTGCCTCGGCCCTGTCGAGCGCAGCTTTGGCACCATCGCGGGTAAGCTCTCGAGATGAGTTCTCCAGGCCGTCCGTCATGATCACGATCACAGCCTTTTCCGGGTCGTCAGCCTCGGCCAGCGATACCATCCGGCCAATTGCGTCGAACAGGGGCGTCATCCCCCGCGGATTGGCTTCCTCATTGGTAACATCCGTCCAGTCTTCGGCGCCAACTTTCTCGCGCAAGACATCAAACTGCATGCTCTCCTGAAAATCGAAGATGGCCAGCGTCACATCGGTTTTGATGTCGCTACCTTCGATTTCCCCTTCATCGGCCTCGCCAACGCTCGCAGCATACGCATTCACGGATGTGAGGGCTTCATCCCAGATGCTGCTCATTGAGCCTGTTCGGTCGAGCAGGATATAGGAATGCACCGCCCCCGGATCATCGTCCGGCTCCGGTGCGGGTATCTTGGCGGAGGCTGGCCCCATCAGGGCGATGGCGGCTGCGCCGGCGGCGAGTGTTGTGATGAGCTTTTTCATGCGTGCGTCCCTGTCCAGAAATCTACATCGGGCCACCCGGCCTGATGCATGTTAATCTCCGGGCGAAATCGGGCACACATGTGGCATTAACGCGTTGTTAGAAAGGAAATCGGGTGCGAACGACTGTCCGCACCCGGTGAATATGAGCAGCTGTTCATATTGGCTGCTATAGGCGTAGGATTTCCGAGCTGGAAGTTTAGGCGAACTGGGGCGCGATTTTCAGATTCCGCACCCACCCGATCTTTTCCATGACCAGAAGGATCGTGCCATTATAGTCGACAATCCGGTTCCAGACGCCGCGACGCGGACGGTGCAGCGCGCTGATGGGCTGGTCGTGGTGATGGTCGTGGAAGGCTTCGCCGCCAGTCAACAGCGCCATCATATGGTCAGCCCAGATTGGGGTTTTCAGATGGCCCAGCACGTTGATGCCATAGACCGTGGCGTGGAACTGAATGGCGCGGCCAATCACAACCGATGCATGAATCAGCGCAGTTAGCAGCAATGAGCCACCAGCGGCCCAGACGATCAGATAGATCGCCGCCGGGATCACGAGATGAACGACGAGGCTGATCTCATTATAGAAACGGTCCATCCACACTACAGCTGGCTGGTTCTTCAACCACATTGCCAGAGGGCGCTGAGTGTCGCGGTGATCACGCCAAAGGATCCAGCCGACCCAGGCCCAGCGCTTGGACTCGAATGGGTTGTGGGGATCACCGGGCTTGTCTGAAAAGCGATGGTGCTGGGAGTGATAGTTCACCCAGTCCTTCACATTGCCCTGCATGGCAATCACGAGATTGATCATGGTCACGATCTGGCCGGGCATTGCCAGTTCGCCTGCGCGATGCTGAAGGATGCGGTGAAGCGGCCCGATGCCGGCATTGCAAACGAAGATCGATGCGCCGATCACGGCGATGGCTAGCGGAACGTACCACCAATGGAAGGTCAATTGGCTCAGGGCAACGCCAAGCACGATCATGGTGATGAACAGCGCCAGGCCGAGTGCCGGATAGCCGAAGGCTGAAAAGAAGCTCGCATAATTGAAATTCTTCCACGTCTTGGGAATGGCGAGCGAACGCGGCAGCGTCATTGAGTGTCCTCCTGAGAGCCTCACATCCTGTGGGCCTTGATTTTCCTGAGTGTCCAGCGGACTGAATTAATACAGACTTAAGGCCTCAAAGCTGTTGTCGTAAAGATGGAACCGCATTGTTGACGGGCTTGTGACCGAAACGTGCGGTGCAGGGGTGACGAACTGGCTCCTAACCCGCTAGAACACGTCAGGAACATGTGCCGGGCTGGTATGGGAGGCGCTGCATGGCAGACGATCGTCGCCAATTTGATCTGCAACGCCTTCGGGAACTGGGACTGGATCTGGATTCCAGTCAGGATGAAGCTGAACTCAAAAGTACATGCCCCCTGACCCCGGACTGTATCGAGGCCGGCGATAATAGTCTGACGCTGAACCAGCTGACCGAAAAGTTCCATTGCGCCAATTGTGGTCAATCGGGCTCTTTCCGGGAGCTTGTTCGCGCGCTTGAAAGCGGCGAGCTGGCCCAGGAAGCCCGGGCGCCCGCCATCATGGATGCTGAATTCTCAGAAGCGCCGATCCGGGCAACCCACGCGGTCGTTCGCGCCGAGCCGAGAGTGATGCAATTGGGGGAGGGGCAGCGGGTCCGGTCCGACGCCGAAATACGACTGGAGCGCAAACAAGCCCGCAAGGCGGCGCGTCAGGGTCGCCACACAGGCGAGAAGATCATCATCACATTGCTGGCCCTCGTCTTCCTCGGGGCAGGCCTCGCGGCAGCGGGCCTCTCCGGTTTTGCGAACTATCAAGCCTTTTCCAAATCCGTGGCCGACCCGCTTCAGTCGGGCGTCTGGGGATGGACCGGCGTGATCGCGGCGATCATTTCATTCGGTGGCTTCACTTTCTTCTATTGGCATTCGGCCAACCACCGAATGAAAGAGGGGGTTCGTGCCTTGCTGTTCGCCCTTGCTGGAGGGGGCACTTCTATTGTTGGCACGCAAATGTACATCGCCGCCAACAATCAGGCCGCCGAGGCAGAGCTTGTCCGGGCTGGTTCAAACCGGGACGTGCTCGCCACACAGATCGCTGACTGGCGGCGCCAGTTGGAAGGCATCCCTCCAGAAACCCGATCAGTCGATGGATTGGAGGCCTATATAGAAGAGGTCGAGCGGGTCGGACGAACGCACCAGAAGCCCTACCGAGACGCACAGAATGAACTCGGACTGGCGCGCCGCCGTGACGACCTGCTGGCGCGAATTGAGACCGCAAATGCGGAACTGCTGGGCACGGGCTCGGGAGACATTCTCGTTGAAGCGCAGACCCGTACATCGATTCCCGGCTGGTTTTTCGCGCTCATGCTTGAACTTTTTTCCAGTCAGGGCACGTCGATTGGTCTGGTCGCGCTTCTGATCCTGTATGGCAGGTCGCAAGTAAACGCCGAGCCTGAAAGCGTTAACCAAGACATTTCCTGAAAAATGAACTCTTCTGCGTGTCACGCATAGAACTATTGAAGCAACGACATGGTGCTTCTCCATCTGAACTAAACCGGCACAGAATGTGCCGGTTTTTTTCTGTCTTGCGGAGCATTTACTACGTTTCTGGCCTGCGACTTGCGAAAGCTGGTCGTACCGGCGCTCTTCATTCTATTGCATGACGTTCAGAGCAAAGGTGCAGTTGTTACGCAGCGTGATCTGGTGCTTGAGAGCGAAATCTCTGTTTACCATGATACGCGTCCACGGGTTAGAGTAAGTCCATGAATCTGTTCTTCAGGTTTCTTCGTATTTTCCTTCCGGCTTTCTTCACGAAAAAGCGGACCGGACTGATGGATGTTCACACAGTCCGCTCCTCCGTCTGGATAGGCGACCAGGACCCGTTGGGTCACATGACCAATTCGCGCTATTCCTCGTTCACCGATCTCGGCACGATGAACTATATGGGCCGTACCGGTGCGCTGATGACGTATCGCAAGCGCGGCTGGAGTCCGATCATCCAGCACGAGTCGATCACCTTCTATCGGATGATGAAATTCCCGCAGAAATTCGAACTGACGACGCAACTGGTTGGGTGGGCTGACTGCTATATTTGTTTCCGTCATCAGTTTCACAGCAAGGGCAAGCTGATTGCGGAGAGCCGCATGGTGGCGCGGCTGGTGGGGCGAGGTCGGAAAAAGGTGGACACGCAAATGGCGCTCGAAGCAATGGGGCTCAACCTCGAAAGCCCGCAGCTGAGCCAGCGCTATCTTGACGCGATCGCAGACTTGCAGGCGAAAGACGCTGCGCGGAACGCGGAAAGAAGCACCTAACGATCAAACGAAAAGGCGTTCGGGAGCAGATCTGCCATCTTCCACTCTTTCAGGGCGGTCCCGTCCGCTGCTACCGCGTAGACGATGCAGTCCGGACCACACAATTCGGCAATACGCTGGCGGCAGCCACCGCATGGCGAAAGGTCTCCGTCCCCGCCTATTACCAGCACGTGCGAGCAAGTCTTTCCGCCCGAAACCACCATGGCACCCAGGGCGACCGCTTCAGCGCACGTTCCTAATGGATAGGCCGCATTCTCGACATTGCAGCCCGCGAAAATCCTGCCCTGTTCATCCAAGACGGCGGCGCCAACCTTGAATTTGGAATAGGGAGCGTGGGCCTGTTCACGCGCGGCGCTCGCGGCAGTTTGAAGTCGGTCAATCAGGGAAGGGGACGGGTCGGTCACGCAGGTATCCTCTGGCCAAGTGCGGGCTTCCTGCTTAGGCATTGTCGCCTGTCTTGTCACTTGATTGCCGAATCCTGCGAAGCGCCATGTCCCGTATTCCCCTGATAATTGATTGTGATCCCGGTGTGGATGACGCCGTCATGTTGATGATGGCGCTGGCCAGTTCAGATCTGGACATACGTGCCATCACGACCGTTGCCGGCAACGTGCCGCTTCATCTGACCAGCCGGAATGCGCGCATGATGTGCGACTTGATGGACCGCAGGGAGGTCCCCGTATATGCCGGGTGCCCGCGTCCAATGGTGCGCACGCCGGTCACTGCGGAGGATTTCCACGGCGAGAGCGGGATTGCCGGGCTTGAACCGTTTGCGCCGGAAACGCCGCTGGCCGAAGCGCATGCCGTCAACGCGCTGATCGACATGCTTCGCGCCGCCGGGCCGAAGGGCCTGTCGATCGTGATGACAGGGCCGATGACCAATCTCGCGACAGCGCTGATCATGGCGCCGGATATTGCGGAGAGTATTGACCAACTGGTCCTTATGGGCGGCGCTGACAGCGAGGGCGGCAATATCACGCCCTTTGCCGAGTTCAATGTCTTTGCAGACCCCCATGCGGCGGCTGTTGTGCTGGGGAGCGAGACGTCAGCCACAATACTCTCTCTGGATGTGACACATCAGGTCCGGGCGCTCGACTCCCATCTGGCTCCCTTCCGCACACTGGAGGGCGACCGGCCGCGCATCATGGTCCAGCTGCTGGAAGCGGCGAATGCCCTGGAACAGAAATGGAAGGGCAAGCGCACACCGATGCATGATCCTTCGACCATTGCCTACCTGCTCGCGCCGCATCTGTTTGAGGGGCGCAAGGCAGATGTGACGGTCGAAACGGAGTCCGGGGCGCGGTTTGGTCAGACGCGTCCGTCCAGGCTTGAAGCCGGTCGCCATACCTGGATCACCAAGGCGGATGCCGCAGGCTTCTTTTTGTTGGTGAAGGATTTGCTGGAGACATCATGATCACGATTGTTGGATCTATCAATCTCGATATCGTCGCGACGGGTGCGAGTTTGCCTCGGCCGGGGGAAACGGTGACGGGTGCCACGCTTGCCCGCCATCCCGGCGGCAAAGGCGCGAACCAGGCTTTGGCGGCGCGCCGTCTGGGCGCGGATGTCCGTCTGGTGGGGGCTGTCGGCGCGGACGATATGGCAGAGGAAGCTTTGAAGCTGTTGCAGGCCGGCAGCGTGGACCTGTCTGGAGTCCAACACGTGAATGGGGAAACAACGGGCGTCGCGCTGATCGCGGTGTCTGCCGATGGCGAGAACCAGATAGTGGTCTGCCCCGGCGCGAATGCCGTGTTGCGCCCTGCTGATGTCGAATTCGTCGAGATTGAACACATGATGGGGGTTCTGGAAGTCAGCGCAGACACGTTGCTTGCAGCAGCGCGCAAGGCCACCGGATTCGTAAGCCTGAACCTTGCTCCGGCCATGGTCGTGCCCGACGCATTGCTAGCTGAAGCGGACCTGATCAGCGTGAACGAGACCGAAGCGGCCTTTTATGGCGGGGCGTTACACCAGTTGGATGCGTATGTTGCGATCTCGCTTGGCGGTGACGGGGCAACGCTCTGGAAAGATGGCAAGCAGATCGCTCAGGCGTTACCCCCGAAAGTGAACGTGGTCGACACGGTCGGAGCCGGGGACACGTTCACCGCGGCGCTGACCGTGGCCCTGATCGAGGGCCAGTCTCCTCAGAAGGCGCTGGAGTTCGCGGTGGCTGCGGGCGCTGTTGCATGTACGAAGCCCGGCGCGCAGCCGAGTTTGCCGAAGCGTGTCGATCTCGATCCATATCTCTGATTGGCGGGCGCAGGCGTCTTCATGCAATTGACGCATGGCCGCGCTAGGGCTTTCTGGAATTAGGTTTTGATGGTTGGAGGTTTCCCCATGTTTCGATTGATTGCCAGCGCGCTCGCGGTGACGGCGCTCGCCCTTCCGGCCTCAGCCTGGGGCAAGACCGGCCACCGCATCGTGGGGGAGGTCGCGACGACCTATCTTAGCGAACCCGCTGCAACAGCTATCGAAGACATTCTCGGACCCGAAGGTCTTGCCGAAGCATCCGACTGGCCAGACTATATGCGTTCCAATCCAGACTCCTTCTGGCGCTCGGAAGCCAATCCCTGGCATTATGTCACGATCCCTGAAGGGCAGACCTATGCGGATGTGACACCGCCCGCGAACGGAGACGCCATCACGGCGCTTGCAAGTTTTCGGGCCACCGTGCTCGATCCTGCCGCGTCTCTTGAGGAGCGCCAACTGGCGCTTCGGTTCATTGTGCACCTTGTCGGGGACCTCCAGCAGCCGCTCCATGCCGGCAACGGGACCGACCGGGGCGGGAACTGGGTCGATGTCGTCTTCTTCGAGGAAATGTCGAATTTGCACGAGGTCTGGGACGAGAAGCTCATTCAGTATGAAGAGCTCTCCTATACCGAATGGGCCAATTGGCTGGTTCAGAAAATCACGCCGGCTGACCTGGGCGAGTGGGGCGCGGCCACGCCCGGACAATGGGCCGATGAGAGCGCCGCCATTCGCGACACGATCTATCCGGAATCGGAAATCCTGTCCTACGACTACGCCTATATGGCGCGGCCAATCCTGAACCAGCAGATGAGCAAGGGCGGTGTGCGCCTTGCGGCCTATCTGAACGCGATGTTCGAGCCGGCCCCAGAGACTGAATAGGGGTCAGGCGCTCGCGCGATTGATGCGGCGGCGCTGGACACTGGACGGGATGCTGAGGCTTTCGCGATACTTCGCGACGGTGCGGCGGGCGATATCCACGCCATAGCCTGTCAGGATTTCGACGATCTGGTCGTCCGACAGTACATCATCAGGCTTCTCGTTCTCAATGAGATTCTTGATCCGATGGCGGACTGCCTCGGCTGAATGTGCTTCGCCGCCACCTGTTGCAGGGATTGAGGCGGAGAAGAAGTATTTCAGTTCAAACAGGCCGCGTGGGGTCGACATGTACTTGTTCGTCGTCACGCGACTGACCGTGGATTCATGCATCTCGATCGCGTCTGCGACCTGCTTCAGATTCAACGGTCGCAAATGTGCGACGCCATGCGCGAAGAAGGCGTCCTGCTGGCGGACGATTTCACTGGCGACTTTCAGGATGGTGCGGGCGCGCTGGTCTAGCGACTTGATCAGCCATGTGGCCGATGCGGCGCATTCGGAGATGAATTCCTTTTCCTTGTCGCGCATCGGCAAGGCCGTCACTTCGGCATAATAGGCCTTGTCCATCAGGACACGCGGAAGGTTTTCCGAATTCAGCTCAACGGCAAACATGCCGTTGGGCATTTCGCGCACATAAACGTCTGGTGTCACCGCGACCGATGCATCGCCGGCAAAGCTGGAACCCGGCTTCGGTGACAGCTGGCGCAGCTCCGTCATCATGTCGAGCAGATCTTCCTTGTCGACACCGCAGATATCCGCAAGGCCTTTCAGGTCATGCTTGGCAACGAGTTGGAGATTCTTGACCATGGCTTCCATGGCCGGATCATATCGACCCCGCTCCTTCAGTTGCAGGCCCAGGCATTCCGGTATCGAGCGCGCCATGACGCCCGTCGGATCAAAGCCCTGGCATACACCCAATACGGCCTCGACATTCGCGATGTCAGCGCCGAGCGCCGTGGCGACTTCCTCCAGATCGGCGCGCAGATATCCCGTATCGTCGGTTTCGTCGATCAGGCGTGCCGCGATCAGTCGGTCGGCCGCTGAAAGGCCAGCCAGGTTCAGCTGCGTGTGCAAATGTTCGTGAAGGGATATTTCGGAGCTTATATTTGCGGTATAATCGAAGTCCTCCCCGGATCCGCCGCCGCTGCTGGCGGTGGACCAGTCCGTCGTTGCCGATGGTCCGGAATTTCCGGCTGGCATCGCCGCATCCGAACCTGTGCCCGGTTCATAGACGTCTTCACCCGGTGCATCGAGTTGCTCGCGCGCCGCGCCGAGGCCAGATGTGTCATCCAGCGAAAGTTGTTCGCGATTTTCCGTTCTCGGGGCGTCGCTTTCCGCGGCACCCTCTTCTTCGGCCTTGTTGAGCAGGGGATTGCGTTCAATCTCCGCTTCGACGAATTCCGACAGTTCGTGGTTTGACAGTTGCAACAGCTTGATCGCCTGCTGAAGCTGTGGCGTCATTACCAGGGATTGACCCTGGCGCATGTCGAGTGACTGTTTCATTCCCAAGCCCGCGCCTTTTTCCTAAGCGGCGAACTGCTCACCCAGATAGACCCTGCGTACATCCTCATTGGTGAGCACGTCTTGCGGCGTACCATCAAACAGGACTTCACCTTCATACATTACATAGGCCTTGTCGACGATCTGCAAGGTTTCGCGCACTTGGTGGTCCGTGATCAGAACACCCAGGCCGCGCTGCTTGAGATAGCGGACAAGATCGGAAATGTCGGAAATGGCGAGCGGGTCGATACCGGTGAACGGTTCATCCAGTAGCATGAAGCTTGGACGCGATGCGAGCGCGCGGGCAATTTCCACCCGGCGGCGTTCGCCCCCGGATAGCGACGTGGCTGCCTGGCCACGAAGATGTTCCACATGCAATTCGCTGAGCAGGCTATCGACCTGTGCCATACGCTTTGCCCGGTCTTTTTCGACCAGTTCCGCGACGGCCATCACATTTTCTTCCACGGTCATGCCCCGAAAGATCGAGGCTTCCTGTGGAAGATAGCCCACGCCAAGGCGCGCGCGCTGGTACATGGGTAAACGGGTCACGTCTTCGCCATCGATGGAAATCGATCCGGAATCCGCGCCGATCAGGCCCATGATCATGTAAAAGCAGGTCGTCTTGCCGGCCCCATTGGGTCCAAGCAGGCCGACAATTTCCCCACGTTGAAGGCTCAGAGACACATCCCGCACGACCTGTCGCTTGCCAAAAGACTTGGCAATGCTGTTTACGACAAGGCCTTCGGCCGAATCCGTCATCTTTTCTGAATTCCCTCAATCTACTGGGATATTGCCACCCGGAAACAGGCTTAACCTTACATACTTAAGATCGGCTTCACGTGCGCGCCAAAATTTTTTCAGTTTCCTGACTGATTGTCCGGATCAATCACCATTCGGGTGCGTCCGTCACCCCCGTCCAGCGTTGTCCGGCGATTGCCGATCTCGACCCGTAATACGGCGCCTTCGGCCACGTCGCGCTCGCGCAACAGGGCCACATTCCCGGTCATGGTAATGATATCGCTGGCCGCATCATATACGCCGCGATCGCCCTTGGCCTTCATATCTGCTGTGATGTAGAAGACATTGCCCTCGGCGATCATTGTCTTGACCTGACCGAAACCGCCGCCGACGCTGGTGGATTGCGTCGTGCCAGCCGGCTTTTCCGCAAAGATCATGGTCACCGTATCCGCGCGCAAGCGGGCATCGCCCTGCTGGATATCGACATTGCCGATCAGCAGCACCTTGCGCTCGCGCTCCAGACTCTCGGTACGTTCCGAATTGATGTAGATCGGGCCGCCTTCAGAAGAGATCTGCGCGGCGGCCGGCATTGCGAAGGCTGCCAGAGCGGTCAGCGAAACAAGAATTCTATTGAGAGCCATCTGTCTCACCTTCAATCGTTTCATTTGTGTCTTCCGGGGCAGGGTAGAGCACCGTTTTGACATTGCCTTTGCAGATGACGCGGTTGCCATCTTCCAGAACTTCATACGAGTCACAGCTGATATCGCCAAGAGGCCCTCTGCCTTGCAATGGCGAAAGACCTTCGACGCGCCCCTCATCGACGAACACGCGCGCGCCAGATGTCATGAAGGTGAATCCATTGGCATCCGCGATGCGGACATCCTCATACAGTTCCAGAATTCCGGCATCACGGTCATACATCCCCGATGGTGCGCGGATTTCGCTTCCAGTCTGGTCCAACAGAACAGGATTGACGAGATCGACCAGTGTACCGGTGGTTTGGCGCCGTCGCGCCGCATCTGCCGTGATGTTGAAGCTCTGCCCGACCGAATCCCGACCTGAAAAACGCGGATTGAGCATGGTGACGGTTTCACCCTGCGCCACCTGGACAGGTGTCGCATCCTTCGCGATAGCGCTGCGCACAATGTATCCAAGAAACAAGCCAATCGAGATGGCCGCGCAAGCCGAAAAGGCGAGGCGTAACAGGCGCACGCCTTGAGACCGCTTGCGGGCCTGGTCCAGCGTCAATTGGCGCCGCGGAGCCCATAATGATGCCGGATCGTGATGCTTGACGGCGTCCATGGATACGCGGTTGCCTGTTTTCTTAACTACAGTAATCGTTTAGCGGTCCATGCTCCGAAACAAAAGCGGCGAAGGCATGACGACTATGTCAGCTATGCGCAAAAATGTCGGTTTCTGCCCAGCCGGACAAGTCGAGCGTCGCGCGAATTGGCAGGAATGCAAAACAGGCCTCGGCCAGTTCCAGCCGGCCTTCGCGCTTCAGCATGGCTTCCAGCCCGTCCTTGATCTTGTGCAGGTAAAGCACGTCAGAGGCGGCATACTGGAGTTGCGCGTCGGTCAGTTCGGCTGAGCCCCAGTCTGAGCTTTGCTGGGCCTTGGACATGTCAGCGCCTGCGATTTCGCGTGCGACGTCCTTCAGGCCATGGCGATCCGTATAGGTACGCGCCAGCTTCGAGGCGATCTTGGTGCACCAGATCGGCGCGCAATCGATGCCCATCCAGCGTTTCATCATCGATACGTCAAACCGCGCGAAATGGAACAGTTTGAGCACTTTCGGGTCGGTCAGGACTTTTTTGAGGTTCGGGCAGTTATAGTCCCGGTCCAGCTGTACCAGGTGGGCCGTGCCATCCCCGGACGAAAGTTGGACGAGCGTGAGATTGTCGCGCAACAGGTTCAGGCCCATTGCCTCGGTATCCACCGCCACAACAGGGCCAAAGTCGATACCAGCGGGCAGGTCGCCCTTGTGAAGAGTAATGCCGTTCATGCCGAGGCTCTAGCACTTCAGGCGTTAAGGGCAAGTATCTCCGCGCTCCGGTAACAATCGGCTCACACTTAGCTGCGGGTTTTCTTCAGCGCGACGAGGGCTGCGTCCAGAGCTGAGAGAAAGCGCGACCTATCCGACTTGGAGAAGGGGGCTGGTCCGCGGGCGATGCCGTCGCCGAGGCCTGCACGAAGATCGGAATGAATTGCGCGCACGGCCACGGCATTGCCAATTGAGGCATCCGTGAAGGGCTTTCCATTCGGGGAAATGACGGCTGCGCCCGCCTTCAGGGCGCGGTCGGCCAGCAGGATGTCCGCTGTGATGACGACCGACTCTGGTGTGGAAGCTTCCGCAATCCAGTCATCGGCCGCATCGAAGCCATCTGACACGATTTTGCGGCTGACCAATCTGTGCTCGGGAATGCGGATATAGGAATTGGCAACGATCACCACAGGCGTGTCATGGCGTAGTGCAACCTTGTATATCTCGTCCTTGACGGGGCACGCATCTGCATCGACGAGAATTTGTGGCGGGGGCGGCTGGGTGTCAGACATGCGAGACTACAGCTTGTGCACCAGTCGGGGCAGCAAACGTCCTGGAATAGAGCCAGACTCGGCTTCTCCGGCCGGCTCTGCTCCCATATGGACATAGAAGGGCGCCGCATCCGGATCGGCCTCGATGACCATCTCCTTTGCTCCGGAGCCCTGTGCATACCGGCACGCCCAGACATACAGCATCTTTCCGGTGCCTTCGCCGAGCCGGACCGGCTCGACAAACAGTTTGTCCAGATAGCTCGATCCGGTTTCATCAAAAGATAGTTGAGCTACCCCTGCCACACCGCGCAAATCCTCCGCCACAATGACGACGTCTGATTCCAGGTCGTCCTCGGTCAGCGTGAGTTCGTCTTTGAATGCGTCCAGCATGGCTTCGTCATAGTCCCACACCGCCTTTGATCGCAGGCACAGGTCCGACAAGTATGGCAATTCGTCCAGGCGTGGCGGTCTCAAGATCATTGGCAAGTCTTCCCGCCCGCAGGCACTGACGCAAGGCAAGGGCTTGCAGGCCTCGCCATTCCCCCTTCTTTTATCGGCAAAATGGAGGAAGTCACATGGCAACAGCACCCGTCCAAACCCGCATCACCGAAATGCTGGGAATCGAGAAGCCCGTCATTCAGGCCGCGATGGGCTGGATCGCTCGCGCGCCACTCTCCTCGGCCTTCTCGAATGCTGGTGGCATGGGCATCATCGAGACGTCTTCTGGCGAGTTGGATGTGATCCGCGAGGAAATCCTCAAGATGCACGACCTGACGGACAAACCGTTCGGTGTGAATGTTGCCCAGGCCTTCGTGCGTGACCCGAACATTGTCGACTTCATCATCGATCAGGGCATCAAGTTCGTTACAACATCTGCGGGCGACCCGATGAAGTATACGTCGATGCTGAAGGAGGCAGGCCTCACCGTGTTTCATGTCGTCCCATCGCTTCAGGGCGCGCTAAGGGCGATTGAAGCTGGCGTGGATGGCCTGATTGTCGAAGGCGGGGAAGGGGGCGGCTTCAAGAACCCGAAAGATGTTGCGTCGATGGTTCTCATCCCGCTGGTTTGCGAACATGTGAATGTTCCCGTGGTTGCAGCAGGGGGCATAACCGATGGGCGCAGCATGGCCGCTGCCTTTGCGCTTGGCGCGGAAGGTGTTCTGATGGGTACGCGTATCCTGTCCTCGGAAGAGAGCCCGGTGCACCAGAACTGGAAGGACGCGATCTTTGCTGCGGATGCGACCGACACCGTCTTCCTGAACCGATCAGGTCCGGGGCCGGCACTGCGCGCCTTGAGTACGGAGCGTACAGAGCGCATCCTGAGGGAGGGCGTGGAGAATATTTTCGGAGAATTTGCCGGGACGCAGAAAGTCTATTTCGACGGAGACCTCGAAGCTGGCATTGCCCTTACGGGGCAGGTCGCAGGGCGGATTCACGCGGTCAAGCCCGTCGCTCAAATCCTAGAAGAAACCCTGGCCGAGTATCATGAAGTCGTAGCTCGCCTGCCGAAATAGGCCGCGACGGGTCTGGTTTTTGCCGTGATTTATCGCTAAACGGCATTAACTGACCTGAGAGGATCCCATGACCAGAAAATCATTGCTCGCGGGCAGCGTTGCTGCGCTCGCCCTTGCCGTGTCCGCCTGTGGCGAGAAAGCGGAAACCCCGGAAACGCCCGCTGCAACCGAGGCGACCGCCAGCGAGACCGGGCTGCCGGAGATTGTCGTCAGTGATGAGGAACTCGCAGGCAATCCATTCCGTCAGGAGTGGACGGCCGACTATGGCGTCCCACCCTTCGCCGAAATCGATGATGGGCATTACATGCCGGCAACGAAGAAGGCGATTCTGGAGTTGCGTGCGGACATTGATGCCATCGTCGACAATCCGGACGCGCCGACATTCGAGAACACAATCGTCGCGATTGATGTCGCCGGTGGGTCGCTGAACAAGGTTTTGAATGTTTTCGGCAACATCACAAATACAGATACCAATGACACGCTGAGCGAGTTGGAGGCTGAAATCTGGCCCATGCTGACTCGCGAGATGAACGCGATCAATTTCAATCAGGATCTCTTCGAGCGCGTTAAGACCGTCTACAGCCAGCGTGATCGGCTGGGGCTGGACGAGCAGGATGCGCGCCTGCTGGAATTGGTCCATCGCGAATTCGTCCGCAATGGCGCGGACCTTTCCCCGGAAGTCAAAACCGAGGTCGCCGCGATCAATGAGGAATTGTCGGGCCTGACCACCAAGTTCGGTCGCAATTTGCTCCTGTCGACCAAGGCTTTCAAGATCGAGGTCACTGACGAGGCAGAGCTTGTCGGCCTTTCAGACGATTTCAAAAGCGCCCTGAAAGTCGACGGCGAAGACAAGTGGGTCCTGACCGTTGATCGCTCTGTCTACGAAACCTTCATGACGCAGAGCGAGAACCGCGATCTGCGCGCGAAGATGTTCGATGGCTATCGCCTGCGTGCGTCCGAGGGCGAGTTCGATAATGGCCCGCTCGCGATCAAGATTGCCCAGCTGCGTGCCAAGCGTGCCGAATTGATGGGATACAAGTCCCACGCACACTACCAGTTGGAAACACGCATGGCCAAGACGCCGCAAGGCGCCGAGGAGTTCCTGCTCCGCGTCTGGGAACCAGGCCTCGAGCGTGCCAAGGAAGAACGCGCGGCCATGCAAGACATGGTTGGCGACGAATTCCAGATTGCCGGACATGATTGGTGGCACTATTCCGAAAAGGTCCGCCAGGATCTCTACGCCTTCGATGACAATGCGTTGAAACCATATTTCGAACTCGGCGCCGTGCGGGACGGGGCGTTCGATGTTGCCTCCAAACTGCTCGGTATCACGATCGAGCCGGTCGAGGTTGACGGCTGGAATCCGGTTGTGACCGCGTATGACGTCAAGGATGCGGAAACCGGTGACCATCTCGGCCTGTTCATGGTCGATATGTATGCCCGCGATTCCAAGCGTGGTGGAGCGTGGATGAGCTCGTTCCGCGACACGTCCAACGTCAATGGCAACAATATTCGCCCGATCATCACCAACAATCTCAATCTGATCACTCCGGCCGAGGGTGAGCCGACCCTCATGCGGTTTGACGAAGTTGAGACGCTGTTCCACGAATTCGGCCACGGTCTGCATGGCTTGCTGACGCAGATCCGTTATTCCACATTCTCCGGTGTTGATGGTCCTCGTGACTATACTGAATTCCCCGCCCAGATCCTCGAGCATTGGGCTGGCGCCCCCGAAGTGCTTTCAACCTATGCAAATCACTACGAAACCGGCGAGCCAATTCCGCTCGAACTGATCGACAAGATGAACGCTGCTGCGACCTTCAATCAGGGGTTCAAGACGACTGAGTTCATCGCTGCGTCGCTGCTGGACTTGCGTTGGCACATGCTGACTTCGGAGGAAGCCGCCGAAATCACCGATGCCCGGGCATTTGAGCAACAAGTGCTGGAGGAATACGGCCTGATCCCGGAGATCGAACCGCGCTATCGCAGCCAGTATTTCAGCCACATCTTCGCGGGTGGGTATTCGGCAGGCTATTACGCCTATCTCTGGTCCGAGATTCTGGATGCCGATGGCTTCACCGCGTTCCGCGATACGGGCGACATCTATGATCCCGAACTGTCGGCGCGGCTGAAGAAATGGGTCTATGAATCTGGCGGTCTGCGCGAAGCAGACGAGCTGTACCGGAATTTCCGTGGCTCCGACCCAACCATTGAGCCGCTGTTGAAGCTGCGCGGTTTCTCTGAGCAGCAGCCAAGCGAAGGCTGATCGGCGCTCGGTCGACATCCAAACAAAAAGCCCGCCGGAAACATTCGGCGGGCTTTTTCATGTCAGTGGAGTCAGACGTGTCTCAGGCAGATTGTTCGACAGCTTCGCGGCAGACAATCGCTTTGACTTCTTCTTCCGTATTCGCTTCGCGCAAGGCGTCACGTACGGCGCTCTGGCGGAATGTGCGGCTTACCTGGGCCAAGGCCCGCAAATGGTCAGCGCCCGAAGATTTCGGAGCCAGCAGCATGAAAATCAGGTCGCAAGGGCGATCATCAATCGCTTCGAAATCGACGCCGTGGACCAGTCTCAGATAACCGCCGACAGGTGCGTCGACGCCCTCAAGACGGGCGTGCGGGATGGCAACGCCTTCGCCGACACCGGTCGATCCGAGGCGTTCGCGCTCCATTACGGCATCCTCAATCTCACGCAGGCCAATGCCTGTCGCTTCGGCAAGAGCCTCTGCGAGCGCGTGAATTGCCTGTTTGCGGCTTTTCGCTTCCAAAGATGGTATGATTACCCCGCCCGTGAGCAGGGATGTCAAATCAGTCGCCATGAAGTTACTTTCCGTGTTCCGGACTAGTTCCTCGGGACGTTCGCTGGATCCACCCATCCAATATGACCGTCTGGTCGGCGGTAGACCATATTAAGCCCGTCATGGCCAGCATTTCTGAACATTAGGGCAGGCACTTCCTGCAGTTCGAGCTGCATAACAGCTTCTGAGACACTCATTGTCCGAATTGAGTGCGATGTTTCCGCGACAGTCAGCGGTGTGTCATCCGGCTCTTCGTAATGCTCTTCCTCGGCGGCATCGTGACCATTCACCTGGAACACGGCTTCCGGAGCCAGTTCGTTCGGCATTGGAGCCGATGTACCGGCATGATGGTCCTTCAGTCGGCGCTTGTAGCGACGCACCCGTTTTTCCATCTTGTCGAGGCTGTTTTCCAGCGCCGCATAAGGGTCTTCCGCCTTGCCGGTCGATTGGAGGATAATGCCAGAGGGCAGGTGCACATTGCAGTCAACTTCGACGAAGGGGCCCTGTTGGGACACGAAAACGCGAGCGTCGCCGGTTCGGTTGAAATACTTACTGACTGCCGCCTCCAGTCCGTCTTCGATGCGGCTCCGCAGAGCCTCTCCGAGATCCATATGCTTGCCAGTAATCTGTATCTGCACGGGCGGTCTCCTTTGTTTTTTCAGGATTCAAGTATGGCGCAGAATTGCCGATGAGGCGAATCGAATTCCTCATTTTCCTGACTTGGGAAGGGGAAGAACCGGCCTCAAGAGCCGAGCGGTACATTGCGTGTGAAATATGTATTCTGGCGTCGCCACACTAGGATGCGCCTGCAACGCCCTGCGTGCAGTCTGGCGTCAAAAATTACATGGTTACAATGACCTATGAGGAGTACAGTCAGGGTAACCTGATTTACATCTTCGCGTAGTTACCTGAATTAATATCTCTCCATCAAGGATGAACTCAAGGCATGTCGACCGGTGAGCCCGAGGAACCGAATAAACCGGCAGTCATGCTGGTTGAAAGTGATGCCATGTTCCGGGCCACGTTCGAGCATGCCAGCGTGGGGATCGCGCATGTGGGCCCTCAGGGACAATGGCTGAACGTCAATCGGCGCGTCTCCGAAATTGTGGGCTATCCGCGCGACGAATTGCTCAAGATCACGTTTCAGGACATCACTCACCCGGATGATCTGAACCTGGATGTCGGGCTCCTCAACGAGGTGCTTGAGGGCAGGCGCGAGACCTATCGGATCGAAAAGCGTTATTACCACAAGTCCGGCCGGATTGTCTGGGTCCTGCTTTCGGTCAGTTGCATTCGCAATCCGGATGGCACGGTCGCCTATTTCATTTCGATCCTTCAGGACATAACGGAAAAGAAGCGCATCAGCCGGGCACTAACAGACAGCGAAACCCGGTTCCGCATCGTGCAGGAGACCAACCCGGACGGATTCATGATCCTGCGAAGTCAGCGCGCTGTTTCCGGTGAGATCGAGGATTTCGTCTGGGAGTTCGTCAATCCCGCAGCAGAACAGCTGACGGCGCGCTCGGCGAATGTCCTGATCGGCAAGCGGCTATCGAAAGTCATGCCCGAGGCCTTTGCAAGAGGTCTGTTCAACGTCTTTTGCAACACGGTAGAGACCGGAACGCCTTGGCGGCGAGAGCTCTACTATCCAGACAATGGCGTTCCGCGCTGGTTCCGCTTCACGGTCGCTCGGGTCGGGGACGGCTTCGCTGTGTCATTTCAGGATGTCACCGCGCGCAAGCAGGCCGAACTCCAGTTGCATGCAAGCCAGCAACGCCAGCGCACCATTCTCGATGGCATCGTTTCGATGATCGGGCTTACCACACCCAGTGGAATCCTGCTGGAAATCAACGAAGCCTCCCTTCGACTAACCGGGGCGGCGAGCGAGGACCTTGTCGGGAAGCCGATCTGGCAGCATCCGGCATGGTCTCACACGCGCGCGATGCAGGATCGCCTGATCTCGGCCTTTGCCAAGGCAGAAGCGGGACGCCGCATGCGGTTCGATGCTGAAATCCGGGATTCTCGAGGCTTGCTGATACCGGTAGACGTGCAATTGGCGCCCATTTTCGACGAATCCGGCCAGGTGACAGACATTGTCATGTCCGCAGTGGATATCTCGGAACGCAAGCGGGCCGAAGCACACCGCGAAATGTTGCTCAGTGAACTGAATCACCGGGTCAAGAATTCGTTGGCGACCATTCAGGCCATCGCCGCCCACACGCTGCGGGAGGCGACAGACTTTGAAGGCTTTCGCCAATCATTCACCGGGCGCCTGCGCGCCATTGCGGCCAGCCATGACCTGCTTGTATCCACGACGCAGGACTCATCGGATATTTCTCGTCTCATCCGGGATCAGGTTCTTGGCTATGCGCCCGCTGATGGCACGCGGCTGGAAATGACGGGGCCGCCGCTTGTCTTAGGGCCGCAAGGGTCACACGCTTTCGGATTGATCCTGCACGAACTGGCCACGAACGCGTCCAAGTATGGTGCGTTTTCGAACGATAGCGGACGGCTCAGCATCAGCTGGTTCATAGAAGAGACGGATGATGACCCTGACGTGATCATCGACTGGGTCGAAACAGACGGTCCGCCGGTGGTGCCTCCCAGCCGGAAAGGCTTCGGCAGTGTGCTTATCGAACAGAGTCTGTCACACGCTCTTGGCGGGAAATCGAACTTAACCTTTGACCCGAAAGGATTAAAAGCTCAATTTCGCTTTCCAGCTAGAAGGTAGGGGGACTATGCCGAAGATATTACTGTTGGAAGACGACTTCCTGATCGCATTTGATATGAAGACGCAACTGGAAGATGCAGGCATGGAAGTGGTCGGGCCTGTTGCGAGCAATGAGGACGCCAAAGCGCTCATCGAGCCGGGGTCAATCCATGCGGCTGTGCTCGATATGGATCTCGGAGGGGTTGCCTCGTTTCCTACGGCGCATCGCCTGAAGGAATTCGGAATTCCGTTCGTGTTTGTCACCGGCAATAACGAAGCCGACTTGCAGGACGGGCTTGCCGACAGTCCGATCCATACAAAGCCTGTGCATTACCCGCGGCTGATCGAACAGTTGAAGGGTTTCGCAGATTCGGATTGAAGATTGGCCTACATGGCCCTCACAGGTCCTTTGATGGGGGTGCCAGCCTCAGGATCGGCCGGTTTACCGGCATTGCGCCCATAGTCATGCTTTTTCAGAAGACCCCGGAATTGATGATAGGAGAGTCCCAGCAAATCTGCGGCGCGGCCCTGATGGCCTTGTGACAGGCTGAGGGCTTCGTCAATCAACTGCATCTCGAAAGCGGCGACCTGCGCGCTGAAATCCGCGGCGATCTCTGGATTGTCGCGAATGCGTACCGGGTCGGCCTGAAGCGTCTCGGAGTGACCTGTCTTGCCGGAGCCAGTCGGGCGCCAGGGAGAATCGAATGGGTCGAGTACGGCCGGATCGAACAAGACCGGTTCGTCCGGTGCCATCAGCATGGCGCGATGTGCGAGCCTTTGCGCGAAATTGCGCAGTTCACGTACATTGCCGGGCCAGTCATGAGCTTCGATAGCGGCAATGGTCGAGGGGGCAAAACCGGGGAAATCCTGCGCCATTTCAATTGCCATACGCCGAGCGAAATGGTCGGCCAGCAGGCTGGCATCACCGGGCCGGGCCCTCAGCGGCGGCAGGGTAATGACGTCAAAAGCAAGTCGGTCCAGAAGATCGGCGCGGAATTCGCCTGCCTCCACCATGCCCGGCAGGTCGGCGTTTGTGGCGGCCACGATGCGAACGTCCGTTGAGAGTACTTTTGAACCGCCCACCCGCTGGAATTCGCCATACTCGACAACACGCAGCAATTTTTCCTGAACCTGCGCGCTGGCGGTGGCTATTTCGTCGAGGAAGATCGTACCGCCATCGGCCAGTTCAAACCGGCCTCGCCGCATTTCGGTTGCGCCGGTAAAGGCCCCGCGCTCATGCCCGAATAGTTCAGAATCCAGCAGGGTCTCCGACAGTGCGGCGCAATTGACCTTCACGAACGGTCCGTCCCAGCGCTTGGACAGGAAGTGAAGGCGTTCTCCGATCAACTCCTTGCCGGTTCCCCGCTCCCCGATGACAAGGATGGGGCGATCCAGCGGGGCGACGCGGGAGACATGCTCCTGCGCGCTGAGCCATGCAGGGGCTTGGCCCAGCAATTGTGTATTCTGATCAACCATTTAGTCAAAATAACCAAAAGTGGCGATTAAATCTACAATGCATTTGGCGAGAAATACTAAAAATTAAAAACGGCATCCAGTCAAAATGATAAAATATCGATATAAAACAACGTACTATAAAATTAATTTTGAACTGGCACGGTCCTTGAAATGACAGAAGGGCTCGGAGCGACAGGGCGTTGCTCACAAACACAAGAAGGACAAACTGAAAATGGAAGATCGCTACAACACTTCGGAAGCCCGCTCGGATGCTGGCCGTTTCGGTCGGTGGCTCGCGACGCGCCCGGCGGAAAGCTGGATGTTCTTCGTCGTCGGCATCTTCTTCGGCGGTTTGTTCTTCTAATCCTCCCCCCACTCACGAAAGGACACCAAAATGGGCTTGTTCTCCCGACTCGGTGACATCATCAATTCCAACATCAACGCGATGCTCGACAGCGCCGAAAATCCTGAAAAGATTGCCCGGCTCATCATCCAGGAAATGGAAGATACGCTGGTTGAGGTTCGCACCGCCGCGGCCCGCGCCATGGCAGACAAAAAGGAAATGGAACGCGAAATCGTCCATTTCACGCAGACCCGCGACGAATGGGCTGCAAAGGCTGAACTGGCCATCGACAAGGGTCGTGAAGACCTGGCCCGTGGCGCTCTGACCGCCAAGCAGAAAGCTGATGGCGAAATCGAACGCCGCAAGCTGGCAATGGACGCGGCAGAAGAAGCCTTCGAGAAGCGCCAGGACGATCTGGCCAAGCTTCAAGCCAAACTTGACGAAGCGAAGGCAAAGCATCGGGCACTGATGATGCGCCGCGAAGCTGCTGAACAGCGCATTCGCATTCGCAGCCAGGTCTATGACGGCAAAGTGGATGATGCGCTGGCGCGCTACGGCAATATCGAGCGCAAGGTCGACGAAATGGAAGCCTATGCTGACACGATCAAGGGCCGTGAACCGACCCTCGAAGCCGAATTCGCCGCGCTGGAGCGTGACGAGAGCGTCGAGAAGGAACTCGAAGCCCTGAAAGCGAAGCGCGCCAAGTCATCGGCGAAGTCTTCCAGCAAGAAATCGGAGGACTAATCGATGTTGTTTTCACTCGCTTGCCTCACCGGCTTCATGACGTTGGTCTGCGCTCCGGGCCTCATCGCCCAGGCGCGCGCCAACCGGCAGCCATCTGCTGACGAGGCCGCCTGATGGATGAGTTTATTCCAATCATAGCGATCGTCTCGCTGTTCATCGTCCTCCCGGGCATGATCTTCCACTACATTACCCTGTGGCGGAAGCAGAAAACCCTGATGCCCGACGATGAGCGCATGATGGAGGATCTCTGGCGCTCGGCCAAGGCGATGGAACGCCGGATCGAGACGCTCGAATCTCTCCTTGAGCAGAGCGAAGCGGACAGCCCCCGCAGGCCGCCTCGTTCTTCCCGCCCCACTTTTGACGACTAAGGACCCAGACATATGTCCCGCCAATCCCGTGCCTACCGTGATACAGCCCCAGAAGGCGACCAGTACGGCTCCCCGAATCCGAAGCGCTATTACCGCTCGCGTCATGACAAGGTCATTGCCGGCGTCTGTGGCGGCCTTGCCGAACGCTTTGGTTGGGAACCCATCCTGGTGCGCCTGCTGGCCGTGCTCGCCTTTTTCTTTGTCGCCGGACCGATCGCCCTGATTGCCTATATCGTCGTCTGGATGATCACGCCGCGGACACCTTTGGGCGGTCGTACCATATCACCGGAAGAAGATGTTTTCTGGCGCAACGTGAACGACCGCCCCAGAGCCACTTTCGGGAACCTGAAATACACTTTCATGGATCTCGATGAACGCCTCAGGGATATCGAACGCAAGGTCACATCTGACGAGTGGCGACTGCGCAAGGAATTCCGCGACCTGGAGCGTGGCAACTAGACCGCGCCCATTCACCCTAACCATCCGACAAGAAGGACCGGAAAAATGCGTAAGGGGACGCTACTGACGAATAACTGGCTGCTCGGAGGGATCTCCATCCTCATCCTGATGATGGTACTCTTTCTCTCCAGCCTCCAGGGACAGACAGCACTGGAGTTCGGCGGGCTTCAGATGACGTTTGCGCCGCATGAAGAGGGGGGCGTTCGCCTCAGCATCGCCCGCTCTTTTGGTGAGTCAGACTTCACCGCGCTTTAAGGCGCGAACAATCAGGCGCACGGGGCTGACCGCCTCGAGCGCCGCCACTTCGGCGGGGGAGGGCCCGCCAAGGCACATGGCCGCCAGCACCCGGCCGGCCCAGGGGCCCCAGGTAAAGCCGCGCGCGCCAAAACCGTTCACCATGAATATGCCCGGCAACACGGGGGCGTCCGCATCGACAGGGCGCCCTTTTCGCATGCCGGAAAATGTCTCCAGCGCTGCAGAGTAATCGGGCACGGCGCCGACCAGGGGTAATCGATCAGCGGTGGTCGCACGAATGGCAGCACGAGACTGAACGGGCAGCGACGTTGCGCTTCGTTGCCACCATGGAGACAATTGTCGCAATGCGTCGGCATTGGTGGCGCGGGCAGCGGCGGACGTTGCAGCCGGTACACCATCTTCGATTTTTTCAAAGGTAGCGCCCCAGAGCCTCTGATCTTCCAATGCCAGTGCGTAGTGCCCGCTCGCCATTGCCTCTGCTTGAACGGGTGTGGCGTCCGAGACGCTCTCGACCTGACCCAATCGGCCTTCCAGCCCGACCCAGCCAAGTTGCCGGTTCGTCTCCATGGCGGTGGCGAGGACAATGATGTCGAACACCTCGGCATTCACCAAGCGATCCTGTAGCGAAATCTCGACCGTCCCGGTCCGGACCCGAACATTGTCGAGCAATCCGGAAATGATCCGCGCAGGCTCAAGGACCAGTGCGCGCTTGTGGAGCAGGCCGCCGCCCGAAATGGCTTCAAGGTCTTCCAAAGGCAGAGGCGGGTCCGCAAGCAATTTCGCGAACCGGGTCTGCTCGGCCTTGTCCTTTGGCATTTGGCGTACGGTGGTTTCGTGTGCGCCTTCCATGCCTGAATAGGCGCGGCGGGCGGCAAGATAAGCGTCGATCAGCAAGCGGGCTTGCGCCGTGTCGCCCGCATCGAGCCGAGGCATCATAAGGGCCAGCGGATTGCCACTTGCGCCGCTTGCGGGGCCAACTGGATCAAACACAGTCACATCTGCGCCGCGCTCTGTCAGGGCGTAAGCCGCGCTCGCCCCGGCAATTCCTGCGCCCAGAATGGCGATCTTTTGGCGAGGGTCACTATGCGCGCGCAGGCCGTAAATGTCCGGCTTGGCGGGAGAGGCAAGTGCCAACCTTGCTTCCAGTCGCTGCCGCTTGCGGCCGTGTCCCGGTGCTTTGACGACATCGAAGCCGACCTCTGTCAGTCCGCGCCGAACTGCGCCTGCCACGGTGAACGTGCCGATGCTAGCGCCGGGCTTGGAGCGCTCTGCAATCAGTCCGTAAAGATCAGCTGACCACATGGCTTCATTCTTTGCCGGGCTGAATCCGTCGAGAAACCAGGCATCGGCCATGAACTGGCTCTGGGGCAGCGTGTCGTGAATATCGCCGAGATGAAGCGTGAGAGTGACGCCGATATCAGGCCAGACGAGGTGGTGTACACAGCGCACAGGCCCTGGCCAATCGGCGAGCAGTCGCGCTGCCAAGCATGCCAGTTCGGGCCACGCGCCCAACGCGCGCGCCGCATCGGCCTCAGTCAGGGGAAAGCCTTCGAAGCTGACAAAGTGGAGCCATGCATCCGGGGTTGGTCGGTGCGCTTGCCACAGTTCGCACAAGGCGAGGAAGTTCAATCCTGTGCCAAACCCGGTTTCCGCTACCGTGAATTCGGTCTTGCCTGCCCAGGCTTCCGGAAGACCGCAGCCCTGCAGGAAAACCGCGCGGGTTTCAGCCAGTCCATCCCCCGCCGTGAAGTACACGTCCCCCGCCTCGCGGGCGACGGGCGTGCCGTCGTCCTTCCAGTCAATCATGGGATGCGTGAGCAAGCGGGCCATGCGAGACGGGTTAGCCGGGCCATACCGTTTTGAACAGTCCTCCGCGGCTGCATGCTTTCTGACACCGAATTAATCGGATCGCTCTTGTCCGTCGCGCGTTGAATGAGTGACCGCGATCATGCGGCCGACACAAACAAACTGAAGGAGACCCAAATGGACAAGGAACATCTCAAGGGCGGTGCCAAGGAAGCTGAAGGCGAAGTCAAGGAAACTGTCGGTGAAATGACAGACAACAAGAAGATGCAAGCCGAAGGCAAAATGGACAAGGCCGAAGGCGAAGCTCGCAAGACAGCGGGTGACGTAAAGGACGCCGTCAACAAATAGGCGACCCCCTGAACCACTGTGAAAGCCGCTCCTCCGGGGGCGGCTTTTCCTTGCGTGCTGCCGGATGGCGCGCCACATAGGAGCTCTCAGCAGAAGGCATACACTCATGAGCGAGTTTGAGATCAAGCGCGAAGACGGAGAGACCGGCGGGCGCTACGTCACCCTGGTCAACGGCCACGAGGCCGAGATGACCTATTCGAAGGCGGGTACGGAGCGGATCATCATCGACCATACCGGCGTTCCGAAAGCGCTCGGCGGCATGGGTGTCGGCGTAGCCCTGGTCAAACGCGCGGTTGAGGATGCGCGCCGGGACGGAATCAAGATCATTCCGCTGTGCCCTTTCGCGAAGGCGCAAATTCAAAAACATGCAGAATGGCAGGATGTACTGGCATGACCACGATACCCATCACCCATGATGAAAATCATATGCGCTACAGCTATTTCGAGAACGGGCTGGAAGCATATCTGACCTATGAGCGTCCACGGACCGGGCTGCGCCATATCACGCACACGATCGTGCCGGGAGAACTGGGTGGACGCGGCCTTGGCAAAAATCTGGTGACGCGTGTGATGAATGACATCATAGCTGCGGGTGAGACGGTTTCTTCGTCTTGCTGGTTTGCAACGGCACTTATTGAAAAGACGCCGGAATGGGCTGCCCTGAGGGGATGACCAAGCCTTTCTGGAAAACTACACCACTGGCTCAGATGTCATCGCAGGAATGGGAATCCCTCTGCGACGGCTGTGGCAAATGCTGCCTGCTCAAACTGGAAGATGAAGATACCGGTGAGATCGCTTACACGCGACTCCATTGCCGCCTGTTTGACGGGGATAACTGTCAGTGTGCCGACTACAAAAATCGCAAGAAGATCGTCGAAGACTGCGTGATTCTTACTCCGAAGAAGGTCGAGGAAATCCGCTGGATGCCAAAGACCTGCGCCTATCGCCTGATCCATGAAGGCAAGGAGCTGCCGGACTGGCACTACCTCGTATGTGGTGATCGCAACCGCATCCACGAAGAGGGGCATTCGATCCGGGGACGCACCGTTTCCGAGGACACGGTCTTCGATGAGGACACAGAAGACTGGATTGTCGACTGGGAAGGCAATGAGCCCTAGACGCCGACCACTTCACTATTGGTCGCCTCGGTCTTCAGCCATTTGATGAAGTTGCGTACATCTGGCGTCAGGTGACGGCCTTTCGGATAGACGATCCAGTACCCGAAATCGATCAGGTGGGAGCCATCCGCGAAGGGTGCGACCAGCCGACCAGAGGCGAGATCCGCTGCTGCAATCGCGCGTTTGGCAAGCGCCACGCCGCGTCCGGCGGCAGCCGCCTCGATCACGAGGATCGCCTGGTTGAAACGTGGGCCGCGTGAGCCATCAACATCTTTCACATTCCGCGCACGCAGCCAGCTGGCCCAGTCGGGGCAGGACGGGTCATTCTCGTTGCTCTCATCATGGATCAGTGTGTGATGCCGCAAATCCGAGGGCTTGCGGATCGCGTCGGTTCCTTCCAGCAGGGCAGGGGAACAGACCGGCAAGACAGTCTCGTCCATCAGCTTTTCAGATTTCAGGCCGTCATAATTGCCCCGGCCATAGCGGATTGCGAAATCGGCATCGGCCGTGGTGAAATCGGTCAGGCCCATATCGGCCGAGATCCAGGCCTCGGTCTCCTCATGTTCCCGGTGGAAGCCATCAAGGCGGGGCGCCAGCCATTTCGCGGCGAAGGACGGCGCAGATGACACCATGACCCGGCCTTTGCGCGCTGGAGCCTGCATGATCCGCCCGGCTTCAGAAATTCTCTCGAATGCATCGCGCACCAGCGGCAGGCTGGCCTGGGCGGCATCTGTCAGCAAAACTGAACGGCCCGTTCGCTTGAACAGGGGCGTGCCGGCATATTCTTCCAGCTGCCTTATCTGTTGTGAAATCGCGCCGGGCGTGACATTCAGCTCTTCGGCAGCCTGTGTAAAAGACAGGCGCCGCGCGGCGGCCTCAAAGGCTCTCAGCGCGTTCAATGGGGGAAGTCGGTCGGATGGGTCTGACATGGATAGTTTCTCTAAAGGATCGCTGTAGGGGTTCATGCTTGCGTCCGCCGCGTCAAGAGCCATTTTGACACCTGACTGATCAGCTTGCCTAAAAAGAGGTCCGCCCGCATGCGCCAGTTTCCGGCTTTCTTCAACATGGATGACGCGCGCGTCGTCGTGTTCGGCGGTGGTGAGGAAGCGCGCCGCAAGGTGCGCCTGCTCGCCAAAACACCGGCGCATATCACTGTGATTATTGGAAAAGACATCGATTCCGGCTTCGCTCAGGAGTTTGCCGGGCGCATAACGATTGCGCCGCAGGACCAAGCTGGCGCCGCGCTCGATGTTGCCCGTTTTGCAATTGTGGCATGCCGAATTGATGAAAACACAGATCGCGCGATCACTTGGGCGCGCCAATATGGCGTGCCTTTGAATGTCGTCGATCGGCCAGATCTTTGCGATTTTACGGTTCCATCCATCATGGACCGCGGCGAGATTGTTGCAGCCGTGGCCTCGGGCGGCTCTGCGCCTGTACTTGCCAAATCGGTGCGAGCCAAACTTGAAGCGCTTACACCAGCACGCATCGGCGATCTGGCGGAACTGGCCGGACGCATGCGAGAAGAGGTGAAGTCCAAATTGCCGGATGCTGGCGCGCGTCGGAAGTTCTGGGAGAGCGTGCTCAATGGCAAGGCTGCCGAACTTGCCTATGCGGGCGAGTTGGAAGCTGCTGAACAGGCGATGCGCGACGCACTGTCCGGCGGCCGGACGCAAGGCGTGGTCCATCTGGTTGGCGCGGGTCCGGGTGATCCGGAGCTGCTGACCCTGAAGGCGCTGCGCCTGCTGCAGGAAGCCGACATTGTCTATTATGACCGTCTGGTCAGCGACGATATCCTGACGCTCATTCGCCGGGATGCCGACCGCGTGTCTGTCGGCAAGAGCAAGGGCGACCATTCCGTCCCGCAGGATGAAATTCACGAAATGCTGATCCGCTCGGCCCGCGATGGCAAGCGCGTTGTACGCCTGAAGGGCGGCGACCCGTTTATCTTCGGGCGTGGCGGTGAAGAGATGGAAGCGGTGCTGGCAGCAGGCGTCGAAGCCTTCGTGGTGCCGGGTATTACGTCGGCGCTGGGATGCGCGGCGCAGGCAGGTGTACCGCTGACCCATCGCGATCATGCCCAGAGCCTGACCTTCGTCACCGGCCATGCCAAGGCGGGCGGCGTGCCCGATCTCGATTGGGACTCTCTGGCCAAGCCGAACCAGACCGTCACCGTCTTCATGGGGGTCGGCACAGCGGCCGCCATTACTGACAAGTTGATCGAAGCCGGGCGCGCGCCAGACACGCCGGTCGCAGTGATCGAGAACGGCACGCGGCCGAACGAAATTCAGGTTTTCGGTATTCTTGCTGAACTGCCTGACCTGATCACAGACAATGGTATCGAGGGTCCAGCATTGCTCATCATCGGCAAAGTGGCGGGCCTGCCTTTCGCGAGTGGCGCAATCGGCCTTTCAGGCTGCGTCAGCCAGGAGACTTTCGTATGACATCCGTTCGCCCGAAACTTAAGCCGGATACGCCAAAGGCCGTCACCGCATGGGAAACCGCAACCGGCCAGAATGTCTGGATGGCCGCCGACGGCAGCTGGACCCAGGACGTTTCAAAAGTTGCCGCCTTTACAGGCGATGAGGCCGAAGCGCGCCTTGCAGATGCTCAGACGCAGGAGGGGATCGTTACCGATCCCTACTTCATGGAAGTCACCGAGACCGGCGAAATCACGGGCCGCGAGACCCTGCGCGAAACCATCCGCGCCAAGGGACCGACCGTTTCCTATGGAGAGGGCGCATAATGCCCCATCGCGAGATTCAGCGACTCACACTTTACGGCGATTCCATTTCCGGCAATTGCATGAAACCGAAATGGACCGCTGACCTGCTTGGCATCCCATATGATTGGGTAGAGGTCGATATCCTTCAGGGCGGCACCCAGACCGAAGACTTCCTGTCGCTGAATCCGGCGGGTCAGGTGCCGCTGGCGCGCTGGCCGGATGGCCGTGCGTTGCCACAGTCCAACGCCATCATGTTGTATCTCGCCGAAGAGGCAGGCAGTGACCTGGTCCCTTCTGACACGTTCCGCCGGGCCCAGATGATGAGCTGGCTGTTCTGGGAACAATACTCTCACGAGACCGCCATTGCTGTGAGGCGCTTCCAGAAACATTATCTCAATACGCCGGATGACCAGATCGATCCGCAGCTGATGGCCAAGGGGCGCCGCGCGCTCGGTGTGATGGAGCTGCAATTGACCTATACCGACTGGCTGGTTGGCGATGCGATGACGCTCGCCGATATTGCGTTGGTCGCCTACACACGGGTCGCCCATGAGGGTGGCTTTGACCTGTCTGATTTTCCTTCCGTGGAAAGATGGGTCAGCCGCACCGAAGTGGCCCTGAATCTACCGCACGCAAAAGAGGCTGCGTAATGTACAGATATGATGAGTTTGACGCCCGGATCGTCTCCGAGCGGGTCGCGCAATTCCGTGGACAGGTGGACCGCCGCCTATCGGGCGAATTGCTGGAAGACGAGTTCAAGCCGCTCCGCCTGCAGAATGGAGTCTACCTGCAGCTGCATGCCTACATGCTGCGCGTGGCCATTCCCTATGGCCAGCTGAATGGCCGTCAGCTGCGCCAACTGGCCATCGTCGCGCGCGACTATGACCGGAACTATGGCCACTTCACCACGCGCCAGAACATCCAGTTCAACTGGGTTGCCCTGAAGGATATTCCGGATGTGCTGGCCAAGCTCGCCGAAGTCGAGATGCACGCCATCCAGACTTCCGGAAACTGTATCCGCAATGTGACGTCAGACCATTTTGCCGGCGCGACGAAAGACGAGCTGATGGACCCGCGCCCCTGGTGCGAAATCATCCGCCAGTGGAGCACGTTCCACCCCGAATTCGCTTTCCTGCCGCGCAAGTTCAAGATCGCCGTCACGGCGGCGGAGCATGACCGCGCCGCGATCCGCGTGCACGATATCGGCCTGCACATCCGCAAGCGCGGCGATGTGGTCGGCTTTGAAGTCCATGTCGGTGGCGGGCAGGGGCGCACACCTCACCTCGCGACACTGGTCAATGAGTTCGTGCCGGAAGCCGAGCTGCTCGATTATCTCGAAGCCATCATGCGCGTCTACAACCGCTTCGGCCGCCGGGACAACAAGTACAAGGCCCGCATCAAGATCCTCGTCAGCGAGCTGGGCGAGGCTGAATTCCGCCGCCTCGTCGACGCGGAATATGCCGCCCAGCGCGAGAACGAGAAGATCGACCTGCCGCAGGCCGAGATCGACCGTATCCATGCCTATTTTGCGCCGCCGGAATTGGCCGCGAAGCCGGACACGTCCGCAGCGTTCGAGGCGCTGAAGGTCGAAGACACCGAGTTCGCGCGTTGGGCCCGCATCAATCTCCATCCGCACAAGCAGCCGGGCTACACATCCGTCACGGTCAGCCTGAAGCCGATTGGCGGTCTCGCTGGCGACGCGACGGATGCGCAGATGATGACGGTCGCGCATCTCGCTGAAGCCTATGCCTATGACGACATTCGCGTCAGCCATGCCCAGAACCTCGTCCTGCCGCATGTCGCACTGGATGATCTGCCGGATGTCTATCGCGAACTGAAAGCCGCAGGCCTCCATACGGCGAATGAAAGCCTGATCACCGACATGATCGTCTGTCCGGGTCTGGACTATTGCAACCTCGCCAATGCCCGCTCCATCCCGGTCGGGCAGGCCGTGCAACAGGTCTTCGCCGATCCGGACTATCAGGAAGACATCGGCCGCCTGCACATCAATATTTCCGGCTGCATCAATGCCTGCGGCCACCATCATGTGGGCCATATCGGCATCCTTGGCGTCGACAAGAAGGGTGAGGAATTCTATCAGATCACCTTTGGTGGCCGCGCCGATGAGAAGGCCGCGATCGGCGATATTGCGGGCCCCGGCCTGAAGGCGGACGACGTTCCCGGCGCGCTCAAACGCGTCGTGGACACCTATCGCGAGCTGCGCGCCGACAAGAGCGAATTGTTCATCGAGACACTGGCCCGCCTCGGCCATGACCCCTTCAAGGAGGCGCTTTATGCCGCTGGTTAAGAACGGCACGGAGATCGACAATATCTGGGCCTTCGTGCCGGATGAAGGCGAGCTGTCTCCTGGTGGATGTATTACAGTTTCGCTGGGGCGCTTTCGCAGCGAGCGGGAGATCCTGCTGGCCCGCAATACCGATATTGGCGTGCGGCTTGAGCCGGGCGATGACCCGCACGAACTAGAGGAATATCTCGATCGGTTGCAACTGATCGAAATCAGTTTCCCTAAATATACTGACGGTCGTGGATACTCCCAGGCCCAGCTTTTGCGCCGTCGCTTCGGCTATACCGGAGAGCTTCGCGCTGTGGGTCACGTCCTGCGGGATCAGATATTCTATATGAACCGTTCAGGCTTTGACGCTTACGAGACCGCCCGTGCTGACCTACATGAAGTAGTGAACGCACTGGAAGAGTATTCCGACGTCTACCAGCCCGCAGCGGGTGATCGGACGCCGGTGTACCGCAAGAGACACGAAAGCTGATCCTTATGCCTTATGGCGACAGTCTTGCCCGCAAGTCCGAAGCTGCGGACGTCCGCCTCGCTCGCCTGAATGGTGAGTTGCGCGACGCCTCCGCTCAGACGGTGCTGCGCGTCGCCATGGTTCGCGAATGGTCCAACAGCCTGACCTACGTATCCAGTTTCGGCGCCGAGAGTGTCGCTATGTTGGCCCTGATCGCGGACGTGAAGCCTGACCTGCCCATCGTGTTTCTCGAAACCGGTATGCATTTCCCGCAGACGCTGGACTACAAGGACGAGCTGATCGAAAAGCTCGGCCTGACCGGTGTGCGCGAAATTCCGCCGAGTGAGACCGAGCGCAAGGTGCTCGATCCGAAGAACAATCTCTGGAAAACCGATCCGGACGCCTGTTGCGCACTGCGCAAGGTGCGCCCGCTGGAGCCGGCTCTGGAGGGCTTTGATGCCTGGATCACCGGTCGCAAACGCTTTCATGGTGGGGCCCGGATGAGCCTGCCGGTCTTCGAGTTTGCGAACGGACGCTACAAGGTGAACCCGCTGGCCAACTGGACTCCGGACGATGTGGAACTGTTGATCAAGCAGCGCAATCTGCCGCGCCATCCGCTGGTTGCTCAGGGCTATCCGTCCATCGGCTGCTGGCCGTGCACGAAGCCGTCCGACAATCCGGACGATCCCCGCGCGGGTCGCTGGGCCGGACAGGAGAAGTCCGAATGCGGCCTCCACATCGACAAGACGGAACGCCCGCGCGTCTTCTAGGCCTTCGCCCCGAATATGTGAGCCATGGCGATCGCTCCGGCGGTCGCCACGTTCACACTGTCAAAGCCTTCCGACATTGGGATGCGCACGGGCGTACAAGCCGCGATCAACTCGTCCGGCAGCCCCGGTCCTTCGGCACCGAGCAGGATGGCGAGTCGGTCCGGCATATCCATTTGCGTGATCGGCGTTGCCTCGGAGCGCGGCGTCATCGCCCAGACTTCATAGCCTGCCGCCTTGGCCGCGTTCACCATGTCCAGGCCCGTCCCGCCATGGGCATAGGGCAGCCACAGGCTGCTGCCGGAGGAGACGCGGATGGCCTTGCGATAGAGCGGGTCACAGCATTGACCATCCATCAGCACCGCATCTGCGCCAAAGGCAGCGGCATTGCGAAAGCACGCGCCGACATTGTCGTGATTGGACAGGTCTGACATCAGGAGCAGGGTAGAGGGACCGGCCTCTATGGCGGCGAGAAACGCGGCCGGTTCGGCGATGTCGCCTTTCAGCCCACAGGCAAGCACGCCGCGATGCATCGGAAACCCTGCGACCGCATCCATCACCGACTGGGGCGCGACATAGACCGGCACGTTCTCCGGCACGAGGGCCATCAATTCGGCCAGCGGTGCGACCCGGTTCTCTGTAAGGAACACACTTTCCAGCGCAAAACGTCCCCGACGCAGCGCTGTCTCCAGCGCTACTTTGCCCTCGACGATGAAGCGCGCGCCATGACCTGAAGTCAGGTCCTTCTCGCGAATGGATGTGTAAGCCTCCAGCCTCGCATCTGTCGCGCTATCAACTTCTATCGCAAAACCCATCTCAATTTCTCTATGCTGAGGCGCAAGACGTCGTCCAACTGGCGGGGCGTCCATGACGTGGAACGAATCCGGCTCGGCCGACTACGAGCATACTTCACCCATACGCACAAATCGACGTCCGGCACAGACGATCCAGGCCGAACATTCTCCTGCAGGGGATCCCCCCGCACTTCAGCTCAAATAATTCTCCCAATAGGAGAAAAATTCTACTGTTTGGTATTGTTATCGCAATCATAAATAGATAGAGGGAGATTGCGAAGGATTTGCAGGCGGGCCGGGGGGACGCATGAATATCATGATGAAAACCATTGTGGTGCTTTGGCACCATAGGCTCATCCTTGTATTGTTGCTGGTCGCGTTTTGCGTGGTCGCGATCTCTGCAGGAAACCGCATGCACCGCAAGGCGATGTTGGAACACGTTACGGACAAACAGTTTCAGTTAAATTTGGAAATGACCCGCTATAGCGGGGCAGAGGCTCCACCAATTCTCCTCAGCTCGCTGAGCGAAGACGATATAGGACTTGTCCATAGACTGCGGGAATCGCACGAGCGGGTACATGTGGGGTTTCCCGAGTGTCGCCGCGCTCCAGCCAGATCAATTGTTGGCCCTCAGCCTGATCCCTTGATCTGTGAAGTCCAGATTCCTCCAAGAAAGCCGTCAGACATAATTTGCGAGTCTGAAATCGGTTCGCATCCCTATGTGGCTGCGGGCAGGTTCATCCGCGGAGCCTATTCGGCATGTCTGATGACACTTTGGTCAAGAGAACAGGGAGAATGGTCGCTGAATTCTGCCGCGGTGGGTCCAATGAAAAACGGCCCACTGTTAAGCGGGCCGTCTGAGCTGGATAAAGATGCGTATTCGAACCTGACCGGTCACTAAGCCGGGTTGGGGGCCATGTTCGGCAGGCCCTGATCCTTGGCCATACGCTTCATGGCTTTCTGGAGCTTTTCGAACGCGCGCACTTCGATCTGGCGAATACGCTCACGCGAAACACTGTAAACCTCGGACAGTTCTTCCAGTGTTTTCGGCTCTTCCGACAGGCGGCGCTCGGTCAGGATGTGGCGTTCGCGCTCGTTCAGGTCTTCCATGGCAGCGGTCAGCAATTCCATCCGCGCATTGAATTCCTGCTTGTCAGCAAACTCTTCGGCCTGGCCTTGATCATCGTCGGCCAGCCAGTCCTGCCACTCCATGTCGCCATCGGTGCCCATTGGCACGTTCAGCGAAGCATCCGAGCCGGACATACGCCCGTTCATCGAATACACTTCAGCTTCTGTCACATTCAGCTTTTCGGCGATCAACTGGGCCTGTTCAGGGCGAAGGTCACCTTCGTCCAGAGCCTTCATTTCGCCTTTCAGGCGGCGAAGGTTGAAGAACAGTTTCTTCTGCGCGGCCGTGGTGCCGAGTTTCACGAGGCTCCAGCTGCGCAGGATGTATTCCTGAATGGCGGCACGAATCCACCACATGGCATAGGTTGCCAGCCGGAAACCCTTGTCCGGGTCGAATTTCTTCACGGCCTGCATAAGACCGACATTGCCCTCGGAGATCACTTCGGCCATCGGCAGGCCATAGCCACGATAGCCCATTGCGATCTTCGCAACGAGACGCAGGTGGGATGTCACCATCTTCTCGGCAGACTGGGTATCTTCCTGTTCGCGCCATTTCCGCGCGAGCATGAATTCCTCATTCTTCTCGAGCATGGGGAACTTACGAATTTCGGTGAGATAACGGCTCAGGCCCTGCTCCGGGCTGAGTGCCACACTCGCACTGGCGGTTTTGTTCGCCATATCTAATCTCCTCCTTTGCAGACCAACCCCGCATTGCGGCGATCGTTCCGGCAATCAGATCTTCTTCCTGACGTTTAGCCCCGCATGGCGGCGGCGTCGCCCCGTATAAACCGCATGAATGTCATCGCGGTTTAACATAAATAAGCATTCGGCCCCTGCTTTTGAAGGGGGTTCAAGCGTCTGATTTCACGCTCACGAGAAAGTATATCTTGTGGCGGCAAAGTGATCCAGAAGGCCGCCACACCTTGCTGTCAGAAGTTGCGGAACCGGTTTGAAGGTTGCGGGGTTGATTGCCCAGATATGACAGGACACAACCAAATGGGCAGCACCACTCTCACCCGCACGGACGCCTTCCGGCAATTCGTGCAATCAGATTCCTTTCCCTGTATTGGGGCAAAATCGGCAATGGTTCGCGATCAGCTGGTCATTGCGGAATTCGGCGACATCGATTCCGCTGCAGGTGACATCAATCTCAGGCGCGCACTGGAAGAGTTTATCGAGGAGCTCGATTTCAGCTCCCCTGTGGTTCAGTCCTTCGTCGCCATCTTCACGGGGCCGACCGAGCTGTCAGAGACTGAATTCGAGCGTGCGCTCTGGAACCGGCTTCAATCCTTGCACAATCTCGATGTGGTCGAGGGCAGGGGGTGGGCCGAGAGCGCGGAGCGTGATCCGGAATCGGCACATTTCTCGATGGGCTTGCTGGGCGAGGCCTTCTTCGTCATCGGCCTGCACCCGAACGCATCCCGACCAGCCCGTCGTTTCGAGTTTCCTGCGCTCGTCTTCAATTCGCATGAGCAATTCGAACGCCTGCGCCAGGATGGCCGGTTCGAGAAAATGAAGCAGATCATTCGAGAGCGCGACAAGGCGCTCGCCGGTTCGGTTAATCCGATGCTGGCAGATTTCGGCCGGGGGTCTGAAGCCGCGCAATATTCAGGCCGCGAAGTCGGTCCTGAGTGGAAATGTCCGTTCACCCCGCAGGAGCCTGCGAAATGAGTCACCGTATCCCCCCGAAATCCGGCACGGCCTTCATCCTGCGCAAGGGCGAACGCCTGACTGTGACAGATCCCGAAGGCGAACAAGTCAGCGACATGGTCGCCTACAATCTGGACGACCGGAAGGAAATGATTTCATCCGGGCGTTCCCTCGATTATGCCGGGCGCATGTTCCTGACCAAGGGAGACATGCTCTACTCCAATCGCAGCCGTGACATGTTGAAAATTGTCGAGGATGAGGTCGGCCGTCATGATTTCACGCTGACGCCCTGCTCGAAGGATACGTTCCGCAAGCTGTACAATGAGGCTGATCCCCAAGGTGGTTGTCAGGAAAACCTCGAAGCAGCCCTGGCCGAATACGGCATAGGCCCCGATGATATTCCGATCGCGTTCAACATCTTCATGCATGTCGCGACAGATCCTCAGACAGGCGAGATCAAGGTTTTGCCACCTCTGAGCAAAGCGGGGCAGTCGATTACGTTCGAAGCCTGCATGGACCTTCTGATCGGCATGACCAGCTGCTCCGCAGGAGAGTCCAATAATTTTCGCTACAAGCCGATAGATTATGAGATCGTGCAGGCAGTCGACTGATGGATATTTCAGCAATCTATTACGACGGATGGAAAGATCTTGTCCGTATCGCGCTTGCCGCCCCAGTCATATATTTCACCATCATCGCTTTCATCCGGCTCGCTGGAAAGCGGTCTACGTCTCAGATGAACAATTTTGACTGGGTGGTGACCGTGGCGCTGGGCTCAATCGCTGGAGCGGGTATCACCTCGAATTCCGTCACGGCCGTCGAAGCCTTGTTCGCCATTGCAGTCCTCCTGTTTATTCAATGGGGGCTGACATTCGTTCTGGCGCGCAGCGACTCTGTGGAATGGCTTGTGAAATCCAGTCCACGACTTCTGGTATATCGGGGTCAGTACCTTATGCAGAATATTCGCGATGAGCGTCTGACCAAGTCCGAAGTGCTCGCCGCGTTGCGGGAAAATGGCCTGACACGCGTTGCCGAAGCTGAGTTGGTCGTGCTCGAAACGGATGCGTCATTCAGCGTGGTCGCGCGCAAGAATGCGGATGTATCGCCCGAACATCTTGCCCAATCTGTCGTCGGAGTTCCAGGCCACTCCTGAAGTGTGCGTCACAATAAATTCATGAAAGTCAAAGTCTTGTACGCTGTTGTGGCTATTACTGGTTACAAAGTTTTCAGACTGTGATGATAGCGAGAACCCATAAGGCCTTTTGGGTGGGGCAGATGGGTTTATTATGAGATTTCGCTCCACGTCATGGATGCATTTTGAGCCGCTCTCTCTCGGAGACAGCTTTGATGCGGTATCCGCGTTTTTCGTCAAGAACCCTGAAGCGACACTGTGCCCGGTTGTCGATTTTAACGGCAAGCCGACAGGGTTTGTGTCCCTTCAGGCTTTCCAGCGCCTGATCTCAAATCCGTTCGGCTATGCCCTGAATCAGAAAAAGGGTGTGTCCGGCATAATGGATCGAAACGTGCTGGTGATGGAGCTATCGGAGGATGCCGCGACCGTATTCGGCAGTATCCGGGACAAATCAGACCTGCTCACCAACGGACTGATCCTTGCGCATGAAGACGGCATCTATGCCGGATGTCTCAACGCGCTTGGTGTGTTCCATGCCCTTACCGAAATTCATGCCAGTATGCTGACTGAACTCAAGGCCGAGATCGAGGAGCGTGAGCGCGCCGAGCGCAAGATCCGCCAGCTTGCCGACACAGATCCATTGACCCGAATCCTGAATCGCCGCGCCTTTGTGCGGGAAATGGAGGCTCTGGTGGCACAGGGCCAGCCCTTCATGTGCGCCTTGATCGACCTGGACAGGTTCAAGCCCCTGAATGATCGCTATGGGCATGCGATTGGGGACCATGTCCTGAAGGTTCTCGCCACGCGCCTGTCGGAGATGGAGGGCTGCCAGCATGCTTGTCGCCTTGGTGGAGATGAGTTTGCGTTTATCATTCCATCGGTTGGCGATAACGCACTGGCATTGGCTGCGCTTGTCCAAAGTGCTCTGGTTTCTCCGATAGAAACCGATCTCGGGCTCGTCACGGTCGGCGCCTCCATCGGGGTCGCTGCGTTTCCGGATGACGCGGCTGACAAGGCCAATCTGATGTACGCAGCCGACAAGGCCATGATCCGGATAAAGTCGGAGGGCGGAGGGATTGCGGTATTCGATCGCCGTGAAGACATGGCGGACATGGACGCCGAAGAGTTCGACAAGACCATTATCGGGGCGGTCAAGGACAATTGCTTCCAGCCCGCAGTTCAGCCGATTCTGGATTTGCGCAGTCACTCAATTGCCGGTTATGAAGTGCTTGCGCGCTGGCCGCATAGCGGCCTCAGCCGGCAGCCCTCGCCCAAGCAATTCATGCCGGCAGTGGAGCGCCTTGGCCTGATCGACAGTTTCTTCTGGTCCATGCTGAACCAGGCTTTGCGCTGGTTGCCCGGGGGTACCAGCTTCCTGTCATTCAACGTCTCTCCCTCTCAATTGACGTCTCTGGAATTTGCTGACCATTTCCTGAACGCGCTCCGCCGCCATGGCATAGCGCCTGAACGGATCGAACTCGAAATCACAGAAAACGTCCTTTTCAGGAACATCGATACGAGCAAACACGTGCTTGGCAAGATTGTCGGGGCAGGGGTCTCTCTGGCTCTGGATGACTTTGGCACCGGCTATTCCTCGCTCTCCCTGTTGGAGGAATTGCCCTTCAAGAAGGTCAAGCTCGACAAGAGCCTGCTCGGCAAGAAGAGCGATTCTGGTGTCCTGCCCAAAGTGCTGACTGGCAGTCTGAAGATGTGCCGCGAGATGAATCTGATCAGCTGCGCCGAAGGCGTGGAAACCAGCTGGCAGCTCGAACAGCTCGCCGCGCGCAATTGTGATCTCATACAGGGCTATCTCATTGGTCGGGCCGTGCTTTGCCAGGAGATGACCGCGCCCGATATCAATGTGCGGGCGGGCTGAAGCAGCCTTCTTCAGGGCATAATCGCGTCCTTGTCCCGCAAGGAATCCGTTGCGCCTGTTGCCAATAGGGGTGCCCGCGAGAACGTATCCGCTGCCTCTACGCGCCGGACATATACTTGCGCGGATGGACAGCCTGTTTGCGCCCCCACCGGTATTGAAGCCGCATCTTCAGCCATTCCGTTTCTGGATATGGCTGCAGCTCATCCTTCTGCGCCTGTATGTGCGCCGAACGAGAGGTCGCGGCACGCCGTTCCTCACCATGTGCGATGCGCGAGGGAATGTCTGGATCGCGGCAATCGGGGATATGCCAACAGTCGCGCGGCCTGACCCTTTGGCGTTCACCCTCCCAAAGGCCTGTCAGGTCGCGATGGGCAGCGCATCCGAACCCGCGCCTGCGCATGATGCGGGCGACCATCGCGTCGGAACAACGCTATTTCCGATGACTCGCCCGCATGATGCCGAGTTGCGCCTGCCTCCGCCCGATACCTGACCCGGGCGCTTGCAAATTCCTGATCTTGTCCACCGAGCGCCTTCACGGGCGTTGCAGGCGCAGGTCGCTCCGGCGGGCTGGTACACGATTTGCCTGTCACAGGACGAACGGCATTGTCGCGGCTGGTCCTGAATCTGGTCTGGCGGCTCCGAAATCCCGGGTGCCATACCGAAAAGGACACGCGCATGCGTCTTCCTCATCTGACATCACTCCAGGGCGGGCGCGCCATCGCTGCGCTCATGGTCGTCTTCTATCACCTTAATATCTTCATCTTGCCAAAGCGGCTTTATGCGGAAACGGGCGAAGCGCTGCATCCTGTAGCGAATATGGGCTATTCGGGTGTTGAGTTCTTCTTCGCCCTGTCTGGATTCCTGATGCTCTATATCCATCGTCGGGATTTTGGTGCCCCTCAAAAGGCCTATAGCTACGCGATCAAACGGGTCTCGCGCATCTATCCGGCCTATTGGCTGGTTCTCATCCCGATGGTCCTGGCCGGTGCCCTGATCCCGGCCGTCGGACTTGGCTATATGCCGGGTCTTGGGCAATTGCTGCCGAACCTCTTCCTTGTGCCAATGGAAGACACTCCGATTCTTCAGGTTTCATGGACCCTGCAACATGAAATGCTGTTCTACGCCATATTCGGCCTCGCTATCCTGCATCGCTGGATCGGTCTCGGCATCCTCAGCATGTGGTTTACCGCCTGCGCGCTCACCGTATTTGGCCAGGACGTACTGTTCCCGGCGGACTTCCTGTTCTCGCCTTACAATCTGATCTTCCTGTTCGGCGGTCTGGCGGCGGTGTCCTTCCAGCATCTGGGACGGAATGCAGCGCGTGGCCTGTTGGTCGGCGGTCTGCTGGTCTTCCTGATGACGGGGCTCAACGATATCTATCGCCCCGTCGAGATCGGGTTTGGTGTGCGCACGGTCCTGTTCGGTGCCTCTGCCAGCGCGATCATTGCAGCGCTCGCCGCAATGGAAACCGCTGGCCGCCTGAGCATTCCGCGCAGCCTTCGTTTGGTCGGCGACGCGTCCTACATGCTCTATCTTGTGCACATGCCAATGATGACCGCCGGTGTGCCGGTTGCGAAATTCCTGCACCTACCGGAATTCCTGCCGCCTTGGATCATGGCGCTGCTGTTCGTGATCGGGTGCACAATCGCGTCCGTTGTCGCGCACCTATACTTGGAACGCCCTCTGGTTCGCTACATCTCGCGTAAGTTCGGCGCGCCGAAAAACCTGTCTGGCCAATTGAGTCTTGCAGACGCCTTGCGTCAGGCGGCGTCTAGTCGGCTTCCAGTTCAACACGGGCCTCGGACAAATAATCCGTAGACCGCATTTCATGCAGGCGGCTGGCCGTGCGTTCAAACTCGAAACTGCCATCGCCTTCGGGATAAAGGCTCTCCGGTTCGGCGGCTGCGCTTGCCACCAGCTTGATCTTCGCTTCATAGAGCGCGTCGATCAGTGCCACGAAGCGCGCCGCCTCGTTGCGGTTTTCTGGTCCCAGCGTCGGAATGCCTGACAGGATCACCGTGTTGAAATTTGCGGCGATGGCCAGATAGTCCCGCGACCCGAGCGGCCGGGCGCACAATTCCTCGAAGGTGAAGCGCGCCACACCCGCCGCTTCGCGTTGGACTTCCAGTTTGCGGCCTTTCACCGTCAGCACGCAATGCTGTGGTTCTGCCCCAAGGGTCAGCCGGTCCCAGGCCCGGTCCAGCGCGGCCTCGGATTCCGGGCCCAATGGCGAATACCAGACCGGCGCTTCGATCAGGCGGTCAAGGCGGTAATCCCGCTCCGAGGCGAGTTCCAGAATTTCGCAATGCGCCTTCAGATGCTCGATGAAGGGTAGGAAGAGGGGGCGATTGATCCCATCCTTGTAGAGATCATTGGGGTGGCGGTTCGAGGTCGCCACCACCGTGACTGCCATGTCGAACAGTGCTTCGAACAGGCGGGCCAGAACCATGGCATCAGCAATCTGGGTGACCTGGAACTCATCGAAGCAGAGCAGGCTCGCCTCGGAGGCGATCTGTTTCGCCACTGGCGCGATTGGATCATCGCCCGCTCCCTTCACGCGCCATTCGGACCGCTTGCGGTCGTCTTGCGAGAGCTTGCGCCAGGCATCCAGCCGGTCATGCACTTCGGCCATGAATTCATGGAAATGGACCCGCCGGCGGGCTTCAACCGGTGCACTCTCGAAGAACAGATCCATCAGCATGGATTTGCCCCGACCAACGCCGCCCCACATATAGAGACCCGTGACGGTCTCGGCCTTTGAGAACCAGCCGCCGGTCTTGCGGTTGGCCAGTCTGTGTTCCAGATCGTTCAGCGCCGCAGCGGCGGTTGCCTGAACCGGGTCCGGCGTCAGCTGGCCGCTCTCAATGCGGGCGTTGTATTTCTCAAGGACGGTGGTCATCCGGGTCAACCCAGCCGCTCGGCGATCTGGGCCAGCAGTGCGCTCCAGGCTCCGGGCACCAGCAGGAAGGTCAACGCCGCACCGGCCAAGGCGCCGCCCAAATGCGCGCCATGTGCGATCATCGTATTAGGGCGTTGCGACAGGAAGAAGCTGACCGAGATAAACAGAACTGCCGCAACAATTGCCCACATCGGCAAGATGAAAAGCAGGTACAATACCGCAAACGGCGCCAGCACACTGAACGCGAGCACGATACCGGACGTCGCGCCCGACGCGCCCACGGCGCGGTAGTCGGGCTGGTCGCGTTTGTCGATGTATTCCCATGCGTTTCCGGCAAACAACGATCCGAAATAGATGATCAGGAATGTTGTTGCGCCAAGTTCGCGTTCCAGCACTCCGCCAAACTGCCACAGGACGAACATGTTGATGAGCAAATGTGTGCTGTTCACATGCAGGAAGGCTGAAGTCACGAAGCGCCACCATTGGCGGCCCTCTCGGATCGGCGCGATCCAGAAATTGTTGTCCTCGAAGAAAGCGCGGTTTGACAGGCCAATCAGACTGACGAGGACATTGGCCGCGATCAGGCTGATCGTCACGGGATATTCCATCATCGGGGGTGTCGCCTTTTTCCTGTGTCGCCCAGCAAAAAGCCGCCCGGACGTATCCTAGGCGGCTTAGCAAGGGGAAGGGGCGCTTCGCAAGCGCCCGCATGGATTAGGCCGCGCGGACGGCCGCGGTTTCAGCGGCTGGCATCAGGTCCATCAGGAAGTCTTCAAACGCATCGGGGCGCTGGATGAAGCGATTGAATGGCAGAGTGGCCTTGAAAATAGCTTGCGGATGAATGTTCGCGCCACAGCGCAGGGCAGACTCAACAGCCTGGTCGCGCACATCCATGGAAGAGACGACCGCAATCCGGTATTTGCCCATATTGGCAACCCGCGCGATGGTCATGTCCGGGTCAAAGGAGTCTGGCAGGCCGAGGTCGAGCACGACGAGATCGAATCTTTCGAGGCGCAACCGGGCTTCCGCCATCATCAGGGTCGGCGCCATGACCAGGTCAACCTGCACGCGGGAGCGCGCAGCCTTGTCCGCGGCAATCGCCAGCATGTCTCTGACTGGCTCGTGATCTTCAACCCAAAGAACTTTCATCTACACTATTCCCGATTTATTTGCCCGCGAAGGAAAGCCTTAAGCCAACCCCCCTGTGGCGTTCACAATGGCACGTGGCTCTTACGTCTTGGTAAAGCGAAACTTTCCGAAGTGTTTATATTTCAACACAATGCAGCGTTCCGGTGGCCTGCGCGAACGGCCATTCCCCTGTAGTTCCCGCTTTGAGGGATTCGCCCCAACCCCTATGTATATAAAGGGAGAACGGAGTGGCCCACGCACCATGAGCGACGAGAGCCTGATCGCAAAATCCTCTACTTTGAGAGGATCGGCATTTCTTGATGCAGAAAAAAATAATGACCAGCATATCGTCGATACGCTGATTGAGGAACGCTGCCCGAAACTGCGCGAGAGCTGGTCGTGGCCGCTTGTCCGTCCGGTTCTCTACAAGACGCTTGGGTATCGGCGGGCGCGGGAAATGGCCGACACGATCATGCAGCTGAATGGGCGGGACTCGTTCGATCATCTTTCACACCAATTGAACTTCTCTCTGAAGGTCGACGGTCTCGAGAGACTGCCAAGTGCTGGGCGGGTTATCATTGCGGCCAACCATCCAACCGGTTTGGCAGATGGTGTGGCGGTCTGGGATCTGCTCAAGCAGGTTCGGCAGGATATCGTATTCTTTGCCAATGCCGATGCCATTCGCGTCAATCCGAACTTTCAGGATGTCATCATCCCGGTCGAATGGGTGGCCGAGAAGCGCACCCCGGCCAAGACGCGCGAAACCCTGAAGCGGGCCGGGCAGGCCTTTGCCGAGGAAAAATGCGTTGTCATCTTCCCCTCGGGGCGGCTTGCAAAGAAGGAAGACGGGCGGCTGGTCGAGAAGGACTGGTTCTCTACCGTGGTCGGCCTCGCGCGGAAACAGAAGACACCCGTCCTGCCGCTCAATCTCGATGCGTGGAATTCGAGGCTCTTTTACTTTCTCAGCGAGCTGAACCCGGAATTGCGTGACATCACCCTGTTTCACGAGCTGCTGAACAAGCGCGGCGCGCAAGTGCGTATGACGTTCGGCCAGATGATTCATCCAGACCAACTGGCAGGCGACGCCATCGAGCTCACAGAAAAACTGAAGCACCACGTCGCTTATGATCTGGGCCGTGACCGTTTCGCAGTCTTCGAGCCTTAGCGTATGTGCGGACGATTCTTCCGGCATGGCGTAACGTGGGAGGAATACCACAATGCGCTGAATCTGATTCACCCGAACGGCATCCAGCCGCCGGAGCCTGCGTACAATATTGCGCCCACCCAGTATGTGCCCATCATCCGCATGGCGCCGGAAGGCGAGGATGTGCCGCGTCACGCCATCCAGATGGCTCCGGCCATGTGGGGACTGGTTCCCAGCTGGTGGAAAAAGCCGTTGAGCGAGAAGAAATTCTCGACGTTCAATGCGCGCAGCGAAGGTCTTGAAGCGTCCAACACGTTTCGCGGGCCTTTCCGGCATCATCGCTGTCTGGTTCCGGCCAGCGGCTTCTATGAATGGACAGGCCCGAAGGGCAAGAAGCAACCCTTTGCTATCGGCCTGCGAAACCGGCGATGGTTTTGCTTTGCAGGGTTATGGGACCGCGCCATGATCGACGGGTCCGAGATCGACACATTCACCATCCTGACCACCAAGCCCAACGACCTGATGGCGGGGCTGCACACACGCATGCCGGTCATCCTTCATCCGTCGGACTATCGGACATGGCTGGATGCTGACAATCGCAAGGTGGAACACCTCTACGAACCATTCCCAACCGAGGACATGCATGCATGGCCTGTAAATCCTGCCGTGGGAAATGTCCGTAATCAGGGCGTCCAGTTGATAGAGGAAACCTAGTTCTTCTTCCAGGCCACCTGATAGAGGTCCAGTCGACGATCCTTGAGGTTCTGTACCGCGCCGGATTGACGAGCTGTGAGCAGGTCTGAAATGGACAGGTCAGCCAGCGCAATCGTTTCCGTGTTCGGGGCTGTATCCGCTGCTACGCCATCGCGTGAGAAGGGGAAATCGGACGGGGTCAAGATACAGCTCTCCGCATAGTGAATGTCCATGTTCTCTACATTCGGGAGGTTGCCCACAACCCCGGACATGGTGACATAGCACTGGTTCTCGACCGCACGAGCCTGACAGCAATACCGCACCCGCAAATAGCCGCGCCGTTCGTCGGTACAGAAGGGCACGAACAGCATCAGCGCGCCCTGGTCGACAAGGTGGCGCGCAATTTCGGGGAACTCACTGTCATAACAGATCATCACGCCTATCGGGCCACAGTCGGTCTGGATCACAGAGTTTCCACGACCGCCCTGAATGTTCCACCAATGGCGCTCGGACGGGGTCGGATGCAGCTTCTGCTGGGTATGGACCGAGCCGTCGCGCAGGAAGACGTGGCAGACATTGAGAATTTCGCCATTCGCCATCTGGCTCGGATGCGTTCCGCCAATGATGTTGATGTTGTAGGAAACTGCCAGCTTCTCCATGAACTCCACAAAACGCGGCGTATAGTCAGATATCTGAGAGATCGCATCGACAGGGCCGAGCGGGCGTTCAGACAGCGACAGCAATTGCAGTGTCAGCATTTCCGGGAAGACCACGAAGTCTGACTGGTAGTCTGACGCGATATCGACCCAGTATTCGACCTGTCCTTCAAACTCGTCGATGGAAGTGATCCGGCGCATCTGGAACTGGACCGTGGCGATCCGCACGCGCTCGGGCAGGGACGTGTCGCCAAAGCTCGTATTGGTCTGGATCTTCTCCTGCGCCAGTGGGTTCTCCCAGAACATGTGCGTGGCATGTCCCATGGAGTCGATATCTTCCGGCAGGTAATGGCGCAGTACGCCGAGCGGCTCATACCCCTGATTCAGTTGGAACGTGATAACCGGATCGCGGAGCTTGGATTCGCGGACCGCCTTCACATAGTCTTCCGGGTTGGGATATTGTTTGGCGCGGCGAGCATAGCCAGGCATCCGACCGGCAAATACGATACCTTTCAGCTCCAGCCACTGGCACAGTTCGCGCCGTGCCTTGTAGAAACGCTGGCCAATGCGCAAGCGACGGAACGCCGGGTCGACCGCGACATCCATGCCGTAGAGCACGTCCCCTTCGGGGTCGTGACGGGCGGCATATCCGCCGCCGGTAATCTGCATCCATGTGTGCGGACCAAAGGCATGTTCGGACGCGATCATGAAGGTGGCGCAATGGCCAACAATCTGGCCTTCATATTCAGCGATGAACTGCCCATCCGGAAACCGGTTGATCTGCGCCATGAGGTGGTCGCGGGAATACTCTTCGCCCTCGCCATAAACGCGCGCCGAGAGGCCCTGAAGGCCGGGGATATCATCCGGCGTTGCATTGCGGATGATCAGTTTTGCTTTGCTATTGCTCATGGCGAAGGAATGTCTCTGGAGGGATAAGGTTCAATGGGGCAGGCGCAGGCTGGCCCGCAGGCCACCGAGAGGGCTGTCGCTGAGGCGAAGATCTCCGCCATGCGCGCGCGCCGTATCTCGGGCGAGGGTCAATCCGAGCCCTGTGCCCGGTGTATTCTGGGTGCGGGCCTCATCCAGCCGCATGAAAGGGCGGAAAGCATCCTCGCGCAGCTCCGGGATAATGCCCGGTCCATTGTCATCGACGTGTATATCGGCCGCATGCGGACCGTTCACAAGAGTGATTTGTGTGTCGGTCGCGAATTTTGTCGCATTGGAGATCAAATTTGTCACAGCGCGCTTGAGTGCCAGGCGACGGCCATTGACCTGAACATGATCGGGTCCGGTTACGGTAATGTGCGGGCCAAAGCCCGCGGCGGCGTCGCGCAAGAGTTCGGCAAGGTCAAAATCGCTCGGCTCATCGCCTTCTTCGCCGCGCGCAAAGGTGAGATATTCGTCCAGCATCATGGACATGTCATCAAGATCGGCCCGCGCGGCTTTGATGTCATCGGTCTCGTCCATCATGGCCAGCGCCAGCTTTAGTCGGGTGAGGGGCGTGCGCAGATCATGACTGACGCCGGCTAGCATGGCGGTGCGCTGTTCCGCAAAGGCGGTCAGCCGGTTCTTCATGTCGATTACCGCCCGGGCCGCCTCGCGCACTTCGTTGGCGCCAGACGGGCGGAAGTCCGGCACATCCCGGCCACGGCCGAACGCTCGCGCGGCCTTTGACAAGCTCAGGATCGAGCGCACCTGCTGGTTCAGGAAGCCGATGGCCAGTGCAACCATGAACAGGGAGAACAGGATCACCCAGACAATAAAGATGTGGGTATTGGCGGCGAGCACACGTTTGCGCTCGACAATGATTTCAACTGTGCGGGGCCCCGATGCGAAGCGGAGATGCAGCATTGAGTCCTGAGGGTTCAACGCCGTCTCCACCGGTACGCCAAGCCGGGTCTCCAACTCCTTGTCCAGCGTGCCGCTATAGGAGAAGACTTCAGCATAGCTTCGGCGATCGAGGCTGGCGGAATCGCTGTCGCAAGTGAAGGTCAGGTCCAGGCGCTCATCTATGGTCTTGCGGTCCAGCACGGACTCCTCGCGGCGGTCGCAATATGCCTGGACGAGGCTCGCATCGCGCGCGATGGATTGGGCGAGCTTGCGGTTCACCTCCGCAATATGGCTGTCGTAATAATACCACGACATGAGCGACAGGATCAGAACGACCGGCGCGATTACCATCAACATGCTGCGGGCATACAGTCCGCGCGGTGTGATATCCCTCAGGCGCAGCATCGGCTCAGTCCGGCATGAGGCGATATCCGACGCCTCGCACGGTCTGGATATGGATCGGCTCTTTCGGATTGGGCTCGATCTTGCGGCGCAGGCGCGTCACCTGCACATCGACAGAGCGCTCCATCCCGGCTGAAGTCAGGGAGGCCAGCTCCTCACGGCTCACCGGTTCGCCCGGATTTGAGGCCAATACCGTCAGCAATTGCAATTCGGCTTCGGTCAGACGGATGCGCGTGTCGCCCTCCTTCAGCTCCCCGCGTTCTGCATTGAACACCAAACCGGACATTTCGACTTCTTCGGGCGGCTCGGCCTTGTGCGACCGGCGCAGGATGGCGGCGCAGCGCAAGGACAGCTCCTCTGGCTCGAAAGGCTTGGCGAGATAGTCATCTGCGCCATGCTTCAGCCCTTCGATCCTGTTGGACGCTTCGCCTTTGGCGGTCAGCAGCATGACGGGTGTTTCCCGATTGCGCCCCTCGCGCATGGATTTCAGCAGGGACAGGCCATCTTCGCCCGGCATCATTATGTCCAGAATGGCGAGATCAAACTCCATTGATGACATCATCTTGCGTGCTCCGTCCGCTCCGGACGCCGAGGTCACGCGATATCCTTCACGGGTGAGATATCGCTTCAGCAGGTCGCGAATGCGGTCATCGTCATCGACGACGAGAATATGAGCGGTGTCCTGGTTCATTTGACGAGCGCATCCATCACTTTGCGCGCCCCTTCAACCGCATCCGGGCCAGCGGCGCGATAGGCCAGGCGCAGCCGCTCGCGCAATACGATCGTGATCTGGGTGGTCAGCGTGGTGCCCGCATCCGACAGGTTCAGCGTGCGCCGACGCTTGTCACTTGCCTGTTCACGCTCGCGCTCGATCAGGCCGCGCTTGTCCAGTTCGCCAATGATGCGGGCGAAAGTTGGTACTGTCATGCTCAACGCATCGCGCAGCTCGCCCACTGTTTGGCCGGGTGAGTAGCGGACAGCCATGAGTATTTGCAATTCTGGCTTGCTCAGCCCCGCCTTGTGCCGCGCCTCTTCTGCGGCTCTCATCAGTTCGGCGCTTCCTGCCAGCAGGAGTCCGACACCTCTATCAAGCTCCTGATCCATAAGGAAAAGGCGCGGATCGAAAGGTCTATTCAGGTTGACGTCAGGGGCCATGTTCTGAAATGAACGCGAAAATGCTATAAGTGCAAGCGAGGAGCGCTGAACTATTATGTCTGCTTATGACGACCGTGACGGTTATATCTGGATGGATGGGGAATTCGTGCCGTGGCGGGACAGCAAAGTCCACGTCCTGACGCATGCGCTTCACTATGCGTCCTCCGTCTTTGAAGGTGAGCGGGCATATAGCGGCAAGATCTTCCGTTCGCTGGACCATTCCAAGCGGTTGCACAATTCAGCGGAGATCATGGGGTTCAAAATCCCATTTTCTGTTGATCAGGTCGAACAGGCCAAGACCGAGGCGCTGGCGAAATCGGGTCTCGAGAGCGCCTATGTGCGCGCACTGGCCTGGCGCGGGTCTGAGATGATGGGCGTCTCCGCCCAGAACAACACGATCCATCTCGCGGTCGCGGTCTGGCATTGGGGCGACTATTTCGCCGACAAGATGAAGGGCATCCGCCTGACACATGCCAAGTGGCGCCGTCCGGCCCCGGACACCGCGCCCTGCCATGCCAAGGCAGCGGGCCTCTACATGATCTGCACCCTGTCCAAGCATGCTGCCGAGCGCGATGGCTACGCCGACGCCCTGATGCTCGATTATCGCGGTCAGGTGGCTGAGGCGACCGGAGCCAACATTTTCTTCGTGCGCGATGGTGCCCTACATACGCCGACCCCGGATTGCTTCCTCAATGGCCTGACCCGCCAGACGGCGATCAAGCTGGCCAGGGAGCGCGGCATCGAAGTGATCGAACGGGCGATCTTCCCGGATGAGCTGTCGACCTTCTCGGAATGCTTCATCACAGGCAGCGCAGCTGAAATCACGCCTGTCGCCGAGATTGGCGAGCATGTCTACAAGCCGGGCCAGATCTCCGAAACGCTGGTCAATGACTATACCGCACTGGTCAATGGCCGGCTGGAGCTGGCGCTATAGGCGGCACGGCGCAAGCTGTACGAAAAGTAACTGAGGCCGCCTCAGGCTGGCTGCTAGGGCTTTGGCCCATGGGTGGAGCCTGGAAAGAGTTCGCGCGCGAGCGCCTTCCCTTTGTGGCGGGATCATTGGGCCTCAACGGCCTGATCCTGTTCCTTTTTGCGATTGCCTTCGGACATAAATTGCCGCCCCCTCCTGAGCCCGTGGTTTTGGAGGTGGACATCGTCGAGCTTCCACCGACACTCCCGCCAGAGCCAGAGCCAGAGCCAGAGCCAGAGCCAGAGCCAGAGCCAGAGCCAGAGCCAGAGCCAGAGCCAGAGCCAGAGCCAGAGCCAGAGCCAGAGCCAGAGCCAGAGCCAGAGCCAGAGCCAGAGCCAGAGCCAGAGCCAGAGCCAGAGCCAGAGCCAGAGCCAGAGCCAGAGCCAGAGCCAGAGCCAGAGCCAGAGCCTGTGCCGGAATTGCCGCCGGAGCCGCTGCCGGACATCGAGCCCGAACCTCTCCCCGAACCGGATCCGGAACCGTTGCCCCAGCCGGATCCTGAGCCGATCCCGGAATCGGCATTGGTCATGGAAGAGGCTCTGCCGCCGCCCGAAGCGCCGGTGGACCTCGTCATCGACGATCCGATCCCTGAGCCGGAGCCCTTGCCGCTTGCCGTAGAGGAGGAGGTGCTGCCGGATCCTCAGCCAGGCCTGCCGGTCGAAGACATCCCCGAAGAACCGGCCATGGAAGACCCGGAGGAGCTGCCAGACGAGCTTCCGGACACGCTGGAAGTCCCCCTTGAAGACGCCGAGCCGGACCTTGAGGCCGAAGTCCTGCCTGAGGAATTGCTCGAAGCGACTCCCGATGAATCGGTTGAGGATCTGCCTGAAAGTATTCCCGACGAACAGCCTGAAGAGATTCCGGAAGACCTCGTCGAGGAGATTGAGCCTGAAATAGAACCCGTTGAGGAAACGCTACCACCTGTGCCTGACCCGGTGGTTGAGCCTGACCCCGAAATGGAGCCTGCTGCGGAAGCGCCGCTCGAACTGGAGCCTCAGCCTGACCCGGTGCCCGAGGTAGACCTGCCCGATGTCGCGGAGCTGGAACCTGACCCGGACGAAGCGATCATCCTGCCGGAACCATCTGATGCGCCGCTGCAGACCCTTGCGCCACCCGTGCAACAGCCTGCCACCACGGCGCAGCCTTTTGCCAGGCCCCAACCCTTAGGACGTCCGCCTCCCGTGCGCGTGCCGGGCATCGAGTTTTCCCTGCCGCCAGCTACGGCCGGGGGAGGGGGCGGCGCGCTTGGCGCGCTACTCTGCCACAAGCTCACCGAAGACCAGCGACTCAAGGCCAATTGCGATCTCGATGCCACCAAACAAGCCTATAAGGACGCCGCCAATGCCGGCCTCGACCGGGACGAGCAGAACCGGCTCGACGGCACCTATGACGGCCAGCTGCGCTCAACCCTGCCGGATGATTCCGCGTTTGAGAGCTTCCTGAAACGCAATGACGGCATTCCGAAAACCACATTGGACGGGATCGACAACACGATCTTCATGGACCGCAAGCCGGAGTCCGAGCGCCAGCACGATCAGCTGATGCGCGGCGACACGATGGAGTGGGAAGACGAGGTCTTTGAGGCGCATCAGGACGAAGACTAGCGCCCGCAGCCCTATCTGCTTGACTCGAATATGCGACTCCGCCAACGGCTTAGGGCATGACCAAGGTTAACGTTTCCGTCCGCCCGTTGCCCCATTTCGAGGGGCTCGACCTGCCAGCCTATGAAACCATCGGCTCAGCCGGCATGGATGTCCGCGCGGCGGTCTCGCAGGAAGAACCGATCCTGCTGCAGGCCGGTGAGCGGGCGATGATCCCGACCGGCCTGTCAGTGGCCATTCCGCAAGGCTATGAAATTCAGGTGCGCCCGCGCTCCGGCCTCGCAGCCAAGCATGGCCTGACCTGTTTGAACACGCCCGGCACGATCGACAGCGATTATCGCGGTGAGATCAAGGTGATCCTGATCAATCTCGGACAGGATGCCTTTACCATCCAGCGCGGCGAACGCATTGCCCAACTGGTTCTTGCGCCGGTCACTCAACTGGCATGGATAGAAGTGGACGCACTGGACGAGACGGACCGCGGCGCCGGCGGATTTGGCTCAACCGGAAGATAATCCGGGTTTCTTCTTGAACATGTGTTCACCCCTCCTTACATATTGAATATCGATAAGTTCAGGAGAGCGGTGCATTCGCCGAATTGCGGATCCATCTAACAGACGGGGAGCTCCAAACGACTGACTTTCGTACCAACGTCTTGTCAGAAAAGGAGCCTCTCATTGTCTTTCCTAGTCTTTCTTGTCTTTGTTCTGGTGATCGTCTCACTCGCGCGGTCCGGGAAGTCCCGCCCGCCTGAAGCGTCACCAGATGCCGATCAGATCGCGAATCTGGCCGAGCGTGTGCGCACGCTGGAAGCCATCATTCTCGACCGGGATCGTCGTTTGCGTCGCGAGATCGACGGCCTCCGCTAAGACCTGGCCAAGTTCCAGTCCGCGACAGGTGGCAAATTTTCTTGTAAGATTTGCCTGAATTGTATATATCGAAAAACGATACAAAGGGGAGTTACCGAATGGACCCGATTGTCATGGTCGTCCTCATTGTGCTGATTTCAGTCGGCGCAGGTGTGGTGAACAACTATCTGAAACTGAAAGCCAACGCCAAATCCGACAAGGGCGCGGACGAAGACATCCGGCGCGTCCTCGGTGAGGTCGACCGGTTGAAGGAACGTGTTCGGGTTCTGGAAAAGATCGTAACCGATCAGGAGCGTCAGCTGTCCGACGAAATTCGCAAGCTGGCCTAGTTGCCGCCGCCGCCGGGGATGCGCATACGCCGTCTTTGTGCAGCCACTTGTGACAGCGTCTTGCGTTCGCTTGCTGCGCCCATGTCGCGCCTGAGCAGGCAGCGACGCTGACGGCGTTCAATGATGGCATTCATGACGTGTCTTTCTCTTGTTGCGGAGTATAAGAGATGATCAGAATGCGGCGTCATTGTGTGTGAAAGGTTAATGCCTCGGAATGGCCTAAATCAGGGCGCCATCGGCCTTTGCGAAGCGTGCGAGCAGATAGGCATCGGTATCTTCGATCGTGTCGAGCTTGCCGAAAGCGAAAGCCTCCCGGTCCAGCACGAGGTCTCGCGGACGCAGCTCGCGACTGATCGACAAGCCATCTAGAGATCGCGCACGCGAAAAGGCGACATAGGCTTGTCCGTGGGCGAACATACCGGAATCGAAATCGATGAAGACCTTGTCGAGCGTCAGGCCCTGTGCCTTGTGGATGGTCACGGCATAGGCAAGGCGCAGCGGCATCTGTTTGAATGTGCCGACCACTTCGCGCTTCACTTTTTTGGTTTCGGGGTCCAATTCGTAGCGGTATTTTTCCCAGGCCGTCGGTTCGATTTCGTAGACATGATCGTCGATCTCGACAATTACGCGGGTTCCGGAAAACCCGGCGACTGTGGCCAGAGTCCCATTCACCCAGCGCCCTTCGGGATCATTCTTGATCAGCATCACCCGCGCGCCTTCTTTCAGTTCGAGGTCGGCTTCGGTCGGATAGGCCTTCTCATCGAACTGGCCCTGCACGTCAGCCTCAAATGTTTGCGACCGTGTATTCAAGCCTTCGAGCCGGGCCTGGTTGATACGGTAGGCATTGGCATTGTTGGGCGTCAGGACAACATGGGTTTCAGAGGCTTCGACAGCAGATCTCGTGCTGACCAGTCCGCGCAACACGGCCTCGTCATTTGGGGTGACCCGTCCGGTGCGCAGCGCGCCTAACAAGGCGAGGAAGCGAGGTTCGGCCTGCCGAAACACATGTTTGAGGGCCAGCAGGGAGAATTCGGCATCTTTGAAGGCAGGTGCGTTGAAGAAATAGCTTCCGCCATAGCGCTCACGCAGGATCGGCGCTTCCTGGCCCGAGACAACCGGAGGCAGCTGGTGCAGGTCGCCCGACAGGATCATGCGCACGCCGCCAAAGGGCCGTTTGGAGGCGCGGTTTAGCTTCAGGCTTTTGTCGATGGCATCCAGCATGTCAGACCGGACCATCGAGATCTCGTCTATGATCATCGTGTCGATGGCCTTGACCAGCCGTGTCGAGCGCAGCCGCTTGATGTCCGTGGGCTCGATCAGGCGTGGTGGGAATTTGAAGAAGGAATGGATCGTCTGCCCGCCGGCATTCATGGCCGCCACACCCGTGGGAGCCAGCACGATGGCCTTCTCGCCCGCGCCTGCCAGGAACTTACGCAACATCGTGGTCTTGCCAGTACCTGCGCGGCCAGTGAGGAACAGATTGCCCTGTGCGCCGGTGCCGGTGGCGACCCAGTTTGCGGGCGTGGCATAGATGGTGTCGGGGGTGGTTTCGGTGGTCACGTGTCTGGCTTAACGGCGTTTTGCGCGGAAGGCGAGGGTGGCCCTGCCGGGAGTGGAAAAGCCCCCGAAGAAACACTTCGGGGGCTTCCAGTCAGCCATAAGAATGCGTGCCGGGTTTAGCCGGCAATACGGCGGACATAATCATAGGCGCCTTTGCGGCTGTCCCGTTTGCGTGCGGGCTGGAACGCCACTTTCGCATGTTCGGAACAGTATGGACCGCAATCAGATTTGCGTCCGCAGAAAGCGAATTTCGGATCGGCTGGATCCCCAATCGGCCATTTGCACATGGAGTCGCGCAGCGTGAGGATCGATGCGGGTTCCCCGTCAGCCTGTTGCAGCGGCGGCAGCGGCGCCATCACTTCTGTGCGCTCTACCGGGCGCGGAGCCGCGGTCTCCGGAGTTGCCGGGGTTGCCACCTTGACGCTGCCATCAGGCAACACGCGCGGCTTCGGACGGGCCAGCCGTGGGGGGCGCTTTACCGGGCGGGATGGTGTCGCGCGACCCGACAGGCCCAGGCGATGGACTTTGCCGATAACAGCATTGCGAGTGACCCCGCCCAGCTGTTTGGCAATCTGGGAAGCCGAATGGCCTTCCGCCCAGAGTTTCTTCAGCACGCTTACCCGTTCTTCGGTCCAGGACATGGTTGATGTCTCCCAGCTCGGTTCAAGATCGTTAACACTTACGATCCATCAGCCCCTATATATTGAGATGACTTGATACACGTCATCCGCTCAGCACCTAGATATCGTATCAGCAGCGAAACGAAACACAACATGCAGCGCAGGCTTTCCACAGGCTTTCTACATATTGTGGTTAACTGCATCAGCCTGTGGACAAAAGCGAGGCAGCCAAATTTCCGAAGTTTTTCCGCGTCTTGCCCCTCGCAGACTCAGGTAAAGACGCCTAGATACTGCGCATGACCGATACAGCTGCTGACCAGACCTCCGCCCATCGCCTTGTCCGCCAGTATGGCAAAATGAACGGGTTGGGACTCTGGACCCTGTTCAAGCGCGAGATCGGCCGCTTCCTGAAAGTGTGGATGCAAACCGTGTTTGCGCCGGTCGTTACGACACTTCTTTTCATGACGGTTTTCAAGCTGGCCTTCGGCGAGCGCGGTCGGCTGACGGGTGATTTCGAGGGGCTGAGTTATATCGAGTTTCTCGCACCTGGCCTGATTGTCATGGCGATCCTGCAGAATGCGTTTCAGAACACAAGTTCCAGCCTCGTGCAGGCGAAGTTCAATTCCACCTATGTCGACTTCCTGATGCCGCCGCTTTCCCCCATGGAGCTGACCATCGGCTTTATCGGCGGATCGGTTGTGCGCGGCCTGCTCGTCGCCTTTATTTCCGCCATCGGCATCCAACTCAGCGGCCTTGCTGATCTCAGCGTGGCGCATGTCTGGCCAATCCTGTGGTTCAGCATCACATCTGCGATCGCGCTTGGCGCACTAGGTGCCATCGGTGGGATCTGGGCCGACAAATTCGACCACTTGTCTGCCGTGACCAATTTCGTGATCGTACCGCTCACATTCCTGTCGGGCACGTTTTACGACATCAAGGTCATGTCGGAACCCTTCTACACAATGGCTCTGCTGGACCCTTTCTTCTACATGATTGACGGGTTTCGGTATGGTTTCCTGGGCGTTGCTAACAGCTCCGTGATTGTTGGGGTCTGGGTAACGGGATTGCTGTCTGTTGCAGGCATATTCGCTGTCTGGCTCATGTTTCGGTCGGGCTACAAGCTGAAAGCCTAAGACTCCCCTCAGGCGGGAGCGGCATTGACGCTCCAGTTCCGTCCCCCTTGAATGCCGGAAATCCCGGCAGGGGAAAGAATTGGAGAAAATCATGGGTAGTGGGAAATTCCTCGCAGGTGCGATTGCTGCAACGGCACTTCTGGCTGGGTGCCAGATGATGCCGGCTGAACAGACAGTCGGCGAATATTGCGCCAATCCGGACAAGGCCGACGAGGCTGTTTGCAAACTGAAAATGGAAATCGACGGCAACAGCACCGCGCTGGCCGATACTGATATGCGTCTGTCACAGGCTCGGAACATGGCGGATAGCGCTACGGAGGCGGCTGCGCGAGCCCAGGCAAGCGCAGATGCGGCGAGCGCGCGCGCGGACGCGGCGATGGCGCTGGCCGAAGAGGCTAATGGCAAGGAAGTCCAGTGCGAAACCCGCACCATACAGAATTCCGACACGGGTTCCTGCCGGCCCGGCTATGCGCTGACCAGCTGCACGCAAACCCGCTACACCTATCGGGCAGGGGGCATGTCTATCCTGCGAGAGATCAATGACGAGCAGTGCCGCTTCAACAGCCGCGTGCTGGAAATGCAGGTTCGCTGCTGTGCGGTGTCCGGGTCGGCGCCGCAGCCGGAAGACACGCTGATCGAGAATGAGGTGCCACCGCAGCCGCCTCAGCCGGAAGCTCCGAAAGAGCCGGTGCCGGTCAGCCCGTAACGCAGACTGTCAGATTGAACTTCAGAGCCGCCGGAACCGTGTTCCGGCGGCTTCTTTCTTGCGCTCCATTGCTCAGTTGCTGTCCTGAACGAAGTAGAAGTCGCCACCCGTTGTGCCATCGGTGTAGATGGGGCGCTGTTTCTGTCCGGTGCGTGCAGCGACGGCATCCTGGACACGCTTGAACACGACATTGGCCGGATCATCGAGTGTGCTGATGAGGGCGGAGAGTTCTTCAGAATAGACTCCGTCATCAGCGGCTGTCTTGCCGGGTTCCGTTGCAAAGGCCTGGAACACGCCGGACGCCCAGCCGACCGGGCTGTAGGCTCGCATGAGGCCACGGCTCTGATCATCCATTACCGTTCGGCAGGCGTCAAAGACGATGAACGAAGTCGGTGCGACTGTGGTCGAGACACGGTTGAAGATCTGTTCAAAACTGACGCCAAAGTCGCGAATGTCGTCCGGTGACGCGCCGGGAATATCGGTCGGCAAGATGAAGTTCGTACCGTCGACGTTCACGCCATGACCCGAATAATAGAAGAAGGTGACCGGATAGGCTCCTGCATCCTTGCGTGTCTTGGCCATGCGGCCGAGCAGACTCAACGCGCGAACCGTCTGGCGTTGGCCGAGATCTTCGCATTGCAGGACCGAGAAGCCGACGCCAGTCAGTGCCGCGGTGATCCGGTCGCCATCGTCATGGGTCACAGTCAGGCGACTGACAGGGGGCGTATAGGCCAGATTGCTGAGCACCATTGCCTGACGGTCCGCATTCGGGCCGGCGACCCATGTGCAGCCTGCGATCTCGGTGTCGGGCAACAGGCCGGTCGCCGCGTTGGCAATATCGGCGGGGCTGGAAAGCGTTGACGGGTTTGATGCGTTGGTGGGCGCCAACAGTGTATTTGCGCCGCTGAGGGTGGAGGCCATGTCAGCTTCAGGCGCAGGGGAGCGACTTGCGACCGAGGTTGCTTCAGCAACCGGCCCCGGATCGACCAGCAATTCTTCAATCGATGTGACCTTGATTGAGAGTGGTATGGTTTTCACGGCGCGGGCAAACCGTTCGCCATTCACATCGACAGTTTCCGATACGGTGAAGGTCAGATTGGGCGTTCCAGCCTGGCGTGGCGTGACCTGCCACTGCCAGAGCGTTGGCGACCCAGGCAAGACAGGCTGCTCAGAAGGTGTGGTGGCGACGAAGTCGTAACCCTCGCCGGAAGCCGAGGCCGTCATCACCTGGCTTGCGCGGACGGTGTCAAAGCGGAGCGACATGGCACTTTCTGAGCTGCCTGGCGCAAGGCCCGTGCCCATAATGCCACGTAGCGATTCATCCACTTCGGCTTCACTCGTGTTGCGCTGAAGAGGCTGGATGGCAACTTCGAGGAAATAGGGCTGGCCGAGCACCATCTGTTCCGGCGCATGGTGTGCGATGCGGCCACTGTCGAAATCGTTCGCCGCTTCGGCTGCGAGTTCTGAATATCGATAGTCCCATTCTGGGCACGGCCGTATGAGTTGGGCGTCGTCCAGCGTCACGGTCTCGCTCCAGAAACAAAGCGGCTTTTCGACGATGCCGACTGCATAACCGTCTCCTGCAAGATCAATGGCGAGCGCATCCAGCGTGGTAATGAGGTCGCCATCGATGCGATGGGTGGCCTGCGTAAACGTCTCGGCATTCATATCTGTACAGGTAACGAGCAAGGTCCGGGGTGCGGAAATCTCCGCTTGGCAGGTTTCGGAATAGCCCGGACCCGCCGCGGTGGCTTCAAGATCCGAGAAATCTCCTTCCTCAAGGGCTGCGAGCAACTCAAGCATGGCGGGATCATCTGCGTACAGCTCACGCATATCGTCGATTTCATCAGCCGGTGCCGAGGCTTCATTTTCGTAGGCGTCTTCTTCGTCGGAATAGCCCCACTCGGATCCGGCATCTCCATATCCGCCATATCCTGTTGACCAGTCGGGCTCGTCTTCGACCATCGCCGGTGGCGGAGGTGGCGGAGGTGGCGGAGGTGGCGGAGGTGGCGGAGGTGGCGGTGCGGTGGGGCGAGGAGGTTTTTGCTCCGGACGGTAAGGGGCCGCTGTGGGCATCTCCTGCCGCTCTGATGGACCGGGGTCGGGCGTGACGACTTCAACTGAGGCGGGCGCGCGTTGAGCGGTCTCCGAGGTCTCGCACCCGACGAGGATGGTCGCCAAGACCATCAAGCTGATAGTGAGTGTAACTGGCCGCATCACCATCCCCCTGTTTATGGTTAAGCAGAACCTACACAGTAATCAGAGGGATGCCAATCAAACCGACCGCAGTTGAAAACCATAAAGCATGGGATAGTGATCTGATCCGCATGGGCGAAGGCGCCGGATGGTCACGAGGTCGAAATCCCGTGTCACAAAGGCGTGGTCCAGCGGCCAAGCCAAGAAAGGGTTTTTCGCGCCATAGGAATTGTAGAGACCACGTCCACGCTTGGGATCGCAAAGGCCGGCATGTTGCTTGAACTCCCGCACCATCCAGGACCAGCCGACTTCGTTGAAATCGCCGATCACCAGAGCAGGACGCTCCTGCTCGCGCAATTCATCGGCGACGATCATCAACTCGTCATCAAGATGCTGTGTGTCGTCGCGGGGGCGTGGCGGGCGTGGGTGGATGCAATAAAGACGCACCTCACTACCAGCCATGTCGATGTCCATCGTGAGTGACGGCACGTGATCCTGACAGAAATAGCGTTCCTGGGCCTGATTGATCGGGTAGCGTGAATAGAACAGAAGGCCGTTATGATCTTCCTTGTCCAAAAGGTAGGTGTGGGGATAGTCCTTTTCGAGGTCGGACAATGCATCGCGCCAGCGCGCATTGGTTTCTGACAGGAAGAGGACATCGGCATGGCTGTCGCGAATGCGGGAAATGACGGCGGTGTGGTCCTCATTCTCCTGCAGCACATTTATCAGCAGAATTGAGAGCGGCGTACCGTTGGCACCTGCTTTCGCGCGGCGCAGTTCGCGTTTGCGGCCCGGTAGGTAAGGCTGAATGTCTGCGGCGCAGATGAGGAAGGCGACGGCATAGGCCATCAGCAGGCTGGCATTGCCGAGTTCGGCGGCAGGGTAGAGTGAGATGTAGAGGGCAGCTGCAGCGAGGAGAACAAGGCAGGTTTGAAGACGACCATAGACCCAGACACGCATCCACCAGATTTCCGTGCGCAACTTCGGCGCGATGGCGGCGAACAGACCCCATGCGCCGATCAGGCCGAAGACGGGTTCGATCAGGGCGAGCATGGTGAAGGGGCCTTTCGGGTATAGCGGGGTTTCTGGGTGGGTTCGCTGAAGTTACGCGTGAAGGGCAGGGGAGGTTGCGGGCATGACTGTGCGCGAGTTCGCCTGAGGCGCGAAAATTGAATTTCACCGGGCGCAAAAAAGGTGTGATCGCGGACGATCACACCTTCTCTGGTGTTTCGAATCAGACTACCGAGACACTGTGCATGCACTCGTTGTCGGTCCTCGATGGACACCGGGTTCCAGATCAGGCTCGCGGAAGCGGGCCTTTTCTTTTGCCCTTTGTCAGGATCCGGTCTGGTCGCCGCCACATTCTTGCGAGCGGGCATGCGCCCAAGGCCGTCTCCCGGATCAGTTTCAGACATGTAATCGCACGGGCGAATTACGTGCTGTCCTGACCTAACCGCCGGTAATCCCAAGGGATTTTCCTTTGGTCACGTGTTTCGGATCGCGCTCCGGTCACGCCTCACAGCCCTTCGCTCCGGGGTCTAGCTCCCCTGATCGAAGACATCGCCTGCTTTGTCTCGCGGTCCTTCCAAACCCTTTGCGCCGCTGCTCTCACAACCTTGCTTCTGGCCTGGCCCTTCCTGCGAGGGCGACGTACTTGCCACCGTTCCTGAAGCGGGTCTGCTCCCGCCTGGATGTCGTTGGCTTACCGAAATGATTCCCCAAAAACGGGCATGAGTCGAGTCCCTTCTGAGGAGAATTTCACAGTTTTGTGATGGCGGCCTGAATCCGCGCATTTCTGCGTCACATCCCGGCTTGCACCTCTCGATGCACGCAGGGCGCTGGGCATCGGGCGACGAATGCGCTTAGGTGAGGGGCTTGCACACAAGGAGGCTGGGCCCTGGAAATCCTGACTGTACTGCCGCCGGTATTGGCGATCCTCGTCGCGCTGGTGACGCGCAATGTCTATGCTGCGCTGGGGCTCGCCTTGCTGGCTTCGGAGACGCTGATCGCCAGCTTCCATCCCGGCATGGGCGCACTGGGCGCGATCGACCGTGCGGTCGGTGTGTTCGAGAGCACGGGCAATACGCGCGTCCTGCTGTTTTGCCTGCTGATCGGCGCGCTGATCGCATGGATGCGCGATTCCGGCGGCGTCGAGGCGCTGGTCAGTGGCCTGATGAAGCGCGGCCCTGCCTTCACCCCGCGCCGCGCGGCGCTTGCTCCGGCGGTTGCGGGGACGGTTATTTTTGTGGAGACCAATGTCAGCCTGCTCAGCAGTGGGGTATTGGGCCAGCGCCTGTTCGACGCGCATGGGCTGAGCCGGGAGCGGCTGGCCTATATCATCGACTCCACGTCGGCGCCGGTGAGCACACTGATCCTGCTGAATGGCTGGGGCGCCTATGCGCTGGGCCTGGTCGAGCCGTTCGGCTTCGAGAGCCCGATCGGCGTCGTGGCCGGCACGATCCCGTGGAATTTCTATGCCCTGCTGACACTGGTCGGCGTCTATTTCACCGTGTTCACAGGCCGCGTCTTCGGCCCGATGAAGACCGCCGGGCAGGGCCGCAGCGTGCTGGCCGAAGACGAGGAACCCATCGCCCCGACCCGCGCGATCTACATGTGGCTGCCGCTGGCCGTGATGATCCTCGGCGCGCTGGCCTTCATGGCCTGGACGGGCGGCGGCAACATACTGGCCGGCAGCGGCAGCCAGTCGATCCTGTGGGCGATCTGCCTGGCCATGCTGGTCGCGGCCGTGCTGCTGGCGATGGGCAAGGCCTTTCCCAAGGGCGGACTGCAGGAACGGGGCTTTGCGGGCATTGCCGAAATGGTGCCCGTGGTGACGATCCTGTTCCTGTCGATTGCGCTGGGCGACAGCCTCCGCGTGCTCGGCACGGGGGCGTTCCTGTCAGGCGTCGCGGCGCAATTTGTTTCGCCGATCATCGTGCCGGCGGTGCTGTTCGTCGTGGCGGGCGTGACCGCCTTCATGACCGGCACGAGCTGGGGCACATATGGCATCATGATCCCCATCGCCATGCCGCTGGCCGCCGCGCTGGGCCTGCCGCCTTCGCTGGTGCTGGCGGCGGTGCTGGGCGGCGGTGTGTTTGGTGACCATTGCTCGCCGATTTCCGACACGACGATCATCGCCTCTCTGGCGGCGGGCTGTGACCATATTGACCATGTCCGTACCCAGATGCCCTATGCGCTGGTGACGGGCGGAATTGCGGTGATCCTTTATCTGATAGCGGGCGCGGTAACCGGGGGATAAGGCGCGCCGTTCGGGCCCCGAATCTGGCCTATAAAGAGCCCATAAACTGTCCATAACTGGTACCGAACTGGTCCAGAACTTTGGGCCATGTCCGGGTAATGGGGGAGGGGCGCGTCGCTATCCCCCGCCTTTGATGGCGAGATCGCCCGCCGCGCCGGGCCTTGCCCCCGGCGCAATCCGATGGGGGTGCGCCCGTGGCAGTCTGCCCGGCATGAATGATGCGCCGAGCCCCGCCAAACGCCAACGCCGCACGACGGCGAGCTTGACCGCCCTGCGCCATCTGGCCCGCGAGGCCGCAGAGGCGGGCGAGCCGATGCGGGAAATCGCCCGGCGGCTGGACCTGCCCTGGTCAACGCTGACCAAATGGGCGCGCGAAGACGGCTTTCGCCACAAGGACATTGCCGCCCGTCAGGCCGCCGCCGCCAAGGCGCAGGACGAGGCCGACCAAATTCGCCAGCAGGCGGAATTGGCCGCGCGGCGCACCCTCTTGCGGGATGAGGAGGACGAAGAGAGCGATGAGCCGTTCACGCCGCGCAGCCAGACGGATGAGGAAATCACGCTGGCCCGCGCCCGGGTCGGCGCGCTGCTGGAGGCGGGATATATTCCGGAGGCGGAGCAGGACATGCGCGCGGCCCGCCGCCTGACCAGTTTGCAGAGCTTTGCCGCCCCGGTGCGCGCCGCGACCGAGGCCGCAACCCAGCAGATGCGACAGGCGCAGATGAACGCCGCGCTCTATCGCGCGGCGCTACAGGTCTGCGCCTGTTGGGAGGAGGGGGACACGCCGCCGGACCATCTGCCCTGGGTGGTCTCGGCAACCTTCCAGAAACGTCTGGCCATTACGCGCGAAGTGGTTCTGGCGGTGGATCCGGACGATGAGGGCAGTGATCAGGAGCTGACGGACCTCCTGCTCCAGCTCGCGGCGATGGGCTGGTTCCGCAATTTCCACCCGCTGCTGCGCCAGGCAATCACCACGCTGACCCTGCAGGGCCATCACGCCCTCGCCGAAAAGGTCGGCGGCTTCCTCAAGGCAGAACAAGCCGCCCTCCCAACCCTCATCCAATGGTGCCACGCGAATGGGTATGGGTATTATGGGGAGCCGTAGCGATCAGAAATCGCACTGCGATTTCCGCGTAGGCTGCCCAAGCGCAAGCGCCGGGCCGGGGACGAAGACAGCGTGAAGCGCTGTCGACCAAACCAATGGTTGCTGAACGTCTCTGAGGTCACTACAAAACCATTGTAGACCTAACTGGGGATAGAGATGAAATCGGCAATCTGGGGTTTAGTATTGGTGTCGTCACTTGCAGCTTGTGCCACACCTGTGAGTCACGAGAATGTTCCGATGTCCACGTATGACAAAGACACGGAATACAATATTACGGAAAACGATACTGGATTTGGAATTACGGTTTTCTACTCACGCTATCAAATGATTCCCGAAAGCGATGCGGTTGCTACTGCCTGCAAATCGCAGCTCACATCCATTGCATGGGAGCATGCCGATAAAACGGGAAAGGTAATTGAGCCCATCAATGAGCAAAGAATTCGCATCTCTATGGGACGTAATGGTCTTTCAGGAATAACATCGTGTCAGGCCTCAGCAAAGGCGGAGTGGTCGGAGTAGTGCGGGTTACGCTTCGCAAACCTGCCCCACCACATTGCGGAGCGATGCTTTGCTGCACGCATCTGGAGATGGCGAGGCACTTATTTTACTGATGTTGGTTGCTAATAAGTTGAAAGTATTCCAACCTTTCGTGAAGGCCAACTTTATCAACTACTGAGTTTGTTGTGTACAAATATACAATCTATCTTCTCAAAGACACTGTTACTGATCCTAATGACTGTCTGACCGACAAAGCGCTAAATTCATTTCCGGCGAGTGCAAAAGAAATCGAATTTGCAGAGACGCACGAGTACGATGATATTGAAGGGTTCGCCTTCTTCAATGACGCGACACCTCCCAAATGGAGTGCGGCCTTTGAGCAGGCAGCGATATTGCCAAATGAAATTGATACGAACTCAAGTGGCGCTTTAGTATTCGCAAAAGAGGCCGGACGCTGGTTCGCAATTTCATTTGGAATCGGCCATTTTTCTTTGGACAAACGAAAGGTCGATATGTCGTTCGGTCTGCGCTGCGTAATAAATATGCTCAAAGACGAGAACGTAAGTTCACGGGAGGGTTTTGAGATCGCTACTGCACAGCGTGGAGCGATTCAGGCTGCTTCAGTTACTCCGTTCAGTGATCTTGGAACTCTTGGAAAAGTTGAGGTCGTCAAACGAATTAGCGGACGCGATGATTCTGGAGGGGCGATTTCCGGGGCGACCTCATTTAAATTTGCAAGCGAAAAACCAGTTACTGAGTTATCAGAGGATTTGTTTGGCTTGTTAAAGGCGAGATATTCCAATGCTTATGTGGGCTCGGGCTTTGAAGTTATCGATCAGTTGCGACCTATAGTCGACAAATCTTATGTCGAGGAATTAGACGCTGCTTTGGTCAAAGCAGTGAATGACAATTCCGGAGAAGTGGAGCTGGTCATTCCACTTATAGCCTCCCAGGAAAGCGACGTTTCCTACATTAGGTTCATGAGAACTTCGGCACCCACTCCGCCAGTGAGCGTAGACGTTTCACTTGATGCATACCGTGCTGTTCTTCAGCCGGGATCGGTTTCGGATATTGAGTCATTAAAGAAGCACCAAGTCATGGCTCATGACCAAACTGGTAAGACCTTGCATTACGACTCAGTCTATGACTGCTTGGTCGGTACGATAGAAAGTGATGTTAGTGGAACCGACGAGAAGTATGTAATCAACGAAGGAAGTTGGTATTTCGTATCGAGCAATTTCAAAAAGATCATCGATGACTTCTTCAGTAGCGTGAGGGATTATGGGTCTGACGGTGAATTTGAGAAGCTCAAATATGTGTCTGCGAAACTTCGCAAGAAAGACACTGACGGACTCGAAGCGGAGCTTACGTACAATACCCGAGTGGCTGCAGACAATGATTTGGTCTTAATGGATCAGGAGTTTGTAAAAACACCCATTTTATCGGGCCGAGGATTCGAGTTTTGCGATCTTCTCGATACGGGCAATAAGCGAATTATTCACGTTAAAAAGGGCTCGTCCCAGTCATCCGTACTGAGCCATTTTTTCAATCAAGGTGTCACGCCTCTAACTTTGTATGATCGAGATACGGAGTTTAGGGATAAAACACTCGAGGTGATTAAGGGATTGCCCTCCCCCGGAGCTGGCATGGCCGCAAGCGATTTGGAAACGAACGGCACAGGCGATTACACGGTTCATTTTCTGATAGTTGATAAGAAACGAAAGGACGGCACATTTAATGTGCCGTTCTTCAGCAGAATTACTCTTTACGATCGCGCGAAAACTATTGGGAATGCGGCACAAGGGGTTACGATTTCATTCGTTGAGCATGAAGAGCCGGTTTGACGGTCGCGATTACAGCCCCAGCTCTTCCTCCCGAAGCCGCTTAACCTCATCCCTCAAACGCGCTGCCTCTTCGAACTCGAGGTTCGCGGCGGCTTCGCGCATTTGTTTTTCCAGGTCCGCGAGGACGGCTTTGAAATTGTGCCCGGTTTCGCCGGCAAGTGGCAAGGCTTTTGTTTCGGTGACGCCGCGTGACTTGGTCTTGTCCTTGCCGCGGCCGCGCGCTTTCGGGGCGCTGCCGGGCTTTTCGCCGAGTTCGCCAAGAATGTCGGCGACGGCGCGCTTGATCGTGGTCGGCGTGATGCCGTGTTCGGTATTGTAGGCGACCTGTTTCTCGCGGCGGCGGCTGGTCTCTTCCATGGCGCGTTCCATCGAGCCGGTGATCCGGTCGGCATAGAGCACGACGCGGGCATCGGCATTGCGCGCGGCGCGGCCAATGGTCTGGACCAGACTCGTCTCTGAGCGGAGGAAGCCCTCCTTGTCCGCATCGAGGATGCCGACAAAGCCGCATTCGGGAATGTCGAGCCCCTCGCGCAACAGGTTGATGCCGACCAGCACGTCGAACACGCCGAGGCGCAGGTCACGGATGATCTCGATCCGCTCGATCGTGTCGATGTCGGAATGCATGTAGCGCACGCGCACGCCATGCTCGTTGAGGAAGTCGGTCAGGTCTTCCGCCATCTTCTTGGTCAGCGTCGTGATCAGGCTGCGATAGCCCTTGGCGGCGACGTCCTTGACCTCGGCCATGACATCATCGACCTGGTTGGCGCCATCCTTGGAGACGGGGCGGACCTCGACCGGCGGGTCGATCAGGCCGGTGGGGCGGATGACCTGTTCGGTGAACACACCGCCGGTGCGGTCAAGCTCCCACTTGCCGGGCGTGGCCGAGACGTGGACGGTTTGCGGGCGCATGGCGTCCCATTCCTCGAATTTGAGGGGGCGGTTGTCCATGCAGGAGGGGAGGCGGAAGCCGTATTCGGCCAGCGTGGTCTTGCGGCTGAAGTCGCCTTTGTACATGGCACCGATCTGCGGCACGGTCTGGTGGCTCTCATCGGTGAAGACGAGGGCATTGTCCGGCAAATATTCGAACATGGTGGGCGGCGGGTCGCCCGGCTTGCGCCCGGTGAGGTAGCGGGAATAATTCTCGATGCCGTTGCAGGAGCCGGTGGCGGCAAGCATTTCGAGATCATATTGCGTGCGCTGCTGGATGCGCTGGGCCTCCAGCAGTTTTCCATTGGCCTCGAAATGGGCAATCGTGGCCTTCAGCTCCGCCTTGATCTTGTCGATGGCCTGGTTGAGCGTCGGGCGCGGCGTCACATAGTGGCTGTTGGCGTAGATCTTGATCGCGGGCAGCTTCTGCATGGTGCGGCCGGTGAGGGGGTCGAACTCGGTGATGCTCTCCAGCTCGTCGCCGAAGAAGGAGAGCTTCCAGGCGCGGTCTTCGAAGTGGGCCGGGAAGATGTCGACCACGTCGCCCTTCACGCGGAACGTGCCGCGGGTGAAGGCCATGTCGTTGCGCGTGTACTGATTGGCGACGAGCTGTTCGGCCACGGTGCGCGGGTCGATGCGCTGGCCCTCTTCCAGTTTGAACGTCATCGAGGTGTAGGTCTCGACCGAGCCGATGCCGTAGATGCACGAGACGGACGCCACGATGATCACGTCATCGCGCTCCAGGATGGCGCGGGTGGCCGAGTGACGCATCCGGTCGATAGCCTCGTTGATGGAGGATTCCTTCTCGATATAGAGGTCAGAGCGCGGCACATAGGCCTCGGGCTGGTAATAGTCGTAATAGGAGACGAAATACTCGACCGAGTTTTCGGGGAAGAAGGATTTGAACTCGCCATAGAGTTGCGCCGCGAGCGTCTTGTTCGGCGCGAGGATCAGGGCCGGGCGCTGGGTCGCCTCGATGATCTTGGCCATGGTGAAGGTCTTGCCCGTGCCGGTCGCGCCGAGCAGCACCTGGTCGCGCTCGCCCGCGCCGATACCCTCGACGAGTTCGGGGATCGCGGTGCGCTGGTCGCCCGCCGGCTCGTAATCGGAATGCACCTTGAAGCGCTTGCCCCCCTCCAGCTTGACCCAGTCCCGGTCAGGCCGGTGCGGGGTCCAGTTGTCAGACGGCAGGGCGCCCGCGGCATCGCGCGCGAACCCATCAAGCGAAAACACGCTGGGCGCTTCAGAAACGCCCTTGGAAGGAGGAGGAGGAGCCATGCCCCCGATATGGGGCGCGGGCAGGGAGGTGTCTAGGGTGTTCTTGTTGTGTTCGGTGTGGTGCGAGATTGGTAGCTATCAACATATGATTGCATTGCTGCAAAACTCTCTGTTTATTTGTGGAGTAGAGTGATGGGGAACGGCCATAAATGACTCATGTGTTCATAAGCTATTCGCAGAAAGACAAATCCAGACGCAAACAGGTTGTCGAGATACTGAAGTCAGGTGGAGTTCCGACTTGGTTTGATGATCAGGGCGTCCGCATGGGCGAGTCACTAGAAGAACGAATTTTCCCAGCAATAAGGGAGAGCAAGTGCGCAGTATTCATTCTAACGAAGAACTCTGTCCGTTCAGACTGGGTTATGAATGAAATCGATTTTGCTCAGCGACACGGAATTCCGATGCACTTCATATCGTTTGGAAACTTAGACGTTCCCAGCACTTTCCCTGAAGATGTAATGGACATTAAGCGGATTGCTGTCAGGTCTAGATTTACAGCGGCTCAAAAGCAGGATCTGTTGACCGACGTTCTACGTGTTTTCGGTGAAAAGCGCGCGCCCGTCGTTACTGTGGTCAACCTGAAAGGCGGGGTTGGCAAAACCACACTGGCCGCCAACCTTTTTGGTTGCATGAGCGAGTATAGGCGAAAGTCAGTCCTACTCATTGATTTGGATCCACAGCATAATCTCACACAGCTTCTGTTAGACCAAGAGCGTATGGCTAAATGCTTGACCACTTCAAGAAACGTCATGGCCATGTTTCGCGGAGCAGGCGTCGCAGACCCAGAACAGGTTTCAAATTCAAATATAAAAAGAGTACTGGACCGGTGCTTCGTATCTCTGACTTCGTCAGTCGAAGGTGGACCATTGCTTCATCTGGTGCCGGGCACGTTCGAGGTAATCACTTACTTTCTTGGCGACAGGCATCAGCACTTCAGTCCTGAAGCCCAAGCGTGGTCCAACTTCCGAAGGTTCATATCGTACTGTCGTCGGCAATACGACGTGATCGCCATTGATGTAAATCCGGGAGCGACGTTGATGACGGAAGTTGCACTAAATGTCTCTACACATACGTTGTCGCCGGTTCGACCAGACCGATTTGCCAAATACGGTATTACGTTGCTTGATAGTTTGCTGGAAAAGATCGAAGGAGATTTTTCAAATCTCCACAAGCTCATTGTATTCAACGGCGTTAATCGTGCTGAGCCGGATGAAATTGAGAAAAAATTGCGAATTGAGTTGGCGGCCAGCCCGAATGAAAAGCAGACAGTACTACAGGGGCGTATTCCTTATTCGAAGCGATTGATTGCTAAGCAAGCGCGGCCAGGATTTAGTGATCTAACTCTAGAGCTTGCATATCATGGTGGAATCGGCGGCAATGCAATTCGTTCTGACCTACGCGAAGTAACAACAGAACTCATAAAGGAGTTGAACTTGTGCTGAGTGAGCAAACGGTGGCGGCTCTTTTACGCCTGTCCAGAGGTAAATACGCGTTAGACAAAAGTGCAATGCAAAAATTGATCAAGGAGCTACAGGCTACGTCTTCCGAAGAGATTGTGGATCAACTATTTGCGGCAAAGCCGAAAAAAAAGCGAGCGAGACAACCCGCTCCAGAGTGGTTGAGCAGAATGCAAAAAGCACAAAAAAAGATTGCTTGGAAAGCATCTGAAGCTGTTCTGAAACTCTATACGCTCGCAGAGGCGGCAGGATTTCAATCAGACAAGGCGCGGAAGAAGTCTTTTCCTGCGGCGGCAAAAGAGGTCGCTGGCCAACTTGGTGAAAGTCAAACTGAAGCCATGTTTGTTGATTGGGTGAACGATTTCACGCATCGTCACAAAATGATATAGGATCACAATGATCCCCCTGACCGAAGCCCGTATCGCGAATGTCCGTAACCATATGGCGTTGGAGGTGACGCATGATTGGGATGCGGTGATGGCGACATTCGCGCATCCCCGGTATGAGATGCATGGCGGCGGGCAGGTGTTCGACGGGGAGGCCGCGGTGCGGCGCTATTTCGAACTGTCGCGCACGCCCTTTCCGGATCAGGACAATGAAATCATCTCGATAGCCGTCGATGAGGCGACCGACAAACTTCTGGTCGAGTTCTGGCTGACGGGCACGCATACCGGCCCGCTACAGGTCGGCAAGACCACGATTGAGCCCACCGGGCGCCGTTTCAAGGTGCGCATGGCGGCAACGTTTGAATTCGCGCCGGGCAGTGACCGGATTATCTGCGAGCGCCCCTATTATGATCAGGGCGCCGTGCTGCGCGCGCTGGACCTTGTCTGATCGTGGCGGCGCGTCGGCCGAGGCGGCCAGATTGCCCGGACTCTCGTCAGGGTAGGAAAAAATGAACCAAATGGGGGTTGGGGCATAGTAGGGGCATGACCCAACTCGTTTCCGTTCCGACCCAGGCCGATTCCGCCCCCGCCGAATTGCGGCGCAGCACGCGCGTTCGCCTGCAAACGTCCGGGCGAGTTGTCCTGATGGATTATAGCGAGGCGCGCAGCATTCTCGTGCAGGATTTATCGGTCCACGGGGCCTGTCTGAAAGTCGGCGACTGGGCCGATCTGCCAAACCGTTTCCACTTGCTGCTGCGCCGGACCCCGTCGGAGCCGCATTTCCAGGTCGATTGCACGGTGCGCTGGCGCGTTGGCCCGGCGGTCGGGGTCGAGTTTGATCGTGCGATGGCCGGCTATATTCTGGCCGAACTGATCCGCCAGCCTGCGTTCCGTCACTGAACGCGGCGTCCGCGCCTAATCTTTGGTGTCTGAATCCTGGCTGCGCTCCTTCGAGCGCAGCTGTGCCATCAGCTCCTCAAGTCTCGCAGAAGGTGGCGCTTTCAGACTCTCCTCAAAGGATTTCCTGAGTGCGTCGCGCAATGGATCTGCGCTTGTGTCCTCTTCCGTGTCTTGTGCGCTAGAAATAGACTGTCTCTTTTCCTGCATATCTGCGTCCCCAAACCCGCGCAGCTACTATAATCCGGTTCGAGCTTGTGGGCCCGAACAAGGGACGGTCTCTAGGAAGTTTTCCCCCCCTTGTCGATGCCCGGATCGAGACCGGAATCGCTCATGTCCGAGCGGGCTTCGATTTTATGATTCGTTGATCCGTCACGCTTGCGGATATTGTCGCTCACGACTGGGGGCCAATCGGCGCAGGACGTATCCGATCGGGGCTGGCGCGCCTTCCGCATCGTGTTGTGCGCGCTACAGGGGCATGGATGTGAAGTGGGGCGGGGGATACAATCGGCACGAGAAAACCACCGGGTCTGAGGGAAACTTTCAGGTTTTTCACTTTGTAACAATCTGAAATAAACCGTGTGGATGAGCGCCACGATTTTCGCGAATGTCTCCGTGCCGCATGGCCATGGCGGCCAGCTCGAAGGTGAGGCCGCACCCGCGAGAGCCTGCGCGCGCGACGCACACTTCAGATTTGCGTCAAATTTCACCTTTCGATTCAACCAGACTTCCACCTCGCTGTGTCAGAACGGGGCGTAACGATACGGGACGGATGTGTTCCGCTTTGTATCAAACATCTGGTTTCGGGAGCGGGCGATCCGTCGGTTCCTTGTAGAGAAGGTAGTAATCGCAATGGCCAAGACGGTGCTTGTAATTGATGACGATCCGACCCAGCGCCGCCTGCTTCAGGCTGCGGTCGAGAAGGCTGGATTTGCCTGTCGCACGGCGCCGGATGGCGAGGCGGGACTTGCGCTTGCCTCTGACCCGAAGGATGGCATCGACGTGGTCCTGCTGGACCTGACCATGCCGGGCCTGTCGGGCATGGACACGCTGGAACGCCTGTCGGCCAAGCGCGCTGACCTGCCGGTCATCATGCTGACGGCGACCAGCGGCATTGACACGATCGTTCAAGCCATGCGCCGCGGCGCGGTGGACTTCATCGTGAAGCCCGCCAATCCGGAGCGCGTCGTCGTTTCGATCCGCAACGCCCTGAAATTGCAATCCCTGTCAGGGGAAGTGAAGCGCCTCTCGCGCAAATCCGAAGGCGGCATGAGCTTTGACGACATGATCGCGACCGCGCCGCCGATGCGCCAGGTCGTGCGCCTGGCCGAACGCGCCGCGAGTTCTGATATTCCCGTCCTGATCCTGGGCGAAAGTGGTGTGGGTAAGGAAGTTGTTGCCCGCTGCATTCAGGGCGCATCTGACCGTGCCGGGAAACCATTCGTCACCGTGAACTGTGGTGCGATCCCGGAAAACCTGGTCGAGTCGATCCTGTTCGGTCATGAGAAGGGCGCCTTTACCGGTGCCGTCTCAAAAGCGCTCGGCAAGTTTGTCGAGGCCGATGGCGGCACGCTTTTCCTCGATGAGGTGGGTGAGTTGCCGCTGGATGCACAAGTGAAGCTGCTCCGTGCCCTGCAGGAAGGGGAGGTGGATGCCGTTGGCTCGCGCCGCCCGACCAAGGTGGATGTACGGATCATTTCCGCAACCAACCGCGATCTGTCGCAACAGGTTGCCGAAGGCACATTCCGCGAAGACCTGTTCTATCGCCTCAATGTTTATCCGGTTGACATGCCGTCGCTGCGCGAACGCCGTGATGACATTCCGGCGCTGGTCGACCATTTCGTGAATCGCTTCAATGCAAGCGAAGGCGCGAAAGTGACCGGTGTGGCCGACGAGACGATGAAGATGCTGTACGCCTTTGACTGGCCGGGCAATGTCCGCCAGCTGGAGAATGCTGTCTTCCGCGCCGTGGTTCTGTGCGATGGCGACCAATTGCGCCCGCAGGATTTCCCTCAGATTTCCGGACAGATGCCGGATGTGAGCAACCTGCCTTCATCGCCCTTCAACAAGGCCCCCGATATCGCCGAGCCCGTTCAGTCCGGCGAGAACGGCCCGGTAGCCATTCAGGACGAGGCGGGCGAGCTGCGCACGCTGAGCGATATCGAGCGCGATATCCTTCAGTATGCCATCGACTTCTATGAAGGCCATATGAGTGAAGTGTCGCGTCGTCTCGGCATTGGCCGCTCGACGCTCTATCGCAAGGTCCGCGAATATGATCTCGATGTGCGCCAGGAGCGCGAAGCGAGCTAGGCCAAGGCCAAAGGGAGATGCCGGCACAGATCGGCGACAAAGCCCCGCCCCACCGGCGGGGCTTTTCTATGAGCGGGCAGGCATCGCATAGGACATGGTGACGTTGCAGCGCTCATAGCGGTGGCCATAGCGGCGCATGATGTCGTCATCATGCCGGAAGCCGTATTTCTCGTAGAGCCGGATGGCCGACGCGCATTTTGAATTGGTCAGCAGGAAGAGATCCTGGATTTCCATCTGGCGGGCGCGCTTCAGAATCTGCCGCATCAGGAAATCTCCCGCCCGGCGACCGCGCGCGGAGGCCAGAACGCCCATCTTGGTCAGTTCCACGCCGCCATCCGCCATCGGCATCAGCGCGCAGGTGCCAATGATGCCGAGTTCCGGATCCTCGACGAACAGGATGGTGCCGCCCTTGTCGATCACCTTGGCACGTGGGTTTTCGATCATGGCGATGTCTTCCGCTTCCAGCCGGAACATCTCCTCGACCCATTCGCGGGAGATGTGGTCGAAATGCGGGGCGAGTTCGTCTGAGAATTCCACGATCTTCAGGCCCGCAGGATTGGCCAGGGTCTCGATCCGCGCCGACAGGGACTGCTCGGCGAGACGCGATTCCACGAGGCAGATTTCCGCCAGCAAGTCATGGTCTGGGTAGAGACAGAGTTGCTCGGCGGCCTCCTGAACGGCGGGCCAGAAGCTGGCGCGCATTTCGGACACCAGCGCTTCCCCGGCAGGCGTGAGGAAGATTTCCTTCTGGCGATTGTCGCCCTCAATCGGGCGCGTGTCGGTCAGGCCCATCTTCTGGAGCGCATTGTGGATGCGCGTGATGGCGGGCTGGCTAACGCCGGTGGCCTCGACGGCCGCGCTCACACTGAGCGGGCCGTTGGCCTCAAGCGCGGCGATCAAGGGAAAGTGCGTCGTCTGGATCGGATAGGCGCGATTGTCGAACACGCTCACAGCTTCTGCCTGCAGCCGGTCGGCAAGACGCTTCAGCCGACTGGCCAGGCCCAGATAGCCAACTTGTGCGAGAATATCCTGGCTCATCACGGGATTCCATAATCAGTTATATAACGCGTTATAAGATTAGGCTTGGCCACGGGAACCGTCAAGATGAAATCCCGATTATCAGAGGGGAAGCGGTCTAGTGCCGGGTGGCGGCCTTGACGATTTCACCGATCTTGCGGGCATCGGCCTCGCGTGGGCTGCCGGTGCGCCAGGCGATACCGATCTGGCGGCCGACCACGGGACTGACGAATTCGCGTACGGCGACGTCCGGTCCGATGTTCAGGCCGTTATCTGTGGCGAGTTTGGGCAGGAGCGAGACGCCAAGGCCCCCGGCAATCATGTTGACCAATGTTCCGAGTGAAGTAGCGGCCACCTGATCAGTGCCGTTGCCGGTCTTCATGCGACAGATGGAGAGTGCATGATCGCGCAAGCAGTGCCCGTCTTCGAGCAGAAGGAGGTTCTCGCCCGCCAGGTCTTCTGGCGAGAGGCCGTTCTTCTTGGCCAGCGGGTGTGAAGCGGGCGCGGCAAACAGGAATTCATCATCGAATAGCGGCAGCATCTCGATGCCCGGAACGTCCCAGGGCAGGGCAATCAGGGCGGCGTCCAGAGTGCGCGTGCGCAACTGGTCGATCAGGCGCGGTGTCTTCTCTTCGTGCAGGTAGAGTTTGAGCTGGGGATATTGCTCGCTGAGGGCGCGGACTGCCGCTGGCAGGACGAAGGGCGCGATGGTCGGGATCGCGCCGAGATGAAAGGGGCCCGTGAGCAGAGCGCCGGCGCTCTGAACCGACTGGACCAGGGAATGGGCATCATTGATCAGCGCATTCGCGCGCGACACCGCCAGCTCTCCGGCATGAGTCAGCTTGGCGCCGCGCGGTTCGCGTTCGGCCAGTTTGACGCCCAGCAAATCCTCCAATTCCTTGATCCCGGCTGACAAGGTGGGCTGCGTCACATAGCACGCCTCGGCGGCCCGAGAGAACGAGCCGGTCTCTCCAAGAGCCACTAGATACTGCAGTTGGCGAAGGGTCGGTATAATCATAGAGACAATCTATACCGGCAATGGGAATTATCAATTTTCCTTTTTGCCGCAACTGCGAGAAAGCACGGCCACCGGGCCCACCGTTCCGGCAGCCTCAACATCTTATCCCAGGAGATCCACTATGCTTGGCATTGGCGAAAAGCTTCCCGAGTTCACAGTCACGGGCGTAAAGCCGAAATTCATGCAGCATGAGCAGAATGGCGAAAGCGCATTCGAGCCCATCACGCAGGATTCCTTCGAGGGTAAATGGAAAGTCATCTTCTTCTACCCGAAAGACTTCACCTTCGTTTGCCCAACTGAAATCGCTGAATTCGCCCGCCTGTCCGGCGACTTCGAAGACCGCGACGCGGTTGTGCTCGGCGGGTCCACCGACAACGAGTTCGTGAAGCTGGCATGGCGCCGCGACCACGCAGACCTCGCAGAGCTGCCGATCTGGCAGTTTGCGGACACCCGCGGTGAGCTGGTTGATGGTCTTGGCGTGCGTGAGCCGTCTGAAGGCGTTGCCTATCGCGCGACATATGTTGTCGACCCGCACAACGTGATTCAGCACGTTTATGTGACCAATCTGAACGTCGGCCGCAGCCCTGCAGACACGCTCCGCGTGCTGGATGCCCTGCAGACCGATGAGCTGTGCCCATGTAATCGTCCGGTTGGCGGAGATATTTTGGAACCAGCTGCCTAGGTTGCGCATAGATAGAGCGCAACGCTGAAACTTCCGGGAAGATGTCTCACTCCCTCCCCCACCCATGAGGCATCTTCCCTTCAGCGTCGCGAAAGGTCCGGCAGGCCTTCCGTCCACCCAGTTCCGGACGTTGGCACTCCCACCCCTCTAGCCTGCAAGGCTTGTCGGACCCATTCGCCCCCACCCCATCAAAACAACGAATTCCGGAAGGATGAGGATTCATGTCTATCGAGTCCCTGAAATCTTCGCTGCCTGACTATGCGAAGGATCTGAAGCTCAATCTCGGCTCGCTGATGAACGAGACCCTGTTGAGCGACCAACAGAAATATGGCTGTTTCCTCGCCTGTGCCCATGCTGTGGGTGAACCCCAGACGCTGACGGCGCTGGAAGCGGAAGCGGACGGAAAGCTGAGCCCCGAAGCGATCAAGGCTGCGAAAGCTGCCAGCGCGATCATGGGCATGAACAATGTCTATTACCGGTCGATCCACCTGATCAGCAATTCGACGTACCAGACCTTGCCAGCCAAGCTGCGCATGAACGTGATCGGTGCGCCGGGAATCGAGAAAGCGGACTTCGAGCTTTATTCCCTTGGTGTGTCCGCCGTGAATGGCTGCGGCATGTGTCTCGATGCGCATGAAGCCGAATTGCGCAAGCACGGCTTGTCGACCGAGCAGATCCAGGCGGGCATCCGCATCGGCGCTGTGGTCAATGCTGTCGCCCGCGTGCTGGCTGCTGAGGCGGTCACGGCCGGCTAGTTGCGCGGCGAATGTTCCAAGACCCATGGAAAGGCCCCGAAGCATTGCTTCGGGGCTTTTTTTGCGATTCGAAGCATTCGCGAAGTGATACGGGGCCGAAACGAACAGATACTGGGCACTGCCGAAACGAGCTGTGGAAATCAGCAGAAAAAGACATGTTCCGTCCCCCGTGCCTTTCTCGTCACAGCAGGGGAGGGCAGCGGCCTGATTCAGAAAGGAAAATTACCGGCCGCCCATTTCGGCCCATTCGACCGTTCCGGTATGTTCCTGTAATATTTTATCTTTGTTCCGGTGATTTACGGATGTGGATATTTCGATTCATCCACAGTGCCCATTGAGACCCATACTGTCCCATGATACTCCACGTTAAGACATGGTTTACCCATGCGGGGTTTAGGCAGACAAAGTCAGGGTTGGCGGGTGTTCGTTTCCACCTATGAAAGCGCTATTGATGCAAAGGGTCGGGTTTCCATACCCGCTTCCTTTCGCGCTGCGCTGGGCGGTGGAAACCGGATTTTCCTCTGGTCGGCGCTCGACGGATCCGGTTGTCTGGAAGGCGGCGGTGAGGCCCTGATGGCAATGTATCGGGCGACGCTGATCCGGCTCGCCCCGCACTCCCCCGCCCGCAAGGCCCTGGTCACGCGCATCATCGCGGGTTCTGCCGACCTGAAGATGGACGATACCGGCCGCATCAAACTGTCTGACGAGTTGATGAAGGCGGCAAACCTGACCGATCGCGTCAAATTCGCGGGCAATATGGACAGTTTCCAGATATGGAACCCGGATCGCCATGCTGAACATTTCGACGCCATGGCCGCCGAGGCTGCGAAAGAAGACACACTGGAAGCGCTCGGGCATGCCTATTCCGAAGTGCTGCACCAGCAGGCCTCGGGGAATGCCGCCCTGAAGCTCGTGGATGGGGGCGACAGCTGATGACACAGGACGCGCCCCTCGCTCCCGACCCTGGCCACAAACCGGTCATGCTGGATGAAGTGCTGGAATGGCTCGCCCCCAGGGATGGGGAGATCATTGTTGACGGCACGTTTGGCGGCGGCGGTTATAGCCGCGCCATTCTTGGGTCTTCCAAATGCACCCTGATTGGCATTGATCGCGATGTGGATGCCATTGAGCGCGCCCGGAAGATGGCGGAAAAGACGGAACGCCTCGTACCCTTGCTCGGTCGCTTCGGCGAAATGGACGACATCGTCCGCGCGGCGGGATATGAACATGTTGACGGCGTTGTGCTCGACATCGGTGTTTCCAGTTTCCAGATTGACCAGGCTGCGCGCGGTTTTTCCTTCATGAAGCATGGTCCACTGGACATGCGCATGGGCGATACAGGCCCAACGGCGGCGGATGTGGTCAATATGATGAGTGAGCGCGACCTCGCGAACATCATCTTCCGTCTTGGCGAAGAGCGCCAGGCACGCCGGATTGCCCGGGCGATTGTGCTGCACCGTGATGACACGCCGTTCGAGACAACCACCGAACTGGCCGATGCGGTTGAAAAGGCCGTGGGCGGGCGCAAGGGCGCGCGTATTCACCCGGCGACGCTGACGTTTCAGGCCATCCGCATGTATGTGAATGATGAGCTGGGAGAGTTGGCCCGTGCGCTGCACGCTGTCGAACGCCTGCTGCGTCCGGGCGGCCGTCTCGTGATCGTGGCCTTCCACTCGCTGGAAGACCGTATGGTGAAACAGTGGTTGAAGAACCGTGCCGGCAAGATGGGCGGCGGATCGCGTCATTTGCCGGTTGCGCAGAAAGGCCCCGACTCCACGTTCGAGCTGGCTGTTTCCAAGGCGGTTCTGCCGTCTGATAACGAAGTTGAAGGCAATCCGCGCGCACGCTCCGCCAAGTTGCGGGCCGCAATCCGTACCAGCGCACCCGCCATCGAAGAAGAGGCCAGCGACGGCATGAATCTGCCGCCCCTGTCAGACCTGGAGGATGCCCTATGAGCCGCCGCGCATTTCTGTTTGGATTGGTCGTTGTCGGCCTGCTGATTGTCAGCCTCTATCGTGCCAAATATGGCGCCAAGGACACCGCGGCTGAGCTGATGGCGGTTGAGGCGCAGATCGAGGAGGCGCGCCAGGAAAAGGCGCTGCTGGAAACCGAGCTGTCGCACATGAGCCGCCGCGAATGGATTGAGGAATATGCCCGCACCGAACTGGGTATGGCACCGCCCAAGCCGGAGCAGATGGCTTCCGAGGGGGATCTGGATGCACTGGTTGGCAAGCCCAACAGCCTGAGCGTCCCGGCGCCTGCATCCACCGAGAACGGGGAGGTGCCCGAGTGAGCGAAGCCTCCCGGAACCGGACACGGCTTGCTGGCCTCGCGGTCAGTGCGCTGTTTGTCGTTCTGGCTGGCAAGGCCGGCTACCTGTCCCTTGCGGGCGGGGCGGCACCTGCGCATGCGGCAGGTCAGAAGGCCGAGCGTATCGTGCGGGCCGATATTGTTGATCGCAATGGCGAACTGCTCGCCACATCCGTCTCCGCCTACTCGCTTGTCGCCAATCCGAAACTGATCTGGGATGGCGGCGAAGTGTCCGAAGCGCTCGCGACGGTCCTGCCGGATCTCGACGTGGCGGAGATGACCCGGCGCCTGTCAGATCAGACCCGTGAGTTTGTCTGGGTAGAGCGCGGCCTGACCCCACGCCAGCGCAAGGCCGTGTTTGACCTGGGCCTTGAAGGGTTGCGTTTCGAGGAAGAGAGCCGCCGGGCCTATCCACGCGGCACCTTGGCCGGACATTTGCTGGGCTACACGAATGTGGATGGCCTCGGCGCAGGCGGCATTGAGTATAGCCAGAATGAACGTCTGGCCGCCGGTGGAGAGCCGGTCCGCCTGACCATCGATAATGGCGTGCAGGCAGCGGTCGAGGCTGAGCTGTCAATCGCCGCTGCCGAGCATGAAGCTGAAGGTGGCGCCGCGATCCTGCTGGATGCGCAAACCGGCGAAGTGCGCGCCATGGCCAGCTGGCCGCCATTTGACCCGAACCGGTCAGTCGATATTCCGATGTCGGATCCGTCCCGCCTCAATCGTGCGACCGGGGCGGTCTACGAACTCGGATCCATCTTCAAGCCCTTCACGGTCGCCGCTGCGCTCGAAGCCGGCGTAGTGCACCCGACCGAATTATTTGATGTGCGCCGCCCGCTGGAAATTCGCGGTTTCCGGATTGAGGATGATCACCCATTCCATGGCGATGCCGACATCACACACATCATTTCCCAGAGCTCCAATATCGGCACGGTCCGGATCAACGAGAAGCTGGGGCCGCGGCGCCAGCAGGATTTCCTGACCCGCGCCGGTCTGATGGAGCGGGTGAAGATCGAACTGGCGGGCAGTTCAGCGCCAATCCTGCCCGAGCGGTTTGACGATCTCTATTCTGCTACCGTGTCCTATGGGCATGGCATTGCTGTATCGCCCATGTCTTTCCTGGCTGCCTTTTCGACCTTTGCGAATGGGGGTGAGCGGGTTCAGCCGACCCTGATCATGAACAATCGGGATCGCCCTGCGCCTGTAAGAGTGATGTCTGCTCTGACGGCTGAAATGGTGAACGTGATGATGCGCGAAGCGGTCGTCACCGGCACCGGCAAGAATGCCGAAGTTGCCGGGTATCGCGTTGCGGGAAAAACCGGCACGGCGGAGAAGCCGATCCTTGGCGGGTATGATGATGACCACAATGTCACGAGCTTTGCGGCTGTCTTTCCCTATGATCGCCCCCAATATGCCCTGATCGTGACCCTCGATGATCCGAAGGCCGGATCAGGGGCCGGCGCCACGGCGGCCTACAATGCGGCTCCGGCGGCGGGACGAATGATAGAACGTGTCGCGCCGCTTCTGGGTCTTGCGCCACGGTTCGAGGATATTCGCCCGGCGGGCGCAGCCCTCCGCTCCGGCCAGGAGAAGAGGAGTTCCTTGTGACCAAACTGAAAGACCTGTTCCCGCTCGTCGAGCAGGGAGACATCGAAATCAAAGGCATGACGGCTGACAGCCGTCGGGTAGCGCCGGGCTATCTGTTCGCGGCGCTGAAAGGCACCGTATCGGATGGTCGGGACTATATTCCGCAGGCAATCGAAAAAGGCGCTGCGGCGATCCTGTCCGAAGGCGGCGTTGCGGTAGATGGTGCTACGCATGTGATCGCGGATGAGCCGCGCCGCGCGCTGGCCCTCGCCGCGAAGCGCTTCCATGTCGCGCAGCCGAAAACGATCGCTGCCGTGACAGGTACGAATGGCAAATCCTCGACGGTGGATTTCTGTCGCCAGATCTGGGCGAATGCAAACCTGTCGGCTGCCTCGATGGGCACGCTTGGTGCCATTGGCCCGAAGGGCAAGATTGATGTCGGCCATACGACACCTGATCCGGTTACCATTCACGAGACCCTCCACGAACTGGCCGGGCAAGGGGTCACCCATTGTGCGATGGAGGCGTCCAGCCACGGCCTGGAGCAACATCGCCTTGATGGTGTGGACTTGTCGGCTGTTGCTTTCCTGAACTTTACCCAGGACCATCTCGACTATCACGCCACGATGGAAGAATACCTCGACGCCAAACTGCGCCTGTTCCGCGACTTTGGCGGACAGGGCATGCCAGCCATCGTGAACGCCGACAGCGACCATCGTGAGGTCTTCGAGAAGGCCGCAACCGATCATGGCCTGCAGGTCGTGTCCTTCGGCTGGCGCGGCGAGGATCTCTGGATCGACGAAATCATGCCGCGCGCGACCGGGCAGGTGCTCAACCTGTTCTGGCGCGATGTCGAATTGAAGCCTTTCGAGCTGCCGCTGATCGGCGAGTTCCAGGCGTTGAATGCGCTGGCGGCGGCGGCGATCTGCTTGTCGCTGGGCATGGACGTCGACGCGGTGATGGACGGCCTGTCCAAGCTGAAGCCCGTTAAGGGGCGTCTCGAACTGGTCGGCAAGACCGAGGCAGGCGCGGGCGTGTTTGTCGATTATGCCCACACGCCGGACGGGCTCGACGTGTTGCTCCGCGCCGTTCGTCCGCATACAGCCGGCCGACTGAAAGTCATCTTTGGGTGCGGCGGTGACCGCGATGCCAAGAAGCGCCCGCTGATGGGCGAGATCGCAACGCGTCAGGCCGACGATGTGATCGTGACCGACGACAACCCGCGCTCTGAAGACCCGGACATGATCCGGCATGCCATTCTCGAAACCGCGCCGAATGCGCGCGAGATTGGCGATCGCGGAGAGGCCATCCGGACGATTATCGCCGAACTGAAAAAAGGCGACACGCTGGTGATCGCTGGCAAGGGCCACGAGACCGGCCAGATCATTGGCGCGGATATCATCCCGTTCTCAGATCAGGACACGGCGCTGGATGCGCTGAAAGGCGGCGCCGGATGAACGCGCCGCTCTGGATCTCTTCCGATATCGCGCTCATTACGGGTGGCAGGGCGACGGATCCGTTCTCTGTGACGGGTTCAGTGTCGATCGACACACGCAGCCTGAAGCCGGGCGACCTGTTCGTGGCGCTGACGGACCAGCGCGATGGGCATGATTTCGTCGAGGCGGCCTTTGCTGCGGGCGCGGCGGGCGCACTCGTGTCGCGTCAGGTCGGGCTGGGACCTCAGCTCATTGTGGATGATGTGCAGGAAGCGCTGGAGCAGGTGGGTGTGGCCGCGCGGGTCCGCTGTGGCGCGCATCGCACGGCCGTGACCGGTTCAGCCGGCAAGACCAGCGTCAAGGAAATGCTGGCACAGATCTATCGCGCCTTCGGTCCGGCGCACTGGAATGTGAAGAGTTTCAACAATCATTGGGGTGTGCCGCTGACTCTGGCGCGCATGCCGGAAGACACCACGCGCGCCGTTTTCGAGATTGGCATGTCGACTCCTGGCGAGATCGCGCCGCGCAGCCAGATGGTTCGTCCGCATACCGGCATCGTGACCTGTATTGCGGGGGCGCATCTTGAAGGGCTCGGCTCTCTCAGCGCAGTTGCGCATGAGAAGGCAGATATCTTTACCGGTATGGAGGCCGGGGGGACATTTATCCTGCCTGCCGATGACGAATTCTTTGACTATCTTGCCGGACGCGCGCGGCGCTTCTGCCCGACCGGAAATCTCGAGAGTTTTGGCCGGAGCGCCAATGCGACGGCGCGTATTGTCGGATATGAGACAGACGGCAATGAAAGCCGGATCCAGCTCGATATTGTCGGCAAGCCGGTGCTTGTCACGATCAATGCGGTTGGTGAGCATTGGGCCATGAATGCGGCAGCGGCGGTTCTGGCCGCCAGCCAGTCCGGTCTGTCGGTCGAGGACTGCGCCGAAGCACTTTCGGGTTACACGCCACCTCCCGGTCGGGGGACAGCCGAACAGCTCACCCTGCCACAGGGTGGACACATTACGCTGATCGATGATGCCTACAATGCAAACCCGGCGAGCATGAAGGCCTCATTGGCTGCGCTGTCCCGTCGGGGCAGTGGACGTCGGCTGATTGCGCTCGGCGAAATGCTCGAAATTGGCGAAACGTCGGATGCTGAACATGCCGCGCTTGCGGATCCGGTGGCGGATACTGGGCCAGCTGCCATTTTCCTGGCAGGCGACAAAATGACTCATCTTTCGGACGCACTTCCGCCTCAGTTGGAGCAGACCTGGACTCGCAATTGGGAAGAGCTGTGGAATCCTCTGCAAAATGCGCTCCGAGATGGAGATGTGCTCTTGATCAAGGGGTCGAATGCGTCCGGGATGGCGAAACTAGCTGACCGAATTCGCCAATGGAGCGACTCGGCAATGGGTAAGATGGAACGCGGGGCAGAAGGCGCCGCAGAGGTTGGGTGATGCTATACGAATGGCTGGCCGCAGACAGCGGTATATTTAACGTTCTGAACTATATCACATTCCGGTCCGGCGCGGCCGTGGTGACGGCGTTCCTTGTGACCGTCCTGTTCGGAGACGCAATCATCAACTTCCTCCGTGCCCGGCAGGGTAAGGGCCAGCCGATCCGCGACTTGTCGCTGGAAGCGCAGCTGTCGAAGCAGGGCACGCCGACAATGGGCGGTTTCCTGATCTGGCTGGGCCTGGTGGTCGGCGTCTTGCTCTGGGGCAACCTGACGAACCCATACATCTGGGCCACACTGTTCGTGACACTGTCTTACGCCATTCTTGGCTTCCTGGATGATCTTGCCAAGGTTTCCAAGCAGAGCGCGGATGGCGTTCCGGCGAGCGTGCGCCTGCTCGCGGGCTTTGGCATAGCGGCGATTGCCTGTGCGTTCATCATGGGCCTGCACGGCGCGCATACGCCAGCGGGTCATGCCGAATGGGGCCCTCTGAACGGATTGGCTGAGACCATTGCCAGCCTGGCACCCGAAACAAGCGTCGAGCCTGCCGACCCGGCCTTTTCCGGCGGCGTGGCTGTGCCCTTCGTAAATGACTATTTCTTCCCGCTTGGCGGCTTCTTCATCCTGTTTGGCATGATCGTGGTCGTCGGCAGCGCGAATGCGGTGAACTTCACCGACGGTCTGGATGGCCTCGCCATTGTGCCGATGAGTTTCGCGGCTGCCTCCTATGCCCTGATTGCTTACCTGACAGGTAACTTCGTCTTCGCCGACTATCTCGGCATCCAGTTCACGCCGGGCACCGGCGAACTGACCGTGTTGCTCGCCTCCATGATCGGCGCGGGCATGGGCTTCCTCTGGTACAATGCCTATCCGGCCAAGGTCTTCATGGGCGACACCGGATCGCTCGGGCTTGGAGGAATGCTGGGTGTCGTTGCGGTGGCGGCCAAGCACGAATTTGCGCTGGTTATCATTGGCGGTCTGTTCGTGATGGAAGCGGTGTCTGTGATGATACAGGTCGGCTGGTTCAAGGTCACCCGCAAGCTGACGGGGGAAGGCAAGCGCATCTTCCTCATGGCGCCGCTGCACCACCACTTCCAGAAGAAAAACTGGCCAGAAACGCGCGTTGTGGCGCGCTTCTGGATCCTGTCCGTCCTGTTCGCCCTCGCGGGCCTCGCAACGTTGAAGCTGAGGTAAGCCGAGACCCATGATTCCGATTACTGAATATGCTGGAAGAGATGTTGCTGTGTTCGGCCTTGGCCGGACAGGCCTCTCGGCTGCCAAGGCCCTCAAGGCCGGGGGCGCGCGTGTTCATGCGTGGGATGACAATGAAGAGACCCGCGCAAAGGCGGAGGCCGCCGGCCTGACCCTGTCAGACATCAACAAGCGCGACTGGCAGACCTTTGCCGCGCTCGTCCTTTCCCCCGGCGTGCCATACAAATTCCCGCAGCCGCACCGGATTGTGCGGATGGCGGAAATGACCAATGTGCCGGTCGTCGGCGACATGGAATTATTCGCCCGCGCTGTGCAGGCCCTGCCAGAGCGTGGCCGTCCGAAGATCGTGGCCATCACCGGCACGAACGGGAAGTCGACCACAACCGCGTTGATCGGGCATATCCTGAAACATGCGGGCCGTGATGCGCGCATCGGGGGCAATATCGGCACAGGCGTGCTGGACCTTGCCCCACTGCACGCCAACGCAACCTATGTTCTGGAGCTCTCTTCCTACCAGCTGGACCTGGTGAAGAGCCTGCATTGCGATGTCGCCGTGCTGCTCAACATCACGCCGGATCATCTGGACCGCCATGGCGGCATGGACGGGTACCAGGCTGCGAAAATGCGCATCTTCCAGAACCAGACCGAGAAAGATGTTGCGATCATTGGCTTTGACGATGTGATCACCCAGTCCATCGCCATCGGCCTGTCGGCAAATGGACCAGCGCGTGTTGTCCAGGCTTCATCCACCTATGCGCTCGGCCGGGGCGTCAGCGCCGTGGACGGACGACTCTATGACAGCAATAGCGGTCAGGCGCAGTTCGTCGGTAACCTCTCCGACTGCATGGCGCTGCCGGGCCGTCACAACCACCAGAATGCCGCGGCAGCCTATGCCGCCTGCCGGGCGCTGGGCCTCGACCCACAGACCATCATGGATGGTATTCGCACCTTCCCGGGTCTTGCCCACCGACTCGAAATGGTTGGCGAGATTGATGGCGTGAAATTCGTCAATGACTCCAAGGCGACCAATGCCGAAGCCGCCGAACAGGCGTTGAAAGCCTACAAGAAAGCATACTGGATTGCAGGCGGTGTTTCGAAGGCTGAGGGCATCCAGCCATTGGCGCCGCTGTTCCCGAACATCACGAAGGCCTATCTGATCGGGGACTCCGAAGAAACCTTCGCCGCAACGCTGAAGGGCAAGGTGGCCCTGCAAACATGCGGCACGCTCGAAAATGCAGTTCAGGCTGCATTTCGTGATGCAAAAGTGGTCGGAGACGAAAATCCGGTCATTCTTCTTTCACCTGCCTGTGCAAGTTTCGACCAGTTCCGCGACTTTGAACATCGCGGAGATGTGTTCCGGAGCATCGTCCAGTCAATGATGCCGCAGGAGTTGAAGGAGTTGGCTTGACCTACGTAGCATCCGCCCCATTGCTCGCACGCTCGGACATGTCCTGGCTGACCGAGTGGCGGCGGACGCTCGATTGGGGGCTCTTCGGCGGTGCGTTTTTCCTGATTGCCATTGGCCTGCTCATGTCGCTTGCGGCGGGGCCGACTGCGGCGGCGCGGATTGGCTATTCGGATGAATACTTCTTTGTGTTCCGTCAGGTCTGCTTTGCCGGTTTGGGCGCGACCATCATGGTGGTGGTCAGCATGCTGGACCGGACCTGGGCGCGGCGGTTTGCAACGCTGGTCTTTATTGTCAGCCTTGCCCTGATGTTCTTCATTCTCGTTTGGGGACACGAGGCCAAGGGCGCGCAGCGCTGGTTGCGGTTTGCCGGGTTTTCCCTGCAGCCGAGCGAGATGGTAAAGCCTGCCTTGATTGTCCTGAGCGGTTGGTTGCTGGCGCAGCGAGAGCTGTATCCAACCGGGCCTTGGGCGATCATTGCCTTCCTGTTCTATGCGGTCACGCTCGGCCTTTTATTGTTGCAACCGGATGTCGGACAGTCGGTGTTGCTGAGTGCGGCCTTCGTCGTGACGTTCTATGTCAGTGGCCTGCCGTGGAGATGGGCGGCAGGGTTCGCGGTTGGCGGGGTCAGCTTGTCGGCGTCGCTTTATGCCTTGCTGCCGCATGTTCGCTACCGGGTGAACAGCTTCATCAATCCAGACTCTGCCGATACGTACCAGATTGACCGCGCCGCCGAAGCCATCGGCCGGGGGGGATTGTTTGGTGTTGGACCGGGGGAGGGGCAAGTTAAGATCCATCTGCCGGACGCGCACACTGATTTCATCTATGCGGTCATGGTCGAGGAGTTTGGCCTGATCGCGGCGCTGATGCTGATGGCGGTTTTCGTATTGCTGATCCTGCGGGGCTTCCGTGCCAGTTCACGTGTGGAAGATGGCTATGCGCGCGCTGCGGCTGCCGGACTCTTCACGCTATTCGGCCTTCAGGCTGCCATAAACATTGCCGTAAATCTGGCCCTTATCCCGCCAAAGGGCATGACACTGCCATTTGTGTCCTATGGTGGCTCGTCCATGATCGGGACGGGATTGACACTGGGCCTTGCGCTGGCACTTGTGCGCGGACAAGGTACGCGCACAAGGGGCCGGTATGGCTGAAGACAGAGACAAGCTTGTCGTCATCGCAGCAGGTGGCACAGGGGGGCACATGTTCCCCGCCAGAGCCTTTGCAGACGAGATGATTGCAAGAGGCTGGAAGGTTGGCCTGATCTCTGACAAGCGCGGCGCAAAATATGCCAAGGAATTTCCGGCAGACTGGCTGGAACAGATTCAGGCCTCTTCCCCCAATCTCCGCAAGCCATGGACTCTGCCGGCGACGGCCATGAAGATCAATGCGGGCATATCCCGTGCGAAAACCCTGATCCGTGAAACCCGGCCCAGCCTGATCGCAGGCTTTGGTGGCTATCCGGCCTTCCCGGCACTGGCTGCGGCGCGCCGCATGAAGGTGCCGATCATCATCCATGAGCAGAACGCTGTTCTCGGGCGGGTGAACCGCCGTTTTGCCCGGCAGGCCAAACTGGTCGCCAGCGGGTTCGAGCGGCTCGACAGGCTACCCTCCTGGAGCGCGCATCTGGCCGTCGGCAATCCGGTGCGTGAGGCCATACTGGCGCGGCGGGAAGACCCCTATCCCTCCACGGACGATATGCTGACCATTCTGATTACGGGCGGAAGTCAGGGGTCCAAGATCATCGGTGAAACGATCCCGACGGCGATTGTTGATTTCGTGCCGCCCCCGCTGCAGGCGCGGCTTCGCATCATCCAGCAGGTGCGTCAGGAACAATATGCCTTTGTCGATAACATGTATCGGCGTGTGAAGATTGAAGCCGAGTTGTCGCCGTTCTTCTCGGACATGCCGCAGAAGCTGTCACAGGCGCATCTCGTCATCGCACGGTCTGGCGCCGGCACAGTATCGGAGATTGCCGCGGTCGGTCGGCCGTCCATCCTGATTCCGCTGGCGATTGCCATGGATGATCATCAGGCCGCCAATGCCGAGGCCCTGACGGAGATTGGCGCCGCCGACATGGTGCTGGAGAGCAATCTCTATCCGCAATTGCTGGGCGCGCTGATAACGGCCCGTCTGCAGGATGCCGACGATCTGCGCGCACGGGCGGCAGCCGCGAAGGCGTCGGCCAAGGTCAATGCCGCCAAAGAACTGGCAGACATGGCCGAACGAGTCGCTGAGCTTTAGGCTACACGGGGGGCGCAGGCGTGCGTCTTGTGCAATTCGGCTTCACGCAGCCATTCCCATCCGAAGGCTTCGTCCGTGTCGCCATCTTGCTGGCGGCGGGCCAGTCGTTCCAGTGCTTCGTCCAGTGTCGGCTCGTGGCCCTCTGGCACCCACCACATGACGAAATGCATCTCGCGCATCATCTCGAACCATTCAGCGCGGCGTTCGTAGAATTTCCGGTGGATCGTGCCCCAGACAAAGGTTTCGAGGCTTTGTACGTCTTCCCAGACGGTCAGATTGGCAACGAATTGCGGATCGCCATCGATCTTGGCTTCCGTATTGCCCTGGCCGGGCTCACCCGATCCTTCCATCATCCAGACGAAACCGGGCATGGATTTGCCGATCCCGTTGATGAAATCGAGATTGTCCATGAAATCTTTCACGCGCGGATCATCCGTCGGCGCGACGAGGTGGCCGACATTGAGCTGGGCCAGATGCATTTTCATGAGTGCGGTTCCCCTCGCTACGAAGCACCCGAATTGTGCCTCATTACAGTCATTTTGGGATCGCACGATGCCCATTCAAGAAAAACGCCTCGGATTTCATGAATGCGTCATGCGCAAGCAGTCCTTGCTTCGCGCTCCCGCGTCACGGTATCGCTAGGCGTTCCCGTTTCCTCATTTGGACGATCCTGCATGACTTCTCCCACTCCGTTTGATCTTGGTCCCGCGCATATTGTCGGCATTGGCGGCATCGGCATGTCTGGCATCGCCGATGTCATGATCACGATGGGCTATCAGGTGCAGGGCTCTGACATACGCGAGTCCGACAATATCCAGCGCCTGCGCGAGCGGGGCGCGAAGATCTTCATCGGGCACGCCGCCGAGAATGTGGAGGGGGCCGGCACGGTAATCATCTCCACCGCGATCAAGTCTGGCAATCCAGAGGTCGATGCGGCGCGCGCCACAGGTATTCCGGTCGTGCGCCGGGCTAACATGCTGGCCGAGATCACGCGGCTGAAGTACACGGTCTGCATTGCGGGCACACATGGCAAGACGACGACGACCTCGATGGTCGCGGCGCTGCTGGATGGCGCAAATATCGACCCGACCGTCATCAATGGCGGGATCATCCATGCCTATGGGTCGAACTACAAGGCAGGCGAGAGCGACTGGATGGTGGTCGAGAGTGACGAAAGCGACGGCACTTTTGCCAAGCTCCACCCGACCTGCGCCGTGGTCACCAATATCGACGCCGAACACATGGACCATTACGGGTCCATGGAGAAACTCCGCGAGGCGTTTGATACCTTTGTCGAGAACCTCCCATTTTATGGCTTTGCCGTCCTGTGCACGGACCATCCTGAAGTGCAGGGATTGGCTGCGCGCGTTACGGACCGGCGCCGCATCACCTATGGCTTCAACCGCCAGGCCGATGTCCGCGCCATCAATCTGAAAACCGATCTGTCGGGCGCGCATTTCGATGTCGCGCTGCGCCGTCCCGGCTCTGCCCAGCCGCGGATGATCGAAGGGCTGACTCTGCCGATGGCGGGCGAGCACAATGTCCAGAATGCGCTGGCCGCCGTTGCTGTCGCGCTGGAACTTGGCGCCACAGACGATCAGGTCCGGACCTCGATGGGGCAATTTGGCGGGGTGAAGCGCCGCTTCACACAGGTCGGGGAATGGGTGCCGGTCGAAGGCAAGCCGCCCGTCCGCATTATTGATGATTATGGTCATCACCCGGTAGAGATTTCGGCCGTATTGAAGGCTGCACGGGCCATGCAGGGGCAAGGCCAGCTGATCGCGGTTTGCCAACCGCATCGCTATACACGTCTGCGCGACCTGTTCGAGGATTTCTCCCGCTGTTTCGACCAGGCTGACCATGTGTTGGTCGCGCCGGTCTATGAAGCGGGCGAGAGCCCGATTGACGGGTTCAACCATGAGACCCTCGTCGCCAGCATAGTCCGCAATGGCCATCGCGGTGCTGCAACGATCCCGTCCATGGAGGCATTGCCAGAGACATTGAAAGCCCTGGCTGAGCCCGGCGCGATGGTGGTTTGTCTCGGCGCGGGGGACATCACCAAGTACGCGGCCGAATTGGCGGAAAAGCTGTCGGCCTGACGTTGCGACAGCGGCAAAACCGCTTTCACTTTCTTTCCGAATGTGCACGCTAGTCGACAGATGCCGGCAAGCGGCACTTGGGAGGATACCGCATGACCGAGACATCCATTTCGCCCGGCCAGGACGAAGAAGCTGCAATTGTAGCTGCGCAAGGCGCGCACACGGCCGGGGAGGGCGGAGCGCTCGGCAAGACGGGCTTTGCGTGGGCCTGGTTCGAATGGGCGCGCAATCCCTATTATATCCTCATCATCATCTATGTGTTCGCGCCCTATTTCGCCCGCGACATCATTGGCGCGGACATAATGGCCAGCGGAGAGCTGGAAGGGATGGACCCGGAAACCGCGCGCCAGGTTGCTGGCGCAAAAGGACAGGCCGTGGTGGCGTCCCTGTCAAAATGGGCGGGCGCGATTGCGGCGCTGACGGCGCCCTTCCTCGGAGCGGCATTCGACCGGGGCCTGAGGCGCAAGCCGCTCCTGATCCTGTTCCTCGGTGTCCTGTCTGTGCTCAGCTTCCTGCTCTGGTGGGCCGTGCCTGGCGAATCCGGATTTTCCACCGGCACAATCATCGCCATCCTCATCGCAGCCTATGTCACCTACACATTCAGTGAGGTGACGCATAACTCCATGCTTCCCGACGCCGCCCGGCCAAGCGCCCTCCCGGCCGTGTCGGGCTTTGGTTTGGCACTCGGCAATGCGGCGGCGACGCTGTTGTTCGTTGCAATCGTCTTCATGTTTGCCCTGCCGGATATGCTGAACTGGCCATTCGCGGAGCCCCTGTTCGGTATTGATACCGCACGGTACCAGCATTTCCGCATTGCCGGACCGATCTGCGCGGTATGGCTGGCCGTGATGATCGTTCCGTTTTTCCTTTACGCCAAAGATACGGGTGTGAAGGGGACCCCGTTTTTCCCATCGGTCAAAGAAGGGGCTGCGGGGGTTGTCCGCACAGTGCGCAAGGCAGCTGAATATCGGGAAGCGTTCAAATTCCTGATTGCGCGTACCATTTATGCCGATGGCATGTTCGCCCTGCTGGCGCTGGCGGCCGTCTATGTCAGCCTGTTCCTCGGCTGGGGCATTGTCGAGCTGACCGTCTACGCAATCTGGGCCTCGATCTGGGCGGCGATTGGCGGTGTGGCGGGCGGCTGGTTCGATTCAAAGCTCGGCCCGAAGAATGCGCTCCTGATGGAGCTGATGGCAATCGTCATCATCTTGTTCTTTGGCTTGTCCGTGACGCGGGATTCCATCCTGTTCGGCCTGATCGAGAACCGCGAACTGTGGCAGGCACCCGTTTTCTCCAGCCTGTCTGACGTCACCTACCTGCTGAACGGGGCGCTGATCGGCGTGTTCGCCACGGCGAACATTTCGTCGAGCCGGTCAATGCTGGTCCACATTGCACCAACGCATATGCGGGGGGAGTTCTTCGGGCTTTATGCGATTGCGGGCACCGTCACTGTCTGGATCGGGCCCTTGCTGATCGAATTGTTCACGACATGGTCGAACAGCCAGCGAGTCGGCATGTCTGCCATCGCGCTTCTGTTCTTTTGCGGCTTTGCGGTACTGACAACCGTGAAAGTGTCCAAGACGCCTGCTGAATAGAGGGCAGGGGGACCCTAGCTGGTCGGGCCGAAAGAATCGCCAGTTCCGAGGGTCACGCGGGCAATTGCGTCGACACGGCGAGGACGGAGATAGAATTCATCGTCGATCGTCATCGTTGTGTTGAGGAAGCCACCAATCTTGCTGTCATACTCATAGACGACTTCGGACAAGATGATCGATCCTGGCGACGAGATGATCCCGCTTGGGACCGTGACCGTCGCGCCTTTGGAATAGGCGGTCATCTTGTAGGCGTCTGACCATGCGACAACGGCCTTGCCGTCTCCACTGTCGACGATGCTGGTGATCCGCATGGTGGCGCTCTGTGCCTCATATGGCTGCATCATGACTTCTGCGGCGGCAAACATTTCTTCCATGTCTTCGTCGGTCACCGTTGCGAGACGTGCGGTCAGGTCGCCAAGGCTCGCCGTGGTTGATGTGACGCGGCGATCCACCCGCATAAGCAGGCTCAGCTCGACCGCGCCCAGATAGATGAAAATCAGGATTGGTGCGATCAACGCAAATTCGACCGCAGAGACGCCTTCCTCATTATAGCGAATGCCGCGCACACCGCGCCATTTGAGACGGGGATTGAGTCGAGAGAGCAGGGATTTCTTGGTCATGGTCATCAATCTCCGAAAGGCTCGTTGCGGAACACCGCATTGGCCTGAAGCAGGTGGCGATTGTTTGGAAGGTTGGACAAAGGTGTCGATACCCACGGGGTCATGAGGGACCACTCATAATAGACACGCACAGCCACAATATCATTGGCCGAGCCGGGATCATATTTGAAGTCGGTATCATCAATTTCACCGTCACCGGCCAACGGCGTGGTCAGGTCGGCGAGGCTGAACTTGTCGAGCGAGCGCACGTCAATATAGAGGCGATCATCGCAATTGAGCAGATTGTAGAACTTTGAGCAGACTTCGTTCCGGAACTCGACTTTTGTGAAGCTGTTGTCCTGGGCCTGTCCGGTACGGATCTTTCTGGAGGCTTCCGCCAACGCATGTTCGAGTACTGTGGACATGATGAATATCAGGCAGATTTCCAGCAGGCCGAAGATCAGGAAGAAGAAAGGGACGGATACGAGCGCAAACTCGACGGCGGTCGCACCGCGCCGGTTTTCACACCATGCCTTGAACTTGCTGCGCAGTCGTGGCGCAAGAATGCCAAGTTGTAATGTCATTGTCGTCACCCACACAGACCCATTTGATCAGGTGAGGTGTCTATCAGATGTGGGTGATCAGCCAGTTTCGCGAATCTGTCGAATTTTATGTATTCGGGTCAGAGAAACGGTACGAACCGTCAATCAATTGCTGTCGGACAGTGCCTTCACGCCCGTTTGCTGATCGATATACTGTTCGAAGTGCTCCGGAGCATCGCCAACGCTGAGGGTTGAGCGGCAGGTAGGTGCACAGTCATATGTATAGTTGGATCCTGACCGGTTGATCGTCACCACATTCGCTTCATTCGCGACAACAAGGATGTCTGTGGAATAGATCTGGCGGCCAGATTTGTCGAAAATCAGCAAATTGGTGGTGCCAAACGTCTTGCCTGTAATGAAGATGAGCTTCTCATCATGGACCGCAACGTCTGCGATTGTCTGATTGCCCAGGACGACGCTGGCAGCTGCACTGCGCAAGTGAACCGGTATGGTTTTGTTCACCTCTACCGACAGAGGGCCCGCGACTGCGATTTGGGATACAAGCGCAGCGGCAACCGGCAGTGTGCAGATTTTCGCGAACAGATTCATCTTGCTGTCTCCAGACTTAATTCAGCCCGCGCACATTCTTCCAATAAGGTTGCACGTTTCCTAATAGCGTACCCACGACGACCAGATTTCGCTGTTCTAGTCATTATATGGGACTGGACCGGCAATTTCCGAATCACCAAAAGCCCAATATTTGCGGGCACTAAGAAGGTAAACGAAACCCTGTTTTGCCTTCACGGATTTTCTGTTTTCTTTCACGCGATATTGAGAATGAACCGGTAGTGTCAGTCATGTTCCGGGTAGAGGATTATTGCCGGGGCAATAACAATTGCATGATGGGAGTTTCCAATGTTTGCACGTTTTCTGAAAGACGAGTCCGGCGCTACGGCTATTGAATACGGTCTGATCGCTGCGCTTATCGCTGTTGCTATCATCGGCGGTGCTACCGCCCTCGGTAATTCTGTGAACGAAAAGTTCCAGGGCGTTGCCGACGACATGAACGCAGCCTAAGACCAAGACTTATTTAGTCTTGCCATACAAATGGAGCCGCCGGGGAAAACCTGGCGGCTTCTTTTTTATGCTCATACGGCGGAGCTTAAAAACTTCCTTCAATCTTTTGGGTCAGCATGCTTCGCAACAGACTTGAAGGAAGCCCTCAATGATCCTGGCCATGATTGCCGGCCTGTTCCTGGCCTTGTGCGTTTTTGCAGCGCTTCATGATGTGAATCGCCTGACGATTCCGAACTGGTTGAACGTGACGCTCGCAGTGTTGTTCGTGCCGGCAGCGTTCGTTTCAGGCGTTCCGATGGAAATCATCGGGGGACACCTTATTACTGCCTTGTGTGCCTTCCTGATCGCGTTCGGCTTGTTCGCGTTCAATATCGTTGGGGGAGGGGACGCCAAGATGATCCCTGCCGTGATGCTTTGGGTCGGGCCGAGTGCCAGCATCACATTCCTGTTCGTGATGGCTGTAGCGGGTGGCGCATGCGCCATCCTCATCATTCTGGTTCGCAAGACCATGCCGGTTGAAGTGGTTCCGGGAGCTGTCCGCGCCCCTTTCGAGGAAAAGGCGGGCGTTCCCTATGGAGTCGCGATTGCTGCGGGTGTTTTTGCCGCCGGTCCCCAGTCGCCATTTCTTACCGATGTATTAAGCCGGATCAGTCTTTTCAGTTAACGATGCTTTAGTGGCCTTGTGAAAAGGTCGCCTTTGACCGGACCACTCTGAATCGTTCAGGGCCGTCCGCGGAGTCTTGTTTCCAGAGGAGTGGGGCCTCATGTCGCCAATTCGTCTAATCATCCTGATCGGCGCTGCGGTTGCCGCAATTGCGGCGGCTTTCCTTGTCCGCAATCTCGCGCAGGCACCTGCGCCGACGATCCAGACTGAGCAGCAGACCGTGGTCGAAACGCGCGAAGTGTCCGAGACGAAAGTGCTTGTTGCACGCCGTGACCTGGACATCGGTGACCTCGTGACCGTGGATGATCTGGAATGGGCGGACTGGCCGGAAAAGAGTATTGTTGCTGGCTATCGCACGGAGACCGATTCACCGGAGGCGATAGAGGAGCTGGCCGGCAGTGTCGTACGGGTGCCTATCTTCGAGAATGAGCCGATCCTGCCTCGTAAGCTGGTGAAGAAGGGTGATACGGGCACGATGGCCGCGCTGATTGAGCCCGGCATGCGCGCCATGTCCGTCGAAATATCTACAGAATCGGCATCCGGCGGCTTTATTTTGCCGAATGATCGGGTGGATGTGATCCTGACATATCAAGCCACGATGCAGATGAATGGCGAAATGGTGCCGCAGACTGCCACCGAAACCATTATTCAGAACGTGCGTGTACTGGCGATCGATCAGGTCTACCTGACATATGATGAAGGCGGCGCCTCTCAAGTGGGCAATACGGCCACGCTGGAAGTGGATAGCAAGGAAGCCGAACTGATTGCGCTTTCGCAGCGCAAAGGCGCGCTTTCGCTATCGCTGCGTCCCTGGTCGGATGTTGGGGATAGCTATGACCGGGCAGCACGGATCGACATGCTTGAGAATGGCGGCAACAGCAATGGTGGCATTCTGATTTATCGGAACGGCAAAGCATCAAATGCCGGGCCGGGGGGAAGCTGAAAATGAAATTGTCCAGGATTTTACCGGGTCTTGCAGCATTGGCATCAGCCATTGCGCTCGTTCCGGTGGCACAAGCCCAATCAGATAGTTTGGGGACACGGATCACGCATCCGGGTCAATCGGAATACAGCCAACAGGTCACACTCGGCCTGAACAAGTCGATGATTGTCGAACTCGACACTCCGGCCGCCGATGTCGTCATCACCAATCCGGACATTGCCGACGCGGTCGTGCAGACGGCGAAACGTATCATCTTCCGGGGCGTGAGCTTTGGACAGACCAATGCGTTCGTATTCGACAATGCAGGCAATCAGATCCTCAATCTCGAAATCGGGGTCGAGATGGACATGGCATCGCTGGAGCAGCTCGTGGCACGCCATGTGCCCGGCGCCCGTGTGCGCATTGAGGGCATGAATGGTAGCGTTGTTCTGACTGGTTCGGCGGACAGTTTGAGCGCGTCCAATGCCGTTGAGCGTCTCGTCTCAGCCTATGTGCAGGCTGGTGAAAACACGCAAGTCATCAACATGATCAGCATCGCTGCGAAAGACCAGGTGCTTCTGGAAGTGCGCATCGTCGAGATGCAGCGCAATGCCGTCAAACAGTTGGGCATCAATTTGACCGGATCGCCGGGTTTCGGAGATCTGGCTGCATTGGTGGAGCGGCAGCTATTTGTGGATAATGGAAGCGGTGTGCCGGTGGATTCCGGGACCACCGCGCTTGCGCCGGGCCTGCCATATTCTTTCAATGGCGATATCGGCAGTTCACTGAGCTATCCGGTTCAGGGACAGAGCCTTGGCGGCTTCGGTGGCACAATTGGTTACCAAAACTATGTCGGTACGGATTTGCAATCCAGTATCGGGGCCGAAATCAATGCATTGGAGCGGATTGGCGTCGTGCGCACGCTGGCCGAACCGAATATTGTCGCCATGTCTGGCGAAGCTGCGAAATTCCTTGCCGGGGGTGAATTCCCGGTTCCTGTCGGCCAGGACAATAACGGACGCATTACCGTCGAGTTCAAACCCTATGGTGTTGGCCTTGGCTTCACGCCGGTCGTGCTGTCAGAAGGGCGCATTTCGCTGAAAGTGTCGACTGAAGTATCAGAGCTCTCGTCAGAAGGTGCCTTTCAGGGAACCAGCACAACGACGATTGATGATTCCGGCAATGTTGTGACAGTGGAGGGCGTGACACTACCAGCCTTGTCAGTGCGGCGCGCTGAATCGACGATTGAACTTCCGTCCGGCGGCTCCATGATGATGGCAGGTCTCATCCAGACACGGTCACGTCAGAGCCTTGACCAAGTTCCAGGCCTGAAGAAGTTGCCGATCCTTGGGGCTTTGTTCCAATCACGTGACTTCATTCAGGAAGAGACCGAACTGGTCGTGATCGTCACTCCGTATCTGGTGGATCCAACGTCCAAGGATCAGTTGCGGACACCGGCAGATGGCTTCGCCAATGCGTCGGACGCCAAGACCATCTTCTTCGGAAAGATCAATGAGCAATATGGCAAGAACGGCGCCAAGGTAGACGCTTCCGACTATCGTGCACCCGTTGGATTTATTGAGGAGTAGGGGACCCAGGATGACCAGGCTATTGACTTCACCTCTTGCTCTGGCCGCGGCGCTCGGCGCCCTGACCGTGACGGGCTGTTCCAGCGCGGCACCGACTGCCGTGCCGGCATCATATCTTCAGGGTACGCCGCTTGATCGAAATCCCATTACTGTTGCAAAGCGCACGGAATTTCTTGAGATCGACATTCATCCCGAAGCTAGCCAGCTGAGCCTGAGTGACAAGGCTCGCATCCAGAACTTTGTGGCCAGCTACCGATCGGTTGGCCACGGCCCGCTGATCATGTCGCTGCCGGAATCGTCATCCAATCCCCAGCTCGCGGTATCCGCCGTTGCTGAAGCCCGCGAAATCGCGTGGGAAAATGGCGTGGAGTACGAAGAGATCTCGGGCAGCAGCCATGGTGCAGAATCGACTGTGACGGAACCGATGATCCTTGCTTATCAGGCCTATGATGCGATTGCGCCGGATTGCCCGTCGCTCGCCTCCCTGAACATGGCAGACATTTCATCCAACAATGAGTTGCCTACTCTTGGCTGCTCAATCCGGACCAATCTTGCGGCAATGATATCGGATCCGGGCGACTTGTTGGGCCAGCGCGCTTTGGATGAGGGCGATCCCGTACGCCGAAGCACAATCCTTGGAAAGTTCCGCGAGGGCGAGTCAACCGGCGCCGAGCGGAGCGATGCCGAGTCAGGTTCTGTGTCGACTGCGGTCGGCAACTAGTGGGGACGAGAAGGACTTAGTAGATAATGTCAAACGAAAACGCATTGTTCGACGACGATTTCGAGGACGTCTTTTCCGAAGATTCGATGTCCGACCACACACCGTCTGATATCGACCTCAATGAGGTTGACGACAGCGTGGACCAGGCTGTTGCCGAAGGCGCACCCATGGGCCTGACTGCAGACAATGATACGCATGGCCTCGGACATTCAGAGCCGAGCGGTGGCGACGTCATGTTGCCCGCCATATCCATCAAACTGTTCTATGAGCGCGCGGAAACACGCGGTCTGCTGGAAGTCAGCGCGCAAGACCGACGTATGGGCCGGGCTACGGTCGAATGCATCCCCGGCGGCATTCCCGCGGCCATTGCGTATATGAGCGAGAATCCGACTCCCAATCTGCTGATGATTGAATCGTCGGAATCGGCTGGGCAGGTTGTTCGTGAAATCGATGCGCTTGCTGAGCATTGCGACGAGACTGTCAAAGTCATGGTGATCGGTGCCGTCAACGATATCATGCTGTATCGACAGCTCATTGCGCGCGGCGTGAGTGAATATCTGGTGCCGCCGTTCCAGCCCTTGCAAATCATCCGTTCAATCGGTGAGTTGTTCGTCAACCCGGACTCGCCATTTGTCGGAAAGCAGATCTCTGTTGTGGGCGCAAAGGGCGGAGTAGGGGCCTCGACAATCGCGCACAATTTGTCTTGGGCGCTTGCTGAGAACGTCAAGGTCAATACCACGCTTGTGGACCTGGACCTTTCCTTCGGAACGACGGCTCTGGACTTCAATCAGGAGACGCCTCAGACAGTGGCTGATGCGCTGCTCGCACCGGAGCGCGCCGACGAATCCGTTATTGAACGTTTGCTGGCCAAGCCGACAGACCGACTGTCCTTGTTTACAGCGCCCGCCACGATCAATCAGATCATGGATATTCCGGACGAAGCCTACACCACCGTGATTGAGGGCGTACGGCGTAATGTGCCGTACCTGGTGCTTGACTTACCGCATATCTGGTCAAGCTGGATGCTCAGCACATTGATTGCCTCTGATGAAGTGATTGTGGTCTGCCAGCCAGATCTCGCATCGCTTCGGAACGGCAAGAACATGATTGACCAACTCAAGGCAAAGCGGCCGAACGACCATCCACCGCGTCTCGTGCTGAATATGAGCGGAGTGCCAAAACGTCCGGAAATTCCGGTGAAGGATTTCGCGGCTGCCATCGGTGTAGAGCCGGATGTCATTCTGCCTTTCGATCCTGAGCTGTTCGGTACGGCCGCGAATAACGGCCAGATGATCTCTGAAACGGATCCGGCGTCTAAGTCGGCGCAGGCCATCGACCATCTGGCATCCACGCTGACAGGCCGGGCGGTGGAGCCTCAGGAGAAGTCGTTCCTTAAGAAATTGCTGGGAAAGTGACCCCTAGGGGGAATTTCATATGGCCTTTGGAAAACGACCTGCCTCAAGCGCGCAACTAACAGCACCAGCGCCAGCTCCAAAGCCGGCCCCGGCGGCTGAGGTGAAGCCGAAGCCGACGCCCAAAAAGCCACCTGTGCCCGACCCGGTGCCGGTGAAGGGCGCGCCGAAACCTCCGTCGGCGGGTGGTTCCAAACCCGTGCGCGTGCAGGCGCCGGAAGCCAAGCCGGAACCGGTTCGCAAGGTGAACCAGCAGTCAGACCAGTATTATGCGACGAAGATGACCATCTTCAATGCGTTGATCGACACGATCGACCTGTCGCAACTCGCTCAGCTGGATGCCGAAAGCGCGCGTGAAGAGATCCGCGACATCGTCGTCGAGATTATCAGTATCAAGAATGTTGTAATGTCGATTTCCGAGCAGGAACAACTGCTCGACGACATTTGTAACGACGTTCTGGGGTACGGCCCGCTGGAGCCATTGCTGGCGCGCGATGATATCGCCGATATCATGGTGAACGGTGCCGATACGACCTATATCGAGGTCAACGGCAAGATTGAACGCACCAATATCCGGTTTCGTGACAATGCCCAGCTGATGAATATTTGTCAACGCATTGTGAGCCAGGTCGGCCGCCGCGTAGATGACTCTTCCCCGATCTGTGACGCCCGCCTTCTTGACGGCTCACGTGTGAACGTGATTGCCCCGCCGCTGGCGATTGATGGGCCAACGCTCACAATTCGTAAGTTCAAAAAGGACAAGTTGCGTCTGCAGGATCTTGTGAACTTCGGGTCCATTTCAGAGCCAGGCGCAGAACTTCTGCGTATCATCGGACATTCGCGCTGTAACATCCTGATCTCGGGCGGTACCGGTTCCGGGAAGACCACGCTGTTGAACTGTCTGACCGGCTTTATCGATCCGACCGAGCGCGTAATTACATGCGAAGACTCGGCGGAGCTTCAGTTGCAGCAGCCACATGTGGTGCGCCTGGAAACCCGCCCGCCCAATATCGAAGGCTCCGGCGAGATCACGATGCGCGAACTGGTCAAGAACTGTCTGCGTATGCGTCCTGAGCGGATCATTGTGGGCGAGGTGCGTGGACCCGAAGCGTTCGATCTGCTGCAGGCCATGAACACCGGCCATGACGGCTCGATGGGTACGCTGCACGCCAACAGCCCGCGCGAAGCTCTCAGCCGTGTCGAATCCATGATTACGATGGGTGGTTTTTCGCTGCCAGCCAAAACCATCCGGGAAATGATCGTCGGCTCAATCGACGTGGTCGTTCAGGCATCGCGCCTGCGGGATGGCTCGCGTCGTATCATGAATATTACCGAAGTCATGGGCCTGGAAGGTGAGACGATTGTACTTCAGGATGTCCTGAAATACGAGATCGATGGCGAAGACGCGGACGGTAAGGTGCTCGGCACGCATAGAGGCACAGGCGTTGGCCGCCCGCGCTTCTGGGAGCGTGCGTCCTATTACAATATGGAGCGTGACCTCGCCACAGCGCTCGATGCATTGGGGTCCTGACGCATGGACGCAAACATGTTGATCTACGTCATCGGCGGGCTCGCTTTTCTGACAATTGCTGGTCTTGGCATCGCCTTGACTGGTGACAAATCCGACGTCGCGCGCAAGCGGGCCAAGGCGATTGGCACGGGTGGGTCCGGCGCGAGCAAGCGCGACAAGGCAATGGACGAAAATGCGAAGCGTCGTCAGAAAACCCAGGAAATGCTGGATACGATGCGCAAGCAGGACAAGGAGCGTCGCAAGTCCATTCGTCCACAGAATCTCAGCTCTCGCCTGACGCAGGCAGGGCTGGATGTGCCTGTTTCCGCCTTCTGGATTTTCTCACTTGTGCTCGGCATGGCGCTCGGCGGCACAGTCTATATTCTCGGCTTCGACGGGCTCGTGATCAGCGGCATTTCGTTCAAGAGCCGGCCAGCGCTGGTCGGAGGTGCCTTCTTCTTCGGCGCCGTCGGCTTGCCGCGGATTTTGCTCGGCATGGCCACCAATGGGCGAAACAAGAAGATGATCAACCAGTTTGCGGACGCGCTGGACATCATTGTGCGGGGTGTGAAATCCGGTCTGCCGCTGAACGAGTGCGTTCGAATCATTTCCAAGGAATCACCTGAACCCCTGCGCTCGGAATTCGCCATGCTGACCGACAACCTGTCCATGGGGGCAGGGCTGGAGCGGTCGCTGAACACTTTCTACAAGCGCGTGCCGCTTCAGGAAGTGAACTTTTTCATGATCGTCCTGATGATCCAGTCGAAGGCCGGGGGCAACCTGTCTGAGGCCCTGGGCAACCTGTCGAGCGTTATTCGCGCACGCAAGATGATGCGCGAGAAGGTCAAGGCCATGTCGTCCGAAGCCAAGGCGTCGGCGATGATCATTGGGGCGTTGCCCTTTGTCGTGGGCTCTCTCGTCTACATGACGACACCGGCCTACATCATGCAGTTGTTCACGACGGATACGGGTCATCTGTTTCTAACCATCGGTGTGGTGATGATGTCCATGGGCATCCTGGTCATGCGCAAGATGATCAATTTCGATTTGTAAGGGACAGAGATGACGGACATTCTTGCATCACTGGCCAAGCCTGACGCGATCGCAGCCCTGCTGATCGCGCTCGCTGTCTTTGGTACGGTCATATCCGTGTTGCTCCCCTACTTGCAGACCGACAAGCTTGAGACGCGCCTGAAGGCGGTTACCGATCAGCGGGAAAAGCTGCGCAAGCAGAGCCGCGCAGCTCTGGACAATCCCAAAGGTCTTCGTCGAAAGGACGATTCTGTTGTCGGAAACATTTCGTCGAAACTGAACCTAGCGAAGGCGCTGGAAGATCCCAACATCGTCAACAATCTTGCCAAGGCGGGCCTTCGCGGCCCTGGGCCATTGTCGGCATTCTACTTTGCACGGATGACCATGCCGTTTGTCGGCGCGTTGCTGATGTTCTTCTACATCTTTTTCGTGAACGATCATGGCTTTGCACCAGTCCTGAAATATGGCTCATTGCTGTTTGGCGCGGCGGCCGGTTTCTACGCGCCCAATATCTATATTTCCAATGTCGCCCAGAAGCGTCAGCAATCCATCATGCGGGCATTTCCGGATGCGCTCGACATGCTGTTGATCTGCGTGGAAGCGGGCATGTCCATCGAACTCGGCTTTTCCAAGGTCAGTCAGGAAGTCGGCTCGGCATCTTCCGAACTTGCTGAGGAGTTTGGCCTGACGGTTGCAGAGCTATCCTATTTGCCCGAACGTCGCCAAGCCTATGAAAATCTCGCAAAGCGAACCGGCAATGAAGGTATCAAGGCAGTCTGTATGGCGTTGGGCCAGGCCGAACGCTACGGTACACCGCTGGGCGATGCGCTCCGTGTGATGGCGAAGGAAAACCGGGACATGCGCATGGCGCAGGCGGAGAAGAAGGCAGCAGCCCTTCCAGCTCAGCTGACCGTGCCAATGATCCTGTTCTTCCTGCCCGTGCTTTTCCTCGTAGTGCTTGGCCCGGCCTATATCGGGTTCAAGGCTTCGCAAGCCAGCGACGAGGCGTCAGTGCCATCGATCGAGCAGTCGGATACGAACTGGGGCTGAGGTCCGGGTGACTTCAGTGAAGCGCGCTCGCTGGCTGGTCCGGCGGGCGCGTTTCGTTTCTGGAGGGATGGTTTCGTCAGCCAGGCGTTCTGCGCAACCGCAGGCCGGTTGCAGCCGGAGCAGGGGCACTATCGTCGCTCTCCGCTTCAGACGATGGGCCTGCCAAGGCGAGAGTCTCTGATTTGACGGGTTTGGTGACACTGGCTTTTGGTTGGGTCGTCTTTGCAGGAGCAGGGGGCTCCACGGCCTCGGGCGCCTCTTGCAGCGCATCCCACGACCGGACTGGTTGGACCATTTCCTGTAGCAGGGCGGTATTCTTCTTTACGATGCTCTCGGGCGCATAGCGGCTGCTGACCTCAGCCATTTCCTCGTACCGGCCTTGCAGTCCCAGTACCAGGGCGAGGTTTTCGGTCACGCGCAAATCAGCATCGGGCTGGTCGGCGGCCAGTCTCAGTTTCGCCTCGGCGCCCGGCAAGTCTCCGGCGAGTGCCAGAGACAGGCCGTAGTTCGCGAGTGTCACAGTGCGAGTCGGTTCCAATGCCAGCGCCTTGTCATAGGCGGCCTGCGCCATGCCGTGACGTTCCATCTTGTCCAGCGTGATGCCGAAGGCTGACCATGTGTCGGGGCGTTGAGGTGCGACAATGGCGGCTTTTTCAAAGGCACGCGCGGCGCCGTTCAGGTTGCCCTCGGCGGAAAATACCTTGCCGAGTGCCATCAGCAGATCCGGATTTTCCGGATGCATGACCAGGGTCTGAGAAAGGACTTCGATCGCGCGCTCATTCGAGCCGATGCCGCGTAGCGCAGAGACGAACGTCATCGCCACGTCCAGATTCTTGGGATCCTTGGTGTGCTCATTGGCCCAGAAATTGGCCTTGGTCAGCGGATCTGAATTGTTTGCCGCTTCAATCTCTTCCGGGGTGGCAGGTTTCATCGCATCTTCAATTGCGCGGGCCATCTCTGCCTGGGCCTCTGCTTCAGGGTCTGGGGCAGATGCGCAGGCGCCCAGCGCGAGGATCAGCGCAGTCAGTGACGTTTTGGCTCTGGACATGAGCAGGCTCCGGGTTTGTATCTGAGACACTGCCAGCGAGTCTGGACTGAATGGCGTCAAGGATCAGTTAACGCCTCAGCAGATTCCATTAACTCTTCCCCCTGAAAGGGCTGAATTCCATGCACAAGAGCTTCACCGCCGACCCGAAGGGCGCCGTTGACGTCTTCCTCTACACTTCCAAAGCCTTCAAATCACTGGAGAGCGATCCGTTCCCCTCCGCGCGTGCCATTGCTGAAGGGCAGGCTTTTACAGGCGCGACAGGACAGATCGTGCTGGTGCCGGGGGAGGCAGGCGGTCTTGCCCGGGTGCTGTATGGACTGGGCAAGGGCCAGGATGCGCTGGCTGTGGCTGGCCTGTCGGCGAAACTGCCAAAAGGATCGTATCGCATAGTCGAGGCAGGTGGCATGGCGTTCAGCTCGGTTGCGGCCGGTTGGGCAGACGGTGCGTACCGGTTCGACCGATATCTCAAAGACAAGGCGACGCCGCCTCAGCTGGTGATTCCGGCAGACGAAGATGCCGACGCGCTGAGCCGCGAGGCGGATGCCTGCGCGCTCCTGCGCGATCTGGTCAACACGCCTGCCGCCGATATGGGCCCGCAGGACATTCAGGCCACGATTTCAAACCTTGCAGAACGTTTCGGCGCGAAACTCACCACAATTGTCGGGGATGCACTTCTGGAGGCGAACTATCCAATGGTGCATGCGGTTGGCCGGGCCGCGACGTTCGAGCCACGCTTCATGGAACTGGAATGGGGCGACCCGTCCCACCCAAGCCTTGCCCTTGTGGGGAAGGGGGTGACATTCGATTCCGGCGGGCTGGATCTCAAGCCGGGTTCGGGTATGCGGATCATGAAGAAGGATATGGGTGGTTCGGCGCATGTGATTGCGCTGTCGCAACTGATCATGAGCGCGAATTTGCCGGTTCATTTGAAGCTCTACGTGCCATCGGTCGAAAATGCCGTGGCCGGCAACTCTTTCCGACCGGGCGATGTGCTGTCCAGTCGCAAGGGCCTGACGGTCGAGATCGACAATACAGATGCCGAGGGACGTCTAATTCTTGCGGACGCACTTGCGCGGGCCTGTGAGGAAGAGCCGGACCTGCTGATCGATTTCGCTACATTGACGGGCGCCGCGCGCGTGGCGCTGGGGCCGGATCTTGCACCTTTCTACACCGATGACGAGGACATGGCGGACGCGATGGAAGCGGGTGCCAAGGCATCCGGCGATCCGGTCTGGCGCATGCCGCTCTGGGACCCTTACCTCGCGGATCTGAAGAGCCCGATTGCCGACCTCGTCAATTCGGGCGGGCGATTTGCCGGGTCCATTACGGCGGGCCTGTTCCTGAAGGAGTTTGTCGACGCCAAGAGCTGGATGCACTTTGATGTCTGGGCCTGGCGGCTCGGCAAATATGGTCGTCCGGAAGGGGGCGCGCCTTGCGGCCTGCGGGCGGTTTGGCAGATGCTCCAGACGCGGTACAGTTAGGCTTCGTATTTTCGAGGGACGAAATCATGTTGCGAACATATTGGTTGGCCCTGACGGCTTTCCTGCTGCCGGTAAGTGCCCTTGCTCAGAGTTCGGACATGGTCCGTGTGCCTGCGCAAATTGATGAGGGTGCTATTCCACTTCATGGCGCATATGTACCCGGCGCGGATGGCGGGGAAATCTGGACAGATGTCGGGACCGAAAGATGGGTGCGGAATGTCACTCAGCCGACACTCTTGCCGGTCCTGCCAGATGAAGAAGTCGCGACCGGTGCGGCAGTCATCGTGGTGCCGGGCGGCGGGTTTCAGTTCGTGTCCATCGACAATGAAGGCTATCCGATCGCGCAATGGTTGGCGGACCGCGGTATTGCGGCGTTTGTGCTGAAGTATCGAGTGATGGAAACGCCGGTGCCGGAAGACGAATTCTCCGTACACATGGATCGCATGTTCGCCCCAACCCCTGAGACGGTGCCAATCGACATTCGCGAAGGACTATCCGTGGCGGTCGTCGATGCACAGGCCGCGTTGGAACTTGTCGAAGCCCGCAGCGAGGTGTGGGGGATCGACCCGTCGCGGATCGGTATGCTCGGCTTTTCAGCCGGGGCCATGACAACACTCGGTATCACGTCGAAAGACGGCGACGCGCCGCGTCCGGATTTTATCGGCTATATTTATGGGCCCATGACGCCGGTCGATATTTCAGGCGAAGTCCCGCCCATGTTCGCGGCGTTGGCGGCCGATGATTCCCTGTTTGGAGATCAGGGTTTTGGTCTTGTTGAATCCTGGAAAGATGGTGGGGGAGCCGTAGAGCTGCACTATTATGCAAGCGGCGGGCATGGGTTCGGATCGTACAAGCGCGGTGTGACGGCCGATGGCTGGTTTGATCAGTTCATCAGCTGGATGAAAGCGCAGGGCCTGCTGGACATTCCAGTCGAGGAGTAATCTGCACGCTCGCGCTCTTGTCAGTCGATGATTTCAGGGCTCAGCACGCGTACTTTCGACAGGCGAATGGCTTCGCGGACGCGGCCACGCAGGACGAGCGTGTCGATATTTTCCGGGTCGGCAGCCATTGCGGCGTCGATATCTGCCATGGCGAGATTCAACTGGTCGAGGTTGAGGTGGGCCTCGGCACGCAGCTGGCGAGCGATGCTCATGTTCGGCGCGAGCGTGATGGCGCGGTCAAGGTCTTCCTTGGCTTCGGCCCAGTCTTCCAGCATCAGATGGGCGCTTGCCCGATCCACGAGCAGATCAGGGATGCCGGGTTTCAGCTTCAGCGCATTGGTGAAGGTCACGATGGCTGCCTCCGGCGCGCCAGCCTGAAGCCAGGCGTTGCCGGACTGGGTGAGATATTCGGCGCGCTGCTCGACCGACCCGCCATCGACCGAATTGGCGAGCTGTTCCAAGCGCGCCGCACCTTCATCCGGACGGCCGAGCGCGATCAGCGCCATGGCCGTACACTGGCGCGCGCCGGGCCGGTTGCCCTGATAGATCCAGGCAAGTCCATCCTCATAGGCTTCCTCGGCATCCACTTCGATCTTGGCGACGCAGGCTTCGAGTCGGTCGGCTTCGCGCGCCTCAATAGTGGCGCTTGAGGACTGCGTCATCGCCAGTGTTGCGATGGCCAGGGCAAGGATGGACATGGATCAAGCGCTCCGGAAACTGTACACGGGTCTTAGACCCGACAGGAGCGACCAGCGCAAATGACAGATACGACATCTCTGCTTTTTGTTTTTGGGCTTGGTTATAGTGCCCTGCACTTGGCCAGACGCCTGAAAGCCAAGGGAATACAGATCTCTGGCACCGTGCGAAGCGAGGACAAGGCGGCGACCCTGCGCGCCGAAGGTATTGCCGCACAGGTCTGGTCCGGGCAGGGGCTGCCGGATATTCCAGACGGCGCCCATTGGCTGGTGACCTTGCCGCCGGATGAGGGCGGATGCCCGGCGGCGCGTGTCGCGACCTATTCGGAGCCGGGCGCCGCGAGCATGACCTATCTGTCTACTACTGGGGTCTATGGTGATCTTGGCGGTGGTTGGGCGATGGAATGGAGCCCCGTTAATCCGGGGTCCGACCGGGCCAAGGCGCGTGTGCTGGCAGAGCGGCAGTGGATGGACGCGACCGATGGCGCGGCGCGGATTGTGCGCCTGCCGGGCATTTACGGGCCCGGTCGCTCGCCCTTTCAGAAGCTCAGAGATGGGAGGGCACATCGGGCGGTCAAACCGGGGCAGGTCTTCTCCCGTGTGCATGTAGACGACATTGCCAGCGGATTGGAGGCGTTGGTCCAGCGACCGCACCTGCATGGAATTTTCCATTTGTGTGATGATCAGCCCGCGCCACCGCAGGATGTGACGGCGTTTGCGGCGACCCTCCTCGGCATTGCGCCGCCGCCGGAAGTCCCGTTCGACGAGGCAGACCTCAGCCCGATGGCGCGCAGTTTCTATGCCGAATGCAAGCGGGTCTCCAATGCGCGCGCGAAAGCGGCGCTCGGCTGGCGGCCGGTATATCCGACCTATCGTGAAGGGTTATCTGCTGTATTGACTGCAGAATGCGGATCGGATTGAAAATTTTTTGATGTTTTCCTCCACTTTCGCGGGATTGTGGTAGGCTCCCTCTCAGGGTGTGGCCGTGACGAATGTTCGTCAGCTTCTGGCCACATGAGGGACAAAAAATGACTTCAAGATATTTGCTGCTCGCGGCAAGCCTGATCGCGTTATCAGGCTGCGCGTATACTGACAAGTTTGGAAGCGCGGAGGAGCCGGTAGCGGCTGAAACCGCATCTGCGGCTGACGCCGAGATGAGCTTGGCCGAGATCGCAGAGAAAGCTGGCGCGCCATTGTTCGACGGCATGGGGGAATTTCATCGCCCCATCACCACGTCGAATCCGTATGCGCAGAAATATTTCGATCAGGGCATGGTGCTGGCATTTGGCTTCAACCATGCCGAAAGCATCCGCTCTTTCCGGGCGGCTCAGACGCTCGACCCGACCTGCGCCATGTGCTTCTGGGGCGAGGCGATGGCCACCGGCCCCAACATCAATGTGACCAGCAAGGGCAAGGCCGTGATGTCGGACGCAGACCGGCAGTCGGCTTTCGCGGCAATTGTCAGGGCTCAGGAATTGTCAGGTGGTGCGACGGAGCAGGAGAAGGCGCTGATCGTTGCCATGGCTGCGCGTTACAATGGTGATCCGTCCACGTCGCGTGAGCCGCTGGATGTCGCCTATGCACAAGCGATGGGCGACTATGTGGACTCAAATCCGGCGGATGATGATGCCGCGGCAATGTATGCCGAAGCCTGGATGAACACGATGCCGTGGGATTACTGGTCGGCCGATGGCGCGCCGAAGCCGGACACGGTGAAGGTGATCGAATCTCTGGAAGGCATTATTGAGCGGTCGCCGGAGCATCCGCTGGCGTTGCACCTCTATATTCATGCGGTCGAGGCATCCCAGGATCCGGGCCGTGCGGAGGACGCGGCCGACCAGCTCGCCGATCTGGTGCCGGGGTCTGGCCATCTCGTACATATGCCGGCGCACATCTACTGGCGTGTCGGGCGTTATGATGATGCCGCGAAGGCGAACATCACGGCGGCCTCCGTGGATGAAGCCTATATCGCCCAATGCAACGCGCAGGGATTTTATCCGGCGATGTACTATCCCCACAATATCCACTTCCTGTGGGCGGCGGCCAGCATGTCAGGTCAACGCGATATGGCCATCGACGCCGCGCAAAAGGTTGCAGACAATGTGAGGCTGGAGCAGATCGAGCAATTCCCGACCGTGGAATTCTTCAAGACCATTCCGATTCTGGCTCAGGTCCAGTTCGGCCAATGGGATGACATTCTTGCGTCCGATGCGCCGCCGGAGTCGCTTGATTATTCAAATGCCATCTGGCGTTACGCCCGGGGCGTAGCGGCGGCTCGTTCGGGCGACGTGACAAGCGCTTCAGGTGACCGGGCTGTGCTGGCCGGTCTGAAAGACAGTGTCCAGATCAGCTTCCTCGATACGGCGGACTATCCGGCCAGCGTGTTGCTCGGCATTGCCGATGCGCTCCTGCAAGGGGAAATAGCCATGGCAGAGGGCAATCCTGAACAGGCGATCCCGCATTTTGCGGCGGCCGTCACCGCGCAGGATTCGCTGCCCTATATGGAGCCGCCCTTCTGGTATTATCCGACCCGGCAGTCGCTCGGAGAGGCTTACGTTGCCGCGGGCAAGTTCGCCGAGGCCGAAAGCGTGTATCGCAAAGACCTTGAAGAGTATCCGAGAAATGGGTGGTCCATGTCGGGTCTCGTCAAGGCGTTGGAAAGCCAGGGCAAGACCGAAGCAGCCGAAGAGGTCGAGAAGACATTCGCGATTGTCTGGCGCCATTCCGATATCGAACTGGACGGCTCCCGGCTCTAGCCTCACGCACGAAAAAGCCCCCTCCGTGAGGAGGGGGCAGTTGCAGGGGATATTTTCTTCTCTTGACTATGCCGTCACGGAATCGCGCTGGCGCTCGTGTTTGCCTTCGCAAATCTCCTCAACGATCTTGGCGTTGAAGTCGCCAAGGTCATCCGGGGAGCGGGAGGTCACGAGGCCGCCGTCGACGACGACGGACTGGTCCTTCACAATGCCGCCGGCATTCTTCAGGTCCTGCTGGATCGCCGGGAAGCCGGTGACTTCGCGGCCATTCACGAGATTGGCCGAGATAAGAACCTGTGGGCCGTGGCAGATTGAAAAGACCGGTTTCTTCTGGGCGAAGAAGTCCGACACAAAAGACTTCGCCTTGTCATTGGTGCGCAGCGCATCCGGGCTGAACAGGCCGCCGGGAATGAGCAGCGCGTCGAAATCCTCTGCCTTCGCCTCGTCGAGGGACAAGTCGACCTGGTATTTGTCGCCATGTTCGCGGTGTTGATTGGCGTGGATGAAACCCTTCTCTGTCGAAACGATCATCGTTTCGCCGCCAGCTGCCTCGATAGCTTCCTTCGGGCTGGTGAGTTCGATTTCCTCGAATCCATCTGCAGCGAGAATTGCCATTTTCCGACCTTGGGCGCGTTGATTTGACATATAACATGTCTCCTTGATCTGGTGTGGTCACCGCGCTGCGACCTTTGGTGGGGGAGCGCGGGCGGACGGAACATCCCGTCCTGCACAAGATCAATGACTGGCCGGGGCCATCGTTCCGATTAACTCGCGGAAAGGTCAGGGACGCGTTGCAGTGGCGATTTCGGCGCAGGTCGTCTTCAGTCGCGCGATGTCCTGTTCGCGGGACAGACGATGATCGCCATCCTTGATCAGGGTAAAGACGAGATCCTCGCTCGTGATCGTGTCGACGAGTCGTTCCGCATGCTTCCACGGCACGTCGGCGTCCTGCATGCCCTGCAGGATGCGGACGGGAATGTCGAGCTTAATCGGCGCGTCAAGGATCTGCCAGGTTCGGCCATCCTCGATCAGGGCGCGAGTGATGGTGTAGGGCTCATCATAGTCCGAGGGCCGCTGCGTGAAGCCCTGTTCCATGATCTCTGACTGCGCTTCGGCGGAGAATTCCGGCCACATCAGCTTTTCGGTAAAGTCCGGTGCGGGAGCGATCAGGACAAGACCCGCCACGCGGTCCGGGCGGGCGAGGGCGGCGAGCAGAGCCATCCAGCCGCCCATGCTGGACCCGACCAGCACGATTGGCCCGGTGCTGTGTGCGTCGATGGCGGCAAGAGCATCCTCGCGCCAGGCCGAGATCGTGCCGTCCTCGAAGGCGCCATCGGACAGGCCATGCCCGGAATAGTCAAAGGCGAGAAAGCCATGCCCGGCCTCGTTGGCCCAGGCTTCGAGTTCAGTCACTTTGGTGCCGCTCATGTCGGATTTGAACCCTGACAACCAGACATAGGTGAGAGGCGAATGGGTCGGGGCCGAGGCGCGATATGCGAGGCGGCGACCCTCGGGAGAGGTGAAATAGGTCGTTGTCATTCCTCTCCCGTTCCGTCATCTGTCTCGCCTGTCAAGCGAGTGGAGGGATTACGACTTGCCCGATTTTCCGGATTTGACTGGCAAGACCATTCTCCAGGTGGCCCCTGAATTGTCGGCTGGTGGGGTGGAGCGTACCGTGCTCGAAGTCACCGAAGCCATCATACAGGCTGGCGGAAGGGCTCTGCTGGCCAGCAGGGGCGGTCGCCAGGAAGCTGCCTTCGAAGCCCTGGGCGGTGAGTTGTTCCGGATGGACGCCAAATCCAAGAATCCGATCACGCTGAAACGGAATGAAGGCAAACTGAAACGCTTGATCGCGCGCGAAGGGGTAGACTTGGTCCATGCCCGGTCGCGCGCGCCTGCCTGGAGCGCCTATTGGGCTGCCAAAGCGATGGATGTGCCGTTTGTGACCACCTATCACGGGGCCTATTCGGGCAAGACCAAACTCAAAAAGCGCTACAATTCGGTCATGGCGCAGGGCGACATCGTGATCGCCAACTCCAACTGGATCGCCGAGCATGTGAAAACGGAGCATGGTGTGCCATTCGAACGCGTGGTGACCATTCCGCGGGGTGTCGACCTGGAGGCGTTTGATCCGACCAATGTGCCGGTCGCGCGGGTGAAAGCCATTCGCGAGGCGCTCGGACTTGCGGATGATCCGCGGAAGATATTGCTATTGCCGGGACGCTTGACCGAATGGAAAGGGCAACTCATTGCCATCGAGGCGCTGGCCATGCTGGCATCGGATGAGCGCGACAAGCTGGTGCTCGTGCTGGCGGGCGACGCGCAGGGGCGCAATACTTATGTTACGCGGCTGGAGCACGCTGTGGTGGCGCACGGGCTCGACCGGGGTGTCATCATGTCTGAACACATTACCGATATGCCCGCGGCCTATCTGGCAAGCGATATCGTGCTGGCGCCATCGGTGCGACCCGAAGCGTTCGGGCGTGTGGCCGCCGAAGCCTCGGCCATGGCGCGTCCGGTGATCGTGGCTGACCATGGCGGCGGGCGGGAAACCGTGATCGAAGGCGAGACGGGCGCACGGGTGGAGCCGGGCAATGCGCAGGCGCTTGCAGGCGCTATTCGGGCCCTGTTGTCGGTCGGTCCACTGGCGCGCGATGGCATGGGCCGGGCGGGACAGGCACATGTTCGACAGCATTTCTCAAAGCAGGGGCTTCAGGCGGCGACACTGGGAGTCTATAAGACCTTGCTGGAGTAGGGGAAATCGAGGCTCGCATGGCAAAACCGGTCAAACCGGCAAGTCCCGTCAATCCGGGCGCAAAAGCCCTCAATGTGCTGGTCATCAAACTCAGCGCACTGGGCGATTTTGTGCTGGCATTGGGCGCGATGAAAGCGGTGCGCGAGATGCACCCGAAGGCGCGTATCACGCTGCTGACCACGCCATTCTTCAAGGAATTTGCCGAACTTTGCCCTTATGTGGACGCGGTGGAGACCGACGGGCGGCCGGATAGCATGAAGGCAACGGCTGCGCTGATTACCCGTATCCGTAAAGCCAAGTACGACATCATCTATGATTTCCAGACCAGCGGACGCACGAAGAATTATTTCACCGCGTTGAGCAAGACCGGCAAGGCGCCGCTCTGGTCGGGCCATCATGAAAAGGCGGCGTTTTTCCACGACAATGGCGAGCGCGCCACCATGCATTCGATTGACCGACTGGCAGAACAGCTCGAAGTGGCTGGCGTGGCACCGGGCGGCCGCTGGCTGGGCAATTCCGCGCCAAAGCCAGATCTTTCCTGGGTGCGGCCAAAACTGCGCGACGCACCGCGGTTGCAGCCAGCCTATTTCAGCCTTGAAGAGCCTTACATGTTGTTGATCCCGGGCGCTTCGGCCCATCGGGAGGCCAAGCGGTGGCCCGTTGAAAACTATGCGGAATTGGCAAAACGGGTGGCCGATGCAGGCATTACGCCGGTTATTATTGGCGGCAAGGATGAGGGTCCCCTGGCGCATGAGATCGTGCGTAAGGAGCCGCGCACAAAGAGTCTGACCACGCGCACCGATTTGTTTCAGATCGTGACCCTGGCGGAAAAGGCGCTGTTTGTGGTCGGGAATGATACCGGCCCGATGCATATGGCGGCGATTGCCGGCGCGCCGGGCGTTGCTCTGTTCGCGCTGACCGAGAGCAATCCTGACCATGCGGCCCCGCGCGGCGACACGACCATCATTATCAATTCAGCGCCCACGCTGGCCGAGTTGAGCGTCGACGATGTCTGGCAATCGGTTCGGGCTTTGGGTGTGCTGCCATCTTGACGGGATCGCGGAAGTATAGAATGCCCGTCCGCCTTGAAGATGCCTGCATTTACAGGCATATTGAAGCTTACCGAAATAGCGACAAAGGAGATTCGCCATAGCTCGCAGACCAGACACCGGTGGACCACAGAAATCCGCTGGCCCACGTATCAATGACGACATTCGCGCCGCCAAGGTTCTCTTGATTGATGAGAATGGTGAAAAGCAGGGCGTGATGCCCATTATGGCTGCCATGGACGCGGCCCGCGAAGCAGGCATGGACCTGGTGGAGGTTTCACCGAACCAGGAAGTCCCCGTCGTCAAGATTCTAGACTATGGCAAGCTCCGCTTCGAAGAACGCAAGAAGAAGGCGGCTGCGAAGAAGAAGCAGAAGTCTTCAGAACTCAAAGAAATCAAGATGCGCCCGAATATCGACACCCATGATTATGGCGTGAAGACGAAAGCGATGACGCGCTTTTTCGAAGGTGGCGACAAGGTGAAAGTGACCCTGCGCTTCCGTGGTCGCGAAATGGCCCACCAGCATCTCGGCATGGAATTGCTGAAACGCGTCCGCGACGATTTCGATGAAATGGCAAAGGTTGAACTCGAGCCGAAGCTCGAAGGCCGTCAGATGACCATGGTGCTCGCACCGCGCTAAAGCCAGCGCTGCTGACTCCAGCACAATAAGCCGGACGGGCCCTGCGCCCTCCGGTTTTTTTGTGTGTGGCGTGCGGAGAGACAAGGCCGCAGGGAAGGGGCATTCAGGAGCAGAGCAGGTTGCGACCCTGTCTCTTCCGCCTGCCGGGACTCGTCAGGTCCCCATCCCGGAGAATTTGCGCCCCGGGATGACCTTCACAGATTATTGCCTGTGGGTCCCTGTCGAGTTCAGGGCGCCAGTTCTGTATCAGCGACAGTCAGACGGCGGGGGAAAGCTTTATCTGCATCCCCGCCGCCAAGCATTTACTGACCCGCTTCGATGAAGGCGCGTACATCGTCGGAGAGTTTCTTTCCGTCGCTTTCGGCCAGGTACATCATGTGACCGGAATCGTAATAATCGAACTGGACCCGGTCGAGCACGACACCGTTCTTGTGCAGGGACATTTCCGCGCCGAAGAAGGGCGTTGCCAAATCGTACCATCCCGAGGCGAGCAGCACGCGCAGATCAGGATTTTCGCGCATGCCTTTGCCGAGCCATGGCGTGACATTCACATAGGATGGCCAGCCGCGCTGGTTCACATCCCAGTTCCACTGCGAGCCGGGTTCTCCCGTCAACACCTTGTACGGGCGGGTGAAGTCCACATTCAGCTCGCGGGTTAGATAGTCATTGATCGCAGCGACATAGGCGACATCCATGCCATAGCCGGACGGGTCGTTTTCGGGCGTGTCGGCCGTACCTTCACTGTCGACGCCCCGGTACCGGCTATCAAAACGGCCAACCGTGAAGCCTTCTCGGCGCAGCAGCTCCTTGCGGAAGCGAGCCGGATCGACGCGGAGATTGGCAAGGCGGATCCATTCCGGCGACAGGCCGATGAACTCACTCATTTCCTGCGCGATGCGAATCTCGTCGGCTTCGCTGAGAGTCGAGCCGCGGATCAGGGCAGGGGCCAGAGTGTCGGTGGCATAGGTGCGGGCGTCTTCGATGAAGGCATCGAAATCATTGTTCCACTTTGCCTTGTTGGCCTTGCCATGATGCCAGGCGGTGGCGGCCTCGGTCGGGAAGAAGGCGAGATGGGCCGTGTCATTGCCAGGCGCAAAGCGCGCAGTCTGGAAATCCAGGATGGCCGAAATCAGGATCACGCCATTGAGACCGATGCCGTTCCAGCCGCCTTGCAGCTTTTCGGTCAGTGCGGCGGCCCGCGTCGTGCCATAGCTTTCGCCAGCCAGGTATTTCGGGCTGTTCCAGCGGCCATTCTCGGTCAGCCAGATGCGGATGAATTCGGCGATGCTCTCGGCGTCTTCATTGACGCCATAGAATTCCTTGCCCTCGGTCTCGCCGAGTGGGCGCGAATAGCCGGTGCCGACTGGATCAATGAAGACGAGGTCGGTGACATCAAGCAGGGAGTTCTGGTTATCGCGAATTGTATAGGGCGGCGCTCCGACATCGGACGCATCGGACGGGGTAATCACCTGTTTCGGACCGAACGCGCCCATGTGTAGCCAGAGCGAAGCTGATCCGGGCCCGCCATTGAAGACGAAAGTGATCGGGCGCTGGGCGGCGCTGGTCGTGCTGGTGTCGATATAGGAGACCGAGAAGACTGAGGCGGTCGGCTCGTCCGTGTCGTCGCGCAGATAGGTCTCGCTCGCGACGGTCTCGTACTTCACCGTCTTGCTGCCGAGCCGGAGCGAATGGTCAGAGGTGAAGACCCGCGCTTCCGGCACCTCAGGCGCGTCTTTCGGCCCGTTCCCGGCGTCTTCAGCTATACTTGGCATGACAAAGATCGCCATGCAGGCGGCGAGAAGTAGCGTGCGCATGAAAGCAGCCCCTGAAACTTTATAACAATTTGCGACTTTATTCAGGCGGGGGCGCAAGGGCAATAGCCGCACGGTCCTGGACCCGTTTGAGTTTTCCGCATTTCGGAGTTACGCTTTCAGGCAGGGGAAAGCCTATGGATATCGTCTTGCTTTTAGGTTTGCTTGCTTTGCCTTTCCTTGTCAGGCGGGCTTGGGTAGGCCTCAAAATGCCAAAGCGGCGAGCCGAATGCGAAGCACGCCGCCGCGCGGTGCGAAATCGCCTGCAGTAACAGCATATTGGCCTCTTGATTCTCTGCCCCTGATCCGTCATAAGCCGCCTCTTCCGAGCGGTTTGGGCGAACGGCATGCCCTCCAGCTCATGAACCCTGGGCCGCCTATACGGTGTGAGCTCGACGACAGGAGAGATGAAATGCCGAAGATGAAGACCAAAAAGGCCGCTGCAAAGCGGTTCAAGATCACGGCAACCGGAAAGCTCAAGCACGGCGTCGCTGGTAAGCGTCACCGCCTGATGAGCCACAATTCGAAGTACATTCGTCAGAACCGCGGCACGAAAGTCGCTTCTCACGCTGATGTTGCTCGCGTTGTGAAGAAATTCCTGCCTTACGGCCTCTAGGCCCGTATCCTTCAAGATCTTGATTTAGGAGGCCTAAGATGCCCCGTTCACGTAACAAAGTTCCCGCCCACGCCCGCCACAAGAAGATTCTGAAGCAGGCAAAGGGTTTCCGTAACCGCCGCAAGAATACGTTCCGCATCGCGCACCAGTCCGTCTGGGAAGCCGGTCAGTACGCTTATGTCGGTCGTAAGGTCAAAAAGCGGAAGTTCCGCTCGCTCTGGATCCAGCGCATTAATGCCGCTGTGCGAATCCACGACGACGAAATGAACTATTCCCAGTTCATCAACGGCCTGACCAAAGCCGGTATCGAAGTTGACCGCAAGGTCATGTCCGACATCGCCATCCGCGAGCCGGAAGCATTTGGCGCCTTGGTCAAACAGGCCAAGGCTGCCCTCGCTTAACCTGCCCGCAAGGCACAAGTGACAAAGCCCGGCCCTCAAAGCCGGGCTTTTTCTTTAAGGGCGTTTGCATGCGGGCGCGAAGCGCCTAAAAAGCCCGCTGGAACAGCAAAGGGAAGCGACCCCCGTGTCCGATATCAGTACGATTGAAAAAGAGGCCCTTGCGGCGATTGAAGCGGCAGGCGACCTGGCATCGCTGGACGATGTGCGCGTGGCCGAACTGGGCAAGAAGGGCCGCGTGTCTGGCCTGATGAGTTCGCTGGGCAAGATGAGCCCGGAAGAGCGCAAGGAAAATGGCCCGAAGCTGAATGCGCTGAAGAATCGCGTCGATGCCGCCGTCCGCGCCCGCAAGGAGGCGCTGGAAGCGGCCGCGCTGGAGGCTCAGTTGGCCAGCGAAACGGTTGACCTGTCCCTACCAGCGGCGCCGGGCCCGAAGGCCGGCGCGTTGCATCCGGTCATGCAGGTGTTCGAAGAAGTCGCCGCCGTCTTCGGCGACATGGGCTTCACGGTGGCCGAAGGCCCGGACATTGAAGACGACTGGCACAATTTCACCGCGCTGAACTTCCCCGAAGGCCATCCGGCGCGCGAGACGCACGACACCTTCTTCATGCATGCGCTGGAAGGCGATGCGCCGAAAGTGCTGCGCACGCACACATCTCCCGTGCAAATCCGCACCATGATGAGCCAGAAGCCACCGATCCGCATTCTCGTGCCGGGCCGGGTCTACCGGAATGACTGGGACGCGACGCACACGCCGATGTTCCATCAGGTCGAAGGCCTCGTCATCGAGAAGAACATTCATATGGGCCACCTCAAAGGCTGCCTGATCGATTTCGTGAAGGCGTTCTTCGAAGTGGATGATGTCGAGGCGCGTTTCCGTCCGCACTTCTTCCCGTTCACTGAGCCGTCGGCAGAAATGGACGTCAAATATACCCGCAAGGGCGAGACGATCGAGATTGGCGCAGGCGACAGCTGGATGGAGATTCTCGGCAGTGGCATGGTGCATCCGAATGTGCTGCGCAATTGCGGGATTGATCCGAACGAATATCAGGGCTTCGCCTTCGGTATGGGCGTCGACCGCCTCGCCATGCTGAAATATGGCATGCCGGACCTTCGCCCATACTTCGAAGCCGACCCGCAATGGACTCGCCATTACGGCTTCGCCCCCTGGTCGACACCGTCCGTCAGTGGCGGCTTGAGCTAGGGAGCAGGGGGCATGGGTACCGGCAATAAAGTGGAAATGCTGATTGCGATCTGCGCGGTGCTGACCAGTGCAATTGCCGTCTTCATCGCCTGGGACCAGGGCCGGGTCATGCGCGCGCAGCAGCATGGTGCTGTCTATCCCGTGATCCAGATCGACGGGTTTGTTTCAACGAGTGTCGACACAGCCTCTATGGGTATTCGTGTTTCCAATAGCGGCGTCGGTCCAGCCCTGATCGAGCAGGTCCGCATGCTCAGGAATGGTGAGCCGGTCGCGAGCCTCAACCTTTATGTTGACCGTTTCCCGTCCGGTTATGACCTTTCCTGGACGAGCCTCATCGGCCGGGCCATAGCACCAGGTTCCAACGTGGAGCCGCTCAGGGTCGACTGGTCTCGTGACGATATTTCGGGCGATCAACTTGACGCCGTTGCCGCAGAGTGGAGCCAGCTGGACGCCGAGATCTGCTACTGCTCGGTTTTCGATAGATGCTGGATAACCCGGGGCCTGGGTATGGGGCGCACGATGGGCCGCGCGGAACGCGTTAAACGCTGCGAACGCAGTGAGGTAGACCTTTTTGAAGCAGTGGCAAACGCGCCGCGCGCTTCAGGCACCGAAACGATTTCGGAAGTGGAATAGACAATGAAATTCACCCTGTCCTGGCTGAACGACCACCTCGCCACCAAGGCGACGCTGGACGATATTCTGGCCCTCATGCTGCAGGCCGGCCTCGAGGTGGAGGAGGTTGTGGACCCGCGCGAGAAGCTGGCGGCGTTTACGGTCTGCAAGGTCAAGGCGGCTGAGCCTCATCCGGATGCGGACAAGCTGCGCGTCTGTACGGTCGATACGGTAGATGGCGAGAAGCAGATCGTCTGTGGCGCGCCAAATGCCCGCGCGGGCATGACCGCAATCTATGCGCCGCTGGGCACGTTCATTCCGGGCCTGGACTTCGCGCTCGACAAGAAACCGCGCAAGATTCGCGGTATCGAAAGCCATGGCATGATGTGCTCCACCAAGGAAATCGAAGCGGGTGAGGACCATGACGGCATCGCCGATCTGGAGGACGCCATTCCACTCGGCACGCCAGCAGCCGACGCTCTTGGCCTGGACGATCCGGTCATTGACTTCGAAGTGACGCCGAACAGGCCGGATTGGTTGGGCGTGCAGGGCATCGCCCGTGACCTGGCCGCGGCCGGGGCAGGGCGCTTCCTGCACGCGGACGTCAAGAAGGTCGTTGGCACCAAGGAATGCCCCGTCGAGATCCGGCTGGACGCGCCCGAGGCTTGTCCGGTGTTCGCCGGGGCCGTAATTGTCGGCGTGACGAATGGTCCGTCGCCTGAGTGGATGCAGCAGCGCCTGAAGGCCGTCGGCATCCAGCCGAAATCCCTGCTGGTGGATGTGACGAATTACATCTCGCTTGACCGGGCTCGTCCGTTGCATGCCTATGACGCGTCCAAACTGTCCGGCCCGGTCGTGGCACGTCTTGGCCGCAAGGGCGAGGTGCTGGAGGCGCTGGACGGCAAGACCTACAAGGTCGGCGAAGAGATGTGCGTCATCACCGATGACAGCGGCGTCATCGGCCTGGGGGGGGTGATGGGCGGACAATCCACGGCAGTCTCTGACGAGACCGTGGACGTGTTCCTTGAAAGCGCTTGGTTCGACCCGCTACGCACGGCCCGCACAGGCCGCGCAACTGGCATCCATTCCGATGCGCGCTATCGCTTCGAGCGCGGTGTCGATCCGCACAGCTGCCTGGACGGGTTGAACCTCGCCATCGCCTTGATCGTGGAATATGGCGGCGGGGTCGTCTCCAAGCCGAAGGTTGCGGGCGAAGCGCCGGTCAATCCGAACAAGGTGACTTTCTATCCGGCCGATGTGGAACGCCTGACGGGGCTTACCGTCAAGCCCGCTGACATGCGCCGCATGCTGAAAGACCTTGAGTTCAATATCGAGGATGCGGGTGATGCCTGGTATCTTCGCCCGCCGACCTTCCGCTTTGACATGGAACAGTCGGCCGACATCGTGGAAGAAGTTGCGCGCCTGGTTGGGTTTGACCAGCTCCCAACCGCGTCCCTGCCAGCGCCCCAGGGCGGCGTGAAAGCGATTGCCACCCCGATGCAGGCCCGCGTGCGCGCGGCCCGCCGGGTGATGGCGTCACGCGGTTTCCTGGAAACTGTCAGCTGGAGCTTCATGGCGAAAGCTGACGCGGCGCTGTTCGGCAAGATCAATGACGCGCTGACGGTTGCCAATCCGGTGGCAAGCGAACTGGACTATATGCGCCCATCCGTGCTCGGAAATCTGGCCAAGGCCGCCCAGCGCGCCGCCAATCATGGCGAGCGCGGCGTTCGCCTGTTCGAGGCTGGGCCAATCTATCTGGGCGATGGCCCGAAAGACCAGCGCAGCGTCGTGGCGGCGCTTGTGCGTCCGTTCAATGAGCGGCACTGGCAGGGTGCACCTGAACCATATGATTCCTTCGACGCGAAAGCTGACCTGTTTGCTGTGCTTGATGCGCTCGGCCAGCCGGGCGAGCGCTTTCAGGTCGCCGCGCCCGCTCAACCGCACTGGCATCCGGGGCAGGCGGCCAGCCTGAAGCTCGGCCCGAAAGTGACGGTGGCGCATTTCGGCCAGCTGCATCCGGGCGTTCTGAAACAGATGGGTGTCGATGGGCCGATGTTTGGCTTCGAACTGAACCTCAATGCGCTGCCGCAGATGAAGGCAAAGAACACCAAGACCAAGCCAGTCTTCGAACGTGCCGAGTTGACGCCGATCCGCCGTGACCTCGCCTTTGTGGTCGATCAGTCTGTCCCGTCTGCAGATCTGGTGCGCCATGCCCAAGGCGCCGACAAGAAGCTGATCTCGAAAGTGGACGTGTTCGATGTTTATGAGGGCACCGGTGTGCCCGAAGGGCAGAAATCGGTCGCCTTTGAAATGACGGTCCAGCCGCTGGAAAAGATGAAAGATGAAGACATCCAGGCCCTGATGGACAAGGTGGTAGCCTCTGTCGCCAAGGGCACAGGCGGCGTGCTAAGAGGCTAGGCAACAAGAACCGTTCTTAGGGGGACTCGCATGGGGCTGTATCGCTGGTTGCATAATGAGCTGGTGCCCGAAGCCCGCAAGTCCGGCATTTCGGTTACCAACTGGATCATTATCAGCCTCGTTCTGGCGAGTTTCCTGTTCCTGGCGCTCGAGACCGAGCCGACCCTGTTGGCCATTCCCGAATGGAAGATGGTATTTGACTGGTTCAATGTTGCGGTCGTCATCATCTTTGCCGTCGAATATGTCCTGCGCGTCGCCATTGCGGGTCTCAGGCCGGAATATGCGGGCTTTGTTGGTCGTCTTCGCTACATTACGCGCTTTTATTCCATCGCAGACCTGCTGGCCTTTCTGCCGGAACTGATCGTGATGGTGGTTGGCGGGGGCATTCCGCTGATCGCGCTGCGCGTCTTCCGCCTGTTCCGACTGATCAAGATTGCGCGCTTCGTACCGGCTTTTGATGTGCTGGGCGCAGCGATGAAGCGGGCGGGAACGCAGCTTCTCACCACGCTCGCCATGGCGCTGGCGCTCGTCTATGTGGCGGCGGTGCTGCTCTATTTCATCGAAGGTGTGGGGCAGGGGCGTGAGGAGTTTGGCTCCATCCCGCGCGCCATCTGGTGGTCCATCGCGACGCTGACCACGGTTGGCTATGGCGACATCTATCCGGTCACCACGCTGGGGCGGATTGCGGCGTCTGTAATTGCTATTGCGGGGATCGGCGTGGTCGCACTGCCGGCAGGCGTGTTCGCCAGTGCCTTTTCGGACGAGCTGCGCGAGCGTCAGTTGCAGAAGCTTCAGGACCGCGTCGAGGCGGCCGAAGCGCAAGCCGGCGCTGCCCCCGAAGAGAGCAGCGCCTGAGCCGTTTAGTCCTGGGCCTTTGAGCCGTTCGCTTCGGACTGGAGCATTGTATACCGCTCGATTCCGATGCGTTCGATCAGGTCGAACTGCGTTTCAAGATAATCCACATGCTCTTCCTCATTGTTGAGGATCTTTCCGAACAGGTCGCGGCTGCCATAGTCGCGAACGCTCTCAGCATATTCCATCGCGTCCTTGAGCAACGGAATCGCGTCGTTTTCCAGTTTCAGGTCGCATTCGAGGATTTCGAAGACTGATTCCCCGATACGCAGCTTTCCGAGGTCCTGGAGATTCGGCAGGCCGCCGAGGAACAGGATGCGCTCGATCAGCCAATCGGCATGCTCCATCTCTTCGATGGATTCCTTGTATTCATAATCGCCCAGCTTGCTGACGCCCCAATCGTGCAGCATGCGCGAATGCAGGAAATACTGGTTGATCGCCGTCAGCTCGTTCTTGAGACACTTGTTCAGAAATTCGATGACCTTCGGGTCGCCTTTCATGGGGAGCTCCTGCTTTGTGGATTTCGTATGGGCCAGCACCTAGGGTGATTATGTCATGGGATCAACAAAAAATCCAATAAAAACAATTGCATATGAAAGTGCGACACAATTGCAGCGGCGCCTGAGAACGGTTTGAATCGGGTGTGTATCGCGGCTGACCGCGCAAAGGCCTGCAATTTCAGGGGGTGGGCGCCTATTCGGCGGCGACGAGCGCTGGCGCGGCCGGGCGCTGGTCCATTTCTTCGGAGATGATTTCGCCGATAGAGCAGCTGCATTTTCCGCACTGGAACTTGCACCCGTGATGCGCCTGCACGGCTTTGGGGCTGCGGGCCCCGGCGTCGACGGCAGTCCGGACGCTCTTGCAGTTGATGCGGTTGCAGACACAGATGATCATGAGAACCATTTGCACGACTATGCGAATGATTGTCAATCCGGTTTTTGCGCTTTGTTGCAGATGCGGAATGGCCCGGACGGGGGCGCCGCCGGGCCATTCGAAGATGAGCGTCATGCCTCGGCGGTCTCGTCCCACTGGAACACGTCTTCGAGGCTGACGCCGAAGACCCGCGCGATGCGGAAGGCGCTCTCGAGGGAGGGGGAGTAGCGGCCCTGTTCGATGGCGATCACGGTTTGCCGCGTCACGCCAATCTCTTTGGCCAGGGCCGCCTGGCTCATCCCGTCATGGGCCTCTCGCAGGGCCTTCACACGGTTCAGGATAGGGGGGCGTTTGGCCATGTTTACACGCCCCGGCGATAGAACAGGATGGTGAGGGCATATTCGGCCACCTGCGAGGCGATCAGGCTGGCCACCGCGATGTGGAACAGCATGTTGCCATCGGCGAGGAAGTAATAGTGCCAGAGGCCCGCAAAGATGCCGAAGCCCAGCACATAGCCGGAGATATTGCCCGCGCGGCGCAGCACCTGCTTGTCGCGCTCATCCTCTGCGTCATTGGCCTCTTCCGGGCTGCTGGCCGCGATGATGATGTGGCTGATGATGGCGCCGAAGACCAGCATGCCGGTCGCCACGGCGATCAGCACGATGTTCGGGCCAATGGTCTCGCCCAGCGCCTCTGACCGGCTCCACACCTGATTGATGTACCAGAGCCCGGTGAGCGAGAGCAGCAGGCCCATGATCCAGGCCGATTTTTCGTGAAAGGACATTTGATGTCTCCATGTCAAAAATTTCTTACATGGCCCATATGGTCAAAGATTTTTGACATGTCAAATATTTTCGACACATTGCGCTCGACGTTATGTGAGAATCGCGATGAATTTTATGTATGGAATGGTTGCGATACCAAAAGATCGTTTGGTGGAGGGCGTGGAACGACACATGGCGTGTCGTAGTGAAACACTCGTTGAAAACACTCCTTCGCGATGCGGTCGTCCTTTCGGGGGCGATTATTTTAGCGTTCGTTCTTGATAAGACATTCAACATAATTGAGCGCGGAATAATGAGTGAAGACATCGCTCAAGACACGTTTGCGTGGACTGCGCTCGTTGCACTGAGCATTGTCTGCCTTTTCTTGCTTTGGTTCGCCCTCGAAGGGGTATTTTTTGTTCCCTACAAACTCTGGAAAGAGCGATCAGGGCGCATTGCAAATCTTCGAGATACTGAATTGGCCCTTGGGGCGGAATATCGAACGAGCGAAGTACCAGGTCTGGATGGCCCTGCCGTTGAGTGGGAAGATGCCGCATGGGCAATTCTGGCGGAAGCCAAGAAGTCGCCAAAGCCGGAGTTTGCAACCGGTCATGCCAAAACACTAAGTGGCCAGATTGGATGGACCATGATGCTAATAAAGCACATGTCTGACGGAGCGCTCCTACCCCTTTATGCCGTCTACAAGAATTGCCGTCTTGGGGAGAAAGTCTGGCAGGGGACGGACAGAAGATATTTCGTGAACAAGGACAACAGAACCTTGATCCGGTTCGATCAGAACGGAGTTCCATGGAGCGTCAGCGATGAGGTGGAAGATTTTGATGCAGTCTTTGTCTTAGAGCGAGACCTCAGGACAATACTACGCAAGATTTCGGACGGCACTATTGAGCAGGATCTTGATGAGATTGCCAATCTACCCGACCCCGACGATGGCATAGATGAAACTATGGAGAGAGAGTAATAACCGCGCAATCCTAGAAAGAAGCCCGTGACGAGGGCGATCCTCAAACGTTCATCGCGGAATTTGCTTGGGGTTTGCGGCGGACCCCCGCGCTTTGAGAGATTCTATTTTTGATGGGATTCGTAAGGTAGGTCGCCGTCGACGCCCAATACCTCGTGGTCAAAGTTCTTGCAGTTTGAGCCTTACCTCTCCGTGGCTGCAATTGAAAGTGTGCAGCGATCCAGCTCAACAATAGTTCCTTATTGGTTCGTTTGCTGTGGAAGGCTGATGATTCACCATTCGTTACTGCTAGGTACGTTGCTGCAGCTTGACCGCGCCCCCCGTGGCCTCTAGGTCCGGCGGACCCATTATTTCTCAACAATGACTGACATTCCCGATGACCGATCTTTCCGCGCTCGCCCAATCCGCAAAGGCCTGGCCGTTCGAGCTTGCCCGCAAGCTGGAACAGCGCGTGGAGCAGCAGATCAAGGCCGGCCAGCGTGAGGCTGGCGACCCTGTGACCTTCGAGACCGGTTATGGCCCGTCCGGCCTGCCGCATATCGGCACGTTTGGCGAAGTCGTGCGCACGACGATGGTGCGTCACGCCTTTGAAGTGCTGACCGGCGGCAAGTACACAACGCGCCTGATCTGTGTGTCCGATGACATGGACGGGATGCGCAAAGTGCCGCCGACCGTGCCGAACCCGGAAAAGCTGGAGCCGTACCTGCAACAGCCGCTGACGGCTGTGCCGGACCCGTTCGGCACGCATGATTCCTATGGCGCGCACATGAATGCGCGGCTCTGTGCCTTCCTCGACCAGTTCGGATTCGAGTATGAATTCCTGTCGGCGACGGAATGTTACAAGTCCGGCCGGTTCGACGCCATGCTGCTGGAGGCTGCGCGGAGATATCAAGACATCATGGATGTGATGCTGCCCACGCTGGGCGAGGAGCGTCAGGCGACCTACAGCCCGTTCCTGCCGATCCATCCGGACACGGGCGAAGTGCTCTATGTGCCGATGAAGGCCGTGGACGGAGAGAAGGGGACCGTGACGTTCGAGGATGCGTCCGGCAAGGAATTCACGCTGCCGGTGACGGGCGGTCATGTGAAGATGCAATGGAAGCCGGATTTCGGCATGCGCTGGGCCGCGCTCGGCGTGGACTTTGAAATGTTCGGCAAGGACCATCAGGCGAATGCGCCGATCTATTCCAAGATCACGCGCATCCTGGGCAAGCGCCCGCCGGAGCAATATGTCTATGAGATGTTCCTCGACGAAAAAGGCGAGAAGATCTCCAAGACCAAGGGCAATGGCATCTCGGTCGAGGACTGGTTGAAATATGCGCCGGATGAGAGCCTCGGCCTGTTCCAGTTCCAGAAGCCGCGCGTGGCGAAGAAGCTCTACTTCGATGTCATCCCGAAGGCCGTGGACGAATACCTGACCTTCCTTGAGAAGTATCCAAGTGAGGAGCCTGCGCGCCAATTGGAAAATCCGGTCTGGCACATCCATTCCGGCAACCCGCCAGCCGAGACCACGCCGGTCAGCTTTGCGCTGCTCCTGAACCTCGTCGCGGTGGCAAACCCGGAAGACAAGATCCAGCTCTGGGGCTTCATCTCGCAATATGCGCCGGACGCCTCACCCGAGAAGAACCGGTTGCTCGATGAACTCGCCGGCTATGCGATGAGCTATTATCAGGACTTCGTCCTGCCGCAGAAGACCTATCGTGCGCCAACGGACAAGGAACGCGCGGCGATGGAAGACCTCTCCGCGCGCCTCAAGGCGTTTGACGGTGAGCCGACCTCGGAGAACCTGCAGACGCTGACCTTCTCGGTCGGCAAGGAGCATGAGTTCGAGAATCTGCGCGAATGGTTCCAGGCGCTGTATGAAGTCCTGCTCGGCCAGAGCCAGGGGCCGCGCTTCGGCAGCTTCGCGGCGCTATACGGCGTCGCCAATACGGCCCGCCTGATGGATGAGGCGCTGGCGCGGGACTAGTCTGCACGTTTCGTAACATGGCTTAAACATTCATCTGCTCTAGTCTGGCCAGAGCCAGAGGAGCCTTTGCCATGCCTGCCATTCGCCTAATCCTGATCGCCGGCATGCTCGCCACGCTGCCCGCCTGCCTTGCCACCAAGATCGTGACCGTGCCCGTCAGCGTGGCGGGCGACGTGGTCGAGGGCACCGCGAAGGGCGCCTATGCGGTCGGCTCTGGGGTCGTGCACGTCACCGGAGATGCGCTGGACGGCCCAGAGGAGGACGTGAAACTGAAGGTGAAAGTCAAGAAATTTGGCGGCGGCACCAAGACCTATACGCGCACCGTCGAGTCCGACGATATCGAGAAGACGCTCGAAAAAATCGGCAAGAAGGGCACCATTATCGACGTGCAGGTCGAGCCGGCAGAGTAGGGGCCTACTCCGCCGCCGCGATCAGCGTGGTCTTTGCCTTGGGCAGCGTGCCGTCCGGCCAGCCAGCCCAGAGCTCTGCCTCTTTCGCCTTGGCGACTTCGGCGGCAGCTTCCTTCACATGGCCATAGCCGCGAATATCGTCTGGGATTTCGGCGAGCGCCACGGCGAGTTCATGATTCTTCGCGGTCAGTTCCTGCGCGATGCGGGCGAGGCCGGCGAGATAATCGTCACGCAGCTGGCGTTCCATCCGGCGCTCGGCCGTGTAGCCGAACAGGTCAAACTTCGTGCCGCGCAGGCCCTTGAACTTCGCCATCAGTTTGAAGACCTGGAACATCCACGGGCCGAAATGCTTCTTCTTGGCGTGCCCGTTTGCATCCGTCTTTGACAGAATGGGCGGGGCCAGCATCAGGCGGAGTTTGCCGCCCTTGAACTGGCTGGCAATGTATTCAGCGAATTTCCCATCCGTGTAGAGACGGGCGACTTCGTATTCGTCCTTGTAGGCCATCAGCTTGTAGGCATAAGCGGCGGCGGCGCGGGTCAGCTTCTCGCCGAGGCCAGTGCCATGTTCTGCGGCGCGCACCTGAGCGACGATGTTGCGATAGGTCTCCGCATAGGCGGCATCTTGATAAGCGGTGAGGCGCGCTGCCCGGTCATCTATCAACTCGTCCAGCGTCTTCTCTTCGATATGACCGCGTGGGTCATGCTGGGGCAGGAGCCGTTCCGGGTTCGCCGCAGCGATCCGGCCGATATTGAAGGCGGACATGTTGTCTTCCACCTTGGTGCCGTTCAGGCGGATCGCGCGGTAGAGTGCCCGCAGGCTGATCGGCACCTGGCCCTTCTGCCAGGCAAAACCGACCATGATCATGTTCGTATAGATCGCATCATGCAGATAACCGACCGCAAGGGCCTCGGCATCGAAGGCAGCGAAGTCGCGGGCCTGCCGTTTCACGCGCGCGGCGAGGAGATCGCTTTCAAACCGTTTTGACCGGTCCCGGATGAATTCACTGGTTGGCGTTACGTCGGAGTTTGCATAGGCCGCCGTGCGGCCAACATCCATCAGGTTCAGTGCGTCGCCCCCCGCCGCCACGACGAGATCGCAAGCAATGATGAGGTCGGCGCTAGCAGGCGGAACCTTGCCGGTCGAAATCAGCTCCGGCTCACGCGCAAAGCGAATGTGGCTAAGCACCGGACCACCCTTCTGGGCAAGGCCGGTCATGTCGAGGCTGGAAGCCGCATGGCCGTCCACATGCGCGGCCATGGCCAGTACGGCGGCGACCGTGGTGACGCCTGTGCCGCCGACGCCGGTGAACAGCACGTTCCACGGCTCAGATAGGCTGGGGGTTTCCGGCATTGGCAGGCCGGCATCGTCAAATTCCGGACGGGGCTGGTCCTGCCAGGCAGGTTCGCCATCCTGGATCGTCACAAAGCTCGGGCAGAAGCCGCGCAAACAGGAGAGGTCTGTGTTGCAGGTCGACTGGTTGATGCGCCGTTTGCGGCCGAGTTCGGTTTCGACCGGCTCCACTGACAGGCAGTTGGATTTGATCGAACAGTCGCCACAGCCTTCGCAGACTTCGGTGTTGATGACGACGCGCGTACGGTCCGGTGCACGAAGGCCGCGCTTGGACCGGCGGCGCTTTTCGGTGGCACAGATCTGATCGTAGATCATGACAGAGACGCCCGGCGTGGCGCGCAGCATCACCTGAACCTCGTCCAGCTCTTCGCGATCAAAGATCTTCACGCGGCGCGGCAGGTCTTTCACATTGGCATAGCGGGTCGGGTCTTCGGTGACGATCACGATCGTCTCCACGCCTTCGGCTTCCACCTGCTGCGCGATCTGGGCCGGGGTCTGGCCAGACTCGACTGTCTGGCCGCCGGTCATGGCGACAGCGTCATTGTAGAGAATCTTGTAGGTCATGTTCGCGTCGGAAGTCACCGCTGCGCGGATGGCGAGGCTGCCCGAATGGGAATAGGTGCCGTCGCCGAGATTGACGAAGACATGGCCTTCTTCAGTCGCCCAGTGCTGACCAACCCAGGCAATACCTTCGCCGCCCATCTGGCTGGTCATGTCGGTTTTGCGGTCCGGCATGAAGTTCGCCATATAGTGACAGCCGATCCCGGCCAGCGCGCGCGAGCCTTCCGGCACAACGGTGGAGGAATTGTGCGGGCAGCCGGAGCAATAATGCGGGGTGCGAATGGTTTCGGAGGCATTGATGCGCGCCGCTTCGCCAGTCCGGCCAATCCGATCAAAATAGGCGTTGGCGCGGCTGGTATCCCAACCTTCAGGAAGGATCTTCATCAGCGCGCCAGCCATTTCCGGGATGGAGATGGAGGCGATATCGGAGAGCAGGGGGCGTCCCTCGCGATCGCGCTTGCCTTCTACAGTCGGACGTTGGCCATCCGGCAGATCGTAGAGCACCGAGCGTAGCTGATCTTCGATCAGAGGGCGTTTGTGCTCGATCACGACCACACGTTCCAGACCTTTGCAGAACGCCCGGATCCCTTCGGGTTCAAGCGGCCACGGCATGGCCACTTTGTACACGGAGAGACCCAGGCGTCCTGCATCCTGCGGTGACAGGCCGAGCGCCGCGAGCGCCTCGAACACGTCGCGGGCAGCCTGGCCCGTCACGACAACACCGACACGGGGTTTCGGCGAAGGCAGGATGACATTGTCCAGCTTGTTGGCGCGCACATAGGCCTGTGCAGCCGGCAGCTTCACCTGACGCAGGCGCCGCTCCTTATCGAGCGGGCTGTCGCCGCGGCGCATATGAACGCCGTCTTCAGGCAGCTGGAAATCAGGAGAGACAAAACTGAACCGGTCAAGATCGACGCTTACCACAGCGCCGGAATCCATTGTGTCTGCGAGAGCGACCAGTCCGGCCCATGCTCCGGAGAAGCGGCTCATGGCCCAGCCATGGATGCCGTAGTCCAGCACGTCCTGGATGGAGGCGGGGTTCAGTACCGGGATCTCCGCATCGGCCATCGCGAACTCTGATTGCGAGGGCAGGGTGGAGGACTTGCAATTATGGTCGTCGCCGATGATGGCGAGTACGCCGCCATGGTCGGAGGCGCCAGCGGCGTTGGCGTGTTTGAACACGTCGCCGGTCCGGTCTACGCCAGGGGCCTTGCCGTACCACACGCCGAACAGGCCATCATATTTCGCGCCGGGGAACAGGCCGAGCTGCTGGCTGCCCCACACAGCGGTGGCACCGAGGTCTTCATTCAGACCTTCCCAGAATTTGATGTCATGGGAATCCAGCCATTTTTGAGCGGCGCGAAGCTGTTGATCGTAACCGCCCAGCGGCGATCCGCGGTATCCAGAGATGAAGCCGGCTGTGTTGAGGCCCATGCCCAGATCAAGGCGTTTCCGATCAAGTGGCAGGCGAACAAGCGCCTGAATCCCTGTCATGAAGGCTTTTCCCTCGACAAGCTCGTATTTGTCGTCCAGCGTGACTTCGCGGTGTTGCATAGCATGCCTATCTGATGGGTTTAGGCAGATTATTGGTCAAACCGCGTGAAATTGCTTGCCTATCTTGCGCAAATTTTGCTATTCCGGGGTAAAATTTACCGGATAACCTAAGAGAGCGAGCAAAATTGGCCCAAGAATTAGATGCTGTAGATGCGCGAATACTGGACATCATCCAGCATGATGCCGGCTTGTCTGTCGCCGAAATTGCCGACCGGGTCGGCTTGTCCTCATCGCCTTGTTGGCGGCGTATCAAGCGCATGGAAGAGGCCGGCTTCATTACAGGTCGGGTGACCCTGCTGGACAATAACTCACTCGGGCTGAATTTCGAAGTCATGGCGAGCGTCAAACTGGCGCTTCCGAGCCGGGAAAATCTCGATGCTTTCGAACAGATGGTTCAGGCTTGGCCGGAAGTCATCGAATGCATGACGGTTACAGGTGCGGTCGACTACATGATCCACATCATCACGACCGACATGCACGCTTATGACAATTTCCTGCGGGACAATCTGCTAGGCTCAGCCCTCGTGTCGGATGTGCAATCACGTATCGTGATCCGGGTCGCAAAGCGTACGACTGCCCTGCCGCTTGATCTGGTTGAAGATATCAAGAAGCCTGCCTCTGCTTGACCGATGACGCTAGCGCCTGGACTATGAATGCCATGATCCGCGCCGCGATATCCCTCTCAGTTCTTGCCGTACTGGTGCTGCCATCATCGGCCGCACCGCTATCGCCAGAGGAGTTACAACAGAAGGTCGAAACGGTTCGGGAAGATGCCGGGCTGGTGGCTCTTGGGGCTGTCATTGCCAACGCCGATGGGGACATTCTTGGTCTCGCGGTTGATGGAGCCCGCGTGCAGGGCAAGCGGGGGGCTGTCCAGCAGGGTGACGCCTGGCATATCGGCTCCAACACGAAGATGCTGACCGCGCTGCTTTACGGTCGGCTCGTAGAGCAGGGTGAAGCGAGTTGGGGTGCGACCCTGCCAGAGTTGTTGCCAGACCTTGCCGACGAGATGGATCCGGCCTGGGGCGATGTGACGATTGAGCATCTGCTTTCTCACCGGAGCGGACTTGCCGCCAATCCCGGTATGATGTGGTTCCTGACCAGTCGCGGCTCCAACGATCCTGTCGAAACTCAGCGCACTGCTTTGGCGCGAGGTTTTTTGACAAAGCCGCCTGCCGGCGAAACGGGAACATTTACCTATTCCAATCTTGGTTACATGATTGCGGGGGCAGCACTGGACCGGATAGCCTTGCGGCTGGGGCACGAGAATTACGAGACATTGTTCCTGTCCACGCTTGTACTCCAGAATGAAGGTTGGGGGTTCGGACCGCCGCCGACGGGGATTGAAGGCCACGCAAAAGGTCTGTTCGGAGGTTTGAAAGGCCAGGGCACCGGCAGCGGAGCGGATAACCCGGCCGCGCTGGCACCCGCTGGCACGTTACATGTGCCGTTGGCCGCGCATGCGCGCTTTGTCAGCGGCTTTCTGGAAGCAGATGAGACCGAGCAGAAACTGCTTACGCCATATCCAACCGCGGGATCCGACTATGCGTTGGGGTGGGGCGTCTCAGCGCCGGGTCCGCATGGACGTCTCTTCGCCCATAACGGGTCGAATACGATGTGGTTGTCGTCGGTTTACCTGCTGCCAGATGCAGGTCTTGTCGTAATTGTGAACACAAACAGTTTCAGTGATGAGGGCGTTGCGGCGGTCAATAAGCTCGCTCGGGAACTGGCAGACGCATTTGCCGAATAGTCTTACGGCATGTCCACATATGTGACGTGTCCATCAGACTCATTCAGTATGCGGGGTTCGCCACCCGGCCAGACTTGCAGTCGGGTCTGCATGCGCGGAGACGCGCGGTCTCCTCCAAACAGGGATTCCGGTTCAAAGCAAAGCCAGGCGAGGGGGGCAGTCTCGGTGGCAGCTGCGCCCGCTTCTTCGATCAGTCGCTTCATGCGTGCAACATCTTCTTTTGACGGATAAACAAGGAAGACTGAGTGATAAATGACTGTCAGGCCCTCTGAGGGGCGTTTGGTCAGTTTCTGGGCGAGCCAGTCAACCGCATCCGCCTGTTCCACGCGAACGCCCATATGTCTGGCCAATTCTGCCGCCGCATCCAGACGGGCCAGTCGTCCAGCCTGGTCTGGCCAAATGTAGGATTTGAGCCGCAGGAAGGCGGCCTCATTTGTCAGGTCAATCGGGTTCAGGTCGCAAGCGGCGCGTGAAGCAATGACTGGAGCGGCGTCGAGATGTGCGGGCTCGGGTCCGTTCCAGATCGTGGATATCGTGACGTCGCTCGCGCCCGGTCGTTGCCAGGTTCCGCCATCATAGGTGAACCGATCCCAATTCTGGTTGAGGCCCGCACTCGCGCCGAGCTCAAGCAGGTGCATGGGCATACGGTAGGTTGCGGCAAGTTCGAGAAAACCGGGCAGGAGCGCTATCGACCGGCGGGTCTCATTGGTCTGCGGGGGACTCTTGATGAAGGTGCGGATGTCGGGGATGTGCGCCGCAAGCCAAGGCTGGGCCTCGGCCCAGACAGCCTCCATCTTCCACTCCGCCAGATGGCCGGGATAAGTCGCGGCAAGAGCAGGTGCTGCGTTGGTTAGCACGGCATGGTGAAGGGCACCGGCCAGCCTGAGGCCAAGGGCATCCTTGCGGGGATTGCCGGTCCAGTCGGCGCAGATATCCGCGACCGGGCCATTGGCCTCAAAATCTTCGGCAAATTTCCGGAGCAGGGCCGCAGTGAAAGGAGAGCCCAGATCCTCGCACCATCTCGCCTGTTCGGTGAAATGGTCGAGGATCCGGGTTTCATCCAGCATGCCGGACCCCTAGTAGCGTTCGAGCGCCATGGCGATGCCTTCGCCGCCACCAATACAGAGACTGGCCATGCCTTTTTTCAGGCCACGATCTTCCATGGCCGCGAGCAGTGTGACGATCAAACGAGCGCCGGAAGCGCCGATCGGGTGACCCATGGCGCAGGCACCGCCATTCACGTTCAGCTTGTCGTGCGAGATGCCCATTTCCTTCATGGCGATCATTGGAACGACCGCGAAGGCTTCGTTGACTTCCCAAAGCTCGACATCGTCGACGCTCCAGCCAGCCTTTTCCAAGGCTTTCTTCATGGCAGGCACTGGCGCGGTCGTGAAGTATTCAGGCTCGTGCGCGTGGCTGGACGAAGACACGATCTTGGCCAGCGGATTGAGACCGCGTTTCTTGGCTTCAGATTCGCGCATCAGGACGAGCGCAGCTGCGCCATCTGAAATAGCTGAGGCATTGGCTGCGGTAACGGTGCCGTCCTTGGAGAAGGCGGGGCGCAGCGACGGGATTTTTTCCGGCATCGCAGTGCGAGGCAGTTCATCAGTGTCGACGACCGTTTCGCCCTTGCGGGTCTTGATGGTGACCGGGGCAATCTCGCGCTTGAACTTGCCTTCTTTCGTTGCGTTCTGTGCGCGCGACAGCGTTTCCAGCGCGTAGGCATCCTGTTGCTCGCGTGTGAACTGGTACTCACCCGCGATCATGTCGGCGAATTCGCCCATAGGGCCGCCCTTGTAGGCGTCGGACAAGCCGTCGAGCGCCATATGGTCCTGAGCGTTCATGGTGCCGTATTTATGGCCCTTGCGGACGTTCAGCAGGTGCGGTGCGTTGGTCATGGATTCCATGCCGCCAGCGATCACGATGTTTGCGTCGCCCGCCAGAATGGCATTGCGGCCCATGACGGCAGCTTGCATGCCGGAGCCGCACATCTTGTTGATCGTTGTGGCTTCAAGGCCCTTGTCCTGACCGGATTTGAAACCTGCCTGACGGGCAGGAGCTTGGCCCTGGCCAGCGGGAAGGCAGTTGCCCATGATGATTTCATTCGCCTCGCCGGGGGCCAGCTTTGCTTCGCTGACAGCTTTCTCGATGGCAATGGCGCCCAACTCACTGGCAGTCAGGCTGGCAAGGTCGCCGAGCAGGCCACCCATGGGCGTGCGGCCCATACCGACGATGACGACGGGATCTTGTTCAGACATGGAGTTTCCTTCCGCTATGGATTTTTTTTTGCAGGTGCGAACACAAAGCGCGTCCGGGCCTCACTCGTCAAGAGTTCACGAAACGCGATTGGCGGAGATTTTTTCATCGAACGGGGCGCGCAATCGAGAAGTTGTCGCCGTTCTATTGTAATGCCAGTGCATTTTCGGCTTCAATGAAAGCCACGAGAGCAATCTGGTGAAAATGTCGCTGGGGATGGGTACCTTAAATGGCAAGTTCGACTTATGCCTTGGCGCGCAGAATGCTTCCATCTCGGATGTTCTATGCTGGTCGGCAATTGTCCCGGCGCCTCCGCAAGTTCCGTCTCCATGAACGTTATTCCGCGAAATTTCCGAGCCGACGCGATCTGAAAATATTCTCGATATCGCCAGACGCAGAGTTGCACGTCTTCTGGAAAGTCCTGCCCATTGGGCGCGGGCCCGCGTTTTCGCTTTTCATCCACGAAGACGAAGTCCTCCGCTTCGATTGTTTCGGCGAGGATGAGGGCCATTATCACGCGCATTTCGAGCGGGGCTGGAGCGCGGCCCAAACTCGAATGTATTTCTTTGAAGCAAGCGAAAGCGAACAGATTGACCGAGTTGAATTCGAGCTTTTGAACAATCTCGACTACTATCTCCAACGACACCCGTGGGCACGTATTCGCGCAGTGCGCCTGGATAGAGGGCAGCTTGAAACAGCGTGTGCTGCAGCCGGTGAGCAGGCGCGGGCCTTTCTGCAATCCATTCCCGAACTTGCCGTACCGGCAGGATCACTCCGGTCGTGAAGTGGCGCGCCTGATAGGCGTCATCCGCCGAGGGCCGCCTCGATATCTGCCACGAGTTCCGGATCCGATGGGGTAGTGGCAGAGGGGTAGGCCTTGAGCGGTGTGCCGTCGCCATCGACGAGAATTTTATGGAAATTCCATTTCGGCTGCGCGGCCTCGCCAAGCATGTCCACGGCATTCAAATAGAATGGGTGCTCATCAGCGCCCGTCACAGCGTATTTCTTTGTCAGCGGGAATGTCACGCCGAAATTCAGCTGGCAGAACGTCTGGACCTCTTCCTCGGTCCCGGGTTCCTGCCCGCCGAAATCATTTGAAGGGATGCCGAGAATGACGAGCCCCTCCGCTCGCTTCGCTTCATACAGTGCCTGAAGGCCCTCATACTGTTTGGTGTAGCCGCATTTGGAGGCTGTATTCACGACGAGGATCGCCTTTGCATCGAGTGCTTCAAGGTCGACTGGCTTTCCATCAATGCTCGTAAATTGCGTTGCCGTCATGGAAGGGGTTTCCGAATTGCTAGGGGATTGTGCCTGGCTTCCTGTCGGGACTGCCAGGACAAGGCAAACGACGGCGAGGGCTGGGACAAGGAATTGGCGCATGGGGGCAGGTTCCTGTGCATCTGACGTCAGATGATAGGGCAAACCACGCAGCTGTCACGTCTTCCTATCGAACAGGCCGTGGATCGGTTGCATCCAGCCGGATTGCCGCCTCGATGATTTGATCCAGTTGGGCGTCGATCTGATCGACCGAATGGACTTTTACATGGCGCAGAGCCTTGCCGGTGCCTTCGATCCGATCTGGAAAGGACGGCGCAAGTTCGGCACCATAGAAGATCTGGAGATTGCAGCGGTCCTTGTATGCCGCAATCGAGAATATCCGCTCGGTCCCACTCCAACACGGAAAGCCCCAGGCGAGCTTGCAGGTCAGGCCGGGGCCTGCCCGCTCGATGCGCGCTCGAAGGCTTTCCGCAATCTCGAATTGGGCCGGATCGAGTTCCGAAAACCAGGTTTCCGTCGTCTTGGCCACGAATGGGGCCTACTTCTTCTTTGCGCGCTTGGCTTTGTCGTCGGCCTTGGGCGGCATTACTTCGAACGTCATCTGGAGGTTCACGCGATACTTTTCGATCTTGCCGTTCTTGATTGTGGTGTACATTTCGTTGACGTAAGCCGATGCGAGGCCTTTGACGGTGGCGTCAAAGCGTGTGACCGCTGTCTGAATCGCATCCTCGAAGGATTTGGTCGATTCCGACATGATCTGTTCTGATTTCATGATGGCCATGGTGCGTCCCTTTCGCGTTGAAAGGACCATTCAAGACCTTTTAGGCCCAAAAGCCAAATGAACATTGGGAAGGGACGGGTGCGACCCTAGATGGTCGTGAGTTGAAAACCCGCTTCAGAACCTTTTTGCCAGACAACGCGTGCGGGGCCCTGCAGGCCCACTCCCTTGGCATGAAGGGTCACGAATTCAGGCATGCCCTCATTGGTCGGAAACCGGAGGCGAACGCCTGTGTCAGAATAGTCCAGAACGATACCGCGACGCTTGTAGCCGGATTCGTAAACGACATTTGCTTCCCGATAGACCGATGCACGGACGGGACGTGGCCGTTCTTTTACGGGCGTCACCATCTGTTCTACGCGCGCAGAGGCGGGAGCCTCGGAATCGGAACTTGATGTCTTGAACAGGCGGTTTAGCAATTTCATTTTGGGCGGAATCCTTATCCGAAGATTTTCTTGCAACCGCCATGCCAAATCAGGCTGCTCGGTCAGAATATACCCAAACTTCTTCAAGACAAGTAAAGAAGCAGCACTCTAAAGCGCTGCTTCTGTAGTGTATGCTACGGTTTCTAACCGTTTACCAAATCCGGATGCGCTGCTCAGGCGGCAGGTACATCTCGTCATCTTCCGTCACGTCAAAGGCTTCGTACCATTCTGCCATGTTCTGAACGACGCCGTTTACCCGGTAAACGGGTGGGGAATGTGGGTCTGTCAGCAGCTGGCGACGGGTTGCCTCTTCGCGGTACTTGGACCGCCAGACCTGGGCCCAGGCCAGGAAGAAGCGCTGATCACCGCTCAGTCCGTCCAGCACAGGCGCTTCCTCATCCGGGCTGATCGTGCCGTTGCCATCTGTGTCGAGGCTGAGCTTGTAAGCCTTGTACGCCATCGAAAGACCGCCGAGATCGCCGATATTCTCGCCGAGTGTCAGCGCGCCATTCACACAGGTTTCCCCATCATCCAGGGGACAGAAAGCATTATATTGCTCTACGAGCGCGCCGGTCTTGGCCTTGAAATTGGATTCGTCTTCAGCGGTCCACCAATTGCGGAGCGTGCCATTTCCGTCGGATTTGGCGCCCTGATCATCGAAGCCGTGGCCCATTTCGTGACCAATGACGCCGCCGATTGCACCATAATTGACGGCGGGGTCTGCAGTCAGATTGAAGAAAGGCGGCTGAAGGATGGCGGCGGGAAACACGATTTCGTTCCGGTTGGGCGAATAATAGGCGTTCACCGTCTGGGGCAACATGAACCATTCGGTCTTGTCGATCGGCTGGCCGAGCTGGGAGATCATGTCCTTCCAGGCCCAGTCATTCACCGCCATGGAGTTGGCGAAGGCGTCCGGGCCCACATTCAGGTCCGCATAGGTCTCGAAGTTCTCCGGATATCCGATTTTTGGGGTGAATTTGGCGAGCTTGTCATGTGCTTCTGTCTTCGTGTCGCCGCCCATCCAGTCGATCTCATCGAGATTGCTGGCCATGGCCGCTCGCAAATTCTCTACCAGATCGTCCATGGCTGCCTTGTTCTCGCTCGGGAAGAAGCGCTCGGCATAGACTTTGCCGACACCTTCTCCGACGGAGCCTTCGACGGTTGAGACTGCACGCTTCCAGCGCTCGCGCTGTTCTTCGGCACCGCCCAGTTTCTTGCCATAAAATTCGAAGGTCGCCTCATCCAGGCGGCGGGGCAGGACATCGGCGTGATCGATCAGGAAGTGGGCCGCTAGATAAGCCTTCCAGTCCTCAAGGGAGGCAGTTTGCATGATCTCGAACAGGCCGCCTATGCCGCCGCCCGAGACTTTTTCGATCTGTTCCGCGGTGAGCCCGTTTTCTGCGATCTCTTCGGCTGTCGGAGTGACTTGGCGCACGACAAAGGATTCTTCGCTGTTCAGGCCAAGGTCCATGAGCATCGTCGCCACCGGGAAGTCTCCGGCGAGCTGTTCCAACTCTGCGCGGCTCATCTTGTTGTAGGTGAGGTTGCGATTCCGGCCTGTTGCGCGGTCCCAATGGGCGCGAGCAATACGGGTCTCGAGCGCGATCACGCGGTCTGCCGCCGCCTCAGCCTCCTCGTAGCCTGCTTCTGTCAGCAGGGTGGTCAGCATGGCTTTGTAGGCCGCGCGGATTTCAAGGTTTTTCTCTGTATCGTCGAGATAATAGTCACGGTCGCCAATGCCGAGCCCGGCTTGGGTCACATAGAAGATGTACTGGTCGGTCTGCTTGGAATCGACATCGACCCAGCCCGCGATAGGGGAGGCGTAGCCCGTTGCCGCAAACAGCTTGGCGAGGTCTTCCCGGCTATCGATGTTCTTGATCTTGCTGAGATAGGGCGTGGCGGGGGCGAGGCCAGCGGTTTCGATACCGCTCGTGTCCATATAGGCGTTGTAGACAGAGGCGACCTTGCCTTCGAGTGTGGCTGGATCAGGTTCGGCTTCGGCAAGCTCCTGAATGATATTGAGTACGCGCTGCTCTGACTTTTCAGCCAGCAGAGTGAAGGCGCCATAGCGTGTGCGATCACTCGGGATAACGAAACTGTCGAGCCATTTGCCATTGGCATAGGCATAGAAGTTGTCGCCGGGTGCGATGGAGTCATCGCGCAATGTGAGGTCAACACCCCAGTCCCCCCAATAGTCAGCAGCAGACAGCTCCAGGCCTTCTGCGGTGACATATTTGCCTGCTTCGTTCGGCGTGTTCGAGGATGTTGATGTTACTGCCGCAGCCTCTGCTGACTGACCAGTGTCTTCCGTGGATGCCGGCGAACAGGCGGTGAGGAGGGCAATGGTCGCTGCCCCGAGCATGAGGTGTTTCATTTAAGGTCTCTCCAGTAATATGGATAAAGGCCCGACGCCTGATCCGGGCGGGCCTTTACCGTGTTGCGTACATTTTATTCGGCGGGAGCCATTGGACCAAGTCCGCCATCTTTGCTCGTGCCAATCAATTCATCCTCGTCGATGGTCACTTCTCCGCTATAGGTCTCACCGATCTGGCGGAAAGGCTTGCCGCCCCAGGTCCAGCGGAAGATCCGGCCAATCTCGACACCGACTGCGTAAAGGGCAGGGACCATCAACAATGAGACAAAAAGCGCGAATGCAACAGCTGCGCCCAATGACACAACCATCGGTTTGAGGAATTGTGCCTGAACGGATTTTTCTGCAATCAGTGGCAGGATGCCGACAAAGGTGGTGACGGAAGTCAACAGGATGGGCCGGAAGCGGGATACGCCCCCATCGACCAGCGCCTGAACGGCACCTGCGCCTTCATCCCGCCGTCGATTCACATAGTCGATCAGGACGAGATTGTCGTTGATCACGACCCCTGCGGCTGCAGCAATGCCGAAGAACGAGAACATGGCCATCGGTGTATCAAATATCCAGAGCCCGAAGACTGCTCCGCAATAAGCAAAGGGCAGGGCCATCATCAGCAGCAGTGGCTGAGCGTAGGACCGGAATGCCACTGCCAACAAGATGTACATCGCGCCGATGGCAATCAGGATCAATCGACCAACTTCTTCCATGAACTTCTGTTCTTCTTCAATGCCGCCCGCCACGCCGCGTTCGACATCCGGGAAGGTCTTCTCGAAGTCTGGCCAGAAATTTTCGTCCATTGAGGCCATGATCTGGTTTCGCCCGCCGTCGCCCAGCACTTCAGAATACACTGAGACTGACCGGGTGCGATTGCGACGAACGATGCGGTTGATCCCTGGTGCGTAATCGAAGTTTGCGACCTGGGTAACCGGAATTTCGCGACCATCGGAAGTGCGAACACGAAGAGAATTCAGGCTGTCCAGATTTTCCCGGGCCGATTCCGGCAAGCGGACCATGACGCGGACATCCTCGCCATCTCTCGGCAGGCGTTGGGCTTCTTCGCCATAATATGCCTGCCGGACCTGGTCGGTGACACTGGCCAGCGTGATGCCGAGCGTTTCCGCGCCCGGTTTCAGCGAGATACGAATCTCTTCAGCGGCTGAGGAGAGGTTGTCTCCAATATCGTAGGCGTTGGCATAAGTTGCCAGGTGCTCTTTAACTGCGGCAGCCGCTTCACGCAGACGGTCCAGGTCTTGATGGTTGAGGGCAAAGCGCACACCGCTCTGTTCATCATTGAAGGTGAAATCGAAATTGATTTCTTCAGCATCCTGAATATCACCGACATTCAGGCGTAATTGTTCGGCTATATCCTTGGACCGCAATCCGACAGGCCGGTCTTCGGGTGGCAAGACCCCAATCCAGGCATTGACGCGCGTCCCGGACGCAACGACAGCGGCATCCTTGATCAGGCCACCCTCTATGTTCGGATATTGTTTGATCGATTCCGCCATCGTAACGTCGATACCGGCTTGCAGCTGGTCGCGGATCTGTTCGAGGCGGGTGTATGGCGTACCGTCTGGCATATCGATTTCGACCCGAACAAGGTCTGCTTCGATTTCCGGCATGAATTTGAAGGGTACGATGCCCATACCTGTGATCCGTGTCGCCAGGAAAAACAGGCAGAAGAAGAACATGACGGTCGCATAGCGGTAGCGGATCGCCAGTTCGAGGAAGGGTTTGTAGAGGTTGTTGGCAAACCAGAGCAGGCTGTCTGCAATCGAGTGCTGCAGCTTCAGCAATTTGCCAGACGGGCCGTCGAAGGACTGGCGCTTCATATGTGACAGATGGCTCGGCAGGATCAGCATGCACTCGATGATCGAGAAGATCAGGGCCGCGACCACGACGAATGTGATTTGCTGGGTAAACATCCGGGTCGGGCCGCTAATGAATGCCCACGGCAGGAAGGCGATGATCGTGGTCAGAACGCCGAACACGACCGGTTTGAGCACGAGTTGCGTGCCGACAATGGCAGCGTCCAGGCCTTCGCGCCGTCCGCTTTCGATCTCGCGGTGAATATTCTCGCCGACTATGATGGCGTCATCCACGATCACCCCGATCACCAGCAAGACAGCGAATGTGGAAAGGATGTTCCAGGAAACCCCGAAATAGGGGAGGAGCAAAATCCCGCCCGCAAAAGCGGTGATGATTCCGATCGTGACCCATAGGGCCACAGTTGGACGCAGGAACAGCAGCAGGACCAGCATGACGAGAACGGCCCCGGTCAATGCAGATTGCTGGATCAAATCCATACGGGCATTGAAAGCCACGGAATCGTCAAACAGGATGTCGATCTTCACGGCTTCCGGGAGGATGCCGTTGGAAGGGTCATTGGCGCGGTCCACATATGCCTTGATGTCGTCAGTATATTCGACAATGTGCATCGTGTTCGGCTGGGGAACCTGCACGAAGACGGTTGGCTCGTTATTGTATGTGGCCTTGAACTTGTCTGTTGCGAAGCCGTCATCGATCGTGGCGACGTCGGCCACGCGGATAGTGCCCTGTTCGGTCGATTGGCGGATGATGATGTTACCAAATTGATCCGCTGTGTCGGCCAATTGCCGGGCCGTGATGGCAACGTCGCCGGTTGAAGATTCAATTCGGCCGCCTGACGAGTTCAGCGAGGATTGACGAATAGCACTGGCCACATCACTGAAGCTCAGCCCGTATCGGCGCAATTGTTCTTCCGATACTTCGATGTTGACTTGTTCGTCGATAACGCCGCCCAGCTGCGCCAGCTCACCCCCGTTAATGTTGGCAATGTCATCACGAACCCGGTCGCCGACGCGTCGCAGCGTGCGTGCGTCCACATTGCCGTGGACGGACAGGCCAATATAGTTGTTGCGCTGTTCCCAACGTGTCACCTGCGGCTGGAACGCCGCTTGGGGCATATTGTTGATCTGATCGACGCGAATTTTCACGTCATCCAGAAACTTGTCCATGTCGATATCGTCGCGCCCCTTGATGTTGACGACACCGAAGCCTTCATTCGCGATCGAGGTGATCCGGTCGAGGCCGTCAATGTCCGCGACAGCCTCTTCAATACGTGTAACGATCTGGTCTTCGACATCCTGTGGCGAAGCGCCATTCCAGGTAACCGATACCGAGGCACCCGTGATGTTCACCACGGGGAACATTTCCTGTTCCATCTTGGTGTAGCCGAAAACTCCGCCCGTGAAGGCGACGATCATCAGAAGGTTTGCGGCGACGGCGTTACGGGCGAACCAGGCGACAATCCCCCTCATTGGGCTGCTCCTTCACCTGTGGTTGACGCAATTGCTGCTGGCTCGCCGGAGCTGGAGGATTCCTCGGTCCGCTCGGGCTCGTAAATCGTGATTGTACCATCTTCCATACGTTGCATGACGGTGATGCTCATACCTTCGAACGGGGCTTGGATCGGGCTGGTGATGGCCAGTTCACCGGGCTCGACACCTGACGCAAGATAGGCTCCATCAGGATCGGAGTAGATCAGCTTCACCTGGCGGATCGCCAGCTTGCCTTCGTCTGGCAGGCCGACAAACAGGCGATCATCTCCGCGTAGAGCGCCGCGTGGTGCAATCAGCACGTTTTCGAGTGTTTCCCCCTGAATGATGGCGGTCACGAAAAGGCCGGGTGCCATGGGTGCGTCGCCATCGGCGCCAGCGCCATACGGATCCTGAAGTTCGGCTATGACATTGATCTGGCGGGTTTGCGAATTCACAGCGGCTGCCGTCCGGACGACCTGTCCGTGCCACTCGCGCTCTACGCCGCCAACCGTGGCGCGGAAGGTCACATCCGGACCGGGCTGGGCCTTGCTGGAACTGAAGGCAAGGGGCAGGCCCAGACGCCCCATTTCGGCGTCCTTGAGCGGCAGGGCGACTTCAACAACATCATTGGCGAAGATCTGGCCAAGTGACTGGCCGACAGAGACGACTTGACCAATATCAACATTGCGTTCCCGCACGCGGCCGGCAAAAGGTGCGTAGACGGCCGTTCGGTCAAGCGCCAATTGGGCGTCTTTCAATTGGGCTCTGGCAGATTCCAGCGCTGCGCGAGCGCCTGCCAGCTGAGGTTCACGGCGGGCGAGGGGAGAGGCGTCGGAAATACCGAGGTCCTCGATGTCCTGTAGCGCCAGTTCAGCTTCGGCTTCTTCGAGGGCAAGGGCCTGCTGGGCGCTGGCCACGGTAGACTGGGCGCGTACAACTGCCAGTTCATAGTCAGCCGCCTCAACACGGACGAGCAGCTGACCTTTGTTGATGAAACCGCCATCGATGAAGTCAGGGGATACGTAGGAAATCCGGCCGGAAATTTGCGGGGCCACGATGATCTCGCGTCGCGGTCTTACCTCGCCTTGCGACTCCACGACGAGCGTCAGGTCGCCCTGGCGAACGGGCTCCGCAAATACATTCAGGCCGGCGCGGGCTTCCTCGGCTTTTTCAGGTTTGGGTTTGATCGCTGACAGAGCGGCCACGCCGCCGATACCAACCACGGCGAGGATCCCGATCGGAATCAAAACTGAAATGAGGCGTCCCATGACTTATTCTCCTGCCGCTATTCTGCGGCGCTTTCTTGCGGGGCTTGAACGGTGGTCGAGGCAGTCTGTACGGGCAGGCCGCCCCCAAGGGCTAGATGGTAGGAAATCCGGTTCGAAGCACGCGATGCGCGCGCGGAAACCAACTGGCTCTCAGAAGTGAGACGCCGGGTCTGGGCATCGATCAGATTGAACACGGTGATCGTACCACTTGTGTACTGGCGCTCGGCCAGTTCTTCGGCAAGGCGAGCCTCTTCCAAGGCGCGCAATTGCGCATCCTCTTGCAGGGCGAGATACGTGTCGGCTGCGATAGCGTCCTCGACTTCTCCCCACGCCGTCAGCGCAATGCCAGCATAGCTCGCAATCGCTGATTCTGCTTGCGCCACAGCGGCATCACGCTGGGCGTCCAGGCGCCCGCCCGTGAACAGTGGCTGGATCAGGCTTGCCACGAGCCGGGCGGCAATCCGCTCTGGATCGACCATGTCTGCAAATTCGGACTCGCTGGTAGAAATAGAGCCGGTCAAGCGCAGGGCGGGCAGCATGGCGAGGCGCGCTTGTTCCGCGCGCAGGCCAGCAGCAATGATACTCGCTTCGGCGCTCGCCACATCCGGGCGACGCGATAGCAACAGCATTGGATTGCCTTCTACGACCAGCGTTTCCAGCACCGGCAATTCTGCCGTGGCTTCGATTTCGGTTGCCGGATAGCGGCCTAGCAGGATTTCCAGCCGACGTGCGGCCTCACCTGATTGCTGACGGCGTTGAGCAATACTGGCTTCTGCGCCAGCAAGTGCGCTGCGTGCGGTGCGCACATCCAATGCTTGGGCCAGTCCGCGCTGGAATCGGCGTTCGGTCAGAATGCGAACCCGGTCGCGTGCTTCATAAGTCAGTACTGCCACGCGCTCCTGCGCCAGTGCAGCGTTCAGATTGATCCAGGCAATGGCAGTTTGAGCGGCAACAGACAACTCGGCGGCGGCAAAGTCGGCTTCGGTTGCGGCAAGGTCTGCTTCTGCGGCGGCAATACCACGTCCGAGCCGGTTCCAAAGATCGGCTTCCCAACTCGCATCAAGGCCCAGACCGTAAATTCCGTCCGTCGCTCGATCAAGATCACCGCCAACTTCAAAGGAATTGGATGTGACTCCAGCGCTGATGGAGCTGTCAATACTGACGGAACGCTGAGAACGGGCCGTGCGGATTGACGCAGCAGCTGCCCGGACAAGTGCGGCGCGTGATTCAAGCGTAGGGCTATTGGCCAGAGCCTCGCGCACCAGACTTTCCATGACCGGATCGCTGAACTGGCTTAGCCAGTCGCCGGTATTCGCCTGACCAGCAACACCTGATGCCGCCCAATCCACTGGAGCGTCAGGCGCGATGGCAAAAATCTCCTCGCGATTTCCATCAATGCCGGGCAAATTTGCCTGTGATGTTGCGCAGGCCGCAAGAATTGCCGGGGCTAGTAGTAGAATTGATCGTGTCATGCCGTCGGCAACGCTCCTTTTTCCAGACGTCGGATACGCCCGCTCTAGTCGACTGTCAATGATAAATTATCGTTTTTCAATAATTACATTTAGTTGCACAAATGCCGCTTGTGGTTGTGATACGTCGTGAAGGGCTTGGCAGATGTCTGGTTGCGTATTAGCGGCTTCGAGACCTGAAGTCTTTGAGTAGTTAGTTAACAGGAGCATGAATGAGCGAAGGCATGTCAGCCGACGCAAAACAGTCCGCTCGTAGCGCCCTCTCGCGGCGCGCGAGAGACTTCATAACGCTTGTGTGCTGCTTCGGTTTTATCCTTCTTTTGATGTGGATTACAGGTGCAATTGGCCTGATTGAGGCGATTGCTGCCCTGTTGGTGGCCATGTCCGTCGCGACAGCCATCTTCGTGGGAACCGCGACGATCCTTCCCATCAGTCCACGGCTCTCGGTTGAGCCAGCGCTCGTTCAGCCGAATATTCAGGAATCTGCCATTCTTTTGGATGCATTGCCGCTGCCGGCTTTCGAGATTGATGACGAGCAACGCATTGTCACAATGAACGAAGAGGCGGAGTTCATTCTGCGGCTTGATGGGCGTGTAAACCCCCGTGCCAGTACCGTCATCCGGTCGCCGGGGCTGCTTTCTGCAATCGAGAATGCGATCCAGACTGGCACGGTCGAGCCGATGGCTGTGGAGGTCGAGAGCGGGCCGGACGAGACGTGGCGGGCGCATGTATCGCGACCCGGCCGGGCAAGACGTACGCTCGTCGTTCTGGAAGACCTCACCCCTGTTCGCCGCGCCGCGCGGGCGCGATCAGACTTTCTGGCTAATGCGAGCCATGAATTGCGCACGCCGCTGACTGCGCTGTCGGGCTTTATCGAGACGATGCGGGGCCCTGCCAAGGATGACAAGGATTCCTGGGACCGATTTCTGGCCATCATGGCCGGTGAGACTGAGCGCATGTCGCGATTGATCGCGGATTTGCTGTCCCTGTCGCGGATCGAGTCTTCTGAACATGTATCGCCGCGCGAACGCGAGGAATTTCGGGACATTGTCTCCGATGCCACACATGCTTTCAGCGCCATCGCGGCGGAGAAGGGGGTACGGCTGGTGGTTCAGTCGGATGATGGGCCCATGCCGGTGATCGCCCACCGCGACGAGATGATTCAGGTCGCGGAGAATCTCGTTTCAAACGCCCTGAAGTATTCAAAGGAAGGCGGACAGGTAATCCTGAGCTTTGGTATAGCCTCCGGTATGGCCGAAGCACGCTTGAAAGCGGGGCAGACCTGGGCCAGCAGCGAGCGCATGACCTTGTTGCCCGCGTCAAGCCGGCCAGGCACGCAGGAGCGCGCCATCTGGATGCGCGTAGAAGATCAGGGACCGGGGATCGAGCGTGAACACTTGCCGCGTTTGGGCGAACGCTTTTACCGCGCCGATCAGAGCCGGGGGGGCAAGATCACCGGCACAGGGCTCGGCCTGGCCATTGTGAAGCATATCATGGCCCATCATCGCGGCGGATTCTCGGTAGAGACGCGCATTGGCGAGGGGACGGCTTTCGGAGTCTGGTTGCCTGCTGCGCGCGAGGAGGGTTTGTCCGACTAGTCGCGTGCGCGGCGCGCTGCATCAAACCAGTCGGTCACCATATTGCCTGGCAAGGCGTGCAGATCATGCAACCAGTTTGGCAGATTCTGCAGGGCACCTGCAGTGTCTTCCCAGCGACGCAAATTTACGTCAGCGGCAATCTGAAATGCATCGCGCAATTTGTCTTCGGTCATCGGAGTCGCCATGCCTTTGGGCGCCATGACCGACATGCTTTTCTGAGTGGCAATCAGGGTTTCGAGCGTCGCAGCTGTCATGGACAGGCCCGCGCGCCACGGAGTTAGCCAGAGTTCGAGCATTGCATTACCTCACATTCTTACAACAGACATAGGGCTTAATGCTGCGCTGCACAACAAATCCCGTGCCATTGCGTATTTCATGCCCTGTTTCCGCCACAGCGGAATGCGACTAGGATTCCTGCAATGCCTGCCGATACGCTCCCGCCGAATTTCGTGCCATCCCCCGCCCGGGGCAGGGTGTTGGTATTCGATTCCGGCATGGGCGGTCTGACCGTTGTGGAAGAAATACGCGCCTTGGGACCGGCGCTAGGTATCCATTACTCTGCTGACTCTGCCTTTTTCCCCTATGGTGAGAAGTCCGATGAAGCCTTGCAGGCGCGTTTGCCGGCCGTTGCCAAGGCGCTGTGCGATAAAGTCAAGCCGGATGTCTTTGTGATTGCCTGCAACACAGCGTCGACTCTGGCTCTGCAGGACGTTCGGGCTGCTCTGGATATTCCGGTTGTTGGAACAGTACCGGCTATCAAGCCAGCGGCTCAATTGACCCAGACCGGCACTATCGGTTTGCTGGCAACCCCCGGAACGGTGCGGCGCGCCTATACGGCTGAACTCATTTCCAATTTTGCGCGAGATGTGGACGTTGTGATGCATGGCAGTATCGAACTGGTGAAACTCGCAGAGGCGCATGCGCGCGGCGAGGATCTGCCGATCAATGCCTTCGAGGCAGCCCAGAAGCCTATGTTCGACGCTCCGGGTGGGGACCGGATCGATACGGTCGTATTGGCGTGCACGCATTTCCCGCTCGTGCGGGCGCAATTGGTGGCCAGTGCCCCGCGGCCTGTCAGCTATATTGACTCAGGAGCGGCGATCGCGCGCCAGACCATCCGTGTGCTTCCGCCAGAGACTGAAGCGCAGGGAATTGGGGGCCATGCGTGGCTGACCTCGTTGCCTGAAGACGTGCCAGATCTGGCGCTTGTCCTCAGGCGGTACGGGTTTCCTAACGTTCAGCGTGTGCCGGACGCGCCGATCGAGATCACTTCTGCGCCGACCGCATTGTAGAGACTCGGCCAAGGCGCATCGTGAACGCGGGCGACCAGAGTTTCCCCGAAGCCATTGAAGCGACTGGACATGGCCCGGCCGTAGGCGCCCAGGTTTCCGAATTCCAGATAGTCACCTTCTTCGAGGCCGGCAGGCAGCCAAACTTTGGCAGGGAACTTGTCGGTAGAATCGCAAGTCGGGCCGTACACAGTGTACTCAACAAGTCGGCCAAGCGTGCGTCCATTGCTTGGCAGGGCCCGCATCGGGAACGACCAGCGCTCGTGAACTGCATCATAGAGGGCGCCATAAGAACCGTCATTGATGTAGATTGCGTCATCCTTCACCAACTCGATACGGGCAAGCAGGCTTTCCGACTCGGCAACCAGCGCGCGGCCGGGCTCACACCACAACTCGGCGTTTTCAAGAACGAACATGTTCTCGAAGGCCTGCTCAACCATCGCCGCATAGTCTTCCAGCGATGGCGGAGGATTGTCCGCATAGATCGAAGGGAAGCCACCGCCGACATCCACGATATCAACCGTGACCGAAGCCGCGATGATGATGCGGGACACATCGGCCATAGCCGTCCACCAGGCGGTAGGCTTCATCGCCTGGCTGCCGACATGGAAGGATACGCCCAGTTCGTCCGCATAATGGCGGGCTTCACGCAGGATCTCGGTCGCGTCTTCTGCGCTGGCACCGAATTTACCTGCCAGCGGCAGAGCAGCACCGTCACAGGATACAGCGATCCGTACAATGATCGTAAGGTCCTTGGCGTAGCCGGTTTCCTCGAGGATCTTGTGCAGTTCCTGCATCGTGTCGGTGACAAAAATTCGTACACCAAACTCGTGATAAGCGCGCTGGATGGCGCGGCGGTTCTTCACAGGGTGCAGGAAGGCCATGCGGGCGCCCGGGAATTTGCGATGGATCAGTTCGATCTCTGGCAGCGATGCCGTATCGAAACTGCGTACGCCAGCTTCCCAGAGGGCTTCGAGCACATGCTCGCCCGGGTTCGCCTTCACGGCATAGAATGGCTCGCCAGGGAACTTTTCCTTGAACCATTTTGCGGCTGCAGTGACCCGCTCAGGGCGGAAACACCATACCGGCAGATCAGGCTGCGCATCGGCAACAATATTATAGGGGGTAGCATAGGAGTGCATGACACCTAACCTCCAAAGGGCTTTTAACCAGCTTTGGGCGTTAGTACAGGGGGCCCCCAGTTTAAGGGTTGGCCCAGATGTCCGCCACATCGATTTCGAGGGGCGATGTAGGGGACTCTTTTCGGGCATGCAAGCAAAAATTTCGGGCAACCTGATATTTTTGTCACCCACACATCACATTGAACGGGTAGGGACCTTGCTTTATGGGCATCAGGCCGGGTGCCAACGCCCCTCAGCCAGATGTCGTTCGCCGGAGCCATGATCGCATGACAGCCAGAATTGGCAGTATTCTTTTCCCCCTCGTTCTTTTGTTCTCGGCTGCGTGCGGCCGGACTGACCTGTCTGATCTGGACACGGGGGACACCATCCCGCCGCCACCTGTCAGCGCAGACGGCACACACAAAATTCGCATAGTCGGTTCCTCCACGGTCGCGCCGTTTGCAACAACCGTTGCCGAGCGTTTTGGGGCGACCACGCGTTATCCGACCCCCATAGTGGAAACCACAGGGACGGGCGGGGGGTTCAAGACATTCTGCCAGAAAATCGGACCGGATCGTCCGTCGATCTCGGACGCCTCACGCATGATCACTGAAAGCGAACAGGCGCTGTGTGCCGAAAATGGCATAACCGAAATAACGGCCTTGTCGGTCGGGTTCGATGGGATTGTGCTGGCCAATGCTCGTCAGGCTCCGACTCTCGACCTGACGAAGGAGGAAGTGTTCCTCGCGCTTGCGGCTCACATTCCGGATGGGCAGGGCGGTTTCCGGCCCAATCCCTACAAGAACTGGTCCGAAATCAACCCCGACTTGCCTGACGAGCCAATCATGGTGCTTGGCCCGCCGCCTACATCTGGCACGCGGGATGCCTTCACCGAACTCGGCATGGAGCAAGGCGCGCTTGCCTTGCCGGAATTGGTGGCGTTGAAGCAGGCTGACCCGGCAGCCTTCCGGCTGCGCACGCATACGATTCGTACCGATGGTGCGTGGATCGACCTTGGTGAAAATGATACGGCGATCATCCAGTCGCTGATCAAGACACCAACGGCTGTGGGCGTGCTAGGCTATTCTTTCCTCGAGCAGAATGGAGATCGCGTGAAGGCGGCGCATCTGGATGGCGTACCGGTGACCTTCGAGGCCATCGCGTCAGGCGAGTATGGCTTGTCGCGCAGCATGTACATCTATGTGAAGAACCAGAATATCCCGCTCGTACCGGGCCTGACCGAATTCGTTCAGGAATTTGTATCAGACCGCGCCATGGGGCCGGATGGCTATCTGCTCGAAAAGGGCCTGATCCCGTTACCGGATGAATTACGCATTGCCGAGCAGGAGGTGGCCCGACAGCTCGAGACAAGGGTTGCCCGCGAATAGCTATAGGCTGGGCAAGGTTGGCTTCTTCCGGCGGCGCAGCCTGATCTTTTGCCAGAACCTCTTGCGGGCGGGGGCTGGCAGCGGCTGCAAATTCTCGATGAAGGCTTCGGCGCAGGCGCGCCAGCTATAGGTCTCGGCATAGGCGCGGCACGTGGCGCGGCTGAGCGAGAGACAGGCGACAGCGCCTTCGGCAAGATTGCCGCCAGCAGGTGTAATCGTCCCCGCATCGGAGCCCGGGATAACATCGCGCGGACCGGTTGCATCATAAGCCGCAACCGGTGTGCCGGACGCCATGGCTTCCAGAACAACAAGTCCGAATGTGTCCGTCATGCTCGGGAAGACAAAGACATCTGCGCCAGCATAGCAGGTCGCGAGTTCTTCATTGAACTTTGCGCCCAGGAAGACGACGTCTTTATAGCGCTTCTGCAATTCCTCGCGCTGCGGGCCATCGCCAATGATCACTTTCGTGCCCGGCAAGTCCAGTTCGGCAAAGGCTTCGATGTTTTTTTCCACGGCGACGCGGCCGACATTCAGGAAAATCGGGCGTGGCAGGCCCTCAAACGGGTCGCCCGGCTGACCTTCCTCGATGCGGCGCTCCGGGGTGAACATGTTGGTGTCCACACCCCGGCTCCAGGCGACGAGATTGATGAAGCGCTGAGCCTCTAGCTCCTGCACCATGGAGGGGGTCGGTACCATGACCTTTCCGGAATATTTGTGGAACCAGCGCACAAAGGAGTATCCAGCCCGGGTGGGGACCGGTAGTCGCGCTGAAACATATTCCGGAAATCGTGTATGATAGGCGGTCGAAAAGGGGTGTTTCACCATGAGGCACATGGCGCGCCCGGCCATGCCGAGGGTGCCTTCGGTAGCGATATGGATAGCGTCAGGCTCGAATTCGTGGAACCGATCTTCAATCCTGCGCCGGGCGAACAGGGCCAGCTTGATTTCCGGATAGGTCGGCAGTGGCATGGTTCGAAACCCCTGGCCGGGATGAACAATCTCCCAGACATGGCCCATAGCCTCGGTTTCTTCGATCACGCGCTTCATTGTGCGCACGACGCCATTAACCTGAGGATCCCAGGCGTCCGTAACGAGCATGATGCGCATGAGCGCTCCTTCAACAGCCTCAGCCAGTCCCGCGCCAATGTGGCCGTGTTGGTGCACTGCGTAAAGAGGCCGGGATGCGTTGAACTTCTCTCGCATCGGGTCATGTGAAAAGATATAGATAATTCGGAATTGGTGCAGATCGGGGCAGGACTAACCCGTTTGCACCACATTCAGGCTGATAATTGCTCCTACGCCTACAGGCTCACACTTACCGGACCAGTACCCATATGGCTGACACGCTCGCGCTTGAAAAAATTGACTGGCATGCACTCGACCAGATTAAGTTTGCGGATGAGGAGGCCTTGCTGGAGGATCTGCTCAAACAGACACCACTATCCGATGACTTGCGCCAGGCAACCATGCGTCGAGCGCTGGAACTGGTCGAGACCGCCCGTGCGCGTGGCCGCGATAAGGGCATGATGGAAAGCTTCCTTGAGGAGTTTGGTCTGTCGAATGCAGAAGGTCTGGCCTTGATGTGTCTGGCCGAGGCGCTGCTGAGGGTGCCCGACGCTGAAACGCGCGATGAGTTGATTGCAGAGAAAATCCGCTCCGGCGACTGGAGCGCGCACCAAGGACAGTCCGAATCCTGGCTGGTAAATGCCTCCACCTGGGGGTTGATGCTGACCGGGCAAGTAATTGGTGTGCCTGCAAGCCTGAAGAAAGGACCCGCGAAGTTTATTCAGGGCCTGATCCGCGAAAGCGGTGAACCGGTCATCCGCGCTGCCATGATGCAGGCCATGCGCATCATGGGTGAACAGTTTGTTCTCGGACGGACCGTGAAGGATGCCCAGAAGCGCGGACGCAGAATGGTCAAGGCAGGGGATGCAGCGCATTTCAGCTTCGACATGCTCGGGGAAGGGGCCCGCACCGCCGAAGATGCCGCGCGTTACCTGAAAGCTTACCAGCACGCGATTGATGGCGTTGCCGCCGAAAAGGATAAATCCACCGCGCCGGAACAAGGTAATGGCGTATCGGTGAAAATGTCAGCGCTTCACCCGCGCTACGAAGCGGTAAACCGAGCGCGGATCATGGATGAAATGTATCCGTCCGTGCTGGAGCTATGTGAACGCGCAGCGAAAGCCAATATCAACCTCTGTCTTGATGCGGAGGAAGCTGACCGGCTGGTGCTCAGCTTGCAGATTCTTGATCGGCTCGCGCGGGAACCTTCGCTGAGGAACTGGAACGGGCTGGGGCTGGCTGTTCAGGCTTACCAGAAGCGCGCAGGTGATGTGATCGACCGGCTGAAAGATCTCGCCGAGCAGACAGGCCATCGTTTCATGGTGCGGCTCGTGAAGGGCGCATACTGGGACAGCGAAATCAAGCATGCCCACGTCGAGGGCTATCCGAACTTCCCGGTCTTCACCACAAAGGCCGGGACCGACTTCAACTATCTGGCCTGCGCGCGCAAGATGCTGGAAGCCAAGGATGCCATCTACCCGCAATTTGCCACGCACAATGCGCACTCGGTTGCCGCGATCGAGATGCTCGCCGATGAGATTGGGAACTCGACATTCGAGTTCCAGCGCTTGCATGGTATGGGAGAGGCGCTCTATGGGGCTGCCGGTCTAGGCCGCCGTGTAAGGGTCTATGCACCTGTCGGTGCGCACAAAGACTTGCTTCCATATCTGGTGCGACGCCTGCTGGAGAATGGCGCGAATACAAGCTTTGTACACTCCTTCCTTGATCCGGACGTGCCGCCTGAACAGGTTGTGGCGGATCCCATCGTCAAGGTGGAGGTCGGTCCCCGACGTCACCCGCGCATCCCGACGCCGCCACGGCTGTATGGCGCTGAACGTCGCAACTCCACCGGTCTCGACCTCAGCCAGCGCAGTGTGCGCGATGAGATGGCCGCCGCGATCAAGAGTTTCCGGGACAGCCCTTCGATTGCGGCTGGACCTATCGTGTCTGGCAAAGCGGTCACAGGTGGTGGAGAGATGATCCGCGTGCCGTTTGATACCGAGACCGTTCTTGGCAGCTGCCGGGAAGCGCAGGATGACGATATCGACCGGGCACTGACGGCGGCGACCCGGTTTCAGCCCGGCTGGGATGAGCTCGGCGGCGCGGAGCGAGCGAAACATCTGCGTGCCATGGGCGACGCGCTTGAGGAAAATGCCGAACGGCTGATCGCGCTGATGGCTCGCGAAGCCGGCAAGACGTTGGCGGATGGTATTGCGGAAGTCCGGGAAGCAGTCGATTTTTGTCGCTACTACGCCATGCAGGCGGAAGCGGAATTCACGACACTGCAGAAATTACCCGGGCCGACTGGCGAAACCAATCACATCTCCCTGCACGGGCGCGGTGTATTTTGTTGCATAAGTCCATGGAACTTCCCGCTGGCTATTTTCACGGGTCAAGTTTCCGCGGCATTGGCTGCGGGTAACACGGTGGTGGCAAAGCCGGCAGAACAGACGCCCCTGATTGCGTTCGAGGCGGTGAAACTGTTCCAGAAGGTCGGGTTGCCAGGTGACGCCTTGCATCTATTGCCGGGCGGGGGAGAATCGGTTGGCGCCAAGCTGATCGGCGACCTTCGTGTATCCGGCGTATGCTTCACCGGCGGGACGACGACAGCCCGGATCATCAACAAGACACTGGCGGACCGCGACGGTCCGATTACACCGCTGATCGCCGAAACAGGCGGTTTGAACAGCATGTTCGTCGATACAACGGCGCTGAGAGAGCAAGTCATAGATGATGTTATTGACTCCGCCTTTGGGTCAGCGGGCCAGCGTTGTTCCGCGCTTCGGATCGTGTTCCTGCCGAACGAGACTGCAGACCATCTGATCGAAGGCTTGATCGGTGCGATGGACGAGCTCAACATCGGTGACCCCGGTCAGCCAAACACCGATTTGGGTCCCGTGATCGATGCAGAGTCCCGCGCTTCCCTTCAGGCCTATGTCCAGATGATGAAGGACGAGGCTACGGTGTTGCACCAATTGTCGCCCGGCCGGATCGGCGAAACGGGCTATGGGTTTGGTCCCGCGCTGATTGAGCTGAGTTCCATCGACCAGATAACTGAGGAGAAGTTCGGCCCGATCCTTCATGTACTGCGGTACGATCCGGATGACATTGCTGAAGTTGGCGCAATGATGAGAGGCAAGGGATACGGACTGACACTGGGCGTTCATTCGCGGCTCGAAAGCTTTCAGCAGGAGGTGCGCGACGCCTATCCTGTTGGCAATACGTATGTGAACCGGTCAATGACGGGGGCTGTTGTGGGTGTACAGCCCTTTGGGGGAGATGGCTTGTCTGGCACCGGCCCGAAGGCCGGTGGCCCGCACTACTTGCATCGTTTCGCAACTGAGCGCACCCTGACGGTGAACATTACGGCACAGGGCGGGGACGCTGAGTTGCTCAGCCTATAACGGAGTTTTGCATGAAGAGACTTGCCTTGATTGCGTTGACGGGGGCGCTTTTGCTGGCGGCTGGGTGTCAAAAACAGGTTCGGGACTTGTCGGACGTGAGTGAAACGTCAGGTGAGGTTGACGAGGCAGGTGAAGAAGACACCGCGATTGATGTAGCGACCATTGCTTCGGTAGACGAACTTCCCCGCGAGATCATCGTCGATGATGAGTTTCTCAAGGCTGAGGTCACAATTGATGAGGCCGTGTTCTCCAAGGCGCCAGCCATTGGCATGGATCTGGTAGAGAATGCACAAATCCGGATCGAGGCGATGTCGGAAGACGCCCAAGCCTACAAAGCGGCAGACCCGGATTACTTCCGAGCCTATGGCCTACGGATCAATTGGGATATCGTAGCTGAGAGTGGAAATGTTGTGAGCCTCGAAGGCTTCCATTATACGTTCACTGGCGGCGCACATGGAAATTACTTCACCGCTGGACGGCTCTATAACGGAGCGACTGGCGAACCGATGCGGCTCAGCAGTTTTCTGCGTGAACCGCAGGCTGCCATTCAGACGCACATGAATGAAGTATGGACGGAAATAGCCCGGCAAAAAGTCAATAAGAGCGGAAATGTATCAGACCTTGAGCGTTTCAAAAGCGAGGCGATGGAGCTGGTTAGCGCTGACATGGTTCTGGCGGGGGAAGTGAACTTCGTGCCATCGACTCTGCCCGGCAGGTTCGGCGGGTATGCAGTTCACTTTGCCCCCTATGACATCGGCTCATATGCGGAAGGAGCCTATCATGTCACAATTCCTCAATCCGTGTTCCGTGAGTCCGTGAAGCAGCAATATGTATCTTTGTTCGATGGAGAACCTGCCGCCGTTGAACGATTGGGCGAGTAGCGCGAGATTATTCGACCGTATCGTGATCAATCTCGAGAAGTCTCAGACGTGACCCGGTTATTGGTGAGACTTCTACAAGACCCGGCCAGCCCTTGCTGGAACTCAGGGCCGCATAGAGAAGGGCCGCGCTCGGATCAGCGCTCGTCTCAGGCAGGGTGCAAATCGCTACATAGCTATAAGGTGCAAGCGCTTGCTTGCGCAGCTCCGGGTTTGTCAACGCAAAGGTCTGGAAGACGCGTTCGATGCCTGGGGAGGCTCTGTGAAACGGCATCGCGGCAATCTTGTGTGGGGAGCCTGTGTCGGAGATGTATTCCGCCAGCGTGAGAGACAGGCCGAGCGGTGCCATGATCCTAGAGGCCGGTAACGTCTCCAGGCTGGAGAGATCGGCATCCCGGCATGCATCGCCCTCCATGTAATCGATCAAGGTGAGCGCCCGGCCTGTTGGTTTGATGAGCAGGGCGAAGCTGGCCAGCAGGAGCGCGGGCGGCAACAAGACCGCGATGGCTCTTCGTGCGCCCCCATTCTCCCTTACCCTCTCGATGAACAGGGGGAGGAAGAGGGGCAGGAGCGCGGCGGGAAATTTGAAGTTTCGCATTTGCCAGGCTGTGAGCAGTGTGCCCAGCGTAGCTATCAGCAGTAGGATCAGAACGGGAGACCGGTAAGTCTTGGGGTTCATCCATGCGCCGAGTGTGAGCGCCAGTAGAACCATGAAGATGAGCACGAGTAGGTTCTCGCCACGTGCGAAGGCACCTGCAGGTCCCTTTTCCTGGATGACATTCGAGATCCAGTAAGTATGGGCAGTCTCATTGATCATGGTGTAGGGGCCTGCATGGCATTCGGGAAACGCCGTCCACAGAACGCCCAGAACAACAAGCGCACCTGCCACGAGCACTCCTAGTCGCGCGGTCGGGCTGTGCAGGCCAAGACGTTTCCAGATGACAGGCGCGCCCGCAGCTACGACTCCAGCCGCTATCAAGGCGCTGGCCCAAGGGGCTGACAGGGCATCGCACTGCGTCTGGAAAAGTGTCCCGCCGGTCAGGAGCAGCCCGGCGGGCAGGGTGAATGCCAACAATGACCATCCAGTGAGGCTCAACCTCGCCACCATGGTTGAATTTGGTGCGAGGGCTGCGTGGATAGCTACTCCTGCAAGGGCGAGCGCAATGTAGGGTGCGCACTCGAGGCCGACAGCGATGGAGAGGACGCTTGCGACGCCGACGAGAATGCCTGCAAACCGATGTTTCGACACGATCCCGAGGCAGAGCGCAAGCAGCAGGACGATCTGGACATTGTGATGGTCGACCCGGTTTGGCATGAACTCGATTACGGCAAACAGGGAGGCGACCGCCGCAGCGCCAATCTGCGGCAGGCTTGGCTGCTCCCCAAGGATCTCCCGGATCAGCCGCACGGCCAGCCACGCATATGCGATGAGCCAGAGCAGTGGAACGACAAAACGAGCTATCTCGAACGCCGCATCCTGTCCAAGAGCGGGCTGGAATAGCCAAGTGACCAGCACATATGGTAGATCAACCAGACGCGACCAAGGTGAGACGTACGGCTCCGGCATCGCCAGAAAGGGCCACGTCAAATCATGCCACTCACCATCGCGCAGCAGGTCGGCGATTTGCAGCCGCCGGGCGATGTCGTCAATATCCTGAACCGTGCTGCCATTAACGGCGTCGCCAGCCAGCAGACCTATGGCAATGAGCAGAAAAGTCCCTATCGGCAGCAGTGACGAGAGCCGCGAGCGTAGCGATGTATTTTCAGGTTGCACCGCGTGCTGACTCCCCGTCGTCCAAGGGTGCACACTAGGCCGAAAACATGAAGAAAAGCCCAAACAGGCGCTGAGGGCCGGTGTCAGTCGTTGCAGGCCTGATAGGAAAAGTCTCGCCGGTTGGACCCGTCTTCCAGCGCAATATGCGCTTTCAGAGTGTCGCCCTCGCGTTGGTAGTGAATTAGCTGCGGATAGTCGTGTGCGCTGTTGATGAAAGTAACCGACTGGTCCCCCTGCAGGCTTTCCACGAATTTCGACGGGCCAACGCCCGCCGGATAGACATTGAGCACGTAGAGCGGGCCGGGTTTGATGCGCATCTGCTCAAAAAAGCTCACGCTGCCATCACCCAGTGTCACCGCATAGCCGAAAACGTAGCCCGCTTCCGGAATTGACCAGACTTCCTTTGATGTTCCGCTTTCGCTGATCCAACAGCCTGTAATCCACGCTAAAGGGTGCGCGGGCGGACCTGGTTCGACTGGACCGGTTGATGTGCAGCCAGCCAGCGCAAGAAGTCCAAGCAAGCTTCGTTTCATGTGATCACCTGCATTCAGTCGGGGCTCTAGTCCCCTGATACCATGAAATGCGCCATCAGAGTCGTAACCGGCTTGGCGCGTTCATCCTGCCACGCCTCTGCGCGGACCGAACACATGCGCCGCCCCATCTTGGTGATTTCTGCGCGGGCGTAGAGGTCTTTGGCGTGGCCTTGGCGGAGATAGTCGATCGTCAGATTGATAGGTCGCGGCGGTCGTTCAAGATGCTCGGTTACAAGGAAGACCTGCGCTTGGGAAGTCAGTTCCAGAAAGGCGGCGATGGCACCGCCGTGAATGGCCTTGATCATGAAATTGCCAATCAGCTTTTCCTGATACGGCATGATCATTGTCATTTCGTCGCCCATGACTTCGCATCTCAAGCCCATTTCCTGAGCGAGGGGGGTGCGAGCAATGAAGGCTCGGACTTCATCGGCGCGCGTCTGTTCAGTCGTATCCATGTCATTCGCCACTACATCGTCCTCATGCTGTCAACCGAGCGCGGTTTGTTGATGGCGAATGCACCTGCGGCGGTGGCAATCACCTTGTCGCGGCTCTCATGATAGGCCCAAGCGCGGGTGAAGCAGATGTTCCGCGTCACGTGATAGCATTCGGCTTCGCCAATAATGTCGCGTCCCTTGTCAGCCGGGCGCATATAGTCGAGACGCAAGTCCAGTGTCGCCACGAAACGCGGTTTGGGCAGGGCAGAGCTGGCGGCCGTACCGCACAAATTGTCAAGAAATGCGGTCAGGACGCCGCCATGAATCACGCCGGTGTCCGGATCACCCACCAGGCGTTCTTTCCAGGGCTGCAGGCCCCAGACATGACCTTTCTCAATACGGGTAAACCGGAACGCCATGCGGCGTCCCCACGGGATACCGCCACTGATCATGTCTATGTTTTCGTTCATGACCTCCCAAGGCGCGGGAGATGACGCGGCGTCATCGCTCATAATGGTCCTCATTCGTTTGACGAGTCGTTCTGCCCGGATAACATCATTGGCGATAGAGCAAAACAAAGAGCTCATGTGGAGGAAGATGAGATGGCATTTGATGGCGCGACGAAGCCCAAGGTTTGTATCATTGGGGCAGGGTGCTCCGGCTTCACGATGGCCAAGCGTCTGAAGGATTATGACATCCCGTATGATTGTTTCGAGATGTCGGACAATATCGGCGGCAATTGGTATTACAAAAACCCGAACGGCGCTTCGTCTTGCTATCAGTCTCTCCATATCGATACGTCGAAGTGGCGCCTTGCCTTTGAGGATTATCCGGTTCCTGAGGATTGGCCGGATTTCCCCCACCATTCCCAACTGCTTCAATACTTCCACGACTATGTCGATCATTTTGGGTTGCGCGAAACAATCACGTTCAACACGGCGGTGACCGATGTCGCGGACTTGCCCGGCAATCGATGGAAAGTGACGCTATCAACCGGTGAAAGCCGCGAATATGACGCCGTTATCGTGGCGAACGGACATCACTGGGATCCGCGCATGCCGGAATATCCGGGGTCGTTCGATGGTTATCAGGTACATTCGCACAATTATACGGATCCGTTCGAGCCATATGACTTCCGGGGCAAGCGCGCCATGATTGTTGGCGGCGGGAATTCGGCCATGGATATCTCGTCGGAGCTTTCCCAGCGTCCCCTGACCGAGCGCCTGTTTATATCCATGCGTCGAGGTGTCTGGGTCTTGCCGAAATACATGGATGGACAGCCAGCCGACAAGGCCGTGTTGCCAGGCTGGTTGCCATCGGGGATTGGGCGTGCGTTGGCGCGCAAGAAGATCAAGAAGACTATCGGCATGATGGAGGATTATGGACTACCAAAGCCGGACCATGAGCCGCTCGATGGGCATCCCTCCGTATCCGGTGAATTCCTGACGCGTGTCGGATGTGGGGACATATGCCCCAAGCCGGGTATCGAACGTCTTGATGGAGACGGTGTGGTCTTCACAGATGGGACACGGGAGAAGATCGATGCGATTGTCTGGGCGACAGGCTACAATGTGACGTTCCCGTTCCTGAAGCAGGACGATCTGACCCCAAAGGAAAACGTGTTCCCGCTTTACAAGCGTATGGTGAAACCGGGACGTGAAACCATCTTTTTCCTCGGCCTGGCGCAGCCTTTGCCCACGCTCGTGAACTTCGCCGAGCAACAATCCAAACTGGTCGGCGCAGCGCTGAATGGCGAATATGCGTTTCCTGAAATCCAGGAGATGGAGCGGATTACAAAAGAAGATGAACAGCAGCATCTTGGTCATTTCTATGACAGTCCGCGCCATCGGATGCAGGTCGATTTCAATCTTTATTGCAAAGACCTGAAGAAAGAGATTGAACAGGGGGCGAAGCGCGCGCGCGTGGTTGCCTGATGTTAACCGGTCGGGGGGTATAAAGAGGGCCCATGACCCGATTGCCTTTCCTGTCTGCCGCCTTGTTGCTGGCTGCTTGTGCGTCGCCAGCGCCGGTGAAGATACACTATCCACCGGCAGAAACCCCTGACGCGTCTGTCGGTGCGGCGCCCGTGGGCACTGTGGCAGAGCAGGGACCCTTCGCTCCGAACGCCTATTTGCGAGCTTGTTACGGGATCCGGGTCTCCAATTCGCCGATCGTGGACAAGGATGGCTGGGTCGTGAACTACAAGCCGATTGTGGTGGTGAACGGCATACCGCTTGCCGCCGCGCCGGCAAATGATGTCTGTCTCACGTCAGGCTTTGGCCAGCGCTTTGGCAGGCGACACGATGGTATCGACCTGCAGTCTCGCCCGGCGGGGACGATTTACGCCAGTGCACCGGGCAAAATCATCGAGTCCCGTGTCTCGACAGGGTATGGCAACATGGTGCTGATCGATCATGGCAAGGGCGTTTACACGCGTTACGCTCACCTCGCCTATATCCAGCCGGGCGTTACCAAGGGCGCAACAATTGGCTTCGGCCAGCCCGTTGGCTTCATGGGGGCCAGCGGCAATGCGACCGCCATTCATATCCACTTCGAAATCCTGACAGGCGACTACAGGAACCCGCGCGGTTCCAAAGGCCTCATGCCGCGTGACCCTTTTTCATTTCCACCTTATGAGTATGCTCAGGCCTATTAGGGACTGGGAGGACGATATGAGGGGGTTTTGGATCGCGGGCATCGTGTCGACGTTCATGCTCGGGGCATGTACGACAGGGCCCATGCCAGACGGAGAGTCGGTTTCGACCAGCGTACCTATCAGTGAGGAAAGCGCTTTCGCGGCGGATTTCGGTATGCTGGCAGATTTGGTGGGCACGCGCTGGTACGGCGAACCAAGTCAGGCAGACGCAGAGCTCGGCCAGCCGGCTGATTATTCCGAATGGAACTGGGATCTGGGCGGTTCGGTTCTGGTCAATCGACACGTGCTGGCGGATGGCTCTTATGGCGGTTTGACTTACGTCCAGAAGAACCAGAAGTCGGAGAAGCTCGACTATGTCTACATTACCAGTGCCGGCTTCCGGACATCGGGCAGCTTCACGCTCAATGAAGATAACAGCTGGACCGCGTATGAAGAGGTGACCGGCCTGAGCGATATTATTGGCGTGCGCTCGACCGGTCGCATGACTGAAGACGGCGCACTGGTGTCGGAATCAGAATTCGAGACTCGTGATGGCTGGGTACCCGGTCACACCTTTCGCTACGAGCCAACCAGTGACCCCATGCCGAATTTGGTGCCCAATCTGGAGATCGAGTGAAGTCTTTCCTTGATCCTGACCTGATTGCGCGAACCTATCGCGATCCGATCGCGGTGGCTGTTCTCTTGGTGGACTTGTTGCCGATCCTTGCGGTGCTCGTTTTCGGCTGGGGCGCAACGCCGCTTGTGGCGCTCTACTGGCTGGAAAACCTTGTCATTGGCACGTTTACCGTATTGCGCATGGTTGCAACGCTCGCCGGGAACATCGTGAACCTGTTTACCGTGCTCTTCATCGTGCCATTCTTTACACTCCATTATGGCATGTTCTGTTTTGGTCACGGCGTTTTCATCCAGGCACTCGCGACGAGCGGATCTACTACTGGCAGCTCCGGTATGCCGGGATTGGTCTATTGGGCGTTGAGTTCGGGGCAGGGGATGGTCTGGTTTGTTGCTGCGATCATTGCGATCAATCTGGTGATCTACTTCACAGACTTTCTTATGAAAGGCGAGTTCCGGGAAACCCAGCCGATTGTTGAAATGTTCGCACCCTATGGTCGGATTGTGACCCTGCACGTGGCCATCATCCTTGGGGCCGTATTCGCGATTGCGACGAACGAGCCGCTTCTGGGGGTCGTCTTCTTGATCTTCCTGCGCGTCGTGTTCGGCGTGATCGTGTCGGCCATGCGCCAACGCAAACTGGACAGGGCTAGCCATGCGCTTATGAAAGAATTCCCGTCAACAGCGTAAAAAGTTGACGGGTGATGACGCCTTGGTCATGATGTGGGGCTTCCCTCAGGAAAGGCGTGTATGAGCTCCATCGTAAAGACACTGGCCGGTTCAACCGGAAAGCGGGCCAGATCCAAGGCTGCCAACCGACGGGCCATCCTGCAGGCGGGGCGCCGCGTGTTTGCGCGGATCGGCTTCGAGGCCACGACGGTACGCGACATTATCCGGGAAACCGAACTCGCCGCCGGCACCTTCTACAACTACTTCAAGTCGAAAGAAGAGGTGTTCGAAGCGATTGCCGAAGATTCCACGCATCGCTTCCGTTCACGCCTGCAGGATGTTCGCGCCTATGCCACGGACTTCGAAACCTATGTCCATGATGCCTATCGGGCCTATTTCGGTTTCATCGCGACCGAGAATGAAGAACCGATCCGCAATGGCGCGCCGCATCTGGCCCTGATCGGCGTACGAGTTGATACGCCCGAAATGCTGGCCGTGGCAGAAGAAATCCGCGCCGATCTGGAACATGTCCTGTCCGGCGAGGGCGGCCCCAAGATCGACACAGCCTATCTGACGGCGGCGGCCATCGGAATTGCCCGTGAAATGGGTGAGCACATGTTGCTGCGCCGCCCGGTAGATGTTGACGGTGCAACGGAATTCGCAACGGCCTTGCTGCTGGCGGGCGTGCGAGAGATTGCCGCGAAGTAAGGAGAAACGCCTCTTGGCGCGGACGCGCTTGCAAGGCTAAGCTTTTTGTCAACAAGACAGGACGGGAGGCGACCATGAGCCTGCAGCAGATAATCACCAAATTCATCTTCAAACTGCCGGACGGCCTGCTGGTGCGCATGGCCGGCGGTAAGCCGGTCGAAGTGCGGGGCCGCGTCCTCGAGCCGCAATTGCAACTGGTTGCATGGAATGGCCGCAACGCACCGCCGATGTCGACCCTGGAACCGGAAGTCGTGCAGGCGGCTGTGAAAGAGCAGCTCGCCATGTTGGAAGCTCCGCTGGAGCCTGGCGTGACGACGGAGAATTTTACCATTCCCGGGCCCGACCGTAACGAAATTCCGGTGCGCCTCTACAAGCCATCCGGCCAGGATTCCTCTGTGCCATTGCTGGTCTATTATCATATGGGCGGCGGCGTGGTTGGCGACCTTGAAACCTGCAATGCATGGTGCTCGATCCTTGCTTCCGTCACCAAAGGCCCGGTCCTGTCGGTCGACTATCGGTTGGCCCCACAGCACAAGTTTCCGGCTGGTATCGATGACTGTATCGCCGCGTATGAATGGGGCGTGCGCAATGCCGGCAAGTATGGTGCGCCCGAAGGCATGGCGGCCGTGGGCGGGGACAGTATGGGTGGCAATTTCTCGGCCATCATCTCTCAGGAGATGCAACGCGAACACAAGCCACTGCCCGTCTATCAATTGCTGATCTATCCGGCCGTGGACATGGTCGAGGAATTCCCGTCGCGCACCGAATTCGGAGAAACCTTCTCTCTCAGCACAGACACGATGAACTGGTTCATGGAGCAATACCTGCCGGACGATTTCGACATGTCCGATCCGCTCCTGTCGCCGGGGCAGACCGCCGAGCTGGAAGGGTTGCCCCCAGCGATCATCATTACTGCGGGGCATGATCCATTGTGCGATGAGGGCGATGACTATGCCAAGCGCCTCAAAAGTGCGGGCGTGAAGGTCACTCACAAGCGCTATGATACGCTACCTCATGCCTTCACGGCCTTTTCCGGTTTCTCGCCGGGCTCTCGCAAGGCATGTCTGGAAATCGCCAACATGGTGAAAGACCTCGTCTCAAAATTATGAAGGCCCTCGTCTGTAATACGGTGACGGACGATTTTTCTGGACTGTCGGTTCAGGATGTTCCAGTGCCCGTGGTCGGGAAAGGGGAAGTGCTGGTGCGCGTAAAGGCAGCCAGCGTGAACTTCCCAGACCTGCTGATGAGTCAGGGCCGGTACCAGATGAAACCGGAGTTGCCCTTCACCCAGGGCATGGAATGCGCCGGAATCGTCGAAACCGTTGGAGAGGGCGTCTCCGCGTTTTCACCGGGTGACCGGGTGGTCGGCGGCAACAAGACTGGAGCCTTCGCAGAATTTGCGTTGCTGCCCGCCTCCAGCCTGTCTCTTGTGCCGGACAATATGGGATTTGCGGAGGCGGCAGCCTATCCTGCAGCCTATCTGACCGCCTATGTCGCGCTCGTGCGGCGGGCCAATTTGCAGCCCGGTGAGACATTGCTCGTGCACGGCGCAAGCGGCGGCGTGGGTATGGCGGCCGTCGATGTCGGAAAGCTGCTCGGCGCAACCGTGATTGCGACGTCTGCATCGGACGCCAAATTGGACAAGGTCATCGCGCATGGAGCAGACTATGCCATCAACGTGGCGCAAGGCTTTCGCGACAAGGTGAAAACGCTCACAAGCGGGCGCGGAGCAGATGTCATCTTCGACCCGGTTGGCGGCGATGTGTTTGACGAGAGCGTTCGCTGTATTGCATTTGATGGACGTTTGCTCGTGGTCGGGTTCACGTCCGGGCGCATACCGGAAGTCAAAGCGAACATGCCCCTGATAAAGGGGTTCTCCGTGGTCGGCGTACGGGCCGGGGAGTATGGCCGTCGCTTTCCGGAGCGCGGCAAGGAGAATATGGAAGCGATTTGGAAATGGGCAGCAGAGGGCAAGACCCGGCCGCGTATCCATGCCGAGCTTCCATTGGAAAATTGGCGGGAAGCCTACCGCTTGCTCACTGATCGCGAGGTTGTGGGCAAAGTGGTCATCAAGCCCTGAATAGAAGATAAAAGAGGAAACGAAGATATGTCGACACTCCCTGAAAAAGGCCTGCAACTACGCTCGCTGATCAAGCCGGAAGGCGAACTTGAACTGTCCCTGGTTGAAGTAGACCTTCCTACGCCGGGGCCGGGCGATGTGATCATCAAGGTCGAGGCAACCCCGATCAATCCATCCGATCTCGGCCTGTTGATTGGTGCAGGAGATATTCGCACGGCGGTTCAGAGTGGCACGGCGGATCGCCCAGTCATCACGGCAAAAGTACCCGAAGCTGGTTTGCGTGCGATGCAGGCCCGGATCGGTCAGTCACTGGGTGTCGGAAATGAAGGTGCCGGTACGGTTGTCGCCGCAGGCGAGTCCGAAGCGGCGCAAGCCTTGCTCGGCAAGCGCGTTACGGGACTTGGCGGCGAATTCTATTCCGAATACCGCATGCTGAATGTCGGTCAGGTCATGGAATTGCCGGAAGGTGCCACGGCCGAGCAGGGCGCGTCCTGCTATGTGAATCCGCTTACGGCACTGTCTTTCGTCGAGACTATGCGCGAAATGGGTCATGAATCCCTCGTGCATACGGCCGCTGCATCCAATCTCGGCCAGATGCTGAATAAGATCTGTATCAAGGATGGCGTGCCGCTGGTGAACATCGTCCGCAAGGAAGAGCAGGCCGAAATCCTGCGTGATATCGGCGCCAAACATATCGTCAATTCTACGTCGCCAACCTTTATGGAAGACTTGATCGCGGCGCTGATGGAAACCGGTGCGACGCTCGGCTTTGATGCGATTGGCGGCGGACCGCTCGCCGGACAATTGCTCATTGCGATGGAGGCGGCCGCCAGCCGCAAGATGAAGGAATACTCGCGTTATGGCTCCGGCCAGCAGACGCAGGTCTTTATCTATGGCCGGCTCGACATGTCACCGACCCAAGTGCCTCCGGGCGTAGGGTTTGCGTGGAACCTTAGCGGATATCTGCTGACGCCATTCCTGCAAAAGGCCGGCAAGGAAGTCCGCGCCCGCATGTACAAGCGTGTGATGGATGAGCTGACGACCACGTTCGCCAGCCATTACACCAAGCGCATCTCGCTCGCTGAGGCGCTTAACCTTGAAACGCTGAAAGCCTATGACGCCAAGGCGACTGGCGAGAAATACCTGATCACGCCGAACGCCTAGAAAGACTAGCCGATCCTGTCATGCGTGATGCGTATGGCATGATCGGCATCTTTCAGGACGACAATGTCGGCTGTTTGCTTCAGCGGTGCGATATGGTCGCGCAAATTGGGCAGATTGATGCGGTCCCAGACGGATTTTGCAAAGTCGAGAAGTTCCGGTTCCGTCATGTGAAGAAAGTTTGCATAAAATGAACTCGGGTCAGTCTCAGCCGCGCGCCAGAGGCGATGGAAGCGTTCCGTATACCAAGTCAGCAAGTCGTCTTCTGATGCATCGAGGTACACAAGGTAGTCCGGCTCCCGCGCAGGACGCGGAGGCGGCGACAATGGCTGGAAGCCAAGGCCTTCGAGGATCAGTATATCGGGCTGTGCAATGGTTCGCGTCATGCCCGGGTCGACGTCGTAGGTGACATGGCTATAGCCGGGAAAGTCGGCTGTGCCGGTTGAGAGGGCGGCGATTGCGTCACCCAATGCCTCGGCATTGTAAGTTTCTGGAAAGCCCTTGCGGAGTGTCAGGCCGCGTTCTTCCAGAATTGTGTTCGGATAGAGAAACCCGTCCGTCGACACGGTTTCCACCGTATGTGCCCCGGCCAGGACTGCAGCAACCTGGTTGGCCAGAGTCGTCTTGCCCGAGGCAACCGAGCCAGTCAGGCCAATGACGACGCCCGCATGGCGACCCGAAACTCCGGACAGGCGTTCCCCCAATGCGGTAATGCCGAGGGCATGTTCTTTAGATTGGGTCGTCATGAGGCGTGAGGCTCCGGGCGGCGATTGCGTGCCCGAAGCCTAGTGTTGCTTGCGCGACTGTCCAGCCTGAAAGGCCTCAAACAGTGCGCTTGGCCTTGTCTTGCGCATTGGTGGCTTCAATCGCGTCTCGGGCGGCTTGCCATTCGGCGTCGCCCCATGCGGTCAGCTGAGCGAAGTTTCCGCCGGATGCATTGTACATCGCTCCGTCGATCGCGATGGTTTGTCCATTCACATACTCCGCGCCAGACGCCATCAGGAACACGGCCAAATTCACCAGTTCATGCATCTCGCCAACGCGGCCCATCGGATTGGCGGCGCCGGAATCCATGCGCTTGGCGCCTTCGGCATCCGGAGCCAGCCGCTTCGACATACCTTCCGTCGGGAAGGGGCCCGGCGCAATGGCGTTGAAACGGAGGCCGTAGCGCCCCCATTCCACGGCGAGGCTCTGCGTCATCGTGTTGACGGCTGCCTTTGACATGGCCGACGGCACCACGAACGGACCGCCATTCCAGACCCAAGTCGTCAGGATTGAACAGACGCTGCCCTTTTGACCCTCCTTGATCCAGCGTTTGCCGATGTCGTGGGTCATATAGAAGGTTCCGCGGAACACGATATTGGAAATCGCATCGAAGCCCCGGATTGAGAGATCTTCGGTCCGGCTGATGAAATTGCCAGCGGCATTGTTGATGAGGCCGGTCAGCGCGCCGTGCTTGGCCCAGATATGATCATTCATGTCGGTGATGGCTTCCGCCACGCGGATGTCGCAGGCATGCGGCACGACCTTGCCGCCATGCTTGTCCATCAGCTCACCTGCGGTGTCTTCGCAGACCTGTCCACGCCGTCCGCAGATATGCACTTCCGCGCCAAGCTTCAGGAAGCCTTCGGCCATTTCCTTGCCGAGTCCCGTGCCGCCGCCTGTTACCAGAATGCGTTCCCCGGCCATCAGGCCGTCGCGAAACATTAGTTTTGTCATGTCCATTGAATTCCTCCCGGTTTGTTTTTCTGATATGAGTATAAGTCGGTTGAGCGCGGAGGCACCCATGAATCGTGCATTGGCTATCGTTGCCGTCGCGGCATTTGCTGCGGGTACAGCCCGGGCGGGGCCGCTCGACGTTTTCGGCACTTTTGTGACGCAGGAAGAAAATTCCCACATCCGGATTTCCGATTGCGGGGACGGAACGCCTTGCGGCGTCATCGTCTGGATCGATCCGGCGAGTGTGTCTGGCGACGCGACCCCCGAAACGGCGACCGATGCCAAGGGCGCAAAAATCCTTGGCCTGACTATGCTTGAAGGGTTCAAGCAAAAAGCCAAAGGCTGGACAGGCGGCACGATATACAATCCGAAGGAAGGCAAGACCTACGGGTCCAAGATCAAATTGCTGGCCGATGGTGTACTGGAAGTGAAGGGCTGCATCGGCCCGATCTGCCAGACGCAGCATTGGGCGCCGGTTGAATCTACTTCCGGAATGGCAGACTGACGAGTCGCCACAGGACCCATATAGGGATCACCACCGCCGCACCCGCCAGGGCTGGTTTCCAGAAATTGCGCACTGCCCAGCCAAGCGCCGCCATGGTCGTGCTTGCAACATTTGCGATGGCCGCGCCCATGTCGACGTCCGGATTGGACGGATTGAACTGGGACGCCAGCACGAAGAAGCCGACCAGAATGCAAAGGCCGAGCAGCTTCAGCGATCCCCAGACCGAGATGCCGAACAATCGCGCGAGCAAGGAGCGTGGAGGCGCTTTGACCGGTGCGCGGGGCGGCAAAGGCTCCGGCACCGGCTCAACTGTCACTTCCGGTAGTTCTGAGTTGGGATCTGTCGACATAGTATATGGTGGGGCCTGTTAGTCGTTGGCCGCCTGCTTCTGGATTTCAACCTGGTGCGGATAGGGTATCGAGATGCCTTCCCGGTCAAAGGCTTCCTTGACTGCCTTCATGAGGTGGAATTTGACGTCCCAGACATCGGCCGCTTTCACCCAGCTGCGTGTGGCAATGTCGACCGAACTGTCTCCAAGATTAACAACCTTCACGAAGGGTTCCGGATCCCTGAAGATACGGTCATCTGCTTCAATCACCTGTTTGATGACGGCGATGGCCTTGTCCATGTCGTCATCATAGTCGATGCCAAAGGTCACATCGGCGCGGCGGGTATCGTATCCGGAATAGTTCTCGATGACGCCATCAATGGCCTGACTGTTTGGCACGAGGACTTTCACATTGTCGACTGTGGCCAGGACAGTCTGGAACAGATTGATGTCTTTAACGGTGCCGGCAACGCCAGCGGCCTCGATATAGTCGCCGAGCTTGTAGGGGCGAAACAACATGATCATGACGCCTGACGCGATATTGCCGAGGGCGCCCTGCATGGACAGGCCAATGGCAAGGGTCAGCGCGCCGAGTACGGCGACGAAGCTGGTGGCCTGAACCCCGAAGACCTGCAGCACGGCAATCAGCACAGCAGCCGTGATGGCCCACCGGACAAGAGAGGCAAAGAAATTGCCGAGCGTATCGTCAATACCTTCGCGCTTCAGCGCTGCGCTACGAACGAGGCCCGCCAACCAGCCGGCGATGCGCAGACCGATAATCAGGACCAGCAAAGCGCCAAGTACTTTCACGCCGAATGAAATGATGAAGGGGCTGTATTCGCTCCAGAGCGCGGCTGCAGTCAGCTCTTCGGGCATGGAGGTCTCCTTTTTACTGTCAGGGCAGGCTAGTCTTCAGTCTCTGTAATGTCTGATTGTGACGCGTGTTCCGGTCTCGACTCAGCAGGTGGCCGGTAAGCCATGTTGACCTGATGCGGGAAGGGGATGGTGATCCCTTCGCGATCAAAGGCTTCCTTGACGGCCTTTGTGATGTCGGCGCGGACCTGAACGAATTCGGGCGTCGCCACAAAAGCGCGCAGGCGCAGCCGAACGCTCCAATCAGCAAGCGTATGCACGCCGACCCAGGTTTCATCCTTGGCCAGAATACGCGGATGCTCATTCGTCGTGTCCAGCAGGGTTTTGAGCGCATGATCCATATTGTCGTCATAGGAAATGTCAAAGTAGAGATCGAAGCGACGACGTGTCTGGCGTGTGTGATTGACCAGCGGATCGCCCCAGACCTTGTCATTGGTGACCGAGACGATCTTGTTGTCGATTTGCTTGAACGTCGTTCGGAAGGGCGTGATATCAGTGATTTCGCCGTCCATGCCTGCCAGGGTGACGAAATCACCAATTCGGAACGGCCTGAAAATGGCCAACATGACTCCGGCCGCAACCGCCTTCAGCGTGTCCTGAAGCGCGAGGCCAATGGCCAACGCTGCGCCGCCCAGCAGCGCCGCCAACGATGCCGTCGGGAAGCCGAGTTGGGTCAGTGCCAATACGATCGCAACGGCGAAGATCAGATATTTCAGGAGCGAAGCGGAGAAGGCAAACAGCGTATCATCGGCCCCGTGACGCATATGAGCCTGATTGCCCATTTTCCGCATTGATCGGGCAACCCAGTTCGCGAAGGTCACCGCAATGATCAGGATCGCGACCGCAGCGAAGGCGCCTGGTCCGCGCTTGTCTATGATCGCTTCCCAGTCATAGCCCGCGAGCCCAAGGGGCAGGGGAGACATGAAAATCAAAGCGAAAACGCGAGAGACTGAACTGGCAATATCCCAACTCGATCCCTCGAATGATTTGTCCTTGGCGGTCACGCGCTTCCCAAAGGCGGTAATGATGCGTTTGACCATGCCCGAAAGAAACCAGATCAGGATACAGGCCAGGACAACGGCGCCCCACTTCTCCATGAATGGCCAAGAACTTGCCAGCCAGACAGGCCAGTCTGTGGTGTCGATATCGGGCAGGGCGATTGTGGTGAAATCCATAAAGTGGCCGGGCTCGTTGTTTCTATGGGCAAAAGAGCGTCAGTTTGCGCCGCTTGTCCAGTTTGCTCAGGCGGGTATGACTGATCCGTCGGCACCCCGAAAGAGGCGCAAGCAGAGAATGAGGGTAAGCACCCCTGCGCTGATAATGGCGAGCCAGTTCATCTCCGTCACATACCAATTGTTCAGGACGATCCCGATCATGCCCCAGCCCAGGGCAATGAAGTACCACCAACTGCGGCTGACATAGCGGGCGAACATCCACGCCGAAATGCTGGCGGTCACCAGCGTGATCCAGAGCATTTGCCACGGAAAATCGGTCGCCCCGAAGCTCGAAAAGCTGCGCAGGGTCAGCGGAACTGAGATCGCGATGGCGACGGTAATCCAGCCAGACAGCATGGCGGCGGTAAGATCTGCGAGAGCTTTCTTGGGGCTCCAACCAGTTTCACGCAAACGGTCCATGCGAAATGCTGCCGTCCACGCGGCAATGGCGATTGGAAAAAGGAGCAGGAAATCCAGGGGTTGAGACGCGATCAACTGCGCACTGATCATCCAGACGATGTTGAACGCACCAGCCCAGGCAAGGGGTGCCGCGATTCGCTCCATCCAGGGCTCGCGGGCACGCCAGTAGGAAATGCCAAACAGAAAATAGGCTAAGAAAATCACGCTCCAGATTGAAAAGAACGCCGGCAAGGGCTGTTCCGGAAGCGTCACGTCACGTGTGGCGTTTCCAATCGGTGTGCCAATGCCCAGTGCAGGCGCGAGCGCGCCGGACAGGGGCTGAAGCACGCCGAGAAGAATCACGATCAGGGGCAAATATGTTTTCATGTTTTCCATATGAGCTGAATTTCAAATGGGGCAAATCCGCGGCGTGTGAAAAAAGTGGGATGCAGGCTGGCGTTTTCACGTTATACGCCCCGATCTCTGCGGAGACTCACAAGAGGAATTTGCTTATGGCAAGGACACCTGCGGCCAAGAAGGCCCCTGCAAAACCGGCCGCCAAGAAGGCGACCACCACGGCCAAGACGGCCACCAAGAAGCCTGCTGCCAAGACGGTCGCTGCGAAGAAGCCAGTTGCTCGCAAGGCAGTTGCGCCGAAAGCCGCCCCAAAGGCGACGGCTGCAAAGACGCCAACCACGGTGACGATGCGCCAGCTGTCGGCAGAAATGGCTGAGGCTCATGGCCTGACCAAGAAGCAGTCGGAAGAAATCTTCTCCGACCTTGCTGATCGGATCACCAAGCGCCTGAAGAAAGGCGAACGTTTCCGCCTAAACGGACTCGGCACGCTGGAAGTGCGCAAGCGCCCGGCACGCATGGGCCGCAACCCGGCAACGGGTGAATCCATCAAGATCAAGGCGTCGAAGAAAGTTGCTTTCCGCGTCTCCAAGGAGCTGAAAGAGTCCGTTTAAGGACTTTCGGTTTCAATATGTTTCGAAAGGGCCGGGTGCATGTCATCCGGCCTTTTTTCATTCTTGCAGCATTGCCTCTAGAGTCTCCAAACGGTCCGCCTCGTTTGCGGGCTTGTCCCAGCGGATGCGGTTGATACGCGGAAAGCGCATGGCGATGCCGGATTTGTGACGGGCCGAGCGCTGCAGGCCTTCAAAGGCCACTTCCAGAACAAGTGATGGCGTCACGGAGCGCACAGGTCCGAAACGTTCGACCGTGTTGTCACGGACGAATTTGTCGAGCTGTTTCAGCTCCTCGTCGGTAAAGCCGAAATAGGCCTTGCCAACGGGCGTCAGCCGATCCTCGCCGTCTTCATCGCGCCAGACGGCGAAGGTGAAATCGGAATAGAAACTGGAGCGGCGGCCGTGGCCTCGTTGCGCATACAGCAAGACCGCATCGACGAGCCAGGGGTCTCGCTTCCATTTATACCAATGCCCCTTGACGCGGCCGGGCACATAGGGGCTGTCCCAGCGTTTCAGCATCAGGCCTTCGATCTCCGGGGCAGGGGGCTCCATGCGGTGCGCGTCCAGCGCCGTCAGGTCGGTAACGGGCACGAGCGGCGACAGGTCAAAGCGTGGGCTGGCCGTTTTCGCGATGAAATCTTCCAGGCGTTCCCGGCGTTCCCGAAAGCTCAGCTGGCGGACATCCTCGTCTCCAGCCTGCAACAGGTCATAGGCACGGATAAAGGCCGGGCGCGCATCCATCTGTTTCTTCGAGACGGTCTTGCGGTTCAATCTCTGTTGCAGCGCATTGAACGGTGCCACGCTTTCCCCGTCTTCCGCGCGTACGAGCAGTTCGCCATCCAGCGTGCCTTCAAAATCCATCCCCGCCAGTACGTCCGGGAAGGTGTGGGAGATGTCATCTCCCGTCCGCGTATAGATGCGCCGGACGCCGCCCTCGCTGCTGGCCTGCACGCGGATGCCGTCATATTTCCATTCGGCGGCAAAGGCGTCTGACGTGATCAGTGCAGGGTCCACCGCATCCGGATTGTCCCGCTCCGCCTTGGCGACCAGCGGATGCGCCAGCATGACCGGCCGGAAGGGCGCGCGAATATCCGGTTCTGGCCTGCCGGTCTTGCCCTCCAGCCAGGCAAACAGGCTGTCAAAGGGCGGGGCGAGGCCGTGCCAGATCTCCTCGATCTCCGTCACATCCACATCGCCGAAATCCGCTAGCGCCAGCTTGGCGAGGCGTGCCGAGACGCCGATCCGCATGCCGCCTGTGATCAGCTTCAGCAGGGCCCAGCGTCCGGTCGGGTCCAGCCCATCCAGCCAGTTCGCCACCAGTCTCTGCGCTTCTGGCCGGGTTGCGCCGTCCAGCGCCTCGACAATCTCCGACAGGGGCGGGGGGCGGTTTGCGCGCCGCTCGCCCGGCCAGACAAGGCTGACGGTTTCGGCCATGTCGCCAACATAGTCATAGGACAGGCGGAAGAGTTCCGAATCCATCCGGTCTGTCACCAGTTCCCGTATGGCGGCGGGCTTGATGCTTTTCAGGTCCAGATCCCCGGTCAGCGCGCCGAGGGCATAGCCGCGGTCGGGGTCTGGCGCGGTGCGGAAATAGGAGACAATCAGGCGTAGCTTGCCGTTACGCGAAGGCGTTAGGACAAGACGGTCAAGAAGCTCTGCGAAGGCCTGCATGCGCCTAAGATAGAGTCGCCACGCGAAGAATCCATCAAGGGAGCCCCACCATGAGCCTGAAACTGCACCACCTCAACGCCTCGCGCTCGCAGCGCATTGTCTGGCTGCTGGCCGAGCTGGGCGTGCCGCATGAGATTGTCCACCACAGCCGCGACCCGGAAACCCGGCTGGCCCCGGCGGCGCTGCTGGACATTCACCCGATGGGCAAGTCGCCCCTGCTGGAGGATGGCGACACGGTGATCGCCGAGACAGGCGCGATTGCCGAATACTTGCTGGCCAGGCACGACCCGGACCATGCGCTTCACCCGCGCGCGGATTCGGCTGATTTCCCGCGCTATCTGGAATGGGTACACGCGGCGGAGGGGGCGATCTTCCTGCCGGGCCTGTTCCGCTTCTACCTGATGAATGCCGGCCTGCTGGACACGCCGCTGGCCGCCGCGATGGAGGGCGAGCAGGCCAAGGCGATGAAGACGATCGAGACCCATCTGGCGAAACACGCCTATTTCGCGGGCGAGACCTTCACCGCCGCCGATTGCCTGATGGCCTTCCAGATCCAGTCTGCCGCCGCCGCGGGCGCGCTGGAGGCCATGCTCGCCACAAAGGCCTGGCTCGAAAAAGTGCAGGCCCGCCCGGCCTACAAGGCCATGCTGGAGGTGGGGGTTTAGGGGGTAATTCTCCCCCGGCCCGAGCTGGGGTGGGGCGATGGCCATGCCATCGCGATCCCCCTCTAGCTCCCCCTTTGCAAGGGGGAGAACGACCCTCAAGCAAGGCGGCTGCTGTCTGCGTTCCTCCCCCTGCAAGGGGGAGGACAGGTGGGGGTCTGCGGTATCCCCGCCAGCACAAACATCCGGACTGGCGCGAACCATCCGGGTATCCTGTAGTCCAGCTCCGTCTGGCGAAGCCGTCGGCGCGGCGGGCGCCGTGGCGCTCCGCCTGATGATTTGTAGATGGCTACGGAATGGAGCGTTACCGCCCGCCGCGCCGGACAGGGTCTTCAGCGGACACCTCGAAAGGGCCCAAGGTCCCGGGTCTTCGTTACCGGCGCCGCGCGAACACGGCCCCCGTGCTTTTCACACGAAAGGCGCATCCGGGGAGGCCTTACTCCCGTGCGTCCGGACGAGGCGGATTCCCAACTTGCCTTCGCAAGCTCACCCTGGCCTGACCTGCCTAGGGCTTTGCAGGACCGTACACCTCCCGCAAAGCCCATCCTGTCCCTGACCCCACAACCAGAACGGCACCTGATCCGGCTCCTGTGAGGGCAGGAGGTGAGTATGGGGTGGGAGGCTATCAGACGGATTGGGTCGAACTTGATGAAGTTTGTTTCTATTGAGGATGCGTAGCCGTCCGCAACTCCCTGCTATTCGAGGCTGCGATCTGATCAAAATTCGGATACTGCGCTGCTGAGCGTCTACCCAGCAGAAGAAACATCCGGGCATTGTTTAAAAGCGGGCCTGAAATAAGTGATGGGTGAGCCTTCGAGGTAAATCCGGATTAACCAATTCTAACGAATCCTATACACTTGGAATTGACAAGGGGCGGAACATATGCAGAACTTTGGAATGGGAAACGATCCGCGTGCCGTAGCAAATGCTCTGCTGGATATAGCAGATTCTTATGGTATAGATGTAACGAACTTGTCGCTGAACAAGCTGATCTTCTTTATCCATACAGACTGTATGATCGAGAAAACGCGCCGACTGTCTTCTTTGACGTTTGAGGCGTGGAAGTTCGGTCCGGTTCTTCCCATCATTTATCATCAGTTCAAACGCTTTAAACGAGACCCCATTACGTCCAGAGCAACTCGGATTGACCCGAAAACTGGAAACTCTGTAGTCGTAGACTACAAGGATTTGTGTGTGGACGCGCAATATTTGGAAGATAGATTTCTTCAATACTCACGACTGTCGCCATCAAACTTAATAGCCCTGTCGCATGAACCTGGCGGCGCTTGGGATGCTGTTTGGAATGGAGTTGTGGAAAACGTCGGTATGAAAATTACAGATGAACTGATTTTGCGTTATAATTACAGCGGTTTGAAGGCGAAAGGTGATTCGGATGCGCGATTACACTAAAGGCGTTAGAAAGCCGCCTTCTGCGGCGCACCTCTGTCGTTTGGTAGGGCGCAGCGCTGAGGAAACAGCAAAGCGGATCATCGCATTTCAAGATGCTGATTTGAACATTCGGACTTGGCCTGCCGTAGAATACCTTCGCCAGCTTTTGAGTGGCGGCGATATTGATTTCTTGGTTGGGCAAGCAGCTCTGCACAAAAACAAGCATATGGGTCGCGCAGCTATCGAGTGCCTGCCACTGCTTCAGCAGTACAGAAGGGACCACGAGGTATCGTGGTTTAACCCCTTGGGGCCAACGAAGATCGTGTTATCGCAGAACTTGACGGTGCCACTCAAACCGATTGGACAAGCAGGCGTGGACGGTCAGATCATCTTGCTGGCGGGACAAGTTTGGAAGAACCAATCCCTAGATGCATTTTCATTTCAGCTCTGGCGATCTATTGCCCAGATGTATCTGGATTCACAGCTAGATGCTGCTGGTTTTCATTGGCTCGAAATGTCCGCCCCTCATAAGGGAGCGGAAAGGGAAATGGTTTTAAGGACGCATGATACCGTTGATCCGTTTACTGAGTTGGAGATGGCCGCAGTCATAAACAACATCGAGCAGGCGATGGAGATCGTGCGTTCGGTTCCGCCAAAGAAGAGGGAAAAGAAGCCCGATCCAAAGCAAGGCAATTTATTCGGCGAGGATGGGGAGGTCTAGTGGGCTAGCGAAGCAGTAACGTAGATTGCTTCACCCCATCTCTTCCTCATACCCCACCATCCTTAGCGGCTTCGCGCGGCGGCCTTCGAGTTCGGCCCAGCGGACGAGGGCGTCTTCGCGGCCATAGGTGATCCAGAGGTCCTGCGGGTCGACCTCGCGGATCGTGTCGGTCAGTTCGTCCCAGTCGGCATGGTCTGAGATGACGAGCGGCAGTTCGACGCCGCGCTGCTTGGCGCGCTGTTTCACGCTCATCCAGCCAGAGGCAAAGCCGATCACCGGATCGGGGAAGCGCTGGGCCCATTTGCCTTCAAAGGCGCCGGGCGGGGCAATGACAATCTCTCCCCGGAAGGCTTCGCGCGCGGCCTTTGACCGGTCTTCCAGCGTGGCGGGGCGCAGCTCTCCCAGCGTGACGCCGGCCGCCTCATACACCTCGCACAGCTTTTCCAGGCTGCCATGAATGTAGATGGGCCGGTCATGCCCGGCGAGGCGCAGATGCTTGATCACGCGCTGGGCCTTTCCCAGAGAGTAGGCGCCGATGCAATGGGTGCGGTCCGGATTGTCCGCGACTGAGCGCATCAGGCGGTCAATCTCCTGGTCCGTAGGCGGATGGCGGAAGACGGGCAGGCCAAACGTCGCCTCGGAGATGAAGACGTGCGTGTTCTCCACCGGCTCGAAGCCGGGGCAGGTGGGGTCGGCGCGGCGCTTGTAATCGCCGGTGAACACCATGCGCAGGCCCTTGTGTTCCACCACGATCTGTGACGAGCCGAGAATGTGCCCCGCCGGGGAGAGCCAGACCGTGACGCCATTGATCTCGATCGCCTCGCCATATTCGACCGCTTGTGTCTGCTTGGCGAAACTGTCGCCATAACGCGCGGCCATGATGGACAGCGTGTGGGGATGGGCGAGCACTTTGCCATGGCCGCCGCGCGCATGGTCTGAATGGCCGTGGCTGATGACGGCCCGGTCCACCGCGCCGCGCACAGGGTCCAGATAGAAATCGCCCGGCGGGCAATAGAGGCCTTTGGGGGTCGGGTGGAGCAGGAGGTCTGGCCGCAGCATGCCTGTAATGTAGGCGGTGTGGCCGAACGGGGAAGGGGCTGGGTGTGGCCTCTTCCGAAATGCCGGCAGCTGGGGTAGGCGACGGGGTCGCAATTCAGACGTCCGGGAGTCCCTCATGCAAATCGGCATCGATTTCGGAACATCGAACACATCGATTGGATATTCCGGGCCACAGGGCATCCGCCTGATCGAGTTGGAGCCGGACGCGACGTCGATCCCGACAGCGGTGTTTTATGGGCTGGCCTCCGGAGAGTATGCCATCGGGGCCGAAGCCGTGGCGGCCTATGAAACGGGCGAGGAAGGCCGACTGATGCGGTCGATCAAGTCCGTGCTCGGCTCGTCCCTGATTGATGAGACGACCGATGTTGGCCGCCGTCGCTTGCCGTTCCGGGACGTGATCGCGCATTTCCTGCGCCGGGTGATCGCCCGGGCGGAAGCCGAGACAGGCGAGCGGGTGGAGTCAGTCGTGCAGGGGCGACCGGTCTCGTTCAATGACCGGGATGCCGACCTTGACCGACGCGCGCAGGCGATCCTGGAATCCTGTCTGCGTGATGCTGGCGTGGCGCATGTGGAGTTCCTCGATGAGCCGGTGGCGGCGGCACGTTCGGTGAGCTTTCCGAGCGGTCGGGAAAAGCTGGTCTTCGTCGTGGATATCGGCGGCGGTACATCGGATTTCTCGGTCGTGCGCATCGCGCCGGACAATGACGGTTTTGATGTGCTGGGCAGTACCGGCCTTTATGTGGGCGGCAATGATTTCGACCAGAAGCTGAGCTTTTTCGAGCTGTCGCGGCTGCTCGGGCACGGCGAGACGCTGGAGCTGAACGGCTTGCCGGTGCCGTCTGCGCCATATTCGATCCTGTCGGACTGGAAAAGCCTGAACAAGCTCTATGCCCGGGACGTGCAGAAGCGGATCGGCTGGATGGTGCAGAACAGCCCGAACAGCCAGGCGATCCGGGCCTTCGACCATCTTGTGCGCCACCATGAAGGCCACGCCTATGCGAAGCGGACCGAACAGATCAAGATTGACTTGAGCGACACCGACCAACAGGCTTTCGTCTATGACACTCCCGATTTGCGGCTGGAGCGTGTGGTAGAGCGCCAGGCGTTCGAGGGCCTGATTGACGAAGCCGTGTCACAGATGGATGCGGTGGCAGTGGATTGCCTGGACAAGGCGGGTGTGTCACCGAACCAGATCACCGACATTGTCATGGTGGGCGGGTCGACCTTCATTCCGCTGGTGCAGGCCCGGTTGGCGGGGCGGTTTGGCAATGCTGTGGTCTCTGAGAGTGACCGCTTCGGCGCCGTTGCCAAGGGCCTGGCGGTACATGGGCAGCGCAATCTATGACAGGCGTGTGCAAAAGGTCGGCCTTTCGCCCGGGATGATCAGGCAGCGATAAAGGGCCGGCCCGCTTTTCAGAAACAGGAAGTCGTCATTGACGTGTTCCAGGTCAAACCCTGCATCCAGCAGATCCTGAAGAGGTGCCCTGTCGGACAGGATCGCGGTAGAAGTGACGGACGGAGCGGTCGCAGGCATTTGCGTGCATGCACAAAGCGAAAGCGCAGCAGCGGTCAATGAGGCGAGGACGGAAGCACGTAACTTCATGTTGTTTCCTTCTCCAGACGATTTCGATTTCCCGCTATGATAGCGCGCCGTGCGCTTAAAGGAAGAAGTTTCGAAAAACATATCCAAACTGAGTCGAAAGCTGTCCCGCCACACTTGCGACACGGTCATCTGTGCATAAAGTCAGGCCGATCCAGAGGAGAATCACGCATGCGCGCAATCCGGAAATGTCTCGTATCCCTGTCTGCGCTGGCTGTGCTGGCCACGCCTGCTCTGGCTGAGGAGGGCGGATCGACACAGGCGCTCGATGATGCGCTGGCGGCCGGCTACAAGGCCGGGTTCATCTGCTCGTCCACCTTCAATGCGGGGCAGACGCTGGAGGAAATCCGCCAGAACGAGTTGTCGGGCATTTATCCCGACTACCAGCGCAGCTTCGACAAGCTGCCGGACGCGATGATCGACCCTGTGCGCAAGCTGGTTTCGGTGACCTATTCCAACACGATGCCGCCGCGCATGGCGGCCTGGCGTCCCGGTTTCGGCTGTACCCAGCTGCCGGTGGGCGCAGAAGAGGGCGCACTGAACTTCCTGCCGCGCTTTGCCGCCTGGCCGGACTTCACCGGCGAGGACCGGGGCAGCGCCATCGGCTCAAATGTTAAGGTGCAATTGCGCATCGAAGAAGCCGAGCGCCTCGAAGCGCCGGTCTCGTTTGCTTTCGACGAGCGTAGCTATGGCAATGGCACACGCACCAGCGCCGTGGTTGTCGTGAAGGACGGACAGGTCGTGGCCGAGCGCTATGCTCGCGGCATTGATCATGAGACGCCGCAGCGGACCTGGTCGGTGGCAAAATCGATTTCTGCGACGATCCTCGGCGCAGCCCGGCGGAACGGGCATATCGATCTTGATTACCCGGCCGTCATCGCCGACTGGAACAATGGCGCGGACCCGCGCCGCGAGATCACGTTGCGCGACCTGCTGCAGATGGCGAGCGGGCTCGACAGTGGTGAAACCGGTTCGCGCACGGACCGGATCTATTTTGGCGGCGGACGCGTGGTCGATCAGGCCGCCTCGAAAGTTATGGAAGCCAAGCCGGGCACGCGGTTCAAGTATTCCAACAATGACACGCTGATCGCGATGCGCTCATTCCGGGAATCTCTGGGCACGGATGATTCCTATCATCGCTTCCCGTATGAAAAACTGCTGCACAAGATCGGCGCGGTTCACACGACGCTGGAAGTGGACTGGAATGGTGACTTCGTCTCGTCCAGCCAGGTCTGGTCTACGGCGCGCGACCTCGCCCGGGTCGGCCAGCTCTACCTGCAGGACGGTGTGTGGGGCAATGAGCGCTTGTTGCCTGAAGGCTGGGCACAATTCGTTTCGGCCCCCGGACCAGCACAGCCAACCAGCGGACCCGGCTATGGTGCGCAATTCTGGCTGATGAATAATGCCGAGGGTATTCCGGCGGGCACCTATTACATGGCGGGCAATCGCGGCCAGTATGTCGTGATCGTGCCAAGCATGAACGCCGTCATTGTGCGGCGCGGCTTTGATGTGATTGGCGGGGCGCGGTTTGATATCAACGCGTTCACGCGCGACGTGCTGCTCAGCCTGCAGGCGGCCGAGGATGCCCGCGCTGAAGAAGCGGCCCAGCGCGAGCAGATCGAGTTGGAAATCCAGGCCACAATCGATGCGCGCCGGGCCCGTTCTGATCGCGCGAAGGATGCCATCCGCGCAGAAATCCTCGAAAAGTACGGCCTCGAGGAATAGCGCCTATCTGGAGCCGGTCCCGGAATTCGGGATCGGCGTCAGGTTCGAGATGAACTGCCGGTCGGACTGGCTGAAGCTTTTCATCATGGCGGAGCCTTCGACGGTCACATCAAGACTGACCACGTGGGTGCGACCATCCGGGGCGCGGTCGCACGCGACTTTCATTTCGAACTGTTTGATCTTGGCGACAGGCATTGGCTTGAACGGCTTTTCCGCCACCATTTCATAATTGAGGATGCCGGGGGCGGTTTTGTCCACGACGACTTTTCCGATGAGGTGCTTGTAGACCTTGTCCATGTCGTCTGGCTCTGCGCCGGGCTTTGGCCGAAAGCTGTAGGTGGCGGTGGTGTCCGTTTCACTGACAAGTTTTGCGTCGGCGGCGGGAATGTTCTCGGCAAAATCCTGACACCAGATTTCGCCGTCCGTATTGGCTTTCATGTTTTCGACCCGCTTGGCGAAGTCTTCGCTCCAGTCTTCAGGCTCAGGTGAGATCACGCTGAGGCGCTCGCCTTCCGGCTGGCTTGGATCGACCCGCATGAGCGCGTCCACCTCGTCACTGGAAAGCGTCAGATCAAACGCATAGAGCGGGCCGTCGGCAGAGGCGGAGAGGGCTTGTTCCAGGGGTGATTGGGCAAGGGCAGGGGCCGCAAGCGCGATCAGGCTGACGGAGACGGCAAAGGAGCGGAACATGGCGGGCCTCATGATAGTTGTCTGAAAAAGAGGTTTGGCCTGAGGCAAGCTGAACGCATAGTGAAAGCAAGCCGATTACTGCAATTCTTGCGAGATTTTAATTTCAATCATGGCTGATTCCGCCGTTTCCTCATTCCTGCTGCCGGAGCCATTCGAAGCCTGGTTTGCCGGGCGTGGCTGGAAGGCGCGGCCGCACCAATTGGCGCTGGCTGAGAAGTCGCTGAAGGGCGAAAGCGCGCTTCTGATCGCGCCGACCGGCGGCGGCAAGACGCTGGCGGGCTTTCTGGGCAGCCTGATCGAACTGAGTGAGCGCAAGCGGGCGGCAAACTCTGACCGGCCTGCTTTGCACACGCTCTACATCTCTCCGCTGAAGGCGCTGGCAGCCGATGTGCAGCGCAACCTGATGGGGCCGGTCGAGGAGATGGGGCTTGGCATCAGGATCGAAAGCCGGACGGGGGATACGCCTTCCCATGTGCGTCAGCGCCAGAGACGGACGCCGCCGGACATATTGCTGACCACGCCGGAACAGCTCGCGCTGTTTCTTGCCTCCGATCATGCCAAGGAATTCTTTGCCGACCTCAAATGCGTGATTGTGGACGAGATCCATGCGATGGCGGCCTCGAAGCGCGGCGACCTTTTGGCGCTCGGCCTTGCGACGCTGGCAAGCTGGGCTCCAGCCTGCCGCTTCATTGGCTTGTCTGCGACGGTGCGCGAGCCGCGATCTCTGGCCGACTGGCTGGATGTTCGCTCCGGCGCGGGGGAGGTACGTGTCCTGACCGCCGAGGGAGGTGTCTCGGCGGATGTGGATATCCTGATCTCGAAACAGCGAATTCCGTGGTCGGGGCATTCCGGGCGATTTGCCGTGCCGGAAGTGTATGAGGCCATCAAGAAGGCGACGATGACGCTCGTCTTCGTCAATACGCGCAGCCAGGCCGAGCTGATGTTTCAGGAGCTGTGGCACGCCAATGAGGACGGGCTGCCGATTGCGTTGCATCATGGCTCACTCGCGCGGGAACAGCGCACCAAGGTCGAGGCGGCGATGGCGGCTGGCGCCCTGAAGGCGGTGGTCTGTACGTCCACGCTCGATCTCGGCATCGACTGGGGCGAGGTGGACCTCGTGATCCAGATGGGCGCGCCGAAAGGGGCCGCGCGCCTGATCCAGCGCATCGGCCGGGCCAATCATCGGATGGATGAAGCCAGCCGGGCCGTCCTTGTGCCAACGAACCGGTTTGAAGTGCTGGAGTGCCGTGCGGCAGAGGCAGCGGTCGAGGCCGGCGAGATTGACGGGGAAGGGGTCCGCGAGGGCTCGCTGGATGTGCTGGCGCAGCATGTCATGGGCCGGGCGTGTGGCGACGGATTCCGTCTGGAGGAACTCTATGAGGATATTATCCGAGCCGCACCCTATGCGTGGCTCGACTGGGAGACCTATGAGCGGATCGTCGATTTCGTGGCGAGCGGGGGCTATGCGCTGAAGACCTATGACCGGTTCCACCGTATTGTACGTCGCCCGGACGGGGTGTGGGTGGCGCTCACGGCGCGCGACGCGCAGGCCCACCGGATGAATGTCGGCGCAATTGTGGAATCGCCCATGCTAGCCGTGCGGCTGGCGCAATTCATCGGCAAGGAAAAGCCGGGCGAAAAGCGCAGCGTGCGGGCCGGACTCAAGCTGGGCGAGATGGAGGAGTATTTCCTCTCCACCCTGACGCCGGACGATACATTTCTTTTCGCGGGCGAATTGCTCCGGCTTGTCGGCGTGGACGGTATGGATGCGCTGGTCCTGCGTGCGGTCGGCGACCGTCCGGCGATCCCGTCCTATAATGGCGGCAAGTTTCCGTTGACGACCTTCCTGGCCGATCGCGTCCGCAAGATGATCCATGACCCAGCGCAATGGGAGGGGTTGCCCGACCCTGTGCACGAATGGTTCGAAATCCAGAAGCTGAAATCCACCATTCCGCCAGCGGATCATTTACTGGTCGAAACTTTCCCGCGCGCCGACCGGCATTACCTTGTCTGCTATCCGTTCGAGGGGCGACTGGCACACCAGACGCTGGGCATGTTGCTGACGCGGCGACTGGAGCGGATGGGCGCAAAACCCACCGGTTTCGTCGCCAGTGAGTATGCAATGGCGGTGTGGGGCATGGAGGACATGTCCGAAGTGGACATGGACGCACTGTTCCATCCGGACATGATGGGTGACGATCTTGAAAGCTGGCTGGATGAGAGCGCGCTGATGAAGCGGACCTTCGGTCATTGCGCCCAGATTTCCGGCCTGATCCACCGCAACCTTCCCGGCAAGGAGAAGAACTCACGGCAGGTGAGTTTTTCCTCCGACCTGATCTATGACGTGCTGCGCAGCCATGAGCCGGACCATATCCTGCTGCAAGCCGCCCGGCAGGACGCGGCGACGGGCCTGCTCGATGTGCGCCGCCTGTCAGATGCCTTGGTGCGGATCCGTGACAAGATCGACCATCAGGCGCTCACCAAGATCAGCCCCTTCGCCGTACCCGTCATGCTGGAAATCGGCAAGGAACCGGTTTCAGGCGCATCCGTGCAGGACGCCATCCTGGGCGAAGCGGAGGCCGATCTGGTCAGAGATGCTATGAGTTAGGCGGCCGGGCGCAGCCATCCTTTGTAGTGGGCAACAAGTCCTGCGAAGGAGTGATAGATCGCGACGTCAAACTGACAGGAGCCGTCTGGCAGGACAGTTTCCCGAGTGTTGCTGACAGGTAGGAGGAAGCGGGGAAGAGGGACTCCTAGGAACCGGGCTCGCATGACCGGAAACTCTAATTGGTTTTCGCCTGCCAGCAGCCTGATCGAGAAGTCCAGTACGCCGAAACGTTCACGGATAATCCCGCTATCGTCTTTTTCGACGCGGCGCAGGTGAGATGAGAACCGATGTGTCCCGAACTGGCGGGTCCACATTTCTCCGTTCCGGTTACGCACCATGCTGACGCGGACGGGTACGTTTCGCCCAGACGGCGGGAAGCCAGCAAGTCTGTTGGCCAGAAGAGCCAGAAAGCCTTTTCCGCGATGGATCTCCGCTTCGCCCTCCCAGACATGCTCGCTTGTAACTGTGTGAAGGTGTTGAAGGGGAGCGGCGAGTTTGTCGAAGGCGCCACCAAGGACTTGCCTGAATACGGGCGTGATTTCCGTATCGGTCCGTCCAGTTGACACGTTAAGGGAGGATAGCGCGTCCTCGGCCTCATCCAATGTGAATTCGCCAAGGCAAGGTCTGGCGCCGGGGTCGATTTGCCCGGTCAGGAGTTTGGGGATCATGATCCGCGCCGGCACGGTCGGAATTTCGGGGCCATCTCCTGCTTCTGCTATAAGTGTCCAGATACGGTTTTCGTGGGTGTCTTGTGCAGTTTTTCCTGTAACGCTAACCCTCATTCCCCCGCGGTCGGATCCGAACGGACGCAGCAGGGTGGCGAGCGGTTGAAGCACGCTCGTCCAGGATGTCAGAGATTTCACGAGCCCGCGAGAAACAAGCTTACCCAAAAGGAACAGTCCGCCATGCATGAGCTTGAGTTCCAGTCCGGCAGAAAACTGAACACTTGCGGCGTCGTATCTTGATGGCAAGAGCGTAAGGTCTGGCGCGCCGATAGGGCTGAGCCAGCGGTTCTTCAGGGGAGGAATGCCCGGCACAGTCAGTGTGATAGAGCGAATTGCGCCCCAGCCGGTCACGTGGCGCCACGCTCCGGCCTTCCAGACTTTCAGGGGCTGACCTGTTTGGGAGAGGATGGATCGTATCACGGATTGCCCGCGAGGTGCGCGGTTGCCCGGCGTGATCGCACTCTCGACAAGCTCTATACTCGTCATGCCTTTCGACAGGGCGTCGGTCGCCGAAGACGACAGGGCCGGGACACTTGAGACGCCAGATATGATGACCACGCCTTTGGTGCGCGCGTCTGTGTCGAGGCTGGCGATGCCCTCGGAAAAGGCCGCATCGTCGGACAGGTCCAGATAGTGCGCGCCGCAGGCGAGGCCGGCGCGTGCAACTCTGTAGGGATCTTTCCCATAATCCTGCCAAGGACCGGCAGCGTCGACGATGATTGCTGGCGCCAGACCGCGCACCTGTTCAGTAAGATCGATTGCATCGATATCAATCGTGTACGGTATGCCGCCGTGTCGCTCGCAAAACGCTTCTGCCTTCTGAAGGCTGCGCCCTGCGACGATGACATCGTATTCATTCCCTTGAAGCAAGGCTGCAGAAAGGCGGCCTCCGAATACCCCGTATCCCCCAATGATTAGTATGCGGCTATTCAATGAGGCGCGCCCTGATCTCAGGTGTCGGCACTGGACAACTTTTGCCCTGCAATAGTTTTCGATTGTTCGCGATGCGGCGATACAGCCAATTTGCCAACGGGGAGGGCAGCCAGCGCAACACCATGGCGGCTTTCCAAGGCCATTCCAGGACAGCGAGACTTTCGGTGAAGACGTCGAGATTGCGGTAGTGCCGGCCATCAATACGGAGGAGGGCCGTTTCCATGGCGTCCGGGTCGAGCCCCAGGGCGATATAAATTTTCCGACCTGCCGATGACTGCGCTGTCATCAGGGCGAAACACCCCTCCGGATCGTGTGCAACCAGAAACCTCACGAAGCGCGAACACAGCGCACAATCGCCATCATAGATGTAGAGGTCGCATGTATCCCGGTCCATGAAGTCGGTCCACCTTTCAGGTTGAACTTAGGTTACGTGAAAAGGTTGAAATATGTGTCAATTGCGCGCTGCGGCGTGCGGGTGCCACGTTGACCCCCGGGCCATTGCGGGCCAAATTCATGGTCCATGACTGCTGCCGCCAAGAAACCCTCTGAAACACACCTGCACCTGGCCGGGGAGCTGCTGACACCGCTGCCGGAGGGGGCGTTGTGGTGGGCGGCCGAGCGGGTGCTGGTCGTGTCCGATCTCCATTTCGAGAAGGGGAGCGCGTTTGCGGCGCGGGGCCAGTTGTTGCCGCCCTACGATACGGCCGCGACGCTGTCACTGGTCGAGCGACTTTGTGCCGGGCTCCAGCCGAAGACCGTGATCTCGCTGGGCGACAGTTTCCACGACCGGGCGGCCGAGCTGCGCCTGCCGGAGGAATATGCGCGGCGCATTCAGGCGCTGACATCGGCGCATGACTGGGTCTGGGTAGAGGGCAATCATGATCCGGACCCGCCGGCCCATCTCGGCGGCCGCGCCAGCAAGGTGCTGCGCATCGGGGCGCTGGTCTTCCGGCACGAGCCGACGGGGGAAATCGGCGAGGTGTCCGGGCATTTGCATCCGGCCGCCAAGATCATCGGGCGGGGGCGTTCGGTACGGCGGCGCTGCTTCGCCAGCGATGGCGCGCGGCTGGTGATGCCCGCCATGGGCGCCTTTACGGGCGGATTGAACGTGCTGGATGAAGCGTTCGCACCGATCTTCCCGGAAGGGGCCATGGCCTTCGCATTGGGGCAGGACCGGGTGTTCATGGTGGCCGCCAAAAGCCTTGTGGCCGATATGCCACGCGGCGCGCGCTGGAAATTCTGAGCGGCTAATATCGTTTGTGCATCGCACAAAAGCGTGCCATATGCCGCTGTAGCAGGGCGAATAGCTGCTGCTCTCGCATTGATCGTTGCCTTTTCCGGGTTCGCGTCGAGTGCGCCAACAACCGGGATGCCGATCGAAAGCAGGCTTCCTAAAATTTAGAGCCTAACAGGGCGCGCGGACTTTTGAGTCCGCTGCGCGCCCGCACATGAAAGTATTGATTTGACACAGTTTACCGAACTCGGCCTCGCCGAGCCCGTCCTCAAGGCGATTGCTGCTGAGGGCTATACCAAGCCGACTCCGATTCAGGAGCAGGCGATCCCGACACTGCTGGAAGGCCGCGACCTTGTGGGCATTGCCCAGACCGGCACCGGCAAGACCGCAGCCTTTGTGCTGCCGCTGCTCAGCCGTATGGCGTCCAATCCTGGCCGCCCTGTCTCCAAGGCAGCCCGCATCCTGATCCTGGCGCCGACGCGTGAGCTGGCCGCCCAGATCGCCGAAAGCGTGCGCGTTTATGGTAGCCAGATGAAGCTGACCACGGCGATTGTCGTGGGCGGCGTGAAGCCCGGCGGACAAGTCCGTGCGCTGGTACGCGGCGTGGACGTATTGGTGGCAACACCGGGACGTCTGCTGGACCATATGGAAACCGGCGCCGTGAATCTGAGCGGTACCGAAGCGGTCGTGCTGGATGAAGCCGATCAGATGATGGATATGGGCTTTCTGCCTGCGATCCGTAAGGTGATGAAGGCCATTCCGACGCGCCGCCAGACGCTGCTCTTCTCGGCGACTATGCCGAAGGAAATCCGCTCACTTGCGAATGATTTCCTGCGCGATCCGGCTGAAGTGACCGTCGCCACCGTTTCCAAGCCTGCCGAAAAGATCGACCAAGCGGTCTATATGGTGAAGGGTACGGCCAAGCCGCGCCTGCTGGCCGAAATCCTGTCTGAGGACGACATGGACCGCGCCATCGTGTTCACCCGCACCAAGCATGGCGCTGACAAAGTGGTCCGCTACCTTGCCAATGAAGGCCTGTATGCCGAAGCGATCCACGGCAACAAGAGCCAGAACCAGCGCATTCGTGCATTGGACAATTTCAAGAAGGGCAAGGCCCCGATCCTGGTTGCGACCGACATTGCCGCGCGCGGCATTGATGTCGACGGCGTCAGCCATGTTGTGAACATGGACATGCCGAACCTGCCGGAATCTTATGTTCACCGCATCGGCCGGACAGCTCGCGCCGGGAAAAGCGGCATTGCATTGTCCTTCGTGGGCAATGATGAGCGCGGATATCTGCGTGACATCGAAAAACTGATTGGTCGCAAGATCGACCGGATTGATCTGGACGAAGACATGGCGCTCGACCTGTCCTTGCCGGAAGAGCCGGGTCCGCACACCAAGCAGAGCCGAGGCGGCGGTGGCAGAAGCCAGGGCGGCGGACGTCGTCAGGGCGGCCAGTCGCAGAACCGTAATCGCTCCGGCGGTGGGGGCGGCAAAGGTGGCTACAAGGGCGGCAAGCCCGGTGGATCACGGGATGGCGGCGATAGAAGCGCCGCGCGTTCCGAATCCGGCGGGGGTGGCTCCCGTCAGGGTGGCAACGGTCAGAAGCGCCGGAGCAAACCGAACAAGTCCTGGTCGCCCGTCAGCTAAGGCCGGCCTGCACTCTTTACCCAATGTCAGCCTTGTTTCCGCGCCGTCCTTCCGCCAAGGATAGGCCGGAAACAAGGAGGATATGCCATGAAGACTGCCATCACAGAAATGTTCGGAATCGAGCATCCGATCATCCAGGGCGGCATGCACTATGTCGGGTTTGCCGAAATGGCTGCCGCCGTGTCGAATGCTGGCGGTCTCGGCATCATTACGGCCCTGACGCAGAAAACCCCTGCAGACCTCGCAAATGAGATCGCGCGCTGTCGTGACATGACTGACAAGCCGATCGGCGTGAACCTTACGTTCCTGCCGGTCGTCAACGCGCCGGACTATCCAGGCTATGTGAAAGCCATCATCGAAGGCGGTGTGAAAGTTGTTGAGACCGCCGGGAACAATCCTGTGCAGGTCCTGCCGATTCTGAAAGAGCACGGCATCAAGGTGATCCACAAATGTACCGCCGTACGCCACGCGCTGAAGGCACAATCCATTGGCTGTGATGCGGTCTCCGTCGATGGTTTCGAGTGCGGCGGACACCCTGGCGAAGACGATATCCCGAACATGATCCTTCTGCCGCGTGCGGCGGATGAACTGGAAATTCCATTCGTTTCCTCAGGTGGTCAGGCGGATGGACGCAGCCTCGTGGCATCTCTCGCCATGGGCGCGTCAGGGATGAACATGGGCACACGCTTCATCGCGACGAAGGAAGCCCCCGTGCACCAGAATGTGAAGGATGCCATCGTTGCCGCGTCCGAACTCGATACCCGCCTTGTCATGCGTCCGCTGCGCAATACCGAGCGCGTGCTGACCAATGTTGCGGTTGAGCGCCTGTTGGAAAAAGAGCGCAAGCTGGGCGCAGACCTCAAATTCGAAGACATTATCGAAGAGGTCGCAGGCGTCTATCCGCGCATCATGAAAGAAGGCGAAATGGATGCAGGTGCCTGGTCCTGCGGCATGGTCGCCGGTCTAATCCACGACATTCCGACCTGTAAGGAACTGATCGACCGAATCATGAAAGAAGCTGAAGATATCATCACAAACCGTCTGGCAGGCATGCTGTCGGGCAAGGTTCCGGCCTGATCCATTCTGAAAGAACTTTCTCATGATCCGTATCCCCCTTTTCGCCAGTGCCTGTCTCGCTCTCGCCGCCTGCGGTATGGGCGTCTCAAGCGACAATAACGCAGCATCTGTTTGCAATACCATGCTGGCGGGGGATCCGGAGATTGTGGAAGATCTTGCCGAGGACGGCAATACGATCGAAGTCTATTGCGGCTGCTACCAGACCCTGCTGGCTGATAAGTCCGAAGACGATCAGGCCGACATTTTGAAAGTCAGCCAGGTCGTGGCGGACATTCGCGAAGATGAGAGCCTGGGCCTGGAAGACGCCGCCGGTCGCCTGATGAGTGATTTCATCGAGGATGGCAGCAGTCCGGCCTATGGTATCACTCGGAGTGATTTCGAAATGACGGGCACCTATATCGATCAGGTTCGCCGTGAGCTGAACAAGGACGACAGCGCCTGCACGGCGTCCTGAATCTCAGGATAGCGCAGCCTCGATCGCGGCAGCGATTTCAGCTTCTGACATAGATTTTGTCACGGTGCTGATCACATCTCCAGAAGACCGGTCAATCAGATAGAGTTGGCCGGTCTTTATTTTGTCCGGGAAGATTTTGCGCATCGTGCCAGCGATGCCGAGGGTCTCTGCGTCTGCGAAATAGGCAGAGTCGTCCTTGGATGAATAGTCGAGGGCGAAGAACTCAGCGCCGTCAAACGGGTTTGAGGCCCGCACGGTTTCGACCCTGGGATCGAGCATCTTGCAGCTGCCACACCAGCTGGCATAGCTCAGGACTGCCAGAACTTTCGTGTCTTCAGCAGGCGCGGTGATTTCCTTGACATCAGCAAGACTGCCGGACGCAGCCACGGATGGGCCACATGCGGCAAGCGCAGCGATCGAGATGGCAGCAAGGCTGAAGCGCATGAAATTCTCCTGAAGTTTGAGCAAGCAGACTTAGCATGAGCGTAGACCTTGTGGGGTCACACTTGCGTTATTCAACGCGAACGCTGGCGGCACCTGACTCTACCCGACCGATGATGGCCGCATCGGCATGGCCGTGGCGGCGGAAGGTTTCCAATACCGAGTGCGCCGCCTCGGGCGAACAGGAAACGAGCAGCCCGCCGCTGGTCTGCGGGTCGCAGAGCAGGTCGGTCTCCATCGCGGACATCTGACCCGTGACCATATGAGATACCGAGTCCCAGTTGCGGCCGGACGCGCCGGTCTTGATGCTTGACTGAGCGTGGCGACGGGCGCCTTCAAAGACAGGGACCTTGTTTTTCTCGATAACGATCTGAAGGCCGGCACCGCGCGCCATTTCGCTGGCATGGCCGAGCAGGCCAAATCCGGTCACGTCGGTTGCGGCATGAACATCAGAAGTTTCTGAGAGATCCGTGCCCGGCGTATTGAGCCGTGTCGTCGAGGCGACCATTTCGTCATACTCGGCAGGGGAGAGGAGTTCCTGTTTCAGCGCGGCGGAATAGATGCCAATGCCGAGTGGTTTGCCAAGGATCAGGACATCGCCCGCCTGTGCGTTGGAGTTCAACAGCAACTTGTCGGGATGGCCCATGCCGAGGGCTACGAGGCCGTAGATTGGCTCGGCGGAGTCAATCGAATGCCCGCCCGCAATGGGCGCGCCGGCGGCCTCGGCCACGCTGCGCCCGCCCGCAAGAATGGCGCGGATCGTTTCATTGGCAATCTTGCCGATGGGCATGCCGACAATGGCGAGACAAAAGATGGGTTTCGCCCCCATCGCGAAGATATCCGACAGGGCATTGGTTGCGGCGATGCGCCCGAATGTATGCGGGTCGTCGACGATGGGGGTGAAGAAGTCGGTCGTGGCAACGAGCGTGGTTGTCTCGTTAATGAGGTAGACGGCCGCATCATCGCTCTTGCCCGCGTCCACAATCAAGTCTGAATGGCCAAGTGACAGGGGCATCTCACTGAGAATATCCGCCAGCACATTCGGCGCGAGCTTGCAGCCACAGCCGCCCCCATGGGCGAGGGATGTCAGGCGGGGTTCAGTGTGATGGTCGGGCATGATGGGATCCTCTCGGGCTGCAGGCTTACCGCGCCGGGCACTGGCGGGGCAAACAAAACCTGCTAATCGAAGAGAGATGCCTTATCTCGAAACCGTCACGGATATCAGCCCGGAAAACCTGTCGCGCTACGATGCGATCATTGACGTGCGCTCTCCGGCCGAGTTCGCGGATGATCACATGCCGGGCGCCATCAGTCTGCCGGTGCTGTCGAATGAAGCGCGCGCGCGCGTTGGCACCATCTACAAGCAGGAGAGCCCGTTCCGCGCCAATCGCGTCGGTGGCGCAATTGTGGCGCGCAATATTGCGCACCACTTGGAGACCGCGCTGGCAGACAAGCCGAAGAGTTGGCGACCGCTAGTCTATTGCTGGCGTGGCGGGATGCGCTCGAACTCCATGGCGACGATCCTGTCCTCGGTCGGCTGGCCGAGCGGCGTGGTGAAGGGAGGGTACAAGTCGTGGCGGCGGGAAGTCGTAACAGGGCTGGAGCATGAGGACAGCCGGCTGCCGGTGCGCCTGATCGATGGCCAAACCGGCACGGGCAAGACGGCGTTGTTGCAGGCCATTGCAGCGGCGGGCGGGCAGGTGATTGACCTGGAAGGTCTCGCCCATCATCGCGGTTCGGCTTTTGGTGATCTTGGTGACGCGCCTCAGCCAGCGCAGCGCTTGTTCGAAAGCGGCATCTGGCAGCAGTTGCGTCAGTTCGATCTGAGCCGTCCGGTCTTTGTCGAGGCGGAGTCCGCGCGGGTCGGCCGGTGCCGCGTGCCCCGGCGCCTGTGGCACTCCATGCTGGCGGCGCCGCGCATCGAGATGAGGGTTCCTTCAGACGTACGGGCAGACTTCCTGCTCTCTGCCTATGAAGACATCATCCGGGACAAGGACCGGCTGATGGAAGCGCTCGCCAAGCTGAAGGGCCTGCAGTCGAAAGAGACGCTGGCCGAGTGGCAGGCATTGGCGGAGGCGGGAGACTATCGCGCGCTGGCGCGCCAGTTGATGGACCGGCACTACGATCCACTCTATGCGCGCAGCCGCAAACGGCGCGACGATGCGCCGGTAGATATGGTCAGGTTGGAGAGCTTGGATGATACGGCGCTGAAGCGAGCCGCAGAGAGACTGGTGGTCCGCGCCTAGCGTCCGCGCGCCTCTTCCGTGCCGCGCCGGGCCAGTTCGTCGGCTTTTTCATTGCCGGGGTCACCGGCATGGCCCTTCACCCATTTCCAGGTGATGTCATGGCGCTGACAGGCTTCGTCCATCGCCATCCAGAGATCCTGATTCTTGACCGGCTTCTTTGCGGCGGTCTTCCAGCCATTGCGTTTCCAGCCATGTATCCATTTGGTCAGGCCGTCTTTCACATAAGTGGAATCGACGTGCAGGGTGATCCTGGACGGACCTTTCAGCGCGTTCAGCGCCTCGATCACGGCCAGCATTTCCATACGGTTGTTTGTGGTGGCCTTGTCGCCGCCCCAGAGTTCCTTGCGGTTGTCGCCTGCCACGAGCAGGACGCCCCAGCCGCCGGGGCCGGGATTGCCGCTGCAGGCACCATCTGTCCAGATTTCGATCTTGTCAGTCATGGCTTTCAGGTGCGGGGCTTTGGCGGGTCCGTCAAGCATCAGAAGACGCTGATGTCTGCCTCATGCAGTTGTTGCGCGGGCTTGACGATGGCGAGAAAGAGCAGGCCGCAGACGAGGCCGGCCAGCGCACCGATACAGGCGCCGGTGAGGGCTGCGCCGAGGCCGGTCAACAGCGACGCTGTCACGCCGAATCCCCCTGTCGTGCCACCGACGAGCAGGGCGCCCCAGATGCTGGCCCAGCGCAAGTAGGGCGCGCGGGCCGCGATTCCCTGATGCGGGAACCTGCCGATGGACAGACCCATGGCCAGCCACGCGGCTGGCACGGTGACGAAGAACAGGATGAAGTTGAACAGGGACATCATCGCAGCCATCTGGATGCCGAACAGGAAGCCGCTATTTGGGCGATCGAACATGGTGGGCAACATGCCAATCCCTTCGAGCACGCCAAAGACAAAGGTCAGGAAAAGTCCGATCAGCGTAACGCCAAGGCACGCCGCCAGGGAGGACAAGAGCAGGCCGAGTTTTACACGGCGGATCTTTCGGTCCTTGCTGAGGGCTCGATAGTCGACCGAAAGGTCAGACGGACCGGTGCCAACCACCTCACCATTTGGTCCGAACTCTGTCATGCACCATAGCCTTCCGCACTCGTCACTTTGCGATGAAAGGCGAGGCGGCCGGCATATTCGAGGGGATTCTTGGGCTTTACGAGGGCGCCCTCAGGCGTCGAGGTCCAGTCCACCATCCGCGTCAGGAAGAAACGCAATGCTGCGCCGCGTGCCAGCAGGGGCAGGGCGTCGCGCTCAGTTGGCTGCAGCGGGCGCACGCTCTCATAGCCTGCGATCAGGTTTGCGCCCTTGGAATAATTGTAGTCGATGGCGCCGCGCCCTGGATTGTCATCAAAGGCCCACGCATTCAGGCAGATGGCGAGGTCATAGGCGAGCGCATCTGTGCAGGCGAAATAGAAATCGATAATGCCGGAAAAGTCTTCGCCCAGGAAAAACGCATTGTCCGGGAAGAGATCGGCATGAATGGTCCCGCGCGGCAGGGTCAGGCTTTGTGGCTTGGCCTCTGCGATATCAGCAAGGGCTTCGTCGATCAGGGCTGACAAGCCGGGTTGCAGTTTTTCGGCCTCGTCCGACTGGCCTGCCCAGAGGCGCGGCCATGCCGATGGACCAAGACTGTTGGGACGGGTCATCTCAAAATCAGAAAGCGTGACATGCATCCGCGCGAGACCTTCCCCCAGACCACGGCACTGGGCGGGAGTCGGCTTTTTCGGCGAGAGTCCATCAAGGAAAGACACGATCACCGCGGGCCGTCCCTCGAGCGTGCGGAGCGCTTTGCCGTCTTTCGCGAGGATGGGCTCCGGGCAGGGGAAGCCCTTGCCCGCCAGATGCTGTTTCAGGCCAATGAAATAGGGCAGGTCATCCGCATTCACCCGTTTTTCGAACAGGGTAAGAATGAACCGGCCCGTCGTGGTTTCGAGATAGTAGTTCGAATTCTCGACGCCCTCGGCAATGCCCTTGAAAGACAGGGCCTTGCCGAGATTGTATTCGTCGAGAAACGCCGCCAGCGCGTCGTCTGAAACCTGAGTGTAAACAGCCATGAAGACCGATTAGGCGGTCTTGGCGACCATGTCACGCTGCAGCGTCTTCCCAGCCAGCAGATAGTGGATTGCTGCCCAGCCATAGATCGATGCGAAGATGATAATCGACCATTGCAGGCCGCGTGCGTCGGCGCTGGTACAGGCGGCAACCTGGTCGGCGCTGAGGCTTGCAGCTTCCTTGCAGAGGTCCAGTGTCAGACCGAGATCGGCACCCGACAGCATCATCGTCTTCAGCACTGTGGACAACAGACCGATCAGGGTGGGGCCAAGGCCGAGCCCGATCAGGTTGACGGCAAAGAGCGTGATGGCCACGGCGGTCGCCCGCGTGCGCGCATCCACGACGCCGGCTGAGACGGCATACATTGGCCCGAGATAAAAATAGTGCAGCATGGCGGCGGCCATGAGCGGTGGCAGCATCAGCGCGACCGACGGGCTGAGATAGCCGAGCCAGTAGAGCGGAACCGACAGGCCCATGCCGAGAGCAGGCATCCAGGACAGGGCCGTCGGGTAGCGTTTCGCGAGGCGATCAGCGAGGAAGCCAGACAGGAACACACCAATGGCAGCCATCAGGCCCAGCACCAGAGAGAAGATGAGGGCGGCTTGTGTGAGGGTCAGTTCATGCGTGCGCAGCAGGAAGGAGGTGGAGAAGGCCGCGATCCCGTATCCTGCAAATGAGGCGAGCGCTGCGCCAAAGACGACATGCACATAGGTCGGCTTCTTGCTGAGCTTCTTCAGTGCGGCGCCGAAGGATTCCCGTTCCGGCTTCGCAGCATTCGGCGGATCGGTGTAGCCGCGCGGCGGCTCCTTGACCGTGAGGCCGATGATCAGCGCGAACACCAGGCCGGGCAGGCCGACCGCAATGAACGCAATGCGCCAGCCTTCGAGGCTCTTCCAGTCGATCATGTCGGCGACCCAAGTCCAGCCCCAGCCTTCCAGCAGGGCGTGGACATTCTCGCCCGTAACATAATCATTGATCGGGCCTGCGGCGAGACCGGCGCACATGCCACCAAGCGGCACGCCAAGCGCGTAGATTGAGGCGGCGGTCGCCCGACTACCGGGCTTGAAATAGTCGGCGATGACAGATTGCGCCGGCGGCGTACACCCTGCCTCACCAACTCCGACCAGAAGGCGGAAGGCAAACATGGTCGCGAAACTGACGGCAAATCCGCAAAGGACGGTCATCAGGCTCCACATCGTCAATGAGGCCACGACAATCATCATGCGGCTCGTCTTCTCCGAAAAACGGGCAATCGGAATACCGAGCGTGGTGTAGAACGTGGCGAATGCCAGACCCCCGAGCAGACCCATCTGCCAGTCTTCCAGACCAAGGCTGTTGCGGATCGGATCGGTCAGGATGCCGAAGATGGACCGATCAATGAAATTGAAGATGTAGACGATGAGCAGGGAGCCGAGCACATAGGCGCGATATCCCTTGGTGCGATAGCCGGTTTCAAAACCGGGTTTCTCGTCGAGCGCAGCGGTCGTGTCTGTCATTCTACTTGTGTCTTTCCGTCGCTGTGTTTCAGGAATTCATGTCGGCGGCTGGGGAATCGGGATTGTACCGATCCCTCATGAATGAACGCGAAGCCATGAAGTAGCAAAATGCGGCGACGATGAAGAACAAGACCGTCGCGGCCATGGAGTGGCGCAGGCCATTGGCATAGGCGCGGCAAAGCTCAGGGCCTTCCGCGCCGAGGGCAGCCGGGTCCGTGCCGCAGAGGCGCGGATTGAAGGCGTCCGCAAAGGCTGACAGGCCGGCTTTGCCGATTTCCTGTCCCATGAAGAAATCGCTCATCGCCCCGACAAAGAGCGGGCCAATGCCATTGCCGATCAGGCTGACAATCAGCAGCAGCACGGCAATCGTGGTGGCGCGCGACTGTGGGCTGACAATGGCCGTGCCGACCATGTACTGGCTGGAAAGATAGGCGTAGTGCATCGTGCCCGCGATGATCCACAAACCAAAGGCGATCTCGATGGTCGGGGCGAAGAAGGCACCAACATAGGCGGGCACGGCAATCAGCAGGCCAACGCCCGGGAGCCATGCCGAGATCGTGGAGAAGCGGCCTGCGAGCTTTTCCGAGATGTACCCGCCGAGGAATGTGCCGAGAGCGGCAACTGCAGCCAGCGGCGCGCCATAGAGTACGGCAGCGTCGCGCACATCAATACCATGAACGCGCTGGAGGAAAGGTGCCTGGAAGCTGATCAGTCCATAGCCGACAAAGGCCACCAGAGCGGCGCCGAGCGATAGCCACCAGAATGTCGGCTTGGCAGAAAATTCACGGAAGGCATCAAAGAAAGGGGCCTTGCCATTGCCCTTTGCCGAGGGCGGGTCGGAATAGCCGCGGGGAGGTTCCTTGATGGTGAACATCAGGATGATCGCGATCAGCACGCCCGGCGCGCCGACAACCACAAACGCGATACGCCAGCCTTCCACGGTCGACCAGTCGAGATTACCAAACAAACCCCCAAGACCGAGCGAACCGATCCAGTTGCCGAAATCAGCCCCCTTGATGCCGGCAATCGTGCCGCCGAAGAGTTGCGCAAGCACGCCGCCAAGCGTGACGCCCATGGAATAGATGCCGAGCGCACCCGCGCGGCTTTTCGGGGGGTAATAGTCAGTGATCAAAGAGTTGGCGGGCGGTGTGCAGCCTGCTTCGCCGACGGCAACGCCGACGCGAAAGACGAGTAGCCAGATGAAGCCTGAAGCGACCCCGCAAAGCGCTGTCATGACGGACCAGACGATGATGCAGAGCGCAATGATCAATACGCGATTGGCGCGGTCAGCCCACATCGCGATCGGAATGCCCATAGCGGCATAGAACAATGCGAAGGGCGGCCCGGACAAGAGGCCCCATTGCGTGTCATTCAGCTGAAATGTGTTGATGATCGGCTGGGCAACGACCGAAATGAGCGTTCGGTCGATGAAGTTCAGCGTGTAGACCAGCATCAGGGCGATCAGCACATAGGTGCGATAGCCTTTTGAACCGAAGCCTGTGATGTGTCCGCCCGTGGCCGTTTGGCCAGCTGTCGTGTCGGTCATCCGCCGAAAATCCTCCCGAAAATACCGGGCGCGTCTTGGCGGCGCCTCTCTACATGTCCCCCTACGGTAATGACATGTGCGGGGGGCGCAAGGCCTTACTCTGCGACAGCGTGCGAGCAAGGCCTTGCGGAGGTCAAATTGCCACTACTGGCTCAGCGCCAACTGTACTTCCGACGCCGCAACGGCAAGGGCTGCAGCATCAGCGTCCATTGGGGCAGGGCGAAGCGCGGTCGGGTAGGCTTCAGCCAACAGGCCAAGCGCCGCGCGAATGGATTCTGCTGCATCGGAATTTTCGGCCGTGATGTCGCTTTCCGCTTGCGTAAAGGCGCGCTCGGCGGCCTGATAGAAGCCGTAGCCGTCCAGATACGTCTCGTAGAAATCAGAATCGAGCGACAGGCGATACATGTCGGATGCGCGATCGATCTGGTCGGAGGCGACATGGGCGCTGACCATGGCATCGGACATGTCGGTGGCGGGGGCGCTCTCGGCGGCTTTGTCGAGCGCGGCAAGGATCGCGTCCGTGCGGGCGTTGATCTGTTCCTGGCTTTCCCCGGCAAAGACCGCTGTAGACGTGTCTGTAAACAGGTCGGTAAAGTCGGCGACGCCTTGAGCTGCAAAGACCGGTTCCATGTCGAACAGGACTTCGGAGACCGGATGCGCGTACATTTCAGCCGCGGCGGTCGTTTCGCCTTTGGCGTAGGCGTCGCGCGCGGCCAGGACGTGGGCTGCTGCAATGGCCAGCGCGGCCTTGTAGACGACCGGGTCGGTATAAGCGGCGTCAATGGTCACACCGCCTTCGCCTTCGCCGCCTTCAGTGGCCAGTGTGTTGGCTTCTGCGGTTGGATCCACTTCTGCAGGCATTTCAGGCTGCGCGATCTCTGTGCCTGCCTCGTCGGCAGGGGCGGCAGGCTCACTGCAACCTGCAAGCGCGCCAGTCATCAGGACGGTGCCCAGACCAAGACTGGTCCACTGCTTCAGTTTGGTGTCAAAGGCCATGATATACTTCCTCTTTGCGTCGATCTGCTATAGCGCTGAATGACGCAAATGCAAATTATTCGCAAGTAGGCGCAACATGCTTTTGACCCTTTCCAACGTACTCGATGAGGCCGACCTGCGTGATGTCCGCGATCTGGTCGCAACGCTCGGCTGGCGCGATGGCGCAGAAACGGCCGGTGGCATGGCCCGGGCGGTCAAGCGCAACCAGCAAGCAGATCTGACATCCCGTACCGGTGCGCAGGTTCGCCAGCTCCTCAAGGCCAAGGTGGAGCGACACCCTGTTCTGCGTGCGGCGGCCCAGCCACGCCAGTTCTCGAAACTGATTGTCAGCCGGACCGAGGAGGGCGGCGGATACGGTCATCATGTCGACAATCCATTCATGGGAGCAGGGGAGTCGCGCTTGCGCACCGACTTTTCTTTCACGCTCTTCCTGTCCGATCCGGGCGACTATGAGGGGGGCGAGCTGGAGATCGATCTGGCGGGGATGACCCAGTCCATCAAATTGGACGCGGGAGACATGGTGCTCTATCCATCGACCAGTCTGCACCGGGTTGCGCCGGTGACTTCCGGCAAGCGGCTCGTCTGTGTTGGCTGGATTGAGAGCAGCGTGCCAGATGCGGCGGTACGGGAGATCATCTTTGACCTTGAGAATCTGCGATCCAGCCTGTCGGGCAGGCTGGATCTTCAGTCTCCGGAAATGCTGGTTCTGTCGAAGAGTATTTCCAATCTGGTGCGCCGGTTCGGCCAGAGCTAAGTCATGGCAGTAAGGGTGTCGGGCAAGCCAGTTGCAGCTAGCAGGAAGCAGATGGCCGCAATAATCGCCCCGAAAGTGCGAACATGGTTCCACCCTGTCCAGACGGTACCGAACCTCTTCCAATAGATCGCGGCATCCGGCGAAGAAGGCGTAAGGCCGTCGAGATGTTTATTCATCGGAACGTTGCCGAACATGGTGACCCCGAGCACGGCCGTCATGTAGATCGCGGTTCCGATCAGTATCAGGATCTTTGGTGACCCTTCCAGGCTTTGCCAGGCATAAAGGGAGGCGGCGAGCATGATAGGTGCCAATGCCAACGTGATCGCCAGAAATGCCGAGCGAAACACTGTCCGGTTGATCTGTTGCATGGAGTCGATGCCGCCAGCTGGCGCGGCGCGGATGAGGCCGGCCATTACGAAATCGGAGAAGGCTTGAAACACACCGCCGACGAGGGCGGTAAAAAGACCGATGGTGAGGCAGGCATAGACAAAGAGATGGGTCGTCATGAGTTTGATTCCTTGGATGTGGCATGCCCGCCGAAGAGGATCAGTCAGCTACGGACATGCGGGGTGAGTGAGGCGGGCTTCACGCAGCGACGCTCCAGAGCCCGGAGGCGGCGACTTCGTTCGCGAAGTCGGAAAAGTCCTTTGGCGGTCGGCCCAGGGCCCGTTCCACACCGTCACAGAGTTGGGCATTGCGGCCATCAAGTATGGTGGAGAATAGGTAGTCGAGCAGCCAGATCATGTCTTCCGGAGCGCCAGCCTGGCGAAACTCTTGAAGAAATTCATTAGCAGGCACACGGACGAAACTGATCTTGCGGCCGGTTGCGCGTGACAATTCGCTGGCCAGTTCGTCAAACGTCATCAGTCGGGGACCGGTCACTTCGTAGACTTCGCCAATATGTCCGGTCTCGGTGAGAGCCGCGACGGCCACGTCGGCAATATCCTCGGCATCCACGAACGGTTCCGGCACATGTCCAGCCGGCAGTGTGATGTCACCAGACAGGACCAGCGGCAGGAAATCGCCTTCGGAGAAATTCTGATTGAACCAGCTGGCGCGCACAATGGTCCAGTCGAGACCGCTTTCCTGCACGATGCGCTCGCAGGCCTGGGCGTCTGGCTCGCCGCGTCCAGACAGCAGGACGAGATGCTGCACGCCCTGCGCTTTTGCGCGTTCGACAAGGTGCCGGATCGCTTGCTTGGCGGCAGGCACGGCGAGGTCAGGCGTGTAGCTGATATATACCGCGCTCATGCCAGCCAGCACGGCGTCCCAGCCGGACGGCTCATCCCAATCGAAGGCGGGCGAGCCGGACCTTGATCCGACCCGGGTATCAATACCCCGCTCGCGCAACCGGCCGACAATCCGACGACCGGTCTTTCCGGTGCCACCCAATACGAGCACAGGCCCGCGATGCGTTGTCTGGTTATGAAGGTGCTGTGTCATGTTCAATCTCCTTTGCTTGACACGGTGTAAAGTTGACATGGCGTCAAGTGCCTATAGATTGACATCATGTCAAGTGAGAATCTCGAAACCCGCGAAAAAATCATGCGCGCTACATGGAAATTGCTGGAGGAATCTGGCGGGTCCGGCGTACGCATGAGCGATATCGCCAAGGCTGCGGGCATCAGCCGCCAGGCCGTCTATCTTCATTTCCCGACACGCGCGGACCTGCTGACCGGGACGGCGCGCTATATGGACGAAGTCCGAAACATAGACGAACGTCTTGCGGCGAGCCGTAAGGCCAAAGGAACGGACCGTCTGGATTTGTGGGTAGAGGCGTGGGGGAACTATATTCCGGAAATTCACGGAGTGGGACGCGCCTTGATCGCCATGCGAGACACCGACGACGCCGCTGCGGCTGCCTGGAATGACCGAATGCAAGCCGTACGGCATGGATGTGAAGCCGCTGTGATGGCGCTCAAGTCCGCAGACCGGCTGATGGCCGACTATTCAGTCGAACAGGCAACGGATTTGCTCTGGGCGCTGTTGTCAGTCGAAGTGTGGGAAAAGCTGCGGTTCGAATGCGGATGGTCGCAGGCCGTCTATATTACGGCTGTTCAGAAAATGGCGCGCGACAGTCTGGTGTCCTGATCAGATCAGTCCGGCTGATTTCAGGCTGGTGACGCCGCCCGTGCCGGCAATCAGATGATCGTGCACGGTGATGTCGAATGGATCGAGTGCATCAATGATCTCGCGGGTAATGTCGATGTCTGCGCGCGACGGTGTGGGGTCACCTGACGGATGATTGTGCACCAGAATGAGCGCTGATGCATGCAACTCCAGCGCGCGGCGGGCGACCTCACGCGTATAGACGGGCGCATGGTCGACCGTGCCATGTCCCATGATTTCGTCGGCGATCAACTGGTTTTTCCGATCCAGGAACAGGATGCGGAACTGTTCGCGCTTTTCGTGCTGGAGTTCGGTGCGAACATAATCGATGAGCGCCGACCAGGAGGAAATGGCGGGCTTCTTCTGGATCGTCTCTCTGGACGCCCGGGCGTTGAGTTCCGCAATGGCCTTGAGATACGCCGCGACTGTCTCGCCGACACCGTTGACCTTGATGAGGTCGGATGTCGGGGCAGCGAGGATGGCCGACAGACTGCCAAAGCGGGCTTCCAACGCTTTCGCGATGGGTTTGACATCCCGGCGCGGGATGAAGGCCATGAGCAAGACTTCGAGCACTTCGTAATTGCTCAGCGCGGTTGCGCCGCGCGTCAGCAGTTTGCCTCGCAATCGGTCGCGATGACCTTTCCAGTGGGGTTCTTCGGAGGACGTGCTCATTATGGTTGAAAAACCATGAAATGACGTTTCGATAAAGTGACTTAGATCACGTGGCCCCAGATTGAACTTGAGAATTGTGTGGTCGCAGATAGACTTCCCCGAGGGACAATCCGTGGGAGAATGAAACATGTTGAATAAAATCGCGCTTTGCAGCGCTGGCTTGCTGGCGCTGTCTGCTTGCATGACCCAGCCGAAAGACCATGACCATCGCGGTGTTTCAGCAGATCATGTTCACGCGCATCCCGACAAACTTGTCGTTGCGGGAGCAGGGGAGGCCATCGAGAACCCGTTCCATCCTGTCCGACTATTGCTGTCGTCCGAAGAATCGTCGGGCGATGTGACAGTATACGAATTTGAACTGCCTCCGCGCAGCCCTGGGTCACCGCCACATACCCATACGCGCGAGGATGAGTATTTCTACGTCGTGTCCGGTGCGCTCAGTGTCATGTCGGGCGACGAGATCCTGTCGCTTTATCCGGGCGACTTCGCTGCGTTGAACCGGGGCAACACGCACATGTTCTGGAATGGCAGCGATGAGACCACGAGGCTGATCATGACCACCACCGGTGGGTCTTTTGAAGGTTTCATGAATGATGCCGGTCCGCGCATTGCGGAGGCCAAGCCGGATTCAGCCGAAGCAGCAGGCGCTGTAATCGGCCAGCTTGCAGCCGAATACGGGATCACGATTGCGATGGAGAAGATGCCTCCGGAAGCCGCGCCAATCTATATGCCGCCGCCGCCCGAAGAATAGCGCCCGCTAAAGCTGGACCTTGTGAGGCTGGTGCCAGCCTTTCGGGGATGTGCTGAAGATTTCAACACCATCCTCGGTCACGCCGACAGAATGTTCGTACTGCGCCGACAGCTGGCGGTCCCGAGTCACGGCCGTCCAGCCATCTGGCAGGATCGCAGCGTCCTTGCGGCCCAGGTTCAGCATCGGCTCGACCGTGAAGAACATGCCGGGCTTCAGTTCCGGGCCGGTATTGTAATCCGATGAGTGGACGACGTTTGGCTCGTCATGGAACAGGCGTCCCAGGCCGTGGCCGCAGAAGTCCTCTACGACCGACATGCGATTCAGCCGGGCAATTTCGGAGATCGCGCCGCCAATGTCGCCAAAGCGCTTGCCGGGGCGGATCTGCGCGATGCCGGCCATGAGCGCATCATAGGTCACATCCATCAGGCGCTCGGCCTTCCGCTTCACATTGCCGACGCCATACATGCGCGAATGGTCGCCATGCCAGCCATCAATGATCAGGGTGACGTCGATATTGGCAATATCGCCTTCCTTCAGCGGCTTGGCGCTGGGGATACCGTGACAGATGACATGGTTGAGTGAAATGCAACTGGCATGGCGGTAGCCGCGATAGCCGATCGTTGCGGAGGTTGCGCCATGATCCATGACGAATTCCCGCACCAGATTGTCGAGATGTTCGGTGGTCACGCCGGGCTTCACTTCCGGCACCAGCATATCGAGGCATTCAGCCACGAGACCTCCTGCCTTGCGCATACCTGCGAAGCCTTCGGCATCGTGAATGCGAATTTCGCCCGTGCGCATCGGCAGCAGGAGGGAAGTGTCAGTCATCAATCGGGGCCTTTCAGGGGCGGAAATACCTGTATCTGCCCCCTAGATAGCAATTTGCCCGGCTAAGTTCCACCTTCAGGCCTGCCAAACAGTATCAGACTCAGGCCCCATCCGTCTTGTCGCGCTTTTCAGCGGCCGCTTCGGCAGACTCTGCAGCGCGTTTCAGTTCTTCGCGCCGCTCGTCATTAAACCGTCCGGGCTCCTGGTAAATCTCGCGCGTGCCTTCCTCGCTGACCGCTTCCGCGGTGCGGGATTTCAGTCGGCCCCGGCTGACCCCCCAGATCAGGGCGATCAGCAAGAGCAGCGCGCCTACGCCATATAAGAGTTCCGGTGCCATGGGTCTTGATCCTCTGAAAGGGTTACTGGAGCTGGGTGCCAAGCGTGATGTCGATGGCGCCGAGGGCGACCGACATCGGGCAGCCGTTCTTGGCCTTCTCGGCGATGGCGTCAAAATCATCCTGTTCGATGCCTTCAACCACGGCCGTAAGCGTCAAGGCGCTGCGCGTGATTTCGAATCCGCCACCCTCTTTCGGCACGACCGACACGATGCATTTCGTATCCAGGTCGGTGGCAGGTGTTCCGTTCTCGGCCAGCAGGTGGGAGAGCTGCATGGTGAAACAGCCCGCATGTGCGGCGGCGAGCAATTCTTCCGGATTAGTACCCGACGTGCCGCTCTCATCTTCAAATCGCGCCTTGAAGGAGTAGGCGTGATCGGACAGCGCGCCGCTCTGCGTCGTGAGCGAGCCTTTGCCGTCCGCGAGGTTTCCGGACCAATGGGCTGTTGCATGACGTTTCATGGCGTGTCCTTTCAATCAATTGGGTATTGAAAAATGCAATGCGCGCAGCCTCAATACGTTCCCGCTTGTCTCTCCTAAATGCATTGGTCATGGTCTGGTCCTGCGGGAAGAAAAGGAATGCGCGCAATGCTCAAATTGGAAGCCTGTCGTCGGTGTCTCACCGGGTTTGCCTTCGCCTTGACGGCGCTGTCTCTCGCGGCGCTGCCCGCAATGGCGGAACAGAATGAGGTAGCAGACTGGCCGCCTCTCGCTCCTGCCGGGTCCGCCACGGCGTTCAACTCGGATGGACTGCATGCGCTCGACGAACGCCTGCAGAAGTTCGTCTCGGACGGGCATGTCGTGGGCCTTCAGGCCCTGCTCGTTAAAGATGGTGAGGTTGCTCATTATGGTCAGTACGGTGTGAGGGATGTTGAAACATCGACACCCGTGCAACCGGGCACGCTGTACCGGATCTATTCCATGACCAAGCCGATCACAGGCGTTGCCCTGATGCAGCTCCATGAAGATGGCAAGTTTGACCTCGACGATCCGATCACAAAATACATCCCTGAATTTGAAGCGCTGAAAGTGCTGGCGGGCGAGCATGAAGACGGAACACCGATCCTGAAAGACCCATCGCGCCCCGCGACCATGCGGGAACTGATGAGTCACTCGGCCGGTTTCGCTTACGGCCTTGGTGGAGATGATTATGCCAATGCCCAGTTTCGGGAGCAGAATGTTCTCAAATCGCCTGACCCGCAGACCTTCATCGACAAGGTCGCAGGTATCCCCTTGCTGCATGAGCCGGGGCAAATCTGGTACTATTCGGTCTCGGTCGACATTCAGGGTTACCTGGTAGAAAAATTCTCGGGATTGTCTCTTGGCGAATACCTCAAGGAAAATGTCCTCACGCCGCTGGGCATGGATGATACCGGATTTTATGTTCCCGAAGCGGAGTATGATCGGCTATCCGACGTCGTGTATTATGCCTCCGAGCGGGATCGGTTCGAGCCATTCTACACCGAGACTGTTCAGTTCAGGCAGTCCACCATCGCCTTCGAATCGGGGGGCGGCGGGCTCGTGTCCACGATCGACGACTATGCCCGGTTCTGCCAGATGATGCTCAATGGTGGCATGCTGGACGGCCATCGTATTCTGCAGGAGGACACGGTGGCCCTGATGCGGACAAACCAGTTGCCGCCAAATGCAGGCGTGGAATTTGATGGCACGCAGCGAAGTGTCTTCACGCCGAAGCGTCGCGATTTCGGCATCGACTTCGCCATCATTTCTGATCCGGTCGCCATGGACAGCCCAGCCGGTACCGGCACTTATTATTGGGGCGGAGCTGCTGGGACATGGTTCTGGATCGATCCGGAGAATGATCTATTCTTTATCGGCATGATCCAGCGCTTCGGCGCACGACCCGGGGAGCCGGCGGGTTTTCGTGAGGAATCGATGCGGCTCGTCTATGAGGCGCTTGAAGAATAAGCCAGTCTGGGCAAAGTGTCTTTATGACAAAAGAATCTCCCACGGCAGCCGTCCTCCTGATCGGGGACGAGTTGCTCTCCGGTCGGACGCGCGACATCAATCTGCAACAGATTGCTTCCTATCTTGCGCCGCTCGGTATTCCCGTCCGGGAGACCCGGATCGTGCCCGACGTGGAAGACGAGATTGTCGAGGCCGTGAATTCGCTGCGCGCAAAATACACCTATGTCTTCACAACGGGCGGCATTGGTCCGACACATGATGACATCACGGCTGATGCCATCGCCAAGGCGTTCGGGGTGGAGATTTCAGAACATCCCGAAGTCACGGCTATGCTGGCCCAACGCTATGAGGCAATGGGCACAGACTACACGCCAGCCCGTCGGCGCATGGCGCGTATTCCGCATGGCGCCCAGATCGTGGCCAATCCCGTGTCCGGGGCGCCGGGCTTCCAGACCGGGAATGTCTTTACCCTGGCGGGTGTTCCGTCGGTTGCGCGCGGCATGCTGGAAGATATCGGGCCGAGGCTGGAGACAGGCGCAGTCATTCACAAGGTCACGATACGGGGCAGGGGCTTGCGCGAAGGTGACATTGCCGAACCGCTGGGCGTGCTGGCCAAGGAGATGCCGGACGTCGCACTCGGTTCCTATCCCTGGTTTCGTGGCATTGGTGACAATGGTGTCCACCTGGTTGCCAGCACGATACAGGAAAGCCTTATCCCCATGATTACTGACAAGCTGGAAGCGATCATCTCTGCGACGGGCGTCCAGCCGGAGCGGGTCGAGGACGCAAACGCATGAGTTTTCTGGCGCGCACCCCCGCGATCCTTATCAGCTTCGTTTCGATGCTGGTGATTGGTGCAGGCTTCGGTCTGTGTCGGCCAATGGTGGGCGGGGCATTTCTCGACATGACCTCCGATCCGGAGATGAGTCGAACGATCATCGCCACGATGAGTGACGCCCAACGTGCCGCCCATGCCTGGGTGACGGTGTTGCTGGATACGGCGTATCCCCTGGCTTATGGGGGCTTCCTCGGCGGACTGGCCCTGCGCTTCTTTGGCGGCATGGGAAAGTACGCAGCGCTACCAGCGTTCGGGGTCGTGATCGCCGACCTGACTGAGAACATGGTTCAGGTGCTGGCCTTGGCGGGATGGGTCGACGCGCTTGATGCCAAGGCGTGGCTGACGCCCCTCAAATTTGGCCTGTTCTTCCTTGCGGCCGGAATCGCCGTGATTGCTCTCGTGATCGGCATTGTGAATCTGGTTCGCAAGCGCCGGGCCTGATCCCTTCCAAAACCGCCCTAACGTCAAGCATGGTCCTCCCCGCTTGTCCTCGCTAAGAGAGGCAAACAGGAAAATTGGAGGATCCCATGGCGGAAGACATCGTAAAGGTCGAATTGGACGGACCGGTTGCGCTCGTAACACTGAACCGGCCCGACGCGCTGAATGCGCTGAACCGAGCCCTGCGCGCCGAGATCGTCAGCGTCTTCAACGAGCTGAAAGAGAACAAGGATGTCCGCGCGGTTGTGCTGACTGGTGCCGGGCGGGCCTTCACCGCCGGGATCGACCTGAAGGAGGCCGGCCAGACCGGTTTCGCCCTGGGCGCTGACGAAGATTCCAAGTCCATAGATATGGCGCGCGCACTGGCCGATTATCCCTGGCCAATCATCGGCGCGATCAACGGCTTTGCAATCACCGGCGGGTTCGAACTGGCGCTGATGTGCGACGTGCTGCTGGCCTCTGAACATGCCAAGTTTGCCGATACACATGCCCGCGTCGGCATCGTGCCGGGCTGGGGCCTCTCACAGAAGCTGTCGCGCATGATTGGTATCAGCCGAGCCAAGGAGCTGTCTTTCTCCGGTAACTTCCTCGATGCCCACACCGCGGAACGTTGGGGACTTGTGAACCGTGTTTACGAATCCGACGAACTCGTGCCGGCTGCCATGAAGCTGGCGCACGACATGTGCAGTTCCCAGCCGGACCTGCTCAAGCAATACAAGGCGCTGATCGATGATGGCTATGGCATGAATTTCGCCGCCGCGATGAAGGAAGAAGTCAAACGCTCCATTGCTCATGCCGAATCTGTGACGGCAGACGCTGTGGAAGAGGCTCGCAAACAGGTCACCGCGCGTGGCCGGGACCAGCAGGAGTAGAGCACCATGAGAGACGTAGTCATTTGCGAACCCGTCCGCACCGCCGTTGGCGGCTTTGGCGGCGCCTTCAAGACCGTGCATGCGCACGAGATGGCATCACATGTAATCCGTGAGCTGATGGTAAAGACAAAGCTGCCCGCCGAGGCGGTGGAAGACTGTATCTTCGCGCAATGTTATCCGACCATGGAAGCCCCGGCCTTTGGGCGCATGGTGGCACTGGATGCCGGGCTAACAACTTCGACCGGTGGCTACCAGATCGACCGGCGCTGTGGCTCCGGCCTGCAGGCGGTGATCAATGCCGTGATGCAGGTGGCAACCGGCGCAAATGACGTTGTCATCGCGGGCGGGGCGGAGAGCATGTCGAATGCGCCCTTCTTCTCCATCGATATGCGGTGGAACATCAAGGGCGACGGCCTGATGCTGCATGATGGCCTGTCACGCGGTCGCTATACAGCCGGCGGCAAGAACCATCCCGTGCCGGGTGGCATGATCGAGACGGCGGAGAATTTGCGCCGTGATTATCAGATCACGCGCGACGCGCAGGATCAGTTCGCTTACAATTCGCACATGAAAGCGGCTGCGGCCCAGAAGTCGGGCAAGTTCTCTGAGGAGATCATTCCGTACACCGTGAAAGGTCGCAAGGCCGATACGGTCGTGGACCAGGATGAGCACATTCGCCCGGATTCCTCTCTGGAGAAGCTGTCCACGCTGCGCGCGATCCGGGGCAAGGTGGACGATCAGTCGACGGTGACCGCTGGCAATGCGTCCGGCCAGAATGATGGCGCGGCAGCCTGCATCGTCTGTACGCGCGAGGCGGCAGAGAAACATGGCCTCAAGCCGCTTGGGCGATTGGTTTCATGGTCGGTTGCAGGCGTTGGGCCTGAAGTCATGGGAATTGGGCCGGTGCCGTCCAGCCAGAAGGCCCTCAAGACGGCAGGTCTTGAACTGAAGGACATCGACGTCATCGAGCTGAATGAAGCCTTCGCGGCGCAGGTGCTTGCCTGCACCAAGGCGCTTGAATTCTCCGAGGACGACATGGAGCGGCTGAACGTGAACGGCTCCGGCATCTCGCTCGGACATCCGGTCGGCGCGACCGGCGTGCGCATCCTGACCACGATGCTCCGGGAAATGGAGCGCCGCGAGGCGCGCTATGGCTTGGAGACCATGTGCATCGGGGGCGGGCAGGGGCTCGCAGCCGTGTTCGAGCGGGTCAGCTAGAACACATCTTCAGCCGGTGGCCGTGTGTTCAGCGCAACGGCCACCGCGATAATGAAGAAGACGACGCCGAGCAGATAACACAGGGTGCTGGCAATATGGACCATTCCCATTGTCTGAGCCGTACTGCTGACATCATGCGTTCCGAGGATGACCTGCTGCCGTAGAACTTGTCCGTTGATTTGCGCGGCGTGACCGAACAGCGCTGCACCGAGGTGAAGCGCGCCAAATACGCTGGCCGCCGTTGAAGGCCGGACCCGCAGGATGAGCAAATGCACGAGACCAAACGCCACCGCAGACAATCCTGACAGGACGCCTTGCGGCAGGGTGGATGCCAGCATAGCGGTTCTGGCGAACCTGCTCATGTCTGGCTCGATAAACGCAGGAATGGCTGTGGCCGTCACTATCATCAGAGCAGCCGAGATGAACCAGAGTGTCGGGAGGCTGTTTTTCAACGCGCAGGTCGTCCTTCTTTCTGCTGGTTTCAACGATGAAATCTAGCATCCCCCGTAAAATACCGTTATGTCCAGCATCGGCCATGCGGGCGTGGCGAAATTGGTATACGCAAGGGACTTAAAATCCCTCGGCCGCAAGGCCTTGCCGGTTCGAGCCCGGCCGCCCGCACCATGCCATCATGTTTGGTCGACTCTTATGATCGAGACAGAACGCGCAGGTCGCGTCCTTGGTACACGGCTTGCATGTTTCTCGCCCAAGAGGAGAAATGACATGTACCCAGCCATTCTGTCCTGCCGCCGCCCGAAACTACAGGTCCTGCGCCTGTCGGGGGCCTGCCTGCCGACGCCTGCAGCACCGGTTTCATTCCCAAAACGCATAGAGCCTATTTCGGCTTTCGGGGAACAAAAGGACAATCTCGATCATATCTAGAGGGCAACACGCAGAGAATTCACAAGGACAAGCCCTCATGTTTCGCGCCCTTATTGCCTCCACTGCCCTCGGCCTGATGGCCCTGCCTGCCTTCGCCGGCCCGGAAGCGGAGGCCGTAATCGAAGGCGCCGCAAAGCATATTGCCGACCCTCAGAAGGGCCGCGAGACGCTGCGCCAGTCCATGGACCTGGATACAGTCGCCAATTTCACCCTCGGGAAATATGCCCGCCGCGTCACGGATCAGGAACGCAGCAGGTTCGCGGACGCCTTCGAAACCTATCTGTTGAGCAGCTTCGAAGACCAGCGTGAAAAATTCCGCGATGCAGAGATCACGGTTACCGGATCAAAGGATCGCACGCCGACAGATTCCATCGTGGAAACGCGAGTCGTTCGCCCCGGCGAGGCGCCTCAGACAGTGCGCTGGCGTGTTATTGAAAAGAATGGCGACTGGCGTGTCGTGGATGTCGAAGTGCTGGGCCTGTGGCTCGCCATCGAACAGCGTGCCCAGATCGCGGCTATCATGGACCGTCCGCGCGCCACGATTGATGATGCGATCAACGCCCTCAATTCCTGACCTGGAATCTGGTCAGGCGGCTTCGTCGACCACAGCTTCTTCCTCATCGGACTTGTCCTGACGGTCTGACGCGTCGCCGATCGTGAACAGGTCGGCCTCGCGGCTGAGCCAATCTGCCAGTTCTTTGTCGGGTACGCCCAGGACTCTCAGCATATCCGCGACCATCTCAATTCCCTTGGGCTCTCCAGCCACGAGGTGCGCGCGTATGTTCAGTTCGAGATATCGGTCGAGATCATGGATGGTTTCGACAGCCACGAGTCGGACCAGGTCTGGGAAGCGGCGATTGATGCTGGGCGTGACTTCCTTGGACACTTCATAACGCGCTTTTCCAAGCACGACCGCGCGCGCATTGCTGCCCCCCACAGCTTCGATCAGCTTCATGTTGGCGGCATCTCCGAACGAGACATTGTATCCATCTGCGACCGCAGACAGAAAGCGGTCGGGATCTCCGTCAGTCGCGATATAGGGGATGTCAAAGTCGATCAGAGCGTCGACGGCCAGTCGCCCGGCGGCAGACATGCCAATGACGATGACAGGCCGCTCGCCAGCAGGTTCGCCTGATGTTTCCATCGTGACCTGCTTGCGCCGCGCCAATTCGCGCGAGAGCTTGCCTCCGAGCATGGCCCAACTCGGTGCCAGCGCCAGAGAGAGTGCAATGGCGGCGATCAGGCTGCCCATGAGGGCAGGGGGCATATTGGCAGTGATTGAGGCCAATGAGAGGATGACGAGTGTGAATTCCGACCCCTGTGCCAACAATGTAGCGAGCTGGGTAGCGCCGGGCACACTCCAGCCATTCATGCGGGCGGCGATATAGCCGAGCGCAGTCTTGACCGTCAGGATGCCAAACGCGCCGATCACGACGAGCGGCAGGTTTCTCAGCAGGCCCGGCAAGTCAATCGACAGGCCGACACTGATGAAAAAGAAGGACAGGAGCAGCCCGCGAAATGGTCCCATTTCCGTTTGCACCTGGTGGCGAAACGGTGTGCCGGACACGGCCAGGCCTGCCAGGAATGCGCCCAGGGTCAGCGAAAGTCCGATCATGGCAGTCGCGCAGGCGGCCGCCAGCACAAGCAGCAGTGTGAAAGCCGTAAAGGCTTCGTCATTGCGGGTGGCTGCCAGCGTCCGGAAAACCGGGTTCAGCAGGTAGCGTGAAAACAGCATGGCTGCGCCGAAAGCGATCAGGGCCTGCACAAAGGCCAGCAACAATCCAGCCGCCAGCGGGACTGCACCGCCATTCAGGAGATATTCTGACAGAAGGCCCGCAAGGCCGGCGGCGGTCTCTCCTTCCCCAAGCGACGTGGCGAAGATCATCAGGAAGATGGCGACAATATCCTGAAAGATCAGGACATGTGTGGCCGTGCGCCCGATCGGACACGAGTTCTGCTCGCGCTCTGTCAGGATCCGCGCAACGACCGCTGTAGACGAAAGGCCAAGACTGAGGCCTACCGCGATCGCAATCGGCCAGGATATGCCCAGCATATAGAGCGCGCCTGCACTGATCAGGCCTGTCAGCAACAGATGGACAGGGGCAAGGCCGAGCAGGTCACCACGGCTTTCTTTCAGTTCGCGGAGCGAGACATGCATGCCGATATCGAAGAGCAGGAAGACCACGCCGAGCTCGGCCAGCAAATGCGTGCCGCCACTCTCATGGATCAGGTTCAGCATGCCCGGACCGATCAGAATTCCCGCGAGGAGGTAGCCAACGATGGGGCTGAGATTGAGCGCCCGGGACACCAGGGCGGCTGCCGCGCCGAACCCCAACAGGGTGATTGCGGGAACGAGCGCGCCCACGGCGTCGGCAGGGCTCATTTCAGCGGCCATGGGGGAGCTCTTTCTTCTGGGTGGAGTCGAACTCCCAACTTAAGGAGGATTGCGCAAAAATAAAGGCCGCCAGCTCTCGAGGGAACCGGCGGCCTTCACCAGACTGCACGCGAAGGAGGGCAATGTCTCGCGCACAGTTTGTGAAGAATATCCGAGCGCTAGAGGCTCTTTGCGAGAGTCAGGACAATGCGCTCGTCGGCGATGTCCGTACCGTCGATGTCGGTATCCCAGTAACGCAGGTCCACATCGATGCCGATTGGCAGCGAGTAGGTGCCACCAAGCGACCAGTTGGTGTAGTCGCCGCCACCATCGAAGGAGTAGTTGCCGACGGATACGTCAGCTGCGAAAGCGTCGGTGAAGGCATACCCCGCAGAGCCTTCAACATAGACGCTCTCATTGTCTGGATCCCAGTAGACGGCGCCGCCTACTTCAACTCCGCCTTCGAAAGCATAACCCAGAGCGGCCTGCAGTTCGACGAAGTCGAGGTCTTCATCATCCGAGTCCGGATAGGAATAATAGATGACGCCGAGATCCCAGGAGACGCCGTTCGAGAATTCGCTGGCGACGCCGGCGTAGAGGTCGAGCTCTACATTGGAGTCAGAACCGTCTTCGAAGTCGATATTCGATGCCCATGTACCCGCATAGAATATACCGTTCGCATAGTCGAAGCCGCCGGAGATGGCCATGTCCTCATTGGACTGGGAGACGCCACGCCAGACATAGTCTGTGCTGAGAGCGACGTTACCGGACCATTCTCCCTCGGCAGCTGCCGTGCCAGCCACTGCCAGCATTGCTGCAAGTGCTACCCCTGCGCGGAAAAGCTGTTGTTTCATGTTTTAGTACCCCGTTGTTGAATCGCGCTGTTGCCAGCGCCAAAACCACGATGACGCGGCTTTATCCGGGATCAGAAACAAAAATATGGAGGTTGCGGGACGGCAACCGGAACGCCAGAATTTTGTGCACGCAGGCGCGACAATGCCTTAGGCTTGTGCGCTCTGGTTTTGGTCACCGTGCGGTCAACGGCGCGTACCCAAGATGTGTGCCAGCATCGACCAAAAGCGTCTCTCCCGTCACGTGTCGAGAGGCATCGGTCAGGAAGAAAAGGGCCGAATCTGCAATATCGTCGGGCCCGCTGGCCACGTTGAGCGGTGTCGCGGCCGCAACGGAGGCTTCCATGCGCTGATACTGCTCTTCATCCATCTTGTCCTTGAACCAGCGCGTGCCGATAAAGCCCGGACAAATCGCATTTACCCGAATCTCCGGGGCCAGTGCGCGGGCCAGCGACAGGGTCATCGTGTTGAGCGCGCCCTTGGTCGCCGCATAGGCCACCGATGAGCCGATACCCGTAACACCCGCGATGGAGGATGTGTTCAGCACAGCAGCGGCGCGACCAGTTTGACGGTGACTTTCAATGAGCAGGGGTTTGCAGGCCTGCATCATCAGAAAGGGACCGGCGACATTGACTGCGTAGAGGTCCAGGAAGTCTTCGCGGGTCAGGGCGTCCAGATCGGAATGGTCGCGCGCGTGTTTGGTCGTGCCGGCATTGTTGACGAGAATGTCCAGCCGCCCGGCCTGGGCCGCAGCCTCGGCCAGTTTACGACAGCCTTCATCCGTCGACACGTCAGCCTGAACAAGGCGCGACTGCGAACCGAGCGCCTGACAGTCCGCTGCGGTCGCTTCGCCCTCCGCGACGGATCTGGCGCAATTGATGATCACATCAGCGCCGCGCTCGGCAAGTTTCAAGGCGATTGACCGTCCCAATCCTGTGGCTGAACCGGTTACGATCGCCTTGCGCCCGGCGAGGTCTTTTGGCTGTGTCATCGCGTTTTCTCCCGTAATTTTCATATGTGTCTGGGCTGGAATGTACGGGGCGTTGAACAATGGTGGCAACAGGTTTCACCGAATTGGTCAAGAAAGCTGAAACCCGTCATTGGTACCCGTCGCTGCCTATACCGGAGACAGCAACCCATGGTCAGGTCGGCCAGTATCATTCAACGCATTCAGGCCGTCTCGCGACGATCACGCGAGGATATGCGGCAGGTCGCGCAGGAAATGTGCTCACGCGGGCCGCAATCTGATGCCGAGGCTCAGGCTCTGTTCGACTTCAATGCGCGAATGAGGGGAGCGGACCCTGACTGGGACAGCCGGTTTGTTCGGGTGATGGCGCGTTATGTGCTTGCCCGCGATACCGCCAATGGGGCGTTGACGCCAGCCAATCTCGATTGGCTACAGGAGCGGGTCGCGATCGGGGACAGGCTGCGCAATCGCAATCTGGCAGGCCTGTTCATGCGGCTGCTGCGCAAAGCCAGCGGGACGCCGGATGGGTTCGGTTTGATTGTGTTATCCCATTTATGCGACCAGATGATCCTGGATAATCAGGCAGATGCAACATCCGTGGGGAACGTCGCTGAAACGCTTCTGCTTTCGGGCCCGGAGCATGCGCCCTGGGTCAGCCGGGCTGAGGCAGCGATCCTCTTCCACACACAGGAGAGCATAGAGGGCAGCGAGAACGACCCGTCGTGGAACTTCCTGTTTGCACGGGCCATCGGGAACCATTTGGTCGCCCGCGCGCATCCCAATCCCCACACGGAACGCCATGCGCTCAACCGCAAGCATTGGCTTGACCCGAACGATCCCAATCCCGGCAAGTTTGTCGGGTGTCTTGCGCTGGGATTCGACAAGGGAAGCTGGTTCGAGCAAATGGGTAGGGAAGCGGAAAGGGCGAGCCTGGCCCGCCGAACTGCCAGCCTCGCCGCGAAATCAAAGCCTGCCCAGCCGCCACCTCGTACTGGCTGGTGGCGCAAGAGCCCGCCACCGAACCCGGTCACCACGGCGAGCAATACCCTGGTTGACTTCCTCAACCGTGAAGCGCCAGGTTTGCTGGCCGGATTGGTCGTCGCGGCACGCTAAAACGGAGGATTTCGCCATGCTCTTGCTCAATCTGATTGTGGCGGGAGCGCTGGTGGCGATTACGTTTGCCATCCACTTCGCGGGACTGGTGGCCCTGTCTGCGGTGATCCGCAAGCGCGACGTGCCGCACGTGAACCTGTCGACCGTGGTCGGGCAGGGGCTCGCCATCTTCTTTGTCCTGCTCAGCCTGTTTGCCATCCATTCGATCGAGATCTGGGTGTTCACGCTGACCTATCTGGCGCTGGGTACGTTTCCGGATGTCGAAACAGCCGTCTATTTTTCTACCTCGACCTTTTCCACAGTGGGATATGGCGATGTGCTGATCGACAAGGACTGGCGCATGCTGGCGGCAGCAGAATCCGTCATTGGTTTCCTGCTGCTCGGCTGGTCGACGGCATTCCTTGTCTCGATTTCTGCTCGGGTGCGCAACTTCGAGGCGCGCATCGAGCAGTTGGATGACAAGGACTAGGCCGGTTCCACGTCCTGCTTCATGAAGAAGCGCGCCCCGGCTACGGCCAGGCCCACCAGAACCAGTCCGCCAATCACCAGCGTTTCCGGTTTCGCGCCGAGATACTCGAAATATTGCGTGTAGCCATGGATCGTCAGGAACACGATTGAGGTTATCGACAGGAAGCTGTTCCGGCGTGCCGTAAAGATCATGGCGACGAGCGCGCCAATCCAGCCCAAGGTGAAGACATGGTCGGGGATGGCAATGGCAGCTTCACGCCATTCCGACCGGTCCGACCAGCGCTGCGGCGCAAACCAGTGTTCGCCAATCCGGTCACCCCAGAGCGAACCCACCCAAAAGGCAAAATTTACCATGAACATGGCCGTGCGTGCTGCGACGGTGACCAGATTGTTCCATGCGTCTGACAGGGTATTGCGGGCACGATAGAGACCCAGGGCGAGCAGGCCGAAGACAAGGATCGTGATGGTCGGTTCTTCGACGAACAGGGCGTAGCTGGCATGCCAGTAGCCTGTGCCAGAACCAAGAATGGCACCGAGGGACAAGACTGCAAACGCTGCCAGAAGTGCCGAACGGAACCACAGCGCTGCCGCGGTCATGACCAGTGCGATCAGTACGGTGGGCACCGTGCCATCATCCACTTCCCGGAATTCCCATCCGATCCAGCCTGCCACGCCAAGTGTACCCATAAGCGTTAGCGCCATGCCGAGGGTTTTCAGGGAATTTCCACGTGCGCTGCGGCGCAGGAATTCCGCGCCGCCCAACGCGACAAGTGCCAGAACGAGACCGGTTATGGCGTTCGGCACAAGTGCGATCGTGCCGCCGGCGACCGAGATGGCTCCGAAAATCAGCAGAATGTTTATCAGCACACCATTCCTGCGATCAGGCAGGGCGAAACCCTGCAAGCGCGCGGCTTCGGAGGAGTCGATCTGGCCATTGGCCAGCAGGGCATCGAGGTCGAGTATGATCCGGGACATGAGAACTATCTCCATAAATAGTGAGCGCTTACTAACATATCTGCGGCATCGTGGCAACCGACTTCCCCTATGGGAATTGTGGACATCGGCTTTCGGGCGGCTTAGTGCAGTCGCTGAAAGACTTTACATTGGATCGAGGCAGCATGTTCAAAAAGATTCTGATCGCCAACCGGGGGGAAATTGCAGTTCGGGTCATCAAGACCTGTCGACGGCTGGGCGTACAGACAGTGGTGGTCTATTCAGACGCCGATGCGGATTCCATGGCCGTCGAGATGGCCGACGAGACTGTCTATATTGGTGCGTCACCTGCGTCAGAATCTTATCTGGTTGCCGACAAGATCATTGATGCGGTTCGCCAGACCGGTGCAGAGGCGATCCATCCTGGCTTCGGTTTCCTGTCAGAAAACCCTGTGTTCGCCAAACGGCTTGAAGAAGAGGGGATCGGCTGGATCGGCCCGAACGCCTACGCCATTGAAGCGATGGGCGACAAGATCAGCTCCAAGAAGCTGGCTGCCGAGGCCGGCGTGTCGACCGTGCCAGGCCATATGGGTCTGATCGAAGACACCAAGGAAGCGGTGAAGATTTCCAAGGAAATCGGTTATCCGGTCATGATCAAGGCGTCCGCGGGCGGGGGCGGCAAGGGCATCCGGGTCGCGGCCAATGACAAGGAAGTCGAAGAGGGCTTCCCGGCCGTGAAGGCCGAGGCGAAAGCGTCCTTCGGGGACGACCGTGTCTTTATCGAGAAGTTCATTCTTGAGCCGCGCCATATCGAGATCCAGGTGCTTGGCGACAAGCATGGCAATTGTATCTACCTCGTTGAGCGCGAATGCTCGATCCAGCGCCGCAATCAGAAAGTCATCGAGGAAGCGCCATCGCCGCTGCTCGACCCGGAAACCCGCAAGAAGATGGGCGAACAAGCCGTGGCCCTGGCCAAGGCCGTGAACTATGACAGCGCCGGCACCGTGGAATTCGTGGCGTCTGGCGCCGACAAGGGCTTCTACTTCCTTGAAATGAACACGCGTCTCCAAGTGGAGCATCCGGTGACCGAGATGATCACCGGTGTTGATCTGGTCGAACAGATGCTGCGGGTCGCTTATGGCGAGACGCTGAAGCTCAAACAGTCCGATATCAAGATCAATGGCTGGGCCGTGGAAAGCCGCGTCTATGCCGAAGACCCGTATCGCAACTTCCTGCCATCGATTGGTCGCCTGAAGCGTTTCCACGCGCCATCAGAAGGCGCGCTGGCTGGCGGTGAGGTGCGTATGGATTCCGGCGTCCGCGAGGGCGACGAAATCTCCATGTATTATGACCCGATGATCGCCAAGCTGATCACGCACGGCAAGGATCGCGACATCGCGCTCGACGTGCATGGCGAGGCGCTGGACCGGTTCCATATTGAAGGCATCCAGGACAACATGCCCTTCATCGCGGCCGTCATCGACGAAGAGCGGTTCCGCTCTGGCAATATCACGACCGCTTATATCAAGGACGAATTCCCGGACGGCTTTGACGGCGTGGAGCCGACCGAAGCGCAGGAAATCCAGCTGATCTGTTCTGCGGCCTATGTGCACGGCTTCTTCTCGCGCCGCGCTGCCGATACGAGCGGTCGCATGTCTCCGACGCCGGATGCGCGCCGCGACTGGATTGTCATTCTGGGCGACAAGCATCACCCCGTCACATTGGACCTCGGCGACGATGGCGAAGCCGAGATCACCATCAATGGGGGCAAGACGCACACGCTGGTCACCGGTTGGTATCCGGGCCAGCATCTGGTCGAAGGCCTGCTAGATGGGCAGCCCTTTGCCGTGAAGTTTGCTGACCGGACCGAAGGCTATCTGTTCCGTCATCGCGGCGTTGCCCTGCGCGCGCTGGTCTGCACGCCGAACGTGGCCGATTTGCACGCTCGCCTGCCGGAAAAGGAAAAGCCGGATACGTCCAAGCTGATCATTTCCCCCATGCCGGGCCTTGTCGTTTCGATGGATGTCGAGCTTGGACAGGAAGTGCAGGAAGGCGAAGCGGTCTGCGTGGTCGAGGCGATGAAGATGCAGAACATCATCCGCGCCGAAGCCAATGGCACTGTGAAGGCCATCAATGTCGGCGCTGGCGACAGTGTGGCCGCCGACGAGATCATGGTGGAGTTCGGCTAAGGTCGGCTCACGCCTGAACTATTAACCCTGCTCTAACCAAATCGACGCGGAATCCCGCCTCATGGGGCAGGGGGAGATTAACGAGTCATCCCTTGACCTTGCCGCTGATGCACCGAAAGTGCACCGGCCTTTCATGGTGAAAGCAATTCAAAGGGGGCCGAGATGGTCAGTTTTCCAGATGCAGTAAAAATGTTCTTTTCCCGCTATGTGGATTTTCAGGGTCGCTCACGCCGCTCGGAATACTGGTGGGTCGTACTCTTCAATTTGATCGTGTTCGGGGTCTTGGCGGCCCTCGCATTCGGCCTCGGCGGCAATTTCGAAACCGGTGAAATGAATCCGATCGGCATGATCTTCTTCGCGCTGATGGGTTTGTATGGCCTTGCCGTGATCATTCCGAGCATCGCACTCTTCATCCGCCGTCTTCACGATATCAACCAGACTGGCTGGATTTATCTCGGTCTCGTGATTGCCGGCTTCATCCCATTCATCAATTTCCTGGCAACGATTGCCCAGATTGTAATTGCCTGTATCCCCGGAACGGTTGGCCCGAACAAGTATGGACCAGACCCGAAAAATCCGATGGCTGGTACCGCAGACACCTTCGTGTAGGCGCTGGCGCAGCAATCGAAATCCAGAGGAGCCGGACAGTCGTCCGGCTCTTTTTTGTTGCAAGAGTTTATCGTTTATTGATAAGGACGCGTAGTGTTCGACATGGCCCTGCCGTGTGAGGACCCGGATCGAGGAGACTGAAATCTTATGGACATGAGATATGTCCTCTTGTCGTCAAAAGGCCGTATCGGGTCGCGCACATTCCTGCGCGGTCTGACAGTGATCACGGCCGCCTTCATGATCGTGCAAGTGGCAAACACGTTCATCTCGCCCATATTCGGTATTCTCGTTTATCCGATGGTCTATGTGTATGTCTGCCTGTTCTCCAAGCGACTGCACGATGCTGGCCATTCGGGCTGGTTCTATCTTCTGTTCCTGGCTGGCTACGGGATCGTGGGCAGCATCGTGAGCGCTCTGTTGATGCCCATCCTGTCACCGGTCGCGTTCGAGATGTATGCCCAATTCGGGAGCGACCTGTCCGGCGCGATGGATGCGTTGACTGAGAACATTCAGGAATTCGAGCGGCTGACCGCCCTGACCTCGCTAGCCAGCTTCCTGCTGACGACCGCATTGCTCGGCTTCATCGCCGCGCGCCTGCCTACCGATCTGGAAACGAACCGGTATGGCCCGCCGACATCCGGCACCCCAATGTCCAACACCTATTCCTGACCACTCCAGAGGACCCTGCCGGCATGACCCATCACACAATGACCCCCATCGATGCGCATCGCCCCTGGATCAGGGATGAGCGGGACGACCCGGCCCGGATGGACTGGTTTCAGACCCTGTTCAACCCGATGGGCATGACCGGAAAGCTGCATTTCAGCCGGGCGTGGACCTTCATGTTCATGGGGCGGGTGCTGCTATTCATCGTGCCGGTCTTTGTTGCCTTCATTGCCGGTCTTGCGGGCGCCGACATGTCAGGCGCGTGGCAGCCGGTCAAATCAGTCGGCATTCCGCTGCCAGCGCTGTTGTTGCCGTTCTTCTTCTTCACGATCATCACGGAGTTCACATCATGGGTGGCGCATGTGCGCCGCTTTGCGGAAGCGAACCGCTCGACGCTGAAGGCCGCCATCGTGCTTGTCCCACTCTTCCTTGGCTTGCTCGGATTTGCCGGAGGTGTGGTGTCAGGATCTGCGCAGTATCAGGCCCAGCAGGCAAAGGCGGCTCAGGCACAGACTGTCGCCGCAGAGGGCGGGGAGGCGGCAGAGACAGATGCTGCGGCACCGCAGGAAGCGCGTGGCCCGCGCCGTCCGGATGGACCGCCACCGACAGAGATGCAGATGGCAATGGGCGGCGGCATGGGCCTGGCCATGCCGCTTTGGGCGCTCTCGTCCTTTTTCGTCATGTTGTGGACCTTGCTGCATGTTGCGCGCCTGCCGAATGGTGGCGCTGGCCCGTTTCGCACAGGCAGTGATCTGACCCAGGAAGAACAGCGCCTGAAAGCTTACGAAACAGCCTAGACAGGTTCTCTGATCGGATCGGGAGCGCGTACCAGCCGACTTTCGAATACGGTCTCGAAAGCATCTTTCAGGGCCAGGTCGACATCATCCATTGCGGCAGGGATTCCGAGATCGACCAGGCTGGTCACGCCATAGCGCGGGTCTGCGATCCCGCAGGGTGTGATGCCAGAGAAATGTTCGAGGTCTGGTTCCACATTCAATGAAATACCGTGGAAGCTGACCCATTTCTTGAGGCGTACACCGATGGCGGCAATCTTGTCTTCGCGCAGTGTCCCGCCGGCTTTCGTGCGATCAACCCATACGCCGACGCGGCCGTCACGCGGGCCCGCCTCGACATTGAAAGCGGCAAGCGCCTTGATGATCCAGGTCTCCAGATTTTGCACAAAGGCGCGCACGTCCCGCCCCCGCAGGGCAACATCCAGCATCACATAGGCAACCCGCTGGCCGGGGCCATGATATGTATACTGGCCGCCGCGCCCGGCATCAAAGACAGGGAAGCGGGCCGGGTCACGCAGGTCGTCCGGCTTGGCAGAAGTGCCTGACGTGTAAAGCGGTGGATGCTCCAGGAACCAGACCAGTTCCGGCGCGCCATCCTCCCGGATCGCGCGGGCGCGCGCCTCCATGAATCGGACCGCATCCTTATAAGGAACCAGGCGGTCTGAAACGGCCCATTCTGTGTCGGGGAATTTCTGCATCACCGGGGGCATATAGGCGACATTCAGGGCTTCACAAAGTGCTGGTGTCGCCTTATACGGCCCGTCTGCCTCAATGAAGACCAGTGCGGTCATGGCGGAATTGGTAGACGCGCAGCGTTGAGGTCGCTGTGGGGCAACCCGTGGAGGTTCGAGTCCTCTTGACCGCACCATTCATTCACGGTGGCGCGTTGCGCCAAAAATCGATCGAGGATCGATTTTAGTGAATGAATGGAATCAAAGACTCATCCCCGCTACATTTCATTCCGCGTTGGACGCTGCTCAAGGCTGCCACGGTGGCGCGTTGCGCCAAAAATCGATCGAGGATCGATTTTAGTGAATGAATGAAATCAAAGACTCATCCCCGCTACATTTCATTCCGCGTTGGACACTGCTCAAGGCTGCCACGGTGGCGCGTTGCGCCAAAAATCGATCGAGGATCGATTTTAGTGAATGAGTGAAATCAAAGACCCACACCCGCATCAACACCCGCCACAATCACTGCGGGCACGCTGTGAGATTCCTGCGAATCCCGGCTAGCTCAACGTATTCGGTTCTTGCCGACGCCACGTAACCCCGGCAAAGAGGCGCCATGACAGAAACGTCCGTTCAGCCTGCCCAGACCGCTGAGACGCCCAACGTCGATCCGGATCTGCTGGAAGATATCATCGATGCGGTCGATGAAAAGGATACGCGCTGGCTGGCGCGGACGCTCCAGCGCATGCATCCGGCCGACGCCGCCGATGCGCTGGAGGCTTTGTCCTTTGATACCTTCTCTGAAGCGGTAGAACTGCTTGGCGGCGAGCTGCCAGCGGACATCCTGATCGAACTGCGCGATTCCTATCGCGAAGAGGCGGTCGAAGTGCTGCCGGACGCGGCGGTGGCAAGCGCGCTCGACGAACTCGATTCCGATGATGCGACGACCATTCTCGAAGACCTCGAAGATGACCGCCGTGAGCGTATCCTGGACGACCTTGCCCCGGTGGACAGAGCCCAGCTGGAGCGGGGGCTCTCCTATGAGGAAGACACTGCCGGCCGTCTCATGCAGACGGAGTTTGTGGCCGCGCCGGAATACTGGACGGTCGGCCATGCGATCGACCATGCGCGGGAGCTCGGCGAGGAATTGCCGGAAGTCTTCTACGAACTCTACGTGATCGATCCGGGCCATCGCCTGCTGGGAATCGTTTCGCTGGCGACGCTGCTGCGCACGCCGCGAGATGTGCAATTGTCGGACATCATGGAAGACGCATTGTCCTCTCTGAAGCCGGAGATGGACCAGGAAGAAGTGGCCTTCCAGTTCCGCAAATACTCGCTGGCTGCGGCGCCTGTGACGGATGAAGGCGACCGCCTCGTCGGCATGATCACGGTCGATGACATGGTCGATGTCATGCAGGAAGAGAACGCCGAAGACCTGCTCTCCCTGCTCAACGTGACCTCGGCGGACGGTGCCGATACGGTCTGGGATACGGTTAAGGCGCGCGCGCCGTGGCTGGGCGTTAACCTGTTCACCGCGTTTATTGCTTCCGCCATTATTTCCCTGTTCGAGGCGGCCATCGCGCAAGTTGTGGCATTGGCGGTACTGATGCCGGTCGTGGCGGCGCTGGGGGGTAATGCGGGCAGCCAGGGGCTTGCCGTTGCCGTGCGCGCCATTGCCGAACGGCAATTGGACGGCGCTGCGGCGCGCCGCGCCATCTTCCGGGAAGTGTTCAGCGGTTGCGTCAACGGAGTCATCTTTGCCATCGGGGTCGGGTTGATCTCGCTGGTCTGGTTCCGTGACGTCGAGCTGGCGCTTGTGATCGGCGCGGCAATGTTGGCGACGTTTATCTGGGCGGGCCTGTCGGGCATTCTTGTTCCCCTCGGCCTGAAGCGCCTTGGTGCTGACCCTGCAGTGGCATCGTCGGTCTTCGTGCTGACGCTGACTGATGTGATGGCATTTTTCAGTTTCCTTGGCCTGGCGTCGCTCGTGCTCCTGTAATTTGGGCACTTCTTGGCCAAATCTCGCCTCTCGGGTGAATGGGCGCGAGATTTGCAGCGCTTGCCCGTAGTAAAAAGTCAAACTGTCCCAAAACGGGAGCCATGCTTTTGGCCCGTCAAATGCGCACGTCCGACAAGGGAGTCGAACTCATCAAGAGTTTCGAAGGCTTTCGTGCGCGCGCAAGCCGCCTGCCGGATGGCAAATGGCTGGTCGGTTACGGGCATACAGAGACCGCACGCGCTGGCCTGACCGTCAGCGCCTTTGATGCGGAACTGATCCTGCGCTTTCACGATCTGAAGCGGGTCGAGAACCATCTGGCGCAACAGGTGTTCACGCCGCTGAGCCAAAACGAGTTCGATGCGCTCGTCTCGTTCGCCTTCAATATCGGTCTGAAGGCCTTCGATTCCTCTGACGTACTCGCGCACCTCAATTCCGGTGACCGTATTCTTGCTGCTGAAGCCATGAGTAGCTGGCGCCGGGGTCGGGTGGATGGTCAGATCCGCGTGATTGATGGACTGGTGCGCCGCCGCGCCGTGGAAGTGGCAACCTTCCTGGATACGCCCAAACGCCGTGTTTCGATCCCGAGCGCGCTTGTCCGCCCCGAACGCGACGGCCTTGCCGGGCCAAACGGGAATCGGGACACTTCCATCGTGTTGGAGCCGCGACCTGAACAGAACCGCGCTCGCGCCACAGCCGAGCGCGAGAGCCCGCCAGAGGCCGCCGCCCGCGCAGTGGCCCAGCGCCTGACACGCATACTCGGGGAAAATGGTTCCCGCGCATCCGGCGAGCCCGACCCGCAGCCGACAGGTGATTCCACCGTTGACGAGATTACGCGCGCCGTTTCGGCGCTGGCAGGTCCCGAAGGCAATGGCGAACCGACCCAGGCGCCGCCAGCCTCCATGTCGGAACGCCGCCGCGCCTATCGCCCGCCAAACCTGTCGGATCCGCAGGGAGAGGGGCTCACGCTCGACAATCTCTCTGTGCCGCCGACAAGCCAGAAGCTGATCGATGACCTGGCCACGGTCGAGGTGGATACATCGCGCCTGATAACACCCGCGCAGGCCGAGATAGAGGACTTTGCTCCCGCACACGGTTGGCGCTGGTTGCCCTTTGCCTTGTTGGCAGGACTCGGCACGATTGGCCTTTATGACGGACTGCGCCGCATCCTCACCCAATCGGGCGCGCGCATGGGCGAGGCTGCGAGTCAGACCTATACCGGCCCCTTGATGGCGCTGGGCGGTGGCTTCCTCCTATTCGTCTCGGTCTACTATCTGTACCGCATGCTGGCGCAGGAAGATTAGGCTGACAGCCGGGGGAAGTCTTGCTAAGTCAGCGGCATGATTCCGAACACATATCCCACTTTGAACTTCGATCTCGGTGAAACTGCGGACATGATCCGCGAGACCGTGGCAAGTTTCGCCCAGAACGAAATCGCCCCTCGCGCCGCAGAGATTGACCGCACGGATACGTTTCCGCGCGACCTGTTGCCGAAAATGGGCGAACTTGGCCTCCTCGGCATCACGGTCGAGGAAGAGTGGGGCGGCACCGGGCTTGGCTATCTCGAACATGTGGTCGCGATGGAAGAAATTTCACGCGCTTCGGCTTCAGTCGGCCTGTCCTACGGCGCCCATTCCAATCTTTGCGTCAACCAGCTTCGCCGCTGGGGGAATGACGACCAGAAATCTCGCTACCTTCCCAAGCTCGTCTCTGGCGAACATCTTGGTGCCCTCGCCATGAGTGAGAGTGGCGCTGGCTCTGATGTCGTGTCCATGAAGCTGAAGGCCGAGAAGAAGGGCGACCGCTATGTGCTGAACGGCACCAAGATGTGGATCACCAATGCGCCGGACGCTGATACGCTGGTCGTCTACGCCAAGACCGAGCCACAGGCGGGTTCGCGCGGCATCACGGCCTTCCTGATCGAGCGCGACTTCAAGGGCTTCTCGGTCGCGCAGAAACTCGACAAGCTGGGCATGCGCGGATCGGAGACGGGCGAACTTGTCTTTGAGGACTGCGAAGTGCCAGAAGAGAACGTCATGGGCCCGCTGAATGGCGGCGTTGGCGTTCTGATGAGTGGGCTGGATTATGAGCGCGCCGTCCTGTCAGCGGGGCCGACCGGCATCATGCAGGCCTGTATGGATGTCGTGATCCCTTACATTCATGACCGGAAGCAATTCGGCCAGTCGATCGGCGAGTTCCAGCTGATCCAGGGCAAGGTCGCGGACATGTATGTCCAGATGAATGCGGCCAAGGCCTATGTCTATGCCGTCGCCAAATCCTGCGACCGGGGCGAGACGACCCGCAAGGACGCCGCCGGCGCCATTCTGTATGCGGCCGAAACCGCGACCAAGCTCGCGCTAGACGCGATCCAGATCCTTGGCGGCAATGGCTATATCAATGAATACCCGACCGGTCGCCTGCTGCGCGATGCCAAGCTCTACGAAATCGGGGCAGGGACGTCGGAAATCCGCCGCTGGCTAATCGGCCGGGAACTCTTCGGCGAAACGGCTTGAATCCCATCCGAAAGTGAAACATTATAACATGAGACGAGAGGCGCTCATGTTACGTTTGTTGATCCTAATCATACTCAGCCTGACACTTCTTGGTCGTGCGGGAGCGGATGAAGTCATTGCCTGCATTCCTGACCGGGAGAAAATGCTCAGCTTGGACTACAGCACCTTTGATCACGATCCCCGACTGGGGTGGCGATCCGTTGCTGAACGCCCGGAATGTCGGCTGGAGGCTGCGGACTTGCTTCGAGCGTATCATGAACGGCTGCAGGCGCAGGGCGAACCCGTCAAATGGGATGCCGAGTAAGGTGATGTTACTCTATCAGATACTGGCGAAGTGGGAATCCTGTATTGGCATGAGGGGCAGCTGCGCGCTTTCGCCGGGCAGACTGCAGAGGCGGTCGCTCTGTTCCGCAAGAGTCTCATGCCAGCGGGTAAGAATTATGGTGCCTGGAACCAGTATGCCCTCGGATCAATAGCGTTTCTTGAGGACGATCTGCAGGAGTTAAAGCGCAACGCCAACGTACTGCAGGAATATGATTCGGCCTCGCCGAATTTACGAGTTTTACAGCGGATGATCCATTGTTTCGGAACTACGTATGCGTACGCGTACAGCAATGCGGACTGCACGCCGAAAGCGGCTAGCTTACCAGATGAAGCAGAAGAGCCGGGTCATGATAGCGTCGTAGGAAAGCAGAATGCGTCATCCGCGCTGATGGAAATTGAATCCTGCGCTAGAGACCGAGTAGGTTATGATAAACCCATCGACTTAACCGATTGCCGTTCTTCGACGTTCACAGAATGCATGGATGATAAGGGTGGCTCCTATGGGGGCATGCGGGTTTGTATGGGTATGGAAGTCGCACGATTGGATGAGCTTACGCAGCAGCAAATCATCCGGCTCAAGTCGGGCTATTGGAACCGCTTTAATGACCGACGCGGTCAGGTTGTCTTTGAAGCGAGCTTGGATGCGGCCCAGGCTGCGTGGATCAGCTATCGAGAAGTTGAAATGGCTCTTCAAGTCAATGCACATCCGGATGGAATGCATTACAAGTCTCATGGCTATCTGGAAGCAGCGGCAATTGGACTTCGATTGACCCAGCGACGATATGCGGATGTGTTGCTCATGGAATTGCACATGCGCATGAATGAATCCGTCGATTAAGCAGGACAGCACTTCTCCTTGATTGTGGCCCCTTCGAAGGCCTTCATCGTGGCGACATAGCCGGACTCGACGGTTTCGTCATAGGCTTTCCAGTCGCGCAGCTGGACATCGGCAAGTTGTGGCAGGACCAGAACATCTGCCATGTCATGTCCGAATTTGGTGTCTGCACGGATCGTTGCGGTCCGCATGAGCAGGCCGGCAATAGGGGGCGGGCTGGAAAACCCGTTATTGAAAACCCAGCGGAAGAAGCTCGGCGGTTCAGAAAATTCCTCCAGATCCATGTTTTCCGGCTGGCGCGTGACATCAGAGCCCACGACAAAGCCGCGATGCATATCCCGCATGATATCGGCCGGAAAATTGTTCAGCACTGCGCCATCGACCAGCAAATCCTTACCGTCCACGACCGGAGGCAAGATGCCCGGCAACGAGATGGTCGCCCGCAGCGCATTGCGCAGCAGGCCTTCGCGATGGATACGCGTGGCGCCGCTGGTGAGGTTGGTCGAGGTACAGAAAAAGGGAATGTCGAGATCACCGATCTCCGCGTCGCCGAAATGCTCTTTCAGCCGGGCTGCGACGCGCGCGCCCTTCACCATGCCGACGACGGGCAAATGATAGTCCCCGAGCGGATTGCTATCGACAAATGCCTTGCGGATGCGTTGCTCGATTTCGGCATCGCTCCACCCCATTGCGACACAGGCCGCGATGACCGAGCCCATCGAGGCGCCGCCCACAAAATCGATCGGCAGGCCAAGTTCCCGCATCGCCTTGACGACGCCGATATGAGAATAGGCGCGCGCGCCCCCGCCTGACAGGATCAGGCCGACAGAGACGCCAGCCATGATGCGCGCGAGCCGGTCGCAATCCTGGCCTTCTACCCGGCTCCAGTGAAAGACGCGGGTAGCCCCGGACGCGGCGATCCATTCGGCCGGCTTGGCTCCTTGGCGCTCATCGCTGTGATGCAGCAACAGGACGTCCACGAGTTTCAGCGTGCGGGCAGGGGACTGGTCATCCGGCATCAATGGATTGGAGGGGCGCGCATCAGCGCGGCCCACGACCCAGATCCGGTCGGCCTGGCGCATGGACAGGCGATACCAGGAATTGTCGCCAATGGCCGAGATCAGGATCACGACATCATGTGCGCGCTCCAGCTCGTCAAAATAGGCAGCCGGGCGTTCATCGCCCATCTGCTCGTCAACAATCACGGCTTTCCGCCCAAGGCGTTCCAATGCCTGTTTCAGCGACCGGGCCCGCAGCTTCAGGTCGATCGTCGGTGACGTGGCGACGAGCGTGAACACTTTTGGTGCCGCACTGGCAACGCGATCACCGGATTTCCCCAATCGGCGCAAAATCACCCGGATCATGGATTCGAGCAGTTCCGGCTCGGCTTTCACCATCCGGTCCCAGCCCTTGCGCGAGACGCCGATTAGTTCCGTGTCGCGCAGCGCGTAAACCGAACTCGTATGGGGTGCATCGTTCGGCACGCCATCGCCGGTCAGGTCGACCCCGCCGAGGAAGAGTGACATCTCGCCGGCCGGCTCGCCGGAGCGGATATGGCCGACAAATTCGGACTTTCCATGCACGCCTTCCCGGAAGATGCCCAATGTGCCGGACAGGACGAAATAGAGCGTGTCAGCGGGTTCTCCGGCAAGATAGAGCGGCTTGCCGGCGGCGACCGAAAACCAGATGGCTTCCTTGCCTGCCGCCTTCATGGCGCGGGCCGGAACATCCTTCAGGAATTCAATGGCCCGCAAGCGGGGAGTGATATCAATGCCCATGTTGAAGAACATGCCCATTTCGATTCCCTTTTCAAAGCCTTTCGCTCATCCCCTGTGTTTCAAATTCGCATGACGCCCGCGTGACAGGTGGGCCGGGCGCCGCTAAGCAGGCACAAAATTCCAGTGGGAGGCGTTATGCCGGTTCTGAAATCCAGTCTTGATGTGTCCGGTAGCAAATTTGCCGCCAACAAAGCCGCCATGGAGACGCTTCTTGCCGAATTGCAAGAAAAAACCGCTAATGCCGCCATCGGAGGCCCGGAAGCGTCTCGCAAACGCCATGTAGAGCGCGGAAAATTGCTGCCGCGTGAACGAGTCGAACGCCTGCTGGACCCGGGCTCTGCCTTTCTCGAAATCGGTGCGCTGGCCGCCAATGGCATGTATGATAACGAAGCCCCCGGCGCAGGCCTGATCACGGGGGTCGGCCGGGTTGAGGGGCGCGAATGCCTGATCGTCTGCAATGATGCGACGGTAAAGGGCGGCGCCTATTTCCCGATGACGGTGAAGAAGCATCTGCGCGCGCAGGAAGTGGCCCTCGAAAATCACCTGCCATGTATCTATCTGGTCGATAGCGGCGGCGCGAACCTGCCGCATCAGTCAGAAGTCTTCCCGGACCGGGAACACTTTGGCCGCATCTTCTATAATCAGGCCCAGATGAGCGCGAAGGGCATTCCCCAGATCGCCGCCGTCATGGGCAGCTGTACTGCGGGTGGTGCCTACGTACCTGCGATGTCGGACGAGACCATCATTGTACGCAAACAGGGCACGATCTTCCTCGGCGGTCCACCTTTGGTGAAGGCCGCCACGGGGGAAGTGATCTCAGCCGAAGACCTTGGCGGCGCAGATGTCCATGCGCGCCAGTCCGGCGTGGCAGACCACTATGCGGCCCATGATTCTCACGCGCTTGCCATTGTCCGCTCCATTGTCCGCACGCTGGCCACGCCAAAGCCCCAGCCCTTCGATCTGACAGAGCCTGCAGAGCCACTTTACGACCCTGCGGAGATGCATGGTCTGGTGCCTCAGGATGTCCGCGAGCCCTATGACGCCCGCGAAGTCATCGCGCGTCTCGTGGACGGATCGGAATTCCATGAGTTCAAGAAGCTCTATGGCGAGACGCTCGTCTGCGGGTTTGCGCGCCTCTATGGCATGCCGGTCGCGATCCTCGCCAATAATGGTATCCTGTTCTCTGAAAGCGCGCAGAAGGCCGCGCATTTCATCGAACTGGCCGACCAGCGCCGCATCCCGCTGGTCTTCCTGCAGAATATTACCGGCTTCATGGTCGGGTCGAAATACGAGGCTGGCGGCATCGCCAAGGATGGCGCCAAGATGGTGACCGCCGTGGCCACCGCCAGCGTGCCGAAATTCACCGTGGTAACCGGCGGCAGCTTCGGCGCCGGCAATTATGGCATGTGCGGCCGGGCTTACAGCCCCCGCTTCCTGTTCATGTGGCCGAACTCCCGCATCTCCGTCATGGGCGGCGAACAGGCCGCCAGCGTGCTCGCCACAGTCAAGCGCGACGGCATTGAGCGCAAGGGCGGGGAATGGTCTGCCGAGGACGAGGACAGCTTCAAGCAGCCGATCCGCGATCTCTACGAAGCTGAAGGTTCGCCCTATTTCTCCACAGCGCGCCTATGGGATGACGGCATCATCGACCCGGCCGATACCCGCCGCGTGCTGGGCCTCGCCCTGTCAGCCAGCCTAAATGCTCCGTTCCCGGACAGAGGGTTCGGCGTCTTTCGGATGTAGGGGTTCTACGTATAAAATCTGTTGCCGGCCAATGGTAGAAGCTCCCTGTCACATGGCAGGAGGCTGACCCCCATGACCCGCTCTATCTGTATCATCGATGGCCACCCCGATCCCGATCCGGACCATCTGGTCCACGCGCTCTGCGATGCTTATGCCGAGGGCGCCGAGGCGACCGATCACACAGTGTCTCGCATCCGCGTGGCAAATTTCGACATGCCATTCCTCAACTCTGAGAAAGAGTTCGCAATGCCCCCGCCAGAGCCGGTGCTGAGTGAACGCCAGAAGATCGCCAACGCAGACCACCTCGTCATCGCTTTCCCGCTCTGGATGGGCGGTATGCCAGCCAAACTAAAGGCCTTCTTCGAACAGGCGGCCCGGGCAGAATTCTTCCTGAAAACAGGTGAGTCCGATCATGAATGGCCTGAGCGCATGATGAAAGGAAAGTCGGCCCGCATTATCGTGACGATGGGTATGCCCGACCTGGTCTATAGATTCGGCATGGATGCGGGCGCATTGAAAGCGTTGGAGCGCGGCGTGCTTGGCCTGTCCGGTTTCAAACCGATGCACCACACGATCATCGGCGGCGTTGGCGCTCTGACGCCATCAAAAGTCGAATCCTGGTTCGAGTTCATGAAGGAGATCGGCGGGCAGGCCGTCTGATCTGGGTTCATTACATCTTCGTCGTGAACGTCTTTTCACGCATCATTACCACTTGTTTCGAGTATGTTCAGTCCTGTCGCGGTCCCCTGCGACGTATAGAGTAAGAAGGAGTTCGAACATGGTCAGACGTAGCAGCTTTCTGGTAACGGCGGCGATGATGACGGCCCTGATGGGCCATGCGGGCGAGATGCCCGACTTCTCGTTGCTGGATCTGGATGATGATGGCCTGATCAGCGAGGACGAATATGTGAGCTACTCCGACAGCGCGGGCACAGCCAGCGAGTCGGAGGCGAAAGCGAAGTTCACGAAATTCGACCTTAATTCGAATGGTACCGTGTCCGAGGAAGAACTGGCAGATGCCCTTGCTGCCTGGCGGGGACGGTCCGATCAAGGCGCCGTGACGGCGGCTGGCCTGCCGGTTCGGTAGGCTGCCCACCCAGTCGGTGCTGAGGGGGTCCGCCGGTCCAGCGGGCCCCTTTCCATTTGGAACGAATACGATAAACAGCGCCGATGGCGACAGCGCACCGACTGGCAGCAAACAGGTTTGATCTCATCCGGCTGGCGCTCGCTTCGGCCGTGTTTGCCTATCATGCAATCGTTCTGTCCGCGCTCGCGCCGATGAGCGGGTTGGAGCGCGCCTGGGGCCAAATTGCCGAGATCGCCATACAGGGCTTCTTCATTGTATCCGGCGCATTGGTGGCCGGCTCGCTCATGCGGTCGCAAAACCTTGCTGACTATGCTGGCAAGCGGGTCCGTCGACTTTACCCGGCTTATGCTGTCGTCATTCTGATCCCGGCGCTCATCAGCCTGCTGATGGGCGGCAGTATTGGTGGAGTCGCAGAATATGTGGGTGCCAATCTCGTCTTCCTGAACTTCCTGTCGCCGGATTTGCCGGGCCTGTTCGAAGGCAACCGCTTCACAGAGGTCAATGGTGCGTTGTGGACGTTGAAGATCGAGGTTCTATTCTATCTCATCCTGCCGATCATCGGCGGACTGCTGCGGACGATGCGCCGCGCGCAGTGGAGCGTCCTAGTGGGCCTGTATGTTTTGGGGGAGGGGTGGCGTCATCTGGTGCCTGTTTTTCTGGAGGGGGAATCCGCGCTTATCGCGGCGCGCCAGCTGCCGGGTCAGTTGGCCTTTTTCGCCAGTGGCGTTGCCTTGTGGCAGGTATGGGATCGGGCCCAGGCAAAGCCGCTCTGGTTCGGCGTGGTGGGGCTCGCAATGACCTTGCTTTCCTTCGTCCATCCCTGGCTGGAGCCGCTCCGCGCGGCCGGACTGGCGGGCCTGATTGTCTGCCTGGCTTTCCTGCCAGGTCCTGCGCTGAACGCGGCGCGCTTCGGCGATATCAGCTACGGCGTTTACATCACTCATTTTCCGATCCTGCAGGGCCTTATCATGGTCGGCGCTTTTGCAGCATTCGGCCATGCGGTCGGCTTTGCCCTGTCGGCGCTTCTCGTCATCGTGGCCAGCTATGCGCTGTGGCATCTTGTCGAGCGGCGCGCCTTGCGCCCATCCAGCCACTACCGCAAAGTGGCCTCCAACCCTGAACAGGACTGATCCCCATGCGCGATTCCGACTATGATCTCATCACGCTCGAAGCGACGCAGGAAGGCTTGGCGGTTGTCACGCTGAACCGGCCGGATGTGCACAATGCGTTCAATGCCGAGCTGATCGCCGAACTGACCGATGCGTTCCACACCATTGCCGACCAGCGCACCATTCGCATGATGATCCTGCGCGGCGCGGGCAAGAGTTTTTCGGCGGGCGCAGACCTCAACTGGATGAAGCTGGCGGCGATGCATACGCGCGAAGACAATGAGCGCGACGCGATGAACCTCGCCGAAATGCTGCGCACGCTCTACGACATGCCCCAGATGACGCTTGCCCTGGTGCAGGGCGCCGCCATGGGTGGCGGGGCCGGCCTCGTGGCCGCCTGTGACGTCGCTGTGGCGATGAAGGGCACGAAGTTCCGCTTCTCTGAAGTGCGCCTCGGCCTGACCCCGGCGACGATCAGCCCCTATGTGATCGAAGCCATCGGCGCGCGCTGGGCGAAGGCCTTGTTCACCACTGCCGAAACGTTTGATGCCGAATATGCTGAGAAGCTGGGCCTCGTTCAGTATGTCGTGGAAAACCAGGCCGAGATGACGGCAATGGAAGAACACCTTGCCGATCTTGTCTTTGCCGCTGCGCCCGGCGCTGTGGCCGAGAGCAAGGCACTGGTGCGCGATGTCTCCGGCGTATTCATCGACAAGGATCTCAGCCACGAGACATCAAAGCGCATCGCAGCGCGTCGGGTCTCGGATGAGGGCAAGGAAGGCATTGAAGCCTTCCTCGACAAGCGCCCGCCTAGTTGGGGTCGGTAACCAGTACGCTGTCTTTGGAGTCCACCGGCAAGCCGAAGTCGGCCAGCAGATTAAGTGTCGCGCTGATCGGGTTTATCCCCGTGAGCGCTTCGATCTGGTGCTGGAAGAAATATGCCACGATGCCAAACAGGATGATGTAGATCACGAACTGCATCAGCGACTTCAGCAGGAAGGCACCCGCGCTGCCCGCGACGAAGCCGATGGCGCCGAGGATCAGCGCGCCGGCCACGGGGCTGAGATTGCTGACATCTGCAGCCTGCGTGTAACCAATATAGCCGCCAACGCCGGCGCCGATGACTCCCGCGACACTGCTGATCCGGATTCCTGAAGCATAGGCCATAAGACACTCCCGTGGTTTCTTGGCATTAACCCTTACGACAGCTGGCAGGGGTGTCAAAGGTGGAATTTGGACTGGCAAAGGCCCTTGCCTCGCCCGGTGCGTGCCCCGATTGCGCCGTGTTTCCTGCAGATAGAGGAGGGCATGGAGATACCGGTCCCCGCCCAGACCCGCGCGCAACAACGCCTGCATGCCGCGCGCGCCGCGCTGCATGCGCGCTGCGTGAACGGCCCGGTCAGCCAGACCGTGTTCGAATTTGTGGCCTTCGGCATCAAGCAGGGCTGGGCGTGTCTGTTTGGCGGCCTGATGCTGGGGCTCTTGCTGCTGACCTTTGTCTGGTATCCGGAAGGCGCGCCGCTCTCGCGCTATGATTTCCTCGTGCTGGGTGCGGTTGCCATTCAGGTCATGATGCTATGGACGGGCCTGGAAACATGGGAAGAGGCGAAAATCATCCTCGTCTTCCATATTGTCGGCACGGTCATGGAACTGTTCAAAACCTATCATGGCAGCTGGATCTATCCCGAGGAGAGCTTCCTGCGCATTGGTGGTGTGCCGTTGTTTACGGGCTTCATGTACGCGGCAGTGGGCTCCTATCTGGCGCGAGTCTGGCGCATCTTCGACTTCCGGTTTGACCGTTTCCCGCCACTCTGGGTTCAAGCCAGTCTGACAACCGCGATTTACGTGAATTTCTTCGCGCATCACTGGCTGCCGGATGTCCGGATCGCCCTGTTCGTGGGCACGGCGATGGTTTATGGGCCATGCTTGGTCTGGTTCCGCGCTGATGAAGCCCACAGGCCGATGCCGCTCGTCATCGGGTTCCTGCTCGTGGCAGTTTTCATCTGGTTTGCTGAGAATCTTGGAACATTCGCCCGCGCCTGGGCCTATCCCGGGCAAGAGCATGGCTGGCAGATGGTCTCTTTATCGAAACTCGGTTCGTGGTATCTGCTGATGATAATCAGTTTTGTTCTGGTGGCTTTGGTCCACCGGGCGCCGGGAGGGCCACGCATTGAAGATCCAGAAGCTGCTCGTCGCAAACAGGGGCGAGATCGCCTGTCGCATCTTTGAGACCTGCCATGGGCTCGGCATTGCGACAGTCGCCGTCTATTCCGATGCCGATGCGCGCGCGAAACATGTCCGCGAGGCCGACGAAGCGATCCATATCGGCCCGTCGCCTGCGCCCGAAAGCTATCTCAAGGTCGAAGCCATCTTGGCCGCTGCCAAGGCGACCGGCGCCGATGCCATCCATCCGGGCTATGGTTTCCTGTCCGAGAATGCCGATTTCGCCGAAGCCGTCGAGAAAGCGGGCCTCATCTGGGTTGGCCCTTCGGCCAAGGCGATCCGGTCCATGGGCCCGAAGGACGAAGCCAAGCGCATTGCCGAAGAGGCCGGCGTGCCTGTGCTGCCCGGCTATCGCGGCGAAGGGCAGGAGCTGGAAACGCTTGCCAGGGCGGCGAAAGATGTCGGCTTTCCGCTGCTGATCAAGGCGGTTGCCGGGGGCGGCGGGCGCGGCATTCGCCTCGTCTCCAAGGCGGGCGAGCTGAAGGCCGAGCTGGAAAGCGCGGTGCGTGAGGCCGAAAGTTCCTTTGGCGATGGCCGGGTCATGCTGGAAAAACTGGTCGAGCAGCCACGCCATATCGAAGTGCAGGTCTTTGGCGATGCGCATGGCAATGTCGTCCATCTCTATGAACGCGATTGCTCGCTTCAGCGTCGCCGCCAGAAAGTCATTGAGGAAGCGCCCGCGCCCGGCATGCCGGATGATGTGCGAGCGGCCATGACGGACGCAGCGGTGAAGCTGGCGCAGGCTGTTGGGTATCAGGGCGCGGGCACGGTGGAATTCATCGTCGACGGGTCAAAGCCGCTGGGCGTCGACACGTTTTGGTTCCTCGAAATGAATACCCGTCTCCAGGTCGAGCATCCGGTGACCGAGATGATCACAGGGCAGGACCTTGTCGCCTGGCAATTGCTGGTCGCTTCGGGCGAGGAAATCCCGCTGGCGCAGGACGAGATCCCGCTGATGGGCCATGCCATCGAGGCGCGCATCTGCGCCGAAGACCCGGCCGATGGCTTCCGCCCCGGCGCGGGGCTGATCCTGGAATTCGGCCTGTTGCAGCCCATTGATGGGGAAACGATCCGCTGGGATGCCGGTTTCGAGACGGGTGATCGCGTACCATCCAACTATGATTCCATGATCGCGAAACTGATCGTGCACGGAGAAGACCGCGACGCGGCGGTTGACCTGCTGACCGAGACGCTGTCGCACACCCAACTCTCGGGCGTGCCGGCCAATACCGGCTTCCTGCGTCGCTGCGCCCAGTCGGACGCGTTCCGCGATGGCACGCATCATGTGAACTGGATTGCGGAGCAGGGGGATGCGCTGACCCAGCCTCCCGCCGCGCATCAGCATGCATCCGTTCTCGCCGTCAGCGACATCGAGCTGGATGACAGCGCTGCCGTCACGCCATGGGGAATCCGGGATGGGTTCCGGGCGAATGCGGCGCCTGTGCGCAAAGCGGCCGTGGCGGTGGGCGCGGATGTAGACTGGTTTGACCCGTCCGAGCATGACGTCGATCCGGACGCGCCGCTGCCTTTCGTGACAGATATCTCTCCGCGCCGCTATGCGGTGACGACCGGCGGGGACAATGTCCTTGTGGAAGTGCCGGACTATGACGCCGATGTCGAAGCGGTGCTGGGCGGCGACTCAGTCAGCGCGCCGATGCCGGGCAAACTGCTCGCCGTGCATGTGAAGCCGGGCGATACGGTCACCAAGGGTGATCCGGTTGCGGTGATGGAAGCCATGAAGATGGAGCACACCCTGCCGGCGCCGCGCGATGGCGTGGTGGAGTCCGTGGAGGCTGCCGCCGGGGATCAGGTCGCCGAGGGCGATGTGCTGGTTCATCTGGAGGCGGAGTAACCCCCACCCTTCACATGCAGGTGTGGCCCTTCAGGCTCCGGACAGGTGAGGCCGGAGCAATCTCGCGCGCCGAGAGTGGGTGTGGAGACGCGCGAAAACAAGGAAACATGTAAAGGGTAGGGGCCGCTGCGTGACTAGGCCGCGACAGCGTAACCGGGATGGATCCGGGCAGGCATCTGCGCTTCGGGGCGATAGCGACGGTGCACGATCGGCGGCGCGCTGATCTCGCCAAGCGGGTTGGCCGCGTAGGCCGTCGGCTCGGTTCTCAGGATCAGTTCGCCATATTCATTCTTGGCGACAGAGACGGGCGCGGCAGAGCCGTCGCGCTCTGCGGCCCAGAATTCAACGCCTGTCGAGGCCAGCGCAATCGCCTGTTCCAGCTCCATGCGGAAGCCGTCGCCATAGACGACATCCTTGGACTCAATTGGATCGTACTCACATCCCTTGATCACCAAACCCGACATGCTGAAACCCCTCGTGAAACTGTGTGCTGAACCTGTTCTTCGCTTGATCTGCGATAAGAGAACATAACCAGAATATTCACCTTTTGGAAAGGAAAAAGTTCTGACTTTGTTCCAAAAAGTTTGAAATCCGAAAAGATTCAGGAGTCTACGAGGAGGGTGCTAGCCCTGCAGCCGCCTGAGCGCTCGGTCCCGCCCGATCAGGGGCAGCAGCGCGCCCATGTCGGGGCCGTGTTCCTGTCCGGTCAGCGCCTTGCGGAGCGTCATGAACAGGCCACGGCCTTTGCGGCCAGTCTCGGCCTTCACGGCATTCGCCCACTGACTCCAACTTTCGCCCGTCAGTTCGCCCTCGGGCAGCAGGGTTGCGGCGGTCGCTACGAAGTCCTTGTCTTCAGCATCCACCAGAGGCGTGATCTCGCCAAACACGGTCTCGACCCATGCGGCCACGTCCGGCAACAGCGAGCAATTCTCGCGCACCACAGTCCAGAACGCCTCGTCGGCGGCGCGTGGGTCCACATCGGCGAGCCGGTCCTTCACCGCCTCAAAGGGCAGGCCGTGCAGGATCGCCGCGTTCAGCGACAAGAGTTCGGTCTCGTCGAAGCGCGCCGGGGCGCGGCCGATCTTGCCGAAATCGAATTCCGCGACCAGCTGGTCCAGCGTTTCGCGCGCCTCGACATTGTCGGATGTGCCGATCTTGGCGAGCAGGCTGGAGACCGCCATCGGCTCATAGCCCTGCGCGCGCAATTCGCCCATCGACAGCGAGCCGAGGCGTTTCGACAGGCCCTGACCATCCGCGCCGATCAGCAGCGGCGTGTGCGCCATGGCCGGGGCGGTGCCGCCCAGCGCCTTGAAGATCTCGATCTGCGCGCCGGAATTGGTGACATGGTCTTCCCCGCGCACGACATGGGTGATCTTCGCCTCGATATCATCGACGACCGAGGGGAGGGTGTAGAGATAGGAGCCGTCCTCGCGGATCAGGATCGGGTCGGACAGGCTGGACGTGTCGATGCTCTGGTCTCCGCGCACCAGGTCGGTCCACTCGACGCGCCCGCCGGAGAGTTTGAAGCGCCAGTGAGGCGTGCGGCCTTCGGCTTCGAGTTTCGCCTTGTCTTCATCGCTCAGCTCCAGCGCCGCGCGGTCATAGACGGGCGGGCGGCCGCGCGACAGCGCGATCTTGCGCTTGCGGTCCAGCTCGTCAGCTGTCTCGTAGCAGGGATAGAGCAGGCCCATTTCGCGCAGCTTGTCGGCCGCCGCGTCATATTCGGCAAAGCGCTTGGACTGGCTGAAACTGTCGTCCCAGACGAGGCCGAGCCAGGTCAGGTCGGTGCGGATTCCGTCTTCATATTCCTGTGTCGAGCGCTCGGTATCGGTGTCATCGATGCGCAGGATGAACTTGCCCTGCTGGCCCTTGGCGAACAGCCAGTTGATCAGCGCCGTGCGCACGTTACCTACGTGCAGGCGGCCGGTGGGCGAAGGAGCGAAGCGAACAATCGGTGCAGTCATGGAAAAAACCTGTTTTGAAGCGTGCTTTCGACATCAAATCACGCAAAAAGCCAAGGGCCGATGCCATATTCTTGCTATTGTTCGTGCTAATGTGCGACGGGCATGTGAGTCGCCGTCGAGGAGAGGTAGATGAGACTGGGCTGTATTCTGATCGCCGCGGGCCTGTTGGCGGCCTGCGGGCAGGAGCGTGCGGAGGCTCCGGCAGAGACGCCGGCGCCCGCAACGACCGAGGTGACCTCAGACCTCGACAGCGCGCTGGAGGCAGAGCCTGCCGCGCCGCCCGTCGATGATATCAATTATCAGGCCCTGTCGGGATACGATGAGAGCTGGTATGTCAGCGCGGGCTGGCCCGGCGAATATCCGGCCGGTTTTGCGGTGCTGGATGCTGGCACGACCGTTCCTGCCTGGACGGTGCCGAATGGCGCCAATGAAGCCGACACAAGCTGCGCCCTGCCGCAATACGCCAATTACCAGCTCTGGAATTATGACCGCGCCGACGCCGATGACCTGCGCTTCTTCGTGGCGACCAAGACATTCCCGGTCACGCTCAACCAGGATGCCAGCATCGAATACATTTCCGATGGCGGCATCCACACGCTCGACCTGAAGGCTGGCGACCAGCTGACATACCTCCGCTATCTGGGGGAGGGGTTCACCGTCGTGTCTTATGACGGCGCCGAATACGACATCAACGAGGCCGAGCTGCGTGATATCAGCGATATCGGCTCCATGCCGACGGTTGAGGACCAGTGGGTGCGCGTCACCTGCGCGGACGGCACGCAGCCCTGGCTGCTCTATGCATCCGTTATCGACCATCCCGGCATCGTGCCATCGCCCATGCTGGCCTATGGCGAAGCGAGCGATATTGCCCCGGAAGATGCCGAGCAGATCCGCATGGATGCCGAGGCCAACCGCCTCGCCTATGAAGGGGTTGAGCCCGGCTCGCTCGAATAGGGGCCAAACGCCCGATCAATCGTCCCGGAAGCGGTTGGTGATCGGATAGCGCCGGTCGCGGCCGAAATTCTTGCCGCCAACCTTCACGCCCGGCGGGGCCTGACGGCGCTTGTATTCGGCGATGTAGAGCAGATGCTCGATCCGCTTCACCACGGCCCGGTCATGCCCGCGCGCCAGGATTGCCTCGATCGGTTCTTCCTCGTCCACCAGCCCGCGCAATATATCGTCCAGCACGTCATAGGGCGGCAGCGAGTCATCGTCGCGCTGGTCCTCGCGCAGCTCCGCAGAGGGCGGTTTGGTGATGATCCGCTCCGGGATCACTTCGCCCGCCGGGCCCAGCGCGCCGCGCGGCACCATCGTGTTGCGCCACTTGGTCAGTTCGAACACTTCGGTCTTGTAGAAATCCTTCAGCGCATTGTAGCCGCCGCACATGTCGCCATAGAGCGTCGCATAGCCGACGGCCATTTCGGATTTGTTGCCCGTCGTCACCACCATGTGGCCGAACTTGTTCGACAGCGCCATCAGCGTCACCGCCCTCAGGCGCGACTGGATGTTCTCTTCGGTCGTGTCCGGCTGGGTGCCGGCAAACTGGTCGGCCAGCATCTCGCCCATCGCGTCCACGCCGGGGGCAATATTGATGCTGTCATACTTTACGCCCAGCGCCTCGGCGCAGGCTTTGGCGTCTTCCAGACTGTCCGAGGACGTATATTTCGACGGCATCATCACACACCAGACCCGGTCCGGCCCCAGCGCGTCCACCGCCATCGCCGCCGTCAGTGCGCTATCGATCCCGCCCGACATGCCCAGCACGACGCCGGGAAACTTGTTCTTGTTGACATAATCGCCCAGCGCCAGCACCGCCGCGCGATATTCGGCATGCCAGCCCTCGGTCAGCTCCGCCTGCGCGTCGCTTTCGAAACAATGCGTGGCCGGATCATAGGCCACCATCGCCGTGCCGGTCACGAAATCACCGAGCAGCTGGTGCTCGGTCCCGTCATGATCAACCGCGTAGGAGCTGCCATCAAAGACCAGCTCGTCCTGTCCGCCCACCTGGTTCACGAACAGGTACGGCACGCCCGTCTTGCGCCAAGCGGAAAACGTGGTGTGCCGCTCCACCTGAACCGTCCGCCGCCAGGGCGAGCCATTCGGCACGATCAGCATGTCGGCGCCCGCATCATGCAGCTCGCTCGGCACGCGCGGATACCAGATGTCCTCACAGATCGCGACGCCGATCTTTACGCCATGAAACTCGAACACCGGGGGAGGGCCCTCGCCGGCATCGAAGATGCGCTTTTCATCGAACACGCCATAATTGGGCAGTTCGCGCTTGTCATAGCGGCCCTTGATGGCCCCGCCCGACAGCCAGACGGCTGAATTGTGGCGCTTGCCATCTTCCATCCACGGCGCGCCGATGATCATGTCCGGCGCATCGGCGGTCTCGGCGGCCAGCGTCTTCACCGCCTTCATGGAATCTTCCACCGCGGCGGGCTTCAGCACGAGGTCTTCGGCCGGATAGCCCAGGATGAAGAGTTCCGACAGGACAACGAGGTCCGCGCCCTTGGCCTTGCCCTCGGCCAGCGCGCCCCGCGCCAGCGCCAGATTCCCCCGAATATCCCCCACCACCGGGTTCAACTGCGCGACCAAGATTCTCAGCTTTTTGCTCATAAGGAGCATTTAGGGGGAAGCGAGGGGAATGGCAATTGGGGAAGGGGAGCGATAGGCCCAGAGTAAGCCCTAAGCGCCAGCGCGGAGGTTAGCGATCGCTCCAACTATGTTGATTGCCTAATAAGATTCCCTTGAGTGGTCTGAGCGTGGTTTGATTTCGATTCTCCTCGACTTGATGAGGTCAATCAAGCATCAACTTGACTTTCAATTTCTGAGTGAGAGGGCATATTGCTTGTGATTACATTCAGACTCGCTTCACGTATCCGAAGTGAAAAGGAGGGGGCATTTGCCAGAATTTCAGAACTTTGTAGTTGGATATAGCGGGCAGGAAAAAGTTCTTCCCGTTGCGCATAATTGTGATGTGCGATGTTTAGTGAAGAATATTACTCAGCCAAAGTTGAATACTGCTTTTCGGTCTGAGTACTCGGAAAATCTTTTGTTTTTCTTTTATGGGCGACCTGCCTATCGACTTCACCCAAATCTTTCGGCTTCTTCAATAGAGGCTGTTCATCTTGTGGCGTATATCTTGGATCCAGAAAAAATGCCTCCGCCTCACCGGATTGTCGCATTCGACTCAGGCGCCATGGAGGCTGATCGGTATACGGATGCAATGCATCCTGAATTTACAAAGCTTGATTTTGAAATAGGGTCGGACATTGTCAATGCCTCGCGCTTGGTTAGTTGCTTTTTTGGTAGCAACAAAAACTACTTGGCCGGTCAACCGATCAACGCGTCAATCCCTGCAACAGAACTGGTTGCGAAATCGTACTACGCTCTTATTCAGACGCCGCTAGCGTCGGACGTCGATGATCGCAAATCTACGGTAGAGGTGCAGTACAACTCAGAAATTAAGCTGGAGGCAGACAATGTGCTCGCTGTTATATTGCCTGGGCAACTGTTGGATGATTCAAAGATAGAAAATTTTATTACACATGATTTAGCCGCTGAACCGATACCCTATCATTTCTATCGGGCTAGGCCTTCAGACGACACACGTGTAGTGATGGAGTTGGCTTTCCAATATTACCAAAGAACAGGTCGGTTGTGACTAAGAATATGTACTATCAGCTTGTTGGCGCAATGCCTTTACTAGGCGATGGACCTTGTTTCGCGACGCCAGTGTTTCGAAGGCCCGATTCAAATTCACTCTGGATTCAAGATACGGATCGGTTTGATCGCGTCATTCGCTTTTTAAAGATATCGGAAGAGTACGACGCGGAAGTTCAATGCTCTGAGAAAAATGTAAAGCTTACGGCAGGGGATCACGCGTGTACGTCATTTTGGGATGGGGCGGAGCTGATTATTGCTCAGACTAGGGATGAAGCTGTTGGCCGGTTGAAGAATATTCGTCATCAAATCTCAAGCAGAAAATATTTAGCAGAAGCTATTGATGAGTTTATCGCAGCGCCACGAAGTTCTGAGCTAGATGAACAGTTTAAGGGGCTGCATCCGACAGCTTTGTATGAGTGGATGATAAAAAGTAAACAGCGGTGGGCCGACATTATTGCTCCGTTAGATGCCGATGACGAGCGTAGATTCAGTTCTGGGTATTGGTGCGTCGGATTTCAGATTTCACCGTTTGAGGTTTCATCGCTGAGAGAGCTTGCTCGAGTAATGGAAAGGGAGACGCCAAAACATTCAGGCTGGCCTCCATTTACCTATTTGCACAATGAAAGAGCGCCCCAGCCGAGAGGCGAGACAATCGAAGCTTGGTTGGGAAAAGGTACGGAAGCGACGCATGCAGATTTCTGGCGTGTTTCGAAATCTGGATTCGCATACTTGCTTCGACCTATGCAAGAGGATCGACCGGACTATCGGTACAGCAAAGGAACCTCTTTTGATTGGGTTCTACCAATTTGGCGAACCTCGGAGATACTAATATATCTTGCTTCGCTCGCCAGTCACTTCTCTGATGAATCGGCGAAGTTCTCTTATTCGATAACATATGAAGGAGTAGAAGGGAGATTCTTAAACTCGCATACTCCGGCAAAGTATTTTCTTGATCAATATGGCCCCGCCACGACGGACACGCTTTCAAGTTATATATCGCGACCCGTGAAACATATTTCAGATGATCTGCACGGATTACTTATTCAACTTCTTTCTCCAATTTATGAGCAGTTTGCATTCGCAGAATTGCCATTGGAACTCGTTCGAAATGTCGTCGATGAAGTACTCGAGAACAAATTGAGATAGATTGAGAAAATATGAGGCATTGGATACACTGTGTAATTGATTGGCCCAGCACTAGGTCCAACGAAGTCGGCGCATAGCATCGGGCGCTACTCGCGCTACGAACTTGGAATTGCCGTATTGAACTAGTCCGCAAGAAATGCGCCTTGCGATGATGGACCAGTGGCTTGGGCTGAGAAAATTTACGCGTACCTGGCACGGTGAGCGAGCGGCTTCGGATGAACTTCCAATCCGTCTGATACCCTCCACCCCCATACTCCCCCCATGGACGCGCAAACGGACATTCTGAAACGGGGGCTGGAACATGCCGGGCGGGCGGTGCTGGATGCTTCGGCGCTGGCGAACCTTCATCTCGGGCCGAAAGTGATCGGGCGGGGGGTGGCGCAGCGGATTTCCGGGCGGCTCAAAATGCTGGAAACCATTGTCCGCCGCCTGATCCTGGTCCTCGCGCTCAATCTGACGCTCGCCCCGGCGGCCCCGCGCGCCGCGCCCGCCGAGCCGAAGCCGGAACCGAACCTGCCCGACGGCGTCGAACTCGCCATCTTTCCGCGACTTTATCCAAGACGTTTGAAATTGCTGCCCGCACGCCAGACGATTGAGGGCGGTTTTCCGGACATTCTCCGGACCCTTTCCGGATCCGTCTCTCCGCGCCGCCTGATGGCCCGGATCGCGGCGCTCCGGCGCGTGATCGCAGATCCGGACGCCCACGCCCTCCGCCTCGCGCGCAGTCTCAAACGCCTGCAGAAGCATGGCGAGCCGCGCCCGGCGGTTGGCCCGGCGACCAGCGCCTTCCGCCTCTCGCCAGAGCTTGGCGCGATTGCGACGCTATTGCCCGCGCAGATCCGCGCCGCGCTGGACTCCTGGGAAAGCTCTGGCTGACGCCTGCCTCACAACACAAAAAAAGCCGGAGCGCGTGGGGCGCGTCTCCGGCCAAAGGTTCTGGAGGAAATGGAGGGAAGGGGCCCTAGGCCATGGCCTGTTCGTCGACCACGAAAGGCCCGAGATCTTCATAGAAGCGGAACTGGTTGCGGCCACAGCGCTTGGCTTCGTACAGCGCCATGTCTGCGGCATGCAGCAGCGGGCCTTCGCCCATACAGTCATACGGCGCAGCGGCAATGCCGATGGACGTGCTGATGCGGACGCGGTGGCCCGTCGACAGGCCATAAGGCTCGCTCAGCTTGCGCTTGAGCCGCAGGGCCAGGCCCTCAACGGCAAGGCGCGATGGCGATGTGCTGCAGACGATGAAGAACTCGTCCCCGCCTGTGCGCACGGTCAGGTCGCTGTCGCGAACAATGGCTTTCATCCGGGCCGCCACGACTTTGAGCACTTCGTCGCCCGCGCCATGACCATATGTGTCGTTGACCGCCTTGAAGCCATCCAGGTCCAGCGCCAGGATAAAGAGCGGCGCGGTGTTTGAGGCTTCTGCGAGCATGGTCGGCAGCCGCTCTTCGAGGGCGCGCTTGTTCGCGAGATGAGTCAGGGGGTCCGAATAGGCCAATTTACGGACCTCCTCTTGTTTCTCGACCTGCGCGCTAATGTCGTTGGAGGTGCCGATATAGCCGGTGATCCGACCCTTGTCGTCAAAGCACGGCGCGCCGGCCATATCCATGTGATAGGTCTGGCCATCAACGTCCGTGAAAATTCCGCGCACACGGGCGTAACTCGCGGCCGACTGGACCGCATTGGTCATGATCTCGGAGTTTTCTTCATCGAACTGGATAATGTCGAGATAGTTGCACCCGACCAGGGAATTGCGGCCGCCCTGAAGTTTCTGGAGGAAGGTGCCCTCGGCATAGATCAGCTTGCCCTGGAGATCGGTTTCCCAGAACAGGTCTGAGGCCACGGCGGAGAAATTGGACAGGCGCTTCAGTGTTGCCTGGGCTTCGCTATGTTGCTGGTCCAGCTTCTTGAAGGCCCGGATCATGATCTTGTGGGCCGGCCAGAAGACCAGGAACACTTCCGCGACAATCGTCAGGACGAGGGCCAGGACCGTATAGGTCTGGATCGTTCCCAGCCATTCGGCGCGCTTGTTGGCCTGCGCTTCGAAAGCGTCCGCCGCCTCTCCGAGCCGATTGGCGAGGGGGCCGGAAGCCTCATATTCAATTGCCTCAAGCGCCGCGGACGTATTCCGGCGGTCGACCAGAACCCAGTTCACATTGTTGATGAGCTCAAGAACCTTGGTATGAATGGAGTTTTCGCCTTCGGAATAGATCGCCTGAAGTGCGGCATCATCTTCGCCAAAGCGGATAAGTTCATAGTGAGACGTCTCGAACAATTTGATGCTGTCGCGCAAATTCTCCCGCAGCTCCGGCGACCCGTCTTCGGCGTAATCATGGGCCGCATGAGACATTTGCTGCAGCAACATGCGCTGGCTGCCGCTCATATTGATCGCGGTCGCATCATGCGCACCTTGGCGGAGGGCAGTCAGGGAAACGATGTGGCTGGCAAGGATCAGCGCCAGAACAATGCTCAGCGCGAGGATGTACCGATTCAGGTGCGACTCAAGAATTTCGCGCCCGGAATGGCGCTTCTTGTCGTGTTTGAATAGGGTGCGTCCGAATAACATGATGGGCGAACCATACCCAAACAGGGTTAGAATCGTCTTTCCGAATAAAGGAAATTTCTTACCGGCGTTTCAAATCTTGTTTACCTAGATATCAAGCTCTTCAACGAAAGCAGCGTTTTCCTGAATGAACCGGAAACGCAATTCGGCTTTCTTGCCCATCAACGTGTTTATCAGCTCCTCGGCCGGAACCTCGACATCGTCAATCGCCTCCAGAGTGACCCGCGCAAGCGTCCGCGTCGCCGGGTTCATTGTGGTTTCCTTCAGCTGAGACGGGTTCATCTCGCCGAGACCCTTGAAGCGGGTCATGTCGACTTTCTGGTTCGGTTTGAAGTGCTCTTTCATTTTCTCGGCCCGGTCGGCATCGTCCATCGCGTAGACGATCGTACCCTTGTTGGAGAGCTTGTAGAGCGGGGGCAGGGCCAGGAACAGGCGTCCGCTTTCGATCAGGCCCGGTGTCATCCGATAGAAGAAAGTGATCAGCAAGCTGGCAATGTGGGCGCCATCTACATCGGCATCCGTCATGATGATGATGCGGTCATACCGCAGATCGTCCATGTCGAACTTCTTGCCCAGCGCCGTGCCGAGCGCCAGTGAAAGATCATTGATCTCCTGATTGTTCATCATCTTGTCGAGCGAGGCGCTTTCGACATTCAGGATCTTGCCGCGCAGGGGCAGGATGGCCTGGGTCTTGCGGTCGCGGGCCTGCTTGGCGGAGCCGCCAGCCGAATCCCCCTCGACGAGGAACAGTTCCGTGCCGTCCGGCCCCTTGTTGGAGCAATCCGCCAGCTTGCCCGGCAGGCGAAGCTTCTTGGTGGCCGATTTGCGGCTGATATCCTTGGCCTTGCGGCGGCGCTGGCGTTCTTCCGCGCGCTCAACCGCCCAGCCGAGCAATTTGTCGGCTTCTTTCGGGCTACCGGCCAGCCAATGGTCAAACCGGTCGCGCACGGAGTTTTCCACCAGGCGGAACGCGGCCGTCGTCGACAGCTTGTCCTTGGTCTGACCGACAAATTCCGGACCCTTGATGAAAACAGACAAGAGCAAGCCGGAATGGCCCATGATATCTTCGGCGGTGATTTCGGAGGCTTTCTTGTTTCCGGTCAGTTCCCCGAAATTGCGTAGCCCTTTCGTGATGGCTGAGCGGAAGCCCGCTTCGTGCGTACCACCATCCGGGGTCGGAATAGTGTTGCAATAGGAGCGTGAAAATCCGTCCGCCTCGCCAAAGCCGGCGCGCGTCCAGGCAATGGCCCACTCGACCTTGCCTTCGCCGCCTTGATCAACAAGACCAGTAAAGGCTGCATCGGTGATGGTCGCCTTGTCCTTGAAGACTTCATCCAGCTGGTCTGCCAATCCGTTCGGATAGGAGAGCGTGGCTTCGGCAGGAACCTTGGAATCTTCTGGCAGCAGGGAAGGATCACAGCTCCAGCGTACTTCAACGCCTCGATAGAGATAGGCTTTTGATCGCGCCATCTGAAACAGGCGGGCCGGGCGGAAACGCATCTTTTCGCCGAAGATCTGGAAGTCCGGCTTGAACTTCACCACGGTCCCCCGGCGATTTGGCGCCGTGCCGACTTTTTTCAACTTGTCCTGCGGAATGCCGCGCGAGAAGGTCTGCCGGTACAGGATCTTGTCGCGTGCGACTTCAACTTCGACCAGTTCCGACAGCGCATTGACGACCGAAATGCCGACGCCGTGCAGGCCGCCGGCGGTCTCATAGGCCTTGTCGGAGAACTTGCCGCCCGCATGCAGTGTGGTCATGATGACTTCCAGCGCGGACTTTTTCGGGAATTTCGGGTGTGGATCAACCGGAATGCCGCGGCCATTGTCGCTCACCGCCAGGAAGCCATCGGCGTCGAGCTTGATCTCGATCCGGCTGGCATGCCCGGCCACCGCTTCATCCATGGAGTTGTCCAGCACCTCGGCAAAGAGGTGATGATAGGCGCGCTCATCCGTGCCGCCAATATACATGCCGGGGCGTTTGCGGACAGGTTCAAGGCCTTCGAGGACCTCGATATCCTTGGCGGAATAGCCGGTACTTTCTGTACTCATTTGGTCAAACAGCTTTGCTTGCTTGGCGGCTGCCATATGATGTCTCCGATAAGGGCGGGCGACTCAGTGTCGATATGGGAGAACATAAGATGACAGCCTCGATTAATACGGCGTTAACCCTGGAGAGCGGGCTTACATTCCCCAATCGGCTTGTGAAGGCGGCAATGACAGAGGGACTCGCTGATCCTCGCAACCGGGTAACTGAAAGCCATCTGACATTGTATCGCCGCTGGGCGGAAGGCGGCATAGGCGGGATGATCACAGGAAATGTCCAGATTGACCGCAATCATCTCGAGCGTGCGGGAAATGTGGTCATAGACGGCAAGCCGTCAAATGAAGAGATGGATATGTTCTCGCGCTGGGCCGACGTTGGCAAATCTCATGGCGCCGCAATGATCATGCAGGTCAGCCATGCCGGACGCCAAACGCCAAAACTGATCAATCCGAGCCCCGCTGCGCCAAGTCCGGTCGCGCTGGGCTTGCCGGGCGGCCAATTCGGTCAGCCCCGCGCGATGACTTTGGACGAGATCAAAGCCGTGATCGAAGGCTTCGGCCGGGCCGCCAGCGTTGCAAAGCAGGCGGGCTTTGACGGTGTTCAGGTTCATGGCGCGCATGGCTATTTACTTTCTTCGTTCCTGTCGCCGCTGGCGAACCAGCGCCAGGATGACTATGGCGGGCCGCTGGAAAACCGCGCGCGCCTCCTCGCCGAATGCGTCAGGGAATCGCGCATTGCGGCAGGGCCGGGGTTTTCGGTTTCGGTAAAGCTCAATTCCGCAGACTTTCAGAAAGGCGGGTTCAGTTTTGAAGATTGTCTCGGCGTGATCGACATTCTGAACGAGCTTGGCGTCGACTTTGTCGAGATATCCGGGGGTAATTATGAACAGCCCCGCATGATGGACAGCGAAGGCCTGGAGCCGGTTTTTGAGCAGAATGTCCGTGAATCCACGCGCGAACGGGAGGCCTACTTCCTGAAATATGCCAAAGCAGTGCAGGCGCGCAGCCAGTTGCCACTCATGGTGACAGGCGGATTTCGCACGACCGAGGCCATGAATTCGGCGCTTGCGGAAGGGGAGGCCGACCTGATCGGTCTTGGCCGGCCGCTCTGTGTCGAGCCGGACACGCCGAAACAGCTCTTGTCCGGAGAGGTCGCTGCCGCCGCGCAATGGGAGAAAACATTGCGCCTCGGGCCGGGATGGCTGGGGCCGAATTCTCCCATCAAACTGGTGAAGGCGCTGAACGGTTTTGGCGTTATCGGCTGGTATTATGAACAGTTGCGCAGGCTTGGCGCCGGCGAGGCCCCGGATACGGGATTGGGCGTGCTTTCTGCCTTCCTGGCCAATCAGAAAAATGAAAGCCGCACCGAAAAGGCCAGAAAAGCCGCAATGCCCTGATAGGAGACGGTTTCCACAGAAGAGGGAATTTCCTGAGCATCCGGTGGCTTGAACCGGCCTGCATCGCCCTCCACATCTGGTGAAACGCCCGACTCCTGCCATCATCGGCAGGTAGGGTTTCCTGAGCTGCCGCCCAGTCGGGGCTCAATTTGAAGAAGGAGGCATTGTAGATGCCAGGTATAAAGAACCTTCCGGTGTTGCCGCTTCGGGACATCGTTGTGTTTCCAGACATGGTCGCGCCCCTGTTTGTTGGGCGGGACAAGTCTGTACGGGCCCTCGAAATGATCGAAGAGGCCGACAATGAAATCATGCTGGTCGCCCAGCGCGACGCGGCCATAGACGACCCGGGCTCAGATGATGTCCACGAGGTCGGCACGATTGCCACCATTTTGCAGCTGCTCAAGCTGCCTGACGGTACGGTGAAAGTGCTGGTCGAAGGCAAGACGCGTGCGCGTCTGAACCAGCTGCACGACCGCGGCGAATATTTTGAAGCTGAAGTCGAAGCCTATGACGAGGCCCAAGGCACCGATGATGACGTGCAGGCACTCATGCGTGCCGTGCAGGAGCAGTTTGAAAATTACGTCAAGCTGAACCGCAAGATCCCGCCGGAATCCGTCACCACGATTGCTGCGCTGACCGAGCCTGGTCGTCTGGCCGATGCGGTGGCGTCGAACCTGTCTGTCAAACTCTCCGAAAAGCAGGAATTGCTCGAACTTCCCGATGCGAAAGATCGCCTCGAGAAGGTCTTCGCCCTCATGGAAGGCGAAATGGGCATGTTGCAGATGGAGCGGAAGATCAAGAACCGCGTCAAGCGGCAGATGGAGAAGACCCAGCGCGAATATTACCTGAACGAGCAGATGAAAGCGATTCAGCGCGAGTTGGGCGAGCAGGGCGGCGATGGCGCTGAGCGCGACGAGCTGGCCGACCTTGAGCAGAAGATTGCGGATGCCCCGCTGTCTGAAGAGGCGCGCCTGAAGGCCGAAGCCGAGATCAAGAAGCTGCGTCAGATGTCGCCAATGTCTGCGGAATCGACTGTCGTGCGGAATTATCTCGACTGGCTGCTGGCCCTGCCTTGGGGCACGCGCAAGGAAATCGAGACCAATCTCACCAAGGCCGAGAAGCAACTTGATGACGACCATTATGGTCTCGACAAGGTGAAAGAGCGGATCCTGGAATATCTCGCCGTGCAGAAACGCACCGGCAAGATGAAAGGACCGATCCTTTGCCTCGTGGGCCCTCCGGGCGTCGGCAAGACTTCGCTTGGCCGCTCCATCGCTGAAGCCACAGGACGCGACTTTGTGCGCGTGTCGCTGGGCGGCGTGCGGGACGAAAGCGAAATTCGTGGCCACCGCCGGACCTATATCGGCTCCATGCCGGGCCGGGTGATCCAGTCGCTGAAGAAGACCAAGACGGGCAATCCGCTCTTCCTGCTGGATGAGATCGACAAGATGGGCATGGACCATCGCGGCGATCCGGCATCTGCCTTGCTGGAAGTGCTGGACCCTGAGCAGAACTCGACGTTCAACGATCACTATCTGGAAGTCGATTACGATCTTTCTGACGTGATGTTCGTGACGACGGCGAACTCGCTCAACATGCCCCAGCCGCTTCTCGACCGGATGGAGATCATCCGCATCGCAGGCTATACCGAGGACGAGAAGGTGGAGATCACCAAACGTCACCTCATCCCGCAGGTCCGTGAAGATCACGGCCTGAAGGAAGGGGAGTGGATTGTGGCAGATGAGGCCATTCGCGACCTTGTTCGGTACTACACCCGCGAAGCCGGTGTGCGGAGCTTGAAGCGCGAAATTGCACGGCTGGCCCGCAAGACGGTCCGCATCCTGTCTGACAAGGAGGGCGAAACCCTGACGGTGACGTCGGAGAACCTTCCCGAATTCGCAGGCGTGCGGAAATTCCGCTACGGTCTCGCCGACGAGACCGACCAGCTTGGTGCGGTGACAGGCCTTGCCTGGACCGAGACCGGCGGTGACCTGCTCACCATCGAGGCGGTCAAGATGCCCGGTCGCGGCAACATGAAGGTCACGGGCAACCTCCGCGACGTCATGAAAGAGTCGATCCAGGCGGCCAGCTCGCTGGTCCGGTCCCGGTCTGTCATGCTCGGCATCAAGCCGACCGTGTTCAACACGACCGACATCCACGTGCACGTGCCCGATGGCGCGACGCCAAAGGATGGCCCGTCCGCGGGTGTTGCCATGACAACGGCGATTGTCTCGCTGCTGACCGGCAACCCGGTGGACCGGGAAGTGGCCATGACGGGCGAGATCAGCCTGCGGGGACGCGTCCTGCCGATTGGTGGCCTGAAAGAGAAACTGCTCGCAGCTCTGCGCGGCGGCATCAAGACGGTGCTGATCCCGGAAGAGAACGAGAAGGATCTCGAGGACATTCCGGAGAATGTGAAGACCGGCCTGAAGATTGTGCCCGTTTCGGACATCAATGAAGTGCTGGCCATCGCGCTGACGCGGCCCTTGTCGCCGATAGAGTGGTCAGAAGCAGATGAAGCCGCATTGCAGGCCTCATTGTCCGGTCAGCCGGGTAATCAGGCGACCGATCCGGCCCGTCCTCACTAGGCTGAATTGAGACTTATGACAGGCGGCCGTTCAAACACTGAACGGCCGTCTTGCTTTTTCTCTCAACCCCGTGCATTTGAGCGGGATTGGGGCGGTTAGCTCAGTTGGTAGAGCATCTCGTTTACACCGAGAGGGTCAGCGGTTCGAGCCCGTTACCGCCCACCACTTTCTCCGAATTTCCAGATTGTGTCGTCTCGGGCCTTCCTCAGAGGACCGGCCATTCTGACGGCACACTGCGGCCTTCACGTGAGACCAGCGCCATTCCGGCGGCCTGAACCTCGGCAAGCAACCGGTCTTCGTCGATCAGTGTGGAGCGGTAGTTCTCGACCACGCGCCGCCCATCTACCCAGACACTGTGAACGCCGCGGCCATCGGCGGAATAGATAAGCTGGTTGACCGGGTTGAAAAGCGGCACCCATTCCGGCCGGTTGCGATCATGCAGTACGAAGTCGGCCTTCTTGCCAGGTTCCAGTGACCCGATCTGGTCGGCCATCTGCGCGCCTTTTGCGCCATTGATCGTGGCCGCTTCCAGCACGCTATAGGCCGAGAACAGGCTTGCGTCGCGGCGCGCATCCTTGAACAGGCCTGCCATGGCAAACATGGCGCGCATGATATCGCTGGTATTGCCATTATTGTTGCCATCCGTGCCCAGCTGGATATTCACGCCGGCGGCGGCCATTTCGGGGAACAGGCCGGCAGAGCTTGCCCCGTACCCGCCTTTCATGGCGGTCATCGGGCAGTGCGTGACATGCGTGCCGCTCGATGCCAGCAGGTCGACTTCGTTCTGGTCCAGATGCACCGCGTGGGTCAGGGACAGGTGCGGGCCGAGCGCGTCGAGGTCTGCCAGATGGGCGATTGCGCGCTTTCCGGCTGTCTCGAGATAATACTCTGGATCTGCCGGATCGGCGCTCATATGGGCGCTCACACCCAAGCCTTTCGTGCGGGCAAGATCCGATGCGCCGCGCCATAATTCGTCGGTTGCCGTGTTGTGGCCCACCAGGAGCGGCCAAGCCGAAATCAGTGAATCCTCTGTTTGCGGGTAGGCGTTGGACTGGTCGTCCATGCGCGACAGCGCGGAATCAGTCAGCGCCGTCTGATCGTCGTCGGGTGCAAAGGCGCGGTCCTGCAGCCATTGACCAATCCGTCCGCGGATGCCGATTTCGGCAAGGCCATCCGCAACAGCTTCGAGGTTCAGGATCGTGCCGGCCTCGATGAAAGTCGTGGTGCCGGTGCGGAGCATTTCAAGGGCCGCAAACTGAGCCGACAGGCGTTCGTCGGCAGGAGTCTGGGTCATGTACATCGGAATCAGCCATCCGAAGACGTTCTCAGCCCAGTCGGTATTGTCTGGCACGATTCCCCGGGTCAGCGGTTCGCCGGTGATGTGGACGTGGCAATTCACGAATCCAGGCGTGATGACGAATCCATTGCCGTCCAGCGTCTCACGAGCGCTGACCGAGCCGGATATTTCGCTGTCCTGACCGACGCTGTGAATGCGGTTTCCGACGATCGCGATTGCGCCATTTCGATAAATTCGCCGCGTCGCATCCATCGTGACGATCCATGCATTTCGGATGAGCAAGTCAACAGGGGCAGGGTGGGTCATACGTGTCTTGATCCATCTGAAGTTCTCGGCGCTCGAAGACGGTGCCGAATGAGGCGTGCAACTTGATCCGGAAGGCTCGACCGAATGTGGAGCCACAGTGAATGAGGCGTCTTGATCGAGTCCGCACAATAAATTTTGGAGATGGAGCGCGTGGAGGAGGGGAGTTGCTCAGCAGGTTTACGATTCCTCATTCCCGCAGGGTTTGGGGTTCGAGAGTGTGGCCTTTTTGCCAACCTTGTCATAAATCCGGAAAAATCGGTCTTTGAAAAATTTTCTACCGCGATTGCTCAATCCTGCGCGGGATTGCGAAAGTCCCAATAGCTACGGGGAGAAAATTGTTGCAAGAGCGGTGAAATCGGTTTCATCGGGTACGTGCTGAGTGACACCAATCCAAAATTTTCGTCATGAAAGGCTTGATAGCGCAAACATTTGGTGATGCACTGACTGTCGGGTAGGTGGATTGCAGGGGCAGTCCGCCTGACCGAGACAAGCATTGAAGACCGGCACCACCGTCGTGAGTGGCCTGTCTCAGGGAGGATTGTAATGACTGTTTCCACGGACAAGGTCCGTGCGGATTCCGCACGGAAAGTAAAATGGGGAACGCTGCTGTGCAGTGCGTCCGCGGTGTCGCTGCTGTCAGCCCTGCCATTGGCAGCGCAGGCGCAAGACGCGAATGAAGAGACACTGACGCAGGAAACTGTGGTCGTACAGGGCATCCGCGGATCGCTCGAGCGCGCCATGGACATCAAGCGCAGCTCCAATGGTGTTGTTGACGCCATTTCGGCCGAAGACATCGGCAAGTTCCCGGACACAAACCTCGCGGAATCGCTTCAGCGCATCACGGGTGTGTCCATCAACCGGGTCAATGGCGAAGGCTCCGAAATCACCGTTCGTGGCTTTGGCCCAGGGTTCAACCTGGTCACGCTGAATGGCCGGACCATGCCAACCGCCAAAATTCGCGCTATCGGTGCCCGCGGCAATTACGGCGCTGGTGGTGACCGTGCATTCGACTTCGCAAACCTCGCTTCGGAAGGCGTCAACGGACTGGAAGTCTACAAGACTGGCCAATCGGTGCTGCCATCAGGTGGCCTCGGCGCGACCGTCAACATCAAGACACGGACGCCATTTGACGATCCAGGTCTGAATGCGACCTTCTCGGCCAAAGCGATCAACGATACGAGCGTTGAAGCTGGTGATGACTTCACACCTGAATTGTCAGGTCTTGTCAGCTGGACCGATCCTTCCGACCGTTTCGGCATCGGTATTTTCGGATCTTATTCGAAGCGGGATTCCGGCGCGCCATCACAGCAAGTCAATGACTGGATCGTCCGTGAATCCGCAGACGGCACAATTGATGGCAGCTATACGCGTGGTGATGGTTCTACCCAAATCACCAATCCACCAGCTGCTGGCCAGCTTTATGCTATCCCGCAGGACAGTCGCTACGACTTCTCGGATATTTCCCGAGAGCGTCTCAACGGCCAGCTGGTGCTCCAGTTCCGTCCGATTGATAACCTCACCCTGACCGGTGACTATACTTACGCCCAGAATGAGGCCGACGAACTGCGCTATGAGCAGACCAACTGGTTTGCGACGCCGCTAGACCAGATCATTTTCGACAATGATGGCCCGGTCGCTACGGCTGTGTTCATGCAGGAGAACAATAACGGCTCAAAGGATATCGGCTTTGAGCAAACCAATCGCGCGACGAAGGACGAGATGAATTCGATCGGCTTCAACGCTGATTGGGAATTCTCCGAACGCGGAACCATTATCTTCGATGCGCACAGCTCGAAGTCGGAATCCGGTGGTAACAATCCACTCGGCCATGTTGCGACATTCGTTTCAATGGGCGCGCCGGTTATCCTCCAACACTCGGTGGATTATCGTAGCGGCTCTCCGATCCAGTCCTACACGATTGACGATTCCGTTCGCGGAAATGGCAATGGCGTGCTGGATGCAGGTGATCTCGGCACCCAGGTGCAACGGTCGAACTCTGCCAATATGGAGCATCAGGTTGACGAGTTTGATCTGCGCTTCGTCTGGGACTTCGACGATCGTACGAGTCTGACGGTTGGCAGTAATTACCGCGACACTCAGATGGATCGTACAACACGGACAACCCAGCAGGACCTTGGTTCATGGGGTATCTCCAATCCTGGCGACGTTGAACAATTCGCTCCAGGCGCGATGCAGCAGTATTGCCTCTCATGTCTGTTCGACGACGTAGCTGTGGGGCAGGCAGACGTCGCGTTCCGCACTGACGCGGCTCAGCTCTTCCCGATTTTGGAAGCGGCTTATGCCGGCAACGCGGTCAACGTCTCTGAATCCGACGACACTGTGCAGGAAGAAATTCTGTCTTTCTATGCTCAGTTCAATATCGAGCGCGACTTCATGGGGCTTCCGACGCGCACCAATATCGGTGTTCGTTATGAAGACACCAACGTCAATTCGACAACCGTTCAGTCGATCCCATCGGGCATCTTGTGGCAGGCAGACAACGATTTCCTCATCGTCCAGTCTGGTGCCCAGCAAGATCTATCGGGCAAGGGCGCTTATGAGGAAGTGCTTCCGAACGTCGACTTTCAGGTTGATCTGACCGAAAATGTTGTTGCACGTGCATCGTTCAGCAAAACAATTGGCCGGGCCGCATATAGCAACCTTTTCTCGTCCACGACCACGGATGCGCCAAATCGCCCAACGGCCTTCGGCGGTTCACTAACGGGTGACTCTCAGAACCCGGGCTTGCTACCTCTCAAATCGACTAATTTCGATGCCTCGGTTGAGTGGTACTACGATGATTCAAGCTATGTATCGCTCGGATACTTCGACAAGAAGGTGAAAAACTTCATTGGTAACGGTGTGGTCGAGCGCAATTTGTTCGGCTTGCGGGATCCCGCATCAGGAGCGTCTGGTTCGCGGTCTGGAGATGCTCTGGCTATTATCAATACGCTGGGTGTCGATCAATCTGAAGCCAACCTCTTTACACTGACAGCCCTGATCGACGCCAATGGCGGAGATACTGCGGCGGCGCGTGCCGAGTTCGAATCCCAGCTTGTCGGCGGTGTCCTGCCGCAAAGCTATGTGGACCAGATTCTCGGACAATATGATGTCGCATCCAATGCCAGCGACCCGCTGGCACTATTTGGTGTCGAACAGCCGATCAACAACCGCGAAGGCAACATTGACGGGCTCGAATTTGCCTGGCAGCACTTCTTCGGGGAGACCGGATTTGGTTTCCAGGCCAACTATACATTGGTCAATGGCGACGTTGAGCTCAATCCGGCCGGAGATATCAACGAGAACCAGTTCGCACTGCTCGGTCTATCCGACACGGCGAACGTAACGGCGATCTATGAAAAGTACGGTTTCTCCGCGCGTCTGGCCTATAACTGGCGCGATACCTTCCTTCTCAACACGAACGAAGGCGGAGACCGAAGCGGTATCTATACCGAGGAATACAGCCAGATCGACCTGAATGTCAGCTATGACATTAACGACCAGATTGCCGTGTCCTTCGAGGGCATCAATCTGGCCGGTGAAGACCAGCGGCTCTACCACCGCGTGCCGGAGCAGGTGTACTATGTCTACGAGCTGGCACCACGCTACCAGGTTGGCGTCCGCTACAAGTTCTAGTCGGAGACGACTGGAACGAGACTTGGAACATTCAGGAAAGGCCGCTGCTTGCAGCGGCCTTTTTTGCCCCCGCTTGTAAGCATGGGAGGATTGTTTCATCATGACGGAAACGCGCTCGCACGGCACAACGAGCGTAAGCAGCACCGAAAGGCGCCTCATGGCCAAGATGGCACTTCTGAACAATATCGATCATCCGGATCTCAAGGTGATCACCCGCTTTGGCGCGGCCTATGGCGACAGCGTCAATCAGGCAGCGGTCTATCCGACAGAGTTTTCCGAGCTTCAGCGCGAATACCCGATCTTCTTCCGAAAGGACGAGGAGGGGGCTTTTTACTGCGTGATCCTGCTCGGTCTCGACAAGGGCGAAAACCTCTTCCTTGATGGTGCGCGCTGGCAGGCCCGTTATGTGCCCGCGATCCATCAGCGCGGCCCGTTCATGATCGGTTTCCAGAACCAGGAAGTCGATGGCGAGGTCCGCCGAGAACCGGTGATCCATGTGGACCTAGAAAATCCGCGCGTCAGCAAGACGGAGGGCGAGCCGCTTTTTCTCGCGCATGGCGGCAATGCACCATACTTGCAGCATATCAGCCAGGTCTTGCGCGTGATTACGGTCGGCGCAGATATGACCGCGCCCATGTTTGCAGCTTTCGAGCAGGCTGGCTTGATCGAGCCTGTATCACTGGACGTCAAACTTGATGACCATACCGAATACAAGGTGCCTGACCTCTTTACACTGAACGAAGAAAAGCTGGCCGCCCTGGAAGGGGAGGCGCTACAACAGCTCCATCGTGGCGGATTTCTGCGCGCAGCCTATCTTGTGCTGGCCTCGTTGGGCAATGTGAACCGGCTGATCAATATGAAGAACGCGAAACGGGCAGCAGGCGGCTGACCCTCTGGGAGGAAACCTTGTCCTCACTGGACATACAGCGCAAAACGAAGGAACTGGCGGGCATTTCGCCGGACGCCATACCGTATGACCAGCTGATGCGCGACCAACAGCCCGTCATCTTGAAAGGAGTGGCGAGTAAGTGGCCTCTGGTCCAGAAGGGCTTGCAGTCACTGGACGCAGCCATGGACCATATCGCCTCGTTTTATGGCGGGCGTCCGGTCGTGGAATATCGCAGTGCGCCAGAAGAAGGCGGGCGGTATTTTTATACTGAGGCGGTGGACGGCTTCAATTTTGAGCGCGACCGTGTTCCGTTGCCGGATTTCTTTGATCGGGTACGCGAAACGGCAAGATCGTCTGACGGGCGCTCTTTCTATATTGGTTCGACCGATCTCGATAATTTCTTTCCGGGCATGCGCGACGAGAACGACCTTGTGCTGAACGATCCGATGTTTGATGCGCACAAGCCAATGGTCAGCATCTGGATGGGGAACCATACGATTGCTTCAGCCCATTACGACATGTCGAACAATCTGGCCTGCTGTATGGTCGGCAAGCGACGCTTCACATTGTTCCCGCCTGAGCAGGTGGCCAATCTCTATCCCGGCCCTCTGGAGCCCACGCCCGGCGGACAGGTCGTGAGCATGGTAGACTTCCGTGATCCAGACCTTGCGCGCTACCCGCGCTTTGCCGAGGCCATGGCCGCTGGGGAGGTGGCTGAGCTGGAGCCGGGCGATGTACTGTTCTATCCAGCACTCTGGTGGCACAATGTTGAGGGCATCGGCGACTTCACGGCCATGATTAATTATTGGTGGAACACGTCGCCAGCCTTCATGGATACGCCCCAGAACACCTTGCTGCACGCCATACTCAGCTTGCGGGATCGTCCGGAGCCGGAGAAGCGGGCCTGGAAGGCCTTGTTCGACTATTATATTTTCGGAACCTCCGAGCAGCCGGCTGCGCACTTGCCCGAAGCGGCTCAGGGCAATCTCGGGCCGCTCGATGAGGTGAAGGCACGGCGGCTCCGTGCACTCTTGCTGAACAAGCTCAATCGCTGAAGACTATAAAAAGAACCGGGGATCACATTGGAAACGCAGAATATCAGGAGAGTAGTCATTGCTGGCGGCGGCACAGCTGGCTGGATCGCTGCGGCCTCGCTCTCACGCCTGCTTGGCCCGTTGCTGGACATAACGCTGGTGGAATCCGATGCCATCGGCACAGTCGGAGTCGGCGAAGCAACCATCCCGACGCACCGTACGTTTCATCATCTGATGGGAATCGACGAGCGCGACTTCATGCGCGCCACCAAGGCCACGTTCAAACTCGGCATTGCGTTCGAGGAGTGGGGCGGGCTTGGTGATCGCTACATTCACTCCTTCGGCCAGGTCGGCAAGTCGAACTGGATGGGCGAATTCTACAATATCTGGATGTACGCGCAGGAGCGTGGCATTGGCGCTGAACTCGACGCTTACTGTTTCGAATTACAGGCTGCAGAGGCGGGACGGTTCTTCACGTCCGACAAGGCCAACATAAACTATGCCTATCATCTCGACGCCAGTCTCTACGCGAAATTCCTGCGGACCTTCAGCGAGGCCAAGGGCGTCAAGCGTGTTGAGGGCCTGATCGAAGAAGTCGAGCAGGATGGCGAGAGCGGTTTCATCACGGCGCTCAAACTGCAATCCGGCGAACGTATCGAGGGCGACCTTTTCATCGACTGTACCGGGTTCCGGGGTATGCTGATCGAGCAGACCCTCAAGACGGGTTATGAAGACTGGACTCATTGGCTGCCGACCGACAGTGCGCTGGCAGTGCAGACGCGCTCGGTCGGCCCCGCTCAGCCCTATACTCGCGCCATCGCGCATCATGCAGGCTGGCGCTGGCGTATCCCGCTACAGCACCGGGTCGGCAACGGCCTTGTCTTCTGCAGCGAGAATATGCAGCCGGACGAGGCAAAGGAATATCTGCTTGGCCATGTCGATGGGGAGCCACTGACCGAACCTCGCCTGATCCGTTACAAGACCGGTCGTCGCAAGAAGGTGTGGAACAAGAACTGCGTGGCGCTTGGCCTGTCGAGCGGCTTCGTTGAGCCACTGGAATCCACCAGCATCCATCTCATCCAGGTCGGGGCGACCCGTCTGGTCCAGCAGTTCCCGTTTGCCGGGATAAGTGAGGCGATTGCGAACCACTATAATGAACAGGCCGAACGCGAGCTTGAGAAAATCCGCGATTTCATCGTGTTGCACTACAAGCTGACTGAGCGCGACGACTCGGACTTCTGGCGCGCGCGCCGCGATATGCCGGTTCCAGATTCTTTGGCACAGCGCATTTCCCTGTTCCGTGAGAACGGCCTGGCCTATCAGGCGACGGATGATTTGTTCCGCGTGGATTCCTGGCTGCAGGTTATGCTCGGTCAGCGGCTGAAGCCCAAGGGATATCACCATATGGGCCATCTGATGACAGATGACCAATTGATGACGGCCTTGGGTGGCCTTGAGGCCAATATCTCAAAGGCGGTCTCACAGATGCCGAGTCATCAGGATTTCATTGATCAATATTGTGCGGTGCCGGAATCCGAGACTGTCTAGACCGTCTCGGCCACTTTTGCTGTTTCCGATGAGGCCTCTGGAGCAGGGGCGTGCACGAGCTCGTTGAGCATGTCCTTCACCATGTCTTGTGCCTGTTCCACAACGCTGCAGACCAGTTCATGTGAAAAGCTGGCTCCACCAAACCAGGTACGTTGATGGCCTTGTACGCGTTTCAGCGCGCCAAAAAGGCCGTCGCGCACCGCCTCTACCTTGTATTGGGGGAAGTATTGCCAGACCTTCTGCTGAATCACGCTTTCGATGGTAAAGCCGTGCTTTTCCGCATCCGCCAGCAGGATCTCGCGAAGTTCCGGCGCTGTCAGGCCGGTCGAAAACTGGCCCGTCACATAGAGACGACCGCCCAGTTCCTCGCTTTCGCCTTCGCGGCGACCGCCCAGGATTGCTCCTTTCCGCGTACTGTCCATGCTGGCCTCTGAATAGCCGATGATCATGTGACCTTCGAACCAGTCCGGCGAGGTCAGCAGCGTAGTGGTATAGTTTTGCCATTCAATGCCGTTGCAGATGAACATCTCGTCGCGCGTTGCGGCGCAGAACTTGACGAAATTCTGCATCGGCACGGTGGAGACCACAGCGTCGAATTCTTCGCTCTTGCCAGCCGTCGTGATCACGGGCTTTGGTCCGGACCGGTCGAGATGGGTCACCGGGCTCGATAGCCGCACGTCGAGATCCTGAGCGAACCGGTTCCAGAACTCGCTCCAGCCCTGATCAGGCATGTGCATGTCGTTGAGGACGCCTGACAGGAGATAGTTCAGATCGCACCACTGGACGGTCTGGCCAATCGTGGCTTCGTCGGTGAATCCATAACCCTGCGTTGTCTGAATTCGGTGAGACGCAAGGTCGATTTTCGGCAGGTTGAGTCGCTTCACCCATTCCGCTGTCGTCATGGCGGCTTCCGCGCGCACGTCCGGATCGTCTGGTCGGTCTCGGATATCGCGGCGCAGCCGCCCGGCAGCCCAGATGAACTTCAGGGCCTGCAACACCATGGGCGGACCGTCACCCGTCCTGACATAGTCGACGACCTTCAGGCCATCATATCGCGCCTCACCCAGGCGGCTCAGCGTGATCCCGTGCTGGCGCATCCACTTCTTTACAAGCTTGTGGGAGCGGGTGGTGTAACACGTGCCCATCTCATTCATGGCATCGCCACGGACAACGGAAAAAGACTTGCCCCCCAGACGGTCTTCGGCCTCGAACAAGACCGCCTTGTGTCCGGCCTGCTTGATGAAGCGTGCCGTGCTCAGTCCCGCAGGCCCGGCACCGATGACTGCTATTTTGAAAGGCGATTTAGGGCGGGACACCGGAACTATACTCTCCTCAATCGGAATGCACGCTACAGAACCCGGGACAGGATATGCAACCGTTTAAGAGTATCTATCTTTGGTTAACACCCGCGTTAACGACAAGTTTCCACAGTCTGCCAATCCCTTCGGGCCTGTAGACCGGATTGTTCACCTTGCCTGTGTATAGCGGTGTCATGGCGAAACAGGAAAAATCATTTCTGTCTTATGTAACCGGGAACACGATTCCCCGGGCGACGGCGGTTGACCGATTGGTCCTGCTGCAGCAGCACATGGATTTTTCCAGTCACAAGCTGGTCATGGCGACGATCATGCTGGTCAACACCATCGGGGCGAGCTTCCTTGTTCACCGCTGGGTGCCTGAAACAAATATTGAAGCCTGGATTGCGATCAATCTCTGCCTGGCCACACTGCTCGTCATTGATTTCCTGTTGAAGCGGGGGCGCCCGGCGCCCAAAACGGTCAGCGGCAAGTACCTTCGCCGTTCGGAATTCCTTGCCATCCTGTTTGGCCTTGCATGGGGATCCCTGCCTTTCTTCGTCGGAGCAGATGAAAACGCCGCAATGATCATGGGTGGTCTCATGATCACCCCCATGGCGGCTGGCATGGCCAGTATGTTGACGCGCGTGCCCCGCATTGTCCTGCGTTATGCACTTTCAGCCTTTTTCGCGAGTGCGGCCTATAGCGCCTATGCGCAATCCGTTACGGGCGCCACGATCTGTTTGATGATGGTGTCCTTCATGTTCGCGCTCTATCTTGGCGCACGCTCCAGTTACATGGTCTACAAGTCAGACATCGACGCGACCCAGAAGGCGGAAGAATCCCGAGACCTTTTGATTGGTGCGCTCGAAGCCAGCCACCAGGCCTTTGCAATCTTCAACGAAGATGGGGATGTCGTCGTAGAAAACCAGCTGCACCAACAAGTGTTTGGAACAAGCGAAGATACGCTGGAGCCCATCGACAAACCGATCCGTCGTGATGGGGTCTTCTGGCAAAAATCCGTCGAATGCATCAGCGGTGTCGGCACTGTGGTCGTCTACACAGACGTGACTCGCATGGAAGAGGCCCGGTCTGAGATCGAGCATGCTCGTAACGATGCTGAAGCGGCCAACGAAGCCAAGACACGTTTCCTCGGCTCAATGAGCGCCGAACTCAAAGTGCCGCTTGATGTCATCTCGGCATGCGCCGGCGTTATCGGCTCATCGTCAAACATCCCATGCAGCGAAGAAGAAGTCAGCACCTATGCCGACAAGATTGCCGAACAGGCGATGATCCTGTCTTCGACACTGGATGGCATCATCAATTTCACGCGGATGGAACGCGAAGACTATCTGGCGCAATCATCAGAAGTGCCAGTGTCTGAAGTGATCCAGAACGTTGTGCGCAAGCTGACCGAAGGGGAATTCTCGCGCTTTGCAGATCGTCTCAAGATCAGCGTGCCGAGCAATCTGGCTGCGGACATGGATGAAAGCAGCTTTGAAATCATCATTCGCAACATCATCAAGAACGCGCTGGAATCCGGCTCGTCGGCGCCTATCGTGGTCAAGGCGGGCATGGTGTCGGGCGTTGGGCTCGTGGTCATGGTCCGTGACCGGGGCAGGGGTATGACCTCAGACGTGCTTGAAAAGGCCTTCGAACCCTTCTTCCATTCTCGTCCGGCGCACCAGAAGTATGACCACTCGACCGGTGTCGGTCTCGGCCTCAGCGTCGCGCGTCGTCTGGCCGATGCTCAGGGTCTGCGCATCAAGCTGCGCTCCGAACTCGGCCGTGGAACAACGGCGTTTGTCACCATTCCAGAGACGCTTGTGCGTCGCTCGGCCCCTCAGGACAGCGCCACCGCAACGGAAATTTCGGTCATTGATCCTGCAGAGTTGCAGAAGAAGACCGGCTAAAGCGCGTCATCCTTCTTGGCAACCTGACATTCAAAACCAGTATTCCAGAACACTTTGCCTTAGTTGGCGAGCTCGCTATGCGATTGCGTTAAACGCAGGAGGATCGCGCACTGCAAAGGCTGCAGTGCGGGGTATGCCCCTTCAAAATGGAAGATCGTTCTAGGCGCTCGTCTTGCGAATTTGAGGAGCGGATATTGCCTGATCCGCTTCACGACGGTCTGAAACAGATCCACTGCCACGGAAATGCTTTTCACCGCGTGCAGGCGCAATCGACAGATAGTGGATGCGTTTTTGTTCCACGCGCGCCCGTGACAGGGAATCCAGGATCACGCCTGCGGTGAAAGACATCATCGCGCCCAGCAACAGGGTCATGGCCAGCATCCAGGTCGGCATGCGACTGACCAGACCGGTTTCGAAGTATTCTGCCAGCACCGGCACGCTCAGGATCGCGGCGAGACCAAACAGGCCTGCGGACACTGAGCTGAAAAACATGAATGGCCGGGTTTCCTTCACCAACATGCCCATCATGCGCAGAATGCGGAATCCGTCGCGAAATGTGGACAGTTTGCTTTCGGAGCCTTCGACGCGGCGGCCATAATCGAATTCGATCTCGGACACGGGCAGACGCAGGGTCGACGCGTGGACCGACATTTCGGTTTCGATTTCAAATCCTGGTGACGAGGCGGGAAAGCTCTTGGCGAAGCGACGCGTAAAGGCGCGATACCCGGAGAAAATATCTGTGAAATCGCTGCCGAACAGGGCGCGATAGATCATGTTGAACAGGCGGTTGCCGAAAGCGTGGCCATTGCGACCTGCATCCTCGGTAACGTTTCGGCGCGTGCCCACCACCATGTCTGCCCGGTCTGCCAGCAGCGTATCGATCATGCGCGGCGCGGCGGTCGGATCATACGTCCCGTCGCCGTCGGCCATCACATAAACATCGGCTTCAATGTCCGCGAACATCTGGCGCACGACATTGCCTTTGCCCTGTCGGCGCGACGGTACGACGGTGGCGCCTGCAAAGGCGGCCTGGGCTGACGTGTCGTCGCTGGAATTGTTGTCATAGACGTAGATGCGGGCGGCTGGCAGGGCCTTGCGAAACCCGATGACCACGGACGCGATTGATTTGCCTTCATTGTAGCAAGGCAACAGGACGGCGATATTCAATCGGGCAACATCTTCTTCGGTCATGGGTTTTCAGCGCCTCCCTCTTTAGGGTTTCCTACACCCCCACTGGTTAAGTTTGCCTTTCGGGAGTGGAAGGCTTGGTTGCCTGCAGAGTGGGAAAGGGAGGTCGTGCAAACTCGGTTCGACGCCAAAATCGCTGTGTTGTTTGTGGTCGTGCCGGTCTGGCTGGTCGCATCTGCCGCCCTCCAGGGAACGCTTGGATCGATCGGGCCTGATGGCGACGACGTGATGCGGCTGGTCCAGATCAAGGATTTGCTGAACGGCCAGGACTGGTTCGATCTCCATCAATACCGGATGGGTCCAGACGGCGGCACGGCGATGCATTGGTCGCGACTGGTCGATCTTCCCATCCTCGCGCTTTTCAGCCTGTTTGACCTGTTCCTGCCCTCCGAAACGGCGCTTGTCTGGGCTTATTCGGCATGGCCACCTCTCAGTGTACTCATCGTGCTCGGCGGTCTCTATGTGGGCGCGCGCCAAGTCGGCGGCCGGGCAGGGGCCTTGGCCTGTCTCGTGCTCAGTATTTTTGTCTACTCCGCTCATTATCGTTTCCGACCGGGAGCAATTGATCATCACAATCTCCAATTGGCGCTTATGGCGGTGGCGATGGGGCTTGCGCTCGATCCACAGCGTCGGGCCAGCAGAGCGGTCGGCGCAGGTCTCGCTCTGGCAGCGTCCGTTGCCATTGGCGGCGAAGTCTATGTATTCGCAGCCGCGATATGCGCATTCATGGCCCTGGATTGGGCCGTGTCCGGCGCCGCAGCCATGCGCAGCGCAGCCGGGTTTGGGGCGGGTCTTGCCGCCGGATTGGAAATTGCCTTCTTCGCGACGGTCGCGCCGTCTCAATACACTGTCGTGGCGTGCGACGCGCTTTCTGCGGTCAGCTTGTTGGCTGGCATGGCGGGTGGATTTGGTCTGGCCGCCGTCGCATTGCTCATGTCAGGTCGCATATGGTGGCTGCGGCTGGGTACGCTGGCGCTGGTGGGGGCCGCCTGTGCAGGGGCACTGGTTCTGGTTGGCCCGGAATGCTTGTCCAATCCGCTGGATGAGTTGTCTCCGGATGTAAAAACCCTTTGGCTCGACCGTGTGGATGAGGCGCGCCCGATCTTCGCAGAACGATCAGACCTTGTCGCGAAGCTTGGATTTTGCCTTGGCATCACGGTTCTCGCGCTGGGGCTCTGCCTTTACGGCCTGTATCGCCGCCAGCGGATGCGCGCGAATTTCCTGTTTGTGGCGCTGCTCGTCTCGGCAGTGGCGATGACCCTCTACCAGACCCGCTTCTACGTATTCGGCCACCTTTTCGCGGTCATTCCGTTGGGCTTGTGGATCGCAGATATCTACCGCACCGGCAAGGCGCGCAACGCGTCCAGCGTTGCCTATATTGGCGCGTTGGCCCTGAGCGTACCCTTCCTGTGGGCATTGCCGGGCCTCCTGGTGTCGCCTGCAGTTGAGACAAACAAGACCGGCGACAAGGCCGATTGCCTGCAGGACGGTCTGTTTGCCACCTTGGAGACGCTTCCGAAGGGCCGGGTCCTCGCGCCGGCTGATTTTGGCCCAAAGATCCTGAATCGCACCGATCACAATGTCCTGCAGGGCAATTATCATCGCAATCAGGACGGCATCAGTCAGGCCATCGAGCTGTTGCTGTCCCATGCAGGGGAGACGCGCGCGAAGCTATCCCGCAGCAGGATCGACTATATCGTGACCTGCCCGGCGGATGCCGAGACGAAACTGATGACCACGCATGATCAGGACGGATTTGCGGCACGTCTCAAGCGCCAGGAGATCCCGGATTTCCTCGACAATATCCCGCTCGACACAGGTGCGAAAACGCCAGCGCGTCTCTATCGGGTGCTTGGGGACGGAGCCGTCGACCAGAAAGATGAAGATCTTTCCTAAAGCATCTTTGGCCTTTATTAACGATTGCCGTACGATGCGTTCCGTTGGCGATGTGGACGGTTGTCTGGGATCGGAAAAAATCCCTTTTAAAACAGCGCAAATATTCACCATGAACGCTGCGTACCACTTATGTGCCGAGCGACTCTTGCATTAAAGCGGCGTTAACGGCAGATGGTGTATGGGGCTGTGTAAAGAATTGCACATGCGTGCCGGGCAAAACCGCTCGGCCGCTCAAGAAAGAGCTCGGGTACGACATGATTGGTAGCCTCCTCGGCATGCTGTCTACGGACATGGCCATTGACCTTGGGACAGCGAACACGCTGGTCTATGTGAAGGGGCAGGGCGTCAAGCTCGATGAACCCTCTGTCGTTGCCTACATGACGCAAGGCGGTCGCAAGATTGTCTATGCGGTCGGCGAGCAAGCCAAGAACATGCTCGGCAAGACTCCGGTAAACATGGAAGCCATTCGCCCGATGCGAGATGGCGTGATTGCTGATTTCGAAGTCGCCGAAGAAATGATCAAGCACTTCATCCGGAAGGTTCACAACCGCCGGGCGTTTGTGTCTCCCCTCATCATCATCTGCGTGCCAAGCTCCGCCACCAGCGTTGAGCGCCGCGCTATCCACCAGTCGGCCCTCGCCGCAGGTGCCCGCGAAGTGCAGCTGATCGAAGAACCAATGGCCGCCGCAATCGGCGCGGGCCTGCCGATTGATGATCCGGCCGGGTCCATGGTCGTGGATATTGGCGGCGGTACGTCTGAAGTGGCGGTCTTGTCGCTGGGCGGCATTGTGTATTCGCGCTCAGTCCGCGTTGGCGGCGACAAGATGGATCAGGCCATCGTCAATTACCTGCGCCGCGAGCAGAAGATCCTGATCGGCGAAATGTCCGCTGAACGGATCAAGAAGGAAATCGGCACGGCCCAGCCGCCGGAGAATGGTACCGGCATGGCCCTGACCGTTCGGGGGCGCGGCACGCTGGATGGCGTTCCGAAGGAGACCGAGATCACCGAAGCGATGATCGCCGAAGCGCTGCGTGAGCCCGTGACGGACATCATTGATGCTGTTAAGATTGCACTCGAAGCCATGCCGCCGGAACTGGCTGCGGATATTGTTGATCGCGGTATCGTTCTGACAGGTGGCGGCGCCCTGTTGCGCAATCTCGACACGGTCATCCGTGAGCAGGCTCAATTGCCGGTCATGATCGCCGACGATCCGCTGAAATGTGTTGTGAATGGCTGCGGGCACGTGCTCGAGAATTTCACGAAGATGCGTACGGTGCTTTCACCCGAAGTCTGATTGAGATGAGCTGACAGGGGTAATTTCGCAAGGGAACTGGCCAATGGCGCGCCTCGGCCGATCAGGATCGAAGAGTCAGAAACGCTCTCCCAAGCGTCTAATCCTCGGTGTGTTCATTTTCGGCGCGATTGCGCTCGTCCTGGCCCAGTCCGCTCCGCAAATTCGCACGCTTTTCAATCCCGTTCGCACGACCGTTGGTGACCAGCTAGGCGGCAATGAGGGTTTCAATGCCTGGGCATGGGTGACCGGCCAGGCCAAGCGCGAGCGACGAATCAAGGAACTCGAAGCCGAAGTGCGAAATCTCTCGCGCTACAAGGCCGCCGCCATTTCAATGGCCGAGCGCCTCGAAGCGTATGAGGAAATCCTCAACCTGGTGGGCGAGCCACCGGCACGGGGCGTGACTGCGCGGGTGACCGCAGAGAATGACGGACCGTTCGCGCAAACCATTCTGGCCAATGCGGGCCGTGCGCAGGGCGTCGAGCCCGGCGCGGTAGCCCTGAACGAGGGGGGGCTGGTCGGCCGCGTCATTCAACTCGGCGAGTACTCTTCTCGCATCCTCCTGATCACCGACTTCAACAGCCGTGTCCCTGTCATGGGCGAAGTCAGTGGCGTGCGGGCCATTCTCTATGGTGGCCGCGATGGCCTCGGCAGCCTGACGGATTTGCCGGAGCGCGATGATTTTGTCGAAGGCGAACGTATCCTGACCTCCGCCGAGGGTGGCGCTTTCCCGCGGGGGCTGATCGTGGGTGAGGTTCGCAAGGTTGGTGATGACTGGCGGGTCAAATTCTCGATGGCAGAGCGTGATGGCGGCTATGTCCAGATGATCCCGGCCCCAGAGATACGCAAGCCAATGGAGCTTGAGGTGGAAGAACCCACCGTTGCTGCAAGCCCGGCACAGGGGGCGCGCCAATAGGATGTCGCGCTCTGCTCCCCGCAACAAGAAAAGCCTGTGGTCGCAGACCGGCCCGACGCCCCGTCTCCTGTTCGGGGCGTTTGCCATTGCGGCCATCGGATTGCTGGGCCTGACACCGCGCGAAATCTTCGGCTTCTCGATTGCCTGGCCCTATGCTGCATTGTGGGGTGCCGTCGGCTGGGGCAGGGTGGGCCTGTCGCTGCGTCCGATGATCCTGCTGATCATTTTTGGCCTCGTGCAGGATGTAACATTCCACGCGCCGCTCGGATGTTTTGTCATCGTCAACCTGCTCGCCTACGGTGCCAGCACCGCAATTGCTGATATGTTCGATGTCATGAACGAACCTCTTGTCGCGATCATGTCACCCGTTCTGCTGTTCTCCGGGGCCTTTCTCATCCTGTGGCTCATGGCGTCGACGCTGGAAGACCATCCCGTCCGCGTGGTGCCGCTGTTTGCGTCCTTGCTTACAACCGGGCTCGCCTATGCCGTGCTCCAGAAGATGTTCGACCTTGGCCGCAGGCCGGGTGAACTTGCGGGGCAGGCCGGATGAGCAAGAAGACTGCCGATCTCGATTTTGCGTTTACACGCCGTACCGCAATTGCCGGGGCTGCAGGCGGCCTTGTATGGGCCGGCCTGATTGCGCGTCTGTTCCAGCTGCAGATCCTCGATCAGGAACGCTATCAGGCACAGGCCGAGGCCAACCATATCAAGCTGCAACTCGCCCCGCCGCAGCGCGGGCGTATCCTTGATCGGTTTGGACGGCCGCTGGCCTCGCACCGCCGAGCGGGCCGCATCTCGATCACACCGGAACAGACTGACAATCCAGAGCATACGCTCGCGCAGATCGCCGCGCTGATTGAGCTGCCGGATGAGCGGCTCGAACGCATAGCCAACGAGATCCGCCTCAGCCGTCGCCGCAATGCCGGTTTCGTACCCGTCACGGTCGCGCACGAGCTGACCTATGAAGACTTTGCGCGCATGAACGTGCACGCGGCGGAGATGCCCGGTGTGAATGTCGAAATGGCGCTAACGCGGTCCTATCCGCGCGGACGCGATTTCGCGCATGTGTTGGGCTATGTCGCACGCGCCAGCCAGGATGATCTCGTTCGGCTGACTGACGACATGACGGACAAGGAAGCCGAGACACTGAAGACCATGTTCCGGCATCCGGACATGCGGACAGGTCGTCAGGGCATGGAGCGCTTTGCTGAAGAATGGCTGCGCGGCAAGCCTGGCTACCGCAAGCTGGTGACCAATGCACATGGCCGCGTGATTGAGGAAATTCCGGACGAGCGGCTTGCGCCAACGCCCGGCAAGGACCTGTTCGTCACCATCGACTCAGACCTGCAACGTGTCGCGATTGAACGCTTCGAGGGCGAAAGCGGTGCGGCCGTTGTCATGGATGTCGAGAGTGGTGACGTGCTGGCCATGGTCTCCACGCCTGCCTTTGACCCGAACGATTTCGTCAATGGCATCTCGACCGCCAATTATTCCGAACTGCGCGACGATACACGCTCACCGCTCTATCCGCGTGCGCATGGCGGTGTCTACCCGCCGGGATCGACGTTCAAAATGGTCGTCGCGACGGCCGCGCTGGAAGCTGGCGCGATCAAGCCGACCGACCGTGTGCATTGCAATGGCTATTACCATTTCGGCAACCGGACCTGGCATTGCTGGAAAAAGGGCGGGCACGGCTCAGTGAATTTGCACACGGGCATCAAGGGCTCGTGCGATGTCTATTTCTACGAGATCGCCCGACGTACAGGCGTCGACAAGATTGCCGAAACCGCGCGCAAGTTCGGCTTTGGTCAGGACTGGGTGCTGGGTATGACGGGCGGCCGGGGCGGCCTTGTTCCGGATCGCGAGTGGAAGCAACGCGTCCGCAAGGAAAACTGGTATGAAGGCGAGACGCTGAATTTTGGCATCGGTCAGGGCCAGCTTGGCACCACGCCATTGCAACTTGCGCTGATGACGGCGCGGATCGCGACCGAGGGCAAACCGTTCAAGCCGCGAATGATTGGCATTGGCCCGCAGTCGCAGGATGATCATACGCTGGATGCGCCGCTCGACCCGGAAGTCATGAAGCTGATGAAGGCAGGCATGTATGGCGTGACCTCCGAAGGTGGAGGCACGGCCTATCGATCCGGTGACCTTGGCCTTGGCGGCCCGCGCCTGGCTGGCAAGACCGGTACGGCGCAGGTGCGCCGTATTACCCGAGAAGAGCGCCTCAGTGGCGTGCGCTCGGGCAGCGAGATTGCCCGCGAGCTGCGTGACCACGCCTTGTTTGTGGCCTATGCCCCGGCGGACAATCCCAAATACGCGATTTCGGTTGTCGTCGAGCATGGGGAAGGGGGCTCGCGTACGGCTGCGCCCGTTGCGCGCGACATTCTACATTTCGCGCTCAAGACAGATAGCCGCCGCAAACCGTCCTATTCGCAAAGCGCGTCGCTGCCGACCTCCATGACCGATGCGGGAGAGCCAACATGAACCGCGAAGGGTTTACCGGCTTCTCGCGCGGCGAAGCGCGGACGCGCACGGCAACCTCTCTCAATTTCGACAATCAGGGGCCGCTGAACAAGCTGATGCGACTGCCCTGGGGCTTTATCCTGCTGATTGCGGCGATGGCGCTGACAGGCATCGCGATGCTGTATTCTTCAGCGCACACCAATCCTGCCGAAGCGCATCTCTGGAAGTTGCAACTGGTGCGTTTCGTTGTCTGCTTCTTCATGATGATCGGGCTGGCCATGTTGCCGCTGTCCTGGTGGATGCGGTTGGCCTTTCCTGCCTATGTCGGCACGATTGTTCTGCTCATCCTCGTGGAGGTCATGGGCGTTACGGGCGGCGGTGCGCAACGTTGGCTGCAGATCGGGCCGGTTGCCGTACAGCCTTCGGAATTTGCCAAACTTGCCGTCACAATGGCGCTCGCACGATATTACCAGATGGTGCTGCAGCCCCAGACCGGTCGCGTCATGGTGCATCTGGGCGCGTTGGCGATCATCCTCCTGCCAGCGGCGCTGATTTTCAAACAGCCCGATTTCGGCACGACGTTGGCTCTGGTCGCGTCAGGTGGCGTGGTTATCTTCCTGGCGGGCCTGTCAGTTCGCGTGATTGGGACTGCCATCATCGGCGGTGTCGCCTCGGTCTGGCCGGTCTATCAGTTCGTGCTGGCACCCTATCAACGCGAGCGCGTCGACACGTTCCTCGCACAATTGTTTGGCGGCGCGACCAATGCACTGGGCGAAAGCTATCAAATCGAACAAGGCAAGATCGCCATCGGCGCTGGCGGCCTGAACGGACGTGGCTTCCTGCAGGGCATCCAGTCTCAACAAGACTATGTGCCTGAACAACATACCGACTTCATTCTCACTGTGATCGCAGAAGAGTTTGGCTTCCTTGGTTCGACCGCGCTGCTTGTCGGCTTTGCGGTGCTGCTGGGGTGGTCGCTCTATAGTGCGGCGCGCTCGGTCAGTTGGTTCGGCCGTCTCGCATCTGCGGGAGCCGTCGCAACCGTCGGCTTTTACATCGTGTTCAATGTGGGCATGGTGTTGGGCTTGTTGCCGGTGGTTGGAATGCCCTTGCCATTGATCTCGTATGGCGGCACAGCCATGCTGACGACCATGGCGTGCTTCGGGCTCATCATCGCGGCGCACATGCACCGTGACGAGAAACTGACAGCCCGAGGTCTATTTTAGCACTAAAACATAACAGTCGTTGATTTTTGTTTCGCCGAAGATAGGTTCGCGCAAAACTTGTACCCGGGGAGAGGGCGTATGGCAGGAGAAATTGGCCGCAAGACGGACCATTGGGGTTCGCGCTTCGGTTTCATCATGGCGGCGGTCGGCTCGTCCGTTGGCCTCGGCAATTTCTGGCGTTTTCCATTCACCGCGGGGGAGAATGGCGGCGGCGCCTTCATCATCATCTATCTGTTTTGCGTCCTGTTCCTCGGCCTGACCGTGCTGATGGCGGAATATGCGCTCGGACGGAAGTCGGGCATGTCGGCCATTGAAGGCATCCACTCTCTTGCGAGAGCCGAGAACAAGAGTGAGAATTGGCAGGTCGTTGGCTGGATCGGATCGCTCGGCGCCTTCTTTATCCTGACCTTCTACATCGTTATTTCAGCCTGGGTGCTTGCCTTCATCCCGCAGGCATTTGGGGGCACCTTCAATGGCTTTGCCGCCGAGGCCGCCCGCCTGACGGCGGAGACTGGCACTACTGTTTCAATTGCGGATGTGTCGGCTAGCAATTTCGGTGAAACGATCAGCAACAAGTACGTGATTGGTGGCCTGCTTGCTTCCTTCCTGCTGACAAATGTTTTTGTGGTGGCGCGCGGCGTGAAAGGTGGCATCGAGAAAGCTGCAACCGTGCTGATGCCTGCCTTCTTCATCCTGCTGATCGGGATCGTCGGTTTTGCGTTGGTTGAAGGCGATGCGGGCGCAGCCGCCGATTTCCTGCTGACCCCTGACTTCAGTGAAGTGACCATGGGTACGTTCCTTGAAGCGGTCGGTCAGGCCTTCTTCTCGCTGTCAGTCGGCTCCTGTCTGATGATTACTTATGGCGCCTATCTCAGCCGCGATACAAACATTCCGCGTGCTTCGGCGATCGTGGCCAGCGCGGATACGATGGTGGCGCTGATTGCGGGCTTCGCGATCTTCCCGATTGTCTTCGCATTTGGCGCAGACCCTGCGGGCGGTCCCGGCCTGTTCTTTGTGTCCATGCCGATTGCATTCAGTCAGATGGGCGCACTGGGCGTCTGGGTTGGTGGCGCCTTCTTCCTGCTCGCTCTGTTTGCGGCGTTCACGTCATCCATCTCCTTGATGGAAGTTGGCGTGGCATGGTTGGAAGAACGTGAAGGGGTCACGCGCCCGGGCGCGGCCATGGGCATCGGTTTCATGCTGTTCATGATCGGCATGGGCTATGTCTATTCCACCGACTTTATCGACTTTGCAGACATTATCACCGGCAACATCATGCTGCCGCTCTGCGCGCTGCTGTTGGCTGTGTTTGCGGGCTGGATTGTCAGTCGCGAGATGCTGACGACCGAGCTGGGCGAAGGCACGATCATGAACCTCTGGCGCTTCATGTGTCGCTGGATCGTGCCGCCGGCGCTGGCCTTCATTCTGGTGCTGGGCACGCTGACCAAGCTTGGCGTGATCTAGACGACGCGCCAAGCATGCGAAGTCATCGGATTGAGGGGGCGGTTATCCGCCCCCTTTTTTCATGCAACCATTTCAGTTCTTGCCGGACCAATCCGGCGGCGGCGCAGGCATGGCATTCTGCCCCTGTCTCCAGCCGTGATGCTCAGCGCGGTTGGTGGGAGTTGCGGTCGCCCATGGCCGCCGCTCCAGCGGCGGAAGATATGAGGGTCGCGCCCTGATACTTCCCCAATACCCAAGACTGCGTGGCCTGAAATATCTTCCGCCCGCTACATTTATCGAAAAACCCGGAAGGCGATGCCTGTCCGGCCATTGGCGCTAGGACTTCAGTTGGCCTGCATACATGTCGGCTAAGTCATCCGTGGCCTGAATGAGCTTGTCGACAATACCTGGCTCCATCGAGGAATGACCGGCATCGGGTATGATATGGAGATCAGCTTTCGGCCATGCCTTGGACAGCGCCCATGCGGTCGACAGTGGCGTAACCACATCGTATCGCCCATGTACGATAGTGCCTGGAATGTCCTTCAGCTTGGTCTCGGCCTCGTCCAGCAACCAGCTATCATTCGCGAAGAAACCACGATTGACGAAATAGTGGCATTCGATGCGCGCGAACGCGTCGACGAAATCATCTTCATTGAAGCGGGCAGGGGTCGTGGTCGGACCCTTGATGGACAGGGTCTCGCCCTCCCAGCGCGACCATGCGCGCGCGGCTTCCACGCGAACCTGCCGGTCTTCACCTGTCAGGCGGCGATGGAAGGCCATCAGCAGGTCGTCGCGCTCGTCTTCCGGGATCGGCTTGATGTACCGGTCATAAGCATCCGGGAACAGACGGCTGGCGCCGGATTGGTAGAACCACTGGATCTCCGCCTTCGAGACCAGGAAGATGCCGCGCAGGACAAGGCCCAGCGTGCGGTCGGGATGTGTGACGCCATAGGCCAGCGAAAGGGTCGACCCCCACGAGCCGCCAAAGACGACCCATTTGTCGATCCCGAGCATGTCGCGAATCGACTCCATGTCGTCGATCAGGTCCCAGGTCGTGTTTTCGCGCAATTCCGAGTGCGGGGTGGAGCGGCCACAGCCGCGCTGGTCGAACAGAATGATGCGATATTTGCCCGGATCGAAGAAACGCCTCATTTCTGGGCTAGAGCCGCCTCCGGGGCCTCCATGGACGGCAATGACGGGAATCCCGCTCGGATTCCCCGATTCTTCCCAGTAAATCTCGTGGATTTCACTGACTCGCAGCCGTCCAGAGCGTCTGGATTCCAGTCTCGGGAACAAAATGCGGCGGTTTGGGCGTCTGTTCATGCAGTCTTCACCTATTTTCAGTCAAATTCACAGCCATTACTGGACTTGGTCCAATTGCGTCCGTAAACATTATTACAGGTGTGGTCCCAATCAGGTGTGTAGGTGGCTGTCAAATGCGTAGTATAGTTCTGGGTGCATCCCTATGCCTTTTGGCGGGGTGCGCAACCGTCTCGATGGTACCCGGTGAGGCGTCGGTGGAAACCAGCCTTACGCAGTCCCAATCTGCCTTGCGCAAAGTATCAGCCGACTATTGTGCGGACGCTGTGAAGAATGGCTGGATCGAAGCGACAGGCGGCCTTGCCGCATTTGCGTCCACGCTGATCAACGGAAAATCCGATAGTGACGATAGCCGGGACTATGCGTCCCGCATCGGAGCGAAGTCTGATGCCCCCTCGCTTGTACTGGCCCGCATCGTGTCGGACGCACAGGCCGCTCGCACCGGTCTGGCAGATGTCAGCCGCGAAGCCCGCGATGTGCTGCAGTCCGGCAAGGAAGATACCGCCAGCCGCGCTGACGTGATGAGCTATGAGCGGGCACTTGTTCGCGCGCAGATGGCCTATCGCAATTTCCAGGGTGCCATGGGTGAAGTGACTTCACGCCCTGACATGGACATGGATGTGGCGCCGGTTGACCGTGAGCTCAAATCCTTCGCCGATACGATTGATGACGCGCGTGAGACGGCTGATGGTCTGGCCGACAAGTACGCCTCGCTGAGCCGGTCGACGAGCTAGGCTTTCCGCGCGCCCAACGCGCAGCACGCCCATCCCACCAGATATGATATGCCGCCGATCGGGGTGATCGCACCGAACCAGCGCGGCGCGCCGAGCGCCATCGCATAGAGCGAACCGGCGAACACAATCGTCCCGAATACGAACGCCCAGCCGGCTTTGCGCACAAGGCCCGTCTTCGCATGGAGCGAGATGGCGAGCGCCGCGGCCGCGTGGGGCAGGGCATAGAGCGTGGCGGTGTGCCACCAGTCGAGCCCTTCAGGGGTCAGCTGGCCGTCCAGCGCATGGGCGCCAAATGCGCCCAAGGCGACGGCAAGAAAGCCCGTGAGGGCCGCGAAGATGCCCAACCGGTTCATGCCATGCCACTCGGCTGGCGCGGGATGGCATAGGTGACGACGGCATGGCTGGAGGGCTTTTCAGCGCCCTCGATCCGCACATCGACATCCATGACCGCCAGTGCCTGTCCGATCTTCATGATGCGCGCATCGGCGACCACGACGTCTCCGATACAGGGACGCAGGAAATTGATGCTGAGATTGCTGGTCACCGTCATCGGCTCATGTCCTGTCTTCGTCATCACCGCCATGTAGGCTGCGGAGTCGACCAGAGCCATTTGAGTGGGTCCGGAAATATAGCCACCAGGGCGAAGGTGTGAGGAGTCGGCAACAAGTCGCATCACAGCGCGACCGTCTTCCATCGAAACCACTTCGCTGCGATTGTCCTGGGTCTCGAATGCCCCTTTGAGAAATGTGTTGGCTTCTTCCGCCGTCATCTTGGTCATCTAAATGGAGCCTCCCTTGGCGTCACGTCTTGAACCGCGTGTCTCTGTCGTTCACCCTACTTGCGGGACGTTGCCCGCCAAGAGGTAACGCGAAGGAAGGAAATGACATGCTGACCGCCGGAGACGAATACCCGATTCACCAGACGCCAGAGCCCATCGCCTTTTCCGGCTCAGACCGGAATTTCTATGACCGGTTCTTTTTCAATGGCTATTCCGCCGATGGCGAGACCTTCTTCGCGGCGGCGATGGGCATTTATCCGCATCTGAACATTATCGACGCGGCGGTCTCGATCCTGCGCGGTGGCAAGCAGCATTCGGTTTTCTTCTCCCGTCCCCTCAATATGGAGCGGATGAACACATATGTCGGGGGCTTCTCAGTCGAAGTGGTTGAGCCACTGAAGCGTATCCGATTGAAAGTTGAAGAGACCGAAGGCATCGCGCTGGATGTGGAGTTCGAGGGCAGGGCCTTTCCGATCGAAGAACCTCGCTTCACACGTCGGCAGGGGCCGCGCATGCTGATGGACGTCACCCGAATGACGCAGAATGGACGATGGTCCGGCAAGTTGCGCCTTGATGGACAGGAAATCACTGTGTCGCCAGACAGCTGGACGGGCACGCGTGACCGCAGCTGGGGTGTGCGCCCGATCGGCGCGCAGGATACCCAGCCGCTGATCCCGCCATTGCCGCCGCAATTCTACTGGATCTGGACGCCGACGAATTTCCCCAACCTCTCAATGTTCTATCATGTGAACCATGATGAGGCGGGTGAGGCATGGAACACCCGCGCCGTGCTGGCGATGGATGGCGCCGGACAGGGCGAATTGCTCCATCTCGACAAGCCGCACATGGACATCAATTACACGCCGGGCACACGGCGGATGAAGTCGGCCAAGCTGCATCTCGAGGACGGACAGGGAAATCCGCATACGGTGAGTTTCGAGCCGTTCGGAACCTTCCTGATGAAGGGCATCGGCTATGGCCATCCTGAGCGCAAGCATGGCTCCTATCATGGTGACCAGTTGTCGGTTCTCCGCGAGGATTACGAGCCTGAGAAGATGTCTTGGCAACAGCCTGAAAATCTCCACATCCAGGCCATCGCCCGCGCACGGCATGAAGGGCCGAGCGGCTTGTCATCCGAAGGCATCGGCGCCTTCGAACAATTGTTCATGGGGCCTCACGCCCCCAGCGGTTTCAGGGATATTCTCGACGGGGCGGCCTAGCCCCAGAGCGCTGATGTTGGAGGCCTGACCATGCCGTCCGAATAGGTCAGGCCATGCGCGATGTCTTCGGCGAGCCAGAGCGGGCCGTCCAGGTCTGCCGCGTCAGCGAGGCCGGCCAGTAGAACGGCGGGCGCCATCGACAATGATCCGCCCACCATGCATCCGAGCAGGACACCAAGTCCGCTTTCGCGTGCGGCGCGGACCGTGCGAATAGCTTCTGTAAGCCCGCCGGTCTTGTCGAGCTTCACGTTGACCGCATCGTAGCGGCGGGCGAGTTCCTGGATCTCGGCGCTCGTATGGGCGCTTTCGTCTGCGCATACGGATACTGCGCCGGGCCACCTTAGCAAGGCCTCGTCTTTGCCAGCCGGAAAGGGTTGTTCGATCAGGACCACGCCCAGGTCTGCGGCACGCTTTACGATGGCAGGGAATTGTTCTGGCAGCAGACCTTCATTGCCATCCACGATCAGGCGGGCATCGGGACGGGCCGCATGAACTGCTTCGATCCGTTCAAGGTCTTCCGGTCCGCCCAGTTTCAGCTTCAGCAAACGGCTGGGCGTTGAGCGCGCGGCCTCGGCCATTGCGTCCGCCGTGTCGAGGCTGACCGTAACCGCAGTCTCGATCGGCTTGGGTTCGGGAAGGCCCGCCAGTTTCCACACAGGTGTGCCGGTCAGTTTGGCTTCCAGATCCCACAAGGCGCAGTCGACGGCGCACCGGGCAGCGCCAGCGGGCATGGCGGTCTGCAAGGCCTCCCGGCTGAGACCGCCTTCGATCTGAGCCCGACGGGCTTCGATCGCTGCATGTACCCCGGTCTGGGTTTCGCCATAGCGCGGGTAGGGCACGCATTCACCCCGTCCGACCGCCTCGCCCTCGCGGATGGTGACCCGAATTGTATCCGCGCTGGTCTTGGCGCCGCGTGAAATGGTAAACGCCGTCTTCAGGGGTGAAGAAACATCAGTAATTTCAAGTGTTCGCTGGCCCATGTATGGTCCCAATAGGTGAAATTTGAACAATCATGCTTTTCAGGTCTTAAGCATGTTTGGATAGGGTGGTCAGGTAGAAAAGCAATTGAATGGCGAACCCTAGCATCCCCGAATTCGCGCTGGAAACCAGCGGCGAACAGACCGTCCTCCGTGTCTCGGGGGACTGGACCGTGCGCACGGTTCAAGCCGTGGACGACGGTTTGCGCGATTTGGAGGCCCATGAGGGCGCGCTCGTGTTGGACGCTGCGGCGCTCGGCAAGCTCGACACCGCCGGCGCCTTTGTCATTGACCGCACGCTGCGACAATTGTCAGAAGCGCCTGCCCGAATCGAGGGCAACCATTCCAACGCCGAAAACCTGATCGGCCAGGTGCATGCCGTGACCGATGTGGAAGAGCCCAAGCGGCCGCCACACGGCGGACTGGTCGATATGCTTGAGCGGACCGGCCGCGGTTTCATGAACATGCTGGGCGAAGCCAAGGACACGTTGGCCTTTCTCGGTGAGACGCTGGTGACGACATTTCGACTTGTCCTGACGCCCTGGAAGTTGCGCTGGACCTCTATTGTCTCTGTGCTTGAAGAGGCTGGTCTCGATGCGATGCCAATCATCGCGTTTCTCTCTTTCTTTGTCGGTATGGTGGTGGCCTTCATTGGCGCGACAACCCTGCGCGACCTGGGCTCTGAAATCTTTGTGGTCGAGCTGATCGGTTTTGCCATGCTGCGCGAGCTTGGGGTCATCATGACCGGCATCGTTCTGGCGGGGCGGACCAACTCCTCGTTCACGGCGCAAATCGGCACGATGAAGATGCGCCAGGAAATCGACGCCATGCAGACACTCGGCCTGAAGCCGATGGATGTGCTGGTCGCGCCGCGTATCATTGCGATGGTTGTGGCCACGCCGGTACTCGCCTTTGTAGGCACGCTTGCAGGCATTGCAGGCGGCGTCATCGTTGGCTGGCTGGCACTGGACATCAATCCGGCACTCTTCCTTGACCGTCTTCAGTCGAACGTGCCGTTGGACCAGTTCTGGGTTGGCATGTCCAAGGCTCCGGTGTTTGGGTTCGTGGTGGCGCTTATTGCCTGCCGTCAGGGCCTGAATGTGGGTGGCAGCGTCCAGTCGCTTGGCAGCAAGACAACCACATCGGTTGTGCAGGCCATCTTCTCGATCATCGTGATCGATGCCTTGTTCGCCATCTTCTATATGGAGATGGGCATTTGACCGACGAAATCATCATCCGCGTGCGTGACCTGAAGACCGCTTATGGGTCTCATGTCGTACATGAGCATCTTGATCTTGATATTCGTCGCGGCGAGATCATCGGCGTCATCGGCCCATCGGGTTGTGGCAAGTCTGTGCTTTTGCGCGCGATCACTGGCCTGAAGGAACCTTCGGCGGGCAGTATCGAAGTGTTCGGCAAGCGATTGGAGACACTCGACCCGGACGAGCGCGCCGCCGTGGAGCGCAGCTGGGGCGTCATGTTCCAGGACGGCGCACTGTTCTCGAACCTCACCGTGCGCGAGAATGTCATGGTGCCCATGAAAGAGCACACCGACCTCTCGCCGCAGCTATGCCGCGAACTGGCTGACATGAAAATTCTGATGGCGGGCCTGCATGGGGATGCCGGTCCAAAGTTCCCGTCCGATCTGTCAGGTGGCATGCGCAAGCGCGCGGCCCTTGCGCGGGCCTTGGCACTCGACCCGGAACTCCTGTTTCTGGATGAACCTACCGCCGGGCTCGACCCGATCACAGCAGCCAATTTCGATGCGCTGATCCGACAGCTGCAACGCGCATTGGGCCTGACGGTCTTCCTTGTGACGCATGATGTGGATACGCTGCAGGCAACTTGTGACCGGATTGCCGTGTTGGGCGAGAAACGCGTGCTGGCAGTCGGCACAATTGATGAATTACGGGCCTTCGATCATCCGTGGGTCCAGGAATATTTCGGAGGTCCGCGTGGGCGGGCCGCGACGGGACACTAGAAGAGGACCCGGAGACGATGGAAACGCGAGCGAATTACGCCCTGATCGGAGCATTCGTCCTGATCGCCACGATGGCCGTGGCGGTATTCACGCTGTGGCTGGGCCAGTCCCAGTTCCGGCAGGATTTTGAAGCCTATGATATTGTCTTCGAGGGACCGGTCTCGTTGGAGCAGGGGGCTTCGGTGCGCTATATCGGCATCAAGGTGGGTGAGGTCTCCTGGGTGCGGATCGACCGGGGGGATCAGTCCAAGGTACGGGCCCGGATACGTGTGGACGCGGAAACCCCTGTGAAAGTGGATTCTACGGCCTCTATCCAGCTGGCCGGCATTACGGGCATCACATTTGTTCAGATCACGGCAGGGTCACCCAAGGCAGCGCCCCTGCGTGCGCGGCCGGGTCAGCCCGTGCCCGTCATCAAGGCCGAGCGGACACAACTCGACGAAATTTTTGCCGGTGGCGCCGAAGTGCTCGGCAAGGCCAACCGGACCATTGAGCGGGTGAACCTGATCCTCACGGATGAGAACATTGAGTCCCTGTCAGCCACGATCCGCAACATCGAAACACTCAGCGGGCAACTCGCCGCCTCCGATGGCACGATGGCGCAAGCGACCCAGACGCTGAAAGATGTGTCGGCGGCGAGCGCGCGCTTTGAAGCGGCCTCTGCGTCGTTGGAATCCTTCGGGACGAATGCAGACAGTCAGATGACCGAGTTCGGCTCGCAGGCCAATGCGCTGGTCGCCGAAATCCGCGAAGTGGCTGCCAGTGCGAACAAGACGGTTGAGCAGAGCAATCTCGCGGTACTTGCGGCGACAGACGCCATCGAAGGCCCGGCCACGGGCGCGCTGGTCGACGCGCGTCTTGCCAGCCGGGATTTGCGCCTGTTGATCAACCGCCTCGACCGGGTCGCGCGTGAATTGGAACAAAACCCCCAGGGCTTCGTGGTCGGTGACCCGGCCCCATATGAGGAGAGCCGCTAGATGATCCGTGTTCTTATGACTGGCCTTGCGGCCTGTAGCCTCGCAGCATGTGTGTCTGTCTTGCCAGAGCCAAAGGTGCCACAGGGCCTCTATCGCTTTGCGCCGATGGAAACAACCTACGATTTGGATGCGTCTGTTCTCATTCGTGAGCCGGATGCGTCACGCCTCGTAGCCGGTCGGGCGATTGCGGCGGAAGACTCCAGTGGTGCGCTACGTTTGGTGCCGAATGTGGAATGGACGGATTCGTCGACACGTCTGATGCAGATGGCGATGCTGGACGCGTTGCAGGGGCAGGGCGCAGGCAAGGCGATTGCGCCCGAGACGGGAGCTTCAGCGCCCTATGAGCTTTCCTGGCAGGTAACGGATTTCACCTTGTCCGGCACGACCGGACGGTGCCGCGTGCGCGCGACGCTCATGGACGGTGGATCGCGAGATGTGCTGGACCAGATCGTGGTCTCGAATTCTGCCAGTGCCAATGGCGGGTCCAATGCAGACCGTGCCAAGGCGCTGGGCGAAGCAGGCCGGGCCTGCGTGAACGATGTGGCGGCCTTCGTCAGCCAGTACATCAACGTTCACGCAGACGCGCCTGAGGCTTGATCTAGCCGCTTTTCATCTGGTCGAACGCAATGTCCTTGTCCACGCGGACATCCTGGGGCAGGCCCAGAACGCGTTCGGCGATGATGTTTTTCAGGATCTCATCCGTGCCGCCTGCAATGCGCAGGCCCGGGGCCCACATGAAGCTCTGCTGGAAGATGGCATCGGCTGGCATGCGATCTGAATCCGTCAGGATGCCGTAATGGTCCTGCATCTCGATGGCCGAGTTACAAATGTCCTGAAGGTGGTTGGCGGTGATGATCTTGCCGATCGAGTTTTCCGGTCCCGGTGTCTGGCCGCGTGACAGGGCCGTCTGCGTGCGGAACTTGGTCAGCTTGTAGCCTTGCGCGGCAACATACCAGTCGGCCAGTTTCTCGCGGAAAGCCTGATCAGACATGGTGCCGGCTTCCTTGGCATAGGCCATGATCTCCGCCCAGTCCGGGCCAGGGGAACCGCCCACGGCAAGGCGCTCGTTCATCAGTGTGACGATGGCCACTTTCCAGCCCTGACCGACTTCGCCGAGACGGTCGGAATCCTTGATGCGGACATCCGTGAAGTAGACTTCGTTAAACTCGCGACCACCAGATGCCTGGTGGATCGGGCGCACTTCGACGCCAGCCTGTTTCATGTCCACGATGAACATGGTCAGGCCCTTGTGCTTCGGCACGCTCGGGTCGGTCCGGGTCAGCAGGATGCCGTAATCGGAATAGTGTGCGCCGGAGGTCCAGACCTTCTGGCCGTTGATGACCCATTCGTCGCCATCCTTGACGGCGCGGGTCTTCAGTCCCGCAACGTCAGACCCGGCGGAAGGCTCGGAAAAGAGCTGGCACCAGATTTCCTCGCCCTTCATCGCCTTGCCGACATAGCGCTTCTTGTGCTCGTCGGAGCCGAACGCGATGACGGTCGGGATGCACATGCCGAGGCCGATGGTGAAGGGGCCGGTCGGCGCGTCGAACTTGCCTTCTTCCTGGTTCCAGATGACCTGCTGCATTGGCGTGCCGCCGCGCCCGCCGATCTCTTTCGGCCAGGTGATCTGAGCATAACCGCCTTCGGATTTTGTCTTCTGCCATTGCTTGGCAAGTTTCATGAATTCGCTGCCGTCCACGCGCTGACGCAGCGGCTTGTCGCCCTTGGGCTCGAGGTGCTTGCCGAGGAAAGCGCGAGCTTCGGCGCGGAATTCGGCTTCTTCTTTGGTGTCATTGAAGTCCATGAGTCATTCCTCCTTAGGCGGCATTCTTGTTTTCAAGGGTGCGGACGAGTTTTTCTTTCCACACTTTGGGCGCTCCGGCCTGAACGGCCAGCAGCTTGGCGCGGCGGTAGAAGAGGTGGCAGTCCACCTCCCATGTAAAGCCCATGCCGCCATGGGTCTGGATGTTTTCCTTGGACGCGAACCAGAAGGCTTCGCATGCTGCAATGCGCGCCGCGGCGGCGGCTTCCGGCAGTTCGGCGGCACCCGTCGAGACGGCCCATGCGCCGTAGAAGCAGTTCGAGCGAGCAACCTCGTTCTTCACATACATTTCAGCGAGCTTGTGTTTGATCGCCTGGTTGCCACCAATGGGACGGCCGAAGGCGTAACGCTCTTTTGCATAGTCCGTCGCCATTTCCAGCGCCCGGGAAGCGCCGCCCAGCTGTTCGAAGGCGAGCAGGACAGCCGCATGATCCAGGACCTGGTCATTCAGCATTTCGCCGTCGCCAGCGTTTCCAAGGCGCGTGGCCGGAGCCTTGTCAAAGACGATTTCGGCATGGCTGCGCGTTGGGTCCAGTGTCTGGAGCGTCTTGCGGGTCACGCCTTCGCCGGTCAGGTCGACCAGGACCAGGCTCGCGCCGGAGCCTTCCTTGGCCAGCACAACGGCGTGCGTTGCGATATCGCCATCGGTGACCGGGACCTTGGTGCCCGAAAGCGTGGAGCCGTCGAAGGTCGTTTTCAGCGAATCCGCTGCTGGATTTCCAGGGCCTTCGCTGGCAGCGTAGCAGCCCATTACATCACCGCTGACGATACGCGGGAGGATTTCGGCCTGTTGCTCATTCGAGCCAGCCAGCTTCAGCGCTTCGGTGAAGAAGTAGACGGTGGAGGCCCACGGAACCGGAGCCAGGACGCGGCCCATTTCTTCTGCCAGCACGCACACTTCGAGCAGGCCCAGGCCGAGGCCGCCATGCTCTTCCGGGATGGCCGTGCCGAGCCAGCCCATTTCCACCACCTTGTTCCAGACAGTTTCATTGTGGCTGACATCGTCGTCATTCAACACCAGACGGACGGCCGTCATGGGGCATTCGGCTTCGAGGAATTTGCGGGCCTCATTGCCGAGAAATTTCTGGTCTTCGGAAAAGTCGAAGTTCATGTCGCTTGCGCTCCCCTTTGTGGCCGGTCGGGCCACTCTTTTTCTTCAATGATGAGCAAAATAGCGCGGTTTACGTGCGCGGAAACCCGTCACCCAACGGAAACGCGAAAATCCACTTTTGGTGGGAAATCGTGCCGGTAGGTCAAATTTCATCGATCGGTTTCACTGCGTTGAAAGGCCCAGATGGCAAAAATCACGTCTGAATTCGGGAGCAACTGATGGCCAAGGCGTTATTTCACAAATCGCAGCGCGTCTTCGTGAAGCCCGTCGGAACGTGGGCGCTGATCGAAAAAGTCGTGCCGCATTGGGTCAAGGACGTGGATGAACCGCTCCGCGTGACCTATGAGTGCGGATTGGGACGCAGTTTCCAGTCTCATGAACTGGCGGCTGAAGAGAGCTTGGCGAGGGATTCGCATGTCCTGCGCCCGGATGACGACGATTCCCTGCTGGAGCACTGGCATATCGCTCGCCGCCGCGCGAAATGGCGGGCCAGTATTGGTGGCCTCGGCATCAGTGATGTCGGGACCTATCCCGTGGTTGTGACGGATGAAGATGACCAGGGCGGTTGGCGCGTCACGGGCGGCGAATATGATCGCGACCCGCAACGTATCGAGCATCAGGCCCGCATGATCGCCTGCACGCCGGACTTGTTGCAGACCGTACGTCAGATCGCGGACTTCTGTCAGGAAAAACCGGATGACTGCCCGTCCGAACTCAAGCAGGTCGCCCAGCGTTGCGCATCGATCCTGCGCTTTGTCTATCAGCTGGATGACGCGGCTGAGGCAGATTCAGCGACGGTCGCGGCTGAATAGCCGCCCCTGTCGACCAAGTACCCCGACAACAAGAACTCCGACCAGCGCGCCGCCCAGATTGGCCGCAACGTCAAGGCTGGACCCCTCGCGTCCGGCCTCGCCAAGCATTTGCGCAATCTCAAGCCCGATACCGAACAAGCCTGATATGCTGAACGCCAAAGCAGCCGGGCGTGGGCCCACCCCGAACGCCACCGAGAGCGACGCGGCTAGGGCGGCGTAGGCTGCAAAGTGTTTGATCTTGTCCGACAATTGCGGAGCAGGGGCCTCACTGACCGGGACAAGGGAATAGACTGCGATAATGATCGCCAGTCCGATTGCGGCAAGCCCCGCCAGACTGCGGATGAGGGGATGAGACAGAAGTGCGCGCATCAGGCCTCGCCATTCGGGTTGATATCTGCAGACGCATGGGCGCTAGCCCTCGACGTTGCCAGCCAGACTCCCTAACTGAAAGACTGAAATCCTGTTTGCCGGAGAAAACATGCGCACTGAAGCCCCCATTGCCGTTCAATTGTCGGATTATTCGTCCTATCCCTTCGAAATCGAGCAGGTGGATCTGAGGTTTGACCTTCATCCGGATGCGACGCGGGTGCGCGCCGATCTGAAGGTCCGCCGGACAGGTGACGCGAACGCGCCCCTGGAGCTTGACGGCGAAGCGCTGGAGTTGAAGTCGATCGCAATTGATGGCGTTGCAGTGCCGGATGATGCCTACCAGCTGACGGAGACCGGACTGACGCTGGCAGAGGTGCCAGACGCGTTTACGCTGGTTACCGAAGTTGAGATCGCGCCCTCAAAGAACACTGCGCTGTCGGGTCTCTATATGTCAGGCGGCCGTTTCTGCACCCAGTGCGAAGCCATCGGATTCCGTCGCATTACGTTTTATCCCGACCGTCCGGATGTGATGAGCCGCTTCACCGTGCGCATGACGGCCGACAAGGCGACCTATCCCATCCTGCTGTCGAACGGTACGCCGGGCGAGGCAGGCGATGTGGATGATGGTCGTCACTTTGCGGTATGGGATGATCCGCACAAGAAGCCGGCCTATCTCTTTGCGCTCTGCGCTGGCGATTATGATGTCTACTCTGATCAGTTCACCACCATGAGCGGCAAGACCATCGATCTGGCAATTCATGTCGACAAGGGCGATGCGGATCGTGCGGCCTGGGCCATGGACAGCCTCAAACGCTCAATGAAATGGGATGAGGAGACCTATGGCCGGGAGTATGATCTCGGCGTGTTCAATATCGTGGCTGTGCGCGACTTCAATTTCGGCGCCATGGAGAACAAAGGTCTGAACATCTTCAACTCGGCCTATGTGCTGGCTGACGAAGACACCGCGACCGACGCAGATTTCGAGGCCATCGAAAGCATCGTCGCCCATGAATATTTCCACAACTGGACTGGCAACCGGATCACGTGTCGAGACTGGTTCCAGTTGTGCCTCAAGGAAGGCCTGACGGTTTTCCGTGATCAGAATTTTTCTGCCGACATGCGCTCGCGCCCAGTGCAGCGGATAAAGGACGTCATCCGCTTGCGCGCACGCCAGTTTGCCGAGGATGCCGGCCCATTGGCGCACCCGGTGCGCCCGACCACCTATGGGGCCATCGATAATCTCTACACGGCCACGGTCTATGAAAAGGGCGCGGAGATAATTGGCATGCTGCGCCGGATGCTCGGTGAGGAAACCTATCGCAAAGGCATGGACCTCTATTTCGACCGTCATGATGGACAGGCTGTCACCATCGAGGATTTTTATGCCTGTTTCGAAGAAGTCAGCGAGCAGGACTTCACTCAGTTCCGACTCTGGTATTCGCAAGCCGGAACGCCAGAAATCACGATGGAAGAAAGCTGGAATCCGGAAACGCGCGAGATTGCTGTCACGCTGAAACAGAAGACGCCAGCAACACCCGGCCAACCAGCCAAGAAGCCGATGCTGATCCCGATGGAAATGGCGTTGATCGACGATGAAGGCAACATGGCTGAATGGATCACGCTTCTGGAAGATGAAGAACTGACCATGACCTTCGACCTGCCGGAAGGATCTGAACGCCCTCTGGTGTCGATCAATCGCGACTTTACCGCGCCGGTACGCATCAAGCGAGCGCTCAGCCGCGATGACCAACTCGCGATGATCCGACTGGAAACGGACCCGTTCAATCAATGGGACAGTGTGCAGAACCTCGCCAAGCAAGAAATTTTGGCCCTGTCCGAAGGATCGCAGGCAGAGCCGGATGATGCGCTTGTCGAAGCGATGGCTGTGGCTATTCGCGGCGCGGTGGACGACCCGGCCTTCGCGTCGCTCCTGACACGCCTGCCGGATGTGGGTGAACTGTTCCAGGAACGTCAGCCGGCTGACCCTGTGGCGTTGAACACCGCGCGCAAGAAATTGCAGGCAGCCCTCTACAGCAAACTCTCCGATTTTGTGGATGACATTCTCGCCAAGTCTTCCCCGGAACCTTATGATCCGGGAGCAGAGCAGGCGGGTGAACGCGCCCTGCGCACGGCATTGATCAACCTGTTGGCAGCATCAGGCCACGACGAAGCGGGTGAGCGCCTTCTGGGTCTCTATAACGCCGCCACCAACATGACCGAGAAGCTCGCTGCGTTGCGCGGCCTGGCAGGGCTGGAAGGCGCGGCGCGGGAGACTGCACTGGCCGATTTCGAGAGGACGTGGAAATCCAACCCGCTGGTCATGGACAAATGGTTTGGCGTACAGGCGGGTACCGGTGATGCCGCAACCGTTTCAAAACTGGCGGCGCATCCGGACTTCGACATGGGCAACCCCAATCGCGTCCGCTCGGTCGCGGCGGCTTTTGCAATGCAGAATCTGTCCGGGTTTCACGCGCCGGACGGCTCTGGATATGAAGTCATCGAAGGCATTATCCTTAAGGCCGACAAGGTAAACCCTGCGCTCGGTGCCCGTCTGCTGACTGCGTTTGAACAGTGGCGCATTCTGGAGCCGAAGGCGAAGGCAGAGGCAGAAGCCTGCCTCCGCCGTCTGCAAGCTGCTGATTTGTCAAAGAATTCTGCAGATATCGTGTCCCGCGCGCTGAGCTAGGCGGCGGAACCCGTTTTCTGGGTTAACGAAATCTGTACCTTTGTTAAGAATTGGGCAAGGATTACGATAGAAAACCAAAGCTGAGCCCTTGTTTTTCTAAGGAATCGGCACAGGAAGCACCTTGTCCAAGTCGGTTATCCCTCCGCAAACGGATACTGTCGCTGCGGGAGTCCCCAGTCGCGATGACCGGCGGCTGAAATGGACGATCATTGCGATTATCCTGTTGCTGGCAGGCGCACTTGGCCTGAAGGCCTGGGAAGAGCGCCAGACGGCCGACTCCACGCTTCTGGGTGCGCTTGAAGCCAACTCTTCGACCATCGCAGCGCGGCTATCCGGTCATGCCGGCACAGCTGAAATGGCGATGCGGCTGATTGCCGATGCAGGCGCGTCCCGCTCGGCAGTCGCCTCCGCTACGCCAGGTGTCGATGTGGTCGTTTCTCTGCAGGAGGCCCGCCTGGCACCTCAGGGCAGCCGTCTGCTGGCGGCTGTGCCGGTTGCAGAAGCCATGCTGGCCGGAGGGCATCGGATCGGTCTGTCGGGGCAGGGTGACATTGTCGTGGCTACCACGGCCCCGGATGGCGAAATCATCTTGGCGCTTGCCCCGGCGGGCACATGGTTGCCGGCAAGCCGGGCAGGTACCGGCATTTTCGTCACCGACAAGCATCTCAGTGCCGGGACGATCCTTCCCGGCACAGCGGGCATGTTACCTGCCACGAAGTTTCGCGCCCTCGGCTTGCTCGACCGCGCCGCGACAGGGTGCGCGCCGGTGGGCGGCAGTGCTTTGCAGGTGTGCACCAGTCAGGCCACGCCGCTGTTCACGCTGGACGATTTTATACGGCTCCTGATTTTTGGTCTGCTGCTGGCAGCGCCCATGCTGGTCATTCTCGGACTGATGAACCAGCTCTCGCGAGAGCCTGAAGTCACGTTCGTTGAACGCGCGCAGGAGATCGAATCCGACCGGTTCATGAGCCCGGTCATGCTGGGTGTGCGTGCAGGCTATTGGGAGTGGTCAGACGATTCCAGCGCGGTTTATCTCAGCGATGCGGCATCCGAGTTGATGGGCATGCTGGGCGATGGCGAGATCACGATTGATGAAATGCTGCCGCAGGTACACCCTGAGCATCAGAAGCGGGTTCAGGACGCCTTTCGCAAAGGCTACAAGGACGGCTGGGTGCAGACCAGTTTCGTGACCAGTTTCCAACCGGCCCGCTGGATGGAATTGCGTGGCAGTGTGACGCCTCATGCCGAGACCGGGGCGAATGTCTATGGCGGCGTACTGCTGGATATTACCGAGCGCAAGCAGGCCGAGGACCGGATCAAGGCGGCCGAACGCCGACTGCGTACGGCTATCGAAGGCTTCAATGGTCCTTTCGCCCTGTGGGACAATCGCAAGCGTCTGCTCTATTGGAACCGGGCCTTTGCCTCCGACCTCCAGCTCGAGGAAACCTTGCGGCCGGGTATGGCGCATCACACGGTGAACATTGCGCGGGCAGGAGCCTTGCGTTCAGAGCACCCCTCTTTGGAAGATCCGCAGACGACCTTGCTGGAGCTCAACACCGAGCGCTGGATCAAGCTGGTGGAACGTCCCACGCTTGATGGTGGACTGATCTCGGTTGGCGTGGATGTCACAGAGAATGTCCGCAATGAGGAAGAGCTGAGGAAGCAAAAAGCCAAGATGCACAAGACCGCCCTGGACCTTGAACGGTCTGAAGGGCGCGAGCGCGAACTGTCTCGGAAATATTCCGAGGAGAAGGCCAAGGCCGAACATGCGGCACACACCAAATCAGCCTTCCTGGCGAATATGAGCCATGAGTTGCGCACGCCGTTGAATGCGATCAATGGCTTTTCCGAAATCCTGTCGAATGAACTTTACGGCCCGATGGGGGACGAGCGTTACAAGGGCTATGCGCAGGACATCCTGACTTCGGGCCAACACTTGCTGGACATGATCAACGATATTCTCGACATGGCGAAGATCGAGGCTGGCAAGATGACAATCGACCCGCAGCCCATTGATCCTGTGGACCCGGTCGACGCGGCTGTGCGCATGATCCGTCGCAAGGCAGAGGACAAGGAAATCGAGATGGTGCTGGATGCCCAGCCCAACATGCCTGAGATTGATGCCGACCATCGGGCGATCCGCCAAATGGTGCTGAACCTCGTATCGAATGCGATCAAGTTCACCGATGCTGGCGGCAAGATCACGGTCGCGGTCGAGCAGCGCGGACCGGAAATCTATGTCGGCGTGACCGATACCGGTATTGGTATCCCGGCTGAAGACCTGCCGCGCCTCGCGACGCCGTTCGAGCAAGTCTCCGGCACCAAGGACCGCAATTACGAAGGCACAGGGCTTGGCCTTGCACTGACGAAATCATTTGCGGAAATGCATGGGGGGCGGATGATCCTGTCCTCCATCGAAGGGGAGGGCACGACGGTGGCATTTACCTTGCCGATCTCCGGCGCACGCGAACTCGTCGATGAGACCAATGCGCGGGACGTCGCCTAGGGACGCAGGTTCCAGCTGGTGATGCACGACGTGGCGCCGTCGACCTCGACAACGCCCCATGCCCCGGTCTTCAATTTGCGGTCGAGATCGTCTGGCTGAACATCCACGACATCTGGCAGGAAGCGTGCGATGCCGTTTGAGGTGACGATCAGTGCCGTGTCTTCTGCGCCGAGCCCGGCTGCGCGCTCCAGCAGGCTGCGCCAGCCCTCGCGGAGCGCGTCCGCATCCACGAGCCAGCCCTCCGGCGGCGTGGCATCACGCTCCCAGGCTTCGAGCGCTGCTTCGCCAATCCGTGCCACGACCTTTTCTTCCGGCTGGTTTTCGTCCGGGCCGTACTCGACCTCCGTCAGGAAGGGCAGCACGATCAGGGCAGGGGAACCGGTGCGCATGCCGATCATGGCCCGCGCAGTTTGCCGCGTACGCATCAGCGGAGAGCAGAAAGCGGCGACAAATCGGGTGTCCGCGAAATGATGGGCGAGCGCGTCAGCCTGTGCCAGTCCGGATGCGGACAGGGGAAGGTCGGTGCGTCCGCCCACACGGGTGACCGTGTCGCCCTTGTCGAACGTGTTTCCGTGCCGGACGATGATCAGTCTTGCCATGGTCCGGTCAGTCCTTCAGCGGGTCGCCATGGGTTGCGATCAGGCGCTCGGCGAGGGCCACGTCTTCCGGTGCATCAATGCCGGGAATAGCGATTGTGTCCGGCTCGACTTCGACACATTGCACGCTCATGCCGTTCTCGAGGAAGCGCAGCTGTTCGAGACCTTCGAGCTTTTCATAATGGCCTTCCGGCAGGGTGACATATTTGCGCAGCGCGGGGAGGCGATAGGCATAGAGGCCAATATGGCGGCAGACCGGAGACATGTCGCCTTGCTGGCGCAGCGCGTCTTCCTTGCGGATGGCGGGGATCAAATTCTTGGAAAACCAGAGCGCGCGCCCAGCGGCGTCATGCGCCAGCGTTGTGCCGGAGAAGGGGGTGGTTTTCTTGTGCGCGCGGAAGTCGTCGAGCGCCTGCCAGGTCAGGCGGACATAGGGCGTGGCGGCATCGGCGCCGGAACTGGCGGCGGCTTCGGCGACGGCGACAACATGTGCGGGTGGGGTAAAGGGCGAGTCGCCCTGCAGGTTGACGACAACGTTTGGCGTGACCCCCATCGCGTCGACGGCGGCGAGGGCACGATCCGTGCCGGACGGGACGTTCGGATCGGTCATGACGACCTCAATGCCGAGGTCCCGGCAATGGCTGGCGATGCGCTCGTCATCGGTGGCCACGACACTTGCAGCATCATCCAGTTCAGCGGCGGCACGCGAAGCCATCGCGGCCACCCGGCTCACCATGGTGCGGCCGGCGATCTCGACCAGCGGCTTGCCGGGGAACCGGGTGGATCCATAGCGGGCGGGGACAACGATCAGCGTTTTCATGGCCGCGCTCTTACATGGCTCGCGGCGGGTTGCCTACATCATCTTCGCGCATTTGTTGCATGAGGCCGATGATCGGCGCGACCCACTGCAAGGCCTCTTCGTCCACACCTTCATCGCGCAGGAAGCCCGTCAGTGCAGGGGCGAACTGATCGCTCTGCCCACATTCCACCAGGGCCAGTTCCAGTTCAGGGATGACGACATTCTGGAAGCTGTCAGCAAAGTTCTGAAGGTCGTCTGTCCGCGACATCAGCCGCATCGTGGCGAATGTGTTGAGTTCGCCCTCGCTATCAGTAATGCGCCGCAGGTCGTTGATCAGACCACGATTTTCGGAAGCGAACTCGCCGAGGATACGGTCGGTCTTGTATTCGACCCATTCCTGCGTGCAGGGCTCAGGCGCTGTGACACAGGCAGCGAGCGGGCAGGTGGCAATGGCCATTGTGGCGAGCAGGCGTATCATGGAAATCCTCCGGAGCGCGATTCAGGGGGCCACCCTAGACGCCGATCCCATTACCGCAAAGCGCGGGACTCATTCGCAAAAAAAGCCCCCGACGCAATGGGACCTGCGCCGGGGGACTCCGCCTATGCATTCCGTGCAATGCGCGAGCGGGACCCGTTATTCGTCTGTCGTGTCGGTTTCAATCGTGATCGTGTGGCTGGACGAACCGTTGACCTGCTTCTTGAAGGCCTTCTTTTCGGCGGCGTCGAGCTTGTCGCTCTTCATCACGGATTTGATCGTCGCCTTGGCTTTCAGCGTGTCCTTGTCGCCCTTGATGCAGGCGATCTTCACGTCCCTGGTCTTGTCCTGGCTACTGCTCTTTTCGAGGATCCGGGTCTCGCCCTCTGCCAGATTGGCGTCGCGGCATTGCTCGACCAGATCGGTCAGTACGATATGGGTATGCTCCATTTCATCCTCAAACTCCTCGCCATAGGCGATCTCGATCTTGCGTTCGAGCGCATCGGCATGGGCTTCGATGCGAGCCTCAAGGGCGTCCATCTGGGGTTCAAAGCGGGTTTCCCAGGCGTCTGCATGAGCTTCGGCGCGCTCGGCAATCGCTTCGGCATGGGCTTCCCATTCCTCGGCCTGTGCCTCGACCTTCTCTGCCCAGGCTTCCCACTCGGCTTCGGATTTCGGCATGGTTTCGTCGGTGAAGCTGAAGGCCATCTCCATCTTCCGGTTCAGCTCTTCGTCAAAGCCTTCGAAGGCGAGTTCGATGTGCGGCATGGAGGCCACCAGAGTTTCGATTTCGGCCGTTTCAGCTTCGATCTTTGATGTCAGGATTTCAATTTCCCGCTCAAGTTCCGGCGTCATCGCATCGACCGAGAAAGGATCGCCGATGATGACGACCTGCCGGTCCTCGACCTTGTCGCCATCGATGAACAATGTGCCATCCTTGAAGTGCAAACTGCGATGCTGGGGAACTGGGTTGATGTTGTCGGGTTCTCCGCCCGCGAGTTCGGCCATATCGACCTTTTCATCGGCTTCGGCAGAGGCACAGGCGGTGGCTACGAAGGCTGACGACATGAGGGCCGCGCTGCCAAGAAGTCCGGAAACACCTGCGCCGAGCAGACGCCGCGAGCGGGAGGGGCTGGGTGTGGTCATGCGGATCATTCTTTCCTTCAGGGCGTGAGTCAGGGGCAGGCTGGCCGCGGCGGTCAGGCGTTCCGGCAGGGCAAGCTGAACGGCCTTCAACAATGTCTCACCATAGGCGTGAGGGGAGGACGCTCCGGATTTCAGCACATCGCTGTCGCAGGCTGCTTCCTGGTCGGTGCGGAAGGCGCGTCGTGCAATATAGGCCAGCGGATTGAACCAGAGTGCAGAAACGAAGATTTCCGACATCTGCAAGGCCCAGAGGTCGCCGCGCTTGATATGCGTCAGCTCGTGCGCCAACGCTGCCCGTTGCTGGGACACGGTATAGTCTTCCTCGAACCAGGCCGGTAGCAGAACAGTCGGGCGAAAGAGGCCGGAGACCAGCGGGCCAGATGAAATGAAGCTGGTGGAAATCTGCGGAGTGCGCTTCAGGCCGATCTGCCGGGCCACATCGTCGGCAAGGCTGGCGAGCTCGGGCGAGGCAGGCATCTCTTCGCGGCGCAGGGTCTGCATGAAACTGTGGTGTGCAAACGAACTGCGGGCAAGCATGTAGATGGCTCCGCCAGCCCACACGGCCAACACGGTTCCAAGAAGGAGTCCGCCCAAAACAGGCTCGGACAGTTCCGGGAAGGCCGCAGGACCATGAGCCACTTCGAACAGGGGGCTCGAAGCCTCAGGACCGGTTGCTGGCGGAGCCCAGACGGCGTTGGCTGCGGATCCTACGGGTTCAGGTGAGCGAACGAATGCAGGTGCAGCATCTGCCGTCCCAGCCGCCGCAGGTGATTGAGACTGGAACATCTCAAAGAACCCGGCCAGCGGCGTGGGCATGGAAAGGGGAGGCAGGACAAGCCGGGCCAGCGGAATTGCCCAGAGCGCATAGGCGACACCCGCGCCGAACTGCCGGGCAACATGCTTGCGCGCAAACAGAATGAGCGCGATCAGGACAGACACCGCAATCACGGTCTGTACGCCATAGGTGAAGTTGAGGCTGTTCAGGTCAAAAATCATTTCTTCAACTCCCCTAGAAGCTTTTCAAGTTCTGCGATGTCATCGGCCGTAAGACCGCGCGTATCAGCAAGGTGCGCCACGAGGGGGGCTGCGCGACCGGAAAAGACCTGGTCGACGAACTGGCGAGCGGCCCCGGCCTTGTAGGTGCCTTCCTCGACGAGGGGATAGTAGAGATAACGTCGGCCATCTTCCTCAGTGCTTAGCGCGCCCTTCTCCACAAGGCGGGCCAGCAAGGTCTTGACGGTGCGGCTGGTCCAGTCCTTTTCGGTGCCCAGCGCGTCGTGGACATCCGAGGCAGCAAGGCCCGGCCGCGCCCAAAGCACGCTCATCACGTCGAGTTCTGCATCGGAAATCTTCATAGTGTAGAACCCCTCTCTGGACTACAAGCGTAGTCGTATGACATGACTACATACGTGGTCAACAAATTTTCCATGACACGTTCGTAAGGTGAGCTGGCGCTGCAGCAATACATCCTCGTGTGGCTTCTATTCAGTCACGGCGTCGAGTACGGTCATCTGGAGAAAACTGGAGGAGACGGCCATGAGACCAATGATGATCGCAGCTATGGCGCTGCTGACGGTGCCGGTGGGCTGCGCGACCACGGGCAGCTCTGGTGATCTGGGGCGGGTTCTGGGCGAGGTGATTGGCCAGCAAACAGGGCAGGGCGGTGCGCTCAGCCAGGCCGAAATTGATGCCGGTCTCCGCGAAGCGCTCACAGTGGGCACCAACATCGTGGCAGCGCAACTGGGCCAGACCAATGGCTATTTCGGAGATTCGGAAATTCGTATTCCGCTTCCGAAAACCTATCGGGATATCCAATCCGGCCTGTCGCGCGTCGGGGCGAGCGGTCCACTGGATGACCTGGAATTGCGTATGAACCGGGCGGCGGAGGCAGCTGTGCCGGAGGCAAAGACGCTGGTCATAGGAGCGATCCGCCAGATCACGATTGAGGATGCTGTACGCATCCTGAATGGCGGCGACACAGCGGCGACAGACTACCTGCGCGAGAAGACCGAGAGCCAGCTGCGTGCGTCATTCACACCCTATGTCAAAACGTCGCTTGCACAGGCGGGTGCATTCACGTCACTTGAGCAGGTCGCCAATAGCTATGGCGTCGGGGGAGTCACCTCCAGCCTGCAAAATGACTTGACCAATCACGCGGTCACACTGGGACTGGATGGCATGTTCCACTACGTGGCTGCAGAGGAGAAGAAGATCCGTGAGAATCCTGTGGCTCGGACGACCGATCTGTTGCGGCGCGTCTTTGGATCGAGGGGCTGATGCGTCGATTTACGTATGAGGCCAAAGCCGGCGGAGAGATGGCCGGCATTGAATTCGGTGACCCAATCAAGCCCTTCTCTGCGGTATGGCTGCATGCGACCGGATTCAATGGAATGACCTATCAGTCATTGCTGGCGCCCCTCGGGCTTCGCCAGCGTGTGGCGGCGCTCGACATGCGGGGGCATGGTCGTTCCACATTGCAGGCCAAACCCGGCCGCATGAAATCCTGGAAACGCCACCGCGACGATGTGATCGAATGGTTGGAGAAAGAAGCGCCACAGGGCGTGATCCTGGGCGGGCACTCCATGGGCGGGTGCGTGGCCCTGTTGGTGGCAGGCAAGCGACCCGATCTCGTCAAAGGCCTCGTACTGGCCGACCCGGTAATCATGTCGAAATCGGTTTATTTCTGGCAGCATATGCTGTCGCCTATTTCATTCCTTCTGCGGCGCAATGCCATGGCCCGTCAGGCCAAGAAACGTCGCGCCAAGTTCGGATCGTTCCGTGAGGCGCTTGAGTCCTATACAGGTCGCGGCGCATTCAAATCATGGCGCGAGCCCTTTCTGGCAGATTACCTGCTGGATGGTATTGAACGCACCGACCACAATTCTGCTGATAGCGATGAGCAGACCTGGCGTCTGCTGTGTGAGCCGAAATGGGAAGCAGCGACCTTTGCCGCCCAGCGCAACCGGCCTTGGGGTGCCCTGCGCCGCGTAAAGAAACACCATATCCCGATGACCATTCTGAGGCCGACCCGGGATTCCGTGATCAGCGACAAGGTGCGCGCGCGATTGATCCTGTCCTATCCCGCCATGATGATGAAGGCGGTGCGCGGCACGACCCACTTCCTGCCGATGGAAGCGCCTTATGAAGTGCGCGACCAACTGTCGGCCTTCCTTGCGCGCCTCGTCGAGCGGTTCACGCTTGAGGAAGATGCCTTTGTGGAACGGTCGCTGAAAGTGCGGCGGCGCGGGTCCAGATAGGGCTGGCCATATCGGCTGGATTTAGAAAAGCTCAGTAGTGGAACAATTCGCGGTCGTGTAAGGATGCGGGGTTGCCATTGGAGCTGACCCCATGCCCGCTGATATTCTGTCCCTGCCGGGGGTAGAGATTGCCATCGTGCTGTTGCTGGTGGGGATCGTGTTTTTCGGTTTCGTGAGGGAAGTCCTGCCGGCGGATGTCGTCGCTCTGCTGGCGATGGGCGCATTGTTGCTCACGGGTATTTTGTCGGTGCCTGAGGCACTTTCGGTCTTTTCGAATTCCGCGCCGATCACGATTGCGGCCATGTTCGTGTTGTCGGCGGCGCTGGAGCGAACCGGAGTGATTGATGCGGCTGGACGGCTGGTCTCGCGACTCGCCAGCCGGGCGTCGCCAGTAGTGGCAATGCTGGCCATGATGCTGGGCGTGATGATCCTGTCCGCCCTCATGAACAATACGCCAATCGTCGTGGTGCTGATCCCTGTGGTGATCCAACTCGCGCGGACGATCGGCGTGGCGCCGTCAAAACTGCTGATTCCGCTTTCCTTCGCGGCGATCTTTGGCGGTACGACGACGCTGATCGGCACCTCGACCAACATCCTTGTGGATGGCGTCGCGCAGGAGGCGGGGCTGGCCCCGTTCGGCGTGTTCGAGATCACAGGCGCCGGGGTGATCCTCGCGCTGGTCGGGGCTGCCTATCTCGCATTGACTTCGCCCTTCCTGTTGCCGACGCGGGAATCGCTGGTGGACATGTTGCCGAATGCGAAGGACCGGCGATTTCTGGCTCAGATATTGATCCCTTTGGGGTCGCCGCTGATCGGAAAGACGGTTTCCGAAACCGGGTTTTCTGCAGAGAAGGGATTCAAGGTGATTGATGTCTTCCGGGAGGGGCTGTCGCTGAGGGCGGATTTGCGCGACCTGTCGATCCAGGCCGGAGACCGGATCGTCTTGCGTACACCGGTCTCAGAAGTCCTGACACTGAAGGAGGCAGGCAGCATCGCCATTGGTGCGTCGGCCTCCGATGCGCGGCCTGCCTTTGAACCGATCCAGACCAGCGAGACCGTCATCATGGAAGGCGTGATCGGGCCGCAATCGCGGTTGACCGGCCGGTCGCTGAATGGGCTCGGCCTGGCGCGCCTCTATGGTGTCTACGTGCTGGCGATCCACCGGCGCGGGGAGAATGTCACCAATACAGACGACATCCGCTTCGACGTGGGCGACACGGTCCTGTTGGAGGGTCCAGCACGGGGCATGCGCCAATTGTTTGATGATGGCATTCTCAACAATCTTACCGAGACGACCGAGCGCGCCATGAGACGGGGCAAGGCACCCATCGCGATTGTCGCGCTGGTGTCGGTGATGGGGCTGGCTGCGCTGGGCGTGCTGCCGATCTCGGCGCTCGCGCTGATTGCGGCAACATCCGTCGTTGCGCTTGGATGCCTGGACCATCAGGAAGCCTATCGCGCGATCCGCTGGGACATCCTGATGCTGATCTTCGGCATGCTGGCACTTGGCACGGCAATGGAGAAAACCGGTGCGGCCAGCCTGCTGGTCGGGCATCTTGCCGGACTGACGGGCGGGATGGGGCCGCTGGCCGTGTTGGCGGTGCTCTACCTCATCACATCCTTCCTGACCGAGATCATGAGCAATAATGCTGCCGCGATCCTGCTGACGCCCATCGCCATTGGGTTGGGAAGTCAGCTGGGCATTGATCCACGCCCATTCGTTGTCGCCGTGATGTTCGCCGCCAGCGCGAGCTTTGCCACCCCCATCGGCTACCAGACCAATACACTGGTCTACAGTGCGGGCGGGTACAAATTCTCGGACTTCCTGAAGATCGGAGTGCCGCTGAACCTCGTCATGTTCGCGGCGTCCATGATCGTCATCCCGATGTTCTGGCCGCTGGCCTGAGCATTACCAGAGCGGGCGGTCAGGGGAGGCGGCATCGGCGAGTTTGCCCATCAGGCGTTCGAGCTGTTTCTGCTCCTCCTCCGTCAGGCTGCTGGCCAATTCCTGTTCCGCGCCGAGCGCCATCGGTACGATGAGTTCGTACACATCGCGGCCAGCCGGCGTCAGGAAGAGCTGGGAGCGCCGACCATCGGTCTCTGACGTCTTGCGCTCCAGATAGCCCATCTGGATCATGGCAGCGATGGCGCGGCTGACCGCGACCTTGTCCATGGCGGTCAGCTGGCCGATTTCGGTGGCACTGATGCCGGGCCGGTCGCCGGTCACGGCCATGACCCGCCACTGCCAGATCGAGAGACCGAATTCGCGGTCATACAAGCTCGCGATCCGCGTCGAGATCGTATTCGACAGGACCGACAGGCGGTAGGGCAGGAATTCGCGCAGGCGAAGCAAAGAAACGTTTTCAATATCAGGCATGGTTTACTGATTCAGGGTTGCGTTCCGCCTGTCAAATAGTTACATATGAAACTAATAGTTTTGACCCCCCGGAATTACGACTGGAGCGCACCATGGCAGACCTGTTTGAAAATCCCGCCGGCCTCGACGGTTTCGAGTTCATCGAATTTTCCGCGCCTGAAAAAGGCCATCTGGAAGCGGTGTTCGAGCTGATCGGCTTCACAAAGATTGCCCGCCACCGGACCAAGGATGTCGAGCTGTGGCGCCAGGGTGGTATCAACCTCATCACCAATTACGAGCCCAAATCCGCGGCATGGTATTTCGCCCGTGAGCATGGCCCATCCGCCTGCGGCATGGGCTTTCGCGTGCGCGATGCCCGCAAGGCCTACCAGCATTTGCTGGCACAGGGCGCTGAGCCGGTAAATGTGAACACCGGCCCCAGCGAATTGCACATTCCAGGCATTCGTGGCATCGGCAATTCCATCATCTACCTGATCGACCGCTATGGCGACGATCTCGATATCTATGACATCGACTTTGAATACCTGCCGGGTGTGGACAAGAATCCTGTTGGCGCCGGCTTCAAGCTGATCGATCACCTGACGCACAATGTTTATGGTGGCCGGATGAAATATTGGGCAGATTTCTATGAGAAGCTCTTCAACTTCCAGGAAATCCGCTATTTTGACATCAAGGGCGAATATACCGGCCTGACCTCCAAGGCGCTGACGGCGCCGGACGGCAAGATCCGCATTCCGCTGAACGAGGAAGGCGAGGGCGGCAAGGGCCAGATCGAGGAATTCCTGCGCGAATACAATGGCGAAGGCATCCAGCATATCGCGCTGATCTGTGATGATCTCTATGCCTGCTATGACCGCCTGAAAGAGCGCGGCGTGCCCTTCATGACCGCGCCGCCAGCGACGTATTACGAAATGCTGGATGAGCGCCTGCCAGGGCATGGCGAAGACGTTGAGGGCCTGAAGGCCCGCGGCCTGCTGCTGGACGGAACGACCGAGGGCGGCGAACCGCGCCTGCTGATGCAGATCTTTGCGCAAGCGCAGATCGGCCCGGTCTTCTTCGAGTTCATCCAGCGCAAGGGCGATTACAAGGACGGCTTTGGCGAAGGCAATTTCAAGGCCTTGTTCGAAAGCATGGAACGTGACCAAATCCAGCGAGGTGCATTGAAGGTCGAGGAAAAGGAGGACGCGTAATGACTGCTCCCGCCCCCCTGAAAGGCGTTCATCACGTTGCCTATCGCTGCAAGGATGCGAAGGAGACGGTGGAGTTCTATCGCGATGCGCTGGGCATGGATTTCCAGTTGGCCATCGCCGAGGACAAGGTGCCGTCGACCGGCGCGCATGATCCGTACATGCATGTCTTCCTGGATGCCGGAAATGGCAATGTGCTCGCTTTCTTTGAGTTGCCGACCCAGCCGGATATGGACCGTGACCGGAACACACCGCAATGGGTGCAGCATATCGCGTTCCGCGTCGGTTCTCTGGACGAGTTGATGGAAACCAAGGCACACCTTGAAGGCATGGGGCTCGACGTGCTGGGCCCGACGCATCACGGCATCTTCAAGTCGATCTACTTCTTCGACCCCAACGGCCACCGCATCGAACTCGCTGCCGACATCGGCACACCAGAGCAGATGAAGCAGTTGAAAGACGTTGCCCAGCCTATGATCGACGAGTGGAGCGCGACAAAGAAAGCGCCGAGGCATGCGGCCTGGCTGCATGAGAAGATCGCGGAAGAGAGCTGATGAGGCTGAAGAAAGGGTTTGAGGAGGCGGTACTCGAAGAGATTTTTGGAGCTCCAGCCTTAAGGCAGTACCCCAACGAGCGCTGGCTTGTTTCCTACTCCGAATATTCGAAAACGTTCGGCGATCACTCAATCAAATTTGTTCTTTTGCCAGCCTCTGGTGAGTTCGAGTTTTCCCTATTCGTCGCTGACAAGGAAGTACTAAACATGACGTCGGCGCATCAGACCGGCAGTTATGCTGAGATCAAGGATGGAAAAGGATTTCTGATTCTGAAGGACGAAGAAAGCGAATACGTAACTACCATTCGATTGATACCTGACTTATTCATTGGACAAACTCTGGGGCCCGATACATGAAAATCGCTACACTGAAGAATGGCGCCCGTGATGGCCGCCTTGTCGTCGTTTCGAAGGATCTGACTCGCTACACGGATGCGGCCGGCATTGCGCCGACGCTGCAGGCGGCGCTCGACAAATGGGACGTCTACGCCCCGAAACTGCAACAGCTGGCCGAGCAGGTGGAGCTTGGCTCTGTGCCGACCGCACGTTTCCACGAGCATGATTGCGAAAGCCCGCTGCCGCGTGCCTATCAGTGGGCGGACGGGTCGGCCTATATCAATCACGTCGAACTGGTGCGCAAGGCGCGCGGCGCGGAAGTGCCGGAAAGCTTTTATGATGATCCGCTGATGTATCAGGGCGGCTCTGATGCCTTTCTGGGCCCGCGCGATGCAATTCCGCTGGGTGACATGGCATGGGGCTGTGACATGGAAGGGGAGATTGCGGTCATCACCGACGACGTGCCGTTGGGCGTAAGCGAAGACGATGCCGCCGGTCACATCAAGCTGGTCATGCTGTGCAATGACGTGTCCCTGCGCGGGCTGATCCCCGGCGAACTGGCCAAGGGCTTCGGCTTCTTCCAGTCCAAGCCACCGAGCGCGTTCTCGCCGGTTGCGGTGACGCCGGACGAACTGGGCGACGCATGGAAAGACAGCCTCGTGCACCTGCCGCTGCGCGTGGACTATAATGGCGAGCCTTTCGGCCGCGCCGAGGCCGCAGAAGACGCCACTTTCAGCCTTGCGCGTCTGGTGGCACATGCGGCCAAAACACGGCCCTTGACGGCTGGCACGGTGATCGGTTCCGGTACGGTGTCCAACAAGGGCGCCGATGGTGGCCCCGGAAAACCTGTCAGCGAGGGTGGTCTCGGCTATTCCTGCATCGCCGAAATCCGCATGATCGAGAAGATCGCCACCGGCGACTTCAAGACACCCTTCATGTCCCCCGGTGATACGGTTCGGATCGAGATGTTCGACAAATCGGGCCATTCGATCTTCGGAGCGATTGAACAAACCGTCGAGCAGGTCTAGAACGTCTGCTGCACCGCAGCATGACCAAGGGGAGGCCCGCACTTCATGGCGAGCAAGATATACAAGACGGCCGCAGACGCGCTGGATGGCGTATTGTTTGACGGCATGACGATTGCCGCTGGAGGCTTCGGCCTGTGCGGTATTCCGGAACTGTCCATTGCAGCGATCCGGGACGCTGGAACCAAGGATCTGACGGTCTATTCCAACAATGCCGGCGTGGACGATTTCGGCCTCGGCCTTCTGTTGCAGACAAAGCAGATCAAGAAAATGTGCTCGTCCTATGTGGGCGAGAATGATCTGTTCATGCAGCAATATCTTTCTGGCGAATTGGAGCTGGAGTTCAACCCGCAGGGCACGCTGGCCGAGCGCATGCGCGCCGGTGGCGCCGGCATTCCGGGCTTCTACACAAAGACCGGTGTTGGCACATTGGTGGCCGAAGGCAAGGAAGAGAAGGTCTTCAATGGCGAGACCTATATCCTGGAAGAGGGGATCTTCGCAGACCTCGCCATCGTGAAAGCCTGGAAGGCCGATACGACGGGCAATGCGATCTTCCGCAAGACGGCCCGCAACTTCAATCTGCCCGCCGCGACGTGTGGCAAGATCTGCGTCATGGAAGTCGAAGAGATCGTCGAGCCGGGCGAATTGGACCCTGACGCGATCCACCTGCCGGGCATCTACGTGCACCGCCTGGTGCAGGGCGAGTTCGAAAAGCGAATTGAACAGCGGACTGTCCGCAAGAAGGAGAGTGCCTGATGCCCTGGGATCGCGATCAGATGGCGGCGCGGGCCGCGCAGGAACTTGAAGACGGCATGTATGTGAATCTCGGCATCGGCATTCCGACGCTGGTGGCAAACCACATTCCGGAGGGTGTGAACGTCACGCTGCAATCCGAGAACGGCATGCTGGGCATGGGGCCATTCCCGTTCGAGGGCGATGAAGATGCCGATTTGATCAATGCCGGCAAGCAAACGATTACGGAGCTTCCGCAGTCTGTCTATTTCGACAGCGCGACCAGCTTTGGCATGATCCGGGGTGGCAAGATCGCGATGGCGATCCTTGGCGCGATGGAAGTGGCCGAGAATGGCGATCTGGCAAACTGGATGATCCCCGGAAAGCTCGTCAAAGGCATGGGCGGCGCGATGGACCTTGTGGCTGGTGTCGGTCGTGTCGTGGTGATCTCCGATCATGCGAACAAGCGCGGCGAGTCCAAGATCCTGAAGGAATGCACGCTGCCCCTGACCGGCCTGAAAGTGGTCGACCGGATCATCACCGATCTTTGCGTGATGGACGTGGTCGAGGGCGGCCTGAAAATCGTCGAACTCGCGCCGGACGTAACGCTGGACGAGGTGAAGTCGAAAACCGAAGCCACACTGGTCGACTAATCACAATGAACTGACAGTCGGCGCGCGCCTAGAGTGCGTCGCCTGACAGTTTGGGCACGATGCGATAGCGCGCCATCACGAAGCAATAGACCGCGAAGCCTGCAAGGCCCGCTCCTGCGAGCGCGAGCAGGATGCGTCCGAACGTCTGTGTCTCCAGAATGCGCAGTGCTTCGCCAAGACCGGCGGCATGTTCCGGGTTGGCGGTTATGCCAGCGGTGAGGATCAGACCACCAACAATCAGCAGGACGAAGCCATGTGCGGCAAGACCGAAGCGGACGACGGGCTCGAGCTTCTCCGCCATTTCCTTGCGGACGATATCTTTGCGGTGGGCCGCCTTCCACGATTTCACGAACAGGTAGATGGCAACGCTTAGCGTCGTGATTCCAGCAGCGATAACGACCAGTCGACCTGCCGGGTGTTGCATCAAGGATGCGCTCCAATTCTCGGCGGAGGAATCGTTGCCGCTGGCCTGCGCGCCCTTCATCAGGATGAGGATGGCCGAGACGCCGAGGGCAGCATGGGTCAGGCCTGACATGATCTGACCTGCGCGATTGGCGTAGCCTTCGGCATCATCGCCTTCATTTTCGAGGTCCATGATGCCGTCCACCAGTCGCCAGAGTGTGTAGGCGAAAAGGCCGGCGGCCGTGATGGCCAGCAGCACGGCACCAAAGGGCTGGCGGATCAGGAAGTTCAGCGCGCCGGAGGTGCCTTCGGCCTCACCGCCATTCAGGGCTGCAAAAAAAGCGAGCCCGCCTACGATCAGGTAAACCATGCCTCGCGCCCCATATCCGGCCCGCATGAGCCATTCGAGGGCGGTATTGGCGTGGTGGGTCATCAGGGGCCTTTCTGTATCTGAGGAGTAAAGCCCCGACGCGACAATCGGTTCCGTACGTGGCGGTTGCCGTGGCATCCACAACTGCATAGGGTCCGGCGCGACTTCCCAGAACAAACGGATTTCCAATATGTCCCAATTCTCGACCCTGACACCCATGCCGGCGGATGCACTTCTCGGCCTGATGACGGCTTATCGCGAAGATCCACGCGATGAAAAATTCGACCTGGGTGTCGGCGTCTACAAGAATGACAAGGGCGAAACCCCGGTGATGTCGGCCGTGGCCAAGGCCGAGGCGCTGATCCTGAAATCCCAGACCACAAAGGTATATGAAGGGCCGCGCGGCAATACCGACTATTGCGCCGCCATCGAAGGCTTCGTGTTCGGGGAAGGGGCGGCCGCTACCCAAGAAGGGCGTACGCTGTCGTTCACCGCACCGGGCGGATGTGGCGCACTGTTCCTTGGCACCGGCCTTATGAGCCGGATGGGCGTCAAGACGGTCTGGGTGTCGAACCCGACCTGGCCCAACCATCCGAACGTCGTGCGCTTCATGGGACTGGACGTTGCCGAGTATCCTTATGCTGATCCGGAGACGGGTGAGCTTGATCTTGCTGCCATGCTGGCGGGCATCGAAAAGGCCGAACGCGGGGATGGCATCATCATCCAGGGACCTTGCCACAACCCAACCGGCATCGACCTGACCATCGAGGACTGGAAAAAAGTCGGAGCGCTAGTGAAAAGCAAGGGCCTGATCGCGATGCTGGACGTTGCCTATCACGGCTTTGCGAAGGGGCTGGACGAAGACGTCAAAGGCGTGCGCGCGTTCATCGAGGCAGCGGGCGAAGCGCTGGTCTCCTATTCCTGCTCAAAGAATTTCGGCCTGTACCGCGAGCGCGCAGGCTGTTTCCTTGCCGTGGGCGAGTCGGCTGAGGGCATCGCGGCGGCGTCAACACATGTCGCAGCGCTGGCGCGAGCGAGCTATTCCATGCCGCCAGCGCATGGCGCAGCGATTGTTGCCACCATCCTGAACAATGCAGACCTGCGCGCCGAATGGGAGGCCGAACTGACGCAGATGCGTGAACGGATGATCTCGCTGCGCAAGGCGCTGGCCGAGACGCTGGTCGAGAAGACGGGTTCCAACCGGCTCGGCGCGGTGGCGATGCAGAATGGCATGTTCAGCCAGCTGCCGCTGTCGAAGGACGGCATCACGGCGATGCGTGAAAAGAGTGGTCTTTACATGCCAAATTCGGGACGCATCAATATCGCCGGATTGAACCTGAAGGATATTCCGGCTGTGGCAGATATCATCGCCAAGGAAGCCTAGATTTCAAGGCCGGGCGCCGCCATCTCGGTCAGCTCACTTATCATTTCGGGCGGCGCTGGGATGGCCTTGCGCGCATCGAGATCCAGCGTGATAGCGGTCGCCTGCATGGTGGCCCAAGGCGTACCTTTGGCCGGATCCATCATCCAGTGAATCAGATTGTGCGTCTTTCCAGAGGCGCCGCCAAATGAGGTGTAGAGCTCGTACAAATCTCCGGCGACGGGCATCGCATGGTAGCGGAGCCTGTATTCCAATACTGCAGCACCCATGCGCAGATCGCCTGCCGTGTCGGCCACTCGCTTGCGCCAATTGTAGAGAATGTTTGGCACTGAATCCGAGGTGCGCCCGATCATCCAATAGGGCTGCATGCGCCCATGCACGTCGAGATGTTGGGGCGGAATGGCGCCGCGTCCGGCGAGGGGAGCGCCGACCTTCTTTACCCGGTCGAGCGTGATGTCTGACAGCGGCAGGCCGGGCGCCGACATGTCGATGGAGCGTGGCGCGGATTCCTCGGGCGCGGTGTCTGTGAAATTCGGGAAGGCCGCGCGGGTTCGAGAACTCCAGGGGAAAGGTTTGCGCATGGTGGTGTCGACATGTAGCACGCGCGTGCGCATGGCGGCGGCGAGCGATCCGTCTGCGTGGCGTAGTTCCTGATAGATCAGGGCGCTGTCTTCGTCCGTTTCCAGCACGCAACCATTCATGGTGAGCGGCCGGCCGGGCAAAACTTCGCGTACGAATCGGATATGCTGATCGACCGGAATGATCGTCGATGGCGACGACGCCTTGAAAGCGTGTGGCATGCCGAGGTCCGGCGCAAAGGCGGCGAGGCCTTCCAATTGCTTCTCGACATAGACGCGCACATTCATGTGCCCCATCTCGTCGCAATCCCACTGATTGCAGCTCCCCCTCCACAATGTGATCATGCGGCGCAGTCCCGGCATTTGCCGCGCACTTCCACGACAGCACGGCTCATCTGGAAGCCTGCGGCGGTTGTTTCAGCTTCGAGCGCTTCATTCGTTGCTGTTGCGTGCAATTCCTCTGCGCCATGGCAGGTGTCGCAGATGAGGAACACCGCAGAGTGATTGTGGCTGGCATGGCCGCAAGCGACATAGGCGTTCAGGCTTTCGATCTTGTGGGCGAGGCCGGTTTCCTGGAGGAAATCGAGCGCGCGATAGATGGTAGGGGGCTTGGCAGAGCCTTCGCCGTCGAGATTGGCCAGCAAATCATACGCCTTGGCGGGCGCTGTGCTCTCAAGCAGGAGGCGCAATACCTTGCGGCGAATGCGCGTCATCCGCTGTCCGCGCCGCATGACGAGGGTTTCCGCCTCATTGAGGAAAGCATCCACGTCCTGGGGGCTGCACGGGGTGTTTGCGTGAATGTGACTATGTGATTGGGCCATGCCTGCAATGTCGTGCGTTTCGGCCGGAATGTGAAGGCCCCTGTCCCCAGCTTTACAGGACAAGCCCCCTAGACGGAGTCCGCAAATCAGCTGAGATTCTCCGATAAGGCGAACAATAAGGGTAGAGAAATGGCACTGTCTGAGCGCGAAGGTCTGGAATTGTGGCGGCGTGCCGTAACGGCGTCTGTGCGTTCGGACGCGCCCGATTTGACCGCGCGCCAGCAGGCCATTCTGATGACGATCGCGCTGACACCGGGACCCCATACGGTACGCGGCTTGGCCGAGCACCTGAATATCGCCAAGCCAGCGGTCACGCGGGCATTGGATGCGCTCGCCCGGCTCGATTTCATCCGCCGGATCAAGGACGACACGGATCTGCGCAATATCTTCATCGAGCGCACACCAGCCGGTATGGCATATCTGCGGACATTCTCCGGCCTTGTTCTTGCCGCAGCTTCTGGCAAGGATGATAGCCAATTGGCGCCCAAGCGCAGCGGGAAGACCAACGCCGCCGCCTGAAGCGCCCGAATACGGGAACAGGCATGCCAACATTTTACGACAAGAGACTTCAGCGACCCGTTGGCGAGGCCTTTGCCTATCAGGTGACCGCCGGTGTGGCGGCTGTACGCGAGACACCGGCGCCTGATGGTCGCCTCGCTACGCAGGCCCTGCATGGTGAGATTGTGGACGTGCTCAGAGAGCAGGGCGAGTTCGGCCTGGTGCAGTGTCGCCGTGACCGGTATTGCGGTTGGGTAACCATGGAGGCGCTATCTGCGCCGCTACTACAGCCAACGCATAAGGTTTCGTCATCCAAGACACATTGTTACAGCGAACCTGATCTCAAATCTGCCCCGCGCTTCCTGTTGAGCCATGGCGCGCGTTTGTCGGTCAGCGGGCGGGAAGGTGACTGGCTTTATTCGGATCGTGGCGGTTGGGTGCACACGCGTCATGTCGTTCCGATGGAGTTTCTGGAAGATGACCCGGTTGTGGTGGCGGAGCGTTTTCTCGGCACGCCATATCTGTGGGGCGGACGGGAGAGCCTCGGGCTCGATTGCACCGGGCTGACCCAGCAGGCCTTCGAGGCGGTGGGTGTGATACTGCCGCGCGACAGTGACATGCAGTTTGCCTGGACCGGAGATGACATTCCGGACTGGCGCGCGCCGAACGCTTTGCGCCGAGGCGATCTCGTCTTCTGGAAAGGGCATGTCGGCATCATGACCGATGCCGACCATTTGCTGCATGCGAATGCGTGGCACATGGCAGTGGCGGTCGAACCGCTGGAGTCTGCCATCACCCGGATCGCAAACTATTACGCCGAGCCCATAGGGGCCCGGCGCATAGATATTTCGTCGAAACGGGGGCACACCCCCGACTGGCTAAGCGTAAGCGCCTAGTTATCGTCCGTGGCTTCGGTCACGGCCTCTTCAGCTTCGCCTGCAGCGTCTTCAACTGCTTCGACGGCTTCTGCCGGAACGGTTACGGTCTCACCGGTGCCACCATCATCCCGGCCGGTCGCATCAACTGAATCGATGGTTTTGACTTCGCCGGTGGCCAGGGTCGGGTTTTCCATGTCGTCCACGCCATCGGCCGGAAGGGTTGCTTCGACGGCGTCGCCTTCGGCAGCTTCCGCACCCTCTTCGCCCTCGGCGCCTTCTTCAGCAGAAGCAGCGAGTGGCTCCGGGAAGGCCGGTGGGTTGGTGGTATTTGCTGCGAGATAGGCAATCACGTTTACACGATCATCATCGCGGCGCAGGCCAGCAAAGGACATGGTCGTGCCGCGTGCGTAGGAAGACGGGTTGTAGAGCCAGTCATTCAGGTTTGCGTAGTTCCAATCACCGTCCATGCCCTCAAGCACGGCAGAATAGGCAAATCCGGCATGGGCAGCCTTGTCGGCGCCGACCACGTTGTAGAGGTTCGGGCCGGTGCCGTTCGCGCCGCCCTGATCAATCGTGTGGCACGTGGCGCATTTGCCTTTGAAAGTGCGCTCGCCACGAGCGATATCTGCGCTGGCCAGCAAAAGGCCGAGGTCGAAGACTTCTTCGGCTTCGCCGCCGGTGCCACCTGCGTCAGCAACTTCGACGCAGTAGGCGAATTTCTCGCACATCTGTTCCGTCATGGAGGCCGCTTCAGCGTGCTCGTCGCCATGATGGGCGCCTTCGCTTCCACCGCTGAACACGATGCCGGATAGTGTCTGCAGGGCGAAGACTCCGAGGGCTGTAGCGAGCAGCGCACCGAAAATCTTGTTGAGACCGAGTTCTCCCATGGAGGCATTCCTTCGAATCTGTCTGGTCATACGTCTTGGCGCGCGCCTTTTGGCACGCTAACGGAGTGCAGACAATATAAAGGCTGTGCGTTATAGGGCTTCCCCCTTTCGTCGCGGCGATCCGACGCACATGATTCCACGAAAAAGGGGACATCAAACCCATGACCGGCAAAATCGCGTATCAGGGTGAACCTGGCGCAAACTCTCATATCGCCTGCAATGAAGCGTATCCCGCCCTTGAGCCGATGCCGTGCCGCACGTTTGAGGACTGTTTCGCGGCTGTGGAGCGGGGAGATGCCGATTTGGCCATGATTCCCGTGGAAAACACGATTGCCGGCCGGGTGGGGGACATTCACTATCTGTTGCCGAACACCGAGCTTCAGATCGTTGCTGAGTATTATCTGCCGATTCGGTTTCAGTTGATGGCGCTGGCGGGCACGCGCCTGGCAGATATAAAAAAAGCGCGCTCTCATATCATGGGCCTCGGACAATGCCGCAATTTCCTGCGTACGCACGGCATTGATTCGGTCACAGCGGCGGACACGGCAGGCGCGGCACGCGAAGTGGCCGAACTCGGCGATCCATCCGTGGCGGCAATTGCGCCGCGATTGGCTGCGGAGGTCTACGGTCTGGAAATCCTCGCTGAAGACATCGAAGACGCCGCCCACAATACGACGCGGTTCATCATCATGTCGAAGGACCATTCAGACGTTGAAGCCAAGGATGGCCCCGCCAAAACGGCGTTCATGTTCGAGGTGCGCAACATTCCTGCCGCGCTCTACAAGGTGATGGGCGGATTTGCGACCAATGGCATCAACATGACCAAGCTGGAAAGCTATATGGTCGGCGGGTCGTTCACTGCGACGCTCTTCTATGCCGAAATTGACGGTCACCCGGATGAACGACACGTTCAGCTGGCCTTGGAAGAGCTGGGCTTTTTCTCGCAATCCCTGAAAATTCTCGGCGTGTTCCCAAGCACTGAACACGCGCCGGACTAGCAGTGAGACATCGCCTCTTTCAGAGCTTCGGTCACATGGTCGGCAAAGAGCTTTGTCTTTCCGCGTAGGCGGCCGGCGGTCCAGACGCAATTCACGGGCAGGCTCTCCATTTCCCAGTCGGGAAGGATGCGGACCAGTTGACCATCTGATACGCAGCCTGAAACCAGCCAGTTCGGCGCCATGAGGATACCGAGTCCGGCAAGTCCGGCCTGGACGAGATTATCGCCACCAGACGCTGCGAATGGGCCGTCCACCCTCACAGTTATCTTCTCGTCGCCGCGTGTCAGAGTCCAGTCAGAGTAGAGCCCTTTCCTGAACAGGACGGCGTCATGGTGTTCCAGGTCTGTCGGGGTTTGCGGCGTGCCCTTGCGCGCGAGGTATTCGGGCGCTGCCCAGAGCGTACGTGGAGAATCTGCGAGCTTCCGAGTCATCAGCCGGGAATCGCTAAGATGGCCAAAGCGGAATGCCAAGTCGATGGCTTCCTCGACGAGGTCGGTCAGCGCGTCATCCGAAATCACATCGAACCGAATGCGTGGATATTTCTCCAGGAAGGGTGGAATGGCCGGGACAATGATCCGCCGGGCGAAGGAATTCGAGCACGATATGCGTAGCAGGCCGACCGGCTCATGTTGCAGGCCGCGCGCTTCAGCCTCCGCAGATTCATAATCCGCGATCAGGTCGACTGCGCGTCGGTAGAAACGTTCGCCAGCTTCGGTAAGGCTGAGCGCACGTGTTGTCCGCTGGAAGAGCGTAACGTCTAGTTGAGCTTCGAGATCCTGAATGCGGCGGGACACGGTGGGCTGGCCCACTCCGAGCGCCGCGGCGGCCTTGGAGAAGTTGCCCGCTTCAGCCACGCGAACGAACAGGCGCATTGCGTCGATACGGTCCATCTGACCCCTCCCTGCATGTCGAACGCTAATTTAGGAACGATAAACGCGTTTCGCGAGTGCGAAACAGCAATTCACGAAATTTAGCCCCTCGGCTCACACAAAAGTGGGTGGGGCTCACACGTCCTTGTTTTGAGGGCGAGCGAATTTCGTGAGACAAGCCTGCGCAAGGGAGGACGTAAAACATGCTGTCACACGTCAAGAAATATGCCCCAGTAGTCTATGCGCTGATCGCCGCCGCAGTCTTTTTGGACAGTTTGCGGTTCAAGTTTACCAATGCGCCCGAAACGCAGGTGATTTTCGGAAAGCTTGATGCGTGGGCTGCCGGCTTCGGGGCGGGGGGATTGTTCGATCAGACCGGCCTGTTCAGCCAGTACGTCATCGGATCAGCTGAGTTGGTAGCCTCAACACTATTGCTCATAGGCCTTGTTCCAGCCCTGCGCCGGTTGCAGACACTGGGCGCATTGATCGCGACCGCTGTCATGACCGGAGCGGTAAGTTTCCATCTGTTCACGCCTCTGGGCATTGATCCGAACAATGATGGAGGCGGCCTTTTCGCCATGGCGGTTGCGGTTTGGCTGGCGTCGATTGCGTATCTCTTGTTTCATCGGAGTACGCTCCTTTCCATTCTCACCGGAGTAGGCCGTGCCATCCTGCCTGGACATGCGCGCACTGTGGTGGACCGTACCTCTGCACCTGCCAAACTGGCATCAGTCCAATCCTGAACCCAGCCGGAGTTTTCGAAATGAAGCTACGTTCGATGATTTTTGCCGCTGGGCTTGCTGGACTGCCCATTGTGGCGGTCGCACCGATCGCGCATGCGGAGCCACCAATCTATACGGGCGTGTTCTCTGACACGGCCTTGCAGGGGTATGACCCTGTCGCCTATTTCACTTCGGGAGCGCCGGTGAAGGGCGATGATGCGTTCACGGCTGACTATATGGGCGCAAAGTTCAAATTCGCTTCTGCGGTCAATCGTGACGCCTTCATAGAAGCCCCGGAAAAATATGCGCCTCAATATGGCGGCTATTGCGCTTGGGCGATGGCGGACGGCAAGCATGCAAAGGGCGATGCAAGATACTGGAAGATCGTCGATGGAAAGCTCTATCTCAATTACAACAAGAGCATCCAGAAGAAGTGGGATTCGGACGTTCCAGCATTCATCGATCGCGCGGATACAGCCTGGTCCAGCATTAATGACTAGGGCAAGCGGCCCAATTGGTTAAAGGGCGTTTTCAGAAAATTGGAGTGCATCTTTCTCCGGCGCGTCCTGCAAAAGCGTGTTGAATCAACTGTTTCGTCCGGCCAGGCGTTCCGGTGCTGCACAAGTCGAAAAATTCCCCGCGTAAACGGCGGGCAAAAAGAATCGCCACAATGGGCCGGTATGATTGGCGGAGGATCAAGCGGGTACCCCATCCGCGAAGATCAGTCCGGTCTGAACGGGCCAGAGGGCACTCGATGCCGTTTGCCACTGACCTGTCAGAGTCCCCCGCGTCCTATGGGCGTGGGGGTTTTCGGTCCGGCCCCCAATATCGGCACAAAAAAACGGGCGGGAGGCCCGCCCGTTTCCGACAAGCATGTCCGCAAGCTTACTTCTTCTTTGCGGCCGGCTTCTTTGCAGCAGGTTTCTTTGCAGCGGGCTTGGTGGCCTTTGCTGCAGGCTTCTTCGCCGATGCGGCCGCTTTCGGAGCGGCAGCCTTCTTGGCTGCCGGCTTTGCCGCAGCTTTTTTCGCAGCGGGTTTCGCCGCTACTTTCTTGGCTGGCTTTGAGGCCGTTTTTGCCACGGTTTTCTTGGCCGCGGGCTTTTTGATGGCGGCCTTCTTGGCCGGCTTTTTCAGAGTTGCTGTTGCCATGTCGGGTCTCCTGTAAATGGCAATATTCAGCCTAGAATGATTCGAGCAAAATCAACTCCATTTTTGCGTAACTCCGCAAAGGGATAGTCTGAGGTCAGACCGCCCGATCAGCCCCGTTCGGCCCACACTTTCAACAGATGGTGCGCGATGGCCATGGGCGGGGGGCAGAAGAAGCGGTCGTGCGTGCCAGCCAGCATGCGTTTGACATCGTCGCGCGTAAGCCACTCAGCCGATTCCAACTCGTCGGTGTCGACCGTGATTTCGTCTGTCTGAGCTTCCAGGATCAGGCCGACCATCAGCGAAGACGGGAAGGGCCAGGGCTGACAAGCGATGTATTCGGCGCTGGCGGGGTCGCAGACAATGCCGGCTTCCTCTTCCAGTTCGCGTGCGGCGGCTTGCTCGATTGTTTCGCCTGGCTCGCAGAAGCCTGCGAGGGAGGAGACAAATCCGGCAGGCCAATTTGCTTGTCGGCCAACAAGGCATTTGTCGCCCTTGACCGCGAGCATGATGGCCACGGGGTCCGTGCGCGGAAAATGCTCGGTGCCGCACGCGGGGCATTCGCGTTTCCAGCCTGCTTCGACAATGGCGGTACCTGCGCCGCACTTGGCGCAGAAGCCATGCGAGGCGTGCCAAAGAAAGATGCTGCGTGCGGTCGAGGAGCAATTGGCTTCCAGCGCGCTCATGCGCCCGGCCGCCGCGCGAAACTCAATGAACTCGCCGACGCCTGCGATGAGAGAGGTTTCAAGATCAAATTTGGGCGGCAGATTAACCGCGAAGACGGGTGCGCCGCTCGTATCCTGACCGAGGAAAATGCGGGGAGAACCCGGCGAGACTTCCTCGATTTCCGGCCCCATCCAGACAAGGCCGCCATCTGTCGCAGCGAATGGATCACCATTGCGCAGCAGCAGGACCAGCACATCGTCGCGCGCAAAAGCTTCATCCAGCCAGGCATCGTCCTTGCGGTGATGCGCGGCACGATCAATCGGCTTGGCAGCAAGCGGCATGTCATTGGAATTGGTCATATGGCGATCCTCACTTTGCCCGGCTGACTTGCCGCCTGAAGGCGGGTTTGTAAATGAGGTTCGCCGCGGCAGGGGCCTGCCTGACAACAAAGCATAGCCAATCGCGGCGGGCACGTGTATGTGCGCGACAAATCAGCCTCCCTCCCGAAAGCATACCCTCCATGTCCACGCCTATCGAGAAAATGCGCAACATCGCGATCATTGCCCACGTTGACCACGGCAAGACCACGCTCGTCGATGAATTGCTGAAACAATCCGGCACGTTCCGCGAGAACGAAAAGACCGCCGAACGGATGATGGATTCCAACGATCTGGAGAAAGAGCGGGGCATTACCATTCTCGCCAAGACGACGTCGGTGGAATGGAAAGACTATCGCATCAACATCGTCGACACGCCCGGACACGCCGATTTCGGTGGTGAAGTGGAGCGTATCCTTCAGATGGTGGATGGCGCCATCGTGCTGGTCGATGCGGCTGAAGGCCCAATGCCACAGACCAAATTCGTTGTTTCCAAGGCCCTGAAAGTCGGCCTTCGCCCGATTGTGGCCGTGAACAAGATCGACAAGCCTGAGCGTCGGCCCGATGAAGTGATCAACGAAGTGTTTGACCTCTTTGCCAATCTCGACGCCTCAGACGACCAGCTCGACTTCCCGATCCTCTACGGCTCGGCCAAGCAGGGCTGGATGAATACCGAATATGAGAACCAGACCGAGAACATGGATTCCCTGTTCCAGATGGTTGTTGATCATGTGCCCGTACCAAAAGTGGAAGAGGGACCGTTCCGCTTCCTCGCCACAACGATTTCTTCCGATCCGTTTCTCGGCCGCATCCTGACGGGCCGCGTCTCGTCCGGCACGATCAAGCCGAACCAATCCATCAAGGTGCTGAACCGTGACGGCGAACTGGTCGAGCAGACCCGCGTCTCCAAAGTGCTGGCGTTCCGCGGCCTGGACCGTGTGCCGGTCGACGAAGCGCAAGCTGGCGATATTGTGTCCCTTGCGGGTACGACGAAGGCAAACGTAGCCGACACATTCTGTGATCCTTCCGTCAGCGAGCCGATCGAAGCGCAACCGATCGATCCGCCAACCATCTCCATGACATTCCGCGTCAATGATTCTCCGCTGGCCGGTACCGAAGGTACGAAAGTCACCAGCCGGATGATCTGGGACCGCCTGCTGAAAGAGGCCGAAGGCAATGTCGCCCTCAAGGTCGAGCGTGCCACCGACGCCGAGGCGTTCACCGTCTCCGGGCGCGGCGAGCTCCAACTGGCCGTCTTGATCGAAACGATGCGCCGCGAAGGCTTTGAACTGGGCGTCTCACGTCCGCAAGTCGTGATGCAGGAAGGCCCGAACGGCGAGAAGCTTGAGCCAATCGAGGAAGTCGTCATCGATGTGGATGACGAGCATTCCGGCGTGGTCGTGCAGAAACTGTCCGAGCGCAAGGCCGACATGCTGGACATGCGCCCGTCGGGTGTCGGTCGTACGCGCATGATTTTCCATGCGCCGACACGCGGCCTGATCGGTTATCAGGGTGAGTTGCTGTCCGACACGCGCGGCACCGCGATCATGAACCGCGTCTTCCACGAATACGCCCCGCACAAGGGCAAGATCCAGGGGCGCCATACGGGCGTTCTGATCGCCATGGAGCAGGGTGAAGCAGTCGCCTTCGCGCTTTGGAACCTGGAAGATCGTGGTCCGATGATGATCCATCCGGGCAACAAGGTGTATGGCGGGATGATTGTTGGCGAGCACAATCGCGACAATGATCTCGAAGTGAACGTGCTGAAGGGCAAGAAGCTGTCCAACGTCCGCGCGTCCGGTACTGATGAGGCTGTGCGTTTGACGCCGCCACTGCAGATGACGCTGGAAAAGTCGCTGGCTTATATCGCCGATGACGAACTGGTTGAGGTCACACCGGAGAACATCCGGCTGCGCAAGGTCTATCTTGACCCGCATGAGCGCAAGCGCGCGGCCAAGAAGGGCGACTAAGTCAGATTGCTGATGCGGGCCGGGGAACCGGTCTGCAATGGCCACGTTGTGTCTTCAGATGTTTTAGAAGCACTGGAGCGCGCAATGTCGTCTTTCGGAATTTACCTGATCGGTTTCCTGGTCCTCGTATCAGGGCTTGCCTATGCAGCCTTTCTGCTTGGTGCCCCGCCGGTCTGGATCGGCACTGGTGCCATCGTGCTGATTGGCTTCGGTATCATTACCGGCGTTGCCAAGACACGTCGTCGGGATGAGACCGCGACAAGCGAGTAGGAGCCAATCCTATACGACAGTCGGCCGCATGGTCGCCGCCTTGCCCTGCACCGATTTTGGCGGAAGCTTTGACAGGTGAAACGCCTTGCGCAGCCATGTATTTGTCGGCGTCTCGAAATAGCGGAAGCTGAGATAGGCAAGAAACGAAGTGAGCGGCAGCACGGTTGCGAACAAGAGAATGGTTGCGACCCAGTCATTGCTGGTGAGGCGGAACAGCGTGACCCCGAATGCTGTCATCAGCAAGGGGTGGATCAGGAAGATCCCATAGCTGATCTTGCCGCCCATCGACAGGAAGTCATTATTCAGCGGTTTGCGGAACAGATCTTGTCCGGCGCAGGCAAACACGACGAGCGCGCTGGAGACAGCATAGACACCCATCCGTCCCCAAGATGGCAAAGTGGTGTTCATGGCGATGGCAAAGCCCGCGATGCCGATCAGGCCAATGGGCCACATCGACGTGCGCTTCACAAATTCCTGAACGGCCTTCTGTCGCAAAGCGAGCCCCATGATGCAGCCCATGGCGAATTCCAGGAGGATCGGGTTTCCGTAGAATTCGCGATAGGGACCTGCGGGCAATAGCTGCGCTCCCGCAATCACGCCAATGGTCATGAGGATGGCGGCGGGAACTTGCACGCGCTCCGGCACGAATAGCGACAGTGAGAAAAGCAAGTAGAACAGCATGATATAGCCAAGCGTCCAGCCCACGAACAGGATCGGCTGGATATCGCCGCCCAGATCATAGTGTGGAAGGAACAGATAGCTGCTCACGATAGAAGACAGGGACGTATCAGCCTCGTGGAAGAGCCACGGGCGCGCCAAGGCGAGGAGCAGGGTCAATGTCGTTGCCGCCCAGTAGAGGGGCACAATTCGCACGGTGCGCTTCATCATGAAGTTCAGGGGCGTGTCATCGGGGCGCGTGATGTAGACCAGAATAAAGCCACTGATCGCAAGGAACAGGTGAAATCCAGGTGCTGCAGAAAAGGTCAGGTGCACAGTGTCCGAATGAGAATGCACGAACGCCCGTATATGGAAGATCGCAATAGCGTAGCAGGACAATGTCCTGAGCAAATTGATACTGTGCAGCATGTCCAGGCCCCCTGACCTGCTTTCGTCCCGTTAGACACGCGAAGCAATGCAAAAGGGGTGCCATCGGACTTCCCGCACGGTCGGTCGGGGCGGGAAGTCGCAAATTTCTCTCAATTTGAAGGGGTTATAGCACCGGAATACCGTTCACGATTTAACGTGAACGGTATTCCGGTTCGGGACTATTCTCCCTCCGATTCCGCATCGATTTTGGCCGGATCATATTTGGCGAACCACCCCATGATATTGTCGGTTTTTGCTATCAGGCGGCTCGGTCGACCTGCAATATAGTGCGAGGACCCGGGCACGCGGATGAGCGCGGTGTCTACGTCATTCATCTTGAGGGCGGTGTAGAACTGCTCTGCTTCCCAGGTCGGGGTTCGCCAGTCTTCTTCGCCAACCATGACCAGAGTCGGCGTGACGACTTGATCGACATACGAGATTGGAGAAAGCTTCAGGAAGGCGTCCGGATTGGACCACGGATCTTCACGTATCCAGTGACGCCGGACAAATTGTGCAATGTCGCCGGCAAGCGCCATCGTCATCCAGTTGATCACCGGTTTGATGGAGGCAGCCGCAGCAAACCGGTCCGTCTTGGTGACGATCCACGCCGTCAGGATGCCGCCTCCAGAACCACCGGTTACAAACAGACGATCAGGATCCGCATATTTACGTGCGACGAGTTCGTCGACCACGCTCATGAGGTCATCATAGTCATAACCCGGATAGGCTTGGTCGATGGCCTGGGCGAATTCTTCTCCGTATCCGGTCGACCCGCGTGGGTTCACATAGACGGTGACATATCCCTCGGCAGCATAGCGCTGAATCTCGCTGGCGAAGAAGGGGCCGTACATGGAGAACGGTCCGCCATGGATTTCGAGGATAAGCGGGAAGCTGCCATCCGCCGTGAAATTCGGGGGCAGGGCAACCCAGGCCTCGATCTCGAGGCCGTCATGGCTGGACGCAACTTTCAGTTCTTCAATGGGTGCCATGTCGAGATAAGGCAGCACATCGGAATTCAATTCCGTCAGGATGCGTCCATTCTTTCCATCCGACCGGATCGTGGCGACTTCAGCGGGCCGATCTGTAAATCCTGCTGTATAAGCAATCTGTTCGCGCCGACCCGATTTTGCCACCGAAAAACTGCCACCTGCATAGGGGCGGCCGATGGATGTGCCGCCGATCCCCGTGACCACCTGGGTAAGGCGACCCTGAAGATCCAGCTCGTTCAGCGTAAGGACGCCATGGTCCTCAAACAGCATGAAGAGGCTTTTGCCATCCGGTGCCCATTCGATCTGACCAGGCGATCCGGGAAAGCCTGACAGGAGCTCACGAACGCCCGAGCCATCCGGGCCCATCACATAAAGGTGGTTCTGCTGGTAGGATTTCAGCTCGTCATCGTAGCCGAGAAAGGCAATTGAGCGTCCGTCCGGTGCGGGCGTGGCGGCGAAGTCCGGCCCGTCGCGTGAGGTGAGGGGCGTGATCTGGAGGTTGGACAGTTCGACCGAATATATCTCGCTCTCAATAGGGTCCATGTCGCGGTCGTCGGCGAGATTGCCCGTGACGAGCAGCGTATCATTGTCGAGCCAGGCTTGCCCGCCCATGTCGGCTTCGCCTGTCGTGACTTGCCGCGGTGTTCCGCCCTCTGCAGGCAGTACGAAGACTTGGTCCGCGCCATCTTCAAGATAGCCGGCACCGTCAAACCGGAAGGTCAGATCGTCAATCACCTTTACCGGATCAGCCCATTTCGCGCCCTCGGGCTGTTTCGGCGGCGTCGCGAAGCCCGGCTTGTCGCCTGGTACGAACATGGAGAAGGCGATGTTGCGGCCATCGGGAGACCAAGTGGCGCCTGATGGGCTCTCCGTGAACTGTGCAAGCGAATAGGACAAGCCGGTGTCCATATAGACGAGTTTCAACTCGGGCTTTCCGCTCGCTGTGCTCGTGTAGAGGACGCGGGAGCCATCGGGCGACCAGCTTGGCGCGCCTGCACTGCCGCCCACACCGAGCAGGGGACGCTGGGCACCACTCTCAATATCAATAATCCATAGATGACCCGTGTCGCGGTCGGTCATCCGGTCCATGCTGTGGCGGACATAGATAATGGTCTTGCCGTCTGGCGAGATCTGCGGGTTGGTCGCATACTCGATGTCGAAGACGCGCTCTGCGGTGAAGCGCTTGCTGTCTTCAGCCGTTTCTTCCTGAGCAATTGCCGAAGTGACGGCCAAAGCCGCCGTCAGGCCTGCAGCGACGCAAATTTGGTGAAGTTTCATTGAGTATCCCTCCAAGAACCCTGTGCCGAAAGGCTAACACGGTATTGGAGGAGGGGTTAAGTGTTTCGGGGTGGACGCTGGCCCTTGCACCGAGCGGCCGCTCGGCGCATATAACCGGCAGGAGGCAGGCGGCGGACGGGTCGCTCGCCAATCGGGTCAGGTCGGGAACGAAGCAGCCCCAACGAGTTTTTTCGCCCGGGTCGCTCGTCTGTCTCCGCCTTACCCATGAAATTCAATCAATTGATGTTGCGCAGGTCTGTGCCCAGCTCGAGGTGCAGCCTCAGGCGCGCCAATGTCCGGAACACAGAGAAGTTCAGCTTCGCGCGCTCCAGAATGTATTGATTGCGGTCGAGCCCCGGGGTCAGTGTGCTGGTCTCCTGAAGGTGCAACAGATGCCGACCATCCTTTTGCGGGACGATTGTGAACTCGCAAGATGATTCGGTCACCGCACAGTGCTTGTCCGTCGACCGCGCAGTCGTGCGATAGCAATAGCGTTTGCGCGGGCGGGATTCGGTGACTTCGAAGACGAGTGTGACATCGGGCTGGTCTGGGTCGCTGGCCTCGAAAATGTCGTAGGCAGGGTTGCCGGCACCGAAGGTAAAGCCGCGCTGGCGCAGGGCATTGCTTGGGGAGGCAAGGTCCAGTCGTTCAAAGATCTCGGCGGCGGGGGCGTCGATGACCGTTTCGCCGTCATTCACGATGGGCGCGTTGGCCCAGTTCTCAAGGGTCTGATTCTTTAGCCAGTTCAGCATAGTATCCTCTTGCAGGTCAGAATTGGACCAATGAGACCATAATGCACGGTGGACGTTAGTGATTGTCTCAACAGGTCGGACCAATCGGTTGAGGAATCGTCACTCTGCGTTAACTGAATCCCTGTCGATTGATCTTCCAAGAGGTAAAATCGGACCAATCTGAAAAGAGATTTGTGATGCAGATTTGTGCAGTCTCTGAAAGGCCAATACTGGCGGGCCATCGATGGGTGTGTTAATCATTGATTAACCAGAATTCCACGGCAAATTTGACGTTTTAGAGACAAGGCCCGTTGACCCGATATTAACCTTCAGACACTATATCTTGTGTCAGGAACGGGGTTGAGAGCAATATCTGGCTTTCAGGGGCTTCCGGACCTATATGTATCTATCGATTCTGAAGGGCTGCTCTTATGTCTGCAACCGAGGCAAAAACTGTGTCTAAATCTGCGCTCCGCAAGGGTAAGCCCAAGGCTGGAGTGGAAGGCCTGCTGCGCGTTGTTGAAGGCAGCCCGATCGTGATGGATCCGTCGCGTGATTCCCTTCTGACCGAATTCGGCAAGAAGACGCTCCAGGATCGCTATTTGCTGCCCGGTGAGTCCTATCAGGACATGTTCGCCCGCGTTTCGCTGGCCTTCGCCGACGACACCGAGCACGCTCAGCGCCTGTACGATTATATGTCCAAGCTCTGGTTCATGCCTGCGACGCCTGTTCTTTCGAACGGTGGCGCGGCACGCGGCCTCCCCATTTCCTGCTTCCTGAACCAGGTTGGCGACTCGCTAGACGATATCGTTGAGACCTGGACCGAGAATGTCTGGCTCGCATCAAATGGCGGCGGCATCGGAACCTATTGGGGCAATGTCCGCTCGATTGGCGAGAAGGTTGGTCAGAACGGTCAGACCTCCGGAATCATCCCGTTCATTCGTGTCATGGATTCGTTGACGCTGGCGATCAGCCAAGGTTCGCTGCGCCGTGGCTCGGCCGCGTGTTACATTGATGTCCACCACCCGGAAATCGAAGAGTTTCTCGAAATCCGCAAGGCGTCCGGCGACTTCAACCGGAAATCCCTGAATCTGCATCACGGTATCAACATCACCGACGACTTCATGGAAGCGGTGAAAAATGATGAGGATTACGGCCTGATCAGTCCGAAGTCGAAGGAAGTTATCCGGACGATCAATGCTCGTAAATTGTGGCAGAAAATTCTTGAGCTGCGCATGCAGACTGGTGAGCCATACCTGTTGTTCACCGACACCGTGAACAACGCCATGCCTGCTCACCAGCGCAAGCTTGGCCTGAAGGTCACACAGTCCAATCTCTGCTCCGAAATTACCTTGCCAACCGGTGTCGACCATGCAGGCCAGGACCGCACCGCTGTGTGCTGCCTGTCTTCGGTCAATGCCGAGAAGTATCTCGAATGGTCCAAGGATGAGACCTTCATCGAAGACATCTTCCGCTTCCTCGACAATGTGCTTGAAGACTTCATCGAGCGCGCGCCGCCGGAAATGGCCCGCGCTGTCTACTCCGCGAAGCGTGAGCGTTCGGTCGGTCTCGGCCTGATGGGTTTCCACTCCTTCCTGCAGACAATGAATGTGCCGCTGGAAAGCGCCATGTCGAAAGTCTGGAACGAGAAGATGTTCAAGCACATCCGGCAGGGTGCCGATGCGGCTTCTGTCAAGCTCGCCAAAGAACGGGGGCCCTGTGAGGATGCCCGTGACGTCGGCATGATGGCCCGTTTCAGCCACAAGATGGCCGTGGCCCCAACAGCATCGATCTCGATCATCTGTGGTGGAACGTCGGCTGGCATTGAGCCAATCCCGGCAAACGTCTACACCCACAAGACGCTGTCAGGTTCCTTCACCGTGAAGAACCAACAGCTCCAGCGTCTTCTGGCCAGCAAGGATATGGACACAGACGAGGTCTGGACCTCAATTCTCGAGCATGAAGGCTCCATCCAGCATCTCGAATGCCTGGACGAACACGAGAAATCTGTGTTCAAGACGGCGTTCGAAATCGACCAGCGCTGGATCATCGAACTGGCGGCCGACCGCACGCCTTATATCTGCCAGTCGCAGTCCCTGAACCTGTTCCTTCCGGGCGACATCGCCAAATGGGACCTTCACATGCTGCACTGGACAGCGTGGGAGCGCGGGCTCAAATCGCTTTATTATTGCCGCTCCAAATCGGTACAGCGCGCGGCATTTGCCGGGTCTGAGAAGTCTGAAGTCCAGAAAATGGACACCCCCAATACCGATTATGACGAGTGTCTTGCTTGCCAATAAGGCTGCGACTGGAAATAGGCATATAACAAAAGGCCGGTGCCTCGTGGGGCCCCGGCCTTTTTTTGCATGGAACTGGCTGAAGGCAGAGATTGAGGCATTTGTGATCGAATAAGCCGAACAATTTCATGAAATTTTACAGCTGGTTAACGGCGCCGATGACCCGAAAATCAGTCAAATGACACCGAAAAAACACAATTTTACCGGGTTCTGGAACAAACACTACACAGGCGAGTTATGACGAGAAGAATTAATGGAATTCGGCCCATTGGCGTTTGAGACGGACGAGTTCTTTATGTTAAGTTAATCGTCAAACGGTCTAATCCTTGAATAGACGAGTGCTCAGGGATGAAGGCATGAGAGGTATAAGGCAGATGGCATTTGCAATTTCTTCCGCAGTCATCACGATGGCGTGCCAGGGATGCGTATCGACGTCTCCACATGAGCAAGTACGCTCCGAACCCGTCGCGCCTCCAACACTTGGTATGCAGATGGCCGCGCCAGCCAATTATGCGCCCAACTCCGTCCCCAATGCAGCTTCCGTCCACGTATTTAGCGCACCCTCGGCCCGGTTTAGTGGCGTACCGCTTGAAGCGACGAATACAGTCGCGGCGCAGATGATCGCCGACCAGCCCATTGACTACCGCTCTCACCCCAATGCCGAGTTTGGAGTCCCAAACAATACGCGCGTCGACTGGGGGACCAGTGAGACGCTCGTCGCAGTGGCCGCCGAGCGCAGCCGGGCTGCACTCTCGCGTCCGGGCCAGCTGGAAAAGAATATCGCCGCCGAGATAGCTATTTCCGCGCCGAAGGAGGTGACTGGCCTCAGTTTTGATGTCGGCCTTGCGCCACGTATTGCGGTCCGGGAAGAGGGCGAAGTCCTTACGCGCCGGGTTGGCGGTGAAGTTCGAATTGGTCAGGATTTCGACCTGCTTGACCGCAACGGACAGCCTCAGGGCTGGTACGTCTTCGCGGGTGCTGACGGGGAGGCGCTTGTATGGGATGCCGATGCCAACGGGTTCCGCCCAAGCCTGGGCGACATGTCGCTCACGGACCAGGTCACCGTCGGTGATCTTCAAGCAGGTGTATCCGTGCAGCGCGGCGGGGGCGAACTGTCGCTCAGTTATATTCGCCGTGAAGTGAAGTATTCAGACCGGAATGTCAGCATCAGCGAGACTGAAGATTTCGCAGGTGTTAGTTTCACGATGCGTCGTTAGCTGCTAATCGACGCCCATGCAGGCTCGATTCCCTCTCATCCAAGCTGCGGCCCTGGTCGCAGCTTTTCTGTATGCTCCGTCGACGTACGCGCAGGAGGGTGAACCGACTGTTCCGCGCAAACCTGCGGTTGTGTCTTTCTCGACGGAAAATGATTTCTTCGGCGGTGGCACGGATCGCAATTATTCCAACGGACTTCGCATAGAGCGCGTGTCCGGCGCAGACAATGTTCATCCTGGTCTCGAATGGGTCGCCGATCGTCTGCCGTGGATTGATCTGGATCGTACCGAACTCCGGCAAGGCTTTGCCATTTCACATGCCATATTCACTCCCGAAGACATTCAGACGTTTACACCCGACCCGACCGACCGGCCGTATGCAGCGTGGCTCGCCCTGTCATCGACCGTGGCTGCCAGCAGCGAAAACACTCAGGACACTCTGCAGGTCAATCTTGGTGTCGTCGGACCATCGGCGGCCGGCGAATTTGTGCAAAACACGTGGCACGAGATCATTGGAGTTGCGACTGCGAAAGGGTGGGATCACCAGCTGAAGGATGAGCCGGGAGTCGAAGTCATTGCCCAGCGAATGCAGATGTTTGACGGCCCAAACTTGCCACTCGGGCTGGAGACTGATTTTGGAGCGCACGTCGGAGTCGCGCTCGGCAATGTGCGCACATATGGATCTGCAGGCCTGACGGCGCGAATCGGATGGGACCTGAATTCGAGCTTCGGTCCCCCGCGCATCCGTCCAGCCCTCTCAGGGGCAGGGGAGTTCGTGCCCGGAACGCCGGAAGATCCGCTTGGTGGCTATTTCTTCGTGGGCGTGGACGGGCGGGCCGTGGCCCGTGACATGTTTCTGGATGGAAATCTGTGGCGGGATGGGCCGCGCGTTGAAGATCGTCGGACGGTAGTGGGCGATATTCAGGCGGGCGTGGCGGTCCATTACCGCAGCGTGCAAGTCGCCTTCACTTTCGTGAACCGAACTGAAGAGTTTGTCCGCCAAGACGGCCCGCAACGGTTTGGCGCCTTGTCGATCAGTATCTCCCGCTAAATTCCTGTTTCCTTCGCGGCTGTCTTGCGTGCCTTTTGGCCTCGTCGCACAGTGCGAGAAAACGGTGCGTGAACGCGTCGCTATGGGAGGAAGATATGCGAGTTCTATTTGGTGTGGCTGCAGCCATCCTGCTGGTGGCCTGTTCTCCGGGCACACAGACGAATATTCCTGAGTCCATGGCCAAGGCTCCGCCGAAGGGCGAGGCGACGGATACGACCCGCGCAGCAAATGCGGCTGTGGCTGACCGCCTGCCTCTGGAAGACACTTCCGATTTTGTTGACGCAACGCGCGGTCTGCTGGCGCAGCTGAAACAGGACACGATCACCGACGTCGATGGTAATGTCGTTTGGCAGGTCAGCCGTCGGGACTTCATTGACGGGGACAGCCCCGACACAGTGAATCCATCGCTTTGGAGGCAGGAGCGTCTGAACTCCGAACATGGCCTGTTTGAAGTCATGGATGGGATCTATCAGGTTCGCGGGTATGACCTAGCGGTCATGTCGGTCATCCGGGGCGATACTGGCTGGATCATTGTAGACCCGCTGCTCAGTCAGGAGACAGCTGCGGCTGCTTTGGGACTGGTCAATGACACGCTGGGGAATCGCCCCGTCACGGGCGTGATCTATACCCATTCCCATGGTGACCATTTCGGCGGTGTGCGCGGTGTGATCGACGAAGCCGACATCGAAGCGCGCGGTGTACCCGTGCTCGCACCAGTTGGCTTTACGAAATCCGCCGTCGCCGAGAATTTGCTGGCCGGGAACTATATGAGCCGACGAGCTGTGCTGATGTTTGGCAATACGTTACCCAGCGGCCCGACAGGGCAGGTAGGCGTGGGGCTGGGGCCAGCGCTTTCCCAAGGCACGATCGGTCTGATCGCGCCGACAGAGGAGGTACCAGGCCGTGGAACCGTTCGCGTGGTAGACGGAGTTACGTTTGAGTTCGTCGATGCGGCGGGTACCGAAGCGCCTGCGGAATTCATGTTCTATCTACCGGACTTCAACGCGCTCTGCACGGCCGAAGTCGCGACAGCAACGTTCCACAATGCACTCACCTTGCGAGGCGCAAAGGTTCGCGACCTGCTCGAATGGAGCCGCGTGATCGACTATGTTTTGACTGAATATGGCGGGCGGTCGGACGTCGTTTTCGCATCGCACCATTGGCCGACATTCGGGCAGGAGAATGTCGAGACCTTCCTGCGGGGTCAGCGCGATATTTATCGGTATACGCATGACCAGACTGTTCGCCGGGCAAATCGCGGTGAAACCCAGTTCGAAATTGCCGAAGAACTCGCTGAACCTGCGGTGCAATCAGAGAATTTCGATACGCGTGGTTACTACGGCACGCTGAACCATAATGCGAAAGCCGTCTATCAAGGGTATTTCGGGTGGTGGGATGGTGTGCCGGCGACGTTCAATGCACACCCACTGGAAGCGAAGGCCAGTCGGTTCATCAAGGCCGTTGGCGGCGAAGAGGCGGCCATCGTCATTGGGCAGGAAGCCTTCGAGGAAGGCGACTATCGTTGGGCTGCCGAAGTTTTGAACTATGCGGTCTTTGCCAATCCTCAGAATCAGGTTGCGCGAGACTGGCTGGCTGCGAGCTATGAGCAGATGGGCTTTCAGGCAGAAAGCGGCGCGTGGCGCGATTTCTATCTAACGGGAGCGCAGGAGCTTCGTAACGGCCTTGCCGATGCCGGAGCGGTGCGCACCCGAAGCCGTGAGTTCGTCGAGGGGGTGCCCACGATTGAACTATTCAATGCGCTAGCCGTTCGCTATGCGCCCGAAAAGCTCAGCAGGGAGCCGTTCGAACTGAACTTCCAGTTTACGGACATTGAGGAGGAGTTCGTCATTGATGTAGGGAACGCCACGGCCTTCCCACGCCCCGGTGTCCAGTCCGATGATGCCGTGGCAACGCTTACCCTGTCGCGCGATGCCTTCAATGACCTGATTCTGCAAACCCGCAGCTTTCGCGAGATCGCCGCTGCCGGGGAGGCGTCAATCGAGGGTGACCCCACCGCACTGCTCGCCTGGTTCTCGGCGCTGGAGACTCCGGACTTCTGGTTCAACGTCGTGGAGCCTTAGGCGGCGTCAGTCTTCCAACTGGTCACGGAAAAAGTCAGCGATCATCGGCGCGACCTTGTCACCTTTGGCGCCCAGACGATCATTCAGGCTCTTGTGATCGCGGTTCTTGACGAGGCGCGCTTCGGCCTTGTGTCCGGCGCTGTTCAGCGCTTCTGCCAATTCCTTGGCGCGGCTCGGCGCGACAGCTCGGTTCACATAGAGCAGGAGGAAAGGTGGGATGTCGGTTGTTTCTTCTACCAGTAGGGTCGGGGAGGCAGCCGTCCAGACGTCTGGGTCATCGCTGGTAAAGGTGGAGTGGTAGAATTCGGGGATATCGCCATCACTGCCGGTGCGAGCCATATTGTAGGCGGCGCTATCCATGGCGACGACGCCTTTGATCACGCCTGGCGTCAGATCAAATGCGTCCAGATAGTCCGGATCGATCGCAGTGAGCGCTGCCATATGAGCCCCGGCAGAGTGACCCATCAGGAAGATACTGTTCGGGTCGCCCCCGAACTCTGTTGCGTGCTCATGGAAGTATGCGATCGCGGCGGCCGTATCCTGCTGTTGGGCGGGGAAGGGATGTGCGGGCGACAGGCGGTAATTTACGGCAATGAAGACAAAGCCCTGATCGTTGAAATAACGCGCCTGAAACATGCCCAATGCGCTCAGCTTGTTGCCAAAGGTCCAAGCGCCGCCATGCATCATGAGAATCACCGGCGCATTGTCCGCATCATCAGGAATGTAGACATCAGCCCGTACGTCGCCGGGATCAAGGCCGGGCGCATCTGCATATATTACATCCCTCACCACTTTAGCATTTGCGGGTGGGGCAAACGCGAAAGCCGAAATCAGGGCAAGAAGAATGGCACTGAAGAAACGCATGAATATCTTGTCTCGTAAGGCGGGAATGGAACGCATGGGTATCGGTTTGGTGCCGATCATTCTGCACTAAACCGCATGGCGCCACCCCTACGAGGGAAATATGCCAAAACTGTGGGCAAGCCTGTGAACAAGTGCGGTTTGCCGCAGTCAAACATCTTGCGGCAATGGCCTCAATGAGGCACTATATATGGTGTAGATTGTCACAGAAAACGCAGTAAATGACGTAGGAGGCCCTGATGGCTGACGGAAATTCCAATGTGCCCGGACTGCTGACCCCGAGCCGGGCGTACAAGCCCTTCCGTTACCCGTGGGCGTATGACTTCTGGAAGGTCCAGCAGCAGGTACACTGGATGCCGGAAGAAGTGCCCCTCGGCGAGGATTGCAAGGATTGGGCGGTGAAGCTCAATGATTCCGAGCGCAATCTGCTGACCCAGATCTTCCGCTTCTTCACCCAGTCTGACGTCGAAGTCGGTGCGAACTATATGGAGCATTACATGCCCCTGTTCAAACCGACTGAAGTGTCGATGATGCTGGCCTCGTTCTCCAATATGGAGACGATCCATATCGCGGCGTATGCTTTGCTGCTCGAAACCATCGGCATGCCCGACTCGGAATTCTCGGCCTTCATGGAATATGAGGAGATGGCCGCCAAGCACGACTATCTCGGCCAGTTTGGCACAGAAACGAATGAAGACATTGCTGTTTCCATGGCGGTCTTTGGCGGCTTCACGGAAGGCCTTCAGCTGTTCGCCAGTTTCGCGATGCTGATGAACTTCCCGCGCTTCAACAAGATGAAGGGCATGGGCCAGATCGTGTCCTGGTCTGTACGGGATGAGTCGCTGCACTGCGAAGGCATGATCAAGCTGTTCCACACGTTCTGTGCTGAGACCGGCGTCATGAATGACGCGCTGCGCGAGCGGATTCGCGAGTGCTGTCGCACCGTCGTGACGCTGGAAGACAAATTTATCGAACTCGCATTCGAAATGGGTCCGGTCGAAGGCATGACCGCCGACGATATCAAGCAGTACATTCGCTACATCGCGGACTGGCGTCTCGGCCAGCTGAAGCTTGAGCCGGTGTTCGGTGTGACCAAGCACCCGATCCCATGGCTGACGGAAATCCTGAACGGGGTAGAGCACGCAAACTTCTTTGAGCAGCGTGCAACCGAATATTCCAAAGGTGCGACCAGCGGTGACTGGCACGGCGATGATGGCGTGTGGTCAAAGTTCGACACGCGCAAGCCTGCGGACGCGACCGTCGGTTAGCATTTGGCCGCCGCTTTCAAGCGAGATTAAAAAGGCGCGCGGTCTGAATGGATCGTGCGCCTTTTACATTGTGGCCAAGGTTGCTTCTGAAGCAAATGCCCCGCCGAATGCAATGAGGGGCTGCCCGTGGCCCTGGGCAGCCCCTCCAACGCTATTCCGGGAGGAAAAGGTCTAGCGTTGTCCCGCGTCAGCGACGAGGGTTACAGCTTGGCGCGCAAAGACAGGCGCGGTCGGGAGGCTGGAGATTTCCTGCTTGTCCAGGATTTTCTTCAAAGCAGCCTTCTTGATATTCTTGGTACATGTACGGTCTACAACCGGTTGGCTGGTGACCGGGGAGCGTGTTGAGCAGGCTTCCTTGGCTTGCGCCTCGATGGATTCGAGAACGACAGCTGCGCCAGCGTCGGATGCCAGCAGGGCCTTGTCATAGGCAATTTCTACAGTGATGGGTTTGCCTTCTGCATTTGCAGCAGCAGGAACGATGATCGCGGCGGCCATCAGGACCGGGATGATGAACTTTTTCATGTCAAAACTACCTTCAGAGTTAGCGACGGCGTGATTGCCGACAGGGAACTCCTCCCGCCCCATGCGACGTCATTGTTCTGTTCTCCCCACAGTGACACCGAAGTGTCATGGCCTTTCCGTGCGGGATTGACGTTTCATGTTGCACCGCAACAAAAGCGCATGTTTCCGCATGGCTCAAGTGAAAGGTGCAAGGCAGAAAGTCATAGCTGGGTTGCACCTCATGTTTGCACGAAGGCTGTGCGGACCGTGCTCATTTGTTTGTCATATGCGACCGGCTCAGGCTCGTAGATTGACAGAACGTCGCAATCCCGCCATTTGACGCCATGTCGAAATTGAACACACCCGAACACGTTATAGATGCGCTGGAAAACCTGTATTCCGACGCCGTTTCCGCCCTGTCCTCGGCCCTGGACATGTTCCTTCATTCCGGAAAGCCACCGGCGCCCGCGCTGCGCGAATCCGGCGCGTTCTGCTATCCGCAAATCAGGATCGTCTACAATCCCGACGGACCACCCCCGCCGATTTCGCGCGCCTTCGGCAAGATGTCAGAAGCTGGCACATATGTTTCCACCATCACGAGGCCGGACTTTTTCCGCGACTATCTGACAGAACAGCTCTCCCTGTTGATGCGGGACTATGACATTGATGTGTATGTCGAGCAGTCGGATTCCGAAATTCCGTATGCCTATGTGTGGGAGCAGGGGCAGGCCAGTGGACTTGACGAGATCTCGCCAGCTGAACTGGCGCGTCACTTCCCAAGTCCAAACCTTGCCGATATTGGTGATGAAGTGGCCGATGGGGAGCTATACGAGCCCTATGAAACCCATCCACTGGCATTGTTCGACGCGCAGCGAGTCGATTTCTCTCTGAAGCGGCTGCAACATTATTGCGGTACGCCCGTTGAGCATTTCCAGCATTATGTGCTGTTCACGAACTATCACCGTTACGTCGATGCGTTTTGTGACTGGGCGTTGGACAAGCTGACAGAAGACAATCACTACACGTCTCTATCTGTTCCGGGCGGGTTGGAGGTCTCTGAGCCCACCGACACGTCCCGAACAGAAATCGATGCTTCACCTTGGCGCCGATTCCAAATGCCAGCCTATCATTTGCGCGCGCCGAATGGCGGCGGCATCACATTGGTGAATATCGGTGTCGGTCCATCCAATGCGAAGACCATCACAGACCATCTCGCCGTGTTGCGGCCTGAAGTCTGGCTTATGGTTGGCCATTGTGGCGGGCTGCGCCATAGTCAGGCAATCGGAGACTATGTGTTGGCGCATGCCTATTTGCGAGAAGACCATGTGCTCGACGCTGTTCTACCGCCGGAAATTCCCGTGCCGCCAATTGCCGAAGTGCAAGTCGCGCTGCAACAGGCGGCTGCGTCTGTGACGGGTGAGGACGAGAAACAGTTGAAACGGCGGTTGCGGACCGGAACGGTTGTGACAACGGATGATCGGAACTGGGAACTGCGCTTCTCTGCGTCCGCGCGCCGGTTCAACAAATCCCGAGCAATTGCGATCGATATGGAAAGCGCGACAATTGCTGCGAATGGCTTCCGCCTGCGCGTTCCATATGGTGTGCTGCTCTGCGTATCGGACAAACCTCTCCACGGTGAGATCAAGCTGCCGGGTGCGGCGAACCGCTTTTATGAGCGGGCCATTGGCGAGCATATTCGTATCGGAATAGAAACACTGGAACGTTTGTCGGCGGACAAAGGTGCGAAGCTGCACAGCCGCAAACTGCGCGCCTTTGACGAGCCACCGTTCAGATAGGCAGAGCCGTCTGGCAACAAAAAAAGGCGCAAGGCCCGGAAAACCGAAAACCTTGCGCCTTCGCCCTGGCTCACCTGAGCCCAAGCCTGTCTACTGCAGTTTGGTAATCTTTGTGCCTTCAATGCTGATGCCAGCCATCAGGCCTTTCTGGTCGAAAACAAATGCGTACGCGTCTTCCTTCAGTGTAGACGTGGAGAGGTTTTCTGCAACGCCCGCATTCACAAGAACCACAGTTGGTCCGACGCCGATCTCCCAGCCTTCGGATTTCTTGAGGTAGTCCACCGCATCATCATTCATCAGGAAGACAGCATAACCATATGACTGTGCGCCAGCCTGCAGCCCCCAGGACCCGGTGAATGAGCTGTAGTAATCAACAGTCGATCCACCACGGATCAGCTCGCCTTCGCCATACGCTCCGCCGACCCCCAGTCCGGCCTTGACCATGGATGGGAAGACCAGAACCGCGCGAGACTGGCTGTTTATGGCGCGGGCAGCGGCGTTCTCGCTGACCAGCTTGTTGAGAGCGGCGCGGCTCCCAGCGTCAATCTGCGCGCGGTCCACTTCGTCTGGGAGGGATGAGCAGGCGCTGAGGCCGAGGGAAGTACTGGCGGCGAGGCAACCTGCAAGCAGGGCAGAACGAAACTTCATCATGGACTTTGCTCCTTCATGACATCAGTACGCTTGAACTCCGGATTCCGGGCAAGGTTCCCGGAAGCGAGTCACAAGATACCGCACTTTCGTTGACTTGTATCAATCAGCTGATCGGCTTTCCACCGGTTACGCCAATGATTTCGCCGCTGATATAGCTCGACTCCTGCGAGGCGAGGAAGACAAAGGTGGGTGCTAGCTCCGCTGGCTGGCCCGGCCGACCCATGGGCGTGCCCTTTCCGAATTCCTGCACTTTTTCCTGTGTTTGTCCGCCGGAGGGCTGGAGCGGCGTCCAGAACGGGCCCGGGGCAACGCCGTTAACGCGGACGCCGCGCTCGATCGCACCCTGAGCAATGGCCTCGGTGAAACCGCGAATGGCAAACTTGCTGGTGGCGTAGTCGAGCAGATAGGGAGCTGGGCTGAAGCCCTGATTGGACGTAACATTGATGATGGCCGCGCCGGGCGGCATGAGGGGGAGCGCAGCCTTGGTCAGCCAGAACATGGCATAGACATTGGTCTTCATGGTTTCATCGAACTGTTCATCGGAAATGTCTTCGATGCCCGGTTGGCGCACCTGCTTGCCCGCATTGTTCACCAGAATGTCGATTCCGCCCATTCTCTCATGGGCTTCCTTGATCAGGGTATTGCAGAATTCCTTGTCGGTCAGATTGCCGGGCATGCGGTGTACGGCGTGGCCTTCGCCTTCCAGCAGGTCGCAGACCCAGTCGGCGTCTTCTTTCTCTTCGGGAAGGTAGTTGATGCAGACCTCTGCCCCTTCGCGGGCATAGGCGATGGCAATTGCGCGACCGATCCCCGAATCGCCACCGGTGATCAGTGCCTTGCGGTCCTTCAGGCGGCCGAAGCCCTGATAGCTGTTCTCGCCATGATCTGCTTTTGGCTCCATCTTGTGATCGAACCCTGGCTTGTCCTGCGGTTGCTTGGGGAAGGGCGGTTGTGGGTACTGCGTTCTTGGGTCACGCATGTCATATTGGGTTTTGACGGTCTCGGTCATGGGGGCCTCTTCGAATTGGTGTGTCTCAATTCAACAGCGCCCAGGCCAACCGGTTCCCCTCATATTTCAGTCTCTGGTGGTTTCCCCTTGGACTCTCGGATTGCCGCGTCGTGAACGCAACCTGAATGACCGACCCGGCCAATATTCAGGCTGGGTCCGGCTTTTGCCAGTCATGTGGCTGAAAAGAAGGGGAATAAACCATGCAAGACTGGTTCGATCAGATTGACATAAATCAGTATCTTCCGTCGGCGCTCTCGTGGGCGACCAATATCCTGCTCGCCCTGCTCATCCTGATTATAGGGTTCTGGATCGCCGGACGGGTCGGCAAGAGCATCCGAAATGCGGGTGAACGCAATGAGCGGTTGGACGACACGCTGTTTCGCTTCATGGGGAGCGTCGCGAAGTACGTTATCCTCGCTTTTGTCATCATTGCGGTCTTGAACCGTTTTGGCGTTGAGACGACCTCCATCGTGGCGCTGCTCGGCGCGGCCAGCCTCGCGGTCGGCCTGGCTCTGCAGGGAGCGATGTCGAATCTCGCGGCGGGGGTCATGCTGATGGTGTTCCGCCCCTACAAGGTGGGCGATTTCATTGACGCGGCTGGGAAGTTTGGGAAGGTGGACGAGATCACCCTGTTCACCACAGTGCTTCAGACATTCGACAATCAGCAGATCATTATTCCCAACGGCCAGATCTGGGGCGACCAGATCATCAATCACAGCCACCACCCGGTACGCGGTGTGGATATGCATTTCGGCGTGGCCTATGGCGAAGACATCGACAAGGCCCGCGCGACCATCGACAAGGTGCTGGCCGATCATCCTCACATCCTGAAGGATCCTGCACCCTTCGTTGAGGTCGAGACCCTCAATGACAGCTCGGTAGACTTCATCGTGCGGCCATTCTGTGAGGGCGCGCATTACTTCGATGTGCGCTATTCGCTTCCCGAGCAGGTGAAGAAGGCGCTGGATGCAGCTGGCATCGAGATTCCATTTCCCCATCGCAAGGTGATTGTGGTCAACGAAAACAGCTGAGCGGAAGGGGAGGGTCACAAAACCTTCCCCGACGCCCATCTGGACGATTGCGGCGTGGCGCGGTACCTCGCATCACATGACAGAGAGAATCTACACGCTTCAAGGCGTCCGCAACTTTCGTGACTTTGGCGGCTATGCTTCCCGCCACGGTGGACAGGTAAAGCGCGGTCGGTTGTTCCGATCCGGGCACTATGCCGAGGCCACCGAAGAAGACCTGAGGGCACTTGGCGCACTGGGTATCCATCTGCAGGCAGACCTCCGCCGCCCGGACGAGCGCGAACGCAACGTGGCGCGCTGGTCTGCGCCCAATACGCTGACCCATGATGGGGGCCGGGAGCATGAAGCGCCGCATGCGCAATTCCTGAAGAAGGTCGAAGCGGACGCGCAAAAGGCCGATGACTGGATGAACGACTATTACGCGCTGGCGCCGTTCAAGGCTCATCACGCTGAGCTGTTCTCTGGCTGGTTTGAGCACCTGGCCGGGCTGGAGGGTGACTCCGCGGGGCTCGTGAATTGCGCGGCTGGCAAGGATCGGACGGGCATTCTCTGCGCGCTCACGCATCACATTCTCGGTGTCGAGGAAGCCGATCTTCGGGCCGATTACGAACTGACCAACACGGCGGTGAATGTCGACGAGTTCCTGCCGCAGGCGGCAGCCTTCTTCAACGAGCAAGTTGGGAAGGTCTATGAGCCCGAAGTGTTCCGACCGTTTCTCGGCGTGCGGCTGCGTTATCTCGATACCGCCTTCAACGTGATTCACGACAAGCATGGAACCATCGATGCCTATCTGGCGGATGTGCTGGGTGTGGATGACGTCGCGCAGGAGCGCTTGCGAGCCCGATTGCTCGAGACCTAATCCTGCTGTGAGTAAATGAGATGAACTCGCCCCATTGCGGCAGGGCCGCATGAGTCGCTAAAGTCCCGGCTGATGAGCGATTCCGAACTCCCCGAAGAACGCGACGACCAGACCTTCTCGATGTTCGGGGAGGATGAGGCGCCGAAATCGGCCGAATATCAGGTGCTCGCGCGCAAATACCGCCCGCGCCGCTTCGAAGACCTGATTGGCCAGGAGGCCATGGTCCGCACGCTTTCCAATGCGTTCGAGACAGGCCGCGTGGCGCACGCCTTCATGTTGACCGGTGTGCGCGGGGTCGGCAAGACGACGACCGCCCGCCTGCTGGCGAGGGCCCTGAACTATCAGTCAGACGATCATGACGGTCCGTCGATCCGGCTCGACCCCAAGGGCGAGCATTGTGATGCGATCATGTCGAGCCGCCATCCGGACGTGCTGGAGCTTGATGCCGCCAGCCGCACCGGCGTTGCCGATATGCGTGACCTGTTGGATGGCGCGCGCTATGCACCGGTCTCGGCCCGCCACAAAGTCTACATCATCGATGAGGTTCACATGCTGTCGACGGCCGCGTTCAACGCGCTGTTGAAGACGCTGGAAGAGCCGCCGCCGCATGTGAAGTTCATCTTCGCAACTACTGAGATCCGCAAAGTGCCGATCACGGTCCTGTCGCGCTGCCAGCGGTTTGACCTGAAACGGCTCGATGCCGTGAATTTGTCTGAACATCTCGGTCGGGTCGCCACGCATGAAGGGGCGAAAGTCTCGGAAGAGGGACTCGCTTTGATCGCCCGGGCTGCCGAAGGTTCCGTTCGCGACGGCCTCTCGATTCTCGATCAGGCCATCGTGCAGACCATGGATGGCGAAGAAGTCACTGGCGCGGCGGTGCGTGACATGCTGGGCCTCGGCGACCGGGCGCGCCTGCTGGATGCGTTCGAGAAAGCGATCTCCGGCAGTGCTGCAGAGGCGCTGGCCGAGGTGAAAGACCAGATTCATGCAGGTGCTGATCCGGCGGTTATCCTGAAAGACCTGATGGATGTCTGTGCCGATGTCTCCGTAGCTCAGGCCACGGGGGGAGAGTTCCAGTCTGCCGGGCCCGCCGAATGGACCCAGCGCACATTGGCCATGGCGCAGAAACTGACCGCTGCGCAGGCCGCGCGCTACTGGCAGATCCTGCTCTCCGGGTTTAATGACCTCCAGACGGCGCCTGACACGGCGACCGCGCTGAACATGATCATCCTGCGCCTTGCGGCGGCGGCAAACCTTCCGTCACCGGAGGAGGCTGCGCGCATGATCGCCGAGTCAGGCGGTGCGCCGGGAAAGCCTGAACAACATGGCATGGCCCCGTCTCCCGCCGGCGGGCTGGAGAGCTTTGCCCAAATTGTCGCCTATCTGGGTGAGCACCGGGAAGTGAACCTGCAGGTCGAGTTGGAGCGATACATTCGGCCAGGTCCTGTGCGCTACGGCTATTTCTCATGCGAACTTGAAGACAATGCACCAAACGATTTGCTCGCCCGGCTAAAGGCGTTCCTCGAACGCGACACAGGCGATGACTGGGTCGTCGAGCAGATCCGTACCAATGCCGAAACAATGCGCCAGACGGAAATTCGGACGCGCGAGGAATTGTTTGCCTCAGCGGCGGCGCACCCGGCTGTGGCAGACGCCTTGAAGAGTATTCCCGGCATTACCATTGTTGACGTGACCGAGCCTGCCGCAAGCGACGGCAACGTTATTGACCTGAACTCCAGACGATCGGCCTGAAGGAGGCCCGCTTCCCATGAAAGACCTTGGCAAGATCATGCAACAGGCCCAGCAGATGCAGGCCAAGATGCAGGAAGCGCAGGAAAAGATCGAATCGACCGAGGCCGAAGGGGTCGCCGGGGCGGGTCTTGTGTCGGTGCGCCTCAAGGGCAAGGGCGATATGGTCAGTGTCAGGATTGACCCATCATTGATGAATGATGATGCCGAAATCGTTGAAGACCTTATCAAGGCTGCGCATTCGGATGCGCGCAAGCGTCTGGATGAAGCCATGGAAAAGGCTATGAAGGATGCGACGCAAGGTCTTGGCGGGGGCATGTTGCCCGGCTTCAAGCTACCGTTTTAGGGGCGACTCAGTAGAGTTCCGGTTCCTTCGTGCTGAAGGCCGAGGCCAGCCAGCCACGATGGAAGACGCCGCGCATCGCCCAGAAATTCCGCTTTTGTGTGGACCAGAAGAAGATGCCAGCCATCGCGTAACAAAAAACAATCTTCGCCAGCGAAGCGAGCACAGTAATGGTCAGCGTGACCGTGTTGCGTGTGGTCAGGGAGTGGTAGCCGAAACTCATCCCTGAACGGAATTTGCGCTGGCGAATCCATTCGGAGTCCAAGCGCTTCGGGTCTACCGCTTCATGCACGATCGCCGCTTCGCTTATGCCAAACTTGGCGCCTGCATACCAGAGCCTGAAAAAGAACTCAGTGTCTTCGCCACCAGTCTTGCCTTTTTCGATCAGAAAGCGCTGGCCTTTCACGATAGGGGAGCTGGCGCGCATCAGAGCGTTGCAGGTATGTCCGGTCTGCACCACGCCGCCTCGGCGTACAGGGACATTCGAATGGTAATCCTGCTGGCGCATCCAGTTGGGCGCCGTCTCAGGATAAACGGCGATGGCTGGGCCGAAGACAGCGTCCAGAGAATTCACGCGTGCCATCTGGAGCAGGGAGGCCAGCCAATCCGGTTCGGCCACTTCATCGTCATCGATGAAAGCAATCCATTGGGCGGTGGCGGCATCCAAACCGGCGTTTCTCGCGATCGAAATGTTGTTTGCGGGGGCATGAATGTATTTGACGGGCATGGACAAGTTTGCCGCGATCGCCTCGACCCGGTCGCGGGCCGATGGAGTTTCGTCATTGTCGATAACAATTGCGCGCGCCGATACGCCGTCCGGCAGGGTTTGCCGGTCGAGCGATCGCAGCGTGTCCTCAATTGAAGGCCTGCGATAGGTGCAGACGCAAATATCGATAGTCAATTCGGCGACCTCATAGGGGGCTTCATACGCGTCAAACATGTCGGGATACTTGCCAGCAAGTCCCATGCCACGCATGCGTGATTCCTCCAGATGGGAACAGTGTCAGAACTCTGTATCCTGGCTGGATGCGGCTATCAGCTCGTTTATAAGGCGTTCCGCATCATCGGGGGTGCGTGGATCCTGAGCAACAAAGGTGCGCGACCACACCAGATCATCAGTCCCTTGGGCGAACAGGGCGATTTGAGCCGTCTGGTCTATACCATCCGGACCTGGAACGCCGCCGAACATGAGGTTTAGACCGCCTTGCAACAGCTTACTGGCGGAGCTTTCCACATCGAATCTAACCTGGATAAGAGCGACCAGATGCTCTGGTGTGTCGACTTCGGAGGTCTGAACCGGACCAGGATTGACCGCAGCCTCCTCCAGCTTGATCGCAAGGAATTTTGCTCGTTCTTGTCCTTCGTCAGATTGATCGAACGCATCGGCTGGAACCGCGTTCGACAAGGCGTTGGCAAGGTTAATGCGAGCCGTTTCTGAGGAGTCCGATTGCGGTTCTCGCTGGCCAGAAGCAGTAACCAAAGTGACTTCGGCCAGCGGCGGCAGGTATGTTATTGCGCCGGTTGGTGGCAGCTCTGCTTGAGGTACTGGGCCAGATGCTGATGCACAGGCCCCCAGCGCCAAAAACAGACTCATCCATATCAGTCGCATCTCGCTGCCCTTGTGCCATCCCGGTGGAAAAGAGGATCAGCCTGAGCGGGAAGTCAAGCGGTGGGCAAACCACAGCGTTCAATAGACAATGCGGCATGTTCCTTATATGTTCTGAGCAGAATCGTGCGAGGATGCCCGTATGGACCCAATCATCATTATCGGCGGGGCCGGCTTTGACGTCGTGCACCTTGTTCTGTTCCTCCTGGCTCTCGCCTTGGCGGGCACGGCCTGGTGGCTTGCCAGCAAGTTCGGCGCGAAGGCGGAGCGGCTGACACTGGACCTTGAGCGTGCGACCGATGAACTTGTCGAGGCGAAACAGCGCATCCGCACGCTGGAAGAGGTCTCGCGCAAGGCAGAGCTGGAGCTGGCCGAGGCGAAAGCCCGCAGCGCCGAGGATGAACGCAAGTTTGGCGAAATGGCGCAGGGTGTCCTCGAGCGCGCGAACAAGCAGTTTCTGCAGCTTGCGGATGAGAGATTCCAGCGACACAAGGAAGGCGCTGAAGGGCATCTCAAGGAGCTGATGAAGCCGATCGGCGAGAATTTCGATGCCTTTAAGAAACGGGTCGACGAAATCGAAAAAGTCCGCACCCAAGACAAGTCTCTCTTGTCGGAACAGGTCAAGGCGATCGGGGAAAGTCTGCACCGCAACACGCAGGAGACCGGCAAGCTGGTCAACGCGTTGACGGCTCCAAAGGGCGGCGGGCGCTGGGGCGAGATGACCTTGAGAAACGTCATGGAGCAGGCCGGCCTGTCTGCGCATTGCGACTTCTCCGAACAGGTGCATGACCAGACGGAGGAGGGACGCCAGCGACCGGATGCGATCATCCGTCTTCCGGGCGAGCGACAGATCGTGATCGACTCCAAAGTCTCGCTCGCCTCCTACATGGCGGCGGTAGAAGCCGAGGATCCGGCCCAGAAGGTCGTTCATCTGAAGGCTCATGCGACCAGCGTCCAGCGGCATGTGAGCACGCTGGCCTCAAAGGACTACCAGTCGAATCTGGGCAATCGCTTTGACTATATTGCGATGTTCATTCCCGGAGAGAATTTCTTCGCGGCGGCGCTTGAGCATTCTCCGGACCTGATTGAAAAGGCCATGAGCCGGCAAGTGATTGTGACGACGCCGACCACGCTGATCGCACTGGCCCGGACGGTGGCCCATCTCTGGCGCCAGCATCACCAGAATGAAAATGCGATGGCCGCGGCGGAACTGGGTGCAGAGCTTTACAGTCGGATGGGTGTAATGCTCGGCCATATCGAGAGACTCGGAAAATCGCTGAACGGCTCGGTGGACCATTTCAACTCCGCGATGGGATCGTTCGACAAACGAGTCCTCCCGACCCTGCGCAAGTTCGAGGACATGGAGATCGCCCCGCCCGCCAAGACGCTGGCTGAGCCCAAGCAGATCGAGAACAGGGCGAATGTATCGGAGAATACAGGGGAGCTGGACTTTGGCGGCGCCAAGAAGCCGCTGGCGGCGGAATGACGGCCAAGTGTTGACCAGAGGTCCCTGCGTGCATATCTGAAAAGCATGGCTATCAGAGAAATCCTCACCGTCCCTGACCCGCGTCTGAAGGAAGTATCGAAGCCCGTCGAGGGCGGCGTCACCGACGAGATTCGCGCGCTCATGGATGACATGCTGGAAACCATGTATGACGCGCCGGGTATTGGCCTCGCGGCGATTCAGGTCGGCGTGCCGTTGCGCGTGATTGTGATGGATCTCGCAAAAGAGGGCGAAGAGCCCCAGCCGCGCTATTTCGTGAACCCGGAAATCCTGCCTCTGACTGAGGACATGGCGCCTTATGAAGAGGGCTGCCTGTCGGTGCCGGACATTTTCGATGAAGTCGAACGTCCGACCGAGTGCCGCGTCCGCTACCTCGACTATGACGGCTTCAAAGTCGATGAAGTTGCAACCGGCATGTATGCGGTTTGCATCCAGCATGAGATGGATCATCTGGAGGGAACGCTGTTCATTGACCACCTTTCGCGTTTGAAACGCCAGCGCGCGATCGACAAGGTCAAGAAGGCCAAACGCCTGCACGCACGCGAATCGGCCTGATCGTCATGAAGAAGCGCGGCAGCTTCTTCGCGCGTCCTTGGGTTCGTTGGACCGCCGCTTTTCTCCTGGCTGCCCTGATCGTGATCATTGTGGGCGGCAATGGGCTCACCCCATTCAGTATGTCGGGCGCAGTGCGCTGAGCCACTTGCGAAACGTTGCTTTCAAAATGACTCCGAACAAACTATTCCCGGCATGATGACCAAACCCCTTCGCCTTGCTTTCATGGGTAGCCCGGATATCGCCGCACATGTGCTGGATGCGTTGATCACAGCCGGACATGAGATCGTCTGTGTCTATTCGCAGCCGCCACGTCCCGCTGGCCGGGGCAAGAAACTGACTCCCACGCCCGTGCATGCCTTCGCTGAGGCCAGGGGGATCGAAGTGCGTACGCCCAAATCCCTGAAGAAATTGCCGGAGCAGGAGGCGTTTGCGGCGCTGGATCTCGATGCGGCTGTGGTCGTGGCCTATGGGTTGATCCTGCCGCAGGCCGTTCTCGATGCACCGCGCCTTGGCTGTCTCAACATGCATGCGTCGATCCTGCCGCGTTGGCGGGGCGCTGCGCCAATCCAGCGCGCCATCATGGCAGGGGATACGGAAACCGGCGTCGATGCGATGATAATGGAAGCCGGGCTTGATACGGGGCCGGTGCTTGCCTCGGCGCGCACGCAGATCACCGAAGAAGATACGGCCGGCAGCGTGCATGATCGGCTGGCCGCGCTCGCCGCAGAACTCGCGCCGCGTGCGCTTGAAGGCCTCGCCGATGGCAGCCTGACCCCCGTTCCGCAGACGGAAGAGGGGATGACTTATGCCGCCAAGCTTGGCCCGGATGACCAGAAGATCGATTGGTCGCGGCCTGCGCGAGAGGTCGACTGCCATATCAGGGGCCTGTCGCCGTTCCCGGGGGCGTGGTGCTACTGGACGCCGCCGGGCAAGGACGATCCGGTGCGCCTGAAACTGCTGATGTGCCGTCGCTCCGGTCGGGAAACCACTGCGCCGGCCGGCATGGTTCTGGATGACCGCCTGCTGGTCGCTTGCGGCGATGGCGGCGCTGTGCGTATCCTCCGCCTGCAAAAGCCAGGGGGAAAGCCAATGAATGCAGACCAATTCCTGCAGGGGCAGGCGATTGCTCCGGATACGGTGCTTGGCTGATGAGCTTCTGGATTCGTCCCGCCCGTGAAGAAGACCTTGATGAGATCGTTGCGCTGAATGATCTTGCCTTTGGCGGCAAGGCTGAGGGCCGCATGGTTCGGGATCTCGCCAAGAGCGGTGAGAGCGTGCTCTCACTTGTGGCGAGCGACGATAAGGCCATTGCCGGCCATATTCAGTTTTTCCGCATGCAGCTCGATGGCGAACCGGTGGCCGTCGGTCTTGGGCCAATGTCGGTTCATCCTGATTTTCAGAAGACCGGTATCGGCAGCGGCCTGATCCAGATGGGCCTGATGGCGCTGGAAGGAGCGGGGGAGCAGATTGTCTTCGTGCTGGGGCACCCCGAATACTATCCCCGGTTTGGGTTTTCCGCTGACCTTGCCCAGCCATTCGAATGCAAATGGTCCGGCGAGGCTTTCATGGCGCTGCGTCTTGATCCGGCGGCACCAACATCCGGCCGGTTGACCTATCCGGCGGCCTTTGGCTAGGGCCGCTGAATGCCACGTTACAGACTCCTCCTCGAATACAATGGTGGCCCGTATCAGGGTTGGCAGCGCCTGCCCGGAATTCCGACCGTTCAGGGCGCCCTTGAAGAAGCAGCCGCAAAGCTCGATGGTGCACCCGTTGAGGTGCATGGCGCTGGGCGCACCGATAGCGGCGTTCATGCGACAGGGCAGGTCGCGCACATGGATCTGCGAACTGACCGCGGAACCAAAGTGCCAGATGCGATGAATTTTCATCTGCGCCCACATCCGATTGCCGTCTTGAAGGCAGATAAAGTGGATGATGACTTCCACGCCCGCTTCAGCGCAACCGAGCGGCATTATCGCTTCATCATTATCAATCGACGCGCTCACCTCACGCTGGATGACGGTCGGGCCTGGCGGATATCGTCACAGTTGGACGCCGACAAGATGCATGAAGCCGCGCAGATACTTGTCGGGACGCATGACTTCACGACATTCCGCGATACGGATTGCCAAGCCAAATCGCCGGTTAAGACGCTCAATGCGATCTCTGTTTCACGTTATGGAGATCGGGTCGAGATGACCTGTCGGTCGAAGAGTTTCCTGCACAGGCAGGTTCGTTCGATCATGGGTAGCCTGGTGGATGTCGGGCGTGGCAAGCAACCTGTCGAATGGATCGCGGAGATCCTGGCGGCTGCCGAGCGGACGGCGTGCGGGCCCATATCCCCTCCGGACGGGCTCTATCTTGAAAAAGTAGACTATGAATAGTCCCGCCTGACGCGAAGTCAGTCTGTGCATATTTCCGCTTCCGCTTTAGCCTTCCTGAAAAACAATAGGGAGCGAAAAGATGGCCATCGATTTTACGATACCGGAAGAGGCAAAAGAAGTCCGCGAGCGCGTGCGCAAATGGGTGCAGGAAGAATGCATTCCTGCTGAACAGGAAATGTCCAACGGTCGCGCGTTCAAGGACGTGTTGCCAGAACTGCGCAAGAAGGCGCGCGCGCAAGGCCTTTGGTTGCCCTTCATCCCAGTCGAGCATGGCGGAATGGGCCTTGGGCCGCTGGCCAATGCGCTGGTCCAGATGGAACTTGGCCAGAGCCATCTCGGTGCGCTGTCGATGAATTCGCAAGGTCCGGATGATGCGACCATGCTCACACTGTTGGCCCACGGCACCGACTTTCAGAAAGAAAAGTACCTGAAACCGCTGCTGAATGGCGAAAAGCGCATTTGCTATTCCATGACGGAGAAGGCGGCCGGCGCGGATGCCACTGGCATGCAGACGCGTGCGGAAAAGGACGGCAAGGGCAATTACGTCCTGAATGGTGAGAAATGGTTTTCCAGCGCCGCCACCGCTGCTGACATCGCGGTCGTCATGGCCAAGACCAATCCGGACGCGCCTCGCCATCAACAATTCTCCACCTTCATCGTGGAGCTGCCCAATCCGGGTTACAAGATCATCCGTGATATTCCCACCATGGCAGTGCATGGGCCCCACTATGAAGAGATGGGCGGTGGCCATGCTGAAGTGAAGATCGAGAACCTCGTCGTGCCGGAAGAAAATCTGCTCGGCGGGGAAGGGGGCGGATTCTCCATGGGCCAGCATCGCCTGGCCTATGGTCGCCTGCGTCACGGCATGCACAATGTGGCGATGGCTCAGCGCGCACTTGATCTGGCCACGGAACACGTCACGAGCCGTGAGACCTTCGGCCAACCACTGGAAGATCGCCAGGGTGTCCAGTTCATGCTGGCGGAATGTGCGAGCCAACTTTACATTGCCCGGCTGATGCTGATGCATATTGCCTACAAGGCCGAAAATGGCATGGATCTGAGACAAGAGAACGGCATCGCGAAAGTGTTCCTTGCGAACATGGTTCACAAGGTGGTCGACACCGCGATCCAGCTGCATGGCGCCCTTGGCTATTCGCTCGATACACCCCTGGCGGCTTGGTACACGCACATCCGGTCCCAACGCCTCGTAGATGGGCCGGACGAAGTGCACAAATGGATTACCGGCAAGAATGTTATTCGCGCGTTCCGGAAGGACGGCACGACCGCAGCCGCAGCGGGCGGGGATCTGCTTTGATCAAGCTGACCTTTTGCCTGCGCCGCTTGCCCCATCTGAGCCGTGAGGAATTCCAACGCTACTGGCGGGAGCAGCATGCCCCGCTGGTGGCGAAACATGCCGAAACGCTAGGCATCCTCCGCTATGTGCAATGTCACACGGGGCACGACGCATTGAACGGCGCCATGCAAGGGTCGCGTGGCGGACCGGAAGCGTATGACGGCGTTGCCGAACTGTGGTTCGAGAGCGAGGAAGCCATGGCCGCGAATACCAGCAAGGCGGCCGCGAACGCCGGTGCCGAGCTGCTGGAGGACGAGAAGAAGTTCATCGACCTTGCCAACTCGCCGCTCTGGTTTGGAAGGGAGTATGAGATCGTAGGTTAGTCGCAGCGCTCAACGTTCGCTTCGCCTGAAGTTCGCCGTGAACGTCACAACTCAGTTTTTTCGCGCGGACGGTTGTGCGCGCGAGCAGCCCGGATTGCCACGCATAGGGAACTTTGCCTCCTGTAGCGTGTTTTTGGAAATGTGAATTCGCTACAACTTCCGACTGGTGCTCGCTCTGCGGCGTCGAATGTCAAATACGCAGTGCTGGTTGTGCTGTGCTTGGTATGGCTCGTCCCAATCTCCGTGGCACAGACTTCGGATAGGAGCGAAGATCTCAATCCGATCATCCAGACTCCTCCGGCGGTCAGCGATGCGTCCATCAAATCTCGTATTTCCGCCATCTTTGATGAGATTGGATCGCTGAATCGTGTGACGGTCGAAGTTAAGCACGGTGTCGTACGGCTGGCCGGGGAAGTCCCCAGCACCAGCGCTGTTGCCCGCGCCGAAGATCTGGCCTTGCGTGTAAATGGCGTTGTCACGGTTGAGAACGAAATCGACCGAAGCTTGTCAGTTGAAGATAGCGCGACGCCGTTTTTTGGGGACCCGTCTGGTACGTGGGGAAGTGTTGTCCGCGCTCTTCCACTTTACGGTATCGCATTGGGAGTATTTCTCACGATTGCGCTGATTGGACACTTGGTTGCTTCTTGGCGGAGTTTTTGGCGTTGGATTCTGCCAAATCCGTTTCTCGTAGAACTGGTTTCGGGTGCGTTCCGTATTGTCTTGCTGCTGGTCGCACTCGTGGTCGCGATGAGCATTTTGGGTGCTACAACGGTAATGGGAACTATTCTCGGCGGAGCCGGCGTCATCGGCCTGGCGATCGGCATTTCTGTCCGAGACACACTGGAAAACTACATTTCTTCCATAATGCTGAGTGTGCGCCAGCCATTCAGGGCGAATGAGCATGTTCTGATTGATGAATATGAGGGAAAGGTGATGCGCTTGACCTCTCGTGCCACCGTGCTGATGACGATGGATGGCAATCATCTCCGCATCCCCAACTCGACTGTTTTCAAGGCCGTTATCCTAAACTACACGCGCAACCCTGAGCGCCGATTTGAGTTCGACCTTGGCGTCGATGCAGCCGATGACCCTGTCGCGGCAATGCAGCTTGGCCTCGATAAATTAAAATCGCTACGTTTCGTGTTGGACCATCCAGAGCCGGAAGCTTTCATCCAGACGGTTGGAGACTCAAACATCATCCTTCATTTCATGGGATGGGTGGATCAGGCACAAACAAACTTTGCGAAGGGACGCGGCCTCGCGATAGCCGCGACCAAGGATGTTCTGGAAGAGTCGGGCTTTACTCTGCCGGAGCCGATTTATCGGCTGCGTTTCGACAGCGGCGTAGAAGATGCGCTAAAAAGCGGTAAACCGGAGATTGGCACGCAGCAATCTGCAGATGTTAGACGTCCCAAGCCCCATGTTGATACGCGCGAAGCGACGGATGTCGCTGCCGACAACACCCTTGATGAAAAGGTGGCGGCTGAACGCGCCAACAACACCGAAGATGACCTGCTGGATGAACAAAGCCCCGTGGAGTGAACGAGGTGAATGTGCATCGTGACGACGGCTAAAGTGCGTTGGTCGGTAGAGCGTTTTCAAGGTCCGCGAGAATATCGACCAAATCCTCCAGCCCGACAGACAAACGGACCAGGCCGTCAGAGATACCATGCTCCAGCCGTTCTTCCTGTGAGTATGTCGAGTGGGTCATGCTGGCAGGATGCTGAATCAGGGATTCCGCGTCGCCGAGGCTGACGGCGCGCTGAATCAGGCGGAGCTGGTCCATCATGGCCGTTCCGGCTTCGAAGCCCCCCTTCAGCTCAAAAGCGATCATGCCGCCAAAGGCACTCATCTGGCAGCACGCAAGCTCATGTTGCGGATGACTTGGGAGGCCGGGATAGTAGACTTCGGAAACTGCAGGGTGGCGCTCCAGCCACTCCGCTACGGTCTGCCCGCTCTCGCAATGGCGCGCCATCCGCAGTTGCAGTGTCTTCAGGCCCCGCATAACCAGCATCGCCGTCAGTGGGGCCATCACCGAGCCGGTCATGTCCTTCACGCCAATCATTCGAATGTCATGGATAAGGTCTGCGCGGCCACAGACCACGCCCGCGACGAGATCACCATGCCCGCCAAGGTACTTTGTTGCTGAGTGAATCACGAAATCGGCGCCCAGTTCGATTGGCCGGGTCAGGAGGGGCGACGCATAGGTGTTGTCGACCACCGTCAACGCTCCGGCCTGTTTCGCGACGGCTGAAACGGCGACAATGTCGACCAGCCGCATGTTCGGATTGGCCGGGGTTTCAAAATAGACGATCCGGGTCTGCTCGCTGATCGCTTCGCGCAAATTGTCTGGATCGCGCAGGTCGACATGAGTGACCTTCACGCCGAAGCGCGAAAGGCCGTCGCGCATGAACGCAAATGTGCAACCATACAGCGTCTTGTCGGTGATAATTTCGTCGCCTGGCTTTACCAATGTCCACAAGGTAGCGGAGATGGCGCCCATACCACTGGCGGTTGCAAGCCCCGCCTCTGCACCTTCGAGATTTGCCACTCTCGATTCGAGCAAGGCGACCGTTGGATTTGAGATGCGGGAATATATGTGCCCTTCGATTTCGCCTGCAAAAAGTGCTGAACCTGTTGCAGTATCAGGGAAAACGAAGGTAGACGTCATATGCACGGGCGGAGTAAGGGAGTGCGAATGATTTGCAGGTGCGTAGCCATGGTGGATGGCGCGCGTTGCGGGTCCGTGAGAGCGAGCGGTATCGTGTGGCAACGGGAAACCTCCTGAACTGTTCGCACAATCTAGCAGCACACTTGGGACATGTGCTGTCAATTTATGCCAATAAAGAAGCAGAGATTGGCAGAAATAACCAACTGGGGGTTATATGGACAAGATTGATGCTAAAATTGTGCGCGCCTTACAAGAGGACGGCCGCCTGACCAATCAGGATCTGGCCGAAAAGGTCGGATTGTCGCCTTCGCCCTGCCTGCGCAGGGTCAGGAACCTGGAGAAAGCGGGGATCATCAAGGGCTATTGCGCCACGATTGATCAGAAGGCGTGCGGGTATCCCATTACGTGTTTCGTGCGCATTCGCTTGTCGATCCACACCGAAGACACCATCCAGAAATTCGAGCGGATCGTGCATGATACGCCCGAAGTGCTGGATTGCCATTTGATGGCGGGCGGATCGGACTATCAGTTGCGAGTGGTGACCGGCGGACTCGATGAATATGAGGAGCTAGTACGCCATACGTTTCAAAAGCTACCGGGCATCTCGTCGGTTGAAACCAGTTTTGCCTATGGCGTCGTGAAGAAGTCCCGAGTGCTGCCCGTCAAGATCCAGGCCTGAATACCCGTTTGTGGCGGGTAGCGACTGAAATTTGATGAAATTCCGGCTCTTCCTGTACTTGCGCCGTGATCCCGCATAGGCGCGGGGGAGGGACCTGCTATATAGGCAAGTGATGAGCACAGATTCCCTCGACCAGTCACCGCAAGAGCCCACTCTTGTTGAATCCCGCAATCGGACGAGCCGCCGACCGGGCAAATGGCGTATTTCGAACATCATTGATGGCCGCGCGCTTCGTGTGAAGTTGACCGCTGCGGCGCTCGACAACCTCGGCGATGCTCAGGCGATGCGTAAGGCCGCACTGGACCATTTGCACGGGGCCATGTTTCGCGGCCGAATGATTGCACAGGAGCGCTTGCAACAGGGGGCCGAAGGGCTGGACACCGCGCGACTTCTATCTGCGGTGCAGGACGAGGTGATCCATGCACTATATGATTTTACCACGACGCACGTTCACCGCGCTCGCAACCCGACAGAGGCCGAACGCCTGGCGATTGTTGCTACGGGCGGATACGGTCGCGGGGTGATGGCGCCGTCCTCCGACACCGATCTTTTGTTCCTGCGCGCATACAAGGCCTCTCCGCACACGGAGAGTGTCATCGAGTATATGCTCTATGCCCTGTGGGATATGGGGCTCAAAGTTGGCAATGCGTTCCGTACGCCCGCCGAATGCGTGAAATTGGCGGCAGAGGATGTTACCATCAAGACATCCCTGCTGGATGCACGTTTCATGTGTGGCGACCAGGCACTGTTCGACGAGATGCAGGCCAAGTTCAAAAAGGATGCCGTCGAAGGCAAGGATGCTGAGTTTATCGCCGACAAACTGGCTGAGCGCGATGCGCGGCATGCGCGCCAGGGTGATGCGCGCTATGTCGTTGAGCCGAACATCAAGGAAGGCAAAGGTGGCCTTCGCGATCTGCAGACACTCTACTGGATTGTGAAGCACATTTACGGCGGTCAAACGTTGGAAGACGTGATGAAAGGCGGCCCCTTTACGCGGAGCGAGTACGGCTCATTTATACGATCCGCCAAGTTCCTCTGGACGGTTAGGTGTCATCTGCACTTCGTGACTGGCCGCGCCGAGGAACGTCTGAGTTTTGACCTGCAGCCAGAAATTGCGGCGCGTATGGGCTATCGCGACAGAACGGGTCAGCTTGGTGTTGAACGGTTCATGAAGCGCTATTTTCTGGTTGCAAAAGACGTTGGCGCATTGACGCGAATTATCGCCGCCAAGCTGGAAGCGGAGCAGAAGAAAAAGCCTGAAGGGTTTCGCCGCCTGCTGCCGCAAAAAACACCACAGGCGCTGGACGATCCTGGTTTTGTGATTGATTCTGGGCGGGTCGGCATCACATCAGAGGATGTGATGAAGCGTGACCCGCTGAACATGCTGCGGCTCTTCATCATTGCCCGGCGTGAGAACAAGGATATTCATCCCGATGCCCTATCGGCAATTACACGCAATCTGAGGGGCATCAACGAACAAGTTCGGGGTACGGATGAAGCTCGCGCACTGATCCTCGACGCCGTCATTGGCAGCAAGGACCCTGCCTTGATTCTCCGCCGCATGAATGAAGCAGGTGTGCTGGGAAAGGCCATTCCGGAGTTTGGCGGGATTGTCGCGCAAACACAGTTCAACATGTATCATCACTACACGGTGGATGAGCATACAATCCGCGCAGTTGAGGCAATTGCCGAGATGGAGCAGGTCAACGCTGAGCGCGTGCCGCTTGCAACCGAAATATTCCCGCTGATCGAAAACCGCCGCGCGCTTTACCTCGCCATGTTGTTGCACGACACGGGCAAGGGACGGGGTGACCAGCAGATTGAAGGCATGAAAACGTCGACCCGCGCCTGTCAACGCCTTGGCATACCTGCGGACGAGACTGAGCTTGTTGCCTGGCTCGTGGGCAACCATCTTGAACTCAGCGAAACGGCACAGAAGCGCGACATTTCGGACCCGCGCACCGTGACGCAATTTGCCAATCTTGTGGGCTCATTGGAGCGATTGCGATTGCTCTATATCCTTACTGCAGCCGATATTCGAGCCGTTGGTCCCGGCGTATGGAACGCATGGAAAGGCCAGTTGATGGCCGATCTCTATCACAATACAGCCGCTGCTCTGCGCGGGGGTCGAGCCGATGAAGCGGGTGTGCAGGCGCATCTTGAGGGGCGTGCCGAGTCACGGCGCGAAGCGCTGGTTGAGGATTTAGGGAGTATTCCGCCGGTCCTGCTGGAAATGGAAACAGCGTATTGGACGGGCTTTGATGTGCCTGAGCTCACCTGGCATGCAACCGCCCTGAAAGGATCGGGCAACGTCGTATGCTACCGCTTTCCGCCGGAAGGCGGTGCGCTCACTCTGCTCGTATCAGGACAGGACCGGGCTGGGCTGTTTGCGGACCTTGCCGGCACATTGGCCAATCTCGGTGCAAACGTCGTTTCGGCGCAAGTCTTCACAAACCGCAGTGGACGGATTGTCGATATCTTCATGGTGCAAGACGCCGCGCAAAAGCCGTTCGGTCAAAAGGACGAGACGCGACTGAGGCGTCTCGAGACGGCGTTGGCGGAAACGTTGGATGGGGCCAGCGTCAAGGATCTGGCAACCTCCCGCACTGGGCGCCGCCAGGCAGCCTTCCTTGTGCAGCCTTCTGCGCAAATCCGGAACGATGTATCGACCGAGTACACGGTGGTCGATATTGCCGGTCGAGACCGACCAGGCTTGCTCTATGATGTTGCCAGCGTACTGGCTGACAGTGGCCTGTCCATTCACTCGGCTCATGTGGGGTCTTATGGCGAGCGCATGTTTGACGCGTTTTATGTTCAGACGGGCGACGGAAAAAAACTGACAGGCTCTGCCCAGATTGAGACATTGAAGGATCGTCTTCTTGACGCATTGGGCCAGCATGAACCCGATGCGCCGGAAACACCGGCCCGGAAGCTGAGGCGTTCGCGCGCCGTGGACAGTTTCTGAGAATGCGATCAGGGATTCCTGCATGAGCGTCGCCCGCAATACCTTGGTGCAATCGTCCCTGACTTTGGGCAGCCGTATCCTCGGCATGGTTCGCGACATTCTGCTGATCGCGAAGATTGGTGCCGGGCCGGTCGGCGACGCCTGGGCGACCGCGCAGCAATTCCCGAACCTGTTCCGCCGTATCTTCGCTGAAGGCGCCTTTGCCTCGGCCTTCGTGCCAACCTATGCCCGCACGCTGGAAGCCGAGGGGGCGGAAGCCGCGCGCGATGTGGCACAGGAGGCGCTCCGCGTCTTGTTCGCCGCGACAGCGGCGCTGACTATCCTTGCGCAGGTTTTCATGCCGTGGGTCCTGTTGCTGATCCATGGCGGGCAGGCGGATGATCCGGAAAGCTATGGCCTCGCGGTGCTGCTGACGCGGATCACGATGCCGTATCTGACCTTCATGGCCATCGCGGCGCTCCTGTCGGGTGTCCTGAATTCGGCTGAGCGATTCATCCTGTCGGCGGGCGCGCCGACCTTGCTGAACCTCTCCCTGATCCCGGCTGCCTTCGTGGCGCCGGATGCCAAAGGCACCGCGCTGGCGGCGGCGCTGGCCTATTTTGTTGCGGGCGTGCTGCAGGCAGGAGCACTCTGGTGGGGCGTCAACCGGCAGAAAGTACGTCTCAGCCTGATTGGCTGGCCCCGCATGACACCTGCCGTGAAGAAAGTGCTGAAGCTCGCCATTCCCGGTACGATTGCAGCGTCCGGTACGCAAATCAATATCATCGTCAGCCAGTCGCTGGCGAGTTTCGAAGTCGGCGCGAAATCTTGGCTCTATGCCGCTGACCGGCTTTACCAGCTGCCGCTCGGGCTTGTGGGGGTGGCCGTCGGTGTCGCCATCCTTCCGCGTCTCAGCCGGGCCGCGCGGGCGAGTGATGACGGGTCAAGCCGCCAGACGATGGATGAGGGCATTGGCCTCGCCCTGGCGCTGACCCTGCCGGCGGCCGCGGCGCTGATGATTGCGCCAGTCTTCCTCATCGACGCCTTCTTCACGCGCGGCGAGTTTCTGCCGTCCGATGCCACGATGTCCGGAAATGCGCTGTTTCATTTTGCATGGGGCGTGCCCGCCTTCGTGCTGATCAAGGTGCTCGCGCCTGCCTTCTTCGCGCGGGAAGATACCAGGACACCGATGCGCTTTGCGCTGATATCGGTCGTAATCAACACAGCGCTCGGTGCGGGACTGTTCTTCTGGATGAAGTCCAATGGTCAGGCGGGCTTCATCGGTCTTGCCATCGCCACCTCGATTGCGGCCTGGGTGAACACGGCGCTGCTGGCCCTGACGCTGATGCGGCGCGGCTGGTATGTTCCCGGCGCGCGGCTCGTCTCTGGGGTCGTCCGCGCTGCGGTCGCTACGGCGATCATGTCGGGCGCGGTTTGGTTTATGCTGGAAAATCTCACTCTGATCCGGGCCGAACTCTGGAATTCGCGCATTGTTTCGGCCGCCGCCATCGTGCTGGCTGGCGGCCTGATTTACGGGATTGCCGCCCTGCTGACTGGTGCAATCCGCATTTCTGACATTCGACAGGCTTTGCGGCGCTAGACAAACGCGCTAAAGCGCCTGCCCATGACTGATACACCTGAATCCTATAACGGCCCGCAGCGCATTTTCTCGGGCATCCAGCCAACTGGCAATCTCCATCTGGGCAACTATCTGGGCGCCCTGAAGAAGTTCGTGGATTTGCAGGAAGATGGTTGGGACGCAGTGTACGCCGTGGTGGACCTGCACGCCATCACGATGCCGGTGGAGAAGGGAGCTCTTGTGAGCCAGACTCGCCAGATCGCAGCGGCGTTCCTTGCCTGTGGCGTCGACCCAAAGAAATCCATCATTTATGCGCAATCGTCGGTGAAGGCGCATGTCGAGCTTGCCTGGATCTTCAATTGCGTGGCGCGCATGGGATGGGTCGAGCGGATGACGCAGTTCAAGGACAAGGCAGGCAAGGATGCCGAACGGGCGTCGGTTGGCTTGTTCACATATCCTGTCCTGCAGGCAGCCGACATCCTGGCCTACAAGGCAACGCATGTGCCGGTAGGCGAGGATCAGAAGCAGCATTTGGAACTCAGCCGCGATATCGCCGACCGTTTTAACCGGGAATACGACGCGCCGGGCTTTTTCCCGCTGCCGGAGCCGCTAATCAAGGGGCCGGGCGCGCGTGTCATGAGCCTGAAGGACGGCACGAAGAAAATGTCCAAGTCTGATCCGTCTGAGCTCTCTCGGATTGCGCTGGTGGATGACGCTGACACGATTGCGAAGAAGATCAAGAAGGCCAAGACGGACCTTGAAGGAGACATGCCAAGCGACGTGGAGGGCCTGAAAGGGCGTCCGGAAGTCGAGAACCTTGTCGGCATATATGCGGCACTCGCAGGCGAGACCGTCGAGGGTGTGCTCAAGCAGTATGGCGGGCAGGGATTTGGCGTTTTCAAACCGGCCCTGGCCGAGGTGACGGTCGCCCATTTGGCGCCGATCACACAGCGCTATCGTGAGATTCTGGATGACCATGCGTTTATCGACTCCGTCTTGAAAAATGGTGCTGAGCGTGCGGATGCGATCTCGGCGCCGATCATTGAAGATGTTCGAACGCGAGTTGGGTTCTGGGGGGCATAGTCTCTGAGTGCGGCGTACCCCTGCGGCGCCGCGCTCCATTGACCCCGATGACGGTCGGCCTACTTCTCGGGCAACGTTCAGTCGGTTGGAGTTCTTCTATGCGTATCATGGCACTTGTCGCATCCCTCGGTCTTGCGACCCTGGCAGCGTGTTCACCAGCCTCTCAAGGGGGTGAAAACTCGGTCAGCGTGAGCGAGGCATACATCGTGAAGCCGACGCCCGGTCGCGATGTTGCCGGAGGCGGTCTGACCCTTACGGTGACCGGTGATGCAATGGCGCTGGTGGGCGCAGATACTGACATCGCCGATACGGTCGAACTGCACACGATGAGCATGGAAGATGGTGTCATGAGAATGCGCAAGGTCGAGCAGCTGGACGTGTCCGAGGATGCGCCACTGGTGCTGGAAAGCGGGGGTGCCCATTTGATGCTGTTCGGCGTCAGCCCTGACATCGAGATTGGCGAGACGGTTGACTTGGTCCTCACTCTGACGGGTTCGGACGGTTCCGAATCGACCCTCACCACAGAAGCCGAAATCCGCGGACTTGGCGATTAAGCTCACCAAGGCGCAGTTTTTTGCGCCCAAGTTGCCTGAAATTTATCCTCCAAAACCATGCCGTCCGGCCAATTGGCGGGCAGGCATGATGCTTGCATATATTTAACAGTAAATAGACTGTTAAAATTCGCGGAACCTCGGCATAGTGTCCTGAACGCAACAGGTTCCGCGTGAGTGTGATTGAAAACAGGGTAGAGTGAATGGCATTTGATAGTCGCCTCCCCGCGGCATACCAGGAGGAAGGTCCTGTCGTGACTGTGCTGGGTTCCGATCATCTCGTAACATTCGACTATGCTGAGCCTAGCCCCATCATGTTGTTTGCCCAGCGCTGGTGGCGCCGGACTGTGACGCTTCTGAAAGTCGGCACGGTTGTATGCGCAGTGGCGGCGTATCCCATCATGACAGTCGCCTCCAATCGGATCGATGACAGCAGTATCGAAGTTGCGGGCCAGAACTGGACCTTGCCGGAAGTTGGTGTCTCGATCGTGAAAATCGCCCGTGAGCTGGAAGGTGCTGGCTGGGCAGGGGATCGTGCAAATTGGCACCCTCAAGCGCGGCTTACCGCCATGCCCGCTTGGCAACGTGCAACCGCAGATGCTCTTTCACAACACACTGCGCTTCTGGCGGATCTAACGGTCAAGGATGGCGACGTCGATTCAGATTTGAAGGCTGCTGCACGCCTCTTGAAAGGGGTGGAAGGCGAAGACATGCGCCCGCGTCTGACTGCGGCAGCCGAGGCGTTGAACCGTTACGACTCTCGCGCAGGCCGTGGCCTGGCAGCAACGCCAGACAAGGTAGTCAAATTGGCAGCTGAAGCGACTCTGTTTGCGAACTGGGCCGGAGCAGATCGGATCGATCTGTCCGTTCAGGTCAATCAGGACGTTGTTGAGTGGCCAGCCAGCAGGGTCGATATCGAGACATTTTACGGCGCGAAAGCCCGTGCACATCTCGCACAGCAAATGTTGGCCGCAGCACGCACTGCGGAGCCCCGCCTCGCGCGCCTGCCTTCGGTCAGTACGGCCTTCGATCGCGCCGAACTGGCTTGGAGCAGGGCGGCACAGATGAAGCCGTTGGTCGTTTCGAACCAGAGCGGTGACGGCCCATTCATGGCCAATCATCTGGCAAGCATCGGCTTTTATCTCAGCGAAGCTCAGGATGCGTCCCGAAACCTGGCTGAAGCATTGGGTCAGGTCCCTGAGGGCGCACTCGAGAATGTTGCTGCATTGGAAACGCAACTCGCCTCTGCGCCGTAATCTCACGCTATCCCTTGAACCTGCACCTCGCCTGAGCCATCTGGATTGGTAAGATCGCAAGCCAGAAAGGGCCCCCAAGGCCATGTTCATTCAAACAGAACCAACGCCGAATCCGGACACCGTAAAATTCCTTCCCGGCCATCCTGTGGCGGGCGATGCTGGTCCGTTTGATTTTCCCGATGTGGCCAGCGCTCGAATGAGCTTGCTGGCGCGTGCGCTCTTTCAAGTCGACGGCGTGGAACGGGTTTTCCTTGGCAGCGACTTTGTGTCGATCAACAAGGATACCGGCAAGGACTGGAAACATGTGAAGCCGATGGTGCTCGCCGCCATTATGGATCATTACATGGCTGGCTTGCCGGTGGTGGAAGAGGGCGCAGCGCCGTCGGCCGATGCTGAAGCCAATGTCAGTTATGAGGGCGAAGCTGCCGAGATCGTCGAAGAAATTCGCGAACTTATCGAGACGCGTGTTCGCCCCGCTGTTGCCCAAGATGGCGGAGACATCATTTTTCACAAATTTGAGCCGGATACCGGTATTGTGCATTTGTCGATGCGGGGCGCTTGTGCGGGCTGTCCATCGTCGACCATGACCCTCAAGCAGGGGATTGAAAACATGCTGAAGACCTATGTGCCGGAAGTCACCGCCGTTGAGGCTGTGCTGTAGGTTTCGCGACATTTGGATTGCTGCCGACCGCATTGATTGTTCAGGCGTTTCCCGGCAAGACTCAGAAGCATATTTCAGGAACAGAAGGAAACAGGTCATGTCTCATCCGGTCAACGACCATGCGCTCGACGTGATATTTCGGGATGGACGCAGCTATAATGGGTTCCAGGACAAGGATGTGCCGGAAGTGCTGGTTCGAGCTGTCTATGACCTTGCCAAAATGGGGCCGACCAGCGCCAACTGTTCTCCGGCGCGTTTCGTCTTTGTATCTTCTGCGGAAGGCAAGGAGCGACTTCTACCGCTCGTCTCGCAGGGCAACCAGCAAAAGGTGAAGGAAGCCAAATGGTCCGTGATCATCGCATATGACATGGAGTTCCAGGAGAAAATCCCGAAACTGTTCCCGCACAATCCTAGCGCCAAGCACTGGTTTGATAGCAACCGTGAAGAGACAGCGTTCCGGAACGGGTCGCTGCAAAGCGCCTATTTCCTTATGGCGGCGCGCTCACTCGGCCTCGATACAGGACCGATGTCCGGCTTCGACATGGACGCCGTGAACAAAGAATTCTTCGAGAACCGGGATGGTGAAGAAAAGAGCTGGCGCGCCAACTGGATCTGCAATCTTGGATATGGCGACAAATCGACCATTTTTGCGCGTAGTCCGCGTCTGCATTTCGATGAGGCCTGTCGGATCGTTTAGCAAGCCATGCTCGTCCTTGGACTGAATACTGCCTTTTCGGCTATGGAAGCGGCCATTATACGCGATGGTGAAATTCTCGCCGATGCGCGCGAAACCATGGCGCGTGGACAAGACAAGGCGTTGCCAGGCTTCGTAGAGCGCTTGCTGGATGAGGCCGGCGTCTCGCTAGCCGAGCTTGACCGGATCGCTGTGGTGACCGGGCCGGGCAGTTTCACGGGCATTCGCATTGGCGTTGCCTATGCGCGCGGGCTGGCGCTTGTGACTGAAGTTCCCTGTATTGGCGTGACCAGCATCGAGGCCGCCATTCCCGCGGGAATGGAAGACACTGTGCTTGGCTGCATAGCCGCGCAGAAGCGCCCGCCGGAGCAGACATGGTGGGTGCAGGGTGTGTCCGGCAATCAGGGCCTCGCCGGCACGATGGAAGTGGGCTTAGACGAATTGAAGGCCATGCTGACCGGGTTTCACGCTCCCATCTTCATGCAGGGGAGCGAGGCGTTGGAGGAGATGGCAGAGGCGCTGGACATCCGCCCCCTAATTCCTTCGGCCGTGACGGCGGCCTTGAAAGCGCCCCTGTTCGACCCCGCGCAGCACCTGCCCGCGCCGGTCTATGCGCGCGAGCCAGATGCGAAGCTGCCGGAAACAAGAACCTGATGTCGGGCCTACTGGTGCTACGACCGGACGATGCGGGGCAGGTGGCCCTGTTGCATGCGAAATCCTTTAGTGAGAGCGAGGCCTGGAGCGCTGCTTCGATGCGCGATCTGCTCAAGGACCCGAACGTGCTGACCTTGGGCATCCTCTCCGATGGACAATTGGCCGCTTTTGTCATGGGCCAGACGGTGGCGGGTGAAACCGATATCCTGACCATTGCGACCGATCCGCACCAGCGCCGGAAGGGACTGGCCGGTCGCTTGATCAGCGCGCTGGTAAAGCGTGTGGGAGAACGGGGCGTCACGCGTATCATGCTGGATGTAGCAGAAGACAACCTGCCCGCTCGTGAACTCTATCGGGCGCATGGGTTCGCTGAAGATGGTCGCCGTCCACGCTATTACCGCGCCGCGCGAAACGTGCCTGTGGATGCTATCCTGATGTCCCGATCCCTGAGCCTGTAGGTCTTGTTTTCAGTTTCTTTGGGCGGCGCTCGAAAATGCATTATGTTCCTGATGAACCCGCCATGGAGGATATCCAAATGACCACCAATTCCGACCCGGCAGAGATTCCACAGGAAGTGTACGAGTTCTACGACGCCTATTGTCATGGCGACATGTCGCGGCGTGCCTTCTTTTCCGGCCTCAGCAAATATGCGGTCGGCGGCCTGACGGTTTCGACGCTCGCCGCCTGTGTGATGCCGGACTACGCGAAACAGCAAACCCAGCCAGGTGACGACGGCCTGTATGAGGAAATGCTGCTCTACGACTCCCCCAACGGAGCCGGCAAGATGGAAGGTTATTTCGTGCGGCCGGCGGGGGCTGAGCAAGCATTGCCCGGCATCGTTGTAATCCACGAAAACCGCGGACTGAATCCTCACATCAAGGACGTGACGCGCCGTGCCGCGCGGGCGGGTTATGTCGCCTTCGCGCCTGACGCGCTCTACCCGCTCGGCGGTTACCCCGGAAACGACGATGATGGCCGCGCGATGCAGGCAAAGCGAGATCGCGAGTCCATGGTGCAGGATTTCATGGCAGCGGCTGAGTTCCTGCGGGGCCATGTTGCCGTGAACGGCAAGGTCGGATGTGTGGGTTTCTGTTTCGGCGGGGCCGTATCAAACCTCATGGCAGTGCGTCAGCCTTGGCTCTCAGCAGCCGTGCCGTTTTACGGTGGTTGGCCAACGGTTGAGGAGGCTGCAGACGTGAAAGTGCCGTTGCAGATCCACCTGGCGGGCTTGGATGAGCGTGTGAATAGCGGTTGGCCGGTTTACAAGGCGGCTCTGGATGAAAACCGTGCCGAATACGAGGCTTATATCTATCCGGGTGTGAATCATGGTTTTCACAACGACACGACCTCCCGCTACGATGAGGAAGCTGCACAACTGGCATGGGCCCGCACCGTGGAGTTTTTCAACCTGCATCTGGGCTGACCGGGACGGATATCGCACCACCTGTTGGTGTGTTTGACACCTTATCTGACTGGACTTCCCTGAAATGTGAGGGCAAAACATGGCTATGGATCGACTCGAAAAACTCTGTGCAGACAAAGGTCTCCGGATGACTGAGCCCCGGCGCATTATTGCGCGGGTGCTATCCTCGTCTGAAGACCACCCGGACGCCGAGGAACTGCACCGGCGTGCGAACTCCATGGATGCGTCGATCTCTCTGGCCACCGTCTACCGGACCGTGAAGCTGTTCGAAGATGCTGGCATTATTCAGGCACATGATTTCCGCGATGGTCGCGCACGCTATGAAGAGGTGCCTGACGAACATCACGACCATCTTATCAATGTGAAGAGTGGCGAAGTGGTCGAGTTCCATTCCGAGGAAATCGAACGTCTTCAGGTAGAGATTGCCAAGAAGCTTGGCTTTAAACTGGTTGATCACCGTCTCGAACTCTATGGCATTCCACTGCAGGACGACGACCAGGCTTCATAGAAGTTTGGTTGCCCGACGCAGCCCGTTCAAGTCCCGTAAAGTATTCAGCGTCCACACTGGCTGTTCAGTTTTGACTGGTCTGGACCGGTGCGTGAATCCTTGCAGGCTGCCCAAGATCAGCCGCATTCCGGACCTAATCAGATTACGGGACGGTAATTCGACATGTTTCTGGCTTTCCTCGCGAGCTTCATCATGATGACGCAGGCGCCGCCGCTGAATGCGGCGCTGAGCGCAACTGAGGCACCGCGCACGCTTCGCGCCGCCTTCACCGTCGAACTGCAAAGCCAGCATGCCAGCCGCGTATATTCGTATGATCCCCGCAAAGAGAGGGATGCCCGTTGGCAAATCGTGTCATGGCAAGGCGAAGACGATGAGTTGGAAGAGGTCGCGGCAAACTGGGCCAACGAAGCTGCACCAGATGGGCGACTGTTCCCGGATGACCTCCGAGCGAGCATGGGGCAGCAGGTGCAGGTCCAGGATATGGGGCATGCTTGGCGGGTCGCGTTCAGGCATCATCCCTCGACCAATGATGGTGAGTTCGATGTCTGGGCCGCCGAGCGCTTGCAAGCTTCGGCATGGCTCGATCCGGTGGGAGAGCGATTTCTGCGCATTGACTACCGACTCCCGCATCCGGTCGCCGGGCCAGAAGGCGGCAAGCTGACCCGCTACGAACAGAGCTATTTCATCCGAACTGAGCCGCGCTGGGGGATGAGCTATGTTTCCAGCTTCTCGATCGATCTGGAAGCCCGCGCAGCATTCCGAACCATTTCACGGCGCTATTCCGCCAATATCGTCAAAACGGAATTCTTCTTTGCGAGCGCAGAAGCCGAGGCAGATTTCGAGGTGAGACGAAAACGGCCGCAGCTCATGTCTGGATTGCCGCGCTAAGGCGGCTAGATTGGGCGCATGACGATTCACATGGTGAAGCTTTGCGTTGGCGCGGAAGACATTGACGATTTGGTGAACTGGCAAAAGCGCTTGATGAAACAGGGGCGTGAGCCGTTTCATCAGACCCGCATGATGCCTAAACAGAAAGACCAACTGCTCGAGGGTGGTTCGATCTATTGGGTCATCAAGGGGGCCATCCGAGTACGTCAGCGTATTGTGGAGGTACGCGAAGTGATGGGCGACGGTCATACAATGTGTGAGTTGGTGTTCGATCCCAATCTTGTCCGAACCTACGCCAAACAGAAGCGCCCGTTTCAGGGCTGGCGATACCTCAAACCTGCTGATGCACCCCGTGATCTGGGTAGCAAGGAAGCCGCTGTCGACATTCCTCCATCATTGGATGCTGCGTTGAAACAGGCGGGCGTCTGGTAAACTCTAGTCGGCAAGCGCTTCAAGAAGGATGGCAGCTTGTAGTTCAAACGCCTCGCTGCCAGGGGCGACAAGCTCAACATGGCCTGTATTCGGGACAAGCACGAACCGCGCATCGCTGCCTGTTGCTATAGCTTTATCGGTGTAGCTCTCGCCGAGTATCGGCGGTGCGATCTGGTCTTGCTCGCCATTCACGCTGACCTGATGCGCCGCAAAAGGCAGCAATTCCACGGGAGATGTATCGGAAAGCACATCCTGTCGTGCGCCTGACGGTGCGCCTGTCAGCGCTTCCATGATTGAGCTTAGGCAGGCAGCTTGTGTCACGGGCGCGGAAGCATCGAGATCCGCAAGACCACCGGAATTGACCACGAAATCTATGTGGAGTGGGTTTGAGCGCCAGAGCGTACTCGACTTCGGCAGCTTGGGCCGGGCTGCCAACCACAGCGCCAGATGGCCGCCAGCGGAGTGACCAATCGCACCGACCCGGTCGAGCTTAAGGTTGAACTGGCTCGCATGACCGCGAAGCGCGTCTGCCGCGCGAGAGACATCTTCAAACGTCCCCGGATAGCCGCCACCGGCTTCATCTACGCCACGATACTCGATGTTCCAGACCGCGAGCCCTTTTTGGCGGAGGTCCTCAGCTGCAAAATCCATCAATCTCCGGTCCGCAATCGATTTTTGCCAGCATCCACCATGCACCATGATCACGACAGGGTGCGGCCCGGCGCCATCAGGCAGCCAGAGATCAACAATGTCGGTTTCTGATGGGCCAGTGCGAATTGTGTGCGGCGTGGTTGGTCGTTCCCGCGAGAGCAGGTCTGGCCACTGCAGGAGCGGTATTGTCTCGTTTCGAGCATGGGGCGGAGTTTGCGACAATTCCGGATTTGGCGCGTCGCAGCCGACGAGACAGAGTAAGGCGAGGGTAGCGAGGGAAGGTGTGCGCATACGGGGATTGCTACTAGCGTCGGCGCATTCTGTCATGCACAAACAGGCAATGACCTTGATATCCCTTCCGGAATCGCGCGCCGAAGCGGAGGCGCTGGATGCGACCGACCCGCTCGCCCTTTGCCGGGATGCCTTTGCCCTGCCGGAAGGTGTGACCTATCTGGTCGGGCACTCGCTTGGGCCAGCCACCATCGGTGCCCTGCGAAATCTGCGTGCAGCATCAGAGGGTGCATGGGTGAACGACCGCGTCGGCGCATGGAACTCGGCAGAGTGGATTCATTTATCCGAACATGTCGGCAATCGCCTCGCACGGCTGGTGGGCGCCAAGGCGGGCGAAGTAGTTGTTTGCGACAGCGTATCCATAAATCTGTTCAAGCTTGCTGCCTCGGCGTTGCCTTTGGCGCGCACGCGTCGCCTTGTTGTCGAAGAGGATGAGTTTCCGACCGATCAATACATTCTTGATGGTCTGTCTGGTTTGACTGGCGTGGACCTAGTCCGCGCTGCGCCGGGGAAGGGGATCTCCCAGCTTGAGGGTGGTGTGTTGGTGAAGAGCCTCGTGAATTACCGCTCTTCTCAGCTCGCCGATATGGCCGCGGACGAGGCTTCAGCTCAGTCTGGTGGTGGTGTGATCATCTGGGACCTCAGCCACGCGACTGGCGTGCTTGATGTTAAATTGAGCGCTGCCAGCGCACGGTTTGCAACGGGGTGCACCTACAAATATCTGAATGGAGGTCCCGGCGCGCCTGCCTTTGTCTATGCCAGGGCAGATGTCGCTGACCGATTGGAAACGCCATTGCCGGGCTGGATGGGACATTCTGCACCGTTTGAATTCACTTCTGCTTACGCGCCCAAAACGGGGACAGCGCGCTTCGCCTCTGGCACGCCACCTATTCTTTCACTTGCCGCGCTGAATGGCGCGCTGGATGTCTTTGACGGTGTTTCGATGGTCGAGGTTCGGTCAAAGGCGCGAGCCCTGGGCCAGATGTGTCTGATGATGGCCGAAGGTATGGGGCTCGACATTGCGTCCCCGCTCGATCCGGCCTCGCGCGGTGGGCATGTCAGTGTGTGTCATCCAGATGGCTACCCGCTTGTCCGCGCCTTGGCCGATTGGGGCATTGAGGCCGATTTCCGTACGCCACACACGATCCGGCTTGGTCTGTCCCCGCTATTCCTTGGCTATGCTGAAATCTGGGACGCGATGTCGGAATTGGCCGAGATCATTGAAACGCGCAGTTGGGATACTGAGGCCTACCGGGAAAAGGCCATCGTGACCTGATGGAGTTGCTTGTCCAGTATGCACCCCTGTTGCTGGCGCTCGCCGCAGCAGGTATCGCGGCCGGCCTTGCCGCGGGCCTGTTCGGCATCGGAGGCGGCGCGATCATTGTGCCGGTGCTCTACTTCCTGTTCGAAGGGATGGGCTTTGGCGAGACAGCCATGCACGTCGCCGTATCGACGTCTCTGGCGACAATCATCCTCACCTCGATCCGTAGCGTGATGGCCCACAATGCTCACGGTGCCGTCGACTGGCAGATCATCCGGAGCTGGGCGCCCTGGATTGTCATCGGGGCGCTGGTTGGCATGGCGCTGAGCGGATACTTGTCCAATCGTGGCTTGCTGGCGATTTTTGGTTCATTGGCCTTCCTGCTTGCGGCACAGCTCTATTTCGGGCGTCCGACGTGGCGATTGGCAGACGAGATGCCCGGCGGCATTGTACGCGCGGGGCTTGGTGCATCTGTAGGGACACTGTCTGCCCTGATGGGAATTGGGGGCGGGACGTTTGGCGTCAGCCTGATGACTCTGTGTGGTCGGCCGATCCATCGGGCTGTTGCGACGGCGGCGGGCTGGGGCGTAGCGATTGGCTTGCCTGGCGCGTTGGCTGCAATCTATGTGGGGTGGGGCACAGACGGTCGGCCGCCATTCTCGCTCGGAAATGTGAACCTTGCGGCGTTCGCGCTGATTTCCGCCTTCACTGTGACCATGGCGCCGATTGGCGCAAAGCTGGCGCACAAGCTGGATGCGGCGAAGCTGAAACGCTGGTTTGCCATTCTGCTCGCAATCGTGGCGGCTCGCATGTTGTGGAAGGCCCTCGGCATTTAGAAAAACGTCGCGGCGATCCGTTCTATGGCCCAGAAGCTGCCAGTGATGCCGATCGCGTACGCTGCGGCCGTGCGCACAAATGGTGCACCCTGGCGATAGAGCCGCTGCCCGACCCAGGCGAGGGCCAATACGAATATCACAAACGCAACTTGCCCCACTTCGACACCCAAATTGAACAGGAGCAGCGCGAAGATCTCCGCGCCTTTGGGCAAGCCAATATCAGACAGAGCGCCCGCAAATCCAAAACCGTGGACAAGGCCAAATCCAAAGGCGATGATCCAGGGTTGGTTCTGTGCGAGCGTGTCTTGCCCGCGCTTTCTGTATATTGCTTCAGCTCCCAATAGCGCGATGCTCATGGCAATGACAATCTCCACGGGAGGACCGGGCAGCGTCACACCGCCCAGCGCCGAGGCGGCAAGGGTGATCGAATGCGCCACGGTGAAGGCCGTCACCGTGGCAAGCAACTGGCGCGGTCTGACCAGCAGGACAAGACCCAGCACAAACAGCAAATGGTCAAAACCGAAAATGATGTGCTCTACGCCGATTTTAAAATAGGCAAGTGTCGGCGCGCCCTGGGGGCCGCTCAGCTGGATGGCATTCGCGCCAGGCCGCAGAAGTGCCGAAACATCATCTTCTTCCAGCCGCTCTACGCGCACGAACACATCGGTAAGGGTCCGGTCGAGGCCCGATATTGAGAGTTCGCCATTATTGAGATTGCATGCCATCGACCACCGGGTGACGAGCGTGGCTGCGGGGGCAGACATCCGCTCATTTTGTCGGGCGCAATTTCCAGGAAAGACCGGGTCGAGCTTCAGTCGTCGACCATCCAGAACTGGCTGTTTCCAGATCACATCATATTCGCCGTGAGCGGTCTCGGTAATTTCCAGATAGGCTGGTCGCACCTCATGTGCAGCAGCGCAGAGCGCCATCAGGATCGATGCCAACACGCACAGTGCGACACGCATCAGTTTCCGCCCTCTATCTCGACCTTGTACCGCGCAATGATCTCCTGAATGGCTTGCTCATTCTTTTCGCGACGTGTTTGCTCGAGCCAGTCCTTGCGAACTTCTGCTCTAACCTCATCAAGCGGTGAAAGCATAGCTGCGGTTGAGTGTGTAACCTGAACGAGATGGAGCCCGTAAGCAGAGGAGACGGGACCTTGCCAATCTTCAGAGACCGGCATTGTTGAAAGGGTCTCGGCAAATGCGCCACCAAACTGCCGCGCCAACTCCCTAAGTGGCATGTCACCATATTGGCGCTGCAGCATGAAGGGGTCACCCAGCGACGCCGCTGCTGGAGGATCGGAGGCGTTTAAGCGCGTGAGCGTCTCTTCTGCGGCAGCAGCTGTCTCTGCGCCGCGAACATCAGGGCTGAAATAGACATGGCTGAAGGTCAAGGTAGCAGGCAGCGTGAAGCGATCTGCATGCGCGGCATGCCAGTCTTCGAGCTGTCGCTCGGTCGGCATGGTATCTTCGTGCAAATCCGACACGACGAAACTCATCTTCTGCGCCAGTCGCCGCGTGATGATTGTGTCATTCTGGTCGAGGCCCAATCGTCGCGCCTCCCGTGCAAGAGCCACGTCGCGTATATGGTCGGACAGCATGGCCGCCATGTCCGCCTCGCCGGGCAGAGTGCCCGCCTCGGACGTGTACAGTGCGGCCATGCGCTCAATCTCACTTGCGGATATCAGAATGGTGGAGTCTGCCTGGTTCGACCGCGTTTGCCAGATGGCAAACGCGGCAAAGACCAAGGCGGCCGCAGTGATGAAATGGACGAGCGGGTCTCTCAGGAACTTCAATGGGAGCGTCCCTTAATCGGCTGGTATGTACCAGATGGGCGACGTGTAGGCGCGCTCCTGAATCGTCTGGGGCACGTCGGGGCGAGGTGGCACATTTCCACGCATTGCTTCCCAAGTCGACCAGCGGCAGCTCGGATTTTCCAAAACGCGGACATAGTATGTCGCGCGCTGGGCAACATCGAAGTCCGGGTCTTCCCAAACAGCTTTCAACTCGTTTGCGCCAGCTCCCGTGGGGGCGCAGGTCTCCATGTCAACGGCAGCGCCATTGTCTGAACAGCGATGTGTCGCCGGATCCGGCGAGCCTGTATGGCAAGCGACGTCATAGACAGCTTCTCCGACAGAGGTGACCTTGACGACTTGCACACGCTGCAGCGCACCCATGTTGGGATCGCGCTGGGCCCAAGCAAGGAAGGTTGGCGCTTCGCCAGTCCCAACCAGATCACCGCCCATCGGAACGCCGCCGTCATAGGCCTGCCGGGTAAGGTCGGCATCGTCCAACATATCGTCAGAATACCGATAACCCGCGAAGAAGCGAACCTTCATGCGTGGCCCTGTTGTGGCAAACGTCTCCTTGCGCCGGAACGCATCAAAGATAGACTCACGTGTGTTCTCCTCCGCCCACACGCCAGTCAGGCCAGATGCTGCCCACCTGGAAAACCATTCCCGGGCGTTGTTGACCATCTGATTGTCTGGTTGCTCATCCCAATTCTTTTTGCCGAAGAAAGGGACGGATCCTCGCGCCATCGGTGTGCCGTCAACGACTCCGACCTTTGACCAATAGTCGCTCTCGTCATAGGCTCCTCCGACGACGTGGCTATCGGAAGCCGCGACGAGCCCGAAGCGGAATGGGTCGAAACCTTCCTCTTCCTGTAGTTTCAAGCCATTGCGATAGGCCTCACGAACATAGCCGCCTTCGGTTTTCGAGACCTGATAAGATGCCAATAGCCTGTCATAGATTTCGAAATTTGCCCACTCGTCATTGGGCGAAAGGGAGGGGTGGGTTTCGCTGGTGCCTTTGACTTGAGTTACCTCGACCAGGGGCTCATTCCTCATGCGCTGTTCAGCATAGGCCACATCGAGTGGATCTCCATTGTATGTCTCTAGACGGAACATTTGCCCATCAGAGACATTCGAGTTATGTGGAATGGCAATGGCCTCATAACCTTCTGAGCGCTGTTCATCCATCCAGTCCCAGAGGTCTTCAGGGTTGGGCGAATCCAGCGTCGAGAAGGCGCGATCAGGCGCGTCCCCCTTGAAGAAAACGTTTCGGTGAAGGTTGCCTCCTGCAAAGGAGTCTTCCTCTTCATTGACGGTGACTGAGGTGAATTCATAGGCGGCGAAGGTCGTGAACTCTCCAGGCACATAGTGACGATTGGCGGCATCAATATTCTGTTCCCAAACAGACCCAATAATAGATTCATCGTACATTTCCTCGATCACTTCGCCAGAGCGAACAGATGCGCCGACGCTCTGAAATGCTGCGGTGATTTTTTCCGGATCGGTCGAAAACATGTCTTGGGCACGAGGTAATTTTGAGAGCTCTGTGCCGGGTGTATTCATGACAGGAAGGATGCCAAGATATTCGGCATGGTCGGTAACTGTGTAGAAATCGAGAGGGCCGCCCGCAATCGTCATGTCGAATCCGGAAGGGTGGGTGATCGTTTCACCACGCGCAAAGCGATACGCGTCGTTGGCTGTGCGACGAACATTGAAGATATAGGCATCGAAGCTTGATCGCGTGTGGATATGAAGATCGCCGAAATAGGCATTGCGGTCTTCACTGTATCCTGCCGTCCGCTCCGTCGCGGAAGAGGCGGGCTCCATGTGGGCGGTGTCGGTCTCCTGCGTGGAAGTGTCTGGCGCAGTGCTGTCGCACGCAGCCAAAGCGATCGCCGAAACGGCGAGGCCCAATAGTCTTTTCATGTCTTCCTCCCAAGGGGCATTTTAGCCTGCCCTCATTGGTTGGAATTCTGCGACGAACAGAACGTGCTGTCCAGCTTGACGCCCGGGAAGGATCAGACCGGGCTGATATCGGTGATCTTGTACGTCAGGGGCGTTTCACCATGGCTGGCGATTGTAACGTACTCGCCTTCCTTGAACACATGTTCGCCGAGTTTGAAGCCCGCTTCGTCATCGCCCTCCTCGTCTTCATCGTAATGGAAAAACCAATGGCTGCCTCGATGAGTCAGCAAGCCGTCGGCATGCTCCTCCGGATCGGGACTAAACCGTACAACGCGACACGCGGCGCGATTTTCACGCCAAGCATCGATATCGATCTGACCCGCTGCCGTCAGTGGTGCGACCAGTGTATAACCTTGCCCAGCGTCACCGTTCGGGAGGCCGGGGTTCCGCGCGAGCTGAAGGACGATTTTTGACAGGCTCATTTGAAGTTCTCCTTTAGTGGGCTAGCGCAAGGGCTGGGGCATTGTCAGCGGTAAGCAGGCGTCGTGTGGTGCCGCCGAAAATGCGCTCAGCCAGACGGGAATGACCATAGGCACCTGCCAGGATCATGCAGGCCCCGGTGCCCTTCGCCATCGCCAGAAGGCCGGAAGAAACTTCACCTTCGATTTCCATGACACGCGAGGAAATCCCTTGCAGTACCAACCACTCCACAAGCGCTTCCGGCGCCGCGATTTCGCGTTGAGGGTCCTTGTTCAGGTCATCTGTGTTCTGTGCAATGATGACATCGCCAAATGCTCTCAGAAGCGGCAAGTGAAAGCGGACCGTGCGGGCTGCGCCATTGCTTCCATCCCACGCAATGATGACTGGGCCATCCATATCGGGCGTGGTGCCAGCGAGAACAAGCGGAAGGTGCGCATCCATGAGGACGTACTCGAATCCCACATTCAGCGGCTGTGATCCGTCTGCTGCTGTACGTGGGAATATCACTGCCTCCGAGAGGGAGGCCGCATTGGACGCTGCACGTTCGACCGTGTTGACCTCGTGCTTGAACTCGCAGGTAACCGCATCTTCGTCCTGAGTGGCTGTTTGATAGGCTTCGCGCGCCTTGGCGAGCACTTCTTCCTGCATGTCAAAAATCGACTGGGTGGTCGCACTGGTCAGGCCAGCAGCCTCCGGTGTGGCGATCACCATCAGAGCAGCGTTCGGATCTGGCAAGGCGCATAATGCTCGCATTGGCACATTCATGCGGCGAGCAAGGGATAGGGCGGTGCGTATGGTTGCAAGATCGGTCTCAACCGTTCCCTGCAGCATGGCGACTACGGACATGGGGTCACTCCTAGCGTCATTCAGGTTCGATAATGGTGTGTACCATTTATCGCCCCGGTTTAACTAGGTGAGACTACCTAATCCGTCCGTCCAATTCTTTGGCGCGCGATTCTGTCTGCGACGAGATTGGTCGGCTCGCTGCTTTCCATCGCCAAATCCAGGACTTCACCGAGCGTCACCATGAGGGCCTTCACCTTGGCGTCGACCCAGTCCCGCAAATAGGTGCCGGAGATTTCCGCGCAGACATTGATGATGCCACCGCCATTGATGACATAGTCCGGTGCATACAGAATACCGCGGCGACGCAACAACTCACCCATTTCAGGGACGATCAACTGGTTGTTCGCGCCACCCGCGATAGCCTTCACACGAAAACGATTCAACGTCTTCTCATTGATGATTGCACCCAGCGCATTTGGCGAAAAAATGTCTGCATCGACATCATAAATTTCGTCGGGCGCGACGATCCGTGCCCCAGTGCGGGTAGAGATGTCGGACAAGGCTGCCTGGTCAATGTCGGTGATGATGAGGTTCGCACCGGCCTTCGCCAAGTGTTCGCAAACATGTCCGCCGACTGAACCTACGCCCTGAACAGCAATCGTGCGGCCGGTAAGGTCATCAGTTCCAAGCGCGCGCTTCGCGGTTTCGAGAATGCCCAGATATATGCCCATTGCTGTTATCGGAGATGGATCTCCGCTGGCGGCATCGCCCTCATCAAGCCCGGCGACATGTGGCGTTTCCTCGCGCACGATTTGCATGTCGGAGACGCTGATGCCGACATCTTCGGCGGTGATGTACTGGCCTTTCAGACTCTCGACCGCGCGTCCGAACGCCCGGAACAATTCTGGTGACTTGTCGGCTTTCGCATCGCCCCAGATGACCGCCTTGCCTCCGCCGAGGGGAAGGTCTGCCATGGCATTCTTGTAGCTCATTCCATGGCTGAGCCGCAGGGCATCCCGCAACATGGCTTCACCAGTGTCGTAGTTCCACATGCGGCAGCCACCTGCCGCGGGCCCCAAGGCCGATGAATGGACAGCGATAATCGCTTTCAGACCGCTGTCAGCGTCGTGAAACATGTGGACACCCTCATGGGCATCGAAGGAGGAATGATCGAACATGAGAGAGTCATCGGTTGCAAATGTAACGAAGGGGCGTTTAGGCCCTTGCGGACGATCCCGTCAACCGGCGTCTGCCCTTGGACTTGGCGCGAAAATGGCATAGTTGCCCCGGCACAGGCCACACATGGCCCGGTTCTACCGTCAGGAGTCCATGGGAAGCCCTCAGTTTCTGCCCAGATCGCATCCTTGGTGCATACTGCTTAACCACGTAACGCGTTGACACCTCAGCAGGAATTGCAGCGTATCTTGCCCTCCAGACATGCAGCTTCGTCCTCTCTTTCTTGCTCTCGGCATCATGACCGTCCTTCTGGGTGCGGCGATGATCCCCTGTGCATTGATCGATTCCGCCGATGGGCGGGCGGAAACCTATGTGTTTGAGGTGTCTGCTTTCGGTTCGATCCTGATCGGATCATGCATGTGGGTCTTGTCGCGCGGCGACATTGAACGCACCGGACAGCGCGAAGGATTTCTCCTGACCGTATTGGTCTGGGTGTTCCTGCCGATGATTGCATCCATTCCATTCCTGGCGTCGGGCATGACAGTGACGGATTCCCTGTTCGAGACTGTTTCCGGTCTAACCACGACCGGCGCGACTGTCTTGACGGGGCTCGACAGCATGCCGCGTGGTCTCTTGCTGTGGCGGGCCATCCTGCAATGGATTGGGGGGATTGGCATCATCGTGACGGCCATCGCCATCCTGCCCCAGCTGCGGGTTGGCGGGATGCAGTTGTTTGAATTGGAAAGCTCCGACATGTCGGGCAAATTCCTGCCGCGCATCACCGACATCGCGGCGTATCTGGGTTTCACTTACCTGCTGATCTCAATGCTCTGTGCCTTGCTCTATTATCTCACTGGTATGGATTGGTTTGACGCCATCACTCACGCGATGACGACCATGTCGGCGGGGGGGTATTCGACGCATGACGCCTCGTTCGGCTATTTCAGTGACACCAATGCGCCGTATGTCGCCACGCTCTTCATGTTCATTGCGGGCCTGCCATTCAGCCTGTTGGCGATGCTGATGCTTCAAGGTCGCATTCGGCCGATGCTCGCCGATCCGCAACCGCGCCTCTATCTGGCACTGGCATTGATCTTTTCGATCATCATTGTCGTCTACCACGAGGCCGTTGTTGATCCACCAGTGTTCGACCATATCTTTCACGGCTTTAAGGAAGCCCTGTTCAATATCATCTCGATCATGACCGGCACCGGTTATGCTTCGGCGCCTTATGACACTTGGGGGCAGCCCGTAATGGTCATATTCTTGGGGGCCACCTTTGTCGGAGGGTGTGCGGGCTCGGCGGCATGTGGGCTGAAGATGTTCCGGTTGGAAATCGCCGCCAAGACGATCGTTGCCTATTCGCAGCGCATGATCCAACCGCACCGTCGCACGCCTATCCGGTATGCCGGCAAGACGGTGGATGAAGAAGTCCTGCAGTCGGTTATGGTGTTTATCAGCCTCTACCTGCTGACTTTCCTCGTCGCCGCTGCACTAATCAGCCTGACCGGCGTGGACGCGCTGACGGCCATTTCGGGTGCCGCTACCAGCGTGTCAAATGTCGGACCGGGGCTTGGCCCCATGATCGGTCCATCCGGCACATTCCAGTTATTGCCTGACTTCGCCAAATGGGTTTGCGCCATTGCCATGCTGCTAGGGCGGCTCGAGTTCGTGGCTGTATTTGTGGTTCTGACCCGACGCTTCTGGCGCGGTTAGTGGTCAGTTCCAGGGATTGAACCGCTTGACCGGGCGTGGCGCTGCGTCTTCGGAGGTTTGAGTCTCTTCTTCGCTGGCTAAGGTTTCAGCCGGTTCGGTCGGAGTATCCACAATGAAGTCGGGCTCTGGTGCGACCTCTACTTCGGGCTCTGCGTGCGGCTCGGGCACCTCGAAATGCATCTCCACGGCGGATGCATGCTCGTCAGAGTCGTCCGATTCTGCTCCGGGCCAAGGCTGGTCATGAGTAGCGTCGATCACGACTTGCGGGGCGCTCACCGACTCAACTGAGTCGGTCGCGTCCAGCGGAGCTGGTGCTTCGACGGGAGCCTGCCGGTTCCCAATTCCCGAAAGGCTGAAGGATTGAGGCGGCTGCGGGGTGATCTCAGGTGCTGGAGCAGCTTCCAATTGAGGTTCTACTTCAGGCGGTTCCGAAGATTCCATTTCCGAATGTGCTTGTGCAGTGTCAGACTCAGGCGCGTAGTCATCTAGCCCGCCACCATACCCACCTGTAAGGAAACTATGGGAGGGGGGGGAGTTGTCCTGCGGGGCAGGCGACGGCTCACCCGCCGTTTCCTCCGTTCCACTCGTCGCGTCGATCGTCGCAACTTCGGGCGTGTAGGGTGCTATTTCTGGCTCCGGTTCTGGAGTGAAACTGCCAAATGGCTCAGCCTGGGCATGGTTCGGCGCACTGTCGCTGACATCCGCAAAGGCAGGTGTGTAGGTGTCGGCCTCATCCGTAGCTTCGGAGTCGACTTTGCCCATGAATTGCGGCGCGTCTGCTTCCGCAGTCGAGGCATCTTCCGGTTCGATTTCCGTATAACCCGTCGGTGTATAGCCTGCGGCTGGTTCGTGTAGTGGCCCCGGTTCATCGACAGGCTCCATCGCGGCTGGCGCATCTGGTGACGAGACACCGTAACCCATGATTGGCGACATGGAGGCTTCGGCTTCAGGCGTGGCTTCTTCGGTGGGTTCTGCGTCTTCGACAGTATTTACCTCATGAGCCGAGTCAGCAACAGCCTCTTCGAGAGAGATGCCCGTGTTTTCATCGGTCAGGATTTCATCTTCGGACGGCATCTGTTGGTCGCCCCGTGATGCTATCGGAGACTCCAGCGTGTCTTCGCTGATTTCTTCAGGGGCTTCATGTTCAACCGGTTGGGCTTCCAAAGGTGTATTTACCTGGCTCGCAAGAGACGCGACCGCTGATGTTATGTCGGACTGACTGTCCATTTCCAGATAGGCTTCCGGTTCCAGCGGGGAGCTGTCATCCAATGGATCCTCGACCGCATCCTCTCCTGACGCCTCAGGAGATACCTCCTCGTCAGCATCGTCGATCAGATCGGCAGGTTCATCGCTGACGCCTGTCTCTGCAGCAGTCAGTCCGGCCAGCACCGCACTGATCGCCTCTTCTGCGCCGCGTGCATGGCGCTTGGCCTCCCGGTAGAGCTCCTCGACGAACATTGCGTAAGGGCGGCCGTCGGCATCAAGTTCATCATTGAAGTCGGACGGGCTGCAGGTCTCTATTTCCCGGCCTTGCGCATCTGTGAGCAAGACGCCGTAAGGGTCAGGCGTCAGCGTGACTCGATAGCCTTCAGTGTCGTGGGTCATTTGGCCGTTTTCGGCTTCCTGCCACGTTACCTTCTGTCGACGTGTCATGTCGCCGAGCTTGTCTATCAGCCGTTTGGTGGATGGATGCAGCATCAAGACCCGCCTTTCCGTTTATCCAGAACGCTTTTCCTAACAGTTACAAGCTGGCAGGCGAATGATCAAACGCCCTGTTCCATCAAAATCGATGAAATGACGCGAAATCCGGCAGGTTAGGCTTTCCGCTAAGTTAATCCATCGCGTCAGGGCGAGCTGGATAGTAGGCCATGCCAGTCAGAACCGCATCAGCTCCATCGTCCAGAGGTTCGAAAACGCGTTGAAATCGCACACCGTTGTCCAAGTCATTGCAAATCAGAAGATTTGCCGACTCATCCACCCCGTCAAAGCAAGTCGATCGCGCTTGCTCCGTCAATTGGCTAAGCCGATACGTACCGATCTGTTCGCCGCCTGGCCCTGTGACGTTCGAGTGGGTGGTCGACACCCGGTAAACATGTCCCCTGGACCAGTCGGGCTCCACAGTGAACATTGGTGCCGTGTCTGACTGGGTCATCACCTGAAAGACCGGGTAGGTATCGCCTTCGGCGACCATCTCGCCTGGCACGATCTCCTGATCTGGAAACGCGGCGCGAATGGCGTTGGTATTGAATGGCGTCGCGCCAGTTATGCCCATCACACCTTGCGGGCCGATAACGGGCTGAAACGCTGGCGGGGTCTGTCCCGCCTTGACCGAGGATTTGACCCTGGCCACGTCTTTCAGAAAGTCTTTCACCGGCTCTCCATCAGCGACAGACAGATCTGTCCGGAAGCCGCGCACAATCCCGGTTGGATCAACGAGGAGATAGGAAGGTGTCCACCTGATTTCCAAAGCAGACCTGAGGCTGGCGTCTTCATCCAGCAAGGTCGGATAGGAATATCCCTTGTCGTCGAAATAGGCGCTGACCGAACCATATTTTCCGTACATGTCAGTCGGCGTCGCACGATTGGCGTTTGCCGGCGTGTGAATGGACAGGAAGCCGAGATCAGGGTCCTGGTCTATTGCGGTGACCAGCGCGGCCACATAGGGCGCGTCTGCCATACAGTCCCCGCACCATATGCCCCAGATATCAATCACGTTCCACGTACCTTCCAGCGAGGCCGGGTCAAAAACGGAGCCGTCTGCCAACTTGCCTGACAGGGCGGGCAGGGGCTGGCCCAAAAGGGCGTAATTGTAGGGGCGGCCGTCAGCGTCGCGCGCGATGGTCTCGCCTTCGCGCACCGTGGCGGTTTCCGGTGCGACCGTGTTGGAAATGATGAAGCCTGTTGCAGCGTTCGGATCCGTGCTGACGCCATGGTCGGCTTTATCTGCGCCAGGCCCACAAGCGACAAGGACGATCAGGCTGGCGGCGGAAAAGAAGTGACGGATCATGATGGCCCCTGGTCGGATTTGTCGGTGACGTTCAACATAAGGTCTTGTCCCCAAAAGGAAAACGCCCCGAACCGAAGTTCGGGGCGTTCACTGCGTTCAAGTTGACGGGGATCAGCTGAAGATCTCGAAGAGACCTGCTGCGCCCATGCCGCCACCGATACACATGGTGACGACGCCATATTTTGCTCCGCGGCGCTGGCCTTCCATAAGCAGCGAGCCTGTGCAGCGTGCGCCGGTCATGCCGAATGGGTGACCGATGGAGATCGAGCCGCCATTGACGTTGTACTTTTCTGGGTCGATGCCGAGACGATCGCGGCTGTAGAGGCACTGCGAGGCGAAGGCTTCGTTCAGTTCCCAGAGGTCAATGTCGTCAACCTTCAGGCCGTGGCGCTCCAGCAGGCGTGGCACAGCGAACACTGGACCGATACCCATTTCATCCGGATCACAGCCAGCGACGTTGAAGCCGACGAAACGGCCGAGCGGCTTGAGGCCGCGCTTCTCGGCTTCCTTGGCTTCCATCACGACAACGGCTGCGGAGCCGTCTGACAGCTGGGACGCGTTACCTGCGGTGACGTATTTGCCTTCCTTGACGACCATGCCGCCAGAGAAGACCGGCTTCAGGCCGGAAAGGCTTTCAAACGTCGTGCCCGGGCGATTGCACTCGTCGCGATCACATACGACTTCCTGCAGCGTCTCTTCGCCGGTTTCCTTGTTGACCAGTTTCATTGTGGTCTTCAGCGGCACGATTTCCTCGGCCATGTAGCCTTTTTCCTGGAACGCGGCGGTGCGCTTCTGGGATTCAGCGGAGTACTCATCTTGGTATTCGCGGCTGACGCCATAACGGTCAGCGACGATTTCAGCGGTCTCGATCATGGTCATCCAGATGGCAGGCCACTTCTTCATCAGTTCGTCTTCGGTGTAGCGGTGCAAGTTCATGTGGCCACTGCGGGAGACGAGGGACAGGGATTCAACACCGCCGCCGATGGCAACGGGCGCGCCTTCGTTGATGACCGTGTGGGCGGCATTGGCAATCGCCTGCAGGCCGGACGAACAGAAACGGTTGATCGTGGCACCGGACGTCGTGGACGGGCAGCCAGCCCAGAGTGCGGCGTTGCGGGCCACATTGTGTCCGGTCGCGCCTTCAGGCTGCGCACAGCCGAGGAAAACGTCTTCAACCAGGCCGGCCTCGATGCCTGCACGATCAAGTGCGCCTTTGATGGCCGTTCCGGCCATGGTAATCCCGTGCGTATTGTTGAGTGATCCCCGGTTGGCTTTTGCCATGCCGGTACGGGCATAGGATACAATAACGGCTTCGCGCATGTGCTTTCCTCCAAAATGAGCGTCGTTGTTGCGCCGCACACTAATCAGGTGATAACCGCAAAGCCAGCCTTACCTTTGCGTAAACGGAACTCGGGGCGGCCCTTTTCCTACCCGCGATTGCCGTCTTCAAAACCTGCGAGGGTCCATTCGGCAAATTCAGCGAGATTTCCATCACGGAACAAGAAACCGGCTACGCCCGCCGCGCGCGCGGCGGCGATGTCGGTTTCCTTGTCACCGATGAGAAAACTCTGCTCTCGTTTGACTGGAAACTCGGACATCGCGGCCAGTAGCATGCCGGGATTGGGTTTCCGGTTGAAACTGGCCTTTCGGTAAGCTGGATTTTCCCCTTCCTCGTGGAAGGGGCAGTGATAGATCCGGTCGATGCGCGCGCCCTGCTGGGCCAGTTCGTCCAGCATCCACTCATGCAGTGTGTGCATGTCGGCTTCTGTGTAATAGTTGCGGGCGATACCAGATTGATTGGTAACCACGAAAACGAACCAGTTGCGCGCGTTAAACGCGGCGATGGCCTCGGCGGCGCCTGAAACCCATTCGAAATCCTCGATCCGGCTGACATACCCTTTGTCGACGTTAATCACGCCGTCGCGATCAAGGAAGAGGGCGGGGCGTGAGACGCTCATATGAGCGGTCTTTGCCCGCAGTCTCTCGCAGTTGCAACACTCTCATTTGTGGTAAATTTTCTGGACCTTGTGTCCGAAAGACGATTTCCTTCCGATTGGAGGGGTCGTCAGAGCCCCCCAAAATGCCTAAGGGAGGGCAAATTATGGAAAACATTATACCACTCATCCTGAGTGCTATTGGGGGTCTGGTGATCGGCCCGCTGGTTTCACGGCTAACCGGCGGTGGCGGCACAGGTGGACTGATCGGCGGAATTATCGGTGGCATTGGTGCGCACTACGGACTGGATGCAGCCAATATTCAGGTTCTGGGCGATGCCGCGGCCAGTTCAACCTCACCCATGAATATAATCAATACACTGCTGGAAGGCGGCGTGGGGGGCGGAATTGTCGGCATCCTCGCTGGCTTGGTCATGAAGCCGAAAGGCTGATCCATACCGAAATTCACGATGAAGCCGGCTCCGCTGTGGGTCGGCTTTATTCGTCTATTGGAAGCTTTTCCTTGTTGGCCTCGACCCCTCGCAGGAAGGGTATAATCGAAAACGCCGTCAGAATGCCTGCTAACAGAAACGCCGCGCCTGGAAAGTGTAACGGTGTGCCGGGTTCGGTGAAATAGAACAGTGCGCCAGCCATGATCATGGGGCCGAATATCATGGCGAAGGAGTTCAGGCTGGCTGACGCTCCTTGCAATTCTCCCTGGGCGTTCTTGGGCGTGACAGTGGACATGAGGGAGTTCAAGGTCGGGCTGGCTACCCCGCCAAGTGCTCCTAACGGGATGATCAGGAAAACGACCCAGCCGAGCCCGGCAAACGCATAGGCGAACAAGGCGAGCGCATTGATGATAATCCCGTAGAGCGTCGTCCTTACTGCACCGAAGCGTTTCAGCGCGATTCCGATCAGCCCGGCCTGGACGACAGCGGCGCCGAGCCCCACCAAGCCAAGCGACAAGCCGATTTCCTTCGGGGACCAGTCATATCGGATCTCGCCATGAATCGGCCAAGTCGATGGGTATACCGTGTGGGCGAGGAAAAACACGCCTGCCGAAACGAGAAACCAGGATACATGCGGCAGTTTCGAGAAATGCTTTACGGCTCCGAACGGATTGGAACGGGACGGGACAAACGGACGGCGGTGTTCTTCCTCCAGCGATTCCGGGAGGACAAAGAAGCCATAGCAGAAGTTCAACAAGGCCAGCGCCGCAGCAGCAAAGAAAGGCGCGCGTGGATCGAATTCACCCAGGATACCCCCCATGACCGGGCCAAAGATGAAACCAAAGCCGAAAGCGGCACCGACCATGCCAAAGGCTTTGCCGCGATTTTCCGGTTCAGTGACATCGGCAATGTAAGCATTGGCCGTTGAATAAGTTGCGCCGGAAATTCCCGAAAGGGCGCGCCCGAGGAAAAGCAACCAGATCGAATTTGCAAAACCCATAATCAGGAAATCGATAGAGAGCGTTGCGATCGAGGCGAGGAGTACGGGCCGGCGTCCAAACCGATCCGACAATGCCCCAAGCATCGGTCCGAACAGAAAGTTCATGAAGGCATATGTCGTGCCCAGCCCGCCTATATAGAGCGTGGCGCGTTCGGCTGAGATATTGCCAAGTTCCTGCACCAGTGTCGGCACGACAGGAATAATCAGGCCAAAAGCCAGCATGTCGATCGCGACCGTTATGATCACGAACATGAAGGCGTTCTTGCCATGGCGCCGAGTGGCAGGTGCAGAGTCAGTCATGCGCGCATCTGGCCGCAGCCGGGGGGGCGGTCAATGTGTTTATGCCCATAATGACAGGGGTTTATCGCCGCGTGAGCTCTTGTCGCACCTGTCCGCCTGTGGCCCAGTCTTTCGCATGACCGACTCTATTCCGATTACGCGGCGGAATGTATCGCCCGAGCGGGCCGAAGGTATTCGTGCGGGTTTGCGCGTAACAGAGACATTGGCAGACCAACCCAATACTTCCCGAATTGCCGTTCCCGCAGACGCGGCGAGTCTCTTTGCGCTGTTGTCGGACCCCGCCGTGCATGCGCCGATCTACACGCTGCCGCGCCCCCTTACCGAGGCAAGCACCTGCGCGTTCATCGAACAGCACCTCGAAGAGCGCGAAGCGGGCACTGGCCTCCTGTTCGTCCGTGCAGCCGAAGATGGGCAAATCCTCGGATACAGCGACGTGCAGGTCTGGCCAGACTTGGCGGCGGGTGAGCTCGGCGGCGCGTTGCACCCGTCGCAGCACGCCAAGGGTCAGGGAACGCGCGGCGCCATCGCGAGCTTCAACTGGATGTTTGAGGCGCTGGATCTCGATCTGCTGTGCGAGACGGCCAGCCTCGAAAACATCCCGACCCAGCGCATGCTGGATGGGCTGGGTTTTGCCCGCATGGGGGAAATCGTGAGCGTGCGACCAGACGGAACATCGCGCAGGTCCCTGGTCTGGGAGATGACTCGCGAGGACTGGCGCGCCCGGCATGGCGGTGGCCAGCCTTAACAGCGCCCGAAAGCGCAGTTAAGGATAAAGGAGACCAACTCGGAGGCCTTCGACGTGCTGACCTATCTCTTACTCGGCTTCGTGGCCGTCCTGATTGTGACTGGTGTCCTGATATACAACCGGCTCGTCAGTCGATCACAGATGGCGGACAATGGCTGGTCGGATATTGATGTGCAGCTGAAACGACGCGCCAATCTGATTCCCCAACTCGTGACCACGGTCAAAGGCTATGCCGCGCACGAGCGAGACCTCTTTGTAGAAGTTACGGAAAAGCGCGCGCAGGCTATGGCAGCGGGGGACGATCTCGCCAGTCGGGGTGCGGCAGAGAGCGCCCTGTCCCAACCAGTCGCGCGCCTGATGGCCATTGCCGAAGACTATCCGGACATGAAAGCCAGCGGCAACTTTCTCGAACTGCAGAGAGAATTGTCAGACACCGAGGACAAGATTGAAATGGCGCGCCGCTTCTACAATGGTGCCGTGCGCGAGTTGAACACGAGTGTTCAGAGTTTTCCGGCCAACCTGGTGGCCGGCCCGCTCGGGTTTCGGCAACGCGCCTATTTCGAAGTGGACATGGCCGATCGGGCATTGCCAGAGATCGACATGGGAGGCGTTTCATGAACGTTCGCGCGTTGCTCCTGTCCTTGATGGGGTGCCTGTTCGTATTCGGTGCGGTGGCCGAAGAAAAGATCGACAGTTTCGATGTTTCGATCTCCGTGGAGACTGATGGCGACATCGAGGTGTCCGAGACAATTCAGGTCACCTCCGAGGGCACACGTATCCGGCGTGGCATCTTCCGCGACCTGCCTCGATACTATGCCGATGACGAAGGGCTGACGGGCGACAAGCTGCCATACCAATATGATGTCAGGCGCGTGACCCGAGATGGACGTCGCGAGCCTTACTCAGTCGAGCGGGATGGCAATGCCTTCCGTATCCGGATTGGCGATGCCGACGTGTTTCTGCAGCATGGTAGCCATACTTACGAAATCGAGTATGAGGTGAAGAACCAGATTCGCTATTTCGAAACCCATGACGAGCTCTTTTGGAATGTGACCGGCAATTACTGGCTGTTCCCGATTGATCAGTCTGCAGTGCGCATCACCCTGCCAGAAGACGCGCGTACTGTATCGCAGGACGCGTATACCGGCGGGTTTGGCGATGTAGGCAGCGACTACGCCTACCGCCAAAGTGGTGGAGCGCATGTGTTTGAAGCCACGCGAGGTTTTCTGCCGGGGGAGGGGATGACCGTATCGCTCGGGCTGGAAAAGGGAGTGATCGAGCCTCTGTCCCTGTCGGACAAGGGTACGCTCTGGTGGTTCCGCTACGGGTCGCTTGGTTTGCTGATCGCCTCGTTTCTGGGCGTACTTACCTTCCTGACGCGCAGTTTCCGCAAGGTCGGCGAGGACCCACCCAAGGATCCGGTCTTTGCGCGGTATGAGCCGCCGAAAGGTTTGTCCCCTGCCGCTGTGCACCACATCTACTATCGCGGGCTGCGCGGGCATGGCGCCCTGATCTCCACGCTTATCAGTATGGGCGCGAAAGGCCTCGTCGATATCGATGCGTCTGAAAAGAAGTCAACCGTTCTGACTCGGAAGTCCGGCGTGTCCGCGACCCTGTCAGCTGACGAGAAGCAGCTTGACGACGATCTGTTTGATGGCGCGGGGACACGCACGCTGGGCGGCAAGTATGATGCAAGCTTCACCACAGCATATTCCCTGTTCCGAAAGTCGATTTCCCGGAAATATGGGAAGGCGTACTTCCGCTGGAACCTCGGCTATACGTTGGGCGCTGTTGTGCTGACGATTGCCGGCATTGCGCTGGCCGTTTCCCAAACCATCAACTGGTCATGGTGGCATATGGTCATCATCCTGGCGATGGCGGCCATGAATGGACTCTTCATGTATCTGATGCCAGCGCCAACGCCCAAGGGTCAGAAGGTGCGAACAGAGATTGAAGGCTTCAAACTGTATATGGAGAAAGCCGAGAAGTGGCAGATGAATTCAGTGGAGGTTGGCAGTGATGCCCCACCTCCGATGAGCGTTGAGCGCTACGAACGGTTCCTGCCTTATGCTGTGGCGCTCGATGTGGAAAAGCCGTGGACGAAGTATTTTGAGAAGACGCTGCCCACCGAGGCCGCCAACTATTCGCCGGCATGGGGACATTTCGGCAGTCGCTCTTTCGGCAGTGTCGGTGGCATGAATGATGCCATCATGTCGAGCATGAGTACGGGCGTCAGCAGCTCTCTGCCACAAAGCTCCAGCTCCTCGGGCAGCGGAGGTGGCGGCTTTTCTGGAGGCGGCGGCGGTGGCGGTGGTGGTGGAGGCTGGTAAGCCCTAGCGGCTGAGTTCCTTCATGGCCTCGTCAAGACCATCCAGCGTAAGTTCAAACATGCGGTGGTCACCAATCAGTTCCCGGATCAGCTTGATGGAACCAGTATATTCCCAAGCGCCTTCCTTGACCGGGTTCAACCAGACAAGGTTCGGATAGCGTTCAACAAAGCGCTGAATCCAGATGCCGCCAGCTTCCTCATTCCAATGCTCCACCGAGCCGCCGGAATAGGTGATCTCATACGGGCTCATCGTGGCGTCGCCAACGACGATGACCTTGTAGTCGCTTGGGTATTTATTCAGGACATCCCAAGTGGGAATGCGATTGTTCATACGGCGGCGATTGTCCTTCCACAGCCCTTCATAGGGGCAGTTGTGAAAGTAATAATATTCAAGATTTTTGATCTCGGACCGAGCCGCCGAAAAGAGTTCTTCCATGATGCGGACATACGGGTCCATTGATCCGCCCACGTCGAGCAGCAGCAGGACCGATACCGTGTTGCGCTTTTCCGCGCGCATCTCGATGTCGAGATAGCCTTTGCGCGCAGTGTTGCGGATCGTCTGGTCAAGGTCGAGTTCATCCGGCGCGCCTTTGCGTGCCCATTTGCGCAGCCGCTTCATGGCGACCTTGATGTTCCGTGTACCGAGTTCGACGGAATCATCGTAATTCTTGAATTCGCGCTTGTCCCATACTTTCACGGCGCGGCGGTGACGGGATTTCTCCTGCCCAATGCGGACGCCTTCAGGATTGTAGCCATTCGCGCCGAAGGGCGAGGTGCCGCCGGTGCCGATCCATTTATTGCCGCCCTCATGTCGCTTCTTCTGCTCGTCGAGACGTTTTTGCAGCGTTTCCATCAGTTTTTCGAAGCCGCCCATGGCTTCGATTTCGTCCATTTCTTCCTTGCTGAGGAATTTCTCGGACATCTTGCGCAGCCATTCCTCGGGAATGTCTTCGACGTCCACTGCGTCGGCCAGACTGTCGAGCCCCTTGAAGGCATGGCCAAAGACCTTGTCGAATTTGTCGATATTGCGCTCGTCCTTCACCAGCGCGGCGCGGGAGAGGTAATAGAAATCCTCCACGTCCATATCGATGACCTGTTTGTCCATCGCCTCCATCAACAGAAGGTATTCCTTCAGGGTGACGGGCACTTTGGCTTCGCGCAGCTCATTGAAGAAGTTCAGGAACATGGGCGGGTCTCTTCGATTGGGTTGACCCTGAAGATAGCGTCGCGAAGTCCTCATGTCCAAGATGACGCTGGGAAAAGCAAATTGACGACTTGACGTGAAACCATTTGGTTCCCTATAAAGGGAAACTGAAAGGTTTCATAATATGTCTGACGAAGATGTCTTCCGCGCCATTGCTGATCCAACCCGCCGACAGATCATGTCGATGCTGGCGGACGGTGAATTGCGCGTCTCTGATATTGCCAGCCAGTTCGAGATGAGCCGGCCAGCGGTATCCAAACACCTTGCTCAACTGGAGTCGGCCGATCTCATCATGGTCGAGCGCCAAGGCAGGGAAGCGATCAATCGACTCAATCCGGAAGGACTGAAACCCGTTGCGGAATGGCTGACCTTCTTCAGTCAGTTCTGGGACGACAAGCTCGCCAAACTGAAACAGGCTGTGGAGGGATCCGATGACTGACGCCACACTTACAAAAACTATTTTCATCAATGCCGCGCCGGAGCGCGTCTGGACTTATCTCGTCGAGCCTGACAAGCTCGCCCGCTGGTTCCATGAATCCGATAAAATGCTGGACGCAGGCCAGGACTACGCCTTGCTGCGAGAGAACAAGGATAAACCGGATCCGAAGATGTGCTGGGGACGGGTTCTCGTGTCCGAACCGCCGCACAGGCTGGTCTACACCTTTACGCACGCTTTTCTCGGTGGCCATGAAACTGAAGTGGCGTGGCAGCTGGAAGAGGCCTTCGGCGGGACGAAACTCACGCTTGTTCACTCCGGCTTTGAGGCGTTCGCCGGCGACGTGTTCGATATGCTTACAAGCCATGACAAGGGTTGGGACCAACATTTTACCCGCCTGCGGGTGGTGGCTTCTTGAGTGACGCACTCATGCTCGGTTCAGCTGGATTTGCTAATCAGTCCCCATGAAAGCGATGATCGTAGTAGTCTTGATTGGCCTCACCTTGTTTGAGACGGGGCCCGCAAATGCGCTGGACGGCCAGTCTTGCGAGGGGGCTGAAGAGACAGCCTGCATGCTCGACGCGATATGGTCAGCTGCCTCTGTTCTGCCGTCAGACAAACAGACTCGGTTGGCGCGGCCCTTTCTGGAAGTCGTTTCCATGAGCCGTGATGTTGCGTTGAAACGCGCTTGGAGATCTCGACTCGCGGTGCCTGAGCCGCGCCAAACGACTGACACGCCTTATGCGACGGAGAAAGCCCGGATGGCGCTGGCCGAGGGCGACTGGGATGCTTTTCTCCAGGATGCCCGTTCTGGAGGGCGCCCCTTCAATATTGGCAGGCCCGAGATCATGGCCGCCGGTGCGCGTCTGGCTCCGAATGAGACGGTACGACGCCGCGTGATCGAGACAATGTACGAGCTGGCTGGGCCACGCCAGCGCGCGTCCGGGCTCGACCGGTCGTTCGAACAGGCAGACTTCGGATATGCGTTGGCTGAACTTGCCATGGAGGCCTGCGACTTGGCGGAGTTTGATCGCGCGGTCGCGCTGACGGCGGATCCGGACTCGCTGCGCTATGCGTTGTGGCGACATCGGATTACGGGAAATGCCGGTGTCCTGGCCAGTCGTATCCGGCGTGAGGCGGATGCAGATGACACCCACCATGTTCGTACCGCGCTGGAGGGCTATGGTGCCATCCTTCAGAGGGGTTATTGCCCCTAGCGGGAACTCGAGGCTTGTCAGCGCGTTGAAAGCCCATGGAATTTACTCCCATTGAGGATTTGAAGACTGAAGTCGAAAGCATGGCTTCCGCCTTCTTTAAAAGCTTGCCGAACCTGACCATTGCGTTGGCGATACTCGTCGTGACGCTGATCGCGGGTCGCGTCGTGCGGGCTATCGTATCCGCTGCCATGACGCGCGCTCATGTGCGCGACGCGCTAATCACGCTGGCACGAAATCTCATTTCCATTGCCGCGTGGATTGTCGGCGTCGCCATTGCGATGACGGTCATCTTTCCGTCTGTGTCTCCCTCCGACATTATTGCCGGCCTTGGATTGACCTCCGTGGCGATCGGCTTCGCGTTCAAGGATGTCTTCGAGAATTTTCTCGCTGGCGTCATTATCCTTGGCCGGGAAAAGCTGCGCATTGGCGACGTGATCGAATGCGAGGACGTCTACGGTCGGGTAGAAAATATTCTCATCCGCGAAACTCATGTACGAGAGACCGACGGCGAATTGGTGATCGTACCAAATTCCTATCTCTTCAAGAACCCCGTGAATATTGAGACAGATCGCGGGTTGAAACGTCAGGAACTGGTTGTTGGCGTCGATTACGACACCGATATGCGTCAGGCGAAAGCGGTACTGCAAGAGGCGCTTGAGGCTTGCGAGACCGTAAAACAATCCGAGACCAAGGACGTGCAATGCGTCTCCTTCGGCGGCTCCTCAATAGACTTCAAGCTGCTCTGGTGGTCCGGCAGCCGCCCGGCAGAGCAACGGGAAACTTATGATGAAGTCGCCTTTGCCGTGAAGGATGCACTGGATGAGGCTGGCATTACCATACCGTTCCCTCAATCGACCCTGTCTTTCCGAGAAGAGTCTGTGCCGATCCCATTGAGGACAATGCGCGACGAAAAACAGGCATCATTGAACGAGGACAGCTGAGTCCGGGGCGCTTTGCCTCTTGGCGGGGCGGAGACTCCCGCCATAGAATGCCAAAATGAGCGATATCGAATTCTCCGAAGATCCGGACGGCGACCCGCCAGAAGCTATTGTTGGCAGCAAGGAGGTCGGCGCGTTGGCGCACCTCTATCGCGCCGAAGTCTATCGCTCGACCATTTGGCGACAACGTCTCGACCAGACCACCAACTGGGCCGTGATCTCCACCGGCATCGGTCTATCCGTCTCATTTGCCAGTGATCGTGCCTCTCCCTTTCCGATCGTACTCGTCGGCGCGCTGTGCATCATGTTCCTGATACTCGAGGCGCGTCGCTACCGTTTCTTCTATGTGTGGCGCTTCCGGGCGCGTGTGCTTGAGATCGCGTTTTACGTACCGATGTTGCGCGGGAAAGGGGCTCGCATTCCGCTCGACCGGGGCACGGCGCTGTCGGATGATTACGAAAAGCCGCAATACCGAATATCAATGCCCCGCGCGATCGGGCGGCGTCTGCGCCGTAATTATGGCTGGATCTTCGCCATTCAGGGCGCAGCCTATTTCGCCAAGATCGCCATCCACCCCACGGATGTGCTGACGCTCGGCGAGTTCGTCCGTCGTGCGCATATCGGACCTATTCCGGGACTTGTCTCCATCGTCTTTGGACTGGCCTTCCACGCGGCCTGGATGACGCTTGCCTGGAAAACCTGGTTCGACGAACGCCAGGACAAGACCAAGATGGCCGACTTTCTGAAAAGCCGCGAAGACGTAAACCGCCGGGCAAAGGCAGAGCCGCTGGGCGAGATCACGCAGGACTAGATGTGTCGCTTTCTCGTCATGGGACGTCCCGGCCTTACATGCCGATCACATGATGAACTCGTTTCCCTGCAGTGACAGTGGGAACTTGTCCTTTGATAGCAGTTTGAAGCGTTTGCCAGTGATTGCTGCCGCGAGCATCCGGTCGCAACGGAATGTGCGGGGTGAATCGCGCATATGGTCGAACGCAACAACGTACCAGACCGGATATTTCAACAAGAGATAGTGCGGTTCAATCAGTCGCTTAGAGGTTACGCCATCTTCTCGATGATATCCTATTTCCAGCGTTTCCTGATCAACGAACGCTTGATGCAGAGCGTGAACGACAGCTTTCGGTGGAGCTTTGACACTTGCTTGGACGTAAGTCGACGCTGTGACACCCACCAGGATTCTGGATTTGAGACGATCTATATCCTCGCGCTTTGCAGGTGAGAAAGAGGCCACCAGTTGCCGCCTGACTGAGTCGAGATTTGCCAGAAACATGGGTGAGTTCATCCGCTCTGCGACGGCTATGCTAATCAACAGGTCGACGGCCTCAATATAAGTGAGGTTTATCCGGCCGACACCCCATTCTCGGTTTAGGCGCACGCCACCGCCACGCCCTCGGTCTGCGTCAATCTGCATGCCTTGGTCCCGCATGAGGGACAGGTCCCGCGTTATGGTTCGCTCGCTCACCCCGTGTTGGTGTGCCAGGTCTTTGACCGTGCAGTGCGCATATTGTTTCAAATGTACGGCCAGTAACTCCAACCGTCGCAGTCGATTCGTCGCGTTCGTTCTCACCATAAAAGAAATACGACATAAAGTGTCGTATTACTCAATAGGAGGGGGTCAACACGAACCGCAAGCAAAGTCGCCACAAGTTAGGTGTAGAGGAGATCGCAACATGAAGATGAACTATTTCGTCGTCGGAACAAATGACATGTCCGCTTCCATGGGTTTTTACGGGCCTCTTCTTGACGGGGCCGGTCTGAACCAGTTTTCTCCGGCAGACAGGATGACTTATTGGTTGAGCGAAGACTTCGCATTTGCGGTGGCCCTTCCTTTTGACCAACAACCTGCCAGCGTCGGTAACGGGACCATGGTTGGCTTCAATGTCGGGAGCGCTGAAGAAGTCAGACGGGTTCACGCACGGGCGATCAAACTTGGTGGCACTTGCGAAGGTCGACCTGGCCAGCGTGGACCGCGATATTCGGCCTATGTCAGGGACCTGGACGGCAATAAGCTTTGCTTTTCGGATTGAACAGCGGCGAAGACGTGATCCGCCGGGAAAGACAGAGCCGCTCGGCGAGATCGCACGGATTAGGACGTTCAGGCTGTTACAGCGATTTATTCGTCACTTGGGTGAAGCAATTTCCCCAGATAGGTGCCGGGTTGGCCGGACATGCTGCTACGTTCCAGAATGAGCACTTCGGCCACTGCCATCTGAAGCTCAGTGATGTCTGCTCCGGTTTGACTGCCCGTTGCACGAATCTTGAAGTGCCAAGGTCCAATCATGTCTGTTGCAACGGCAGCCGTGCCTGTCGAGATATCGAACATGAAGCAAGGCGTTTTTCCAACTTCGATCGTTGTGTCGCCTCCCTCCGTAATCATGGCATCGCTCAGGCCAGCCATCAGGTCGATATGGGTGGTGCAGGATCGGCTTTCTTCTTTGAGATAGTTCGCGTGGGGAAAGGCTTGCATGATCGCATCGCCTGCCACTTGAGCAGCGCTTTGCGCGGTCTTCAGGTCGTCATGCTGATAGAAGTAGACTGTGAGTGTGGTGCCATCGCTGCGACCATATTGGCAGGCCACATCCGATCCGTCCGCATTGAATACTGAAGTCTCGCGAAATTCGAAATCGGCTAATTGAGCGGGACATCGGCCTTTGCTGGCAGGGTGCCAGACACCGCCCTCATCCAAAGAAAGAAAAATATCTTCACCCGCGTCATGCATCGTGACGGGGCTGGGCGTACTGCCGCTATCCGGGTGGCCTTGGGTCGCGCAAGCCGCCATGAAGAGACAGCTTGCAATTGATATTGCGAGTGACTGGAAACGCATAAATTTTCTCACTTTGATTGAAGTGGCGTGCCACGAGTTCATCGAGTCGATGAAACACTCGAATTATTAGGGTGTCTCTGCGGACGGCATCGCTGGCGAAGATGCGGTAATTGCGCCGACAGATACATACCCGTCAAAATTCGGCACATCGCCAGGATAGGCGGGTTGTTTTTCCGGGCCCACTGCCATCGAGTCGGCCACATTATTCATCGCGTTTGTCTTAAACACATCCGTTATGCGGGCCTCTCCGTTGGTTTTGCTCCAGGATGTTCCCCCGTCGTGGAGAACTATCAGGGAAATCGAGTCCGGAACGAGCATGGCCATGAGTTGGACGCCGGGTAGCCCTGTTAGTTCTGCTTTTCTGGCGTGGACGTTACCTACCAGCACAATCGTGCGATCGAAGCCTTCGGATTCTGTGCGAATGATCTCGGCCAATCCGTCCTCTCCCATTTGCTGTATCTTGGTTGGAGGCTGTTCGGCGAGCCATGCAGCAAGTTTTTCGGGCGAATCCATCTCTGGCCATCCTACCATTTGAGCCATGGGACGAATGGTAAGGGCCCGCCCGCTCTGGCGCAGTTCAATCAGCGATTCCATCATTTCCAATATGGCCTCGCTAGCTCGGCCATCCGTACTGGCCCAATGTTTTGACATTTTGGAGAGAAGTTCTGCGCGCGGGTCGTCGGCATCGGATGCAGCGGCGAATGCGTCTGCGTAACTTGCATCAATTTCCAGGAGCACCAGCGTCTTGCCGCCCCGCGCCGAAGCGGCGCAGACATAGCGGGCAAAAGTATCCGGAATTTCATTAGTGCCGTGGGTCTCGCCGAAGATCAGTACTCTGGCTTCTGCTGCGGTGGCGACCTGTTCCCAGCCGATGGGCGCTCCGCAGTTTGCTGTTGCTTGGTCCATTATTGAGGTTGGATGATTTACACATGCGGCCAGTGCAATACAGGCCGATCCGAACGCCGTTCGTCTGACGTCAGCTAGCATGGCATCCTCCTAAATCTGAAATGATACAATGTATCAATTTCAGATGGATGGCAAATGCTCCCTTAGGGGGTGCTATCCCAGAGTTCTATGTTCGGAAAGGTCGACTTAACTGGTCTGTGGTCAGCCAGCCGGGCCCCTGCGGCCTCCGCTGCTGTCGCCGCGACGGGCGAGGAAGGCGAGGCGTTCGAACAAGGCGACGTCCTGTTCGTTCTTCAGCAGCGCGCCATGAAGCGGTGGCGTCAGACGGTCCGGGTCAGTTTCCTGCAGCGTTTCGAGGTCGATATCCTCATTCATCAGAAGTTTGAGCCAGTCGAGCAATTCCGATGTCGACGGCTTCTTCTTCACACCCGGCAATTCGCGCATGGCGTAAAAGGTCGTCAACGCGTCCTTGACCAGTTTCTTCTTGATGTCCGGGAAGTGCACGTCGACGATTTCCTGCATCGTCTCTTCGTCCGGGAATTTGATGAAGTGGAAGAAACAGCGGCGCAGGAAAGCGTCCGGCAGTTCTTTCTCATTGTTCGATGTGATGATCACGATCGGGCGCTGAAGGGCCTTCACCGTCTGGTCGGTCTCGTAGACATAGAACTCCATCCGGTCGAGTTCCTGCAGAAGATCGTTCGGGAATTCGATGTCGGCCTTGTCGATCTCGTCGATCAGCAGGATCGGGCGCTTCTCGGCGGTGAACGCCTCCCACAGCTTGCCCTTCTTGATGTAGTTCGCCACGTCCTTGGCGCGCTCTTCGCCCATCTGGCCATCGCGCAGGCGAGACACGGCATCATATTCATAAAGACCCTGGCTCGCCTTGGTGGTGGACTTGATATGCCATTCGATGAGTTCGGCGCCGAGCGCCTTGGCGACTTCAATGGCGAGGACCGTTTTGCCGGTGCCGGGTTCCCCCTTGATCAGGAGCGGACGCTCCAGAGCGATCGCGGCATTGACGGCCACTTTCAAATCTTCGGTGGCGACGTAATCCTGGGTGCCTTCAAAGCGCATGAACTCTTCCTCATCTGGGTCTGATCCAACAATAGTGTCGCGGAAGTCAGGAGCAAGCGCTTACGTGGCGAAAGGCCTGTCACCGCAGTGCAGCATCGAAATCATTTCTGCCGGTTTCGTGAGTGTGGTAAAAGGGAATGGCCATGCGTGCCGCCGCAGTGCCTCAAGCTTCAGATGAGCGCCGCGCCGGGTTTGGTTGGGTTGTCCGAGAGGACCATGACGGACCGGATTTGACGCAGGCCGTATGATCCTATGCATATGGGAAACGGGCGCATGGCACACTTCCAAGCGTGCAGTTGATTGTTTTCATTCGACCCGGCTAACCGGATCGCAATCAAGCGTTAACGCCTTTCTGCAAATTTTACCGAAATCTGCAGGAGTGGAATCAGACGCCATGCCATTGAAGCTGTCCCTCAAACCGGGCGAAACATTCGTGGTGAACGGCGCGGTTGTCAGAAATGGCGATCGGCGCGGCGTTCTCCTGCTCGAAAATCGCGCCCGTGTCCTGCGTGAGAAAGATATTTTGCGCCCGAATGATGCGACCACTCAGGCAGGCCGCACCTATTTCGCCATTATGCAAATGTATCTGCTGGGAGAGGTCGATGGCCCGGCCTATGCGCAGACCGCGGAAGCTCTGGCCGGGCTGCTTGCGGCGTGTGATTGCGATGAGGATCGCGATGCAGTCTTGGAAATTTCGGCTGATGTTGCCAGTTCAAGCCTTTATCGCGCGCTGAGCCGTTGCCGCAAACTCATGACGGCTGACGCGCGAGGCGCGGAGTGATGGGGAGTGTGATGCGTATCGATCCCATCCCCGACACCAAGCCGGTCTCCCTCGAAGAGGGGATATCGCTATTGGAAGCCGGGCAGGGCGAAGGCCTTGTTGTCGATCTCGGCAATGGGCGTACCGCCAGTGCTGACGGGCATCGCGGAACCGACGGCCTACTCCAGAGGTTGCGCGGTCACCGCATGATGCTCTCGCTCGCGACTGGCGGCGCAGACCTTTCCCGCTTTGAAGGCCTGAATGACTCAGTGATCGTTGCGCCGCTCGTGCAGGAAATCCTCGACGCAACGGGTCAAAAGGACTAGGTCGGCGCCCATGAGCGCAGACCTTCTCTCCCTATTTACCGCGACATTTGTCACTTTCTTCGTGCTGATCGATGCATTGGGGGTCGCACCTGTGTTTGCGACGCTTACGGCGGGCGGCGACGCCGCCTATCGGCGAAGGATGGCGGTGAAGTCCATCATCGTGGCCACGATCATCATTTACGGTTTTGCGTTTGGTGGATCCTGGTTGCTCGGCGCAATGCATATTTCCATTGATGCGTTTCGGGCGGCTGGCGGCATTCTGCTGTTCATGATCGCACTGGACATGGTGTTCGAGAAGCGCACCGAGCGGCGCGAACACCGGGCCGAAGAGCATCTCGGTACGCACTCCGCCGATCCCGAGCCGGACGACATTTCGGTATTCCCGCTGGGGATTCCCATGGTGGCAGGCCCCGGTTCCATTGCAACCGCCATGTTCTACATGTCGGACAAGTCGGACTGGATCGAGAAGGGGGTCGTGTTGTCGGCGATTGGACTCAACCTCCTGCTGACGCTGGTGATATTTCTGATTGCCGGGCCGCTGGTGCGTCTCATGGGCGCGAGTGTTGCCGGGGCACTTACACGAATCCTGGGCGTCATCCTTGCGGCGCTTTCGGTACAGCTTCTGATCGACGGCATTCGCGGCGCGTTCAATCTGTAGGGATCAGATGCCGGAGGGCTCTACGCTCTTCTTCGGCAGCCGGACGTTCCGTCGGAAGGTCGCAATCATCACATAGAGCAGGGCGAGACCGGATGCGGTCAGCCCCATCACCTGCAACATCAGTTGTTGCGTCCATTTGATTCCGGTGTCGGCGATCCGCAGCGCGCCAGGACCATCCTGCTTGACCAGGGCAACGGACCGGTCTCCGCCAGCTTCCGCGAGCAAGCGCGCGCGCCGCAAGTCTGAACTGTCTTTCACATGTTCAATCAAAGTGATGGCCGCCGGTGTGCTGGTCAGCATGCCAATACGATCGATCTGGGCCAGGTCCTTTTCGAGCTGCTGCAGGCCGCCCGCATCAATGGAGTTGAGATAAGCACTCCGTACCCGGTCTACGCGGACACTTGTCGTGGCCAGCTCACCGAGCGATTCTTCCAGGGCTGGTCGCAACACAGTGTCGGGCAGGGCATCATTCAGCCGGCTCTTCATGTAAGCGGTGAATTCGGGTGTCATGCGCCGTGCCCTGCGCGCGGACTTCAGGATCGAGGCGGCCCGTACATTGCCGTCCGACACACCATCAGACCCCTCCTCGCCGATCAGGGCGAGCGCCGTGATCTTCAGCGTAATGGGATCAACCCGGTCGCCCTTCAGCCAGCGTTCGGAATTGTTGGCGAGATCAGAAAAGCTGCCCAGCAGCACAAACCGGCGGTCTGAGGGTCGCGTATTGCCCCATACGGTCACTTCAGGTTCTTCGTTTGGCACATCGGCATCCTGCGTATCGGCGGGATCGTCGGAGGCCTCTTCTTCCTCCACGATACTTGTGGAAGAGGGCGTGTTTCTTGGGCCGGCGGATGCCTGTGCCTTTTCGAACTTCAGGCCGATATCAAGAGGTAATTTACGGAGCGCGGCCGCGGCCATCCGGTCATCCGGACGGTCCAGCTTCACACCGCTGGAGTCAGCTTCGAGTTCGCGCACCGATTCCCGATCAAGCATTTGCGGCGCCGCCAGGAGGAAGCCGCGTGCTGCCGCAACATCCATATCCATCAGTTCACGTTCAACGATGTCGTGCCAGAATTTGTACTTGTCGCCGCCATTGCGGGGGGCGATTGACGCAAACGTTTCGTCAATGTTGCGACGGGTCTGATCAATCGATTCAATAGTGGGGGACTCTGAAAAACTCTCGCCAGAGAATGCCATGGCAAGACTTTGCGCAGCAATCACCGGCATGAGGATCAGCAGTGAGTTGAACACTACTGCCTGCATCCAGCCGGACGACTTATCCATAGTTTTCCGGCGTCGGGCCATCTACGCTGAAACCAGTGCATCAGTTGTGTTTTAGACAGGCGTTTATAGAGCGCGTCGTCGTCAGAAAGATCAAGTCCCGGCCTGTAAATTGCACGGGAATAGTCGGTTTCAGGTGCCGAGGATCAGGGACAAACTCATGAAGATTACATGATTTCGCCTCAATTGTCTGAAAACATTGACAAAAATTACACAGCATCAGGAATTGCAGAGAATCGCTAGGCGGTCTATATCCGCCCCCAAACAGAGTAAGGTGATAAGCGATGAGTGTTGACCTTTCGGACGACTATCGCCCCTCGGATGACGAGGAGTTCATGAACGAGCGTCAGCTCGCCTTCTTCCGGCGGCTTCTGGAGAACTGGAAAGCCGATATCCTCGACGGTGCGAAGCAGACGATCAATAATTTGCAGGATGAGTCAGGTTCGTTGCCGGATATTGTCGATCGCGCTTCAGCAGAGAGCGACAAGGCTCTTGAGCTGCGTACCCGTGACCGTCAGCGCAAACTGATCTCCAAGATCGATTCCGCGCTGCGCCGCATTGATGACGGTTCCTACGGATATTGCGAAGTGACCGGCGAGCCAATTGGCCTGCGCCGTCTGGAAGCGCGTCCGACAGCAACGCTCAGCCTCGAAGCGCAGGAGCGCCACGAGCGCAAGGAACGCACGCTGCGCGACGACTGAGCCTGCGCAAAACCATTTCCGAATTAAAAAGCGGCGGTGATCCTGATCGGATCACCGCCGTTTTCATTTGCCCATCAACCCAACGCTTCGGCGGTTATGCTTGGAGCCTCATGCGTTGAGGACATAATGGCATCAAGGTCCAAAGGATGTCTTACAGCATGGTAATCAAGGCCTTAACGACGGCATGTGATATTTAACGCGAAGCGGACCTGCATTAACACTGGCGGAGTTTCGAGTGGAATCATGGCTGACAATGACCGCACCAAAGCGGAAATTCCTAACCAGTCGTTAACCGTATCTGACGCAAAACAGACTGGAACACGGAAGTCGGCTCACCGAACCATGACCAATGATCTGCCTCTTGCTGCCGATGACGGCTGGGACATGTCTCCCAGACGGGAAGCCGACATCATGCTCGACATGCCGACGACGTTCGAGCCAATCACACCGGATCGTCCAATCCCGACATCTCGCGGCGTGCTGAGCGCCGCCGAGATCGAGGCATTGTTGCGTCCCAACCTGGACGACATGCCAGAACCGGAACCCGAGCCTGTCAAAGTTACGGACGTTGATGTTCCGAATTTGCGCAAGCTGGCGCCGGCTGAACCGACCGAAATTACACAGGATGCGCGCCGTATTGCGTCCCGGCTGACTTTGGCGCTGAGAGATGGCTGCGGTCTGAAGGCGGCGGCGCTTGCCCGCGCCAGCGCGCGTGGCAGTTTTGACCAGGGACTGGCAACAGAATGCGCTGGTCGTGGCTCCGCCATTGCCTGCTATTCTGCGCCCGGTGGTGAAATTGCGGCGATGCTGGTGATCAGCGCGTCGCTCGCAAATGCACTCATTGAGACTGCCTGTGGCGGAAAGCCGACACAGGGGCATCACCGCGCCCTGACGCCGATGGATGCTGCGCTCCTCGAAGGCCTGGTACGCCCCCTGGGAGCGGCGCTGGCATCCTCACTGAAATTCTCTCGCATCGAAACCGATGCGGAGTTCGCCTGCGCCCTTGCCGGACCGGGCATGACATCCATTCTCGATCTCGATGTGCGCGTCGATGACATCAAGATGCCGGCGCGCCTGATCCTAGCTGAGGATGACCTGTTTGACCTGTCCAGCGATGTGCCGACGACGCGCTCGCAACAGCGCATCTCCCGCGACGTCGCTCCGGTTGTTGGGGCAGGGGCCATGACGGCTGTGCTGACGGCGCGCGTGGCATCCCTCAGCGTACCCATGTCACGCCTTGCCAATCTCAAGCCGGGTTCAACCCTGCTGCTGGGCCTGCCAGCCGATCAGCCCGTTGAGCTGCTGACCGGTGGCCGCGATGGCGCTGTTGTTGCCGAAGGCGAGATTGGCCGGAAGGGCAATCGGATGGCGGTGCGCATCAATCGGCGGACAGCCCTTCTGCGCTAGGCAGGGGCTGCCCAACAATTGCTACATATTGGCTTCAGCGCCCGCTTTCGACGCTTCTTCGGTGCCTCCACCCAGAATTTCAGCCTCGCGCTGCGCCCAGAGGCGGCGCTGGTAGCGTACTGAGATGATGTCAGTGACCACCAGTACGAAGATGACGAGGTAGAAGGAAGACTTCGACATGGCTTCGATCGTGTAGTCGAACAGTTTCAAGTGGGCGAGATGTGCGCCCTCGGTGACCAGAAGAACGCCGACGAGAAACAGGATGAACAGGCCCATGACCTCATACATCCGGTTTTTCTTCAGGAAGTCCGCCACCGCGTTTGCCATCAACGCCATGACGATGCCTGACGCGATGATCGCAATTGCCATCAACCAGACTTGGTAGTCCTTGCCCGGCCGGCATGCGACCGCATCTGCTATTGGCTGAGCGATCAGGGCTTCCTTACAATCGGTGACCGTGCCCTTGAACGTGCCAATCGTTTCACCAGCGGAATTCACGATGCGCGCGATTTCCTCATTCGCAATGGCCATGGCCGACAGGATGGAGTCGAACGAGAAGACGAGGTTCATTGCCACGATAAGGCCAATTGCCTGCAACACAGATTTCGACTTGCCGCCCTCGCTGTGTTCGATGTGCTCCACCGTCAACATGTGGGAGATTTCCTTGATCGCCGTGTAGATGATGAAGGCCCCACCGACGAAGGTGATCATGCTCTGGAAGGTGAACTCTCCCTCGATTATTCCTGATAGATGGAAGCCGAACAAAGGCTCGGCCAGAGCATCGAACAGCGCGACGATGACGAAGAGCAGGACGATCCGGAACAGCACTGCGAGGCCGATGCCCCATTGGCGCACCATCGGCGCTTTTGCTTCGCCGACCCGTTTTGATTCGATGGAAATGTAGAGCAAATTGTCGAAGCCGAGCACGGCCTGAAGCAACAATAGCATGAATAACGTAAACAGGCCCGATACGGAGAAGACCTCCGCCAACATTTCACCCAGCATCCCCGAATCTCCTGATGTTAGTTCTGATCCTGTTCCCTGATAGGGAGGGTAGACCCGTCAGATCAAGTTACGCCGGGAGTCTTTAACAGTTCCGCCTCGATTTCAACGCGCACCATATCTGTGATCAGTCCGCTGAACCGGCTGATGCCGAAAACGGTCCGGTCGATCTCCGTGGTAGCCGAGAATCCGGCCACTTGCGCGTTGCGTAGCCGGTCGAAGCCCGCGCCATTGAATGCCACGGCCAGAGTGACCGGGGCATTCTTTCCATGCAGGGTCAGGATGCCTTCGACGTCCGCTGTGGTTTCGCTGGTCATCACGATGCGAGTCGATTGGAACCGGGCCTCGGGGAAGTTGGCGGCGTTGAACCAGTCTGCTCCCATAAGCGTTTCGGCAAACTCGTCATTTGCGATGTCGAGCGAACTCATGTCCACCCTGCCTTCGACCTTCGCATCGGCTGGATTGTCAGCGGCGCCGCTCAGCTGAACATCAAATCGTTCGAACCGACCAATATAAGTCGAGTAGCCCAGATGATCGATCTTGAAGGTGAGGGCGGCGTGAGCCGGATCCAGCTGCCAGTTGCCGCCCTCCAATTTCACGACGTCCGTGGTGACGTTCGGTTTGAGCACCGGCGCCAGCACAGATGTACACGCAGCCAGCCCCGCCAGTGCGACAGAAGCGAAACAGGCGGGACCGAAGCTGCGTGAAGTCATGATCAGTCTTCCTTTTTCTCGGCGACCCAAGCCATGACATTCTCTTCCAGAATGCTCAGGGGCACGGGGCCATCCTTCAGGATAACATCGTGGAATTCGGCGATGTCGAATGACTCACCAAGTTCCCCCTTGGCTTGTTCGCGCAACTCGAGAATTTTGAGCATACCGATTTTGTAGGCCGTTGCCTGTCCCGGCATCACGATGTAGCGCTCAATGGCCTTCTTCGCGTCACCTTCCGGGTTGGGCGTATTGTCAAGCAAATACTGGATCGCCTCTTCGCGGGTCCATTGTTTGTCATGGATGCCTGTATCGACGACCAGGCGTGCTGCGCGCCAGATCTCCATCGCAAGTCGTCCGAAATCGTCATACGGGTCGGAATAGTAGCCCATCTCTTTTGGCAGGAATTCCGAATAGAGGCCCCAACCTTCGGAGAAGGCAGTATAGCCGCCATACTTGCGGAAGCTCGGAATGCCTTCCAGCTCCTGCGCAATGGCGATCTGCATGTGGTGGCCTGGAATGCCTTCATGGAAGGCGAGGGCCTGCAACTGGTAGGTCGGCATATCCTGCATGCGATAGAGGTTGGCATAGTAAGTGCCGGGCCGGCTGCCATCCGGGGCAGGGCGGGAATAGAAGGCCTTGCCGGCGGATTTCTCGCGGAATGGTTCGACCGCTTTGACGATCATGTCAGCCTTGGGGAATGTGTTGAATACGCTGGGCAGGTCGACCTTCATAAGCTCGATTTGGGCGCGAGCTTCGGCCAGATAGGCCTCGCGGCCTTCTTCAGTGTTGGGAAGATAGAATTGCTCATCTGTTCGCATGAACTCGAAGAATTCCTTCAGCGTGCCCTCGAATCCGACCTTCGCCATGATCCCGCGCATTTCCTCATGGATGCGAGCCACCTCGTCAAGGCCGAGCTGGTGGACTTCTGCCGCGCTCTTGTCGGTCGTCGTCATCCGCTTCAGACGCATCGCATAATAGGCGTCGCCCTCGGGCAGCTTCCATGCGCCATCCTCTGTGGTCGCGCTTTTGGCCTGCTCGGTCATGGTCGCGATGAGGTTTTCATAGGCCGGGCCGACCGCTGATGTGAGGGCGGTGGTGGCATCAGCGAGCAGCTTAGCCGCCTGAACATCGTCAATCGTTCCGGCCTCAACAAGTCCGGAGACCTTGCTGCGGAAATCCTTCATCAGTGGGCTGTCTTCGCTGCCATCACTCACATCGGTCGTGAAGGGATAGCCGGTGATTACGCCCTTGGAATCGTTCAGTACATAGGGGTAAGCGAAGGCGGGTGGCATGATACCGAGGCTGGCGGAATATTCCGCATTTTCAATGTTTTGCGCCAGGTAAGTTTCCACGCCTTCGAGGCGGGCCACATAGGCCTCCGCATCGGACAGGCTGGTCACGCCATGCTGGTTGACCAAGAAGGCCGGAATGCCGGACTGGACGCCGCGCATCTGGTCGAAAACATAATCATAGTGGCGATACGGAAATCCGGCTTCTGCTTCGGCCAGCTCATATTCGGCGAGCCGCCAGGACAGTTTGGCCTGATCATTCAGTAGGTCAAAATCAAAGAGTGTTTTCATCTCAGCGATATTGGCGCGCTGGATTTCCATATCTTCGATAGCCTTGGCGTCGGAGACGTCATTCCATTTGTCATAGTCGGTCTTCACACCGAGATAGGTCTGGTACATCGGGTTGCGGTCCAGAGTTTCCTGGAACTTGTCCTCGAACCATTCATTCAGCCGGGCGCTTTCGGCCGCGACCAGTTCGCTCCGGTCGGCTTGGGTTGGCGCAGGCGGCATTTCAGCGACAGGAGGCGGCAGCGTTGTGTCATCCGCGCTTTGGCAGGCGCCGAGCAGCAGGAGCGCTGCGATTGCTGTTGAAGTTCGTCTCATGAAAAGCTCCGATTCCACTGTGATTTCTGTAATTTTCAACGTTTGTCTTAACGCCTTTTTCGCTTTCATTAACCTTTGTCGTGCCACATTTGGTACACTAGGATTCCGTATGACTGAGTCGGCAGTGATGCCGAACGGAAAAGGCGTAGAGTGCTGGCCTGACCTTGGCGGCTGGCAACAGGAGTGTAAAGCGACCAATGGATTTTCAAATGCAGGCGAAGGCCGCTCCCGCTGACGATCAGGATACCACCGCTGAAACAAGCGAAGTGACTGAGCGCGGACGCGTGGATTTCATGCAGCTTTCGTTCTGGGTCTGCCTGCTCGTTTCGATTGCTGCGGCCAGTGTTGCGCTTGCCTGGCCAAATGCTTCGGGCGCGCCTGGTCCGATCCTGCTGATTGCGATGGCCTCTGGTGGACTGGTATTCTTGCTGTGGAGCGTACGCGGCGCTGGCCGGATGCTGGGCTTGTTCCCGGAGCGAGGCTCGATTGCGCGCGCCGCTCAAGCGGCGACGCCGCGCTTTGGCTGGATCGAGGCGCTGGATGAATCGGTCCTGATTGCCGATCAGGGGGGGGCGCCTGTTGCGGCCAATACATCTTATCGCGAGCTGACAAGCCTTGCGCTGATCGGCTCCCAAGCCGAAGGCGCTCCGGTGACCGTGGATCGCCTGTTCGGTGCCAATCCAGGTCTGGCCGCACCGGTTTACCGCCTGTCCAAGGGGGCGAAGGCCGGTCATGCGCGCCGCGAAATCCTGCCGCCGATCACGATCGGCCCGGAGCGTGTGCCCGCCCAGTTCGAAATCACTGTGTCGCCGCTACCGCGTGACAAAGTACTCTGGCGCATTCGTCCGATCGCCGGCGAGCGCGAAGCGACCGGCGCGGCCGACTTGAAATCGCTTTATGTCGAAGACGCGCCGATGGGCTTCTTCGCTGCGCGCCCGGATGGCACGATCACTTATGCCAATGGCTGGCTGCGCGATATGCTGGGTCTGCCGGAAACGGCCAAGAATATTCGTATCGACGACATCATGCGCCCTGAGTTCGTGAAGATGCTCTCGCGTGACCGCAAGTCCGGCGTGCCGGGCCGGGTCGACATCCAGCTGCGCGGACGTGATGGTGTTGAGCGCCCGGTTCAGGCGATTACGACCTGGTCGGGCAAGGGCGCGGACGCGACCGGACGCACGATCATTCTGGCTAGCCAGCAAGTCATGAACACCGGCGAGGAAGGCTTCCGCATTTCGACTGCGTCGCGCCCACCGCGTCCGGATGGTGATCCGATGTTTGATGATGCGCCCTTTGGAGCGGTGCGCCTCGAGGGCGGCAGCGTAGACAGCGCAATCATCATGGATGCCAACCGTTCGCTGATGGACCTGACCGAGGGCAAAGCCGCGCCGGGCGGCAAGTTCTCTGAATTGTTTGCCCCGGAAGAAGGCGAAGATGCACTCAAGAGCCTGCTCATTGATGCCATCGACAAGCCAGTGAACCTGAAACTGGTTGGAGAAGAGCCCAAGCACGTAAACGTCTTCGTGGCGCTTGACGGCGCAGGCCGTCCCTCGGTGGCCTATGTCATGGACATCACCGAACAGCGCCAGCTGGAAATGCGTCTGGCGCACGGTGAGAAGATGCAGGCCATCGGACAACTGGCCGGCGGCGTCGCGCATGATTTCAACAACGTGCTGCAAGGCATCATCCTGAACAATGAACAGCTGATGGTTCACCACCCTCTGGGAGATCCATCCTATTCCAATCTGAAATCGATCCACGAATTCTCGATCCGTGCGAAAGACCTTGTGAAGATGCTGCTCGCCTATGCGCGCCAGCAGACCTTCAAGCGCGAAGTGTTTGCGGTGACGGACTTCATGTCTGAATTCTCGATCCTCTTGCGCCAGTTGCTGGATGAGCGGATCGAACTGGACGTCAAGCATGGCCGCGATGTGCCTTACATCAAGGCCGACAAAAACCAGCTTGAGAACGCACTGTTCAACCTTGCCACCAATGCGCGCGACGCGATGCTCAGCCACAAGAATGGTGGCAAGCTGACAATCCGCACGGCGCGCGCCACCGGCAAGGAAGCCCAGGACAAGGGCTTCGCCTTTGTGAGCGATGGCGACTATATGCTGATCGAAGTGGAAGATAGCGGTCACGGCATGCCGAAAGACGTCATGGACAAGATCTTCCAGCCCTTCTTCACGACGAAGGAAGCTGGCGTCGGCACAGGTCTCGGGCTTGCGACGGTCTACGGCATCATCAAGCAGTCGGGCGGCTATATCTGCACCACTTCCAGCGTAGGCAAGGGCACAACGTTCCACATCTATCTTCCCGCGCTCAAGGCAGAGGAAATACCTGAGCCGGTGGACATGGCGCAGGCCGAGAAAATTGCCAGCCAGCCGGTGGATATTTCCGGTCGCGGTCGCATCCTGTTGATCGAGGACGAAGATGGCGTGCGCGGCATTGCCGCCTCCTTGCTACGGTCGAGCGGCTATGAAGTCGAAGAGGCCTGCGATGGCGAAGAAGCGATGGAAATTCTCGAGGACAATCCGGAAAGTTTTGATCTTGTCATTTCCGATGTGGTGATGCCGGGCAAGGATGGTCCGACGCTGATCCGCGAAGCCAAGGATCTGCTGGGTCATGCCCGCGTGATCTTCATCTCCGGCTATGCCGAGCGCGACATTGCCAAACAGTTGGACGACGACCGTGCGGTCTCGTTCCTGCCGAAGCCGTTCACAGTCCGCCAGCTGGCCGAGCGCGTGAAACAGGAACTGGGCAGCCCGAAGAAGGAAGCTGCCTGAAACTCAGGCCCAGTGTGATTGGAGCAGGGTAGCGAACTCGGTTGCCCGCTCCGCACAGGCCCAATGTCCGGCGCCGCGCTCGACATGCAGCGGCACGTTCCAGCGTTTGGAAAATCGTTCGCCCACAGAGAGGTCGACATAAGGGTCCGTCTCGCCCCAGAATAACTGGCCGCGCTCCGGCAGATTTTCGAGACCCTTCACCCATTCATCCGAGAAGCGCAGGCCGGCCGCTGACCGGTAGAGGCGAAGAATGCTCTGCCGCATCGTCTTGTCGATGAGCGGAACTTCCTGCTCGGCCAGGCTGCGCGGCATGCCGCCGGAAACCAGTGCAGGAAGGAGCCGTTTCTTGTTGCGCATGCCCAGCATGACAAGCTCACCCAGCACAGGCGTTGCCCAGCGCCTCGCCAGCGAGTGGCCGCGATAGTCGGGGTCGATCACCGCATTGGTGACACACCAACTGCTTACAAGATCCGGCCTGAGGGACACGGCGCGCAGGGTCAGCAGTGCGCCCCAGTCATGGCCGACAATATCGACATTGCCACCGGCCGCTTCCATCTGCTCGACCAGCCAGTTCGCGTAGGCGTCCTTGGTTGCGCTGAACCCGTCCGGACGCGGGCAGCCGAAGCCGGGTAGGGCGGGGGCGCGATAGTCATCGGCGCCGAGACCGAGCGCCGCAATCAGTGGCTCCCACAGATGCGGCGTATCCGGAACGCCATGTATGAACAGTTTCATTGCCATTTCCCCACCTCTTGCTTGACAATAGGTGAATATTCCTATTTAGCGGCAGGTGCAACCTTTGGGAAAATTATCCCATGAAACATCGTGATATCTGGCGGGGGCTTGATGCCCTTGCTGCGCATCATGGGCTGACGCCGTCTGGACTGGCACGCCGGGCCGGGCTGGATCCGACGGCCTTCAATCCTTCCAAGCGGGAAGGGGCTGATGGACGTCCGCGCTGGCCGTCCACGGAAAGCCTTGCGCGCGTCCTGGAATCTGTTGGCAGTCGGTTTGAGGATTTTGCCGCCTTGGTCGATGGTCGGCGCGGAGCGATTGCCCCCCTGATAGGCTTTGCGCAAGCCGGGCAGGACGGCTTCTTCGATGATTCCGGGTTTCCGGTTGGCGGGGGCTGGGAGGAGGTTCGGTTTCCGGGGCTGGAAACGGAGTCGGTTTACGCATTGGAGATCAGCGGAGATTCCATGGAGCCGGCCTATCGGGCCGGGGACCGGATTATCGTGTCGCCGGGTTCCGAAGTGAAACCGGGCGATCGGGTGGTGGCAAAAACTGTTGGTGGCGAAGTGATGGCCAAGGTCCTGGCGCGCAAGAATACGCGCACAGTTGAACTGGCCTCGTTGAACCCGGCCTATCCCGTGCGCAGTTTCAAACCGTCAGAGATTGCCTGGCTCGCCCGTATTCTCTGGGCGAGCCAGTAAGGCTTATCCCTTGCGTTGGTCGGATGTCGCTTGAGCCAGTTCCTCATCCTGGGCGGGCTGGTAGAGTGGGGCATATTTGTCGACCATCTCGATGCCGTCTTCTTCGTGATAGACGTCACGCCAAAAATTCGGCTCCCCGTCTTCGTCCACTGTGACGGTCATGTAGGTGATGTGAATCTGGGTTTCGGACTTGAACTCGATTCGTTCCGGATTTGACCCTTCGAGCGCCTCCGATACATCCCTGGATGTGATTTCCGGGTCATGCGCCGCAATCCATTTCGCCATGTCTTCAGGCCTTTCCAGACGGACGCAGCCTGAACTGAACGTGCGCTGGGCCCTGTCAAACAGGCTCACGCCGGGCGTGCCATGGAGATAGACAGAATACTGATTGGGAAAGATGATTTTCAGATCGCCCAGCGCATTGTTCGCGCCAGGGCCTTGGACCAGTTGGTAGTTGTCGGCGGCGACTGGATCGGTCCAGTCTACCGAGGCGGCGGAGACAGACTGACCCGTGGCTCGTTCAATCACCCTGAAATTCTTGCGGGCGGCATAGGACGGGTCCTTGGCCAGCTTTGGCAGCTTGTCGCGGCGCACGATGCTGACCGGGGCATACCAGCGCGGATTTGCGACTGCGTATTCCACCTGGTCGGAGAAAACCGGGGTTTCACGGCTGGGCATGCCAACAATGGTCTTCATCGCGATTTCGCGACGGTTGTGACGCCAACCTTCGGCGGTGAAGGATGGAATATTGGCCCAGATATACTGGTCACCCAGATCATCATAATGACGCCAGCGATTCATCGTGTCGGCGATCCGGTCGATTTTGGAGTCGACACTCTCATTCAGCGCCGCAAGCGTGTTCCGGCCCACAACACCGTCATCCTCAAGGCCGTGATGGCGCTGGAAGTCCTTCAGGGCGCTCTGAAGACGCTCATCAAACACGATCTCCGTAGCGGATGTGCCGTCATCATTTTTCGAAGCCATGCTGATGGCGGACAGCAAATCGCCTGCCCATGTCTCGGGCGTGTAATAGCCTTCCGCTTCCAGGCGGTCGCGCAGGGCCGGAATACGTGGGTCTTCGTCGTCCAGTTCAATCGCTTCCCCATCCGGGATGGCGAGCCAGCCGCCCTCCGACCGGATTTCGCGATACTGTTTCAGCTGTTTCTTGAGACGATTATATTGGGGGTGCACAGGTTCGAGCTCGGAAAGGATGTCGTCGGCATCGCCCCGCGCCGCCTTGATCAGGCTTTTCTGCACAGTGGATTTGGAGGGCGCATCGGTCTTCGATTTTGCCGCTTCGCCATTATCGGACAATCCTCCGCTTACGGCAGAGGCCATGCGGATCCAGGCTGCGGTCAGTTGCAGATCGGCTGTGGCGCGAATCTCGTCGCTGTCGCCTTTCAGGCGCTTGGCTGCGATCTTGTTGAGGTTGGCTTTCGAGACGTCGGATGGGACGAGGCCGTATGAGAAGAGATCACTGCGCGCGCGCTTCAGCGAGCGGATCCCTTTCTCGGTCCAGATCGGCTTGAAGACATTCTGAGCATAGGCGGCGCGCACTGTGGTCAGGACACCAGCTTCGGTCTCACTGCCCAATTCGCGCTCCAGCCAGTCATTCAGGATCAGGGTCTGGATGGCAGAGGCTTTTTCCGCTTCAAGTTCGCCGCCCATGGCCTCTTTCTCGCTCAGGTCGGCCAGCTGCACAGTATCGGCGGGCGCGGCATGCTGGGCGCTGGCGGGAATGGCGGTCAGCAGGCCAGCGGTCGCGAGGAGGGTTGATGCAAGAAGTCGGCGATGCGTACGCATAAATAATCTCCAAAATACTCTTGTTAGAGAAGAGCGCGGCCGCCGCAGCAGGCTGGCCTGGCCGGTCGGGAAGACTGGCGGAACTCTTCGCGGTGTTGCTGGATAAACCGATCGCGCCCGTTCCGGTTCCGAATTACGGCTCTGAAAAACATCAGAAAAAGTATGGCACTATTTGCGCTCTGATGCGTTTGAGGGGGCATGCGTAATGGTTAAAGTGATGCGTGCCTGCTCAGACCAGACAAGAGGACCAGACCCATATTTTCCGCGTTCATGAAATTCATCTTCCTGCCCTGGATCATCGCATCGGCGGAGCTGCACCCGGTCCAGCCGGTCGACAAGACTGAGACCGTCAAGACAGGTGCTGGCGTCGAGATTACCGTAAACGGAACACGCTCTGCGCTGCCGCTGATCTCTGTTTCCGCCATGCCGGGGGAGGAGATCAGGCTGGCCATTCCCGAAGATGCCCGTATTGAGATTTCTGATGGAAAATTGAGCCGTGACGCGGCGGAGATTGCCTGGACCGCTCCGGAGGCGCCGGGGATGGCCGACATGAAGATCTCCCATCGCGGCGCTGAAACCCGCCTGAACCTGCTGGTGCTGACGCCGTTCGAGAATGGCGTGGATGACAGCTTGAATGGCTATCGGATTGGAATGTATGCCCGACCGTTGCGGGACCTTCCTTCCTATGCCGTGCCCAAGGGGTTTATCGACCTGACGGCGATGTCGGAGGATCTGCGCGTTTCGCCCAATTTCCAGCTCGGCCAGTTCCGCTGCAAGCAGCAGCCGGGACATGAGCCGACCTATCTGCTGATGCAGCCGGAAATGCTGGTGAAGCTCGAAACCCTTCTTGCCGCTGCCAATGAGAAGGGCTGGGAAGCGGATACTTTCTTCGTGATGAGTGGCTATCGCACGCCGTTCTATAATGCGGCCATTGGCAATACGACGACTTCATCGCGCCATTTGTATGGTGATGCCGCCGATATCTATATTGATCAGGACCGGGACGGGCAGATGGATGATCTCGACGGCAATGGCCGGATCGACAAGGAAGATGCCCGCGCGCTGGTCAAGCTGATTGACGAACTTGCCGCCGAGCAGCCCGAAGGTTGGGTCGTGGGCGGCGCATCGGCCTATGGATCGAATGCGGCGCATGGGCCGTTCGTGCATGTCGATACGAGAGGCTATTCGGCGCGCTGGTAGTTAGCTGACGGTTTTCTCGGCATTCCACATTTGCATGAAGGCCGGCGGCGGAGAGGGTTTGAACTCGGTTTCCGACAAGGCGTCCAGCGCGCGTTGGCGGTCGGCCTCGGTGAAGGTGCCGGAGGTCAGGCAGAATTCCACTGCATTGTCGTTCGGGTCCTTCGTATAGATCGAGTGACACCAATTATGGTCGATCTCGAACACGTCGAGCCCGGCGGCGAGCCATTTCTGTTTCCAGCTTTCCAGTTCTTCCTTCGTATCCACCGAGAAAGAATAATGATTTGTACCCGGCGGGAGTTTGGCGGCGGCGTTGATGTCGTAGACATAATCGTCGCTACCATCGGTCTCGTGCAATTCCCAGAAGGCGATGAAGCGGCTGTCATCGCCATCCATCCGATAGAAGAAATGCTTGCCCCAGCCGCCGCCCATGATTGGGGCGACTTCGACCTTGACCAGTTCAAAGCCCATGATGCCTTCATAGAATGCATGCGTGGCTTTCATGTCTTTCGCGGCGAGCGCGAGATGATGATAGGCCATGTTCAGTTTCCTCCCTTGTCGACCATCGACATGACATCTGTATCCGATCCATCCGGCGCAGCGATTTCGACGACGCGTTCATCCACATCATCATATTCCAGTTTCAGTGCACGGCTCATGATGGCGTGCATCATATAGGTGCAGGTGATGTAGGTGAATTCTAGGATTTCCTCGTCTGACAATTCCGCTTTCAGGGCCTCGAACACACCATCGGGCACGCGGCCGCGTTGCAGGACCAGGCCGTCCGTATAGGCGAGCACGGCGCGTTCCAGCGGGCTGAAACAGTCTGCGACCTGCCAGTGGGGAATGGCGGCGATCTGATCTTCGGTCAGGCCGGCATCGCGGCTGGCCTTGCAATGCTGAGAGAAGACAAATTGTGAGCCGACGGCAAAGCCGGCGCGGATCTGGCCGAGTTCGCGCAGTTTCGGATCGAGTTTGCGGTTCTTTGAGCGGTAGAACTGAAAGCCTTCGGTCGTGTGCTTGAAGGCATCCGGCACAATGTTGAAAACTGTCCACCAGTTTCCGGGCGTTCCGGTTGCGGTGCCGGGCTCGGCAATCGGGTCCCGGTCTTCAAACAGCAAATCGAAAATCTGGTTCGCGAACGGATTTCCGGCTTCGCGGCCCGCCTGTTTCAGTCGTGGCATACGCGTATCCTCCCGGTCGGGAGTGTACCACCACGCGGAAAGAATGACAGGCATGACAAGGGGCCGTCACGCGAGGGAAACGGGCGAACAGGGCAGGTTTTCAGGGGGAGTCAGCCAGAGCTTTCCCATGTTTCCAGCCCGGCGCTGATCTGCGCGGGCAACATGGCGGCCAGCGCGCCAAGCTCAGGCGAGAGGCGAAAGGCGGGCGTTGCTGCGCCGACCGTTGGCTTGGGCTCGCCGTTTTTCTGCAGGTGGTTGAGGGTGCGGGCGAGGCGGGTCGCGTGCGCTTCGGGCGCGGCAATCACGCGCCGGAGCGCAGCAATGCGGGCCATCAGCTTGTGGGGGGAAACGGGTCCATAACTGGTACCGGAAATGTCCGGAAAGCCGCCGGGGCCTTCAAAGGCCTGGCGCGCGGGCAGCAGTTTTAGCCGTCTGGGGGAGAGGCGCGGGAAGATGGCCAGTTCGACGCCTTCGGGCAGGTCGGGCTCTGGTGCGGGATTGGCCGGTCGCGGCAGGGTCGGGGCGGGGGACAGGCTGAGCGCCATGACAAGGATCAGACGGCGGACGATTGTCTCAAGAATGCGGAGCCGGCCGGAGACGCGCTGCGCCAGGCCGCGCCCGATCCGCTTCGGCCCCAGATGCAGGTTCGCCAGCGCCGACGCACCCATCACGGCAAGGGCAGCGTGTTCCAACCCGCGTTTGAGAATGTCGGTCTGCGCATCCATGCGGGAAGTATGGGGGAAGGGGCTATCAGACGGATAGGGATTTAAGTTCGGGTGTCTCTCCTGCTTGGCCAGCTCAAGCGCAATTGTCAGGCTTGAGGTTCACATCCTCCAGCAGTACGAATGATTACTGCATAGAGGTTGCCGAGGGAGAAGTTTCTCTGAAGCAGGCCGAGAGCGGTGATGCACAAAAGAAGAAAGGTCTGTGATATATGAGAGATCCCATTCCGGATCCCAGCGATCCGCACCCCATGAGTGATTCCGACATGTCGCGCATGGTGCATTTCGATAAATTACCGGGCGTGGTCCAGGATCTCGTGCGAGATATGCCGGTCTGGCAGACCCACCCTGCCGCGCTCAACAGGGTAGCTGTCACAATTTTCGTGCCGGACAATCTGGCAACGGAAGATGAAACTGACTTCTGTTTGCTTCACCCCATGACGGAAGAATGCTTTCTGAATGCGTTGATGCCCACAGACCTTGATCCATTACACCGGCAGTGGCCACGTCCGGGAAAGGGCTTTGAGAGTGTAAAGGAGGCGTCGCTTGTCCTTCGCTTGGACGCCGAATTTTTCGATACGCAGGAAGAGGCCGACGAGTATTTCCGGGACGATCCAATTACCATTGCGAGGTTGAGGAATTGCCTGCTTGCCCGTCCGGAGGGCACCCGGAAGCTTCTGAGCCTTTTCGAAGACCAGTTAAGTGTTCGTGAGGCCACATATGATGAGGCCTTGCTGAATGATATAGCGCCGCAACTGACGGCGATGGACGTTACAGTTGTTCTGGATGCGATTGATCTGGAGCGTTCGTCTTACAGTATTGAGAAGCTCGGCAATGGCTATTTTTTTCTCAGTAAGTTCAAGAGTATGCATCTTCGGCCAGAGGTGACGAAAGGTCAGCTTCTGTTCCGGCCTGATCGGCAGCGCTACCAGATGTGCGTTGCCAAGTCCGTATTTCCTGAACTTGAGGCGGTGTCCCCAAACATCGGATTCAAATCCCTGGTCGCAGGATATCTCCCTGAGTCCACTATTTTGCAGTGGTGATTTTTGTATGCAGAATTGCCCAATGCGATTGCCTCTCCACCAGAAACCTCAAAGGCGTTCACCATCTGGCGGGTATCGCTTTGCTCAATCCATCCTATACGAACGCTTGCTGTAGGAAGTATCTCAAACAAGGTCTGTGATATATGAGGCGTCCCATTCCGGATCCCAGCGATCCGCACCCCATGAGTGATTACGACATGTCGCGCATGGTGCATTTCGATAGATTACCGGGCGTGGTCCAGGATCTCGTGCGAGATATGCCGGTCTGGCAGACCCACCCTGCCGCGCTTGACCAGGAAGCTGTCACAATTTTCGTGCCGGACAATTTGGCAACGGAAGATGAAGCTGACTTCTGTTTGCTTTCCCCCGGGATGGATGAGTGTTTTTTGAACGCGTTGATGCCCACAGATCTTGATCCATTACGCCAGCAGTGGCCAAGTCCGGGAAAGGGCTTTGAGAGTGTAAAGGAGGCGTCGCTTGTCCTTCGCTTGGACGCCGAATTTTTCGACACGCAGGAAGAGGCCGACGAGTATTTTCGGCATGACCCGATCACCATCATAGATTTGAGGAATTGCCTGCTTGCGCGCCCGGAGGGCACCCGGAAGCTTCTGAGCCTTTTCGAAGACCAGTTAAGTGTTCGTGAGGCCACATATGATGAGGCCTTGCTGAATGACATAGCGCCGCAACTGACGGCGATGGACGTTACAGTTGTTCTGGATGCGATTGATCTGGAGCGTTCGTCTTACAGTATTGAGAAGCTCGGCAATGGCTATTTTTTGGTCAATAAGTTCAAGAGCATGCATCTTCGACCAGAGGTGACGAAAGATCAGCTTCTGTTCCGGCTTGGTCGGGCGGAGCACAAGGTGTGCGTTGCCAAGTCTGTATTTCCTGAACTTGAGGCGGTGTCCCCAAACATCAGATTCAAGACCCTGGTCGCAGGATATGTCCCTGAGTCCTCCATTTTGCAGTGGTGATTTTTGTATGCAGAATTGCCCAATGCGATTGCCTCTCCACCAGAAACCTCAAAGGCGTTCACCATCTGGCGGGTATCGCTTGGCTCAATCCGCCTTACAGGTTGCGCCGCTGCCGCCGCCCGCATTCTCTGCTTGCCGTGGGGTCATTTAGGCGTCACAAACGCTCCCCATGGATTGGGGTAAGCTGAAATCATTTCACGCGGCGGCCGAAGCGGGCAGCCTGACGTCTGCCGGCGAGCGGCTGGGCATTTCGCAGTCGGCCGTCTCGCGCCAGATTGCGGCGCTGGAAGAGGCGCTGGGCGTCTCCCTGTTCCAGCGGCATGCGCGCGGCCTGGTGCTGACCGATAGTGGCCACACGCTGTTCCGCTCAACCATGGAAATGGCGACGGCGGCGCAGTCGGCCAATGCCTTGCTGAAGGACCAGCAGGAGACCCCACAGGGCGAATTGATCGTGGCGGCGCCGGTGGCGTTCGGCTCGACCTGGCTGGTGCCGCGCCTGGGCGGGTTTGCCCGCAAGCATCCGGACATGAATCTCGACCTGCGCCTTGATGACAGCCGCGAATATGACCTGCTGAAGCTGGAGGCCGAATGCGCCATCCGCCTGTGGGCGGCGGACAAGGCGGACCTGATCCAGCGCAAGCTGGGCACGGTGGCGACCAATCTCTATGCCTCGCCGGAATATCTCAAAGCCTATGGCATGCCACGCACGCCGCAGGACCTCGATAATCACCGGATCATTGCCTATGGCGATGAAAGCTCGATGCTGGATGTGATGAGCTTTGCCTGCCGTGTGGGCCGGGATGACAGCCCGCCGCGCCAGGCCGCACTGAAGGTGAACAATGTGTTCGCCATGTTGCGGGCCGTGGATGCCGGGCTGGGGATTGCCGACGTGCCGGACTATATGGCCGGGACCATGCCGCGGCTTGTGAAAGTGTTGCCGGAGACGGTCGGCCCGATCTTCGATCTCTACTTTATCTATCCGAGCGATCTGCGCCGCTCGAAGCGCGTGTCGGCCTTCCGGGACTTCATCACCGCAGAGACCGAGATCCTGCGCCGTCCGGCTATGCGTCAGAATTAGTCAGAAATGCGACATCCATGCATAAGTGCATGAAAGCTTTGCTGTCATGTTGGTTGTAATCATCGGGGGAGAGGTTATCTACCACGCATGCCAAGGGCCTCGGGCATTAACCCAATCATTCCTCCGATTGGGCGTTTCCTCCCCCCTACGGGGCCCGATACTTACAGCCCGGCGCGTTCATTCGCTGCCGGGCCTTTTTTTGCCTTGAATTCAGGGCTCTAACGGCCGCTTTTTCATTAACTGAATGCAAGATTGCCGCGCCTCATGGGCGCGGTCAAGCCCATGAGGCACGGCAAGTGTTGTGCAGTGCAATATGCAGGATGCGCCAATCCAGTATTGGCGGGCGGATCAGAGGTTCGCGCGCAGCATCCAGGCTGTTTTTTCTGCGATCGCCGCGCGCTGCGTCATCAGGTCTGCGGTTACCGCGTCACCATTGTCTTCGGCAATTTTCAGGCCTGCCTTGCCAGCGCGGCTGACGGCTTCATGCCCTTTGACCAGATTCTCGACCATCGTGTCGGCATCCGGAATGCCATTGTCGGGCTTGATCGTGGCTGGCTCTACCATTTCTGCAGGTGATGTCGGGGCGAAATGGCCCAGCGCGCGGATGCGTTCGGCAATCTCGTCCAGCGCCATCCACAGTTCATTATACTGTGTCTCGAACATGGTGTGCAGGCTGTTGAAGCGCGGACCGGTGACATTCCAGTGATATCCGTGGGTCTTGGAATAGAGTGCATAAGTCTCCGCCAGCAGAACGCGCAGGGCGTCAGCGGACGTATTACGGGCTTCGTCGTTCAAACCGATATCTACAGGCATGGGGTAACTCCTTTGTCTCTCTTATCAAAGACGTAAGAGCCCCGATCGTTCCATGCCAATCAATAGGGGGAAGGCCGGATATAGGATTGTTCTATAGCAGTTTCCTATGTCAGATTTGCGCAGAAACGCTGGATGCGCGTGAGGGCTTCCTGCAGCGCCTCGGTTGAGGTGGCATAGGACACGCGGAAGGCCGGGGACAGGCCGAACGCCTCGCCGAAGACGATGGCCACCTTTTCCTGCTCCAGCAATTCGGCAGCGAAATCCTTGTCGCTTTCAATCTTCTTGCCGGATGGGCTGGTCTTGCCGATGACGCCCGCGCAGGACGGATAGACATAGAAGGCGCCTTCCGGCGTGGGGCAGGTGATTCCTTCGGCGGCGTTGAGGCCGGCGACCACCATATCGCGGCGCTGCTGGTAGACGGCGCGGCGTGTGGGCAGGAAATCCTGTGGGCCGTTCAGCGCTTCGACGGCGGCCCACTGGCTGATCGAGCAGGGATTGGATGTGGTCTGGCTGATCACCTTGCGCATGGCGGTGATCAATTTTTCCGGGCCGCCCGCATAGCCGATGCGCCAGCCGGTCATGGCATAGGCCTTGGAGACGCCATTTACGGTGAGCGTGCGCTCGTACAGGGCGGGCTCGACCTGGGCGATCGTGAAGTATTTGAAGTCGTCATAGACGAGGTGTTCGTACATGTCGTCGGTCAGAACCCAGACATGCGGATGGCGCAGCAGGACATCGGCGAGGCCGCGCAGCTCAGCCTCGGTATAGGCGGCGCCGGTCGGGTTGGATGGCGAGTTCAGGAGCAGCCACTTGGTGTTCGGGGTGATGGCGGCCTCGAGGGCTTCGGGTGTCAGTTTGTACTGGGCATTCGGGCCGCATTCGATGGCGACGGGCGTGCCGCTGGCGAGCAGGACCATGTCTGGATACGACACCCAATAGGGGGCCGGGATGATGACTTCGTCGCCGGGGTTCAGGGTGGCGAGGAAGGCATTGTAGATGACCGGCTTGCCACCCGGCGCAATGTGGATCTGGCTGGGCGTGTAGGTGAGGTCGTTCTCGCGCTGGAACTTGGCGCAGATCGCCTCCTTCAGCTCCGGGATGCCATCGGCGGGCGTGTATTTGGTCTTGCCATCGCGAATCGCCTGGATGGCGGCGTCCTTGATATTGTCCGGCGTGTCAAAGTCCGGCTCGCCCGCGCCAAGACCAATCACGTCATGTCCGGCCCGTTTCAGCTCATTGGCCTTGGTGGTGACGGCGATGGTGGCAGATGGCTTTACGCGGTCGAGGGCATCGGAGAAGTGGAAGGTGTCGGACATGAGGTTTTCCCGTGAAGTGTCACGCGCGGCGGCGTTTGCCTTCGCTTAATCCTGAGGGCCCCGGCCCGCAAGGGGAGGGCGAGGGTAATTCTGACGCACGGGCCTCAAGGGCCGGCCTCAAAGCCTTTCTGAGGCCTTAACAACATTCCCCAAATCACCTGCGCGCTTGGGCCAGACTATTAGCCTTGTTTTGGCATGATGCAGGATTATGCAACCCAGTCGAAAGGCGGTCCCGAAAAGGGATCAGTGATACGGAGCCATGAGCATTTCATCGAGTATGGACCTGTTGAATCGGGTTCTGGACAAGGTCGCCGAAGTGGCCAATGAGGCCTATCTCGAATTCTCACGTTGGGTCGATCGTCTCGACGACATGGAGAAGCTGTTCTTCATGGTCGTGTTCATTCTGATATTGTTCATGCTGATCCTGGTGCGGGCAGGGCGTCGCAAGGCCGACCCGGCACGGGGGCGATCCTTCGTCTCGTCGATCGTCCTGGTGATGCTGTTCAGCTTCGGTGCGGGATGGATGATTGATTCCCGGTTTGACGTTCAGGATGTAATCAACTTCTTCTGAGGCTCGCATCCCCGGCCAAGCCGGACTATCTGTTGAGGCATGAACCCGACTGATTCCGGCGCAGCGTCCCTACGGGGCATTGACGTCATCAAGGACAATCTCAAACGACTGCCTGCAAAGCCGGGCGTCTATCGCATGTTCGGTGAGCATGACGATGTCCTGTATGTGGGCAAGGCGCGCGACCTGAAGGCGCGGGTCTCGAACTATGCGCGGCTCGGCGGTCATACCCAGCGGATCGCCCGCATGATCTCCATGACCAAGCGGATGGAGTTCGTGGTCACCGAGACGGAGACCGAAGCGCTGCTGCTGGAAGCGAGTCTCATCAAGAGCCTTAAGCCGCGTTTCAACGTATTGCTGCGTGACGACAAATCGTTTCCCTACATCCTGATCCGCCGGGACCATGAAGCGCCCCAGATCAAGAAGTATCGCGGGTCCAAGATGGATCAGGGCGACTATTTCGGTCCGTTCGCCAGTGCCGGGTCTGTCATGCGGACGCTGGACACATTGCAGAAAGCCTTCCTGCTGCGCACCTGTGAGGACAGTGTCTACAGTGTGCGCACGCGGCCCTGCATGTTGCACCAGATCAAGCGCTGTGCGGCGCCCTGCGTCGGGCTGATCGAGACCGAGGACTATCAGGCCCTTGCCGATCAGGCGGCAGACTTCCTGCGCGGAAAGGGGGCCGACCTGCAAAAGCGTCTCGCTGCCGATATGGAAGCGGCGGCAGATGACATGGAATTTGAACGTGCGGCGCGGTTGCGCGACCGGATCCGGGCGCTGGCCCATGTGCGTGCCAGTCAGGATGTGAACCCGGAAGACATCGAAGAGGCAGATGTGTTCGCCATCGAGATGGATGGCGGGGTCTCCTGTGTGCAGGTCTTCTTCATCCGGGCGGGACAGAACTGGGGGGCGACCGCGCACTATCCACGCCATGAGCGTGAGCAGACACCGGAAGAAGTGCTGTCGGCCTTCCTCGTGCAATTCTATGACAAGCGCCCGCCGCCAAAGCTGATCCTTGTGAACAAATTACCGGACCAGGCCGAACTGATCGCTGACGCGCTTGAGCTGAAAGCCGGGCGCAAGGTGGAAGTGCGTCGTCCCGAACGGGGCAGCAAGAAGGACCTTGTCACCCAGGCCGCGCGCAACGCGGGGGAAGCCCTGTCGCGCAAGCTGGCCGAGACGGCCAGCCAGACGCGCCTGTTGGCCGAAGTGGCGAAAGTGTTCGAGCTGGAGACTCCTCCGGAGCGTATCGAGATCTACGACAATTCTCACATTCAGGGTACAAACGCCGTGGGCGGAATGGTGGTTGCCGGTCCGGAAGGCTTCATCAAGAACGCGTATCGCAAGTTCAATATCAAGGATACGAGCATCGAGCCGGGCGATGATTACGGCATGATGCGCGAGGTGATGCGACGGCGGTTTTCCCGCGCCCTGAAAGAGCGCGAAGAGGGCAATGGCACAAACTGGCCAGACCTTGTTCTGATTGATGGTGGGTTGGGGCAATTGAACGCCGTGATCGAGGCGTTGGCCGGAATTGGCGTGACCCCGGAAGATGTAAACCTCGTCTCCATCGCCAAGGGCGTGGACCGGAATGCCGGACGGGAACAATTCTTCCGGCCGGGCCGCGCGCCCTTCAAGTTGCCGGAAACCGCCCCAGTGCTCTATTACCTTCAGCGCCTGCGCGACGAGGCCCATCGCTGGGCGATTGGCGCACATCGGGCAAAACGCTCTGCTGCAATCAAGACCTCACCCTTGGACGAGATCGAAGGGGTCGGTCCGACGCGGAAGAAGGCTCTGCTTCACCATTTCGGATCGGCCAAGGGCGTCTCGCGCGCGAAGGTCGCCGACTTGATGGAAGTGGACGGCGTCAACGAAGCTTTGGCCGAACGCATTTGGGGCCATTTCAATAGCGGCTAAGCTGACCGCGCAGTGGTGCGTGTCATCAGGCTTTCGATATAGCTTTCCACCAGATGGACGAGTTCATCTTCCAGAATGTTCGCATCGAGTTCCAATTCCGGTTCTGCGGCAGCCGCTCTCAGCAATTGCACGACAGTGTGTGTCAGGATGAAAGCCGCTTCCCGGCCGTGGGGGAAATCGAAACTTTGCTGCCCACTGATGGATTCAAGGAAGGCAAAATGCTGACGGCTCATGACATCGCTGCCGCCAGAGCGAAACAGGACGTCTGAGAGGATGAGCCGTGTTTGAGGCGAACCTGTGGGGCCATGCATCAGTGCCCGGATGACAGCACGTACGGGTGATGTCTCAGGGGAATCCAGAACAATCTTCGTGATCATTTTGCGGACATTGTCGCTTTGGCGCTGACTGAGCGCAAAGAGGATGGCTTCCCGGTCGGCAAAATACTGGTAGAGCGTGCCAATACTGACGCCAGCGCGCTCAGCGATGTGGTTTGTGGTTAAATTTGTGAGACCATCCGATTCCAAAAGCTGAAACGTTGCTTCCAGAATGGCTTCCACCGTTGCCTGAGCTCGGGCTTGCCTTGGTTTTCTTCTATTTTTTTCAGTCACTTGTGCATTCCGATTTGCTTGACCCTGCGTACATCCTGATGCGAGTGGAATATCTGAGCTTTGCTTACATTATAGGGCGGCGACTGCCAAGAACACTACAGGAGGCGTCTGAATGCATCCCTCGCTCGCGCAGGTTCACGACCGGATTGAGCTGCAGAAATCAGCCTTGCCTCAAATGTATGGCGATGTCGATTTCACGCAGACACCAGAACGCTACACTCAGGATGTAGCGGAAAGTTCACTACCGCCATCGCTGCACAATATGGCGCCGCCTCCAGCGGATATGGTTGCGCGGGTCAAGGCCTATACGATGTTGGGGGATGTGACGGCTGATGCCTATGCGGCCCTGATGGGTGAGTATGGTTTCAGGCGGCTCGTGGATTTGTTGACGACGGCTTGCGATGAGGGGCTGGAAGCTGTGCCCGATGCGCCGCCGGAACTGGTGGCCCTGATCACGGAAATGGAAACCAGGCCGGACTGGTTGGACATGGACATGGTGCGGAAGGGCGCGGCGCTGAACCGCCTCCCCATGGCGGTGACGTCCCCGTGGATGATCCGGGGGGCGTTCCTTGCAACCTTCATGAACAAGTATACCGCGCTACCCATGGCGATTACGGGCACGCTCGGCTACTCGACGTCTGCGCGCCGCGTCAACGAGACGGCGACTTTCTTTACGGTGACCACGCTGCCCGGTGCGCTGGAGCCGCGTGGCGAGGGCTTCAAGGCCGCTGCCATGGTGCGGCTGATGCATTCCATGGTCCGGTTCAACATCCTGCGCAAGATGAAAAGCTGGGACGTGTCCGTGTACGGCATTCCGGTGCCACAAGTCGACCAGATGCCAGCTGGCCTGATCGATGTGTTCCTGCTCGCCTACCAGATGTTGGATGAGGGGCGTACCGAGTTCACTGCGGATGAGCGCGCCCGTGTCGAGTTCAGCCGCTATCGCTGTTACCTGCTCGGCCTGCCGGAAGATTTGCTGATGGACACGCCGCAGGGCATTGTTGACATCATGAATGCCCGGGGCGCGTCCATCCGCCAGGGCTTTGACGACGAGACTTGTGGCACACTGGTGCGCGCCACGCTGGAGGCGTATTTGCCACCAGACCGCAAGCTCGGTCACCGCATATTCAACGCACTGGAAAAGCGGCTCGCGCGGCTGGTCCTGGTGAAACACTTTCTTGGCGGTGACAGCCAGAAAGCGCGTGAGATTGGCGTGCCAGTCGGGCCGCTGGACTATGCGGTGGCGATGGGCCTGTTCCCTTACATCTCGGCCAAGATGGCACTGTACCGGTTTGCCCTTTCCGTGCCCGGATTACGCGGCATTGCGGATCGGCGACTGACGGCGCGTATCCGCAAGTTGCTGAAACGCTACGGCCATGCCGAGTTCACATCAGATGCTGAAGCTTACCGTCCTGCAGTCCCCGTGGCTGCATGACGGTGGGAGGGGAGTTTGGTGCCCCCCGAGGGACCCGGGTGGGCGGGGGGCATCAAACGTTTTTTAGTCCCCACTATCCATTGCCACAATGATCTGGGCATAGCCTTCCGACAGGCGTTTCATGTTCTCGACCGCGAGACGTTCATTGGTGCCGTGAAAGCCTGAAAGGTCGGTCGGGTTCAGCACGGACGGCGCGAAGCGGTAGACGCTGTCGGTGATGGCGCTGGCATAGCGGGCATCCGTGGCACCCAGCACCAGGCCGGGTGCAACTGCGGCGCCGCCGCCTTGCGCTTCGGCTACGCTGGCGAGCACGGCATAGGCCTTGTTGTCGGTAGGCGAGACTGGCGATGCTTCGCTGCCGCTGATGCCGCCGTCGGAGACCGTCACCTCAATCCCCTTGATGTCAGACGTGACGTCTTTCACGTGTTTGATCACGTCCTCGACCGTATTGTTCGGGTGCACACGGAAATTCACGGTCGCCATGGCGCGCTGGGCCAGAACATTTTCCTTGGCAGAGCCGGCCAGCATGGTGGGCGCCGTGGTCGTGCGGATCATGGCATTGCCGGCCGGGATATCGGCCATGGCGGAATCCACGCTGCCTGCGAACAGCCAGAGATTGGCAAAGGCCATCTTCTGCATGAAGGGCAGGTCCGGGGCGGAGACGCGGAAAAGATCAGACACCGGAGGTTTGGAAAAGTCGGCTGGCATCTGATTCTCATCCAGCGCAACAATGGCGCGAGCGAGACGGACCGCAGCAGAGTCGCGTGGCGGTGTGGATGAATGCCCGCCCTCGGCCAGCGCGGTCAGGGTGAGCGTCAGATAGCCTTTCTCGGAGACGCCGATATAGGCCATTGGCTTTCCGGTCAGCGGGGAAGGGTCAATAATCGCAAAGCCTTCGTCCAGTGCCATGACCGGCGAGATGCCGCGTGATTTCAGCAGGGCGATACCAGCCTCGGCACCATTGCCGAGCACTTCCTCGTCATGGCCAAACATGATGAGGACGGTGCGCTTGGGCTGGAACCCGTTTGCGGCGAGCGCGTCAGCCGCTTCCATCAGGGCGACCAGGCTGCCCTTGTCGTCAAGCGCGCCGCGACCGTAGACATAGCCGTCGACGATCTCGCCTGCGAAGGGCGCGCCGGTCCAGTCGTCCTCAGTGCCGATGTTCACCGGTACGACGTCCTGGTGGGCCATCAGCAGCAACGGGTCGAGCGAGGGATCTGATCCTTCCCATGTGTAGAGCAGGGACAGGGTACCGGGCACGAGTTCACGGTTCATGGCGGCGTGCGCGGCGGGATAGGTCGTCTCCAACCAGTCATGCAATTCCAGCCACGGGCCTTCCTGACCGACGCGCGGGTCGCCGGAAGCGACCGTGATCGTGCGGAACTGGATGGCTTCGCTCAGATGGCTTGCGGCGCGATCTGCGGAGACCTCGGGCACAGGGGGAAGCTCTACGCGTTCGCCCGTCGCCGCGCCGCCATATGTGAATGTGCGGAACAGGATCACCGCCACCAGAAGCACAATGAGCGCGACGACCCCGAACAAGATTTTCTTCAGCATTGGCCCATTTCCTCCCGGCACATCTTTTATCCGGTGTCAGGCCCGACCGGCGCGACGTCAACCGTTCCGGCAATAAAAAAATGACTTGGCCGTCACGTTTTTACCGGGCAGGCTGCGCACATGACTGACGCAAGTGGCCCGCGCCTGTCCCTACCGAGAGTACTCGCCTTTTCCTCACTCAGCGTCCCGCTGGCGGGGGTGGGGTTGCCGTTGGCCGTGTATCTTGCACCGCTTTATGCGAACGAGGTGGGGCTGGGGCTGGAGCTGACAGGATTCCTGTTCATGGTGCTCCGCTTCTGGGACATCCTGACCGACCCGGTGATGGGCTTCGTGGTTGACCGATACCGTAGCCCGTGGGGCCGTGTGCGCCATTGGATCGTACTGAGCGTGCCGATACTGGGGCTGGCGACCTATTTCATCTACATGCCGGAACGGGGGGCAGGGCCGGCCTACTTCGTGGTCTGGATGATCCTGTTCTATGTCGGGTTCACCCTGTTGCAGACGGCGCGATCGGCCTGGGTTCCGGCCATTGCAACAGATTATGACGACCGGTCGCGTTTCTTTACCTGGGCGGAGGTGCTCAGCATCGTCTCCATGCTGGCCCTGCTGGCCGTCCCTGCGATCCTCGCTGCAGCTGGTGTCGAAGTGGACCGGTTCGGGCAAGTCGAGGTCATGGGCTGGGCGCTGCTTATCTCCCTGCCGATCGTGGCCTTCCTCGCCTGCACCTTCGTGCCGGACAGGCCTATGCGCGGCGACAAGGGCGAAGCAGCCAAGTTTGATCTGAAAGCCATGATCGCGGCGCTCAGGAACAGGTTTCTCGGCGTCGTCCTGTCCATGGAGCTGCTGGTCGGGACGGCCGTGGCCATTACGGCGTCAAACTATCTGTTCGTGGCAGAATACGTCTTTGGCTTGTCGGATTCCATGTCCAGCGTCGTGCTGATGATCTTCTTTTCTACGGCTGTTGCAGCGTTGCCCTTCTGGCTCAAATTCTCGGCGCGGACAGAGAAGAACACCGCTTTTCTGTGTGCGGTGATCATGGGGATGTCGAGCTATGTGATCTACTATCTTGCCGGACGTCTCGGCGGAGGTTTCTGGGCGCTTCTGATCGGCGCGCTGGTCAATGGTGCCGCCTTCAGCGCCCCGGTTGTTATCGCGCGCTCCATGGCGGCCGATGTGGTGGAGTATCAGGCAGCGAAAACCGGGGAAAACCGCGCCGGGATCTACTATTCCCTCCTGACAAGTGCCTACAAGATCGGCAGCAGCCTGGCGTTCGGTGTTGGCTATTTCGTGCTGGGACGGGTGGCCGGGTTCCGGCCGGGTGCGGAGAACTCCCCCGAAGCCCTGCATGGCCTCCTTCTGGTATTCTGTGTGTTGCCGGTGATCCTGTACGGCCTCGCGGCGCTTGTCGCATCACGCTACACGCTGACCCGGGCCATGCAGCGGGATATCAGCAAGAGCCTGGATCCGCGCGGGCCGGAAATGCTGGACTAGAAGCCGCCGCCTTCTGCCAGCCACTCGGCTTCTTCCGCGGTTGTCTCACGCCCAAACGCCTTGTTCCGGTGCGGGAACCGACCAAAATCCTGGATCACCTTCAAGTGCTGGTGGGCATAATCCAGCGTGCTTTTCGCGAAATCCTTGAACTCCGGACGCGCATCCGCGACCAGTTCTTCGAACATTTCGACGCAATGTTTCTGGTCTTCCAGGGATTCCGAATGTTCCAGTGGCAGGCAGAGAAAAACGCGCTCTGTTTCGCTGAGGGATTTGTGCTCATTCAGCGCGAGGCCGTCCTTGCACATACGAAGGGCAAGCGAGTCCTGATGGAATGCGCGCGCATCCCCCCGGAACAGGTTGCGGCTGAACTGGTCAAGCACAATGATTGCGGCCAACCGTCCGCGCGGGCCCTCGGCCGCCCAATCATCGGCGAAGGGCATGTGCGAAGCATCGTCCAGCAGGCCCAGGAACCGATCCCGAATTTCGGCATCGGTCTCGTCCGATTTGCCGAACCAGAGCTTGTGCTTTTCCTTCAGGTTTTCGGCAGAATGGCGCGTATCGCCGATCCAGTAGGCCAGCACATCTTCGGGGGTGGGTATTTTCGTCATTCGGCAGGTCTCCGGGCCACGATCATGTAGTTCACCTTGGTATCGCCGGAGAGCTTCCAGCTGTCGGCCAGCGGATTGTAGGAGACGCCGATGGCCGGTTCGGTGACGAGGCCTGCGGCTGTGAGTCCGGCATCGGCCTCGTCCGGCGTCACGAATTTCGACCAGTCATGTGTGCCGCGCGGCAACCAGCCCAGCACGTACTCGGCACCGATCACGGCGGTCGCCAGCGCCTTGGCGGTGCGATTCAGTGTGGCGACAATCATCAGGCCGCCCGGCTTCACGAGACCGCCCGTATCTTTCAGGAACTGGTGCGGGTCAGCGACATGTTCGACAACTTCCAGATTGAGCACGATGTCGAACAGGGGCTCTCCGCTTTCAATCAGGCCTTCGGCTGTGCCTGCGCGATAGTCGATGTCGAGGCCTTGTTCGCTGGCATGCGTCATCGCTGTCTTGATGTTGGCCTCCGAGGCATCCACGCCGGTGACCGACGCGCCCAGCCGTTTCATTGGCTCGCAGACGAGCCCGCCGCCGCACCCGATATCGAGCAGTCTCAGGCCGTCCAGCGGGCGTTTGGCTTCCGGTGCAATCCCAAAATGCTTCTCGGCTTGGTCACGGATGAAGCGCAAGCGCACAGGGTTGAATTTGTGAAGCGGCCGAAACTTGCCGCGGGGATTCCACCAATCTGCAGCCATCGCTGAGAACTTGGCAACTTCGTCCGGATCGATGCTGGGTGTGGCAGGCGCGTGGTCTGCCGTGTCTTTTGCTACTGTCATAGTTCAAGAAACCTGTTTGATCCGGGCGTGAACACCCACTATGAGGGCGAATATAGTGGGATATCCCAAGAAAACGACAGGATATGGGGCGAAATGGCGCGCACGGTTCTGAAATTTGGCGGCACATCCGTAGCTGACCTTGATCGCATTGCGAATGTGGCGGACATCGTCGCCGCACGTGCGGAAAAAGGCGAGCGCATGGCGGTGGTTGTGTCCGCAATGTCGGGCGAGACCAACAAGCTGGTGGGCTATGCCGAAGGCGCAGCGGGCGATGCCCTTCCGCGCGAGCAGTTTGATGATGAGTATGATGTGGTCGTGGCCTCGGGTGAGCAGGTGACGGCAGGTCTTCTCGCATTGGCGTTGCGCCGGCGGGGCCTGAAGGCGCGGAGCTGGCTCGGATGGCAATTGCGGCTGAAGACAAACAAGAGCCATGGCCGCGCGCGGATCATGGGCTTTGATGATTCCACGCTGCCGGACGCGATTGATGCCGGCGAGATTGCCGTCATCGCTGGATTCCAGGGTGTGACCGACGATGACCGTGTGGCCACGCTTGGCCGGGGCGGTTCGGATACCAGCGCCGTGGCGGTTGCCGCCGCGCTTGAGGCAAGTGTGTGCGACATCTACACAGATGTGGACGGCGTCTACACCACCGATCCCCGGATTGTGCCCAAGGCGCAGCGGATCGAGAAAATCTCGTTTGAGGAGATGCTGGAACTGGCATCCCTCGGCGCCAAGGTTCTGCAGACCCGGTCTGTCGAGATGGCGATGAATCACAATGTGCCCGTAAGGGTTCTGTCCAGTTTCCTGAAGCCGGGCGAGCCGAACCCCGGAACCATTGTCTGCTCAGAGGAAGAAATCGTGGAAAAACAGGTTGTCAGCGGCGTTGCCTATTCCCGGGATGAAGCCAAGGTCACGCTCTATGGAGTACCGGACAAGCCGGGTATCTCTGCCAAGATCTTCTCGGCCCTCGCCCGCGCCGGGGTGAATGTGGACATGATCGTCCAGGCGCAGGCGCGCGGGCCGGAACAGGCCAACATGGTATTCACCTGCACCGACCGGGACAGCCCCATTGCACGCGACACACTTGAGAGCATGCATGAGGAAATTGGCTATGAGCGCCTCGAAGTTGTGCGCGACGTGTCGAAAATTTCCATCGTTGGTGTTGGCATGCGTAGCCATACCGGCGTCGCAGAGACAATGTTCAAGGCTTTGTACGAGAAGGGCATCAATATTGACGTGATCTCTACTTCGGAGATCAAGATTTCAGTACTGATTGGAGATGCCTATACTGAGTTGGCCGTTCGGGCCCTCCATACGGCATTCGGCCTTGACGCTGCCTGATAGAGGCTGCGACATACGGGCTGACCATGCCTTATAATCTGCCCGCGACGCGCTTGCTGATGAACCGGCTCCGCCAGGTTATGGCGGAGGAAGGCGAAACACGGTCTCGGCTCGACAAGGTCGTCCGCCTGATTGCCTCCACCATGGTGGCAGATGTCTGCTCCATCTATCTCAGACTGCAGGGCGGCGCGCTGCTCCTCATCGCGACGGAAGGTCTCAAGGCCGATGCTGTCGCGGCCACACGCCTCAGCGTGAATGAGGGACTTGTCGGTCTGGTTGCACGCCGCGCCGAGCCGATGGCCATTCAGGACGCGCCGCGCCACCCCTCATTCTCCTACCGGCCGGAGACCGGGGAAGACCCGTTCCACGCCTTTCTCGGTGTCCCGATCCTGCGCGGCGGACGTGTCATTGGTGTCCTTACGGTTCAGAACCGGACCGAGCGGGCCTATGATGATGAGGAAATCGACAACCTCCAGACAATCGCCATGGTGCTGGCCGAGATTGTCGATCGGATTGATCCCGATGCGCTGAACAATGGCGGTAATGAGAAGCGAGAGCGCAACACGGCATCCTTGACAGGACGCGTGTTTTGCGAAGGCCTCGGTTATGGGCGCGCTGTGTTGCACGATCCGGTCGTGCCGGCCGCGAAATTCTTTGCGGCGGATCAGGTGACAGAAAGCAAGCGCCTATCCGAAGGCATGGCGGAGCTGAAGGCCTCTATCGACCGCATGATGGCATTGGATGGCGCCGCGCTGGGCGAAGACCCGCGCGATGTGATGGAAACCTATCGTCTGCTGGCACATGATCCGTCCTGGGCCGAAAAGCTGCAGGAAGGCGTGAAGTCCGGGCTTTCCGCTGAGGCGTCGGTTGACCGGGCGCGGCGCGAACACCGCGCACGTCTGCAAAGTGCGCGCGACCCTTATTTGCGCGAGCGGCTGCACGACCTCGAAGATCTCGACAACCGGCTGCTACGCATTCTCGGCGGGGAAGAGGGCAAGCCCCAGATCAGCGAGGAGCGCAGCGTGCTTGTCGCGCGGCGGCTTGGACCGGCAGAACTGCTGGAATACTCCAACACCGGCCTCAGGGCGATCCTGATGGAGGAGGCAGCCGCCTCGTCTCATGCGGCCATCGTTGCACGCGCCCTTGGTATCCCGACACTGGGTGGCATTGCCGGCCTGACCACACGCATCGACCAGGGCGATTGGGTCATCGTCGATGCCGAGGATGGCACGCTTCATATTCGCCCGGATGACTCCCTGTACGATGCGTACAAAGGGCGGGTTTCGCTGCGTTCAGAACGTCAGGCAGGCTATGAAGCGCTGAAGGATCTGCCAGCCCGCACGACCGATGGCACGGAAGTCTCGTTGATGCTGAATGCGGGGCTCGACCTCGACATGGACATGATGAAACAGGCAGGCGCTGACGGCGTAGGCCTGTTCCGCACTGAATTTCAGTTCCTCGTCTCGGAATCTCTGCCCAAGCTGAATGACCAGATCGACCTCTACAAGCGCGTTCTGGACAAGGCCGATGGCAAGCCGGTCATCTTCCGCACCGTGGATCTGGGCGGCGATAAAGTGTTGCCCGCGCTGAACTTGCAACGGGAAGAAAACCCCGCGCTGGGCTGGCGGTCGATCCGGTTCGCGCTGGACCATAAGGGCCTGTTCCGACGCCAATTGCGCGCGCTCGTCCGCGCCGCTGGAGAGCGACCGCTGACCGTCATGTTTCCGATGGTGACGGTGGCGTCCGAATTCGAGGAAGCGCGAGATCTGTTGCTGACAGAAGTTGAATGGTCGGCAAAGCGCACAGGCCGCCGACCGTCACGCGTGGAAGTCGGCGTGATGCTGGAGACGCCAGCCTTGGCGTATGGTTTGCCGGAACTTGCCGGCAAGGCGGAATTCCTGTCGGTCGGGACGAATGACCTGATGCAATTTTTCTTCGCGGCTGACCGGATGACGCCGCATGTATCGGATCGCTACGATCTGGTGTCACCCAGCGCTTTGCGATTCCTGAAAGAGGTCTCGGACGCCTGTAAAACTCATGGCATACGCATGTCCGCGTGCGGGGAAGCGACGGGATCAACCCTGTCTGCGCTTTGCTTCGTGGCACTGGGATTTACCACATTGTCGATGTCGGCGGGCTCTATTGGACCGGTCAAGCAAATGATAAGGTCATTCGACTTGCAGGCATTCAGGCCCGACTTTTTGGCGGCTCTGGACGCCCCGAAGCAGGATTTCCGTAACCAAGTATTAGCCTTGGCAGCCGATCATGGGATTGAGCTGTCTGATGGTTAATATGGACTGGCCCATATAATAACCACATTCATGGACCAGAAATTGCGCTGCAGGGAGGGGACCCCCTCGCTGTATCGAAGAGCTGGAAGAATATGGCACACGACGACCTGACCCCTGAGCACGACCGTGATGATGCGAGCCCTGCGGCATCGCAGGACACGTCTGCGAGCGTGTCGGAATCTGAGTCGAATGAGACGGAAATGACCCCGCGCGAACGCGCCATGGAGATTTTCCAGGCACGCGAGTTTGATGGCGAGACGTTGCGTATGGGCCAGGTCCTGCGCCGTGTGCGGGAGGCTCTGGGCCTCGAAATCGCAGACGTTTCCCGCGCAACATTGATGCGCAAAGACTATCTGATGTGGATTGAGCGCATGGAAGTCGGCGAACTTCCACGTGGCGGCTATTTGACCGCGATCCTCAATACTTACGCCAAGTATCTCCAGCTGCCGGAAAAGGACGTAATCCGGATTTACAGTCAGGAATGCGGCGCTGTCGAAGAAGTGCACAGCGACGCCCCGGTCCCCAAGATTGGCCAGATCGCACCGGAAAAGGCCAAATGGCCACTCGCGGTTGCTGCGGCCGCGGTCTTGGTTGCGCTGGGCGCAGGCGCGCTCGGCGTGTCGCAATTGGTGCGCCCGAATGTCGAACTTTCCGCCGAACCTGGTGTCGTCTCCGTAAATGGTGCGCGTGACAGCCTGTTCGCGGAATCCACGAAATCCGATCGCCCTGTCCCCAGGAATTTGCCGCTGGAACTGGTGGCGGTGAAGCAGGGCTGGATGGAAGTTCGCGGCGCTGATGGCACGATTTTCCGCAGCCGCGTAATGGCTGCCGGGGAAAGCTATTTTCCGCGCCTTCAGGCCGGCTGGACCGTGTCTGCCCGCAATGGCGGCGCCTTTGAATGGCGTGTCGGTGATGTCACGATCGGCCCTCTGGGCCCTGAAGGCGCCCAGGTGTTTTCGGCGAGCATTGATGACCAGATTGGTCGTGCCACCGACGCGGCGGCCCCAGCCATGGCTGCCAATGGTGGCAACAAGGCGACCCGCTAGGCTTGCCATGAGCCGCCGGACCCGCCATGTGATCCGGGACACTCACCGGACAGGACCCCGCGCCCATGTCGCATAATCCAATCCGTCCCTGGCGCAATATCGAGCGCCGGAAATCCCGCCAGATCCGCGTTGGCAACGTGCTTGTGGGCGGCGATGCCCCGATTGCCGTGCAGACCATGACGAACACGCCGACCGAGGATGTCGCCGCCACGCTCGCGCAGATCGAGCGCGCCGCAGAAGCGGGCGTGGACATTGTGCGTGTCTCTTGTCCAACGGAAGACTCCACAGCCGCGATGCCGGAAATTTGCCGGGCGAGTCCCGTGCCAATCGTTGCGGACATCCATTTTCACTACAAGCGCGGTATCGAAGCCGCCGACGCTGGCGCGGCTTGCCTGCGGATCAATCCCGGCAATATCGGGTCTGAAGCCCGGGTGAGGGAAGTCGTGGCAGCGGCGCGCGCCAATGGGTGCTCCATCCGGATCGGCGTCAATGGCGGCTCGCTGGAGCGCCACCTGCTGGAAAAATATGGTGAGCCTTGCCCGGATGCGATGGTCGAGTCCGCGCTGGACCATGCCCGTATCCTCGATGATCTCGGCTTCCACGACTATAAGATTTCGGTAAAGGCCTCGGACATGTTCCTGACCGTGGCGGCCTACCAGCAACTGGCCGAGGCAACTGACGCGCCGCTACATTTGGGCATCACTGAAGCTGGCGGTCTGCGCACAGGTACCGTGAAATCCTCTATCGGTATGGGCGCTTTGCTCTGGGCGGGCATTGGCGACACAATCCGTGTCTCGCTTTCCGCCGATCCGGTGGAAGAGGTGAAGGTCGGCTTCGAGATGCTGAAGTCGCTCGGTCTGCGGACACGCGGCGTGAACATCGTGGCGTGTCCCAGCTGTGCGCGGCAGGGTTTTGACGTCATCAAGACCGTCGAACTGCTCGAACAGCGCCTTGCGCATATTTCCGAGCCGATCAGCCTGTCGATTATCGGCTGTGTCGTGAACGGACCGGGCGAGGCGGCCCTGACCGATCTGGGCTTTACCGGTGGCGGCAAGGAAAGCGGCAAGATGTTCGTCTCCGGCCGCGCCGACCATAATGTCTCGAATGCCGAAATGGTCGATCACATTGTCGGTCTCGTGGAGCAGAAAGCCGAATCCCTGCGCCGCGAGCGCGAGGCGGCCGAGGTGGCAGCGGAGTAGGCGGTCACTGCATTTCGGCATTGTTTCCTAACCCTGTTTTCATGTCTCAACGCATAGAAGAACCCGCCCTGCGTTGCAGGGCGTCGAGGAGTATGTGTGATGCCGGATAGTTTTTCAGGGACCGAGACGGTCAGGAAGCCCAGTGTTTTCCATAGAGAACTGCGCCGTATTCGGGCATTCCAGCACCTGATTTCCCGCCAGGTAGACCATGAAGATGTGGTCGCGCATGTCCGTGATGATGGACAATTGTCAGGTCGCTATATCTTCATGATTGTCATGTCCTGCGCGATTGCGACCCTGGGCCTGCTATTGTCATCCCCGGCCGTAATCATCGGCGCCATGCTGATCTCGCCGCTGATGGGGCCGATCATGCTGTTTGGCTTTTCACTCAGCGAACTGAAACTTTCCTTCCTGCGAAAGTCTGCGGTGTCCCTGGTCGTGGGTGTGCTCAGCGCGCTCCTGATTTCTATACTCATTGTGAAGCTTTCGCCGCTGACAGATCCGACCCCGGAAATTGTGGCCCGGACCCGGCCGAATTTCTTTGACCTTCTGGTTGCTGTCTTTTCCGGCTTGGCTGGCGGCTATGCCGTGATCCACAGGAAAGGGGAGACGATTGTTGGTGTGGCGATCGCGACGGCTCTTATGCCGCCACTGGCGGTAACAGGCTACGGCATTGCTGTCGGCTCGCTCGCTGTGGCCGGCGGAGCTTTCTTCCTGTTCATGACCAATCTTCTTGCAATAGCCTTGTCCGTGACCGTCCTGTCCCGGATTTACGGGTTTGGTGACGAGGAAGCGGGCGGCAAGCGCGGCTATTGGCGATCGGCACTCGTCGTCGGCGTGTTCGCGGCCCTCTCGATTCCACTCGGCCTGGCTCTGCGCGACATTGCTTATGAGGCCCGGGCCACGGTGACCGTGCGGGACACGATCCTGTCTCCTTTTGCGGATGAACGGGCCCGGTTGGCAGACCTGGTCGTGACATTTCCGCGCGAGGCGCCGGTCGAAGTGGTTGCCACGGTCCGTGCACGGGAGCGTGTGGAAAATGCCGAGGCCGCGATCAGGGACCTCCTGCAAGAGCGGCTTGGTCGTCCGATCAGTGTCAGCCTGTACCAAGTCATGATCGACGAAGACAAGGCGCTGGAGCGGACTGAATTGCTGCAACTGGCGGATGCGTCGATTGCCGCACCGCTCCGGGCGCAGATGGCCCGACTGGAATCGGTGGCGCTGGTTCGCGAGCGTGAAGCCGAAATGCGCCAGGCCGCGCCATTTGCCGTTTCAGCAGCAGATGTAAATGCCGACGAGCGCAAGGCCATCTTCTTCGCCGAACCGGAAGCCGGCTTCACCATTGCCACCTATCGCGCGCTGGAGCAGGGCCTGGCCCGGCAATATGGTGACTGGTCAGTCCGTATCGTTCCTCCGGTGGGCGAACTTCCGCGGATCTCCTTCAGGGAGGGCGGCGTGGAGTTGGAAGACGGCGCGCTGCAAACGGTCGAGGATTGTGTGTGGGCCCTACAGCGATGGGGCGCCACGGACATTGCGGTTGTGGGCTATGCTTCGACGGCCGGGGAGTTGCAGCGCTTCAACAACCAGGCGCTTGCCTACCAGCGCGCCCAGGCGGTGGCCAACATGCTGGCGGAGCGGGGGTTTGTGGCCCGCGTCACGGGTGAGTATCGCGTAGTCAACCAGCGCCAGGATGAGCGCCAGCAAGGCTATCAGCGCTTCCAGACGGTTCAGATCCGGCCTGAATAGCTCTGTGTACGGCCAAGGACGTGGCCTCTTCAAGCTTGCGCATACACGGGCGAAGGGAAGCCTTCACCCGGGGCGGTGATTGCGCCTGTTGGGAGCGCAACGGGGCTTATGATGGCCCGCGGTCTGATGGCGACTCCCACCATCATGTCATCGCGGCCATTGATCCGGCGGCCAAAGCCGACTTAATCGCTTAATGACCCCTGACCTTCTTCTCCTGTTTGCCGATCGGATCGGCGTGTTCGTCTTTGCGATCTCTGGCGGCATTGTCGCCGTGCGCAAGCAAATGGACATGTTCGGCGTCATTGTGCTGGCCTTCCTGCCAGCGATTGGCGGCGGCACACTGCGCGACCTGATCCTGTCCCAACCAGTCTTCTGGCTGGAGGACACGCAGACCCTCGGGCTTGCGGTCGCAGGGGGCTTTACCGCGTTCTTCTTTCATCGCTGGCTGGAGAATTTCCGGCCCCTGCGCTGGGCCGATGCGTTCGGCATGGCGCTGTTCGCGGTGACCGGCGCGGCGAAGGCCATGTCGCTCGGTTTTGGCTGGCCGGTCGTGCTGATCATGGGCACGATGACGGCAAGTGCAGGCGGCTTGCTCCGTGATGTAGTCGCCAATGAAGAGCCGCTGCTGCTCAAGAAGGATATTTACGCAACAGCCGCCCTGATGGGGTCGCTCGTCTATTTCCTGCTCAAGTTGAGCGCCGTCGAGGAGACCTTTGCCTTTGGAGGCGGCCTCCTCGCAGCCTTCATGATCCGCGCGCTGGCGATCATTTTCAAACTGTCGCTGCCGCGCTCGCCTTTCTAGAGACGGGCGACGCGCTGGCGGGCTTCAGCCCGAATAGCGGCCGCAGAAAGCGGACGCGGCGGATGACCAATTCGTGCAACAGGGCACATCCGGCAAATGTGCCACCGATGACAAGCGGCGCTTCGATCCCGACAGGCAGTTCCTGCCGGGTCAGCCAGTAGCCGAGCATGACGGTCAGCGTCTGGTGCAGGATGTACCAGGGGAAGATCGCCTCGGTCATGTAGGTCAGCGCGCGGCTGGGCCGGTTGAGGTAGCGTTCGGCGAGGCCGAGCAGGGCTGCGATGGTGATCCAGGCATAGGCGAGGCGCGCAATGCGGGCTGGCCAGATGATCCAGTCCCAGTCTCCGCCCTCGCTGAGCATTTCCCAGTTTTCCCAGAGGACAGACAGGCCTGCGCCGAGACCGACCATCAGACCGACCGCAAAGGGCAAGACGCGGCGGATTGCGCTCCAGAAATGGACGTCCTTGGCCAGCAGGAAACCAATCATCAGCATGGTCAGGCTGTGAGCGTGATTGGCCCAGTCCCAGGTGAGGTCGTGGGTAGTTTTGAAATAGGGATCGAGGGTAATGCGGTAGAGTATGTGGGGCAGTACGGGCAGGACAAGCGCCGCGGCTGGCCCCCATTTTCCGCCGAACAGACGCTTTGTAATCTGCGCACCTGTGCCGCCCATGAAGCGTGCGATCCGACCCGCAAATGGCGCCAGCATCAGCGTGTAGACCAGCAGGTACACAATGTACCAGAGATGGTTCCAGGTGGGGGTTGTGATCGAAAAATCCGACCCGAAATCAAGGTATTGAGGCCAGAAGGCTAAGAAACTACCTGAAAACTCCCCGGATTCGACCAGCTGCAGCCAGCTTTGCGGCGCGACCACGACCGCCATACCGAACAGGATGGGCAGGCCCAGACGTACGACGCGTTCCCGGGCCAGTTTCGAGCCGCCCAGCTTGTCGGCTGCAAAGCGTAGCGCCACACCGGAGATGAAGAAAAGCAGCGCGAGGCGCCACGGGTTCAGCAACATCATGGCCCATTCGGCCTCAGGGCCTGCATGCACGCTTTTCACGTGCCAGCCCCAAGTCACGTAGAACATGCCGGAATGGTAGAGAATGAGCAGGCCAAACGCGATAATGCGCAGCCAGTCTAGATCGTATCGGCGCGGGAAGGCGGGAGCGTTGGGCATGGGTTTCTCCTGTGGATTTGACGCCAGCCTGTTGGGGACACGGGTCCAAGTCAGCTCGGATGGGGCGATCGGTGTGTCGGGGGGATGAAAGGCCTCTGCCAGGGGTGTGCGGCGGTACCTGGGGACGAAATCCTGAGATTTCTGTTCCAGCTCCAGCCCGGCTTGTGGCAGGAAGCGGGTCATGGAACCTCGCAAGCTGCATCCCGAGATCGAAGCTGACCGTCGCGCAGACCGGAAGACGTGGATCTATTTCGGATGCTTCTTGTTCGCGTCATTTCTCGTGGAGTCCTTGTCAGATCAGCATTTGCTGAATCGGGTTGGGGATCCGTACCCAAACCTGCCATGGCTGAGCCAGGCGACGTCGCATGGCGTGATCCTGGCATTGACGCCCTTTATCACTTTCATGCTCAGCCGGTTCCCACTCTCGGCGGGGCAGTGGCGCACCAATCTGCTGGTGCATGCAGCGGCGACAATACTGTTCTCGGTCGTACATATCCTGGCCATGGTGGCCCTGAGGAAACTGCTCACGCCGATTGTGTTCGGCATTCCGTATGATTTCGGGCTCTCGAATGTTTCGGTCTGGCTCTACGAATACCGCAAGGATGTGCTGAGCTATTCGCTGATCGCTGCGATCTTCTGGATGAACCGACTGGTCGAGCAACGCGCACTTGATTCCCGGGTGGCGCAAAGCGACGCAACTGATTTGCATCGGCTGACGCTGAAATCCGGTGGGCGTTCCTATTTCGTGAATGCCCCGGATGTGATCTGGGCCAAGGCGGCGGGCAATTACGTCGAAGTTGTCACCAAGGGCAAATCCTATCTGGCGCGCCTGACGCTGACAGAGCTGTCACGTCTGTTGGATGCCGCTGGCGGACGGCATGTGCGGGTGCACCGCTCACACATCGTCAACCTGGACCATGTGCAGGCAATTGAGCCTACCGGCGAAGGGGATGTGACCCTGCGGCTGGACACGGGCGACGAGGTACCGGGCTCGCGGCGGTATCGCGCCCAGTTCGAGCCGGAACGGGCGGCCTGACCACTTTTCCGTGAGGGGGTAGGCGGCTGGATAAATGCCGCTAGGGTGCCGGAACATTTTTCTCGGAGAGGTCCATGCTCAACGTGTTTCGTGCCCTTGTCTGGTTTCTTGTCCGCGTGCCGCTCTTGTTGCTCATTTTTGTGACCGCGCTGATCATGAGCAGCTGCACCATGCTGGGCCTGAATTATGCGAGCCTGGAGACGGCCAACAAGCCTGTGCCCCAGCCTGAACTTAATGTGGCGGCGATTGTAAATGAGCCAGCTTACCGATCAGACGTTATGCAGGGCTTTGAGGACGTTCTCTACGGGCCATGGCCGGAAGGACTGCCGATCGAATGGGGTGAGCCACGTCTGGTCGATGCCAATTTGCTTGGCGGAAAAGGACGGCTTGAAGAGATACCTGTCACGATCGGTGAAGGTGAGGGTGCGAGCCAATTCTGGTTGGCTGTAGCCACTCCCGCCGGGGATGGGCCATTCCCGCTTGTGATCAGCCAGACCTTTTCTTCCAACTGCGCGGCCTTTCCCGGTTACCCGGTCACCGCGACCGACGGAACGATCTGCGAGGGCAGCGAGATGGAGGGTACATTCGGCTTCATCGCGACCCAGATCTTCGGCACATATATCGCCAAAGTGCCGCTCGACCGCTTCATGGATTCGGGCATTGCCTATGCGAGTTTCTATGGGTCGGATTTTGTGCCGGATCGCCGCACTGAAGCGCCGGGCGTGATGGCCAATCTGGGCGGGCCGATCAATCCAACCAGCACGTTGATGGCTTGGGCCTACGGGTATTCGGCCGCTATGGACGCGTTGGAGGGACGCGAAGCGATCGATTCCGACGCGATAGTGCTGTTCGGGCATTCGCGGTTCGGCAAGGCTGCGCTGATCGCGGGCGCCTGGGACCGGCGGACTGACGGGGTCATTGCGCACCAGGCCGGGTTCGCTGGCGCATCGCTCTCGCGTTCGGAAACAGGTGAAGGATTGAAGCGTATGGCAGAATCCTACCCGCACTGGCTGGCGCCTGAGATACGGGATTGGCTGGATCGGCTGGACGAATTGCCGGTGGATCAGCACCAATTGCTGGGCCTGTTGGCGCCAACCCCCGTCTTGCTAGGCAACGGACGCCGCGATGTCTGGTCCGATCCGAATTCCTCCTTTCGCGCAGCCCTTTCGGCCTCAGACGTTTATGAAGCGGCTGGTGAGCCGGGATTGCCAGCGGGCGGCATGAAGCAGGATTTCGTTCCAGAGGCGGGGATTGCGTGGTGGCTGAGGCCGGGCGGGCACAGCATTGTATCGGAAGACATCGACACGTTCATTGCTTTCGTTCACGCACAGTTTCCTGAAGCCTCTCGGACGCAAAGTGCTGTTCATGCTGCAGAATAGTGCCTAAGTTCCCCTCAATTAAAAAAGCTGTGGGAGGCCAAAATGCCAATCAATGTCGAATTTCTCCATCCTGTTCTTGCGCTTATCGTATGGACGCTGATCCTCTGGTTGTGGATGTACGCGACGCGTATCCCCGCCATGCAGAAGGCTCAGATAAACCCGGACGACGCCCGTCATCCAGGCACCTATGGCGATAAACTGCCGGCGAATGTCCGGTCTGTGGCGGACAATTACAATCACCTCCATGAACAGCCGACCATTTTCTATGCCCTGATGTTCTTTGCGGCCTTGACCGGTGGTGGGGACCATCTCGCGACGCTGATTGCCTGGATTTATGTCGGCCTGCGCGTTCTGCATTCCTTCGTCCAGATCCTGTCGCCGAAAGTGGTTTTGCGGTTTACGTGTTTCGCGCTCGCCTCGATCACGCTGATCGTGCTGGCCGGTAAGGAAGTGATCCGCATCCTCCTCTGACTTAGGCAATCACAGCCGAAGGGACTTATCAGGTGGCCAAAAGCGCTCTAAAGGGCGCGGATGGCTACTCTTTCCCTTTCCCGGCTCCAGCAGGTTGTTGATCGTTTCGAACAGGTCGAGGCGCGCATGGGCGCGACGACCGAAACTGATGAAATCATCGCCCTGTCCAAGGAGCATTCCGAACTGAAACCCGTGGTCGACAAGGCGCGGGAAGTGATGACAGCGCGCAAGGGCCTGGAGGAGGCGCAGGCACTGGCATCCTCTGGCGATGCCGAAATGGCTGAACTGGCTCAGATGGAAATCGAGGACATCAAGGACCGCCTGCCGGACCTGGAGCAGGAGATGCAGGTCCTGCTATTGCCGAAGGATGTCGATGACGCGGCCAATATCGTGCTGGAGGTTCGCGCCGGAACGGGCGGGGACGAGGCCGCCCTGTTCGCAGGCGACCTCTACCGCATGTACACACGCTACGCGCAGACGATGGGATGGAAAGTCGAAGTGGTCGACGCGTCCGAAGGCGATGCCGGCGGCTATAAGGAAATCGTCGCCAATATTGCTGGCGACGGCGTGTTCGGTCACATGAAGTGGGAAAGCGGTGTGCACCGCGTCCAGCGTGTGCCAGCGACCGAAACGCAGGGACGCATTCATACGTCGGCCGCGACTGTGGCTGTTTTGCCTGCGCCCGAGAATGTCGAGATCGAAGTCAAACCCGAAGACATCCGTATCGACACAATGCGGTCTTCCGGTGCGGGCGGCCAGCACGTCAATACAACGGACTCCGCGGTGCGTATCACCCATCTTGCGACCGGTATCATGGTGACGAGTTCGGAAAAGTCCCAACACGTGAACCGCGAGAAGGCGATGGAACAGCTGAAGATTCGCCTCTACGAGAAAGAGCGCTCCGAGCGCGATGCTGAACGCGCCGAGGCGCGCGCCAGCCAGATCGGCACGGGCGACCGCAGCCAGAAGGTGCGGACCTATAATTACCCGGAAAACCGGGTCACGGATCACCGTATTGGCCTGACACTGTATTCGCTCGACAAGATCATCACGGGCGACAAGCTGAACGATGTTGTCGAAGCGCTGATTACGGAAGACCGGGCGCGCAAGCTGGCCGCGATGGAGGCGAACTAAGCTGCCTGCGAAGACATATGACACTTTACTGGCAGAAGGCGCGGCGCAGTTGCGCAAAGCCGGCATTGATACATCGCGGCTTGAAGCGCGGTGGTTGCTGGCCCATGCGGCTGGCTGTCAGTCCTCAGACCTTATAGCGCGAGGGGGAGGCAATGTTTCAGATGAAATCAATTCTGCATATTCCAACAGTATTTTACGCCGCGCCGCCCGCGAGCCTCTGCAACACATCATTGGCTCGACGGAGTTTTTCGGTCTTGAATTCCTGAGCGATGGGCGCGCATTGATTCCACGCCCGGACAGCGAAATTTTGGTTGAGGCGGCCCTTGCGCGCATCCCTGACAATGCACCTGTCTTCATTGCTGATCTTGGAACGGGGAGTGGGTGCCTGTTGTCCGCAATCCTCGCAAATCGACCGCTGGCGACCGGGGAGGGCGTCGAGGCAAGCCAGGATGCAGCGGAACTGGCGGAGGAAAACCTGTCCCGGCTCGGCCTTTCGGATCGCGCATCGATCCATAACGGCCCATGGTCCGATTGGCAGAAATGGGGTGCAGCGGACCTGATCATTTCCAATCCGCCCTATATTGTCAGCGCGGAAATGGCAGGCCTCATGCCTGAAGTTCGTGACCATGATCCGGCGGCAGCGCTTGATGGCGGCCCGGATGGCCTGAATGCCTATCGGGAAATCGTTGGCCTTGCAGCGGGTCGGATGAAGCCCGGCGGCTGGCTCGTATTCGAGATCGGGTATGACCAGAGACTATCCGTCGGCGCCTTGCTGGAAACGGCCGGATTTGAAGCCATCACCTGTCTGAAGGATTTAGGCGGAAATGACCGGGCCATTGCCGCGCAACACCCTGTTGTGTAATACTTACATTTCTTCTTGGCGTATTGGGAAAGTCACGCTAGAAGATTCTCGTGAGACGGCGACCACACACGGTGTAATTGCATGTCCCCCTCACAAGACTCGCGCAAATCAAGGGCTGGGGCCACTTTATCCAGAAGGCCAATTGCGCTGGGAATTGCCTGAAAACTGATCAGGCGCATGAAACGGGAAGATCTGCATGAAACGTTCACGCGGGCGCAATCGTCGCTCAGGCGGTAACAACCAGAACAGCCACAACAATCCGAATCGTCACTATGAAAGCGTCGGTCCGGATGTGAAGATTCGTGGCTCTGCACAGCAGGTTCTGGACAAATACCAACAATATGCCCGTGACGCCCAGACCAGCGGCGACCGGATCCTGTCTGAGGCGTATTACCAGTTTGCCGAACACTATCAGCGCATCGTGGCCAAGCAGGCGGAAGCGAAAGAACGCTCCCAGCAGAATCGCAATCAGAATCGCGACAATCGCCGCGATGATCGCGATAGCAATGACAACAATGACAACAGCAATGCCGATGACGACAATTCGTCCAAGCAGGAAGCCGAAGTCGAATCGCGCAACAAGAACCGCAACGAGGATGACCGTTCCGATCAGGACTCTGACTCATCCAGCGATGCGAAATCCAACCAGGACGACGCGTCAGAAAATTCAGACAAGTCCGATGATGGCGATGACAAGGCTGACAAGCCCCGTCCGCGCAGTCGCCGCAAGCCTTACGCCAAGCGCGAAAAGGCCGATGATGCGCCAGAAGCTGAAACCGATGGAGTGCTGAAAACCGTCTCCCGTGGTCGCCGTAAAGCTGCGCCGAAGGGGGATGATGGTGCCCAGCCCGAAGAGGCTTCCGCCGAAACCACCGACTGATTGCAAGTCGTCAAACCGATTTGAAGCGCCCGGCTGCATCTTGCAGGCCGGGCTTTTTCTTGCGCGTATCGTGACGGTGCGGGCGGTTGCAAACCCATCAAGGCTTCCCACATCAGGAAAGAACCGGATACCGGCTGCCGCTGAGCGGGGCCATTGTCCACCAACTTCCATGATCTGCCTTTCAAAGGGGATGTAGATGAATATTGAACAATACACAGAGCGCGCTCGCGCGATCATTCAGGGTGCACAGACCGCTGCCTTGGCAAATGGCCATCAGGTTCTGACGCCTGCCCATGTCCTGAAGACCATGCTGGAAGACCGCGACCAACTCGCGGTGAACCTGATCCGTGCAAGCGGGGGGCGTCCGGAACTGGTTGCGCAAGGCATCGACACGGCGCTTGGCAAACTGCCCAAGGTGCAAGGCGCAAGCTCTGGCCTGCGTCTCGAGCAGGCAGGAGCCCAGCTGTTCCAGGCTGCCGAAGCGGACGCAAAGAAAGCTGGCGACAGTTTTGTCACCGTTGAACGCCTGTTGCTGGCAATCGCCAGTCTGAAGGGTGATCCGGCTTCTGACGTGCTGGCCAATGCGGGCGTGACCTCATCTGGCCTCGAAGGCGCCATTGCCGAACTCCGTCAGGGTCGCACCGCTGACAGTGAAAATGCCGAAGAAGGCTATGAAGCCCTGAAAAAATACGCCCGCGACCTGACCAAGGATGCGCGGGAAGGCAAGCTCGACCCGGTTATCGGGCGCGACGAAGAAATCCGCCGTGCGATCCAGGTCCTGTCTCGCCGGTCGAAGAACAACCCTGTCCTGATTGGTGAGCCCGGTGTGGGTAAAACGGCAATCGCCGAAGGACTCGCGCTGCGCATTGTTAATGGCGACGTACCAGAAAGCCTGAAAGGCAAACGCCTGCTTGCGCTCGACATGGGCGCACTGATTGCGGGGGCAAAGTTCCGCGGTGAATTCGAGGAACGCCTGAAGGCCGTGCTGAATGAAGTTCAGCAGGCGGAAGGGGGCGTTGTCCTGTTCATTGATGAGATGCACACGCTGGTTGGTGCGGGCAAGGGTGATGGCGCAATGGACGCCTCAAACCTCCTCAAGCCTGCCTTGGCGCGTGGCGAACTGCACTGTATCGGTGCGACGACTTTGGACGAGTATCGCAAACATGTTGAAGGTGACCCCGCCCTCGCACGACGGTTCATGGCCGTTTTCGTGGATGAGCCAACCGTTGCGGATACGATTTCTATTCTCCGTGGCCTGAAGGGCCGTTACGAGGCGCACCATGGTATCCGCGTGTCGGACGCCGCGATTGTTTCTGCCGCCAATTTGTCGAACCGGTATATCACTGACCGGTTCCTGCCGGACAAGGCCATCGACCTTATGGACGAGGCCTCTGCGCGCTTGCGCATGCAGGTCGATTCCAAGCCCGAAGAACTCGACGAGATCGATCGCCGCCTCCTGCAATTGCGGATCGAGGCCGAGGCTCTGAAGAAAGAAAAGGATGCTGCTTCGGTGGATCGCCTCAAGACAATCGAGAGCGAGATTACGGATCTGCAGACAAAGTCTGATGAGCTGACGGCGACATGGTCGGCCGAGAAGAACAAGTTGAAGGGCGCTGCCTCCGCGAAAGAACAGCTCGACCGGGCCTATGCCGACATGGCGGAAGCCCAGCGCCAAGGCGACCTGACCAAGGCGTCTGAGTTGAAGTTCGCGACAATCCCGCAGCTGGAAAAGCTCATTGCGGAAGTCGAAGGCAGCGAGGATGATCAGGGAGACGGTGGACTCGTCTCCGAAGTCGTCCGCCCAGAGCATATTGCTGCCGTGGTCTCGAAGTGGACAGGCATTCCCGTCGACAAGATGATGGAGGGCGAGCGCGAGAAGCTGCTCAAGATGGAAGACGATTTGCGCAAGCGGGTCGTGGGTCAGGATGCTGCGCTGGAGGCCGTCTCCAATGCTGTTCGCCGTGCACGCGCTGGCTTGCAGGATCCGAACCGTCCCATTGGCTCTTTCCTGTTCGTCGGTCCGACGGGCGTCGGCAAGACCGAGCTGACCAAGGCACTGGCCGAGTTCATGTTTGACGATGATACCGCGATCCTTCGGCTCGACATGTCGGAATTTTCCGAGAAGCATTCCGTCGCCCGTTTGATTGGAGCGCCTCCGGGCTATGTCGGTTATGATGAAGGGGGTGTGCTGACGGAGTCAGTGCGGCGCAGGCCCTACCAGGTGATCTTGTTCGATGAGGTCGAGAAAGCCCATCCGGACCTTTTCAATACGTTGTTGCAGGTCCTCGATGATGGGCGCCTGACCGATGGCCAGGGCCGTACGGTCGACTTCAAGAACACGATCATCATCATGACGTCGAACCTCGGCGCAGACGCGCTGGCGAGCGGCGAAGAGGGAGAGGTGTCGGAGGCAGCCAAAGAGTCCGTCATGGGCGCTATCCGCATGCATTTCCGACCCGAATTCATCAACCGGATCGACGAGATCGTCTTCTTCAAGCGGCTGGGCCGCGGCGAGATCGACCATATCGTCGATATCCAGATGGAGCGCCTGGAAGCGCTGCTGAAGGATCGGAAGATGACGCTGCAGTTGAGCCTCGATGCTCGCAACTGGCTGGCCGCGCGGGGCTATGACCCGGTCTATGGGGCAAGGCCACTCAAGCGTGTCATCCAGAAGGAATTGCAAGATCCTCTGGCCCGCCTCCTGCTGGAAGGCCGCATCCATGATGGCGAGACCATCGAGATTGGGGTCGAAGGCGACCAGCTGTCCATCAATGGCGTCCCGAACGGGTTCGCCAAAGGTGCTGCAGCCCTGAACTAAAGGTTGATCGACCGAGAATTTTATGATGGCCTTTCTGTCACTCAGGGAGGCCATCTTGCATTTGAAAATGATATTGACCGCGCTCGCGGTGACACTGGCGGCCGCGTGCCAGAGTGCGCGCGCGGACATGAACGAGATCGCGGAACTCTATGGTCGTGCGGACGGAATTGCTGAGCCGCAGCTTTCTCCTCAAGGCACGAAACTGGCCATTGAATGAGCCCCGCAGGGCTTGCCGTCGCTGTGTGTGTTCGACCTGACCGGGGCCACGGAGTCTGCTCTGATCGGCCTCGACTCCACGTATCGCCTGAAAGATTTTTTCTGGGTAGATGAAGCGCGCCTGATCTTTCGTTTCGGTATGTTCTAGCGCCTGCAGACTCAGAGCGGAATGCAGGAATTCGAGGCGTGGCGGGCCGTTTCGTATGATGTGAACTCTGGCGAATCCACCGTACTCATGAACGACACGCGGGGCATGGTGGACACGTCGAACATCGTGTCTCTGCTGCCCCAGGATGAGGGCAAGGTCCTGATCATGGGATGGATTTACGATAGTGGTGCGACTTCGGGTACGATCATGCCGACGAAATCCAACAAGGGCTGGATGCCCCGTACATTTGCGGTCAATCTGAAGAACGGAAAGACCCGGAAAGCTGAAACGTTCCCCAAACACACAGATCAGGTCGTTTTCGACCAGTATGGTCGAGAGGTTGCCCGTTTGCGTCGCGACATCAATCTCGGGACGTCGACCGTTTATCGCGGGCGGGATGAAATCTACTTCGAAGATGATGTGAATGTTCGTAATCTGCGCCTGATCGCGCTCGAAGAAAGCGTTGGAGACCTGATCGTCTGGATCGACAGGGGTGAGAACCGCGGCCTGAATTACATGTCGCTGCGCGACGGATCGATGTCTCCCGTCATGATCGGAGACAAGCGGGCCGGGGCCGCCGCGACGATCATCGATCCCTATACGGGCACATTGGTTGGGGTCGAATATGGTGGGGAATGGGATGAGCAGGTTTTCCTCGTGCCGGAACTGGATGCTGCGCAGTCCGCCATCGAGGCGGCCATGCCGGGCAAGCATGTTACGATCACTTCCTGGACGGCCGACCGCAAGAAAGTCTCTGTCGCCCTGGCGGAGGCCGGGCGGCCGGCAGACTATTTCGTCTATGACTCTGCCGCCGGCACGATGGGGAGCATCGGCAGCGCCGGATCACATCTGGTGAACCGCCCTGTTGGAAATGTCGTTTCGATTTCGTATGAGGCCCGCGATGGCCGCACCATTCAGGGTTTCGTCACCTTGCCGCCCGGCAAGACGTCGGATAATGGCCCGTTTCCGCTGGTCGTCCTGCCGCATGGCGGCCCGGTGGCCCATGACACGGCCGAGTTCGACTGGTGGTCCGGCGCCTATGCCGAGGCAGGCTATGCCGTATTGCGCCCGAACTATCGCGGCTCGACCGGTTCGACTTCGGAGCATCGCTTCGCCGGATATGGCGAGTATGGCGGCAAGATGGTCGACGACGTGATCGACGGTGCGGCATGGGCCATCGCGCAGGGCATTGCCAAGCCGGACGGTTATTGCATCGCTGGCGGCAGCTATGGCGGTTATTCGGCCCTGATGGTGGCCGCGCGGGATTCCGGACGGGTGAAATGTGCTATCTCGGTGAACGGAGTGACGGATCCGATCCTGCGCCTGTCGGAATACACACCCGACAGCGATGCTTACAATGACTATGAATTGATGCTCGGGTCAGGCCGGTTTTCAGACGATGCCAGCCGCGCGGCCATCATGCCGGTCCGTCAGGCCGGGGCAATGTCGGCGCCGATCCTGATCATGCATGGCCGCGAAGACACGCGCGTGCCCTTCCGGCAGTTCACGCGGATGCGCGAAGCTACCGGAAACCGCCCGAACTTCACCTTTGTGGAGATGGAAGGCGAGGATCATTTCCTGCAGTCCACGTACGCACGTTCGGATGTGTTGAATCGGACGCTTACATTTCTGGAGGCGCATCACCCAGTGCAATAGCCGCAGGATACGCGGAGCCTCGGGAGCTCCGCGACATTCCTTTTACGGAGAGGGTGGATTGGTCAGCGAGCCGGTGCCTGCCATGAGCTGGGCGCCCTGGGCTGTGCGGATCGCGTCGATCTCGGCCTTGCGGGCTTCGAATTCGGCAAGCATGTCCGGCGTCTCAGCCAGCTTGCGGCCGGTCGGCAGTTTCAGGCGCATCGCGTTGACTGGCTTGCCCTTGATGTAGACTTCGTAGTGCAGGTGCGGTCCGGTTGAGGCACCGGTCGAGCCGACATAGCCAATCACGTCGCCTTGGCGGACCCGCTTGCCAGCGCGCACGCCTGGTCCGTAGCGGGACATGTGGGCGTAGGCGGTCTTGTAATTATTGGCGTGCTTGATGCGGACATAATTGCCATAGCCGCCATAGCGGCTGGCGCGCTCGACCGTGCCATTGCCCGCTGCATAGATCGGCGTGCCGGACGGTGCGGCGAAATCAGTGCCCTTGTGCAGGCGCGTATAGCCAGAGATCGGATGGCGCCGATTGCCGAAGGAGGATGACAGACGCGCGCCATTGATCGGAGTCTTCATCAGGAATTTCGTGGCGCTTTCGCCATTCTCGTCGAAATAGTCAGCTACGCCGTCATCGCTGGGTGTGAAGCGATAGAAGCCGCGTGTCAGGGCCCGGCCATTCAGCTTGGCGAACACCAGATCGCCATTCTTGACCGGTGTGCCACGTTCATCGACCTGGGTCTCGTAGACCATTTCGAAGGTATCGCCCGGATGGATCTCGCGCTGGAAATCCACGTCATAGGCAAACGCGCTGGCAAAATCGACAACCTGCTGGTCGCCGGCGCCCAGCTTGCGGGCGGCTTCATAGATTGAGGTTTCAATTGGGGCTGCAACGCGGTGATAAGTTGGGCTGAGGCGGGCTTTCAGCTCGCTGGCTGTCCAGCCGCTCTCGGCTGAGCGCGTGATGAAAAGATTGCGTTCGGCGTCCGCCTTGATGTTGAGCGCGGTCAATTGACCATTGGTAATGAAGGCGTCGGCCTTGACCCCGGGGCGAAGGCGCCGCGGATCGAGGAATTCCTTTTCGTAAATCGTGTGCAGCGCAGCGGCAGCATCGGATGGCTCGGCCCCAAGGCGCGTAACGAGTTCCGTCAGCGTTTCGCGGCTTTTCAGCGTGCCGCTTACGCGGTTTGGAATGCCAAGGCCGGGCTCGAATTCGGTTGCAGACAAGAGTGTTGTGGCGAGGGGCGGCGGGGCCGGCGATGCATGGGCGGCGCCCATTCCGACCGGCTCATTGGATGGACCGACCGTTACAAGGCCCAGAATGGCCGAAACCGATCCCAACAGACCCAATACGACCAGACTCTTCACGCCATGCGAGACCGTTCGGCCCGGCTCGGCAGTGTTCGTTTCGACTGTTTTCACGTCATGCACCATGGCGCGATCTCCCTCACTCCAGTGCCACCCAGCACCTCTGTCTCTGAAGACTGTGAATGTCAGAAGGACCTTTTATACCGTTTACACGTTAAGAAACGACATTCTTGCTCAATTTGGCCTTCTTGCTTTCCTACAAATCCTAGTAGCCAATCAAAGCAAGAAGCAAGCCGGAACCGTCAGTGAATACGCCACATTACAAAGATTTAGAGGTTGAAGGCTCGAAGGCGGGCACGCGCCGCCTGAATTGGGGGCGTTGGCTGCTGGTCGCGATCCTGACCCTGATCCTGCTTTTTGGTGCACTCGGCTGGCTCGGTCGCAAATACATTGCCCAACAGGCATTGGCGCAGTGGTGCCATGACCAGTCCCTGACTTGCGAGGCTGATTTCAAGCGCCTTGGGCCTGGTGGCGCGGTGATTACCGGGGTGCGCATCAAATCCGGCGACGAGACGCCCTTCGTGGCAGACGAAGTAACTGCAGACATATCCTGGAAGGGGCTGGTGCCGTCTCTCGGTGCCGTATCGGTTATTGCGCCGGAATTGCACGGCACGTTGGATGATCGTGGTATTCGCTTTCATGGGCTTGAAAATCTGGGCGGGTCTGGCGGGGACAGTGGCAGCCCGCTGCCTCCAGTGAAGATTACCAAGGGCCGCGTCTTGCTGGCCACAAGCGCCGGCGACATCGGGGCATCGGTCGATCTGGAAGGCGAATTTCCCGAATCCGGCACATTGCAGATGGTACTCGACCCGGTGTCCCTGTCCGGTCCGGACGGCACGCTGGTCTGGTCGGAGGGGCGAGTCGATGTCACCGCCAGCGACGGCCAGCTGGTAGGCGAGGCGTTTCTGGATCTTGCCGAGGCCGATATACGCGGCGTTCAGGCGCGAAACGTTCAACTCGACGCGTTGCTGAATTCCCCCCTAGACGGAGCCGGTGACACACAAATTGTCTGGGACGGACATGTCGCCAGCGCCTCCTGGAGCGGATATGAAATTTCCAATGCATCGAGTAGGGGGCGTGCCATTTTGGATCGTCTGCCATCCTTTGAGATCGACTCGATTTTGAATGCGCTGGTTGAGGCCTCTGCCGAGACAGATGCGTCGAAAGTTTCCGGCAGCGCATTTGCCGGTCGCGACATGCAATTGGAGTTCGATCTTGCGGGCGAAGCGGGGCACGTCATCGGCCCTGTACTGGCTTCTGCAAGCGACCTGGACGTTCCTCAGGGCCGCACGCAACGTGCGTCGATCCGGGCAAACTTGGACAGGACGGTCGCGGACGGCATCGGCTTCAAGGCCGATGTATCGACGTCCGGGACATCGTTGACTGCCGCGACATCTGACCAGTTGCTCGACTTGGTCAATCTGCCCGACATGTTCGCGGCCCATGAAGCTAGTCTCACGAGCGCGCTGCGTCGAGCGCTAACGGCCTTCAATGCGTCGGTTACGGTCGAGGCTCAGCACAAGGCGGACGGATGGGCCATTTCGGCGGATGGGTCGGCGCAGCTCAACGCACAATCAGGGCTGGCGGCAGACATCTTGCCTGGCGCTAACGGAAAATGGCTCTCTTGGATGGGCCGTGATCGATCGGTAGCAGGTCAGCTCTCTTTGAAAGGCGGCGGTTTGCCAGCCCTTACGGCAGACCTTCAGGTCCAGATGTCCGAAATGGGCCTGTCGCATTTCAACGCGACGGATCTGAAACTGTCCTCCTGGTCGGCAGGTGGCAGGACTCTCTCAGCGGATTTGAAACGGATTGACTATCAACGCGTCGGCGAAGGGGAGATAGCGCTTGAGACATCTGGCAAGATCGGCGTCGTCGGTAATGTGTCCGGCTTTGATCTCGACTCTTCCAGCCTGTCCGGTCAGTTGCTGGTGTCGTCCGACAAGGCGGGGTGGCGGATATTCACTCCGGACCGGTCCTGCCTGTCCTTGGACAGCCAGGGCTTGCGTTTCGGATCGGTCAGCCTCGGGGCTTTCCGCACGCCGATATGCCCGGAGGGGAGAGATTTCATCTCACCGGGCGCCGGATTTGCCGGGGCCACGAAACTCGGAGACTTGGTGGTTCCGGTCGCTTTCTCATCGAATGCCGGGACGGTCAGCTTCACAAATGCACAGATTGACTGGACGGGCGGAAAGACTGCGAGCGTCTCGGCGGTGTCAGACTCTGTCTCATTGGCCCTTGGCATCGGTGAGGAGACGCTCAGCATTGATGGCGACGGACTGAGGCTGGGCATTGCCACCCGTCTGAACGCCGCGCCCGCTCTGTCGGCGCGACTGGGGGCAACCAAGTTCAACGGAACGCTTGTGCCCGCCAATGTCAGCTCCAGCGATTTCCGCTTCGACGGCACTACGGGCGAGGGTGGTGTGAAGGGGAGTATGAGCGCCGACGGTGTGATGATCCGCGACTATCGCGATGACCCCCTCTACCAGCCGCTGACAGCAGACCTGGACGCAACTCTGAGCGGTGCCGATTTCAGCATGTCCGGGCCTTTGCGGCTTGCGTCAAACGGCATCACCGTTGCGGACACACTGCTTCGCCTCGACGTGACGAAGCTGAGTGGCATGGCGGCGCTGGAGAGCCGTGACCTGCAATTCGAGCCCGGTGCCCTGCAGCCTTGGCGCCTGTCAGACCGTTTGCAGGGCGTTTTCACGGATGCGCGCGGCGGTCTTGCTGCGGCGGCGCGGTTTGACATTGTTGGAGGCAAGATCGAAGGGACAGGGGAAGTCTCGGTTTCCGAATTCGGTTTTCAGACGACACGGCTTGGCCGGGTGCAGGGGGTCAACGGCACCGTCGCCTTTCGCGAATTGCTGGCCCTGACCACCGAGCCAGGACAGACCATCCTCGTCGAGCGTCTCAACCCCGGCGTACCGCTGGAGAATGGCCAAATCACGTTTCAGCTGGTCGAGGGTACGCAGTTCAAAGTCGAGTCGGCTGCATTCCCCTTCGCCGGGGGGACACTGGCATTGCCGCCCTTTGTCTGGTCGCTTGGCGGCGAGCAACAGAACATTGAAGTTACGGCAGAAGCAATCGAACTCGCGAAACTGGTCGAGGTTTTGAAACTGCCCGACACACGAGCGACCGGCACTGTGTCCGGCAGCTTTCCAATCGACATTGACGGCACAGATATTCTGGTCCGCGATGCTCGGTTGAGAGCCGATGCGGAGGGGGGCTATATTTCCTATCTGGGCACGGCTGCGGACTCTGCTGGCGCAGCAGACGAAAACGCAAAAATGGCCTTTGAAGCGCTGAAGGATTTCGATTTCACGGTCCTTGAGCTTGGCCTTGACGGCAACGTCCGCGATCGGATGACCATTTCTCTCATTCTGGAGGGCAAGAGCCGGAAGGGGATCGCGTATGGTGACGGAAATCAGGTGCTGACGGGGCAACCCTTCCTGTTCAACATCACGGTTAACTCGGCACTCGGCGAACTCTTGCGCAACACTCAATACTATACGAGCCAGAAGGGGCTGACCAACGCCGTTGTCGAGCAGGTGAAAGCAAAACGACTGGATGAATCTGAATAGGACACAACCGCCAACTTCATTGACGTTAAGGTGGCGTGTGTCATGTTCCCCATTGAACCCTGAGGAGCGAATCCTGATGAATTATTCCAAAGCCTTGCTGGCTGGCGCGGGCATTGCGGCACTGGTCGCCTGCACGCCGACCGTCCGCATCGAACCGTCCGACAAGCCGATCAAGATCGACTTGAATGTCAATATTACCCAGGAAGTCCGCGTGATCCTCGACAAGGAAGTCGAAGACCTGATCGCGGACAATCCAGACTTGTTCTAAACTCGCGAAATCTGGAGACGAGATGATGAAATCCCTTCGCACTTTTTTCGCTGCCCTGGCCTTGGCCTTCGGCCTTGCCGCGATGTCGCCAGCCGCCTTTGCGGGTGATCCCGCCATTGATGCTGCCATTGAGGCGGGTGAGGTCGGCGAACGCATTGACGGTCGCCTTGGCGTTATCGGGTCGGCTGACCCGTCGCTCATTCGCAAGGTTCAGGAGATCAACAACAAGCGCGCCGCCAAATATGCGGAAGTCGCTACTGAAACCGGCACGACGGTCGCTGAAGTCGCCCGCATCACCGGCGAAAAGCAGATTTCCAAACTGCGCCCTGGCCAATGGTACATGGATGCCAGCGGCAGCTGGAAGCAGAAATAGCTTGTTTCCAGCGCCGTCAGGCGTAGGTGATCAGACATGTCACGCAAGCTGATCTTCTGGATTGTAGCCAGTTTCGTGCTCCTGGGGCTGATGCTCTGGGGCATTTCGCTGTTCTGGGAAAGCAATGCTGACGGGCTCTCAGGGCATGGCTGGATCGCCTATGTCCTGGGCGGCGTCATGACGCTTGGCCTGTCGATTGGCCTGTTTCTGCTCACCTTCCACAGTGCGCGCCACGGCTATGACGATATCGACCGTCCGGAAGATGCAACTGAGCAGAATGTTGAATATCGCCAATAGTTCATACAGCCTTGATTGACACGCCGGGCGGCTCACACAATCCTGCGCAAAATCTGAACTCTAGAACGGGGCTCCACTACCCATGATCGATCCTGCACGCCTATCCGCGTACATCGCATCACGCATCTGCCACGACCTTGTTTCGCCCGTATCTTCGGTCACGAATGCGCTCGATCTGTTGAACGATCCGGGTGACATGGAAATGAAGGCGCAGGCCCAGGACCTGCTGCATGATGGAGCCGAGAAGGCGGGCGCTCGGATTCAGTTTCTGCGCTACGCCTTTGGGTCGATCGGCTTGAATGCGGGCGCGGCCGACATTCATGAAGCGCGCAAGATCACCGAGAACTTCGTGGCCAGCCACCGGCCGAGTATCGAATTCGATATCCAGACCGACCATTTGAGCTTCTCGCATGTTCGGATGATGATGAACCTCGTAATGATGGGCATTGACTGTCTGCCGCGCGGCGGCGTGATTCATGTGCGCATTCGCAATGAGCAAGTGGGCCTGACGATCACTCTGACCTGCAAGGGCAATCGGGCGCGCCTGCGCCCTGACATCGCCAATGGTATCAAGGGAATCGAACCAGAGGATGGCTGGCGTCCGGAAACCATTCAGCCCTTGTTCTCGAAGATCATCTGCGATGGTCTCGGCGGCGAGTTGACCGCCAGCGAAAGCGAAGAGACGGTCATCATCATGGCAGCGGGCATTCGCGCAGAGGGATAGTGCTGGCCCGAAATTTACACTTTGGCAGGACTTTCTTAACCGGGGTCGGCCAGATTCGAGTCCGAACCGCTGCGCACAGGATACATCATGAAAACCTGTCTGATCGTTGATGACTCCCGCGTTGTCCGGAAAGTGGCGGCGCGCATTGTGCGCGACCTGAAGTTTGACGTGCTGGAAGCCGGCGATGGAGCAGACGCCATGCGCCAGTGTCGCCAGAAAATGCCCGATGCCATCCTGCTTGACTGGAATATGCCAGTCATGAACGGCTTGGACTTCCTGCGGGCCTTGCGCCGCGAAGAAGGCGGCAAACATCCGCTTGTCGTGTTCTGCTCCATTGAGAATGATGCTGAACACATAAATGAAGCGTTGAGTTCAGGCGCTGACGAGTTCATCATGAAGCCATTCGACGCCGATATTCTGGAAAGCAAATTTGCGGAAGTCGGCCTGGTCTGAAGCATTTCTTAATAAACCGAGCCCTATGGGTAAGGTTTATGGGCAGAATGTCCGATTCGGAGTGTTAGATGCAGGAAGAGGTCTTCAACGAGTTGGCTGAGCTGGCGCTGAAAGGCTCCGGTCAGGCGATTCCGAAATCCAAATCCTATCTGATTGAAGCCCGGCTTGCGGCAATCGCCCGCCGCGAGGGCTTTGGCACTATGGCGGATCTCGTCCACTGCCTGAAATCGCGCGCCAATCCGGTCTTCGCGGCCGAAGTCGCATCCGCGTTGGTGTCCAAGGACACCTGCTTCTTCCGGGACCGCGACGCCCTAAAGCGTGTTGTCGACGACGTACTGCCGAAACGGCTGAAGGCGTCCAATACGGGCCGTCTGAAAGTCTGGTGCGCCGGCGGCAGCACGGGCCAGGAAGCCTATTCCCTGGCGATCCTGCTGGAAGACGAATTGCCTGCCAGCCTGCGCGGCGCAAAGATCGATATTCTTTCGACCGATATCTGCAAGGTCTCCACCGAGACCGCTCGCGTGGCGCGCTATGGGCACTACGAGGTTCAGAAGGGGCTGTCGATCCACCGACTCGTCAAGCACTTCACCCGTCTCGAAACCGGCCAGTGGGAAGCGTCTGAAGCCTTGCGTTCGCGCGTGAGCTTTCGCCAGCACAATCTGCTCGAGCGGGCAGACGGGCTCGGAAACTTCGATGTTATCCTCTGTCGGAATGTATTGTCCGGAATGGCGCGCGCGTCCCGTACCAAGGTGATTGAAAGCGTCTCGAAACAAATGATGCCCGGCGGCATGATTCTGCTCGGTGGTGGCGAAAGTGTCATCGGCCTGACCGACAAGCTGGAGCCGGCTCGCCACTTCCGGGGCGGTTGGGTTGCTGCCGGAACGGCCAACGCTGAAGCATCTGCAGCCTGACCCCCTCGCAATTTGGCGCGTCTCGCGCTATATGCCCCCATTCCTGAAACTGCTCCGGGCCTTTAACCCGGTTGGAGTGAGACATGACTTATGAATTGCCGCCGGCCTGGGATGGCCGTGTGAACTCTCTTGGATTTGCCAAACCGCCCGCGGAAACGCGCGTCGTCGCTGCCATGTCGGGCGGAGTCGACAGCTCTGTCGTGGCCGCCATGCTGAAGGCGCAGGGCTACGACGTGATTGGCATCACGCTACAGCTTTACGATCATGGCGCTGCCATCGAGAAGAAGGGCGCCTGCTGCGCCGGGCAAGACATCCATGATGCCCGCAACGTATCCGACCAGATCGGCATTCCGCACTATGTACTCGACTACGAGTCCAAGTTCCGCGAGCAGGTGATGGAAGACTTCGCCGATACCTATCTGGCCGGTTCGACACCGATTCCGTGCATTCGCTGTAACCAGACGGTCAAGTTTTCGGACCTGTTGAAAACCGCCCGTGATCTCGGGGCAGATTGTCTTGCCACAGGGCATTACATCCGCCGCACGGATGGTGACGATGGGCCGGAGCTTCACCGTGCCGCGGATGCGAGCCGTGATCAGTCTTACTTCCTGTTCGCAACGACGGCAGAGCAGCTGGACTATCTGCGCTTTCCGCTCGGCGACCTGCCGAAGACGCAGGTGCGCGAACTGGCTGATCAGTTCAATCTGCCGGTGGCTTCCAAGCCGGACAGTCAGGACATCTGTTTCGTGCCGGAAGGCTCCTATGCCACGGTTGTGGAAAAGTTGCGTCCGGGTGCCGGACGGGGCGGAGACATTGAACATCTTGATGGTCGCGTGCTCGGTCAGCACAATGGCGTGATCCACTACACGATCGGCCAGCGCCGGGGGCTTGGGGTTGCGACGGGTGACCCGCTCTATGTGGTCAAGATCGACGCGCCCAACCGCCGGGTCATTGTTGGCCCGCGTGAAGCCTTGATGACGTCCGGCCTGTTGCTGGAAGAACTCAATTGGCTGGGCGAAGGATCGCTCCAGGCGGCTGCTGATGCAGGGGTGCCCGTGCTCGTCCGTGTGCGGTCCACGCGTCCGCCCGTGCCGGCCCGTTTGGGGTGGAGTGATGGCGTTCCCGTGATCTGGTTCGATGATCCGGAAGAGGGTGTCGCGCGTGGCCAGGCCGCCGTGCTCTACGACGCAGAAGGCAGCACGCGTATTCTGGGCGGCGGCTTTATTCTGAAGCCGATCCCGGCCGATGAGCGGGTTGTTGCTGCCTAGCGGGGCTTTCGGGCGCCGGTCACGGACAGCCCGATACCACCGAGTACAATCAGCGCGGCAATTGCAAAGCGTAGTGTCAGATCCTCGCCGAGCATCGCGATGCCGCCAAGCGCGGCGAGGATCGGGACGCTGAGTTGTGCGATGGCCGCGGTGGCTGAGGTGATACGGGGCAGGATAGCGTACCAGAGTGCATAACCGAGCCCAGACGTAACAATGCCTGACAGGCAGGCCAGCAAGACGCCTACTGGGGTCAACTCTGGCCCGATGGCGAAGAGACCTAGCAGGCTGAGCGGAGCTGCCAGCGCGAAGTTTGCTGCGGTATCCTCGGTGGCATTTTGTGCACCGCGACCGAGGAGTGAATAGATTCCCCAACCGAGCGCCGCGATGCCCATCAACGCCGCGCCCACTGGGTCGACCGGAGCGGCGTCAGTCGGCCAAAGAAACCAAGCCAGGCCACCTGCCGCCACGAGTGCACCGATCCATTTCAGGGCCGGGACGTGCTCTCTGGCCAGCAGGGCGCCAGCGAACATGGTGATTTGCACACCGCCGAACAGGACCAGCGCCCCGACGCCCGTATCGAGCGACAAGTACGCAAACGAGAAACCGAGCATGTAAGCGAGCAAGGCGGCGACGCTGACCCCCCGCTTTGTAGACAAGAGAGCCGGACGTGTCGAAGACTGTGCGAGCACGATCAGGCCGAGAATGATCGCGCCGCTGAACAGGCGGATCACTGCGAAGCTTGCTGGATCAATCAGCTCGCCCGCGAGTGCCAGCCGGTTGAGCACCGAATTGGCAGCGAAGGCGAGCATGGCGAGCAGGGTGAGTGCGAACAGCTTCATGCTGCACCGCTCCGCCACTGTCGACAAAGTATCATTCCATCCAATCCGGCGGCGCGACTTTCGACCCATCGCCGCCCATGTCTGGCTGGGGGTGGCGCTCCAGAAGCTTCTCGACGATTGCATCTGCAACGCGGTCTGCCTCACGCAATGCTGGATAGCTCCATGTTTCCAATGTGCCCCCGAACCAGCGAGCTGCGCCATGATCGATCAGGCTCTGGTGCAAGCTGTCGAATTTCTTGGAGCGACCCTCCAGACGCGCGATGTGGATTGGCAGATCATGCCAGGCCGCATCGGACAGCATGTTGGCGCTGTCCTCTGTCACGATGGCGCAATCGGAAAAGACCAACCATGCAAGATAGGGATTGTCGCCATCTTCCGGGCCGGCCCAGAATCGAGCTCCGACTTCATCCGCCATCGAACGGAACCTGGATACAATCGGCACAGGCGTGCGGCGCGATGTTGTGATCCGCAGACGCCAGCCTTGCCCCGCCAGGATGCGAAGCTGGGATTCAAGACGCTCGGCAGCAGAATCGGTAAATGTATGTGTGCGGGAGTTCCCCCCCAGAATGACGATCGCGCTCTTGTTGCGCTCGTCGGCCAGATCGGCAAAGGATTGGCCCGCATCTTCGATCAGATCAGGGGCAAAATAGGATGGCGAACCGATCGTCTGAATGACATTCGGGCCGTTTGTCTCGTCATGCGCCGGTGTGACCAGAAGGTCGAAGTTTTCTGAGGGAATCCTTGGGTCGAGGATTTGGACTGTCAGCGTTTTTCCGCCGGACAGTTCCCGCACGGCACGAGTCAGGGCAGCTGAACGACGGCCCGCAGCAATCCAGATCGTTGGCCATGGAGGGGATAGCAGGTCGCGCTGATTCTTCGGCAGGGAAGCTAGGGGAGACGGCCATTTGTCCGCAGGCAACAGGGTCCACGGCAAGCGTGGAGTCAGAGTCAGAGGTTCGGAGCGGTGCGATTCACCATTTATGTGAGCAATCTGAATCCACCGCCGCGTATCACCCAGTGCCTGCAGCACTGCGCGAACCTGAGCGGCATTGCCTGCGCGGCCGTCCGAGACCGCCCAGACGGATGGTCCGAGCGACCCCGCCTCTGCCATTTACAGGTACTCGACCTTGGCAACTTCGTAAGCGCGCGCTCCGGACGGGGCGGCCACTTCGGCTTCGTCGCCTTCTTCCTTGCCGATCATTGCACGAGCAATTGGCGAGGTGACGGAGATCTTGCCGTCCTTCACATTGGCTTCGTCTTCGCCAACGATCTTGTACGTGCTCTCTTCTTCCGTATCGACATCAATCAGAGTCACAGTCGCGCCAAAGCGCACCTTGCTGCCACCCAGCTTGGAGACGTCGATCACGTCCGCGCGGGCAAGCTTGTCATCGATCTCGGCGATGCGGCCTTCGATGAAGCTCTGCTTCTCCTTGGCAGCGTGATATTCAGCGTTTTCGGACAGATCACCATGCGCACGCGCTTCCGCGATCGCCGCGATAATATTCGGGCGCTCAACGGATTTCAGCGTCTTAAGTTCTGACTGAAGCGCAGCATGGCCTTCAGCGGTCATGGGAATGCGTTCCATCTGTGTCACCTCTATTGTTGGCGGCAAAATCGTTGTCTTAATTGGTAATGGCGTCAAGTGGGGCTGATCAGGCCGATTGCAAGGCGCGCACCGAGATTTCCCGGTCTTTCATACTCTCAATGGCCTGCACCGAGGCAATCGAGGAGGCCAGAGTTGTGAAATACGGTATCTTGCGGTTTACGGCAGTCCGGCGAATGGATGCGGAATCTGCAAGCGATGCTGCACCTTCGGTCGTGTTGAAAACCAATTGCACGTTGCCATTGATCATGGCGTCCAGAATGTGCGGCTGGCCTTCGAGAACCTTGTTGATCCGGCTCACTTTCAGGCCTTCAGCCTCCAGAAAGGCAGCTGTTCCGGCGGTGGCGAGGATCGAGAATCCGAACTCCGTAAGCTTTCGAATCGCCGGAACGATGGCCTTCTTGTCGGAATCTCGCAGAGACACGAACACCGTTCCTGAGTCTGGAAGATGGACCCCGACGCCAAGCTGACTTTTCAGGAAGGCCATGCCGAAATCATCATCCCAGCCCATGACTTCGCCGGTCGACCGCATCTCCGGGCCGAGTTGCGGGTCCACACCGGGGAAGCGGGCGAATGGGAACACCGCCTCTTTCACCGCCACGCGCCGAGGATTGGCCTGGGTCAGGTCGAATTCTGTCAGGCTCATGCCCGCCATTACCTTGGCCGCAATTCCGGCAATCGGGGCACCAACGGCTTTTGCAACGAATGGTACGGTCCGACTGGCGCGGGGATTGGCTTCCAGCACGTAGATTTCGTCATCCTTGACGGCGAACTGAATATTGATCAGGCCGCGTACTTTCAATGCGCGGGCAAGGGCAATCGTTTGCTCGGCGAGGCGCCCCTGAAGTGCAGGCGAAAGCGTATAGGGCGGCAGGGCACAGGCGGAATCGCCCGAATGCACACCTGCTTCTTCGATATGTTCCATGATGCCGGCGACGTGCACATTCTTGCCATCGCACAGCGCGTCGACATCCACCTCGATCGCATCGGACAAATATCGGTCAATGAATAGCGACGCATCGCCGGAATCCTTGGCGACGCTCAGGGCTTCGGCAGCAAATTTGCGCAGGTCTTCATCATTGCGGGCGATTTCCATGGCCCGACCGCCCAGCACGAAGGAGGGTCGCAGCATGACCGGATACCCGATCTCGTTGGCTTTGACTTCGGCTTCTTCGACAGAGCGGGCCGTGCGGGACGGTGCTTGCTGGATGCCAAGATCGTCGAGCAGGGCTGCAAATTGCTCACGGTCTTCGGCGAGGTCGATGGAGGCCGGGCTGGTGCCAAGAATTGGCACGTTTTCGTGGTCAAGCGTGTTGGCGAGTTTCAGCGGCGTTTGGCCGCCGAATTGTACGATCACCCCGTTCAGCGTGCCGGCCGATTGCTCTTTGTGGATAATCTCCAGAACATGTTCTTCCGTCAACGGCTCGAAATAGAGCCGGTCAGATGTGTCATAGTCCGTGGACACCGTTTCCGGATTGCAATTGACCATGATGGACTCGATGCCGATGTCATCCATCGCGAATGCGGCATGACAGCAGCAATAGTCAAACTCGATGCCCTGACCGATCCTGTTGGGGCCGCCCCCAAGGATGATCGCCTTGTTGCGATCTGATGGCAGCGCTTCGCATTCAGCTTCGTCGGCGCCGAACACGGGCTGTTCATAGGTGGAGTAAAGGTAGGGGGTCTTCGCGGCAAACTCGGCTGCGCATGTATCGATACGTTTGTAGACCGGGCGCACGCCGAGGCCGTGGCGTGCATTGCGGATTTCCGCTTCGCCCTTGCCGGCCAGCTTGCCGAGGCGCTTGTCAGAGAAGCCGAGCATCTTCAGGCGCAGCATGCCTTCATGGTCGTCAGGCAGGCCATCCTTCAGGATGCCAGCTTCAACCTCCATCAGTTCCGCGATCTGGCGCAGGAACCATTTGTCGATAGAGGTGATTTGATGAACTTCGTCCACGGATAGACCCTGACGCAGGGCTTGCGCCACCACGCGCAAGCGGTCCTGTGTCGGCACGCCGAGCGCCGTGCGCAAATCAGCTTCTGTGTCGAATGCGATATCATCAAGCCCGGACAGGCCGGTCTCCAATGAGCACAGGGCCTTCTGCAGACTTTCCTGGAATGAGCGACCAATCGCCATGGCTTCGCCGACGGATTTCATCGCCGTGGTCAGTACGGGGTCGGCGCCCTTGTACTTCTCGAAGGCAAAGCGCGGTATCTTGGTGACAACATAGTCAATTGTCGGCTCGAACGAGGCAGGGGTGACACCTGTGATGTCATTGTCCAGTTCATCGAGCGTGTATCCCACGGCCAGTTTTGCGGCGATCTTGGCAATCGGGAAACCGGTGGCTTTCGAGGCAAGCGCAGAGGAGCGCGACACACGCGGGTTCATCTCAATCACGACGAGGCGGCCATCCGCGGGGTTGACCGCGAACTGGACGTTAGATCCGCCCGTCTCTACGCCAATCTCGCGGAGCACCGCGATCGAGGCGTTCCGCATGACCTGGTATTCCTTGTCGGTCAGCGTCAGCGCCGGCGCGACCGTGATGGAGTCGCCAGTATGGACGCCCATCGGGTCGATATTCTCGATGGCACAGATAATGATGGCATTGTCCGCTGTGTCGCGGACCACTTCCATCTCGTATTCTTTCCAGCCCAGCAGGCTTTCATCGACCAGGATCTGCGCCATGGGGGAGGCAGCAAGACCGGACCGACAAATTTCTTCATACTCTTCGACATTGTACGCAACGCCGCCACCGGTGCCGCCGAGCGTGAAGGCCGGGCGGATGATGGCGGGCAGGCCAACTTCGTCCAGCGCGGCCATGGCGCGCTTCAGGCCTTCGATCCGATCATACTTGCCGTCTTCACTCTTCGGAGACGCGATGATGGCGGCGCGGGGATTTTCGAGACCGAGCCGATCCATCGCTTCGCGGAACAGCTTGCGGTCTTCGGCCATCTCGATGGCTTCGGCCTTCGCGCCGATCAGCTCCACGCCATGCTTTTCGAGGATGCCGGCATAGTGGAGGTCCAGCGCGCAATTGAGTGCGGTCTGGCCACCCATGGTCGGGAGCAGGGCATCCGGCTTTTCAGCCTCGATAATCTTTTCGACAACTTCCGGCAGGATGGGCTCGATATAGGTTGCGTCAGCGAGCTCTGGATCGGTCATGATCGTTGCCGGGTTCGAATTGACCAGGATCACCCGGTAGCCTTCGCTTTTCAGCGCTTTGATCGCCTGCACGCCGGAATAGTCGAATTCGCAAGCCTGCCCGATGATGATCGGACCGGCACCAATAACCAGGATAGAGCGGATATCCGTGCGCTTCGGCATGTTGCTTTTCTCCTACCGGCCAAACGGCTGCTCCATAGCTGGGAGTCGGGGGCGGGGGCAAGACTAAAGGGGTGGGTTTCCGTTATTAGCTGCAATTGACTGTCGCGGGGCGATCAGGCTGCAAGCTCAGAGCGCTCCATTATGGACCGTCGAATGCTCATGAACCAGGTGCCACCCACCTGTGATTTTCTCCCAGACCTGAGAAACTGCCTGCGTCTGGTTCATCACCCCGTCTTCATGGGTGATGCCGCTCAGCTCGGTGAAGAAGTTTGCGGCGGCCATGTCTTGGGTGCGGCGCAAATTGATCGCGGATACGATGCTGATATGCCAGCGCTTGAACGTGTCTTCCAAAACCGGCTGCCAAAGCTGACGATATTGGGCAAGGTTTTTGCTTATCGCGACGTCGCTGCCAAAATCACTAAGCAGGCGGATACACCCAGAGCCTGTGAGGGGTATGGCTTCTCGGTCGGCATGGCCTTGCGGCCAACAGCTGTACCAGGCGCGGATCCTTTCACGGATCGCGCGATCATCTGGCGCAATCCACGGGTCGTCTGAAGCAGTTTTGTTAAGGGGCGTTACCCGTCCCATGAAGTCTCTCCTGTTTAACATAGGTAAAAGGGAAACGCGTTGTCGCGCAGGGCGTTCCGATTTTGGGCGGGGAGAGACCGGGGTGATTTGGCGGCGAAACTGTGCCGCGAAAGAAAAAGCCCCGCATCCAATGGATGCGGGGCTCACCATCACTTTAGTGCCTCGGCTGCTTACCAGCGCGTGCTGTCATTCGGGTAGCGGTCATAGATGTCCGCGCGACCGTCTCGGTCGGTGTCTTTTTCGTCAGCCTGGTCTTTCACGCCCGGCATATCGCAGTCTTCCGACTCCGTGCAGCCCTTTGCTGCGCCAGCAGTGCCGCCCAGAACGGCGCCAATCGCAGCCCCGCGTTGCGCGTCACCATCCCCGACATTATTGCCAATCACAGCACCTGCGGCTGCGCCAGCAGCGGCGCCATAGGCAGCGTTGCGTTCAGTGGTGCCAGTTTGGGTGCAGGCGGCCAGAGCGAAGGCGCTGGCGCCGATAGCGGCGAGTTTCAGATAAGCGGTCATAAGACATTCCTTTCCGTTGTGTACGGGTCAGAAACGTCTCCTTGGTGGCTTGGTTCCGTTGGATTTCCGAGGCTTACGGGATGGTAATACCGTTTGCTTGTCAGCTCCAACGCTTGGCAAGTTTCTGGTCGGTCGAGCTTGCATCTTGCTTTGCGGCGCCTTGATATCCGGTAGTCGTATCTGCCACGAACGGGTTGGTTTGACGCTCTTGGCCAAAAGTGGACAGCGGACCATGACCCGGCACAAACCGCATTTCATTGCCAAGTGGCCAGAGCTTGCCGGTAATCGAGTCGATCAGTTGCTGATGGTTCCCGCGCGGGAAATCGGTCCGGCCGATGGAGCCCTTGAACAGGACGTCACCAACAAAAGCGAGCGCGCCTTCTTTCTGATAGATCACAACATGGCCCGGCGTATGGCCCGGACAGTGTGCGACGCCGAATTTCGTACCAGACAGCTCCAACTCGTCGCCATCATGAAGATACTTGTCCGGAGTCACATTGCGGCCATCAGTGATGCCGTATTTGGCGCCTTGAGCTTCCAGTTCATCCAGCAGCCACTGATCGTCCTCGTGGGGGCCAATGATTGGGCAGCCCGTGCGCTCCGACACTTCGGTGGCCGCGCCGGCATGATCCAGGTGGCCGTGGGTCAGCCAGACGCCGACGATCTTCACACCGAACTGCTCTGCTGCGCCCATCAATTTGTCGACCTCGCCGCCCGGATCGATGAAGACGCCTTCCATTGTGTCTGTGGACCAGATCATCGACGTGTTCTGTTGCAGCGGCGTCACGGGAATGATGCGAATTTCGAGCTTGGGCGGGGGAGCTTGGTCTGTCATGCCTCAGAAATAGCGTCCCGACATGGTTTCGTGAAGGTGCAAGCGTGCTTTCCCTCGCGGTTCTTCTTGGTTTAAACGATTTACCAAGCAGATTTGACGGAGATTGCCCATGCGCCTGCCGCGACACGCCTATGGCCACAAGACCCGCAGTAGCGGGATTGGTGGCCTCTTGCGCAGCCGGTTCAGCCTGATCCTTGTCGGCTTGTTCCTGCTGTTTCTGTATTGGCAAGCCAACCAGACCGAAGTGCCTTTCTCGGGCCGCAAGCAACTGAACACCGTCCCGATCGAGAAAGAGGTGCAGCTGGGCCAGCAGTCCTATATCCAGATACTGAACCAGGAGCAGCAGCAGGGAAATGACGTCCTGTGCGCAGATGGCAACAATTGCGAAGGCACGGAGGCGGAATACACTCAGGCCGTTCGCGAGATTGGCGCACGCCTCCAGCGCGCCGCAGTCGAGCTGGAACAGGATCTCCTGCGCCAAGGCGCCTCCTTCACCCCGGTCGCCGACCAATTCGACTGGACCTACTATGTCGTCGATTCCGATACGCCGAACGCTTTCTGCCTGCCGGGTGGGTATGTTGCGATTTACACGGGCATTCTCGACATTACGGGAAACTATGATGGCAAGGTTGACGCCGAGGATATCAGCGATCTCGACAAGCTGGCCGTGGTGATGGGGCATGAGATTGGCCATGCCCTGGCCCATCATGGTGCTGAGCGGGTCAGCCAGCAACGCGTCGTCCAGTTCGGGCAGATCGCTGTCGGCGTGGGCCTTGGCGACATGGACGCCTCTCAACAGCGCGCCATCATGCAGGCTTTCGGCATCGCGGCCCAGGGTGGCATGCTCGCCTATTCGCGCAAGCATGAGACGGAAGCCGACAAGATCGGGCTCGATCTACTGGTTCGCGCCTGTTACGACCCGCGCGAAGCACCTGATCTTTGGGAGCGGATGGGTCAGATTGGTGGTGGCCAGCGTCCACCGGAGTGGATGTCCACGCATCCGGCGTCCGAAACCCGGGCCGAAAATTTCCGGAAATGGATGCCGGAGGCGATTGCGGAATATGAGCGTCGCTGCGAACCGCTGGGCTAGGCGCTGTCCTCGTCGCCGCGCAGGCGGTCAATAATCGCATCCCGCCAGCTTTCCGGCATCAGGAACAGTGCCCACGCGCCTGCCTCGTAATGTGCACGACGCCAGATATCGAGCGGATTGTACCCGCCATTGGGACAGGCGGCGAGCGCCTTGGCCTGCTTGCCCGGATGGCTGGCATAGACGGCCTTGGCGCGCAGGATATGCATGCAATTGGAGATGAAGACGATCTTCCCACTCTCCGAGGCGCTGGTGGTGTTGGCGAGGCTTTCCAGGCCGGAAATCGTATCGCGGCTCTCGACATCGGCGCTGACCTTCGCGGCCTGGCCGGACCGGCGCGCCGCGAGCAAGGCCATCTCCTGGCTGCCGAGACGGCCTTCCTGGGGGCGATGGCCCCCCACGACTTTCAATTGGTCCAGCTTGCCCGCTTTCAGCAGGGCGACGCCCTTGTCGACTCGCGCAGAGGCATCGGATACATTGTCTGTATAGAAGATGATCCCGCGTCCCCCCGCCAATTTGCCAGTTTGGTCTGAAAGCCGGGTGACGCCCCAGAAAAGAAGCGTCGCGGCGAGGTCCACGAGGACCAGCCAGATCAGCAAGGTTCGGATGCGTCGAATCACAGCCGCTATAATCACCAACTGGCCCCGGCCTGCTAGAGCCGAGCCGCAACAATGACTACATATTTGCAGTTTCAGCCGGTGGGGCCAGCCGGCTCCAGAGAGGCGAGATAATCTTTCACAGGCGTGGTGATCTGGTCTGGCAGGTCGTCCAGCGCAAACCAGCCGCATCCGCCATGCTTTTCCGGTTCCATGACACGTGGTTCGCCTGACACGATGCGCGCAGAATAGACTGGCGCAACCCAATGCTTCCCGTCACCCTTGTCGATGGTCTCGGCAATGCAGGCGAGGCCGGTCAGCTCGATGGTGACACCGAGTTCTTCTTCGATTTCGCGCCGGGCGGTGTCCTCGGCGCGTTCGCCAAAATCGATCTTGCCGCCGGGCAGACCCCACGCTCCCGCTTCGGGTTGCTTGAGACGTTGGATAAGCAACAGGCGCCCGTGCGCATCGCGAATGGCTGCGCCGCAACCGGCGCCGGGAAGGGAGTTAGAATCAGTCATGCTTACCAGTTTACAGGGCCATGGCGCGATTGGCAGGGCGAAATTGGAACCGTGGCCCGCCGGATCGCATTGCGTTTCTTCACAATTCAATTAGCCTTTGAGGCGCTACTGGAGATGTTTGGCATGGCCTACACAATCACCCGCACACTGGATGGCATCTCGCTCGAAGAAGCCGACAAGCGCACGCGCGCAGCGCTGTCTGGCAAGGGGTTTGGGGTTCTCACCGAGATTGATGTCCAGGCGACGATGAAGAAGAAGCTGGATGCCGACATGGCCGGGTACCGCATTCTTGGCGCGTGCAATCCGGACATGGCGTTCGAGGCCATCAAGATGGAGCCCAGGGTCGGTGCGATGCTGCCTTGCAATGTCATTCTGCGCGAAGTCGATGGCGGCATTGAGATCAGTGCGATTGATCCGGTCGCGTCCATGCAAGCGATTGAGAACACGGAACTCCATGCCGTAGCCGGGCAGGTGCGTGACATGCTGGCGGAGGCATTGGAGGCGATCTAGCCGATTAGAACAAGTGGGGGGAAAAACATGGCAAAAGTGATTGGGTTGGGCGGACTGTTCTTTCTTTGCAGAGACGTGGATGCGACGCGGGCGTGGTATAAGCGGGTACTCGGTGTGCAGATTGACGAATATGGGGGCGCGAGTTTCTCCCAAGCGGATGCTGCTGCACGATTCCCGCAAGGTGCCCGCACGATCTGGGCGCCCTTCAAGGCAGGAAGCGACTATTTCAAACCTTCAGACAGCGACTTCATGATGAATCTGATGGTGGATGACCTCGACGCCATGATTGAGCAAATCAAGGCTGAGGGCGTTGAAATGGAAGGCGAGCCCATGACGGAAAGTTATGGAAAGTTCGCCTGGATCATGGATCCTGATGGCCGCAAGGTCGAACTCTGGGAACCCATCGAGGCGCAACCCGCGACCTGAAGCGGTGACTCTCAGAACCAGCCAGCCACCCGTCCCCACGGGACAAACAGGAATGTGATGGTAAGAGCGGCGGCCGTTGCCGCGAAGCCGGCAAGCATCAGCGCGCCATCCTTGGCGACGAGCGCCAAACCGAACAGGACAATCGCAACACCCGGCGCTGCGACGGCGAACGGCACGAGTTCCAGAGGGATCATCAGAATAGCGAGCAGGGAAACCGCGATCGCGGCCAGATAGGTGGCCACACGTCCTGTCGCCCAAGCGAGCCGCTCGGTGATCGTGCGATCAATGCGTTCCAGCCAGGGTTTCACCTTGTCTTCGGCTTCTTTGAGCTTCGAGGTTTCGATGGATCGTTTCTCAACGAAGGACGGCATCCAGATATGATCGGCGCCGAACAGAATCTGAATGCTGAAAAGCAGGATGATAACCCCGATCACCGCTGGCAGGCCGGGTATTCCGCCTAGCGGCGGCAAGACGACCAGAAGGCCCAGCAATGTGATGATGGGACCAAAGGATCGGTGCCCGAACATGTTGAGCAGATCCCCAACCGAGATTGTGCCTTCGCCACCTTCTTCAATGGCGGTCTCGAGTACGTTCTCCAGCGGATCGCTCTGTGATGCGGGCATGGCCTTCCTCTTGGTTACTCATGGTAACGCATCAAGTCGGCTGGGGTTCGCACTGCGCGCAAAAAAAAGAGCCGCCTGGCATGACACCAGAGCGGCCCGAGGAGAGGTCTGCTATTCAGGAAAGTGCGTTAGCGTGCGGACTTCTTGCACGCTTCAATATCGTCTGCTTCCAGCTTGGAATTGGAGTTTCCGTAGGAGATGATTTCGCCGGCCTTCTTCGCAATCTTCTTGCAATCGCGAACAGAGGCCTTCTTGCGGTCGAGTTCGCCTTTGCAGACAGTGCCTTCGCAAAGCCAAACAGTGCCGATGGCCACGACCTGGCCTTCGTCGACAGGGGCGGCTGTTTCGAAGGTGAATGTGTTGGCGAAAGCTGGTGCGCCGAGCGCAAGGAAGGCTGCGGCGGTGAGAGCGGAACGGATCATGGGAGGATACCTTTCGGTGGGTGGACTTCAAAACAGTGTCGGACCCTAAGCGTCCGTTCGCACTCAATAGCGATTACTGACGAAAACGTCAATCATTCAGCCTTTTTGGCCTTGGTGCCTAGTTCGCGTCAGCCAGAATGCGCCTGTTCAGGCCAGAACGCGACACATAGGCTTCGGTGAGCTTCGGGTGGTCAATCTTGTTCACAGCCTGCGCGATAACCTGCGAGACGCACGAATCATCGACACGGGGTGCCTGCGAGACAGGGGCATCGTAGCGGCAGATGGAATCAGCCTGCATTTGCAGGGAATCCAGAACGGCTCCGGCCCCAGCACGAGAGTGCAATGCGCTGTTATCATACTGGATTTCTGCTGACACAGTCTGGGTCGGATCGGCCATGGCAGGGGCGGCATAGGCGAGGCCGGCAAGACCGGCAGCGACAACGATAAGAGAGAGGCGGGAAGACGGCATGGGAGGAAACCTTCTTGCAGTTGCGGTCGGTGGTGACCGTAAAGACAGAATATGATCATTGAATAAAAAGTCAATTGTTCAGTGATTATATTTTTGTTTCAATCCTGCCGTGGCGGCATAAATTGCCGCGCGGTTTCAGTGCGGTAGTCTCGAAGGTGGAAAAAGAGATTGCTACAGCAGCGACCGCCAGGAGGACACCGCATCATGGATTTCAATATCCCACAGGACATCGCAGACTATCTGACCGTGCTCGACAAGTTCATCGAGGACAAGATCAAGCCGCTTGAGCAGAAGGACGACAATATCCGCTTCTTCGACCACCGGCGGGAATGGGCGCGCACCGACTTCGACAATGACGGCCTGCCGCGTCCTGAATGGGAAGACCTGCTGCGCCAAGCGAGGAAGCTGGCCGACGAGGCCGGACACCTTCGCTATGCCCTGCCGAAGGAGTTCGGCGGGCAGGACGGCTCGAACCTCGGCATGGCCATCATCCGCGAGCATTTTGCCCGCAAGGGGCTCGGCCTCCACAATGATCTCCAGAATGAGCACTCGATCGTCGGCAACTTCCCGCAGATCCTGATGCTGCGGGATTTTGCCCGGCCCGATCAGAAACACCTCGCCGAAGCCGCATTGAAAGGGGAATTTCGTGCCTGCTTCGGCCTCACCGAACCTGACCACGGCTCTGACGCGACCCACATGGAAACCCGCGCGGTGCGCCACAAGAAAGACGGCAAGGATGGCTGGCTGATCAATGGCTCGAAGATGTGGATCACCGGCATGCATGCGGCCTCCCACATCATGATGTTCTGCCGGACCTCGGGAAATGATGGCGACGCAAAAGGCATCACCTGTCTCATCACGCCTGCTCAGGACCCGGCTATCGAGATCGACGAGTTCATGTGGACGTTCAACATGCCGACCGACCATGCGCGCTTCTACATCAAGGACCTCTGGGTGCCGGAGGACGCGGTGTTCGGCCCGCCTGAAGGTGGCCTCGCGCTGGCGCAGCACTTCGTCCACGAGAACCGCATCCGCCAGGCGGCGAGTTCCTGCGGGGCGGCGATGTACTGCATCACCGAGGCGATCAACTATGCCAACCAGCGCAAGCCCTTCGGCAAGGCGCTGTCGCACAACCAGGCGATCCAGTTCCCGCTGGTCGAGCTTGCGACGCAGGCCGAGATGCTGCGCCTCCTGATCTTCAAGACGGCGTGGGAGATCGACCAGATGTCGAAGCCAGATGTCGCGATCTACCTCTCCGACAAGGTGTCGATGTGTAACTACTATGCCAACCGGCTCTGCTGTGACGCGGCCGACCGGGCGATGCAGGTGCATGGCGGGATGGGCTATTCGCGCCACAAGCCGTTCGAACACATCTACCGCCACCACCGCCGCTACCGCATCACCGAAGGCTCCGAAGAAATCCAGATGCGCAAGGTCGCCGGCCACCTCTTCGGCTTCATGGGCCCCAACAAGCACGGCCAGGCCAAGGGCGAAAAAGACGCCAAGGGCAAGAGCACCGAGCCCACCGATTTTGCGGTGCGGTAGGCGCAGCAGAAACTTCCCCTCCCGCGCGAATGGTTAATGATGGCGTAACTATCATTAGGCATTTCTCGTTTGATCCAGATTGAATCAGGCGGGAAGGGAGACGGGCATGTCTCTGCTCGAACGAGTAATTCGCGGCCATCGGTGCCGCTCGACGCACCACTATATCGCGATGGACGCGCTGTCGCTCATAGCCTCGGAGGAGGCCGACAAGTGGAAGGACCTGTTCCTGGTTCACCACGAGCACCTGCTCGAAGGGGCCAAGGCGCCGGATTCCAAGTTCAAGGATTTCCGCAACCATGTCCTGCACATTTCCGAAGGGGAGTGGGGCGGCGCGCCGGGCAAGGCGATGGAATGGTTTGCGACGACAGTCGACCATCTCCGTCGCAAGCAATGGAGCAAGGCCGCCTATGCGTTCGGCGTGCTGAGCCATTATTATGCCGATCCGATCCAGCCCTTCCATACCGGACAGACCGAGGAAGAGGGCACGATGCACCGGGCGGTGGAGTGGAGCATCGCCAAATCCCGCGACAAGATTGATGCCCGCATAGAGACGCTCGGCTATCCGGATGTGCCAGTGCCGGACGGCGCAGGATTCATCGCCGACATGGTCCGCAATGGCGCGCGCCTGTCGCATCCCCACTATCAGACCTTCATTGACCATTATGATCTGGACGTCGGCGTGAAGGATCCGCCCGCCGGGCTGGACGAGACCATGTTCGATGCGATCGTGGAACTGGTCGCCTATGCCACGGCCGGATTCGGCGCGATCCTCTCACGCGGTATTGCGGAAGCTGCTGTCAGCCCGCCCAAGACCAATCTCACCCTTCAGGGCTATATCGAGACACTGGACATTCCGCTGCGCTGGGTAACGGCGAAACTGTCGGACGCGGCCGACAAGCGCACCGTGACGCGGATGTACAAGGAGTATCAGAAGACCGGTAAGGTCATCCGTACCCTGCCGGATGATGACAAGGAAATCCGCAAGCTTCACGCCAAACAAGTTTTGCGCGTTCCGCTGAAAGAGCTGAACAAACAGGAGATTGGCCCAATAGGTTCGAAGAACAAGGCGGTCGAGGAGCGCTTGCTGACCGCACTGATCGAGGATGAGGCCGAGATCGCCGCTGAGGCGACCGTTGTTGAAGAGGATGCGGTCGAGGAGGCTGTAGTCGAAGCGGCGCCAACCGACGAAACACTTCGCCCGGCCGAAGCAGAAGCGCCGCTGGCCGAGGAAGCCCCTCCGCCGAAGAAAAAGGCTCCCCCAAAGGCAGAAGAAGTCTTGTTCGAGCCGGAGCCCGAGGCCGCTGTCCCCGCGCCGCTTGCTGATGATCTTGGCGAGGAGTCCGGAGACATCGCCCGCCGCAGCCGCATCACGCGCGAGTCCCCCGTGGTCGAGGCGCCCAGCATCGGCAAGAAGACCGCCAAACGCCTGTCGCGCGCGGGGATCACCACGGTGGGTGACCTGCTGGATTGCGATACGGAAGAGACCGTCTTCCTCGTCGATGTGGCCTACATCGACATTGACACGCTGAACGACTGGAAGGACCAGACGATCCTGATGATGGAAGTGCCGGGCTTGCGCGTGCACGACGCCCAGATCCTTGTCGGCGCGGGCATCCGCAATCGCAAGGAACTGGCCGAGGCGCCTGCGCGCACCCTGTTCATGTTGGCGAGTGAATTCCTCCAGACGCCACAGGGGGACCGTGTGATCCGCGACGACGACTACCTCGCCGAAGAGGAAGTCGAAGAGTGGATCGAAATGGCGAAGGAAGCCTAACGCTCCCGAGGTTTTTTTCCGCGCTTCACCTCTGTTGCGAGCGATTCAAGCTTGTGCGTCCAGAATCCGCGGAAATGGCCTAGCCAGTCGTCGACTTCTCTCAATGGCTCTGTACCGAGCGAATAGATTCGCCGCGTGCCTTCTGCCTTCACTGAAGCAAAACCGTTCTCGCGCAGCACCTTGAGGTGTTGGGAAACGCCGGCTTGCGAAATGCCGAATTCGGCCTGGACCACGTCCACAATGTCGCCTGACGACAGGCTGCCTTCCGCCAACAGCTCGAGAATGCGACGGCGGACCTGATCACCGAGAACGTCAAAGGCATGCATGATGGTCAGCCTCCTTCCGGCGGAGCCTCGCCGAGATAGAAAGACGTTGTATTCGCTGCAGCGCTGGCTGCAACCTGCGGATCATTACCGGCGGCGACGGATGCGTCGCGCCAGCCTGCGCTGCTCTTGCGGACGAACAACTTGTATTCGTCGGTCCTTGTCCATTCCATGTCGGCTTCCGGAGGTTTCGACCAGCCGCTGGCAATATGTGTTTGCAGGCCCAGTAATCCGAGATCCCAGCCAACGCCAGTGGCGCCGGGGCCATATTTCTCGGCCCATGCCGGATCGATATGGCCCTCGTGAACCAGCTGGAGGTGCGTTTCATCTTCGCTGACTGCGTGCAAATGGACCTCCACCCAGCTGACCGTTCCGCCAAACTCCCACGTCAGTTCAAGCGTCTTCGGCGGATCGCACACCGTCACGGTGCCGCCCGCATTTCCCTCCACTTGGTAGCGCCCGCCGAGTTTGAGGTCGCCCGTAACGGGAGAGAACCAGCGCGGCAGTCGCTCCGGATTGGTCAACGCATCCCATAGGTCCTTGATACCGGTGTCGTAAGTGCGTTCCGCGATGACGGCCTCTGCAGGTTTTCCGTCGCGTTCGCGCTTGCGGACGATGCGGCTCGTGGCACCGATAGCAGCGGCGATATCATGGATCATGAGTCACCTATATATAATTCTACAATTATATAAGGCTTTAGTTATATAGGAGTCAATCTGCGATCAAAGCGTTTCAAACTCCGCCGTGAAGTGGCGCATCATGGGCGGCTCTTTCACGATCTTCAGGCCGCGAATGTCATCTTTGCGCTTCGCGAGTTCCTCGAACACTTCGACGATATAGTCCGCATGCGACTGGGTGTAGACGCGGCGCGGCATGGCTAGACGGACAAGGTCCATCCGGGCGGGTTCTTCGGTGCCATCCGGTTTGCGACCGAACATGACCGTCCCGATCTCACAGCCCCGAATGCCGCCTTCCTCATAAAGCGCGCAGGCGAGCGCATGGCCCGGATATTCCAGCGGCGGGATATGTGACAGCCATTCGCGCGCATCCACGAACACTGCATGCCCGCCCGCCGGCTTCATCACCGGCACGCCCAGCGCGTCCAGCCGTTCGGCGATATAGGCATTGGTGCGCACGCGGTAGCGCAGATAATCCTCATCCACGATCTCGGTCAGGCCCTGTGCGATCGCGTCGAGGTCGCGGCCGGCAAGGCCGCCATAGGTCGGGAAGCCCTCGGTCTGGATCAGCCGCGTGCGGGCCTGTTCGGCCAGCGCGTCATCATTCAGCGCGAGCCACCCGCCGATATTGGCGAAGGCGTCCTTCTTGGCGCTCATTGTCATGCCGTCGGCCACGTCAAACGTGTCGCGCACGATCTCCTTGATCGAGCGGTCCTGCTGCCCGTCCTCGCGCAGCTTGATGAACCAGGCGTTCTCGGCGAACCGGCAGCCATCAATGAAGAAGGGCTTGCCATGCGCATGGGCGATCTCGGCGGCGCCGCGAATATTGGCGAGGCTGACCGGCTGGCCGCCGCCTGCATTGTTCGTGATCGTCATCATCACACACGGCACGGCATCGCCGCGCTCACTCATCAACTTGGCGAGGGCGTCCAGGTCCATGTTCCCCTTGAAGGGATGGTCGAGGGAGGGGATCTTGCCCTCTGCGATGGGCAGGTCCAGTGCCTCGGCGCCTGCGGCTTCGATATTGCCGCGCGTCGTGTCGAAATGCGTGTTTGACGGAATGAGATGACCGGATTTGGCGATCAGCGAGAAAAGCAGGTGCTCCGCAGCGCGCCCTTGATGGGCGGGGATGATGTGCTTGAAGTCCATCAGATCCTTCACGGCCGCTTCGAACCGATAGAAGCTCGGCGCGCCGGCATAGCTCTCATCGCCGGTCATCACCGCGCCCCATTGCGCCGCGCTCATGGCCGACGTGCCACTATCGGTCAGCAAATCGATCAGCACGTCATCCGAATGCAGCTTGAACAGATTGTAGCCCGCCTCTTTCAGCAGTCGTTCGCGCTCGTCTCGCGTGGTCATGCGGATCGGCTCGACCGATTTGATGCGGAAGGGTTCGATAATGGTCTTCATCTGTCAGCACTCCTGGCTCTGAATGTCCTGGGGGGTGCCGACAACGGCGCACACACAGGACTTATCCTGCGCCGCGGTTGCCTCGTCTTCGTGACGCGACCGCGCTCAGCGCCTGTTGTGAGATGGGTCGAATATCACGGAGCCAGCCCGCCATGCAAGATGCCGCGCAGGGCGCTCGTCAGTCGTCAAACAGGTCCGACAGGGCCTTGTCCATTGCCAGCAGGGCCACGCCGAAGAACAGCATGTTGATTCCGGCCAATATGCCGATGGCCCAGGCCGCTGTGCTGGGCAGGCCGATCAGGATCAGCGCGCCTGCGATGATGCCGGCAAGGCCTGCCACGATCAGCATGGTCTTGCTGTTGCCGCGCAGACGCGGGCTTTTGGAGGCGAGGGCAAGCTGGACCCCGCCCTGGACCAGGAAGGAGACGCCCAGAATGATGGTGAAGGAGATGAGCCCGATCCACGGAAAGACGAGCAGGCTGATCCCGCCAGCAAGGAAGAGCAGGCCGAGCAGCAAATGCTGCGTGCGCCCTTCCAGGCTCGGCCGCCAGGCCCACCAGAGATGCGCCGCGCCCGCAAAGATGATCAGATAGGCGAGAATGAAATTGTAGGAGAGCCCGGCAACATACGGGAAGAGGATTGCCAGCGCCCCGAGGATAACAAAGACCATGCCTGCGATTTTCATGTGATCAGCTCCCGGTCAAATTCAGACCAAGCCAGCCTATCATGTCCTGCCATGCGCTTGTACCGGACTGTGCCGTATTGACTACGCGCGGCGCGCCTGCATGGGCGTCTCGCCCGGACGCAGGGTCAGGACTTCAACACCGGTTTTCGTCACAGCAACCGTATGCTCGAATTGGGCGGAGAGCTTTCCGTCATTGGTCACCACCGTCCACCCATCAGCCTCGGTCGAAACCTGGCGTGTGCCCAGATTGATCATGGGTTCAATGGTGAAGACCATGCCTTCGCGCAGCTTGAGGCCGGTGCTCGGCTTTCCGAAATTGAGAACCTGTGGATCCTCATGCATTTCGCGGCCAATGCCGTGCCCGCAATACTCCCGTACGACAGAACAGCCATTTTTCTTGGCATGGCGGTCAATCGCAAAACCGATATCGCCAAGGTGCGCGCCGGGACGTACCTGTCCAATGCCTTTCCACATGGCTGTCTCGGCGATCCGAACAATTCGCTTGGCGGCGGCTGAGACATTTCCGACCATGTACGTCTTGCTTGAATCCGCGATGAAGCCGTTCTTTTCGAGGGTGATATCAAGATTGATGATATCGCCATCCCGGATGATCTCATCCGAACTGGGCACGCCATGACACACGACATGATTGATTGAGCAGTTCAGGACGAATTTGAAGCCATACTGCCCTTTGCTTGCGGGGCGGGCGCCGAGGTCTTCGGTGATGAAGCGGTCGACCAGATCGTTGACCTGTAGCGTCGACATGCCCGCCAGGTCCTGCCCGTCCAGCATTTCGAAAACGGATGCCAGCAGTTTGCCAGAGATGCGCATCAGCGCGATCTCGCTCGGCGTCTTTACCATGTCAGGCGACCTTCAGGTCGGCCAAGGGCGCATCGGCCGCTTCGAGCTGCATCTTCACAATGTCATTGAAGGAGAGCGTTGGATTGGCTTCGGCGAGCCGGCCGATTTTAATCCAGAATTCGGCTTGCGCATTGATGGATCGACACATGACCCCGCTCGCCCGCCGGACTTCTTCATGCAGGTCATTGTCGATCTTCACGATACCCATGTTTGTCCTCGATATGAATTATATACATACCGTATACGTTTTGTATATTCATGCGTCAAGCGAGCCTTGACGCTTTATCGGGGCGAGAGGCCTGCCGCTGCGTAGATTGCGTCGATCACGGCCATGTTGCCAATCGCGTCGGCGCCACCGGTCAGCGGCACGGCGCGTCCGGCCATCACGTCCATGACATGGGCCAATTGGTGCTCATAGGTGATCATGCCGTCGGCCGTCTCGGTGCGTTCGTGGCCGCCTTGCCGGATGGTGATCTGGTGGCCGCGATGCGGGTGTACCGGGTTGAGCAAGGAGACACAGCCATCCTTGCAGACGATTTCGAGCCTGATATCGCGGTCCACATCTTCGGCCATACTGCATTCCACAATTGCTGACGCGCCGCTTGAAAAACCGAGATGTGCCTTGGTGCCGATATCAACACCGGGCCGGTCGCACTGCGCACTGGCCGACAGGACATCGGGTTCTGCGTCTGCAAGGGTGCGGATCATGTGGACCGAATAGCAGCCCAGATCCATTAATGCGCCTCCACCGAGTTCCAGCGTATGGCGCAACTCGCCCTCGCGATACGGGATCGACACATTGAACACCGCCTCCATGGTCTTGATCGCGCCGAGGTCTCCGCTGCGCACGATTTCCAGAACGCGCAGGAAAGCTGGGTGGAAGCGATAATGAAACGCCTCGATCAGTGGCTTGCCGGCCCGGTTGGCGGCGTCGACCATGCGCGTGGCTTCGGCGGAGTTCATGGCGAAGGGCTTCTCGCATAATACCGCCTTGCCAGCTTCCAGCGCGGCGATGGTCAGATCGGCATGGCGATGCGGGGGCAGGGCGTTGTAGATCAGGTCGACATCCTTGCGGTGCACCAGCGCGTCGTAATCGGTCTCAACATGCGCGATGCCGTTCGCTTCGGCATAGGTGCGCGCCTTGTCCGCGTCGCGCGCTGCCACGGCGACGATTTCGCAATCATCACGGTTTGCAGCGGGCTCGATGATGGCCTTGGGGCCAATCTTGGCGGCGCCGAGTATGCCGATACGGATCATGAAAACTCCTTGGGACGTACGGATGAGGGGTCAAAGGTAAATGATTTGGGGCGGTTTGTTTACCCGGCCCTAATGCATCTTAACGCTCTTGGTCGCATTTGCCTTGCACAGCAATGCGCCCGGTAACCAAGCGGTAAGCACAATGAGGGTTAATGATAATTCCGAAGCCGTTAATCCTAGGAGTGCCATCGCACATGTTGAACGATCTTACAGCACACCTCGCCCGGCATAATGGCCTCTCGGAGGACGCGTCCCGACAAGCCCTCGGCATTGTCCTGAACGCAGCAGAGCGTCAGGATTCCCCCTTCGCCACGGCCATGTTCAAGACCATTCCGGGCGCACGCGCCCTGTCGGCCCGCACAGGCAGCACGATCGGCGCCCCGGTTGGAGAGATTGCTCGCCTGATCGAACAGACGCCCGGCGGCAAGCGCATTGTCGCGCAATCCATGATTTCCGAACTCCACAAGCTGGGTTTGGACCACAAGGCCATCGGCCTGCTATTGCCGAGTATTTCCACTTATATGGACGAGCACCACGCCCTGGTCGGCTTTGGCCATCTGGGTGACCTCATCGGGTCGGACCTCGACGCGGTCGCAGCCGCGGCCCAAGCCGCCTGATCTGGCTCGAAAGACAAGCTTTGGATGAGCCGCCGCGAGGGCGGCTTTTTCATGCGCGAAACTTTTTTCTTTTCCGCGGAACCAAGCCAACTGAAGAGCGTAAACCTTGTATCTTGCAGGCAGACACCCCCCTGACACTGTCAGTTGCCTCAAGACGTTCCCAATATGGGGCCAAGTCGGTTCTCCCTCTCTTCCCCCCAACCGGCTTGGCCCTTTTCTTTTGGAACGGGCCTGTCTATGTGCAAGGCCAGTGATTGAGGGCTTCCACCACATGCAAGACGTAACCACTCTGAAACCGGACGAACGACTGGCGCTGGACCTGATGGCGGCGATACGTGCCGATGCTGAAGCGATCTGCGCTCCCAATCCGGTGGAAATGGTTTCTGTCACGATCGACGTGTCCTCTGAGGCGGCTCAAGGCGCCGATGTCACGTTGGAGCCCAAGGTTGACCGGCAAACTCGCACGATCCTGTTCACCGGCGGCATGGCCCGCCAAGGTGACAAGCCCCTGATGAAAGCAACTGCGGTCTACCGCATTTTGCCAGACTCGTAGCGGCCCTGTCGCAGCGTTTGCCGACGCGTTCCCATATACCCAGACCTATCCAGACGGAGAGTTTCTATGACTACCACGCTTATCACCGGTGCAAATCGTGGGATCGGTCTGGAGCTTGTCCGCAAGTTTCTCGCTCAAGGTCATGACGTGATTGCCACGGCGCGCGACCCTGAGACCTCAAACGAACTGAACGCGACGGGCGCCAAAGTTTATCCGCTCGAAGTGACCGATGCAGTTTCGGTGGCGGCATTGAAGGAAGCGGTCGGCGACCAGCCCATCGACTATCTGATCAACAATGCCGGCATTGGCAGTTTCGCTGCGTTCAAGGATCTCGATTATGACGCGTTCGCCAACATGCTGGCGGTGAACACGATTGCGCCGATCCGAATGATCGACACGTTCCTGGACAATATTGCGGCCAGCGATGTGAAGATGGCGGCCAGCCTGTCCAGCATGATGGGATCCATCGAGAACACGCAGGCGTCTTTCGGACTGATTTATCGCACGTCCAAGGCGGGCCTGAACATGGCCCTGCGTGCCGCCGCGCCCGAACTTGCGGAGAAGGGGGTGACCCTGCTCGCGCTGCATCCGGGCTGGGTGAACACTGACATGGGCGGCAAGCAGGCGCCAGTCAATCCGGCTCAGAGTGCTGCTGGTCTCTACACGGTCATCACCACGGCAGGGCCATCAAGCGAGCTGCGCTTCCTGGACTTTGAAGGCAAGACCCATCCCTGGTAGCGACTAGCCCTGCTGGGGCGCAAAGCCGCCGAAATCCTCCGGCAATCTTACATCCGTATCAGCGCGCAGTCGGGGCAGGGCTTCGGGATGCTCGGCCTGAAGCCATTCGATCATCTGCTCACGGATCAGGCAACGCAAGTCCCAGGCTTTCGGAGACGAGCTGGCCGAGGCGAGCCCGCGCACCGTTACAGAATTGCCCGAGGCTTCGGTAACCTGCAAATTCACCACGTCGCCATTCCAGAGCGGGGTGGACTTGCAGATATCTTCCAGCTTCTCGCGCATCCGCGCGATGGGTGCGTGATAATCTACCGTCCAGTAGACGCTGCCGATGATGGAGGCGCTCTTGCGGGTCCAGTTCTGGAAAGGCGTCTCGATGAAATAGGAGAGCGGCACGACGAGGCGTCGCCAGTCCCAGATCTTGATGACAACATAGAAGAGGCCGATTTCCTCGATCCAGCCCCATTCACCTTCGACGACGACGGCGTCATCCAGCCGGATCGGCTGGGTGAAGGCGATCTGCAGTCCGGCGATCAGGTTGCTGAGTACGGGACGGGCCGCCAAGCCGATGGCGATGCCCGCGATTCCGGCCGATGCAAACAGGCTGACGCCAATCTGCTTCACGCCGGGAATGACAGTGAGCGCAGCGGCGAGGGTGACGATTCCGGCAATGACGATCCAGACGCGGCGCACGACATCTAGCCGCGTGGCCGATTTGCGCGCTTCCAGATTGTCTTCTGCATCGAGGTGCAGGCCAGCCAGACGGCGTTTGATCAAGGCATCGACAATGGTGCCGACCAGCCAGCCAAAGGCGATGATGAACAATACGCCTGAACTGATCCCTGCCATTCGCTCGAGCCGGTCGCCTGAGACAAAGCCGTCAGGGATGTACTGAGGTAGGTAGGGCGTCGCAAAGACCAGCGCCGCGCCGGCCAGCGCAAACAGAAGGGGCGGGCGAAAGCGCTTCAGCCAGCGCGTATTCCTGTGGGCAGTGATCTTCGTCCGGATACGCAGATTCCCTTCCAGTCGCTCGACGGGACTACGTCTCAGCCTGAGAAAGGTTTCATCGATTCAGCAAGCCACGCGCCCGGAATAGGTCAAGCCATTGCTGGCTTGCGCGCGGTTCGGTCAGTGTTTGCTGAAGTTTGCGGCAAGGATTCCCGTATTATTTCACGCGTTCGACCCGGAATGCGATGCTGCCATCCAGTTTCATCTTGTAGCTGCCGAAGGCCGCTTCATAGATCTGGGCTTCGGTCTGGCCATTATTGCGCAGCGCCTTGGAATCGGTTTGCCGCCAGACCTGTCCATTTTCCAGCGTGATCACCAGGTTTCCCCGATTGCCGCGCACGGCTTTCACAGGGAGCGTCATCTCCTTGAGGCTCTGGTCGTCAGATTTGCCGAGCGTCAGAGAGGGCAGGGACGGAATGGAGAAGCCGAAGGAATCCTGGCGGACCTGTTCGACTTCCTGTCGGGTCACGGTTGTGACGTCGCCCGCCGCTTCGGCGGCTTGCAGCCGCCCAACAGCCGCATCGTAACAGGCAAGGCGCTCTGCATCTTCGGCGACGGATGTGCAGGCATAGACGTCATCGGTTGAGACATCTTGTGCAGTGGCTGTTGCGCCAAGCGCAAAAATCATCCCTGCAATGCACCAAATTCGGGTCATTCCTGTTACCTCATGTGCGACTTCCAGCAGGAAGGCTTTGCAAAACCGTAATGGTCTGGCAGCAGTGTTGCAAATCGCGCGATCGCGGAAAAGACGTTGGAGACACAAAACCCATGAAGTTGAACGCCTTGATGACAACCGGCCTGGCTGCCGCACTTGCCCTGACACTGGCCGCCTGCGGGGGCGGTGGGGATTCCGCAGCCTCTGACGTGCCGACCCTGCGCCGGGGAATTTCGGCCAAGGTGGACACGCTGGACCCCAACAAATCATCCGCGCAGTGGGAGAACATTATCATTGGCGACATGATCATCGGCCTGACCACGGATGGCCCAGATGGCCGCCCGGTGCTGGGTATGGCCGACAGTTATGAAGTCAGTGAAGATGGTTTGGTCTGGACCTTCACTTTGGGTGATCATGTCTGGTCTGACGGCACGCCCGTCACTGCCGGCGACTTCGTCTACAGCCTGCGCCGCATCCAGAACCCGGAGACAGCTTCGCAATATGCGTCGCTCCTCTGGTTGATCAAGAATGCGCAAAAGGTGAGTTCAGAGGAATTGCCGCCTGAGGAACTGGGCGTGAAAGCCATCGACGACAAGACGCTGGAAATCACTTTGGAATACCCGGCGCCTTATTTGCTTGGCTTGCTGAGCCATTACACGACCTATCCGTTGCCGAGTTGGGCCATCGAAGCGCACGGAGATGCGTGGATCCAGCCGGAAAATATTGTCGTCAACGGTCCTTACAAGCTGGTCTACTGGCGCACGGGTGACCAATTGGTCGCCGACAAGAACCCGACCGGATTTGGCGCGCCGGAGGCGTGTTTTGATCGGGTCGTGTATCTGGAACTGGAAGACCTGTCGGCCGTCGAGAACAAGATTTCCGCCGGCGAACTGGACATCAACAATGCCTTTGACGGGTCTCGCTATACCGAATTGGATGCGAAATTCCCCGGCTGGCTGCGCACGACACCTTCTCTCATCTCGACCTACTGGACATTCAACACCACCGTTGAGCCGTTCGACGATGTGCGCGTGCGCAAGGCCCTTTCAATGGCGCTCGACCGGGAGTTCATGGTTCGCAACGTGCTGACACAGGGTTATCTGCCAGCGTATTCCTTCGTGCCACCGGGCATCAATAATTACGATGTCAGTCGGCCATCCATGGATTGGAAGGACACCTCACGCGAAGATCGGCTTGCCGAGGCGCGCAGCCTGTTGGAAGCGGCAGGGTTCGGCCCGGGCAATCCGCTTGAGTTCGAATTCATTCACCGTTCGACGGACGACAATCCGAAGGTGGCGCCGGTCGCTCAGTCCAATTGGAGTGATATCGCCCCCTGGGTTAACCCGACCATTGTGAAACAGGATACAAAAGTGCTCTATTCGCGCTTGCGGACCGGAAACTTCTCGGTAGCGGATGCGGCATGGGTCGCGGATTTCGATGATCCGATCAACTTTCTTTACCTGCTCGATTCCAATACGGGCCAGCAAAACTATGGCGACTATGCCAATCCGGAGTATGATGCGCTTCTGAGCCAGTCGAACCAGCAGCTGGACCTGCAGATGCGGGCAGAAGTCTTCGCAGCCGCTGAAGAACTGATGCTCGAAGAATATCCGATTACGCCGATGTGGTTTCAGGTGACCAAGAACATGGTCGATCCAGAGCTGACCGGCTGGGAAGAAAATGCGAAGGATCAGCATCGCTCGCGCTTTCTGTGCCGGGAGGGGCTCAGCGCCGAGTAGCGGTAAACAGACGGGGGTCTCGAAATGGAACATGAAATGGAGGCCGCAGGTCTCGGGTCGGCAAGTGGCTTGTCGACCGGAGACCATCATCCGGTAAAGTCCGGTTTGCCTTGCGCAAATTGCGAGACCATCGTCGAGGACCGGTTCTGCACAACGTGCGGCCAATTGGCGTCTGACTTCCATCGCCCGGTCTGGGATCTGGTGGCGAGCAGTCTGGCGGACGTATTTGCGCTGGATGGCCGCTTGTGGCGGTCCTTGCCCATGTTGTTGTTCCGCCCCGGCCGGATGACCCGGAACTATCTGGATGGAAAGCGCGCACGCTATGTGCCGCCTTTCCGCATGTTCCTGATGGCGTCTGTGATCTTCTTCCTGACCCTGTTCACGCTCGGCGATCAGATGGGCTGGTACAATTCTCTCAAGATCGACCGCCTCCTGGAAAACGGGATCGATGTCGGGATAGGGGAGGATGGTGAGCCTCTTCCGGTGGTGACCGAAGAGGGGCTGGAGGAATTGCGCGCCCGGGCAGAAGACCCCGACCTGACGCCGGATGAGCGCGAGCTCATCCAGCTGGAATTGCTACAGGCGGAGCACGGCATCACATTTCAGCGTATCATGACGGATGACGGCCGCATCAATCGCGACGCGCTTTATGATGAGGTCACTTCAAGACTGGACGAGGATGCGACCCCCGCGGAGCGCGAGCAGGCATGGCGCGCCGCCGACCATGCGGCGACCGTGTACGAGAACCAGGATCGCTATGGCGCGCGCATTCGGGAATGGGCGCCGAGATTCAGTTTGATGTTCCTGCCTATCCTGGCCTTCATGCTGACGATTCTGTATGCGTGGCACCGCAGCCGGTACATCTATGACCATGTGATCACCGCGCTGCATGTGCAGACCTTCATCTATCTGACAGCGACCTTCTTAATTGTGCTCGCCGCCGTGAACGCAGCTTGGCTTGGCGAGCTTATCTTGGGTGGGGTGCTGGTCGGCATTGCGTATCTCTATCGCCAATTGCGCGTGACTTACGAGACGGGGCGATTCATGGCTGCCTTGCGAACCCTGATCCTGTTGTTCTCAATCCTGATCGTGGGCGTCACGCTCGGCATTTCCCTGGTCGTTGTCAGCTTCATGCTGGTCTGAACAGGGCGGATTGCCTGAAATGCGATCAGGCGCAGCATGAAGCTCGGCTCGAATTCAGGTGGCCTGCCTGAAAAACAAGCATAGTGGAGGGCGCCGCAAAATCCGTTCGGGGCATTTTTTCGGATTTATCAGGCGTATCTGGAACAATATTGCCCCAAACCGACCAAAAAGGTGATGCGATTCTGTCACACTGGTGTCATTTTGCTTGTGAGCGCCGCTGCATCCAATTGACTATGCAAGGTGCTCAATCCTTACTGCCCGGTAAGACTTGGTCTAGGGGGCCAGGTTTGTCTGCATGATGTGGACACATTTTTTTGACAATCCTTTCGGAGGTTCAAGTGAGCGAACTTAACTTGAAGAAGCGCCTATTGGCGTCGTCGGTATTTGCCGGCGCTGCACTTGCTGCAGCTGCTGCGCTGCCAGCGTACGCCCAAGACGCAGATGAAGACGTAATTGCTGTAGCAGAGGCGGACGGGGAAGAAGCATCCGTACAACAGACCATCGTCGTCACGGGCTCGCTGATCCCGCAAAGCGGCAACCTGGTTGAGACCAGCCCGGTCACGTCCCTCGGCTCCGCCGACTTCGACGTGCGCGGTGTTGTCCGTGCGGAAGACATGATCAACGCCCTGCCACAGGCATTCGGTGCTCAGGGTTCCGCCCTCGCCAACGGCGCGACCGGTACGGCTTCGGTCAACCTTCGCGGCCTGGGTGCTTCCCGCACGCTGACGCTCTTGAACGGCCGCCGCCTGCCATACGGCTCGCTGAACACGGCTGCTCCGGACATCAACTTCATCCCAGCCGCAATGGTGAAGAAAGTTGACATCCTGACCGGTGGTGCGTCCGCAACCTACGGTTCTGACGCTGTTTCCGGTGTTGTGAACTTCGTGCTCGACACGGATTTCGAAGGTGTTCGCCTGGAAGGTAACTACTCCTTCTACCAGCACGACAATTCCAACAGCTACATCCAGGACATCCTGGGTGGCTTCGCAGCTGACAACCCTTCCCAGTTCACGGTTCCGGATGGCTCGACGTCTGATGGTGAGTCCGTTGACATCACCGCAGCGTTCGGTGGCAAGCTGGACAATGGCCGCGGTCACGTCATGGGCTTCGCCAGCTTCCAGAACACCAAGGAAGTTCTTCAGGCTAACCGCGACTATTCGCAGTGTGCCCTGTCCACCACCAATGGTGGTAACGACTTCACATGTGCCGGTTCGTCCACGAACCAGTTCACCAACATTCTGGACCTCGGCTCCAACCTGCCGACCGGTCTGTGGGCTCGCGTTGACCCGACCACGAACGAGTTCGTTGAGCGGAACTTTGTCTCTGACACGTTCAACTACAACCCGTACAACCACTTCCAGCGTCCGAACGAGCGCTACTCCTTCGGTACGTTCGCGAACTATGACATCAACCCATATGTGAACGCATATGGCGAATTCATGTTCATGGACAACCAGACCAATTCCCAAATCGCGCCGTCTGGTGTGTTTGGTTACGGTGTGACCGGCGGAAATGGCGGCATCAACTGTGACAACCCATTCCTGAGCGCACAACAGGTCGACTTTATCTGTACGTCGCGCGGTGCAGCGGGTGATGACATTGCCGGTATCGGCGACGTCCTGTTCCTTCGCCGGAACGTCGAAGGCGGAAACCGCAACAACGACATCCGTCACACGACCTATCGTGGTGTGATCGGCCTGCAGGGCACCATTGGCGACTCGCCATGGGGTTATGACATCTCTGCTGTGTACGCCAACGTGCACCGTTCGGAAGTCTACAATAACGACCTGTCGATCTCGAAACTGTCCAAAGCGCTCTACGCTGTTGATGACGGAACGGGCAACATTGTCTGTGCGGTCAATGCCGATGCCGATCCGAACAATGACGACGCGGCTTGTGCTCCTTACGACATCTTCTCAGGTGCCGGCCCAAGCGACGCTGCTGTGAACTACATCGTCAACCCGCTGTTCAGGGATGGCGACGTCAAGCAGACGGTTGTGACTGCCAAGACCTTCGCAGACCTCGCCGACTATGGCGTCGTGTCTCCGATGGCTGAAGAAGGCATCAAGGTTGCCTTCGGTGTGGAATATCGTCGTGATAGCCTCGACTCCAACCCGGACAGCAACTTCCAGTCCGGCGACGGTGCTGGTCAGGGTGGACCTACGAACCCAATCGCTGGTTCGCAGGAAGTCTATGACTACTTCGCAGAGGTCAACGCACCACTGATCGAAGGTTATGAGGGTGTTGAATCCCTGGGTGTCGACCTTGCTTATCGCCGGTCGAACTATGACGCCGTGTCTTCTGACGCTTACAAGATCGGTGTTGAGTACGCTCCGGTTGAAGACATCCGCTTCCGCGGTTCATTCCAGCGCGCCGTGCGTGCTGCGAACATCTTCGAGCTCTTCTCGACACAGTCCATCGGCCTGTTCGACCTGACTCAAGGTTCAAACGGCATCTACGATCCATGTGCCGGCACGACGCCAACCGCAACGGCTGCACAGTGTGCAAACACTGGCGTGACCGCTGCCCAGTACGGCAGCATCGCGGATAACCCAGCTGGCCAGTTCAACACGCTGACCGGTGGTAACCCAGACCTGGAACCAGAAACGGCTGATACGTACACGATTGGTTTCGTGGCCACGCCGTCGATGATCCCGGGCCTGACAGTTTCCCTCGACTACTTCGACATCACTGTTGAAGACCTCGTGGGTACGGTTCCACAGGAACTGGCACTCGATACCTGCCTTGAAACCGGCGACACGTTCTTCTGTTCGCTCGTCAATCGCGGCAATGGCGGCACACTGTGGGCGGGTCAGACCGGCTACATCGTTGCAACCAACATCAACACCGGTTCGCTTTCGACCTCCGGCTTCGACCTTCTGGCCAGCTACGCTCTGGACCTGGATGCTCGCGGCGGAATCGACTTCGACTATGTCGGTACGATGCTTGAATCTCTCGAGACCAAGCCACTGCCGAACTCCACCGGCGCTGATATCTTCGACTGTGTCGGCTACTACGGCGGCAGCTGTGCCTCCGGTGGTGGTACGGAAGTTGCCAATGGTGCTTCGCCAGAATACCGCCACAAGGCTTCCATGACCTGGGCCGATGCCGAAGGCCTGTTCAGTGTCACCGGTACGTGGCGCCACTTCTCGGAAGTCGAAATCGCAGGTGGTGACGATGGCACCATCAACGGTGTTCTGGATGCCCAGAACTACTTCGATCTTTCCGGTTCCTGGAACGCGACGGACTACATGTCCCTGCGTCTCGGCGTGAACAACGTCCTGGACGAAGATCCACCGCTTTCCTCGGTTGTCGGTACGGCGCCGGGTAACGGTAACACCTACCCACAAGTGTACGACGCTCTTGGTCGCTACATCTTCATGGGTGCGACGTTCGACTTCTAAGTCTGACGACGTAACAGAAACAGGAACGGCGGCTCTTCGGAGCCGCCGTTTTTGTTTTAACGGGTGCGGTGTCAGCGCTTAGCGCTTCACCCGAACCGGGCTAAGGGCTGTTTTGTCTGGCTGCGCAGAAAGAGGCGTGCGGTCAGGCGCCCGCGTGCCAACGTGCATAGATGGCTGTCGGCAAGAGCCGGTCTGAACCTTGCTGGGGCAGGGCCATCTCGCCGGTCTCCATCACGCCGCCCAGCGGGGAGAGCCGGTCAGCCAGCGCCTGTGACAGGGCCAGATAAGACAGGCGCACGGCATAGGCCGTCAGGATCACAAACAGGGGCCGGTCACTCAGCAGCTGCTTCACGACGTCCAGCAATTCGGGCAAGTTTTCCTCGAACCGCCAGGTTTCATTCTTCGGGCCGCGTCCGAATTTCGGCGGGTCCAGGATGATGGCGTCATATTCGTTGCCACGCCGGACCTCGCGGGCGGTAAACTTCATGGCGTCATCGGCGATCCAGCGAATGGACCGATCCTGCAGGCCACTCATCGCCTGATTGTCCTTGCCATAGCCGTTTGATTTCGGGCTGGCATCCAGATGGACCACTTCGGCGCCCGCGGCTGCGCAGGCGAGCGACATCATGCCGGTATAGCCGAACAGGTTGAGCACCTTGATCGGACGGCCGGCTGCGCGGATCTTCTCCTGCGCGAAGCGCCAGTGAACCGAATGTTCCTGGAACACGCCCATATGCCGGAAGGCAGCACGGCGCGCCTCGAAGGTCAGGCCATTCCATTGCATCGGCCAGCTGTCGAGCGCCTTGGGAGACAGCACTTCCCAATTGCCCGCGCCGTCATCATCTTGCGACTTCGCAGAAAACTGCGCATCGGCGCGCCAACTTTCCAAGGGGCGGGCTGGCTCCCAGAAAGCTTGGGGATCGGGCCGGATGACGGTCTGGCTGCCGAAGCGCTCAAGCTTCTGCAAGTGGCCACTGTCGAGCAGGGCGTAGTCTTTCCAGTCGTCGGCGATCAGGAGGCGGGTTTCGGTCTTCATTTGAAATCCCTCTGGCGCCACGCTTCATAGGTCATGATGGCGGTGGCCTGGGCGAGATTGAGGCTGTCGGCGCCGCCCCGCATCGGGATCAGGCAGAGCTGGTCGCAGGCGGTTTCGGCTTCGGGCGGCAGGCCGGATTGCTCATTGCCCATGATGATGACCGCGCCGGAGGTGAAATCGGTGCGGTCATGGCGGGCCGTGCCGTTGACCGACGCGGCGCTCATGGTCAGGCCAAGCCTTTTGCGCCAGGCGTTGAACTGGTCGAACGAGGCGGTCGCAAAGGGCATGTCGAAGATCGAGCCCATGGAGGCGCGCACGGCCTCGAAACTGTAAGGGTCACAACAGGTTTCGATCAGGATCACGCCGGAAATGCCCGCGCAGTCGGCCGTACGCAGGATCGTGCCCAAATTGCCGGGGTCGCGCACTTCATACAGGGCGACAAACAGCCCATTGCTGTCCTGCGGCAGGGCATCAAGGCCGAGATGGCGCTGGTGGAACGCCGCGACCACGCTCTGCGCATTATCCTTGTGAGTGATACGCGACATCAGCTTGTCGGCGGCCAGCACGACCCGCGCGCCGGAAGTCTCTGCCTGACGGATCAATTCCGCGAGGTGTGGCCGATCTGCCATGCTTGCCGCGACAATCAGCGAGTCCGCCTTCCAACCGTTTGCAAGCCCCTGGCCGATCAGGCGCGCGCCTTCTGCGAGAAACAGGCCCGTTTCGGCTCGGCCTTTCTTTCTTTCAAGACTTTTCAAGGACTTGATGAGCGGGTTTGATGCGCTGCTGATCGTCTCAATCTGGCGGGTCATGCTGGGGATTCGGCGTCTCTGACTCTGCGGGGTAACTCTTGCGAGGACATGCTGAATAGGGCATCCCTGATTATCAGGGGATTAGCAATGGAGGAGGTCGCGGGGCCTCTATGAGACTGCTCGACTACCTTTTTGGATTTGTGGCCCTTGTTGGCTTGATCTGCACGGGCTGGTGGGCCGTGTACCAGTCAGCGAACACGCCTGTAAACCTCCAAGCGCGGCTGGAGGCCAACGCCAATGCGGCGCTGGCCGAGCAGGGCTTTGACTGGGCAGGCGTGCGCATGCATGGCCAACGCGCCGAGCTGACCGGCAAAGCCCCCTCCATGGATGCCATAGAAGCAGCAGCTGAAACCGTGCTGACATCCAGCGGGTCAGGCGGGATCATCCTTGGCGGAGTGACCATGGTCGAGAGTGGGGTGGGCACTGCGCCGCCGGTGACCCCCTATGTCTGGCGCGCCATCAAGACTGGTGCAGGCGACTATATCCTGATGGGGCATGTGCCCTCGCGTACCATTCGCGCTGACCTTCTGGACTATGCCGGATCGCATGCTGGCGATGGCGCGGTTGAAGACCGTATGCAGCTGGCCAATGGCGCGCCAGCCGCTTACTGGCAGGGCATGGCCCGGCTCGCATTGGACAGCCTGGCGGAACTCGATACAGGCGAAGCCCGCCTGCATGACACGCGCGTCCGGTTGCGCGGGGTCTCTATGGAGACTGCGACCCGCGCGCGGGTTTCGGCCGACATCGCCAATGTGACCGCCCCGTTCCGGGGAGAGCCTTTCCTGCGCGGCCCGGCCTTGTGGAGCGCGGCGCATGGCGACGGCGAACTGGTGCTGTCCGGCAAGGTCGCCAGCGAAGCCGAGCGCGAGGAAATCCTGACGATCGCCAAGCAATATTATGCGCGCACCGTACGTGACGAGATGGAGGTCGCTGGCGAGCCTCATCCGGGCTGGCTGAACGGCGTGCGCGTGGGCTTGCCGCATTTTGCCAAGTTCCGGTCCGGCGAAATGGCGTTCGAGCCAGAGGAAACCGGTCTCAGTTTCGAGGGCGAGGCGTCAGGGTCCACGATTGCCTACCTCCAGCAGGATATGGCCAATCTTGGTGGCCCTTATCCTGTCACAGTCTTCGCCGATACGGTGCAGGTAGATGTGGACGAGATTCGAGACATCGACTTTCAGGCAGACCCGGTTGCGGCCTGCCAGCAGGCCTTTGACGCGGTGATGGAGACCAACAAGGTGTATTTCGAGACCGGCCTGGCAAACATTAGCCGTGAAAGCGGCCTGACGCTGGACAAGGTCATGACCGTATCTGAGCGGTGTGCGCGAGATCTGGTGTTTGAAGTGGGCGGCCATACCGACTCCACGGGCGAGCGGGAGGCAAATATTGCCCTCAGCGAGGCACGGGCGCTGGCTGTGCGGGATTATATGGTTTCGGCCGGATTTTCTCCTTCTCGGCTGACTGTAATTGGGTATGGTCCCGACGAGGCTGTGCAGAGTAATGACACAGAAGACGGTCGGGCGAAGAATCGCCGGATTGGGTTCAAGGTTCGAGAACGGAGCGAATGATGGCGTGGCTATTGGCACATATGTGGGCGGCGCTGGCAGGGGTTGCCGTATTCGGTTTGCTGCTGGGTTGGTCCATTCGCGGCATGATGCTGGTTGGAAAAATGCGGCGCGCAATGGTCGAGCGCGATGTTACCCAGACCGAACTCGAACAGGCCAAGGAAGAGATTGAAAGCCTGTATGCGGCCCAGCGTGGTCAGCCGGTGGGCAATACGAATGCGCGTGAGGCTCAGGCCGAGCAGAATGTGAAATTCCAGCGCATGAGTGATGAATTGAGCCGCGCCAAGAGCGAGCTGGAAGCGCTGAAGGCGAAAGCCGACGAGGCGCTGGTGAGCGGCGCAAAGGCTGCGGGTGCGGCAGGAGCTGGCGCTGTGGGCACGCTTGCTGCTGTTGGCGGCGCGACCGATCCGAACCCGGCGCTGGTTTGGCGCAACCGTCACCTCGAAAGCCGTGTGCGCCATCTGGAAGCCATGATCGGCGAGGGGGGCAGCGAAGCCGCTGGCGCATCCCCTGCGGAGGCGGCACCTGCTGCGATGGCGACTGGCGAGACCAGCGACGCCGATGCGGCCAAGGCAGAATGGCAACAGAATTTCCTGAAGCAGCGCGTCGAAGCGCTGGAAGATGAACTCGCCAAGGTGAAAGCCCCGGCAGCTACGCCAAGCGGGCGTAACGGCAATGGTGAGGCGGAAGAAGAACTGGCCCGCCTGCGCTGGCGCAATCGTTTTCTGGAAGGCCGCCTTGCCTATTTCGAAGGCGACCAAGACGCCGAGGAAGAGGGCATTGAGGCCGACGCGGTTGCCGAAGCGGCCATCACGCCGGAGCCTCTTCCGGACTTGCCGGAGACCGAGCCCGAATCTGAACTGGAATCCGTGCCGGACTTTGATGGCGAAGCTGAAAACGAGCCGGAGGTTGAGCTTGCCGAGCCTGAAGCCGAGCCAAGTGACGAAGCCGACTTTGCCGAAGAACTCGCGGAAGATGCCGAAGATGACATCGAAGAGGCGATTGAGTTTGAGGCTGAACAGGAGCCGGAAGCGCCAGCCGAGCTGGCCGCTGATCCTGACGCTGAACCGGATGTACCTGCTTTCGAGATTGTTGACCGGTTCGCCGATGAGGCGCCTGCTGAGGCAGAGACAGCGTTCGACGATACAGAACTGACGCCCGTCGAGGACGAACTGGCTGAAGACTATGCAGAGACTGCCGAGGCCGATGTAGATGATGAAGTGCCCGCCGACGGGTCAGAAGAAGAGACCGATATCGACCGCGCAGATGAGGCCAGCCGGGCTATCCTGGCAGCGCTCGAACTGACCGATGAGGAAGACGAAGCGTCAGACAACGCCGCCGAACTGGGCGTGGCCGAGAGTGAGTCCGAGCCCGAAGACGAGGCGGATTTCGTCGAAGCGGACACGGAAGAGGCGGATGACGACTCCGGGTCCGACGAGACCGCAGAAGAGGGGCCCGCAGGCGTACAGCCGATGGCGCTCGACAAGCCCGTTGCCAACACGCCGGATGATTTGACCATCATTGGCGGCGTGGGGCCGAAGATTCAGGAAGTGCTGAACAGTATGGGCATCTGGCACTATGACCAGATTGCTGCCTGGACGCCTGAAAACGTCACATGGGTTGACCATGAGCTCAATTTCTCTGGTCGGATCACACGTGAGGGCTGGGTGCAGCAAGCGGCGATCCTGGCAGGCGACACGGTGGACGAGGACGCCTAGGCAACCGCCCATTCAGGGCCTATTCAGCCGTAATCGTTCAAGTTGGGAACCAATCGTGCAGGGGTGCGATTGCTTTTTAAGGGTGCAGGGGTAACCTCTGGCTCGAGGCGATAGGGAGAATGAGATGGCCGATCTAGTTGAATTTGATAGCGAAGTTCTGGCCGGAGCACCGCAGGTGCGCCTGTCGCGCCGCGCGCTGATTACCGGTATTGCCGCAGGCACCGTGTTTCCCTTCATTTCCAGCTGCACCACAAACCCGGCGACCGGATCCAGCCAGCTGATCCTGTTCGGGGAAGAGCAGGTGGCCAGCATGGCCGCAACGGCCTGGACCGACATGAAATCGCAGACGCCCGTTGTCTCGAACTCGCGCCTGAAAAACCAGGTGCTGAGCGTCTGGGAGCGTACGTCTGATGGCGCAGTGAAGGCGGGTCATATCGACCCGAACGCCAATTGGGACGTGGCGGTGTTCGACACCGATGACGTCAACGCGTTCGTGATGCCTGGCAACCGCGTCGGCATTTATCGCGGCATTACCGAACTGACCGAGAATGACGACCAGCTGTCGTCCGTTCTGGGCCATGAGACCGGCCACGTGGTCGGTCGCCATGCTGCAGAGCGCCTGTCGGTTTCGACCGCAGCGCAAGTTGGCCTGATGGCGGGTCAGATCGCCGTCGCGCAGTCAGAAGAACTCAGCAAGTATGGCACGGCCATCGGCGCTCTCGGTGGCGCGGCCATGCAATTCGGCGTGATCCTGCCCTATAGCCGCCGGCATGAGCTGGAGGCTGACAAGCTGGGCGTCGATTACATGCACAATGCCGGCTATGACACCCGCGAATCCGTGCGCTTGTGGGAATTGATGGCCGCGCAGTCGGAAGGCCAGCGCCCGGCCGAGTTCATGTCCACCCACCCGGATCCACTGCGCCGGGCCGAAGAGCTGAAGCGTTATATCAATGCGCGGGGTTATGCGCTGATGTAGTCGGCCGGCCGACCAGAATTTCGAGAGCCCGGTTGCCCTGTGCTGCCGGGCTTTTGCGTGTGTTAAACAGTCGCGGGTGGAGACGCGCGGTTGTATTGGTGGAAATACCCGTTATATGGGGAATTCGACTTTTCGCCGGACGATCAGGCATTGAGTGAACGGGCTTGCCCTGCCACTCCTTCAGAGACCTCCCATACAAAATTCGTGTTCCCGCGGACCCGCATGTTGCAGGACCGCATCTATTCAGGAGTGTTTCATGACAAGTGGCACCGTAAAATTCTACAACGACCAAAAAGGCTTCGGCTTCATCCAGCCAGACGATGGCGGCACCGACGTGTTCGTGCACGCCACGGCGCTTGAGCGCGCTGGCATGCGCGCCCTGTCCGAAGGTCAGAAGGTTTCCTTCACGACCGCCGTTGACAAGCGCAGCGGCAAGACCGCCGTCGACACGATCACCGCTGAATAGTCCGTCAGGACTTTTCCAGTTGTATCAGATTGGCCGTCTCCGAAAGGAGGCGGCCTTTTTGATTCCGGGGGTGTGATAACTTCGCCATCCGTGGTGTTCTGACAGCGGGATGAACGCGCGCCAGTAAACTGCGCCAGTTAACCGCGCAGGACCGGGGGGAACAGATGACAGCAACCAACACGCCCAGGACGGCCGGGGCCAATGGCCGTTTGTGGGGTATGCGGGCGCGTGACTGGGCCGATTTGCAGGAGGGTGGATTCCGCGCCGGATACGTTGCCGCGCTTGAGCACGCAGCGGTCGGGGCAGGCACGCGCTATCTTGATGCCGGGTGCGGATCCGGCATGGCTGCGGCGCTGGCGGCGGATCGCGGCGCGCAGGTGACGGGAATTGATGCCTCGGACTCGCTGCTCCAGATTGCCCGCGACCGTGTCCCGCAGGGCGCTTTCCAGACAGGCGACCTGGAAGACCTGCCATTCGGGGATGACAGCTTCGATGTGGTCGTCGGCTTCAACTCTTTCCAATATGCCGGAAATCCCGGCGCGGCGCTGGCCCAAGCACGGCGCGTGACGGCGCCTTCGGGCACTGTGGTCATCATGACCTGGGGCGAGCCGGACGGCATGGAGGCGGCCGCGATTGTCGGCGCCCTGAAACCGCTCCTGCCGCCTCCGCCACCGGGCGCGCCCGGACCGTTTGCGCTGTCGGACGAAGCCAGGCTGCGGGCGTTCGCAGCCGAGGCAGGGCTGACGCCGCTGGAGGTCGTGGATGTGTCCAGCCCGTGGGAATATGAGAGCGAGGCCCTGGCCGTGCGCGGGATCGGCTCCTCCGGTGTGGCGGCGAAGGCCATGGACGCCTCGGGTGAGGCGGCTGTGAACGCAGCCCATGCGGCGGCGATTGCGCCCTTTGTTCAGGCCGATGGCCGCGTGCGCATTGGCGCGACCTGCCGACTGTTGTTTGCGACGCCGGCGGGAAAAAGGACTTGAACTCTGCCGGTGATCTGGCAGCCCTTCAGCATGACTGACCTGATGAGAATTTGCCCGGTAGGGCCCGAAGACCTGCCTGTTTTGCGGGATCTGGCCGAGGCCACTTTCCTCGACACGTTTTCAAGCCAGAACGCCCCCCAGGATATTTCCGCCTATACGTCCGTCGCCTTCGACATGGACAAGGTCAGGGCAGAGTATGAAAACCCAAACTCCCGCTTCTATTTCGCCCGGACCGGCTCTGACATTGCGGGATATCTGAAGCTGAACACCGGGCCTGCCCAGACCGAGCAGGACCTCGAAAACGCGATGGAAATCGAGCGCATCTATGCGACCCGTGCCTTTCAGGGCAGGGGCATCGGAAAGCGCCTGATGGCCACCGCGCTGGAGGCGGCGCAGGAGGCCGGTGTGGACTGGGTCTGGCTGGGCGTCTGGGAACACAACCAGAAGGCCATCGCCTTTTACGCGCATCAGGGCTTCGAGCCCTTTGGCCGCCATAGTTTCCGCCTGGGGGACGACGTGCAGATCGACGTGATGATGAGGAAGAAGATTGCGCAGGATTAGCCGCGCAGGCTGAGGCGCAGCGATTCAGCTGGGGAGTTGCAATTCCCTGCACTTTCAGCCATACGCCCCACTTCCGTGGGAGGCCGTTAGCCCGGCCAGACCACGAACCTCCAAAGTAACCGGGCGGATCGAAAGACCACCGCCCCATCTGAAACGTTCGAGAGGACAATATGGCTAAGAAACTCCTGGGGCACCTCAAGCTCCAGATTCCTGCCGGCCAAGCCAACCCGTCGCCGCCAGTCGGCCCGGCGCTCGGTCAGCGCGGAATCAACATCATGGAATTCTGTAAGGCGTTCAACGCCAAGACACAGAGCATGGAACAGGGCCTGCCCGTTCCCGTCGTGATCTCCTATTATCAGGACAAATCCTTCACCTTCATCGTGAAGTCTCCACCGGCCACTGTGCTGCTGAAGAAGGCTGCCAAGCTGAAGCTCGGCAAGAAGCCTGCTTCCGGCGCCAACAAGCCCGGCTATGAGACGGTCGGCAAGGTCACCATGGCTCAGGTTCGCGAGATCGCGGAAATGAAGATGGAAGACCTGAACGCAAACGACCTCGACGCAGCCTCGAAAATCATTGCCGGTTCCGCCCGCGCAATGGGCATCGAAGTGACGGAGTAAGCATCATGGCGAAACCAGGAAAGCGTACCCGCGCAATCATCGAATCCGTGGATGCCGACAAGGCCTACACGATCACCGAAGCTGTTGCTCTGGTGAAATCGAATGCGAAAGCGAAATTCGACGAGACCGTCGAGATCGCCGTGAATCTCGGCGTTGACCCGAAATATGCAGACCAGATGGTCCGCGGTGTGGTCAACCTGCCATCGGGCACCGGCAAGGACGTTCGCGTCGCCGTGTTCGCAAAGGACGCCAAGGCGGACGAAGCCAAGGAAGCCGGAGCCGATTTCGTCGGCGCTGAAGACCTGATGGAAAAAATCCAGGGCGGCTTCATGGACTTTGATCGCGTCATCGCATCGCCAGACATGATGGCCGTTGTCGGTCGTCTCGGTAAGGTGCTCGGGCCCCGCGGCCTGATGCCGAACCCGAAAGTCGGCACGGTCACGCCAAACGTGGCGCAGGCCGTCAAGGACGCCAAGTCCGGCTCGGTCGAGTTCCGCGTCGAGAAGGCCGGGATCATCCATGCCGGTATCGGCAAGTCCAGCTTCTCCGAAGGCGACATCGAAACCAATGTCAAAGCCTTCCTTGATGCCCTGACCAAGGCACGCCCATCGGGCGCCAAAGGCCAGTTCGTTCGCAAGATCACCCTGTCGTCCACAATGGGCGCTGGCGTCACGATCGACACGGCCGAGGCCAACCAGACGGCTTAAGTCCGACATCGGATTGAGAGAGAGAACACAGTAAAGCCCGGCGCAGCGATGCGCCGGGCTTTTTCGTTTGGGGGGTGTCTGCCCTGTAGCGCGCGCAGCAGGAATCCGCTTTAAAGGGAGGATGGGGTCTACCAGAACGCATCTGCCGCGCGGGCGGCGCGCATTCTCCACAGGGATGGGGCTGACTGTCTTCGCCAGTTTGATCGGCTTTTTCATCATCAGCCAGATTGGCTACATGGATGCCTTGATCCAGCTGCCGGTCTGCGGGGCGATGCAGCCATCTCTATTGGGTAGGCCAGGCCGGATTGATGCTGTACTGGACACAACGGCGGCGGTAGGCGTTGCCGGCATGGGTGTAGTCGCGGCCATGGGGCTGACCTCACTGGTGGAGAAATCATGGCGGCTACGGGATCTCATTCTGGGAATAGCAAACATTGTCATCGCCAGCCTTTTGATCTGCCAGTGGCTGGTGGCTTGGGCGTTCTTCCATCCGGAGACTTGGCGGGCGCGAGCCATCATGGCCTTCGCCCCGAAAACTTCCGTGTTCTATATGGACGACCTTTTGAGCGGATGGGACCGATACGCCGACAGCCCGAACTGGACGGAAATTGCTCCGAAGACATACTTTAATGACAAGATCGGTATCTATGCCCGTGAAGAAGTTGCCCGATCATGCTTTCAGGCAGATTTCATCCGTGCAAACATGAAAAATATTTATCCGGGTGAAAACCTTCCAAACGGTACGCCAATTGCCGCCTTGCCGGATCATGTTCTGGAGAAAGCCCAAAAGGTCTTCGTGTTCTATGACCGTGAGGGGCGCTATCTGAGCTATGACACTTATTGGGATGATGAGCTTTATCCAGAGATGCAGAAGCGCGATGCCGAGCGAGACGAAGAGGGGCGTCAGGTGGATGCGGGCGAGGTATCGGTCCGGGTGACGAAGAGCCTGTACTATGAGCCCGAGGGCGCATTCGGGCCTGAGGAAGATTTGCGGCCCTACACACGCGAAGAGATCAACGCGATGGTCAAGGCAGCCTGGGACCGAGACGCGCCTCTGCCTGAGGAATGAGGCCGAGGTGCCTCCCCCGCTTGGGCGGGGGAGGGCAGAGGGGTCATCGGCCCACGAAGGACAGGCGGAGGAAGGCGCCGCGGCCGGCGCCGGGGAGGCGGGTGCCCACGGCCACGTCGCTCCAGGCGTTGCGGTTGTAGCCGGACAGGTGATCGCGGGTGACCCGATCGAAAAGGTTCTCCACGCCTGCTGACAGGCGCACGCCCTCTGTCACCTGCCAGTCGCCATACAGGCTGAGCGTGACATAGCCCGGTGTTTCGGCTTCGAGGTTTGTCACCGATACCTTGTCCTGTTCGGCCACGGCGCGGGTTTCCAGCGTGGCGGACCAATCCTGCGCCTCCCAGGTCAGGCCAGCGGTCAGGCTGGGCGGGGCGATGCGGTAGAGATCATCATCAACGTCGCGCCGCTCGCCGCGGACATAAGAGAAGACGGCATCTGCGCGCAGCGGGCCGGGCAGGTCCATGCCAGCATCAAGGTCAAAGCCGATGAGCCGCGCCTCGACATTGGTGAAGCGGAGCAGGGCGGACGAGCTGCCATGCATGCTGGCCATCATCTCTTCCATCGAGTCGGCCACGCCCGGCGTATCATCAAAGGGCGTACCCTGAATGAAGTCGTTGATCTGGCGGATATAGACCGTGGGCCGGATATAGGCCGTTTCGGTCACATAGTCGAAGCCGGTCTCCGCGATCAGGGCGACTTCCGGGTCGAGGGACTGGTCGCCCAGATAGACATTGCCATCGGCGAGGCCCGCGCTGGAGCCGGAGGGAAGCCATTGGAACCATTCCAGATAAAAGGGTGCGCGCGATTTCTGCGCCAGCGTTACGCGCCAGGTCAGGTCATCCGTGATCGGACGCCAGAGCCGGGCGGCAACGTCAAGTGTGGTCGCGTCCGTGCTGCGGTCAGAGGCATTGTAACTGGCGGCCAGCATCTTCTGGCCCATTGAGGCATCGGCCCCGAAGGTTGCCGTGCCGCCTGTGCCGTCATAGTCATCGACGCGCAGGCCCAGCTCGGCATTGAAGGCGCCGAGCGCGCCCATCCATTCCGCGAAGGCGCCTGTGCGGTCGATCACGATGTCTGGCAGGGAGTAGACGAAATTGTCGAGATTGCCCGGATCGACCACATGGATGTTGTGGTCTTCCTCGGCGGTGTCCGCGCCGATTTGCAGGCTGCCGCCAAAGGCCGGGAAGGTGGCGGCGATGTCTGCTTTCCGCGTGATGGCATAGGCGAAGGCTTCGCGTTGCATCATGGACGGGCGCAGGTCGAGCGTATTCATTCCGTGTGCGGCGTCGGTGTAGCTGGCAGACGCTTCGACCAGCACGTTTCCGAAGGCTTTCTCATAGCCGGCCTTCAGCACGTCTGTGTCGACGAAGCGGATGTCCATGCCGAAGGGCGGGTTGCCGGAAAAGCCGGTATTGTGGCGACGCCAGTCGAGGCTGAACTCGCCGAGATCGGTACGCAGGCCGGTGGCGAGGCCATAGATGCTGCGCTGGAATTCGGAGCCGCCAATCGTGCCGTCCTTGTATTCGGTATCGCCGCCTTCTTCGTAGGCCCCAAGCAGGTTTGCCCGCCAGGTGTCGGTGGAGGCACCGATAATGCCGCCGGTGGAGACGCTGTCATTCACGCTGCGCCCACCAATCGTCAGATCATAGCCGAGGCTGGCCTCCGACGAATTGGAATAGTTGGTCTTCTTGAAAACGGCATCGACGCCGCCGCCAATGCCGGGGCCTTCGGAGACCGGGCTGATGCCGCGGTCAATGCGCACGGCGGAGACAAGCGAGGTTGGCGCATAATGCAGGGCCGGGTCCATCAGGTTCGGGCCGCCGGAGGCGAAGCTGTGGCCATCAATGCGCAGGTTCAGGCGCGGGCCGAACAGGCCGCGATACTGCATCTGTCCGGACATTTCGCCATTGCCAATGCGGGCGGCGCCGGGCGTGCGGGCGATCAGGCGGGTGATGTCTACGCCGGTGAGTGGTGCAGCTTCAGATGCGAGTGCGGTGTCCGTCACGGTTGTGGTGCGGTGGCCGGTGACGATGATGACGTCCTGCAGGGCTGGGTCGGGCGTCTCGGCAGTAGCGAGCAGCGGGCAGGTGGCGAGGGCGAGCAGCGCCGTGCCGCCGGAAAGAATGCGTTTCATGTGTAAGTCCTCTTCGCCTGCCGGGAGCCGGTCAGGCGGTGTCTGATTGAATTTTCGGGAAAGTCAGATCAGGCGAGGATGGGCGGCCCGCGCGCAGGTAGGCGGGTGTCGATGGGCCGCTGGGTGAGCGGCAGGACATAGAGGCTGGCACCGAGCCGGGGCGGGCCAAACTCTATCGGAGCCGGCAAGGCGGGCGGCGTGTGCGGCAGGTCAAAGGCTGCGGTCAGCGCATAAGGGCAGGTCGAGGCGTCAGAGGCATCTGTATCTACGGGGGCATCCGGATCGAAATCATCTGGCAGCTTTTCCAGCGTGCCAGCCTCGGGATTGAGCCGCATCAGCGAGCCTGCGCCATCGCCGCAGATGCGGATGATGACGCTGCCATCCTCGGCTGCGTCGACCATGTAGCCTGCGGGCACCGCGCCGCGTACGCCAAGCCCGGCCACGAGGACCAGAAGCGCAAGGAGGCGGAGATGTCTGATCAGGGCAGGCATGGGGCGGGGCTATAGCGCGCCCTTTCCAGGATGCGAACGCGACACTTGCACACGGGGGAGGGTGAACCCGCAGCAGATGCGCCGCCGCCGGTGGGACCGGGGCGTTTGGTCAGGACTGGCGATGAGTGTGGGGGTCAGCTCGTATCCGAGCCAAGCGCCATCAGGACGAGGAGGTAGAGATCGGACAAGACCGGCACGGCTGGCTCCGTCTTTGCGATCTCAGCATGTTCCGGCGCGGGCGCGGCGGCGAGGGGGCTCAATCGCTTTGCGCCATTCGATGCCTGCCGGGCCATCCAGTGGGCCATGCGCATCGCATAAGTGTCGAGGTTGGCAAGGGCATCGGCGAGCGCCTGGGTCCGGCGGAGATAACGATCTTCGAAACCGGGCCTTGGGCGCGGGGGCTTGGGGGGCGCCTGGATGGGCGGAATGAAGGGCTGCGCCGTGTCATCCATCAGCGTTACGCGCGGGCATTCAGCCGGGGTGAGCAGGCGGCGCGGATCGCGGTCCTGTTCCGGTTCGATCAGGCGGAAGCGGGGCGCGCGCGGTTCGCGTTGCATCTCGGCAGAGGGGGCGGAGGCGGCCGGGCGCTTCGGGATTGCCGCAGGCGCCGGGGCGGGCGCATCCAGCCGCAGGGCCATGAGATAGATCACGCGGCGCAGCAAGTCTTCCACGAAGGGCAAATCCTGCATGCCGCGCCGGGCCAGCGCGAGGCCGTTGCCCGCAAGCCTTGTCAGCGCGGCCACCATCTTCGCCGCGATCTCCAGCGCGACGGCTTCAAGCCGGTCCGGCTCAGCGGCCGTGGGGATAGGGTCAGGATGCGTTTCCATGCGGTGCAGTATCGCCCAGCCCCAGACGAGGGGGATGAGATTGGCGAATTATTTCGCAAGCGATTGATTTGATTGAGACGGAGGGTTGGGAGTTCGTCGGATAGGCAATGCTCGCTTGCGCGAAATCCTGATTCGTGATGAAGGAATTGCAGCGATCCGAATGCGGGCCCGGTTTGCCCGCCGGCATATTATCGGGCTGTTCCCGCAGGCCGCGATTGGCTTTCCAGCCCGCCCTTGACTTTTTATCACAATGGGGGGTTGCGGGTTTCCACAAGAAGCGTTAACAACCCGCTCTTGACGGGAGTTCTCTGATATGCATCGGGGACCTCCCGTTTTCCTGTCCTAGACCATAGGCCCCTCTTTTCAGGGGGATAAAGACAGTCTTCTGTCACCTATGCAGACGGGGTGAGGCGTATAAACGGTTCGGATACAAGGGGTTAGCGCCCTGAGTTAAAAAACCGGGCAGGCCAATCCCTGGGCAGGCGCTGGAAGGCTGCAAGGCCAGAAGGCGATTACCAGGGCGGCCGGATGGTCCGGGCGCCTCAAACTGGAGACCCGCTATGGATAAAGCTGGAAAAACAGTGGCTCTCGAAACCCTCAAAGGGGTTTTCGGCGAGTCCGGTGCTGTCGTCGTGACGCACTATACCGGTCTTACCGTTGCGGAAATGACCAAGTTGCGCGGCATGCTCCGTAAGGATGGCGCACAGCTTAAGGTGGTCAAGAACCGTCTGGCGAAAATCGCTCTAGACGGACAAGGCGGCGATGCTGCCCAGGAGCTGTTCTCAGGTCCTGTGGCGATTGCTTACTCTCCCGATCCGGTGTCGGCGGCGAAAGCCACTGACGAGTTTGCCAGGGAAAACGACAAACTCGTAATCCTCGGCGCGGTGATGGGCGATCAGGTTCTCGATGCCAAAGGCGTTGAAAGCCTCGCGAAGCTGCCTTCTCTCGACCAACTTCGTGGCAAGCTTATTGGCCTCCTGCAGGCACCGGCAACGAAAGTTGCAGGCGTCGTTCAGGCTCCGGCTGGCCAGCTCGCTCGCGTGGTGGCGGCCTACGGCTCCAAGGATGCCGCATAAGCTACCCGTTTTCGCACTTTAAAGACTACAAACACCGAACCAAACAGGAATTAGAAAAATGGCAGATCTCGAAAAGATTGTCGAAGACCTCTCCGCTCTTACCGTTCTCGAAGCGGCTGAGCTGGCGAAACTGCTCGAAGACAAGTGGGGCGTTTCCGCCGCTGCTCCGGTTGCTGTTGCAGCCGCTGCTGGTGATGCGGGCGGCGCTGCTGCTGCAGAAGAAAAAGACGAGTTCGACGTGGTTCTGACCTCCGCTGGCGACAAGAAGATCAACGTGATCAAGCTTGTCCGCGAAGTTCAGCCGTCCCTCGGCCTGAAAGAAGCCAAGGAGCTCGTTGAAGCTGCTCCAAAAGCTGTCAAGGAAGGCGCTCCGAAAGCAGAAGCTGAAGAGCTCAAGAAGAAGTTCGAAGAAGCCGGCGCAACAGTCGAGCTCAAGTAAGCTCCGGCGACTTCAAATCCGGGCGGCGTTCGCGCGAGGCGTTGCCCTATCAAGACTTGCGCGGCGGTTTCATTTTGAGGCCGCCGCGAACTCGCGTTCTGGCGATATAGTTGTCAGCCCGGTGGCTGACGACACAAAAAATGGGATCCTGGGATGGCACTCTCCTTCACGGAAAAGAAACGTATCCGCAAATCCTTCGGGCGCATTCCCGAAGCCATCGAAATGCCAAACCTGATCGAGGTTCAGCGCGAAAGCTACGAACACTTCCTCCAGATGCACACCCCCGCCGACAAGCGGACGGATGATGGCCTGGGCGGCGTGTTCAAGTCTGTGTTCCCGATCTCCGACTTTTCCGAGCGCGCGACGCTGGAATATGTCTCTTACGAATTTGAAACGCCGAAATTCGACGTGGAAGAGTGCGTCCAGCGCGACCTGACCTATCAGGCGCCGCTGAAGGTTCGCCTCCAGCTCGTCGTGTTCGATGTCGACGAAGACACCGGCGCCCGCTCGGTCAAGGAAGTCAAAGAGCAGGAATGCTATCTCGGCGACATCCCGTTGATGACCGACAAGGGTACGTTTGTGGTGAACGGCACCGAGCGTGTGATCGTCTCGCAGATGCACCGCTCTCCGGGCGTGTTCTTCGATCATGACAAGGGCAAGACCCACGCCTCCGGCAAGCTGCTGTTCGCAGCCCGCATCATTCCTTACCGTGGTTCGTGGCTCGACTTCGAGTTCGATGCCAAGGACGTGCTGAACATCCGTATCGACCGCAAGCGCAAGCTGCCGGCGACGACGATGCTGTATGCGCTCGGCTATGACACCGAGCAGATCCTCGACCTGTTCTACACCAACTCCATCTATCGCATGGACAAGGCTGGCTGGATCACCGGTTTCCGCGCCGATGCGTGGAAGGGTGTGAAGCCCGAATACGACCTTGTTGATGCCAAGACCGGCAAATCCGTTGCCGAAGCTGGCAAGAAGATCACCGCCCTGAAGGCCAAGCGGATCGCGGAAGCCAATACAGACGAGATCCTCGTGCCGTCCGACGCTCTGGTCGGCAAGTTCCTGGCGCGTGATGTTGTGAACACCGAAACCGGTGAGATCTTCGGCGAAGCTGGCGACATGCTGGAAGAAGAAATCATCGCGGAAATGCGCGATTACGGCATCAGCACGATCGAAGTGCTCGACATTGATGCGTCCGGCCGTGGCCCTTGGCTGCGCAATACGCTGAAGGCTGACAAGAACGAAACCCGTTTTGAAGCCCTGTCGGACATCTATCGCGTAATGCGCCCAGGTGAGCCACCAACCCAGGACGCCGCTGACGCCCTGTTCGGCCAGCTCTTCTTCGATCCGGAGCGTTATGATCTCTCGGCTGTTGGCCGCGTGAAAATGAACATGCGCCTGAATGTGGGCGTGCCCGGCTATGAGGCCGCTCCTGACGACATGCGCGTGCTGCGCCATGACGACATTCTGGGTGTCATGAAGGTCATCCTCGACCTGAAGGACGGCAAGGGCGAAGTCGACGACATTGATAACCTCGGCAACCGTCGTGTCCGTTCGGTCGGCGAGCTGATGGAAAACAATTACCGCATCGGCCTCGTGCGCATGGAGCGCGCGATCAAGGAGCGTATGGGTTCTGTCGATATCGATACGGTCATGCCGCATGACCTGATCAATGCGAAACCGGTTGTGGCTTCGGTGCGTGAATTCTTCGGCTCCTCGCAGCTGTCGCAGTTCATGGACCAGACCAACCCGCTGTCGGAAATCACCCACAAGCGCCGCCTGTCAGCGCTTGGCCCAGGTGGTCTGACCCGCGAACGTGCCGGCTTTGAAGTGCGCGACGTGCACCCGACCCATTATGGCCGGATCTGTCCGATTGAAACGCCGGAAGGCCCGAACATCGGCCTGATCAACTCACTGGCCACTCATGCCCGCGTCAACAAGTACGGCTTCATCGAGAGCCCGTACCGCAAGGTCGTGAACGGCAAGCAGACCGATGAAGTGGTCTATCTGTCGGCCATGGAAGAGAGCATCTATTCCATCGCGCAGGCCAATGCGACCGTGGACGAGAAGGGCATGCTGGCGAATGAATTCGTCAACGCCCGTGTGGCTGGCGAAGCGACCATGGTATCGCGCGACGACATCCAGTTCATGGACGTCTCGCCGAAACAGGTTGTCTCGGTGGCTGCCTCGCTGATCCCGTACCTCGAAAACGATGACGCCAACCGCGCGCTCATGGGATCGAACATGCAACGTCAGGCTGTGCCGCTGGTCCAGTCCGAAGCGCCATTCGTCGGCACCGGCATGGAAGCCGTTGTGGCCCGCGACAGCCGCGCGGCCATCACGGCCCGCCGCTCCGGTGTGGTCGAGCAGGTCGACGCAATGCGGATCGTGGTTCGCGCCACCGAAGATCTCGAAGGCTCCAAGTCGGGCGTTGATATCTATCGTCTCGCGAAGTTCCGCCGGTCGAACCAGAACTCCTGTATCAACCAGCGTCCGATCGTGCGCGTGGGCGACGTCGTTTCCAAAAGCGATATCATTGCTGACGGTCCGTCGACGGATCTGGGTGACCTGGCGCTCGGTCGCAACGTGCTCGTCGCGTTCATGCCGTGGAATGGCTACAACTTCGAAGACTCCATCCTGATCTCCGAGCGGATCGTGAAAGACGACGTCTTCACCTCGATCCATATCGAGGAATTCGAAGTCGCTGCCCGTGACACCAAGCTGGGCCCTGAAGAAATCACCCGCGACATTCCGAATGTCGGCGAGGAAGCGCTCCGCAACCTCGACGAAGCCGGCATCGTGGCTGTGGGCGCCGAAGTCAAAGCTGGCGACATTCTCGTCGGCAAGGTGACGCCGAAGGGCGAAAGCCCGATGACGCCGGAAGAGAAACTCCTCCGCGCCATCTTCGGTGAGAAGGCGTCTGATGTGCGGGATACATCCCTGCGCGTGCCTCCGGGCGACGCCGGTACGGTCGTGGATGTTCGCATCTTCAACCGTCATGGCATCGACAAGGACCAGCGTGCCCTCCAGATCGAGCGTGAGCAGATCGAGAAGCTGCAGGAAGACAAAGAAGACGAACAGGCCATCCTGGAACGCAACACCTATAACCGTCTGCGCGATCTGCTGACGGGCAAGGAAGCCGCGGCCGGGCCAAAAGGCTTCACACCGGGCAAGATCAGCGCGTCCGCACTGGACGAGTTGAGCGAGACCCAGATGTGGGACATCGCCCTGAAGTCCGAAAAGGCCCAGGCCGACCTCGACGCCCTCCGCGATCAGTTCGATGGCGCGATCGGCGAGCTGGAAGCCCGTTTCAACGACAAGGTTGAGAAGGTCCAGCGCGGCGATGACTTGCCGCCGGGCGTGATGAAGGTCGTCAAAGTGTTCCTGGCCGTGAAGCGCAAGCTGCAGCCGGGCGACAAGATGGCCGGCCGTCACGGCAACAAGGGGGTTATCTCCAAGATCAACCCGCAGGAAGACATGCCGTTCCTGGAAGATGGTACTCCAGTCGATATCGTTCTGAACCCGCTGGGCGTTCCATCGCGGATGAACGTCGGTCAGATCCTCGAGACCCACACAGGCTGGGCCTGCCGTGGTCTTGGCCGGATCATCCAGAACGCACTCGACGAGTTCCACCAGAACAATGATGTCGAAGGCCTGAAGAAAGCCCTGAAAACCGCCTATGGCGAAGAGCAGGAGCTGCCGGCAGAAGATAGCGAGATCATTGAGCTCGCCGGAAACCTTCGCAACGGTGTGCCGATGGCCACGCCAGTGTTCGATGGTGCCCGCGAAAGCGACATCAACGCGATGCTGGAACGGGCGGGTCTCGACTCGTCTGGTCAGGTCAAGATGTTCGATGGCCGGACCGGTGTTCAGTTCTCGCGTCCTGTCACCGTGGGCTACAAGTATCTTCTCAAACTGCACCACCTGGTGGACGAGAAGATTCACGCCCGTTCGACCGGACCTTACTCGCTCGTTACGCAGCAGCCTCTGGGCGGCAAGGCCCAGTTCGGCGGCCAGCGCTTCGGGGAGATGGAAGTCTGGGCACTCGAAGCCTATGGCGCCGCTTACACGCTGCAGGAAATGCTGACCGTGAAGTCCGATGACACGGCCGGTCGTGCGAAGGTCTATGAGGCCATCGTTCGCGGTGATGACACGTTCGAGGCCGGTATCCCGGAATCCTTCAACGTGCTCGTCAAGGAAATGCGGTCGCTCGGCCTGAATGTCGAATTGATCGAAGAAGGTGGGGGCAACGACGATGCCGATACCCCCGTCGCCGCCGAGTAGAGCTGATACCAACCGGATAGCCCCGCCAGACCGGCGGGGCGACCCGGACGAAACTGAGATTTCATAGGGCAGGGGCCCGCCAGCCCCGAAACAACCGCCCACCCAAGGAGCAGACACCCATGCGCCAGGACGTCGCCAGCATTTTCAACCCGAATACCCCGTCGCCAACTTTTGAGGCGATCCGTATCTCTATCGCCAGCCCGGAAAAGATCCGGTCCTGGTCGTCAGGTGAGATCAAGAAGCCTGAAACCATCAACTACCGGACCTTCAAGCCGGAGCGGGACGGCCTGTTCTGTGCCCGTATCTTCGGCCCAACGAAGGACTATGAGTGCCTTTGCGGCAAGTACAAGCGCATCAAGTATCGCGGCATCACCTGTGAGAAGTGCGGCGTTGAAGTGACGCTGGCGCGCGTGCGCCGCGAGCGGATGGGCCACATCGACCTGGCTGCGCCGGTCGCGCACATCTGGTTCCTGAAGTCGCTGCCGTCCCGCATCTCCGCGCTGCTCGACATGGCGCTGAAAGATGTGGAGCGCGTGCTCTACTTCGAAAGCTATATCGTCATCGAGCCGGGCCTGACCGAGCTGGAGCCGCGTCAGCTGCTCACCGAAGAAGAATACATGGACAAGCAGGACGAGCTTGGCGAGGACGCGTTCACCGCCATGATCGGTGCCGAGGCCATCCGCGAATTGCTGCAGGCGCTGGACCTGCCGGTTCTGGCCGAGACGCTTCGCGAAGAGCTGGCTGAGTCCACGTCCGAACTGAAAACCAAGAAACTGTCCAAGCGGCTGAAAGTCGTCGATGCCTTCCTGACATCGCGCGCCAAGCCGGAATGGATGATCCTGCACGTGATCCCGGTCATTCCACCGGATCTGCGCCCGCTGGTCCCGCTGGATGGCGGCCGCTTTGCGACCTCCGACCTCAACGACCTCTATCGCCGCGTGATCAACCGGAACAACCGCCTGAAGCGCCTGATGGAACTTCGCGCGCCGGACATCATCATCCGGAACGAAAAGCGGATGTTGCAGGAATCCGTTGACGCCCTGTTCGACAATGGCCGTCGCGGCCGCACGATCACGGGCACCAACAAGCGCCCGCTGAAGTCGCTGTCCGACATGCTGAAAGGCAAGCAGGGCCGCTTCCGTCAGAACCTGCTCGGCAAGCGCGTCGACTATTCCGGCCGTTCGGTCATCGTGGTTGGCCCAAGCCTGAAGCTGCACGAGTGTGGCCTGCCGAAGAAGATGGCGCTGGAACTGTTCAAGCCGTTCATCTATGCGCGTCTCGACGCCAAGGGCCTCGCTGGCACCGTGAAAGCGGCCAAGAAGCTGGTCGAAAAGGAAAAGCCGGAAGTCTGGGATATCCTGGACGAGGTCATCCGTGAGCACCCGGTTCTGCTGAACCGTGCGCCTACGCTGCACCGTCTCGGCATCCAGGCGTTCGAGCCGAAACTGATCGAGGGCAAGGCCATCCAGCTGCACCCGCTGGTCTGCGCCGCGTTCAACGCTGACTTCGATGGTGACCAGATGGCCGTGCACGTGCCGCTGAGCCTTGAGGCCCAGCTGGAAGCCCGCGTCCTGATGATGTCGACCAACAACATCCTGTCGCCTGCCAACGGCAAGCCGATCATTGTTCCGTCCCAGGATATCGTCCTCGGCCTCTACTACCTGTCGCTGGACCGCGATGGCGAAGTTGGCGAAGGCATGATGTTCACCGACGTGGCAGAGATCGAACAGGCCATCGATAATGGCCACATCAGCCTGCACTCCAAGATCAAGGCCATGTATGAAGGCGTTGATGATGAGGGCAATCCATGGCGCCGTGTGATCGACACGACCGCGGGTCGCTTCATGATCGCCAACATCCTGCCGCGCTTCAAAGGCATCCAGCCTGACCTCGTCAACACGACGATGACCAAGAAGACGATCTCCAAGATCATCGACGAGGTCTATCGCCTGTGTGGCCAGAAGGCGACGGTGATCTTCTGTGACAAGATGATGGAGCTGGGCTTCCGTGAAGCCTGCAAGGCCGGCATCTCGTTCGGCAAGGATGACATGGTCATCCCGGCCGCCAAGCAGAAACTGGTCGACGCCACCAAGGAGCAGGTCTCCGAGTACGAACGCCAGTATGCTGACGGTCTCATCACGCGTGGTGAGAAGTACAACAAGGTGGTCGACGCCTGGTCGACCTGTACCGACAAAGTGGCTGATGCCATGATGGATTCGGCGGCTGAGGCACAGGTTGCCAAGGGTGACCGGAAGGCGCAGGTCAACTCGATCTACATGATGGCCGACTCCGGTGCACGTGGTTCGAAGAACCAGATGAAACAGCTGGCCGGTATGCGCGGCCTGATGGCCAAGCCATCGGGTGAAATCATCGAGACGCCGATCATCTCGAACTTCAAGGAAGGCCTGACCGTCCTTGAATACTTCAACTCGACGCACGGTGCCCGTAAGGGTCTGGCCGATACGGCTCTGAAAACGGCAAACTCGGGTTACCTGACCCGCCGTCTCGTTGACGTGGCCCAGGACTGCATCATCAACGAAGATGATTGCGGCACGGAAAACGGCATTGACATCGCTGCAGTCCTGGAAGGTGCCGACGTGGTCGTCTCCCTGGCTGAGCGCATCCTTGGCCGTGTCACGGCCGTGGACGTGAAGAATGTCGAAGGCGAACTGGTCGTTCCGGCCAATACCTATATCGACGAGGAACTGGCCGATACGATCGAGAAAGCCGGCGTAGACATGATCAAGGCCCGTTCGGCCCTGACCTGCGAAGCCAAGAACGGCATTTGTGTCCAGTGCTATGGTCGCGACCTTGCACGCGGCACCGTGGTCAACCGCGGCGAAGCCGTTGGTGTCATCGCGGCCCAGTCCATTGGTGAGCCGGGTACCCAGCTGACCATGCGGACGTTCCACATTGGTGGTGCGGCCCAGGTGGCAGACCAGTCCTCGGTGGAATCGAGCTTCGAAGGCACGATCCGCTTCAAGGATGCCGAGATCGTTGCCCGCAAGGACAAGTCGCTGATCGTGGTGGGCCGCCGCATGCAGGTGGAACTGGTGGACGCCGATGGCCGTACCCGTCAGTCTTTCCGCCCGGCATATGGTACGCGCCTGATGGTCACCGATGGCCAGAAAGTGCCTGCCGGTACGCTGCTCGCTGACTGGGATCCGTTTGCCCAGCCGATCGTTTCGGAAGTCACAGGCCAGATCAAACTGGTCGATGTGATCGACGGCGTGTCTGTCCGTGAAGAAACCGATGAAGCGACGGGCATCTCCTCGCGCGTCATCATTGACTGGCGTTCGGCTATCAAGTCGGCAGACATCAAGCCGTCGGTTCAGATCATCGGCAAGGATGGCGAGCCGGTGAAGCTGCCGAATGGTTCCGATGCGGTCTACCTGCTGTCCGTGGGCGCGATCCTGTCGGTTGCCGATGGTGACACGATCTCTGCCGGTGACACGATTGCACGTGTCACGACCGGTGGTGCGAAGACGAAGGACATCACCGGTGGTCTGCCGCGTGTGGCCGAATTGTTCGAAGCGCGTCGTCCGAAGGACCACGCCATCATCGCGGAAGTGGACGGCAAGGTCGTCTATGGTCGCGACTACAAGAACAAGCGTCGCGTCTCGATCGTTCCGCTGGAGGAAGATCGCGAGCAGATCGATTACCTGGTGCCGAAAGGCAAGCACCTTGCCGTTCAGGACGGGGACTTCATCAAGCGCGGTGAATACCTGATGGACGGTAACCCGGCCCCGCAGGACATCCTGCTGACGCTGGGCGTTGAGGCGCTCGCCAATTACCTGATCGACGAAGTGCAGAAGGTCTATCGCCTGCAGGGCGTGCCGATCAACGACAAGCACATCGAAGTGATCGTGCGTCAGATGCTGCAGAAGGTCGAGATCACTGATCCGGGCTCCACAGCACTGATCAAGGGCGAGCATGTCGACGTGATCGAGTTCGAACAGGCCAATGAAGCGGTGCGCAAGTCCCGCAAGAAGGACCAGGTCGAGGCGAAAGCCAACCCGCTCCTGCTTGGTATCACCAAGGCCTCCCTGCAGACCCGCAGCTTCCTGTCGGCAGCTTCGTTCCAGGAGACGACCCGCGTCCTCACCGAGGCGGCCCTCATGGGCAAGATCGACACGCTGGAAGGTCTCAAGGAGAACATCATCGTGGGCAGCCTGATCCCTGCGGGTACGGGCGGTGGTATCCGCCAGTTCCGCCGGGTTGCTGGCGATCGCGACCAGAAGCTTCGTGCCAAGCGTGCTGCTGCGGCGGCCAAGGAGCAGGAAGCGCTGGAAACGACGGCCGCGCTGCCGGCACCAGAGCCGGAAACCTCCGCCGAATAGGCCGGGCCTCCAGCTTGTACCATTCGGGAAAGCCTGCCAGTCTTGGCAGGCTTTCCTGCGTTTCGGGCCTAGGTCTGAACCAGACAGAAAGCCTGAACAGGAGCCTGAACGGGGAGCGCCATGCGCAGCACGCATTTTGATCGCAAGGATTTGATCGGCGCCGCCTGCGCGGCGCTGGCAATCGGGCTGATCGGCTTCCTGGCACTGGATGGCTGGGCCCGGGCGGACTGTCGTGAGTTGCTCAGATTCGGTGATTTTGCCTCTGCGGAAGGCGATGTGACAGACCCTGAACTGGCCGCATTGGACGCCCGCTTGCGGGCCGGGCAGGGGACCATTGAAGAGGCTGCATGCGTCCAGCAGATCGGATTGCCGTTTTAGGCAGACCGTGACGGGACCGAAACAGCTGTAGCCAGACAGCACGCCGCCCTTGACGCCAGCCCCTGAGAGGCTTAAACGCCACCAATCGTCAGAGAGGTAGAAGGCTTGAAAAGGCTGACTGCCGCACCGGAACAGGCGGTTTCGGTCAATCTGGCCCCCAAGTTTTCGTCCGTCCCGGAAGCCATTCTCGGCATTCGGGGCATCATTCGTTACCGGCCCATCGGGCCACTGAGATCAAAAGAGACAGAAGGCCCGAATGCCAACGATTCAACAGCTTATTCGCAAACCGCGTCAGCCAAAGCCGACGCGTACCAAGACACCGGCCCTCAAGGCTTGCCCACAGCGTCGCGGCGTTTGTACGCGCGTCTACACAACCACGCCAAAGAAGCCGAACTCCGCGCTTCGTAAAGTGGCCAAGGTGCGCCTGACGTCCGGCTTCGAATCGCTGTGCTATATTCCGGGCGAAGGCCACAACCTGCAGGAGCACTCTGTTGTGCTGATCCGCGGCGGCCGTGTGAAAGACCTTCCGGGCGTGCGCTATCACATCGTGCGTGGTGCCCTGGATACCCAACCCGTCAAAGACCGTAAGCAACGCCGTTCGCACTATGGTGCGAAGAAGCCTAAGTAAGGAAGCCGAAGCATGTCTCGTCGTCACTCTGCTGAGAAGCGCCAAGTCCTTCCTGATCCGAAGTTCAAGGACATCATTGTCTCGAAGTTCATGAACCAGATCATGCGCGACGGTAAGAAGTCCGTGGCCGAACGTATCGTCTATGGTGCGTTCGACCTGGTCGAAGGCCGCGCCAAGAAGAACCCGGTTGAAGTTTTCCATGAAGCCCTGGAAGCTGTTGCTCCGTCCGTCGAAGTGCGTTCGCGCCGCGTCGGTGGTGCCACCTACCAGGTTCCGGTTGAAGTCCGCACCGAGCGCCGTCAGGCTCTCGCCATTCGCTGGTTGGCCGCTGCTGCCGCTGGCCGCAATGAGAACACCATGCGTGAGCGCCTTGCTGGCGAACTGATGGATGCCTCTCAGGGCCGCGGCAATGCCGTGAAGAAGCGGGAAGACACCCACCGCATGGCAGACGCCAACAAGGCGTTTTCACACTACCGCTGGTAATCAGCACTGGAACTGCGGAGCGATTGCGGGTAACGCGCCCGAAAATCGCTCCGAACTTCCTCCCGGAAACCAGACACGAAGGTATATCTCATGGCCCGCGAATATACGCTGGATCGTTATCGTAACTTCGGCATCATGGCTCACATCGATGCTGGTAAAACGACCACGACTGAACGCATTCTCTATTACACCGGTAAATCTCACAAGATCGGTGAAGTCCACGATGGCGCTGCCACGATGGACTGGATGGAGCAGGAGCAGGAGCGTGGCATCACGATCACGTCGGCTGCGACCACGACGTTCTGGTTCCGCACCGAGGACGGCGTAAACCCAACCGGCATTTATGGCGACACGGCTGACGAAGCCAAGTTCCGCTTCAACATCATCGATACGCCCGGACACGTTGACTTCACGATCGAAGTTGAACGCTCCCTGGCCGTGCTCGACGGCGCAGTTTGCGTGCTCGACGCAAACGCCGGTGTTGAGCCGCAGACCGAAACGGTCTGGCGTCAGGCTGACCGCTACAAGGTTCCGCGGATCGTGTTCGTCAACAAGATGGACAAGATCGGCGCAGACTTTTTCAACTGTGTTCACATGATCAAGGATCGCACTGGTGCGATCCCGGCTCCGATCCAGCTGCCAATCGGCGCTGAGACCGAGCTGGAAGGCCATGTCGACCTGGTCACCATGAAGGAATGGGTCTGGGAAGGTGAAGACCTCGGCGCAAGCTGGGTCGTGCGCGAAATCCGCGACAGCCTGAAGGAAAAAGCCGAACAGATGCGCGCCGAGCTCATCGAGATCGCCGTCGAAATGGACGACGCGGCCATGGAAGCCTATCTGGAAGGCAACGAGCCTGACGAAGCCACCCTGCGGTCACTGATCCGCAAGGGCACGCTGTCCATGTCGTTCGTGCCGGTCATGGCGGGTTCTGCGTTCAAGAACAAAGGCGTGCAGCCAATGCTGAACGCTGTTATCGACTATCTGCCGGGCCCGCTCGACGTGCCAGCCTATATGGGCTTTGCCCCGGGCGACGAAGACGAAGTCCGCAATATCGAGCGCCGCGCAGATGATTCGCAGCCATTCTCGGGTCTTGCCTTCAAGATCATGAACGACCCTTACATGGGCACGCTGACCTTCACGCGTATCTATTCCGGTACGCTGTCCAAGGGCGACAGCTTCATGAACTCGACCAAGGGCAAGAAAGAGCGCGTCGGCCGTATGGTCATGATGCACTCCAACAAGCAGGACGAGATCACCGAAGCCTATGCAGGTGACATTGTTGCGCTTGCCGGCCTGAAGGAAACGACCACGGGTGACACGGTCTGTGATCCGAACAAGCCGGTCGTTCTGGAAACGATGACCTTCCCGGATCCGGTGATCGAGATTGCGGTTGAGCCGAAAACCAAGGCTGACCAGGAAAAGATGTCGGTTGGCCTGCAGCGCCTTGCTGCAGAAGATCCGTCCTTCCGTGTCGAGACCGATTTCGAATCCGGCCAGACGATCATGAAAGGCATGGGCGAGCTTCACCTCGACATCCTGATCGACCGTCTGAAGCGCGAATTCAAGGTTGAGGCCAATATCGGTCAGCCACAGGTGGCTTATCGTGAGAAGATCGGCCGCGCTGCCCAGATCGACTACACGCACAAGAAACAGTCCGGCGGTACCGGTCAGTTCGCGCGCGTCAAGCTGGACTTCGAACCCCTGGAATCGGGTTCGGGCTTCATCTTCGAAAGCAAGATTGTCGGTGGTGCTGTTCCGAAGGAATACATCCCGGGCGTCGAAAAAGGCCTGGAAAGTGCCAAGGAAAACGGCCTGCTGGCTGGCTATCCGGTGACGGATTTCAAAGCCACGCTGACAGATGGTGCGTTCCACGATGTCGACTCCTCGGTCCTCGCATTCGAGATCGCAGCCCGCGCTGCGTTCCGCGAGCTCAAGGGGCAGGGCGATCCGCGCCTGATGGAACCGGTCATGGCAGTGGAAGTTGTCACTCCGGAAGACTATATGGGCGATGTGATCGGCGACCTGAACTCTCGCCGTGGCCAGATCCAGGGCTCCGAGCCGCGCGGCAACGCCGTTGTGGTCAAGGCCTTTGTCCCTCTGGTCAACATGTTCGGTTATGTGTCCGACCTTCGCGGCATGTCGCAGGGCCGCGCCCAGTTCACGATGCTCTTCAATCACTATGATGAAGTGCCGCGTGCTGAAGCGCAGAAGATCATCTCGGACGTCGCTGGTTCGTAAACAATTGAGGCCGGTTCCCGGCTCGGTATTTGAATAAAGGAGAGGCCCGATGGGCAAGGCAAAGTTTGAACGTAACAAGCCGCACGTTAACATCGGCACGATTGGCCATGTTGACCACGGCAAGACGACGCTGACGGCAGCGATCTCGATGACGCTGGCAGCGGCTTCGGGTGGCGAGTCGAAATCCTATGCGGACATTGACTCGGCTCCGGAAGAAAAAGCGCGTGGCATCACGATCAACACGGCGCACGTGGAATATGAGACGGAAAACCGTCACTATGCCCACGTCGATTGCCCGGGTCACGCTGACTACGTCAAGAACATGATCACCGGTGCGGCGCAGATGGACGGCGCGATCCTGGTTGTGAACGCAGCTGATGGCCCGATGCCCCAGACCCGCGAGCACATCCTGCTGGCCCGTCAGGTCGGCGTGCCGGCTCTGGTTGTCTTCATGAACAAGGTCGACCAGGTCGATGATGAAGAGCTTCTGGAACTGGTTGAAATGGAAGTTCGCGAACTTCTGTCTTCCTATGACTTCCCGGGCGACGACATTCCGATCATCGCGGGTTCCGCGCTGGCCGCTGTTGAAGGCCGCGACGATGCAATCGGCAAGGACAAGGTTCTTGAGCTGATGGCAGCTGTCGACGAGTACATCCCGACGCCAGAGCGTCCGCTGGACAAGCCTTTCCTGATGCCGGTCGAGGACGTGTTCTCGATCTCCGGTCGCGGTACGGTTGTGACCGGTCGTGTCGAGCAGGGCATCATCAAGGTCGGTGAGGAAATCGAGATTGTTGGTATCCGCGACACGGTGAAGACGACCTGTACGGGCGTTGAAATGTTCCGCAAGCTGCTCGACCAGGGCCAGGCTGGCGACAATATCGGCGCCCTGCTGCGCGGTGTTGACCGTGAAGGCGTTGAGCGTGGCCAGGTTCTCTGTAAGCCAGGTTCGATCACGCCGCACACGACGTTCGAAGCCGAAGCCTACATCCTGACCAAGGAAGAGGGTGGCCGTCACACGCCATTCTTCACCAACTACCGTCCACAGTTCTACTTCCGTACGACGGACGTGACGGGTGTTGTGACGCTTCCGGCCGACAAGGAAATGGTCCTGCCGGGCGATAACGTCAAAATGGATGTCGAGCTGATCCAGCCGATCGCCATGGACCAGGGCCTGCGCTTCGCGATCCGCGAAGGTGGCCGTACGGTCGGCGCCGGCGTGGTCTCGGCCATCAAGAAGTAAGCCCTGTTCCCATCAGGCAGTAACGAGAAGGCCGTCCCAAAAGGGGCGGCCTTTTTTTATCGGGCGTCAGGTGCGGGCGAAGACCCAGTATTTATTGATCAGGAAATTGACCGTGAGCGATGCGGCCGCGCCCAATCCGAAATAGACGAGCGCCAGAAGCGGACCGGGCGAGCGCATCAGTTCCAGTGCGCCGATGATGCCGACACGCACACAGAAGGCTGCGCCGAGCGAGGTCAGGTTGCGAACAAGCCGACCTGACGAAACGGTTGAACTGTCATGCCCGAACGTCCAGAATTCATGGACAAAATAGAAAACCAGCCCGGTCACGATGAAGGCGATCGCTGCCGACAGGGTAAGGCTGAGCTGGCCGCCAAGCCGCAATGCCATGGTCAGCGCCAGATCCATGCCGAAGGCCGCAATGCTGGCCAAGCCATAGCGGACGGCCGGGCGGCTGAGCAAGGAAGACAGGGGAGGCTTCATCGGGGGCCTTCGGATGAGGGGGCAGGTGAGACCGAAGTGTCCGTGAAAAGCGTGAGGCCTTGGTTAAACAAGGTGAATCGCGCATTCACCCTGCAACACTTTGCGACACAAGAACCGCATTCCGGCAAAATCAGGCAAGACACCCGCGCTATTCCGGATGCATGGCAAGACGCATCGATTTCATCATAGCCGGCGTTCAAAAGGCCGGCACCACGTCGCTGGACGCATATTTGCGCCAGCATCCCGATATCTGCATGGCGAAGAAGAAGGAACCCCACTTCTTCGACAGGCGCCCGCCAACGGGCATCCGCCCGCTGGACTACTGGCTGTATCATCGCCACTTCGATTGGAAGGCCTGGCGCGACGGGTGCATGCTGGGCGAGGCGACGCCGATCATCAGCTGGTGGAACGGCGCGCTGGAACGGGTCTGGGTGTATAATCCCGATATCCAGATCATCGTGATCCTGCGCGATCCGGTGGAGCGTGCCTGGTCTCACTATCGCATGGATTGCCGGCTGGGACGCGAAACGCTGCCCTATCCGATTGCGATCCGCCAGGAGCGCGAACGCGCCCGCCGGGCCTTGCCAAATCAGGACCGGGAACGCTCTTACCTGGCGCGCAGCTATTACGCGCCTCAGATCCGGGAGCTGAGGCGGTTGTTTCCGGATGATCAGCTCCTGTTCCTGCGCAGCGAAGACCTTGCAGCCGATCCGCAGCGAGAGCTGGCCACGGTTTGCCAGTTCATGGGTTTGCCTGCGCGCAAATTTGACGTCTCCACCCAGTATAATGCGGCGCCCGAAGCCGACCGGATGAGTTCAGATGACCGGGACTATCTGCGCCGTGTCTTTGCGCACGACGCGGCCGAAACCCGCGCCCTTCTGGGCTGGGACCAAGGCGCATGGAGCGTGTGAGGGGAGGGTGGTGTGGCCCCGCCCTCTTGCCTCATGGGCGAGAGGGGCGGTCCCATGCAAGAACGAAGGAAGTAGCTTTTCATTTCCAGGGCTCCCAGTAGACTTGCGGCCTACTGCATCTGGAAAGCTGACACCTCATGAAACGCATTCTTCCCGCTATAGTGCTGATCTTACTGTTTGGCGCACCCGCTGTGACGGCCATGCAAGATGACATGAGAAACGAGAATTGGCCTGCTGGAACGCTGAAATCCACCCAATTCGAATTGCGGGCCCTGTTCGATTTGCCACCCGTCTCGGAAATGCCGCCTGAGCGATAGAGACTGAGAGTTTTACCCCTGTGAGTCTTTCTGCATAAAAGCTTCACGACTCAGTTGACGCGGGCCTATCGATCCCATAAACCCCCGACTTCGCCGGGATGGCAGCGCTTTATAGAGCGAACGCTCCCTCGAAACAGACAATTTAATCCCACGCTACGCCCTGGCGCACTTCTGCGCCACGTTGGGGCTAACGTGTTTTGTGCGGACGGACCGAACGATGGAACGACAAAATATCCGGATCAGGCTCAAGGCCTTCGATCACCGCGCCCTCGACATGTCGGCGAAAGAGATTGTGAGCACGGCCAAGCGCACCGGCGCTGAGGTCAAAGGCCCGATCCCGCTGCCGACCCGTATCGAGCGCTTCACCGTGAACCGCTCGCCGCACATCGACAAGAAGTCGCGCGAGCAGTTTGAAATCCGGACCCATAAGCGGATCCTCGACATTGTAGACCCGACCCCGCAGACGGTGGACGCGCTGATGAAGCTCGACCTGTCGTCCGGCGTTGGCATTGAAATCAAACTTGAGGGAGGCCGCTAATGGCTCTGCCAGCACCCCGTTCCGGCGTGCTTGCCCGCAAGGTTGGCATGACACGCGTATTTGACGAGAGCGGCCGCCACGTGCCGGTCACCGTCCTGTCGCTTGATGGCTGCCAGGTTGTTGGCGTGCGCACTGAAGAAGAGCGCGCCGTGAAGACCAAGAAGGGTGGCGACGTCACCCGCACGGACGGCTACCAGGCTGTCATTCTCGGCATCGGCGAAAAGAAAGCCAAGCGCACGTCCAAGGCGCTGCGTGGCCAGTTCGCAAAAGCCGGCGTCGCGCCGAAGCGCAAGCTGCGCGAATTCCGCGTCTCTGGCGACCTGCCGGAAGTTGGCGCTGAAGTCCTGGCTGACCATTTCGTTCCGGGTCAGAAAGTTGACATTGCCGGCATCACGATCGGTAAGGGTTTTGCCGGTGCGATGAAGCGCTGGAACTTTGGTGGTCTGCGCGCCACGCACGGTGTGTCCATCTCTCACCGTTCGCACGGTTCGACGGGTATGAACCAGGATCCGGGCCGCGTGTTCAAGAACAAGAAAATGGCCGGTCATTACGGCGTTGAGCGTGTCACCACCCAGAATATGGAAGTGGTACGCACCGACGTTGAGCGCGGCCTCATCCTGGTCAAGGGCGCTGTGCCTGGCCATGACGGCAGCTATGTTGAAGTCCGCGACGCGGTGAAGAAGCCTCTTCCGGCCGACGCACCAGCGGCTGGCTCCTTCAAGGCAGCGAGCGCGGCTGCCGCGCCAGCAGCTGAAGCAACTCAAGAGGGTGCTGAATAATGGAACTCGCAGTCAAAACCCTTGCCGGCAAAGCCGCTGGAAACATCACGGTTGATGATGCCATCTTCGGCATCGAAGACATCCGTGGTGACATCCTGCAGCGCACGGTTCGCTGGCAGCTGGCCAAGCGTCAGGCTGGTACGCACAAGACCCAGACCCGCGGCGAAGTCAGCCGCACCACGAAGAAGTATATCCGCCAGAAAGGTTCCGGCGGCGCGCGTCACGGTTCCCGGAATGCGCCGATCTTTGTTGGTGGTTCTGTTGCGCACGGACCAAAAGTCCGCAGCCACGCTCACGACCTGCCTAAAAAGGTCCGCAAGATGGCTCTGGCTCACGCCCTGTCTTCCAAGGTGAAGGCGGATGCGGTCATCGTGCTGGACGAGGCGATCCTGTCGGCTCCGAAAACGAAAGAGCTGGTCGGTCAGTTCGCAGGTCTCGGTATCGAGAACGCGCTGATCATCTCCGGCACGACCGTGGACGAGAATTTCGCCAAGGCGGCTCGCAACATTCCGAACGTCGACGTGCTGCCGGTTGCTGGCCTGAATGTCTATGACATCCTGCGCCGCAAGAAGCTCGTCATCACCAAGGAAGCGGCCGAAGGCATCAAGGCCCGTTTCGATGGCGCCAAGGAGGCTAAGTAATCATGGCCGACGTAAAAGAACATCACTACGACGTCATCCGTCGCCCACTGATCACCGAGAAATCGACTCTGGTGGCTGAAGACAACAAGATTGTCTTCGAAGTGGCGATCGACGCTGACAAGAAAGCGATCAAGGACGCTGTCGAGGCGCTCTTCAAGGTCGAAGTAACCAAGGTCAACACTCTGGTCCAAAAGGGCAAGACGAAGCGTTTTCGTGGCTATGAAGGTCGTCGCAACGACATGAAAAAAGCCATCGTGACGCTCGCCGAGGGTCAGTCCGTCGACATCACGACGGGCCTCTAGGGGAGAAGGACGAGAAACATGGCACTTAAGACTTTCAATCCAACCTCCCCAGGGCGTCGCCAGCTTGTGCTGGTGGACAAGTCCGACCTTCACAAGGGCAAGCCCGTCAAGGCGCTGACCGAAGGTCTGACCAAGAAGGGTGGACGCAACAATACGGGTCGTATCACGGCTCGCCGCATCGGTGGCGGCGCCAAGAAACTGTACCGCAAGGTCGACTTCAAGCGTAACCGCTGGGACATGCCGGCAACTGTTGAGCGTCTGGAATACGATCCGAACCGCACAGCCTTCATCGCACTGATCAAGTACGAAGACGGCCAGCTGTCCTACATCATCGCGCCACAGCGCCTTGAAGTCGGTGACACGGTGGTCACGTCCAAGACAGCTGACATCAAGCCGGGCAACACGCTTCCGCTGAAAAGCATTCCGGTCGGTACGATCATTCACAACATCGAGCTGAAGCCCCAGAAGGGCGCGCAGATGGTTCGCTCCGCTGGCACCTATGCCCAGCTGGTTGGTCGTGATGGTGGCTATGCCCAGATCAAGCTGACCTCCGGCGAACTTCGCATGGTGATGGACAGCTGTCTGGCAACGGTCGGCGCCGTGTCCAACCCGGACAACATGAACCAGGTTCTGTCCAAGGCAGGCCGCAAGCGTCACATGGGCAAGCGCCCGTCTGTCCGCGGTGTTGTCATGAACCCGGTCGACCACCCACACGGTGGTGGTGAAGGCAAGTCGTCCGGTGGACGTCACCCAGTGACGCCATGGGGCAAGAAAACACGCGGTCCCAAGACCCGTAAAAACAAGGCAACGGATCGTCTGATCATCCGTCGCCGTAACGCGAAACGCTAAGAGGAGCCGCAAGACATGCCACGTTCTGTCTGGAAAGGCCCGTTCGTAGACGGCTATCTGCTCAAGAAAGCAGAAGAAGCGCGCGCCTCTGAAAAGCGCGTTGTGATCAAGACCTGGTCGCGCCGTTCAACGATCCTGCCTAACTTTGTCGGCCTGAATTTCCAGGTCCACAATGGCAACAAATTCATCCCGGTTTCCGTCTCTGAGGAAATGGTCGGTCACAAGTTCGGCGAGTTCGCGCCAACGCGGTCCTACTATGGCCACGGTGCGGACAAGAAAGCGAAGAGGAAGTAGTCATGGCTAAAGCCAAGAATCCTCCGAAGCAGGCTTCGAATGAATCGCGCGCTGTTCTGCGCATGTACCGTTCAAGCCCGCAGAAGCTGAACCTTCTGGCTCAGCAGATCCGCGGCATGCCGGTCGAGCGTGCGCTGGCTCAGCTGCAGTTCTCGCCGAAGCGTCCTGCCCAGGATGTCCGCAAGCTGCTGCAGAGCGCCATCGCGAACGCCGAGAACAATCACGGCCTCGACATCGACAGCCTCGTCATTGCAGAAGCCCATGTCGGCAAGAACCTCGTGATGAAGCGTATTCGCGCCCGTGCTCGTGGCCGCGCTGCTCGCATCCAGAAGCCATTCTCGCAGATGACCATCATTCTGCGTGACACCTCAGTTGAAGCGGAGGCCGCATAATGGGTCAGAAAGTAAATCCGATCGGCCTGCGTCTGGGCATCAACCGGACGTCTGACAGCCGCTGGTATGCCGACACGGCCGACTTCGGTCGCCTGCTGCACGAAGACATCGCGATCCGCAAGGAAATCCGCAAGCGTCTGAAGCAAGCCGGCATCTCGAAGATCATCATCGAGCGTCCGCACAAGAAATGCCTCATCACGATCCACACGGCACGTCCGGGTCTCGTGATCGGCAAGAAGGGCGGCGACATCGAAGCCCTTCGCAAAGTTCTGTCGAAGATGACGACCGACGAAGTTCGCGTGAACCTGGTTGAAATCCGCAAGCCGGAAATCGATGCCACGCTGATCGCCGACGACATTGCTCGCCAGCTTGAGCGCCGTGCCTCGTTCCGTCGCACCATGAAGCGGGCCATCCAGTCCGCCATGCGTCTCGGCGCTGACGGTGTGAAGATCATGGTGTCCGGTCGTCTTGGCGGCGCAGAGATTGCGCGGACCGAGAAGTATGCAGAAGGCTCCGTGCCGCTGCACACGCTGCGCGCCGACATTGATTACGGCACTGCAGAAGCGGCCACCACTTACGGCATCATCGGCATCAAGGTCTGGGTCTACAAAGGCGAGATCATGGAGCACGACCCGATGGCTCAGGACAAGCGTCTGGAATCTTCCGGCCAGTCCCGTGCACGTGCCAATGCAAACCAGCGCGGACCGGCCACCGGCGCGCAAGCCTCCGGAGCGTAAGAGATGCGTCAACCGAAGCGAACCAAATTCCGTAAGGCCTTCAAGGGCCAGATCCGGGGCAATGCCAAGGGCGGTTCATCGCTGGCATTCGGCGAGTTTGGCCTGAAGGCTCTCGAGCCGGAACGGGTCACAGCGCGCCAGATCGAGGCAACCCGCCGGGCTGTCACGCGTCACATGAAGCGTCAGGGCAAAGTGTGGATCCGTGTATTCCCGGACCTGCCAGTGTCGGCAAAGCCGATTGAAGTCCGGATGGGTAAAGGTAAAGGCTCTGTCGACCGTTGGGTCGCTCGGGTCGCACCTGGCCGCATCCTGTTCGAAATCGACGGCGTGTCTGAGGATGTCGCACGCGAGGCCCTGCGCCTCGGCGCTGCGAAGCTTCCGATCAAGACGAAAGTCGTCAAGCGGATTGAGGGTATCTGATCATGAAAGCCCAAGATGTAAGAACGAAAAGCCTCGACCAGCTCAAGGATGAGCTCGTCAAGCTGAAGAAAGAGCAGTTCAACCTGCGTTTCCAGACGGCCACCGGCCAACTGGAGAAAACGGCCCGAGTGAAGGAGGTCCGCCGCGATATTGCACGCGTCAAGACGATCCTTCGCGAAAAAGCCGAAGCAGGTCAGGCGTAGGAGAGAGATCATGCCAAAGCGTATTATGGAAGGCGTCGTGGTCTCTGCCAAGCAGAACAAGACCGCAATCGTCCGTGTAGAGCGGACCTTCACACATTCTGTGATGAAGAAGATTGTTCGCCGCTCTAAGAAGTATCACGCCCATGACGAAGCCAATGCGGCTGTCGAGGGTCAAATCGTAACGATCCAGGAGTGCGTTCCGCATTCCAAACTGAAACGCTGGGAACTTGTGACCGGCGGGGAAGGTGACGCATGATCCAGATGCAATCAAACCTTCGCGTCGCCGACAATTCCGGCGCGCGCCGCGTTCAGTGCATCAAGGTGCTGGGTGGCGCAGGCCGCCGGTATGCATCGGTTGGTGACGTGATCGTGGTGTCCATCAAGGAAGCAATTCCTACGGGCCGCGTGAAGAAGGGTGACGTCCGCAAGGCTGTCGTCGTTCGCGTGGCAAAGGACATCAACCGCCCGGATGGCACGACCATTCGTTTCGACTCAAACGCTGCCGTTCTCATCAATACCAATGGTGAGCCAATCGGCACTCGTGTGTTTGGCCCGGTCCCGCGTGAACTGCGCGGCAAGAACCAGGTCAAGATCGCGAACATGGCCCCGGAGGTCTTGTAAGATGGCTGCTAAGATCAAAAAAGGCGACTCCGTTGTCGTGATCGCAGGCCGCGACAAAGGTACCAAAGGCGAAGTGCTGAAAGTGCTGGTCGACGAGGATCGCGTTGTTGTGCGCGGTGTGAACGTCGTCAAGAAGCACCAGAAGCCGAGCCAGATGGACCCCGGTGGTCTGAAGTCTTTCGAAGCACCGATCCACGTTTCCAACGTGGCTCATGCCGATCCGCGCGACGGAAAAGCAGTGCGTGTTGGTTTCAAAACTGATGAGCATGGCCGCAAGACGCGCTTTGCCAAACGCTCAGGGGAGTCCATCGATGTCTAAGGCATACGAACCCCGTCTCAAGACGAAGTACCGTGAAGAGATCCGGGCCAAGCTGCAGGAGCAGTTCAAGTATTCGAACCCGATGAAGGTTCCGAAACTGGACAAGGTCGTGATCAATATGGGTGTCGGCGAAGCTGTCTCCGACTCCAAGAAGATCAAGGCTGCCCTGGCCGAGCTCGAACTGATCGCAGGCCAAAAGCCTGTTGCCACCAAGGCACGCAAGTCGATCGCTGGCTTCAAGCTGCGCGAAGGCATGCTGATCGGTGCGAAAGTGACCCTGCGCCGTGAGCGCATGTACGAGTTCCTTGACCGGCTCACCAATATTGCGCTGCCGCGCGTGAAGGATTTCCGTGGACTGAACGGAAAGAGCTTCGACGGCATGGGCAATTACGCCATGGGCCTCAAAGAACACATCGTTTTCCCGGAGATCAATTACGATCAGGTGGAAGATATTCGCGGTATGGACATCATCGTCTGCACCACGGCTGAAACCAACGAAGAAGCCAAGGCACTCCTCGCCGAGTGTGGCTTCCCGTTCCGGAACTAGCGCCAGGAGATCTGCTGATATGGCAAAGAAGAGCGCAATCGAGAAGAACAAGAAGCGTCAGAAGCTTGTCGAAAAGTACGCTGCAAAGCGTGCCGAGCTGAAGGCCGTCGCCATGAATGAGGACCTTTCACTGGAAGAGCGCTTCAAGGCACGTCTCAAGCTTGCTGAACTTCCACGTAACTCGGCACCAAACCGTGTGCGTAATCGCTGTGAAGTAACCGGGCGTCCGCGCGGCTACTATCGCAAACTCAAAATGTCGCGGATCGCGCTGCGTGAGCTTGGCTCAAACGGTCAGATCCCCGGTCTCGTGAAGTCCAGCTGGTAAGAGAGGAGGATATCAAAGATGAACATTTCTGATCCCCTCGGAGATATGCTGACACGCATCCGCAACGCTCAGATGCGCGGCATGTCTAAAGTCGTCACGCCGTCTTCGAAACTTCGTATTCGCGTCCTGGAGGTTCTCATCAATGAGGGCTTCATCCGCGGCTACACCGAAGTTGAAAAAGACGGTCACAAGAATATTGATATCGAGCTGAAGTACTATGAAGGTCAGCCAGTGATTTCGGAGATCAAACGTGTCTCCAAGCCAGGTCGCCGGGTGTATTCTTCTGTCTCCGACATTCCGCTGGTGCGCAATGGTCTGGGCATTTCGATCCTTTCGACTTCGAAAGGCGTTATGTCTGACAATTCTGCCCGCAGCGAGAATGTAGGCGGCGAAGTGCTCTGCCGCGTATTCTAGGAGAGCTATCATGTCACGTATTGGTAAACTCCCGATCGAAGTTCCGAATGGCACGACCGTTTCGGTCGAAGGTCAGACGATCAAGGCAAAAGGCTCCAAGGGTGAGCTTTCGCTGGTCCTGTCTGAGCTGATCACGCCAAAGCTCGAGAACAACGAGCTGACCGTTTCGCCGCGCGAAGATCTCGTGCAGGCTGCAAATGACCGTATCGAGGCTGAAAAGGCTCGGGGTCGTCGCCTGCCAACCTTCGCTGAAGCCCTTGATTCCAAGGCCCGTACGCAGTGGGGCACCGCTCGTGCCCGCGCCGCGAACATGGTCGAAGGCGTTTCGAATGGTTATTCGAAGACGCTGGAACTGGTTGGCGTTGGTTATCGTGCCCAAATGCAGGGTACCGATCTCAAGCTCGCACTCGGCTTCTCGCACGATGTGATCTTCAAGGCTCCGGACGGCATCAAGCTGGAAGCGCCGAAGCCAACCGAGATCATCGTCTCTGGTGCAGACAAACAGTCTGTTGGCCAGGTTGCTGCCGAACTCCGCGAATTCCGTCCGCCTGAGCCATACAAAGGCAAGGGTATCCGTTATCAGGGCGAATATGTCCGCCGCAAGGAAGGCAAGAAGAAGTAAGCCCATGAAAAGCTCACGCGATAAGATGCTGCGCCGCGCCCAGCGGGTTCGTACCAAGCTCCGCAAGGTTGCTGAGGGTCGTCCACGCCTGTCGGTTGCGCGCAGCCACAAGAATATCTCCGCCCAGATCATCGATGACGAAAAAGGCATTACGCTCGCTTCGGCTTCGACGCTGGAAAAGGATGTGCTCGGCTCGGCCAAGACCGGTGGTGACGCCGCTGCGGCTGCCCTCGTCGGCAAGACGCTCGCAGAGCGCGCGAAAGAAGCAGGCGTCGAAGACGTCGTCTTTGATCGTGGCGGTTACATGTTCCACGGCCGGGTGAAAGCCCTGGCAGACGCCGCCCGTGAGGGCGGTCTCAAATTCTAAGGAGAGGCCCTATGGCTGAAGAAAGAGGAAGAGGCCGCCGGAATCGCGATCGCGACGAGGAGCAGTCCGACATCGTCGACAAGCTGGTTGGTATCAACCGCGTCGCGAAGACGGTCAAAGGCGGTAAGAATTTCGGTTTTGCAGCCCTGGTTGTCGTTGGTGACCAGAAGGGCCGCGCAGGGTTCGGCAAGGGTAAAGCCCGCGAAGTGCCTGAAGCGATCCGCAAAGCCACAGAAGAAGCCAAGCGCAACATGGTTCGCGTGCCGCTTCGCGAAGGTCGCACTCTGCATCATGATGGCCGTGGCCGTCACGGCGCAGGCAAGGTTGTGCTGCGTGCAGCGCCTCCAGGTACCGGCGTGATCGCAGGTGGTCCGATGCGTGCTGTCATGGAAGTTCTGGGTGTTCAGGACGTGGTCGGCAAGTCGATCGGTTCCTCCAACCCTTACAACATGGTGCGTGCAACGTTTGATGCGCTTAAAGAGCAGAACAGCCCGCGGACCGTTGCGTCCAAGCGTGGCCTGAAGGTTCAGGATGTCGTCGGTCGCCGCAATGATGGCGCGTCCGAAGCCGGCATGGCTGACGCGACGAACTAGGGAAGGGCACGAAAATGGCTAAAAGCAAAGTCACTGTCCGCCAGGTTGGCAGCCCGATTGGCCGTCGTCCTGAGCAGCGCCAGACCCTGATGGGGCTGGGCCTGAACAAGGTCGGCCGCACCAAGGAACTCGAAGATACGCCGTCCGTGCGGGGCATGATCCGCAAGGTGGCTCACCTGGTTGAGGTGGTTGGCGAGTAATCGCCACCATTCGCAGCCGCACGATATCGAAAGATAGACCGATGAAACTGAACGAATTGTCTCCCGCTGAGGGCTCAACAAAGAACCGCCTGCGCGTTGGCCGCGGCGTCGGCTCTGGCAAGGGCAAGACGGCTGGTCGCGGTGTCAAAGGCCAAAAGGCTCGTTCCGGCGTTGCCGTGAATGGCTTTGAAGGCGGCCAGATGCCGATCTACATGCGTCTGCCAAAGCGCGGCTTCACGGCGCGTAACTCCAAGTCCCATGCCTGGGTGAACCTTGGCCGTCTCGGCAAGGCGATTGCCGCTGGCAAGCTGGATGCCAAGGATGTGACCGAAGAGTCGCTGGTGGCCGCTGGTCTGGTTCGCAATGTGCGCGATGGCGTGCGTCTGCTTGCCAAAGGTGACGCACCAAAGAATCTGAATATCACTGTGACAGGCGCCTCGAAGGCAGCTATTGAAGCTGTTGAGAAGGCTGGCGGTAAAGTCACCGTCACGGGGCCGGCTAAAGAGACTGCTGACGAATAATCGGCGGTTTTTACCGGTAACCCCTTCACAAATACTGTTTCGCCGCCGATTTAGGCGGCGAACGCTTTTTCAGGGAGGTCAAGCGGCCCATGGCGAATGCTGCCGAACAAATGGCTCGGAACATGAATTTCCGGAGCTTTGCAAAAGCCAAGGACCTGCAGAGCCGGATCCTGTTTACTCTCGGGATTTTGATCCTCTACCGGCTCGGGACGTTCATCCCGCTGCCGGGACTCGACCCGCAGCAATACGCCCAATTCTTCGAGAGCCAGTCCGATGGCTTGCTTGGCAACATGAACATGTTTGCCGGCGGCGCGGTGGAACGGATGGGTGTGTTCGCCCTGAACGTGATGCCTTACATCACGGCCTCGATCATCATCCAGATGCTGACCGCGACCTCTCCAACGCTTGAGAAGTTGAAGAAGGAAGGCGAGTCCGGCCGCAAGCAGATCAACCAGTATACGCGTTACCTCACACTGGGATTCGCGCTGGTCCAGTCCTTTGCAATTGCTGGCGGCCTTGCCGCTGTGCGCATTGAGGGCATCTCGTCCTGGTTCTTCATCCTGACCGGCGTTGTGACGCTGACCGGCGGCACGATGCTGCTGATGTGGATGGGTGAGCAGATCACGGCGCGCGGCATCGGCAACGGTATCTCGCTGATCATCTTCGCGGGCATTATCGCTGAAATGCCAAAGGCGATCTTCAACCTGATCTCGCAGGCGCGCACGACCTCTGTGAACGTGGCGTTTGTGGTGGCGATTGCGGCCATGGTGATCGCGCTGGTTGTCTTCATCGTCTTCATGGAGCGCTCGCAAAGGCGGCTGCTGATCCAGTATCCGAAGCGACAGCAGGCCCACGGTGTTGCCCAGGGCCAGAAGAGCTTCCTGCCGCTCAAGATCAACACGTCTGGTGTTATCCCGCCAATCTTCGCCTCTGCGCTGCTGATGCTGCCGCTGACGGCGGTGGGCTTCCTGGGTGGCAATCCGGCCGATGCCGAAGCCTCCGGCGCTGTGAGTGGCGTTCTGGGCTGGCTGGCGACGCATTTCGCGCCGGGTTCGTGGACCTACATCACGTCTTACGGGGCGATGGTGATCTTCTTTGCCTTCTTCTACACCTCCATCATGTTCAATCCGGAAGAGACGGCGGACAATCTGCGCAAGTATGGCGGATTTATTCCCGGTATCCGTCCTGGCTCGAACACGGCGGCCTATATCGACTATGTTTTGACCCGACTGACGACCATTGGGGCCCTGTACCTGATGTTCGTCTGTATCCTTCCTGAACTCCTGCGGCGATATTTCCCAGAGATACCTTTCTATATTGGCGGTACTTCTCTTCTGATCGTTGTATCTGTTACGATGGATACAGTGACACAGATTCAGTCGCATTTGATCGCGCACCAGTATGAGGGCATGATCAAGAAGTCGAAACTCGGGGGTCGTAAGAGATGAACCTAATTCTGTTCGGGCCGCCAGCGGCCGGAAAAGGCACGCAGGCGCAACGCCTGGTCGAAGAGCGGGGGTTCGTTCAACTCTCTACCGGTGACATGCTGCGCGCGGCGCGCGCGTCTGGCTCCGAACTCGGCGAAAGAGTTGCCCAGATCATGGATGAAGGCAGCCTCGTTTCCGACGAGATCGTCATCGCCCTGATCGACGAGCAATTGGAAGTTCAGGCCGGCGCGCCGGGATTCATCTTTGATGGTTTCCCACGCACAGTCGGTCAGGCTGAAGCGCTGGATCGTCTACTCGAATCCCGCGGTGAAGCCGTCAATCGCGTGATCCGCATCCTTGTCGATGATGACAAGCTGCTGTCACGTGTCACCAAGCGGTTCGAAGAACAGGGCCGCAAGGATGACAATCCCGAGACGTTCTCGAAACGCCTCGAAAAATACTACGAAGATACAGCGCCTCTGGTGCCTATTTATGCCGAGCGTGGTATCCTCGTGGAAGTCGACGGAATGGGCTCAATCGAGGCGGTTGCAACCGCAATCGACGCGGCCCTGAAAGAGACGGCGTAAAGGTGGGATTCCGCGGTTGACGCGTTAATTTCCATCGTTATAAGCCTCGTTTCTTAGCTTTAGGCTTAATCGCCGGCGCGCAGGACGGATGTTTCCGCCTTGGCGCGCTCTTTATGTATGAACAGTCCGCTTAGGAGATCGGCCTTGGCCCGTATTGCAGGCGTTAACATCCCGACCAACAAGCGCGTGGAAATCGCGCTGCGGTACATTCATGGCATCGGCCCATCCATGGCCCGTGAGATCATCGAGAAGGTTGGCGTTGAGTCGACCCGTCGCGTGAACGAGCTGACGGATGCCGAAGTCATCAAGATCCGTGAAACGATCGATGCCGACTATCTCGTCGAAGGCGACCTTCGCCGCGATACGTCGATGAACATCAAGCGCCTGATGGATCTCGGTTCTTACCGTGGCCTGCGTCACCGCCGTAAACTGCCGGTTCGCGGTCAGCGTACGCACACCAACGCCCGTACCCGCAAGGGCCCGGCTAAGCCGATCGCCGGCAAGAAGAAATAGGATAGTCTTCAATGGCTCGTGAAACGACCCGCGTCCGCAAGAGAGAGCGCAAGAACATCACCTCTGGTGTTGTTCACGTGAACTCCAGCTTCAACAACACCATGGTCACCATCACGGATGCCCAGGGCAACACGATTTCGTGGTCGTCCTCCGGCATGATGGGCTTCAAGGGCTCGCGCAAGTCGACGCCTTACGCAGCCCAGATGGCGGCAGAAGATGCCGCAAAGAAGGCCATGGATCACGGTATGCAGACTGTTGAAGTCAGCGTGCGTGGACCAGGTTCGGGCCGCGAGAGCGCACTGCGCGCTCTTCAGGCTGCTGGCCTGACCGTTACGGCTATCACAGACACGACGCCAATTCCGCACAACGGATGCCGCCCACCAAAGCGCCGCCGCGTCTAGTTCGTATTTATTGGCGGCATAATTTCATGTCGCCTGACCCATTCTGAGGATCCGTCGCCCATGGCAGACATCGAACCCACCAACGTCAACGACCGTAACTGGAAAGTGCTGATCCGCCCGAACCGTCCTGTCGTCCAGGCCGGATACGATGCCAAGCGCAAAGCCAAGCTCGTCATTGAGCCGCTGGAGCGTGGCTATGGTACGACTCTCGGCAACGCGCTGCGTCGCGTGCTGCTGTCGTCCCTGCAAGGTGCTGCGATCATCGGCGTTCAGATCGACAATGTCGTTCACGAATTCTCTGCGATCCAGGGTGTTCGCGAAGACGTCACGACGATCGTGCTGAACCTGAAGCAGGTTGCGATCTTCATGGAGAGCGACACGCCAAAGCGCATGGTGCTGAAGGCGAAAGGTCCGGGCGAAGTCAAAGCCGGCCAGATCGAAACCTCCGGTGACACCAAGATCCTGAACCCGGATCTCGTGATCTGTACTCTGGATGATGGCGCTGAAGTGCGCATGGAATTCACCGTTGCGACCGGCAAGGGCTATGTCCCGGCCGAGGCGCACCGTCCGGAAGATGCCCCAATCGGTTATATTCCGATTGACGCGATTTACAGCCCGGTCCGCCGCGTTGGCTATCAGGTCGAAGACACCCGTGAGGGTACTGTTCTCGACTATGACAAACTGACCCTCGACATCGAGACAGACGGGTCTGTCACGCCGGAAGATTCCGTGGCCTATGCCGCGCGTATCCTGCAGGATCAGCTGCAACTGTTCATCAACTTCGAAGAGCCGACCGTGGAAACGGGCGCACAGACAGAAGAAACCGATCTCGGCTTCAACCCTGTCCTGCTCAAGAAAGTCGACGAACTTGAACTGTCCGTTCGCTCGGCAAACTGCCTGAAGAACGACAACATTGTTTACATTGGTGACCTCATCCAGAAGTCCGAAGCAGAGATGCTGCGCACGCCGAACTTCGGCCGCAAATCCCTGAACGAGATCAAGGAAGTCCTCGCCGGTCTTGGCCTGCACCTCGGCATGGAAGTGCCGGATTGGCCGCCGGAAGACATTGAAGGCCTCGCCAAGAAATACGACGACCACCTCTAGCCCACTGAGTAATCGGGGGCCTGACCACCTCCTTAAGGAACACGACAATGCGCCATCGCCTTGGATACCGTAAACTGAACAAGACGACATCGCACCGCAAGGCGATGTTCGCGAACATGGCTGCCAGCCTCATCGAGCATGAGCAGATCGTGACCACCCTTCCGAAGGCGAAGGAAATGGCTCCGCTCATGGACAAGCTGGTGACCCTCGCCAAGAAGGGCGACCTGAACGCACGCCGTCAGGCCCTTTCGAAGGTCCGTGACGAAGCGGCTGTCCGCAAGCTGTTCGACGTGATGGGCGAGCGCTACAAGGACCGTAATGGCGGCTATACCCGCGTTCTGAAAGCTGGCTTCCGCCATGGCGACAACGCACCTGTTGCCGTTCTGGAACTGGTCGACCGTGACGAGAGCGCCAAGGGTGCTGCGGATCGTGCACGTCACGAAGCCGAAATGGAGTCGATGGAAGGCTAGTCTTTCCTCGCTGTATTCGAATTGTTTCAGGAGCCCCGGACCGCTGGTCCGGGGTTTCTTGCGTTTGGGCAAAGGGTTTCCGCGTGTACGACATGACAGACCGTGCGATTTTCGGGCAATCTGCGACATTTACTGTTCAGGCCCGATAGGCGTAAGCCTGTAGTGAAAATGGGAGAAATACCGATGGGATTCAGCTTCAAGACGCCGCCGCACATCCTGTTCGAACGGGGCAGTGCTGCCCAACTCGGCAAGCTGGTCAGTGATCGCATGAAACGCCCGGTCTTCGTGACGGACCAGGGCGTTATCGCAGCCGGCTTGGTGGAGGGCGCGCTGGAAAGCCTGCGCGATGCGGGTCTTGAAGTGTTTGTCTATGACAAGGTCGTAGCCGACCCGCCCGCTGCCACGATCCGCGATGCGGTCGCTGCGGCTCGCGAACATGGCGCCGATGGCGTAATCGGGCTGGGCGGAGGCTCGTCACTGGATACCGCAAAGCTGATTGCCGTGCTGATGGATTCCGGGCAATCGCTGGAAGACGTCTACGGCGTCGGCAATGTGAAAGGCTCGCGCCCACCGCTGGTGCTGTTACCAACGACAGCAGGGACCGGGTCAGAGGTCACCGCGATCTCCATCGTCACGTCAGATGACATGAAGAAGATCGGAGTCGTGTCAGACCAGTTGTTTGCTGATCTCGCCATTGTCGATCCGATGCTGACGCTGACCGCGCCGCGCGGTGTGACGGCGGCAACCGGGATCGATGCGATGGTTCATGCCATCGAATCCTATACGTCAAAGCTGTTGCGCAATCCGGTCTCGGGTGCACTCGCCAAGGAAGGCCTGCGCCTGCTGGCCGGGAATCTGTTGCGCGCATGTGAGCACCCGGATGATATCGAAGCGCGCGAGGCCATGTGCATCGGAGCAACGCTCGCCGGGCAGGCCTTCAGCAATGCGCCGGTCGCGGCCGTGCATGCGATGGCCTATCCGCTGGGCGCGCTGTTCCATGTGCCGCATGGTGTGTCGAATGCGCTGATGCTGTCGCCGGTCTTGCGGTTCAATGCGGTCGTCGCCGCCAAGGACTATGCGGATCTCGGCCCCGTCGTTGGCGTGGCCCAGGACGCGAGTGCCTTTATCGACCATATGGTGGAGCTGTGCGCGAAAAGCGGCACGCCCCTGAAGCTGACCGAGGTTGGCGTCAATCACAATGACTTGCCAAAAATGGCTGAGGATGCGGTCAAGAATGAGCGCCTGATGAAGAACAACCCCCGTCTTGTCACGTATGACGATGCGCTGGCGCTCTATGAAGACGTGCTCTGAGATGGATTCGTGGGATCACTGACCCGGTTCCACGCCTACTTGCCGGGCGATTTATGTGGCTCTGTCAGAAGGTCGTCCGGATACCAGGGGGAATCAGTTGGCCGGGAATTATGAAAGGCTGACGAGGTCAGCGTGATATAGAGCTGGAGCAGTCGCGAGGCCTTGCGGGGGTGGCCGCTTGTCAACTCATCCCGGATACGCCACCGAAAACCGGTCGCGAGTTCGCCAATGAGTTCAGCGCCGTTACGGGACAGGCCAGCGACATCCCGCAAGCCCTGACCAATCACATGATCGTCCAGCAATTCCTGGATACCATATTTCGACTGGCTCCCTCGCCGGGCGATTGCACGTTCTGCCTGAGTCAGATCGAGATCCATCAGGAGCGCCGCATTCGCGAAGTCCCGCATGGCATGATCCCACAATTTCTTGCGTGCCATGATGGCGCCTCGTTGAATCAGCGCCTGACGCTTACTGGGGGTGCCGACAACACTCTCGCCCCGCGGCAGGAATTCGTCGAGCGCCCAGGTCTCGTAGATGCGCTTGAAGATGATCTGGTCATGCTGGATCCAGCGACGCACCAGTTCCGAGGCTGGAAATCTGTTCGCGCCTGAGCCGCGATCCCCATCATGCTGGCGCTGGTGGAAGACGATGGCGGGGCAGGCGGCGCTGGTGCTGATCCGCGCTGCGCGGAGAATATAGTCATAATCGACCGAGCGCTTGAGCCCGGTATCGAACGGGCCAGTCGCATCCAGCAGCGTCTTTTGGAACAGCATGCCAGACTGGTGTGTGAACATGTCTTCCATCGTGGCGATCAGGAAGTCACGCGGGTGACACTCCCGCCAATAGCCGGTGTCCTGCCAGACTCGCTCGCCGCCATTTGCGGGGTCGGTGAACCGGTCATGGCGTCCATAGCTGAAGCCAGCGGACGGGTTGGCGTCGAGCGCAGCCCCCAGTTTTTGGAGGGCGTCCGGGCAGGCGATGTCGTCATCGTCAACAACCCAGAGCCGGGTGCCGGTCATCAGCGTCATGGCCAGATTGATGGCCGCGGACTTGCCCTGGTTTTCAGTGCGCACATAGCGCACCTGCGGGTAGCGCGCTGCGACGTCCGGCGTGTTGTCGGTCGATCCATCATCTATCAGGATGACTTCATCCGGCTGTACGGTCTGGGCAAAAACGGACTTCAGGGAATCCGCAAGAAGAGACGCTCTGTTGCAGGTCGGAATGACTACCGAGGTCGATTGCATTCCAATAGGGTCCCGTTCTGGTGTTCACGCTACGCTGGCGAAAAGACCGCCAAGAAAAAGTAATTTGATTGCAAGGATAGCGCTTCTGCTTTTCCAATTCATTACTTGAACCTCTAAGACTAGCACGAAATACGTAAAATCCCGTCAGGATCAGCTGCAATAGTCGCGAAAAAGCGCATGTTTCATGTTTTGTCGGAATGCCCTGGCGGGGCCAAAGAAAGCGTCATCAAGGCCTGTTAATCGAGCGGGGAGTTCCAGACACCCCTGAGAGGCGAATTAATGACCTCGGATATTGAGGCGCAGATTGCGCCGGATCAGGTTTTCACGATCGCCGGACTTCATGACATACCTGTTTCAGCAAGGCATGATCATTGGCGGTATCGGCATCATCGGCAACGGAATAGACCACGCGGCGAGATTTTTTCCGGTTGTCCGCCAAAGTGTATAGAGCCTTGTCGCACAAGGCGGATTCGGAAAAACTAGACAGGCTTCGGATGATCTTCATTCGGGGCTTTTTCCATTTATTGGTTGACGCCTCGTATTCTCACGATCATAAGGCGCGCTCATTCCAGCCCGAGGACGGACCCATGAAACGGCCAAACTCAAATTTCCAGGCATATGAACGCACCCTACAACTGGGTTGCGAATGCTGCCGCATGGAGGTTGCTGGATAGGGCTGATCATCAGCCCGGGGACCGTTTTTCGGTCTTATGCCGCCCTCCGCGCGTTTTCGCCCGGAGGGTTTTTTTTTGTCTTTCGAACCCGATGGAGACGCGTGGAGGGCTTGTCAGGAGGAGCTTCGTGAAACGAAGCTGAGACCAATGAGTGAATTTGAAGTGATCGAAACCCGCGCCGGCGGACGTATCAAGGCCTGGGTAAAGGGTGTGCCTGTAGAACCACAAGCCCGTACACAGCTTGAGAATGTTGCAGGCTTGCCGTTCATTCACAGCCACCTTGCCGTGATGCCCGATGTCCACTTCGGGCGCGGCGCAACGGTCGGCTCGGTCATTCCCACCAAGGGGGCGATCATCCCGGCGGCGGTCGGAGTCGATCTTGGCTGTGGGATGATGGCCATCCGGACGAGCCTGACGGCAACTGACTTGCCTGATAGCTTGTCGGCCATCCGTAGTGAGATCGAACGCAAGGTGCCTGTGGGAAATGGGCGCGGTGGCAGCCACAAGGAAACTCCGGCGCGTGCAGCCACGGCGCTTCGGGCCTCCGGCATGGTGGAGCGGCTCGACGTGATCCTGAAGAAGCACAAGCGCATCCAGCGGACGGCCTTCGCCAAACAGCTGGGGACGCTTGGCGGCGGGAACCATTTCATCGAACTGTGTCTCGATGAAGTGGACCGAGTCTGGGTCATGCTGCACTCCGGATCGCGCGGGACCGGGAACATTCTGGGTGCCTACTTTATCCGGGAGGCGCGTGAGGCACTGGAGCGGCGCGTGCTGGGCTATCATGTCCCGGACAAGGATCTCGCCTTCTTTGTTGAAGGAGAAGACCTGTTCGACGACTATACCTATGCGGTCAGCTGGGCGCAGGACTATGCTCGCCTGAACCGCGAGGTGATGATGGACCGTGTCCTGTTTGCCTTGCGTGAGCATTTTCCGGCCTTCTCGCTGGAGAAGGAGGCGGTGAACTGCCACCACAATTATGTGGAGCGGGAACACCATTTCGGGGCGGACATCTGGGTGACCCGCAAGGGGGCCGTCCGTGCCGGGAAGGGCGAACTGGGGATCATTCCCGGTTCAATGGGGGCGAAATCCTTCATTGTTCGCGGAAAGGGCAATGTCGACTCCTTCTGCTCGTGCTCGCACGGGGCAGGCCGTGCCATGAGCCGGACTGAAGCCAAGCGGCGGTTCTCGGTCGAGGACCACCGGGCGGCAACGGATGGCGTCGAATGCCGGAAAGATTCCAGCGTGATTGACGAAACGCCAATGGCCTACAAGGACATCGACGCAGTCATGGCGGCGCAGACTGATCTGGTGGAGGTGGTTCACACGTTGAAACAAATCGTTTGCGTCAAAGGTTGACACATTGTCGCGCTTTGGATTATACGCCCAATTCCTGTCAGGCCGTTCGTGCGTTTACGGAAGGCCTGGCAGACCAACCGAAAGAAACAAGATGAAGCTGAGTTGTAACACGACAAACAGCTCCTTGCAGATGCGGGGAGCGCTATCAGCGGCTCCCGCGCATTGGCCGGTCGCCTCCTGATATAATCACAGATTGAATTTCGATAGTCCGTTTCTGAAGAGTTCAGTTGTCGGAAGATGTGAAAGGAGGTGGATCATGGGCGCGCCCATGACCCGTGCTGGTGTCTTGCTGTTTGGCAAGCCGTCGGCAGCGACGCCATTGTTGGGCTATATTGCCGGCCCCCACGCAGAGCGGATTGCTCGTTTCTGGCCTGTGCCGCATGCCGGGTTCCTGACCCTGCCGTCGGCACGGCGCCATGCGGCGGCAATTCTGCTGGAGCGGCGTTGGAGCAGCACCAGCGATGATGGCATGGATATCGTGCGAGTGGTGGAACGCGCCCGCGACGCCGAGCTTGCGCGTATCCTGATGCGCGGCGATGCGCCGGGCGGCCTGATGAAGGCACTCGGCCGGATGGGTGAACAATTGTGGGAGGTGGGTGACTATGCCAACTTCCTCAGCCTGTTTGCAGATCCTGAAGCGGTGAAAGTCTTGCGGCACATGCCGCAGATTCGAGCAGATCGTCTGGGCGTGATCGTGGCGGTGCCGGAAGCCTTGCGGGTTCCGGGTATCGTGGCGAACTTGCCCGAAACGCCCCAAGCTGTGGAAGACCTTGCCGCAGCCTACCAGCTCGCACGGCTAATCCACGGGGTGAGCGGAGCGTCTCGTCTGGTCCAGCGTTGGGAGCGTGCAAACAGCGCGTTGGCCCTGTTCGACATGGCCGCCGAAGCTCTGCAGCCGGTCGAGTTTGGACGGGTGCTGGCTCCACCCGCCCTGCCGGACTGGTTCGAACCGGTCCGGACCCGAAAGGCGCTGAACGAGATGGCGTTGGAGTTCCGCAATTGCTTGCGAGACTTTGCCGCCGACCTCGCCATGGGCCGGATGGCGGTTTACGCGGTTCGCAAATCGTCCAGCCCACCGGTGGCTCTGGCCCTGCGCCAGGATGTGGCCGGCTGGAGACTGGCCGAGGCGTTGCTGAAGGGCAATGACGATCTGAGTGACGCGCATTTGCGTCAGCTGATCGATGTGCTCACCGCGGTTGGTGTCAGGACCGGGGAATCCGCCTGGGCCTTGTCCCAGCGGTTGCACGATCATGTCTGTCCGGATTGCGGGCCTGCGCATGTGCCACCGCGCACTACCTGGCGCCAGCGTTTGGCACTTGGCTCTCTCTGGGACTGAGTGCAGGCCAGCATCGCATAGAAGCGTCCTCGAAGCTTATGGCTTCGGGGGCGTTTCCATTTGTGACGCGGGCGTCATCGGTGTATTCTGCCTGAAAATATCAGGAGGAAAGCATGGCCGACGGACACGACATGGGCGAACGCGCGAAGTTTCGCGAAATGCTGGAAGGCACCAAGGATGATTGGGATATCATCGTTGAGCATTCCAAGAGCTTCAACAAGGGGCTCGCCAAGCGCGTGATCGACCATCTGCGCCTGCTCGATGGCGATTATGGTGGCTTCCCGATCGACCGGTTGGAACATTCCATCCAGACCGCGACCCGCGCGCATCGCGACGGCCGCGACGAGGAATATGTGGTCTGCGCGCTGCTTCACGATATTGGCGACACGCTGGGCAGCTACAATCATCCGGATGTGGCCGCCGCGATCCTGAAGCCGTTCGTGTCAGAGGCCAATCTCTGGATGGTGGCCAATCATGGCGCGTTCCAGGGCTATTACTTCTTCCACCATATCGGGCTGGACCGGAATCTGCGGGAGCATTTCAAGGACAGCCCGCATTACGAATATTGCGCGCAGTTCTGCCATCTCTACGACCAAGCCGCGTTCGATCCGGACTATGAGAGCGAGCCGCTGGAATTCTTCATCCCGATGGTCGAGCGCGTCTTCTCGAAGCCGGTAAATTCCATGTATCTCAAGGCGATGCAGGAATAGTCTGAGGTATTACTCCTCAGACGTTTCCAGCATGCAGGGGCCTTCGCTGGCGATGCTTGTCATCGCGGCGTGGGCTTCGCACTTGTTGCCATAGGTCTTCCCGTCACAGCCGCAGACCGGGCGATATTCGCGTGTGCACATCGAGCGGACTTCGGTGCAGACGCCGGCCGCATCTGCGATGTTGCGGCAGGCCCCGTCATCCATTTTGCAGAACAAGCCATCTCTACACTGGATGGCGGCAATGCCTCCGCAGGTTTCACCAACACCTGCGATTGGTGGGCCAGGCGGCAGTTGCGTTGGGGGAGGCGAGGGAATTGGCTCAACCTCAACAAGTATAGTGTCTTCCGGGGGCTTCTCGAACCAGGCGCAGCCGGTGAGGAGCGTGACAGACAGAACAAGAGCGATGAGGCGCATGGTGATCTCCCTTTTACGGGAGATACCTGCGCCCCAATCGCGTATTTGGCAAGCCGGAGCCTAGCCTTTCATGCCGGCTGCGACAGCCGCAAAGATGTTCTGGCCGTGCTCGCCGCCAGACTGGAAGGCAGGCTTCGTGGTCGAGACATCGGTGATCTGGTCCCATTTCGCCGCAACGGCTTCAGCCGACAGACCTTCACCCTGGCCAACGAACACACCTTCGGTCTCAACGATGCGCGCCATCGAGAAGGCACCGGCACCGGCTGACAGGATCATGCCGGTCGGGGCTTCATCCTTGACGAGGTTCATCACGCCGGGCGTGACATATTCCGGCTTGAGCTGGGCGAGCACTTCGTCGGGCATCAGGCCCTCGGTCATGCGAGTTGCAGCAATCGGGCAAACCGCGTTGATTTTAATGTTGTTTTTCGCGCCTTCAATTTTCAGCGTGTTCATCATGCCCACCACGCCGAGCTTGGCAGCCCCATAGTTGGCCTGGCCGAAATTGCCGTAGAGGCCGGTCGAGGATGTGGTCACGACGATGCGGCCGAAATTCTGCTCTTTCATGATGTTCCAGGCTGCGTGGACCGGCATGAAGCTGCCGCGCAGATGGACGTCAATTACGAGATCGATGTCGGCCTGGGTCATCTTGGAGAAAGATTTGTCGCGCAGGATTCCGGCATTCGCGATGATGATGTCGATGCGGCCCCACTTGGCCATCGTGTCATCGATCATCTTCTTGACGCCAGCCTCGTCGGAAACGGACGATCCGTTCGCAATGGCTTCGCCGCCCATGGCCTCGATTTCCTTCACAACGGCTTCGGCCGCTTCGGAATTTCCGCCGGTGCCGTCCAGCGTGCCGCCGAGGTCGTTGATGACAACTTTCGCGCCGCGGCGGGCGAGTTCCAGCGCGTGGCAACGGCCGAGACCGCCACCGGCTCCGGTGACAATGGCGACGCGATCGTCGAAACGGATATCTGACATGGGACTATTCCTCATTCCTTGACTGTTCTGCCTCGTGTCAGACCAAACGCTGACGTAAACGTCAAGCATACCCGTAGCGTCACCTCTTGCGCGGATTGCCGCGCCGTGATTGCGTTTCGGCCAACCGAAGAAAAGTATCCAGGGAGGATCGTCATGCTGGCTTATGTAACACTGGGATCAAACGACAAGGACAAGGCCGTCGAATTCTATGACGCGGTCATGGGGGAACTGGGCGGGCAACGCGTCTTCGCCAATGACCGGCTGCAATTTTATGGCACCGGCCCCGGCCAGCCGATGATCGCGATTGGCGGTCCTTATGATGGCGAAGCGGCGACGGTCGGAAACGGCGTCATGCCAGCGCTTGGCTGCAAGGATAATGAGACCGTCGACCGCGCCTACAAGAAAGCGCTAGAAATGGGCGGCACCTGTGAAGGCGAGCCGGGCCAACGCCTGCCAAACTTCTACGGTGCCTATTTCCGGGACCCCGACGGCAACAAGCTCTGCGTCTGCAAGCTGGGCTAGGTATCAGCCCAGCGCCGCCAGGAAGACTTCGAGCGTCTCTTTTGCAAAGAGGCGCATGTTTTCCGGGCGGTCGCTGAGGCCGGTCTCCAAAGTGGTGGAGATCTCGAACCGGTTCGGGCCGACTACGGCGATGCAGGTGTGGCCTGCGGCGTCGCCATAGCCATTGCCGGTTGGGCCTGAGGCACCGGTCTCGCAGAGCCCCCAATCGGCGGCGAGCTTGCCGCGAATGGTGTTGGCCAGCAGACGGGCGTAGGGCTCGGTCGAGGAGCGCATGTCGCCAATATCTTCCCGTGTCAGGCCGAGCAGATGTTTGAATGCCTTGGGCGTGTAAATGACGCCACCCCCGCGATAATAGGTCGAGGCACCGGGCACGGCGAGTAGCGCCGCCGAGATGAGGCCGCCAGCCGAGGATTCCGAGATGGCGACGGTTTCGCCGCGCGTCATGAGCTTGTCGGCAATTTCGTGCGCGATGGGGATGAGCGTTTCCATGCGAGGCAGTTGAGCAGGCACAATCGGGCGGCGCAAGCCGGACGTTGGGAGAGGGCCGGGCCCTGGTCTCCCGCGCCGGTGCTTCGACTTCGCCCATCCTTCGACTTCGCTCAGGATGAGTCCGCACTCAGCTGCCAGGTTGCAGCGCTCAACCTGAGCGAAGTCGAAGGATGGGCAGGCTGGGGGAGTTACACGCAGTTGCGCACATGAATACTTCCCCTCCGGCCAAGGCGCCGCTAAGCCTGAATGTGACAGTTTTGGGGAAAGGGAGCGGCGAATGCTTTCCATCGCAGGGTATGAATGGGGCTGGGACAATGCGCGGGCGCTGCTCGGCATCTTGCTGATCTATGGTGTGTGCTGGGTGTTGTCAGAGAAGCGGAAACTGTTTCCGTTCCGGCTGATCATCGGCGCGACGATCATGCAGTTCGTGTTTGCGCTGATCCTGTTTGGCATCCCCTTTGTGCGGGCGATCCTGTTCAAGGCCAATGACGTGGTCGATGGCCTGCAAAATGCGACGCGGGCCGGCACCAGCTTTGTGTTCGGGTATGTCGGTGACAATGTGGCCGCGCAGCAATTGATGGATGGGTCGCCGCCGCCGCTGTTCTTCTTCCAGATTCTGCCAATCGTGATCGTCGTCGCCGCGCTGTCCGCCATTCTCTGGCACTGGCGCATCCTTCAATGGGTCACAAACGGGTTCGCCTATATCTTTCAGCGCGCGATGGGCCTTGGCGGGGCGACGTCTCTCGCCGTGTCGGCCAATGTGTTCATGGGCATGACCGAGGCGCCGGTTCTGATCCGGCCCTACATCAAGGGTATGACCCGGTCTGAGCTGCTGATCATGATGACGGCGGGCTTTGCGACCATCGCAGGCAGTGTGCTTGTGGTGTATGGGGCGTTCCTTGAAGGCAAGATGGACAATCCGCTGGCACAATTGCTGACCGCCTCCATCATGGCGGCCCCGGCAGCGGTGGCCGTGGCGCTCTGCCTGATTCCGGAGACGACGCCCGCGACCGAGCGGATGAAGGAACCTGATTTCAGCTATTCTTCCACGATGGATGCTTTTTCGACGGGCGCCTCTGACGGCCTGAAGATCGTGCTGAACATTGCGACCATGCTGATCGCGGCGCTGGCGCTGCTCTGGCTGGTCAATGCAGGGCTGGGCGCATTCCCGGATGTGGCGGGTGCACCGCTCTCCATTGAGCGTATCCTTGGCTGGATCTTCGCGCCGCTTATGTACATGATCGGCGTGCCGATGGGCGAGGCGGCGCAATCGGGCTCGCTGATGGGCGTGAAGACGGTGCTGACCGAATTCGTGGCCTTCCTGCAACTCGCTGAAGTGCCTCAGGACGCAATGGACCCGCGCACGCGCATCATCACGGCGCACGCCATTTGCGGTTTTGCGAATTTCGGCTCCATGGGCATCCTGATTGGCGGCCTGAGCATTGTGGAACCGGCGCGGCGGGATGATTTCCTGGCGCTGGCTTGGCGGACGCTATTGGCGGGGACGCTGGCGACGTGTCTCTCTGGCGCGGTGGTCGGGGCGCTGCCATATCAGCTATTTGCAGGTGTGGGTGGCTGATCTTTCCGCTCGCCTCCCGCACGGTCAGGCCTAGACTTCAGGGCTGGGATTGGCACGAGTGCGGGATATGAAGATGAGACGATTTCGAATTGGGTTGCTGGCCGCCTGCGGTATGGCAACGGCTATGCCTTCTTTGGCACAGGAACGCTTGGCGCCGGTGAGCGTCTGGGGTGATCGGACAGAGACCGATCCTGGGAGCCTTGCGGGTCTGGACGCTGCTGAGATCGACGAGATCCTCGCCGATCATCCGGCGGAAATCCTGAATAAATTACCCGGTGTGAACATTCAGATGAATTCCGGGCAGGAGCATCTGGTTGCAATCCGCTCACCCGTCCTGACCGGAGGGGCCGGGCAGGGAAGTTTCCTGATCATGGAGAATGGCATCCCGGTGCGCTCGCCCGCTTTTGGCAACGTCAACAGTCTGTTCGAGCCACATCATGAAGTGGCGAGCGGGATTGAAGTCGTGCGCGGGCCGGGCAGTGCGAAATACGGTTCCAATGCCGTGCACGGACTGGTCAATGTCATCTTGCCGGAAGTCGGCAGCGGCGGCCAGGTGGTCGCGAGCTATGGCACACTCGGTCGCTGGCGTACGGATGTGACGCTGGACGAGGGAGAGCACTGGTTGGCGGCGGTGTCGCTACAAAAGGATACCGGCTGGCGCGACAATACCGGCGTCGACCAGCAGAAGCTGACACTGGTCGGCGACTGGATGCTGGGCGACTGGGACACGACGACATGGCTCACCGCGTCAAACCTCAACCAGGAAACGGCCGGCTTTGCACAGGGGCCGGATGCCTACAAGGATGAGGACATTGCCAAATCCAATCCGAACCCGGAAGCCTACCGCGATGCGTGGTCGGCGCGGGCAGGCGCGCGGCTGTCTCGAAACCTCAGCGGCGGCACGCTGACCCTGACGCCGTATGCGCACACCCAGTCGATGATCTTTGCACAGCACTTCCTGCCGAATGGTGGCGTGGAGAAGAATGGCTCGACCGGTGGGGGTGTGATGGCGCGCTTTGAGCGGGAGGCTTCCGACAGCCTGACCTGGCGCGTGGGCGCGGATGTTGATGTTGCAAGCGGCTGGCTGACTGAAATCCAGCCCGAACCGTTCGGCTTCTTTCCGGGCGACTCGCGTTTCCCGCAAGGCAAACACTATGACTACACCGTCGACACGTTGATGGGGGCGGTCTGGGGCGAGCTGGATTTTGCGCTGGGTGAGGATGTGCACGTGCTGGCTGGGCTGCGCGCGGAAGCGCATGAGTATGACTATTCGACCGATGTGGCGCCCGGCATCAATGGCCGGTTCAATGTGCCGGATGACCGGACCGATAATTTTGACCTCCTGACGCCGAAGCTGGGCCTGATCTGGTCGGTAACGGAGGTGACCGATCTTTATGCGAACTATGCCCGCGGCGAGCGCGCTCCGCAGGCCTCTGATCTCTACCGCCTGCAAAGCCTGCAAGTGGCCGGGCAGGTGAAGGAAGAGACGCTCGACAGCGTCGAGATTGGCGCGCGGGGCAAAGCGCTGAACGGTCGGCTGGTATATGATGTTGCGGCCTACTGGATGGAGAAGGACAATTTCTTCTTCCGTGACAGTGACGGGCTGAACGTTCCGGATGGGGCGACCGAACACAAGGGCGTTGAGATGTCCGCGGCATTTGATCTGACGCCTGCCCTGAGCGTGTCCGGCTCGGCCAGTTGGTCTGACCAGACCTATACATTCGACCGGATCACCGGCTCCGGCACCGAGACCATCCGCGACGGCAACGAGATCGACACGGCGCCGGAATGGCTGGCCAATGTCTCGCTGGACTGGCAGGCGACGGACGCGATCAAGCTGTCGCTGAATGTTGATCATGTCGGCGAATATTTTGTCGACCCGGCGAACACGACGACCTATCCCGGACATACTGTGCTGGGCGCGCGGGGCGCGTGGGCCCTCAGCGAAACGGCCGAGCTGTTCCTGATCGTGCGGAATCTGACAGATGAGAAATATGCCGACCGGGCAGATCTCGCCTTTGGCAATGAACGCTACTTCCCTGGCGAACCTCTGAATGCGACGCTGGGCATGAGAAAAACATTCTAGGAGGAAACCGATGAAACTCTATCATAGCCCCATGGCCCCCAATCCGGACCGGGTTGTCTTTTTCCTGCGCGCGAAAGGCAAATTGGACGCGGTGGATCTGGAAGAAGTCTCCATCATGAAACAGGAGCACCGGACGAAGGAATATCGCGAGGTCTCTCCGTTTGCGCAGGTGCCGGCGCTGGTGCTGGATGATGGGACCAAGGTCACCGAAAGCCGGGCGATTTGTACCTATTTCGAGAATGTCTTCCCGGAGCCGAACCTGATGGGAACGGACGCGAAGGAAAAGGCCCTGATCGAGATGTGGGATCGCCGGGTCGAGCTGATGTTCATGGTGCAGTTCGCGACCTGGTTCCGCAATGCGCATGAGATGATGGCGCCGCTGGAAGTCCCGCAGAGCGCCGAGGCCGCTGCCAAGGGTGAGAAGAACGCCAAGCGCATGGCTGAGCGGTTTGATGCCCACCTTGCCGACCACGAATATCTCGCGGCTGACCGGTTCTCGATTGCGGACATTACGCTGTTCATCACCTGTGGCTTCTGCCGCGTGATGAAATGGGCGCCGCACAAGGAGCACGAGAATCTCGGTCGCTGGTACGACGCCATGAAGGCACGCGGTTTTGCGGGCTAGGCGTTCTTGATGTTCATCCCGCCATCGACCGGGATATGCACGCCGGTCAGGAAGCTGGCCGCTGGCAGGACGAGAGATAGCGTCATATTGGCCACCTCTTCCGGGATGCCGTAACGGCGCAAAGGCACGCGGCGCTTGGCGTAGATTTCCTTGTGCTCGTCCTGGATGCCAGCGGTGATGCCCGTATGGATCGGGCCGGGGCAGATCGCATTGACGGTGATGCCTTCACGACCAAGGTCGACGGCGAGCCCGCGGGTCAGGCCGATGACGCCATGTTTGGCTGCGACATAGGGCGAATTGCCCGGCGTGGCGCCAAGGCCTTCCGTGGACGCAATATTCACGATGCGACCAAAGCATGCCTTGCGCATGTAAGGGAGCGCTGCGCGGATGGCGCGCTGGTGGGAGGTCAGCATGACATTGATGCTGTCGGCCCATGCGTCTTCATAGCTGTCCTCGGCAACGTCAGCCATCCTGGCGAAGCCGGCATTGTTCACGAGAATTTCCAGCCCGCCGAAATGCGCGGCCGTCTCGTCCACGACGCGCTTGATCGCGTCCTTGTCGCTGACGTCCAGCGCCCAGCCCTGCACATTGGCGAAGCCAGCATCACGGATTTCCTGAACAACGACATCGACATTTTCCTGCTTGAGGTCTGTCACGGCGACGTTGGCGCCTTGGCGGGCGAACAGGTGGGCGGTGGCGCGGCCCATGCCGCTGGCGGCGCCGGTAATGAGTGCGGTCTTGCCTTCAATGGAGCGCGAGAGATCCTGATATGGCGGGTGGCTCATGTGCGTTTCTTTCGTTTCTTGATTGTGCCGGAGAAGTTGAGGACGGGTCGGCCATTCGCGGTGACAAGGCCGCGCACGAAGGTGATGGAGCCCCCCTTGCGGAGCACTTCGCCGCGCGCCTCGATATATTCGCCTTCCAGCGCGCCATCCAGAAATTCAGACGTGAAGGCGACCGTGACTCCATATTCGCCCTCCATGCCGTCATGCGCGATCGCGAACAGGGAGAAGTCACCGAACGCCATCAGGCAGCCGCCATGCATCACGCCGCCCGCATTCATATGCTTGCGTTGTGCCCGAAAGGCCGCGACCGGGCCATCATCGTCAATCTTGAAATAGAACGGACCGGCGGCATCGTGTTCAAACGGCTCGTCGGGCCATGTCTGCCAGCCGGCAAACTCCCCGGTTTGGACTGTTTCTGCGGTCATTCCGCCTCCCTGCTGTTTTTCCGGCACGATACCGCACAGTCACCCTTCGACAAGCGTGCCGTTGGGGCATAGATTACGCGGGAAGGTATATAATCGGAGGAAATCGTATGGCATTCGATGCCGAAATCCGCGCGGCGCTGATCGAGCAGGTCCGCCGCTTCGTGACCGAGAAATGCGTGCCGATCGAGGCGCAAGTGGGCGACGAGGACGAAGTTCCGCAGGCTGTGGTCGATGAGATGAAGAATCTCGGCCTGTTCGGCATTGCGGTGCCGGAAGAGTATGGCGGCCTCGCGCTGGACATGGAGACCGAGGCGCTGGTGGCGTTTGAACTCGGCCAGACCTCTCCAGCCTTCCGCAGTGTGGCCGGCACGAATATCGGTATTGGGAGCCAGGCGCTCGTCCTGTTCGGGACCGACGCGCAGAAGGAAAAATGGCTGCCGGGCATCGCGTCAGGCGATCTGATTGCGAGCTTTGCGCTGACCGAGCCGGAAGCGGGCTCTGATGCGGGCAGCCTGACCACAAAGGCAATCCGTGACGGCGATCATTATGTGCTGAACGGCACCAAGCGCTACATCACCAATGCCAACAAGGCGGACCTGTTCACAGTCATGGCGCGGACCGATGTGGATACGCCGGGCCCAAAGGGCGTGTCAGCCTTTGTCGTGGAGCGCGACACACCGGGCGTGTCGGTTGGCGTGCCGGAAAAGAAGATGGGCCAGCAGGGCGCGCACATTTGTGACGTGATCTTCGAAGATGCCCGCGTGCCAGCCGAGAACATCATCGGCAAGGAAGGCGAAGGCTTCAAGGTTGCGATGAGCGTGCTCGACAAGGGACGCCTGCACATCTCAGCCGTAGCGACGGGCGTGTCGAAACGCCTGATCCGCGAGATGGTGAATTATGCCCTCGAGCGGAAGCAATTCGGCACGGCCATCATGAACCACCAGATGATCCAGGCGATGATCGCTGACAGTCAAGCTGAGACTTATGCGGCGGAATGCATGATCATGGACGCCGCGCGTCGGCGCGATGCGGGCGAGGATGTCACCCTACTCGCCTCTTCCACGAAACTGTTTGCCACCGAGGCGTGCGGCCGGGTGGCTGATCGTGCGGTGCAGGTGTTTGGCGGCGCAGGCTATGTCTCCGACTATGGCATCGAGCGATTCTACCGCGACGTGCGCATCTTCCGCCTGTATGAAGGCACCAGCCAGATCCAGCAGATCATCATCGCACGCGAATTGGCCAAGGCGGCCAAAGCCGGGAGACTTTAAGCCATGTTCGAACACGATTTGACCGACCCGCATGATGTGGGCCTGAATGCCGAACGGCTTGCAGCCATTCCGCAATATTTCCAGCAGAACTATATCGACCGAGGCAAATTACCATGCGTGGCGACATTGGTGTCACGCGGGGGCGAGGTGGCGCTGGAGGATTATTCCGGCACCACGCATATTGGCGAAGGCGAACCGATCGGTCCGCATACGATCTTCCGAATCTATTCCATGACCAAGCCAGTCACGTCGCTGGCGGCGATGATGCTGTTCGAGGAGGGCAAGTTGCGCCTGGACCATGAAGTGTCGCGCTTCATTCCCGAGTTCGCGGACGTCCAGGTTTTCGACGGAGGCAATCGCGAGGATTATACGACCCGCGCACCTGACCGCCCGATGACAATCCTGGACTTGTTCACGCATACATCGGGAATCACGTACGGCTTCCTGATGCAGGACGAACCTGACGCGATCTATCGCAAGCACAAGATCGGTGCGCCGACCGAAACCTTGCTGGAAATGAGCCAGCGGATCGCGAAACTGCCGCTCTCCTTCTCGCCTGGTACACAATGGGGATATGGGCATTCCATTGACGTGCTCGGCGCGATTGTCGAAATCGTTGCGGGGCAACCTCTCGATGAGTTCTTCCGGGAACGTATTTTTGGTCCACTTGGCATGGATGATACCGACTTCTGGGTGCCGGAGAGCAAGATTGACCGGTTGATGGCATGCTACAACAAGCATCCGTTGACTGGCGAGATATCGATGTCCGATGCCGCTGGCAAGGAATCGAAGCTCTATAGCAAGCGTCCGAAACTACTGAATGCTGGCGGCGGTCTGGCCTCTACCGTGCGGGATTATCACCGTTTCTGCCTGATGCTGATGCGTGGCGGTACGCTGGACGGCGCCCGCATCATCAGCCCGAAGACGTGGGAGTTCATGCGCCAAAATCATCTTCCGGATGGCAAGACGATCAAGGAGATGGGAGACAAGACGTTCTCCGAAGCGCGGATGGAAGGCAATGGTTTCGGGCTCGGGGGCTCTGTGCTGACTGATCCGGTTGCCTCGATGCAGCCTTCCAGTCTGGGCAATTTCAGCTGGGGTGGCCTTGCGTCCACCTTCTTCTGGATTGATCCCGAAGAAGAAATGGTCGTCATCCAGGCGACACAGATGATCCCTTCAGGCACCTATCCGATCAGGCCACAATTGCAGCAACTCGTGTATGCGGCGGTGGACTGGTGAGCGAGGAGAAAGCGAACCCGGTCAGGCAGGCGATTCTAGATCTGACCACAGAAGCTGGTGCAGGCAAGACGATCAGTGCTGAACAGGCAGCGCGCGCCGTGAGTGATGCGAATTTTCAACGTGTGCTGAAGGATGTGCGGGCAGAAGCCGTGCGCCTGCACAAGGCGGGCACAGTCTTGATCTATCGGAAAGGCAAACCTGTCGAGGATCCGGATGTGTTCAAGGGCGTCTATCGGCTGGGCCTTCCAGCCTGACGTAGCTAGTTTCCATAGCGGCGGATTTCTGTCTGGAATCCGCGGCCTTTGGAAGTCAGTACATAAAGGCGGTCATACTCAGTGGCCTCGACAATCGGCGCGCCGGGTTTGCCGCCGAGTGCTTTGACGAGTTCGGGCGTGGTGTTGGAATGGCCCACGACGAGGATGTTTCCGGGCGTCGCGCGGAGCATGTTCGCAAAGGTCTCCAGATTACCGGCGTCATAGGGCAGCACGGTGAGGCCAGTGGCCTTGGCAATTGGAAGAGCTGTCTGTCGCGTGCGCCGGGTATCGGTTGAGTAGATCGCTGTAAGGCCGGCCTGCTTCAATTCGTTTGCGAGAATATCAGCCCTGGCCCGACCGACAACCGTCAGGTCCGGATCGTCTCCGGCGGCTTTCTCTGCGTGGCGGACCAGATAGATTTGGCGGGCATCTGGCGCAGGCGACGAGGCGCACGCCGCCAATGGGATCGACGCCAAAAGCCCGAGTGCAAGTCTCCGTGTCAGCATCAGGCTGCCACCGGTTTGCGGATCGGGCGCTCAAGGGAAAACGCAGATTCTGTCGGACCGTTCTGCCTCAGGGATTGCAGCCTCTCCCAGCCATCCTGCATCGAGAAGCGCTCACCCCGCGGGGCCCACCAGAGTACGAAGCTGGCCCCGTCACTGCGGTCCAGACTGTCGGACAGACGGCGCATCCCGGGTGGGTGTGTGCGTCCATTGTAAGAGAACTCTTTCAGGGCTTCGATCGATGTCCAGCCAGCCATGGTGCACACATCCGGCGCAGCCATGTCGCGGGGATAAGGAAAGGCATCTTGCATGCCATACCAGTCACCATTTGGGCGCCGGATGCCGTGCGTATGCCAATGCATGCCGTCAAACGAGTCCGCGTCAGTGAAGATACGGGGCAAAATTGCCATGAATACCCGGACGAATTCATTCTCCATGTTGAACGCGCCTAATGGGCGCGCGCAATTGAAGTGAATCAATCGGTATTCCGTCGTCATTGAAATGTCCCCGTCCAATCTGGACAGGGATATGACAAAGCCGTTTCGCAATTGTTAAGAGAAAACGGACGGCAAAAAATAAACCTTCCGGCTACTTCCCTTTAAACTCTGCCGGGCGTTTCTTGAGGAATGCGGTAACGCCTTCCTTGAAGTCATCCGTGCGCCCAGCAGTGCGTTGAGCGATGCGCTCGTCGTAGATGGCTTCGTCGAAGTCGGATTCGCAGGCTTTCCAGATCAGCTCGCGTGCCAGAGACAGGGCGATGGTCGGGCCGGTTGCCAACTTCTCGGCCATTTCCAAAGCCGTGGGCATCAATTGGTCATCCTCAACGATGCGATTGACCATGCCCCATTCCAACGCTTTTTCCGCAGGGACCTTATCGCCGAACAGCGCCATTTCCATTGCGCGCACGCGGCCGATCGTGCGGGCCAGAAGCCAGGTCGATCCGCCATCTGGTACGAGGCCTATGCGGCGGAAGGCTTGAAGGAAATAGGCGCTCTGGGCGCAAACCACGATGTCGCCAACAAGTGCGAGTGAACAGCCGACGCCAGCAGCGGGACCATTCACGGCAGTAATGACCGGATGCGGATGTTCCTTGATGGCCTGCATCAGCGGATTGTAGTGCGTTGTGAGGGCGCGCCCCGCATCTGGCTTGGAGCCTTCATGGCTGAGTTGTACGCTGAGACCGCCGGGGCCGAGATTCGCGCCGGAACAGAAGCCACGACCTGAGCCGGTCAGAATAGTGCAACGCGCCTCGTCCGCTGCCACTTCGAATGCGTGGAGCAATTCCTGCGCTGTATCGACGCCGCAGGCATTCAGCGTGCTTGGATCATCAAAGCTGATGACGGCGATGTCGCCTTTCAGCTCATAGGAAATTTTTGTGTAGGCCATGTGTTCCGCTCCCGATGGACGTTTTTTTACACCCTATTGTGTCGTCTGGCCCGCGTGAACGCCTGACCCAACGGAAATGTTTTTTATTTTGTTCAGGGGTCAATGCGCGTTACACTCAGGTGAGGAAACGACCCAAAGGAAGAAATACATGGCCCTAGATAGTGCTACCGGATCCGGCATGAGCTCGATACTGAGCCGCCAGAAAGCCGCACATATTCGCGACGGCATTCCCTCCGTTTCGAAACGAATCGAATGGCTGGACAAGTCCATCGACCTTCTGGTGACGCATGGCGACGCTCTGGCCGAAGCCATGCGGGAAGATTTTGGCCATCGATCTGTGGACCAGTCGAATTTGACCGATATTGCCGGGTCTATCGGCGCGCTCAAATTCTCGAAGAAGCATGTCGCCAAATGGATGCGGCCTGAGAAACGCAAGGTCGAATTTCCGCTTGGCTTGCTCGGCTCGCGCGCGGAGCTTCAGTTCCAGCCAAAGGGCGTGATCGGTGTGATCAGCCCCTGGAACTTCCCGGTCAATTTGACCTTCGCGCCGCTGGCGGGCGTGTTCGCTGCTGGCAATCGCGCGATGATCAAGCCATCGGAATTCACCGAGGCGACCTCAGAGCTGATGAAACAGCTGATTGGTCAGTATTATGACGAAGAAGAAGTCGCGGTCATCACGGGCGGTCCGGAAGTGGGCGCGGAATTCTCCAAGCTTGCTTTTGACCATATGGTCTTCACGGGCGCGACGTCGATTGCGCACCACGTCATGCGCGCCGCAGCAGACAATCTCGTGCCGCTGACGCTGGAGCTTGGCGGGAAAAGCCCGGTCATCCTCGGGCGGTCGGCCAATATGGAAAAAGCGGCAAGCCGTATCATGGCGGGCAAGACTTTGAACGCAGGCCAAATCTGCCTGGCTCCAGACTATGCCTTCGTGCCGCAGGAAAAGACCGCAGAATTTGTGGGCGCGGCGACCAAAGCCATTGAGACGATGTATCCGTCGGGCCTGAAAGACAATGACGACTACACATCAGTCGTGAACCAGCGCCATTATGACCGGATCATGAGCTATATCGAGGAAGCGCGCGAAAAAGGCGCGGAGGTCCACGAGCTCAATCCGGCGGGAGAGAACTTCTCCCAACAGCCGCACCGCAAGATCCCGCCGCACATTATCGTCAATCCGGGCGATGATTTGAAAGTTATGCAGGATGAAATTTTCGGTCCGATCCTGCCCATCAAGTCTTATGGTGAAACAAAAGATGCGGTGGCATATGTAAACGCGCATGACCGGCCGCTTGGGCTTTACTATTTCGGTGAGGACTCGACCGAGAAAGATTACGTGCTGAACAATACGACGTCGGGGGGCGTGACCGTGAATGACGTCATCTTCCATGTCGCGCAGGAAGACCTGCCCTTTGGCGGTGTGGGTCCATCCGGCATGGGCAGCTATCACGGTCGGGACGGCTTCATGGAGTTCAGTCACAAGAAGTCAGTGTACACGCAAACGGGCAGTGAGATGCTGGCCATGATGCGCCCGCCTTATGGCGACAAGTTCCGGGGTCAGGTGAAAGGCCGCATCAAGCGCTAGGCTCTGTTTCCGGAAACAAGAAAGCCCGCCGGCAATGCTGGCGGGCTTTTTCTTTTGCGGTCTGTTCGAACTAGCGTTTCAGGAATGCTGGAATATCGCTGCCGAAGCCTTTGACCTTTTCAGGAGCCGGATCGAGGATAGGGTCGTCATCCTTGCGCTTGCGGTCCCGTTCGCGATCGCGTTTTGGCTTCGCCGCACGCTCGCGCTTTGGCTTCTCTTCCGGGCGATCATCGGTCTGGGCATCGGACTTCGGTTCAGTCTTTGCCTTGGGCTCTTCAGCCTTGGCTTTAGGCTTGGACTCGGCGGGAGTTGCCTCTTCCAGCTTGTCGGCGTTCTCGTCGCGCCGACGGCTGCGCGAGCGACCTCCGCGTGATTTGTCGTCACGACTGCCTGACCGGGAACGGCCGCGGCTGCGACTTTCATCCGGTGGCAGGTCTCCGAGTTCTTCAAGCAGGCCCTCGGGCATATAGTCCTCGACATCCTGCTGGATCATCTTGAGGACAAAGCCCCAGGATTTTTCGTCCGACGGTGACACAACCGTGAAGCTTTCGCCCGTACGCCCGGCGCGGCCGGTCCGCCCGATCCGGTGAACATAATCCTCGTCTTTGGGTGGCGGCGAATAGTTGAAGACATGCCCGACGTCCGGAATGTCTAGCCCGCGTGCGGCGACATCCGACGCTACGAGCAGCTTCAGGTCGCCGTCACGGAAACGCTGCAGCACCTGGGTGCGAAAGGCCTGCGGCAGGTCGCCATGAATGGCGGCGGCGTCGTGGCCATGCTTTTGCAAAGAGGCCGCGACGATATCGACTTCGACCTTCCGGTTACAGAAGACGATGCCGTTCTTCACGTCGCGGGACTCGATCACGCGGCGCAGCGCGGTGCGCTTGGCCTTCGCGTCATTGGTCGGAATGTGGACCACGTGCTGTGTGATCGTCTTGGCGGCGTCCGTCGGACGGGCAACTTCGATCTTGACCGGGTCGCGCTGGAAGGTCTTCGCCAGTCTCTGAATATCAGTCGGGAAGGTTGCCGAGAATAGCAGAGTCTGCCGTTTCGCCGGAATTTTGGAGACAATCTTCTCGATGTCGGGAATGAAGCCCATGTCGAGCATGCGGTCGGCTTCGTCAATGATGAGGTAGTCGACCCCCATCAGCAGCAGCTTTCCGCGTTCGAACTGGTCCATCAGGCGGCCCGGTGTGGCGATCAGTACGTCGACACCGCGTTGGAGCAGGCCTTCTTGTTCCTTGAAGCTGACACCGCCAATGAGCAGGGCCATGGTGAGTTTCAGGTGCTTGCCATACTTCTCGAAATTCTCGGCCACCTGCGCGGCCAGTTCGCGCGTCGGGCAGAGGATCAGGCAACGGGGCATGCGGGCCCTCGCCCGTCCGCGCGCAAGGCGATGGATCATCGGGAGCACGAAGGCCGCCGTCTTGCCGGTGCCGGTTTGCGCGATGCCTGTGACGTCGCCGCCGGCGAGGATATGGGGGATGGCTTCGGCCTGGATCGGCGTGGGCGTGGTATAGCCTGCCTCTTCCACAGCCTTAAGTACGTTCGGCCCAAGGCCGAGGTCTGCAAATGTTACGTCAGTCAATGTTATGGTTCCTGGAATGGTTTCTGATTCAACCCGGCGGCCTTGGTGGCCGCAGTTTCCCGCGTTCAGTGCCTTAGTGCACTTTTGGCGGGCCGGGCGAATTCCATGCCCGGAGCGTCGTGTTGCGCTGCACATAAGCCAAATTGTGACTAAATGGAAGGGGGGCCGCCCAGCTTTCGCCCGAGAGCGCGCAGGTCAGACGCGATAGCGCTGGACGTCATCGATCAGATTTTGCAGCACGCGCTTGGATCGGCCCCAATCAAATGCCTGTCCGGGCACGGTAATCGTGCCTTTCAGCAATGTGCCTTCCTCACGGGATTCCAAAGTGATGATCATGTTGCCTTCCCAGGACCAGACAGAAGAGGCCATTTTGGAATTGATGATGCAGCCATCGCCTGCCTCTGAAATATCCACGATTGGCTGGCTACGGCTGGCGAGCGAACAGACCACGGCAGCGAGCGTTTCGCCGAACGTGTTGCGAAAGCCTTGCGACAGTTCGCGGTCCATCTTGAGGCCGAGCTTGGCATAAAGCGGGATGGCGATGTCTTTCATCGCGGCCAGCGGGACCCCGCCCGCGCCAGCCGCCGCCATGACGGGCTCGGCATATTTGAAGAACTGTTCTGCGGTCATCCCTTGGGGAGTCGCCCCGGTGACTTGGACGACCCGTGCTCGAACATCGGGATGGTTGATGATCTCTCCCACATTCATCGAATTGCGCCAATCGACGCTGGGATCAACATTCTGTGCAGGGAAGGATGGCGGTGAGGCGGAGTGTGCGCCGTCTGTAACAGCTGTTCCGCAATTGGCGCAGAAGCGGTGGCCATCTCCCAGCTTCTGTCCGCAATTTGTACAAAACATGGGCGGTCCCCTCGTCCATATGACGAGAGGACCTTACCCCAAATCAGGCGCCCGCGTCAGCGAGATTCTGGTTCGCAAAATCCCAATTCACGAGATTGTCCAGGAAAGCGCCCATATAGTTCGGGCGGCTGTTCTGGTAGTCGAGGTAGTATGCGTGCTCCCAGACATCCATGGTCAGGATCGGCGTAGCGTCGATATCTGTGACCGGCGTTTCCGCGTTCGGGGTCTTGGTGATGTGCAGCTTGCCGCCCTTGTAGACCAGCCAGGCCCAACCGGAGCCAAACTGACCGCCGCCTGCTGCTTTGAAGTCCTTCACGAACTGGTCGTAGCCGCCCAGGTCGCGGTCGATCAGTTCTGCCACTTTGCCGTGCGGTTTGCCGCCGCCGCCCGGTTTCATGCAGTGCCAGTAAAATGTGTGGTTCCAGACCTGGGCCGCATTGTTGAACAGGCCGGCCTTGCCGCTATCGGCTGCGGCTTTCTTGATGATGGATTCGAGCGACTCGTTTTCGAGGTCGGTGCCCTCGATCAGGCCGTTGAGGTTGTTGACATAAGCGGCGTGGTGCTTGCCGTGGTGAAAGTTCAAGGTCTCCTCGGAGATGTGCGGCGCCAGGGCGTCGCGTCCGTATGGGAGATCAGGGAGGGAAAATGCCATTTTGGGCGTCCTTTCTTGCAGCAAAGTATCTGGTCTAATTACGCGTCTTCCCACATATGGGTTGCATGTCAAACCAGACTAGCCCTCTTTCCAAATCTCAATGGGCCGCAATCGACAAGCGGATTCTGCGGGCAGACGAAGACCGCTGGATTTCCAGCCGCTATGCGAAGGACGATCAGCGACAGGCGCTGACGGCACTTTATGCGCTGGCATACGAGCTGGCACGGGTGCGCCTGGTGGTTTCGGAAGAGGGTCTTGGCCTGATCCGGTTCCAATGGTGGCGGGATGCAATTTCCGAAATTGAAATGGGCAAAGTGCGCGAACATGACGTCGCGCGGGCCTTGAAAGAAGAGATCGAGGCCGGGCGCCTGAAAGCACGCGCCTTGCAGGATCTGATTGATGGTTATCAGGCTGCCTTTGAAGCGCAGGACCGGGCATTGGAACCGGAAGGCTGGCTTGCGCTGACGGCGGCGCATGTGCTGACGCCGATGCATAACTGGGCTGAGGAAATCCGGAACGTCGCGCCCTATTTTGCCGCCGCTCGCCGCTCTGACTCCAAGGCATTCGGCCCGATCCTGCCGCCTGCACCGAAGCCGATCCGGCCAGCCATTGCGCATTTCCGGCTGCGCAAACTCTACACCGAGGGCAAGACGCCGAACGCGATCCAGAAACGGCTCTGCGTGCTGCAGGCGGTCCGTAGCGGCAAGGTCTAGGGCTCGAACGCCTTCAGGATGGGACATGGGCCGCCATCCTCATATGCACATTCTTCCGCAAGCCGTTTCAATGACGCCCGGGCCTGCTGTAGCTCGTTGATCTGGGCATCCAGCGCCTTGAGACGATCTGTTGCCATTTGTCTCGCTTCCGTGCGGTCTGTCATCGCGTCGAGTTCGATCAGGCGGGCAATTTGCTTCAACGTGAAGCCGGCGGCCTGCGCAGAGCGAATGAAGCGAAGGCGTTCCATATCTGCACGGCCATATTGGCGGATGCCACCTGAGACGCCGCTGCCTTGTGGGCGCTCCGGTAGCGGCATCAGACCCAGACGCTGATAATAGCGGACGGTTTCCACACCTACGCCTCCAGCTTTGGCCAATTTTCCAATCGAGATTTGAAGATCGTGTTGCAACCGTACCATGGTACGGGGGTTATATAGGCAAGGTCTGAAGTCCACAATCGGAGTTTCCCATGTCTACGACCAAACCCGTCGCCCATCTCTACCGGATGAAAACACCGTCGCATGTCTGTCCGTTCGGGCTGAAAAGCCGGGCGCTTCTGAACCGCAAAGGGTATGCGGTGGATGATCATCTCCTGACCAGCCGCGAGGAGACCGATGCCTTCAAGCGAGAGCATGATGTAAAGACGACGCCTCAGACTTTCATCGACGGAAAGCGGATCGGCGGATACGACGCCTTGAAGGAATTCTTCGGCCAGCCTGCGAAGGATAAGGACACGAAGACCTATACGCCGGTCATGGCCATCTTCGCGTCGGCTGCCCTGATGGCGCTAGCTGTCAGCTGGGCAGCCTATGGCAGCTTGCTGACCATCCGTGCAGCGGAGTGGTTCATTGCGATCAGCATGTGCATCCTGTCCATCCAGAAATTGCGGGACCTTGAAAGCTTTTCCAACTCGTTTCTCGGCTACGACCTGTTGGCGCGGAAATGGGTCAGGTACGCTTATATCTATCCGTTTGCGGAATTGCTGGCAGGCGTGCTGATGATTGCTGGCGCATTGATCTTTCTGGCGGCGCCGGTCGCCCTGTTCATCGGCACGATTGGTGCGGTATCAGTTTTCCGTGCGGTCTATATCGAGAAGCGAGACCTGAAATGCGCCTGTGTCGGCGGAGACAGCAATGTGCCGCTGGGCTTTGTCTCCCTGACCGAAAACCTGATGATGATCGCAATGGCTGTGTGGATGCTGGCCAAATAAGGCTCAGGTGCCGCGTGTATCGCCATACAGATGGATGTGCAGGCGGTCAGTGAAATTGTAGCCAGCTTCAAGACATGCCTCGGCAAGCCATGTTTCTCGCGCACGAAGTTCGGCGGGCGTACGGCCCTCGGGCATCAGCCATACGCGACCGGTGGGCATACCGGATTGTGCAACAAGGGCGTGAACTTCTGTGAGGTCTGACGGGTTTGCGACGACGATCTTGAAGTTAGCGCGCGGGTCGCTCGCATAGAAGTCGAGCACTTCGGGCCTGAGACGGATTGAGGCCGAATTGCCGGAATGGGCCAGCTTCGGCGAGACATTGAACTGGTCGATCAGCTCCGCCGCGAGACCAATAGGCTTGATCGTGCCATTGGTTTCGATCTCGATATAGAAGTCTGGGTCGAAGGTTTTGAGATTTTGGATTAACTCACCGAGTTCGCGTTGTTGCAGCAAAGGTTCACCACCGGTGAAGATGATGCGGCGGCAAGGCTGGCTGATCAGTCTCTCGGTCAGGGCGTCGACAGATACATCGACGGTCTCTGCGGTGCGGTCGAATTTTTTCGGGGCGCCCGGCAGGTCATCGCGATGAGCAAACTCCGTCCCCAGAAAATTCCATGTATAGGCCGTGTCGCACCAGACGCAGTGCAGGTTACACTGGGAAAAGCGCACAAATACACTCGGCTTGCCGGCCGAGACGCCCTCGCCTTGTAGCGAATGGAAAATCTCGGGCACGCCGGGCTCTGTGACGGCGAGGCGCATGTTTATTCTGCCGGGACCAGGCTGGTGGCCGACAGCCAGGAATCAAAGTCTTCCAGTGCGCGTACGGCCTGCGCGCGTTTCTTGGCGCGGCCCTTGTCCTTGCCGCGCAGGCGCTTGCCGTCGGGCCCGTGTTTGGGGAAATCGGTGATCTCAGGGAACAGGCCGAAATTCACGTTCATCGGTTGGAACGTCGCCTTGCCTTCAAGGTGTCCGCCGGTGATGTGGCGGATTAGCGAGCCGAGTGCGGTCGTCTCGGGCGGCGGCGCCAATGGACGGCCAAGGCGCTCTGCCGCGGCAAAGCGACCGGCGAGCAAGCCCATGCCCGCGCTTTCGACATAGCCTTCGACGCCGGTAACCTGGCCAGCAAAGCGCAAGCGCGGCAGGGTTTTCATGCGCAGCTGCTCGTCGAGCAGTTTCGGCGAATTCAGGAACGTATTGCGATGGATGCCGCCAAGCCGCGCAAACTCTGCTTTTTCGAGGCCGGGGATCATCCGGAAGATATCGGTCTGCGCGCCATATTTCAGCTTGGTCTGGAAGCCGACCATGTTCCACAAGGTGCCGTGGGCATTGTCCTGGCGCAGCTGGACGATGGCGTGCGCCTTGATGTCCGGCTGGTGTGGATTGGTCAGGCCGACCGGTTTCATCGGTCCGAATCGCAGCGTCTCGCGACCGCGCTCTGCCATGACTTCAATCGGCAGGCAGCCTTCAAAGTAAGGCGTGTTTTTTTCCCATTCCTTGAACTCGGTCTTCTCGCCCGAGATCAGCGCGTCGATGAAGGCATTGTACTGGTCTTCATCCAGCGGGCAGTTGATATACGCCGCTGTGTCTCCGCCGGGTCCGGGCTTGTCATAGCGGCTCTGGCGCCAAGCCTTGGTCATGTCGACGGAGTCGAAATAGACGATTGGCGCGATGGCGTCGAAGAAAGCGAGATCATCCTCGCCAGTATGGGCGTGGATGGCTTCCGCGAGCTTGAGCGAGGTGAGCGGCCCGGTGGCCACGATCACGCTGTCCCAGTCTTCGGGCGGGATACCGTCGATTTCCTCGCGGATGATGGTGACGTTCGGATGGGCTTCCAGCTTGGCAGTGACAGCTTCTGCAAAACCTTCGCGGTCCACGGCCAGCGCGCTGCCGGCGGGCACTTGGTGCTCGGCTGCCGTATGCATGATCAGGCCATTCGCGCGGCGCATTTCCTCATGCAGCACGCCGACGGCATTCGAGACGTGATCGTCCGACCGGAACGAATTGGAACAGACCAACTCCGCCAGTTTGTCGGTCTGGTGCGCATCAGTGCCTTTGACGCCGCGCATTTCGTGCAAGATGACGGGCACGCCTGCATTTGCGGCCTGCCAGGCGGCCTCCGACCCGGCCATGCCGCCGCCGATAATATGAATGGGTTTGATGCTCATGGGCCGGATGTGCGGGGCGACGGCCCCTCCGTCAAGATGGCGTTTGCCGTGATTCCTCGTGGCGAGCGCGCGGTGAGGCGTGTAAGGAGTCGGATATGACTCGTGAACTCTTCATTCCCAGCCTTGTTTCAGAGGCTTGGTCCCTTGCGCTGAAAGCGGCGCGGCCCAGCTTGGTCATCATGCTGGCCCTGATTGTGGCAGGCGGGGTTTACACGTTCGCCGTGGGACCTGGATCTTCAATGGGCGATGCAGCGCCGGCCATTGCTGCGCTGGTCGTGTTCGTAGTCGGCATCGAATTTTCGCTGGTTGTGTACCGCGCCATGCTGGACACCGGGACGGGAGACCGATTGCGCCTCGCCCATGCAAATCTGGCGATCTACGTGGCATTCCTGTTTGTGGGTGTCTTCATCGGGTTCTTCCTCCTGATTCTGCCCGGAATCCTGCTCAAGGCTTCCGGGCGGGTGGATGTTGATGCGGAGACGCCGCCAGAAGTCGTGCAGGCCGCGCTGATCGACATGCTGCCGACCGCTTATGGCGCGGTGCTGATCCTTGCCTGTCTGGCGGGTGCAGCCATACTGTTCTTCATGGCATTGCGTCTGTTGCTGGTTGGCGCTGCAACGGTTGCGACGGGCCAGACACTGGTGTTTCGCACATGGCCATGGACCAAGGGCCACGCTGTGAAACTCGGTCTCGCGGGACTGGCGACACATATCCTGCCATTTGCTGTGGCGGTTCTGATCAACTGGACCTTGCGGGATATCTGGGGCGATAGCGCCATTGGGGCCTTCCTGTCAGGCGCGATTGGCATGGCCCTGCTGGTGCCGTTCCTGCTTGGCGGACATGGCCTGGCGGTGGCCACCCTGCGCCAGCTGCACCCTGGTGCCGAGCCAAGCGAATGATTGCACCTGTCATCTAAATCGTCCTATCCTGACGCCTGATAAGCAGTTCAGGGGGGCTCTGCCACATGCCAAGCCGGTTTTCATTTGATGGCGCGCTGATGTTCGCGTTCCGTGCGGCGCATGTGCGGAGCTTTCTCTGGGTCTTTCCTCTCGCCTTTGCCGGTGTGTTCACCCTGTTCAGCTTGGCGATCCTGATTTTCGCCAAAGACGATTTTTTACAAGTATTCCAGACCATAGAAATGCTGGAGCAGGCCTCGGTCGGTCGGGGGGACCCTCAAGCCGTATTCGCCGCGATATTGGGTGCGATGGAGCCACTGGTCGGGTGGGCGGTCTTCGCCATGCTCGGCAGCTGGATCATCTGGGCAATGTTCGAAGCCGCGTCGCAACGGCGATATGTTCGCGATGAGCGATTTTCCCTCGGTTTCGGAGGGGATGAAATACGAATGATGGCGGTCGGACTCTGTTGGGCCGTGATGCAAACCCTGTTCATCATTGTACCGGTGCTCATGTTCTTTGGGGCCGTGTCCACGGCAGTGGGGCTTGCGGCCGATGGCGTTACCGAGTCACAGATCGCGAGCCGCGTCGTGGGTACGATCCTGGGTGCATTCGGGCTCTGGATCGTGCTGTTTTTTGTCTACGCGTTTTTCGCGACGCGGCTGGCACCGTGTTTTGGTCTCACCATAAAAGACAAGGCTTTCCGGTTTTTCGATGCCTGGAACGTGTCGCGTGGACGGTTTTGGCCAATCCTCGGTGCATATCTCATTCTCACCATCGTGGGCGGAATCGTCGTCAGCATCGCCGACCAACTGCTCCAGTTGCCTATGATGTTCATGATGGCGCCAGCATTTGAGAATGTTCAGACTGGCGATGACATTGCCGCAGCCTTCATGAGCAGTGGGGTGATCGTGGTGTTGGCCGTCTACCTGATCGCGCGCCTGTTCCTGTCGGGGCTGCTCATGCATGTCGCTGGCGCGCCGGCTGCGTTTGCGGCGAGGCATGACCCGCGCGGCAGTGTGGACGATACGTATCGTGTGGATACTTTCAGCTAGAGAGAGGGCGAGCTGATGAATACTCTGGAATTTTCAGTCGGGAATGCGATGGGGCACTTCCGCAAAACCGGGGGACCGAAAGGGTTTCTCTGGAAGTATGCGTTGGCATACGCGCTGATCGGAATTGTTGTGCAGGGGCTCAGCCTCTACCTCATGGCGCCCATCTATGGTGCTGCGTTCAATCCCATCGTCATGGAAGATCCCGACATGATGGATCAGGTGATGCTGGAGAATATGGGCCGGGTGGCGCTCGGCTATCTGGTCTCTTTTGTCTTTGGTATCCTGATGTGGATCATGTTCGAAGCCGCCAGCCAGCGTCGCTACATGCGCGCCGACGGGTTCAGCCTGAAGCTTGGCGGTGATGAAGGCCGCCTGTTCGTGGTCGGCCTGTTCTGGTTCGGTCTGCTGATCCTGCTTTATATAGGGATGTTCATATTGATGATGATCCCCATGATCATCGGAGTCGCCGCGGGCGGTGATGGCGCCATGGCCGCCGGAGCTGTGGCGGTAATTGTCATGCTTGCCTACATGGTGTTCGCAATATGGGTTGCTGTGCGCTTCTCACCCGCGGCCGCCATGACCATTCGGGATCGCAAGATTCGGTTCGGCAGTGCGTGGCGCGCCACCAAAGGCAAGGTGTGGACGTTGATCGGCAGCTGGCTGATCCTGGCGCTGATCATGATGGCGATCATCTTTGTCTTGTATCTGGTCTTCGCGGTGACCGCTGTCTTGGCGTTGATGCCGGTCATGCAGAGCGGATCGGACGATCCGGCCGCGATACTTGCTGCCTTTGCATCGCCGGGGTTCATCATCCCCGCGATTTTCTTCGGGCTGATCTATATGGGGCTGGCTGGCATCATGATGCATGTGTTCGGTGGCCCCGCAGCGCTGGCTGCGAAGACCGACCCGAACTGGACGGACACGGCGGCGATCAACGAAACCTTCGTCTAGCGCGACAGGCGATTACTTGGCAGGGCTCGGCGTGCGGGATTTCCGCTTTGCCGGGCTCTTGGCTTTTGGCGTTGCCTTGGTTGCGGCCTTTGCAGGGGCCTTGGCCTTCGGCCTAGCTGCAGCTTTGGCTTTCGCAGGCGCCTTTACGGCGGCCTTTTTCGGTTTGGCGGCAGGCTTTGCCTTGCTCGTGCCTTCGGCTCGCAATCGCTTGTTGCGCGCGGCGCGGCGCTCGTCCTGACGTCGGAACGTCTCGGCGAGGTGTTTACCGGTCCAACTGTCGGTGCAGGCAGCAATATCTTCCGGTGTGCCATAAGCGACGAGTTCGCCGCCGCCATCGCCGCCTTCAGGACCGAGGTCCAGCACCCAGTCCGCCGTTTTCACCACATCCAGATTGTGCTCGATCACGACGGCCGTGTTGCCGGTGTCGACGAGGGAGTGCAGCACTTCGAGAAGCTTGCGAACGTCCTCGAAATGCAGGCCGGTCGTCGGTTCGTCGAGAATGTAGAGCGTCTTGCCGGTGGCGCGCTTGGAGAGTTCCTTGGCGAGCTTCACCCGCTGGGCTTCGCCGCCCGACAAAGTCGTCGCCTGCTGGCCGACTTTCACATAGCCAAGGCCGACCTGGTTCAACGTGTCGAGCTTGGTCGAAATCGCAGGCACGGCGGAGAAGAATTTCGCGGCGTCTTCCACGGTCATGTCCAGCACGTCGGCAATCGACTTGCCCTTGAACAGGACTTCCAGCGTCTCGCGATTGTAGCGCTTGCCCTTGCAGGTTTCGCACGTGACATAGACGTCTGGCAGGAAATGCATCTCGATCTTGATGACGCCGTCGCCCTGACAGGCTTCACAACGCCCACCCTTCACGTTGAAGCTGAACCGGCCAGGTGCGTAGCCGCGCGCCTTGGCCTCGGGCAGTCCGGCAAACCAGTCGCGGATCGGGCCGAAGGCACCGGTATAAGTGGCCGGGTTAGAGCGCGGTGTACGGCCAATCGGGCTCTGGTCAATGTCGATGACCTTGTCGAGATGCTGCAGGCCTTCAAGGCTTTGGTACGGCTGTGGCGGGCTGGACGCGCCGTTCAGCTTGCGAGCCAGTGCTTTATAGAGCGTTTCGATGATCAACGTGGATTTGCCGCCGCCGGAGACGCCCGTGATGCAGGTGAAGCTGCCAAGCGGGATCGTGGCGTCGACATTTTTCAGATTGTTGCCGGTGGCCCCCTTCAGGGTCACCTTGCGCTTGGCTTTCTCGACCGGACGGCGCGTCGGAATCGGGATTTCCTTGGTGCCGTTCAGATAGTCTGCTGTCAGGCTTTTCGGACTGGCCATCACCTCATCGGGCGTGCCCTCGGCAATGATCTGGCCGCCATGCACACCTGCGGCCGGTCCCATGTCGATAACATGGTCAGCGGTCAGGATAGCATCCTCGTCATGTTCCACGACGATCACGGAGTTTCCAAGGTCACGTAGGCGTTTCAGCGTTTCCAGCAGGCGATCATTGTCGCGCTGGTGCAGGCCAATGCTCGGCTCGTCCAGCACGTAGAGCACGCCGGTCAGGCCGGAGCCGATCTGGCTGGCGAGCCGGATGCGTTGGCTCTCCCCGCCAGACAGCGTGCCCGAGGCGCGGCTGAGCGTGAGGTATTCCAGGCCGACATCATTGAGGAAGTCGAGCCGGTCATTGATTTCCTTCAGGATGCGTCCGGCGATCTCATTCTGCTGTTTCGTCAGCGACTTGTGAACGGCAGCGAACCAGTCATGTGCCTGCTTGATCGAGAAGACCGAGGCGTCGGAAATGTCGAGACTGTCGATCTTCACCGCCAGCGCTTCAGGTTTCAGACGCTTGCCACCGCAGGCCGGGCAGGGTGCGGCTGCCTGAAATTTCGCGATCTCGTCACGCACCCATTGGCTGTCGGTTTCGCGATAGCGGCGCTCAAGGTTCGGGATGACGCCTTCGAACGTCTTCTTCACCTCATAACGGCGCATGCCGTCATCGTAGACAAAATTGATTTCTTCTTCGCCCGTGCCGAACAGGATCATCTGGTGGATGTCCTCCGACAGTTTATTCCAGGGCTTCTTCAGGTCAAATCGGTAGTGCGCCGACAAGGCCTGCAGAGTCTGGGTCTGGTAGGGTGAGGTCGATTTGGCCCAGGGCGCGATCGCACCGTTCAGCAGGTCAAGATCCTTGTCCGGAACAACCAGTCCGGCATCCACCTTCAATTGCTGTCCGAGGCCGTCACAGGTCGGGCAGGCCCCGAAGGGATTGTTGAACGAGAAGAGGCGGGGTTCGATTTCAGGGATTGTGAAGCCGGAGACCGGGCAGGCGAAATTGGCGCTGTAGGTGATGCGCTTCGGCTCGGTCTCGCCGTCTTCGAGATCGGCATATTCGCCGATAGCGATGCCATTGGCGAGTCCGATCGCCGTCTCGAAACTTTCGGCGAGGCGCTGTTCCATGCCCTCGCGCACGACGATCCGGTCGACCACGACGTCGATGTCATGCTTGAATTTCTTGTCCAGTTTGGGCGGGTTTTCCAGTTCGTGAAACTCGCCGTCGACCTTGACCCGCTGGTAGCCATTCTTGAGCAATTCGGCGAATTCCTTGCGGTACTCCCCTTTCCGGCCACGGACGATAGGCGCCAGCAGGTAGAGCCGCGTGCCTTCGGGCAGGTCCATTGTGCGGTCGACCATCTGGCTGACGGTCTGGCTCTCGATGGGCAGGCCGGTGGCTGGCGAATAAGGAATGCCGACGCGCGCCCACAGCAGGCGCATGTAGTCGTAAATCTCGGTAACCGTACCAACGGTCGAGCGCGGGTTTCGGCTGGTCGTCTTCTGCTCAATCGAGATAGCGGGCGACAGGCCCTCAATGCTCTCTACATCCGGCTTCTGCATCAGCTCCAGGAACTGGCGCGCATACGCTGAAAGGCTCTCGACATAACGGCGCTGGCCTTCGGCATAGATCGTGTCGAATGCCAGCGAGGATTTGCCTGATCCAGACAGGCCGGTCATCACGACCAGCTCGCCGCGGGGGATATCCACGTCGACATTCTTGAGATTGTGTTCCTTGGCGCCGCGCACGCGGATGAAGGGAGACTCTGCCATTGACGGGCTCTCTGCTGGATTGATGCTCGTTTCGCCAGCGAAACGGAGCTAAATATCTGCTAGGTCCTATGTGTGCCTTGAGTCCAGCTTGACGACAAGAACAAAATGTGAACATACAGCGGGCGCTGCTTTTTCATGCCGAAGGCGGGGGAATTTTCACCGCAGCGGGCGACACACCGCCTTGAGCAGAGTAAAAGCGGATTCGAATCGAAAGCGAAACAGACCGGAGCGGAGTTGGAACCATGGCAGGATCAGTGAACAAGGTCATCCTTGTCGGAAATGTTGGACAGGACCCGGAAGTCCGCCAGTTCCAGAATGGCGGCCAGGTCGCCAGCTTCTCGCTCGCCACGTCCGAGACGTGGAAGGACAAGAATACGGGCGAACGCAAGGAAAAGACCGAATGGCATCGCGTTTCGGTTTTCAGCGAAGGCCTTGTCCGCGTTGTCCAGAATTATATCAAAAAGGGCTCCAAGCTCTATATCGAGGGCCAACTCGAGACCCGCAAATGGCAGGACAAGGATGGCCAGGATCGCTACACGACTGAAGTCGTGCTGCGCGGCTTCAATTCCACGCTGACCATGCTGGACAGCCGTAATGAAGGCGGTGGCCGGTCGTCCGGCAATGATTTCGGCGGCTATCAGGGGCAGGCCGGCGCGCCGCGCCAGATGAGCGGTCCGCAGGAAAGTTTCAGCCAGGACCTCGACGACGAGATCCCGTTCTAGCGCTATGCGGGCAGGCTGGCATCCTGCGCACTGGTTGGCGGCGACTGTGGTCGCCTTACTGGGCGCATGCCAGTCTCCGCCGATCGTCCCGGTCGGAAATCTTGATTCTGTCCTTACCAGCGAATCCCTGACGCCGGATACAGCGGCGCTCGTCGTCTTCCGGCTTGAAGACAGTCGGACATGGACCACCAGCGGTGAGCGTCCATCTGAGCGTTTCGTGGCCGCATCGACCTCCAAGATCCCGCACACGCTGATTGCCTTGGAGACAGGCGCTGTCAGCGGCCCCGATGAATGGTTTGAGTGGGATGGTGAGACGCGGTTCTTGCCGGTGTGGAATGAAAGTCAGGATTTCGCTTCGGCCTTCCAGCGTTCCACGGTGTGGATTTACCAGACGGTCACGCCGCGTATCGGCAATGTCGCGCTGAGCACTTGGCTCGCGCGCTTTGGCTATGGGAACGCTGACACGGGCACCGAGGATGATATTCAGACCTATTGGCTGAAGGGCCCGCTGAAGATCTCCGCGCGGGAGCAAGTCGTGTTTCTCGCGAAACTGTCTGCCCGCACTTTGCCGCTTTCGGCGCGGACCTATGAGCAGGCGATTCCGATGATGTTCGCCGAGAAGGGTGATGGCTGGTCGATCCATGCCAAGACGGGTTGGAAGAGTGTGCCCGGTGAAACGGATATCGGCTGGTATGTTGGTTGGCTGGAACAGACCGAAGGTGGCGCTCCGGGTACATATGCATTCGCGTTCAATCTGGACATGAACGCTGAAAATCCGGCACTGAAAACGCGCAAAGAGGCGGTCCGCAAAGCGCTCGAAACCATCGGGGCGCTGAGCCCTGCTTCCGAGACCCCGTTTTAGGGCGATTTCGCCCGTATTTACTGCTATTTTGGCCCTGTCGCATTTGTTTCAATCATGGCGGGATGCTAGACATGTTCCTGTATCGGAACAGGTGATTCCCGTTAATTTCACCGTAGCCAGGACGAATTCTCCATGAGCGACGACACAACTCCGCCAGACGACCCGGAAACGCCAGAAAATGGCGGTGAGGGCAGCGCGTCCCTTCCGGACGGCATTGAGCTGATTTCTATCGAATCCGAGCTGAAAAGCTCCTATCTCGACTATGCGATGAGCGTCATCGTGAGTCGGGCACTACCGGATGTGCGGGATGGTCTGAAACCTGTTCATCGCCGCATTCTCTATGCGATGAACGAGGGCGGCAATACGCCCAGCAAGCCGTACAAGAAATCTGCAAATATCGTCGGCGCGGTGATGGGTAACTACCACCCGCACGGTGACTCTGCGATCTATGACGCGCTGGTGCGCATGGCCCAACCATTCTCGATGGGCGTGACGCTCGTAGACGGTCAGGGCAATTTCGGCTCGATCGACAATGATCCACCAGCCGCCATGCGTTATACCGAAAGCCGCATGACGAAGGAGGCGACCTATCTGCTCGCCGATATCGACAAGGATACGGTCGACTTCCAGGACAATTATGACGGATCCCAGAAAGAGCCGATTGTCCTGCCGGCGCAGTATCCGAACCTGCTGGTCAATGGTGCTGGCGGCATCGCGGTCGGTATGGCGACGAATATCCCGCCGCACAATCTGGGCGAAGTGATCGACGCGACACTGGCAATCATCGAAGACCCGACGCTGGATGAAGACGCCCTGCTCGAAATCGTCCCCGGTCCTGACTTTCCGACCGGCGGCCAGATCATGGGCATGTCCGGCAGCCGCAAGGCGATGACCACCGGCCGCGGCAGCGTGATCATGCGCGCCAAGACCGATATCGAAGAAGCCAAGAATGGCCGTCAGGCCATTATCGTGACCGAAATTCCCTATCAGGTGAACAAGGCCGCGATGATTACAAAGATCGCGGAACTCGTGCGTGACAAGCGCATCGAAGGCATCGCTGACCTGCGGGACGAATCCGATCGGAACGGCATTCGTGTTGTGGTCGAACTGAAAAAGGATGCGAGCGCGGAAGTGGTGCTGAACCAGCTCTTCCGTTTCAGCCAGATGCAAACCAGTTTCGGCGTCAACATGCTGGCCCTTAATGGTGGTCGCCCGGAGCTGATGAACCTGCGCAAAGTGCTCGATTGCTTTGTGGCTTTCCGTCAGGAAGTCGTGGTTCGCCGCACCAAGCACGAATTGAACAAGGCACGCGACCGCGCCCACGTCCTTGTCGGCCTGGCCATGGCCGTGGCCAACATAGACGAAGTCATTCGCATCATACGCTATTCGCCCGATCCGAATGCAGCCCGCGAAGCTCTGCTCGAGAAAGCTTGGCCGATCATGGATATGGGCCCGCTGCTGGATCTGATCGCGGACCGCCGGACCCGCAAGGGCGACGGCGACACGATCTATCTGTCCGATGAGCAAGCGCGCTCCATTCTTGCGCTGCAGCTGTCCCGTCTGACGGGCCTCGGCCGTGACGAGATTGGCAATGAAGCCAAGGGTCTGTCCGAGAAGATCGAGGAATTCCTCAGCATCCTGCGGTCGCGCCAGCGCGTTCTGGACATCATCAAGGGCGAGCTCTCTGAAGTTAAAGAGAAATTCGCTGTTCCACGTCGGTCGGAATTCGCCTTTGGCGGCATCGACATGGAAGACGAAGACCTGATCGAGGTTGAAGACATGGTCGTGGCCGTGACGCATGGCGGCTACGTCAAGCGCACCCCGCTTTCGACCTATCGTACGCAGCATCGGGGCGGCAAGGGCCGCTCGGGCATGAACATGAAGGACGAGGACTTCGTCGTGAACGTGTTCTCGGCGACCACGCATACTGAAGTCCTCTTCTTCTCCTCGGCCGGCATGGTCTACAAGGAGAAGGTCTGGCGCTTGCCGATTGGTGGGCCGAACTCGCGCGGCAAGGCGCTGGTCAATATCTTCCCACTGGCCGCCGATGAGCGTATCGAAAGCGTCATGCCGCTGCCGGAGGACGATGAGTCCCGCAATGAGCTGGACGTCATGTTCGCGACGAAGACCGGCACGGTCCGCCGTAACAAGTTGTCAGATTTCACTCGCGTGAACCGCAACGGCAAGATCGCGATGAAGCTGGAAGATGATGACGGCATCGTGTCAGTGAAGATCTGTTCCGAGAAGGACGATATCCTGCTGACCACAGCGCTTGGCCAGTGTATCCGCTTTGCCGTTCCGGATGTACGTGTCTTTGCGGGGCGCAATTCGACCGGTGTCCGGGGCATCCGTCTGGGTGAAGGAGATGAAGTGATCTCCATGGGCATCCTGCGTCATATGGACGTTACGTCGGAAGAAGCGCGCGGCTATCTGAAGCATGCCGCCGCGATGCGCCGCGCTGCGACGGGCGAGGAAGAGGAAGTCTCGGACGATGATGGCGAAGAAGCCGTCGACGAGGCTGCCTTGAGCGCTGAACGCATTGCCGAACTCGGCGCCGCCGAGGAATTCATCCTGACCATTGCCGATGACGGCATGGGCAAGCGCTCGTCGGCCTATGACTACCGTGTCACCGGGCGCGGCGGCAAAGGCCTTGTCGCCCAGAATATCTGGGGACGCGACAAGAAGCAGGGGCCGGTCAAACAGGTTGCGCAATCCTTCACGGTGGGCGACGGCGATCAGGTCATGCTGGTCACCAATGCAGGCCAGTTGATCCGCACGCCTGTTGAGCAGATCCGCATCGCCGGTCGGTCGACGGGGGGCGTCTGGGTGCTCCGCACAGCCGAAGGCGAACGCGTGGTTTCTGTCGCACGGCTTGTGGAAGACGCTGAAACCGCTATGGATGATGCCGAAGATGCGGGAGACTAAATCCCGCACGGAAATCGGACCTGAAAGGCGGGGAGGACAGGCTTTTGCATCGCGTTGGACTATATCCAGGAACATTCGACCCGCCGACGAACGGCCATCTTGATATCATTGGCCGCGCCCGCAAGCTGGTGGACACGCTGATCATCGGCGTGGCGATCAATGAAGCCAAGAAACCCCTGTTCCCACTACAGGAGCGGGTCGACATGGTGCGGTCGGAGTGCGCCAAAATGAACGGACCGGGCCTGGCCGATATTAAGGTCATGCCGATGCATGGATTGCTCATGAAGTTCGCCGAGGCTTGTGAAGCACACATTATCGTGCGCGGCCTGCGCGCGGTTCAGGATTTCGAATACGAATTCCAGATGACCGCGATGAACGAGCAACTGAATCCCGACATTGAAACCGTGTTTCTGATGGCCGATGTTAGGCATCAGGCCGTGGCCTCTCGGCTCGTGAAGGAAATCGCGAGCCTGGGCGGAGATATCACGCCGTTTGTAACGCCCGACGTAAAACGGGCCCTGCTGGAGAAGTATGAAAAATGAAGTTTGCCGCTTTCGCGCTTGCCGCTTCCGCCATCGCCCTGACAGCCACGGCCGATACCACAGAAAGCGCAGCGCCAGCGGAAGACGCCCCGGCAACTTATACGGTTGAAGACGCCAAGGCCGATACGGCCAGCTGGCGTGCCGTTGACCCAGAGCGTCTGTTCATTTTCAATACCAACAAGGGGCGCATCCTGATCGAAGCGTTCCCGGAAGTTGCTCCCAAGCATTTCGAGCAGTTCTCCACCATTATCCGGTCTGGCGATTATGCGGGCACCAAGTTCCATCGCGTGATCGAAGGTTTCATGGCGCAAGGTGGCGACATTCGCGCCATCAATGGTGTGGGCTCTGGCCTGCAGGGCATCGAAGCTGAATTCACTTTCCGCCGCAATCCGGAGGAGATGCCGCTGGATTATGCGATTGGTGAGCGCGACGACGCAGACAATGGCTATATCAACGGCTTTCCGATCGCGACCCGCCCGCTTTGGCTGGCTCAAGACCTCGGGAACGAAACCATCGAAAGCTGGATCCCGCATTGCGCGGGCGTGGTGTCTACTGCGCGCCTTGGCAATGATGTGAACTCCGGCAATTCGCAATTCTTCCTAATGCGTGGACATACCGAACATCTCGACAAGCAGTACACCGCCTGGGGCCGTGTGCTTGACGGGCAGGATGTGGTCATGTCGATCAAGAAAGGTCCGGATGGCACTGATGGAGTGGTCACGGATCCAGACACGTTGGAATCGGCCGCCGTAGCGGCTGACCTGCCGGAAGGTGAGCGCCCCCAGGCTTGGGTCATGCGCACGGACAGCGACCTGTTTGCCGGCCTCATCACGGGGGCCGGTCGTCCGCATGTTTGTAGCCTGCCGCCCGTTCCAACGGTCGTTGAAGACTAGAGACTTTCTGGTCGGGGCATCGCCGCATGGACTTGTCCGAATTCGAGTTTGACCTGCCGGAGCAGTTGATTGCGCTGCGCCCGGCCGATCCGCAGGATTCTGCGCGTCTGCTGGTGGTGCATGGCGATGGGCGGTTGGAAGATGCGACTATACGTGACCTGCCACGCTACCTGTCGGCTAGTGATGTCATGGTTTTCAATGACACGCGTGTGCTGCCCGCTGCATTGACCGGCGTCCGTCCGGCGCGCGATGAGTCTGGGCAGGACGTGGCGTGCGATGTCAATCTGACCGAGCGGATGGATGCGCGGCGCTGGCGCGCACTCGCAAGGCCGGGTCGTCGGCTGAAAGAAAGCGACACGATTATCTTTGCCGAAGGCTTTTCCGCTGAGATCACTGGTCGTCATGAAGGCGGCGAAATAGAATTGTGCTTCTCGCTTGCGGGCGATGAGTTGACCGATGCGCTCGATGCCCATGGCGCGATGCCATTGCCGCCTTACATCGCGCGTCGTCGCCCGGCGGATGCCTTGGACCGGGAAACTTATCAGACCAAGTTTGCTGGCGAGGACGCAGCTTCCGTTGCCGCTCCTACAGCCGGTTTGCACTTCACACCGCGCTTGTTGGCTGACATCGATGCGGCTGGCATTGTGCGAGAGACCGTCCGCCTCCATGTTGGACTCGGCACGTTCAAACCCCTGGAAGCGGCGCAGCTTGAAGCGAATCGGCTGCATGAGGAATGGCGACGCCTGACGCCGGAGGTGGCGGCCAAGCTGAACACAGCGCGGGCCGGTGGACACCGTGTGGTGCCAGTCGGAACAACGGCTATGCGCACACTGGAGAGTTGTGTTGATACGGATGGTATCCTGCACGCGGCAACCGGCCCTACGGATATCTTCCTGAAGCCGGGCGATGCCGTTCGCGCAACAGACGCCCTCGTGACGAATTTTCACCTTTCGGGCTCCAGCCTGTTCATGCTGGTCTGCGCCCTTATGGGGACGGAGATCATGCAGGCGGCTTATGCGCACGCTATTGCCAGCGAGTACCGTTTCTACTCGTATGGTGACGCATGCCTGTTGCTCCCAACGTAAAATCCCCGCGCCTGAAGCACGGGGATTTGACGGTCAGTTCATCGAGTTGCTAGCGTACTTTCACGGTTGCACGAACGCCATCGGGTTCATACTTGCGGCCATTGTCATTGTAGCAGAACGTGGTGTCATAGCGAACGCGTTCGCCGTCTTCCCAAGTATATTGGAACGATTCGTAGCAGTCATAGCCTTTATAGCGCGCGTTCCAGCGGTGCTCACGACGTATCTCATGGCGCGTGTGCCAATGACCGGACTCGTAACCATCGTAAACATATGTTTCGTGTCGATGGCGCGGATGAGGATCAGCGGTTCTTACCCCGACCCCGACGTCCACATCGGTGTCTACCCCTACGCCGATCCCGAGTTGAGCGTATGCGGGAGATGTGGCGAGTGCGGTTGCAGCGCCTAGGGCGCCAGCTGCGGCAACATATTTCAATGACTTCATCATGGTCAGCTCCTTCAATAGCTTATGCTATAAACGGAGCGCTAATGCTCAGGTTCCTGATGTCCTGATATTGCCTTATTTCGAGATGGCAGGCTGGCCCAGCTCGTCGCGCGTCCGGATGGCCTTGGCGGCGGTGATCTTTGCCAACAGGCGTCCATTGGTATCTTTCCACTCGGCTTCGACGAGCCCAGTCGTGCGACCGCGACTCACAAGTCGGCCTTCGATCGTGATCAGGCCGTGGCCGACAGGGCGTAGAATGCGGGTCTGCAATTCCATTGTCGTGAACCATTCGCCTTCGGCCAGCGCGCTTGCCATGGTGATGGATACGATATGGTCTGAAAAGCCAGCTACCCAACCGCCGAAGGCGCGGTTCTCACTGATATCGCGGTCGCCCGTATTCGGCCATTCGTAGCGCGTATAGCCATAGTCGAATTCCTTCAGCCAGAGGTCCGGGCGAATGCCGAGATTCTTGAGGCCGATCGGAGGCTGCCATGTGCCATCTTGCAAATTGCTGAGGAAGGTTTTGGCTTGGGTGGAAAGCGTGCGTTCTGTCATGCGAGTCTCGCGCCATTGGGGACTGGATGATCTGGAGAGAACAGGACGATTCGGTCATCCGTGTCCGGAAACCCTAGCGTCAGGACTTCAGACATGAATTTGCCGATCTGGCGCGGTGGAAAATTGACCACGGCCGCGACTTGTCGCCCAACCAGTTGTTCGGGGGAATAATGTTCGGTTATCTGCGCAGACGATTTCTTTTTGCCGACGCCCGGTCCGAAATCGATCAGAAGACGGATGGAAGGCTTGCGCGCGCCTTCCAACGGCGCGGCCTCAATAATGGTTCCGACGCGAATGTCGATCTGGCGAAACGTATCGAAACTGGTTTCGTCGACGGGGCCAGATTCAGGAGAGTCTGTAAGATGCACGGATCAAACGATCACGGACCCGCCGTCCACGACCACTATCTGGCCGGCCATGTAGGCGCCCGCCTTGGACGCGAGAAAGACAGCGGCGCCGGCAATATCTTCCGGATCGCCGATGCGACGCATGGGCGTACCTTTTTCTACGCGTGCCGCCATTTCGGGGTTCTCCCACAGGGCCCGGGCGAAATCTGTCTTAATCAGGCCTGGTGCGACACAGTTCACCCGAATATTGTGAGGGCCGAGCTCGAGTGCGTAATTGCGGGCCAGCTGGAAGTCGGCAGCCTTGGAAATATTGTATGCGCCAATCGTACTTGAGCCTTTCAGGCCGCCGATTGACGAGATGATGACGATGGCGCCATCCTTGCGCTCTTTCATTTCAGGCGCGACCAACTGGATCAGCCAGTGGTTTGAGATGATGTTGTTGGACAAGATCTTCTCAAAGGATTCGTCATCGATCTCTTCCAGCGGGCCATAATACGGGTTCGACGCCGCATTGCAGACGAGAATGTCGATCTGGCCGAATTCGGCCCGTGTTTTCTCGGTCAGATTCTTCAGGTCATCCTTCGAAGAAATATTGGCTGGGATCGCAATCGCCGTCCCATCGCCATGCTTGGCGTTCAACGCGTCAGCCACCTCCTGGCAAGGGCCCGGCTTGCGGGACGAGATCACCACGCGTGCGCCTTGTTCGGCCATCTGCTCGGCGATGGACTTGCCTATGCCACGCGAAGATCCGGTGATGACAGCAGTTTTTCCGGTGAGGTCGAACAAGCTCATGGTGAGGCTCCCTAATGTATATCTTTGCAGACTCGTTAGCACAGGAGGCCGCTTCGAACAGGGGTCACGCTAGGAAAGGCCGATCAGGCGAGGCTCCATTCCATCATGAGGATTTCGGCGAGCCGTTCTGTGCGTTTTCTAACCACTTCTGACGTCCAGGCTTCCTGATCAACCAGATCCCGTGTCAGCGCAAAATCCTGTCCGCCACCGCCATTGAAATAGACCTCCTTCTTGGCGCGATAGTCGAGCCGGTCGGCTTTCTGGTTCACCTTGTTGGTCAGCAAGACGAAATTGCCGAGCGTGTCGCACTGCTCGCGTCGTTTGGCCGGGTCCGGCCAGGTGATCATCCAGTGGCTATCTTCGCTGATATTGCGGGGCAGGACGTGTTCGACCGTCGCGTCAGACTGAGGGGCAATGGTGAACCCGCCGTCCAGCGCCGCATTCAGGCGCAGCGCCATTGAGCGCCTCTGGCCGAACGTCGCGAACCGACCAAGCATCCTGTCAAAGGCGCGGCGGGATTCATCCTTGGTAATATTGAAAGGGCTGCCGCGGCCATAAAGCGTGCGGCTGTTGCCGATATTCTCGTTCACCTTGTTGAAGCGTTTCGTGCGTTGGTCGCGATCCGTGAGGACCAGCATGATGATGTAGGAAAGCCGCTCCAGCTTGGTGAAGAATTCCGGCGCACTCTCATGTTCCACGCCATGCTCGACAAGGAATTTGAGCGCCGGAGCGCGCCAGCTCGTCTGGTCCAGCGCGCGCATCTGGTTCAGCTTGTCGCTGATCAGTTTGGCGTGTGGGCCTGTATCCAGATTGGCGGTCGTGATGATCTTGTAAGCTGCTACGTAGCGGGGCAGGACGTCATCAAGGAAACCGCGTGCGGTGATCTTGGGGATGACGTTTTTCAGGAAGCCGGTGATCAACTCACCCTTTGAAGATTTGTCATAGATTGAGCGGATCTGGCGAAGCAGGTCGTCAAACGCGCTGCCGCCCAGAGCGGCCTCATGCTCGGCCCAGCGCTCTGAGTAAAAGCTTGCTTCTTCAGTCGTGAATTTTGACCTTTGGAACAGTTCGGTCTTGATGATGTCGTGTGCGCCCGGCTCCTTGCCGCGCGTGTTGAGTACACGGAAGACCTTGAAGCCCTGGTCCTTGTCGTTCACCACCACGCGAACCAGCGCGCAGCGATTCATCGTGACATCTGCCAAGGCATTCCGATCTGCGTCTGACAGGACCTTCACGCGTTTCAGGAGCGTGCGGGCATTTTGGACCATGCGACGTTGGCTGTCACTGTCCCCGGACTCGCCATCCAACCGAAGCGTGGCGCCAGGAGTCTGAATCATGTGGCGGAAAAACGGGCCGTCCATATGGTTCAGTTGCAAGCGCCAACTCGCGGCTTCTCCCAGCATGGGGCGTGCCTCGTCAGCAATCAGAGCGTGAATTTCCGCACTTTTCGACGGGTCGGATTCAATGTCTCGCAGGACAGAGAGCAGGATGGTCAGCGTCGTGAGGCGCTGCTGGCCGTCGACAATCTCCAGCAAGCCTTCTTCCGTGCCGCGGTTCAGAACCACAGCCCCGACAAAGTGGGGTGTGCCGGTTTCGGCGGCGTCAAGAAGGTCAGTCAGGAGTTCGCCAGCCTCGCGCTCCGTCCAGGAGTAACTTCTCTGGTAGGGCGGCATGCAGAGCCGTTCGCTGGGGCCGAAAATACTCTTGAGCGAGCTCTCCTGGGCACGTACGCCGAGATCCATACTGGCATCCTCTATACAAGCTTTGTGCCTAGCCCTTGCCAAGTGTCATCACAACGGCACATGAACGGCTTGCAACGCGTTTGCGGAAAAAGTGTGACAGGAGAGTAACGCAATGAAGCTGGTTCGGTTCGCAGAAAATGGTACCGCTCGCTATGGAGTTCTGGACGGGGACAGCGTCCGGCCGACAGGTGCGACAACTCTGCAAGATGCGCTGGCAATTACAGGATCAGACGCTTTGCCGGTCCCGTTGAAAACGCTCGATCTGCTGGCGCCGGTGGAGCGTCCCCGCAAGATTTTGGGGATTGGGGTGAACTATGCCGCCCATGCCGCCGAGAGTGTGAGTTTTGTGGATACAAAATCTCCGCAGGTGCAGAAATGGTTCAACAAGCAGGCGACATCGGCCAACAAGCCCTTCGGCCGCGTGCATCTACCCAAGGTTTCTGATCAGCTGGACTATGAAGTCGAGTTGGTTGTTGTCATCGGCAAGCATGGCCGGCACGTGCCACGTGAGCGGGCGATGGAAATCGTCGCCGGTTTTTGCGTCGGCTGTGACTACTCGGTGCGTGACTGGCAGCGCGCGAGCCAGACCATGATCATGGGCAAGGGGTTCGACACCCACGCCCCATTTGGTCCGGCTCTTGTGACACCGGACGAAATCGAGGATCTGGCCTCGGTGGAACTGCGCAGCTTTGTGAATGATGAGTTGCGCCAGACCGGTCATGTACGCGACATGATCCATGACATTCCTGCGCAGATTGCGCATCTTACTGCCGCCTTCACGCTGGAGCCGGGTGACCTCATCTTCACAGGTACGCCTGCGGGTGTTGGGGGTGGGTTCACCCCACCGAAGTGGCTGAAGGTGGGCGACCGGGTGCGTCTGGAAATTGATCAGGTCGGTGTCATCGAAAACGAAATCGTAACCGAACCCGGAGACACGCGGATCGGGTAGGGTGGGTACGATCATGAAATTTCGAGCTCTTGGAATTGTCGTATGCGCTACTGCGCTCGCCGCATGCAATCCGGTGACTTCCAAAGATGCCGAGACGGCACGAGCGGATTTGACTGTGCATTCGACAGATTTTGCGGTGCTGCCTTGCTCAAAGCGGAGTTTGCCCGGAGCCTGCGTCCATGTTCTGGCGGGCGGCAAACGGGTCGTATTCGGCGCGCCGGCGGGCATGACACTCGATATGACGCAAGCGAGCTTGCGGAATACCGACGCCGTCATGCTTCTATCCTTGCGCGGTGAGGATATTGAAGGCCTGGACGAGATGCGAAACGCAGCTTGGCGTGCCGGGCGGGAATCTTCTCTTCCGGTGGCGGGTCCATCCGGCACGGGTGACTTTCTAGGACTGCTTAATCGCGCCTATGAGGTGTCCGATGCGCTGATCTATGTCGAGGACCGTCCAGCCGGTGGGTTCGATGCGGCGCTGCTCGCTTTGTTGCCTGGAGACGGTGAGCAGGTGGCAACCGTTTTCGATACCGGCGATTTGCGTATCAGCAAGTTCGAAACCGGGACGGACCGAGCCTTCTATGTTGTGGACTATGTTGACCATACGGCGCTGATCGCGGGCTGTGGCATTGAACTGCCCGACTCGGTAACCGATGGAATTGATCTGGTGCTTGATTGCGAATCGAATTGGCCAACAGCAGATCCGGTTTTCGTGTTTCGTGATGGGGTGGTTAACTGAAAATCGGATCGAGACCTGCTTTTCCACAGTTCTCCGATCTGGGTTCAGATGCGTCTGTGCCAGTCGATCTGACCGCAACTGCGTCATTGTGCCGGCGATAGCTGCCCGTGATGCCAGCACTAATCGCCTTGTCCGCATGCGCGACGCCTGCCATGCTCGACTTGATGGGGATTGTGGCTTGTTTGCAACGGCGCTGTGACAGGATTGCCGCGGTCGACAAATTCCTCCAATTCCTCGCAATTCGTTAACCAATTGGGCCTAGCTGTTAATATTATTGGGTTGTATCGGGTGCTGACGTAATGACTTTTGTTCTGTTCCTTCTATACGCGGCCATCGGCGGCGGCGTCGGCTACGGCGTCTTCACGCTGACGGATGTCGGCCTGCCCATGTCGATTGCGGCGGGTGGCATCACCACGGCTTTGCTGGGGCAGATTCACCTACTCGCCAGTTCAGGACGCGCCACCAAGGACATCGATGACCGCATTGACCGGGTGGAGCGGACCGTTCGGGATTCCGCGGAACGTGTTGATGTCATTGAAGCGCGCACGGATGCCGTCGAGGCGACCGTCAAGCACGAATTGACCGAGCGCCGCGACGCGCTCGTGACCGAGATGAAGCAGCTGGAGAGCCTGATCGACCGGCTGTCCAAGAGCTTTGAAAACAAGTTGGCGGAAACGACCAGCACCGCGGTCGTGGCACCGGAAGAAGATGCTGTCCTGCGTGATGTGCGCGACGCGCTGAAGGATGGTCGTGTTGACCTGCACCTGCAGCCGATCGTGTCTCTGCCCCAGCGTCGTGTGTCCTTCTACGAGGGGTTCACCCGCCTGCGTCGTCCGGATGGTTCCCTGGTTCTGCCAGCGGAATTTCTTGATGCTGCGCGCCGCGCCAAACTGATGGGCATCATCGACAATTTCACGCTGTTCCGGTGTGTCCAGATCGTGCGTCGCCTGGCTGAGCGTGACCGTCGCGTCGGCGTATTCTGCAATATTTCTGCGGCGTCGCTGGAAGACACAACCTTCTTCCCGATGTTCCTGGAATTCATCACCGAGAATCGTGACCTGTCCGGCGCGGTGATCTTCGAGATCACGGCAGACCGGTTCGAGACACGCTCGCGCGCCATGCGGGACAATATGGACAAGCTGACGGCGCTTGGTTTCCGCTTCTCAATTGACCACGCCGATAATCTGGGCCTCGACCTGCCACGGCTTCAATCGGCGGGCATTCGTTTCGTCAAGATGAATGGCACGAGTCTGATGGACCAGCTGCGCGACCCAACCGGTCCGCGCCCGGTCTCGTCGATCAACCGCCGCGTTGATGGAGAAGAAGTCAGCGCCGTGTTCTCGCGCTATGGCATCACAATGATTGCCGAGAAGATCGAGGATGAGGCCAGCGTTGTCGAGATTCTTGAATATGACATCCCGTACGGCCAGGGCCACGTATTCGGCGCGCCGCGCCCGATCAAGTCATCCCTGATGGAAGCCACAGCGCCGCCACAGGAGCTCGTCCAGCGCCTGTCGAATTTCGGCTAGGGCCGCCACCCGACCTTCAATATGCCCCATTTCCAAGCTGTCATCTCCGGTAAAGGAGGTGGCAGAATGAAACGTTTCGTACAGATCGGTACTGCGGCATCAATTCTCGCGACATCGGCTATGGCAGAGTCAGGCGCCGTTCAGCGCGTCGACGCGGACTTGCCAGGCCCCATCGAATTTGAGGCGCCTGAGGCGCTGCAAGCCATGACGGAAGGCGTTGTCTGGCTTGATCTGCGCATCGCGCCGGAGCTGGAACCAGCTATCATCCTGAAGGATGGCAATTATGGCAGTCTGGACGGATGCGAATTCGGACCGGTTGAGGCAGACATGGTCATGGTTGCAACGGGGTCTAACCACATGATCCTGGAAGTGCGCACAGGCGACCCTGAGCAGCACGCTGGAAACCTCTTGTCCTGCAATTATGATCCGAACCTGATCTCTGATGACGGGTTTGGCCATATGACCCGTCTGAAGGGATGTTTTTTTGCGCATGCCATTTCCATTCCAACGGCTGTGCACTGGCGCCTCAATCCCTTGCCGGCAGAGGCTTGCGGTTTTGGCGATTGACCGGCTTGGCGGTGCAGCCTAGGTCCAAATGCATGACACAATTGAAATTTCCGGGCGGCCTGTCCGAGATTGCTGGCCAGTATGACGCCATCCTGTGCGATGTCTGGGGCGTGATCCATAATGGCCGCGATGCCTTTGAAGAGGCTTGCGGGGCGCTGGTGAACTTTCGTGAACAAGGCGGAAAAGTCTGTCTCATCACGAATGCGCCCGTGCCAAAGCAGCAGGTGATCGACTATTTCCTCCCGCTTGGTGTGCCAACCGATGCCTATGATGACTGCGTCTCGTCCGGAGATGCGACCCGCGAAGAACTGGCCAAGCGCCGGGACAAGGTTTTCTGGGCGATGGGCGCGAATGCGCGGTGGGAGCGAGATCCGTACCTGTATCAAGGGCTCAACTTGAGCTTTGGCGAGCCGGACGAGTCCGATGTCCTGCTCTGCATCGGTCTGAGCGATTCCCTCAAGGACCATCCGTCCGATTATACCGATACGCTGAAACAGGGGGTCGACCGGAACATTCCGATGATCTGTGCCAATCCGGACAAGCAGGTGCGGATCGGCGGCCAGTTGCACTGGTGTGCCGGCGCACTGGCGGAAATCTATGAAGACCTTGGCGGATCCGTGGTCTATCCCGGAAAGCCCCACGCAGCGATTTACGATCTCGCCGTTTCCCGTGTGGGTGACGCCGCCGCAAACAAGTCACGGGTCCTGTGCATTGGCGACAGCCCCACGACCGACATGCGCGGTGCGCGAATTCAGGGCTTTGATGGTCTCTATGTCGGGACTGGCCTGACAGAGCATGGTGCAGACTTCCAAGCAGAAGTTTCAGACCTCCTGGCGGACTATGGCGAGGAAGCAACCTACGCAATGACTGGCCTCAGATGGTGACGTGCTGCGCTGCAGCGTGTAACCAAACTGCCGAAAAGCAATCAGGAGCCCGAGTGGGATGAGCGAATTCACCGGTTACAAATATGAAGACCTCGACATCGGCATGTCTCACGAGACCGTGCATGTGATTACCGAGGATGATATTCAGCGTTTTGCGCAAGTCTCTGGTGACTTCAATCCGCTGCACATGTCGGACGACTTCGCCGCCAAGACGATTTTCGGCAAACGGATCGCGCATGGCGCGCTGACGGCCAGCTATATCTCCGGCATTCTGGGCAACAATCTTCCCGGTCCTGGGGCGATTTTCATCGGCCTGTCGATGCGTTTCAAACGCCCCGTTCACATCGGAGACGAAGTGATTGTGCGCGCAGAAGTGTCCGAGAAGAAGGAGCGTGGCAACCGTGTGACGTTGAAGGTTGATTGTACGGTGGACGGCAAACGCGTTATTACGGGTGAAGCTGAAGTCGTGGCACCGCGCCGGGAGAGCTGATGAGCATCTTTGCTGACTATCGCGGTTTGCCTGAATCTGCACGGGGCGCGTCGATCGCTCTGGGCAATTTTGATGGCTTGCATGCGGGCCACAAAGCCGTGATTGCAGCTGCCCGCGAGGCTGGCGAAGGATCTTTTTCAGTGGCGACCTTTGAGCCGCCACCTCATGCCTATTTCCGCCCGTTGGATCCCCCTTTTCGGATATTCCGCCCTGAGCGGCGCAACGAGACGATATTGAACGAAGGCGCGGATTCGGTTTTTGAATTGCCGTTCAATGGGGAAATGGCGTCGAAGACGGACGAAGAGTTTGTCCGGCAAGTTCTGGTAGATGGCCTGGGCGTGAGCCATGTCTCTGTCGGTTTTGATTTCCGTTTCGGCAGAGGCCGAATGGGCCATGCGCAGCGCTTGTCGAGCCTTGGGCGCGCGCTCGGCTTTGGGGTGACCATTGTCGAAGAAGTCCAGAATGAAGACGAAAAAGCCTCATCAACCGCGATAAGACAGGCGCTGAGAGCCGGCGAACCGGAGCGAGCTGCGGAAATTCTGGGCTCGCCCTGGATCGCGGATGGCCCTGTGATGAAGGGCGAACAGAATGGACGCAAATTTGGCTATCCGACGGCCAATACAAATCTCGGCGATTTGATCCATCCAAAATATGGCGTCTATGCCGTAAAGGTGCGCATCGACCGGACAGGTGACTGGATGCCGGGCGTCGCAAATTTCGGGCGCACGCCCACCACGGGACTGCGCGACCCACTGCTTGAGGCACATATCTTTGATTTTGTAGGGGATATCTATGGTCGCTGGATTGAAGTCCAGATGCTGTCCTATCTGAGGCCGGAATTGAACTTTGACAGTCTGGATCTGATGGTGGTTCAGATGGGGAAGGACGAAATCGAAGCAAAGCGGCGGCTGAAAGCGTCCTGATTAACTCAGGTTATTGTCAATTCACCGCCATAATCCATTCGTAGACAACTGATGCACTGGTTAGAGGGACGACCATGTTGACACGGTTAGTGATCACCGGACTTGCTCTGGCAATGGCGCCGCTTGCGATCGCGCAAGAGGCGCCTGTTGAGCCATCCGAGCCGGTGGAGATCGAACCGATTCAGATCATCCGGGCGGTCACGATGGATGATCTTCGGTTCCTGCTGGATGACATGGGCGCGCAGTTCATAGCGGCCGGCCGCACGGGCGACGGTGCACCCTTCGTATTTGGTGAGTTCGATGATGGCCTGACCTTTGGTGCATATGCCGTTTGCGCCGGGCCGGACGGCACGGATTGCCGGGGGCTCGAGCTGATGGCCGTGTATGGTTCAAGTGCGAGCAGTGATGTGATTTCGGGCATCGATCGCGACTATCCGGCGATCTCTCTTTACAAGTCCGACAGCCAGAAGGTGCGGGTTTCCCGCTATGTGATCCTGGATCACGGAATCAGCTGGAGCAATCTCGTGGAGAATGCGGCTGTGTTCCGGATGCTTTGCGGCAAGGTTTCTGAGCGTTTGGCGAGCCTCCCGGGGGCCGAAACGAAGGCTGAGTGGAAATAGTGACTCGTTAAGCCGCGCCTGCTACGGAAACGCCATGGCACGGATATGCTTCATTCGAATTAGCCGCCCGGCTGCGCGCTGACCCGATCATCGGGGCCGCGAAGCCGGGAGCCCATGCTCTGAACGCATGAAAAAAGCCGTGGCCATTGCCCGGCATTTCCGTACAACACGCCAAAACTGCCATAGGCCCGACATGACTGATTCCCTGACCGACCGCGATTATCGCGACACGCTGTTCCTGCCCGCCACCGAATTCCCGATGCGCGGTGGTCTGCCCAAGCGCGAGCCGGACTGGATCAAGCGCTGGGACGAACTGAAACTTTATGAAAAGCTGCGCGCCGATGCGAAAGCACGCGGCGCCAAGCCGTGGATCCTGCATGACGGCCCGCCATACGCGAACGGGCACATCCATCTCGGCACGGCGATGAACAAGATCGTCAAGGACATCATCGTGCGCTCGCACCAGATGACCGGCCATGACGCGGCATACCTGCCGGGTTGGGACTGTCACGGCCTGCCGATTGAGTGGAAGGTGGAAGAAGAGTTCCGCAGCAAGAACCGCGGAAAGGATGATGTTCCGGGCGACGAGTTCCGGGCGGCCTGTCGCGCCTTTGCCCAGAAATGGGTAGACGTTCAGGCGAAGGAGTTCCGCGCGCTCGGCATCGAGGGCGAGTGGGACAATCCCTATCTCACCATGAAATTCGAGAGCGAAGCCTCCATCGTCGGCGAATTCCTGCGCATGGCGATGGGCGGTACGCTGGTGCGCGGCGCCAAGCCGATCATGTGGAGCCCGGTGGAGCGCACCGCGCTGGCCGAAGCGGAAGTAGAGTATCACGACCGCAAAGTTCCGGTGATCTGGGTGAAGTTTGGAGTCCCGTCCCGCGAGGACGGTGCAAAGCTGGTCATCTGGACCACAACTCCCTGGACCATCCCAGCCAACCAAGCTGTATCCTTCAGCACGGACATCTCCTACGGTCTCTTCGAGGTCGAAACCGTGATGAGCGAGGAAGAACTGGGCTTTCCTCCGTACGCGGCTGCAGGTGACAAGCTGATCCTTGCGGACAAGTTGGCACAGGACGTACTCGATGCTGCCAAGGTTTCCGCCTTCAAACGTGTCGAAGATGTGGACCCGGCTTCACTCGGTTCGCTGGTTCACCCGCTGGCCAAGCTAGACCCCTTCTTCCAGCACGACGTGCCGCTGCTCGCAGGTGACCATGTCACCGACGATGCCGGTACAGGATTTGTCCACACGGCCCCGGCGCATGGTGAGGATGACTTCAATGCCTGGGTCTCGTCGGGTCGCAGGGCCTCTGATATCCGCGACATCGTCAGCCCTGATGGCGCTTATCAGCACCGTGACCTTCCCCAAGCGCTGCAAGGGCTCGACATCATCCGCACGTCCGGCAAGAAGCGGGGCGAGCAGGGCAAGGCGAACCCGGAAGTCATCAAGCTGCTGGCCGAGAGCGGGAACCTTCTGGCGCGCGGCATCACGACGATCCGCGATGCCCATTCCTGGCGCTCCAAGGCGCCGGTGATCCGCCGCGCGACGCCGCAATGGTTCATCTCGATGGACAAGCCCGGCCCAAACGGCAAGAGCCTGCGCGAGAATGCGCTGAAGGCGATTGAAGATACCGAATTCTTTCCGGCTGTTGGGCGCAACCGCCTGCAAAGCATGGTCGAAGGGCGCCCGGACTGGCTGATCAGCCGCCAGCGCAATTGGGGCGTGCCGATCACGATCTTCGTCAACAAGGATGGCCAGCCGCATACGGCGGCGCTGGAAGCGGATCAGGCAGAACAACTCAATGACGCCATCAAGGCGGCCATCGCCAAAGGCGGGGTCGAGGCCTGGTTCGATACGCCTGCGGAAGACTTCCTGTCGCCGCTGGGTCTGTCTGCGAATGAGTGGGAAAAGGTCACGGACGTCCTCGACGTCTGGTTTGATAGTGGCACGACGCATGCTTTCGCCCTGCGCGAGCGCGGCATCATCGACGCAGAAACCGGACAGGCCGACCTCTATATGGAAGGCTCGGACCAGCATCGCGGCTGGTTCCAGTCATCACTTCTGGAATGCTGTGCGACGCGCGGCATGGCACCCTACAAGCAGGTGCTGACCCACGGTTTCATCGTCGATGCAGATGGCAAGAAGATGTCGAAATCAATCGGCAACACGATCGAGCCCGAGCAGATCCAGAAGCAATACGGGATCGAAATCCTGCGAATCTGGACCGCGTCCGGTGACTATACGGAAGACCTGCGTATCTCCGACGAGATCATCAAGGGCTCGGTGGAATCCTATCGCAAGCTGCGCAACACGGTGCGCTACATGCTCGGCGCGCTCGACGGCTGGACGGAGGCGGAAGCCCTGCCGCGCGAAGAGATGCCAAGCCTGGAACGCTGGGTGTTGCACCGTCTTGCCGAACTCGATGGCCATATCCGCGCTGCGTATGACGTCTATGACTTCAAGCGCATCATGTCGCTGCTGATCAATTTTTGCGGCGTCGACCTGTCAGCGGTCTATTTCGACATCCGCAAGGACAGCTTGTATTGCGACCCACGGTTTGAGACCCAATCAGCATGGGACAATGCGACCGCCACCTATGGCAACCGCCGCCGCGCCGCGCGCACCGTCATGGCCGCCGTGCTCGAACGCCTGCTCACATGGCTAGCGCCTATCATGCCGTTCACGATGGAGGAGGCGTTTCTCGAGAGCCACATCAAGGATCGTGCGGAATCCGTGCACTTGCTGCAGTTCGCTGATACGCCAGACAGCTGGAAAGACGAGGCGCTGGCCGCGCGCTGGGCCAAGATCTTCACGGTTCGCCGTGTCGTCACCGGAGCATTGGAAGTCGAGCGCCGCGAGAAGCGGATCGGGGCATCGCTGGAAGCGGCACCCAAGGTGCACATTGCAGATCAGAACCTGATCGATGCGTTCAAGGGCGAAAGTCCCGCCGATATCTTCATTACATCCGGCGCCGAGCTGATCCACACATCCAATGGTAATGGCGGCGGGTTCACGCTGGACGACACAGATGGCGTGGTCGTCTATCCGGTGAAGGCGGATGGTATCAAGTGCCGACGTAGCTGGAAGTATTTCGACCCGGCGACCGCTGATCCGGTTTTCCCAGATATCACGCCGCGCGATGCATTGACCGTGAAGGCGTGGGACAAAGCCGCCGGATGAGTGCTCAGAATCGCTTGATCAGCCTGCTTGAAGCTGCAATCTGCGCGGGATGAAACTGAAAATCTCCAAACTCTGGGCTCTGGCGCTCATTCCCGTATTCGTGCTGGTAGACCAGTGGTCCAAATGGCTTGTGCTGGAAGAACCCCGGTTCAACGCGCTCACCTGCCTGGAGACCCGTCAGGGCTGCGGACATATCCCGCTGCCCGGTCCGATTGACCTGACCATGGTTTGGAACCGGGGTATGAGCTATGGCCTGTTCCAGTCCGATGGCATCGGGCGCTGGCTGTTGGCGCTCGTCATGTTGGTGATCGCGCTGGGCTTCCTGTACTGGCTTGTGCGCTATGCCGATCATTGGCTGTTGAAGTTGTCGCTGGCCATGGTCGTTGGCGGCGCGTTCGGCAATCTGATCGACCGGGTTCGGTTCGGAGCCGTTGTGGACTTCGTCAATGCCAATGAGTTGATGTTCCCATGGGTCTTCAACGTAGCCGATGCTGCAATTAGTGTGGGCGCGGTATTGCTGTTTGCCGACCAGTTCTTACTGTCGGGCCGGAAACAGGCTAAGAAACAGTCCTGAGTATTTTAATCGTGATGGCGAGGACGCCCTGATATGAAAAAACAGATTATCCTTCTGGCTACTGGTGTCGCAATGGCGGCTTCCACGGCCTGTACGTCATCCGGTGGCGGTTCGCGTACGCCGGACGAGTTCCGCGTTGTGACCATGGCTCCTCTGACCGTTCCGCCGAACTACAAGCTGCGACCGCCGGAAGCCGGCGGCGCCTTGCCACCGGAACTGGATGGCTCGCGCACTGAAGTCACCGCCGCCTTCGGCTCGACCATTGGCCGCAATGCCAGCGCGTCCGAGAAAGCCCTCGTGGCTGCTGCTGGCGCCAATGCGGTTGATCCGGTCATCCGCACGCAGGTCGACTATGAAGAGACCAAGACGATCCGCAAATCGACCAGCATTGCCGACCGCATCCTGTTCTGGCGGGCTGATGATGAGGAAACCGCTGAAGGCGTTGCTACCGATAATGCCACCGGTGGTGAACCGGTCGTGATCGAGCAATCCAGCGATGCGCCGCGCATCAAGTTGCCGGGAACCTGATACAATCTACGTAAAATGAGTCAGTCGTACACCTGAGAGGAACAACGCCCATGAAACGGATATTTGCCGGGGGGCTGTTCGCGCTCTCGGCTTTCGCTTCCAGTGCCGTCGCAGACGAAAGCGCATGGACTCCGACCGTGTTCAATCTCGACAATGGCATGGAAGTCGTTGTTGTTCCTGACCATCGCGCGCCCGTCGTGACTCATATGGTGTGGTACAAAGTCGGCGCGGTCGACGAAGCCGAGGGAAAATCCGGCATCGCGCATCTGTTTGAACATGTCATGTTCAAGGAGACTGACGATCTCGCCCCAGGTGAGTTCGACAGCATCGTCTCGCGCAATGGCGGCGTCAGCAATGCCTTCACGAGTTGGGACTACACCGCCTATTTCGAGCGCGTCGCCAAGGACCAACTCGGTACGATGATGGCGCTCGAGGCCGAGCGCATGACCGATCTCGTCATCAATGACGATCCCGACGGTCCGTTCATTTCCGAACGCGATGTCGTGAAGGAAGAGCGTCGCCAGCGCATCGACAACAATCCCGGCGTGATCCTGCAGGAAATGGTCCTGTCCGAACTCTGGAAGGGGCATCCTTACGAGATCACGATCATCGGCAATATGGACGAAGTGGCGGCTCTGACGCCAGCGGACGGATTGGCCTTCTACAAGGAATACTACAGCCCTGAGAATGCGATTCTGGTCGTCGCTGGTGATGTGACGCCCGAAGAAGTGCGCGTCCTGGCCGAAGAGCATTATGGTACGATTGCGCCAACCGGTACGGCGCATGGCGAGCGTAAATGGGCCCCCGTTGCACCTCTGACCGAAACCAAGGAACTCGTCTATTCAGATCCGAAGGTTCGCCAGCCTAGCTGGAGCCGGTATTATTCCGGCACTTCCGAGACCCGCGACCGTGAACTTTCCTATGCGCTTGATGTCGGTCTCGAAGTCCTCGGCGGCGGCATGACCAGCCGCCTCTACCAGTCGCTGGTCGAAGACCAGCAGATTGCCATCAATGCCAACACGTATGCCTGGACGACGCTTCACGATGAAGGCCCCGCCATCATTACGGCAAGCCCGGCGCCCGGCGTCACACTGGACGTGTTGGAAACGGCCATCATGGCCGAGGTGGAGAAGGTGCTGGAAGAGGGCTTCACTGATGCCGAAGTCGAGCGGGCACGTAACAGTCTTGCCGCGCAGGCGATTTACGCCCGGGACAGCCAATCCAACATGGCCAACACATTCGGCTCCACGCTAGCCCTTGGTGGCTCGATTGAGGACGTGCTGGATTATCCGGACGCGATGCGTGCCATAACCACTGAACAGGCAATTGCCGCTGTGCGCGAAATCTTTGGCGCTGACCGCCACTATATTGAGGCACACTTGCTGCCTGCCGAGGGAGATTCCTGAGATGAAACCTTTTGACCTCATCATTGGTGCGGCCCTTGGTGTCGGGCTTGCGGCGTGCGCTTCTGTCGAGACGCAGGATGACTTGGCCAATGTTGCCGATACGGCACCCGCAAAACTTGTTGAAGACAGCGGTCTGGATATCGTCGTCCACGAAGGGGATTTCGCCGAGATCCAACAATTTACCACGCCCGGCGGCGTGTCTGTCTGGCTGGTTTCCGAGCCATCCATCCCGATCCTGTCGGTGGCGATGGCGTGGGAAGGTGGCGAAGCGGCCGATCCGGAGGGCCTGGAAGGTCTGGCCGACGCGGTTGTCTATCACATGAATGAAGGTGCGGGCGATCTCGACTCGCTTGCCTTTCAGACCCGGATGGAAGAGCTGAACATGAGCTTCGGTTGTAGCGCCTCGAGCGACTGGACCTCCTGTGCTGCGTCCATGCTCACCGACAATGCGGATGAGGCAATGAGCCTTGTGGCGCAAGCTTTCGAGGCACCCCGTTTCGATGCGGGTCCGTTCGCCCGCTTCCAGCGGGAAAGGGAAGTTTCATTGAACACGCGCGAGACGAATGCGCGCTATCTCGCGGGTCGGGCTGAGGCTCAGGCTATCTATCCTGACCACCCTTATGCGCGCGAAACGTCCGCCGAGAGTATCGCTGCCCTTACGCCAGAACTCGCCAAGGCGCACATGCGTAAACTGATGGTGAAAGACAGCCTGATTGTGACCGCCGTCGGTGCGATTACGCCGGAAGAGCTCGCCCCCATGCTTGATGCGATCGCGGAGAGCCTGCCAGAGAGCAATGATCTTCCGGAAACGCCTGAAATTACCTTCACGGTAGACGGTGCATTTGAGCCTGTGCTTATCGATCTGCCACAGCCGCAAAGCCTTGTGCGCTTTCTGGCACCAGGCCTCAAACGCGAAGATCCGGATTTCTTTACGGCCTATGTTGTAAACTACACATATGGTGGTGGTGGATTTGGCAGTAGACTGATGGAATCGCTGCGTGTTCAGAAAGGGCTGACCTATGGCGTCTACACTTGGCTATCGTTTGACGACACCTATCAGAATTGGGGTGGCAGCGGCCAAACCAAGAATGAGAGTGTAGGTGAATTCGTCGAGGCACTATTGGCCGAAACCGCCTTGATCGCGGAAGAAGGCATTACGGCGGAAGAGCTTGCTGACGCGAAGGCTTACCTCACAGGCTCCTATCCATTGGCTTTCGACTCGAACGCCAAGATCGCGGGCCAGATGATGAGTGTCCGCCAGGACGAGCTGGGAGTGGATTATTTTGACCGGCGCAATGCCCTGATCGAAGCTGTCACGCTCGAGGATGCAAACCGCGTTGCTGCGGAATTCCTCCAGCCGGACCGTTTCAGCTTCATTATGGTGGGCCAGCCTGAAGGGCTTGACTAGGCATCTCGCCTAATCCGCTGTCTTTCGCGGCGCTGACAGGCCGGTAGTCGATGCATCAAAGGCGCTGTCCCGGTTATAGCTATATAGCTCTGCCGGGCGGCCACCGGTGCTTGTTTCCATCGCACCTGTTCCAATAACAAAACCGGTCTTGTCCAAGGCGCGCCGGAAATTTTGTGTGTGCAGGGATAAACCCAAGATACCCTCGACGGCGCGTTGTAGTGACGACAGTGTAAACCGGTCAGGCATGAGCTCGAACACTACCGGTCGGTATTTGATCTTGCCGCGTAGGCGGGAGATGGCGGTGGCGAGGATGCGGCGGTGATCCGATGCCATAGGCTCGCCGAGGCGTACATCGGGTTCAGGCAAGCCAGCGTCACGGGCGCATTCGATGACCAGACCAGCTTCATAGAGCAATTCATAGCGGTCGAGCACGCGCTCTTCGATCCAACGGATTCCATCCAGCGCGAAAGCGGCGCGTGCGCGCTCCAGTCTACGTTCGTTTCCCGCCGCCCAGGTCATCAGGCGCGGCGCAAGATGAGCATCGATGATGGCGGGTCTGCCACTGCGATGGTCTTCCCATGGAAAAAATCTGTACCAAGATTGCCAGCGCGCCTCAAAAGAGTCACCTGCCGGGCGCGCTTCGGGGGTTAGCGCAAGATAGCCGACAGAAATGACACGCGCATTTGGCGCTGTGCCAGCCAGCGTTGCTTCGGGTGTCTCCCGGTCTTTGTCCCCAAATGTGTAGAGTTGTTCAACATAACCGAGTTCGAAACCCGTCTGTTCCCGAACCCACCCTCTCAGCGAGAGGTCAAAAGTGCGGTGCCTGTCTGGGTCGAAGACGCCGAATGGGAGCGCATCCTCGCCTGTCTCGCGTTGGGTGATCAACACACGTGGTGCGTCCGCCTCCACGGCGACCATCACGGCAGACAGACCAATCAGCAACGGGGATGACTGTGTCATGTGGCAGTCTCTATTTGCTTGTTGATCTGGGCATAGCGCTTCAGGAATGTGGATTGTGCGTCCGGTACAGCTTTTGGTTTCAACCGCAATTTCGTGTCTTCGGGCGGTTTGCCGAACAGCTTGTTTGCTTCGTCCTCGGAAAACCCGGCCAACTGGATCGCCTCACTCCATGCGCAGATCAGGTCCGCTTTCTTGATCAGACGTTTCAGGCGTTGCGGTGTTACGGGAGCGAGGCCAAACCGAATATGGATGGCTTCCTGCAGACGCGCCTCAATGCTCTTGTAGCTTTCTCCCAGCAAGGCTTTGAAAGGAGAGATCATATCGCCGATGACGTATTCAGGGCTGTCATGCAGCAGGGCCGTCAGGCTTTGCTGTGGTGTCAGGTCAGGCTGCAAGGTGCGGCAGATCTTTTCCACAAGGACAGAATGTTCGGCCACTGAAAATGCATGTTCGCCGCGGGTTTGGCCATTCCAGCGGGCCACGCGCGCCAGACCGTGGGCAATGTCCTCGATTTCCACATCCATGGGCGAGGGATTTGCCAAATCGAGTCGGCGGCCGGACAACATGCGTTGCCAGACTCGTGGGGCCTTAACAGAATGCTTCACTCGAGACGTCATCACCCCCTTCTTTAAGCCATTTGTAATAGGGGTAAAGAAACGAGGGCATTCCGGTTACGAACTCGTCCCTTTTTCGCCCTGATTGGCAAATGCGCTGTTAAGGCGTTTCGGGCAAAAGGGGGATGTAAACAAGGGCTGCGTTCACGAATTCGCGGCCGACCCAAACAAGAGGTGACCATGCTGGATTCTTTGACGACTGTTGTATCTACCCAAGCCATTGCGTTCGGCGTATTGCTGATTGCGTGTAGCATCGTCGTTGTAGAAGCGGTCCGTGCCAGCAAGGAAATCCTTTGGGGCGACATGTTCATGGACGATCTGGACGACTAGTTCAGGTCTTGGTCGCTCAAGCGGCTTTCTCAACAAATACCGTTCCGGCAGAATAGCCAGCACCAAACGAGCAGATCAGCCCGCGCTGGCCATGCTTGAAGTCGCCGGAATTCTTGTGGAATGCAATGATAGAGCCTGCCGATGAGGTGTTCGCATATGTGTCGAGCACGGTGGGGCTTTCGTCCTCCGTCGCTTCGCGCCCCAGCACCTTGGACGAGATCAGGCGATTCATATTGGCATTTGCCTGATGCAGCCACATGCGGCGCAGGCCTTCCGGCTTGATGTCCAGTTCTTCCATCTGCGACGCGATCATGTTCGCCACCATCGGCACGACTTCCTTGAACACTTTGCGGCCTTCCTGAACGAACAGCTTGTCCGGCGCGTCGATGCCTTCTGGCGCGGCGCGGTTCAGGAACCCGAAATTGTTGCGGATATTGTTCGAGAACTGGGTCTTCAGTTTGGTGCCAAGAATCTTCCAATGGCCGACCGGTGCAATGCTCTCTTCCTCGACAAGGATAGCTGTGGCCACGTCGCCAAAGATGAAATGGCTGTCGCGATCCGTGAAATTCAGGTGGCCGGAACAGATTTCCGGATTCACCACCAGCACGGATTTTGCGCTACCGGACCGAATGAAGTCAGCTGCGGTCTGAATGCCGAATGTGGCCGACGAGCACGCCACATTCATGTCAAAGGCAAAGCCGCCACACCCCAATGCGTCCTGCACTTCGACCGCCATGGCGGGATAGGCGCGCTGCATGTTGGACGCGGCGCAGATAACGGCGTCAACGTCTTCGGCTTTGCGGCCCGAACGCTCCAGCGCATCGCGCGCGGCATTTACCGCAATCTCGGCCAATACGGAAATGCGATCATTCGGACGTTCGGCAATGCGCGGTGCCATGATGTCAGGATCCAGGATGCCGGCCTTGTCGATCACGAAGCGCGATTTGATGCCGGATGCCTTCTGGATGAACTCTACCGATGAATGGGTTTTCGGCTCGATCAATCCCGCGCTGATATCTGCCGCGCGTTCCCGGTTCCAGTTGTCAGCCCATACATTGTAGCTGTGAACCAATTCTTCATTGGAAATCGAGTTGGGCGGCGTCCAGAGACCTGTCGCCGAAATCACGGGTGTATTCATTCCTGCCCTCTATTCCAGAACCGCCGAAGTGCGGACCAATTCTGTTTGAGTCTACAAAGGTTTAGCTTGTCCGACAGTGTTGGACGAGATGCCGGGTTTGGCAAGAGCCGGTGGCTGTTCACTCGTCCGGCAGGCGCAGTCCGGAATCCGAGGTTTGACGCGCGTCTTCCCGCGAAATGCCCTGGGCCTCGTGGATGGCCTGACTTTCTTCAGCTGCCTTGCGTCTTTCGGCGCGAGACGCAGCTTCGCGTTCCTGTCGCGCCGTCATCAGAGCCATTTCCGTCTCAATGCATCGATCGCGGGTTTCCGGGTTGGGGGCTGTGCGGCACCGACTCCAGGCTTCCGCTCGATTGGTCTGATCGATTGAGGAAGTTGCGCACGCGACCAGCGTCGGCAGCGCGATGAGGGCAGCGGCAATCAAACTGGCTTTCATGAATCAGGTCTCCTGGACGGCGATGTGTCGGGGGCAGGCTACATCATGGTCATTGACCATGCCAACCGCCTGCGCCCATGCGTAGACGATTGTGGGGCCAACAAATTTGAACCCGCGTTTCTTGAGGTCTTTTGACATTGCAGCTGACCAACTGGTTTGGGTTGGTGCGTCCCGGAAATGCTTCCATTTATTGATGGTTGGCGTTCCGCCCACGACGCGCCAGCAATAGTCGGAAAAACCTTCCCCTGCCTCTTCCATGGCGAGATAGGCCTGGGCATTGCCAATCACGGCTTCGACCTTTTTTGGGCTGCGGATGATGCCGGGGTTTGTCAGCGCCTTCGCGGCGCGGGCAGGTGTCCAGCGGGCAATCTTTTCCGGATCGAAGTTATCGAACTCTTCGCGAATGCTGTCCCGCTTGCGGAGGATGGTGATCCAGGCGAGCCCGGCCTGCATGCCGTCCAGTTGAAGTTTTTCCCAGAGCGCGCGGCCATCCCTTTCAGGCACACCCCATTCGGTATCGTGGTAGTTTCGATATAGCTCGTCGGTAAGCGGGGCCCATGCGCAGGGAAAGGTTTCAGTCATGGGCTGGTTCCGCCAGATGCGCGTCGACTTCGGCGCGTTGCCATTCGGTCAAGTCAAAGGTGACGGCCGCGCCGTTGCAAGTGAATGATTTGCCATCCTGTTCGGCTTTGGCCAGTCGGTCGGTGCGGATGAGGGCAAGGCCGGCAGATCCAGCCACGCTGGTCACGGTGCCGATTGGGGCGTCCGCGAGAATATCCATGCCGGCTTCCAGCGCGTCGCCAGTGACTTTCACCGTGCGCTTGCGAATTTTGCCCTTGCGCTTCATGCGGCTCGCCACTTCCTGACCGACGAAACAGCCTTTCTTGTAGTCGATGCCGTTCATCATATCCATGTTGATATCGGTCGGGAAAACCTCTGATCCTCGATAGTCCGCGCCCCATTCCGGCACGCCCGCCGCGATCCGTGCGGCATGCCATTCCTGGGCCGGCATTTCGATGCCGGAGACGCCAACAGGTGTAATCGCGCGATGCGGCAGTTGGGGGGAGCGGATGTCGATCCAGCTGCCTTCTGTCACGACATCCTCGGTGAGCCGGTCAATTGCGACGTCATTGCGCATCCTGAACATTTTCAGGCGCTTCTCCAGGTCATCGGCGGCGTCGGCATGGACGTCGATATAGATGTTTTCGAGCGCCAGCATGGCGAGATAATCCGCGATCACCTTGCCTTGCGGCGTCAGCAGCGCGCCATAGCGCATTTCTCCAGTCTGCCAGTTGTCGACCGAATGGGTCACGGTGCGCCCAAGCAGGTGCAGCATGTCCGGTCCGGTCAGGCGGATAATGTCGCGGTTTGGAAGAATGCGTTTCATCTACCTCTTGTAAGTATGGTTTTGACCCACCTCAAGGGAGCGACGCCATTTGCCTGTACCGAAAAACCACCCTTGACTTAGCCCCTCCGGAGTCACACCCCATCTGTCATGACCTATGATCTGATCCTTAAAGGCGGCACCGTCGTTTCTCCCGGCGGCATGACCCAAACCGATGTCGGCGTGATCGGCGAGCGTATTGCGCATATTGGCGATCTGACCGGCGTGGATGCCGGGGAGATTTATGATGCGGCCGGCTTGCACATCCTGCCGGGCGTCATCGACAGCCAGGTCCACTTCCGTGAGCCGGGTCTGGAGTACAAGGCCGACCTAGAAACAGAAGCGCGCTCGGCCGCGCTTGGCGGCGTCGTTGCCGTGTTTGAGATGCCAAACACCAATCCCTCAACGACCACGCCCGAGGCCCTGACCGACAAGCTGGCCCGCGCCAAGGGGCGCATGGATACCGACCATGCGTTCTATGCGGGCGCGACGCACGAGAATATCGACTTGTTGCCCGAGATGGAAAAGATGCTCGGCTGCTGTGGCGTGAAAGTCTTCATGGGCGCCTCTACAGGCGACCTCCTGATCAAGGATGATGAAGGTGTCGAAGCTGTTCTGCGCGCAATCAAGCGCCGCGCGGCCTTCCACTCCGAAGACGAATACCGCCTCGAAGAACGGCGCGGCCTGGCCGTGCCCGGTGACTGGCAGAGCCATATTGTTGTGCGCGATGTCGAGGCGGCCGTCAGTTCGACTCGACGCCTGCTGCGTCTCGCTCGCAAGACCGGCAAGCGCATCCATGTGCTGCATATCTCGACCGCCGAAGAGATGGAGCTGCTGCGCGATGCAAAGGATCTGGCCAGTGTCGAAGTGCTGCCCAATCACCTCACCCTCGCGGCCCCGGATTGTTATGAACGCCTCAAGGGCTTTGCCCAGCAGAACCCGCCTGTGCGCGAACAGCGCCATCAGGATGCGCTGTGGCGCGCGCTGAATGCGGGTATTGTTGACGTGCTGGCCACGGACCACGCCCCGCATACGCGCGAGGAAAAGGAGCGGCCCTATCCCGCGTCGCCGTCGGGCATGCCGGGTGTGCAGACGATGGTGCCGGTCATGCTGACCCATGTAAACAATGGCAAGCTTAGCCTTCAGCGCTTTGTCGAACTGACCAGCGCCGGGCCGCAACGGGTCTTCGGCCTCGCCGACAAGGGCCGCATTGCCGAAGGCTATCATGCTGACTTCACGGTGGTGGACCTCAAACGCAAGGAGACCATCACGGAAGACTGGTCGAAGTCTAAGTGTGGCTGGACGCCCTATGATGGCTTCGAAGCAACCGGCTGGCCGGTGGCGACCATTATCCGCGGCGGCTTCGTCATGCGCGACGGCGAGATCGTGAAAAAGGGCGGTGGTCAGCCGGTCCGCTTCAACGAAACGCTGGAGCCTGCCGGTTGAAGCACGAACGCAAGGGGCTGAACCGGGCTTTATTCTGGCTGTATGAAGGTACAGGCAAATGGCCGTTCCTGTTTCGCTGGGCCATGCTGGCGTTCGATTTCGTTACCATCGGCTATTTCCTCTGGGCGCCCTTTGACCAGCGGGACCGCACGCATATCGCTGTCGATTACGTGATTGGAAGTGTGATCCTCGCCGACCTGTTGGCGCGGTTCTATATCGCGCGGCACCGCTGGAATTTCGTGGTCCGGCCCATCAATATTGCGGATCTTGTCGTCGTGATCACCATGTTTGCGCCGCTGCTGGTTTCGAATTTCGCCTTCCTGCGCGTGCTCCGTGCGGTCAGAGCCATTCGCGCGTTCACCTTTATCAAGCGGGTGAAGGTGATCACCCCCTTCTTTCAGCGGCATGAGCGGATCATCGATAAGGTGACCAACCTGGCTGTGTTCGTCTTCATCATGGCTGCGGTCGTCTATTCGACCCAGGTCGGCATCAATGACGGCATCCGCACCTATATAGACGCGCTCTATTTCACGGTCACGAGCCTGACCACAACTGGCTATGGCGATGTTCTGATGGTTGGTCCTGGCGGACGACTTCTGTCGATAATAGTGATGGTGCTGGGTTTGACCCTCTTCCTGCAGCTCATTCGCACCATTATCGAGCCGCGCGACAAGGTGGAACAGGAATGCGAGGAATGCGGCCTGCGGCTTCACGAACGCGATGCCGTGCATTGCAAGCACTGCGGAGAAGTGATCCATATTCCCACAAGCGGCTTTGAATGAGCCGGAAAGAACAAAAAATACACGGGAAGAAACGCGCACACCATGCCTGACACGTCGGACCTGCCCTTTAGGGAAGTACCCTATCTGCCGCTAAAGCTGGAGATCGATCGGCGACCCGACGGCACGATCTACCTCGACAACGGCCAGCCTCTGAAAGCTTGCCCGCCACATATGCTTGCAGCGCTTGTCCATTGGGCCGAGCATCGGCCGGACACAGTATGGCTCGCCGAGCGCGATCCGGAAAATCCGGGTGCCGAAGGCTGGAACACGATCACGTATGCGGTGGGACTCGATACCGTGCGCCGGCTCGCGCAAGGCTTCCTCGACGCCGGCGCCGGACCGGACGCGCCGCTGATGATCCTGTCGAAGAACTCCATTGCCAATGCCCTGATCATGTATGCCGCCATGTGGGCGGGCAGCCCGGCCGTGCCCGTCACACCGGCCTATGCGCTGCTCAGCGAAGACCTTGGCCGCCTCAAGTATATTGATGGCCTGACCCAGCCGAAATTCATCTATGTCGAGGATGGGACGGACTATCAGCGCGCGCTGGATGGGCTGGGTCTCGAAGGTCGCCTCGTCATTTATAGCGGCAACGCGCCCGAGCGTTACGAGGCGGTACGTTTCGAACAATTCATGCGGTCGTCGACTTCGGCGGTGGATGAAGCCTATGCCCGTCTCACGCCGGACACAGTGGCAAAATACATGATGACGTCTGGGTCCACAGGTGAACCCAAGGCGGTCATCAATCTCCACGGCATGGTCGCCTCCAATGCCAGGATGATCCGCTCGATCTGGGATGAAGATCGTCTGGATGAACTCACGGGCGGCACGCAGGTGATGTGCAATTTCCTGCCATGGAGCCATACTTATGGCGCGCATTCGATCCTGCACAACATGCTGGATTGGGGCGGCACGCTCTACATCGACCAGGGCGCGCCGACGCCGGCACGACTTCCGGAAATGTTGCGCAACCTGAAAGAGGTCTCCACCACCCAGCACACGACCGTGCCGGCGGCATGGGCCGCGCTCGCGACCGAGCTTGAGCGCGATGATCAGTTGGCTGAGGTATTCTTCAAGCGGCTCGTTTGCATGGCCTATGGTGGCGCGTCCATGGGGCAGGATATCTATGAGCGCATTCAGGCGGTCGCCGTGCGCATCACTGGCGAACGGATATCATTGTCGGCAGGCTATGGCGCAACTGAGACCGCCCCAACTGCCTCGAATGTGCATTGGCCGAATGACCGGATGGGCCTGATCGGCCTGCCGCTGCCAGGCAACACGTTCAAGATGGTGCCGAATGCCGAAAAGATGGAGCTGCGGGTTAAAGGGGTAAATGTTACGCCCGGCTATTTCCGCAACGAAGCCAAGACCGCTGAAGCTTTCGACGAGGAAGGCTTCTACAAGCTCGGCGACGCGGTGAAATTCGTCGATCCCGACAATCCCGAACGGGGGCTCGCTTTTGATGGACGCACGGCCGAAGAGTTCAAGCTCGCCAACGGGACTTGGGTTTCGGCAGGTACCGTGCGCGTGCAGGCCGTGGCTGCGACGGGTGGTGCGCTATCAGATGCCGTCGTCTGCGGCCTAAACAAGAATGATGTCCGTCTCCTGGGTTTCCTGAATGAGGCGTGGTGCCGCCGGCTGGTTGGGGAGGATTTGCCTCTTGACCAATTGGTCGCGCACCCAGCCATACATGAGAAAATTCGCGAAGGAATCGCCCTGCACAACAAGACGCATCCGAATGTTTCCGCTCGCGTCGCGCGAGTGTTGCTTCAGACTTATCCTCCGTTGGCAGACAATGGTGAGATTACCGAGAAGGGCTACATCAACCAATCGCGCACGCAGGACCTCAGGCAGGATCAGGTCGACACGCTGTTTGCCGAATCTAGCGAGACGCCAGCGAATTTGCTCATCCTGTAGCGCACGACACCGAACACGAACAAGAATCTCAAAGGGAATCCGGATGATAGACCAGCCAACCCAGTCCATGACCGGCGCCGAAGCGCTCGTATCCACGCTGGCCGATCATGGCGTGACGGCGTGCTTCGCCAATCCCGGTACATCAGAAATGCACCTTGTCACCGCGCTCGATCATGAGCCGCGCATCAAGTCGACGCTCTGCCTGTTCGAGGGCGTTGCGACGGGCGCCGCCGACGGCCATGCGCGCGTGACCGGAACGCCGGCCATGACGTTGCTGCATCTCGGTGCGGGATATCTCAATGGCGGCGCAAACATTCACAATGCCCGCCGGGCCTGGACGCCTATGATCAATGTGATCGGGGACCATGCCGTGCCGCACCAGCGCTATGACGCGCCGCTGGCCTCTGACGTCATCGGCATGGCGGGGCCGAATTCGCGCTGGATCAAATCCGCCGACAAGGTCGGGCAAGCCGGCGACCTGGCCGCGCAGGCATGGGAGGCGAGCTTTGGACCCGAACCTGGTCCGGTGTCTCTGATCCTTCCCGCCGACACCGCCTGGCTGGAAGGCGGGAAGCCCGGCGCAACGCGCGCCCGGCCATCCCTGCGCAAGCCTGACCCGATTGCGATCGATGTCGCCGCAGCCGCAGTCAAATCTGCCAGCAAGCCGATCATTATCATCAATGGCACTGCACTGACCGAAGCGGGCCTCGCGCAGGCGGCGCGCGTGAAAGCCGCAGGCGTTCGCGTATTGACCGACACGTTCTTCCCGCGACAGGCGCGTGGTGCGGGGCGGTTCGTTCCAGACCGGATGCAATACTTCGCGGAAGGCGCCATGTCGGACCTTGAAGGCTCGGACCTGATGCTGATCGCAGGTACGCAGGTGCCGGTGGCCTTCTTCGCCTATCCCGGCAAGCCGAGCGTGCTTGTGCCGGAAGGATGTACACCGATGAAGATTGGCGGACCGGAGACCGACAGCGCCGCGATCCTTGAGGCGCTCGCAGATGCGCTCGGTGCGAAGGAAGCCGCGCCAGTGGCTGAGCTGGACCTGCCCGCTGCACCGACAGGCGCTCTCAATGCTGCTACGATTGGCGCATCCATTGCCCGCCACATGCCGGAAGGCAGTTTCGTCTCGGATGATGGCGTCTCCAATGGCCTGCCTAGCTTCCTGATGACCCAGCGCGCCCGACCGCATGACTGGATGATGCTGACCGGCGGTGCGATCGGGCAGGGCATGCCTCTGGCACTCGGCGCATCGCTCGCTGCGCCTGACCGCAAGACGCTCTGCATCACCGGCGACGGTGCGGGCATGTATACCAATCAGGCACTTTGGAGCATGGCGCGCGAAGGCGCGAACGTGGTCAACGTGGTCTTCGTCAACCATTCCTACCGTATCCTGAATATAGAACTGGCGCGGACAGGCGCCGGCAATCCGGGGCCTGCCGCGCAGGAACTGCTTGGCCTCGGCCATCCGGAGATCGATTGGGTGAAGCTGTCAGAGGCGCAGGGTGTACCCGCAGTCAACGCCACGAATGCGGAAGAGTTCGATCTTGCGCTTGAGCGGGCGTTTGCTGCGGACGGGCCTCAGCTCATTGCAGCGCACGTTCCGGCGCGGTAGGTCCTATTCCCGCCCTCGGTCGAGATCTTCCTCAATCTCGATATCAATCGGCTCTCCGCTGAGGCGGTGACGGTAGACCTGAGTGTTCTCAAGGACGCGTTGGACGTAATTGCGGGTTTCCGAGAAGGGAATGAATTCCACCCAGTCAATCGGATCGACCTGACCAGTGCGGGGATCGCCATAGTCCTGGATCCACTGGCGCGGTCGGCTAGGCCCGGCATTATAGGCGGCGGCTGTCATGATGTAGCTGCCATTGAACCGCGAGAGCAGCGTGTCCAGATGCTGGCCGCCTAGGGTCATGTTATAGCCCGGATCATCGGTCAGCCAGGAAGTGCGGTAAGGCAGGCCGCGTAGCCGCGCTTCGTTACGAGCGGTGGCCGGCATGAATTGCATCAGGCCGCGTGCGCCAACATGGCTGATCGCGTTCGGGTTCATTTCGCTTTCCTGCCGAGACAGGGCCAGCATTAGCGGCCGCTCTACCTGTGGCTCGCGCAGAAGCGGATATGCAACCACCGGGTAGGCGGCATCGGTAGAGACAATGCCTTTGGCAAGACCGGCCTTGGCACCACGAACCCCGACATCCGGCACCTGATACTCCGTAGCAATGCGGGCGAGCAGCAGATATTCGGACTCGGTCTCAAGCAGGTCGTCCATGTGATAGGCGAATTCACGGAACAGGCGTTCCTCACCGCTCTCGCCAAGCAGGCGCAGGGCCTGAACCATTGGCTTGTCCTCGAAGGCCGAAATCTCTTCTGCAGTCGGCTCTGAGGTCTTCGGGAAGGCGAGCTTCTTGTCGTCCAGACGCTCGGCGGCAAGTTGTCCGTAATAGGTGAACTTGTGCTCAGCTGCTGCCGTGTAGTCTGTTCGTGCGGCATCCGGTTGGCCAAGCGCATCGCGGGCGCGACCGGCCCAATACTTGCCGCGTGCAAGGCTGATCGGTGTTGAGACGCCGTCAGACATGGTCTCGAAATGCTGCAGGCTGCGATCCGCATCATTCTTCAGGCGCAGGGCGATCCAGCCCGACACCCATTCGGCCTCGGCGAAGTCGCCGCCGCTTTCCATGCCATGCGGTGAGGCCAGCTGGTAGGCGCGGCTCCAGTTGCCGTCCTTCAGGTCTGTCCGGATGGCGATGTTGCGTTCGTCCCACAGGCGCGAGCGGCCAGCTTCCGGAATGTCATTCCCGTCGATGCCCGTCAGCAGAGGGGTCGCCACATCCTGGTTGCGCAGTTTCTGGCGGCGCCATTTGGCGCGCTCGTAAAGCAGGCCGGGATTGTCCTGCAAGTTGGCGGGGACGGCATCGACCAATGCATCGACATTGCGCGACCGCGCAGCGAGCGCGATGCGGGCGTCGACCAGTTTACGATAGTCAGACGTGAGCAGGTATTTGAGCTTCGATGCAGCCGTGCGCTGGTTGGTCCATAGCAGGAACTCGACACGGGCGCGGTGATCATCCTGAGTCAGCTGTTTGCCATAAGTGGACAGGACTTCGCGCTCGACGTCGCGTTCGAGGGAATTATTGTGCCAGGCGTCGCGCACGGCTTCCAGCGCCTTGCCGGGTTCACCAATCGCACGCCAGCTATCGGCCAGCGCGATCTTGCCAGCTCCGGTAATCGGACCCGACTCGGTCAGCCAGTCGATGCGTTCCTTATGGCTGAAAGACGATTCGCCGATAATCTCTTCGGCGCGGCGGCGCATGGAGGTCGTTTTCGGCCAGTCTTGCAGCTTGTCCAGCGCGAACGAGACTTCCGAGAAATTCATGCCCGGAACGCCGCGGCTGGCCCGGATCCACATAATGAGGTTTCGCACGTCGGCATCAGAGGCCTGAGTCTGCAGATGTGCCACAGTCGGCCAGTCATAGCGGTCAGCCGCGCGGAGTGCCTTGTGCAGGATTTCCGCATTGCGGGCATCCGTTACGGAAGACGTATAGGGTCGGTCGGGTTTCAGACTCGGGGATTCCGGCACGCCAGCGGCGGCAGCCGCCTGAGACAGCACGGCAAGAGAGGCAAAAATGGCAACGGGTCGCATCATGAAACGTCTCTGCAGAGTTTATTTCTTGGCCAAAGCGTGAGAAGGCATTGGCGATTCATACTCGATCAAGACAAACAACACCTGAATCGCGGCAAATTTACGATGTTCCATGGCTCAATCCCAGCTCTCGTCACACCTTTCAGGAATGGTGCCATTGACCGGGACGCTTTTGCGGCGCTGGTAGAGCGCCAGATTGTTGGCGGTTCCAGCGCGCTCGTGCCGGTCGGCACAACAGGCGAGACGTCCACACTCTCCACCCAAGAGCATAAGGATGTCGTAACGCTTTGTGTTGAAATTACCAAAGGTCGCGTGCCCGTCATTGCAGGGGCCGGGGCCAATGCCACAGACGAGGCGATCGAACTGGTCGAGCACGCCAAGGCCGTCGGCGCTGACGCCGCGCTGGTGGTTTGCCCCTATTACAACAATCCCAACCAGGAAGGCCTTGAGGCCCATTTCCGCGCGATCAACGACTCGGTTGCGCTTCCGGTCCTGCTTTACAATGTGCCGGGCCGCACCGTGGTCGATCTTGCACCGGATACCGTCGCACGCCTCGCCCAATTGCCGAACATTGTCGGCATCAAGGATGCGACCGGCGATATGGACCGCGTTAGTCAGCATGCCGCGTCGATCCCTGAAGGCACCCAATTTGTTCAGCTGTCGGGCGATGACCCGAGCGCGCTCGGCCACCTTGCCATGGGGGGTATGGGTTGCATTTCGGTGACCGCGAACGTCATGCCGGAAGCCTGCGCCGCCATGCACACGGCTTTCCGCGCCGGAGATCTCGATGAGGCCCGCGCGATAGAGCGCAAGCTGATTGCGCTGCACAAGGCCATGTTCTGCTCGCCATCGCCCGGACCGGCGAAATATGCCCTGTTCCGGCTCGGCTTCTGCACTGACGAGGTGCGCCTGCCGATCACCAGCCCATCTGCAGAAAAACGGGCTGAAATAGATCAGGCCATGGCGCTTGCGGGCCTGAGCGCCTAAATCAGGGCCATGTCGAAGAAAAACCAGACCAAGGGCCGCTCGGATGGGCTGGTCGCGGAGAACCGCCGCTCCCGCCGCGATTATGCGGTCGAGGACACGCTGGAGGCCGGCATCATGCTGGTCGGCTCAGAGGTAAAATCCCTGCGTCAGGGCAAAGCCAATATCGCTGAAGCCTATGTCAGCCCGGAAGATGGCGGTCTCTACCTGATCAATGCGGATATCCCGATCTACAACGCCGCCAACCGGTTCAATCATGAGCCAAAGCGCAAGCGGAAGCTGCTCGTGTCAAAACGGGAACTGGCCAAGCTCTCGCAATCGGTTGAGCGGGCCGGTCGCACGATTGTGCCGTTGAAACTCTATTTCAATGAGCGTGGTATGGCCAAGATTCTCATCGGTCTCGCCACCGGCCGCAAGAGCCATGACAAGCGTGACGTCGAAGCAAAGCGAGACTGGCAACGCCAGAAGGCGCGGATTCTGAAGGAGGGGTGAGCACTGCCGCTCAGGCGGCGCGCAATTTCCCGCCGCGAAGCCTCAAAAGACCCTGCCAGACAATCAGGGCGATCAAGGGGGCAAAGGCCAGCAGGAAGGGCCAGGCGGTCTGGTTGAAGCCTTCGGGAAACACTTGCGGCTGCCCCAGAAAAAGTGAGCCGGATGCGATGAACATCGAGAAGCACATGCGCCAGAGGTGGCGGGAGATGCGCGCCGTGTAGGACAGCGCCTGTCGTAGGATCACGTTCAGTTCGCCAAACGCGGCGAAGCTGCCAGCTACAATGAACAGGATGAAGGCTTGAGGCGGCGAACCATCCACGGTGCCGCTTGGGCTGTTCGCGCCCATATACATGAATCCCACACCCATCAGTGTGATGCCGAGCGCTGTCGCCAGTCCTGTATAATGCCGCCAATTGACCCGGACAGGCCCGCGCTGGCGAACTGTGATCAAAGCTGTGATGAGCAGGTACAGGGCCAGAATACCGGCCACGAAGTTCGGTCGTTGGCCCTCCTCAAGGAACGGCGCAACGCCCGCGCCGATCAGATAGGTGACGAACATCGAAACGAAGAAGACTTTCCCTGCAAGGCGGTGCAAGGCCCGGCCTTTACGCGCTGCAATCGCTGCGACGCCGGATACGAGCCCCACCGCGCCGCCACCAATATGGGCATAGAGCAAGGCATCCGTGGCGACCTTGATCCATAGGGGCGCGTCCGGGTCAACTTCGAGCTTTGCGGCATGCGCGACACCGGTGCCGAGAAAAACCAATGCGAAAACGCATGTGAGCAGCGGAGCGGCATATCTAGGCATCGGGCGATCCTTATCGAATAACAATATTATCGATAAACGGAAATTTCGGCGATGGCAACTCCCTTAGGCCGGATCGGTCACACCCTTCGCCATCGCGAACACGTCCTCGAACATCTCCGCCGTCAGGCGGCCGGTATTCGTGTTGTAGCGGCTGCAATGATAGGATGAGATCAGCGCGAGTGGCCGACCTTCGAACGCCACATCATAATGCGTGCCGTGGCCGAAGGGATGATCCTTCAGCTTCAGGCCCAGCGTCCGCACCGTGGAATCGTGGGAAATCTTGCCGAGGCAGATCATTGCCTTCAGCTTCGGCAGCGCCGCAATGCGCGCGGCGAGGAAGGGACGGCACTGATTGATCTCGGCGCCGACCGGCTTGTTCTGTGGCGGCACACAGCGCACGGCATTGGTGATCATGGCGCGCTTCAGCTTCAGCCCGTCATCCGGCCGCGCATCATAGGTGCCGGTGGAAAAGCCGAACTTGTCGATGGTCGCATAGAGCAGGTCTCCGGCCCAGTCGCCGGTAAACGGCCGGCCCGTCCGGTTGGCCCCCGTCACGCCGGGCGCGAGGCCGATGATCAGCAATTCGGCATCCTCCGGCCCGAAGCTCGGCACCGCGCCATTGAACCAGTCCGGCTCTTTCACGGCGACCTCTTCCCGATACGCCACAAGGCGTGGACAGAGGGGGCAATTGGCGGGCGCTTCAGGTGCAAATTTCGTCGTCATGCCCCTCTCCCTAGTGGGAGAGGAGCGAGACGGCTAGTACCCATCCGCGCTGCCATCCTTGCGCATTTCGGTGGCGGCGATCCAGGCGCCGGTTTCGAAGTCGCGCATGATCGCCTGATAGCCGCCCGCATTGGCCTTGCAGCACTCCACCGCATGGCCGCGCGCTTCCAGTACGGCGCGGGTTTCAGGCGGGATGCCGCTCTCCAGATGCACGACGCCCATATCGGTTTCACAGGCATCGCCATCAAGATCATCCGTCGGCTCGCAGCCGCCAACATGTTCCCAACGCGCGGCATCGCCCGCCTCCTGAAGCCCCATGTCGAAATCGACGAGGTTCAGGATGACTTGCACATGGCCCTGCGGCTGCATGCCGCCGCCCATCAGGCCGAAGCTGAGCCAGGGCTCGAACGGGCAGGCCTGTTCGATTGGCACGGCCCGCACCTGGCAGCCCGGCATGTCCTTCTTGAAGGCGAAAGCAGGGATGATCGTATGGAAGGGCCGCTTGCCGGGCTCGAAGACGTTTGGATGGGCCGGGTCGAGGCTGAACAACTGGCCCCGGTCCTGGAACATGAAGCCGAGGCCATCCGCAACGAGCCCCGTGCCCATGCCGCGATAGTTCGACTGGATAAGGGACACCATCATGCCGTCCTTGTCCGTAACGGTTAGGTAGGTCGTGTCGCCGTCTTGGAGTTTTTTGTCTGCCTCAAGAATTATATCACTAGCTATCGGCAAGAGCGGTTTCCCCTCAGATGAAATTCGGAATCCACGCCCCGATTGTCCTGCAAAACTTGTGGGTTTGGTGATGTCGATTTGTTGAGAGCGATAACTAGTGTAGCGCTTATCAATAAACAGGTCTGGATCAACACCGCTAAAGGCGGGATCCGCATACCCCCGCGCGCGATCTTCGAATGCCAACCGCTTCGCTTCCACTTGCGCCATGATTGAGTCCGCCGACCCGAAGCCCATGCCGCGCAGGTCAAACCGTTCCAGCATTTGTAACATCTGTAGCGCCGCAATTCCCTGCGTGTTCGGCGGCAATTCGCAGACCTTGTAGTCGTCGCGATAGGTCACGCAGATTGGCTCGACCCATTCGCCCGTATGCGTGGCGAAATCCTCATAGCGCAGAAATCCGCCGATCCGCTCGAAATAGTCGCCCATGATGTGGGCGGTTTCGCCGGAATAGAATTCGTCGCGGCCTTTATAGGCTATCCGCTCCAGCGTGTCGGCAAGGTCCGGATTGCGGAACAGGCTGCCTTCTTTCGGGGCGGGCGAGAAATAGGTCGCCTTCGCATTGTCGAACTCTTCCAGCATGCCGCTGTCAGCCGCTTCCTGCAGGCGCGTTGCGTTGCGGCCCCAATAATAGGCAATGACTTCCGGGATCGGCGCGCCGTCACGGGCGTACTGAATGGCCGGTTCGAGGTTCATGTTCATCGGCCGCTTGCCGAATTTGCCATGCAGTGCGTACCAGCCATCGACTGTGCCGGGCACAGTCACCGGCGCTGCGCCGAAGGGCGGAATCTCCTCGCCTTGCATGAATTCGTCGGCCTTGGCCTGCATGTCGTCCAGCGTTGCGCCCTGGGGCGAGCGGCCGGAGCCATTATAGCCGTAGAGCTGCTCGGTTTCCGGGTCCCAGACAATCGCGAACAGATCGCCGCCAATGCCGTTTCCGGTCGGCTCGACGAGGCCCAGCATCGCATTTGCGGCAATGGCCGCATCCACGGCTGATCCGCCGGCTTTCAGCACATCAAGCGCCGTCTGCGTGGCGAGGGGATGGGCTGTGGCGGCCGCGCCATTCGGGGCCACCACAGAAGAGCGCGTGCCAAGGTCCCGTCCGGTAATCATCCGGTCTCCCGGTCCCGGCGGCGTGGCTTCGGCATCCTTTTCTATGGATATCCGGACCACTTTCTTCTGCGTGACCTTGGCGGTGGCGTCTACTTGCGCCTCATCCTGCGCTGGCGGTGTAGCGCACGCGTACAATCCGATAGCCAGCGCTGTTGCGGCGATTGCCTGAATGGGTCTCATCAGCCTCTCCTGTTCTCATCTGACGAGAGCTTAGCGCGCTTTGGGGCAGAAGCGAGTCCCAGCGAGGCCGAACAAACGCGTCGCGCGGTTCCCATGCCCGGCCCACGGTTTCGAGATAGGAATGGATCAGTCCATCAAGCATAGCTCACCACCTCCCACTCGATGTCGTCATGGTCGTGGAAATAGAACCGGCTGCCTGGGTCATAGGTCTGGTGGCTATGGGTGCGATAGCCGGCGGCGAGGATCTTCTGCTCGGTCGCGTCCAGATCATCCACCAGGATGCCGAAATGATTGACGGCGCCGGTCCGGTAATAGCTTTCCTCATCTGGCCGGTCTTGCTGGGGCAGCGCATACAGTGCGAGGTAATCCTCATCCGTGCCGACATGCACCGTATAGCCATCATATTTGGATGGCCCTTCCCAGCGCACTTTCCAGCCAAACAAACGGGTCAGCATGGACGCGGTCTTCTTTGGATCACTGACGGTCACATTCACATGTTCGAACTTGGCAATACTCATTGTTTTCAACTCCATTTCTTCTTCATCAAATCTCTGATAAAGCTGTCGTAATTCCTCAACTTAAGTTGAGGTCAAGCGTGAAATAGGAGATTCTTTCATGGCAGTTCCGAAGGGCTTGGCGATCGGAGATGTGGCTGCGCGGACCGGCCTGTCGGTCTCGGCGATCCGTTTCTACGAAGGGCGGGGATTGGTTCACCCAGAACGGTCCTCTGGCGGCCAGCGTGTCTTCCTGCGCTCGGACATCCGTCGCCTGTCCTTTATCCTGATCGCCCAGCAGATTGGCCTGACCATCGAAGAGATCAGCCAGCTCCTGTCGTCATTGCCGGAGCGGCGTACGCCGACCAAGCGGGACTGGACCCGGATCAGTACGGCCTTCCGGCACATGCTGGATGAACGGATCGCGCTGATGGAGCGGACGCGCCGGAAGCTGGACGGCTGTATCGGTTGTGGCTGCCTGTCCCTGAAAAAATGCCAGCTTTACAATCCGGAGGATCGTGCGCGTGGGCTCGGCACAGGACCGCGATTCCTGCTTGAGGATGTCAGCGTGGTGTCGACCGAAACCTAGTCTTGGCGCTCTGGGGGTTGAGGGAAGTAATGGGTGGCCATGCGCGTGGCGATTTCCTGGCCCTTCACGGCAAAATCAGCTTCAGCCTCGACCGCGCGATTGTCACAGGTCTGGTAGATGCGCCCGGCGCTTGTGAAGGCCTCATTGAAGGCGTCGACCAGTGAGCTGCGGACCGCGCCGCGATTGGGCGCTTCGTACTTCAGCATGTCGGACATGTAGCGCCGCCAATACTGGTCATCGCGGCCATTGCACTTTACGCGGATCGCGTGGGCGGCGCCCAGCGTGGCTGCGAGATCGGTCGCATCGCGGAAATAATCCGGTCCACGAATCGGCAATCCCGATTGCGCTGTGCTTGCGCCGCAGAACATCACCGCGCTAAGCAGGAGCATATGAAAACCTGTTTGCTTCATGCGACGACTTTTGCGCGCATTCGTGAAAGGCTCAAGGGCCTTGAACATGAGATTGAGTTCATTGTCATGGATGAGGACGGTTTGTTCTCCCATGCCGGGGACGGCACCGTGGTTCACGATATTCGGCCCGATGTTGTCTTCGGGAATACGGATGTCTGGTTCGGGGATCATGCCCGCGACTTCATGATCGCCGTACTCAAGACTGGCGGGATAGATTGGTTCCAGTCCTCCGCGGCTGGGCTCGACAATCCGGCGCTGATCTCCGTTGGCAAGATTTCCCGCACGTTTTGTACCAACCACACGCAGTCCGAAGCCATGGCCGAATGGGCGCTCTGGCAGTCTTTCGACTTTTTCAAGAAGGGTCCGGAGCATCGCGCACAACAGGCCGAGGCTGACTGGAACCGGCTCGAGATGCGTGAGATGATGGGGTCGCGCTGGCTGATTGTCGGGTTTGGGTCCATCGGGTCGGCGGTCGGCAAGCGGGTCCAGCTACTCGGCGGTCACGTGACTGGCGCAAGGCGCTCGCCTGGTCCGGCTGAGGGTGCTGATCATATTGTGCCGATGGCGCTGGTGAAGAGCGAACTCGAGCAAGCCGACGTGGTCCTGCTCAGCGTTCCGTTGACAGATGAAACGGTTGGCATGGTGGACGCGGAATTCCTGGCAGCCATGCGCCCGGATGCGCTGCTGATGAATCTTGGCCGTGGGCAATTGGTGGATGAGGCAGCGCTCGTCGCGGCGCTGGATGCGGGGCGCCCGGCCTTCGCCGCAGTTGACGTCGCCGCTGAAGAGCCTTTGCCAAGCGACAACCCGCTCTGGCGCCATCCCAAAGTCGCGATCACACCGCACAACAGCGCCATGACCCAGGCGACCTATATTCGCGCGGACGAGACCTTTCTGGACAATCTCAAGCGCTATCTGGCCAATGAGCCGCTCAAGCACGTGGTGCCGCGCGAGACGTTTGCTGACTGAGCAGTGGAACTGCTTGGGCCGTCGGGCGTTCCGGTTGGCAGACATCTGCCACCGGAGGAATTCCCATGTCATCACTCATCCTGCGCTCCTTGCTGAGCGGCAGCGCCGCAATCATGCTTGTGGGCTGTGCGACCGCTGAACATCATGAGGCCACTGCACCCGACGCCATGACGGTCACTGGCACAAGCGGCACGCAGCTCACCGCTATCCCGCTCGAAACCTTTGACAGCGCCTGGGCGATGACGTTCCTGCCGGATGGCCGCGCACTCGTCTCAGAAAAGGATGGTGATCTCTGGCTGCTGGATACCGCGGGCAAGAAACTGGGCGAAATCGCCAATGTCCCTTCGGTCACGGCAATGGGGCAGGGAGGTCTGGGGGACATCATCGTCCACCCGGACTTCGCTGAGAACGGCACCGTCTTCATTTCCTACGTTGAACGCGATGAGACGGATGAGAGTTTGAGCGGAGCAGCCGTTGAGCGGGCAACGCTGACCCTTACCGCCACGGGCGGCACATTGGAGGGGCGCGACGTGATTTGGCGCCAGACACCAAAAGTGAAAGGCAACGGCCATTACGGCCATCGTCTTGCCATCGCACCGGATGGTCATCTCTTCATCGCCTCAGGAGAGCGCCAGAAATTCACTCCGGCGCAAAATATGGCCATGAATTTGGGCAAGGTCGTTCGTGTCAATCAGGACGGGTCTGTTCCGGAGGACAACCCCTTCTTTGGAAACGGCGCGGTTGCGGACCAGGTATGGACGCTTGGTCATCGCAATCCGCTGGGCATTGCATTTGACGGGCAAGAGCGCCTCTGGGTGGTTGAAATGGGTCCGAAAGGCGGGGACGAGTTGAACCTGATCGTACGGTCCGAGAATTACGGTTATCCCGAAGTTTCTGAGGGCGATCATTATAGCGGCAAGCCGATCCCGACACATGAAAGCAATCCGATTTTCGAGGACCCGGCGATCGCTTGGGTCCCAGCCATCAGCCCGGCCGGTTTGGTATTCTATGATGGAGAGATGTTTGCCGATTGGCAGGGCAATGCATTCATCGGAGGGCTGTCTTCGCAAGCGTTGATCCGCGTTTCCTTCGAGACTGAGCCGACTGACAATCTCGGACAACCGCCCAAGGATGGTCAAACCGAGCCGGTTGCCAGGGAAGCCGAGCGCTATGAATGGGGAAAACGCATTCGCGAAGTCGAGCAAGGACCAGACGGCGCGCTCTATGTTCTGGAAGACAAGGAAGGTGGCCGCCTGATCAAGCTGACACCGGCCGCCGCGAAGTAAAACGATTTCAGCCGGGCCTGTAGGCCCGGCTGTATATGTTTCCGGCGTGATGATTTCTATGCGGTCGCTTTGGTCCGCAGGCTGGCCATCCGGTCGATGGCTGATTCGGCATCGCGCATGATGTCCGCCACGATCTCCGCGACGGGCTTGACCTCTCTCACGCCGCCAGCCGACTGGCCCATGGCGAAGCAGGAGGTGTCCGCATCGAGTTTGGCTTCGTCCGTAATCCCCCCGATGCCGCCAATTACGCCTGTCCGGGTAGAGTGGATGGCCTGGTGCGGGAAGGGCTGAATGTCCTGCGGGCGCGTTTCCCAGTCATTGATATAGTCATTCGTGCGGCAACGCATCGGCTTACCGGAATAGCACCGCGTGCGTGTTGTATCAGTATCGCCCGCGCCGACGACCGTGTCCTTGTACATCTGAGCGGCATGGGCCTCGGTCGAGGCGATGAATCGCGTACCCATCCAGACGCCGCAGGCTCCCAGAGCGAGCGCTGCCGCGAGGCCGCGGCCATCATAAATGCCGCCTGCCGCGATCACCGGAATGTTCACGGCTTCCACGGCTTGTGCCACCAACGGCATCGTCCCCACCAGACCGGTATGCCCGCCGCCTTCGCCGCCCTGCAGGATGACCGCATCACAGCCAGCCTGTTCGGCCTTGATGGCATGCTTCACCGCGCCGCCAACGACCATGACTTTCACATTCGCCTTTTGCAGGCGCTCCATGATCGGCATCGGAACGCCGAGACCGGCTATGAAACTGTCGGCACCATTGTTGATGATGACATCCACGCTTTCTTCAAGGCTTTCCGGACTGGCGGCCAGCAAGTCCACGCCGAAGGGCCGGTCGGTCAGTTCGCGCACGCGCTTCATCTGGCCTTCAATGAAGTCCGGGGTCGTCCCCGCCATGCCGAGCACGCCGTATCCGCCCGCATTGCACATGGCCGCACAAACTTCGGCGTAGGACACACCGCCCATGCCCGCGAGCATGATGGGGTGTTCGGTATTCAACATTTCTGTGAGTGCGGTTTTTATGGCCATGACGGCGTCTCCCTGACTTTATGAACTCTTCTGAAAAGACCGTAATTTGCCGTCCTTGCGTCAACGCAAGGCTGTTTGACCAAGCGCCGTTCTTGGCAGGGAGTGGGGCGCTGATTGGCTCCAAACCTATCCACGTGATTCGGGCGCAAAGCGGAACCGGACCCTGTTTCAACGCGATTGGCGGGTTGAAAGACCATTCGCTTGCGAATCGGAGACGGTGATATTTAGGGGGGAAGGTGATGAAGAAGTGCCCGAATCGGCCCAAATCTGCGCCGTTCGAGCGCGAATTCGCTGTTTTGGGCGCAGTTCGCGCAAAAAGCGCTGCATCAGACCTTCAGCTGAAACCATCTTTGCGTCGTGGTCGGCAGATGTTAAACCTCTGCCCGGTCATCTTTGACCTGAAGTAGGGGAATAAAGCATGAAACAACTCCTGATTATCGGTGCCGCTGCGCTTGTACTGGCTGCATGCGCTGCAGAAGAAACAACGGCTCCTGAAGATACGACGGCTGCTGAATCCATCGAAGAAGCTGCAGATGATGCTGCTGATGCAATGGACGAAGCTGCTGCCGATGCAGGCGACGCGCTCAGCGAAGCTGGCGACGACATTGAAGCGGCTGCGGAAGATGCAGGCGATGCAATGGACGAAGCAATGGATGACGCTGAAGAAGCTGTCGACGACGCTGCGGACGAACTTGAAGAAGAGCCAACCGAGTAATCGGTCTGGTCTTACCAGAATTGAAAAGGGCTGCCCTCGGGCAGCCCTTTTTTTTGTGAGACCAGGCGGTCGATCAGAATTTCTGGTACGCGCCGTCTACCAGCAGCGTATCGCCCGAGTGGAAGCTCGAAGCGTCAGACGCCAGATAGACGGCAATTCCGCCGAAATCCTCCGGCTTGCCCCAACGACGGATTGGAACGCGCGCAATGACCTTGCTGTTGAAAACGTCGCTGTCCTGCGCGCCATCTGTCATGTCGGTCGCGATCCAGCCCGGCAGAATGGAATTTGCGCGGATTTGATAGCGGCCATATTCGACGGCGATGGCATTCATCATGGCGATGAGTCCGCCCTTGGTATGGCCATATGCCTGATTGCGCGCTGCACCCGACAGCGCTGCGAGCGAGGCTGTTCCGATCAGGGAGCCACCTGGATCGCCAGCCTTGGCACGCTTGACCATGGATTTGGCGGCCTCGCGCAAGGTCAGGAAGGCGCCTTCCGAGTTGATGCGTTGATTGAACTGCCACGTTTCCAAAGTCATTTCATGGAAATTGGCCGCGCCGCGCCCAATCCCGGCATTGGCGATACAGGTATCGATTCGACCGTACTCTTCTTCGGTTTCGGCCATGGCCTTCACGATTTGGTCTTCCTCGGCCACGTCGACCTTCTTTGAAGACGCTTTGCCAGTTCCGAGACCTTCGAGCTTTTTGAGGGCCGCAGCGTTGTCATCTTCCTTGCGTCCCCAGATCACGACATCCGCATTGGAGGCAGCGAGCGCTTCGGCCATGCCGAGGCCAATGCCTTTGTTGCCGCCAGTGATGACGCAGACCTTTCCGGCCAAGTTGAATGGGGCGTATGTCATATTGTGTCCTCCGCGACTTTTTTGCTTGGGCAGCAGATCAAGCGGGTGACGTAGGGGCGGTCAAGCTTCGTTTGAGCTGTGAACGATATGGCGCGCGGAATCGATGATGCGACGGGTTTCGTCCCATAGCGGCAAGGTGGACAGCCTGTCAGGACTGATCCACTCGGCATGGGCTGCGTCGTCCCCGGCTACCGGGTTTCCGGATACCCAAACCGCAGCATAGTCGAACAACAGGTAGTGACGGGTCACGTCGCCGGTCTGGCGCGAGGTGAAGATCGCGTCCACGACATCTACCAAGCCCACGAGCCGTGCGGTAATCCCGGTCTCTTCGGCGAGCTCGCGCAACGCCGCAAGCGGCGCGCGCTCGCCCACTTCAATCCGGCCGCCGGGCAGGGACCATTCGCCTTGCAAGGGTTTGGTGCCCCGCTGGATCAGAAGAACATCGTCTCCCCGAAAGCAGACCGTGCCGACCGCCGGGACCACGCTTCTGGAACTGGCGTTTGCCACGCTCAAGCTTCGCAAAGGGCGCGCAGTTTCACCAATTCGGCCTCGAGATGCTGATCCGAGCGTGCGAGCGGGTTACCCGTGCGCTGCTGGATTCGATGGATTAGCGGCATCCTCAGCAGTGGAATGACAGATGGCTCTGTCCCGACGAGCTTGGCCGCGCCCAACACATTCTTGCGCTTGAGTGCGGTCAGGATCTGATCGAATATCACGGCGCGCCGGATCGACTTCAGGCGAGCGGCATGGGCGGCGGTGACTTCCGCGTGTGGGGTCGGCTGGCGGAGCGCTTCGCCGGCCGTCTGTTCGAGCGCGTCCAGAGCCACGGCATCAAGCCGGTGAGATATGGAATTGCCATGCTTGCGATAGAAATACATCACGTCCGGCACGCTCATCATCCGCGCTCCGGTCGATAACAGCCGCACGATCAGATCGTAATCTTCGCCAATCCGCATCGTCTCATTATAGCGAAGCGAATTGGCTTCCAGCGCGCTGCGGCGGATCAGTGGCTTGGCATAACCGAGCTTGCTGCCCCGTCCATAAAGCATGTTCGCCTTGATGTATTCGCTCTCCATGATCCTGGCCGGGCGATCCCGCAAATCCCCCTCGAACATCGTGAAGATATTGGCGGGACCGTCGGACTGGAACACGGCAAGATTGTCGATCAGGATATCTGCGCCGGTGTCTTCGGCGGCGGTCAGCATGCGCTCCAACCGGTCGGGACGGATCAAGTCATCGCTGTCCACGATGGCGACCCAATCGCCTTTGGCCTGCTCGAGTGCGTGGTTGCGAACCGGGGCAGGTCCGCCATAACGCGTGCCGCTGAAGACGCTCAGTCGCGCATCCTGTTTCGCGATTTCCTGGGCAATCTCGACGCTCCGGTCGCTGGACCCGTCATCCACAAGGATCAGTTCCAGCGCCGTATTGGTCTGATTCAGGACGGATCTTATGGCGCTGGCAAGAAATGCCTCGCAATTATAGTTCGCCATGATGACCGAAATCATGGGTTTTTGCGGAATCTCATACGCCACGGCGGCCCACCTGTTCATCCTGCTTGGTTACCCCGCTTTTATCGCAAGGCCTGTGCCAATATCGACCAAAATCGACATGAATACTCAGATTCCTGTTTTGCGGACGTGGCGCCGACCGGACAGGCATCCTACGCCTGTGGTCAGGTCTCATTAAGACCGCACCGGCAAAGTAATATCTCGGTTCAAGTGACAGGAACACCGCCATGGCAAAACAGAAGCAGCGGCAGATCAGCCTCGCGCTCCAGGGTGGCGGTGCGCATGGCGCCTATACTTGGGGTGTGCTCGATCGGCTGATCGAGGAAGATGATCTTGAAATCAAGGCGATCTCCGCGACGTCCGCCGGGGCGATGAATGCCGTCGCATTCTCGGCGGGCATGGCTGAAAACGGCGTGCAGGGTGCGAAGGATACGCTGGAAGCCCTCTGGCAGGGGATCTCCAAATCTTCCCGCAATGTCACGCCTTATGGCGCGCTCAGTCCGATCGTGTTCGCCTATGCCAGTGCCATGTCGAGTCTGGCGAGCCCTTATGACCTCAACCCGTTCAACATCAACCCGCTCCGCGATGTGGTGGAGCAGGTAATCGACTTTTCGAAAGTGGATGAGTCGGGCATCCAACTGTTCCTGTCGGCGACGAATGTCGAATCCGGCCATGTCACCGTGTTCAGTGATGGGGACATCTCCCTCGACGCAGTGCTCGCCTCGGCATGCCTGCCGCAAACCTTCAAGGCCGTGGAAATTGATGGGCAGGCTTATTGGGACGGAGGCTTCATGGGCAATCCCAGCCTCTTTCCCCTGATCTATTCCGGCGCCCCGCGTGACGTATTGCTGGTCATGCTCAACCCGATCCGCCGCGACGGTGTTCCGAAACGTGCCGGGGAGATTCAAGACCGGATGAACGAGATCAGTTTTAATGCCGCCCTGATCGGAGAGCTGCGTGCCATCGCCTTTGTCCAGCGATTGCTTGATGATGGCATGTTGAAAGAGCCAATGCTCAAAAAATACCGCCGTCTGAACATCCATGCCATCAAGGGTGGGCAAGACCTCATGGAGTTCAGCCTAAGGACCAAATACGACACGAGCTGGGACTTCCTGACCAAGCTGAGGGACATTGGCCGGGCGGCGGCGGAAGGTTGGCTTGGCGAATGCGGAGAACTGATCGGCACCAACCAGACCCACCTCGATTTGCGCCGGGAATTCTTCGAGGGCTAGACCCGCTTCAGGAACCAGATCCGCGCTGCGCCATAGTCGCGTGTCTCGACCGGCTCCCATCCGTCTGGCGTGATCGTTTCGTCCGATCCGGTCTCGACCACGGCAAGCGCATTCTCGGCCAGCCATTTTCCAGATACCAGGCCGGCCAGTGCGGGTTCGACGAGGCCCTTACTATAGGGCGGGTCGAGGAAGGCGAGCGTGAAGGGGACGCCGGCGCTGGCGGGCTTCTCGCCCAGATCGGTCGCCGACCGCCGGTGAAGCCGCGTGTTTCCGAACAGTCCCAGTGTTTCGATATTGTCGCGGATAGCGCCGCGCGCGCCATGATCGGTCTCGACGAAAAGGCAGAAGGCGGCGCCCCGGCTCATGGCTTCCAGGCCCAGCGCGCCGGAACCCGCGAACAGATCAATCACCCGCGCGCCGTCGATCTCGGGCGCCCAGTCCGCATGGGCCAGCATGTTGAAGATCGACTCGCGCGCACGGTCTCCCGTCGGGCGCGTGCCCTGTCCCTTCGGCGCAGCAATGGCGCGCCCCTTGTGCTCTCCGGCAATGATGCGCATTCGACAGGCAATCCCTTTACTTTGCGCCCGTGTAAGGCGATCCCATCCATATGACAATTCTCGCTGATCCCATGACCCGCGCGCTGGAACTGGCGCGAGAGGCGGCCGAGGCGGGCGAAGTGCCGGTTGGCGCCGTGGTGGTCGATCCGGAGACAGGCGAGATCGTGGCCGAGGGTGCAAACCGCCCGATTGCCGGGCATGACCCGACCGCCCATGCCGAAATTGTCGCCCTGCGCGCTGCGGCGGCGTCTAGGGGAAATTACCGGCTGACCGGCCTGCACCTCTATGTGACACTGGAACCTTGCGCGATGTGCGCAGGCGCGATCAGCCTTGCGCGGATCGGGAAGGTCGTCTTCGCGGCGTGCGATCCGAAGGGCGGTGCGGTGATTCATGGCGCACGCTTTTTCGAGCAACCGACCTGCCACTGGCGGCCGGAGGTCGAGCAGGACGAGGCAGCGGGCGAGACAGCGAGCGCGCTGCTCAAGGATTTCTTCAAGGCCCGGCGCAGCTGAGGCAAACCAGACAAGGTAATCATAGCGAGGCATGGCGGAACCAGGACACGAGATTCTGATCAAGGACGCAATCGTCTTCCTGTTTGCGGCGGGTGTGGCGGTTCCGGTCTTCCGGTATCTGAAACTGCCCGCCGTGGTCGGATTCATGTTGTCCGGCATCGCGCTTGGCCCTTACGCGTTGGGTTCGCTTTCCCACAATTATCCCATACTCGAATTTGTCTCGATCTCGGAACCGGAAGCCGCCGCGCCCTTTGCCGAACTGGGCGTGCTGTTCCTCCTGTTCCTGCTGGGGCTCGAGTTTTCGTTTGAAAAGCTGTGGGCCCTGCGGCGGGCCGTGTTCGGCGCAGGGGGGCTTCAGGCAGGGATCAGCGCGCTCGCCATCGGTCTCATCGGATGGCAGATCGGCCTGCCGGCAGAGGCCGCCATCATCGCCGGGCTGGCGCTTGCACTGTCGTCGACCGCTATCGTCATGCAGCTGCTGATCGAGCAGAAGCAGGCCGCTCAACCGGTCGGGCGCGCCGCGCTCAGCGTGCTATTGTTTCAGGACATCCTCGTTGCCCCCATCCTGATCTTTGTCGGCTTTGCCAACATAGAGGCCGGTCAGGACGTCACGAAAATTCTGCTCGAAGCCCTGTTCAACGGTGTCATTGCAATCATCGTGATCGTGATCATTGGCCGCTTTGGTCTGCGGCACATGTTTCGCCTTGCGGCGGCGGCAGGCGGACGGGATTTTCTGATGGCGCTGACCCTGCTGACCGTCGTGGGCGCGGCCGCCATCACGGCAACGGCGGGCCTTTCACTTGCGCTCGGCGCGTTTCTGGCGGGCCTGCTATTGGGCGAAACCGAGTTCAAGCATCAGACAGAGGTCGATCTAGAACCCTTCAAGGGCATCTTGCTGGGCCTGTTCTTCATGACGGTGGGCATGGGGCTCGACCTGCCATCGATCCTGTCTCAACCTTGGGTGATCCTGTCCGGGCTCGGCGCACTGCTCGTCCTGAAACTGGTCATCGGTTTCGGGGCCCTGCGTCTGTTTGCCGGGCCGACCCCGATGTCCATCGAGGCCGCCTTCCTGCTCGCGCCTGCCGGGGAGTTTGCCTTTGTCGTGATCGCCGCGGCCACCGCCATAGGCGTGCTCGCCCCGGAGCCAGCCGGGCTGATGGCCGCGATTGCCGGACTCTCCATGTTGCTCATTCCGGTGCTCGGAAAGGTCGGGGGCTTCTTGTCAGACAAGTTGGCCGGGCCCGAACCGGAGCATACGCTGGAAGAAGATTTCTCAAACCTTCAGGGCCACGTCATCATTGCCGGGTTTGGTCGGGTCGGACATGCCGTCGCGCGTATCCTCGCGGCGGAAGACGCCGAAGTCGTCGCGCTGGAACGCAGTACCTTCAATGTTTCGCGTGCCCGCAATGCTGGTTGGCGCGCCTATCTGGGGGACGCCGCGCGACCGGAAATCCTGCATAGCGCAGGCGTCGACGGTGCCATGATGTTTGTCGTTACGGTGGATGACGTTACCGCCGCAGAAGCGATGGTGTCAGCCTTTCACAAATTGCGCCCTGACGCGCCGATTATCGCCAGGGCCCGCGACCATGAACACGCCCGGCGCCTCATCGATGCCGGGGCCCGGTCAGTGATCCCGGATGCCATTGAATCCGGCCTGCAAATGGCCGGACGTACGCTTCATGAGTTCGGATACAATGAAGAAACCATCCGTGACCGGCTGGCCGCCGAACGCGACGAGGAATACGAGCGCGCTGCCATCTGATGGCTGCGTCAGAGCCACCCCGCCGTTTCTGCCAGCAGCCATAGCCCGATTGCCAGGAACAACAGCGCCGCCAACCGTCGCACGAGGCTGAGCGGCACGCGCCGGATCAAGGCTTCTCCGAAATAGACTGCGGGAACATTGGCCAGCATCATGCCCAGTGTCGTGCCGAGCGTGACCAGCATCACTTGCTCGAATTGTGCCCCCAGAGCAATCGTCGCAACCTGAGTCTTGTCGCCCATTTCGACGAGAAAGAATGTGATGAGCGTTGTCAGGAAAGCGCCATTTCGCATGCGGGGGCGTTCATCCTCGTCCAGCTTGTCCGGGATGAGGGTCCAGGCGGCCATCAGGATGAACGACACGGCGATCAGATAGCGAAACCAGTCCCCCTGGAGGAACGTGGCGGCCTGAGAGCCGACCAGTGCGGCCAGAAAATGGTTGGCGAGGGTTGCGGCCAATATGCCGGTGATGATGGTCAGTGGCTTGCGGAACTGTACCGCGAGCAAGACAGCCAATAGCTGGGTCTTGTCGCCGATCTCGGCAAGGGCGACCACGAGTGTGGAGGTGAACAGGGCTTCCATGAGAGACAGTCTCCAGGCCGGGCAAATCTGACGCAATGACACCATCATTCCGTGCCCGGCCCGAGCAGGAATGCGGCGTCATTGGTCTCGCCCGAACGGTGTCCCGTTCCCTTCGCGCCACGACCTGCAGGCCGAGTATGTTGACGCGGAGGCTCGGTCTGTCGACCGACTGGCTACTCCCCAAGTGACCCGCGTCTGTTATAGGCACACTCCTGCCGGCGCAAGTCTCATCCCGCCAATTCTGTCACAGCATCAAGGATCAGAGCCCGCAGCCAGGTCAGGGCAGCATCCTCAGAATTTTCCCGCCGCCAGTAAAGCTCGCTGTCGAGCGCGGGAAAGACGCCGGGCAGGTCATGTGAGACCAGTCCCGGTGATTGCGCGAGCAAGGCAGGTGCGGTGAGCGCAAGATCCGTATACTTCACAATTTCCAGCGCTGGCATATAGGTCGGCAGTCGCATGACCGGCGTGATGCGCGCGCCATGCGACCGGGCGACTTCCTCGACATAAGAACGTCCTTCGCGGCGGCTGGAGACGACGACATGGCGCAACTCCAAAAAGGTTTCAAACGTCATCTGGCGGCCCGAGAGCGGATGGTCTTCCGACACAACACAGACATAAGGCGTCGTCATCAGCGGCTCACGCTCAAGGTCGGTGCCGCGAATGCCTGGGACGTCGATGGCCAGGTCCAGTCGCCCCGAGGCCAACTCGGTGGAGATCGCGCCCCGGTTCAGTTGCGTCCAGGCGATGCGCACGCCGGGGGCAATGTCCTGCAGGCGGCGTGCAAGGCTTGGCGCAATCATGAAGGCTCCGGCATCGCGGGCGGAGATATTGAACACGCGCGTCGAGCGTGACGGTTCAAACGCCGATCGTGGCTCCAGCCCGGCGCGCAACCGGTCAAGCGCGTCGCGCACCGCAGGCATGAGGGCTTCGGCCATGGCCGTGGGCTTCACGCCGCGCCCCTCGCGTACGAAAAGCGGATCCTCGAAATGGGTGCGTAGCCGGGCGAGGGCGTTGCTCACTGCGGGTTGGGTGATGTGCAGCGTCTCGCTGGCCCGGGTCAGGCTGCGCTCGGAATAAACTGCCTCCAGCACCGGCAGCAGGTTCAGGTCCAATGATCTGAGATTCATATGCGCTCCAAACCATCACCAATAGTGATGCATGGGCTTCATATAATAAACTTCCCGAATGGTACAGGACTCGCTAACTTCATTTGCAGAGTAGAGGATCCTGAATGAGCGCGGCGCTGACGCCACAGACAATCAGAGACGTAAGCGCAGTGGCCCTAGAGCCAGCCTGCGGCGCGCATCAGCATGACTGCGCCGACCGCCGTGACCAGATATTTCATGCCCCGCTTGAAGTTCACATCACTCATCCGGTCCAGCACTTTGCCGCCCAATGTTGTTCCCAGCATGGAGAGCGGTGCCGCCGCAAGGATCAGCCAGGCTGGCGGCAGGGATTGCGCGCCCGTCGCCATGATGACCGGGACGCTCCAGAAAATGATCTTCACGAAATGCGCCAGAACCTGCGTCACGGCCTTGGTCGCAACGATTTCGTGGCGATGCATGTCCGTGTGAACGAAGAACTGGTCCATCAACGGCCCGGCCACGCCCGCAACCGTGTTGAGCGCTTGTACGACAAAGCCCGCACCTTCGGCCTGATAGGGTTTCTGGATGTCGAGATCGGCAATCGATTTGGGCAGCCAGACGAGCAAGGTCACCAGCCCCAGCATCAGGTAAACCATCTGCTTGTCCGGGCGCCAGCTGAGCGCGAACAGCAACAGGACCGCTGCGGCAGATCCCAGCGCATAGCGACGAAACACGCTCCAGTGAATATGACGGCGCCAGAGATACGCCCGATATCCATTGGAGACCATCTGGACCGCGCCATGAATGATCATGGCTGTGGCAACCGGTACCAGCGCAGTCAGCACGCCCATGAAGATCACGCCGCCGGCCATGCCGAAGATGCCGGACAGGAAACTGGTGGCCAGCACGGTCACCAGGATGATGGAAGCGGCGAGCGACGTCATGGCGCAGGCCTAGACCGGTTTGCAGGCAAACGCCAAATCTTGCAGCCCTGCCCACATGCGCGACACAAAACATTTCAAAGAAACAATTTGCGGTGCCGTTGCCGCAAGGCCTACCATTCCCCCAACAAGAAAGTCTGAGAGGAGACCCCAAAATGGCGGATACCGAAGTGTCCAAGGACACACAAAACGAGCTCAACGATCTGCGCATGTCAGACGCAGCCGTGCCGCTTTACGAGCATGTGAAAAGCTTCATCAAGGATGTCGTGAATCCCATGAGTGAGGAATTCCATCGCCTTGGCGAAGGAAAGACTGACATCTGGTCCTATGCGCCCGGCCAGCTGGAAGCGCTCGAAAAGGCAAAGGACGAGGCCAAGAAGCAGGGCCTCTGGAACTTCTTCCTGCCGGACGCCGAAACTGGCGAAGGCCTGAAGAACCTCGACTATGCCTATATCGCGGCTGAGCTCGGCAAGAACCCGCTGGCCTCTGAGTCCATGAACTGTTCCGCGCCGGACACCGGCAATATGGAAGTTCTGGAGCGCGTCGGCACGCCCGAACAGAAAGAGCGCTGGCTGAAGCCGCTGCTCGAAGGCAAGATCCGCTCGGCCTTTGCCATGACCGAGCCGGCCCTGCCATCGTCGGATGCCAAGAACGTCTCCATGAGCGCCGTGCTCGAAGGCGACGAGTGGGTCATCAATGGCGAGAAGTTCTACATTTCCGGCGCAGGCGATCCGCGCTGCAAGATCATGATCACCATGGTGAAAACCAGCCCTGACGCCGCCCCGAACAAGCAGCAGAGCCAGATCCTGGTGCCGCTGCCGCATCCGGGCGTCACCATTCTCGGCCCCATGCACGTCTTCGGTGATCCGGATGCCCCGCATGGCCACATGCACATCCGTTTCGAGAATGTACGTGTGCCGAAGGAAAACATGTTGCTCGGCGAAGGCCGTGGCTTCGAGATTTCCCAGCTTCGTCTGGGGCCTGGCCGCATCCACCACTGCATGCGGTCGCTCGGTGCGGCTGAGAAGGCACTCGACCTGATGGTCGTTCGCGGCATGACGCGTCAGGCCTTTGGCCGTGACCTGATCAAGCTGGGCGGAAACCTTGAAAAGGTCTCCCGCGCGCGCATCGAGATCGAGTCCATGCGCATGATGGTGCTGAAGGCTGCCAAGGCGATGGACGTGCTGGGCAACAAGGAAGCTCGCGTCTGGATTTCCATGGTCAAGGCCATGGTGCCGGAACGTGTCTGCGCCATCATTGACGATGCCATCCAGATGCACGGCGCCGCCGGTGTGTCCCAATGGACGCCACTGGCCCGCATGTACGCCAATCAGCGCACCCTGCGCCTCGCGGACGGTCCGGATGAAGTACACCACATGGTGGTCGGCCGTGCCGAAACCCGCAAGTATACGGGCGAAGAGGAAGATCCGGCCATGGCCGCCGTCTGGCGGAAATAGCCTTTGAGGTTCAGAAGAATATTGGAGAAGGGCGGCTTTTTGGGCCGCCCTTTTTGCGTCACGGGTCGAATTCTCGCAATTTCCAGAAAACTCGTTTAATGTGATCCTCTTGGTAGGGAGGACGCTATGATACGCATTTCCAAAATCATTCTGATCCTGTTTGTCGGGCTACAGGGCCTGTTCTACGCGCTCAACAACATCGTCAACTTCGAAGCGGCGACCAGTTTCGTTCAGGGCGTGCTGCCCATGGCAGGCAACGAGGCCTATCCCAACGCCTTCGGGCCCGCAATCTCGTCGCCCGTCCTGATCACGATTGTGCTGTGTTTCATCATTCTCGGGGAACTTCTGGTCGCCGCGTTCTCGCTCAAGGGTGCATACGACATGTTCCGGGTGCGGGGGGGATCAGCTGAAGGTTTTAACGACACAAAGACCTGGGCGATCATGGGGTGTGTCATGGCGCTCCTGGTCTGGTTTGGTCTGTTCATGGTGATCGGAGGCGCCTACTTCCAGATGTGGCAGACTCCGCTGGGCGCTGCTGCGCAAGGCGGCGCGTTCCAGTACGCAATATCGAGCGGCATTGTCCTGTTGTTCGTGAACGCGCCGGACTGACGTCGCCTAGAACGGAACGTTCGGATCGTCTTCGCCGGCGTCGCCGATCTCCAGCCCGGCAAAGTCGAACACGCGCGGGTCGTGCAAATGGCTCGGCCGCACTGTGGCCAGCGCATGCGCCATCACCTGCCGCACGCCGGGCTTCTTGCGTTCCCATTCGTCCAGCATCTGTTTCATCGCCACGCGCTGCAGCCCGTCTTGGCTGCCACATAGATTGCAAGGAATAATCGGAAATTCCATTGCGGTGGCAAACTTGGCCAGATCATCCTCGGCGGCGGTGATCAGTGGGCGCAGCACGAAGACATCGCCCTCATCATTCAGCAGTTTCGGCGGCATTGCGGCCATGCGTCCGCCATGCACGAAATTCATCATGAAGGTTTCCAGCGCATCATCGCGGTGATGACCCAGCACGATCGCCTCACAGCCTTCTTCCCGGGCAATGCGATAGAGAATGCCCCTGCGCAGGCGCGAGCACATCGAGCAATAGGTCCGCCCCGCCTCGACCTTTTCGGTCACGATGGAATAGGTGTCCTCGGTCTCGATCCTGTATTTCACTCCGACCCGCTCCAGCCAGTCCGGCAAGACGTGCTTCGGAAAGCCCGGCTGGCCCTGGTCAAGGTTGCAGGCCACCAGGTCCACCGGCAGTGCGCCTTGCCATTGCAGGTCCAGCAATACTGCCAGCAAGCCGTAGGAATCCTTGCCACCGGAAAGGCAGACCAGCCATTTCGGGCGCGGGGTCTCGCCCGCATCCACCGCGCGCCGGTCGACCATCTTGTAGTCGTCAATCGCCTTCAGCGCGCCGCGCACCAGCCGCTTGCGCAGCTTCTTGAAGCTGACGCCAGACGGCGCATCCGCAAACAGGGGCGGCGCCGCAGAAAAGGAGGAGGTGTCATCTGCCATACGCGCCCTATCTCACGGGCCGGGTTTCCCGCGCAAGCATTTCACGCCGTTCGGCCGAGTTGCGGCGCGTCACATAGAAAATCATGCCATATTCGAAAGGGGGCACATCCGTCCCTGATACACCCTTCGGCGGAATGAAGCGCCAATGCTTCACGCCGTTTTCAAACGACTCGCCATACTTTTCGTTCGGCTTGCTCGAAAGGATTTCGATATCTTCCACGCGTCCATCTGCTTTTAATGTAATCTTCGCACGGACGCTGGCCCCATCAGCCAAGCGGGTTTCCTTGCCCGCGCGCGGTGAACGAACCTCCCGCTTGCGCTCAATGGTCAGGACGATCTCTTCGCCATCCTTGCCAGTGACGGTGAACGTGTCGTCCTCGCTGTCATCCATCTCGGACTGAGTGATCTGATAGCGATTGCGGGCGTTTTCGTACACGCCCTCAGAAGCATTCGGCAAGTTCGGGTAAAGTTCGAGAAAGGCTTTGTAAGACGCGGCGGCCGCCTCGTAATCTTGCATGTCTTCCTGAGCTTCGCCTCTGAGCATCAAGGCGGAGGCGTAGTGTTCGCTTGTTGCCTGCCCAATCGCCTCAAGTGCGCGCATTGTCTTGTTGGTGTAGGCTATGGTCTTTTCACGCTTGCTGCGCGCGCCTTCCAAACGGTGAAACTTCGGCGGCAGCGTCGCCTGTGCCAATGCCATATAGACCCCGACGGCAAAGCCGGACTGGTCCTGACCTATGTCTTCGAGCTCTCGCGCCACATCCTGCAGCTTGTCGAGGCCATTGCCCGGTTTCCCGGCCGACTGAAGCGAGGTTGCGGCCCGCAGCGCGCATTGCAGCGACTGCGCCGCCGCACTGATCGCGCGATACTGGTCTTCGCACTGTTCATACGCTCTGGCCGCGTCTTCATGCGCGTTCTGCGCCGTCAGGATCTCAGCCCGCGAATAGGCCGCAGCGCCCGCGCCTGCCGCATCATTTTCCGCACGTGCCGTGTTATACAGATGGTCGGCAAGGTCCAGCGCCGCCGCCATCAGTGTCTTCTTCATGGGAATCCTCGAAAGCCCTCTGGACCATCAACCTAACGGCGTATGGTGCCGGTTTCAATCCGCGCGATCGGATCAGTCCGCCGCGCCGACCTGTTGCTGGTAGCGGGCCGTAAGTTCGACCAGGGCCAGCGCCAAGGCGTGCCCGGCCAGTCCGACCGTCCACCATATGGTGGGCGTCAGCATGGCATAGCGATCACCTCCAACGGTCAGGCTGATCCCGGCGAACACGATCATGCCGAACAGATAGCTGGCCAGATGGATGAAGAAACCGAGCCGCATGGCGGCGGTCGCCTTGGCGTTCTTCTCCCGGATCATCGTTTCGGCTTCGGTCTTTGCGTCCACCGTCAGCGCCATGACATCGACATTGAATGCCGCCGCCAGCGCCTTCAGGGAGTCGCCAGACGCCTTGTCCCCCGTCTCGATCCGCTGAACGGTGCGCACGCCAATTCCGGCGAGTTCGGCCAGATGTTCCTGCGACCAGTGGCGTTCTTCTCTCCAGCGTTTGATCTTCGCGGCATCTGCATCATACTGCATCTCGTTCCCCTTTCTCCGGGTTGTTTGTAACCTCGATGAAAGTGCGGAAAAACCCCTTGGCCGACCACGTCTTGACGCCGTCACGGCGCCGCCAGAAGCCCGCAAGAGCCCCGTCACAGGGGCGCCAGAGGGCTGTCGAACTCCTATTCTTCCAAGGCAACCGGGTCGCAAGTGGCATCGGAGACGTGTGACGAGACGGGGTGCCAGCCATCATCTGTTCTTCGCAGCGTGTTGGAAGACATGTAACTGTGTCTACAAGGTGTGCCGTCCTCAGCCATGCGCGTGCTCAGGCCGCGTCCGTAGACCAATGCAGAGTCTGGCGTGAGGAAAATGACGTCATCCACTTCAAACACGAAATCCGCCGGCCCGTCCCAGCTGTTTTCGCGCATCCAGTTCACTTCATCGGCCCGGGTGCGGACACCGCCGCCAATCAAGACGAAGTCATCGGCCAGGAATGCCGCCAGTCCATCGGCATCGTTCGCTGCATAGAGGCCGGGCCAGGTGTCTGATTTAAGGGCCCGCAATACGGCCTTTTCCTGTTCGAGATCGGCCTGCGTTGCGCTCGGCACGCTGGTGCAAGCGCCCAACGCGACAAGCAAGCCCGCGAGCGCAAGTCGGGAAACTTCGAACATGGTTCAGTCCTTTCAGGTCCAGCCCCGGCGTCACCCTAGCAAAAGGGGCGCATGGGCCAAGCTGAAAGTCGGCCTAGCGCGCCAGGAAGGGAATGCGGAAGAAGCGCTTGATGCTCCACCAGAAGCGCAGGCGCTTGTTGTTGGGCGCATCATTGCTGCCGCGAGGCACGAGGATGTTGTTCATGCGCGGCTGGTAGCGGCGGATCAGGTCTTCCTCCACGCGCGCCCGGTCCGATTCCTTCTTCAGGACCAGAACGTGCCGCTCGGTCGCGCCGCGCTTCCACCAGGCTTCCCACCAGCGTTCATGGCCGATCAGGCGGCTTTTGAAGTTTGCGGCCTTGCCGATGTAGAGCGGGAACAGGAAGAAGACGAAGCGGCGCTGCACGAAGACATAGATGCCGCCATCATTCGGCAGGCCCTTCGGCGTCAGCGTGATCTTGAAGCGATAGGGCCGGCCAGACTCGCCCCACCAAGTATGCCACCCGAACAATATCCACATATGCGGAGCCCTCCCATTTCGCGCGAAGCTCTCTTGCTACGGTTAATCAGCCGTTAAAATGTGGCGGTTTCGGGGGCCTGAGGGGAAGAATTCCTTCCCGATTTGCCCAATTGGTTAAGCTCCGGGCCCCAGAGCAAGGGGGGAGCGCCGGGCAGGGCGGTCCGGGGCGAATCAGGCGCTCGCGGCCAGTGCCCGCTTGACCGGGGCAAAGCTCATCCGGTGGTGGGCGCAGGGCCCGTGCGCCATCAGCGCCGCGGCATGGGCGGCGGTGCCATAACCCTTGTGCCGGGCAAAGCCATAGGACGGAAACGCCAGATCCATCTCCTTCATCAGCGCGTCGCGCACTGTCTTGGCGAGGATTGAGGCAGCCGAGATCGCGGGCTCGGTCAGGTCGCCCTTCACAATCGCTGTCGCCGCGCACGGAAAGCCGGCGGGCAGGGCGTTGCCATCCACCAATATATGCCCCGGCGCCAGGCCCAGCCCCGTCACGGCCCGCTCCATGGCGAGGAACGTCGCCTGGCGAATGTTCAGCCGGTCAATCTCTTCCGGGGTGGCATGCGCCACGCTCCACGCCGCTGCCCGGTCGCGGATCATCGGCGCCAGCGCATCGCGCTTTGCCTCGGTCAACTTCTTGGAATCGGTCAGGCCGTCGATGGGCCGCGCCGGGTCGAGGATCACCGCGCCTGCCGTCACCGGCCCCGCCCAGGGCCCGCGCCCGGCCTCGTCCACGCCCGCAATAAGGATCTGTGCTGTCGCCATCGCCCAACCAAAACGCGAGTCGCTCTTGCGCTCCAGCGCGCTCCGGGGTTCTACTGCACACATGACACAGCCATACCGCATCCAGATGCATGAGACCGGCGGGCCAGACGTGCTCAAGGTCGAGGATTTCATCCCCCGCAAGCCCGGCCCCGGCGAAGTGACCGTGCGCCAGAGCGCGGCGGGCCTCAACTTCATCGACACGTATCACCGCACCGGCCTCTATCCCGTGCGCTTTCCCTTCACGCCCGGCCAGGAGGGCGCCGGCGCGGTTCAGGAAGTCGGCGAGGGCGTCACCCATCTGAAGCCCGGCGACAAGGTCGCCTATCTGGGCAGCGGCACCTATGCCAGCCATTTCACCGGCCCGGCCGACCGAATGTTGCTCCTGCCGGATGACATCCGCCCGCAGGATGCCGCCGCCGTCCTTCTGAAAGGCCTCACCGCCTGGGCGCTGTTGTTCGAGGTCCGCCCGCTTCAGGCCGGGGAGACGATTCTCGTCTGGGCGCCGGTCGGCGGTGTCGGCAGCCTGCTCGTGCCATGGGCCGCCAGTCTCGGCGCGCGCGTCATCGCCGTCACCTCCACTGAGGCCAAGGCCGAAAAGGCAAGGGCGCTCGGCGCGTCCGACGTGATCATTGGCTATGAGGGCGTGGCCGACAAGGTGAAAGAATTGACCGGCGGGCGCGGCGTCGATGTCGCCTATGACAGTGTCGGCCGCATCAGCGCCGAGGAAAGCCTGAACAGCCTCCGGCCTGCGGGCTGGTTCGTCACTTATGGCAACGCCTCCGGCCCGGTTGAGCCGATCCCGCCCGGCCGTCTGGCCCAGGGCGGCTCACTGGTCATGACCCGGCCCACCCTGTTCCATTTCATTCCGGATGCGGACAGCCTCGCCCGCGGCGCCAGCTTCCTCTTCAGCGCCCTGAAATCCGGCACGATCCATGCCGACATCGGCCAGCGTTTCCCCCTCTCCGAAGCCGCAAAAGCCCACGAAGCCATCGAGAGCGGGACTACGACCGGCGCGACGGTGCTCGTCCCGTAGGGCGGGTCAAGACCCGCCAAACAAAGTCGCCAAGGAGAAACGCCATGCCGGATTATAGACGTCTCTATATTCCGGGTGGCACCTTCTTCTTCACGGTCACGCTCAAGAACCGTACCTCGGATGTGCTGACAGCAAATATTGAGTCGCTCCGCCAAAGCTGGCGAGACGTGCGCGCACGTCGCCCATTCGAGACGCCTGCTGCGGTCGTGCTGCCAGACCATACACATTTCATGATGACCTTGCCGGAAGGTGACCACGATTATTCAACCCGCATACGCCTCATCAAGGCAGGGTTCACCAAATGCCTGCCGGAGACCATAAAGGGCGAGGGCCGGAAGGGTGAACGGAATATCTGGCAACAGAGGTTCTGGGAGCATGCGATCCGGGATGAAAAGGATTATGAGGCGCACGTGAATTACATTCACCACAATCCGGTGAAGCACGGCTATGTCGACGATCCGGACGAATGGCCCTTTTCGACATGGCACCGCTTCAAACGCGACTATGGAAAAGCATGGAGACCTGGATAATGGCGGGTCTTGACCCGCCCTACAGGCTACAGACACCGAAACACCCGTAGGGCGGGTCAAGACCCGCCATGCCCCGGGGCGCGACACCATCAAAGTCGACATCGGCCAACGCTGAACTCAAGTTTAGAATTTCATTAGTCAACCAGACGAACAAAATAAACCTTATCCCACTCCTCCAAAACCTCCCGTATCCTTGCGGGCATGTTCGACCGGGACTCCCTCATCAAACGCGCACTGGAAACGGGCTGGCCTTTTGTGGCCGGGCTGATGGCGGAGCTGCGCGGCGCGCTCTCCGCGTCAGGCGAGGGCGCCGTGCAGCGCGCGGTCTATTATGCATCGCTCCGTACACTGCGCGCCCTGGAATCTCTGGTGCGGCGCATGCTCTATCTCATGTCGCTGGAACTGGAGGTCAGCTGGACCCCGTCAGCGCCGCGCGCATCGGCTATGGACTCATCTGGACCAGTTATGGACACTTTACGGACCAGCCAGACCGGCCCCGCGCGGCAGGCCCCGGCGCGCAAGCTCGCCATGCTCGACACGCTGACGCTCTATTTTCCGCCGTTGGAGCCGCTTGAAACGCCCCCGGCAAGATACGGGCCTCGCCCCTCGATCTGGATGCTGGGCATGCCCCGCGCGCCAGAGCCCGAAGGCCCGCCCGAGACGCTGGATCCCGCGCCGCTGCTGGCGCGGCTGGAGCGGCTCACCACAAGTTGCGCTGACCCCGCCGCCGAGGCGCGGCGCATGGCGCTGTGGCAGGCGCGTCGCCGGGCCGAGTTTCAGGCCGGCAAGCGCGGGCGCATGCATCCGCTGCGCATGGGCCGCCCGCCGGGCTATGTGAAAGACCGGCTGAGGCGCGACACGCTGCAGCGAAAACTCTGGGATTTCTGGCAGTTCTGCCATTGGGCCGATACGGCCACGGACCCGCCCGCGCGACCCGCCGGAGCAGGGCTGGCCCCGGCCTGACCGGGGCGGGCATTCGTTAAAATCTGGACATCGGGGGAGGCTGCAATCTCCGCCCACCCGCGCCTTGGGAGGGGCTAAGGGCGAGCGGAGCCATGGGCGGCTGGGTGCAATTGATGGGTACCGCCCATTCAGGTTCGGTGTGCTGCAGATATTACAGGTTCCGCAGACCCGGGGGGCGCAGCGCGAATCCGGGAGAGGGGTGTGTGTTCGCGCTACGGGTGAATTATGCGCCACAGGTCTGAAGGGCGCGTTTCCGCAAAGGGCGCAATTGCGCAGGCGCGGGCAAGCCTGCGGTAACCTTGATTCATCATTTAGGATTAAGGCGCGGGCTGTAACTCCAGCAACAGGGCCGGGTCGATATAGAAATCGCCGTCCCGGCTGCGCGCTTCGGGATTGCGCCACTTTACCGCCCAATGCAGGTGCGGCCCGGTCGTGCGGCCGGTATTGCCGGTTTTGGCCAACAAGTCGCCCGTGTCGACCTCATCGCCCGCCGCCACATCGACCGCTGACAGATGCATGAACACCGAGACCAGGCCATGGCCATGGTCCAGGAACACGGTGCCGCCTTCATAATAGAGATCCGGATCGGCCAGGATCACCACGCCCGGCGCGGGCGCGCGGACTTCGGTGCCCACCGGCGCGGCCATGTCATAGCCGCGATGCACCGATGTGCTCTCGCACGGCTCGCCGGTCACTTTCGAGACGCCGGTATATTTCCGCGTCGGCCCGAAAGGCGACGAGGTTGGCGCATCGGCCGGTTTCACAAAACCTTTCAGCGCGCCGGGGCCGGGATTGAAGCTGGCAAACGAGTCCTGCTTCTTCACCCAGCTGCGCGAGGCATGTGCCTTCTGTTCAGCCGAGCGGGCATCGACCTTGTCGCAGTCAAAGCCCGAAATTTCGCGGTATTCATCCTGGCGCTCGGCAATCTGGAGATCCCCGAATGCGCCGCTGTCATGCGACCAGCCGACAACACTCGGCGCGCGCGTGCTGAGCCCGGACTGCGCCGTGCCCATTTCGCTGACAGTCAGCTTTGTTCCCGCGACCGTGAACGTACTGCCCGGTTCGGCTGAACAAATCACCAGCCCGCCCTGTACCAGAACGCCGTCACATGTCGGCGCGATGACCTGAACAGGTGTCTCTGTATCAATTTCAGGCTCAGCCACCGGGGCTGGCGCAGCAGGAACAGGTGCCATGTCAGGCGCAGCAGGCGTTGGCGCAGGAGACTCTGCCGCTGCACACGCCACCACAAATGTTGCCAGTCCCGTCAGCAGCGCGCGGCGCATCAGTGACCAGCCTTGACCATGCGCTGGCTCGCCGCCTCGGCATCCCAGTAGGCTTCCTGCAGGTCCACGCTCCAATAGCGCAGGGCCTGGAGCGGGATCTTCCGGCCGGTCACCGCGCAGGTGACATAGTCTCCCGGCGCGATCATTTCGATGTCGGCGTCGAGATAGCGAAGGCGGGCTTCGCCGGCGGGGCGGCTGGATCGGTCAAGCATATGCGCGACCATGCCTGAAACAGCACCAAAAGAAAAGATGTAGCGCGCAGAAAGTTTCCTCTTTGTTCCGCAGAACAAATATGGTACATCCGACTCAGCAACGGCAAACGGGGGCCTTGCCAAATGCGGCCCCATGGTAGACCTAAGGAGACGACTCATGGCCAAAGCGGCGCTACAACTCGTGGACAAGGAATCAGGCGTGGACAAGCAGAAAGCTCTTGAAACAGCTTTGGGCAATATTGAGCGGTCCTTCGGCAAGGGCTCGGTCATGCGCCTTGGCGACAAGAAGGTGATGGATGTCGAAGCGGTGCCCACCGGTTCGCTCGGTCTCGACATTGCGCTCGGTATTGGCGGCCTGCCCAAGGGTCGTATCATCGAAATCTATGGTCCGGAAAGCTCGGGCAAGACGACGCTGGCCCTGCACAGCGTGGCAGAAGCCCAGAAGAATGGCGGCGTCTGTGCCTTCATCGACGCCGAACACGCGCTGGATCCGCTCTATGCGGGCAAGCTCGGTGTGGACCTTGATGACCTTCTGATCTCCCAGCCGGACACGGGTGAACAAGCACTCGAAATCGCTGACACGCTGGTCCGTTCTGGCGCGGTTGATCTACTGGTCATTGACTCGGTGGCGGCCCTCACGCCACGCGCTGAACTCGAAGGCGAGATGGGCGACTCTTTGCCAGGTCTGCAGGCCCGCCTGATGAGTCAGGCGCTGCGCAAGCTGACCGGCTCGATCTCCAAATCCAAATGTATGGTGATCTTCATCAACCAGATCCGCATGAAGATCGGCGTCATGTTCGGCAGCCCGGAGACCACGACCGGCGGGAACGCCCTGAAATTCTACGCCTCGGTCCGGCTCGACATCCGCCGCATTGGCGCGATCAAGGACCGGGACGAAGTGATCGGCAACCAGACACGCGTCAAAGTAGTCAAGAACAAGGTTGCGCCGCCCTTCCGCCAAGTCGAATTTGACATTCTTTATGGCGAAGGCATTTCCAAGACGGGTGAACTCATTGATCTTGGCGTGAAGGCTGAAGTCGTTGAAAAGGCTGGCTCCTGGTACTCCTACAAAGGAGAGCGCATGGGGCAGGGCCGCGAGAAGACCCGTAACTTCCTGAAGGAAAACCCGGCCATCGCCGACGAGATCGAGGATGCGATCCGGCGCAATGCAGGCCTTCTGGCGGATGAATTGCTGAATGCCGGCATGGAATCCGAACAGGATGACGATCTGCCAGACGCCGCAGAAGGCTGATCCACAGGATTTCTGGCCCTGAAATACGCATTTCAGGGCCAGAAGTACCCTCTCTCTCTCCAGAGAACTGTCCCTTTGTGGCGCACCCCGCTTGGCGTGCCGCAAAGGGACCTTTATATCGCCGGTGTAATAAGCGCGTCGATTGACTCGGCCGCAACACTGATCGCAAGGACACAGAGCTGCCCATGACCGGCGTAAACGAGATTCGCGAGACCTTTCTTTCCTTCTTCGAGAAGCGAGGGCACCTGCGTCAGGCATCTGCGCCGCTCATCCCGCAGAACGATCCCACCCTGCTCTTCGTCAATGCCGGTATGGTGCCGTTCAAGAACATCTTTACCGGTGCCGAGACGCCCCCCGGCCCGCGCGCGACGACATCTCAGAAATGCGTTCGCGCCGGCGGCAAGCACAATGACCTCGACAATGTCGGCTACACGGCCCGCCACCATACCTTTTTCGAAATGCTCGGGAATTTTTCCTTCGGCGACTATTTCAAGGAAGACGCAATCGAATTCGGTTGGGAGCTGTGCACCAAGGAATTCGCGCTCGACCCGAAAAAACTCCTCGTCACGGTCTATGCCGAAGACGATGAAGCCGCAGCGCTCTGGAAAAAGATCGCCGGCCTCGAGGATTCCCGGATCATCCGGATCGGCACATCGGACAATTTCTGGTCCATGGGTGACACCGGTCCGTGCGGCCCGTGTTCCGAAATCTTCTATGATCATGGCGAAAGCGTTCCCGGAGGCCCTCCCGGCAGCCCAGATGAGGACGGCGACCGCTTTATCGAGATCTGGAACCTCGTTTTCATGCAGTTCGACCAGCAGGCCGATGGCTCGCGCAAAAATCTCCCCAAGCCCTCCATTGATACCGGCATGGGTTTGGAGCGGATTTCGGCCGTCCTGCAGGGCGTCCACAATAATTACGACATCGATCTCTTCAAATCGCTGATCGCGGCCGAGGAAGACCTCTATGGTGCGAAGGCTGCAGGCGACCAGCTTGCCTCCTTCCGCGTCATCGCCGACCATTTGCGCACATCGGCCTTCCTGATTGCTGATGGCGTCCTGCCGTCGAATGAGGGCCGGGGATACGTCCTGCGCCGCATCATGCGCCGCGCGATGCGCCACGGACACCTGCTCGGCGCGCGCGAACCGCTGATGTACAAACTTGCCCCGGCGCTGATCTCGGAAATGGGCAAGGCCTATCCGGAGCTTGGCCGCGCCAAAGCCGCCATTGAGTCTGCCCTCGAACAGGAAGAGGCTCGCTTCCAGCGCACTTTGGGCAATGGCTTGTCGCTGCTCGACAAGGAAACGGCGGACATGAAGGCCGGCGATGCGCTGCCGGGCGACGTCGCCTTCAAACTGTCCGACACGTATGGTTTCCCCCTCGACCTCACGCAGGACATCCTGCGCGGGCGGGAGATGAGCGTCGATGTTGATGGTTTTGAAACCGCGCTCGAGCAACAGCGCCAGGATAGCCGCGCAGCAGGGTTCTCCTCCGGAGATCAGGCAACGGATGATATCTGGTTCCGCGTCCGCGACGATGCTGGCGCCACAAGTTTCACCGGCTATGATGGCACCGAAGGCAAGGGCAAGCTGGTCGCAATCGCTGCTGGCGGCGCACGGGTTGATGCACTGTCTGCCGGCCCGGCTGAACTCGTTTTCGACACAACGCCTTTCTATGCAGAATCCGGCGGTCAGGCCGGCGACCATGGTGAGATAGTGTTCGGTAACGGCGCGCGCTTCATCGTGCGCGATGTCCAGAAGCGTGCGGGAGACCTGCACGTTCACATCGGGGAACTCGTCTCGGGCGAAGTCAGGCTCGGCGACACGGCCAACCTGCATGTCGATGCCGCGCGTCGCCGCGCCATCATGGCCAACCATTCGGCAACCCACATCATGCATGCTGCCTTGCGCAATGTGCTTGGCGAACATGTCACGCAGAAGGGCTCATTGGTCGAGGCTGATCGCTTTCGTTTTGACTTTTCGCACAATGGTCCGATGACGCCAGCAGAACTCGAAGCGGTCGAGGATGAAGTCAATGCCCAGATTCGCGAAAACCACCCGACGGGCATTCAGGTAACTTCACCTGACAAGGCCATCGAAGCGGGGGCACTTGCATTGTTCGGTGAGAAGTATGGCGACGAAGTCCGTGTGCTGTCCATGGGCACCGGCGATGCACGGCGCTATTCGGTCGAACTGTGCGGCGGTACCCATGTCGAGCGTGCCGGGGATATCGGCGTATTCGTGATCATGTCAGAGAGTGGTGTGTCGGCAGGCGTGCGCCGAATCGAAGCGGCAACAGGCGCCGAGGCGCTGGCCTATCTCAAGGGACGCGCCCAGATTGCGGTAGACCTTGCCGAGAGCTTGAAAGTTCCGCTCAAGGATGTCCCGCGCCGAGTGGCTGCGCTCGGCGAGGAGCGCAGGTCGCTGGAAAAAGAACTGGCCGACGTCAAGCGCAAGCTCGCCATGGGCGGCGGCGGTGGCGCGCCGGCCGGGCCGGAAGAGATCAATGGCGTGAAACTGATGGCGCGCATTGCTGAAGGTGTGGGCGGCAAGGAGTTGCGCACGCTGGTGGATGAGGCCAAGGCCCAGATCGGATCCGGCATCGTGGCCTTTGTCGGCGTCGCCGATGGCAAGGCCGGTGTTGCCGTTGGGGTGACCAAGGACCTGACCGACACTTATTCGGCGGTCGATCTCGTCAAGGCGGCCAGCGAGGCGCTTGGTGGCAAGGGCGGTGGCGGACGGCCTGACATGGCTCAGGCGGGCGGCCCTGATACCGACAAGGCCGACGATGCGCTCGCCGCTGTTCGCGCGGCGATTGCGGGCTGATCCCCTCACGCGAACCGATTGACTCCCGCCACGGGGCGCCTATGTAGAGGCCCCGTGGTGATTTGGTCGGTCGGCTTGCAGCCACGTTAAACAACTTGCTAAAAGGCTGCGCGGGAAATCCGAACACGCTCACAGCAAGATTCCGACTGGCCGAAACTGGTAGCGGAGTAGAGCCTATGCCCATTCGAATTCCTGACGGTTTGCCCGCGCGCGACCTACTCGTACGTGAAGGCGTGCAGGTGCTCGATGAATCCATCGCAACGCGTCAGGATATTCGCCCGATGCGGATTGCGCTGCTCAATCTGATGCCGAACAAGATCGAGACGGAATCCCAGATCGCCCGCCTTGTCGGCGCGACGCCGCTGCAGGTGGAGTTGACTCTGGTGCGCATCGGCAGCCATGTGGCGCGCAACACGCCGGAGGATCACCTCATCTCCTTCTACCATACCTGGGATGAGGTTAAGGATCGCAAGTTTGACGGCTTCATCATTACCGGTGCGCCGATTGAGACCCTGCCGTTCGAGGACGTCACCTATTGGGACGAACTCACGCAAATTCTCGACTGGACCGAGACTCATGTTCATTCCAGCTTCTTCATCTGTTGGGGGGCCATGGCGGCCGTGCATCATTTTCATGGCGTGCCTAAGCATACTCTCGAAGAGAAGGCGTTTGGTGTCTATCGTCACCATAACCGCAAACCGGAATCTCCGTTCCTCACGGGCTTCTCGGATGATTTCTCGATCTCGGTGTCCCGCTGGACCGAAGTGCGCCGCGAAAATATTCCGTCCGGCAGTGGTCTGAATGTCCTGATGGAGAGTGACGAGACCGGGCTCTGCCTGTTGCATGAGGCGCGCGGCAACCGGCTTTATATCTTCAACCACATCGAATATGACTCAACCTCTCTGGAGAATGAGTATCGCCGAGATGTGGCGTCAGGTAAGCAGATTGCTGTGCCGGCCAATTACTTCCCGGATGACGACCCCAGCCGCAAGCCGAAAAATCGCTGGCGATCCCACGCGTTTCTTCTGTTTGGAAACTGGATCAATCAGATGTACCAGACCACGCCCTATAATCTGGAAGATATCGGGACGGATCGTGCCGGTGATAGCAAGACCAGATAACCGGTTTTTGTGAGTAGGCGGTAAGCTTTGGGTGGTCAGGCGGCAGCGGGCAATAATGGCTCGTCACTGCCCGGTTCCCACTGGGCATATTTCGCCATCACACTCTTGAACAGGGCGCTCTGCTTGTGACCGTCCAGCCAGACCTGTAGCGCAGGCAAATCCTGCGCCCGGAACCAGTCCATGTCGGTATGCGCATACTGGCGGACGAAGGGGAATATGGCCATATCGGCCAGGCTGCGCGTTGGCCGCACAAGCTGGCCGCCATGTGCTTCCAGCCTTGAATTAAGGTCCCGAAGTATGTCGAGCCCCGCCTCTCGCGCCGCGCCGGGGACAAGATCTTCGTCGGAGTACCGGTTGGGGTATTTATAGCGATCCAGCGCGTGTTTGAACACGCCATCATTGCGGGAGATCAACATGTCCGTCGTTTCCGGGTCTGCCGCCAGCCAGCCCTCGGGGTCATTCTGCGCCAGCGCCCACCGCATCACGTCGAGGCTCTCGTCCACGACCTCACCAGAGGTCGTTACCAGAACCGGCACCGTGCCTTTGGGACTGGCGGCCAGCATGTCGGCGGGCTTGTCGCGGAGTACCACTTCACGAACATGGACTGGCAGACCTGCCATCGACAGACCCATTCGTCCACGCATCGCATAGGGACAGCGCCGGAACGTATAGAGGATGTGCCCTGGCGCGCTCACGCGTCTTCGCTCCGCCGCGCCTCCGGGCCCATATGTTCCTGGCCTCGTTTGCGGGCAAGGTCGATTTGCTTCTGCCGTTCGGCGAAACGTGCGCGCTGTTCATCGCTCATTTCGTCAATACAGTGCGGGCAGGAAACGCCGGGTACATAGGCGGCCTCCGCCTTGTCTTCATCCGTGATCGGCCGTTTGCAGGCATGGCACATATCATAGCTGCCGGGGGTGAGATCATGGCGCACCGACACGCGTTCGTCGAAGACGAAACATTCGCCGCGCCATTTGCTGTCGGTCTCCGGCACGGTCTCGAGATATTTCAGAATGCCGCCTTTCAGGTGGAACACGTCGTCAATGCCTTCGGCCTTTACAAAGCTGGTCGCCTTTTCACAGCGGATGCCGCCGGTGCAGAACATGGCAACTTTGGGCGTGCGTCCTTCGGCTTCCAGCCGCTCACGGAACTTGCGGAACCAGTCCGGAAATTCGCGGAAAGTTTTTGTCTCCGGATCGATTGCGCCTTCGAACGTGCCGATAGAATATTCATAATCATTGCGCGTATCGATCAGCACAGTGTCCGGGTCGCTGATGAGGTCGTTCCACTCGGTTGGCTCGACATAGGTGCCGACCAGCGCATTCGGGTCTGTGCCCTGTATGCCCATGGTCACGATTTCCTTTTTCAGGCGCACTTTGAGGCGCAGGAAAGGCATCTCGTCGGTTTCGGAGAACTTGGCTTCAAGGTCGGCCGCGCCCGGCAGGGCACGCAAAGTGGCCAGCGCCGCCTCGACGCCGTTGGCTGTCCCGGCAATCGTGCCATTCACGCCCTCAGAGGCGAGCAGCACCGTGCCTTTTACGTCCGCGCCGCACAGTGTCTCCGCCAGCGCAGCCCGGCGGGCTTCAAAGTCCGGAAAGGAAAAGAATTTGTAGAAGGCGGCAACAGTGTAGGTCATGCGCGACCTTATGCCAGAATGTTGCAGCGATTTGAATATCCGGCAGCAGGCAGACGCCTAAGCCGGCTCGGACAATATGCGCGGCAATTTGAAAGTTACCGTTTCACGCGCTGTTTCGACCTTTTCAACCGACACATCGAAGCGCTCGGAACAGGCATTGATCACGCCCTGCACCAGGTCTTCCGGCGCGCTCGCTCCAGCCGTCAGGCCAAGTATGCTCACACCTTCAAACCAGGCCCAGTCGATATTCTCGGCGCTCGCGACCAGTTCTGCCCGTGCGGCGCCCGCACGTTTGGCCACTTCGACCAGGCGAACCGAATTCGAGCTTGTGGTCGCCCCGATCACGAGAACGAGATCTGTGCCGGGCGCGAACGACTTCACCGCTTCCTGACGATTGGTCGTGGCGTAGCAGATATCTTCCTTGTGAGGGCTTGAAATGCCCGGAAAGCGCGCCTGCAGCGCCGCCACGATGTCTGCTGTATCGTCAACAGAGAGGGTTGTCTGGGTCACGAAAGCGACATTGTCCGGATTCTTCGGCGCGAAGCTCGCCACGTCTTCAACGGTCTCGATCAGGGTGATTGTATCACCCGGCAACTGGCCCATCGTGCCAATCACTTCCGGGTGTCCGGCATGGCCGATCAGCACAATTTCCCGGCCTTCCCGGTGATGGCGCTCGGCCTCGACATGCACTTTGGAGACGAGTGGGCAGGTAGCGTCGACAAAGATCATGTTGCGGCGCTGGGCTTCGGCCGGCACGGATTTCGGCACGCCATGGGCGGAGAATATCACCGGGCGATCTTCCGGACATTCGTCCAGTTCTTCGACAAAGATAGCGCCCAGATCCTCGAGTCGGCTCACCACATGGGCATTGTGGACGATTTCGTGGCGCACATAGACCGGCGCGCCCCACTTTTCGAGCGCTTCCTCGACGATCTGGATGGCCCGATCAACGCCAGCGCAGAAGCCGCGCGGCGCCGCAAGTCGGATCACAAGAGGCTGCCTGTCGTTCATTTCATCCTACTTCCTGCCTGCGGGCGTTGCGCCGAGACGTCTGGGCCTTTAACACATCTGCAGCAACAGATGGACAGGCCTTTGCATCAGGCCAAGAAGGACACGCCGACGCATGATCAAATATGCCCCACTTCTCGCCGCGGTCATTCTCACTGGCTGTGGTGCCGGAAAGATCGCGGACAGTTTCGACACGCGCCAGAATGCCGGCCCGTGCCCACCCGTCGGTGCCCTCTATGATTCGTCGCGCTATGTCGAATTTGATGGTGGTGGCGAGCTGTATTCCAATATCGAATTCACGGGTGAAATCATCGATGTACGGCTGTTCTGCCGTTATGTTGAGGACAATCCACTGGAAGCTGAAGTCGAGATCGATTTCGCGTTCGGAAAAGGCCCCGCAGCGGATTCCAGTGCTCACACTTACCCTTACTACGTCGCGGTCACGCGCCGGAACGGCAAGGTGCTGGCAAAGAAATACTTCAACACCGAGGGCAATTTCCGGGGCCAGAACCTGACCGGAAAAACCGAAGTCATAGGCACAATCGAAATTCCGCGTGTGGATGAGTCGATTTCGGGCACGAACTTCGAAGTCGTCGTGGGGTTCGAACTGACCCAGGAGCAATTGGAATTCAACCGCGCGGGCAAGCGTTTCCGCATGGATGCCGGACAGTAACCAATGGCCAGCCTGATCAATGATCTGTCGGTGGCCGCCAGCGCCGCCTTTGAAGCCATGGGGCTGGAGTCGAAATGGGGCGCCGTGCGCCGCTCTGACAAGCCGGAATTCGCGGACTTCCAGTGTAACGGCGCAATGGGGGCGGCCAAGTCGGCCGGCAAGAACCCGCGCGAGATTGCCGGTGAGATCGCGGCGACACTGAAAGATCATCCCATGGTCCTGTCGGCAGAAGTCGCCGGGCCGGGCTTCATCAATATCCGCGTCTCCGACGAGGCGATGTCGGCGCGTGCTGCGGGCATCCTGTCGGACGACATGGCGGGCGGCGAACTGGCGGCTGACCCCAAGGTCACTGTGATCGACTTTGGTGGCCCGAACGTGGCCAAGCCGATGCATGTCGGACATCTGCGCTCCGCCGTGATCGGCGACACATTGGTGCGACTACTCCGTTTTCTCGGCGACAAGGTAACAGGCGACACCCATCTCGGCGACTGGGGGCTCCAGATGGGCCACCTCGTGACAGAACTGTATGACGAGCAGCCCGATCTGATCTATTTCGACGCCGTCTATGAGGGCCCGTATCCGGAACAGCCACCCGTCACGATCGAAGACCTCGCACGCCTCTACCCGGCGGCCAGCAACAAGGCCAAGGCGGATGCGGCGCGCAATGAGCGCAGCCAGAAGGCCGTGGCCGAACTCCAGGCCGGGCGACCAGGTTATCGCGCCCTGCTGCGACATTTCATTGATGTGTCGGTCGCTGCGCTCAAGATCGACTATGAATTCCTGAACGTTCATTTCGACCTGTGGAAGGGCGAGAGTGATGTCGATCACTTGATCCCGGGTCTCGTCGAGAAGTTCAAGGACGCCGGCCTTTCCGAAGAAGACGACGGCGCCGTGATCGTTCGCATCGAGCGTGAGAGCGACAAGAAGGACATGCCGCCGATCATGCTGGTCAACAGCCGCGGCGGCACGGGCTATCATACCACCGACCTCGCGACGATTGAGGACCGGATGGAGCATATGGATCCAGTTCCGGAACTGATGCTCTATGTCGTGGACCAACGTCAGGCGCTGCATTTCGAACAGGTCTTCCGCGCCGCCGAAATGCTGGGCCTGATCGATGAAGGCCATATGGAACACATCGGCTTCGGCACGGTGAACGGTCCCGACGGCAAGCCTTTCAAGACCCGCGAAGGCGGCGTGCTTCGGCTGGCGGACCTCAACGCCATGGCCTTCGAAGAAGCCCAGAAGAAGATTGCGGAAGCCGGAAAGCTGCCGGAAGACATGTCGGAAGACGAGCGCCGGGATGTTGCCGCCAAGGTGGCGCTGGCGGCACTGCGCTTCTCGGACCTGCACAACACCCGGACTAGTAACTACGTCTTTGATCTCGACCGCTTCACGAGCTTTGAGGGCAAGACTGGGCCATATTTGCTCTATGCGGCCGTGCGGATCAAATCGGTCCTGCGCAAGGCAGAAGAGGCTGGCCACAAGGCTGGCGAGATCCGGATCGGCCATGACGCCGAACGCGCGCTTGTGTTGCAACTGGATGGCTTCGCGGCGACGCTGCTGCAGGCGCGTGAAAAGCGTATGCCGCACATCCTCTGCGAGCATGTCTACAATCTCGCGCAGGGGTTCAGCGCCTTCTATGCTGCGCTGCCGATTGCGTCCGAAGTAGACCCTGACCTTCGCGCCAGCCGGCTTGCCCTGTCAGCCGCCGTGCTCAAGCAACTCGAAACTGGCCTCGACCTTCTCGGCATTCGCATTCCGGAGCGCATGTAGCTACGTATTGCCTTGGCCCAACTCCTCGCTGATCCTCTTCGGAGAGATCAGTCAGTAGAGGAGTTCCGATATGGCCAAGACCATGCCAGTCCCGGTGGAGACCAGTTCAGACAGCGCGTACCAATGGGAGTTTGCATCCCAATGGTCGAAAGCCTGGAAAGTCATCAAATGGTCTGGAGCGGCGCTGCTGATGCTCGCCTTCCTGACCGTGATCGGACAGGGATTTCTGTTCTACCGCCTGTTCGACGATGTGCACCCGGTGCTGGGGTACGCGTTCATCCTGCTGCTGGCGGGATTGTTGCTTTTGCTGGTCGGGCGGCCCCTCGCGTCATTCCTGTCCATGCCCGTCGCAGCGAAACCGCCCCATACGCCGTTCGACATTGAAAACCCGGACATATCGCTCCTGTCGCAGCGCCTGAAATACGATTTGAAATATCTCACCATGTTGAAGCGCAATCCGCTCCTGGTCGAGGACGTGGCGTCTATCGAGGAAGGCATGGTGGCCGGGCGCGCTTTGCTGGCCCGGTTCGCGGCGGCGGACATGACAGAGGCCGCCACGGTCGCAGCAGACCTTGAAGCTTTCCAGAAGCGCCATATCGAAATCCATCTCAAGAAACTCGACGCCAAGGTCGACAAGCTGATCCATGCCGAAGCGGTCGGCGTCGGCGTGGCCACGGCTTTCTCCATGAACGGCACCGTTGATGCTTTCGTGGTGCTGTGGCGCAATGCGAACTTGATCGCGAAGATTTCCCAGATCTATTTTGGCCGCCCACATCTCGGCGGCACATTACTGATCCTTCGGGACGTGGCGGCCATCGTCGTGGTCAGCCGTGCGTTGGAAGATGTGACCGACATGACGGGGGATGTGATCGGCGGCCTGTTGGGGCGTATGGGCGGATTGATCGCCGGACCGGTCATGGACGGAGCGGTAAACGCCATGCTGACCCTGAAGATGGGGTATCTCGCCAAGCGCCGCTGCCGGGCCTTTGAAGGCTGGTCCGCGCGACAGGCCCGCTCGATTTCTGCCGAAGCACTTGCACGCGTGAAAAAGGAATCCGGCTCGGTCGCGACGGATCTGCTCAAGCGTTGCGGCGGGCTTACTTCGCGCGCGGCCTGGGCGGCAGAGCAGACCATGTCGGGCTCGAAAAATGCGTGGTCGATGGTGCAGGGGTGGTTTGGGCGCAAGGCGACGGAAGTCTGATGCACGCCGGCCTGCCTGTTCGCCGGGCAGTGTCGGCGTTCGGGCAGGCGATTGCTGACTCTGCGCTTGCTGGCCATCAGAATCCGCGCTAGTTCGACTCGTATAGACGAACTCCTCCCGGGAGAGAGCGGGTACCCAACCCCGCCGCCGAAGGCGCAACCGCCCCGGAAACGCTCAGGCAAAAGGACCGGGAGAGAGACAACACGCTGGAAAGAGACGGGCTGATGGTGCCGTCTCGCCGAAGGAGCAAGCCCGCATGCCGGGCGGAATCTCTCAGGCGCCCAGGACAGCGGGGGCGACGATGCGCAGCTTGAGGCTGCCCCGTCTCCTTATGAAAGGGCGTCATGGACGACACGACGACAGAGAATTTGAAGCGCACGCCGCTCCATGCCTTGCACGAAGAGCTGGGCGCGAAGCTTGTGCCGTTCGCCGGCTATGAAATGCCGGTTCAGTATCCAATGGGCGTCAAGGACGAGCATCTCTGGACGCGCACGCAGGCGGGCCTGTTTGATGTTTCCCATATGGGGCCATGCTTCCTGTCGCTGGCCGATGGCATTGGCGGCGGTGATGACGCGCATGCCGAGATCGCCGCGCTGGTCGAGACGCTGGTGCCGTCAGATATTGCAAGTCTCAAGGAGGGCCAGGCGCGCCTGACTGTGCTGCTCAATGAAGAGGGCGGCATTCTGGATGACCTCATCATCACCCGCCCGATCGGGGAAGATGCGCAAGGTTCGCTCTACATTGTCGTGAACGGCGCTGTGAAGGAAGCTGACTGGGCGCTCTTTGAGCGGACATTTGAAGGCAAGGCCGTATTGACGCGCGCCGATGACCGTATCCTGTTCGCCCTGCAAGGCCCGAAGGCCGCTGATGTGATGAGCGACTTCTTCCCGGGCTGCGAAGATCTGAAATTCATGCGACACATGCCATTCGAACTGAACGGATCGCGCTGCATCGTGTCGCGCTGTGGCTATACGGGCGAGGACGGGTTTGAAGTGCTTGTCTCGCCGGAGGCTGGCCTGCCGCTCGTCAAGGAAATGCTGACCGACGACCGGGTGAAACCGATCGGTCTTGGCGCGCGGGATTCCCTGCGTCTCGAGGCTGGGCTTTGCCTCTATGGCCACGACATGGACACGACCCGCGACCCGGTCGAGGCAGACCTTGCCTGGGTGATCCAGAAGAAACGCCGTGAACGCGCTGACTTTCCGGGGGCGGAACGTATTATGAAGGCTCTCGCCGCCGGCCCGGCTGAAGTTCGTGTTGGTATCCAGCCGCTGGAGCGCGCGCCAGCCCGAGAGGGAACCGTGATCGAAGTTGATGGCAAAGCAGTTGGCATTGTCACGTCCGGTGGCTTTGGACCTAGTGTCGATGCGCCCATCGCAATGGGTTATGTGCGAGCAGACCTGGCTGAGCCTGGCACGAAAATCGATCTGATGGTGAGAGGCAAGGCGCGTCCCGCAGAAGTGTGCGCGCTGCCTTTCGTGGCACACAATTACAAACGCTGAGAGGGAATTGGGCATGACAACTTACTATACTGAAGACCATGAATGGATCACCGTGGATGGCGATGTCGCCACGGTTGGGATCACCAAATACGCCGCCGAGCAGCTCGGCGATGTTGTGTTTGTCGAAGTGCCGGAAGCGGGTGCCAGCTTCGCCAAGGGCGACGACATGGCGGTGGTCGAAAGCGTCAAGGCGGCTTCGGATGTATATGCCCCCGTCGGCGGTGAAGTCGTGGAGGGCAATGCCGCCCTCGCTGACGCACCTGAGACGGTCAACGAAGACCCTGAAGGCAAAGGCTGGTTTTGCAAGTTGAAACTGACCGATGCCGGCGAACTTGGATCGCTGATGAATGCGGATGCCTACAAGGCATTTTGTGACGGCCTGTAGGCGTTGATGGAGTAGCACATATGAGATACCTCCCCCTGACCCCGGAAGACCGTGCAGAAATGCTGGCGACCATCGGCGCCAAAACAGTCGATGAATTCTTCACGGACGTACCTGAAGCTGCGCGCCTCGGCAGCACGATTGAAGGCTTGCCGGACCATCAGGGGGAGCTCGCCGTCGAGCGCCACATGTCGAATCTCGCGGCCAAGAACCGGTCGGCCTCGTCCGGTCCGTTCTTTGTCGGGGCGGGCGCCTACAAGCATCATGTTCCGGCTACGGTCGACATGGTGATCCAGCGCTCTGAATTCCTGACGACGTATACGCCCTACCAGCCAGAAATCGCGCAGGGCACGCTGCAAACCTTGTTCGAATTCCAGACCCAGGTTGCGGCGATGACCGCCATGGATGTGGCAAACGCCTCGATGTATGACGGCTCCACAGCCTGTGCCGAGGCGGCCATCATGGCGACGCGGGTGACGCGCCGGAAGAAGGTGATTCTGTCGGGCGGGCTGCACCCGCACTATGCCGCCGCCACCAAAATGGTGTGCGAGGCGCAAGGGTTCGAAGTGGTCCAGTTGCCCGCAACTATGGATGGAGAGAATGCGCTGGCCGATGCGGTAGACGATCAGACCGCCTGCGTCATCGGCCAGAGCCCGAACATTTTTGGGACGGTGACCGATCTTTCGAAATCTGCCGACGCCGCGCATGAAAAAGGCGCGCTGCTTGTGTCGGTCTTCACCGAAGCTGTCTCGCTGGGCCTTGTCACGCCGCCAGGAGAGATGGGCGCGGACATTGCCGTGGGCGAGGGCCAGTCCATCGGGAACGGACTCAATTTCGGTGGGCCCTATGTCGGCCTGTTCGCCTGTACCCAGAAACTGGTGCGCCAGATGCCGGGGCGCCTGTGCGGCGAGACCGTTGACGCCAACGGTGATCGCGGGTTCGTGCTGACGCTGTCGACCCGCGAACAGCACATCCGCCGTGACAAGGCGACTTCCAATATCTGTACCAATTCCGGCCTGTGCGCACTGGCCTTCACGGCGCATATGACGCTGCTGGGCGGCAAGGGGCTGGAGCAGCTGGCCCTGCTGAACCATGAGGCGGCCTGCGATCTTGCGGAGGCATTGGAGGCGGTGCCCGGCATCGAAATCCTGACACCGCGTTTCTTCAATGAGTTTGCCTTCCGCACGCCGATGGACGCCGAAGCCGTGCTGGCCATGCTGGATGAGGCCGGTGTGGTCGGCGGCGTCCGCGCCAGCCGCCTCTTCCCCGATGGGCATATGGGTGACGTGATTATTTGCGCCGCCACCGAATGCACGACACCGGAAGACATAGCCGCCTATGCCGCGGCGCTGACTGAGGTGCTTTGATGACGCTTGAATGCAGATTTAAACCCGGCGTAGGGCCGCTCCCAATCCGGTTCGGGATGTCTCGGGGCGAGGTTGAGCAGTGCTTCGGTTTTAAGGCGCGGCAGTTCTTCCGGACGCAAAGCTCAGCTTTTCCGGCTCATGAATATTGCCACGACGACGGCACAGTGTTTGTTTATTTTACCGGAAGTGGCACTGTCGAGGCGGTCGAATTCGATGATCGCGCGCGAATTACTTGGGATAATTACCTCCTCACGGGACGCACCAGCGAGGACGCTCGTCGTCTTTTCGAGAGCAAGGGTTTCTCAAGCATCGGCAGTTTAGACGTTATAGTAAGTCCGGAAGTCGGCATAAGCTTCTGGTTTCCCTACCTTGCTGATGAACCTGAGCGAACAGCTGAGGCGGTGCTCGTGGCCCGCAGTGAATATTTTGACGAGGTGAAACCGATATGACCATGAACATGCAAGGCCGCCCGACGGCGCCGACTTCGGCTTCGGTAGCTGCCATCGAGACCATGTCTGGCTCGCGGGGCCTGTTGCAGGCTGAAGGCCTGATCTTCGAGATCGGGACGTCTGAGACAACCGGCGTTGACCTGCCCGCGCCGCAGAACCGGAGCGGACGCCTTGGCGGCGTTGCGCGCAGCCAGCCGGCCGGCCTGCCGGGTCTGTCGGAGCCACAGACCGTGCGCCATTACATGCGCCTCAGCCAGAAGAACTATGCCATCGACCTTGGCCTGTTCCCGCTCGGCAGCTGCACGATGAAACACAATCCGCGTCTCAACGAGAAGCTCGCGCGCTTGCCCGGCTTTGCGGATATCCACCCGCTGCAGCCGCAGGCAACCGTGCAGGGCGCACTGGAACTGATCGACGAATTGGCCACTTGGCTGAAGACACTAACCGGCATGCCTGCGGTTGCGATGAGCCCCAAAGCCGGGGCGCATGGCGAGTTCTGCGGCATGATGGCAATCCGTCAGGCGCTGGTCGCGCGCGGCGAGGCCGAGACCCGCAAGCGCGTTCTTGTGCCGGCCTCCGCCCACGGAACGAATCCGGCAACCGCCGTTCAGTGCGGCTTCATCGTGGACGAGATCAAGGCCAATGCGCGCGGCCGCGTCGACATGGATTCGTTGAAGGCGAAGCTCGAAAAATCCGACGACATTGCCGGCATTATGCTGACCAATCCAAATACCTGCGGCCTGTTCGAGACCGACATCAAGGAGATCGCCGACCTGATCCATGCGGCTGGCGGATACTTCTATTGCGACGGTGCGAACTTCAACGCCATCGTTGGCCGGGTCCGTCCCGGTGACCTTGGCGTCGATGCGATGCACATCAATCTCCACAAGACCTTCTCCACCCCGCATGGTGGCGGCGGACCGGGCTCTGGCCCGACTGTGTTGTCAGATGCACTCGCGCCTTACGCGCCCGTGCCCTTCGTTGTGAAGGATGAAGACGGGGTCTTCCGCCTCGTGGAGGACATGGAAGGTGATGCGAGCGAGAGCTTTGGCCGCATGGTGGCCTTTCATGGCCAGATGGGCATGTTCGTCCGGGCGCTGACCTATATGCTCAGCCACGGCGCAGACGGCTTGAAGCAGGCCTCTGAAGATGCCGTGCTGAACGCCAACTATATTCAGGCGCGCCTGAAATCCGTCATGACACCAGCTTTCGATGGCTATTGCATGCATGAGGCATTGTTCTCCGATGCCTTCACGGCGGACGGGATCGAGACGATTGATATTGCGAAATCCCTCATCGATGAGGGCTATCATCCGATGACCATGTACTTCCCTCTGGTCGTGCATGGGGCGATGCTGATTGAGCCGACCGAGTCAGAATCGAAAGCCGAGCTGGATCGCTTTTGTGACTCGCTGGAGGCGATTGCCCGGCGTGCTGCACAGGGCGATGAAACGATGAAGGGCGCGCCCTATCTCGCCCCGATGCGTCGCCTGGACGAAACGCAGGCCGCCCGCAAGCCTGTGCTCAAGTGGACACCGCCAGAAACGAGTTCCGTCGCGGCGGAATAAGGATCAGGAAGCGTTCTGCACTGTTGAGCGTGACTTTCGGAAGAGCGCGCCCATTGGCCGTTCAAAATAGGTGTAGCTGAGCAGCGAGGCGATAATCGATCCGGTCACGCAGGCAAGCGCAAACGCGACATTGTCGAGCAGGCCAGGATGGCCGAGCTGGAAAACAGGCGCGAGAACGGGAATGTCTCCGAGGCGTCCGAACAGGACCCGTAGGGCCACGATGACGATCGTGTGCACGAGGTAGAGCGAATAAGAGGCGTCACCGAGCCGGACCATCGCAGCGAGTATTTTGCGCAAGGCTGGAAACAGGGCGCGCACGCTGCGAGGTCTAGTCTGACCAGCCAGCCAACCTGTCCAAAATGTAGCAAGTGTGCCCAAGCCGCCCACCAGAACTGCAACAATAGTGGCATTGACCCGCACGGATAGAGGGGCTGTTTCTCCCAGTCCGTAGAGCTGGAAAACCGCGATAGTCAGCAAAGCGCCGACACCCGCCGGGACAAGCCATGCCAAACGATCTTCAAGTTCCAGCGTGACGAGTCCGTAGATGAGCGCGGCACTCGGCAAGCCGAACATCATGACGCGGCCCCATTGAAGTGTGTAATCGGTTTGGGGCCCCTGCAGGCACAGGGACGCCACCATCCATAGCGTGGCGACCAGCATCACGATCCCACCTCGCCACGCAACTCCGGACGCGACGAGCATTGCTGTGGCGGCGCCGAACAGAAATTCCATGGTCATGGGCGAGAAAAACAGCGACAGGAAATCGGTAACGATCGGGCCGGACAGTCCAGACATCCATCCTGCGATGACTGCAGCTCCCCAGCCAAGCAACGCATAGGGCCACCAGGATCTGCGAAGCAGCAAGACGAGGCTGAACGCGAGATAGAAATAGACTTCATGGATCAGCGTCCACCCCACCACAAGTACCGGCTCCTTTTCCTGTGGAATCAGCAGGAAGGACTTGATGATATAGATCCAGTCTGGCTCCGGACGCGACGTGACTTGCAACGTTTCGACCATATTGCCCAACTGGAAATAGCCGAGCAGACCGACTGTGGTGATACCGGCAAACAGCCACCAGACCGGATAGACCCGGGTCAGCCGACGGAACACGAAGTTCAGAGCTGTCTGGATGCCGGGCTTCAATTCGTAGGTCACGGCGACCATGATGAAGCCGGAGATCACGAAGAACAGGTCGACCCCGGCGAAACCATTCGTCACAATGCCGCCAAGCCAAGCCAACTCGCCGCCACCATTATGGGCGATGCCGCGAGTTTCGTGGGCTCTGGTGTGATAGAGAACGACCAGGAGGGCCGCCACTCCACGCAGGACCTGAACAGACTGCAGTTTCATTCCGGGCCTCACGCAACACTTCATCCCGCCCTGCGCGCGGAACGAGCGGGCAATCTGTAGCAATCAGGTAACGCAGACACCAGACTTTGACCACATCATGACGATATCGCTGGCGGCGCCCGCTTCTTTTCCCATATTCAGCTTAATGGCCGATGACGAAACCCACATGAAAACGGAACAGACCGCAGCTTCCCCAAAGCCTGCGGCGGGGCTGCGCAATGGTGTGAACGTAGCGTTCCGCCAGATTTTGGCGCTTACCGGTCTGATCATGATCGTGGTGGCCATTCCAATCGCTTTCGTCACGCCGATCATTCCTGTTGGCTTGCCGATTGCCATTCTTGGTGTCGTGCTGCTGGGGCGGAACGCGATGTGGGGCAGGCGGTGGATGGAGAGCGTGTTGGCAAGGCATCCCCGGGTCGAACGGTTTGCGCCAAACTGGCTGATGCGCTTGGTGTTCGGCCGAGACAAGAAAGACCCGTCTCAACCGGAACAGTAGAAACAAATTGCGGCAAATCCGGCCGGGCAGGCAAGAATTTCACGCGTGTTTCCGGCTCAGGCCTTGAAGCCGGGAGAAATGTCAGCAGTATGCGCCAAACCTTTCTGCGGACACGGGGCGAAATGAAATGCGAATACTTTATGGGCTGGCAGCTGTTTGCGCTGCGGCACTCCTGCTTTCAGCGTGCGGTGGAGGCGACGATGCCGACAAGGCTGCGTCGTCGGAAGACGCGTTCGACCGCAATCCCTATCCCTCCACATATGCGCCCTATCCGAATGCGCCTGTCCTGATCACCAATGCCACAATCCTCGATGGCGAAGGTAACCTGATCGAAGATGGCAGCCTGCTGTTGCAGGATGGCAAGATCGTCGCACTAGGCGCCGATATCGAAGCCCCGGATGGTGCCGAGACCATTGATGCGACAGGTCGCTGGGTGACTCCGGGCATTATCGACAATCACAGCCATCTCGGCGTCTATCCCTCGCCCGGTGTGACCGCGCACGGCGATGGCAACGAAATTTCTGCGCCGGTCACAGCGGAAGTGTGGTCGGAGCACGGTGTCTGGCCGCAAGATCCAGGCTTCACGCGGGCGATAGCCGGAGGCATCACCTCGCTCCAGGTGCTACCGGGCAGCGCAAACTTGTTCGGCGGGCGCGGCGTGATCCTCAAGAACGTGCCGAGCCGGACCGTTCAGGGCATGAAATTTCCGGACGCGCCCTATACGCTGAAGATGGCCTGCGGCGAGAATCCCAAGCGCGTGTATGGCTATGGCGGCGGGCGTTTTCCTGGTGGCGCCCCTTATTCTCGGATGGGCAATGTGGCAGGGTACCGGCAAGCCTGGATCAAGGCTGCAGAATACAAGCGCAAATGGGAGAAGTACGAGGACGAAGGCGGTGAACCACCTGCGCGTGATCTCGAACTGGACACGCTCGCGGGTGTGCTGAATGGCGACATCCTCGTGCACATGCATTGCTACCGCGCCGATGAGATGGCGCAAATCATGGATATGTCGAAGGAGTTTGGCTACAAGGTCACCGCCTTTCACCATGCCGTTGAAAGCTACAAGATTGCCGACAAGCTGGCCGAATATGGTGCGTGTTCTTCCATGTGGGCCGATTGGTGGGGCTTCAAGATGGAAGCCTATGATGGCGTCCGTGAGAACATCCCGATGGTCCACAAGGCCGGCGCGTGTGCCATCGTCCATTCGGACAGTGATGTCGGTATTCAACGTCTCAACCAGGAAGCCGCCAAGGCATGGTCTGATGGTTTGAGGGCAGGTATCGATATTCCGAAAGAGGTCGCTTGGACGTGGCTTTCGCTGAACCCGGCCAAGTCATTGGGCATTGACGATCGTACGGGCAGCCTGAAGCCCGGCAAGATGGCGGATGTCGTCGTCTGGTCCGATGACCCGTTCAGCGTCTACGCCAAGGCAGACCAGGTCTTTATTGACGGCGCGCTGATGTTTGACCGCGACCATCCTGAGACCAATCCTGTGATGGATTTTGAAATAGGCCAACCTGGTGAAGGAGATCGCAAATGATCCGTACACTACTTACAAGCGTTGCCGCCTTGGGTCTCGCAGCGGCGCCCGCGTACGCCGATACGTTCGTCATTCGCGGTGAAACGGTCTGGACCGGCACCGCTCAAGGTATGATCGAAAACGGCGTTGTTGTCATCGAGGACGACCGGATTGTCACGGTCGGCGGGGCAGATACTGAAGTGCCAGGTGGCGCCACCGAGATTTCCGCTGAATGGGTCACGCCTGGTCTGATCGCCTCCTTTGCCCGAACAGGCCTGGTTGAAGTTGGCGCGGAAGATTCTACGAATGACACGGCGGCGGCGATGTCTCCGTTTTCAGCCGCGCTGAATGCAGCCGATGGGTTCAATCCCGACGCCACTGCGATTGATGTCACCCGGATCGAAGGTTTTACGCGCCTGGTTGTTGTACCCAACACCGGCAATGCGCTGTTTGCCGGGCAGGGTTTCGTAGCTGATACGAGCGGTGATCTCGATACGGAGCTGGATGAGAAGGCGTTCACCTTCATCAAGCTCGGTGAAGCAGGCGCGGGTCTTGCTGGCGGCTCGCGGCAGTCTGCCATGACGCTGCTGCGGGCGGCGCTGGATGATGCGCGCAGCTATCCAGCGCGCTACATCACGCAGAATGATGGCGCGGTTCTGAACCGGATTGATGCACAAGCGCTGTCGCCCGCCGCACGGGGCCAGCAGTTAATCTTGATTGAAGCGAGTCGTGCCAGTGACTTGAATGCCGTGATGGATCTGGCCGAGGAGGAGCCGTCACTGAAGATCGTGATTGTCGGCGCGGACGAAGCGTGGCGTGTGGCGCCACGGCTGGCCGAGATGGATATCCCGGTGATCATCAATGCGTTTTCCAATCTTCCGGGCTCGTTTGAGAAACTGGCAGCGACATCTGAAAATGCAGCGCGACTGGCCGCAGCAGGCGTTACATTTGCCATTGCCAATGTTGGGGATAGCAGCCATCAGGCGCGGCTTGCGACACAGCTTGCCGGCAATGCAGTCGCCAACGGACTGAGCTTCGATGATGCTTTGGCGGCGTTGACCACCGCCCCGGCGGACATGTTCGGCCTGACGGGGTATGGTCGCCTCGCGCCCGGCGCACCCGCTGATGTGGTTGGTTGGGACGGGGATCCTTTGGAGGTCGCGTCTGCACCCATCGCTGTCATCATTGCCGGCGAGCAGCAGTCACTCGAGTCCCGCCAAACGCGACTGCGTGACCGTTATCTCAGCCTGGATGAGAGTGAACGGCCGCGCGCTTTTACACGGCCATAACACTAAGACTTGGCGCGAGCGTTCAGACTTTCGATCAGTTCCGGCGTGATGGTTCCTGTCACGTTGAGAGACTGAGCGGTTTGATAGTCGCGAATGGCGGTCGCTGTATCCGGCCCAAGGGCTCCATCGGCGGAGCCAATGTTGTAGCCAAGTACGGTCAGGGCCTGCTGTGTCGCGCGTACTTGAGCCGCATTCCCGATGCTCCATGATTGCGCGCCGAACCGGCCATTGGCTGCTGCGTTGGCGCGGGAGGCGGTCCAGTCTTCAGACTGTACACGGGCATGGTTCACCGCTTCTGGTGAGACGCGCTTGGAAATTTCCATGACTTTTGCCGGTGCGCCTGCGTCGCCATTCTTGGCAGCGACCATGAACCAGTAAAGGGCTTCGGTCAGATTTGGGCTGATGCCGAGGCCTTGCTCGTACAGTACGCCGAGATTGTATTGGCTATCGACAATGCCGAACTCCGCGCCTTTTCGAAACCATCCAACGGCACCGGCATAGGTTTGCTCGCCGCCCTCGCCCTCAGCCATGAAGACGGCAAGGTCATGCATTGCTTTCACGTTGCCACCGTTCGCAGCCCGTTCCGTCCATTCCCGGGCCAGTGTCAGATCCTTCGGTACACCCGTACCTTTTTCGTGCAATTTTGAAAGCGTGTACTGAGCAATTGGCAGGCCCTTCTCTGCGGCCTGCCGCATCAGGACTGCGCCGCCTTTCAAGTTGCCATCGGCAAGCTGCTGTTGCGCTAGTTGGAATTGCGCGATGCCGTTCCCGGATGCTGCGGCATTTGCCAGCGTGTCGACTTTCGGGATCGGCGGGTAGCTCGTGGTCGGCTCAATACGCGCGGTCGCGATCATTGGCGTTGGTTCAATCAGTTCAGCCATCGGGTCGGATGGCTCTTCAGATGGTGCAACCTCGCCGCTCTTGTCTGCGGCCGCAGTCTCCAAGTCAGTTGGCGGCGCGACATCATCTTCGAACAGAAGGGCATCATCGGATGACTCGGCGGCTTCTGCGGGTGGCAATTCTGTTTCAATTAGACTCGCAGCCGCCCCATCGACGGGCGCGGCCAGTTCGGTTACCGAAGTCGGGGCCTGCTTACCGCGCAGATAAAGGTACCCGCCCACAGTGGCGCCCGTGATGATAACGGCTGAGGCCGCAGCATAGAGTGGGAGCTTTCCGTTTCCGAAGCGCAAGCCTTTGTCAGCCTGATCACTTGGAGGTGCAAGCGATGGGGAAGAATCCTTGCGACCCGACGACGCCGCAATCGCAGCGCGGCGAGCCATGTCGATATAGTTCGCAGCCGGCGAGGCGGCCTCAGGCTCGTCTTCTAGCGCCTCTGTAAACTCAGGGTCGGCGAATGTTTCTCCGGCCGGATCGACTTCCGTGTCGAATTCATCGTCTTCGAAAATATCCGATTCACGTGGCTCGGCAGAATTGTCCCCGTAGTCCTCAAGCTCGGCAAGTGCATCAAATCCGACTGGGGAAGGAGCTTCATCAGCATCGGCGAATGCGTCGTAGAAATCGTCTTCTGCATTGTCCGGATCTGCGTCAACTTCGAATTCGTCCTCGACGAGATCGTAGTCTTCTTCATAAGCATTTGACTTGGCGTTCGTCCCAGCTTCTATCTCGACTTCGTCGACTTCCTCTGTTTCTGTCCAGTCTGTGAGGAATGCGTCGCTGGTATCGTCATCTGCAATGTCCTCGGGCAGGCCGGGCTCAAACACTGCATCATATTCATCCGAGAGAAGATCAGACGATGCGTCTTCCTCTTCCTGGAATTCTTCGAGCAGGCGATCAGTCTCGTTCAGCGCATTCATGGTTGCCAAATCAGTTGGCTCGACTGCACCGGACTTGGAGGGCGCAGCGGTGTCTTCGAGCATTTCCAATCGCGTCGCGAGTGACGCCATCGCCTTCTGGATTGGCGAGAGGGATGCGCTGGTCTGGGTTTGCGCCTGCTCGAGTTTATCGGTGACACTTGATATCGCTTCGGAGAGCTTCAGGTCTGCGCGCTTGCGGTTCTCATCAATCTCGGTAGCGAGGGTCTGCAGGGCCTTGTCCTGGCGCGCTTGCAGGCGGTTGGCGACGGTCGCAACCTGATCCCCAATCTGGGAAATTGCCTCGGCGCTACGCTGCTCACTTGCATTAACCCGCTTGTCGAGGTTTGCGCCAAATTCTTCCATCCGTGTGCCGACCAGGTCACCAATCCGTCCGATCTCGGACGAGACCTTGTTCATGTCCTGAGTCTGACGATCTTCGCCTGCGACCAGTTTTTCGCGAACTTCGTTCAGACCGGTCTGAAGTTCGGCAACGGCTTCCTCACTGGCGCCCGAGGCCGCACGAGATATTTCTTCGGCCAGTTCTGCGCGGGCCGTGTCGACGGTACTGCGGACAGTCGTCATGATTTCGTCGAAGCGCGATTCAAACTCTGCCCGAAGGCGGTCCGCCAAATCAGGCTCGACCGTTTTCGACAGGGTCTCGATCTTGGCGTCAAGATTGTTGAATGTGGACTCAAGGCTGAGCAGGGCCGCATCCGTGGTGGTTTCTGCTCGGTTCAACCGGTCCTGTGTTTGAGCCAGTGTGGTTTCGACAGTCGCCAGGGATTTCGTAATCTTCGTCTCGACACTTTCCAGACGTGCATCGCTCTTGTCGACCTCAGACAGACGCAAGTTCACATGCGTTTCCAGATTGGATAGACGATCGGCAAGCTCGCGGGCTGTGCCCTCGGCGCGCAACTCTGCTTGGTCCACGGCGCGCTCGACGCGAGAGGCCGCATCGGACAGGGTCTGTTCGACCTTCACTTCCATGTTTTCAACGCGGTCGGTCAGCTCGGTGAAGCCTGTCTCGACCCGGCCCTGAATGGCTTGGGCCTCATTCTGAGCCAGTTCGCTTTCTTCGAAGACATGGCTGGCAAGTTTGCCTAGCGCCTGTTCGAGTGATTTCAGCGCTTCGAGATTTTCGCGGGTCGTGTCGTCGGCTTCAAGCTTCTGCACTTTTGCCTGCAAAGCGGAATGTGTGTCCTTCAGTTCTTCGATCAGGCTGTCCACATGGCCTGCTACGGCAGCAGAATTTTGCTCGGCCTCTTCCAGGCGAGCCACCAGGCCGAGGATCGTGTGGTCCATACCCGTTATGGCAAGTGTGGAGCGCGCTTCTGTTGCCTCAATGCGGCGCGTCAACGTGTCGAGCGTGTCGTTCGCCGCGTTTGCCGTTGGTCGGCGATTCTGGAAAGGATACGCAACTTCGTTTGGCCTGGGGGCATCGACCGACATAAGTAGCCGGTTCAGATACTCCCCCAAGGTGATGCCTTCAGCATGCGCTGCCTCGCGAGCGGCGTCGCGCGCGCGCTGGTCAATTCCTTTGACGCTCCAGGGCCCCGTCTGGCTCATCCCCACTCTCCTAAGCACTCATTTTGCCCGCGATTGTTAATGCTTCGGGCAAAATCATTCAGATTCAGCATCGGTGATGACAGGAGCCGGATTAAGGGCAGGTTAAAGGTAAAGAAAACCTCCAAATCCGGTAACTCTACCAAGGGAATCTGCGGGGAAACGAAGAATGCCAAAAAAGTTTACGTTGACGTTCGCGTAAGCCTTGATCTAGATTTGCGGAATGATGAACAACAAGCTCTCCAAGATTTCCGCTGCGGATTCCCGCACCTACACAATTTCCGAGCTTGCTCGCGAGTTTGGCGTTACGCCGCGGGCGCTGCGTTTCTACGAGGACAAGGACATGCTCCATCCCGCTCGGGATGGCATGACCCGGGTCTATTCCAATCGGGATCGCGCGCGGCTCACCATCATCGTGAGGCTAAAGCGTCTCGGCCTGCCGCTTGCCGATATCCGTGAAATCCTAGACCTTTACGTGCTCGATGACGGACAGCGCGCTCAGATGCGAATGTCGCTCGACAAGTTCCGCAAGCAAGTGAAGGAGCTGGAAATTCAGAGAGGCGACATCGACACCGCCCTGACGGAGTTGCGCAAGGGCATCTCATGGCTGGAAACGCAAATTGCGAATACCGGCCCGTCTGATGAGAACAAGCGACAGCTTGCGGCATATGACGAAATTGCCCGCAGGCAGCTCGACGAAGTCTGATCTGCATCGACCAAATTGTGCCCCACCCAGCAGATGCTACGGTGGGGCAAACTAATTTGTACAAGCGCGCCGCAGATATCTGCGATTTTCGTGCTTTATTGACAGGAAATACAAAATGCCACGTTACGACGCGCCGATCCGCGACATGCAATTCATCCTGCAGGACCTGTTGCAGATCCAGAACTATTCAAACCTGCCGGGTTTCGAAGAGGCCACGCCGGACCTGGTGAATGCCATCCTCGAGGAGGGAGGCAAATTCGCCAAGGAAGTCCTGTTTCCGCTCAACGCTGTGGGCGACCAGCAAGGGTGTGTGCGCGGCGATGACGCCAGTGTAAAAACCCCGGATGGCTTTCCAGAAGCTTATAAACAACTCGTTGAAAACGGCTGGCCTTTGTTGTCGGCCGATCCGTCCATGGGCGGTCAGGGGCTTCCGCACGTTGTAAACATTGCTTGGACTGAAATGGTATCATCGTCGAACATGGCGTTCGGGATGTATCCGGGGCTGACGCACGGTGCCTATCAGGCGCTGATGGCGGGTGGCTCCGATGAACTCAAGGCCAAGTACGGGCCGAAGATGGCGTCGGCCGAATGGGCCGGTACGATGAACCTCACCGAGCCGCATTGCGGCACGGATCTGGGCCTGATGAAAACAAAAGCCGTGCCGCAGGGCGATGGCTCCTACAAGATCACAGGCCAGAAGATCTGGATTTCCGGCGGCGAGCAGGATCTGACTGAGAACATCATCCACCTCGTGCTCGCCCGCATCGAAGGCGCGCCAGAAGGCATCAAAGGCGTTTCCCTGTTCGTTGTGCCGAAATACATGGTGGGCGAAGATGGCTCGCTGGGCGAGCGCAATGCCTGTTCATGCGGTGGCCTCGAAGAAAAAATGGGCATTCACGGGAATGCGACCTGCGTCATGAATTATGACGGCGCGACAGGCTTTCTTGTTGGCGAAGAGCATAAAGGCATGCGCACGATGTTCGTCATGATGAATGAGGCGCGCCTCGGCGTGGGCCTGCAGGGTCTGTCCCAAGCCGTCGTCGCCTATCAGAATGCAGTCGATTTTGCGAAGGACCGTCTTCAGGGGCGTTCCCTGACCGGGCCAAAGGCACCTGAAAAGCCTGCCGATCCGATCATCGTTCATCCGGACGTGCGCCGCATGTTGATGGACCAGAAGGCATTCCTCGAAGGCGCGCGCGCGCTGACTTACTGGACGGCCTTCCAGGGTGACCTTCAGCACAAATCTCCAGATGAAAAAGTGCGGGAAAAGGCGGGCGACTATATGGCCCTTCTGACGCCGGTCATCAAAGCATACCTGACCCATATGGGCTTTGAGAAAGCCAATCAGGCGCTGCAACTTCACGGCGGCTCTGGCTTTACGCGTGAATGGGGTCTGGAGCAGATCGTCCGCGATTGCCGTATCACTCTTATTTACGAAGGCACCAATGGCGTGCAGGCGCTCGACCTCGTTGGCCGCAAGCTGGCGTCCAATGGTGGCCGGGCTGTCTTCAGCTTCTTTGGTGAAGTTGACGAATTCATCAATTCAGCCGATGGCGATGCCGATATGGCCCCGTTTATCGAGGGCCTGACGACACTGAAGGCCCAGTTGCAGGAGGCCACAACCTGGCTGATGCAAAATGGCATGACCGATTTCAACAATGCGGGCGCTTCCAGCCACGATTACCTGCACCTGTTTGGCCTCACAGGCTTGGCATTCATGTGGGCGAAAATGGCCAAGATTGCGCTGGAGAAGAAGGCGGCGGGCGATCCCTTCTATGAAGAGAAGCTCACAACCGGCTATTATTTTGTGGACCGGATGGTGCCGGATGGTGCTGCACACCTGGCCAAGGTGAAGACCGGCGCGAAGTCGATGATGGCCTTGCCAGCGGAGGCGTTTTAGCGCGCCAGTCCGATTTTGATGGCGCGTGGCCCAAATAAGTGGGTTTCACGCGCTATCACACAAAAAAATTATGCGATTCCGCTCGTTCTGACGTTGGGAGAGGGCTGGGAATTCCTCGGAGCGACGCTTACATGTTTACGTGAACGTAAGCGGCAAGCAAAAGCCGCCCAAAGCGGAGGAAGACGAATGCAGGCCAGCCCACTAGATGTCCCGAAGGCCAATTGGCGCCAGGACGAAGAGCTCGAGATTTTCTCTGACGCTGTTGGCCAGTTCTTCGAAAAGGAATGCGTGCCGCATGTGCCCCAGTGGCGCAAGGACGGTATTGTTCCGATGGAAATCTGGAAAAAGGCTGGCGAAATGGGCCTGCTCGGCGCATCCGTGCCCGAAGAATATGGCGGCGCGGGTGGTGATTTCCGTCATGAAGCCATCATCATCGAACAACAGCAGTGGAAGGGTGTCGACGGATTCGGCATAACCCTGCACAATGCGATTATTGCACCCTATATCGTCGCCTATGGCACCGAAGAACAAAAGCGGCGTTGGCTGCCCGGCATTTGTTCGGGCGAACTCGTAACCGCCATTGCGATGACGGAGCCCGGTGCAGGCTCTGACCTGCAGGGCATGAAAACGACCGCCAAGCGCGATGGCGACGAATACGTCATCAATGGCTCGAAGACCTTCATCTCGAATGGCCAGACCGCAAACCTGATCCTCGTTTGCGTGAAGACGGACCCGACCCAGGGCGCCAAGGGCATTTCGATTGCCGTTGTCGAGACAGACAAGGTGGAAGGCTTCCGCCGCGGCCGGAACCTTGAAAAGGTTGGCCAGCATGCTGCGGATACATCGGAGCTGTTCTTCGATGAAGTGCGTGTGCCAGCTTCCAACCTTCTTGGCGAAGTCGAGGGCAAGGGCTTCATCCAGCTGATGCAGAAACTGCCGCAGGAGCGCCACATAATCGGCCTTCAGGGCGTCGGCATGATTGAGCGTGCAATTCACGAGACCGTCGAATATGTGAAGGGCCGCAAGGCGTTCGGCGGTACGATTTTCGATTTCCAGAACACCCAGTTCAAACTGGCGGAATGCAAGACCGAAGCGACCGTCGCCAAAGTGTTTGCCGATCATTGTACGGAGCGCCTGCTCAAGGAAGAGCTCGATGCCGCCACCGCGTCCATGTCGAAGTACTGGATCTCTGACCTCCAGTGCAAGATCATTGATGAGTGCCTGCAGTTGCATGGTGGGTTCGGCTACATGGACGAATATCCTATCGCCCAGATGTATGCAGATGCACGCGTTCAGCGTATCTATGGCGGCGCCAATGAAGTCATGAAAATGCTGATCGCGAGGACGTTATAGTATGCAGACTGGCCGAATTGGTCTGACCCTTACTTTGCTCTTAGTGCCTGCTAACTTGATTTTAGCATTCATCAAAGTGCAACGAGGAGAAACAATTATGGGCTGGGGATTCAACGTGGCGATTGCATTTGCCGTAACCATATTTTTGGGGCTTCTTATGTACGTTAAGTGGCGATCAGAGCGCGAATGGCGCGAACTCGCTTCGAAGGGCATAAGAGGGGTCGTGAATGATCGGAAGGTGATAAAAGAAGTGCGCCGACAATTGACGGAGTTGTTTTGGCCGTGATTGACCAAACGTTCGAGGTTCGAAGTCCTGATCATGCCTGATAGCCATCTCATCCGCGACGTTTTTCCGACGCCGAGCCCGTCCTCGACATCGCTTGGCTTTGAACTCCTGGCGCTCGACATGAAAGCGCTGACAACCCGGGTGCGCTTTGAAGGCCGCCCGGAGTTCTGCAATCCGGCAGGCGTTATCCAGGGCGGCTATCTTGTCGCCATGATGGATGATACGATAGGCATGCTCGCCGGAATGAAGGCGGGCAAGACGAAGCTCCCTTCGACGGTTGATTTGCATACCCATTTTCTACGACCTGTCCGCAAGGGCGTCATCGAAGTTACAGCGCGTCTAAGGAATGTCGGCCGCGCCATGTTGTTCGCGGAAGCCGAACTGTTTGATTCCCGCGGCAAGGAAGCTGCCCGTTCCACCGCGAGCCTGACCCTCAATCCGGTACTGAAACCGGCAACCTGATCTTATGTTTAGAAGGAGCCTCTCCAATGACTGAAGCCTATATCTACGACGCGGTGCGTACGCCCCGCGGTAAAGGCAAGAAAAGCGGATCACTGCACGAGATCACCGCGCTCAGCCTTGCGACCCAAGTCCTGCAGGCCATCCGTGACCGGAATGAACTCGACACGTCCAAGGTGGACGATGTTGTTCTTGGCTGCGTCAGCCCGGTGGGCGAGCAGGGCGCAGACATCGCGCGCGTCGCCGTTCTGAATGCTGATTATGCTGAAACGACCGCGGGCGTTCAGGTTGACCGCTTCTGCGCCTCCGGCCTCGAGGCCTGTAACATGGCTGCGTCCAAAGTCATGACCGGCGAGGCAGATATGGCCATCGGCGGCGGTGTTGAAAGCATGAGCCGCGTGCCAATGGGCGCGTCCGGTGGCGCGTGGTCTTCCGACCCGCAAGTCGCCCTCAAGACCTATTTTGCCCCACAGGGCATTGGCGCTGACACGATCGCCACCAAGTATGGCTTCTCCCGCGATGACGTCGATGCGTTTGCGGTCGAGAGCCAGAAGCGCGCCGCAACGGCTTGGAAAGAAGGCCGCTTTGCCAAATCCATCGTTCCGGTGAAAGACCAGATGGGCGGCATCCAGCTGGCCCATGATGAACACATGCGCCCTGACGCTGACATGCAGTCGCTCGCGGCACTGAACCCCTCCTTCGCTGGCATGGGCGCTATGGGCTTCGATGAAGTCATCAAGCAGCGCTATCCTGAATTGGAAGCGATCAATCATGTGCACCATGCCGGTAACTCGTCCGGTATCGTGGATGGTGCTTCAGCGGTCCTGTTCGGCTCGAAGGAAATGGGCGAGAAGTTCGGCCTCAAGCCGCGCGCACGCATCCGCGCGATGGCGTCCATCGGTTCCGAGCCGGGCATCATGCTGACCGGCCCGACCTATGTGTCCCAGAAGGTCCTTAAGAAGGCCGGCATGGAAGCCAGTGACATCGACCTGTACGAACTGAATGAAGCCTTCGCATCGGTCGTCCTGCTGATGATGCAGAACCTCAACATCCCGCATGAAAAGATGAACGTGAATGGCGGCGCCATCGCTATGGGCCACCCGCTCGGCGCGACCGGCGGCATGATCCTTGGCACGATGGTCGACGAATTGGAGCGCTCCGGCAAGGAAACCGCCCTTGTCACCCTCTGCGTCGGCGCCGGCATGGGCACCGCCACGATCATCGAACGCGTTTAATCAAGATACAGACGAACGGAATACACGATATGGAACTCGAAACATTCGGTTGGGACGTCGATGGTGACGGCATTGCGCACGCAGTCTTTGATGTGCCAGGCCGCAGCATGAACACGCTGACGGCAAAAGCTGTCGCTGATATCATCGCAATCTCCAAGGAAGTCGCGTCCAATGACGCCATCAAGGGCCTGGTGATCTCGTCGGGCAAGCCGAGCGGCTTTTGCGCCGGGGCGGATCTTGGTGAAATGAACCAGAGCGCTGGCGCCGGAAAGTCGTCTGCGGACATGTCCGAAGCAGAGCTGAAAAAGGCGCAATTCGATCGCGGCTTTTCGCTCAACAAGACGCTGCGCGAACTGGAAACCTGCGGCAAGCCGGTGGCCGTTGCGCTGAATGGCCTCGCCCTCGGCGGCGGTCTCGAAGTGGCGCTGGCCTGTCATTATCGCGTTGCGGCGAATGACAATCCGAAGCTGCAATTCGGCCTGCCGGAAGCCAAGATCGGCCTCCTGCCAGGCGCTGGCGGCACCCAGCGCCTGCCACGCCTGATCGGCGTTCAGGCCGCTCTGCCACTGATCCTGCAAGGTGAAAGCTTCAATGCCGAGAAGGCGCTCGCCATGGGTGTCGTTCAGGAACTCGCCCCATCGTCCGAAACGGTCGACAAGGCGAAGGCCTGGGTCAAGGCCAATCCGAAGGCGCAGGCGCCGTGGGATGAAAAGGGCTTCAAGGTTCCGGGCGGCGTCGTGCATCGTAGCCCCGGTGCGGGCCAGGTCGCGACCATGTCCAATGCCATGCTGATGGCCAAGACCTATGGCAACTATCCGGCCCAGAAGAACATCCTGTCCTGCATCTATGAAGGCATTCAGGTGCCGATCGATGCGGGTCTCCGGATCGAGACCCGCTACTTCATCAACACCCAGCAGCGCCCGGAAGCGAAAGCCATGATCCGGTCCCTGTTCCTGTCGATGCAGGAACTGTCCAAGGGCGGCAACCGCCCGGCCGGTCATCCGAAGACCGAATTCAAGAAGATCGCTGTCGTCGGTGCGGGCCTGATGGGCGCGGGCATTGCCTATGTGCAGGCCAAGGCTGGTATCCCGACTGTTCTCGTCGATGTCTCGAAAGAGAATGCCGAGAAGGGTAAGGACTATTCCCGCCGTCTCGTCGAAAAGGCCGTCTCGCGTGGCAAGTCCACACAGGAGAAGGGCGACGCACTGCTCGACCTGATCACGACGACCGACAATTATGATGATGTCAAAGGCGCTGACCTGGTCATCGAGGCCGTGTTCGAGAATGTCGAACTGAAAGCCAAGATCACCAAGATGGCTGAAGCTGTTCTCGACAAGGATGCTGTCTTCGGATCAAACACATCCACATTGCCGATTACAGGCTTGGCTGAAGCATCGGAGCGCCCTGAGAACTTTATCGGCATCCACTTCTTCTCGCCGGTCGAGCGCATGGGGCTTGTCGAAATCATCAGCGGTGAAAAGACCAGCGAAGCGACCCTCGCCAAGGCGGTCGATTATGTGCTCGCCATCCGCAAGACGCCGATTGCTGTCAATGATAGCCGCGGCTTCTACACGTCCCGCTGCTTCGGCACTTATACGCGCGAGGGCATGGAAATGCTGGCAGAAGGCATCAAGCCAGCGATCATCGAGAATGTCGGCCGACAGTCCGGCATGCCGATGGGCCCGCTGGAAGTTTCCGACTCGGTCGGTCTCGACACCGCGCTGAAAGTGACGCGGGCAACCGCTGAGGCAGCTGGTATCGATCTGCAGACGGATGACCGGACGCAGTTCCTTGCATGGCTCGTCGAAGACCAGGAGCGTGTGGGCCGCAAGGCCGGAAAGGGCTTCTACGACTACAACGAAAAGGGCAAGCCGGAACGCCTCTGGCCAAACCTGAACACGCAGCTGGAAGTGAAGGTGGACGAATGCCCACCAGACCTGAAGAAAGAGCTGACCAACCGCTTCCTGATCCGTCAGGCTGTGGAGGTTGCCCGTTGCTTTGAAGAGGGTGTTATCACCGATGCGCGCGATGCCGACATTGGCTCCATCCTCGCTTGGGGCTTTGCACCGTATACGGGCGGTTGCTGTTCCTATATCGACCTGATGTGGGGCATCAAGGAATTCGTCGCCGAGGCCGACAAGCTTGCGGACAAGTATGGTGACCGGTTCCGGCCGGGCGACCTGCTCCGCGACATGGCATCCAAGGGCGAAGGCTTCTACGATCGCTTCCCGCCAGCCGGCAAAGCTGAGAAAGCTGCGGCGTAAATACTCGAATGTGAATATTTTTTCGCTTTAATCGAACAGTTGGAGGCCGGTCGCGATTATTTCAAGACCGGCCTTTTTTGTTGTTGACCCAAGCAACCAATGCGGGAAATGTGGTTCTGTGATCAACTTGGGTCACGGGGAAATTTGGGGAGAATTCTATGCTGAAATATGTAGCGGTTGTTGTGGCCGCTCTAACGTTGGGCGCTTGCGAAACAACGTCCAGCCGTCCGTATACGCCGTCGACTGCGAACATCATGGCGTTTCAATCCGCATTTGAGGACGATGAGCAAAAGGTCCAGTTGGCGGCGTTTACTACCGCAGAGGGCGTTGAAGGCGATATGACTTGCCGAGCGCTCGGCGCTTTGGAAGTAGCTCCAGGAAAAGCGCCGGTTGCCTTTATTGAGGGCGCGATGCGAGACGAACTCTTTGCCGCCGGGGTTTACGATCAGACCAACGGAACAACAATCGATGGTGAAATCACGCAGTTGGATTTCAACTCATTTGGGACTGGATCCTGGAAGATTGGGCTCAAGCTTTCGTCTGAAGCTGCGCCCGATGGCTATGAAGTATCTACGGACTATAGCTTCAAAACGAGCTACTCGGCGCTCAAAGCTTGCCAGAACGTGATTGATGCTTTTACGCCGGCCGTGCAAGAGCTGATAGGTAAGGCAGTAGCTGACCCCCAGTTCGCAGGGTTGGTCGCGGAATAGAGTTCTGGTTCGTCTACTTTGTATGAGCTTGAAACGTAGAGGGCCGGAGCATCGTTGCTCCGGCCTTCTTATTTAGTCAGTAATCTGACCGCCTAGCGCTTGGCGCGGGACCACCAGCCGGCGCGTTTTGGCTCGGCCTTCTTGGAGGGCTTTGCGGCAGGCTCAGGAGTGGGGTCTGGCGCAGCCTGTTCAACCATGGCGGGCGCCACTTCAGGCTGAGGCTCCGGGGCTGGCGTTTCTGCAACAGGCTCTGGCTCTGAAGCAGGCTCGGATGCTGGAGTGGGTTCAGCTTCAACAGGATCGCTGGTCTCTGGTGCATCGCCGGTGTCGGCTGCCACAGGGGCTTCCTTCTTTTTGCTGCGGGATCGGCGGGGACGCTTCGTCTTGGCCGGCTTTTCCTCACTGTCACCAGAAGTCTCTTCCGTCTTCGGTTCGTCCGGAGCAGTTTCAGCTTCTGCGGTTACCGGCTCCTCTACTTTGGCTTCGCTCGGCGGAATATCGTCCAGCATTTCCGGAGCACTCGCAGCGAGGCCGTCCAGATAGGCGCCGCCATCTGTTGGCGCTCCATCGGCTGCCTCGTTGCGGGTGTCTGAAGACCGGCGCCGCCGACGACCTCCGCGACGGCCTCGGCGGCGGCGCTTGCGAGGGGCGCCATCCTCTGAATCGTCGTCACTGTCTGACGCGGCCTCGGCGGTGTCATCGCCGTCATCCTCGGCGTCCTCGCCGTCGAGCCGGGATTCATCGTCTTGCGACTCAGCTGCCTCTTGTTTGCGGCCACGACCGCCTCGGCGCCGACGGCGCTTGCGGCGGGTGCCTGTGGATTCGTCATCTTGATCAGCAGAGGCTTCGGACGTGTCGTCTTCGCTCTCGTCATCTTCATCCTCGTCATCACTGACGATTTGCTTGCTCGGCTTGGCGAGCGAGCGTGGTGGCTTGCGCTTCTTCGGCTTTCCGTTCGGGTCGCGCTCTGCATCGATCACGAAATCGCCTGGCAGCATGTCTTCTGACGAGTGAATCGAGACAGCAAAGCCGGCCACCTGTTCGACTTCGACCAGCGCTTCGCGCTTGTTGTTTAGCAGGTAGAGCGCGACATCGGTCGGAGCCTTCACGGAAATGGCTTTCAGGCCGCCCATGGAGGCGCGGGCCTCGATGGCCCGGATCAGCTGAAGTGCCGCCGACGGGATAGAGCGGCGACGGCCAGTGCCGTTACACGCTTCGCACGGATCGGAGGTTGCCTGCAGCACGCCCTGACGGCGACGCTGGCGTGAGATTTCCATCAGGCCGAACTGCGAGATGCGACCATGCTGGACGCGGGCCCGGTCCACCTTGAGGTGATCCTTCAGCTTTTTCTCGACGGCGCGATTGTTCTTGTTCTCGTCCATGTCGATGAAATCGATCACGATGAGACCAGCCAGGTCGCGCAGGCGCATCTGGCGGCAGGCTTCCTCAGCTGCCTCGAGGTTCGTCCGCACAGCCGTCTGCTCAATGTTGCGCTCACGTGTCGACTTGCCGGAGTTCACATCGATCGCAACCAGGGCTTCGGTCTGGTTGATGACGAGATAGCCGCCGGATTTCAGTTGGACGGTCGGGGAGTAGATGGAATCGAGCTGCTGCTCGACCGCTTCGGCCACGAAAAGCGGGTCTTCCTCTTTCCATTGCTGAACCTTCTTGGACTGGCTCGGCATGATGAGCTTGGCGAGATCCTTCGCTTCGCGATAGGCCTCTTCACCATGAACAAGGACCTCCTCGATATCCTTGTCGAACATGTCGCGCATTGCCCGGTGGACGAGACCGCCCTCGGCATTGATCAGCATTGGAGCTTCGGATGTCAGTGTCTTCTCGACAATGTTTTCCCAAAGCTTGGAAAGATATTCATAGTCACGCTTGATCTCGGCCTTGGTGCGCTTGGCGCCTGCGGTCCGCACGATCAGGCCCATGCCGTCCGGCACATCCAGCTCGGAGACGATGGATTTCAAGCGCTTGCGGTCCGCGCCATTGACGATTTTGCGGGAAATGCCACCGCCGCGCGGCGTGTTCGGCATCAGGACAGAGTAGCGGCCAGCGAGGGAGAGATAGGTGGTCAGGGCGGCGCCCTTGTTGCCACGTTCTTCCTTCACGACCTGGACCAGCATCACCTGGCGGCGGCGGATGACTTCCTGGATCTTGTAGCGCTTGGAGATCGAGGCGCGGCTTGATTTCTTCCGGCGGGGTGCGGCGGCAGCCTTGGCTTCACCGCTTTCATTATCGGTGGAGTCTTCCGACTCGTCAGAATCGTCGTCGCTTGCATCGTTGTCGACGTCGTCTTCATCGTCGATATCGACTGCATCGCCATCTTCATCATCATCGTCTTCGATCTGGGCAGCGGCCTCTTCGGCTGCTTCCTTCAGCAGGGCTTCGCGGTCTTCCGCGGGCAGCTGGTAATAGTCGGGGTGGATTTCGCTGAAGGCCAGGAAACCGTGGCGATTGCCGCCATACTCAACGAATGCCGCCTGAAGCGACGGCTCTACACGCGTTACTTTTGCGAGGTAGATGTTTCCGCGGAGTTGTTCGTTGCCAGTTGTTTCAAAGTCAAAGTCGTCGACCTGACCATTGTTGACGATCGCAACACGGGTCTCTTCCGTGTGCGAGGCGTCGATTAGCATGAGTTTGCTCATGTAAAGGAACCTTATGAGCCGGCGCAGCAGCTTTGGATGCGTCAACGCACCTCAAGCCAGCCGCAGGGCCGGTCTGTAAATTTAGGGGGAGGATACGGTCACGCCGACCCGACTGCCCCATGGGCAGTACAGGAAAATCGGTTTTGACTACTGCACCCGCGTACATCTTCTCTGCTTTCCGGAGCGCGGCGCCCGCTTGCCTTTTCGGTGAAGCCGGGATCGCTGTCGCGACGTTGGGAAACTTGCTTGGTAGGCCTGATTGGCGGCTACCGGATGATACTGCCCAATTTTGACCGTCAAGAAAAGACCAAAAAGGGCGCTGAGGCTGTGTAATACGTAACCTGTGGTCAATGCTGGGTTAATAATCGGTCTGGTAGGGAAAACCTTCGAATCTGGAATACATGCGATCCTGATGACTATTTTACGCTTTGTTTGCCTTGTGATTGCCTGTCTGGGTGCGGGTTTTGCCGCATCCGCCGATGTCAGCCGGGTGCAGGTTGTTGGCAATGGAGAGCCGACTCGAATCACCGTGTGGGCAGATTCCGAGCAGGAAGGTCGCGCCTTCCTTGCCGAATCGGGAAACGCTCGCAGCCTCGTGCTGCCAGTTGATGGGCCAGTGACCCCTGCTGTGGGTGATGGGGGTGGTGGTGTTGCCACCTGGGCGCTCTCCGAGGGAACGCTCAGTTTTGCGCTTGAGCGCCCGTTGATGGTCGCGCGGACCTTGTCCCTGCCACCTGCGGGCAACGAGCCATCCTACCGGGTAATCGTTGACCTTCAGACCGTGTCGGCCGCGCGCTTCAGCAGCGTGGCGAAGAAAGATATGCGAAAGCTTGCCTCCTATCAGGCCAAAAAGCGCAAGGAAGAACTCGCAATTGAACTCGCATCAATGAGACCTGATGCTCCGTTGCCAGCGTCCCAGCGCGTCGCAAACCAATCCTACACGGTTGTTATCGATGCGGGGCATGGTGGTAAGGACCCGGGTGCCATGGCGATTACAGGCGGTGTGGAAAAGGACATCACCTTGCGGGCGGCACTCGCACTCAAGAATATCCTTCAGGCGGACCCCCGCTATACGGTGCGGCTGACACGCGACACGGATGTCTATGTCGACCATGAGGTGCGCGTCAGCATGGCGCGCGATTGGGGCGCTGACCTGTTCATTTCCCTACACGCGGACGCTGCGGCGAGTCGCGACGTTGCCGGCGCATCCGTCTATACGATCAGCGCGAGTGGTGAGCGCCGGATCGACAAGGAAGCCAATCGCAACAATTGGCGCATTCCGCTCGAGGACGGCGCCCCGCAACGTGTCAGTGGCATCCTCGAAGATCTCGTAAAGCGCGAAACCAAGACGCACTCGTCTGAATTTGCGGAAATGCTTCTGCCGGAACTGGAGAAGTCCGGCCCTGTGCTGCGCAATACACACCGCGAGGCAGGCTTCTATGTTTTGCTGGCGCCGGATGTTCCGGCGGTGCTTCTGGAAATGGGCTTCGTGACGAACCGGGCCGACGCAAAGCGCCTGCAGTCCGACCGCGACCTGCGCAATGCCATGTCGGCGGTCAAGCGCGGCATCGACCGCTTTTTTGACAAGCAGGATATTCTGTTGGCGGGACAGGGCTAGAGCGGGGGAAATCCCTTGCAGCGGCGCACCGTTACTGAGAAGTTGGCTCCTATGATATTGTTGCGTTTTCTTGTGGCGTCGTCGCTTCTGGCGCTGTCAGCGTCGTGTTCAAGTGGTGGATTGAGCCATTTGGATTCTTCGCTCGTCCACAATGGTCGTCCGACTGAAGCCGAGGCGTACAGCGATTTTCTGATCGCGCGCTTTGCGGCGATGACCAATGATCCCCAAAAGGCGGCCGAGCATTACGCTCTGGCGATTGATTCTGCACCGGAGAAATCTGGTATTGCTGATCGCGCCTTGTTTGCGTCGCTTCTGTCTGGCGATTATCGCGAAGGCGTGCGGGTGGCGAAGCGGGCAAACACCCTCGGCAGCGAGGCCGCTCTCGTTAGATTGACCCTGGCTGTGGAAGCTCTTCGGGTCGGTCGGGAAGATGACGCGAAGCAAATGCTGGAGCAGTCTCGTTTCGGGCCGTTCAACCGCATGATTGCGCGCGGACTGTCGGCTTGGCGCGTAGTTGATACACAAGGGACGGATGCAGCCGTCCGGTATCTCGAAGATGGCCTGTCTGGCGATCCACGGCTGGACAGCGCAACGCTCTACATGATGGGGCTGATCGAGATGTCGGCCGGTAATGATGATGCCGCGCTGTCGGTTTTTGACACGCTGTGGGATTCGAGCGCCCGCCTTGCCGTTGGTGTGGAAGCACACGCCCAGTTGTTGGCCTCCCGTGGCCAACGTGACAGGGCGTTGGAAATTCTGAATACGTTTGACGAACAAGTTGGCCATAACGCCTCTATTGCGCGCCTGAGCCAGGCGATTGCATCGGGCGACAAGATCAAGGTTCGGAGGCTGACCCCGGATGAGGGGGCCGCGCTGGCCATCTATGTTCCGGCGGCCGCTTTGATGAGCCAGACAAGCGATGATGTCTCAGCCGTATACTTCGTGCTGGCGCTGGCACTTGATCCGGAGCTTCACGTTGCGCGATCCCTCTGGGCACAATCTCTCTCGAATGCGGAACGCTGGGACGAAGCCATTGGCGTGCTGGCGCGTGTGCCTGAAACGTCGGCTTTCTATGCTACTTCGCGGGGGCAGATCGCCTGGGCCCTGCAGCGCAGTGGACGCAGTCAGTCTGCCCTCGCCGTTGCCGCCGAGGCCCTGGACCATTCTCCGGACAGGGGCTTGCAGATCCAGATTGCAGACCTCTATCGCGCTGTTGGGAGACAGGAACAGGCAGAGGCCTTGCTGACAGAGATCATCCGCGATGATGCAAGCCACAAGCGTGAGGACTGGCGATTGTTCTATGCGCGCGGTGTATCACGTGGAGAGCTCGGCGACTGGCCCGAAGGTGAGCGCGACTTGCTGAAGGCTTTGGCTCTGCAGCCGGACGACGCATCACTGCTGAATTATGTCGGCTATTCCTATGTTGATCGGGGTGAGCACCTCGACTTCGCCATGGATATGATCCGACGGGCTGCGGAGATGGAGCCAAATGAAGGCTATATCATCGACAGCCTTGGCTGGGCGCACTACCGGCTGGGGGATTACGAGACTGCTACGCAGCATCTGGAACGCGCAGTCGAGCTTGAGCCTGGCGATCCTGTTCTGAACGATCATTTGGGTGACGCCTATTGGCAGACCGGCCGCAAGCTTGAGGCGCGATTCCAGTGGCGGCGTTCGTTGACGCTCGATCCTGCGGATGGCGAACGCGACCGAATTGAGGCCAAGCTGGTCGCCGGTCCGAACGTGCCGTTGGTCAAACAGGCTGAATCTGGTGCAGGCGCGCAACTTCCCAAGCCTGTTCGTCCCTAGTCGCTGTGGCAGTCTGACATGCCGACATCTCTCGCGCCCGCCAAGGTAAACCTGTTCCTGCATGTCGGAACCGTACAAAAAAACGGCCGTCATCCGCTCGATTCGCTCGTCATGTTCGCAGGGCCGGAAGCGGCCGACCGGGTATCTGCTGAGTCCGCAGATACTCTGACCCTCAGTGTCACGGGGCCACGATCCAGCGGCTTGGAAGTCGGTGGTGACAATCTCGTCCTGCGCGCAGCGCAAGCTCTGTGCGTGGCCGAGGGCAGATCGCACGGTGCTGCGCTGACGCTTGACAAGCATCTTCCCGTGGCAGCGGGAATTGGCGGCGGTTCGGCGGATGCCGGCGCGACGTTGCGCGTTCTTCAGAAATTGTGGTCATTGGAGCGCGATCTTGTCCGACAGGTCGCGGTGCCGCTGGGCGGCGATGTGCCTGTTGCGCTGGAAGGGCGGACGGCGTTGATGCAGGGCGAAGGCGAACAAGTTCGCCCGCAAAAGAACCTCCCTCGATTGCCAGCTGTTCTGGTGAATCCAGCGGTCGACTGCCCGACCGGGCCGGTTTTCCGGGCCTTTGACGCAGAAGGGGGCATAAGTGCTTTCAGCGCCCTCGAAGCCGTGCCTGAAATGCGTTCGCCGGAAGAGTTGATCGCATGGATGGCGCACCAACGTAACGATCTTCAATCCCCAGCGGTGCGCCTTGTACCAGCTATCGGGGAGGTGCTTGACGTCCTCAATGTGGTGCCGGGAAGTCGTCTCGTAAGAATGAGTGGATCGGGCGGAACCTGTTTCGCGCTGTTTGCAACCGATGAAGACGCGCAGTCTGCGGCAAGGGATCTTGAGTGCGCCCATCCCAAGTGGTGGATTCGTGCAACAAGCTTGGGGGACGCGCGATGACGATTTTCTACCTCGTTGCCGGAGCGGCGTTGATTTCTTTCGTCCTGTGCACCCTGGCGCGTCATTTGCCGCTGCTCGATGCTCCGGATGGTGGCCGTAAACAGCAGGCAGCGCCTGTGCCTCGCACGGGCGGGATCGGTATCTTCGGCGCGATCCTGATTACGCTGGGTGCGTTCGCGGTCATGGCAGAACCCTCGTCATTGGCTCAGATGCCCGCGGGCAGGATTTTGTTTGCAGTTGCGCTAGCCGTCACGCCTTGGGCAATCGGCTTCCTCGATGACTGGCTCGGCCTGTCAGCCTTGTTGAAGCTCGCGCTGCTGTGCGGTTGGGCTGTCATTGCGGCCATACCATTCTTCATGTCGGGCGGGACAGGTGGATGGCTCCTTGGTATTGCGGTCATTGTCTGGCTGATCGTGATTACGAATGCGGTCAATTTCATGGACGGTGCCAACGGCCTCGCGCTGGGATCGATTGCGATCATGCATGTGGCTTTGTTCCCGCTCTTTGCCGTGCTGATGCTGTGCTTTGGTAGCTGTGTACCCGACCCGATCGGGGAATTTGCCATGATCGCCCAGTTCGCCATGTTCGGAGCTGTGCTAGGCTTTCTTGTGTGGAACTTGCGAGGCGGCCTCTATGCCGGAGACTGCGGATCTCTAGGCGCCGGCGGACTGTTTGGCTTGATGGCCGTCTACCACCTTGGCGACGGCATGGACGGCGTTCGCGCCGCGCTTCTGGCGCTCACGCTTGCCCTGCCGTTTCTGATTGACGTCTTGCTGACGCTAGCGTGGCGCACATTCAAGGGGCGCAATCTTCTTCAGGCGCACACCGATCACGCCTATCAGCGGCTGATTGCCCGCGGTTGGGGCCACCTCAGTGTCGCGACCTTCTGGTGGAGTATGACACTGATTTGCGCGGTGATGGGTGTGGTCACCATGTTTGGCGCAGCAGAGTCCACTGACCAGGCCGATGATTTCCCGGTTCTGCAATTGACGGCACTGGTTGCCCTTGCCGCTATCGGATCAGTCTTTTGGTGGCTCGAACGCTCGCGGACTCAGTAGGCCCGGCTTACGCAGAAATCGGCCAGATCTTCGAGTGCGCTGCGATAGGGGGACTCTTCGAGCGTTCTCAGCGCGCCCTTGGCCAGCGCAGCATAGGCCTCGGCCTCCTGAACGGTGGCGTCTGCAGCCCCAGTGGCCCGGATCAGATGAACAGCGTGAGCCAGATCGGCGTCCTGCTGCGTTTCGGAATTCATGGCTCGGTCCCAGAACAGACGGTCTTCATCTGAGCCGCGTCGCTTCGCGACGATGACGGGCAGTGTAATTTTGCATTCGCGGAAGTCATCGCCAACTGATTTGCCAATTACCGACGTGGTGCCACCATAGTCCAGCACGTCATCGATGATCTGGAAGGCGAGACCCAGATTCTTGCCGTATGTGGCAAGCGCATGAGCGTGATCATCACTACCGACCGACATGGCGCCGGTCTCGGCAGCGGCCTCGAACAGCGCGCCGGTCTTCGCCTCAATAATTGCCAGATAATCTTCGGTTGGCAGATCCCGGGCCTGCATCGCGGCCAACTGGCGAACTTCGCCTTCGGCAATCACCGTGGATGCTGTGGCGAGCCGGTTCAGGATTTCGAGACTGTTGGTTTCAACCAGCAGGTTGAACGCGCGCGCAAACAGGAAGTCCCCCACCAGGATGGAGGCCTTGTTGCCCCAAATTGCCTTGGCAGCAGGTTTCCCGCGTCGCAGATCGCTTTCGTCCACCACGTCATCGTGCAACAGCGTGGCGGTGTGGATGAACTCCACGGCCGCTGCAAGAGCATGTGTTGCCTTGTTCGGCGTGCCCACGGCATGTGCAGAAATGAGGGTTATCAATGGTCGCAGGCGCTTGCCGCCCGCCGACACAATGTAACCGGACAGATCCGGAATGACCGATATCGGGCTTGCTGCGCGGGTCGCCAGCAAGGTCTCGACCTCACCGAGGTCCTTGGCCACGAGCGTTTGCATCCGATCCACAATGGAACCGACTGCCTCTTTGCCTCTTGGTTTTGGCGCAAGGGTCACGTTTTCACTGGCTCCCATCATTTCTCTGACGAAATGGGAAATAGTCGTAGGATGGGTTCGCATCAAGCGCGACGTGGCACCCCGACGCATCTCACAGCGAAGTGTTGTGGCGAATCCTCGCCGTGTGTGCGAAACATTCAGGCAATTGGGCCGTTGAGAATATTCCAACAAGGAAGGGTTCCCACATGAAGCCATATGCAATTCTGCTCGCCGCTGGCCTGCTCGCTGCATGTACGTCGAACGCGGCCTACGGGCCCGCATCCAAGTCCGGAGCGATGGGCTATTCCAGCCAGCAGATCGAAACGGGCCGATACCAGGTCTCCTACACCGACTCCAGTCCGTCGAAGGCGCGTGACCGGGCCTTGCTGCGTGCAGCTGAACTGACGCTTCTGGAGGGCTCTGACTGGTTTGAGATAACCAGCAGCTTTGCCGAACGTAGTGAAGACAGCCGTAGCGGTGGTTCCAGCGTCTCCATTGGCGGTTCGTCGGGCTCTCGCGGCCACAGCAGCGTCGGGGTCGGCGTAGGGATCGGCATTCCGCTAGGGGGTGGCAATAGCGGGTCGGTTACCGAAGTCCTCGAAATCGTCACCGGCAAAGGCGACAAACCTGATCGGCCGAGTGTCTATGATGCCCGCTCAGTGGATATCAATCTGCGCGGTTCGGCGACCGAATGAAGGAAGTCTTTCGCACCAATGATGTCGTCAAGCTGAGCTATGTTGAGCACCTGCTGCAGGAGGCGAGCATCGAATATTTCATCGCTGATCAGCATATCTCCGCTGTCGAGGGCAATATCGGCGCGTTTCCGAGGCGCGTCATGGTGCCGGAGGAATTGTTGCCTGCTGCCGAGGCAGCCTTGGTCGAAGTCGAACGCGGCTAGTGGGGCAGATCACAGAAGATACCCTTTACCAGGGGCGGGTCACCCTATTCCAACCTGAAAAGGGCTTCAGAGCCAGCACAGACTCGCTGATGCTGGCCGCGGCCCTTCCCGAAAAGTCCGGCGGCGCGGCCCTTGAAATAGGCTGTGGATGCGGTGGGGCGCTGATGACGGCCGCATTTCGATTGTCGCAGATGCAGGTGACAGGCGTGGATATTGATGCGGTCATGACTGACCTCGCACGGCAATCTGTCTCGTCAAACAATTTCAAAGACCGAGTGAGTGTCGAGACTGGCAATGCCGCCGAATGGGTACGCGACAAGGAAAATCGGTTCGATCTGGTTTTTGCAAACCCGCCATATTTCGAGCCAGGAAGGATCTCCGCGCCGGGAGCGGAGAAAGCTGGAGCATATCTCGAATCCCTCAGCCTCGATGGTTGGATCAAGGCGATGGCGTTTGCGGCCAAGCCGCGTGCGCCCATTGTGATAATTCATCGCGCTGCCGAACTCGCCCGAATTCTCGCTGTGCTGGATCGCCTGACGGGAGAGATTACCGTTCTGCCCATCGCGCCGAAACATGGCGAAGATGCGCGCCGGGTTTTGGTGCGGGGACGCAAGGGATTGAGACGGGGAGAGGTGCGTTTGCTCGCGCCCCTCGTCACTCACACCGCCGACGGTGAGGCCAGTGAAGCGCTGGATGCGATCCGTCATGGCAGGGCGATCGACTGGTAATCCAGATTTTCTGGGAATTGCCACATTTGCAGGCTAGGGTCTGAATTGAGGTACGGGCATAGAAAAAGGAGTTGGCCATGTTCGGCCTGTTGTTCTTCGGCTTTCTGTTCATTGGTCTGGTCCTGGCCTTGCTGGGGCATGGCGGGTTTTACCGCATGGTCACCGGGCGCGGGGCAGGGTCAAATGATCATGATGAATCTCGTGGGTCATTCTGATCGCATTCCCGTGCTTGCTTCGCCCTGCGCACGGCTGTAACCCGACACCCAATCGATATTCGGATCTGCCCCATGACCGCACCCAAAGCGCACGCCAAACCGAAATCCTTTCAGGACCTCATCCTGACACTTCAGGCCTATTGGGCCGATAAGGGCTGCGCGATCCTGCAGCCCTATGACATGGAAGTCGGCGCCGGCACCTTGCACCCGGCGACTGTGCTGCGGGCATTGGGGCCAAAGAACTGGCGTGCTGCCTATGTCCAGCCCTCGCGGCGGCCGAAGGATGCGCGTTATGGGGAAAATCCCAACCGGCTCGGCCATTATTACCAGTTCCAGGTCATCCTGAAGCCTAATCCCGACGATTTGCAGGACCTCTATCTGGAAAGTCTCTACGCCATTGGCATCGACCCGACTGTTCACGATATTCGCTTCGTCGAAGACGACTGGGAGAACCCGACTGTCGGCGCCTGGGGCCTTGGCTGGGAAGTCTGGTGCGACGGGATGGAAGTCAGCCAGTACACCTACTTCCAGCAGGTTGGCGGACTGGATGTGTTCCCGGTCTCTGGCGAATTGACCTACGGGCTCGAACGCCTCGCCATGTATGTGTTCGGCGTCGACAATGTCTATGATCTGCCCTTTAACGATCCGGACAGCGCAGTGCCGCTCTCCTATGGCGACGTGTTCCTCGAAAACGAGAAACAACAATCAGCGTTCAATTTCGAGCATTCCGATGTCGAGATGCTGAAGCGCTGGTTTGCCGATTGCGAGAACCAGTCGAATGCCCTGCGCGATGCAGGCAAGCCGTTGCCAGCTTATGATTACGCCCTCAAAGCCTCGCACACGTTTAACCTGATCGACGCACGCGGCGCCATCAGCCCGACCGAGCGTCAGGCCTATATCGCCCGCGTCCGAGACCTCGCCCGCGGCGCCGCTGCGCAATGGGCCAAGCAGGAAGACGTTTCCGCCTAGATTTAACCTCTGACTGATTTGGTCATTCGGCTTCATGGGGATAGTCTCTTCCGGTGTGGGAGGACGCGTCATGTTACGTTGGATGCTCGTTTGCCTTGTCGGTCTCTGTCTTGCGCTTGGCGCGGACGCGAAGACCAAACGTGCCCTGATCGTCGGTGTCGGCGACTATAAGCAATTGCCAGACCTGCAAAAGACGACCGGAGACGCCACGGGCTATTCCGAAGCGTTTGGGGGCGAGCTGGGCTTTGAAGTCACGCGCCTGATAGATCCTGGCACGATCGACTTTCTCGAGGCACTGGACGGTTTTCTTCAATCCATTGAGCCCGGCGACGAGGTCGCTTTCATCTTTTCCGGACACGGCTGGTCGGATGGCGCCGACAATTTTCTGGCCATGACCGATGCGCCGCTGGAATCGTCTGAATTCGCGCTGCGCCGCCAGACTGTGTCGCTATCGACTGACGTGCTCGCAGAGATCAAGGCGCGCAAACCGGGCCTGTTGTTTGCCATCGTGGATGCTTGCCGGGACAATCCCTTCGATACAGGAACCCGCAGCGTGACGCGCGGACTGTCGCGGCTGGAGATCGTGCCGGGCACACTCGTGGTCTATGCGGCAGGCACCCGCCAGAAGGCGCTCGACCGGCTGGGGCCGGAGGATGAGTCCCCGTATTCGGTCTTCACGCGCAGCCTGTTGCCGCGCCTCAGCGATCCGGCCAATCCCTTGTTGCGCAGCGTGGACGAAACTCGCAGCGAGGTCGCGATGCTGGCCTCCTCCATAAATCATGAGCAGCGCCCCGCAATCTATTCCGACGTTTCGCTCGACTATTGTTTTTCCGGGGAGTGCCGCCTGAAGACGGTGCTGGACCAGGAGACGATGGATTGGGTCGAAATCTCCAGCGTGGGCTATACGACCGTCGATCCTTGCACCAAATACGCTCGCCATCTGGAGCAATATCCCGACGGGAAGTTCGCCGAGGTGGCGCGCCGGAACCTCGCTAATCCGCCCTGTGCCCGAACGCGGTTGCAGCTGAAATCTGTATCCTGGTTCGGAGATCTGGACGGTCACACGGACGAAGTCTATGGCGTAGACTACAGCCTGAGCGGACGCTACGTGGCAAGTGCATCAGCCGATCACACGGCGCGTCTCTGGATCGTCGGCATGACGCCAAGCCTTTATGGCCAGTCGACCGAACTGAAAGGCCATACCGCGCCGGTCCTGACTGTGCGGTTCAGCCCAAATGAAGAGCGCCTCATCACGGCGTCCGAAGACGGCACGGCGCGCATCTGGAGCGCGCTTGGCGAAGAGGCGCGGCTGGTGCTTGATGGACATCTGGGCGTTGTTTCCTATGCTGAATACAGCCCCTTCGGGGACCGGGTGGTTACGGCCTCATATGACGAAACCGCACGTATCTGGGACGCCCGAACGGGCGAGGAGGTGTTGCGCCTGACAGGGCACTCCGGCGCAGTCCGTTCCGCACGGTTCAATTTTGATGCAAGCCGGATCGTCACAGCGTCGAATGATGGTACGGTCCGCGTCTGGGATGCGGAGACGGGCGAGCAGCTCCGCATGGTCGAATCCGGAGAAGTTCCGGCTACTTACGCCACGTTCAGCCAGGATGGAAACCGCATTCTTGTCGCCTCAGCGGACAAGGCGGCCCGTATTTGGAGCGCGGACGGTGAAGTTCTCGAACTGACCGGCCATGATGCTCCGCTGTGGAATGCCGCTTTCAGTGCAGACGGAGAATTCGTGGCGACCAGTGCGATGGATTTGTCCGGCAAGATCTGGGATGCCGAGACCGGAGCCTTGCTTGCCGGGGTGCAGGATCTGAGCATGTTCGGCGCCAACTGGATTGAGTTTGCGCCGGATGGCAAGAAGCTGGTCGTGTCCATGAAGGGCGGCGCATTGCAACTCTGGCAGCTCACTTTTGGGGCTGACTAAGCGCCCCATCTGCACGTCCGGTGCTTGACCCTGCCGCCCGCGCTAGTATGCCGTGCAGGCTTGTAACTACTGGCTGGACCCCTTCATGGCAGACCTGATTCTCGAACTCTTTTCAGAGGAAATCCCCGCGCGCATGCAGGCGAAGGCTGAGAGTGATCTCGGTACTGCACTGGAAAAGGCGCTGGGCGAGGCGGGGCTGAACTGGTCGAAGCTGGAAACGGCCTCTGGCCCGCGACGCCTGACGGTGTTCATGGATGGCCTGACAGAGCGCTCTGCGGATGTGAAGGAAGAGCGCAAAGGCCCGAAGGTCGGCGCGCCGGACAAGGCGGTCGAGGGCTTCCTGCGTGGCGCGGGGCTGAGCGACATCAGTCAGGCCGAAGTGCGCTCCGATCCGAAGAAGGGCGACTTCTACGTTGCTGTGATCGAAACGCCGGGCCGCGATGCGACCGATATCATTGCCGAAGCTGTGCCTGCCATCATTCGCGGTTTCCATTGGCCCAAGAGCATGCGCTGGGGCACGGGTGACCTGCGCTGGGTGCGCCCGTTGCAGCGGATTGTCTGTGTGCTGGACGGAAAAGTGGTGCCATTTGAAGTGGATGGCATTTCCAGTGGCGACGAGACCGAAGGCCACCGCGTGCATGGCCGTGGGCCGTTCAAGATTACCTCTCGCAAGGACTATGAGAGTCAGCTTAGCGGCGCAGGCCATGTGAAGCTGACGCGCGATGCGCGGCGGGAGGTGATCCTCGCCGGCATCGAGAAGGTTTGCGCCGAGGCTGGCCTCGAATGGATTGAAGACAAGGGCCTGCTCGAAGAGGTCGTTGGCCTCGCCGAATGGCCGGTCGTCGTACTCGGCGACATGGACCCGGCCTTCCTGGCGCTGCCGCCGGAAGTGATCCAGCTATCCATGCGGACACACCAGAAATATTTCGCCGTTAATGACAGGAAGACCGGGAAGCTGGCGCCGAACTTCATCGTGGTAGCGAACATCGAGGCCGCTGATGGCGGCAAGAAGCTCGCCGAGGGCAATTCCCGCGTCCTGTCGGCGCGGCTCGATGATGGCCGGTTCTTCTGGGAGAAGGACAAGGCGACGCCCCTGGAAGACATGGCCGAGAAGCTCTCGACCATCGCCTTCAAGGCCGAGCTTGGTAGCCTTGGTGACAAGGTGGAGCGCGTCGCCGCGCTCGCCCACGAACTCGCCCCCAAAGTTGGCGCCGATCCGGGCCTTGCCGAACGCGCCGCGCGTCTCGCTAAGGCCGACCTCGTGTCGGAAATGGTTGGCGAATTCCCGGAATTGCAGGGCGTGATGGGGCGGTATTATGCGCTGGAGGCTGGCGAACCGGCGGCCGTCGCCGATGCCATCCGCGATCATTACAAGCCGCAAGGCCCGAGCGACTCCGTGCCAACCGATCCGGTGGGCATCGCCGTTGCGCTCGCCGACAAGCTGGATACGCTGGTTGGATTCTGGGCGATTGATGAGAAGCCTTCGGGATCAAAGGACCCATTCGCGCTACGCCGCGCAGCTCTAGGTGTCGTTCGGATCACTCTGGCCAATGATTTACGTCTTGGGTTCCAAGGAATCCTTGGTATGTCAGATTTTGAATTCCAAAATCAGAAAGGTCTGCAGATTTCGGATGGACCGTTTGTCGGCCTAACCAAGCTTTCTTTGGATTCGCTCGATCTGCTTTCGTTCTTTGCGGACCGTTTGAAGCAGCATTTGCGGGATGAAGGCCAACGCCACGACCTGATCGACGCCGTCTTCGCGCTCGGCGAAGATGACCTCGTGCTCATCACGCGCCGCGTCGAAGCTCTGGGCGCGTTCCTTGATACCGAAGACGGGGCAAACCTGCTGGCGGGTTACAAGCGCGCGGCGAACATCCTGAAGGCCGAGGAGAAGAAGGGCGATCTGCCTGCTGACCTCTCCGTCGATGACGTCCTCATCACCAAGGGGCCGGCCGAGGAAAAAGCCCTCGCGAAAGCCCTGTCGGATGTTGAGGCCGCCATTGAAGGACCGCTCAAATCCGAGGACTTCACCGCGGCCATGGCCGAACTTGCCAAACTGCGTGGTCCGGTGGACGCCTTCTTCGAAGCGGTCATGGTCAATGACGAGGATTCTGCCGTGCGCGCGAATCGTCTGGCACTGCTCGCCAAAATCCGTGGAACACTTCACCGCGTAGCGGATTTCTCCCGCATCGATGGCTGATGCAGGTCAGGGCGCTCGCGTGCCCTTGTGTCAGACTGAAACGGCCTGCCTGCACGGGAACGCGCCAATGTGTCACGAACAACGTTGTCACCCCCCGCGTGCCCTTTCGGACACTGGCCAATGGCGCTGCAATGCAGCATAGGAATTGCAATTCGCCCCCCGTTAACTTGGGGGACACGACATATGTATCGGAAGGCAGAATTCATGGGTGAAGCAGCACTGAAGCCAGCAGACGAAACCTGGGTGTATGCTTTTGGAGGCGGGAGCGCAGACGGCGACGCCTCAATGAAGAATTTGCTCGGAGGCAAGGGCGCGAACCTCGCTGAAATGGCGAAGTTGGGTTTGCCCGTACCACCGGGATTCACGCTGACGACTGCAGTCTGTACTGCTTATTACGAATTGGAGCGCCAGTATCCGGCAGCTCTGGAAGCGCAGGTTGATGCCGCGCTCGCAGCCGTCGAGCAGGAAACCGGCAAGGGCTTCGGCGACCCTGAAAATCCACTGCTCGTATCCGTACGCTCAGGCGCGCGCGCTTCGATGCCGGGCATGATGGACACGGTCCTGAACCTCGGCCTGAACGAATCAGCTGCCGCAGGACTGGCCAAAAAGGCCGGCGAACGCTTCGCCTATGATTCCTATCGCCGCTTCATCCAGATGTATTCCAATGTCGTGTTGAACATCAGCCATGACGAGTTTGAGCACATTCTGGACGACTACAAAGACCGTCAAGGCTATGATCTCGATACCGAGATGACGGCCGATGACTGGAAGCAGATCATCTCGCTCTACAAGGACGCGGTTCAGTACAATCTTGGTCGCCCTTTCCCGGATGATCCGAAGGAACAGCTCTGGGGCGCCATCACGGCGGTGTTCGGCTCCTGGATGAACGATCGCGCGATCACCTATCGCAAGCTGAACGATATTCCTGAAGAATGGGGCACGGCGGTCAACGTCCAGGCCATGGTGTTCGGTAATCTCGGCGAGACGTCTGCCACAGGCGTTGCGTTCACACGCGACCCGTCGAATGGTGACCCGGTCTTCTATGGCGAATATCTGATCAATGCTCAGGGCGAAGACGTGGTGGCGGGCATCCGTACGCCCGCGCCGATCTCCCGTGAGCGCGCAGATACGCTGGGCTCGACCGATGCGCCGCTCGAAGAGTCGATGCCGGAAGTCTATACCCAGCTGCGCGACGTCGCGAACACGCTGGAGCAACACTACAAGGATATGCAGGATCTCGAGTTCACGGTCGAAGATGGCCGCCTCTACATGCTGCAGACCCGTAACGGCAAACGTACCGCTGCCGCAGCGCTCAAGATCGCTGTCGACATGGCACGCGAAGGCCTGGTGACGGAAGAGGAGGCCATCCTGCGCCTTGAACCGTCTCAGCTGGACCAGTTGCTTCACCCAACCATTTCTGAAGATGCCAAGCGCGACGTAATCGTGATGGGCCTTCCCGCCAGTCCCGGCGCGGCCGTGGGGAAGGTCGTGTTTGAGTCAGAAGATGCCTGGGCCATGGCTGAAAAGGGCGAGGACGTGATCCTCGTGCGCATCGAGACCAGCCCGGAAGACATCAAGGGCATGCATGCTTCCCGCGCCATTGTTACGGCACGCGGCGGCATGACCAGCCACGCCGCCGTTGTGGCCCGTGGCATGGGCCGGCCGTGTGTCTGCGGCGCCGGTGGCCTGCAGATCGATACCAAGGCGGGCGTGTTCCGCGTGATGGGCCGTGAAATCAAGAAAGGCGACGTGATCACTGTGGACGGGGCGACCGGTCAGGTGATGATGGGCGCCGTCGAAATGCGCCAACCTGATCTGTCGGGTGATTTCGGTTTGCTGATGAGCTGGGCCGACAAGGTGCGCACGCTGAAAGTGCGCGCCAATGCTGAAACGCCTCTGGATACGCGTACGGCGGTTGAATTTGGCGCCGAAGGCGTTGGCCTCTGCCGCACTGAGCACATGTTCTTTGAAGAAGAGCGTATCCCCGAAGTGCGGGCGATGATCCTCGCGGATGGCGAAAGTGGCCGTCGCGCTGCGCTCGACAAACTCCTGCCGATGCAACGGAGCGATTTCGAGGAAATCTTCCGCATTCTGGAAGATCGGCCAGCCACAATCCGACTGCTCGACCCACCGCTCCACGAATTCCTGCCGCACACAGATGCGGACATGGACGAAGTGGCCAAGGCTTCTGGCGTTAGCGCGGATGAGTTGCGCCGCCGGGCTGCAGAACTGCATGAGAGCAATCCCATGCTGGGCCATCGCGGCTGCCGTCTCGGCATCACCTATCCCGAAATCTATGAGATGCAGGCGCGCGCGATTTTCGAAGCCGCCGTTAATGTTTCAAAGGAGACGGGTCGCAAGCCAGTTCCGGAAGTGATGATCCCACTGGTCGCCACGCACAAGGAGCTCGCAATCCTGAAAGCGGTTGTGGACGAGGTTGCCCAATCGGTGTTTTCCGAGACGGGTGTCACGCTGGACTATATGGTCGGCACGATGATCGAGCTGCCACGCGCGGCGCTTCAGGCTGCTGAGATTGCACAATCCGCCGCGTTCTTCTCGTTCGGCACGAATGACTTGACCCAGACGACACTCGGCATTTCGCGCGATGATGCAGGCCGTTTCCTCAAGATTTATGAGGACAAAGGCATATACGAAAAAGACCCATTCGTGACGCTCGACCAGGTCGGCGTAGGAGAATTGGTCAAAATCGCTACTGAGCGGGGTCGTAAATCACGTCCTGGAATCAAGCTTGGAATCTGCGGTGAGCATGGCGGCGACCCGGCTTCGATTAACTTTTGTCAGTTGGCGGGACTCGATTACGTGTCGTGCTCTCCGTATCGTGTGCCAATCGCGCGTCTCGCTGCGGCACATGCGGCGTTGAAAGCCAAATAAAGACGATTGTCCGCTAGAAACCGGCAGGATTTGGGTGTTGCTTCCGGGCAACACCCATTTTTGTGCAGTGCGAAATATTTCACGAAATTTGCAGAAATATTCCACTGTATTACAGAGGCTTGGCCGCTTTCTCCTAATGTAACGGTTTAAATCGAAAATCCGGGGCGTATCTATCCTGACAGAAAAGTCACTCACGTATCTGGCCAGCTTCTTGCTAGGTACCGGGAGAGATGGATATCCAACTCGAAGCGGGGCCAGAAACGGTCTCATAATTTTTAGTCAAACCAACAACACCCGGGGTTCGTAGGACGGAATATACCGTCTGCCGGGGGATTGGGGAGCGGTGATGTTAAGGGTTCTTCAACCACGAAGGGCGACTCTATCGCCAATGCGTGGGCTCCAAGAGCAGCTCAAGCGTTGGTGGATGGCTATGACGAACGAAGAGCAGAGAGATATTGTCATTCGCGGGGCGACCGTTGCGGTCTGCGCTGTGGCTGCGACTGTAACTCTTCCCCTGATTGGCGAACTCCAGATGGAGAAGCGCGCCGAAGCTGATTTCCATGCGGAAGCGGTACGCTTGGCTTCTATTGAAGACGGCGGCGTCACCGTGCGCGCTGATCCGATGACGCCAAGCCTGCTGGATACGCCTTGGATCCGTACCGTCGAGTACACTCTCAAGCGCGATACCGGCGCTTCAATGAGCCGTTATGCGATGCGCGACCGCGATGGTGCTGCACTTTCATCGCTGGTTTCGTTCCGTCCGGAGCACATCAAACGCGCCGAAAAGATTAACGACGAGGCACAGTGTCTGTCCCAGGCTATCTATTATGAGGCCGGAACAGAATCGCTGGGCGGCAAGATGGCCGTTGCCGAAGTCATCGCGAATCGGGTTCGCGACCATCGCTATCCTGACAGTGTCTGTGACGTCGTATTCCAGGGTGCGACTCGCACAACCGGTTGCCAGTTCACCTTCACCTGTGACGGTGCCATGACCCGCGAGCCACGCGGTCGTAATTGGGATACTGCCCAGAAGGTCGCAGCTCACGTGCTGATGAACCTCAACGAGGAACGCACAGGCGGCGCGACGCATTATCACGCCACTTATGTTGACCCGATCTGGAGCGCTGGCCTCATCAAGACCGACAAGATTGGTTTGCACATCTTCTATCGGTTCCCGCGCGGCGCCGAATGGGCCCAAGTGCGCCAGAACTACAATCGCAAGCGTGAGCGCGTCATCACGGCTGCGGCTGAGGCTGATGTGAATGCTGCGGCGACGTCTGTGATCAAGACCACCGACGACGCCAAGGTTGAGAAAGTGGCCATGAATGCCCCGGCACCAACTCTGTCGCCGGCCTCTGTGACCACCTCTACGCGCACGATCACCAATGGTGCCCCGAAGTTCAACACGATGCGTAAATCGTCCGAGGTCTCCGACTATACGGCAGCCCAGGTGACGCAGGCGGCGGTAAGAAGCTCCGCTTCAGCCGCCGGCGCCATGAACTAGGAAACATCAGTCGCGTGGGGGCACACCCGCCTTCACGCGCTTCTGGATAGCGCCTGGCAACCAGCGCGCCATGAAACGTGCCCGTTCAGCATCTTTGCCAACCATGAAATGTGTATCTTTGCCATGAGCGGCGTCCCAGGCGCGTTCCGCAGCCATGGAAACCGGATACACATTCATGCCGTTTTCCTTGAGCTGGTCAGACATCTTGTGGTTCGAGCCGTCGCGATCCCCCATTTCGAGGATCGGCGTTTCAATGAACCACGGCATCAGACTGGTGACGCGAATGTCGAGATCGCGAAATTCGGCGTCGAGCGCTTCGGTCAGACCACGCACAGCGAACTTGGTTGCAGAATAAACAGCCAGTTGTGGTGAGCCGACAACTCCCGCGGTAGAGGCCGTGTTCACAATGCGTGCGCCTGATGTCGCCTTCAGAAGGGAGAGTGAAGCCTGCACGCCGTTCACTACACCTTTCACATTGATGTCGATGATCGCGTCATTATCCTCGCCTGTGATGTCTTCGAACCAGCCATGACGTCCAATGCCCGCATTGTTGAAGAGTACGTTCATTGCCCCTTCAGTGGCTTCGCTGAAATCCTTGATGGCAGCGGCCCAGTCCTCGCGGTTGCGAACATCAAGCCTGGCTTTCAGGCAGTTCTCGGATCCGATCTCGGCTTCGACGGCATCGAGGCCAGCAGTGTTCACGTCATAAAGGCCGCAAAACCAGCCGCGTTTTGCAAAATAGCGCGCGGTCTCTGCTCCGATGCCGGATGCTGCGCCCGTAATAAAGATACTCTTTCGCCCGCTCGCTCGCGTCATGGGCTTTTCCTCCTGCTGATATCAGGGACTGATCGCCCTTTGCAGCAGTGTCAGACCACATCCATACCCACGTCAAGATTGGGAGCAGAATGCGTTAGCGCCCCCACGGAAATAAAGTCCACACCGGCCTCAGCGATTGCCGCAACGGTACCCAGATTGACTCCGCCAGATGCTTCGAGCGTGACGCGGCCCTGATTCATTTCAACGGCGCGGCGCAAGGTGTCGGTATCCATATTGTCGAGCAGGACGGCATGCGGCCCATGTTTCAGCGCTTCCGCGAATTGGTCGAGTGTATCGACTTCAATTTCGATCATGCGCAGGTGGCCCGCATAGGCCTTGGCGCGTTCCAGTGCGAGCGCCACGGAGCCACCGCAAGCGGCGATGTGATTGTCCTTGATCAGGATGGCATCATCCAGGCCGTAGCGATGTGCTGTACCTCCGCCGCACCGAACGGCGCGCTTCTCCAGCGCCCGGTGACCTGGGGTCGTTTTCCGGGTGCAGACAATTGTTGCGGACGTGTGAGAAATCTTTGCGACATAGTTGCGCGTCATCGTGGCGACCGCTGACAGTCGTCCAATAAAATTCAGCATCGTGCGCTCAGCCGTCAGGATAGAGCGCGCGCTGCCGTCAAGGCGCGCGACAACATCGCCGGGTTTTACTGCCGTGCCATCATCCATCCGAACATCCAGTTCCACGCTTGGATCGATCAGGGTAAGCGCGTGGGCCGCAGCGTCGAGACCTGCGATCACGCCGGGCTGGCGCGCTGCAATAACGACGCTGAGTTGGGTTTCCGGCGCAATGGTCGCGTCCGTGGTCAGATCACCTGCGCGGCCAAGGTCTTCTGACAGGGCAAGCCGAACGATGGGATCGAGGATGATCGCGGGCAGCGGCGGGGGGAGCAGTTTCATACGCGGACGGTCTCCTCAAAATCTCTCAGCAGGAACTGGCGTTCCGGCTCGATCATGTCTGGATAGTCAGACCGGAAATGTCCGCCCCGGCTTTCCTTGCGATTGATTGCGGCCTGAACGATCAGTCTCGCAGTGGTCAGCGCGCGAGCCGGCCCATGTATGGTGTTCAAGCGCTCGATCAGTTCAAGCACGCTGGTCATGCCGGTGGCATTTCGCACAACTCCACATTTTTCGGACATGGCGCCGCGCAATTCCTGCAGGGCTGGAACGGGTAACGCCCCTGGAACATGACCTGTTGATGCGTTAGGGGTGGCGAACTCAGCTTCGCGCAGGCGCTCGGCAATGCGGTGGGCAAATACGACAGCTTCTAACAAAGAGTTGGATGCAAGGCGATTTGCGCCGTGTACGCCGGTAGATGTACATTCGCCGCAGACGGACAGTCCATCGAGGCTGCTGCGCCCCCAAAAGTCTGGGACGATGCCACCCATATGATAGTGCGCCGCTGGAGCAACCGGGATCAATTCGGTGCGTGGGTCGATGCCGGCAGATTTGCAAGTGCCAAATACTGTTGGGAAATGGTCCGGGAAGTGTTCACCCACAGCCGTGCGGCAATCGAGGAATGCGCCTCGGCCAGACAAGCGCTCTGTGTGCACGGCGCGCGCCACTTCATCGCGCGGCGCGAGTTCGGCCAATTCATGGTAGCTTGCCATAAAGGCCGTGCCGTCTCGATTATGGAGCGTGGCGCCTTCACCGCGGAGGGCCTCGGTCGCGAGGGGGGCAGGATCGCGGCCAATGTCGATGGCCGTAGGATGGAATTGGACGAATTCTAGATCTGCAATCAGTGCGCCCGCTTCCCAGGCCATCGCAACAGCGTCGCCGCGCGCTTCGGGTGGGTTGGTGGTAACCTGGAACAGGCCGCCGGAACCGCCGGTGCACAGCACCGTTTCCCGCGCGGTCCGTGTGGAGAGCGTTCCGGCATTGTCCCGCAATATGACGCCTGCCACCTGAAGATTGGCATCCTGCATCAGGCCGGTGGCGCGGACGCCTTCGATGATGGTGATATGTGGCGCGGCGGCAACGGCCGCGACCAGCGCATCCATGATGGCCTTGCCCGCAAGGTCTCCGGCAACGCGTGCCACGCGCGGGTGAGAATGAGCGGCTTCAAGCGACAAGGCCAATGCGCCATCCGGCGTGCGGTCAAACGGAACGCCCAGCGCGACAAGATCGCGAACCCGGGCCGGGCCTTCCTCTGCAATGAGGCGGGCGATAATTGGGTCGACGAGTCCCGCGCCGGCCGCAACGGTGTCTGCGGCATGTTGTTTGGGGCTGTCCAGGGGGTGCATGGCAGCGGCCAGGCCGCCTTGCGCCCATGCGGAGGATGCGGCTTGGCCAAGCGGAGCCGGGGAGATGACGGTGCAGGGGCGCGGCGCCAGTTGCAGCGCCAGGAACAGGCCAGCAAGGCCGGCGCCTACGATCAGAACGTCATCATCGACTGGCCCATTGGCCGTCAGGGTTTGCGGAATGGAGGCGCTCACGGATCAGGAGATGCCGTCATTCGCGCGGCGGAATTCCGCCGGTGCGGTCACGGCAGACACCAGCGCGCCAAACATCCGGTCAGCGGATTGGATGGTGAGCGTGAAATTGTCTGGTACATAGATCAGGCCCTCGACCTTGGCTTCCAGCATTTCCTCGATCTGGGACCGAATCGAAATTTGGTCTCCGAAGCGGCGAGCCTTGCAGGATTGGCGTACAACCGACCGGCCCCACATTGAGCAGACTTCAACCGCTGTGAGCTCACAGCTATATTGGCCTTCATCCGGGTGCGGAGAAAGATACATGGTGCCAGACATCATGCACTCTCCATTGCGATAGGGTTTTGTCTGGAAGCTCCAGGTGCCAAGGACATCCGATGAATCTCCCTCGCGTTTGCTGTCGGCATGAGCGGGACTGCAGACCAAAAGGCCTGCGATCGCCATTGCCGCGAGACCGTATATGCCTCGGACCATTCTACCTCTCCTTGCGCCCTGAGACACATTACGCCGCTCCCCCGCGATTGCACAACCTGTCTGGCTGCTAGACGACCATTTCAAGCTCAAGTGGTTTCAAACCGGTCTTGAACGCGAGCGGCTTGACCATTTTCGGCAGGGCCATCATGGCGTCGAGGGCTTCCTTGGCGCGCACGCGGACATCCTCAGGGATGAGCACCTCGTACTCGCCCGTGACCAGGCAATCATAGATGTTTTCCAGCGTGATACGCTTCATGTGCGGGCAGAGATTGCATGGACGGATGAAGTTCACGTTCGGATTGGCTGACGCCACATTGTCACTCATCGAGCATTCCGTCAGCAGGACGACCTTGTTCGGGCTTTCCTCGGCAACGTAATTGGCCAGCGCGGACGTCGAGCCGGCAAAGTCGGCGGCTTCCAGTACATCCGGCGGACATTCCGGGTGAGCCAGGATGACGACGCCTGGGTGGGCTTCGCGCAATTGCTCGACATCGTCGGCGCTGAACATCTCGTGCACTTCACACGCGCCCGGCCAGGTCATGACGCGGATGCCGGTCTGGGCAGCCACGTTCTTGGCAAGGTATTGGTCCGGCACGAGGATAACCGTGTCAGTATTCCATTCAGCAGCGATGGCTTCGACGACCTGCGCCGCATTCGAACTGGTGCAGGTGATGTGGCACTCGGCCTTTACCTCAGCGGTACAGTTTACGTAGGTCACGACCGGGTAATTCGGGAATTTCTCCTTGATCAGGCGCACATCGGCGCCCGTGATCGAGGCGGCGAGCGAACAGCCCGCGCGGGTATCCGGAATAAGGACGGTCTTTTCAGGCGCGAGGATCTTTGAGGTCTCGGCCATGAAGTGCACACCGGCCTGCACGATGATATCGGCATCCACATTGGCAGCTTCACGGGCCAGCTGGAGGCTGTCACCACGGAAATCGCCGACAAGCTGGAAGATGTCCGGCGTCATGTAATTGTGCGCCAGGATGACGGCGTTCTTCTCTTTCTTGAGCCGATTGACTGCCGCCACGAGGGGCGCAATGGCTGGCCATTCCATCGGAGTGATGAAATCCTGTACCAGCGGGTACAGGTCATCGGTCTCCATTTTCACCGCGTCATCATAGACGAGGCCGCGCGCTTCAGCGGCAGAAGCGCCGCGCAGCGGAGTTGGCGTGGGGCAGCCGGGGCCGGAATCAATAAGACGTGCCATGTCGTCCTCCTTCGTAGCAGACCGACTTATGCTCGATCTGAGTATAATATGGGCCTGAAGCCTCGCGTTTCAAGGGGGTCGGCCTTCAAACGTCCGCAGACAGGTGGCTCTTGTGACAGCAGCTTGAAGCTTTTGCGCAGTCTGAGCAAAAGGGGAGTAGCGCTTTCAGCCTCGTCCGGCAAGTTCAAACACGCGTGAACCCCGCGTCAGGTTTCGTCAAACAGTGCCAGCGCGGCGGTTGTCATGGCCGCCACAACCATTGCGATGGTCGCGTCATGATCCGCCCAGTGACAGCTCTCAACGCCACCTTGCCTGCTCTCCGCTCACCAACGATTTCGCACTTCTTCGGCAAATCCGGGCAAGTCCTTCACGGTCATCTGGCTGCCATCGTCAAGAATGACATGTCCTGAGAACAAGCCAAAGACCTGGTCCTGCGCAGTTTTCAATATGCCAAGGTCGGTCGTCTGGTGACGATTGATGATGGGAGCGAAATCCATCTCAAATCGATTGTCATTGCTGGTAAATTTCCATAGCGCAGAATCAGGCGCACCTTCAGGCATATGGAATGTGACATGGTCGAGCTTGTGGGCTTTACCATCCACGAACAGCATGTTTTCGCTGGCGGCGGATGTGTCGCCGAACCCATAGCCGATGTTAAACCCAAACGGTCGCCCCTTGACCAGGCCGGAAGCAGAGCCCCAATACCATGTGTTGTTATACGTCCAGACGCCGCGGCCCCAATCCAGTACAGCAAAGGCACTCTCAGGGGAGAACTGATACGTCTCCTCGCCCAGGGTGATCTTCCCGCGCGCGGGCATGCAGTTGATTTTCTGATTGTAGTAAAAAGCCTTCGGGGCTTTTGGAAACGGTGTCGCAATGACCATCCGGTCCATATCGGGCTGATCGAGCCATACTTCCCCGTGCAGTCCTTTTCCGTTGGCGAAAGCCGGATCATTCACCGTCAGGCGCCGTCCTCCTGCCTCATGCCGAAAGCTCAATTCCAGATCGCCCTTGCGCTGGGAAATGTCGCCACTATCGGCGCTGGCTGGCAACTTCATCTTGCCCATCGACCACGGGATGATAGCGCCATGATTGGTGCCTGTTTTCTGTTCCAGGTCGAGCCAGGATGTGCCTAGGAACCCAAGATAGCCATTGTCAGCGACAGTCAGAGCCAGCCCGAAACGGGGTGTCAGGATGCAGTAATAGTCCCACTCCTTTATGCGCAGGGCGCCCGCTTTGATGGCAGAGCGATCATAAGTCCTGACCTCGCTGGTCGCATATCCTCGTTCGACCAATCGCCCCCGCGCATCAAGTAGAGGGCCTACGCCCATTCTGTGTTGCATTCTCCCTCCTGGCGCGCCGGATATCTGAGATTTCGGAGCTTGTGGAAGACATATAAAGATAAGGTGGGCGTGCCTTCTACCCTCGACGTTAGGTCACTCCATATCGTCTTTCCTGTGCCGCATGGGAAAGTACCTTGCGAATTCGTCTGAGAATCTGTGCCCTCATACTCTTCCACATTTGCGCGGACACAGACTTCCTCACCTTTAGCCTTCAGCAGGCGTGCCGCGCACTGATCGAAGTAATCGCGGGCGATCTTCCCGCGCCGCTCGCGACAGCGCTCCCTTGCCTAGTGTATGCCAAGTTGGACGAGGTGTAGGAGGACTCAGGTTTAGCTGTGCGAAATCGAGGAGCACCTGCCGTGCCGCACCTGCGTGTCCGGCTAGGGGCGCAGGCTCACCCCTCGAACAGTTCCAACGCGGCCGCAGTCATAGCCTCGACGCCTGTGGCAATGGTCGGGTCGTAATCCGGAGCGAAGAATGGCGAATGCAGTGAAGGCAGGGGCAGGGAACTGTCTTTGGCGGCCTCATAGCGCGCAGGCTCCACTGCGCCGACCCAGAATAGGAGGCCTGGAATGTTTTCGTCCGTCCGTCCGAACTGGCTGAAATCCTCGCCGCCCATGACCGGGGCTACTTCCTTGACATTGTCTTCGCCGATTGCGTCCGCAATGGCCGCCATGGCTGTTTCGGCCAGGTCGGCGTTGTTGAAGAGCGATGGTGTATAGTCCTGCTCGATCGTGATCTCTGGCTCAGGCGCCCCGAAGGCCTCGGCTTGCGCCTTGGCAATGCGCTCAATGCCGCTCAGCAACATTTGACGGGTCGCGTCGTCATAGGAGCGCACCGTCAGGAGCAGCGTTGCTTCGTCGGAAATGATGTTGTGCTTTGCGCCGGCCTTGAACGAGCCGACTGTAACAACGGCAGAGTCTTGCGGGTTCGTATTACGCGAGACGAGGCTCTGCAGAGCTACGACGATGTGAGATCCGATCAGGATCGGGTCGCGTGTTGTGTGCGGGTAGGCGCCATGCCCGCCGACGCCTTTCACGGTGATGTCGACACTGTCGACATTCGCCATGGCGTAGCCCTTCGTATAGACAACCGTGCCAGCGGGCGCGGCTGCGGAAACGTGCAGCGCCAAATTGTAGTCCGGCTGAGGGAAGCGGCTGTAGAGGCCATCGGCCAGCATGGCCTGGGCGCCAAGGCCGATCTCTTCGGCTGGCTGGGCGATCATTACAAGCGTGCCGCTCCACTGATCCTTGCGGGCAGCCAGTGCGCGGGCGGTGCCGATCCAACTGGTCATGTGGATGTCGTGGCCGCAGGCATGCATGACCGGGCTCTCGACGCCAGTCCATGTGGTCGACTGGACCTCTGAGGCAAACGGGAAACCCGTTTGGTCAGGAACGGGCAGGGCATCCATATCGGCGCGGATCATGACGGTCGGGCCATCCCCATTGCGCAATACGCCAACGACGCCGTGTCCGCCGACGCCATCCTTGACCTCACCTACATCTTTCATTGCCTTGGCGACCACCCAGTCCTGACCAATGCCGGTGGAAACGTCGAAGCCGAGATTTTCAAGTTCAGAGGCCATCAGAGCGGCCGATTTGGCTTCCTTGAACGAAAGTTCCGGATTGGCGTGAAGTTGTTTGTAGATTTCGATCAGTTCTGCATCAGCCTTTGGCAAGTTGGTTTCTGCTGAAGGAGTGGCCGCGGATGAGGCCGGGGCGACCGTATTCGATGCTTCGGCCTCGGTCGTTGCGCCCGTGTCGGAGGCGACCGGTTGCGGCGTTTCAGCGGCGTCATTTCCGTTTCCGCAAGCAACGAGTGCAAGCGCGAGAGAAGAGATGGCAACATTACGGAACATGGGTTTCGACCTCCGGCTAAGGTAAGAAGACACCGTAGCGGCGTTTTCAGCGCTGCCAAGGGGGCGAAAATGTCCTGCATTCTACGGCAATCGCCGGGTTGCGTCGGCGTGCTGCGCTGCATATAAGGGGCGGTCCAAAGGAGATTATCTGCTCATGGCCCGCGTTACCGTTGAAGACTGCGTCGAAAAGGTTCCAAACCGTTTCGAGCTTGTCCTGCTTGCTGCACATCGTGCCCGCATGATCCGCGAAGGTTCGCCGATTACTGTGGACCGCGATAATGACAAGGACCCAGTTGTGTCGCTGCGCGAGATTGCTGACGAGTCGATTGATCTGAAAGTGGTCAAGGAAGCGCTGATCTCGAATCTGCAGGACATTCGTCCAGGCGAAGAGAACGAGCGCGAAGCCGACCGTTTGGCTCTGGAATCTGCACCTGCTGCAACCGAAGAAGACGTCATGCGGGCCTATCAGGCCGAGCTGGAGTCCGGACGGGACGACCGGCTGTAGGAGGCCAGATGGACGGCAGCACCCTATCCGCAAAGGATGAAGGGGCTGGCGACATGGCTGGCACAGAGCGACCGGCTGCGGAAAAACCTAAAGATGTCCTGACCCGGCAGCAGCTGATCGATAAGGTTCGCGCCTATCACCCTCGGGTGAAGTCCGAACTTCTCGGTGCCGCTTACGATTTTGCCAAAACGCATCATGGCGAACAGATGCGCGATTCGGGCGATGCGTATTATTCGCATCCTGTTGAAGTCGCGAGCCTTCTGGCTGACGTCAAGCTCGACGAGATCACCATCGTCGCGGGCCTCCTTCACGATGTGGTCGAAGACACCGAGATCGATATCGGCGATGTCGAAGTGCGCTTTGGTGCGGATGTGGCCGAACTGGTCGATGGGGTTACGAAGCTCGACAAGCTTGAATACAGCTCCAAGGAATTGGCTCAGGCCGAGAACTTCCAGAAGTTCATCCTCGCAACCACCAGCGACATTAGAGTCCTGTTGGTGAAGCTGGCCGACCGGCTTCACAATATGCGCACGCTGCACTTTCGGAAGAAGGCATCCAGTCGCGAACGCACCGCGCGGGAAACCATGGACATTTACGGCCCGCTCGCCCGCCGCGTCGGTCTTTACCAGATTGCTGCCGAGATGGAGGACCTGGCCTTCCAGGAGCTCAATCCAGAAGCGCGTCGTGCCATTCTGTATCGTCAGGACGAACTTGCGCTCGAAAATGCCGATGATCTTGAGCGTATCCGGGGTGACCTTGAGCAATTGATGGAGGTTTCCGGAATTCCTTGCCGCATCAAGGGGCGTCGGAAACAACCTTATTCGCTATGGCGCAAGCTTGAGAAGAAATCGATTTCCTTTCGGGATGTCGCTGACTTGTTCGCTTTTCGCGTGATCGTGGAGAGTGTTGAGGATTGCTACCGGGTTCTGGGAGAAATCCACAGACTCTGGGCCTGCATCCCTGACCGTTTCCGTGACTATATCTCCGTGCCCAAGCCGAACGGTTATGCCAGCCTGCACACAACCGTACGCGCTTCCGGCAACCGGCGTGTCGAACTCCAGATACGCACTGAAGAGATGGACCGCACCGCCGAGTTCGGCGTGGCTGCGCATTGGGGCTACAAGAACCGCGCCTACGGCTTTGACATCGATTCGGCGCGTGCTGCCGGTCTTGACCCTGCCGCCAATCTCGAAGCCTTCGCAGAATTGCTTCAGGATGGCGGCGATCCGAGCGAGTTCATGGAGCACGCCAAGCTCGAAATGTATCGCGAGCACGTCTTTGCTTTCTCTCCGAAGGGCAAGTTGATCATCCTGCCAGCCGGCGCCATGCCGTTGGACTTTGCCTATGCGGTGCACTCGGCGGTGGGTGACACATGTGTTGGCGCCAAGATCAATGGCGAGGTGAAGCCTTTACGCCGCCCGCTGAAAAATGGAGACGTTGTCGAGATCATCCGGGGCAAAGCGCCTCACGCCATTCATGGCTGGGAAGCGCTGGCGATCACCGGGCGCGCGCGCTCTGCGATGCGCAAGCTGGTGCGCGACAAGGAAACAACAGAGTTCCGGCGCCTCGGTCAGGGGCTGATCAATATGGCGCTGCGACGGGCAGGTATTGATCCGGTTGATGTAAAGATGAACCATACGGCCCGCCTCGCCGGTTTTGAGGATATGGAAGACATGTCCGAAGCGCTGGGGCGCGGTCGAATTTCGTCAAACGATGTGATCCAGGCGGCCTTTCCGGGTTACCGGCCGGAACGCGAGGACGATCCCACGAAGGTCCGCATGGACAGTGAGCATACGCCGCTCATGGTATCCGGCACGGAGCTGTCACCGGGCGTGACGCTTCATCTCGGAAATTGCTGCTGCCCGTTGCCTGGGGACCGTATCATGGGGGTTCATGAACCGGGCAAGGGCATTGTGGTCCATGTCGCGAGTTGTCCAAAGCTCGCCGAATATGACGATAAACCCGAGCTCTGGGTGGACCTGCGCTGGACCGAACTGGCGCGCACGGGCGCGGTGGCAATTGGGCGAATTCGTATCAATGCCTCCAATGAGCGCGGCGTACTGGCCAAGCTCTGCGCTGCTGTGGCACAGGCCAGCGGCAACATCACAGCCATACATACGGTAGACCGCCACGAGGACTTCACGGAAATCTTGATGGAAATTGAGGTTGAAGACCTCAAGCGTCTGACGCAGATACTGGCCGCGCTCCGGTCGATCGCTGTGGTCGACAGAGCTGTGCGCGACCAGGAGGGCGAAGATGACGAATGATGATGTGCTGAATGTATTCCGCGAGGCCGGGGCTTTGCTGGAGGGGCATTTCATTTTGTCGTCTGGTCGTCGCAGTCCTGTTTTCCTGCAGAAGGCCCTCGTTTTTTCCCAGCCCACGCTCTCCGAAAAATTGTGCAAGGCCCTTGCGGAAAAGCTTACCGCCGAGTTCGGCAAGATCGATGTTGTTGCCGGGCCAGCTGTCGGCGGCATCATTCCGGGCTATGAATTGGCGCGCCAGCTTGGCGCACGGTCGATCTTTGCCGAGCGGGTCGATGGCCAGCTTCAGTTCCGCCGGGGCTTCTCCATTGCCGAAGGCGAACGTGTGCTGATCGCGGAAGATATCGTCACGACGGGGCTGTCTTTTCGTGAAACCGTTGAAGCGCTGGATGCGCTGCCCGGCGAGGTCGTGGGTGGTGCCTGTATCATCGACCGGTCGAACGGCCGCGCTGATGTTGGCTGCAAGCTAATTTCGCTCGCGGCGGTCGATTTCCCAGACTATGACGCCAATGATTTGCCACCAGATCTTGCCGCGATGGAGGCCGTCAAGCCTGGCTCCAGGGGCCTCGCCTGATGGCAAGCCCGTTGCGCCTTGGTGTGAACATTGATCACGTTGCAACCATTCGCAATGCGCGCGGGGGGGATCATCCCGATCCGATGCGCGCGGCGCAGATTGCGGCTCAGGCAGGCGCAGACGGCATCACGATCCATTTGCGCGAGGATCGGCGCCACATCCGCGATGGAGATCTCGAAGCCATACGTGCGGCTTCCAGCCTTCCGATCAATCTCGAAATGGCTGCGACAGACGAGATGACGGAGATTGCCTGCAAGTTCCGTCCGCATGCAGCTTGTATTGTTCCCGAAAAGCGCGAAGAGCGTACGACCGAAGGCGGGCTCGATGTCGCGGGCCTGCATAACCAAATTGCGCCCGTTGTTCGCCGCCTCAATGAATCGGGTGCGCGGGTGTCACTCTTCATCGAACCCGACCCTGTTCAGATTGCAGTTGCGGAAGTGCTTCAGGCACCTGTGGTCGAACTCCATACGGGCAAATACGCTGAGCTATGGATCGAAGGCGGTGCAGAGGCCGCGGCGCCAGAACTCGAACGGCTGAAGATCGCGGCGATAGAAGCGCGCAAGCGCGGTGTCGAACCGCATGCCGGACATGGCCTGACATTTGAAAACGTTGCTCCCGTGGCGGCAATCCACGAGATCGCAGAACTGAACATTGGTCACTTTCTTGTTGGTGAGGCCATCTTTATCGGTCTTGATGCTGCAATCCGGGAAATGCGTCGACTGATGGATGAGGCCCGCGCATGATCATTGGTATCGGGAATGATCTCTGCAATATCGAGCGTGTGGAAAAGACACTTGCCCGATTTGGTGAGCGGTTTGAGAAACGCGTGTTTACCGATGTCGAAATCGCGCTGGCGCGCCGCCGTCGCCTGACTGCTGAGACGTATGCCAAACGATTTGCGGCCAAAGAGGCGTGTGCAAAGGCGCTCGGTACGGGTGTGCCGCGTCGCGGCGTTCATTGGAAGCATCTCGGCGTTGTGAATTTGCCAACGGGCAAGCCAACTCTTGCGCTGACTGGCGGCGCGGCGGAGCGCCTCGCCACGATGATGCCCGCCGGCCATGAAGCGATTATTCACCTGACCATCACGGATGATTACCCCTGGGCTGAAGCCCAGGTCATCATCGAAGCTCTTCCGGTGACGCCAGCATGACACCGGCAAGACCCAAACGCACGCGCCTCCGGTCGAAGGGAAAAGCGAGCCAGCCCTCACTGGCCGAAGCGGATATCCGGACACTGGAGTCCATTCTTGGCCACAAATTCAAAAACCCGGAGACGCTAATCCGTGCGCTGACACATCCAAGCGCTGTAACTTCTGCGGAATCAGTCCGCCTGTCCAACCAGCGCCTCGAATTTCTGGGTGACCGGGTCCTGAACCTCGTGATCGCCGAACGCTTGATTGACCGACGCCGGATGGAGAGTGAGGGCGATCTGGCTCCGCGTCTCAACAGTCTTGTTCGCAAGGGGGCCTGCGCGGATGCCATGCGCCATCTTGGCGTTTCGGAATTCGTTATCATGTCGGATGGCGAGATAGCTGCCGGTGGGCGCGAACGGGAATCGACCCTTGGCGATGCCTGCGAAGCCATTATAGGCGCAATCTACCAGGATGCCGGGCTCTCCACCGCCCGGAAATTCATTGAGAAAGGTTGGGCGCCGCAATTCGAGGCGGCTCCGGCCCAGACCAAGGATCCCAAGACGCTGCTGCAGGAATGGGCCCAGGGACAGGGCCTGCCACTGCCGGATTATGACGTGCTGAGCCGGTCGGGACCGGACCATGAACCCACTTATGAGGTTGAAGTTAAAGTGGCCGACCGGGGTGCGGCTGTTGCCGCGGGGTCGTCAAAGCGCGATGCTGAGCGTAATGCTGCCGCCCTTCTCCTAGAAAGCCTGACCGGAACCCCATGACAGACACCCCCATCACCCATGCTGGATTTGCCGCCATTATCGGCGCGCCGAATGCGGGCAAGTCCACGCTGACCAATCGTCTGGTCGGCACTAAGGTGGCAATCGTCACGCACAAGGTGCAGACGACGCGCTTCCCGGTGCGCGGCGTCGCGCAGGTGGACGGCACGCAGATCGTGCTTGTGGACACTCCGGGTATCTTTGCGGCCAAGCGCCGGCTCGACCGCGCCATGGTCAAGGCGGCCTGGAGCGGCGCTGACGATGCGGACGCCATTGTGCACCTGATCGACGCTTCGGCCTGGGTCGCGGAGCGCGAAGGCAAGGTAGATGGTGCGCAGAAGAAATCTCTGGAAGATGACCGCCGGGTCATCGAGCAACTTCAGCAGATTGGCCGCCAAGCTTTCCTCGCCTTGAACAAGATTGATCTGTTTCCCCATGATCAGGTCCTGCCCATCATTGCGGAACTGAACGAGACGGGCGTCTATGAAGAGGTCTTCATGATCTCCGCCGAAAATGGCGAAGGCGTCGAAGCGCTGGAAAAGGCGCTCGCGAAACGGATGCCCGAAAGCCCGGCGCTCTACCCGCCGGACCAGATTGCCGACCTGCCGATGCGCCTGCTTGCCGCCGAAGTGACTCGGGAAAAGCTAATGCTGCGCCTGCACCAGGAACTGCCTTACCAGCTGATGGTCGAAACAGAGAGCTGGGAAGAGAAAAAGGATGGCTCCGTCCGTGTGCAACAGGTCGTGGTCGTCGGCCGCGACAATCACAAATCCATGGTGCTCGGCAAGGGCGGCGCAGCGATCAAGGATGTTGGTCGCAAGGCCCGCGAAGAACTCTCTGAAATGCTCGGTCGCAAAGTGCACCTCTTCCTGTTCGTGAAGGTGGATGAACGCTGGCAGGAACGCCGAGAGAGTTATCAGGGGCTTGGCCTGGAGTTCGATGTTTGAACTGGTCGGATGACGGCATAATCCTGGGCGCACGCCGCTTTGGAGAAGGTGGCCTCATCCTCGACGTTCTCACCCGCACGCGCGGGCGTCGGTCCGGTCTTGTCTATGGCGGTTCCTCGCGCAAGCGCCGCGCGCAATATGAAGCCGGAAATTCTGTTTCCCTCAGTTGGACCGGTCGCCTTGAAGAGGCTCTGGGCCGGTTTGATGTGGCCGAGGCCAGTCGGGAGCGAGCGGCGCGTGTATTGGACGATCCAGCTGCCCTCGCCGCCATTTCGGCTATTACCGCGATCCTGCGGGGCGGACTGGACGAAGGCGATGCAGCCGGTTCGGCACTGTTTGAGGCCACCGAGCTTCTGCTAGACCAGATTGAGGCGCAGGAAATCTGGCCGGCGCTCTATGTGCGCTGGGAACTGGGCCTGCTCTCCGCGCTGGGTTTCGGGCTTGATCTGGACGCATGCGCGTTGTCCGGCGCGAATGATGGCCTGACCCATGTATCTCCAAAGACCGGCCGGGCCGTGAGAGGGTCGGAGGCCGAGGAATATGTCGACCGCCTCCTTCGCCTGCCGCTCTTCCTTGTCGAATCCACGGCCCATGTTGCGCCGTCCGATATAGCCGATGGCTTGAAGCTCACCGGCTATTTTCTGGAAGAGCGTCTGTTTGGGGGGCTCAATCGGGGCGTTCCAGCAGAGCGCCTGCGACTGGTGGGCCGCATGTTGAAGCGGCCCTAGACGCTCACACTTGGGCGTTGGCTGACCCGCGCATACCAGTTTCCGATGTGTTTCAGATCGGGGTTGAGGGGCTGGCCCACCTGACTGCCAAAAGCCAGGAAACAGAACAGCAGTATGTCAGCCAGGCCGAATGCCTTGCCTGCCACAAACTCACGGCCGTCAGCCATCTGTTCGTCCAGGAAGACGAGCCCATCCTGTGCGCAGGCTTTCAGGCCATCAGCAGCTTCCGGCAGGCAGCGCATCCGGTCCTGGAACATGGGCAGGCCCTCAGCGGCGCGGAAAGCTGTGGTCAGCGGCTCAACGATCTTGAGGTCCACCCACCGTGTCCAGCGGCGGTTCTGGGCGCGCGCTTCGGGTGTATCCCCCATCAGGCGGTCGCCGGGCTGGGTTTCGTCCAGATACTCGCAAATGGCAGTGATCTCGGTCAGGATGCTGCCATCATCAAGCTCAAGAGCGGGCAGCTGGCCAGCCGGGTTCTTGGTCGTATAGGGCGCCTGCCGGTTTTCTCCGGCCATCAGGTCGATGTCTTCCTTGGGCAGGTCGATGCCGCGTTCCGCCATGAACATGCGCACCACGTGCGGGTTCGGGCCTACGGAATTATACAATTTCATTCTGTTTCCTTCCCTCTTGTGGCGCTGACTGTTGCGCGGCGAGATAACGCGCGCAAGGGCTGTCATATTCAGAAGCCGTTCATTTTCTGATGTGTTAGGTGGCCGGTGAGGACTGGGGCGTTCCGTGCAAACGAAAAGGCTGATGCCATGAAGAAAACTGTTTTTGCCGTAACCGCCATTGCCACGCTTACTCTTGCGGGCTGCATTCACGTCGATGCCGACGAACACGGCCGCGACGCCATGTATGAAAATACCGAAACTGCGCTCCGCGTCTGCGGCGGCGAAGGCCGTGTGAAGGAAGTCAATGAAGACGGCTTCAAATGCATTGACTAGCCCATTGCGGCGCTAGTCACCGGCATACTTTCCCCCCGCCCATGTCGAGATGAAAATGATCGGCATGGGCGGCATTGTATTCAGGCCCCAGCGTCACCGAGAACAAATCGCACGCACCCTTGTGAAGACGCCGCAGGAATTTCTGCTCCGCCCCTCCTGCATCCCAATGCGTTTTCACGCTGATGAGACGGCCATCCTCAAGGCGGAAACCCGATACATCAATCGCATTGCCCAGCCCGTGCTGGGACATTCGTCGTGTGCCAGCGATGTTGCGACAGGAAAAGCTTCCATAGGTCTCGATCCGCGCAATCGGAGAGCCAAGGACCTCGATTGCTGCGGGGCGGGCAATATGGCGTTCCCAGGAATACAGCGCGGCCGCCTGACCACACGTCATGCGCAACGTCGCCGAATATGGCGTCAGCGTCTGGTCCAGCGTCAGGGCGTTTGTCAGCCCGCAACCGCCGTCCAGCTTCTGGTCTTCCAGCGGTGTGTACAGCACGCCCGCATCGTCCAGCGCGGCAAAACACACTTCGCGGTTTCGCTTGGTGCGGGTCAGCTTGTGCCATGTCCCGATGCCGGGCGTTTCGGTCAAATCGACCGGCGCAAAGGGATTGTGGCGCGGAGGCGCCAGCCAGAAGAAGGCCAGCAACACCAGCGCCGGCAGGCTTATCAACAGGATCCATGCCCGGATTGCACTCATCAGCAGCTGCGCCCTTTTCCTTTCCTTAACCAAAGCGACGTTTGTGTTAACGTGCTCCGGCCCTTGAGTCGCTGACTTTAATCAAGGGCCTGCACCAGAATGTGGCACGAACTGCAAAGAGGCCAGAATGTCCGATTTGATTGACGGGACGCCGGAAGACCGGATCATCAACGAGCCGATGAGCGAGGCGCTTTCCAAGCGCTATCTCGCTTACGCGCTGTCGACGATTACGTCCCGCGCGCTGCCTGATGTGCGCGACGGCCTGAAACCCGTCCAGCGCCGTATCCTGTACGGTATGCGCGTCCTGAAGCTTGACCCCGAGGGCGGCTATCGCAAATGCGCCAAGATCGTTGGCGACGTGATGGGTAACTTCCACCCGCATGGCGACAGCTCGATCTACGATACGCTGGTGCGTCTCGCGCAGGACTTCACCGTTCGCTATCCGCTGGTCGATGGCCAGGGCAATTTCGGCAATATTGATGGCGATAGCGCCGCTGCCTATCGTTACACCGAAGCGCGCATGACGGTTGCCGCCGAGCTGTTGCTGGATGGCCTCAACGAGAACGCAGTCGATTTTCGCGCCAACTATGCCGAGAATGATGAAGAGCCGGTTGTCTTGCCAGCCGGATTCCCGAACTTGCTCGCCAATGGTGCGACCGGCATCGCGGTTGGCATGGCCACCTCCATCCCGCCCCACAACGCTGCCGAGCTGATCGATGCGGCGCGTCTGCTGATCGAAAAGCCCAAGGCGACGACGGCGGAACTGATGGATTTCGTCCAGGGACCAGACTTCCCGACCGGTGGCATCATCGTCGAAACCAAGGAAGCCATGCTTCAGGCCTATGAGACCGGTCGCGGCAGCTTCCGTATGCGCGCGCGCTGGGAAGTCGAAGACACTGGTCGTGGCACTTATCAGATCATCGTCACCGAGATTCCCTACCAGGTTCAGAAGTCGCGCCTGCTCGAAAAGCTGGGCGAGCTGATCGAAGCGAAGAAACTGCCCCTGCTCGACGACGTGCGCGACGAGAGCGCCGAAGATGTGCGGCTCGTCTTGGTCCCGCGCTCGAAAACCGTCGAGCCAGAAGTCTTGATGGAGAGCCTCTACAAGGTCTGTGACCTTGAAACTCGCTTCAGCCTGAACATGAACGTGCTGCACAAGGGCGCTCCCCAAGTCATGGGCCTGAAGGATGTGCTGCAGGCCTATCTCGATCATCGCCGCGAAGTCGTTGTGCGCCGGGCCGAGTTCCGTCTCGACAAGATCGAGAAGCGATTGCACCTGCTTGATGGCTATTTGATCGCCTATCTCAACATTGATGAGGTGATCCGCATAATCCGGTATGAGGACGAGCCCAAGGCTGTGTTGATGTCGACCTTCGGTCTGACGGACATTCAGGCTGAAGCCATCCTCAATCTTCGTTTGCGGGCATTGCGCAAACTGGAAGAGATGGAAATTCGCGGCGAGCATGACCGGCTCAGCGCAGAGCGCGAAGACCTGATCAAGCTGATCGGCTCAACACGCCGCCAATGGAGCAAGGTTTCCAAGGAGCTGAAAGAAGCCCGCGAGGCCTTCGACCCTGACTCTGAACTCGGTCGCCGCCGCGCGACGTTTGGCGAAATGGCGGAAGTGGATCTCGCAGCCGCTCTGGAAGCCACACTGCCGAAGGAGCCGCTGACTATTGTGCTGTCCCAACAGGGCTGGATTCGCGGCATGAAGGGGCACGGGCTCGATCCGGAATCAGCCAAGTTCAAGGACGGTGACGAACTCTACCTTTCCGAAGAAGTGATGAGTACGGACAAGATTATCCTCATGGCATCCGACGGACGGGCCTTTACGCTGCCGGCGGACAAGCTGCCGGGTGGACGCGGACACGGCGAGCCGATCCGCCTGTCCATTGATCTGGAAGACAGTGTCGACATTGTCACGATGTTCCGCTTTGAGCCGGACCGCAAACGCGTCGTCGCTTCCAGCGAGGGCTATGGTTTCGTCGTCGAAGAGAAAGAGCTGGAATCCAACCGCAAGGCTGGCAAGCAGGCCGTGAATACCGGTAAGGGCGAGTTGAACATCTGCGTGCCGGTTGAGGGTGATATGCTGGCCGTGGTCGGATCGAACCGGAAACTGTTGATTTTCCCTCTGGATGAGTTGCCGGAGATGGCGCGCGGCAAGGGCAACAAGCTGCAGTCCTATAGTGGCAAGTTCAAGCTGCGTGACCTGATGACCTTCGACAAGCGTGACGGACTGATTGTCATGACGGGCGGTCGCCACCGCGCCTTCCCCGAATGGGAAGAATGGATCGGCAAACGCTCACAGGCTGGCAAGGCCGTACCGAAGGGCTTCCCACGCGGCGGCACGTTCAGCGGTTAGGCTGACGGGTCCAGCCCGAAAGCCTTGTAGGCATCCTTTTGACTACCCCAAAATGGGGTGATGTGGGAGGGAACCTGAAGCTTTGTCACCGGTTGGGCCTCGAACGGCGTCGCAGGTTTCGGGCCAACCAGTACAGCGTTGAACTCGCCATCCCTCGCATTGTCCAGAATCCACTCCGGTCGCTTGCCGGTCAGCTTCTTGATATCCTGACCGTAAAACCGTTTCGCGTCGCGGTACTCCTGTTGCCATTGTTTCTTGTACCGGCTGAGGTCCACGTTCGGATTGAGTTTCCGGGCTGACGCGACCCGATCCTCAACCGGGATAACGCGGCCCGGAACTGAGACGTAACATTTCCTGGTTGGAGAATTGTCGAAGGAGATGATCCCCGTTCGCGAAGCATCCACTCCATTGGCAATGGCACCCGCTTCATAGGAGTTGATGACCACACCGTCGATTTCCACACCGGGGGCGCGCTGAATGTTCCAGAGAACGGAGTCATAGGATGTGAGGTACAGGAAAACCGGGGTATCGGTCTCCGTCACAAGGACGTCGATCTGGCGGGCGTTGTTTACCGCATTTCCGATAGCCATACCGAGCGCTTCGCGCTGCACGGCCGTCTTGGCGTTTTTTGTCCTCTCCCGGATCATGGCTTTGCGCTCGGCAATCGCTTCTGGCGTGTCCTTTCGGTTGATATGGTGCAGCGGCGTCCGGACCCCGCCACCATAGGTGTAGACATAGGCCGCACGCGCATTGTTGCCGGCCTTAGGAGTCCGGCAGGATGCATTCGTGCGCACGGCCTCCGGCTGGGCGGGAAGGATTGATGGGCTCAGCGAGGGCGTGCCTGTTGTGACCTGTCCATAGGTGACCGGGGCCTGCCCCTCCGCGATGACGAGCGGTGTGGCGGCCTCAATGGATGTGCCGCCCGCATTGCCGCATGCGGATGCGAAAAGAAGGGTTGTTGCCAGCACAGTATTGCGCATTCCAGGCCTCCCACCATGAAGGTTTCCTCTGGATCTATAGCAATCTAGAGTTTCGATTGAGTTGACGGGGTGGCTGAAATTCCATTTTGGCCGAAAGGAAACACCGTGGGCAGATGTCTTACCGGTCGAGCAAGGCCATTGTGTCCGTCATCAGCGAGCCGATCTCGGTATGAAGGACGAGATCGGCGAACGGGTCCTGATCGGTCGGTTCACGATTGACGATCACCATGCGCGCGCCGTTGCGTTTGGCTTCCATCGGAATGGCCGAGGCCGGGTAAACCACAAGTGACGAACCGAGCACGATCACAAGGTCGCAGAGTAACGCTTCCTCGCTGGCCCGCAGCATCTTGTCTTCGGGCATCGATTGGCCGAACGAGATGGTCGCATTCTTAAGCAGGCCCGTGCAGAAGATACAGGTCAGATCCTCGTCTTGTTCCCAGCGAGGCTTCAGCGTCTCGAATTCGTAGCGCTTTCCGCATTGCAGGCATTTGGCATAGCTCGCATTGCCATGTATTTCGATGACCTGATCGTCTGGCACGCCGGAATCCTGATGCAGGTTGTCCACATTCTGTGTGACTACGGAGCTAACCTTCCCGCGCTTCACCAGATCGGCGATGGCATAGTGGCCCACATTCGGTTTGGCACCGGTCCAACCTTCGGCGCGACTGAATACGCGCCGCCAGGATTCCCGGCGCGCATCGCGTGAGGCGACGAAATCCTGGAAATAGATCGGGGACATTTTGCTCCAAACGCCGCCAGGACTTCGGAAATCCGGAATGCCGCTCTCGGTGGAGATGCCAGCTCCGGTGAATACCATCACCCGGCGGGCGTCTGAAATCATGCGTGCGAGTTGGCCTGAATCCGTCATGAGCATCTTCTATGCATTACTGTCTGCGCCTCCCCTCACTAGCAGCTAAAGATTTGAAAGAATTTGTAAAGACGGGCCGTTGGGAAGAAGCACGCGAATTTCTAAACGACCGTACCGAAGGCTGCACCGATCAAGCCGGTGACAAGCATGGCAGCAGCCCCCCAGAATACGATTCTCACAATGGCTTTGAACTTGCCCGCGCCGCCCGCCTTGGCCGAAGCCATACCAAGCAGGACCAGCGCCAGCAGGGACACGCCCGCCACAACAGGTGTGACCAGATCCGCCGGTGAGAACACGGCTGCCAACAGAGGCAGGACCGCGCCTACGGAAAAGCTGAGCGCAGAACTGACAGCTGCCTGAATGGGCCGCGCTGCTACAATTTCGTTGATGCCAAGCTCGTCTCTCGCATGGGCTTCCAGCGCATCCTTTTCGGTCAACTGCCGCGCGACCTCATAAGCGGTGTCCTTTTCGACACCGCGATTCATGTAGATGTGCGCAAGTTCAACCAGTTCGGCTTCGGGATGGTCCCGCAGCGCTGCGCGCTCGATCTCGAGGTCGGCTTGTTCAGTGTCAGCCTGCGACGAGACAGAAACATACTCCCCTGCTGCCATCGACATCGCACCCGCCACCAAGCCTGCAAGGCCTGCGGTCAGGATCGCGCCGGTGGAGGCTGCAGCGGACGCAACGCCGATCATCAGGCTGGCGGTCGACAGTATTCCGTCATTCGCGCCAAGCACCGTGGCGCGCAGCCAGCCGATGCGGTGGCTGTAATGATGCTCGCCGAGCGGAAAGGGTGAGGCCATGATCATCTCCTGGTTCCGGGAAATCAGGCGACAAATCGGCATGGGGGTCAAGCCTCCGGCTTGACGCAGATCAGATCGGAGGCGCTATGTATACATGCCGTCGCGCAGGTTGATGCCATGCTCGAGCCAGGCTTTCATGGCGCAAATCATTTGTGACCAGCCCATGCAATTGCCGTAGGAATTCGACAGGCCCTGATCCGTTGACGGCCACCCCTCTTCTGAAATGGAGACGATGGTGCGGCCATCCTCGGTCGGTTCGAACCGAATGGTGACGGTTGTTTTGACGCCATCTGTTCCATCTCCATCCCATTCCAGGACGATGCGTTTGTTTTCCTCCACGTCTACCACATTGACGGGGAAGGCACCGGGAAAGTCGTGGAAATCCCATATGACCGTCGCGCCAGCCTCCAGTCGGCCTTTTGCACCGCCAGTAGTGAAATAGCCAGATAGCTGTTTGGGGTCTGCGACGGCCTCGAACACGTCCTCGACAGGGCGATTGATACGCCCGCTTACTTCGAATTTCAGGTTCATCGTAGCCTCCCGCTATCGCTTGCCAGATCCAAGTTAATGTTATAAAAAGACAACATGTCAAGCGATGATAAAACTGACCTGATTTTCAGGGCGCTGGCCGCGCCGGTCCGGCGAAGCATGATGGATGCGCTGAAAGATGCACCTCAGACGACCGGTGACCTCTGCGCGCAGTTCAGCCAGCTCAACCGGTGCACGGTGATGCAGCATCTGGGAGTGCTGGAAGAAGCTGACCTTGTGCTCGTGCGTCGGGTTGGTCGCCAGCGCTGGAATTATCTCAATGCCTTGCCGATCAAACATATTCATGAGCGCTGGATCGGGGGCTATGCTTCTGATGCGGTCGCCCTGCTGGACCGCCTGAAAACTGATCTGGAAACTGAAACGGTCGCGTGAGCATCGCAGCGTCCCTTGCACTCTGCGCCGGGCCCGGATACCCCTTTTAAATCTGGTTCTTATGGAGGGACGCCCGATGAGCCCCATTCTAGTAGTTCTGGCCGCAATCGTCGCGATCGCTGGCTTTGTCATTCTGATCTACAACGGCCTTGTGATGAAGCGTCAGAGGGTCAATCAGGCCTTCGCGGACGTGGATGTCCAGCTGAAACAGCGTCAAAACCTGATCCCGAATCTCGTGGAGACCGTGAAGGGCTATGCGAGCCATGAGAAGGAAACTCTGGATGCCGTCATTTCGGCGCGGAATGCCGCACAAAGCGCGAGCACACCGGGGGAAATGTCCGCGGCCGAAGGCATGCTGACCGCATCGCTCGGCAAGCTGTTTGCGCTCGCCGAAGCCTATCCGGACCTCAAGGCGAACACGAACTTCCTTGAACTTCAGTCGGAACTGTCCTCTATCGAAGACAAGCTCGCCGCCGCGCGCCGCTTCTACAATTCGGCTGTTCAGGACTACAACACCTCCCGCGAACAATTCCCCGGATCCATCGTGGCGGGCATGTTCAATTTCGAAGGTCGCGAATTCTTCGATGTTGGTGTCGAAGGACGAGAAGCCTTGTCCACGGTGCCAGAAGTCAAGTTCTAGGCTATACTGCTGCCTCCGGATCAGGAGGTGGGACCATGAAATATCTTACGATCAGTGCGGCGCTTGTCCTTGGGTCTTGCGCCGCAAATTCTGCCGGGTGGAGTGCATCCACCTGGAGCGGCCTGCCGGATCGCACCGTGGCGGGGGGCGGCTACAGCTTCTTTGCCTCACCGGCCGAGGGTCAGGGCTTCAAACTCAAATTCTCGGTCAAGACTGATGGCACATTCGGCGTGGCCGAAGCGCCGACCGAAGATGCGCTGGTCGAGGCCGCCAGGGCTGCAGCGCCGGAGGGCTGCAATTTCGTGTCTCTGGAGCGCAGCGCAGATGGCGGCGCCGTGGCCGACTATGATTGCGGCTGAGCCGCGAACCATGGCTCCAGCAGGCTGAGCGCTTCTTCGATCTGTGCTGTCGACAGCGCAAATGAAAACCGCATGAAGCGATGGCCTTCAACCGGATCGAAATCGACACCGGGGGCTGTGGCAATGCCGGTATCTTCGAGCAGTTTCAGGCAGAAGGCCAGGCTGTCATCGGTATACTTCGATATGTCGGCATAGATGTAGAACGCTCCATCCGGCGGCGCGATCTTTTCAAGCCCGAGGCGCGGCAGGGCTTCAAGCATCAATTCGCGATTGCGGCGGTAGACCTCGACATGGCCGTCCAGTTCCTCCGCGCTGTCCATCGCCACGAGGCCAGCATGCTGGGACAGGGATGGCGGCGTCAGAAACAGGTTTCCGACATAGGCGCTGGTCCGCGCGGCCCCATCCCTGGGCGAGACCAGCCAGCCCAGTCGCCAAGCTGGCATGGAGAAGTATTTGGAAAACGAGTTTACGATGTACGCATCCGGATCAAATTCCAGCATGGAGCGGATGTCCGGCCCGTAGCTGAGGCCATGATAGATTTCGTCTGAGATGATGCGGATGTTTTTCGCGTTGGCGACGGCGGCGATAGCCGCAACGTCATCCTCGGGAATGATTGTGCCGGTTGGATTGGCGGGGCTTGCGATGATGACGCCTGCTGGGACCGGGTTGAGGGCGTCCAGCGCGTCGGCCGTCAGCTGGTAGCGCACGTCCGCGCCGCAAGCGATCTCCACGGGGTCGAGATTGAGCGCGCGCAATGTGTTGCGATAGGCCACATAGCCGGGGCGTGCGAGGGCGATCCGGTCACCTGGATTGAATGCCGTTGACAGCGCCAGTACGAGCGCGGGCGAGGCGCCGCAGGTCAGCGTCACCCGCCCCGGCGTCAGGTTGACACCATACTCATCCTTGTAGTGCTGGCAAATGCGTTCCTTGAGCGGACGGCTTTCCCAATACCCCATAGGGTCTGTGTCGAGAACTTCATGGGCTCGCGCAATCGCGCCTCTGGGCGCAGGTGTTGAGGGTTGGCCGAACTCCATATGCAGGATGCGGCGGCCCTCGGTCTTCAAATCATGTGCGCGCTTGCTGACCGAAATCGCGCGAAACGGATCAATGTCTTGTCCCATACTATCGGGCGATAGCCGCCGGCAACCAGGTTGCCAAGGCGGGAATTGCGGCAACCAGCCCGATCAACAAAAGCTGTAGCATGATGAAGGGTACCGCGCCCTGCCATATCTGCAGGGTCTTGATGCTCGCCGGGGCCGCGCCGCGCAGATAGAACAGGGCAAAGCCAAAAGGCGGCGTCAGGAAGCTGGTTTGCAGGTTCAGCGCCATCAGGATGGCCAACCAGACAGGATCAAAGCCGAGGATAATCAGCGGTGGCGCGACCAGCGGCACGACCACGAAGACGATCTCGATGAAGTCGAGGAAGAACCCCAGGACGAACATGACGATCATGGTCATGACCAGCGCGCCCCATTTACCGCCCGGCATTGAGTGTAGGATGTCGGCCACGATGTCATCGCCGCCATAGCCGCGGAAAACGAGACTGAACAGCGACGCGCCGATCAGGATCAGGAACACCATGCTGGTGATCTGCGTCGCGCTTTTGAGGGCGGGTAGGAGCTGGCGCATCCGGCGCAAGACGACGAGACCGGTGGCGACCCCGGCAAAGAAAACGATTGAGGCAAGGATTGTCAGGAGGATGCCGATCTCGTTCGTGCGGCCAATCGTGGCCACGCCGGTGCGCAGATCAAACAGGTTCCGGAGCAGGATGATCGCGATGACACTGCCGAGGCCCGCCATGAGCAGCCATGTGATGCGGCGCTCATGATCGTCATCGGCAAGGCGCAGGCCTGCGAGCAGGACGGCACCAGCCACGCCAATGGCGGCGGCTTCGGTGGGTGGAGCCACCCCGCCAAGGATGGCGCCGAGCACGGCCACGATCAACAGGAGCGGCGCGCCGAGCCCAAAAGCAACTTCCTTCGTGGTTAGCGGCGGACTGTCATCATCCTGTACCGGCGGGCAGCGCTCCGGGTGGCGAATGGCGGTCAGTGCGATCCAGCCGAGATAGAGGCCCACCAGCAGGAAGCCCGGAATCAGCGCGCCGGCGAACAGGTCTCCGACCGACACGACAAAAGAACCGGCAGAGCCAGTGGCCTGGCTCGCTTGGCTGGCGGCGTTCGAAATCGCATCGGCCAGCAAGATGAGCACAATGGAAGGCGGGATGATCTGGCCCAGCGTGCCTGAGGCGGCAATCGTGCCGGTGGCGAGACGCGGGTCGTAGCCCTGCCGGATCATGGTGGGCAGGGCAATCAGCGTCATGGTGATGACCGTCGCGCCGACAATGCCTGTGGATGCCGCCAGCAAGGCGCCCACCAGCACCACGGCATAGCCGAGCCCGCCGCGCACTTTCCCCAACAGGCGGCTGGCAATATGGAGCAGGTCTTCCGCGACACGCGAGCGCTCAAGGATAACGCCCATCAACACAAAAAGTGGAACCGCAATCAGGGTCTGGTTCTGCATGATCGAGCCGCCCATTATGCGGCTTGGCAGATTGCGCAAGAATGCCTCGTCGAACACGCCAAGACCAATTCCGACCAGCGCGAACAGCAACGCTATGCCGCCAAGCGTCAGCGCGACCTGATACCCTGCCAATAGTGCGAGAATGGCGCAGACGAACATGGAGAGGGCCAGGATGACTTCAAGTTCCATGGACGCCTCCATGGGGCTCTTCCTCGGCTACATCATCCAGCTTTCCGGTCAGGCGCAGAGCGGCTTTCAGCGCTTCTGACAAGCCCTGAACCAGCATCAGCACGGCAAAGGCTGGCAACAGCGTCTTGAACAGGAAGAGCAGGGGCAAGCCATCGGATTCCCGCGAGCCTTCGAACAGTGCCCAACTGCGGGCAAGGCCTTGTTCGGTCATCGCCAGCAGGCGGATGCAGATGGGGAAGAGGAACAGATATATGCCCGCCAGTTCGATCCAGTTGCGCCTGCGCGCGCCAAAGCGGGGCCTGAGAATATCGACCCGCACATGCGCATCGTCTCGAAGAGCTGAGGCCGAGCCGAGCATGAACATGGCGGCGAAGGCATAGATCACGATCTCGTTCAACCAGGTGAATGAGAGGCCAAAGGCATAGCGCAGCAGCACAACCAGCAATTGCGCGCCCACAAGAATGATCGCGCCGGCGATCGCGCCGCCAAGCGCCCAGCCAGAGACCGCATCAATGCGCGCGCTCAACCATTTGGCGATCCGCTCGACTGGGTCTGGCCAGATCGTGACGATCAGTGGCAGCAAGAGCAACGGCGACAGGGCAAGCCCCAGCCATTTCAATGCCCCGCCAAGCGTGAGGAAGATCTCCGGAGACATACCCAGCCCGCCCCCCGGCCTATTTGTTCGAATTGCGGGCGGCGTAATACGGCCCTTCGGACACGTCGGCCCAGCCACGCATCAACTTCAAGCCTGCCTCGAAACTCTCATAGATACGCTTCTCGATCCCATCCCTTCCGGAGGCCGCGCGGACATCCCAGGCGGCTTCGGCCATACGGCTGACGACTTCGTCTGGAAAGCTGCGCATCTGGACGCCATGTTTGCGTTTAAGCAGGTCCAGATGGACCGCATTCTGGTAGGTGAACTCGCCAAGCGATGTGTGATTCACGCTCTCGCAGGCGGCCTTGATGATCTGTTGTTCGCCAAGCGTGAGACCGTCCCAGACGCGGAGGTTCATGCCAACTGCGAGACTTGCGCCCGGTTCGTGGAAACCGGGTCCGTAGTAGTATGGCGCCTCGCGGTGAAAGCCGAGATAATAGTCGTTCCAGGGGCCAACCCATTCCGTCGCGTCGATCGCTCCGGTTTGCAGGGATTGATAGATTTCCCCGCCCGGCAGTGCGACCGAGGAGCCGCCCAGTGCACGCAGGACGTCGCCGCCCTGACCCGGAATGCGCATCTTGAGTCCGACAAGATCATCCAGCGTGTTGATTTCCTTGCGGAACCAGCCGCCCATCTGATGGCCGGTATTTGCGGCCTGGATGGATTTGATTCCGAACTGGGCTGACAATTCATCCCATAATTTCTGGCCGCCGCCGAAATCAATCCAGCCCATAAGTTCCTGTGCGGTCATACCGAAGGGAACAGCGGTGAAAAATGGATAGGCGCTGGACTTGGCCGTCCAGTAGTATTCGGCGCCATGATACATATCGGCCGAGCCATTCGAGACGGCATCGAAGCACTCAAAAGGCGGGACGAGTTCGCCGGCCGCATAGACCTTCACTTCCATCAGGCCTTCGGACATTTGCTGGATGCGCTGGGCTACGCGCTCGGCCGCTTCGCCAAGCCCCGGCAGGCCCTTGGGCCAGGTGGTGACCATGTTGAATCGGCGTCGATTGCGCGCAATTGCAGGCGCAGCAAGATCGGCCGCCTTTTCGGGATTGGCAAAAGCAGCAGCAGCGCCGGCAAGGCCGAGTGCGCCTGCACCCAGCAGGTTGCGTCTATGGATCATCTATCTCCCCATGCCTCCCCGGTCTTGGCCGGGCTAAAGGCTAAACCGTGTCATTCATCGTCGCCCAGCGGACGCCACACGTCGCCATCAAGCACTTCGAGCGGCTTGTAGCGCCGCTTGTAGTCCATCTTCTGGCTGCCCTTCACCCAGTAGCCAAGATACACGTGCGGCAGGCCCAGATCCTGCGCGTGCAAAATGTGATCGAGGATGAGGTAATGGCCGAGTCCCCTCGAGGTCAGCTCCGGATCAAAGAACGTGTAGACCATCGAAAAGCCATCCCGGAGCACATCTGTGATCGAGGCGGCGACCAGAGGCGCGTCCTCTTCCACGCCATCGCGATACTCGAAGATCAGGCTTTGCACCGGGCTGCCGCCAACCATGGCGCTGTAATCCCGATAAGACATGTCGGACATGCCGGCGCCATCATGACGGGTTTTCACATAGGATTTCAGCAGCCGGTATTGCTCGCGGCTCGGCTGGGCCTCGACCGGGCGGCGGATCAGAGAGGCATTGCGGTTCAGGGTGCGCCGGTCATTGCGCGACAGTTCGAAATCCCGCGTCGGCACGCGCACGCTGCGACAGGCATTGCAGCGCGGGCAAGCCGGGCGATATGCGATCGTCTGACTGCGCCGAAACCCGGCCTGGCTCAAGGAGTTGTGGACGAGATCTGCTTCCCCGATGGCCAGATTGGTGAACGCTTTCCGCTCTTTCTTGCCCGGCAGATAGGGGCAAGGGCTCGGATTGGTCACGTAGAACCGAAGCGAGCGCTCGAGCCCCGGGGGCAGGATCTGGGAGTCAGTGAACTTCATAAGTGCGACGATACACTTACAAATCGAACCGCCAAGGGGCGAATATGGTAAAGACGACCCAAAGTATGATCACCAACGGCCCGCCAAACTTCATGAAGTCCCCGAACTTGTAGTGCCCGGGACCCATGACCAGCATGTTGGTCTGGTACGCAATCGGCGTCGCGAAGCAGCAATTGGCGCCATAAATAACGGCCAGCAGGAAGGGTAACGGGTCTTCGACCTTCAACTCCGCGGCGGCTGACAAGGCGATTGGGGAAAACAGGATGGCTGTCGCCGCATTGGACAGGAGATTGGTCAGCAAGGCGACCGCGAGAAAGATCGCCGACAGGACGGCCAGCGTGCCATAGGGCGAAGCCAGATTGACGACCGAATGGGCGATCAGGTCAGCCGCGCCGGTCTTTTCCAGGGCCATGCCCATGGCCAGCGCCGCACCAATCACGAGAAAAATGCGCAGATCGAGTGCCCGGCTGGCTTGGCGTGTGTTCAGGCAGCCCGCGATCAGCATGGCGACGGCGGCCAGAACGGATGCGTGCAGGATCGACACAAAGCCCGTCGCCGCGAGGATCACCATGGAGATGGCAATCACCCGCGCTGCCAGCGCTTTGGTTGTGAGCGGGATTTCGGTTTGGGACCATTCCAGAAGGATCAGATCGCGGCTTGAGCGCAGCTCACGAAACGCTTCGACCGGGCCACACAAAAGCAGCGTATCACCGGATTCCAGCCGGATTTCGCCAAGCTTCGTCCGAATCATTCGGCTGCGGCGCTGGATACCAAGCGTCACGGCGCGGGTCAGGCGGCGAAAGCCGAGCATTTCGACCGTCCGGCCCACCATGCGCGAGCCGGGGGCGATGACGGCCTCGGTGAGGGCCAGCGAGCCGGGGCGCGAGAAATCCTCAAGGTCAGCGCCTGACGCCTGCCAGACCTGCTGCAGGAAATCCGGTTGGCGCGCCAGCACGTTCTGGAGCGCGGCGCGTGTCGCGGCAATGATGACCAGATCTCCAACTTGCAGGCTGATATCCTCATAGGGTGGCAGGATCGCCCGTTCACCACGCTGGATCATGCGGACGGTCATGTCGGGCAGGTCAGCGAACATGCCTGCGACTGGCTTCTTGCCAAGCAGGAAATGGCCATGTGTCACTTCGATCTGAGCGACGAATTGTTTGCCGGAGGGCTGGACGATGTCATCGGAAAGACCGCGCCGGTTCGGCAAAAGGAATTTGGAAAAGATCAGGATGTAAAGCAGGCCGGCGGCCGCAAGAATCAGGCCCATAGGGGTCTGGTCGAAGAAACCGAGTTGCTGGCCGGTGATCCGGTCATAGGATTCGGCCGCCAGCAGGTTTGTCGATGTACCGATCAGCGTGGTCATGCCGGCGAAGATCGACGCAAAGCTAAGCGGCATCATCAGGCGCGACTGCGGCGCGTTCATACGCATGGCGATGGCGGTCATCACGGGCAGGAACATGATGACGATGGGCGTGTTGTTGACGAATGCGCTGGTCACGAAGACCGCAAGGAAGGCCAGAATCAGAGTTGAGACGGGCCGCTTGTCATATCCCGCGAGCAAGGCCTTGGTCGGCCCTTCCAGCGCTCCGGTCTGGAACAGTCCCTGGCCGACCACGAGCAATGCCATGATGGTGATGAGGGCCGGGTTGCCAAAGCCTGACAACAGGTCTGCTGCGCTGATGGCTTCGCCGTCGACCCCGCGTGCACCGGGAATGATGAAAACCAGCAGCAGGGCTGCCATCACGCAAACCGACACGAACTCCATCGACCACCGGTCGAGCATGTAGAACGTGATCGCGGCGCAGACGATGGCGAGGCTCGCCCACATCGGCCAAGTTTGGACGAATTCAGATAGCATTACGGCTCCGGTTCATCAGCACGCCCCGACACGTCGCCAGAACGACTAGCCGTCAGAATGTAGCAATATGCTTATCCGGCGATTGGCTGACAAGTGCGGTTCACCCGGATTGAGAGGTCTGGTGTCGGCCAAACCTGTTACGGCGCGTACACGATCAGTGGAAACGCCTGCCGAGGCGAGGATGCGCCGCGCAGCATTCGCGCGCTCCGAAGAGATGTCCCAATTGGTGCGATTCGCGTCCAGCGAGGGAAATGCGTCCGTGTGGCCCTCAATGGTGATTGGCCCTGCAAGGCCAGAAATGGCCTGGCCAAGCTGAAGGGTCAGCGCTTCGCCAGCTTCGGTCAGGGCGCCGCTTTCGCTGGCAAACAAGGGGCGGGCATCGGTATCAACCAGGTTGAGACGAATGCCGTCTGGTGCCTGAATCAGTTGCAGATTGTTTCCGGCGGCAGCGAGCGACTCGTCTGTTCGCAGCGTCTCGTAAAGGCGAAACGTCTCGGACTGGCGAATTTCCACCAGCGGACCGTTTGCGGCGGCCGTGTCTTTGCCTGTGAAGTAGTCGGCGAACATGCTCCGCGAATCCGGGGAGACGCCACTGATCAGCCAGAGCATAAGGAAAAAGGCCATCAGCGCGGTCAGGAAGTCGGCATAAGCCATCTTCCATGTCCCCATCTTGCGACGGGGCGCAGCGGGCCTTCTGCCCGGAAAGCGTTGCGTATGAGTGGTGGCAATCGCCATGCGCTTCGTGTTCCTTCATTCTGACAGGAACCCGGTTTGTAGCAGGGCTTGGTTTATGGGCGTTGAGAACAAAGGGTGTGATTTCCCTGAAATTCAATCTAATTGGGTCCGCAGGACACACGGAGATCTGGCATGGCGAAAACGGCGTTTCTTGGCTTGGGGGTGATGGGCTTCCATATGGCGGGGCATCTGGCGGCCAAGGGCCATCAAGTGACTGTCTGGAACCGGACAGAGACCAAGAGCCTGGATTGGACCGCCCAGCACAAGGGCGAGGTCGCAAAGGACCCGGCGGCCGCAGCTTTCGGCGCTGAATATGTTTTCCTGTGCCTGGGCGATGATCCGGATGTTCGTGCCGTCTTCGACCAGTTGGAGCCCAGCCTCGGCGCGGGCATGATCGTGGTAGACCATACAACGGCGTCAGCGGATCTTGCGCGCGAACTGGATGAGCGCTGCCGTGTGAAAGGCACGCGCTTTGTGGATGCGCCAATCAGTGGCGGCGAGGCCGGCGCGGTCAATGGCAAGCTGACCATCATGTGTGGCGGCGAAGAGAAGGCATTCAATTCTGCCGAACCGGTGATGGCGGCCTACGGCAAGAATATGACGCTGATCGGTGAGAGTGGCGCGGGCCAGCTGGCCAAGTCGGTCAACCAGATATGTATTGCGGGCATCGTTCAGGGCTTGTCGGAGGGCCTGCACTTTGCCGAGAAGGCCGGGCTCGACGCGGAGAAAGTGATCGCAGCGATCAGCGGCGGGGCCGCCCAGAGCTGGCAAATGGAGAACCGCTGGAAAACGATGGTCGAAGGCCACTTCGAACACGGCTTCGCGGTCGATTGGATGCGCAAGGATTTGCGTATCACTTTGGAAGCCGCGAGGGAGAACGGAGCGAGCCTGCCGCTGACGGCGACGGTCGACCAGTATTACGCAGATGTTCAGGCCATGGGTGGCCAGCGCTGGGACACGTCCAGCCTGATCGCACGCTTGAAGCGCGGGTAGATAATCATGCGCCTGTTGGAAGTTCACCTGCCGAATGACGAACGCTACGATACCGTAATCCGGGCGGTGAAAGCGGCCGACCCGATCGATTATTATGTTCAGGATACTGAGCGCAAGGATCGCAAGCTGATCTCTGTCTTCATGCGGGAAGGCAGTGGCCAGTCACTGATCGACAATATCCAGACCGCGCTGGATACGTGCGATGATTTCCGGATCACCGTGCTTCCGGTGGAGGCGACTGCGCCAAACATTGAAGAGGCGACGGACCAGAAGGCCGACAAACGGGTTCAGGCGACGCGGGAAGAGATCTATTCCGATGTCTCCACGGGCGCGCGGCTGGACCGGGATTTCATCATCATGGTCGTGCTGTCGACCATTGTGGCGGCGATTGGCCTGAACTCTGACGGCATCGCCGCTGTGATCGGCGCCATGGTGATCGCGCCTCTGTTGGGGCCGGTACTTGGCTTTTCGATGGGCGCTGCGCTGGGCGATTTCAAACTGCTGAAGCGGGCCTCGATCACGCTGGGGTCCGGAATCGCGATCGCGCTTGTCTGTGCATGGCTATTGTCGTTTGTACTCCAGATTGACCTGCAAAGCCGGGAGCTGATGTCACGCGCTGAAGTGCGTCTGGACGGGCTGGCTCTTGCCATGGCGGCTGGTGGTGCGGCGGCCCTGTCCCTGACGCGCGGGCAGGCCTCGGCTTTGGTCGGCGTGATGGTCGCCGCTGCCTTGCTGCCGCCGGGTGCGGCACTGGGTCTTTTTGTGGGAGCAGGTCACTGGACATTGGCATTGCGGGCAGGCTTGCTCCTGTCTCTGAATGTGGTGGCCCTGGTTCTGGCGGCCTTGATCGTGTTCCGGCTGCGGAAGATCCGGCCGCGTGCCTGGATAGACCAGAAGAATGCCGACCGGGCCGTGTGGATCAATGCGGGACTTTCGATCCTGCTGCTGGCCGCTGCCACCGCATTGATCCTTTGGCTGGACCTTGGCGCTGAGGTGTCGGTCGGCTAGGCTCGTCCGGTCAGGGAGGGGCACATGGCCAAATCGGACAACAAGACCAAGCCGACCCCAGTTTCGCCAGCGGAATTCGTCGCGGCGGTCGAGCATCCCACGCGCCGCGCTGATGGCGAAAAATTGCTGGGCTGGTTCGAGGAAGTCACGGGCTATACACCCCGGATGTGGGGACCGAGCCTGGTGGGGTATGGCCGCTATCATTACAAGTATGACAGCGGTCGCGAAGGCGACATGCTGATCACCGGATTCTCGCCGCGCAAAGCCAATCTCGTCCTGTATATCATGCCGGGATATCGCGACATGAGCGACAAGCTCGCCCGGCTGGGCAAGCACAAGGTCGGCAAGAGCTGTCTTTACATCAACAAGCTCGCCGACATCGACATGGACGTCCTGCGCGAGATCGTCGAGGATGGATTCTCTTACATGAAAGAGAATTACGATACGTGGCCGGAATAATCTGGCTGTATCTAACGGGAATGTGATCGGAACTGCCAGCGGGGCGGGTCGTTTAACTTGTGAAAGCAAGATTGGAGATCCCCCTGCATGACCGACCTTCTCAAGACGATCAACCCGGCCACCGGCGAGACGCTGAAGACCTATGCCCGCATGAGTGATGACGAGATGGCGCTCGCTATCGAGCAGTGCCAAGCTGCCTACCAAGACTGGCGCCAGCGCAGTCTCGAAGACCGCGCGAAAGTCATCAAGGCCATCGGCGATGAGTTGCGCAAGCATGTCGATGACTATGCCGAGCTTATGACCAAGGAGATGGGAAAGCTCTATCGCGATGGGCAGGAAGAAGTGAAACTGTGCGCCGGGATTTGCGACTATACTGCTGAGCAGGGCCCGAAAGAACTGGCCAGTGAAGAACGCGATATCATGTCGGGTCGCAAAGGCATCGTGACCTATTCCCCGATTGGCATCGTCTATGGCATCCAGCCTTGGAACTTCCCACTCTATCAGGCGATCCGCTATTCCATCTCCAACCTCATGGCGGGCAATGGCGTTCTGCTGAAACATGCCGAGACCTGCACGGGCAGTGGATTGATGCTGCGCGATATTTATGAAGCCGCAGGCCTGCCGAAACATCTCTTCACCGTTCTGTTGATCTCGCACGACCAGTCCGATGCCGTGATCGAGAATAACCTTGTACGCGGTGTGACCCTGACCGGCAGCGACGGCGCCGGCCGCGTGGTGGGTGAGAAAGCCGGCAAGGCACTGAAGAAGACTGTGCTGGAGCTTGGCTCGAACGACGCTTATCTGGTGCTGGAAGATGCCGATGTGGACCTCGCCGTCGAGACATGCGTGAAAGGGCGCCTGTTCAACAATGGCGAAACTTGCGTGAACGCCAAGCGCTTCATTGTGACTGAGGAAGTCTATGATGAGTTCACCGAGAAATTCGTGAAGGCAATGGCGGACATCAAGCTCGGCGACCCGTTTGCCGAAGACAGTGATCTGGGGCCAATGGCCCGCGCTGACCTGCGTGAAACGCTGCATGGCCAGGTCAAGGACAGTGTTGAAAAAGGCGCGACCATTCGCTGTGGCGGTGAAATCCCTGACATGCAGGGCGCCTATTATCCCTCGACCGTGTTGACTGATGTGGCGCCGGGCCAGCCCGCCTATGACGACGAATTGTTCGGTCCCGTGGCTTCGGTGATCCGCGCCAAGGATGATGACGATGCGATGCGGATTGCCAATGACAGCCGGTATGGCCTTGGCGGCGGCATTTTCTCGCGCAATGAAGACCGCGCGATTGAGCTGGCCTGTAATCATTTCGACACCGGCATGGTGAGGATCAACGGGTTTGGCATTGCCGCTCCAAACATGCCGTTTGGGGGCGTGAAGGATTCCGGATTTGGCCGGGAACATGGCGGCTTTGGCATGAAGGAATTCGTCAACGTCAAAGCAGTTTTCGTATACTGATCAATGTACTGGCCCGGCACGCCGCCGGGCCATTTGCTGCTTGGCGGGTTTACATATGTCTCAGAAGCCCTAGGTATGGCCTCAGTTCAACGGAGCACCCGTGCGCGCGACGCGGCCTCTGAAATTCCACCCACCACGATTGGAGCGAGACCATGACGCAAGTGAAAACGGGCGATACCGTACACATCCATTACACCGGCACCCTCAATGACGGCACCACATTCGACAGTTCAGAAGGGCGCGAGCCGCTGACATTCGAAGTCGGATCCGGCCAAATCATACCTGGCCTCGACTCTGCCATTCCGGGCATGACCGTTGGCGACAAGAAGACCGTTAATGTTGCGTGTGATGACGCCTATGGTCAGATGAACCCGGCCATGCGCCAGGATGTGCCTCGCGCAGATATTCCGGCGGAGATTCCGCTGGAAGTTGGCTCACGCCTTCAGATGCAGACCCAGGATGGGCAAGTGATCCCTGTGACAGTGGCTGCCGTTGAAGAGGAATCTGTAACGCTGGACGCCAACCATCCATTGGCCGGCGAAGACCTGACCTTCAACATCGAACTGGTAAAGATCGGCGAAGCTGCCTAATTTCTTCCGAGTTCTCGAATTCAAAGCGGCGGGTACCCAGAGTGGGTGTCCGCCGTTTTTCGTTTCAGGCAGCAGGAATGGCAGGCGAGGCGGTGGCCTTCCGGTTGGGTCGATTTGAATTTGGTCAGGTCATCCGTATCAGGATGTGTCGGGAGCAACAGGTGAGGTTCCTGAGATGGTGACGGCTTTCGCCTGTGTCACCGCTGCCACACAGCATTTTGCGAGCGGGACCAGGCCCGTGACGAGATTTTCGGGCAGATCGCTCCAGCGTAACGGGCGCTCCCATGCCGGCATCACCGGCGCGGTGTATTGATAGCGCTGTGGGTTGGGCGCATCCGCCATCGCCGTTATGTAGATGTTGCCGAAGCGGTCAATGCGCAGCAGCACAGTGCGCCCGGTCTCCTCCTGCCAGGCTTCAAGCCGGCGCAGATTCAGCCAGAGCCAGGGCCAGAAGAGTGGCCAGACAAAGGCATAATAGCGGGCGTGACGCGGGTCTGTCATGACGTGCATTATAGGCCGAGCACGGAGGGGTGGGATAAAGTTTTTTGATCGCCAGCAATTTCAAGGGTTTGTGCGGCTGGTTTGGGGGATAGCAGGAGCCTTGGACGGGCACAGCGGCAGTCAGAAAACCCCCATCTCGATCCCTGCGCCGAGGGCAGCCCCAAGCTCGCGGCATTTGGCGAGGTCTTCTTCGGGCATCGTCTTTTCCGCGAGGATTTCCGCTTCCGTCTGGGCGTGCGTGCAGATGATCAGGGGTGGTTGGACCTGTTTCAGCCGCCATCCGGTGGCAATGCGGGCCGCCTGACGCGCTGCGTTCTCGCCATCCGAACCGGCGCAGATCATCAGGCCATAGGGCCGGCCTTCGATCTCGCCGAGGACGGGATAGTAGCAGCGGTCGAAGAATTCCTTCATTTCGCCCGACAAGGCCGCGAGGTTTTCCGGCGCTGCGAAGAGATAACCCTCAGCGGTCAGCAGGTCTTCTGGGCCGGTGTCTTCCGCCCGCTTCAGCAATGTGTCGGTTTCGTCGCGTGCAGCGCCTGCGGCGGCCTCGGCCATCTGGCGCGTGCCGCCGGTGCGGGAATGATAGATGATGAGAAGCTTGGTCATGCCCCTACATTCCAAGCGTTGCGCTGTGGGGCAAGGGGCATGAGGCCAGGAACAAAGGGGCCGGTGCGGGAGGGGGACCGCACCGGCCAGGTCAAGGCGGCGGGTTAACCGGCCTTGTGCCATTCAAATTTTGCGAATGGCGCATCCACCGGCGTCTGCGCCAGATGATTGGTGTAGTTCGAGATGGTCTTCTGGGAGACGCCCAGCACGACTTCGAGGATCTGGCGCTGGGTGTAGCCCGCATCAAGGAAAGCCTGCACGGCGGCGTCATCGACATTGCCGCGATTGCGCACGACGCTGAGCGTGAAGGTGCGGAGCGCTTCGAGCTTGTCGCTTGGCAGGGGCGTTTCGTTGCGCAGGGCATCAGTAATGTCTTGGCTGACACCCATGCTGCCCGCGATGGCGGTGTGGGCCGGGACACAATAGTGGCAGTTATGCTCGACATTGATGGCCTGCCAGACAACGGTCAGCTCATCCTTGTCGAAGCTGGATGCCTGGAACAAATCACCCAGTTCCTTGTAGGCTTTCAGCAGGCCCGGTGCCTCGGCCATGACGGCGTAGAGGTTCGGGACGATGCCCATGCTTTTCTTGGCGCCAGCGAGGATCTCGCGGCTTTCTGCGGGGGCGGTGTCTTCGGTGTGGCGGGTAAATTCGGTCATCTGGGGGGGCTCCTTGCATTGGATGATTGTGTGCCCGTTCGTCGGGGCCCACCTCATCTGGGAGGCCGCGCTGTGAAACCAAGATCTTTTTTGAGCGATCACTCAAATGTGAGCGGAAAGGCGAGACAAGACCGGTTTGCGGCCCTATCTTGAGAACATGACACGTATGCCTGCCTATGATCGTGATGCCGCGCTGGAAGCCGCCATTCGCCTGTTCTGGGCGAAGGGCTATCATGCGACCTCGCTCAAGGATCTCGAAAACGCCCTGAACATGCGGCCGGGTAGCATCTATGCCGCGTTCAAGAGCAAGCAGGCCCTGTTCCTTGCGGCGATGGAGCGATATTTCGAGAAGATGCAAGCCGGGTTTCGCGCGCACATGGCAGAGGCAGCTTCGCCTCTGCATGGCCTGACCAGCTTTCTGTGCGCCTATGCAGAGGATGGATCCAGCGTGCGGGTGCATGCCTGCCTGCTACTCAAGACATTGCTGGAGGCGACAACGACGGATTTCGAGATTGCCGATCCTGCGCGAGACTATCTGGACCGGATGAAGAGCGAGTTCGAAGCGGGGTTCTCCGATGCGCAGGCTGCCGGCGAGTTTCCGGACACGGCAGACACCGCGCGTCTGGCGCGACGATACCAGGCGGCACTGACATCATTGCAGGTCGAGTTACAACGAGGTCTGTCCGGCGAAGAATTGGCCGGGTTTGTCGAGGATTTGGTAGAGCCGTTCGATCGGCTGGCGGATCATTCTGCCGGGACGGGCGTGAGCGCCTCTTTCCAGTCATCCATGGCGTGACGATTGTCGTGGTCCCAGGGATGGAAGCCGGGCTTGAACCAGGACAGCCAGACCTTCCAGCCGCGTCCGAACAGGGCCGGTTTCTTCCAGAGGAATTGCTTCACGGCGCGGTCGGCCTCTTCGCGTGTATAGCCGTCGGCTTCCAGCAGCTTGGCGGAGAAATTGGCGATATTGGCAGTGAAGTGTTTCGTGATCAGCAGCATGGACAGGCTGCGCCGGAAATAGCGTTTCAGCGGTGACCAGCCCTTGGTGACCTCCAGAAAGACATCGTAGGCAACGGCCTTGTGCTCAGTCTCTTCCATCGCATGCCAGCGCCAGAGGCGCTCCAGCGCCGGGTCTGTCTTGCTGAACATCGCCACACCATCGATCTCGGCATCGAACATCAGATCGGCCATCATGGAGGTGAAGTGCTCGAGGCAGATCGTGGCCATCAGCATACGCATCGGTCCGCCGGCGCGGCCGAAATTGACCCGCTCCAGGATCTCCGCCTCAATCTCTGCAACGGGATATTTTTCGCGGTCGATCTTGTTGTTCAGCAGGTGATGCTCGCGCGAATGGATGGCTTCCTGCGTGATGAAATCTTTCACATCCTCGGCCAGCTTGCCCGAAACCTCGCCGCGATAGGCTTTCACCGCATCCATGAACATGCGTTCGCCGTCCGGGAAGGTCAGCGACATGGCATTGTAAACGGCGGTGGCGACGGGGTTGCCGTCCAGCCAGGGGCGGCCATCATCGGCGGCGGACATGTCAAAGCGCAGGTCGCGCGGCTGGATGGTGATGTCTTCGGGGGTGCGTTTGCGCGTCATTGTGTTTACTGCTTTCTGGTACAGAACTGGCAATCGTCTTGTCGCAGCAGGTAACACTACTGACAAAAATGTCAATAAAGAAAAAAGAACCCTCGCCCAGAATCCGTCGAACGCCGGAGGAATCGCGCGCCAATATCCTTGCTGCGGCGGAGACGCTGCTGGTCGAACAGGGGCCGCAGACGCTGCGCCTGGCCGATGTGGCAAAGGCGGCGGGCGTGGCGAATGCCACCGTGCTGCATCATTTCGGATCCATCGACGCCGTTCAGCAGGCCCTCATGGAGCGGATGATTGCCGATCTCGTGGACGCGATCATGGCAATCGAAATCCCCGCCGATGCCCCGGCAGAGGCGCGCGCCATAGGCCTGAAGACCTTGTTTGATGCGCTGGAGTCGCGCGGCGCGGCGCGGCTGGCTGCCTGGCTGGAACTGACGGATGAGACCAGCCGCCTGACCGTGGTGCGCGAGGCGGTTCAGGAAGTGGCGCAGAAAAAGATCTCGCAGGGCGGCATCCCCTCAGAGCTTGCCGAGGACATGATCCTGATGAGCGTGACCCTCGCTCTCGGCACCGGCCTGTTCGGCCCGTCCCTCGGCACACTGATCGACAAGCCCCCCGAACGCGCACGGGAGCTGACACTGCAAATGCTGATGGGATATTTCGAAAAGCTGGCGGGGTAAAGAGGTGAGCACTCATGCTGAGCGAAGTCGAAGGACGAGCGCGGGCGGGCAGACAACAAGGTGGACTACGATTGCAGGTCGTTCGGTTCTCGCATTTTCAGGAAGCTCTCCGAATCCAGCGCTTCGGGTAGGGCCAGTATGTAAACGACCTTATCTTTCACCGCGCCTTCTGCGTGCAGGGTTCGGGCCGGTACGATGACTTTGTCGCCTGCCACGACGGTTGTGCGGACACCTGTCCCCGCGTCCAGGAAGTCTGTTTCCCCCTCCATGATGTAGGCGTGCACTTCTTCGGAATGCCAATGTGGGTCCAACCCAGCCGATGGTGGAGACACGAAGGTTGTGGGCCAGGTTCCATTTCGTTGCACGTCTTCCATGACCTCGGAAAGCGACGAAAAGAACTGATGGTGAAATTTCACTGACATACGAAGCGCTCCTAGCATTGAGGCGCAAAGTATGGATCGTGCAGTTATCGAGATAAACCTAGCCAGTTGCATCATATTCATGCAGGAATTGCATCATGCAGATCACGGCGCTTCAAACCTTTGTCGATGTGATGAAGCTTGGCAGTTTCGCCAATGCGGCCCGCTACCGAGATGTCGACCCATCATCAGTGTCCCGCGCGATTGCCGGACTGGAAGAAGAGTTGGGATTTCGACTATTTCAGCGAAGTCGGCGAAAGCTGGCACCGACGGAAGCTGGTCAGAGCTATTTTGAGCAAATAAGAAACCTTATTGAAGATCTCGATCACGCGCGGCAGAAAGCGCAGGATCTGGCGACAGAGCCACAGGGCCTGCTGCGGATCACGGCCTGTACGTCGCTGGGGCAGCGCGTAATCGCGCCACTTCTCAAGAAGTTCATGGACCGTTATCCGGCGCTGTCACTCGAACTGGTACTGACTGATTCACAAGTCGATCTCGTCGCCGATCAGATCGATCTCGGGATTCGGTTCGGTCCCGAACCGGACGGCGAGATGTGCGCCACCAAACTGGTTCCGCGAAAATTTCAAATCTGTGCGAGCCCGTCTTATATCCAGCGCAATGGCGGGCTGCTTCACCCAAGAGATTTGTCAGAGCGTGAGTGTGTCCTGTTTCCGCTCCCCGGATATCGCACGCACTGGCTGTTTCGTGACGCCGCAGGCGAAGCTTTTGAAGTTCCGGTCAATGGACGGCTACTCGTCTCGCATGGTCTGACGATGACCCAGTGCGCTCTGGCCGGGTTGGGGCCAACATTGCTACCAGATTGGCTCTGCAAGCCGGAGCTGGAAGCTGGTGATCTGGTAGACCTGTTTCCCGATTTCGAGTGCGCCGCAAATCAATTCGGAACGGTAGCCTGGATGGTTCATCCGTCAAGGCGCTATGTACCTCACAAAGTGGAGGCCTTCATGCAGTTCCTGCGTGAAGAAATCTGACGCGGAAACTTGCATTGAAAATTCGTTGCGTACCGTGACTGCTCTGAGCAGGTGCTGCCGGACAGCGGTAGGTACGGGCTTGATCATCCGAGCTTTACCGCCGCCTCTTCAGCAAAATAGGTGATCACGCCGCTCGCGCCCGCGCGTTTGAAGCACATGAGCGACTCCATCATGACGCGATCTCCGTCGATCCAGCCATTCTGGGCGGCGGCCTTTATCTGGGCGTATTCGCCGGAGACCTGGTAGGAGATGGTCGGCACACCGAAGGTGGAGCTGACGCGTTGCACAATGTCCAGATACGGAAGGCCGGGCTTGACCATGACCATGTCGGCGCCTTCGGCAAGATCGAGCGCGACCTCGCGCAGGGCTTCATCGGAATTGGCCGGGTCTTGCTGATAGGTTTTCTTGTCGCCCTTCAGCGCGGCGGCCGAGCCGATGGCGTCGCGATAGGGGCCGTAGAATCCGCTGGCATATTTGGCGGCATAGGCGAGGATCATCTGGTTGGTGAAGCCTTCTTCCTCGAATGCCGAACGAATCGCGCCGATGCGGCCATCCATCATGTCCGACGGGGCGACGATATCGGCGCCCGCGCCGACATGGACCAGCGCCTGCTGGACCAGTTTATCCGTAGTCGCATCATTCGGGATGGTGCCGTCTTCGTCCAGCAGGCCGTCATGCCCGTGGCTGGTATAGGCGTCGAGCGCCACATCCGTGATCAGGCCGACTTCGGGCGCAGCATCCTTCATCGCCTTCAGGGCGCGCGGCACGAGCCCGTCCGGGTCCAGCGCGCCGGAGCCGGTCTCGTCCTTGCCGTCTGCGCCAATATAGGGAAACAGCGCGATGGCCGGAATGTCAAGCTCTCGCGCGCGAATGGCGGCCTTGGCGGCGTCCTTGACGCTCAGCCGATCAATGCCGGGCAAGGAGCCGACGGGCATGCGATCTTCGCCATCATGGACGAAGACGGCCCAGATCAAATCAGCGGGCGTCAGCACGTTTTCGCCAGCGAGCGAACGGATCCATGGGGCCTGGCGCAAGCGGCGCATGCGGGTGGCGGGGAAGGCTTGGGGGAATTGGGTCATGTGAGCCTCATTGGTCCAAAATCCGGATGGCTACAACCAGCCAATTTTACGCACCATGAAACAGCGTTTGGAAACGTCGAGTTCTTCGGCCTGGATGCGTTCCAGTTCCAGCATCCACTCGGCCATGTCGCTGCGTCTGATCTCGCGGAAGCCATGCTTGGCGTAGAACGGCGCGTTCCAGGGCAGGTCGCGGAAAGTGGACAGCGCAATGCGGCGCAGCTTGCGACGCTTCGCTTCGTCGATCACACGGGTCAGCAGAGCCGCGCCAATGCCGCGCTGGCCCTGATCCGGATGGACGCTGATCTGGTCAAGATAGAGCATGCCGCCGCGCAGGGAGACCAGCGCGAATCCTACCGGCGCGCCGGTGTCCAGCCGCGCGGTGAACAGGTCGCCATTCTCTGCAGCGCTGGCAAGGATGTCGATGGGTACATGGTCTTTCAGGGCTTCTGCGGACAATAGGCCGGTTGGAGCAAACAGGGCGCTGGCGGCGCGGTCCACTTCGGCCAACACGCCGACTTCGGACGCGTCCGCATCATCGATTCCATAGCGTGTGCTGGCGTGTTGCATTGACATTGCGCGCTGCCCATTCAATTCCCGTGGAAACCTCTTACGCCAAAAAACGGGGAATTAACAATGAGTGCTTTGTTTTCCGACGAACAATTGATGATCCGGGACATGGCCCGCAAATTTGCCGAGGCGCAATTGCTGCCGCATTCGGAAGCATGGGACCGAGACAGCCACTTCCCGGTCGATGTTATCAAGCAGGCGGCCGAGCTTGGCTTTGCGGGGATTTATGTGTCTGAAGAAGTCGGTGGCAGCGCCCTGACGCGCACCGATGCGGCCATGATATTCGAGCAGTTGTCCTATGGTGATGTCTCTACGGCGGCATTCATTTCCATTCACAATATGGCCAGTTGGATGATCGACACGTTCGGATCGGACGCGCAGCGCCAGGCGTGGGTGCCGCGGCTGACGCGTATGGAGTTGATCGCATCATATTGCCTGACCGAACCCGGTGCGGGATCGGATGCTGCCAGCCTGAAGACGCGCGCAGTGAAGGATGGCGATGATTATGTCATCTCCGGCACGAAACAATTCATCTCCGGCGCGGGCACGTCTGACGTTTACGTCTTGATGGCGCGCACTTCCGACGACGGCGCCAAGGGCGTGTCGGCCTTCATTATCGAGAAGGACACGCCGGGGCTGAGCTTTGGGGCGAATGAGCGCAAGATGGGCTGGAAGAGCCAGCCCACGCGGCAGGTGATGCTGGACGGCGTTCGCGTGCCAGCGGCAAACCGAATTGGCGAGGAAGGTCACGGCTTCCGATTTGCGATGGCAGGGCTGGATGGCGGGCGGCTGAATATTGCGGCGTGTGCCCTCGGCGGTGCGCAACTCGCGCTCGACAAGGCGGTGGCCTACGCGAAAGAGCGCGAACAGTTCGGCAAGGCGATTGCGACCTTCCAGAACACGGCGTTCAAGCTGGCGGATATGGAAACCGAGCTGCAGGCAGCGCGGGTCATGCTGTACGAGGCGGCCGGACGACTGGACGGCAAGTCGCCGGACGCGACGCGTTGGTGCGCGATGGCCAAGCGCTTTGTCACGGATACGGCGTTCAAGGTTGCGAACGACGCCCTGCAGATACACGGCGGATACGGCTACCTCGCCGATTATGGTGTTGAACGGATCGTGCGCGATTTGCGCGTGCACCAGATTCTGGAGGGTACGAACGAGATCATGCGCGTCATCATCTCGCGGGACATGCTCAAGGATTAGGCCTTTCGGGCAATTTCTCAAACATTACCGATATTTATAGCGTTTCGCGGGTGCGGGGAAGGTTTTCATGCCGTCCGTATCTGGACAAGCGGCGGTGGCTGCGCTGTTCTTTCATTCTGGTAGAGTGCAAGAGAAGGAGGGCTGGCGATGCGTATGGTCCGTAAGCTGTCGATTGTGGCCGGATTCGCTGTGCTGGGCGCGTGCGCCAGTGCGCCGCCCAATCTGAATGACAATCAAATCGTCCGGGGTGAGCGCGTCGGCGAGGTCGAGTTGGGTATGAGCCTGATCGAACTGTTCGCCGTGATGGGTACGCCGCGCCACACAACGCCGATCGAAGGCACGCGGGCAACGACTTACACCTATGATGGACTCATCATCGCAGCGGATGAAAATGTCTATTGGATCATCGCGCGTGACCCGCGGTATCGCACGGATATAGGTGTGGGGACCGGCGCGGAGCAGATCCTGGCGCGTGGAGCCTATGGCAAGCCGAAATGCGTGGTCACCAAGGGCGATGAGACGCTGTACGACTATAGCGACATCTATTTCGGCGTCGACAACAAGAGCGGCAAGGTCACCAAGGTCGGCATCATGCGCGATACCCAGACTTGTGACGGGTAAGGTGGCACACTGAGCCCTGACGGGCTGTCAGCCCGGAAAGCGATTGAACCTCAATCCGATATGCGGCACCGTGCGGCTGTGGTTCAGCTGATCGGAAGAGGTGCGCTTGTGCGGGGATTGAAGAGTCTGGTTTTGGCGATGGTGGCGACGCTCGTCCTTCCATTAGCGTGGGCGCAGTCTGGGAATTGGGCCGAGGAAACCGGATCGCTTGTTCACAAGGAGGGATTTGTTGACCTCTACCTGGATGCGGATGGCGGGCGCGTTCTGGTCGCGCTGCCTGCGCTGGACGCGGAGGGCGTTGCCCTGCGCGCGATCCAGGCGACAGGGCTGACGGCGGGACTCGGGTCCAATCCGATCGGGCTGGACCGGGGCCGCGCCAATGCCGGTGAGATCGTGGCCTTCCGCAAGGTAGGCGACAAGGTCATCGCGGAGATCGAGAACTGGACCTATCGCGCCAGCGCCGACAATCCGCTGGAGCGCAAAGCCGTGCGGGATTCCTTTGCGCGCAGCTTTGTCTGGTCGGGTGAAATTCTCGGCACCGGACCGGAGGGCGAATTGTTGGTGGACCTGTCGTCCTATCTGACGCGCGACACGATGGATGTGCGCGCGCGGCTGAAACAGCATCCCAAGGGCGGCGCGTTCCAGATCTCGAAGGACTTGTCCATGCCGGACGTTTCGGCGGCGCTGGCCTTTCCGGACAATGTCGAGTTTGATGCCTTTCTGACGCTGAGCAGTGACGAACCGAAAGCGGAAGTCTGGGCCACGGCGGCTGATGCGCGCTCTGTGACGCTGGTGCAGCACACATCGCTCGTGCGCTTGCCGGATGACGGCTACACGCCCCGCATGTTCGATCCACGCAGCGGTGCGATTGACGTCGGCTACTATGATTTTTCCGCGCCCCTGAGCGGACAGGTTGGGCAGTCCTTCGCACGCCGCTTTCGGCTGGAAAAGCAGGACCCCACTGCCGCGAGCAGCCCCGCAAAAGAGCCGATTGTCTTCTATGTCGATTCCGGTGCGCCAGAGGAAATCCGTGCCGCCCTGATTGAAGGGGCATCCTGGTGGGCCGAAGCGTTCGAGGCAGCTGGTTTTCCGGACTCCTATCGCGTGCAAGTCCTGCCCGAAGGCGCCCATCCACTTGATGTCCGCTATAATGTGATCCAGTGGGTGCACCGCCAGACCCGCGGCTGGTCCTATGGTGGTGGACTGACCGATACGCGTACGGGTGAAATGCTGAAAGCCAACGTTATTCTGGGTAGTCAGCGTGTGCGCCAGGACAGGATGATTTTTGAAGGACTGGCGGGCGCATCAAAGACCGGCACTGGCGCGGCGGATGATCCTGTCCAGATCGCTCTGTCCCGTATTCGCCAATTGGCTGCGCATGAAGTTGGCCACACGCTTGGCTTCGCCCACAATTTTGCGGCGTCCTCGAATGAGCGCGCGTCGGTGATGGATTATCCGGCACCGCTTGTTTGGGTTGGCCAGAATGGGGAGCTGGATTTCTCAGCTGCCTATGATGTCGGAATCGGTGAGTGGGACATAGTGTCTGCAATGTGGCTCTACCGGCAATTTCCTGATGGCACGGACGAGAATGCTGCAGGAGACGAACTGTTGGAATCGGCCTGGGGAAGCGGACTGCGATACATCGATGATCCGCAGGGGCGTGGCGTGGGTACCGCGCATCCCTATGCGAGCGTCTGGGACAATGGCACAGACCCTGTCGCCTCCCTGACGGAGGTGATGCGGGTACGGAAAGTAGCGCTTGAACGGTTCGGCCTCGGCGCGCTGCAGCCAGGCGAGCCCACCTCGCGCCTGCGGGCGGTGATCGTGCCGGTCTATCTTTATCATCGTTATCAGGTGAACGCAGCGGCGAAGATGATCGGCGGTTATGATTTCCACTATGCCGAAACGGGGCAGGCCAATATTGGCGGAGCGCCTGTGCCAGCAGATCAGCAACGCGGCGCGCTCAGTGCGCTGGTGGCAACGCTGGATCCGGCCGTGCTTGATCTGCCAGACCGGACGCTCGACCTGTTGACGCCGCCGCTGGTGTCGTTCCGTGGGGCGGGCGCGGGGGCGGAATATTTCCCAGGCGAAACCGGGGCGATGTTTGATCTTCTGACAGCCGCTGACACATCGGCCTCACAAACCTTGGGCGCCTTGCTGCATCCGCAGCGCGTTGCACGCCTGATCGAAACTGAACGCCGCGACGCGAACGCGCTGAGCTATGGTGATGTCTTGCGCGAAGTGGAGGAGGCGCTGTTCAAAGATGCTGACACGCCACGTCAGGCGAGTATCCTGCGGCGCGAGCAAGTGCGGTACGTTTCCGTACTGATAGACCTTGCCGCAAACACAAATGCGACGCCTGAAACGGTGATCCAGACCAATGCATATCTCAGCGCTCTGGCGCGCCGGATTGTGTCCCGTTCGCGGCGAGCTGATCCAGCGGATGTGGCAGTGCGGGACGAGCTCTCCCGTCGTATTACCGCCCATCTCGACAGGCCATCTCTACCCGTCATGCCGTCCACACCTGAAGTCGATATCCCGCCCGGCAGCCCCATTGGCGCAGGCAGCGCCGAAGCTTGCTGGCATTGCGATACGGCGCTGTTACCACGCTAGGCGGAGGGTTCATTTGAGAAGTTCCTGCCTCCTCACCCTGCCGCTACAAAGGGAATGGATCAGATAAACTCGACACCGGTCTCGCGACCGAGTTGCCAACGCCGCTGACACAGGCGCGGTTGTTTACTGTTGGGCAGACGGATCGAGAAGGTTTCCGGCAGATTGATTTCCTTGCGGGTCGCAAAGCGGACTCCGCCGGATGAAATGTTGCGAATATCGCACGGCACCGAGCGCAAGAAACCCAGTTTCAGAATACCTTTGGCGATCACCGGAGTGCGGCGTCCACGCAGCTCTGCGCCGGGAAGGTCGGTCTGTCTCATAGGCGAAGAATAGTCTCAACGAGTAAACATTGCGGTTTGCTATTGCCAGGAATTTCCAATCGGGATTTGCGGACTGTTAACGTCCTGACGCACGAGTCGGGCTTGATCCGCGAGGCGTCGAATGTAGGGGTAGGCGAAACAGATAATGATCGGCGTAAAGCGCCTGAGACAAAGGGATAAAGCATGTCGAATGACGTATCGGTGGAGACCCATCGCGGTGTGGGACGAGTTACGCTGACGCGGCCAAAGGCGTTGCATGCGCTGAATGCACCTATGTGCGACACTATCTTGGCCGCCTTGGAACGCTGGGCGGCAGACCCGACCGTTCATTTGGTCATGATCGACCATGAAGAAGAAACGCGCGGGTTCTGCGCTGGCGGTGACATTCGCATGCTGGCCGATAGCGGCGCGGGGGATGCGAGCGAGGCGCGCGCTTTCTTCAATGTCGAATATCGGATGAATGCCGCGCTGAAGACCTTTCCCAAGCCGGTGCTGGCGATCATGGATGGTGTGACCATGGGCGGAGGGGTCGGCCTGTCTGTGCATGGCTCTCACCGGGTTGCGACCGAGCGCACGCTGTTCGCCATGCCGGAGACCGGGATCGGCCTGTTCCCGGACGTGGGGGGTGGCTGGTTCCTGCCGCGCCTGTCGGGCTATCTTGGTACATGGTTGGCACTGACGGGGGCGCGTTTGAAGGGCGCAGATGTCGTTGCGGCCCGGGTGGCGACGCATTTCCTGCCATCGGAATTGGTGCCGAACCTGAAAAAGCAGATCGAAGGCGCGGATTTCTCCGTCGGTGCCGCCGAAATGCTGAACGAGATCCTGCGCGGCATGACCCATCCTGTGCCAGCGGGCAGCTTTGCGGCGCATAGCGATTTGATTGATGATTGCTTTGCAAAGGACACCGCCGAGGAGATTGTTGCTGCGTTGGACGCGGCTGACAATGAGTGGGCATCCGAGCAGGCGGCGACCATTCGAACGAAGTCCCCAGAGACTGTGAAGGTTGCTCTTCGTCAGGTTCGAGATGGCGCCAAACTTGATAACTTTGAAGAGAACATGCGGATGGAGTACCGCATTGGCTGGCGCAAAGTGCAAAGTCATGACTTCCTTGAAGGCGTTCGCACGGTCATTATCGACAAGGACAATGCTCCGAAATGGAAGCCGGCCACGCTGGAAGAGGTCAGCGATGCGGACGTGGCGAGATATTTCGAACCATTGGGCGACGATGAGTTGACCTTTGGGGATTGAGCGCGAGCCAAGGCCTTGAAATAGTGGCCACACTCAAAGTTGGGGCGATTCAGGAGCATGTATGCGCGGACAAGTATTGAAGGCTGACTCTGTGGAGGGGCTAGGCCTCATCCTCGGAGACGATGGTGTGCGCTACAATTTCTCTCAGGCACAGGTGCGGGACAACAATCGGCTCGTCCAGGGACATGTTGTCGATTTCGTCGGTATGGGTGACGAGGCGCGCGATATCTATTTGCTCCAGGCTACCGGACAACCCTCTACGCAGCCAGTTCCGCCGCAGCCCGTTAGTCAGGGGTATGCGGGGGCTGCACCCTATGCGCAGCCCATGGCAGTCAAGAGTGACGGTATCTGGACGTACTTTCTCAGATGTCTGTCATCCAGCTATTTCAAGTTCAATGGCCGCGCACGCCGCCAAGAGTATTGGGGATACATATTGTTTTCGATACTTGCGCTCATCTTGGCGTTTGTTGTCGACACGATCCTTACCCTATCAATATTTGGCGTCGACGACTCCGAGGGATACTTTCTCCCTCTCTTCACCGCGCTTTGGATACTTTATACCATCATTCCGGGTATAGCTGTCACCGTACGGCGCTTCCATGATCAGGATCTGTCCGGCTGGATGTACCTGCTGAACTTGATTCCCTATGTCGGCGGCCTGATCGTTTTCGTATTCATGCTGATCGACAGTCGTGCAGAGCCGAACGTGCATGGGCCTAGTCCGAAATACGGCATTCGCGGCACGGTCGACACGTTCGCTTGAGCGAATACTTTCATGATATCCAAACCTGACAGGCCCAAATCGTTACGTAATAGTAACGGTTAATGTATTCGCGTGGATATTAACCTTCTACTCTTGAGAAAAGGGCATGCTTATCAATTCATTAGGATTGCTCGTGTATTTCTACTCAAACTACAACAAAAGTTGAGTGAATAGTTGAGTGGTGATGAAAATGATGATTGCAGAAGCGCAGGATACTGCGAACAATTCGTTGGGCGAGTCTTTCCTGAAGTCTTTGTCTTTGCTTGAGCAGGCGCACCGTCGTCTTCATGATGTTGTGAAGGACGATCTGGAGCGCGGCGGCGAGCGGTCGCTGACCGGCGTTCAGGCATTGTTGCTTTATGAAATTGGCGAAGGCGAAGCCCCCGCATCTGTTCTTCGGGCTCGTGGCGCCTTTGCTGGCACCAGCCTCTCCTACAACGTCAAGAAACTCCAGGAAGGCGGCTATCTGATCCAGACCCGCTCCGAAGATGACAAGCGCACCGTCACGCTCAGCCTGACCGAGCGCGGTCTAAAGGTTCGCAAACGGGTCGAGGCCCTGTTCGAGAAGCAGGCCGGCGCGCTTGAGCCAACGGCCAGCGTGCGTCCGGATGACCTGTCGCAACTGAACAAGACCATCTCGCGCCTTGAGCGCTTCTGGTCCGACCAGATCCGGTTCCGCCTCTAAGCGCGCGGATTACATGGACGACTAAAAAAGCCCTCGCGAATTTGGCGGGGGCTTTTTCATTTTCATGGATTCCACGCGAGACAGAAAATGGTTTTCAACCCCAGATTTCTTCACTAGGTTTCTCTGCGATGAGGGGATTTGGGGTTCTTTTTCTCGGGCTGGCATGGGCCGCACCCGCTTCGGCAGGGCCTTGGTCCCAACCGCATGAAGGTTGGTATGCCGAGGCCGTCGGCACTGAAGAGGAGCTGGAAGGCGTCCGTGGAAACCGCGTTTCGCTCTACGGCGAGTATGGCTTCGCACCGAATTGGACGGTTACCGCAAAATCAGAGGCGGTGGCCTATGAGGTCGGCAGCCAGTTCAACAAGGAGTTCTGGCGCGCCACGCTGCGTCGGCAACTGGTCACCCACAAGGGGTGGGCCGTCGGCGTTGAAGGCGGCCTGGTTCATGGCAGCTCCCTGGCCGGCGTATTCGGATGCGACGAGTGGGGCGCCGAAGCCCGCCTCAGCGGCGGCCTGTCTGGCCTGCGGGGCGGTCGCAACTTCTATGTCTTCGCGGATGCCGCTGTGATCCGTCATGAAGATGGCTGTGTCCGCCAGCGCGCCGAGTTCGGCTATGGCGTCGATATCTGGCAGGACTTCTTTGTAAGCCAGCAGCTTTGGGTCGAGCGCGGGAACGAAACGGCGGATTCAAACAAGTATGAGACCAAGCTTGGCTATCATTTCGGATGGGCCGATGTGGCGGTCGGGTATCGAGAGGAATTTGCCGGAGAGTTTGACGAGCATGCTGTGCTGCTCGCCCTTATCCTCCGGCATTAATCACACCAGTCTATTCCGCAGGGACGTCTTCCGGGGTAGCTTCGGCGGTGAAGCCGGTCTCACTCATCAGATAGGCGACAACCGCCAGGCGGTCGTCCGGTTTGCGTACACCCGCAAACGTCATGCGGTTGCCAGGCAGGAAAGTGCGCGGGTTCTCCAGCCAGTGATCGACCTTGTCGGGCGTCCAGATGAAGTCGGCTTCTTGTAGGGCAGGGGAATAGGCAAAGCCCTCCAGTGTGCCGGCCTCGCGACCGAACAGCCCATGCAGGTTCGGGCCAACGAGGTTGCCGCCGCCTTCCGCCGTAATGTGGCAGGATTGGCAGAGCTTCCAGGTGCGGCGACCTCGCGCATAATCGGCGGTATTGTACGGGGCGGGCAGGGCCGCGAACGGTGATACCGCATCAACCGCCGCTTCAGCGGGGGCAGCGGCGGGCGCCGCTTCTGCCGGGGCCTTCGCCGGAGGTGCTTCCTCGGCCGGGGTGTCATTTGCAGGCGCATCTGAGCCGCCACAAGCGGTGAGCAACACTATTGCGGCGACGGCGAGGGAAGAAGTCAACTTCATGGAATTTCAGGCTCCGGAATGTTCCGGCGCACTTTGTGGGGTAACCGCACGGAAGGCAACCGGCCTGCGTCAACTGGACGCCGGGCGCGGGCCGGACATACCCGCCTTGGCTGGTCCCTGTTGAAACCGTGCGGGCAGGCGGGGACAAAGCGCGTCAGCCGGGGTATTGTAACCAGATGCCTGATTCCGTCCGCCCTCGCCCCGAGATTCGCAAGCTGCCACCTGATGTCGTGAACCGGATCGCGGCGGGCGAAGTGGTCGAGCGCCCGGCGGCTGCCGTCAAGGAATTGGTCGAGAATGCTCTGGACGCTGGCGCTCGCCGTATTTCTGTCTCCATCGAAGCGGGGGGCCTGAAACGGATCATCATCGAAGATGATGGCTGTGGCATGTCTGCCGACGATCTGCTCGTCGCGCTGGAACGCCATGCAACCTCCAAACTCGTGCCGGATGCCGGCGGGCGGGTGGATTTGCTGAACATCCACACGATGGGCTTCCGGGGTGAAGCGTTGCCGTCGATTGCCTCGGTCAGCCGCTGCAGCATTTCATCCCGCGCGACCGGCGAAGACGCAGCCGAAGTCTTTGTTGAGGCGGGACGGATGGAAGGCCCTCGCCCGGCGGCGTTTACCGGGCGCGGCGAGACTGGCACCCGCATCGAAGTGCGCGACCTGTTCTATGCGACTCCCGCCCGGTTGAAGTTCATGAAAGGCGAGCGCGCCGAAAGCATGGCTGTGACTGACACGATCAAGCGTCTCGCCATGGCCAATCCGCATGTTGATTTCTCGCTGGAAAATAATGGCCGGAACTCGATGCGCTATGCCGCTGAAGCCGAAGGCGCCTCCGGCCAACTGGCCCGGCTCGGCGCAATCATGGGACGTGATTTCCGTGAGAACGCGCTGGAGATTGATGCCGAGCGCGAAGGTGTTCGCCTTGCTGGCTTTGCCGGCCTGCCGACGCTCAATCGCGGCAACGCCCAGATGCAATTCCTGTTCGTCAATGGCCGGCCCGTGAAGGACCGTATGCTGAATGGCGTAATCCGCGCCGCCTATCAGGATTTCCTGGCGCGCGACCGGCACCCGTTGGCGGCGCTGTTTGTTGATCTTGACCCGGAATATGTCGATGTGAACGTGCACCCCGCCAAGACCGAGGTGCGCTTCCGCGATGCGGGGAATGTAAGAGGTTTGATGATTGGCGCACTGCGTCATGCGCTGGCCGCGGCGGGACACAGAGCGTCGACCACGGTCGCGAATTCTGCGCTCGGCAAGGTTCGGATCGAAGAGGCCACGTCAGCCAATCTCTGGTCGTTGCCATCTGCGCCAGAGCGACAGGCTTCCCCCTCTTCCTATTATCGCCAGCCATCGGGCATTGATTTCGACCAGCCTCTTTCGCCCTCTGGCGATGTGATGGCGGGGCTGCAAGAAGCACCACCGCCTGCCTATCGACATGATGCCGCTCCGTCCGCACGGGTGGAGCCGGAAGTCGCGCCCGCGCAAGGTATGTCTTCTGACTTTCCACTCGGCGTCGCCCGCGCTCAGTTGCACGAAACCTATGTCGTTGCGCAGACAGCGGATGGCATCGTTATCGTGGATCAGCATGCCGCTCATGAGCGGCTGGTCTACGAAGACATGAAACGCCAAATGGCTGCGGGCGGGGTAAGGCGTCAGGCGCTGCTGATCCCGGATGTGGTGGAGCTTACTGAGGACGAGGCGACCCGCGTGCTCGAGCGCGCCGACGAGTTGGCTGAGCTGGGTCTGGAAATCGAACCTTTTGGGGCCGGCGCGATCTGTGTACGGGCCACCCCCGCCCTGTTCGGGGAAATGGACGCAATGGGCTTGATCCGTGATCTCGCCGATGACTTCGCCGAATATGATGCGGGCCTCGCGCTCAAGGAGCGGTTCGAGGAAGTCATGGGGAACATGGCGTGCCGCGGTTCAGTGCGAGCCGGACGACGACTGAATGGCGAGGAGATGAATGCGCTGCTCCGCCAGATGGAAGCGACGCCACATTCCGGCCAGTGCAATCATGGGCGGCCGACCTATGTGGAGCTGAAGCTCGCCGACATCGAACGCCTGTTCGGGCGGCGGGGATAGGCTCTGTGGACGCCTTGATCTTTGATTGCGATGGGGTGTTGGTCGACTCCGAAACAATCTCCATCGCCACTGAACGGGAAATGCTCTCTGGCTGGGGGCTCGACTATCCGTTCGAGATTTTCGTTTCGCGTTTTGTCGGCCTGCACAATCGGGACTTCCATGCGGCTCTCGCGGCGGATGCCATTGAGCGTGGACGCCCCTTGCCTCCGGATTTTGCCGACCAGTTGCAGGCGCGCATCTGGCAACGCTTCGAAACGGATCTGCGCGCGATTGAAGGTGTGTTGGACATTTCCGCCGCGTTCTCTGGGGCGCAGGCAGTGGCATCGTCTTCCGAGGCACCAAAGCTCGTCCGTAAACTTCGTCTCACTGGCCTGTACGATACTTTTGCGCCGCACATATATTCCTCAGACCTCGTGACCAATGGAAAGCCTGCGCCTGACCTGTTTCTGCACGCAGCCGAACAGATCAGTGCCCGGCCCGACAAATGTGTCGTACTCGAAGACAGCGTGAATGGTGTGACAGCCGCGCGAGCCGCCGGGATGACAGCGTGGGGCTTTACGGGCGGTGGTCATGCCGATGCGGGGCTTGGCGACCGGCTCAGGGCGGCGGGCGCGCAGGATGTGTTTGCGTCGCATGCGGAGATATCTGCAGCGCTTGCCAGCTGACCCTTTCAGGCTTTCGGGAAAACGTCACGCAGGGATGCCCACTCCGCTTCGTGTGAGCCGTGAAAATTCGGCTTACTCTCATCTGTCAGCCGACCACGCGGCGGGGTATAGCTGTCGATCTGGCGAACCGGATTTTCGCGCCACTGAATGTTCACGGCCCAGAGTTTCGGGAAGAAGTATAGCGTTGAATAAGGCAAATGGTCGTGGATCCACCAGGCCAGTTTCTGCCAGTCCCCTTCTGCGTGGAAAGCATCGGAGAAGGCTGGAATAACGACGCAGGCGGTTGCACCCATGTTTCCTTCGGCATCCCGCCGGTCCCAGATATGATGGCCGTAATTGCTTTCGTTCGAGGCGCAATTGTAGCCCTTCTTCTTGTCCCGCTGCATCTGGTTGCCAAATCCATTCACTTCAGCAGAGCGATAGGCGGACCGGATGGCGATGCGCCCGAAAACGTCCTGCAAGGGTTCCAGCAATTCCGTGCAGAGCTTCGTGCCGGCGGTAATGGCAAGGTCCGGATCATCGGGAACGTTCGAGAAGCCGTGAAGCGCGGCGATATCCGAATACAGGAAGTCGCGCATGAAGAAAGAGCGTGACAAGCGCGCACGTCCAAACTCCGCAAGTGCATCGACGCTGGACGGCCTTCTCATGGTCGTTTCCAGTCGCCGCTCGGGACGTTAGTCCTCGTCGCTGACATCGGCTGCGACCACTTCGTACATTTCCGGCGTGCATGTGCCCTCGGTGATCTGATCGCGTTTCAGCGTCAGTGTCTCTCCGACTTCCGGCAGCGTGCCCAAGTAGGAGGCCGGGACCCACAATTCTCCCTCGGGCCCATCGAACAAAGCGCCGTCTTCATCGACTTCGGTCACCGTTGCCGAGATGATTGTGGTTTCATAGCTGCACGGTCCGCCTACGATTGGAGGCGTAGGCTCACAGGCGATCAGCGGCGCGATGAGCGCGATGGCGGCAAGGTGTGTACGCATTTATGTCTCCCGCATTGGTCTGTGGACGCTACAGCGATCCGGCGGGAAGGCAACTGGGAACCCGATCAGGAATTGATGACGCGACCGGGGTTCATGATCTTGTTTGGGTCTAGCGCATGTTTGATGGCACGCATCATTTCGGTGGCTGCCTTCGGACGAATGCGTTCCAGTTCATCACGTTTCAGCCGCCCAACACCGTGTTCGGCGCTAATGGATCCGTCGAAGCTCATGACCTGATCATAGATGATACGAAAGATTGCTTCATCCTGACCACGTAGAACTGGGCGCTCTGCGCTGGCTGGCTCGCAAACAGAATAATGGAGATTGCCATCGCCGACATGACCGAAGATCACAAACTCCGCTGAAGGCACCTTTTCCAGAACAGCCGCGTTGCAAGCATCGATAAATTCGGGAATGCGGCTGACCGGTACGGAGATGTCCTGGTTCAGCGCGGTGCCATATGCTCGTTTCGACAGGGGGATTGTCTCGCGGATGTGCCAGAAGCTTTCGGCTTGCGCGACGCTTTCGGCAATGACGGCATCCTGCACAAGTTCGCTCTCATATGCTGAGGCGAGTGCGCCTTCGAGAACGTCGCGGGCATGTTCGGCGCGCGACATGGAAACTTCGATCAGCACGCGCCAAGGCAAATCAGATGGAAGTGGGTCGCGCGTGTCCGGCACGTCTGCCTGTACCATGGCGACGGCATTGGCGGGGATGATCTCGAAGCTCGTAACCGTATCGCCGGCATGGTCGCGAACCATTGCGAGCAGTTTCACGACGTCGCTTGCTGTTGTGCAGGTGACCCAGGCGCTCGCGCGCTGAACCTTGGGAAACAGTTTCAGGGTCGCAGCCGTGATGATACCGAGCGTACCTTCTGCGCCAGCAAACAAGTGTTTCAGATCGTAGCCCGTATTGTTCTTGCGCAGGCCCGACAGGCCGTTCCAGATATCTCCATTCGGCAGCACGACTTCGAGGCCAAGGATCAGGTCGCGCATCATGCCATAGCGCAGCACCGCGACCCCGCCAGCATTGGTCGAAATCAGGCCGCCAATCGTGGCGGTGCCTTCCGAGCCGAGTGAAAGCGGGAACAAGCGCTGGGCGTCGTCGGCCGCTTGCTGCGCCACGACAAGGGGGGCGCCAGCCTCGATCACGAGCGAATTGTTGAACGCATCGAGTGCACGTACCGCATTCATCCGTTGCATCGACACACAGATTTCGCCATGCGGCGTGCCCGCATCAACCAGGCCGGTATTGCCGCCCTGAGGTGTGATCGCGACGCCATATTCATTGCAAAGTCGCACCAGTGCAGCGGTCTCTTCCGTTGTGGCGGGCTTTGCGAGGAAAGGCGTCTCGCCCTTGTAGGTGCCGCGCCAGGGCGACGACACTTTGGCGAGTTCTTCCGCCGCCATGCTCCACCCCCTCGGGCCGAGCAGGTTTTGGGCGGCGGTCAGGAAGTCCGGGCTAAGCTCTGTCATTGGGTAAACCTACTCATTTCCTGCGCGATTTCGAGTTTGTTGCTTCCATCAGTCATCTCGGTGCGCGGCCCGAGCGAGACGATCATTGATGGCTTCGCCAAACCCCTCATTCGGAATGTGCGCGACGGCGATGCGGTCGGCCTCTGCATCCAGTTGCCTCAGCATGGCGAACAGGTTTGCAGCAGCCTCGGTCAGGTTGCCAGATGGCGAGAGGTTGAGCCCATTTGCCTCATCCGGGCCGAAACCCAGCCAGGCTTCCCCTGCTTCGGGGGCGCTCGCATTGAGACGCAACCGGGCATTGGGTGCATAGTGGCTTTTCAGTTGCCCAGGGGCAGAGATGCCATCGCCCTCATCTGCACGAGCGAGTGACGTGCCAAGGACTGCTTCGAGGGCGGAGGTTTCGACCGTGCCGGCTCGCAGGAGTGTTGGCTGGTCACCGATAAATGAGACAATGGTGGATTCGATGCCCTGCGTGCACGGCCCACCGTCGAGGATCAGGTCGACCTTGCCGTCGAGATCGGCTTTGACGTGTTCGGCCAGTGTCGGGCTGATATGTCCGGACCGGTTGGCCGACGGGGCGACGACCGGACGACCGAAACCCGCGATCAGGCTACGCGCGCCGGGGTGGGCAGGCATGCGTAGTGCAATCGTGTTGAGGCCGGACCGGGCCAGGTCGCAAACCGTCCCGGTCGACGCCACAGGCAAGACCAAGGTAAGCGGACCAGGCCAGAACGCATGTGCGAGTTTGAACGCTGCGTCACAAAATACGGCTTCGGCTTGCGCCATTTCCAGTGAAGCAACATGCGCGATCAGGGGGTTGAAGCTGGGACGCCCCTTGGCTGCGTATAGTCGTGCCACCGCGTCAGGGTTTGATGCATCGCAGGCGAGCCCATAGACGGTCTCGGTCGGCATGGCGACGAGCCCGCCCTTCCGCAGGAAGCTGGCAGCCAGTTGGAGTGTGCTGGATTCGATAGGAGCGATGGCAGTCATGCGCGCGGGCTTAGCATTCGCGTCGCGGCCCCGGAAGCCATCAGCGCATTATTTGCGCGTGGCGGTTCCCGTTACGGAGATTGTGATTTCATCGCCAACCCAGCTTCCGGAGGGATCAGAGTCCTGGCCGAGATTGAAGGCTTTGCGACTCATGACTGCTTTTCCAGCCAGCATCGCGGTGTCGCCATCGATTTCAAGCGAGAAGTCGAGCGGCACCGTGACCAGCTCGGACTTCAGCGATATTGCAGCATCTGCGCTATAGCCGGTGTCTGTTTCGCTGAAATTTCTCAGGCTGATCTGGGCGTCAGGATAGGTGGTCGTGTCGAACCATTCCGGGCCCTTCAGGCTGTCATTGTAGAGCTTCTTGCCAGCATCGGCAGTAGCTGTCCGGACCGTTACGAGCACACGAGACTCATCGAGCGCTTCTGGATGGAATTCCACATCTGCTGACCAATCGTCAAAGGTGCCGGTGAATTCGGCTCCATCATACATACCCGTGAACCGAATTTCAGAAGTGTCGTAATCGACATCCCAATTTGCTTCGATGGTTTCGTCTGCGGGGGCGACGGCCTCGTCAGTTTGCGGTGTGGCGCTGCTGGATTGACCTGAGCCCGCAATCGGTATGATCGCGATGAGGGCAAAGGCAATGATCGCCGTTCCGAAGGCGCGGACATATCCTCGTGCGGTGGGAGGTGTCGCAGGCTTTCCGAACAAGCCAGGCAACATCTTCTTCAATACTCCGTCTTCAGCAGCGAATTCATGCTTCACCGCGCCGGCCACATGCAGGCCTAGCAGGATGATCAGAACCCAAGCGCCTTTGGAATGGATGTTCTCGATGATGACGTGCGCAATATCTCCGCGCAGAAAATCCGGCGCAGGCAAGTGGGGCCAGCTGACCGTCTCAAACAGGACGGACGGCACCTTGAATTTGGAAGTGGAGACAAGCAGCCATCCTGCCAGGGGCAGAATGATCATCAGTCCATAGAATGCCATGTGGACAAGATGAGACGCCAGCTTTTCATGGGCTGGCATCTCTTCCGGAAGTGGCGGTGGCGGGTTCATGACTCGCCAGATCACCCGGACCAAGGTGAGGAACAGAAGCAGGATCCCGATCGATTTGTGAAGCTGAAAGCGTACTTCGTTGTCGTCCATGTTCCAGCCGAGCCAGATCATGAACAGAAGAAGGGCTGCCATCACCCAGTGAAGGGTGATGGCGACGATCGTGTAACGAGACGTTTCAGTCTTCATGTCGAGGATGTTCCTGTCTTATTCGGCAGCTTTGGCGAATTCCGCCTCGATGGTCAGGTGGATCGTGTCACCCAGGTTTGGCACCATTTTCGACAGGCCGAATTCGGAACGATTGAGTGAGCCGGTGGCGGAGAAGCCGATTTTTGGCTGTTCCGGGGCCCAAGGGAAGGTCGCGGTGCCGTTGTAAGTAACATCCAGCGTCACTGGCTTGGTCACGCCGAGGAAGGTCAGATCGCCTGTGACAGTGCCGGTGGTCGGGCCGGTTGTTGTGATTTCTGTCGAGGTGAAGGTGATCTCGGGATATTCGCCTGCGTTGAAATAGGTTGGATCCTGCGCGATTTCTTCATCGAACGTGTCGTACGGCGAATCGGCGTGCGTCGCTTTGAAGTCGCCCGGATAGTCTGTTTCGACCGATGTCGGGTCGACCGTGACGGTCAGCGATGTGGCGGACGCGTCATCAGGATTGAACTCCAGTGTGGCATCCATCTTGGTGAAGCGGGCGGTATAGTTGGACAGGCCGAAATGATTCACCGTCCAGACAAGCGACGCATGCGTCGGATCGAGCACATACGTGCCTGCCGGAGCCATTTCCGGAGCCGGTGCGGTCTCTTCTGCAGCCGGAGCAGCTGTTTCACTTGTCTCAGTGGCGGGCGTCTGGGCCTCGGCTGCTGGGGCGGTGGTCTCGGCGGCACCGCAGGCGGCGAGCGCGAGGACGGAAGCGGAAAGTAGGATTTTGCGCATATTCGTGTCTCCTGGACATCTATGGGTTCGGTTCAGGTGATTATAGGGCGCAGTTGGCGTGGCACCATCCCCGCGCTAAATGCTCTTCGGGATATAACCTATTCGGATTCTGGGAGAAATACATGGCCTATGACGCTCCGCTCAACGATATGGCGTTCGCGCTCCAGTCCGTTGCGGGCCTGTCCCGATTGGAAGGGCTGGAGGCATTCGGCAATTATGACCCCGAGTTGATCACGCCGATCCTGGAAGAAGCCAACAAGCTGGCACGTGATGTATTGGCGCCGCTCAATGCATCTGGCGACGCGCACGGTGCCGTACTGACCGAGGATGGGGTGAGGGCCGCGCCGGGATTTGCTGATGCCTACGCCCAATTCCGGGAGGGTGGATGGATGGGCCTGTCGGCGCCAGAGGAATGGGGCGGGCAGGGCCTGCCGAAGGCGCTCGCCTTGGCGGTCATGGAAATGTTCCACGCGGCCAACATGTCGTTCGGGCTCTGCCCTATGCTCAGCTTCGGCGCAGTTGAGGCCCTGCTGGCGCACGGCACAGATGACCAGAAGCAGGCATATCTTCCCAACCTCGTGGCCGGCAATTGGACCGGCACCATGAATTTGACGGAGCCGCAGGCCGGTTCGGATGTTGGCGCGCTCAAGACAAGAGCCGTGCCGAAGGAAGATGGCAGCTACGCCATCAGTGGGCAGAAGATATTCATCACATGGGGCGATCATGATGTCGCCGAGAACATCATACACCTGGTCCTGGCGCGCTTGCCGGATGCGCCCGCAGGTTCGCGCGGCATCTCTCTTTTCATCGTGCCGAAGTTTATGGTTGAAGCGGATGGTAGCCTTGGCGCACGCAATGCCGTCAAATGTATCGGTCTTGAAAAGAAGATGGGCATCCACGCCTCGCCGACCTGTGTGATGGAATATGATGGCGCGACCGGATGGCTGATCGGTCAGGAGAACAAGGGCTTGGCCTGCATGTTCACCATGATGAATTCCGCACGCCTGAATGTCGGCCTTGAGGGAGTTGCTGTGGGCGAGGCGGCCTACCAGACGGCACTCGAATATGCGCAGGAGCGCAAGCAAGGCAAGGCACCAGGCATTGAGGGCCCCGCTCCAATCCTGCACCATGCGGACGTGCGCCGTACCCTGACGACCATGCGCGCTCGCGTCGCTGCAGCGCGTTCGATCTGTTATGCCTGTGGGGTCGCCGCAGACCTCGCCGAGGCGTCCCCGGATCAAACCACACGCGCTGCTGCAAAGATGCGGGAAGACCTGCTGACGCCAATTGCCAAGGCATGGTGCACGGATATGGGCGTCGATGTGGCGAGCCTTGGTGTGCAAATACATGGCGGCATGGGCTTTATGGGTGAGACACTCGCAGGCCAACTTTATCGCGACTCCCGGATTGCCCCGATCTATGAAGGCACGAATGGCATTCAGGCCATCGACCTTGTCGGGCGTAAACTGACCGGCACGAATGGTGAGTCCATGCGAGTGATGCTGGGTGAGGTCGAGGCGACGGCGGCAGATGCCCGCGCGACCAATGACCCACAGCTTGTGCAGATTGCAGACCGGTTGCGCGCTGGCGCCGAAGCCCTGCGCGAAGCCAGCGACTGGATGCTGGAAGCGATGAAGGATCGCGATCAGGACAAGGCGCTTGCGGGCGCGACGGCCTATCTCGCGCTGGCGGGAGACGTGATTGGCGGGCACTTCCTGACGCGGGCAGCTGTTGCTGCACGCGGTGAGGAAGGCAGCTTCCGGGCACGCCAACTGGCACTTGCGGGCTTCTTTTCCGAGACTGTTCTGGCCACCGCGCCGGGCCGTGTCTCCGGCATCACCGAAGGCGGTTCCCCTTTCCTCGACAATAGCGAAGCTCTGTTCGGTATCGCGTGAGTTCGGCTCAGGCTCTGAGCTTCGGCAAGGCGATCAGGCACAGGACCGAGGCGCAGGAGACTGCTGTCCCAATCGCCGCAAGTGGTACCATGCCAAATGTGACGAACGGCGCGGCGATGGCGGTGCCGGCAGCCGTCGTGGAAAGGATGGCCACGAGGACGAGTGCCGACCCGCGCGCATCATCTCCGCGCGCAGCGACAACCGCGCGATAGAAACCGGGAGGTCCCCGAAAGCCGAGGCCGAGATTGACCGGCACAAACAGGGCGGCGAGCATCAGTGGTGCTGTCCCACCCAACAGTGCGTAAATCAGAATACCAGCCAGGCCTGCGGCGGACATAGTCGATCCGAACAGGATCATCGGTTCAGGTTCGAACCGTGCGGACAGCTTGCCGGCAAAGTTCGATCCTGCAATGAAGAACGCAATCCCTGTAACCTGCATGATGATGAAGTCGCCCAGGTCGCCGCCAAGGCCCTTGGTGATCATGGCCGGTGCGCCGAACACAAAGATAAGCAGTCCGGCGAGTGTGAAGGCCTGACTCAGGGCATAGCGCAGGAAGACCGGATTGATCACGTGGCGCAGATAGCTACCCGGCGCCCGCGTCGACGGCGGCGCGGGCAGGCGATGACGCAGCATGGCGACGAGCGCCGCAACGCCTAGACTCAAGATGCCCAGGGCGAGAAAAGAGCTTTTCCAGCCGAATGCCAGCAGCAGCCAGACGCCGAGCACGGGGGCGAGGGCAGGGATCAAGGATTCTATGCTCGCCATGAAGCCAAGTGCGCCAACGGCTTTCTCCTCGGAAAACATGGCGCGGATCATGCCTGGAGCAAACACAGCTGCGGCAGATCCGGTCAGACCTTGCAAGAACCGCAGTCCAACCAGAACGGACAGGGACGGCGCGGCCATGCAGGCGAACGAGACCAGCGCATAGGCCGCAAGCGAGATGACCAACAAATTGCGCTGGTCGATCCGTGCGCCGAGTTCACCGAAGGCCAGCAGACCGATACAACCACCTGCCACGAAGGCGGCCAGCACCAGCTGCGCCATTGCCTGCGAGCCCCCCAAGGTTTCCGGCAAGGACGGAACGGCAGGTAGGACCAAATCCGTCCCGGCAAGGCCGAGAATGGTCCCGAGGACTAACAGGCCAAAGGCGAGCAGGGGCGCTGCGGTGCGGCGGTCCGTCATTATTCAATCATCTCCGTGCGGGGCGCCCGCCTATGCCGGAAATGCCCCACAATGTCGACTGAATGTTGCGAGGAACGGCCAGCGCCGATATGACGGGCCGCACTATATCAGGAGGCGCGACACGCCATGGCTTGGACCAAAACCTATTCCGGCGACGAGCCCTTGCGGATCAACAAATGGCTGGCGCTGGAAGGCGTGTGCTCACGCCGCGAGGCGGACTCCCTGATTGAGCAGGGTCTGGTGAAAGTCGACGGCGAGAAAGCGATTTCGGGCCAGAAGATCGAGACCGGTCAGACGTTGGATCTGGCGCAGAAGGCTGCACGTCGGCTCGATAATCAGCTTTCCATCCTGTTCCACAAACCGATCGGTATTGTTTCGGGCACGCCGGAGGGCGATGAAATTCCCGCTGTGCGGCTCATCTCAGGCGATAGCCTTTCGGGAAAAAGTCATGCCATTCCGGGGCGCTACAACAAGCTCGCGCCCCTCGGGCGTCTGGACAAGGATTCCCGCGGTTTGTTGATCATGTCTGAAGACGGCGTGTTGGCAAAGGCCGTGATTGGGCCGGAGAGTCAGCTCGACAAGGAATATCTGGTCAAGGTGAAGGGCGATGTTACGCCCGACAAGCTGGGCAAGTTGCGTCATGGTCTCGAGCTGGATGGTCGCCAGCTGAAACCTGCCATCGTCGAACAAGTGAAACAGCAGGAGTTGAAGTTTATCCTGAACGAAGGCCGCAACCGCCAGATCCGGCGTATGTGCCAACTGGTAGAGCTGCATGTTGTGGACCTGATGCGTGTGCGTGTCGGGCCGCTGGAGCTTGCAGGTTTGCCGGAAGGCAAGTGGCGTCCGATCAGTGGCCGTGAACGCGAAGCCTTGCTGAGAGGTGACATGCCCCGCCCCCGCAAGCCGCGACCGGAGCGGCCGGAGCGCTCAGATCGGGCAGAACGGAGTGGGCGTCCGGATCGTCCCGCGCGGGCTGAACGTCCCGAACGGTCAGGCAAGCCAGACCGGGGCCCTGACAGGACCGCCCCCCGCTCAGGCGGGAAGCCGGGACCGGCCTCTGGAGAGAAAACAGTCTCCCCGCTGAAAGGCGAGAAGTTCAAGCGCACCAAGCTCAAGCCTCGCAAGCGAACACCCATCAAGTGAGGGACCTGGTCATCATCATGGGCGTGGCGGGCAGTGGAAAAACGTCCATTGCCGAAGCCCTCTCCAAGGCCGAGGGTTGGCCGTTTGTGGAAGCGGATGACTACCACTCCGCCGCCAACAAGGAGAAGATGGCCTCCGGCACACCCCTGACCGATGCAGATCGCGCCGACTGGGTGCGCAGCCTGTGCAAAACCCTGACCGACATGCCGGAGGACCGGGTGGTCCTGGCCTGTTCGGCGCTTACGCCCTTTGTCCAGACAGGTCTGCGCGAGCAGAGCGGCCGGACGTGCCTGTTCGTCCTGCTGGACGTGCCCAAAGATGAGCTTGCGCAGCGGATTTCCTCGCGCGCCGACCATTTCATGCCGGTCTCCCTGCTCGACAGCCAGCTGGCCGCGCTGGTCCCGCCGGAAGACGTTATCCGGGTCGACGGTATGGCAGCTCCAATCGCTCTGGTTGAGGATATTTGCACGCGTCTTGCTGTGGCATGACCTTGCGGTACGGCTCGACGGACGCAAGAAGCTGCGTATCCTCCTGACATGGATGGTACAGAAATCAGCAAGCCGACACGGCCGCGCCTTGATTATCCGCATGGACAATCGGCGCCCGCTCCCGGCGAAATCAGGGAGATAGCGCCCGGCCTGTTCTGGCTGGCTATGCCTCTGCATTTCTCTCTCAAATTCATCAATGTCTGGCTGATCGACGATGGCGATAGCTGGACTATTGTTGACACCGGGATTCCGTATGACGAGACGCGTGACGTCTGGCGAAAATTGTTGGCTGATCGGGTCAGTGAGCAGAAGCCTCTCAAGCGGGTTATCGTCACCCACATGCACCCCGATCATATCGGAACGGCTGGATGGCTCTGTCACAAATGGGGCGCTGAGCTGTGGATGACTCGTCTGGAATATACAACGTGCCGGATGCTGGTATCTGACACCGGGCGCAGTGCGCCAAAGGCTGGTTTGGACTTCTATTTGCGTGCCGGCTGGAACAAGACCCAACTCGACCAGTACAAGGAAAAGTTCGGCGGGTTTGGAAAAGGTGTCATGCCGTTGCCGGATTCCTACCGCCGCCTTGTTGACGGCGATACTTTCGAAATGGGCTGTCAGGAATGGGAAGTCATCACCGGCAGTGGGCATTCGCCCGAGCATGCATGTCTTTATAGTCGCGATCTCAATATTCTGATCTCAGGTGACCAGATTCTTCCGCGGATCTCTTCCAACATATCCGTCCACCCGACTGAGCCTGCGGCGAATCCATTGCTCGACTGGCTCGAAAGCTGTGAAAAGTTGAAACAGCGGCTGCCGGAAGACGTGCTTGTCCTGCCAGCTCATAATGAGCCCTTTACCGGAGCCCACAAACGGCTGCAGCACTTGATTGACGGTCATCATGTGGGGCTCGCAAGATTGCTTCAAAGGTTGGAGCGTGGGCCCATGAAGGCAGTGGATACGTTCACCACGCTGTTCGGCCGAGCGATTTCCGACGACGAGGTCAGCATGGCCACGGGTGAGGCATTGGCGCATCTCAACTATCTCATTTATCGGGGTGATGTGTCTGTGACACGGAATGAAACCGGAATAGACCTGTACAGCCTGAGCTAAGGCGGGCATTCCCGGCTTTTGCAGCAGCGGAGGCGTTTTCGTCTTCGCAATCAGGACTTCTTTCGTCTAAACAGATCAAACGTCACGAAGACGATGGATGAGGTCCCCATGGCATCAGATGGTAACACTGCGGCGAACGATGAAGTCGCCGAGGCGCCAGGCCTTGGCGCCAAGCTCAAACAAGAGCTTCGTGAATGGGGCGCTACGCTCGCCGTCTTTGTACCCGTGTTTCTGCTGTTCTCGGGGCTCGCCTACGAGCAGCGCGTGATTCCCTCTGAAAGCATGGTCCCGACGCTACAGGTGACCGACCGGGTCGCTGTGGCAAAATTCGCCTATGGCTATGACCGCTATTCTCTGCCGTTTTCGATGGGGCGCTTCATTCCGTTGCCCGAGGGCCGGATTTTTGCCAGCACACCCAAGCGCGGCGATGTGGTTGTGTTCGAGCATCCGCATACGGGCCGCGTCATGATCAAGCGTCTGATTGGTCTGCCAGGCGATCAGATCCAGCTGATTGGCGAGCAGCTCTATCTGAATGGCGAAGCGGTTGAGAGCGAATACCTGCGCACCATCCGTTACGTTCCGCACAATGCCGTGGCGATCGATATCGCGCATGAATGGCAGGAAACGATTGGCGACAAGACGTGGATCACTCACCGGCAGGAAAAAGGTGGTCGGGGCGACAATACCGACCTGTTCATCGTGCCGGAAGGGCATGTCTTCATGATGGGTGATAATCGGGACAATTCGCTCGACAGTCGCTTTCCAAGTGGGCATTGCCCGGCCATTGAAGGCGTAATTGACCGGGCAGGCTGTCAGCCACGCGTGCCGGCGGATGTGGCATCAATTGGTTTCGTGCCGATGGATCACATGATTGGTCGCGCAGAAACGGTCCTCGTCACCTTCCACAAATGCAAGCTGCAGGACGAAGAACCCTGCCGCAAGCGTGTCTGGAAGGGGCTCTGAGCCCTTCGAATTTCACAACCTGACAAGTGAATGGGTGTACAAACGCGCCTTGCCGGGCGGGGGCAACCCCGTTAGGGCAATTTTGGAACAATGGTCACGGGGCCAGCAACAACGAGTATGATTTGTATGGCGATGCCAGACACGACATCGACAGACCGGAAGCGCGGTCCCATCATCATTTCGCGTCACGGTCGCCCGGCCCTCGACCGCACGGCGGGCCCGCGACTGAACTGGAAACAGTATCGCGACTGGTGGGAACGTTACGAGATTGGCCCTCTGGCCGATGACCAGACGCCGCCGGACGGCCTGGTCAAATCGGTGGCCGATGCTGACATTGTATTTGCTTCTGCGCGCCTGCGTGCCCAGCAGACCGCTGCACGTGCGGCGCCGCACATGCAGGCACTGTTTGACCCGGTATTCAATGAGGCGCCATTGCCTCCTCCCCTCCTGCCGGGTGTGCGTTATCTGCCGAAAACGTGGAATATTCTCGCCCGTGCTGCTTGGTTGAACGGACATGCGCTGGATGGCGAAAGCGTGAAGCAGGCACGTCAGCGCGCCGCTGCCGCCGCGTCTAAGCTCGACGAGGCGTCCAGTGAGGGCAAGGTCTATCTGGCGGCCCATGGCTGGTTCAATCGAATGCTACGTCCGGAAATGAAGAAGCTGGGCTGGAAGTGTTCGTATGACGGCGGCGACGCATATTGGAGCTACCGCATCTACGAATACCGGTAAATCTGGTCGGGAAGTGGTTGTGGACCTCAGGTCGCCGCTCTAGTGTCACGGAAATTTCAAGGAAGATGAGGCCGAAGAATGGCTGATGCGAAAGAGAAACCAGTCGACAAGCTTACCTTCGAGGAGGCATTGGCCGAACTCGAAATCATCGTCCGCCAACTGGAAGCAGGCGAAGTCGAGTTGGAGAAATCCATCGCGATTTATGAACGCGGCGCGGCGCTTAAAGCGCACTGCGAATCCCGTCTGAAATCCGCCGAGCTGAAGGTTGAGCAGATTGTCCAAGGGGCCAATGGGCCGACCACAGAGTCCGCCAATTTCGACTAAAGGGGCCTCGATATGGGCGAGGCCCAAGAGTTCGAACAGCGCCTGAAAGAGGTGGCCGACCGGGTTACCGTTGCGCTTGACCAACTGATCCCGCCTGCAGGCGGCCCGGAAGCCAATTTGATGCGCGCGATGCGCCATGCCGCTCTGGCCAATGGCAAGCGTATGCGGCCTTTCTTCCTGCTGGAAACGGGCGCCATGTTCGATGCGCCCGAGAAGACCTTGCTGCGCGCTGCCGCGGCGCTTGAATGCGTACATTGCTATTCACTCGTCCATGATGACCTTCCCTGCATGGATGATGATGATTTCCGGCGTGGCCAGCCGACTGTTCACAAGGCTTTTGATGAAGCGACTGCGGTGTTGGCCGGAGACGCGCTGCTGACATTGGCCTTCAAGATCCTGGCATCAACCGAGACCCATGATGATGCATCCGTAAGGGCCATGCTGATCGAGCGGCTTGCCGATGCATCCGGCGCGCGCGGCATGGTCGGCGGCCAGATGATCGACATGTTGGAATCTGACAGCCCGCGGGATTTGAACACAATCACACGCATGCAACGCCTCAAAACGGGCGCGCTGATTTCCTACGCGACAGAAGCGGCGGCGATTGTCGGTCGCGCCCGGGAAGCTGAACGCAACGCACTGGCGGGCTTCTCCAATGATCTTGGCTTGGCCTACCAGATTGCTGATGATTTGCTCGATGCGACCGGCAGCGAGGACAGCGCTGGAAAGCCCCTACGCACTGACGAGGCGGCAGGAAAAGCGAATTTTGTGACCATTCTTGGCATTGAGGGCGCACGCCAGCGGGTGCGCATTCTCGCCGCACAGGCGAAGGAACACCTCGCAATTTTCCGCGAAAAGGCCCATATACTGCTGCAATCAGTCGATTTTGTGCTCGATAGAACGCATTAAGGTCTGGTCAGAATAACAATTCAAAGATCGAGCTTAAACTGGAATGACCGACGCCCGCCCCAATCGTTTGCTGGATGCAATCAATTCTCCTGCCGACCTTAAAGGCCGCTCGCGGGCGGAATTGAAACAACTCGCAGATGAAGTGCGCGACGAAGTCATCGATGTGGTTTCGGTTACGGGTGGCCACCTGGGGTCGGGGCTGGGTGTCGTGGAGTTGACGCTCGCGATCCATTCCGTTTTCGATACACCGGCAGACAAGCTGATCTTCGATGTCGGCCACCAATGCTATCCGCACAAGATCCTGACAGAGCGTCGCGACCAGATGCGCACACTGCGACAGCCTGGCGGCCTGTCAGGCTTCACGAAACGTGCCGAGAGCGAATACGACCCGTTTGGCGCTGCGCACGCATCCACCTCCATTTCTGCGGGACATGGCTTTGCGAAGGCGCGCGACCTGCAAGGCGGCGACACGCATGTTGTCTGCGTGATTGGTGACGGATCCATGTCTGCTGGCATGGCCTATGAGGCCATGAACAATGCCGGCGCGGACAAATCCCGCCTGATCGTAATCCTGAACGATAATGACATGTCGATTGCGCCTCCGGTCGGCGCGATGAGCAATTACTTGTCTAAACTCGTATCTTCGCGGCCCTATCGCGGTTTGCGTCGGATCGCCAAAAAAGTGGTCACGCCCATCGGGCTGGAAAGTCCGGCCAGGCGCGCGGAGGAGTATTTGCGCGGCTTTGCCATGGGCGGCACGCTGTTCGAGGAACTCGGCTTCTATTATGTCGGGCCAATCGATGGTCACGATCTCGATACGCTTCTCCCGGTTCTGGAGAATGTTAAAGCGATGAAGGACGGCCCGATCCTGATCCACGTCGTTACCCAAAAGGGCAAAGGCTATGCGCCGGCCGAAAATTCGGCGGACAAATATCACGGGGTCTCGAAGTTCTCCGTAATCACCGGTGAGCAATCGAAGCCAAAACCCAAGGCGCCAAATTACCAGAAAGTGTTTGGCCAGACCTTGGCGAAACTCGGAGAAACTGACGACAAGATTTGCGCGATCACGGCTGCCATGCCGTCCGGCACATCGACCGACATTTTCGCCAAGAAATTCCCGGACCGCCATTTCGATGTGGGCATTGCCGAACAGCATGCTGTGACGTTCGCCGCCGGCCTTGCGGCAGACGGCATGAAACCGTTCGCGGCGATCTATTCTACCTTCCTGCAGCGCGGCTACGATCAGGTCGTGCATGATGTGGCGATCCAGAAATTGCCGGTCCGGTTTGCGATCGACCGCGCAGGCCTTGTTGGCGCTGATGGCGCAACGCATGCGGGCAGCTTTGATATCGGATATCTCGGTGCATTGCCGGGCATGATATGTATGGCAGCTGCAGACGAAGCAGAACTCGCTCGCATGGTTGTGACCTCGGCGCAGATCGATGATGGCCCATCCGCCTTTCGCTATCCGCGTGGTGAAGGCACCGGCGCGGCTGTTCCGGAGAACCCCGAGCCGCTCGAAATCGGCAAGGGACGGATCGTTCGCGAAGGCACGACGATTGCGATACTGTCTTACGGCACGCGCTTGGGCGAAGCTGAAAAGGCTGCTGAAATGCTGGCTGCGCAGGGCTTGTCTGCCACGGTTGCGGATGCGCGCTTTGCCAAGCCGCTGGACGCCGAACTGGTCGAACGATTGGCGCGCGAGCATGAGGTTCTGGTCACTATCGAAGAAGGTGCGACGGGCGGCTTCGGCAGCTTTGTGCTGGAACACCTGGCCCGCGTAGGCGCGCTCGACAATGGCCTGAAAATCCGCCCAATGACGCTGCCAGATGTCTTCCAAGATCAGGATAGCCCATACCAGATGTATGAAACGGCTGGCCTTAATGCCCGTCACATTGCCGCCAAGGCGATTGAAGCTCTGGGCCGCGGTGACATTGCCGAGATCAACCGGTTGGCCCGGGCCTGATATCTATCTGAAAAGCAATTTGCGGCGCACGGCGAACCGGTCTTATGTGCCGCGCATGAGACGCTTTCCATTCTATACTTCGATCAGCGCCGCGCTATTGCTGGCTGCCTGCGCCACTGCGCCGGAAGCAGCCGATACAGGGCCGCCACCGGAAACGGTCATTGCGCAGGCATTGGCGGATTCTAACCCGTACGACGCCGAAGCGATGTTAAGCGAATTGCTCGCTCGCAACTCGCTGACGGCCGAGCAACGCGTCCAGGCTTTGTATCATCGGGGCAGCTTGCGCCGACAGGCGGCAGATAATCGGCTGGGCGCGATTGAAGATTTCGAAGCCCTGTTGGAGATCGCGCCGGATCACGCCCTTGCGGCGAATGCGCGAACGGAACTCGATTATGTCCGCACCGATGTAGAGCAAATCAAGGTGTCGATGAACCGGTTCCTTACGCTCGCTCAATGGTTTGACGGAACTTGGACTTTGGGTGGCCATGAAGAGGCCGTTGCGCGCTATCGATCGTCAGGCTTGCCGCCGACCCCTGAGCAGGTCGAAACACTGGTCGCCGCAGGCTATATCTGTGAGGCAGGCGAGTCGGATGTCCGCTTGCACGAGTTCGGTGAAGACCGGGATGATCTCATCGGGCTGGAATGGTGTGCAGACCTGACCAGTTGAAAGGTCACATAAAATCCACATTACCGCCCTGTCAGCGCACGCCTTGAGCGACTACGACTAGGCACTGAATTTCTTCTGTTCCCTGTTGGAGATGTCCCATGATTCGTTCCGGCCTAATCGCTGCTGCTTCCGCTCTGGCACTTGCAGCTTGTTCTTCCACGTCCGGCTCGACCGAGGCAACGGGTGCCACAGTCGCACCAATGACTGAAACCATGTCCAGCTACGCGCTGGCGATGACCACGGTTGAGGGTCTGGAGGAGGCTGGCAACACTCAGACCGCCATCGACCGCCTGACCCAGCTTTCAGGCGATCCAGAACTGTCGCGAGAGCAACTTGCCGAGACACTCCTGCGCCGCGGCGAGCTGCGTGCCAGCCATTCAGGCTATGATGTCATGGGCGCGATCGAGGATTTCGAAGAAATCGTGAACACGCTCGACGATACAGCGGTGTATGCCAAGGCAGTGCCTGCGCTCGCGACGGCGCGTGGCAAGGCAGATTCGCTGATGACGGTGTTGAACCAGCCCGAAACCACTCGCCAGCAAAAGTTCGATATACTGATGCAACTGGGCCGCCATGAGGATGCTATCGATCTCATGATTGCCAGCGACCTGACGCCTGACAATGAGACACTGATCGCCATGTACCAGATCGGCTATCTCTGTGAGGGCGATGAGCTGACCGGACGCAGCTACGATGCTGTCGAGCCGGATGGCACCAACCACGCGCTGCGTTTTTGCGATTTCGGCAAGTAACCGCTCTTAATCGATCCAGAATTTTTCGCCGTCGATACGACTGTTTCTATTTCGGAACGGGCGTGTCGGCGGCGTACTGCGCTTTGGGACATGATTTTGCCCCCGCTCTCGAAAAATTGTCGGATGAACGGTCAATTTTTCCTTCAATACTTTGGGGCGGCGTGATTGTGTGGACAAAACACACATCCAGAGGAAACCCATGCCTGCAGACACTTTGCCAAACTGGCCCGCCATGTCCATCGCTCAGGCGAATGAGATGCTCGCGGCCGAAGGTTCCCCGCTAGAACTCATGGACGCTGTCATCAATGGCGTCGAAATGAAGATCTACAAGAATGCGCCGCCGACCATTCCACTGGTGCTTCAACTCGCCAGCATGCAATACGCCGACCGTGACTTCATTGTGTATGAAGATGAGCGCGTGACATTTGATGCCCTCGCCCGAGCCGTCATCAAACTCGCTGCCGTCATGCGCGACACGTATGGTATCGAGAAGGGTGACCGCGTCGCCATCGTCATGCGTAACTATCCGCAATGGCCCGTCGCCTTCTTCGCTGCCTCCATGCTTGGCGCCATTGCCACCCCAATGAACTCCTGGTGGACGAGTGAGGAGCTCGAATACGGTCTGTCTTTCGCCGGCGTGAAACTCGCCTTCGTTGACCCACAAATCTATGAGCGTGTCAGGACGGAATGGGAAAAGTTGCCGGACCTGAAAAACGTCATCATCGCGCGCGACCCGGAAGGTGAGTATGGCGACCCGCGCGTGTCACGGATGGAAACATATGTTGGCGGGGCCAATGAATGGGCCAATCTGCCAGCAGTGTCGTGGCCAGCTATTGATCTGGAGCCGGAAGACAACGCAACGATCATGTACACGTCGGGAACGACCGGGAAACCAAAGGGCGCATTGGCCACCCATCGCGCGGTTGTTTCCAACATGTTCAATTCCATGACCTGCCAGGCCCGTATGTTCCTGCGCAAGGGCGAACCTGTACCTGAGCCTGATCCAAACGAACAGCGCGCGACCTTGCTGGCGATTCCGTTTTTCCATGCCACAGGGGCTTTCGCGATCCTGATCCCATCCCTGCTGCGCGGCGACAAGATTGTCTCCATGTACAAGTGGGATGCGGGTAAGGCCCTGCCGATCATCGAGGAAGAAAAGGTTACGGCTGTCGGGGGTGTCCCTGCCATTGCCTGGCAATTGCTTGAACATCCGGACAGGGACAAATATGATTTGTCCTCTATCGCCGCTATTTCCTATGGTGGCGCACCGTCGGCGCCGGAGCTTGTCTCGACCATCAAGAAGCGCTTCCCGGATGCGGCCCCTGGCAATGGCTGGGGCATGACGGAAACGTGTGCCACGGCAACGCTGAATATCGGCGAAGACTATGTGAACCGTCCGGGTAGTGCCGGCGCGCCGCCCAAAGCCGTTGAGCTGAAAATCTGCGATCCTGATGGCAATCCTGTGCCACAGGGCGAAGTTGGTGAACTCTGGTGCAAGGGCGCGATGAACTGCAAGGCCTATTGGAACCGACCGGAAGCGACTGCCGAGACTTTCCGCGATGGCTGGGTCGTGACAGGAGACCTTGCGCGTCTGGATGAAGAGGGCTTCCTCTATCTCGTTGACCGGGCCAAGGACATGCTGATCCGCGGTGGTGAGAACGTCTACTGTATCGAAGTCGAGAATGCCCTTTATGAGCACCCGGCTGTGATGGACGCGGCGGTCGTCGGCATCCCACACAAGATTCTTGGGGAGGAAGTCGGCGCTGTCGTGCAACTGAAACCCGGCATGCATGTTACCGAAGATGAGTTGAGAGCGCATGCCGCCAGTCACCTGGCTGCGTTCAAGGTACCCGTGAAGGTCCTCTTCATGACCGAGCCCCTGCCACGCAACGCGAACGGCAAGATCCTCAAGCCCGTCCTCCGGGAACAGTTCGTCTCATAAGGACCCAAAGCATGACTGCGAAACGACGTATTGGAGACCGGGAGGTTTACCCGGTTGGCCTTGGTTGCATGAACATCACGCATGCGTATGGCCCGCCGATGGATGAAGCGGATGCCAAGGGCTTGCTCGTGCGCGCGCTGGACCTCGGCTACGACTTTCTCGACACGGCAACGCTCTACGGCTTCGGGCGCAGCGAGGAGCTGATCGGGCAGGCCCTGAAGGATAGAAGGGACAGTTACTTTCTCGCCAGCAAATGTGTGTTGGGGTTTGACGGTGGCCAGCGGACGCTGGACGCGCGGCCGGAAAGCATAAAGGCCGCCTGCGAGGCCAGCCTGAAGCGCCTGCAGACAGACGTGATTGATCTCTACTACATGCACCGACCGGATCCGAATGTGCCGATCGAGGACTCGGTTGGCGCATTGTCTGACCTGGTACAAGAAGGCAAAATCCGCATGATCGGATTGTCGGAAATGGGCGAAGCCGATTTGCGCCGCGCGCACGCCGTGCATCCGATAGCCGCTATGCAGAGCGAGTACTCCCTCTGGGTTCGCAACCCGGAAATCGCCATCAAGGCGGCGTGTGAAGAACTGGGCGTGGCGCTCGTGGCCTTCTCGCCCGTGGGGCGCGGCTTCCTTGCCGATCCGCCGGTTGATCCGGCGAAATTCCATGAGTCGGATTTGCGGGGATCCATCTTCCCGCGCTTCACGCCAGAAAACTATGCCCGGAACCTGCCCCTGTTGGACGAGGCACGGGCCTGCGCAAAAGAAGTGGACTGTTCAGTAGCGCAATTGGCGCTCGCCTGGACGCTCGCCAAGGGAGATAACATTCTCCCGATCCCGGGTACGACCAACCTCGCTCATCTTGAAGAGAACTGGCAGGCAGGCAGCGTCCAATTGTCGGAAGATATGGTTGCGCGGCTGGATGCATTCTTCTTGCCGGAGAAAGCCGTTGGTCCACGCTATAACCGTTTGGGGCAGGCGGTCGTAACTACGGAAATGTACCCCTTCGAGCAAACCCGATGACAAATGGGACTGATGGGGACTACCCAAAGTCCGAAAGCGGCAAACCAGTCGCTCTGGAGGCCCGTGGCACCGAGGGAGACGGTCGGCGGTACTCGCCATCTGTTGCGCGCAATCGCGACCCGATCCTCAGCGTGTTTCGTAACCATGTCTGTAAAGGCGGGCACGTTCTCGAGGTCGCTTCCGGCACTGGCGAGCATGGGACTTACCTGACCCAGGCGCTTGGCGACCTCTACTGGACTTATTCAGACATTGATGCGGAGAGCCGCGCCAGCCAGAAGGCATGGAGAGACGCCAGTTCGCATGATCGACTGGCGGGGCCTGTCGTCGTAGACGCTTCCAAAGGTCAGTGGGGAGACGTGGAACGGCCCGGCTATTGGGACGCCATAGTCTCAATCAACATGATTCATATTGCGCCTTTCGAGGCTGCGTTCGGCCTCATTGCGGGCGCTGGCAGACTTTTGAAGCCCGGCGGTAAGCTGTTCCTGTACGGACCCTTTGCGCGGAACGGCGAGATCGCACCGTCCAACGCGGCATTCACCGAGAGCCTGCAATCGCGAGATTCCGCTTGGGGAGTCCGCGACCTGGATCGTCAGATCATCCCGCTGGCCGAAGAAGTTGGTCTGTCCGTCGCGAAAATCATCGAGATGCCGGCCAACAATCTGAGCGTCATATTCCAGCGTCAGGCCTGATCACTCCCGCCAAAACGTTCGGTCCATTCTTCGACCTGGCTGTCTTCGATCTTCTGGAACAACACGTCCGGCGGAGATATCTCCATGCCCGGCGGCAGGCTGTTCAACAGACCCGGAATGTCGCGGAACTGGAAGCTCCGATGCTCTTCGGGAATACCGAGCGCATCGAGGATTTTCTTGCCCGCGTCGGGAATGATCGGCAGCGCGAGAATGCCAAACAGGGCCGCGAGGTTCAGGCCCGTGCGTACGCCGACAGCAGCCGCGTCCACATCTGACTTGTACTTCACCCACGGCTCGGCCTTGGTAAGATACTCATTGCCGGCGGCCCAGATTGCGCGGGTCTCGGCGGCGGCCTTGCGGAACTCCATCGCCTCATAATGTTCGATCAGACGTGGCAGGCGCTCCTGCAGTTCCGCCGTCATCCACGCTTCGGCGTCGCCGGCTTCGCCCGTCTTTGGAACCTTGCCGTCGAACTTTGACACCGTGTACTTGGTGATCCGGTTGACGAAATTACCGAGTACGTTGGCGAGGTCGGAATTCACCGCAGACTGGAATCCTTCCCAGGTAAAGGCAGCATCCGAGCCTTCTGGGACATTGGCGATCAGATACCACCGCCAGTAATCGGCTGGCAGCAATTCCAGCGCCTGGTCCATGAAGACGCCGCGCTTGTTCGACGTCGAGAACTTGCCGCCATACCAAGTGACCCAATTGAAGGCCTTCAGCTTGTCGACCGTCTTCCATGGTTCTCCGGAGCCGAGCAGCGTCACGGGGAAGCTGACCGTGTGGAAGGCGACATTGTCCTTGCCCATGAACTGGACGTACTCAGTTTCGTCGGCGCCCTTGTCGGTGCGCCAGAGGGCTTCCCAATCATTCCCGGTCGCTTCGGCCCATTCCTGCGTGGCCGCGATGTATTCGATAGGCGCGTCGAACCAGACATAGAAGACCTTGTCTTCATAGCCCGGACGCGGATTGCCATCGGCGTCCAGCACCGGCACGCCCCAGCTCAGATCGCGCGTGATGGCGCGGGCGATCAGGCCCTCATCCAGCCATTTGTTGGCGATGGAAACGGCAAGGCCAGGCCATTGGGCGCCCTTGCTGTTCACCCAGTCGCGAATCTTGTCCTGCATCTGCGTTTGCAGCAGGTAGAGATGGTTGGTGTCGCGGATTTCGATATTCTTGCTGCCGGAGACCGAGGAATACGGGTCAATCAGGTCGACCGGGTCCAGGAGCCGTCCGCAATTGTCGCACTGGTCGCCGCGCGCCTTTTCGAAGCCACAGGTCGGGCAGGTGCCCTCGACGTAGCGGTCGGGCAGGAAGCGGCCATCATCGACAGAATAGACCTGTTTGGATGTGCGCTCTTCGATCAGGCCGTTCTGTTCCAGAACTTGCGCGAAATGCTGGGTCAGTGCGCTGTTGGCAGGGCGGGAGGAGCGTCCAAACCAGTCATAGGACAGGTTGAAACCCTCGCCTGCGGCGCGCTGTATCTCGTACTGCTCGTCGCAATAGGCCTGGACGCTCATCTCGGCGGCCTGGGCGGCCAGTTCAGCTGGCGTGCCATGCTCGTCTGTGGCGCAGATATAGGTCACGTCATGGCCCATCAGTCGCATCACGCGGGAATATACATCCGCCGGCAGCATGGAGCCTGCCAGATTACCGAGATGCTTGATGCCGTTGATATAAGGCAGGGCGGACGTAACGAGAATGCGCCGGGTTTGCGTCATGGAGATGCGGTCTTTCCCAAATAGCGTTGCGGGCAGGTCGGGCCGTGTGCCCGGTTGCCCTGCACCTTTTAGCGATGCGCGCCGGAAAGGAAAGAATTGTGACGCCTTAAATAACAGGGCAGTCCGTCAAAAAGAACGCCCCGAACACGCTGCAAGGCGCTCGGGGCGAGGGGTTCCAGGACGCGGTGAGGAATCCTGGACTTTCCGGGAGGAAAATTTGTAGGCCTACAGGCCGTAGCCGGTGGCGGCCGTCACGGTAAGATCGACGCGGCGCGCCATAGGGAATGTGAGGGCATCTGACGGGTTGGCTTCAGCGGCCGACACAAAGGCCGTGCGAATGTCACGCGCGCGGATTCCACGGGCGTTCAGGGCTTCCAGCACCACGGCGGCGCGGGCTTCAGACAGGCTGGTGGCCGCCATGTCGTCGATAGCATCGGCTGATACGACACTAGCCTCGATGTCCGATACGGCGCATCCGGCAAGCTGGTCGCCAGCCGTGTTGAGCGAGCGAACCGCATAAGAGGAAAGGACTGATTCCTGCTTTGAGAAATAGACGGTGATTTGAGTATCCTGGCAGGTCTTTTCGTAAGGAACATGAACAGGCTCAAGGGGCGGAGCCTTCGGGGCGTCCGACATGGCAGGGAATGCCAAGGCGATTGCGGCGATGCTGAAGCCGGCCAGTATCTGTGCGCGTTTCATTTCCAGTATTCCTTCAGGCTCTCGTGTCGTCTGACACCCATCAACGCCACATCTTGGTGTGTGGTCTCCTGAAGGACTGGATAGACTTCCTTTGAGGCGGAAATATGCGGCCATCAGGGCGAATGGGGCAGAGTTGGGGAATTTGAAAGAAATCGGCTCCGGAGCGAACTGATGACAATTTGACTGGAACACCCGCTTGCGCCGCCGCGCTGATCGAAGTAGTGACACCCATTCCAGCGTGGCCGGCTTAGCTCAGCTGGTAGAGCATCTGATTTGTAATCAGAGGGTCGGGGGTTCGAGTCCCTCAGCCGGCACCAGCAAAAACAAGGGTCTATCCCCTGTTTCGCGGGAAGTGCGATGTGGAATTGGCCCGCAACCGGTAAAAATGAGATTGATCGCGTTGGTCGCCTGCGTGAGGCTGGACTATCCGACACGGGCATCAACTTCGCACACCGGCCATCTTTTCTGGCGAGCAGAGCAAGGTGGTCGGACCGTCATTTCATATCCGGAATGCCTGCTTGTCTCCGTTGAATTTGGAAAGACCGTGGCGCAATTCCAGATACCTTGCGTGATGTGTGCGCGGCTCAAATCTGTGTTTCGTCGCGCGTGAAGCGGAACAAGCTGTTCAGTTGTGAGCTAGTGTAACTGCCCGCAGATACTCATAGGATACAATTCATGCCCAATACTCTGACACCCGCCGCATCGTTTCCTGACATCGAGGTTGCCACACTGGGTGGGGGTGACGCCAAGCTCGGCGTCCCCAACCGGGAGCACGGGAACTGGAGGCTGATTGTAGTCTATCGCGGGAAGCATTGTCCCATCTGCAAGACTTATCTGACAGAGCTGAATGGCATGCTTGATGATTTTGCTGCGATCGACGTTGATGTCATCGCGGTTTCTGCTGATCCGGAAGAGAAGGCGAAAGCCTCTGCCAGCGATATCGGCTACATGGGCACGATCGGTTACGATCTCAGCACTGCGCAGATGACCGAGCTAGGCCTATTCGTTTCTGACCCCCGAAGCCCGGAGGAAACTGACCGCCCCTTTGCAGAGCCGGCGACGTTCGTCGTGAGGAATGATGGCAAGTTGCAGATCGTGGACGTATCGAATGCCCCGTTTGCGCGTCCTGCGCTGAAGGGCTTGCTGGATGGCCTTACCTTTATTCGCAAGAAGGATTATCCGGTACGAGGCACTCACACTGGATAAGGATTAGCATTCAGTCAAGTTGCGGGTCGCCGCCCCCTGGACTGGATGTTGATCCACCCAAAACCGGCTTGGCCAAGAGTGGTTCAAATAACGGATCAGTGCGCGTTTTTCTGGCATGAAGGGCGGCGGAAATATCATGCGTGCTCCACAATGCCGACTGCGTACGGGCAGACCATTCCAGGGAATCCGCAACAGAATGGTCACGTGCCCATCGCAAGGCGGCTTTTGTCCCTGCGATGGCGACAGGTGCCTTCCTGCACACCTGATCTGCGGCGGCCATGGCCAGTTTGATGGCCGCATCCGGCGTATCCGCAAGGCGGGTCACAAAGCCATGCTGGGCCGCTTCGTCCGCATGCAGTGTCTCGCCCAAAAATGCCATCTCTTTTACAACCGGCTCAGGCAAGATTTTCGGCAGGCGCTGCAATGCCCCGACATCCGCCATGATACCTGTATTGATTTCCTCAATCCGGAAATAGGAGTCGCGGGTCGCGTATCTGAGATCGCATGCTGCGGCCAGCTCCAGGCCGGCACCGAGGCAAGCGCCCTGTATTGCCGCAAAAACGGGGAAGCGTGCGCGCTCCAGGCAAGAGAAAGTCTCCTGCAAGGAAAGAGCGAGATGGTAGAAGCTCTCGCGGGCGCCGGGTGAGTCAGGCTCGGGGATACCGCCTGCAAATTCGTCGAGATCCATTCCTGCGCAGAAATTTCGTCCGCCTGATGACAGAACCATGGCGCGTACTTCCCCACTTCGATCGAGCGCGGAGATATCGGGTGCTAGTCCATTCCAAAATCCGGCGCCCAACGCATTCCCTGACTGGGGGCGCTCCAATATGAGGTGGGCGATTCCTGCGTCCAGTCCGATCGTATATCCAGGCATATTTCAGGTCCTTTACATGCAAAAGAGGTCGTAAGGACCCTTTTATTCAATGTGCCAGTTTTGACAATGATTCGGTGCCCGGAATCGCTCTGGTGCATGTGTAATAAAAAAAATAAAATTAAAACAACGTAGTAAATTGAGGGGTGATTGAGGCGGAGTGATCCGCAGGTGCGCGATTTTGTGAAGGTGAGTGATCTTGGTTTCAAAAAGGGTCTTGACGGAAACAATCAACGAGGGACATCTTGCGGTATAACAAAAAGAACCCTCGCACCGCGGGGGTAAGGGAGGGAACAATGTTGAAACGCGCTCTTGGCGCCACCGTTTCGGTGTGCGCTTTTGCCATGGTCATGCAGTCGGCCGCCGCGCAGGATGTCTCAGGCGAGGCTGAGCCTGAGATGGAGTCCCGTACTCTGAGTACGGTCACGGTTACGGCCACGCGGCGAGAGGAAAATATTCAGAGTACGGGAGCTTCGGTTTCGGCGCTCGACAGCGAGGCATTGCTCGACCGGTCGGTCCAGTCCGTCGAAGATGTCGCAGACATGGTTCCGGGACTTCACGTTTCCAACTATCAGGGAGACACGTCCATTTTTATTCGTGGCATCGGTACGCCGGTCATCGTGGCCGGTGCCGACAGTTCCACGGCGACCTATCTGGACGGAGTCTATTTGTCGCGCGCGGCTGCAATTGGTCCTGGTTTCTTCGACATAGAGCGCGTGGAAGTCTTGCGCGGTCCACAGGGAACCCTCTACGGGCGCAACGCCACCGGTGGCGCCGTCAACATCATCACCAAGCGCCCCACCGATGAATTCGCCGGCGAAGCGCGACTGATCCTTGGCAATTATGATCGCACGCACGCATTCGCCGCCCTGAGCGGCCCTCTCAATGACCGTGTGCGGGCCCGTCTGGCGGTCCAGAAGGAGGATCGCGACGGGTACACGACGGTTCATCTGCCACGTGGGACACTCCCCGCATCCCAGCCCGATCGCACATTCGATGCGGAGGACAAGCACGACATCACCGCCCGCGCCACGGTGGAGGTCGATTTGACGCCCACCGCCATGCTCACCCTGACGGGGGACTATTACAAAGCGGACGATCGCGCCAACGTCTTCCATTTTGCGAGCCTGGGGTACCAGGATGAAGTGTCGGGCTGGCTCGGGACTCGCGAGGGCTCTCAGACGCTGCCCTATTTCGGCATCAAGAATAGTGGCCGTATCTCGGCACCCGCCTCTCGCGACATCTTTTCGGCAGTCGACTATTTCAACGAAACAAGCGTGTGGGGTCTCACAGGGCGGCTCGACTGGGCCCTCGGCGACTATGATGTTCAGGTCATCACCGGCTACAAGAATTCAAATCCTGACTTCCAGAACTCGTTTGATCTCGGAGACACGTTCAATACCTACATCCATCGCGCCGAAGATCATGAGCAATGGAACGCCGATTTCCAGCTATCCTCCCCGTCCGGAGGACGTTTCAGCTGGATTGCCGGGGGCGGATACTTTTCTGAAGAGAATGATATCCAGAACAACATCTTTGGCGACTTCTGGGAGCCGATCCTTACGCAAGGCCTGCTTGATCTGCAGACTGCGGGTGTCCTGCCACCCTTTCCGGTCAGCATTCCGGAAAGCACGCTATGTTGCGAGCTGCACCTGAACGGGCGTCAGGAAACCGAAGCATTCAATATCTTCATTGATACGAGTTTCGATCTGACCGACAGGCTGACATTGAAGGCCGGTCTACGATATTCCGAGGAAGAGCGTGACGGCTTCCAGAATTTCGACCTCGCCTTTCTCCCGTCAGCACCGGGCGGGTCTCTTGTTAGGTTTGCACCGGAAGTTCTATTTTTCCCCAACGCCGTAAGTGAAAGCCGTGATGGTGTCCAGCCAGACCCGTTTGGGTTCGTGGTTGCACCAGTCGAGGGCCCTGCGACCTTTGATGCGACCACGCCGAAGTTCGCCCTTGAATGGACGGCTACGGATGACCTGCTTCTTTATGCGAGCGCCCAGCGTGGCTTCAAGAGTGGCGGATACAATATTGGATCCAGCCAGCGAACCCCATACGAGCCCGAGGAAATCTGGGCCTATGAAGCCGGCCTCAAAGCTGGACTGCTCGACAAGCGACTGCGTCTCAATGCGGCGACATTCATATATGATTACACGAACCTGCAGGCGCAGGACTCGATCGCCAACCAGCCCATCATCCGGAACGTCGGCAAGGCGGAAGTCAGAGGGGCTGAAGTCGAGTTTGCGGCCTTGCTCGGCAATGTGTTTCAACTCGATGGGTCGGTAACCTATCTCGACGCGGTTTTTACCGAAGGCGAGCTGACTGAACCCTTGCGTCCCGCACCGCTGACGGATGAGCCGGGATCAACTCTGCGCAATCTTGATGGTTTGAGGCTGCCTCGGGCTCCGGAATGGAAAATGAATATCGGCGCTCAGGCAGACTTTGCGGCATTTGGCGGCGATCTGACCCTTCGGGCGGACTATGCTTGGCAGGATCAGGTCTTCTTTACCGTGTTCAATATCAATGCGGCGTCACAGGATAGCTATGGTGTCCTGCGCGCGCGGGCGACATATGCGCCGGGACATGGACAATACAAGGTCGCGTTGTTTGGGGAAAACCTGACAGACGAGACCTATTTCACCAACCAGATTCTTACGGGCACAACCTATGGCGCCGAATTCGTCGGTTCCCTCGGTGCGCCGTGTACGTTCGGAATCGAACTCTCCACCCAGTTCTAGAGGCTCAGTCAGAGGAAACCTCACAAGATGATGACCCCATTGGAAACCGCCCAGACCTGGTATGCCGGCGTGCATGAAGGTGACTTCGACAAATTGTTCGGAGTCATGGCCGAGGATTGTACGATTGAATTCTACGGTCCGAGTGTAATCCCCTTCGCAGGAATTTTTCGCGGCAAGGAGAAGTGCAAGATCTTTTTCGGCCATGTTGGCAATGATGTAGACATCGAGACGTTTCGTCAGGACGAGTTCATAGCGGAACGCGACAAGGTGGCGGTGACCGGGCATCTACGCATGGTGCTGAAGGCGACGGGGCGCCTTTACGCGGCTGATTATGCGCACATCCTTACCATTCGGGATGGACAAGTCATCCGCTTCCGGGATTTTCAGGATAGCGCTCAGGCTGTGCATGTCGCGTTCGACCTGACGACGCCGGAACGCTAGGAATGAACGCGCGTCCCGCCCTCGATTATCAGCTCAGCTCTTTGGGCTTTGCCGCGCCGCCCCCTTTCGGTTTTCGCTTTGCGGTCGCCTCCGAGGCCAGCTCATGATGGATTTCGGTTACTCTGGACAGAAAGTGAATGCCGGACCTGATTTCATCGTCGCTGAGACGTTCGACCATTGTTTCCACAAAGGCGGTGCCGTTGCGCATCATGCTTTCGACAAACTGAACGCCGCGGGGCGTCAACACGACAAACTTCTCGCGTCCGTTTTCGGGGTCTTCGACCATTGTGATCAGGTTGAGGGGCGGCTTGGACAGCGCACGGAGGGATTTCGAGATCGCCGAACTCGTTACTTCGTACCAAGACGCCAGCGCATGCGCGATGTCCTTGCGACGCATCTTCTTCCCATCAGTGCCGCGCGTATGGATGGTCCAGAGGAGACAGGCTTGCTGGCGTGTCAGCACGCCGCATTTGAGGGCGTCCTCAATCTGCATTCCGACCAGATAGTGGATCGGGAAAAACAGGTCGAGGAAATCCTTGCTCGATTGTTTGCGCTTCGAAAGGTCCATCCAGTCTCCGGTTCATTGCTGCGCCCTCGCCGATAAGCGAAGTCGAATCTCCCTTCAAATAGCGAGTCTCCAGAATGCCCGACAAGAAGGAACTGCGCCATGTAACAAAAAGGTCCTAAGGACACAATAAACCAGCGCACGCAAATTCGAGCGCGATCCATACCCTCAACAATCATGCCGGTTGCCAGCACCGCGCTGGGCCGCTGCACCCGGGAGAACACCAGATGACACATGCCTCCACCAAGCCTCACATTCCTGATGAATTTCACGTGCGGGATCTTTATCACCCGGACGTAATGGCGAATCCCTATCCGTATTACGCGCATCTGCGCGACGAGCCGATCCAGTTTGGCCTTGAAGATTATCCGCCGGGCACCATACCCGGCTTGGACAAGCCGTATCCCGCGTGGGTCGTGCTGAAGCATGCCGATGTCCAGGAAGTCTGCCGGCGCGCAGATGTCTTCTCGTCGCGCGATATCATGCAGGAAGAATCCGAAGCGCCGACCCTGATGCTGGTCAATCATGACGATCCTCGCCACGCGGAGCTTCGCAAGATTGCCCAAATGGCGTTTTCGCCCAAACGGGTCATGAGCGACGTGGCGCCATGGATGGAGACAACGGTTGAAGCGCAGCTCGACATGGTCGGCGGCGGGACGGTAGATTTCATGCAAGACCTGGCGCCGAATTTGCCCGCGCTCGTAATGACCAAACTGATCGGTACGCCGGAGGAGGACTATGTCCTTTTGCGTCGCTGGGCCAATGCCTTCATGGTGACCTCTGACTTCACCCTGGCGGAGCGCCAGCAATGCAATATCGAGCTCTGGAATTACTATCAGTCAGCGGTCGACCAGCGCTACGCCGATATCGAGACAGGCAAACCGGTTCCCGACGACTTGATGTCTGGCTTCATCCAGACTGAGTCGAACGGAAGCCGCCTGACGCGTGAGGAAGTGGTGCGATTTTGCCTGACGCTGGTCGTGGCTGGCGCAGAGACCACGGGCTATCTCCTGGGAAATCTGATTGATGTGCTGGCCGATGATCCCGAGATGTATGCGACGCTCCGGACCGATCGTTCACTCGTGCGGGCCTTCATCGAAGAAAGCCTGCGCCGGGACGGGCCGGTTCAGCGTCTCCACCGGGTATGCACGCAGGACTACGAACTTGGGGGAGCGCAGATCAGAGAAGGAGATTGGGTGGCGATCTTCCACGCCTCTGCCAATCGGGACCCGGCTGTCTTTGAAAGGCCGGATGAGTTTATTCTGAAGCGACCGAACATGATCAAGCAGGCCACATTCGGGCATGGTATCCATCATTGCATGGGGGCAGGGATTGCTCGCAATGAAGCTGCCCAGATGATCAACAGCCTGCTCAACCGCTACAGCCGCCTGGAATCAGCAGGTGAACGTGTGCGCCAAAGAGGCGGTCTGCTCAATTACGGCCTGGAGACATGCCCTGTGAATCTGGTTGTGTAGCACATCAATTTCAGGTGACGTGGAAATGCAAATAGGTGCTTGATCGTTGATTCCGCAATCCTGCATGGGGTCGCTCAAACGTGAAAAACCATGTGCTGCAGCATGGGCTTGCCAAGTAGGTCTTCGGCCCGGCCCGAATGAAGCGAACGGGGGGTAGGCCCTGAATTGCATTTCCCAATTCCATGTGGACGAGGGTGCGCATCCGTTTGGCCTCCAGATTGCCTGATAGCATTCTGGCTCGGTCAAATAAGCAAACTCGGATCATAATCTAGTTAAAGTCACGCCACGCCGTTGTATTTCTTGGTATTGAGGATAGTATTTCTCTCAGTATTCATGAAGCTATCTGTGTTCAGGCTAGTCGTTTGACTGACGAACATATTGATTGAACAAGTAGCTTCGAGGCTTCTGGAAACTGTATGACCAACCAACGGATCGACTGGGACAAACTGCGTGTCTTCAAGGTAGTTGCTGAATTGGGCAGCATGACATCGGCCGCGGCGCGGTTGAGGGAGTCGCCTCCGACAGTAAGTCGGAAGATTGATGAGCTCGAAGAATTTCTGAGCAGTAAACTGTTTACCCGGTCAACTCGCGGCATGGAGCTGACGGAGACCGGGAAGACGGTGCTGCGCTATGCGCGGCAGATGGAAGAGTCCGCCAATGAAGTGCTCAGCAAGGCGATCGGCAAGACCGATGGCACCGAAGGCCGGATCACGATTGGATCGGGTGACGGTGTCGGACCGTACTGGATCGCCCCGCGCCTGGCCGAGTTCCAGACAGCGCATCCAAGGGCGCAAGTTCGAATGCACGTTAAGGCAGAGGAGCCGGACCTGCTGAACGACGAGGCGGACATCTCGATCCAGTTTACCGAACCTCGGGACCCGGAGATTATCTCGCACAAACTGGGCACACTTCATTATATTGGTTTCGCATCCAGAGAGTACCTCGACGCGCAAACGAGTCAGCCTTCCAGCATGTTCGAGTATCATCAGTACAGGTGCATTTTGCACGAATCATATGTTCAGCAAGTTGAGCGATGGGCCCCCAAGGCGCATGAGCTGAAGAAAATGATCGATTTTGCGTTCGTCACGAATTCGGCAAGCGCCATGATCACGTTGTGCCGGAGAGGTGGAGGGATCGCGCTGCTGCCGACATACCACCAGGATGTCTACCCGGATCTCGTCGCATTGGACATGTCGGAAGTGGCGCCGATCCAGTTCTGGATAGCGTATACGGAGCAGACGCGGCGGTCACCGCTTGGCAACCTCATGATCGAATGGATCAAGTCGCTATTTGACAAGCAGGTCTCGCCCTGGTTCACGGACGAGTTCTATCACCCAAAGCAGCGGATCGAAGCTGAAGCCGAATTTCACGAAAGCGTGTCGGTGCCAAGAGTCACCGGCACGTAGATCCTTTTGGGATCAGTCGCTCGACATGACCCGCAAGACTTTTGCCATCATCGAAAGGCGCTCTTTGGAGGGCGTACGGTCGATCCAAGAATGGCATTCTGCGCGAACCTTTGCGGACGGATCAGCGTCCTTGTCATCGTCAGCGTTCTCGTCTTCGAAAAGGCTGGCGATTGAGACGCGCAGGACTTCCGCGACATTGGCAAGCATTCCGGCGCTCAATCGATTGGTGCCGGTCTCATACTTCTGAAGCTGTTGATGGCTGATGCCGAGTTCAGAGCCAAGTTCAGCGAGGGTCAGGTTGCGATCCAGACGAAGTTTTCGGATTTTTTCGCCAACCATCTGATCGACTGCCGTAGGGGCTCTGGAAGTAGATTGCTTCATGACCTGCTCGCTCCATATATCCATCAGAGGTAACCAATTTTCCCGCAAAGGGTGTTATGGCAAGGATGCCACTACCCAAGAAAATGGAATGCACACTGAATTTTGCGTTTCATCCTGATTGCTGCCCCAATATTGGACCCGTTTGAAACACTGAAAAACCCATAAAAAGCAGCGTCATCTGCTATTGCTTAACCCAGGTTAAATCGCCCCCGATCCTACCTCAGATGGATTAAACCTCTGCAATTTTTAATAATCTTTTTTCCACTTTATTGAGAGCGTGGCATCGCCATCTGTAGTAGTTTCTGAAGTAACAGAGACCTGTGGTCTTGGCTCCCACTCAACTTCAACGGAGCTGCCTGCCGCGCCCGCCGAGTTTAACTCGAGATATACATCGTCTGCGATGTATTGTCCGACTCCTACTTGCGCCGAGCCTTCATCATTGGTTCCGAATGATAGCCGGTCCACACCAAGGGCGGCTTGAAGCCCGGATGTGGGGTCGAATCCGGAACTGTTACCGCTGAGTCGCGCAATTGAATTGGCCAGTTGGGCTGCTTCCAGCGCTGACAGGTCCACCGAGGACCGCCCGAATAGCAGGCGTGACAGAATTTCATCCTCTGGCAAGTCGGGAGAACTTGTTAGCTCAATCGTGGGGCTCGTGGGTGTGCCTGTCAGGGCGACATTCGCTTCAAACCCGTTCACCGTCCGGTCTGCCTCTACCTCCAGGCGGGCCCGCCGCAGAGGACCGTCAAAATAGACGTTACCGCTGTCGAATATGAAGGGGCGCCCGGCCAGGTCCAGTGTTCCCCGGCGCATCGTCGCTATGCCGTTGAGGCGAGGATCGGCAGCCGTCCCGGTCAATTTCAGGTCTGCTCCCCATTCGCTTTCCAGTCCGCGACCATCAATGAAGACCCGGCGATCCGCTGTGATCTGCATATCCAGCGCGAGTGAATGCCTGAGTGCGCTTTGGCCGTCACTTGCGTCGCCATCCTCTTTCCAGCGCACGTCGATGGCCTGTGCTTTGGATGATGGCAGGTTGTCGAGATTGAACCGAGCCGATCGTACGTCGACATTTCCGGAAACGGTCCGCTTGTCTGCGCCACCAGCGAGATTGACCTTGCCATCCACGCGAAGTGAGTCGCCATCCCGATTATAGACCAACAGGTCAGCAAAATCGGTCGTGAGTTTGGTGTCGTCTGCCGAGAGTGTACCGGACACGCTCACCGTACCGCCATCAGCCCCTTTGCCCCTTCCGCGCAAGGTTAGGGCCTGGTCGACATAATCTGTGTCCAGATTCAAATTCACGAGCCTGAGGCTTGTTGCCCCGAACTCATAAATGCCATCCGTCAGCTTTGCTTCAGCGCTGAATGCGGGTGTTGTGAGTGTTCCGGTCAGGTCGGCCGATGCGTCTATGACGCCGCCAATATCATGTCCATATGCCAGGGCGAGCGATCTCAAATCCGACAAGTCGCCCTGAAGATTGGCCGTTCCCTGCACGGGGCGCTCCATGTCCAGGTGCGCGATACCGTCTGGATCGGCAGCGACCGGCAGGGTCGCCGACCCCGCAAGTCGCAAGTCGCCATAATCGCCCGCGCCATCCACGATCAGCGCGCCGTTCCTCAGTCGACCTGCCAGATCAATGGCCAGGGCGCGCTCGAGCCCGGGTAACGGGCCCTCGACATTCATGTCAAACTGGCCTTCCGGATTTGCTCCGAATAACAGGAAGTCTCCATTGCCATTCACCATCACACGGCGCGTCGCTATACCCGCTGAAGCCAGGACCGGAGCCAGGTCAACACTGTCGACCGTCAGGGTCATGCGGGGCGTACGGGTTCGCTCAGCAATGCGCGCTTCGATATTCCCGCCGAAGATGGCGATGTTTGCCTCGACCGAAGGAGTTTCGCCCAACCGCCAACTGACGGGCTGAACGGAGCGGACAGCCTCACCAAGCAAGGAGCCATCCAGTTCTATCTGGCCGCTAGGATACTCAGCCCCGAAATCCGCCTCACCCAATATGTTCAGCGAAGTGGGTCGGGCAGTATGTTCGCGTTCGACCTGTATTGCGAAATTGTAGCCTTCCGGGGCATTGCGAATTTGTCCGTCTACTGAGTCGAAGCGAAGCGACGGCGAGAGCCAAACATTCTGAACCTGGCCAGAGGCGGTGATCGACATGTCTTCATCCGGGGTCCGGTCCACGCTCAGTTCGACATCAAATGCACCGACATGCCGCGACCCGAGATCAAATCGGTCTCCGACTATATTGAGTTTGAGGTCGAGCCCGCGCTCGCCGCCATACAAGAGAGACCCTGAAAGCTGGGCCGTCTCATAGTCGGATTGGATGTCCCGCAGTGCGAATACACCGTCAGACCAGAATGCCATGGAGGTGATCTCGACAGGGTGGTCGCCGGCAATACCTTGCAAGGCGACCGGACCCGCCCAGCCATCGCCCGACCGTCTGAAATCTACGGACGTTTGCAAATCAGAGATAGCAATGGAGCCACGGCTAAACGCGCCGCCTGAGGATGCTAGGCTTATAGCATCCACGCCTCTTGGGCCGGAGAGTTGGAAGATGCCGGAGCTGAGGTCGATTGCCGAACCCGAGATAGGGATGGCATCGGACTGTGTAAACTGGCCCGACAGGTTCGCGGCCCCGCCAGGTGCGTAAGTGCCCGATAGGGACAGGTTCATATTGTCGCCATCTATTCTGGCGGTCCGTACACGATAAGAGGAGTCTGTCTTTTGAACTGTGGCGCGCAGCCGCGCGATATTTCCGAAAGCTTTGGCGGCCGTCGCATTCATCTCGTTCATGCCATGCGCGTTGACGTCTGCGACGATTGATGGGGCGGCAAACGGACCCGTCACCGCGAGGCTTCCGGTGGTGGATAAGTCGGGTGCGGATGACAGGAGGCCAGACACCTGTTGAAGCCGCGCCTGAACGTCAAGTGTCTTCTCGCGTATACTGATCGCACCGCTTGCTGCTATGCGTCCTTTGGCAAGACGTGCAGTCGAAGGGTCAAGGGTGACGACCCCGGTGTTCCGGTTGTAGTCGCCTGCGACATCCACCCTCGGTGATTGGCCTGCGATCCGGCGACCCGTCGCATTCGATGCCATGATGCCGGTGCCCGTCAGCGACCCTTTGAAGTTAACATATCGTCCGGTAGATACGATCTCCACTGGTCCTTCGACTTTCTTGAAAGGCAGGTCCGCACCCGCATTGGCGCGTAGTGCAGCATTGCCAGTCAGTCCGGGAGCCTCGCGGGGATCAGTCAGAGAGCCTGAAAAGACCAGATCGGCATCGAGGTTGGCCAGTTCCTTGAGGCCGGAAAACGTCACATCTAGATTGATCGGACCGTCGAAGTCGCGCTGGCGGCTGCGATATACACCGTTTGCGGATATGGACCCGGATGCAAGTGTGCCGGAAAATTCGAAAGGAATGCTCGCCTTCTCAATATCTCCATCAAGTTTCAGGGCGGCGGAGGGACCTATTAGTGTTCGCAGCTGTTCGGAGATCGGCAGGCGCGATGCGTTGATGTCCGCGCTGGCCAACAAGCCACCAGCCGTGATCTTGCCCGTCAATTCGGCGACGGTCGCTCCTGAGATCTTCAGCTGAGCAAAGCCATCGCCATCATCAAGCGTTCCGCTGGCGCGGGCGCTAAGCGACGCACTATCGCCGTCGGGGAGATTTGAGAGTGTGGCCAGGGTGCCTCCAGCGGGAGCGTCGACTTCTGCGTCTAGCCGGTAGGCACCTGAGGCTGTGCGCTTCAATGTGGCATCCACCCGGTCGCCGACACCTTCGAGCGGAAGCGCTGTCAGGGATAGATCGAACGTACGCGATTTCGGCAAACGGAATTGGCCATCAATATCAAAAGCAGCGCGTGGACCGGCCACGCCTTCCTGCAACAAAAGCTCCGCGATACTGAGTTGATCGAGGGACACGGCCCAATTGCTGGAAGATTCCGAATTCTCATTCTCATCCCGTTCCAGGGCGGGGCGGCGGCGCACATCGATTTTCTCGGCGCTGACAAGGTCAAGTTTCACGGTCTTCGACATCAGCCGCGCAGGTGACCATGCGATGGCGACATTTTCCATGGTCAGCCACACGCCTTCAGAATCGGTCAGCGTGACGCGTGATGCGCCGAGCCGGTCCAAAGGGTCGCCGCTGAGGCCATTGATCTGGATTGTGCCCAATGGCCCCGCTTCACGGCCATCGATCTGAGACTCCACAAAAGCCCGCCCGCCGTCTGAGGCAATCCAGAGGCGTGCAGCAATGAGCAAGACGACCAGCGCAATGAGTGCCGACAGGATGGCCATCAACCATTTCCGTCTGCGGATCATGCCCAGGAGAGATGTGAGCGCCGCCATCAGAAAGATTGTCCGATGGAAACATAGATTTGAAGCGGGTCTTCCCCATCGCGGCGGTCGAGTGGGGTGGCAATGTCAAACCGGACTGGTCCGAAGCCAGGGTAAAAGCGCACACCAAGTCCGAACGATGACCGCATCTCGCCGAAGGCTTCGTCGATGGAGTCAGCTGCATAGCCGGAGTCGACAAAGGCGACGTAGCCCCACCGCTCGGACTTTCGCCAGCGCAGTTCAAGCGAGGCGGCGAACATGGCGTCGCCGCCAATGATGTTGCCGTCGGAATCTGTCGGTGAAAGAGACTGGTACTCGAAACCTCGTACGGACCCACCACCGCCCGCAAAGAATTTCCGGTCGACCGGCACGCCTTCGTCGCCCAGGAACGTGCCAGCTTCGGCACGCACAGCCGCGACCAGACGGTCGGAGATTTTTCGATAGGTCGAGGCGGAACTGGTAATCCGCGTATACGACGCTTCTCCGTCCCCGAACGAAATACCCGGCTCAACACCAAGAGAAACGCGGTTACCAGCCTGTGGGTCCAGCGGTGCCTTCACCGTATTGTAAGTCGCGCCGAGCGGAAACGAGAGGGTAACCTGCTCGACATAGTCGTCCTCGCCCTGCGCCCGCAGCTCGTAGTCGGTGGAGCGGGTCGCGTCCAGCGTCGTCCCAGCGGACAGCGTAAATTGTTCGTTGAAAGGCTGGGACAGGCTGGCCGAGACGCTCGCGCCTTGTAGATCGTAGGCGTCGGTTTCTTCTGCGCGCACGCCTGTCTCAGCGGAGAAGTCACGCCCATAGCGACCGATATTCGGCCGCTCATAACTCAGCGTCAGCTCGCTTGTGCGCGTTGCGATCTGGGCATCGACACCGAGTGTGTCGCCAATGCCGGTCAGATTGCGTCTCTCCCAGCTGGCGGTCGTGCCAACACCATCAGATGTCGAGACGCTGACACCGGCGCCAACGGAGCGACGCTTGCCTTCAGAAAGCTGGAGTTCGACGGGATGCAGCCCATCGCTGTCGGCTGTCTTCTGGATGTTCACGCCGATGCCGTCGAAGAGATCTGTTCCCCTTACGCGCGTTCGCAAGGTTTCCATCTTCTCCGGGGCATAATAGTCGCCAGACTGCCAGTTGCGGAGGATGTTGATGGCGCTGTCTTTGGTTTTCAGCGAGTCTGGAACAACGAGTTCGCCAAGTTTCACGCGAGGGCCTGGAACCAGCTTGTAGGATAGCTCCAGGGTCTTGTCGGCGCGGGATGCGAGCGCATCGATGCCCTCGCTTTCTGCAAACGCGTAGCCGAAATTGCGGAGCTGACTGACGAGCTGCTTCTCCAGCGTCTCTATGTCTTCGGTGACCGCCCATGTGCCGATGCCCAGCTCATCTGTAACGGCGTCGATCTGATTGCTGACATCTGCGGGCAAGTCATCCACGCCGGAAAGGGCCACCGATGCGATCGTGAACCGATCGCCCAAATCCACATCAAGACGCGGGCGCGTGTCCATGTCTTCCACGAGATCCGGGCTGACAATGGCGGTGAAATAGCCTTCGGAAGCGAGGTATTCCTCAAGGGCGCCAGCGGCCTGCGTGGCGCGGCGGCGCACATCCAGAAGGCTGGTCGGCGCTCCGGCACGAATTTCCACCGCGTCGCGCGCACCGGATTCCAGATTCCTCGGCAACCCCTCGATCGTGACGGGAATTGTGGTCGTGTCGGACGCTTGAGTTTCGTCGTTGCCCGTAAAAGGAAGATAGGCACAGGCGGGTATCAGGCTGAGCGCAAGACAGCAGACAGCAGTCCTGCCAAAGGGCAGGGCACGACTCTCCGCTGGGCGTTCTGCCCGGTTTACCATCCTGTGCTCGATCCTTGCCTATTCATTGAGTTATGTGGGCCTTCTGGCTGAGTGTACGGTGAACAAGTTTGCTGAAATTTGTCACTTCCAAGCCGATAGCTGTTTTTTTGCATATGGGCGATACGTCCCGAGCTCGCAAAAATAGTCTTCACTGGCCTGATTGCGCGATGTCTGGCTGTCCCCCATATTTACAACTTCAATCTTTCCCGTGGGGATTTTCATGACATATCTGATGGTTCTGGGCGGCCTCGTCCTCCTGTTTATTGGAGGGGAGGGGCTGGTTCGCGGATCGGTCAGTGTTGCGCGTAAGCTCAACATTTCCGAACTGGTCATAGGCCTCACTCTGGTCGGTTTCGGTACGTCGGTTCCTGAACTCGTGACCAGTCTGCGCGCGATAAATGAAGGCGCCGTCGGCATAGCGGTTGGCAATGTCGTTGGTTCCAACATCGCCAATATCCTTCTCGTGCTCGGTGTGGCGGCCCTGATCCATCCCATCATTACCAATCCACGCGCCCTGATGCGCGATACATCGATCATGGTCATTGTTACCGCCCTTCTGTGCGTGTTGATCTGGTTCGACCTGTTTTCACGCCTTGCAGGATTTGTGCTGGTCGCATGTTTGCTGGGCTATATTGCCTTCTCCGTGTTTGCCGACCAGGCAGCTGGCGACGAAGTGGCTGAAATGCACGCCGGGGAAGGCGAAACGGTTGAGGCCAATTACGGCGTGGTGAAGGGGGTATTCATTGCCCTGGCGGGCCTGGTGGGCGTGGTGTTCGGCGCGAAGCTGCTTGTCGACGGCGGCGTAGTCATTGCACGAGAGTTTGGCATCAGCGAGACGGTCATCGGGCTCTCTATCGTGGCGGTCGGGACCAGTCTGCCAGAGCTGGCCACGTCTGCCATTGCGGCTTTCCGCGGCAAGGCCGATGTCGCGCTCGGCAACATCATTGGTTCCAACATATTCAATATATTGGGTATTCTCGGCCTGACGGCTCTCGTCCACCCGTTCAGCGTGCGCAGTATGCCGAGTGGAGATGTGACAACGGATGCATTGGCCTCTGGCGCGGGCCACAGCCTGATCAGTGTCGGCGACATGTCAGCGCTCGTCCTGTCGGTTGCGTTGATGGCGCTGTTTGCCATCACGGGCAAGCTGATCGCCCGCTGGGAAGGAGCAGTTCTCCTTTTGGGCTATGCGCTCTATATGGGATTGACCTTCAATCTCATTCCCGTACCGGCGATCCTATAATATGGCTGACAATCCGATCTATCAGGGCCTGGACCAACTCGGCCAGCAGACCCTCCAACCGCAAAACCCGGAAGACGCCCAGCTGGAGCGCGTGCCCAACCCGCATGCTGGCACGCTCTATCTGACACGCTTCGTGGCCCCCGAATTCACCTCGCTTTGCCCGGTGACAGGTCAGCCGGATTTCGCACATCTTGTAATCGACTATGCGCCCGGCGAATGGCTGGTGGAATCCAAGAGCCTGAAGCTCTACCTTACCAGTTTCCGCAATCATGGCGCTTTCCATGAGGATTGCACCGTCTCCATCGGCAAGAAGATCTTCGATTTCACGGAAGCGACCTGGTTGCGTATTTCGGGATATTGGTACCCGCGCGGTGGCATCCCGATCGACGTGTTCTGGCAGTCCGGCGAGGTGCCTGCCGGACTTCACGTTCCGGATACAGGCGTTGCGTCCTATCGTGGTCGCGGTTAGCGCGTCCAGCGGGTCACGAGTTTGGACATATCCGCCCGTCCGCGTTCTGGTGGGGATATTTTTGAGGTTCCGAGATAGATGAAGCCGGCGACCCGTTCGGTCTCGGACAGGCCAAGACGTCCCGCAACCTGCTTATCGAAGGCTGGCCATTCGCTTAGCCAGGCCCCGGCCCATCCGCTCGCATTCGCAGCGAGCAGCAGATTGTAGCAAACCGCTCCGGCGGAGAGTTCCTGTTCCCAGACGGGCGTGCGACCGTCATCCGTTGGAGCAGATATCACTGCGACAACCACGGGCGCGCGCAGAAAAAGACCGGCGGCTTCCAGTAAATCCCGGGATTCAGCGCCTTCAAGCGTTTCCCCCCGAATGCGCGCCAGCTCCTGTCCGAAATCTTCGCGGGATTTTCCTTCAAATACGATGAACCGCCAAGGGGTCATCCGGCGGTGGTCTGGTACCCGCGCGGCAATTTCGAGCAATTCATCCAGCGCCTCAGGAGACGGCCCCGGCTCACCAATGAAATGTTTTCCGGCAGAGCGCCGCAAGGCGAGCAGCTGCCGCGCCTCGGCGCTTGGACGTGTTGCCAGCATGGGTGTCGCAATGGCTGGGGCGGGAGGGAATCGCTTTGTCATTGCGGCAACATAGGAGGGTGAGACTCGTTCTTAAAGGCGGTCTTTAACGATTGCAGGCTTGAGCATTTGCGTGGGGAGGCGTACAAGAGTGAACAGTGTTCACTTTCTGAACGGTTTGCGCGAGTAATGTGCCATATGCAGACAGATAACGCTTCCGAAGCGACGCCAGCCGATCGTCGTCGCTTGCGCGTGCGGGAATCAATTATTTCCGCTGCAGAGCGCGTTTTCGCCAGGGAAGGCGAAAACGGCTTGTCAATTCGACGGCTCGCCGATGAGATCGATTACTCACCCTCCGCAATCTACAAGTATTTCGGCTCGAAGGACGAATTGATTGATGAGTTGAAGGAGGCGTTTTTCGAGCGGCTCCTTCAGAAGGTTGATCGCAGCTCCAGTGCAGACCGTCCTTTCCTGCAACGCGCCAAGGCGTGCGTGGCAACTTATGTGGAGACGGCAGTAACTCGCCCCTTCCACTACGCCGCAGCCTTTTCCAGTATCCAGAGCACCGTCCCGGAAGGCTGTGCCGCACCATTATCCTGGGACGGATTTGTGGCGTCTCAGAAAGGACAGGCCTTTGGTGTGCTGATCAGTATGGTCACTGAAGGGCAGGAGCTTGAGGTTTTTGATCCCTCGCTTGATCCCGTCATGGCGGCCAAATCAATCTGGGCCGCCTCTCACGGGCTCGCGCAATTGCTCATCCACATGCCGCAATTCCATCAGCTCGTCCCGAACCAACAGCCGATGACCGCAACAGACTTCATTGAATTCCATGCCGATCTTCAGATCCGTGGGCTGCTAAAGCCTGCTGCCGGGACTGGAAGTGGCCGCCTGTCAGGACAAAACCCATGACCGACATTGATCACACCGCCGGAGATACCGCACGTGACAAACGGCCGACGGCCCTGAAGGGGCTGTTCTTCTTCATTATCCTGTTGCTCGTTTGCGGCGGCCTTGTGCTGGCTGCGACGCAGTTGCGCAGCAAGGAGGGGCCCAAAGTGGCTACGGTCGCGCCTGAGCCAATGGCGGTGCAGGTCGCGCCAGTCGAGTTGACCACGGCCTTCACGCTGAACGAAACCTATTCCGGCCTTGCCGAAGCGCGACGCAATTCTGCGCTGGGCTTTTCCACTGGTGGCCGTATCGAGACCATTGCCGTTGATGTGGGCGACCGCGTCAAGCGGGGCAGCATTCTGGCAAGCCTCGACACGCGCGGCCTGCGCGCCCAGCTCGCGTCTGCCACCGCTGTGGTCGAAGAGGCGCGCGCTGCGCACTCTCTCGCCCTGAGCACGGTCGAGCGACAACGTACCCTCAAGATGCAAGGCCATGTATCCCAGCAGGCGGTCGATGAAGCCGAAGCCCAGGCGAATACTGCGCTGGCCCGAGTCGAAGCGGCCAAGGCGCAAGCCGATATTTTCCGTGTCCAGATTGACCTGTCCCGCATCCCGGCGCCGTTCGATGGCGTGGTCACGGCGCGCAGGTCGGATGAAGGCGCGATTGCCGGCGCGGGCCAGCCGATTCTGGACTTGGTCGAAGCGGCGCATCTTGAAGCGCGCATCGGGCTACCCGCCAACAGCGCGGCGCGTCTGATACCTGGAGATGCGTATACTTTGCAGGCCGATACAGGGGCGGTTGAGGCCGTCTTGCGTAGCGTGACCGGCGTGATCGACCCGGCGCAGCGCACGGTCGCAGCTGTGTTCGAGATCAATGATGCCGAAATCGTCGCTTCCGGCGCTGTGGTCCGTCTGACCATGGAGCGGAATATAGACGAGCCGGGCTTCTGGGTTCCGGTGAAAGCATTGTCGACGGCCTCTCGCGGCCTCTGGACTATCTATGTGGCGGAGCCGGTCGGCTCAGGCTGGCAGGTTGCAACGCGCCCGGTCGAAATGGTGCATACTGATGGTGACCGCGCTTTCGTGCGCGGCGCGGTGACGGATGGCGAGCGCGTCATCACCAATGGCCTGCAGCGTATTGTGCCTGGCTTGCCGGTTGAGCCGCGGGATGTTCACCGCGCCTCCACCGTGAATGGTGGCTAGACCCGATGTCGACACTCTTCTTCAAATTGCCGCGCCTGGCGATCCTTGCCATTCTCGTAGTCCTGATTGGCGGACTGGGCGCGATGCTGACTTTGGGGCGTCAGGAAGACCCGACCCTGATTGAACGCTATGGCTATGTGCTGACGCCATTCCCCGGCGCAGACGCTGAGCGGATCGAGGCGCTGATAACAGAACCGGTTGAAGCGGCGCTGATGGAATTGCCCGAAATCGAAGATGTAACCTCGACCAGCAGGTCGGGCTTCTCGCAGGTCCGGGTCGAAATTCGGGAAGACCTGTCCGAAGCCGAAGTCGATGATACCTGGACTCTGATCCGAGGGCAGGTTGAGGAGGCCCGTGCGCAGTTCCCCTCAGGCGTCGGCACGCCCGAAGTCGAACGCCTCTATGTCGGCGCCGCGACGCTTGTGGTGGGCCTGACATGGACCGGCGAGGGAGATCCGCCGCTGACCGTCATGCGGCGTCTCGCGCTTGATCTCGAAGACCAGTTTCAACGCCTGCCCGGAACAGAAGAAACCGAAACCTATGGCATGCCCGTCGAGGAAGTGCGCGTTGTCGTCGACCCACAAGCGCTTTCGGCATCCGGCCTGTCTTTCCGGCAGGCCGCGGCATTGATCGCCTCGGCTGACAGCAAGACACCAGCGGGCCGCTTGCGCGGTGAAGGCGGCACGATCGGCTTTGAGGTCGGGGGTGAATTCGATGGCATATCCCGTGTTCGCCAGGTTCCGCTCTTGCAACGTGCCGACGGATCGGCTGTTCGCGTGGCCGATGTGGCCCGGGTTGAGAAGGGCTTTGCCGATCCGTCCACTCAGCAGGCCTATGAGAACAATCTCCGCACGGTCATGGTCGGGGTCTATATTTCGCCAGGCCAGCGCGTCGATAAATGGGCTGAAGGTGCGCGTGAGATATCTGAAAATTTTGCGGCATCCGCGCCGCCAGGACTCAAGGTCGAGACAATCTTCGACCAGAGTCTCTACACCAATGACCGCCTTAACGGTCTTGCGCAGAGCCTGTTGTTTTCCGCCTTCATCGTCGTCCTCGTCCTGTTCGTCACGATGGGGTGGCGTTCGGCCATCGTGGTCGGCATGGCCATCCCGTTGACGGTTAGCCTCGTGCTGATCCTGTTCAGTCTTTTTGGTCACCCGCTGCACCAGATGTCGGTGACGGGGCTTGTCATTTCACTTGGCCTGTTGATCGACAATGCGATCGTTGTGGTGGACGAATTCGACCAGTTGCGCGCCAAGGGGCAGAACCGTTTCGAAGCGATCCGCAAGAGCCTGAATCATCTGGCAGCACCGCTCGCGGCCTCCACCCTGACAACGGCGCTTGCTTTCGCGCCCATCGCCATGCTGCCCGGCGGGGCAGGAGAGTTCGTCGGCATGATCGGCCTGTCAGTCGTGTTCTCGATTACAGCCTCCTTCGTGGTATCCATTACCGTCATCCCGGCCATGGCCGGTTGGTTTGACCGCAAGCGGGGCTTGGAGACGGGGCATGCAAAGCGGCCGCGTCGATGGTGGCGCGACGGCTTCACCAATGATTTCATTTCCGATGGTTATCGCGCCTCTATTGAGATGGTGCTGCGCTATCCGCCGCTTGGTATTCTGGCCGGTGTCGCCCCTGCGGTGTTCGGCTTCTGGCTCGTTGGTCAATTGCCATCACAATTCTTTCCGCAAACGGAACGTGACCAGTTTCAAGTGTCGCTGCAACTCTCGCCCGAGGCCGACATCCACGATACGGTTGATTTGGTCCATCGCGCGACCGAGATGATCAGTGGCATCGAGGGGGTCGAGGATGTGACATGGGTGCTCGGCCAGCCCTCTCCGCGCGTCTATTACAATATCATCAACAATACCGAAGGCGTCGAAGGCTTTGCGTCTGGCTGGGTCCAGCTGGATTCGAATGAGCGGACGCATGAAATCGTCGGAGAAGTCCAGCGCAGGGTGCGCGAAGAATTTCCGAGCGCCCGTTTCCTGGCGCTGCCATTCGAACAGGGCCCGCCTGCGGATGCGCCGATTGAGTTCCGCATCATGGGGAATGACTTTGACACGCTGAATATGATTGGGGACCAGACACGCGCCGTGCTCGGACAAACCCCCGGAGTTACCTACACCGTGGCTTCGCTGGAGCTTGGCGCGCCGACCATGCGCTTGCAGGCCGATGAAGCCGCCTCTGCAATGGCGGGCGAGCGCCTGACTGATATTGCGGCAGACCTTAGCGCAGAACTCGAAGGTGTCCGGGCTGGATCGGTCCTTGAAGGCACCGAGGAATTGCCCGTGAAAGTCATCGCGCCGATGTCGCGCCGGTCCGGCATGTCAGATTTGCGCTCGGCAACGGTTGGCAATGGTTCAGGCACACCGATCTCCGCATTGGGCGAGGTTACGCTCGTTCCGGAGACAGCGGTCATCACGCGCCGGAACGGCCAGCGGATGAATCAGATCCTGGCCTATCTGGACCCCTACACACTGCCGGCACCGGTGCTGGAAGACTATCAGGCCCGTTTCGCGGAAACCGGCTTTCATGTGCCAGCAGGGTATGAAGTCGTCGTCGGTGGCGAGGCAGAAAACTCCAGGGATGCGGTTGGCAATCTTGCCGCCGTAGGTGTGCCGCTTGTCATGGTGATGGCGGGCGCGATCATGCTTGTGTTCAACTCGTTCCGCATGATGCTGCTTGTGCTTGCCTCCGGTTTCTTGTCGCTCGGTTTCGCCTTCTTCGGCGTCTGGCTGTTCAATCTGCCATTTGGTTTCAACGCCATCATTGGCGGGCTTGGCTTGTTCGGGATCGCGATCAACGGCTCGATTGTGGTCTTGTCCCTGTTGAGAGCCAATCCCGCAGCGATGGCCGACGATGTGATTGCCCAGCGCGAAGTGGTCGTGGATGCCACCCGGCACATCGTGGCAACGACGCTGACGACCATGGGTGGTTTTGTGCCGATCCTGCTGACTGGGGACTCTTTCTGGATGCCGCTGGCAGCGGGAATTTCAGGCGGAGTTGGTGGGTCGGCGCTGCTGGCGCTGTATTTCACGCCCGCAATATTCCGCATCACGACAGCAAAACCCGTTCGCACCGCGATGCGTCATGTGTTTAACCGCTCGGAAATGCCGGCTGAGTAATTGGCTGCCAACACTTGCACTCGGGCAAAAATCGCCCATCTCGTTTAGTCAGGGACTGGAAGGAAGAGACATGCCAGAGAACCCGGATATCGGCGCCCCGGCGCCCGCCTGGAACCGCCTGCGTTTTGAAGCGCGCGCTGCTGCTGCGGATGAGCCGACCCTGTCGAGCTATCTGAACTCCGCGATCCTGGCGCATTCAACCTTGTGTCAGGCGCTGTCATTTCATCTGGCTGAAAAGCTCAAGAGCCCGGTCATGAGCACCCAGCAGGTGCGCCATATCCTCAGCGATACCTATGATACCCACCGCTCTCTGGTGACTGCGGCGGAAGCCGACATGCAGGCCGTTCTCGAGCGTGATCCGGCTTGCCGGGGCATGCTTCAACCCTTCCTCTACTTCAAGGGGTTCCTCGCGCTTCAGACCTATCGCGTCGCCAATCATCTTTGGCGCGAAGGCCGTGAAACGCTGGCCTTCCATTTCCAGAGCCGCGCTTCGGAACTGTTCGGCGTCGACATTCACCCCGCCGCCCGCATCGGTACCGGCGTCATGCTGGACCATGCGTCCGGCATCACGATTGGTGAAACAGCGATTGTTGGCGACGACTGTTCGCTCCTGCACGGTGTGACATTGGGCGGTACAGGCAAGGAAGTCGGCGACCGCCATCCGAAGATCGGCAAGGGTGTCTTGCTTTCGGTCGGCGCCAAGGTTCTGGGCAACATCCATATCGGTGACGAAGCCAAGGTTGCGGCCGGCAGTGTCGTGCTGAAAGATGTGCCCGCCAAGTGCACCGTTGCGGGCGTTCCGGCCCGGATTGTCAGCGGTCCATCCTGCTGTCATCCGGCCCAGACCATGGACCAGACGATTCCCGACGAGATGGGCAAGTAATCCCAAGTTTCGCCTGACAGGCGTTCGCGGTGAATACAACTCTCGTCACGGCTGAATTGTAGCAAGTTTTGGCAGCTTTATTGTCTCTACCAGCGTTTCATTTCGGGATCGGAATGTTGTTGCACGCCTCTGTTTCAGATAATGTTTAGCGCAATGCCCGGTATCGGGTGGGGCGTTGATTGCATGTGAATCGAGGGCGGCAGTTTGAGTGAGAACACCAGCACCGAAGGCCGGCTTCTGCGCACGCGCAAGGTGCGTCGGGCACAGAGCGACCGGCTGCCATTTGTCCCGTATGGTGGCGCGCCAATCATCGCGTTGGGCTTGCTCATGGCGTTTGCACTCTGGCCATTTGCGTTTGGTGTCATTCAGCTTTCAACCGAACGCGCTGCTGCTCAGGCACTTGCAGATATTGATGCGGCCTGGGCCCGGCCGCGTGTGTCCGGCCAGTGGGTGACATTGGAAGGCCGCCCGCCAAGTCGGCAGGCCGCCGAAGGAGCCCTCGCCGCTGTGCGCGAGGCGCGTGCTTCGACCCTGCTCGGAATGGCAAGGCCCGTCACACGCGTGCGCGACGGATTCGACTGGGCTGGTTTGGGCGAGACGGCCTCCGCCAGCAGCATCAACTGGTCGTTCCGGGTCGCGAATGGAGTGCTGACGCTGGACGGCGACATGCCAAACAATACGGTTCGGGAGCAGGTAGTCGCGGCGGCCCGTACGGAAATCGATCCGCCGCGTATCGTGTCCGTGCAGGACAGCTTGTCTATCACCAATGACCCGTCACCCGACGGCTTCCTCGAAATTGCCCTGCGCGGCGTGGACACGGTTTCGCGTTGTGATCGCGGCGTGTCGGGCTTCAACACAAACCGCTTCTCGCTCAGCTGTGAACTGCCTGCCGCGGATGCGGCGACGGTCCGCGACATTGCGCTGGCGCCCGTCCCCATGGGCGAAGTCGGGGCGGTCGATATCATTTCACGTGAGGCCGTGGATTCCTGCGAGTCCTCGCTGTCCGACCTGTTGGGTGATGCGCGGATCGAGTTTCAGTCCTCCAGCGCAGTCATCGGAGCCGGAAGCGCCAGTCTGCTGGATGATGTGGCGGAAGCCGTTCGAGCATGTCCCGGTTCGCTCCGCATTGCGGGCTACACGGACAGCACGGGTCTGGCTGAAACCAACCGCCAGTTGAGCCAGGCGCGTGCCGAGGCAGTCCGCAACGCGCTGATCGCGCGGGGAGTACCGCAGAACCGGCTGGTCGCGACCGGCTATGGCGATGCCAGCCCCGTCGCGCCGAACACGACCGCTCAGGGTCGCGCCCTGAACCGCCGAATAGAGATACGGGTGATCCGTGTTTCCGAATGATTTCCTCCTGATACGTCGAAAGTAAACATCATGTGGTTTCTTCTCATCCAGATCTTGCTGCTCATGTTGTTCGCCGCATTGGCGGGCGCAATGCTGGCCTATTGGTGGATGCGCAATCGCTATGAGGATGTCACCGAGAGCTATGAAGAGCTGATGGAGACCAGCGCGCTTTCGGAAATGCGGTCCGGTGTGACCCGCGATGACCTGCTCGCGCATTTTGCGGCTATAGAGGAGCGCCTTTCAAGTTTGCCCGCGCCTGTCACGCGAGATGAGTTTCACGCCAATATTCACAGTCTTGGCGACCGTCTGACGGCTTTGCCCATCCCTGACGTATCTCCGATCAATTCCCGCCTTGAATCTATTGAGACCCGGCTCACCGATAGCGGGTCCAGCTTTGACCCCGTCATTTCGCGGCTGGCGGATCTCGACATGGCCGTGGGGCAGTTGAAGAACACTGACCTCGAAAGCCTGGAGGCACGCCTGTCGAGGATCGAGGACAATGTGAACGTTCTGGTCAATTCAGAGCCACAGGAAATGCCGGCATTTCCTGAAGTGCCGGAAGTTGATCTGGGGCCTATCCATAGTGGTCTTGCCCGGCTTGAACTGGCACTCGAAAATCTCGACGTGCCGATGACGGATATTGAGCCGATCCGCAGTGATTTTGGCCAGATGGAGGCGCGCCTCGCCGAATTTGCGGAAGGGCTGGATGCCCAGCGCAAGGCAGACAATGAAAGCATGACCATCCGTCTGCAGACCTTGTCGTCGTCGCTCGCGTCGCTGCGCGTGCCGGATGTCGACAGCCTGCGTGACCGGTTGGCCCGTCTTGAAACCGCCATTGGTGAGCTGTTCCAGACCGAAATTGATCTGGGTCCGGTTACTGAAACGCTTCGCCAGATCGAGCGTGATATGAAGAGCGCACCTGACCATGTGCGGATCACCCATAACAAACTTGCCGATCTTGAGGGGGGCACCGCAGCTCTGCATTCGAAACTGGCGGCGCTCGAAGCCCATGTGTCGGTGATGGACCGTACGCCCGTGGACCTGACGCCAATCCAGGCGCGTCTCGCCAACTTCGAATCGTCGATGGCAGCGCTCCGCATCGACATGCAGTCGCTTCCCGATGTTGCGCCGCTGGAACGTCGTCTCGCTGCGCTTCAGGAATCTGTCCTCAACTTGCAGGATCCTGACCTGTCCAGCGTCACCAATTCACTGCGCAAGATGGAGGCCCGCTTGAACATGGGCGCCGTCGAGGATCGGTTGACCTCCATCGAATATGGCATGGCCGCGATGCACCATATGGTGCGCACCCTGCAGGAAACGGCCTATTCCCGCACCGAAATCGACTATAGCCAGCGCGTGCCGCTGTCTCAGGCGCATTTCACGCCAAAAGCCGAAACGCCTCCGGCTGCGCCACCACCGCCGCCTCCACCCCCTCCTCCTCCGGCTGCAGCTGAAACCGTCCGCACAGTTGAGGTTCGCCGAGGCGTCGATCCCATCGCGGCGGCCCGTCGGCCGGATGACAAGGCGAACTTGCTGGTCAGCGCCGCTTTCGGTCAGGATGACGATCTTGAGCGCATCAACGGGATTGGCCCGATGCTGGCCGAATTGCTCAATGAAATCGGCGTGTTCTATTTCTGGCAGATTGCCGAATGGGGCCCGGACGAGATCAAGTGGGTCGATGACAAGCTCGAGCATTTCAAGGGCCGTATCCAGCGCGATGACTGGGTCGGACAGGCAAAATTGCTGGCGGTACAGCCGGAAGCTGCCCAACGTCCCGGCAAGGCCTGATCCGGCTTTTGGCAAATCGGTCCAGCTGACCCCTTTTCTCAAACCGGGAATTGGGGTTAGTTAACACTGCGCGCTCGGGGGACGATGTAGCGACCAGCGGAAGGGGACGCCCGCAATGCTTCGGACCGTACTGACAGCTTTCCTATGCCTGATACTGGGCCCATTTGCCTTGGCCGAAAGCGGCGATCCCCCTCGATACGCCCTGATCATAGGGAATTCAGGCTACCAGCAGACCGGGTGGCAGCTCGCCAATCCGGCAAGAGACGCCTGGCTCATGGCGGACACGCTCGGCAAGGTCGGCTTTTCCGTCGATCTGGTGCTGGATGGCACTGAAGAAAAAATGGAGCAGGCCTTTGCCAGTCATGGCGCGCGGCTCAAAGCTGGCGGACCGGCCTCCGTCGGCCTGATCTATTATGCCGGGCATGGCGTGCAGTCGCAGGGGCTGAACTATCTCGTCCCGGTGGACGCCAATGCCCGTTCAGAGCAGGACATATGGCGTCAGGCCCCGCGTCTCGGCGATGCGTTGCGCTACGTCGAACACGCCGGCAATGCGGTGAATTTTGTCATTCTCGATGCCTGTCGCGACAATCCGTTGCCCAGCGCAACGCGCAGCGCTGCCGGCGGACTGGCCGAGGTGAAGCCTGCGCGCGGCCTGCTCATTTCCTATTCCACGGCGCCCGGCTTTGTCGCCTATGATGGCGAGGGCGGAAATTCGACCTTTGCCCTGGCGCTGGCCGAGACGATTGGTCAGCAGAATCTGATCGCTGAACAGGTTTTCAAACGCGTTGCGGATCGCGTGAACCAGTCCACCAACGGCCTGCAGACTCCTTTCTACAATTCCGGCCTTACAGGCGCTGATTTCTGCTTTGCTGGATGTGATGGCGGCGCAGCGCCCGAGCCGGCGCCGATCAGCAACTCGCCCCGCCTGCCACCGCATGGCGCGCGCAACTCGTCCGCGCGTAGCGCAGGCGGTGCCACGGCAGAGACAGGCGGCGGCGCTTCAACGCCCGCCTTCACGGAAGTTTCCAGCCTGCTTCGCGCAGCGGCTTTCAATGCGGCCACACTGGGCGGGGACATTTCCGAACGCAAGTTCCGGGACTGCCCCGATTGCCCGGAAATGGTGGCCATTCCGGGTGGCGAATTCCTGATGGGCTCACCTGACGGAGAGAAAGAGCGCAAGGATAATGAAGGCCCGCAATGGCGCGCCACGATTGAACCCTTTGCGGCTTCCGCAACCGAGATCACCTGGGGGCAGATCAATACGTGCATCGCGGCCGGAGGGTGCGTTGGCAATGAAGCGAGCGACGAAACACGCAGCGATCAGTGGCAGCAACCAGCAATCCCGGTGATCAATATCACCTGGGTTGAGGCGATGGCCTATATCGACTGGCTGAACACTCGCGTGGAGGGCGAGCCTTATCGCCTGTTGAGCGAGGCCGAGTGGGAATATGCGGCGCGGGCGGGCACAACCACGCCTTTCCATACCGGCGAGACGCTCAGGGACTCACAAGCAAATTTCAACGCATCACGGGTCTATAATGGCAGCCCCAAAGGCACATGGCCACGCCGTCCGATGCCTGCGGGCTATTATCCCCCGAATGCTTTCGGCCTGCACGAGATGCATGGCAATGTCGCCGAATGGATCGCCGATTGCAGCGTGCGGTCGTATCTGGGGCGGTTCGGCACGGCGACCATTTATGACGAACCGGGATGCCGCACCCGAGCGGTACGGGGTGGCAGTTGGGAGAAGGTGCCCTCCTATGTGCGCTCAGCGTTTCGTGACGGGTTTCCGGACACTGGGCGCGATGACGGGATCGGCTTCCGAGTGGCGAGGGACAGGGACTAGCGGATGAAAACGATCAGCCCCCTGATCAGCCACCACCGGGCTGAATTGAAGGCAGAGGCGCGGCTCAACCGCTATCTCTTGCTCGGGGCGATCTTCATGGCACTCGTATCTTTCAGTGTCTTCATCTCCACTCTGCTCGGGCATTATCCCCTGCCATTCGGTGAGGATTTGTTTGCGGAGAATCCGGAACGCATGATCGGCGCGTCCAATTTTTTCGTGGCGACCGCCATTGGCGCGGCGCTGCGCATGTGGCGCAAACGGCAGATGCGGATCAAACTCCTGATCGCCGAGGCGTTCATTCGGGAGGATGATGCAGACACCGGCCTTCGTCTGTTGCTGGAGCCCGTATTCGGACCAACTGTCTGGGACGGAGCCGACACGCCCATTCTCGCTCACAGGAGCCCGGCATGAGCCCGCAATCAGATATCGGCAAGACTCCGGTTACGTCACTGGACCTGCTTCGTGAGTTGCAAGGCGAGCAGAAAGCCTTTCGCTTCCTGATTCGGGCACTGGCGGTTCTGCTGGTGACGGCGGCGGTGATCGCGGTCGGCAGCGTGATCTATTTCTATATGGCGCTACAGGGGCTGAAATCCGAATATGCCTATCAAGCGCGCCTCAACGAGATAAACCTGCGCATTGTGGCAGGGGAAGCCAGCCGCCAGCGGGAATCGACGCAGGCTCAGCTGGTGGCTATCCGCGAAGAGAATGAGTCTGCCCGTCGTCAGGGCGAGCTTTCCCGCGAACTCCAACAGGCCGGATCTGCCCGCCAGATTGCGGCTTACAAGGACCGCGCCATCTCTATCGCGCGCAGCCATGTGCTTGGGAAGACGATGAATGATGTGACGTCCCAAGTGGTCAGCATGGTGCTGCGCGCCGATGATGGGGAAGTTCGCCTGCTGAAGGATGAAGAGCACCTGCTGCTGCAAGCGGCATTGAACGACTGGGGCGGCGAGGTCGAGTCGAGCGATGTTCGCGCAGCCTTTCAGCAACTCATGGATGCCGAGCAATTATCCGATCAGGCGATCGGGGCAGCGGGGCTCGCCATGCTGGAATACCGCGATGCCAATGATGCGTCCCTTGTCTGGAATGGTGGCTGCTCCACCGTTGTGGACTATGTGAACCAGGCGAGTGCCCGTGATCTGGATGAGCCGATGCTGCTGCTCTGGAAAGGCCAGTGCCTGCGCAAGCGGGGGGATGCGTTGCTGGCCTATCGGGCCTTCAGCGAGGCGGCGCATTTGATCCTGGCCGATCCTGAAGACATCACGCTGGAACAGGAACAGATGGCGCATCACGGCGTCGGGACAACTCTGGTGGCCCTTGCTGCCCAACGCCAGCTGCCGGAAGGGCGCCTCTATGAAGAAGCCCTGCAGGAAGCCTTGTCGGAACTTCGCATCGCCGCGCGTATCCGGGCCGAGCGGGGCGCGACACAAGTTGGCGTTGCCTATACTGAAGAGAATATCGGTTTCATTCACATTCTGGATGAGGATTGGCCTGCGGCGCTGGACCATACCAAGCGGATCGACGACATCCTTCCGCTCGCCTGGAATTTGACGGTTCGCCATATTGCTGCGCGCGAGAATGGTATCGCCCTGCGTCAGGCCGGTGCGAGCCGGGAAGCTCTGGAAAATATGGAAATGATCCAGGATGAGACCGCGATGGTGCTGTCCCTGATGGAGTGCAACCAGATCGACAAGCCGGAACTTCAGCGCTTGCTTCCGAGCCGGTTTGAGACTGTGCTGGAAAGCCTTTCGGCCCATTGCGCGCTGGAAGCAGAGCGCAGCTGATTTACAGGCATGGCGGTTGCAACCGTATCGAAAACCTCTACGTTGCGCCGCGAACCAAAAGACCTGAAGGAGCCCGATTATGGAGCGCGAAGAAACGCTGCGCCTTGAAGCCTATCTCAAGGAAAAACTGCATCCGGGCCTGCGCCTGGTCGCCCGCGACAAGACCGATGATTCCGTCGAATGCTATCTCGGCGCCGAATTTCTGGCCGTTGTTTACAAGGATGTGGACGAGGGCGAGACCTCTTACCAGTTCCAGATGACGGTGCTGGAAGAAGACATTAAATAAATGCCCCTGACGGCACCCGCGCTATGCGGGTGCCTTTGGGAATGGCAAATCCTTGAGGTCCGGCTCGATCCATTCGCGCCGGGCCTTTTTGTTGAACAACGTATCCTTTCGCCAGTATTCCAGCAGCCAGTCAGGCTTTCCATAGGGACCGGCCAGAAGGCGCGACAGGATTTCATGCAAAGGCATGCCGTCAGGCGCGCTCGTCAGGGCATGGGCCGCCACGCGCAGTGAGGCGATGGTAATGGTCTCGTGATAGCCTTCACAGTCGGTGTTCTGGCCGCCGACAGATTCGTTGAAGGCGCGGATCATTCCCGGCATGTCACGGAAAGCGGCGTGTTCATCCTCGGACAGCAGGCAGAGCGCGCCGGCCCAATGGGCGGCGTGGGTCCATCTTTCCTTGGGCAGCGTGCAGGCGCGGAACGCCTTGGTCAGCGCCTTGATATGGGCATCGGTTTCAAAACTCATGGTCCAGTTCCTTCAAAGTCTGGCGGGACCCAAACGAAAGCCCCGCCGGGTGGCGGGGCTTGTCGGTCGATCACCCTGTAACGATAGGTCGTCAGCAGGGCATTCGCCAGGCACAAGCATGCGCCAGCTTGGAAAGCTGAATCTGCTGTTGGAAGCGTGTCGCGGTCTTGTGCATGCGGGCGGGATACCGAATCTTGCGGAACCTGGCAAGTGCGTACTTATCCGTAGGCGGAGGCTGACGACCCTTCTGGATCGCCAGCCCCGTCAGGGAGTAGGCCCGGCTTCTGCCGTGCTTGTTTCTTCAGCGACTACTCAGCCTCGTCGCGAACATTGATTGCTGTCTCGGGATAGTCAGTCCAGATGCCGTCGACACCCGCCTCGATCAGGACTTTCAGTTCCTGTTCCGCAGAGTCGAAGCCTTCAGCGGGTTCATCGTCGCGGACGGTGTAGACGTGCACGATTTTACCGAGTTCATGGGCACGGGCGACATAATCGGTCGTGCCGCCCTCCGGCGTGAGAATCATCGCCTTGTGAGCGCCGACGCCCATTGTGGGGATATCTTCCAGCTTCATGTCGAGGCCCAGCAGTGCGGCATAGGGCGGGCCGACAAGGTTCTGGATCAAAGGCAGGTCACTCTTGGCAGCGACTTGGGCGAGGAAGGTCGGCTCGAAGCATTGTATGAAGATCGGAATGCCTGCTTCGACCAGGCCGCGTTCCCTGATCGTGTTGAGGATTGGGTCGACCATGTCGAGCCCGGCAGCGGAGAAGTTCGCGGGCCATTTGGCTTCGATGTGCAGGCCGACCGGGCGGCCTGCTTCAGCATTTTCGAGAACCAGATCAATGATTTCGTCAAAGGTCGCGATGTCATACTGGCCGTCATGCTCATGCGAGCGGCCTTCGACGCGCTGGATGGCTTTCAGCGTTTTCAGTTCTGCCAGTGTGAAATCATCCGACCACCAGTCATCAAGATCCCCCATCGGAGTCTTGCGAACGGTCTTGCGGTCGGCGAACTCCGCATGCTCTGAGATATTCGTCGTGTCAGACAGATACCCATCATGATTGGCAACAAGCACGCCGTCCTTTGTCATCACCAGATCCGGCTCTATGAAGTCAGCTCCCTGATCAATGGCCGTTTGATAGGCTTTCAGCGTGTGTTCGGGATAGAGGCCGCTGGCCCCGCGATGCGCAATAATGATCGGCGGCGTACCGTCGAGCGTCTTGTAAGCAGCGGACGCTTCAGTCTCTGCGGCGCCATTTGTGTCTGTCTCCGCCGGAGATCCGGCAGGTGCGATCGTATCTGCCGCCTGGTTGCAGGCGGCCAGAAACAGGCTGGCAAGGATCAGGTATTTTCTCATGGAATGATTCCTGTGTGGGAAATCCGGGGCGAACACGGGTCCGCCCCGGTGGGTCAATCGCCTAGAACTTGATGTAGGCGCCAGCTTTCAACATTTGCGGCTTGCCACGGATGATCGTGTGCAGGCCGAACGCACCGCCGGTATTGCCAACGTCGATCAGGTATTCCTCATCGAAGATGTTCTCGCCGAGAACATAGACGCCCCATGCGTCATCTGCGCTGTCAAAACCGAGACGGAGATTGGCGACGCCATAGGCGTCCTGCTCTTCTTCCACAAAGGTTCCGTCCGGATAGGATTCACGCACACGAGCAAAGCCGCCCGCGCCGTCCGCCGCATAGTCGTAGCCATTGTCATCTTCGAAATAGTGATGATCTTTCCAGACATAGCTCGGTACGATCGAGAAGTCGCCGCGCTCGCCAGCCGGGATGGTGATGTCGGCTGCGAGGGAGAAGCTGTGCTCCGGGCTGATGCGGAAGCTGTTGCCGGCAAACTGCAGCGGGTTTCCATTGTCATCTTCGTCGTCATATTCCGAATGCGTGTAGGCATAGGTGCCGAGCAGGCGGATATTGTCGGTGACCAGGGCCTGACCATCGAATTCGAGGCCATACTGGGTGGCATTGCCCGAATTCTCGGTGATGAAGATACCCTGGATCGGGTCGAAGCGTGTGGTCTGGAAGTCCTTGTACTCACCATAATAGACCGAGCTGGTCATCTGGAAGCGGTTGTCCCAGAAGCGACCAAAGAAGCCAGCCTCGATATTGTCCAGCGTTTCCGCGTCTATGACATTATAGTCCGCGCCAGAGGCCGACAGCACTTCCGGGCGGCGGCCACGACCATAGGCAACCCAGGCGTTCACGTTTTCAGAGACACGGTAGGCCGCGTTCAGGCGCCAGGTGAAAGCGCCATCCGTATCAGCGGACCCGAAGGCTTCGTTATTCAACGTCGCTGCGCTGAGCAGCATGCTCGGGCCCATCGTCACGCCGTTCAGGCCACCAAGATATGGGTTGGACTTCAGGATCGCTGCGCGCGTACTGGCCGACAATTCCTCTTGCGTGTAGCGAAGACCACCGGTGACTTCGAGCCGGTCGGTCAATTGATAGGTCACGTCGCCGAAGAGATCATACGTGTCACGTCCATAGGTCGCGACCTGTTGCTCGAGGTGTTCGTCATAGAGCGGAACAATGCTGCCCCCCAGCAGGAAGGCGAGCATGGAATACTGAAGCGGCGTATCAAAGCTGCCGAGGTTTTCACCGCCGGGCAGGCCAAGAAAGGCCAGTTGCGCACCCAGTTGCTCGACAGACGCGCCGGGGGCCACAGCGGCAGCGAGAGACGGCGCAAACAGGGACTGCGCGTAGGCTTCGTCGGTTGAGAAGATCAATTCGTCCTTGCCGCTGACCGTAAAGTAATTGCCACCGAAGAAGGCGGACAGTTTGCCACCATCATCATAGTTCAGGCGCAGTTCCTGGCTGAACGTATTCGCTTGGCGCCCCTGGTAGAATTGCAGAAGATTGAAGGCTGCGCCGTCGGAATCCCAGGCTTCGTTCGAGAACAGGTTGCGATAGTCAGTGAGCGAGGTCAGCGACCAGGCATCATTGAGATCGTATTCCACATTGGCGGTGACATAAAACAGCTCGCGGTCATTGCCGAGCTTGCCGCGGACCTGATCGTCATTGACGTTCATGGCGGTGGCGCCGAACGGGTCGACTTTCCCGTTTACCTCAAAGAAGCCGGAGGTGAACTGCGTGCCGGTGGAGTCGTCATCCTGATAGTTGACGAACAGGTCGGCGCGGAGCTTTTCGGTCGGCTCCCAGTGCAATGCGGAGCGCAAGGCCAGCGTGTCCTGACCCATCAGGTCGGGTGAGTTGGCTGTGTTCGGCACATAGCCGTCCATATTCTTGACCTGTCCAGCTACGCGCAGCGCCAGTGTGTCGCTGAGCACGTAGTTGTAGTGGCCTTCCGCGCGCACCGAGCTGTAATCGCCACCTTCGAGGCTGACCTTGCCGGAATTTCCGTCAAGAGAGGCGCGGTTCTGGATGAAGTTCACACCGCCGACCAGGGCGCCCTGGCCGAACAGGGTCGCTTGTGGGCCTTTGACGATTTCGACCCGTTCCATGTCATAAATGGCAAGGTTGGTGGCGAACGACACATTACCGATGGCAACACCGTTCTGGAACATGGCAACGCGAGGCGTGCCGCCATCTGAGACGACGCCGCGCAAGGAATAGCTCGGCGCGTTGAGGCTCTGGGCCTGAACCTGCAAGCCCGGAACAAAGTTTCCGAGATCTTCGAAGTCGTCTGCGGCCAGCAGGTCGATCAAGTCCTGGTCGGCGACCGAGACGTTAATTGGCACATCAATCAAGGATTGCTGCTGCTTTTGTGTGGTGACGGTGACGACCTGTAGGTGGCGAGTCTGTTCGGCTCCCGATTCCTGTGCGTGAGCGGACAATTGCCCGGAAAGGCTGAGCGCGGCCACGGCCGTCGCGGAAAGGTATGCATGTTTCATGATTGAACCCATTGTGAAGGCGCCCCGTGCGCTGTCGCGCGCTGGGTACTCAGCAGGGTGAATGGGCTCAAATGAAAGTTTTGCTACAGCAAATACTGCAGAACAGGCGTTCGCGCGGAGCGCGATAAATTCAACGAGATTGTCACGAAAACTTCTGGAAAGTTAGATTGTTGATACGTGCAAGAGGTATACGGATGAACAATTTCCAACTATGGCGCAGGCGATCAAGTGAAGCCATTTTGTCACACCGTGCACGTTTGCTTAACAATCTGGCAGCGCAGTGAGGGAATCACCGCGGAAGTTGTGAGGAGGCACTCAGCGCCGGAAAGCTAGAACAGGGAGCCTTGATCGCCCTTGGGCTTCGCTTTGGCAGGCTTTGCGGCCGTTGGGGGGCTGGATCCATCCGGGTGAGCGATTACGTCACCATCGCCAAAGCTGATCTTGAAAGCGTCGCTCGCCGCAGCAGAACTGGCCGAACGGATCAGGTTTCCGTTCGTGTCGCGCACAATAGTGTAACCGCGCTTCAGTGTGGACTGGTACGACAGGGTCTCAAGCAACTTTCCCTGAGAGGCGAGGGCGGTGCGTCGGGTTTCGATCAACCGGGTCAGTGCCGGGCGGGCGCGAACAGCTGTGTCGCGCAGGCGCTGTTTCGACGCGCGTATGTCCGATTTCAGGCTGGCCGGACTAATCGCGAGCCGAGACAGCCGAAGGCGGGCCGTCTGGACGAGGGCGAGCGCGGCCTTGGGCAAGCTGGCGCTGGCATAGTCCAGGCGTTGGCGTTTGGGTTGAAGCAAGGCTTCTGGTCGGGGTAGGCGTGCCGCAGCCAGCTTGTCCCTGGCCTGCCCGGTGCGGCGGGCCAAGGCGCGCTTGAGGCGTTCACCCTGTTCGCCGGTTGTCAGCAGCAGCTCGGAGCGAACCGGTACCGCGATTTCTGCCGCGCCGGTCGGAGTGGGCGCGCGTGCATCAGATACATAGTCGATCAGGGTCGTGTCGGTCTCGTGACCGACGGCAGAGATCAGCGGGATCTCACTGTTGAAGGCCGCGCGGACGACATTTTCCTCGTTGAACGGCCAGAGGTCCTCGATCGAGCCCCCGCCGCGCGCAACGATCAGCACGTCGGGTCGGTCGGCGCCAGTCATGGCGTTGAAGCCCTGGATTCCCGCTGTGATCTGGCCTGCGGCGTTGTCGCCCTGAACCAGCGCCGGCCAGACGATGACGCGAACCGGGAAGCGGTCCCCGATGCGGTGCAGAATATCCCGGATGACTGCGCCGGTCGGGCTGGTGACCACGCCGATTGTGCGAGGCAGGTAGGGCAAAGGCTTCTTGTGTTCCGGGGCAAACAGGCCTTCGGCAGCGAATTTCTTCTTCCGCTCCTCCAGCAGCGCCATGAGCGCCCCCGCGCCAGCCGGGCGCATGGAGGCGGCGATCATCTGGTAATTTGAGCGCCCCTCATAAATGGAGAGTCGGCCAGTAGCGATGACTTCAAGTCCTTCTTCGGGCTTGAAGGGCAGGCGGCTCACTTGGCCTTTCCACATTACAGTGTTCAGGACTGCCCGTTCATCCTTCAGGTCACAATACATGTGGCCGGAACGCGCAATTGTGACCCGGCCGAGCTCACCGCGCACGACGACATGATCGTAATTGGTCTCCACAGTCCGTTTCAGGCTTGCGGCGAGATCAGATACGGACAGGGCGACATCATTGGAGGGGGGCGATTCAGAAGGCATTCCGACAGTCATAAACCTCGCAGCGGCAAGGGCAAGTGCGCTGACATTGGCCCTATTTGGTCATTCAAGGTTAACGGAAGTGCGCGAGGGTGCAGACCTTCTACGCAGTCCAGTGAGGATGTCATGGATCAGGATTCCCAGACGCAGGAAATCACCGGAGATTTGAGTTTCCGTGAGGTCGCTGACAGGTGGACGGTTCCGTTGATGGTGCTCGATCGGGACCTGTGCTTTGTGTATGCGAACAAGGCATATTTGACTGCGACCAATACGGAATGGGCAAGTATTCGGCAGAAATACATCTTTGAGATTTTCCCGGATGTCGAAGAACGTCAAGATCCCGTAGAGGCGAAGTTTCGTCGGGTGTTTGAGGGCGTGCAGACCCGTTTGGAAGCACAGCCCTACGACTTGAAACAGCCGGATGGCACGGTTCAAACCAGAATGTGGCAGGCCGTTCAGGACCCCTACCGGAATGATGATGGTGTCGTGACCCACATGATCCAGCGGGCCGAGGACATTACCGCCCAAATGGAGTTGCAGCGCCAGAATGACTTCATGCAAAATGAACTGGCTCACCGGATCCGGAACATGTTTTCCGTCATCATGGCGACCTCCCGTATTTCAGGAGAGAGCGCTGAAAGCGTCGACACATTTGTCGATGACTTCAATGAGCGGCTTGTCTCCATGAGCCGGGTCTATTCCAACCTCACCCGAAATGACTGGACGGGTCTCAGCCTGCGCAAGATCATGATCGAGGAACTCGACGGGATGCTGGGCCGGGGCAGCGAACGCTACACGCTGAAAGGCAACGATACGATCCTGTCGGTGAAAGGCAGCAAGGACGCGGCACTGATCGTGCACGAACTGGCGGCGAATGCGCGAAAGTTCGGTTGCTTCAGCACGCCGACCGGGCATCTGACCGTAGAGTGGACCCTGAAGGGCGATACGTTGTATGTTACGTGGACCGAAACCGGCGTCCCCGGCATTCAGCCCCCGAAACGGGTGGGCTTCGGAACGCGGTTGTTCGATATGTTTCCAAAGTTGGTTTCAACTCGCACGATCACGGAGGACGGCCTTCAGATAACCGTTGAAGCGCCTCTGCTGAAAACGGAATTCGATTCTTTCGTGATGTGATTTTTCTTAACTGACCACGTGGTCAGGCTCGCGCAGGATTGTCGACAGTTTCGACAACAGCTTGCTCGTCACAATTGGTTTTGACAGGAAAGGTGACTGACTGAATTCTTCAGTTATCGATTCTTGTGTGTTGCCAGACACGGTCACAAAAGGAATTTCGCTTGTGAGCAGGCGACTTGCCAGGGGCGCTGAGGTTTCGCCTGCAAGGTTGATGTCCAGAACGGCGCAATCGCACACTTGCTCGTCCAGGAGTTTCATCGCCTCGTAAACAGATCCCACCGGACCGACCACGCAGAAACCGGCATCTTCCAGGGCGGCTGCCATGTCGATGGCGATGATTGCTTCATCTTCGACGACGAGTACGCGTCGTCCGGCAGTGGATGATTGAGCCGTCGCAGGCGAACGGGGAGAACGGGACAGGTCTACAGACGAGTCTTTCACTTCTGCCACGAAGTCGGCTTCGAAAACGCGCTCATCAACGCTGATGAGGTGCCAGTGCAAGCCTTCAGGGGCAAAGTCTAGCTTGACTGGATATCCAAAGGCGATGCGCGTCATCCGCTCGATGACCGTCGAGCCGAAGCCGCGCCGGTCGGGGGCAATGACGGGTGGGCCGCCGCTTTCCGTCCAGCTGATTTCAAATCGGTTCGTACCTTCTTCCTGACGGATGTTCCAACGAATATCGACTTGGCCGGTATCATTGGACAAGGCGCCATACTTGCCAGCATTGGTGGCAAGCTCGTGGAGAGCCATGCCGAGCGACTGCGCCGCTGCGGAAGTCAGGCGAACATGAGGGCCTTCCAGCTTGATCCGGGTGCCGATGAAGTCTTCCAGGTGCGCAAGCTGGGAATTCATGATGTCTTCGACCCGCGCGCCGCGCCAGCCGGAACTGACCAGCAAGTCCTGACTGGAGGCCAGCGAGCGCATACGCTCAGCAAAGCGATCCATGAAATTGTCGCCGCTGGCCATGGTCTGGCGCGCAATCGCCTGAACAAGGGTCAACATGTTCTTGGCGCGGTGGTTTACCTCGCCCAGAAGAAGCTGGATCTGCTCCTCGCGTTGTTTCTGTTCGGTCACGTCGGTATTGGTGCCGAACCACATCTCGATCTGGCCATCCTTGTCGTGGATGGGCAGCGCGCGAGACAGGAACCAGCGGAATTTTCCATTCTTGCCGCGCAGGGGGAATGTGTCTTCCCAGACTTGTCCGGTCTTCAGCGAATTCAGGAAATGTTCGGTGGCGCGCGCTTCATGTTCGGGATGGTGCACGGAGCGCCAGCCATGTCCGCGTGTCGTTTCTTCGTCGGCCCCGGTATATTCATACCAGCGCTTGTTGTACCAGAAGATGTGACCTTCAGGGTCCGACATCCAAGCCAGCTGAGGGATGTTGTCTGCGAGCGCCTTGAACTGGGCTTCGCTCTGGCGGAGGCGTTCTTGATTTTCGTGCTCGCGAGAGATGTCACGCACGATTTTCGAGGCGCCAACAATCGTGCCGCTTTTATCATGAACGGGAGAGACCGTGACCATGATGGGGATTGCGGTGCCGTCCTTGTGAAGACGGATTGTCTCGAAATCCGCCACGGTGCGGCCGGCCTGGATTGTAGCGAGGATTTCATCCTCTTCACTCTGGCGATCTTCCGGGATCAATACGCGGATCGACTGGCCTATGATCTCCTGAGGTGTGTAACCGAACACGCGCTCGGCGGCAGGGTTCCAGCTGGCAATGATACCGTCCAGGTTTTTTGAAATGATCGCATCGGATGACGATGTGATGATGGCGCTAAGCCAAGAGCTCTCCGCTGCTGACAAGGCAGGGGCAGGGGCAGGCGCAACCGGAGAGGGAGCGCTAGACAGACGATCCCGCTTCATGACGGGGCTCCCGAAAAAAATGTCCAACGCCCAATGCGCTGTTATCAACATCTTTTTTACTGTGAATCAGAGGCATTTGTCCATAACCCAGATCAGGCGGTCGAGCCGCCCGCCCAGGAAGGGCGTGCCCTTGTGATCCTCGGGTCATTACATTGTAATGTAAGAAAAAAATCTGGATGAAGAAACTGGCAGCGATGCGCCCGCACCGCTGCCAGAGTGAGAGATCAATACCGGATGCGCAGGTCCGAAATGGACTGGGCGATCTTGGTATAGGCTTCGGTCAGTTCCTCGGAGCTTTCCGGGGTAAACGCAAAGTCGTCGCCCGACGCGCAATAATTGAGGATGGCCTGACCCGAAGGCGGGGCCTGGAAGGCGACGGTGTAGACTTTGATGCCCTGATCCTTGATGGCGTCACACATCGTTTCAGCCTGGTCGAAGGAGTCACCGTTGGACGTGTCGTATTCCTGGTTGAACTCACCATCGGTCATGATGATCATGGCCTTGGCCGAATCCGGCTCATCATAGGGATATGGGTCAGAGCCGGCGGGCCAGACGACATCCCAATCCGGTGCAATCAGATACCAGCCCCAGGCGATGCCGAGGTGACCAGCCGTACCGCCGCTGGCGTTAAGGCCATCAATATAATCGAACAGCTTGTCGCGATTGCTGGTCATGGGCAGTGGACCGATCGGGTTGCAGGATTCTGTGTACCAGCTGACATCGCCTCTCCAGTTGACGCTGCCATACGCTTCGGCGGCTTCGATCCACTGGAATGGACCTGGGTCTTCGTCGGTGAATTGCTCGTCACCCACACGTTCCTTGACGCAAGTATTGTTGATCGTCTTGGTTTCGGTGACTGTACGGGTGGCGTAGTTAGGCACCCACTCATCGTCACAGGTCCAATACCATCTTCCTCTTTTCTTTTTCCATTTGCAGACTTCTTCCCAGTCGCCGCCAGACTCGTAGGTTTCATCGTACGAGAAGGTGTATGTGCGAATTGGCAATTGTCCGGTTGCCTTGAAGAAATAGTCCTCGCCTGCGTCCACCATGGAGGAATAGGAGGCCATTCCGATACGGACTTCGCCGGTCGTACCGTCATCGTCTGCGGGCACGAGTACATTGATCGCCGTGTCGGCCGCGCTTTTCAGAGCGGACATCTTGGTGCCGCCCATCGACCCGGAGATATCGAACACGAAAGCGATGTCGACTTTACCGATACCGTAGGTCGAAGCGGAGGTGACGGAGAAGTTCAATTCCTTCGTGCCGGTCATCTGCATGATCGATGTCGGCTGCGCACAGCGCACCTTCACCGAAAGATCCTGAGACTCGGCGGCAATAGACGCAACGGGTTCGGCACAATCGGTGCCTTTGCCCTGGGCCTTCATTGCCGATTTGAAATAGTTCTCGATGTACGTCTTGATTTCGGTGTCGTTCTTGCCTTCCTGCATTTCGCGGGCACCCGCGATAACCGCGCTGTCCAGAATGAACTGGACGCGGTTTTTTGCGGTGTTGACCTGTTGCAGGTCAATCGCAAAGCCCATGAGAAGGAAGAGCGGAATGGTCATCAGCGCGAAAATGATCGCGATGTTGCCCTGTGTTTCGTCCTTGAACCGGCGAATTGTTTCGACAGTCCTCTTGATCAAATTCGTGTTCGTCATCATTACCCACCCCGGTTTTGGCCGCACCTGGCCCAAAGGTTCTGGTTTGCACATTGCCAGAACTGGATAACTTCTCGGTAAAATCAGGGGTCAGGATTTCTCCGCTGACGGAAAGGTTTGCTTAACCACGACCAGCGCCGCGAATGCCTTGTGGCACCGCGCGGGAAAGCTCATGTTTTCAGCAAATTTCACGACGTGTCCGGCGACAGGAAATCCCAAGTGGCCGCGTGCAATTGGCAGGCGCTATCCTGTTGTAAATGCCTCAGTTTTCGCGTCTTGAAGACGGGCGGCACAGCACGCTTCAGCACCGGGCTGGCCGACGCCATTATCTGGCGCATTCTGGCGACGTAGTCGGCCGCGTGATCCAGCGCGTGGTTAACAGCCAGCAAGCGTCGCACGAGCTTTCCGGCCGGTAAAATGTCAGTTGGGCTTGCAGGATAATCCCGCAAGTCTACGGGCGTCTCTTCGTCAAGGAACCGGATGCGGGGACCGGTACGAAACCGAGCTCTTGGCGGTGTGGCAGGGGTAGCTTTCGTCGCTTCGATGAGGCGGAAGCGGGGAATGGCGCGACGGGTGAAAGGGCGTACCGGTTCAGAGGCATGAGCGGTGCCGGCGCGGGAGGTGGGCTTTGCGGTATCCGGCTCCACCCGGGCCGTCGCGGTGGGGGGCGGCAGGGGGCCGAGCTCAAGCGCCGCAAGGCAGAACAGGCGTCTCAGGATGGCTTCGAGGAAGCTTACGCGCCCGGCCAGTTCCTCAAGCTCTGCGCGCGGCAGGAAGGGTTTGGCGGGCACCGGCCAGAGTCCCAGCCGCTTCTGGGCCACTGACGCGAGATAATCGGCGGCATCCCACCAGAAACGGGTGAGGCTGTGAACGGCGAGGGGAAATGGCGATTTCATGCCTTTAGCGTCGCCTCTTCGGCAGTACGACGAAGTGGGTCGGCCGATAGAGCGATCTCGAATATCTATATCATTGAAAAGATGCCGAAATTTGGAAGCCGTCCAGCTTTGTGACGGGGATAGGGGCGTACCGCTCCTCTGCTTGCCCCAAGGGAATTCATCGTTTCCCGCTTGAAAGGCGGGCCATTTCTTGCGAGAGAAGTGAGTGATCACAAACTTGGAGCGCTGTTTTGTATTTTCCTGATATATTGAACACAGTGATGTCGCTTGCGCCGTGGGAGGGGCTGGCCGGATGGCTGATAGTGATTGCATGTATAGCCGCACAGTTCGTCGCGGGCTGGCTGGTCGCCGATCTTGGCAGCGGCGTGATCCATTGGGCGCAGGATCGGTACGGCTCACCGCGTTGGCCATTGGTGGGACCGATTGTCCGCGACACGATCCGGCACCATCGCAAGCCACGGGGCTTCCTCTCCAAAGGCGTCTTGGCGCGCAGCGGGCGCATGTTTGGCTTTGCTGTGGCGGTTGGAACTGCTGCCCTGCTGATCGGCGCGCCAATTGCGTTCACGGCCGCACTCGCACTTGGCATATTTGTTTCGAATGAAGTGCACGCGGCCGCCCATGCGCGCCCGAGCGAGTTGCCGGGCTGGGTACGCCGCCTGCAGCGCGCCGGCGTGGTTCAGTCACCTTTGCACCATGCCGCGCACCATCGGGCGTTGAAGAATGTGAATTTCTGTACGTTGACGGATTGGACCAATCCGGTTTTGGAGCGGGTCCGGTTCTGGCGTCGCCTGGAGGCGCTGATCCGCTTGAGCCGCGGCATCCGCACACGCCGCGACCCCGTGGTGCGCCGTCAGCAGCGGCGCAGATGGCGGTCCGCCTGAGCGCTGGCCGCCGCTGAGGGCTTGATTCCCGCCGCCAACCTGCGCATTGAGCGCAGTCATGAACATACTTCTGATCGGATCGGGCGGGCGTGAACATGCCCTGGCGTGGAAAATGGCGCAGTCGCCATTGGTGGACATGGTGCATTCGACTCCGGGCAATCCCGGCATGGATGAGGAAGGCCCGTGTTTTGACGTGGCCGTCACCGACATTCAGAAACTGGTGCAGCTGACCCTGCAGGTCGAGCCGGACCTGATCGTGATCGGGCCGGAAGCGCCGCTGGCCGAGGGCCTGTCGGACATCTTGCGGGCGCGCGGCTTTGACGTGTTCGGGCCGAGCCAGCAGGCGGCGCAGCTGGAAAGCTCGAAAGCCTTCTCCAAGGCGCGCATGGTGCAATATGGCGTGCCGACCGCGGCCTATGGCGAGTTCACCGATCCGGTGCTGGCGAAATCCTATCTGCGGACGCTGGAAGCGCCTTATGTGTTGAAGGCCGATGGCCTCGCCGCCGGCAAGGGCGTCGTGATTGCCGAGACGCTGGACCAGGCCGATGCCGAGATCGACGAGATGCTTTCGGGCAAGTTCGGCGATGCCTCCGCCACGCTGGTGATCGAGGAATTCATGCATGGCGAGGAAGCCAGCATTTTCGTCATCACCGACGGCACGGGGGCGATCTATCTGCCTGCCGCACAGGACCACAAGCGCGCGGGCGATGGCGATACCGGGCCGAATACAGGCGGCATGGGCGCCTATGCGCCGGCGCCGGTCGTAACGGATGAGATTCTTGCCCGCGTGAAGGCCGAGATCGTCCAGCCCATGCTGAAAGGCATGAAGGCGGACGGCATGCCGTATCAGGGTGTGCTCTATGTCGGCATCATGGTGACAACGGACGGGCCGAAAGTGGTTGAGTTCAATGCGCGCTTCGGTGACCCCGAATGCCAGGTTCTGATGAAGGGCCTCGCGGGCGATATCGTGCCGGCGATCCTTGGTGCGGCGACGGGCGGCCTTGAGGGCAATGAAGAAGCGTTTGAGGCGCTGCTGGAGCTGGACCGGTTCGAACCGACGGCGACGATTGTTCTGGCCACGGAAGGTTATCCGGGCAGCTACGCCAAGGGCTCTGTCATTCGCGGCGTGAAGTCTGCCAATGACTTGCCCGGCGTGACCGTGTTCCAGGCGGGCACGGACATGGACGAGGGCGGCGCACTGGTGGCCAATGGCGGGCGCGTGCTGGCCGTGACGGCGAGCGGTGACGATTTGCAGGAAGCTGTCACACGGGCCTATGCTGGCGTCGATGCCATCGACTGGCCGGAAGGCTTCTGCCGCCGCGACATTGGCTGGCGCGCCCTGAAGTAGGAGATTGGAGCCCGGATCATGCGCAAATCTGTGTCCGAGATGTTCCGATCAAACGCGCGCAAATGGGCAGGCCGGGCAAGCTTGGTGTTTGGCGCACTGTTGACGGCCTGTGCCACCCAGCCCGCCACCCCGACGCTGGACGGCGATCTGCTGATCTCACATGTAAGAGTGGTCGACTTTTCGGGCGAGGCGCCAGACGTACGCGAAGATGTATTCGTGCTGGTGGATGAGGGCGCGATTATCGCCGTGGCGGATACGCGGGAGGGCCTGATTGCGGCCACTGAGCAGGATGCCAGCGGGCTAACCATGATCCCCGGCCTGACGGACATGCATGTCCATATCTGGGATGAGGCGGAGCTGGGCGCGTATCTCTCCTGGGGCGTGACGCGGGTGCGCAACATGTCGGGCCTGCCCTTTCACCTGACCTTGGCCGAACAGATTGAGGCGGGGAGTGTGCTTGGGCCGCACCTGGTCACCACCGGGCCGATCCTCAACAGCGCCGGCCCGAATGCGCAGGTGAACCACCAATTGGTCGAGACCGAGGAGGAGGCGCGCGCCGCGGTAGCGTGGCAGGCCGAGCAGGGCTTCACCCGGTTGAAGGTGTATTCGAATTTGCCCCGTGAAGCCTATGACGCGGTGCTGCAAGAGGCGGAGGCGCGGGGGATGATCGTGACGGGCCATACGCCGGAAGGCGTGCGCGGGCCGGGCGTGCCATTTGAAGCGCCGTTCGACATTGCGTTCGATGAGGTGCTGAATGATGGGTTCGAGACGATCGAGCATGTGGAGTCGCTTGTCTGGCATGGGTTGAGCGATCGGGAAGATGCGGTTGCCGCGCAGGCGCTGGCCGGTCAGATCGCCGAGGCTGGCGTGCCGGTCACGCCGACGCTGCTGGCCTTTCACAATCTCTGGCGTGTGGCAGACACGCAAGGCGCGGCGCTGACCCGTCCGGAGACGGACCTGTTGAATCCGTTGGTGCAGGCCACTGAAACGGACATGTACGAATACTGGTCAGGCGCACCGACAGGGCCCACCGCAGAGCGGGATGCGTTTCACCTGCGCATGACCAGATGGCTGCACACGGCGGGCGTCACGCTGGTCGCAGGCAGCGATGCCGGGATCTTCACCAATGTGCCGGGCCTGTCGCTGGTCGAGGAATTGGAGCTGATGGTGGCGGCGGGGCTGACGCCGTTTGACGCGCTGAAGGCGGCGACGGATGCGCCCGCTCAGGTGTTGGAACGCAAAGGTCTGGACGGCTGCGCGCTTGAAGGCTGCGCGGCGGATCTGGTGCTTTATGCCTGTGATCCGCTGGCGGACATATCCTGCCTGCACTCGCCTGAGGCCCTGATCCGAGCCGGAGTCTGGCTGAATAAAGCGGATCTGACGGCCCTGCGCGACAGCGCCCGCAATCATAATCTGGAGCGCACACAGGAAAACGTACTGGGCGGCCTCGCCGCGCAAGGCGTGAACATCTCGGCGCTCGGCCTCAATTAGCGGGCAGTTTATCCGGGTTGCGCATGGCGTAGAGCCAGGCGATGCGGCCGGTTGTGTCCGGGGCGAGGGTGAGGACGAGATCGACCTTTCCGTTCAGTCTGCGGAGGAGCGCCGGGGCGCCATTCGCAAGAGCGGGCTCCATGGTCCATGTAGCGTCAGACTTGGCATCCTTCATCATCACGGCCATCAAGACCTGAACAATGTCAGCCGGTCCGCGCAGCGGACGTAGTGCGGCGCGGGCCTTGCGGCCGCCATCGGTGTAGGCGGTGGCCTCTGGCGCGAGCAGGCCGAGCACGGCGGCATGGTCCTGTGCAGCGGCGGCGGCCATGAAGCGCTGGAGGAGGTCCGCGACTTCAGACGGGGCGGCGTCAAAGCGCGGGCCGCTCTCCTGCAGGCGTTTGTGGGCGCGGCTGACCAGTTGGCGGCAGGCGGCTTCGGACTTGCCTGTGACGGCGGCAATTTCGTCATAGCCGGCGTCGAAGGCTTCACGCAGGATGAAGGCGGCGCGCTCGGTTTCCGACAAACGCTCCATCGCCCACAGCAAGGCGAGCTCGCATTCCTGGGCGAGGGCGAATTTCTCCTCGACGCCAAGCGAGGGAGACTCGACAATGGGTTCGGGCAGCCACGGGCCGGGATAGGTTTCCCGGCGGGCACGGGCCGAGCGCAGCGCGTCAATAGCGATGCGGGCGGCGGTGCGGCGCAGCCAGGCGCGGGGGTTTTCGATGGCTGTGCGGTCAGACCGCTGCCAGCGCAGCCATGTGTCCTGCACGGCATCTTCGGCGCCGGCCCGCTCGCCCAGCATGCGATAGCACAGGGCAGTCAGGCCGGGGCGTTCGGCCTCGAAGATGGCGGTGTCGGCGCTCATGCGGGGAGGATCACTTCTTTGCCGGCAAAGTCCAGCCTCTGGCAGGCCTTGCCATGGCCCATGCCGCGCTTGAGCACGGGATAGATCCGGCCGGAGGCGGCGGCGAAGGCACAGGAGAGGGCGGCCTGCTCCCCGAATTCGGAGATGATCTCGCCGCGCAGATCATCCGCCACCGGATCACCAGATATGGCGGCCTTGGCAAAGCGGTAGCCGAGCCCCATCGCGCCAGCCTCCAGCGGGCGGCCTTCGGCGCAGGCCTGCAGGGCGTCAGCATCTGCCCCCCCCGCCAGCGCCATGTCGACGACCAGTTGGGCGCAAGGCCCGCAATCGCCGTCAAGCGTGGAGGCGAGCAATGCGCCGGTCCACGGGATTTGTCCGGCGGGCGCGCCGCGATATTTGTAGAAGGCGGGCAAGCGGGACAGGCCCCAGGCCGCGACGGGCGAGATGTCGATGATCTCGTGCATATAGCTGGTGTCATAGTGGAAAGCGCGCTGCATCTTGCGCGCCTGAGCATGGAAGAGTTTGCGGATCATCGGGCGGTCTCCTTGCGGGCAAAATTGAGCGCGGCGGCGAGGGCGAGCCAGGCCGGCAGCTGAATGGCGGTAAGATTGGAGGAAGCGACATGATCAAGCGGAAAGCCGCGGCTGATCCAGATCCAGATATGGAAGAGCGCATGCAGGGCCGGCCATGTCGCGCCGATGATGGCGGCGGCCCGGTTACGCGCATAGGCGCCATAGGCGAGCGCCCCGGCGCTCATGCCGAAAACCAGCGCGATGTCGCGGATAAAGTGGAGGTTGAATGGCCCCATCATCGCAACGCCGGGGACGGCTTCGTACCAGAAATGCGGCGCAAACCACATGACCAGTCCATTGGCAAAATGAAACGCCGCAATGGCGATCAGGCACAGTCTCCACATGTTCATAACTCCCTGTTTCAGGAGTCAGACGAGACAGGGGTGGATTTTGTGACAGGTGAGGCCCGGCTGCCGAAAGACAAGCGGGCCTCAGACCAGGATTTACTCGCTGCTGGAGTCCAGCATGGTGAGTTCATGCATCAGATATTGACCCGTAATCTTGCGGAGTTCGGGATATGTCTTCGATGTCTCGCGTGAACTATCCTGATTGGCTTCACCCCAGGCCGCCATGAACGCATCATATTTTTCCCTGGAAGGGCCGATATCTGCCATGCTCGCATACTTCACGCCGAGGAGGATGTTGAAGTGTCCACTGTCCGGCATGGCGCTGACCATGATGGTGTAGTCTTCAATATGGCCGAGTGATTTGGCCACGTCATTGGATTCAACCCATGTGGATTTGATGCCTTCGAGGTAATAGTCCCCCATATTGGAATCGACCTTGATTGTCGCGATCTCCCACACGGTATCGCTGATCGTATAATCTTCGTATGCGTTCAATTGCGCCAGTGCCGGAGTCGCGAAAGCCGTCAGCGCTGCTGACAAAAGTAGTCCCTTGATGTTCATTATCTGTCTCCAAGACGAAAGAGCGCCTGCGCGCTCGTCAGTGGCCCCACCGCCACCACGACAACAGGTTAATGTTGGTTAACGTCCGAGGCAAGCAAAAGACGGTCCGTAATCAAATAAAAATAGTCAGAGGGCGGCGTATTTTGCGTGCCGGTCATATCTGGTACTGATGCGGCTGTTGCAGGTCGCGTACTCAGGAGGCCGTCCCTTATGAGCTCGCCAATTCAAGCTCTTCCGCAGCGTCCATCCATTCGGTTTCGGCGGTTTCGGCTGCGCTGGCATGCTTTGCGCGGTCTTTCAGGAGCTTTTCCAGTTCGTCCGCAGGAGGTGTGCCGCTGGCGAGCTTGGCGTCGATCTTCGCAATGGCGGTGTTCGCCTTTTCGAGCCGGTCTTCGGCGTCGCGGGCTGTTTTCTTGAGGGCGCTGAGGCGCTTCTTCTCTTCGGGAGTGATCTCCTTCGGAGCAGCCGGCTTGGCCTGTTTGGCAGGCTTGGCCCCCTTGGTGTCGTCGCGGTCGGCCTTCATGACGAGGGCGCGATAGTCGGCAAGGTCGCCATCATAGGGCGCGGCGCGGCCATTATTGACCAGCCAGAGCCGGTCGGCCGTGGCCTCGGCAAGGTAGACATCGTGGGTGATGAGCAGGACCGCGCCGGGGAATTCGTTCAGTGCGTAGATCAGCGCTTCGCGGCTGTCGATGTCGAGGTGGGACGTCGGCTCGTCGAGGATCAGGATGTGCGGCGCGGCCGATGACATCAGGCCGAGCAGGAGGCGCACCTTTTCGCCACCCGACAGCTTCTCGACATTGGTTTCCACTTTCTCGTGGCTGAAGCCCATCGCCGCGGCAGCTGCACGGACTCGCGCTGGCGGTGTGCCGGGCGGCATGATGCGCTGGACGTGCATCAGCACGCTGTCACCTTCGGAGAGTTCGTCGAGCTGGTCCTGCGAGAAGTAACCGATACGGACCGCCTTGGGCACGACCCGGTCGCCGCCAATCAGCGAGAGGCGTTCGCCGATGGATTTGACCAGCGTCGTCTTGCCTTGTCCGTTTGCGCCGACAATCGCGATGCGGTCGTCCGGGTCCAGACGAAGGTTGACCTTGTCGAGGATGACTGCGTCCTCGCCGTAGCCGAGGGTGGCATTGCGCAGCTCCAGCATGGGTGGGGCGAGCTTGTCCTTTGGCGGGGCAAAGTGGAACGGCGTCGTGCGGTCACCCACCGGGATGGAGATGTCCTGCATCTTTTCCAGCATCTTGATGCGCGACTGGGCCTGGCGAGCCTTGGAGGCCTTGGCGCGGAACCTGTCCACGAAGGCCTGCAAGTGTTCGCGGTCCTTGTCCTGTTTGGCTTTCTGGGATTCCAGCTGGGCGAGCTTGGCCGCGCGCAGTTTCAGCCAGTCATCATAGCCGCCCGGCGTGATTGAGAGCTTGCGGTGCTCCAGCGCCATTGTGTGCGTGACACAGCGGTTCAGCAGCTCGCGGTCATGGCTGACGATCAGGACGGTGTACGGATATTTCTTGATATAGGTTTCGAGCCAGGCCGCGCCTTCAAGGTCGAGATAGTTGGTCGGCTCATCGAGCAGCAGGAAATCCGGCTGGGAGAACAGGACACCGGCAATCGCCGCGCGCATACGCCAGCCGCCGGAGAATTCTTTCGTGGCGCGGCCAAGGTCTTCAGTGGTGAAGCCGAGGCCGTTCAGCACTTCGGCGGCGCGCGCTTCGGCGGTCCAGGCATCAATGTCGAGCAGGCGCTCATGGATTTCACCGATGCGGTCGGGGTCGGTCGCGGTCTCGGATTCCTGCATCAGGGCGTGGCGCTCTGTGTCAGCGGCCAGCACGACGTCGAGAATGGTCTCGTCAGTGGCGGCGACCTCCTGCGCGACCCAGCCGAGCCGGGCGCCGGTATTCAAGCGGATGGCGCTGTCATTGCGCGGGTTTTCCACATCCTCGCGGATCAGGCGCAGCAGGGTGGATTTGCCCGTGCCGTTGCGGCCCACAAGGCCGACTTTCCAGCCGGCCGAGATCTGCGCCGTGGCAGATTCAAACAGGGGCCGCGCTTCGACCTGAAAATCGAGATTTGAAATGGTAAGCATGCGCGGCGGTCTACTAGAGACTACCGTGAAAGCAAGGGTGTGGGTGCGCTATCGGATGATGCGGGCGATCCCGGGCAGATTGCGGGTATCTGCGGGCGGGAGAGATCAGAGAGTATGCCCGCCATGCCACCAGTAGGGGGAGAACTGTAAATGGCATGACGGGCGGTTCGCTGCATTACTCTGGGGGGAGGGGGACAAACGCAGCGAACGCAAACCTCTCTCTCCAACCAGATATAGGTAGCAGGCTGGCCGGGTCCAAGCGGCTCACGCCTTCGTGAAGCGTGAAGTTTGGGTAATGTTGGAGGAGAGCCCTCAAGCACCCCGGCGCGGGGTCAGGGGGCGATGTCCCTGGCAAATATTTCGTTCATGCCAAATGTTTCAACGGTGGTCACAAGGTCAGTTACTCGGCCGTCGACTTGCGCATTGCGAAGCTTCAGCGCCTTGAGACTATCCGGAACGCTTCGCAGCGCGCGAACGCCTTCGGCCAATTCATCGGCGCTGGCGTCTATTGCGCCGCCTCATGTGTTATCTCAAGTGCGGTGTCGATCAGGCGATGAATCTCAGCGAGCTGGGCGTCCCATGGCAGCAAACCGTCGCGCAGGTAAGCGTCATAGGCGTCAAGGTTTTCGGCCACCGCATTCAGAAAGGCTCGATCCTCTCTCATAGCTTCCAAATCGCAGTCGGGTCGTGTCTGCATTTCGCCCAGCTCGGCGTCAAAGACCGGTTGAACCTTTACAAGCTCTGGTCTGAGCATCAGCAAATTATTCGCCAGGGCGTGATCTTTCTCGATATAGGCTAGAAGCGCTTCAACGCGTTGCTCATAGTCAACAAGTGCTGCGCGTAGCGCCGGATCCCTGATAATGGAAAGCCGCCCGGCATTTGTCAGCTCCGTGACCGAGGGCAAACTGAGGACATTGATATTGTAGTAATGAGATGTGGCGATCGCCATGCATTCGGCTTGAGTCAGCCGGTCTCGCTCAACAACGTCAAAAATGACTTCGGTCGCTGAGCGAAGATCATCAACGACAGACACCCTGCGCGCACGAACGCGCTCTGACGATTGCTCAACCCTGACAATATCAGGGTGCAGGCGTTCCATGAAATCGGCCTCGGCGACCCGGTTGCCGCGCACCACGTTCCAGTTGTTCACCTGCAGACCGAGGAAGACACCCAGCACGACGATCAGCGTTTCGATGACGACCGTGAACCAGTCCCGCCTGCGGATCGCATTGGTGAGACGGCGGAGGATCATGGGGCCCGCTCCCGCTCTTCCGCGAGGAGCTCAAGGATGTCTTTGATCTGGTTACGGTACCTGATCAGGAATAGGTGATAATTGTCCTGGACAAGATATGCGTTCTGCAACGCAATATGGATCTCGGGATCCTCTAGCAGGACCGTGTGATCGACTGTTTCAACTGCTCCGATCTGGGCGAACGTCTCGGACGGGGTGCCCGGTGCAACCAGTGTTTTCGCCCTGGAGAGGACCCGTGCCAGCTCATCGACTGGCGCGGTGAACGAGCCACTGAAAATTTCGCGACCAAACGTGATCGAGCTGTCGAACTCATAGAGCTCATCTCGCAAGTCGCCATTCGCGATCAGGTTCATGCGCCCGGTAGAGACGAGCTCCTGAAAGGCCGCCGAAGGTCCGGGGAACGTCGATACCGAGTCCACGAGCGCGAGGTCTTCGTTTAGCGTCTGCTCATCGAGGTCGCCTGTACGAATGCCCGCGATGAGTCGGCTGGTTGCTTCGAGCACCAGGACTTGCTGGCCAATACCGCGATTGGTGAGCGTGAGCTGCACTTCGAAATCACGCTCCAGCCTTTCCAGAACATTCTGCGTATCTGCCCGCTCGAACCGCGCCTGGTTCCAGTTATTGACCTGCAGGCCGAGGAAGACACCGAACATGACGATCAGCGTCTCCACCGCGACGGTGAACCAGTCCTGCTTGCGTAGCGCGGTGGAGAGGCGGCGGAGGATCATTTCGCTGTGTCCCATCCGCGCGCGCCGATTTCTTGCGCGAGCGCCTGTTCGGCCTCGTCCACACGGTCAAGGACGGCGTTGTTCCAGTGGTAGAGGTTGCGCGTGGCTTCCCGTGTATTGCCCACGGCTGAAAGAAATTCGAAGTCCTGACAGGCACGTTCCAGCTCGAATTCCAGATTCTCCCAACGTTCCCAACGCCCGGAATCGACGCCTTCCGGACTGTCAAAATAGTAGAAGCGCCGCGCATAACTGGTCCACGGCGCGGCGTGTTCGAGCCATTGGGGTTCGACGCGTAGCTGGCCGTCGGATTCCTGAGACATCAGATTTATGGCCTCACGGACGTCGGGGTTTGAGATCACTTCGAACTGGCCGGATGCCCGCAGCTGGTCCACCAGCTCCCTGTCGACAACCGCAAAATTGTACTTTCCCAGCGAACCGAGCGCCGCGACCACCGCCTGCCGATCTGTTTCGGCTATTTCGCAAGTGGCGAGGCTGGACAGAAGAACACCTTCATTCTCGACCTGACGTGCCAGGAACGAGCCCGAACTCCGGATGGCTTCAGCGCTTCGCTGCATGTCGCTATGCAGACGCAAGATGTACTGGCGCTCCATGGACCGCTCGCCGCGCGCCTCATTCCAGTTATTGACCTGAAGGCCGAGGAAGACACCCAGCACCACGATCAGCGTCTCGATCACGACGGTGAACCAGTCCTGCTTGCGCAGGGCGTCTGTCAGGCGGCGGAGGATCATGTGCTGGTCTCCTCACTGAGAGTCGCGAGATAGTCGTCAAGCGCGCCCGCAACCTGCCCCAGATAGTCAACATAGATGGCCTGCAAGACTGCCACATTGGCGGCGAGACCGATGATTTCGGTATTCCCGCAAATCTTTCCGGGGGTCAGCAATTCATAGCTGCCGGGATCGTAGCCCCCCATGGGGACCACCACGATTTCGCTGCGCCCAGTCAACGAAACCCCGGCCACTCTTTGCGCTTCCCGATTGGCGTCCTGTTTTACGCGGATATAGCGTTGCCACTGGCGATCGACGAAACCCATTTCATCCGTCATGGTCTGAATATTGGCGCGGATACTGGTCGACCGGATAAGCGACAGACTGCCTGTATTCAGCGCTTGCTCAGCGTTTGCCAGGGAAAACCGTGGCGGCGGAAAATCCGCGATACTGATAATCAGGATCGTCAGTTCGTTCCCCATGGCCATGCAGGAGTCTTTGTCCCTGAGCGCCAGGGCGAACCGGGCAGCGTCATCGCTGATCCCCTGATGGACCTCTATGTAACGCGACATTTCGCTGCGCGCTGTGGTGGCCTCAGACACTATCCGGGTCATCAAATCAGCCGCCTGTCCCCTGTCTGCGCGCGCATCATTCCAGTTTGCGACCTGAATACCGATGAATACCCCGACCACGACGATGAGGAAATCGAGCGCCACCGCGAACCAGTTCTGATCTTTGACATGTTTGGTCAGGCGGCGGAGGATCATGGGTTTCTGCCTGCGATGGTGCGGAGACTTTTTAGCGTGTCCGCATTGACGGTTTCGAGATCGGTGATCGCGGTTTCCAGGTCGGCGAAGCGGATCTGCAGCGCTTCCACAATTCCTGCGTCAGTGCGTAACAGCGTGGCGGCAGCGGCGATGGCATCCGGCGCAAGCCCCAGTTCGCATGGATAGGCCAGCGAGCCGATGATCGCATCATAGTCGCCAGTCGGTGCGAACCGGTCGCCGCACTTTTCAAGCAGCGCCTGCTGGACATCGGCAGGCACGCGGCGCCGGAACAGTGTCCTTATGGGCGCCTCACGCCCCTCGTCGGCAATCACATCGATCAGCGTCGTCGTGTAGATAGAGACGGCCGTCGCTCGAAGCTTATCACTCGCGATCAGCCCGATATCGCCAGTCGAGATCAACTCGTCAAACGTCGCACGGTTCCGGTCCATGTATTTGTACTGGGTCGCGCGATAGGCGCTGACCAGGAATTGCTCATCAGACAAGGGCCCCGTGCCCGACAGTGCGTCGATCGCAGCCTTCGCTCCGGCGCGGACGTCCCGATTGTAGGCGATCAGGTATTCATAGGCCCAAGCTTCATAGCGCAGGTCCTGCGTCAGGCGCTCGCTGAACACGGCCGCGCGCTGGCGCGTTTCGCGATCGTCGTTCCAGTTCGACGCCTGCAGGCCGATGAACACACCCGTCACCACAATGACGAAATCCAGCCCCACCGCGAACCAGTTCTGGTCTTTTACATGCTTAGTCAGGCGGCGGAGGATCATGCCCGTCTACTCCACAGCCTGCAGCTGGTCCCAGAGATCAATCGGCGGCGTATCATTCACCATGCCGTCGACCATGTCCGCGAACCCCGCATTGAAATAGCCCCGGCAGAGCTGCCACAGGGCCCGTCCGCGCGGCGTGCCAAGGACGAAATAGATGACGCCCTGATACGTCTCCCACGATTCTTTCGTGATCGCGCCGTTCTGGTATTGCAGCCATTCATACTCGCGCGCCCGCATCTGGCCGATCATCCAGAAAAACAGCTTGGTCTTCTCCTCGAAGCTCGGTGTTTCGACCTGCGAGAAGATGCGGCCAAGTTCCGGGAAATCGACGAATTTGTAGACGCCGGTCTGGTCATAGGTGAGCTGGGCCTGCCGGCTTTCAGAGCGCATCTGCTGCGCCCCCTGATGCACCTGCAATGCAAGGTAAATAAGCGTTCCAGCCACAACGGCCACGCCAATGATCTGTGCAATAAGGGCGATCTGTTCGAGCGTCATGGCTCCATCTCCAGCAATGGGGCGGTCGGCCCGGCCTTGATCAGCCCGTCGACAAGCTCGCGGAAGCCGGGCGGGAAGTGATGGCGGCGCGCCTTCCAGAAGCCCTGATAATATTTGGAAGCCAGATGGTCGCGAAAATGGTTTTGCGAATGCAGCCAGAAGTCTTCCTCGAAGACCTTCTTGCGGGCCTGGTAATGCATCACCTGATAGCCGCGTGTGACCATTGTGTAGAACACGTTGAGCCGCGTCCTTTCAGCGGCCTCAAATTCCTGTGGATCCGTGTCCAGCCCCCGCAGGAACAGGTCGACCATCCCGGCTTCGCTGAGGATCTTCATATGGTCGCGGAAGATGTCATAATAGCCAACCGCTGCCGCGATGCGCTGTTGGTCGGCAGAGTGTCTGAGCTGGAAACCGACGAAGATCAGCGACGCAATCACCGCAACCGAAGAGATAATCCCGGCAACGAAATAGAGCTGTTCCAGCGTCATTCCTGCGCCCCCTCATCTGTTTCGTCGGCCGCCGCTTCTGCCGGCACTTTCAGTGCGTCCAGGTACCCGACGAGGAAATCCTCATCGAGGGCGGCGATGATCGGGCCGGCGTCCCTTTGCATGGCCGTGCCTTCCCAGCCGGGCGCCTGCAGTGCCCACCAGTGTTTGGCGAACCGCGATCCGAAATAGAAGGGGGCGGTGTTCGCGATATGCTGGCGCACGCGCTCGTCCGAGATCAGCCCGGCATCGCGCATCATGAACATCTGGTCCCATTGCAGCATGATCGCGACGAGGACGCTGCCAACCGCCTGGTTCTCGGTGTCGCTCAAGGCTTCCGGCGTACGGATCGCCTTGACCCAGATGACCGACATCTCCGGCCTGGCGATGTTGAACTCGATCTGGGCCAGCAAATCATTCTTCTGCTGGTCCATCGCCGCGCGCGTCAGAGCCGCGTTCTGGCGAACTTCCACGATCAGGACGACAAGGCCCAGCAGGACGCCGACATTCGCGGCAAGGGTCAGCCAGCGATTGAGCCGCTCCAGCGGCGTGGGGCGCGGCGCGGAGGGTGGTACTGTCGGGGAAGTCGCGGCGGGCGGTAGAGGCGGTGTATCAACACGCGCTTGCTTGCGTCGCAGACGGGACAGGACGGATGGAAGTTTCACGAGGCGTCCGGCCTCGCACAATTTGTCCCAAGATGATCAGACATGTCGTCCGCCAGCATGTTTTCGTCCCCCAGCCGCGCACTTTAGGCCGGGAATGGGGGGTGACAAGTATTTTCCGGGGAGGCTTAACGCCCGACATATATCAGCGTGCCTTGCGGGACGAGGGTCATGAAGGTGTCGAGGTCGGTGCGCGAAAAGGCGATGCAGCCATTCGAGCGCCCCAGCTTGCCATAGTTGTCGATCATCGCAGGTTCGGCATAGGCGGCAGAATGGATGACGATGGCGCGACGACGGGCATTGGCATTGGTCTTGTCGAGGCCATCGAGACGCAGCGAGCGGCCATGCTTGCCGTAATATTCCTCGGCCGTGAGATAGGCGCCTTGCGGACTCGCCGAGGAGCCGGGCACATCAGAGAAGGCATCAAGGAAGCCATCATGATCCTTGTCGGAACCCCGGCCATGCGTGGTGCGATAGGCGTTGACGAGGCCGGTTTCGAGATCGACCACGAAGAGGCGTTTCTGCGCAGAATGCAGGCCGTAATCGACGATGACCAGTCGGCTCGGATTGGTTCGGTCGGAATGCCGGCTCATCGCCTGTATGGCCTCGCCCAGCAATTCCGGTCGGATCATGCGATCGGGATCAATCTCGGCGGCGTGCGACGGGAGCGGAAGGAAACAGAGATAAAGCAGGATCAGCAAGCGGCGCATGGGCTATCGGGCTTTCGAGCGTGTGAACGAGGTGTCGATTGGCTGGACGGGGGGGCGGATGAAAGACGCCGCGAAGACGCCGGAAGACAAATACGATTTCGCGGGCGAGGATGATAATCATGACCGCCACGAGGGTGAGCATGGCAAAACTGAGCAAGGCGAGGGCGGTGACGAGTGTTTCCAATTTTCGCACAGTGCGAACCTTTCGTGTGAGCTGGCCAATGCGGACGTCGCGGAAGGCCTTGGCGTCGCGTAAGCCGTGAGTATGGTGTGACAGCAAAACTTGTAGAAAAGAGGGCAGAAAATGGCCGAGGGAGAAACCGCTGCAGAATTGTTCACGGGCACCAAGCCTGTGGTCGAGTCGCACAAATTCGATGAGGCGAAGCTCGCCGCGTGGATGGAGGCCAATGTCGAGGGTTATCAGGGCCCTCTGGAAGTGCGCCAGTTCAAGGGCGGACAGTCCAACCCGACCTACCAGTTGGTCACGCCCAACAAGAAATATGTCATGCGCCGCAAGCCGCCGGGCAAGCTGTTGCCGAGTGCGCACGCCGTGGACCGTGAATTCCGCGTGATTTCCGCGCTTTACCCGCTGGGATATCCCGTCGCCCGGCCTTATGGCCTGTGCACCGATGAGAGCGTCGTGGGCACGATGTTTTACGTCATGGACATGGTCGAGGGCCGCATTCTGTGGGATGGCACGCTGCCGGAATATGAGCCTGCTGAACGTCGCGCCATCTATGAGGCAAAGGTGAAGACGTTTGCCGATCTCCACAATGTCGACTGGCGCGCCGCAGGCCTGGAAGGCTTTGGCAAGGAGGGCGATTATGTGGCCCGCCAGATCCATCGCTGGACGAAACAGTACAAGGCATCCGAAACCCAGCATATCCCGGAAATGGAACAACTGATCGAATGGCTGCCCAAGAATATTCCACCGGGCGACAAGACCACGATCGTGCATGGCGACTACCGTCTCGACAATATGGTGCTGCATCCGACCGAGCCAAAAGTGATCGCGGTGCTGGATTGGGAGCTTTGCACGCTGGGCGACCCGCTCGCGGACTTCTCCTATCACCTCATGAACTGGGTGATGCCACCGGGGGATTCCTCGCGCGGTTCGATCATGGCGATTGATGACCTCGCGGCCTGGGGCATTCCGAGCATGGACGAATATGTCGACATGTATTGCAAGCATACGGGCCGCGATGGCTTGCCGGAGCTCGACTATTACTTCGCCTATAATGGCTTCCGGCTTGCGGGAATCCTGCAGGGCATCATTGGGCGCGTCCGCGATGGCACGGCCAACAGTGCCAATGCCGAGTCGAACGCCGCGCGGGTGGTGCCGCTGGCGCAGTTTGCGGCCGAGTATGCGCGCCGGGCCGGGATGCCGGGGTGAGTTCCGTCCCGCCCGGCCTGCCGGGCAGCGGGTCTGATTACCGGTATCTGAGCCGACGTGACATCTGGCTGTTGACGCTGGCCTGCGCGGTGGTGACGGCCAACGCCTATTACATCCATCCGATCATCGCTCTGGTGGCGGACGATTTTGGCGCGTCGCCGTCGGAAATTGGGTTGGTGCCTGCGTTCAACCAGATTGCGCTGGCGCTCGGCATTTTCCTGTTGCTGCCGCTGGGGGACCGGTTCAGCAACAAGCGGTTGGCGACCGTGTTTGCCGCAGGCCAGTTCGCGGGCATGCTGGCCATGGCATTCGCAACCGATTTCCGGCTGTTCATTGCAGGTTCGACATTTCTCGGATTTTCAACGATCACGCCCTATTTGCTGCCGGCCTATGCGTCGAAGCGCGTGCCGCCCGAACGGCTGGGACAGACCATGGCGATGCTGACCACGGGCGTCATCTCCGGCATTCTCGTTGCGCGCGTGGGCGGCGGCTGGCTGGGTGAGCATTATGGCTGGCGGACGGTATACTATGTTGCTGCAGCATTGATGGGCGGGGTGACGCTGTTGCTGCCGCAGATCATGGATGAGCGACAGGGGCGCGGCGATGCGCAGGAAAAGCAAAGCTATGTCGGACTTGTCATGTCTGTGTTCCCGGTTGTGCGGCGACACCCGGAAGTTCTGCTGTCTGGTGCGATGCAGGGGCTCGGCTTCGGTGTCTTCCTGGCGGTGTGGCTCGGGCTCGGCCTCTACCTGACCAGTCCTGAAATGGGCTATGGTGCTGATACGGTCGGCTATCTGGCGGCGCTTGCCCTGATCAATGTGTTCACCACGCCGTTCTTTGGTGGTTGGGCCGACCGGATCGGGCCCCGACGGCTGAGAGCATTCGTGGCGCTGGTGCAGTTTTCCGGCGTCTGCCTGCTCGGCGTGTTCGGCCACAGCCTGTGGATGTTGCTGGTGCCATTGATGCTGATGAATGTGGTCGGGCCACTGATTGATGTGACCGGGCGGATGACGTTCCTGAATCAGCCGCCGGAAGTGCGCACACGCCTGATGACCGCATATATTGTGCTGATGTTCATCGGAGGCGGGCTAGGCAGCTGGGCGGGCACATCTGTTTATGAAATCTGGGGTTGGCCGGGCACGGCGATGATGGCGCTTTGCTTGTCAGCTACCTTGTTGGTGTTGGCATTGATTGCTGTGCGGCTGGATCCAAAACGGTCGAAAACACATGCTGAGGAGGATGCAGATGGCTGACAGTGAGGGCCCACGCCCGACCTTCTGGATACCAACCCAATCGACAGAGGACCCCAACCGGTTTGAATTCGTCGCGCGCCAGAGCGCCTGTGCGGGACCGCCAGACCGGCAATTCCTGATGGGCGGCGTGTCCATGGCCGCAGGCGTGCATGCATTGGAGACTGCGATCGGGCGCCCTCTGCTATGGGCAACGGCACAGTTTGCGGGCGGCGCGACGCTGAACTCGCGCATCGACATCACGGTGCGCAAGCTGGCCGAGGGAAGGACCGTTGTGCAAGCGGTTGCCGATTTGACGGAAGACGGTCGCTCGGTCTTGCACGTTTCAGCCGCCTTGGGCGGATGGGATGACAGCGAGGGGCGGCAGTTTTTGAACATGCCCCCTGTGCCGCCGCCAGCGGAATGTGCGGAAAGTCACGAGATTCCCTTCTCGCGCGACGACAATCTCGCCGGGCGGATCGAGCGCCGGTCTGTGCATCAGGATGATGCGACAGCGGAGGAAATGGTCTGGGTGCGGGTGAAGGATACCGGACCCGCGGATGCCGCGCGACTGTCGCTGATCTCAGACTTTTTCCTTGGCGCACATACCCGCACGCGAGGCGGGCGAAGCCTCGACAACACAGTGCGCATCCACGCGCTTCCGAAGACAGACTGGGTGCTGAATGTGACGCGCATGTCGGGCTTTGCTGCCGGCGTCGCTCATGGCGTGCTGTACCAGTTCGGAGAAGACGGCACCTTGCTGACAACGGCCAGCCAGACAGGCCTGTTGCCGCCGCGATAAACCTTGCCGGAACACCCCAGATAGAAGACGATGAATGACGGAGAAAACATGACAGAGACAATCAAGGGGCCATTGCGCGCGCCCGCTCAGATGCTGCAAGAGCAATCTTATGATGGGCACAAGAGCCTTCATGATGACAGCGAAGCGGAGCGCCTCGGCATCAAGGCCGGGCCGATTGAAGGGCCGACGCATTTCTCGCAATTCGTGCCATACCTTGCCGAAATCTGGGGCGACGCCTGGTTCGAGCGCGGCTGTTTCTCCAGTCATTTCCTGAACATGGTGTTCGAGGGTGAGAAGGTGCGTGTCGAAGTCGATCGCCCAGCGCCGGGGGCGACGCGGACAATGTGCCGGGCGTTCAAGGAGGATGGTACGCCGGTGCTGGAGGCCAGCGCGTCGATTGGGCCGGATCATGGTGAGACATTGCTCGAAGCGCGCATGGCAAAGCTGCGCCCGGCGGGAGACCTCGTGATCCTCGCCGATATGAAAGTGGGCATGACCGGCGCAGCCGACGAGACGGTTACGATGGGCCCTGATCAGCATATGGGAAATCTCTATCCCTTCTCACTGGCTGACAAGTTGAAGGTCATCACAGAGCCGATGAATGTATACTCTGATGGCGCTGCGGGGCCGTGGGGCAAACCGATTGTGCCCCTGGAAATGGTCAGTGTGCTGGGAAACTACTCCAACCGGAATTCCAAATTCCCGGTCAAGCAACCTGCGATTGGTCTGTTTGCCGATCTGGAAATTCGCATGGTTGATGGGCCGCTCCTGGTGGGAGAGACCTATCTGTTGCGTCGCGAGGTCGTGGCACTGTCGGAAAGCCGACGGGTCGAGAATTACTGGATCCGCACACGCTTCTTCGATGCGGCGGGCGAAAAGCAGGTCGCCGAGATGCTGCTGAATCATGGCGTGATGAAAGCGAGCTATCCGCACTATCCCGCCGACCGGCTGCCGGCCTGAGGAGGATCGCATGAAGGGATTGCTGTATCAGGGCACGCGCGACATTGCTTATGGCGAGGCGCCCGAATTGAAACCGGAAGATACGCGGAGCGCCATCGTCAAGATGACCGCCTGCGGGATATGCGGGTCGGACCTTCATATCTATCAGGGCCACGGTTTCAGCGAGGAGACTGGCTATTGCGTCGGGCACGAAGCCGTGGGCGAGATTGTCGAGACGGGCAGCGGCGTGTCGCGATTCAGGACAGGCGACCGGGTCATGATCTCGGCCGCTGTGGGCTGTGGCGCGTGCGTGCCCTGCATGTCAGGCAATATGAATGAATGCGACACGCATGGCGGGCGTTGCTATGGGCTCGGCCCCGGCCTGCAGGGCGTGCAGGCCGAATATGCGATGGTACCGGTCGCAGATTTTGGCCTGGCGCGCATTCCGGACGGGATCAGTGATGACCAGGCCGTTCTGTTGACGGACAATTTGCCAACGGCCTGGCATGGGCTGAAGGGCGCGGACATTCATCCCGGTGCGACTGTTGCCGTGGTCGGGTGCGGTCCGATTGGCCTGATGGCCGTGGAAGGCGCGCTCCTGATGGGCGCAGCGAAAGTCTATGCGGTCGATCTGGTTGCGGAGCGGCGCGCCATGGCAGAGGCGATGGGCGCGATTGCGCTCGATGCGAGCGAAGCCAAGGCCGTGATCGAGGAACAGACCAGAGGCCGGATGTGTGACAGCGTCGTGGAATGTGTCGGCGCGGACCCGGCGATCCATCTGTCGCTGAAACTCGCCAAGGCAGCGGGCACGGTTTCCTGCATCGGTGTGAACCAAACGATGGATTTCAAATTCCCGATGGCGCTGGCCTTTATCAAGAATTTGACGTTCCGGACGGGCACTTGCTCAGTGCCTGAACATTGGCCGGAATTGATTCCGCTGGTGCAGGCGGGCAAGCTTACGCCCGAGCGCACCATTACCCACCATATGCCGCTGTCGGAAGGGGCAGAGGCGTATCGTATGTTTGACGCACGCGAGAATGGTGCGATGAAAATGATCCTGACACCTTGAGGGAGGGCTGACCTGATGACTTCGATGATGAGCAAACTGGCTGCGAGCGCGGCGCTGGCAACCGTGATAACCGGCGCAGCACTGGCCGAGACAACCCTGATTCATGCCGGGCATGTGCTGGCCGAGCCGGGCGAAGGTTACCTGACCCGCCAGACGATTACGGTGGAAGACGGCGAGATCGTCTCGATTGAAGCGGGCTACAAGCGCGCGCCGCGGGGGGCGGACCTGATAGATCTCAAGGAGGCTTATGTCCTGCCCGGCCTGATCGACAGCCATGTGCACATCACCGGCGAGAATGGGCCGAATGAGCGGATCAAGGCGTTCGAGGACACGGATGTGGATGCGGCTTTCGATGGCGCGGGCTTTGCCTACAAGACATTGTTGACCGGCTTCACAACGGTTCAGGATGTCGGGGCCTCGAACGCAGCGATCTTCGGCCTGCGCGACGCAATTGCGAATGGCAACGTACCGGGGCCGCGTATTCGGGCCGCAGGCCAGGCGATCAGCGTGACCGGCGGGCATGGCGACATCAATGGTTATTCTCCGGAAGTCATGGCGATGTTCACCGGCAAGAATATCTGCAATGGCGCCGATGATTGCCGTCGGGCGGTGCGCCAGCAGATCAAGGAAGGCGCAGACGTCATCAAAATCACCGCGACCGGCGGAGTGCTGTCAAATACGCGGGCCGGACTGGAACAGCAGTTTACGGATGATGAACTGGTCGCGATTGTCGAGACGGCGCATTCGATGGGCCGGAAGGTAACCGGGCATGCGCATGGCAAGGGCGGCATCGTGTCGGCGTTGAAGGCTGGCATCGATTCCATTGAGCACGGCACCTATACCGACGATGAAACGATCGCCCTGTTCAAGGAGCATGACGCTGTTCTGGTTCCGACGGTGCTGGCCGGAGCGACGGTGACGGGTTGGGTCAATGAGCCCTGGCTGCCGGCACCGAGCCGGGAAAAGGCCGCAATTGTCGGGCCGTTGATGCTGGATATGTTGCGTCGCGCACATGAAGGCGGGGTCAAGGTGGCGTTCGGCACGGATACGGGCGTGTCCAAGCATGGCGATAATGCGCAGGAATTCGCGCTGATGGTGGAGGCGGGGTTCACGCCGGAAGAGGCCATCCGCGCAGCGACTGTGATTGCGTCAGAACATGTGGAGATGTCCGATGTCATCGGCACGATCACGGCGGGCAAGCATGCCGACATCATTGCGGTCATGGGAGACCCCCTGAAAGACATTACTGAATTGCACGATGTTGATTTCGTGATGAAAGGCGGAACGGTCTACAAGCAGGCGCAATGACCGGTCCGAACTTCGCCTCAGCCGCGAAGCGTTTTGACTTTCCCAATCAATCGCCAGAGACTTGGCGATTGATGAGGAAGCGGCGCAAGCCCCGAGATATTTAGAGTGAGTTGCATGAAACGAGATCTTTTCCTTGCCCGCGCGATTGCCGGGGCTGCGCTGTTCAGTGTCGCGGCGTGTGGAGGGGAATCGGCAGATGCGCCGAAAGCAGTGGCCGCCGAAAGCGGACCTCAGTGTGTTCAACTCGCTGAAGGCGACTATTTCTGGGACGGGACGGCGTTTGTTGTCTCCAGTACACCCCCGGCATCACAACCCGCCGCCACCGAGACGCGGCCAGCAAGTGTTGGCTGGGTGGGCGCGCTAGAGCGTACCTTCCCGGATGCCGGGTTCCCGTGGATGGGCCTGCATGTCAGTGGGCCGGTTGCCGTTCTGACTGGCCTGGCGCCGGATCCGGCCGCCAAGGAGCAGGGCTTTCTGGTCGGGCAGGCGGCCCTCGAGGACAATGCCGAAGTCGCCTCAGATGTGACCCTCGTCGTGGATGGCATCTCGGTTGAAGAAGGCGAGCGGGGCGTTGGCGAGGCGCTGGCGGCATTGTCTGATGGCGAAGCCAATGCCGGGCGGTGCCAATCTGCGTTCAATGCCACGATGGATGGCCGCACGATCATGTTCCAGAGCAATCTGGCCATCATCTCGCCGACCAGCGAACGATTGCTGGATGCGCTGACCGGGGTGGCGTTGCTGTGCGATGCGTATGCCATCGAGATTGGCGGCCATACGGATTCTCGCGGCTCCAATCAATATAATGAAGTGATCTCCCAACAGAGGTCAGAAGCAGTGCGTGACTATATGGTCGAGCACGGCGTCGAGGCTGAAGCGTTGACGGCGATGGGGTATGGGGAGTCCCGTCCGCTGGACAGGGCGGAAACCTATGAAGCCTGGGCAAAGAACCGGCGCATGGAATTCAAGGTCTCGGAGCGACGCTAGAGCGCTCCAGGTGTGCGACCTGCCCCCGCTGTTTGGCCGCAGCGGGGGCTTTTGTTTTTGCGATCAGGAGATTGAGAGGATCAGTCCTTCGGAGGGGCTGACCTGGGCGTCGATGGTCTGCGTCCATGCTTTCGTGATTGCGTCTGCACCTTTGGCGTGGCGCGGCGTGACGAAGCCCTTCGAAGCCGTGTAGAAACTCTTCAAGGCAGAACCGAGCCGACGATTGATCTCAGCGCCACCGAGCGTGGCTGCGCGTTCAGCGGCATAAGTCGGCACGAAGAAGAATTCCGGCTGAGGATCTGGCAGCGCGACGGGCGAACGGTCGCCTTCCCAATCGGTCACGCCGATGACGAGACTGCGAACAAGCCGGTCTTTCAGGGCATTATGGACATCTGCCGTCAGTGTGGGGCGTCCGAGGAAATCGACAAAGGCTGTCAGGCCGCGCGCATGCAGGCGGTCGGCGTCATCATAGGTGCGGACACGGCCATAGAGGCCGGTCTTCTCCAGAAAGTCCTTGTTGCCGGGCGAGGTCAGCGCAACCGTGTCGACACCGCCGCGAACCTTCAGGCAGTGAGCCAGCGCCATGGCGGTCTTGGACGAGGCCGAGGAGATCACAACGGTTTCCGGAACCGGGTCCCCGGTTTCCATCAGGCAGTCATCAATCATCCAACCCGTCGTGAAGAGTGGACGGAAAAGCATTTGCTGGTCTTCGAGCGCGGCATGGTAGGAAGGGTCGCCAGCAGTGTTGATGTATGTGTTGTAGATGGGCGCGAGGCCCTGGCGGTGGGCGGCGCCATCCATGAAACCATGTTTGCCGACGCTGACCGGCTCAACATCGAAATGTTCGGAAATGGGGAGATATCCGTACAGGCGGTCACCCTCATTCACATGCTCAGCCTTGGATTCAACCACAGTCGCGAACCCCCAGACGGGCACGCGGCCAAAGCTTGCATCTGCGGCGGGGAAGAAGTTCCAATACTGCATCTGGTCGCCAAAAGTGGCGTAGGTGACATTGTTGGCCGTCAGGGCAAACGTATCGACCTTGAGACGGGCAGCGCCGTCGGCCAGGGCAGGCAGGTCGGCTGGGGTCCAGCGCGTGTCGCGCAAATCATCACGGCGGATCAGGAAATCACTCATGTCTTCGCTTTCTTGCTCTTGCCCGTAAAGGCCGCGATTCGGTCCTGCATGTCAGGCCCAACCCCTTCGCAATTGAGTATCTCCCATTGCAGGCCACTATCCAAGTCTCGCGCGTCGGTCGCCTCCAGCAGACGCTTGTTTGCCGCATGGGAGAATGGCGAGTTGGCGAGTATGCGATCCGCCAAGTCCTGACAGGCGCTGTCGAAGTCGGCGTCTGCCACAACTTGCTCGACGAGGCCGATGCGGAAGGCCTCATCAGCACTGATCATGTCGGCGGTGAACATCAGGCGTTTTGCCGTGGCAATCCCTACACGGCGTGGCAGGCGCTGGCTCATGCCCCAGATCGGGGCAAGCGCCCATTTGGCATGTGTGTCTCCGAAACGTGCGCTTTCCGCGGCGATGATGAAATCAGCCGCGAGGGCAACTTCCAACGCACCTGTATAGCAGTGGCCGTGGACGGCCGCGATGACCGGCTTGGGCAGGCGCTCCATCAGGCGGAGCGTTTCAGAGTGCCACCCCGGTGACGGGACTTTTTCACCTTCGGCAATGTCGCCAAGATCATGCCCGGCAGAGAAGCATCTGCCCGCCCCGCGCAGGATAACGCAATTCACACTGTCATCCGTCTCGAGGTCGAGCACATGATGGCGAAGTTCGCGGAACATTCCGACCGTGAGTGAATTGAGTTTGTCGGGCCGATTCAGGGTAAGAGTCGCAAGGCCGTCTTTGTCCTGACGAAGGACCAGCGGCTCGCTCATGTGCCGAGGTCCACCATGAGGCTTGAAATGGCGTGCACGAAATTGCTGGGCGCGAGGGTTTGTTCGCCAGTCCACTTTATGTTCGGGAAGCGTGAGAGGATGTTGCGATAGGCTGAGTCCAGCTGCATGTTGGCAACGCGCTGGCCCAGGCAGACATGCGGGCCATGGCCGAACGCCAGATGTTCCTTCGCATTGGCGCGGGTGATGTCGAAACGGTTCGGTTCGGGAAACTTGGACGGGTCTCGATTGGCCGCAGCATAGTACATGACCACTTTGTCGCCCTCGGCGATGGTCTGGCCGCCAAGGTCCGCCTCCGCTGTTGCTGTGCGGCGCATATAAGTGACGGGACTGACCATGCGGATCGATTCATGGACGAAATTGGGAAACAGATCCTCGTTCGCGATCAGCTTTTCCTTCTGGTCGGCGAATTCGGTCAGAAGGCGCATTGTGCCCGACAGCGAGTTGCGGGTCGTGTCATTGCCAGCAAAGACGATCAGGAGCCAGGAACCATCAAGGAATTCGGGGCTCAGTGGCTCGCCGTCGATCTCGACATTGGCGATCGCGGACAGAAGATCGTTCTGTGGATCGGCGCGGCGCTTGGCCAGCATATGTCGACCGTAATCGAACATGGCCTGAATCTCTGACATGAAGGCCATGATCTGTTCGGGCGTGACATTGCCGAGGCCTTCCTGCTGGGCCTGGTATTGCGAATTTTCCAGGAAGTGCATCCAGTGGACAAGTTTCGGCCGGTCCTCTGGTGGTACGCCAAGGATTTCGCACAGCGTGAATAGCGGCAATTCGGCGGAGAACAGCTCCACCATGTCGACCACAGGGCCCTGTTTCTCCATCGCGTCGAGCAGGAGGTTGACCTGTACATCAACGCGTTTGCGCAACTCCGCCACGAATCCGGGCCGGAAGAACTGCATATGTTCCATACGGAGTGTCGTATGGTAGGGACGGTCGAGATTGATCAGGCTGTTCAGGCTGGATGAGTGTAGCAGCGGATGGCGGGGCGTGTCTTCCTGACCATAGGTCATTAGGATGCCACCGCGCTGCGAGGAATAGATAACCGGGTCGAGTTCGACTTTCTTGACGAGATCATAGGAACTCACCGCCCAGAAACCGGCGCCGACCTGTTCGGGGTGCCACATGACCGGGGCCTTCTCGCGCATTTCCGCGAAGGCTTCATGAGTGTAGCCGCCGCGGGAAGAGAAGACGGTCGGGTCCGTCAGGTCGACTGGCGGCGCGAGATCGAAGACAGGGTTGTTCTTCGGTGGCCGCGGCGCGGTATCGACCTGATAGGTCTCGGTAACGTTCTGAAGTGGCATGAGGGACCTCCGTATGGCTTTGCCGCCGGAGACCTATCAATGGCCGTCTCAGCGAGGCTTTGTGCGTTTCCTGGAAGTCAGCTTACCTGAAGGTGACCTGCTGCCAAGGCGTGACTTAGGGGCAGGCTTTTTGGAGGTGCGAGCCGGCTCGGCAGGCCGGGCAGCGTGCTCATTCGTCATCAAGTGGCCGATGGCTTGTTGTAGCAGGTCTGTCGGCACTTCCTCGACCGCGCCCGGGCGAAGATCGTCCAGCAGGAACGGGCCGTACTGCACGCGGATCAGGCGGTTCACCATGAGATTCACCGCTTCCAGTGCACGACGGACTTCGCGTTTCTTGCCTTCCGAGAGGGTCACGGTTAGCCAGCTGTTTGCGCCGGTTTCCCGGTCGAAAACGGCGGTGATCGGCTTGTAGTCGACGCCATCGACCGTGATGCCTTCGGCCAGCTCGGCAATCTTGTAGTCGGTCACAGTGCCCTTGGCCCGCACACGATAGGTGCGTTCAAGCTCGTTCTTCGGCAGCTCCAGGGCGCGGGCAAGCGCGCCGTCATTGGTCAGTAGCAGCAGGCCTTCGGTGTTCAGGTCTAGCCGGCCGACGGTGACCACGCGTGGCAGGGATTTGGGCAACTCGTCAAAGACCGTGCGCCGACCTTCCGGGTCAACAGTGGTGGTGATGAGGCCAGCCGGTTTGTGATATCGCCAGACGCGCGTCGCATCAGGGGCCTGAATGGTCTTGCGGCCCACGCGGATCAGTTCGCGGCCTGTGACCTTGAAGGCAGGAGAGGTCAGCTTGACGCCATCGACCGTGATCTTGCCATCCTCGATCATGCGTTCGACTTCGCGGCGCGAGGCGACACCCGCGCGCGCGAGGTATTTGGCGATCCGTTCGCCTTCGCTCCAGTCTTTCTCTTCGGCTGGACGCTTGGATTTTGGGGCTGGGCGTTGCTTGCTCGGGCTGGAAGGTTTCCGGCGCGGGCGGCCCGTCTCTCGACGCTCCGTCATGGGATATTCTTTCTGTTGCTTTAGAGCAGGAAGTGAAGGAAGGGCGCCGCAATAGCAAGGCCCAGTATGATCTCCATCGGAATCCAGATCGGGATCAGACCGGGCTCCCGGTTCTTGGCTCGGTCGAAGACCAGGGACATCAGGCGACCGGTGCCAGCGCCAACCCACCCTGCAGCGAGCGGCAGGACAACGAGCGTCGTCAGGATGTCTTCGGAACCCGTCGACAGATTCACAACCAGAATGGCCGTCATCAGATGTGCGAACAGGAACAGGCCGCCATAAGTGGCGCGAAATTCCGAATAGCCACCGGGGCGGAGCGGGTCCGGATCCTCGACGAGGCGGACAATGCGGCTGGCCCAAGCCGGGGAAAACATGGCGGACAGGCCGAGAACGGCCCCAAACAGAAGGATGACGACTGAAATGATTTCACCGATATTCATGAGGCGCGTGCTCCGGGGTTGTCAGCTCAATCTAGAACGATTTTGCGGAATGCACAGGGTCTGAATGCTGTCAGGATGCCTTGCTGAACAAATTGATCGTCTTGGCGATATCCTGCTCCGGGCGGCCAAGCAGATAGCCCTGGCCCCTGCGAACGCCCAACAGTTTCAGTGTATTCAGCTCTGCCTCGGTCTCGATACCTTCGGCAATGATGTGAGCCGAGGTTTCTCGCGTATAAAACAGCAATGCGCCGATCAGTGCGCGACGGGCCAAGTCTGAATCCACATTCCGGGTCAGGCTCATGTCGACCTTCACATAGTCCGGATTGAGCTGGACAATGTGGCGCAGCGAGGAGTGACCGGCGCCAGCATCATCCACGGCGAGCCGCAGGCCTGCATGGCGTAATGGGCGCAGCACCTTGGTGAAGCTCTCATAGTCGTCGATGACGGCGTGCTCGGTAATTTCCAGCAGGATGCGGTCGAGCGGCAAATTCAGGAAGGTGCTCGCGAATTGATCGCTGATCACTGTGGAAGGTGAGGCATTGACGGAAATGTATTGGTCGGGCGCGATCTCGCGGATCTTTTCCACCGCCTGCCGGATTGAAGCCAGTTCCAGTTCCACGGACAAGCCGACGGCAGCCGCCTCGTCAAACCAGACATCCGGTGACCGATAAGGTTCAGCCGAGAAGCGACAGAGGGCTTCATACCCGCTGGGGTGCATCTGGCCGAGGTCAACAATTGGCTGGTAGGCAATGGCGAACGCGCTTGTATTCAGGGTCTCGAGGATACGCTCGCGCTTCTCCTCCAGGATGCGGCGCTCCTCGTAATCCTTGTCGATCTGTTGTGCGGCCAGGTTTGCGAACAAGCGCATGGTTTCCAGATCGCGATCGTTGAGACTCGTGTTCGCTTCCGGGCTGAGGCAACAGAACATGCCGTATGGTGTGCCGTCCACAAGCCGGATTGGAATGCTCATATGCGCCCCAATCGGAATTTCGCGCGTGATCGGCATGGCCAGGGCGAGGGGGTTTTTGGAGGTATCCGGAATAAGTTCGGGTAGGCGACCTTCCAGTATGTGAAGGCAATAGACATCCGTCAGGTCTCTACTGTCTCCCGGCTTGATCAGGTTTTCGAGGCCCGGTGCGTCTACATATCTAAACACGGACTCACCATCTACGAATTCCGAAATATAGGCGATCGGCATTCCTAGGTGTTGGCGAATGGCTGTCAATGCAGAGTTGATTGCCTGCCGGGATGTTTCCTCACGTCCGTCTGGAATCGTTGAAGGAAGTGAGAATCCGGTCATTCGTTCAAGCCCCTGAGACTCGCAATGGTTTACTGGCAAAGAAAACCAGTTTCAGCGGCAACCGTATCCCAGTGTCCCTTAAACTCCGTTCCACACTTCATTGAAGCCCAACACTCTTTCTTCGGACTTTCGTAAGAATTTTCGAAGGCGATTTGCCAGATCGAAAGTCTATCCATCGCGACAAATTCGGCCCTTTTCGATGCGCGTGGTGCGGGTGTAGGCGTACTTGTATGGGTAACGGGGTGGCATGGCATGGCCGGGCACGAATGAAGCCGAAGATTCTGACAACGATCCAGACCTATTCGGGGCCGCTCTTTGTGGCGGACCTGTTTGCAGGTGTGACAGTGGCGCTCGTCGCCATCCCGCTTAGCCTGGCGATTGCCATTGCGTCAGGAGCCGACCCGGCGGCGGGTCTTGTCACGGCAATCATCGCGGGGTTCCTGATTTCATTCCTGGGCGGCAGCCGGGTTCAGATCGGCGGGCCGACTGGCGCATTCATCGTCGTCGTTTTCGGCGTAATCGTTGCGCACGGTTATGGCGGACTCGTTCTGGCGACGTTCATGGCAGGGGTCATTCTGATTGTCGCCGGACTGATGAGGGCAGGCAACCTGATCAGTTTTGTTCCGGAAGCGGTCGTGAACGGTTTCACCATCGGTATCGCCATTATCATTGCGGCGAGTCAGCTGAATGATTTGTTCGGCCTGACAACTTCCGACCTGCCGGCGGAATTCTTCAGCAAACTGGAAGTGCTGTGGGCGGCGCGCGGGACGGTAAATTGGGCATCCGTGGGAATCGGGGCTGCGACAATGGTTTTGATTGTCGGGTTGAGGCGGGTTGCACCGAAATTCCCGGGCCTGATCGTGGCCGTGGGGCTGACATCAGCGGTCGTGTATTTGTTTCACCTGCCAGTCGATACAATTGGCAGCCGGTTCGGGGCATTGCCGAGCCAGTTGCCGATGCCGAAACTGCCCGGGCTCAGTCTGGACCGTGTGACGGAACTCCTGCCTTCAGCTTTTGTGATTGCCTTCCTGGCGGGTGTGGAATCCCTTCTGTCCGCTATGGTGGCGGACCGGATGACGGGCGGGCAGTACCGACGCAATGCCGAAGTGATGGCACAGGGGGCAGCGAACATGGGATCTGCATTGTTCGGTGGCCTGCCTGCGACGGGCGCGATTGCGCGCACGGCGACGAATGTGCGGGCGGGCGGAAAGACGCCGGTCGCCGGTATTGTTCACGCGTTCACAATCCTGATGGCCGTTTTGTTTGCGGCGCCCCTGGCGGGTTATCTGGCGATGCCCGCACTGGCGGGACTGTTGATGTTGACGGCATGGAACATGAGTGAGCCGCACAAATGGCGAGCTTATATGTCGGACGAGAAAGCGAATGTCGCACTGTTGCTGATCACGCTTGTGCTGACCGTGGTGGCTGATCTGACAATCGCGATCGGCGTAGGTGTTTCTCTGGGACTCGCGATCCGTCTGCGGCGTCGGCATGTGGGGCCTGCCGATTGGAGCGAACCGGAGCGCTAGCTCGGATCAGGTGATGCCGGCGACCTTCCAGGCTTCCTTTGGCCAGCGGCGATGCTGCCAGAACCATTGGCCCGGATTTGCGCGGACCTGTTCTTCAATGAAATCCGTAATACGCTGGACGCTGCGCTGGATGTCTGCGGTCTCGTCCCCGGTCGTTTCCGGCATGAAGGGTTCATGGAAGGTGATCCGGAACCGGGCTGGGCCTGTGCGCACGGTCGAGACGGGCACGATCGGCACACCGTATTTCATGGCAAGCCGTGTCGGCCCCGGCGCGGTCATGGCGTCATGCCCAAAGAAAGGGACGGCGATGCCCTCATTGAATTTCTGGTCGTTCATCAGCGCGATGGTCTGGCCCTTGGCCAGAGCACGCATCAATTCGCGGGTGCCGACGCCTTTGGGTGCGTTGATCTGGGTGCCATAGGCCGCGCGGAGATCCGAAATGCGTCGATCAATATGGGGGTTATTCAAGGCGCGATAGGTCATCACCGCGTCCGGCAGGCGCTGGGTGATTGTGGCAGGCATGATTTCCCAATTGGCGAAGTGGCCGGAAATGAAGACCGCACCCTTGTCGCTGGCCTTCAGGCGATCCAGCACGTCAAGACCGACAATGTCTACTCTTCCAGACGTGTACGGATCGATGGATGGCAGGTGCGGCAGCTCGCCTGCGACGCGGCCGGCACTCTCCCATGCATCGAGTGCGGTCTGCTCGATCTGTACATCTGTCCAATCCGGAAAAGCGAGCCGGAGATTGCGCTTCACTGTCTTGTGCTGGGAAAGGCGCGGGCCGATCTTCTTCATCAGCCAGCCACCAAAATTGGAGGCACGATCTGGGCCGAGCAGCTTCATCGGCCCCCAATAGAGTAGATCCCAGCCAATGGTTTCCAGCCGCCACTGAACGCGCTGCCAAAACGTCGCTCGATTGTCGATATCTTTTGGGCGAATATATTTCGGGGCGGTCTGGGTCATGAATCATCTGGATAGAGGAGCGGGTTGAGCAGCGCGTCAAGTTGGCGGATGTCATCAAACTCTGCGGTGACCGGGAATTGCAGGATGCCGCCACGATCATCAGGATGGATGCGGACATAGTCCTTGCTGGTCGTGATCAGGCGCGCGCCGCGGGATTTTGCGAGCTTGTGGAGGAAGCCGAGTTCCTTCGGGGAATAGTCGTGATGATCCGGATAGCCGACCGCTTCGCTGATATCGCCGCCATGATCTTTCAGGCTCTCAAAGAATTTCTGCGGACGTCCGATGCCCGCGAATGCCACCAGCGGGCCAGACGGCGCTGGCCCCGACGGGACAATTCTGGCGCGCAGCACGGGCAGGCCGCTCTGCTGCACGCGTTGAGGGACATCGCCATCCCCCATCAGGATCACCGCATCGGCGCGGGCGAGTCCATCCTCAACAGGTTCCCTTAATGGGCCTTTGGGCAGGACGTAGCCATTGCCGAAAGGGGCAGCCGCATCAATCACGACGAACGACAGGTCCTTCACGACGCTTGGGTTCTGATGGCCGTCATCCATGATGGCGACCTTGGTGCCATAAAAGGCCATCAGTTGGACCCCGGCGAACCTGTCCTTGCCGATCCAGCTTTCGCCGGTCTGGGACAGCAGAAGAGGCTCATCGCCGCACATGTCTGCGGTATGCCAGGTTGGATAGATCTTCTGTGGACTGATTTCGGAGCCACCATAGCCGCGTGACAGGCTGGACGCGTGAATGCCTTTCAGCTCGATATGATGGCGGATAGCCTGCACGATGGGCGTCTTGCCGACGCCGCCGGTCGTCAGGTTGCCGACGCAAATGACGGGGATTGATGTGCGCGCCGGGGTGGCCTTGGCCAGCTTGCGGCGGATGCCCCATGTATAAAGAGCGGCAAGAGGGCTGAGCAGAGCGCGAGTCAGGGGCGCAGCTTCCCGAGATTTCGGATCGAGCCCGGCCGACCAGAAGTACGGCGCCTTCATTGTAGCAGGCCTGGTTCGGGAAGAAGCGGCAACAGGGCTTCCAAAGTCACCGTCATGGGCGCATCAGCCGCTTCATTCAGGGCGGCGAGCGCTTCGGCAGCTGGCGGTTCCATTGTCAGCAGTGCCTTGCCTATGGCCTTGGGCGTCTTCAGGCGCCGGATTAGACCGCGCTTTTCCAGATCATCCATCATTGTGGCGAAGTTGAACACATCGGGACCCGTCACGACAGGGCGACCGAGGCGAACAGGTTCCAGCGGATTGTGTCCGCCGACGCCTTCCGTGTGCCCGCCGCCAAGAAAGACGGCATCTGCCAAGCGATACCAGAGGCCCATTTCTCCCATAGTATCAGCGAGCAGGATTCGGGTACGGGGTGTGGGCGTCTCGCCGCGGGACCGACGCGCCAGCGGCAGGCCGCGCGTCTTGAGCAGGCTTTCGATGGCGTCGCCGCGGTCCGGATGGCGCGGGGCAATGATCAGCGCGGTGTCGTCATTGCCTTTGAGGGCATCGAGGAAAATCGCTTCCTCGCCGTCATGCGTCGATGCGGCCAGGATACAACGCCGGTCGCCAAGGAAGTTCTCGCGCAGGCGGCGGATCTCCACGTCACTGGCCGAAGGCGGCGGGAGGGCAGACTTCATGTTGCCGGTGGACTGGACTGGCTGATCGAGCAGGGTTTCCAAACGTCGGGCCGTGTCGGTGTCGGCGGCAAGGACGACATCAAACCGACCGACCAGGCGTTGGAAGGCTCGGCTGAGCTTCTGCCAGCCTTCGGCAGACGAATCCGTCATGCGTCCGTTCACCAGTGCGCGTTTCGCGCCGGACTTTTCCGCTTCGAGGATCAGGTTGGGCCAGAATTCGCCTTCGCCAAAAATGCAAAGATCAGGTTGCCAGTGCTGGATGAAGCGGCGCGCAATCGCCGGTGTATCGAGTGGTGCCATGAGATGGATGGCACGGTCGGGCAGGGCGGGGCCGAGCAGGCGCGCCGATGTCTGGGTCTGGCTGGTGAAGAGGAGCAGCAGGTCCGGGCGCTTTTCGAGCAGTCGCTGGCCCAGTTCGAGCAGGAGTTGGCTCTCACCGACACTGGCACCGTGTAGCCAGACGAGCGTGCCGCCCGGCATGCGGCGGGGCATGTTGCGCGCGAGCCGCTCATTGATGCGGCCATAGTCTTCCTTGCCGGCGCGGGCACGACGTTTCATTAAGCCGCCCAAAAAAGGCGAGGCGGCCTGCGTCAGGGTCCGGTAAAGATGGATCGCGGCTGTCATGTCTTGTCTGAATCCGATTGCGTCTCAGCAGGATAGCCCGCCAGCATGTCGGCTCTCCGGGTCGCCTCATCAAGCCGTTTCTGCAATTCGGCCTGAATCTGCTGAGGATCGCTGTCGCGTGATACGAGGATTGGTTCGCCATATACAATGGCACCTCGTGCGAACGGATAGGGAATAATCAGGCGGTCCCAGGTCGACAGGCGCGAGGCCGGTTTTATCGAGAGCGCGTAGGGCAGTATTGGCACGCCCGCGCGCTGGGCAATCATGACCGCACCGGGGCTGACGATTTCCGCCGGACCGCGGGGGCCATCGGGCGTGATACAGACCACAGTACCCGATTTGAGCAAACGGACTGCTTCGGCAATCGCGCGGATGCCACCCTTGTCCTTCTTTGCCTTTTTCTTGTTCCCGGCTGAGCCCCGAATGGGGTGAAGCCCAAGATGGGCGATCGCGCGGGTGACGGCCTCCCCATCGGGGGACAATGAAACCAACATCGCGCCGTTCTGTATCTGTCCGGGCCAATGCTTCATGTTGCGGATCCAGCCACTGGGCAGGAGGAGGATACGAGAATGCCAGCCCGTAAGGACGACGCCGTTATAGTTGGTCCACAAGCTGCGCGCTGACTCTTCCCCTTCGACCTTCCACCGGACGGAACGCGCAATGAGGGACATCCAGCCCCAAATCAGAACGCCGAGTATGGAGGTCATAACCTTGGATCGGAACAGGGATTTCATCGCACCGCCTTATACTGCGCTTCGGCGCGCTCACCATGAATTAGATGCGCGGGATAAGTGAATGACAGGTTGAAGCAGGGCGCAACGGGGCGAATGGTGGGCGATAGTGGGTTCGAACCACTGACCCCTGCCGTGTGAAGGCAGTGCTCTACCACTGAGCTAATCACCCAATTCAGCGAAGCAGATGGCGTAATCTGCGCCTGAGTCGAGGTCAAGTCCGGATGTCTGCTGGCGCTGCGTCGCGTAAAATGACTGATTATAGCTATGCATAAACACATTCCTCGCATGCATTACAATCGTTTGCGCATGCACCCTTGGGGGGACGACTTCTCGCGCTAAGGGTAGAAATGCCTCGCTGTACCATGATCTGGTTACAAGGATTTGGTAGTTCTTTAGATTTTTTCTGATTGCGAGCAGATTTTTGTTTGCGATAACATGAATATGAACAGGCGTTCATTATGAACGGATGTTCATCGGAGAACCTTACACTAGTTTCATTCGAAATTAGCCTTGAGAAAACCACAAAAAATGGTCATGTTCCGGTCACACAAGACAGCCCGACGAACGGACTGCATAAACATATAAGAAGGACAGGCGGGGGCCTAAGGCCCTAATAACAGTACAGCCTGGAGAGAGAGAAAAATGAAAGACTGGTGTGACGAAGACGGCGCAAAGCGCCTTCGTGAGAAAATTAGTGCCTATTGGGCAGAGCGTGGCTATGAAGTTGATGTCGACCTGATCGATGCTGGCTTTGTTCCTGCCATGCGGTCTGCACGCACTGATGTACGCAGCAACATGGTGAACGGCATGCCGCGTCGCCGTATTGCAAATGAAACGGGCTCCGCCCGTCCTAGCTACCGTCCACGCGAACAGCGTGAACTTTCGGCTTAGCTGACAAATCCATCCACAACTGAGACCAACTTGGAATAGTGCTCCAGCACGATGTCAGGTTCAAGCTGTTGTGGTGATTCCTCTTCGTACCCGAACGGGACGAAAATGAAGGGCAGTCCGGCATTCCGGGCTGCCCTTTCATCTGTGCGGGAGTCTCCGATCATCAAAGCGCGTTCGGGCGAACCGCCGGCGGCCTCGATCGTGCGCAGGATATGGTCTCCATCCGGTTTCCGGTTGGGTACGCTGTCTGCTCCCACAATCGCGGCGAAGTAACGGGTAAGGTCCAGTTCCGCCAGCAACTGGTCGGAAAGGGCCTGTTTCTTGTTCGTGCAGACAGCCAGCGTTGCGCCACCGGCGGACAGGGTGGTCATCGCTTTAACTACGCCATCAAAGGCATGCGAGTGGTCTGCGATGTTTGCGGCGTAATAGTCCAGAAACTGCTCAAGAAAGACATCCAGGTCCGAATCGGACGGCGTGATGCCGTGCGCCAGCAGGCCTTTTACGATCATCGCGCGGGCACCGTGACCGATCATCGTGGCGATTGTGTCCAAAGTGACCGGCGTGAGATCGGCATTGGTCAGCACATGGTTCAGCGCTTCCAGCAGATCGGGCGCCGTGTTCACAAGCGTACCGTCCAGGTCGAAGACAATTGTCCATCCGTCGAAGGGTTTTGACATATGCGCCGCAATTCCTTTTCGGTCTCGCCTTGAATCGGCCTTTGGTCTAGGCGAAAGGACTAGGGAAAGCGAGAGGGCAGAACCTGTGGAAAAACCGGCCAGAGAACGTGCAGCGGTCATTCTTGCGGCTGGCAAGGGCACGCGGATGAAGTCCGATCTGCCCAAGGTGATGCACAAGGTGGCTGGCAGGCCGATGATCGACTGGTCAATAGCGCTTGCCAGAGACGTCGGATGCGACCGGATCGTTGTTGTTGCACACCCATCGCAAACGATTCTGATCGATCATGTTGGCGCGTTGCTGGGAGCCGACTCTCTTGCCTATCAGGATCCGCCTATGGGAACTGGTCATGCTGTGCGGTGCGCCGAGGAAGCGCTTGCGGGTTTCGAAGGCGACCTTGTTGTCCTGTATGGCGACAGCCCGCTCGTGCCGGCCTCTGCGATCGGGAGCCTGTTCGACAGTCTGAGCGACGGCGCGGCGATTGGGGTGCTGGGCTTTGATGCGGCCGAGCCCGGTCTGTATGGCCGCCTCATCACCTCCGGTCATGGAGACCTCGAAGCAATCGTCGAAGCGCGTGAGGCGACCCCCGAGCAACTGGATGTAACGCTCTGCAATTCCGGCGTCATGGCAGGCGATGCGGTCACCATGTTCAGCCTTTTGCAGAAGGTGACGAACGACAATGCCAAGGGCGAATACTATCTGACTGATCTTGTCGCATTGGCGCGGGCCGAGGACATGACCTGCAAGGCCGTGCGCTGCGATGAGGACGATCTGATCGGGTGTGATTCCAAGGCTGACCTTGCCGAGGCGGAATCCATTTTCCAAAATCGCCGCCGCATGCAAGCCATGGCGGATGGGGTATCTCTGATTGCGCCGGAAACGGTCTGGTTTTCCCACGATACTTTGCTTGAGGCCGATGTGACCGTGGAGCCGAATGTTGTGTTCGGACCCGGTGTCATCGTGCAGTCTGGTGCGGTGATCCGGGCCTTCAGCCATCTGGAAGGTGCGCAGGTTGGGCCGGGTTGTTCCGTCGGTCCCTATGCCCGGCTTCGCCCCGGTACGGTTCTGGAGAAGGACGCCTTCATCGGAAACTTCGTTGAGGTGAAGAGTACAACGATGGGAGAAGGGGCCAAGGCGAGTCATCTTTCCTATCTGGGTGATGGCCAGGTTGGTGCGGATGTGAATATCGGCGCGGGCACGATCTTCTGCAATTATGATGGCTTCCTGAAGTATCACGTCCGCATTGAAGATGGCGCGTTTATCGGTTCCAACAGTGCGCTCGTGGCACCGGTCAGGATTGGGCGCGGAGCGGTCGTTGGCTCTGGCAGTGTCGTTACGGACGACGTTTCTGCCGATGCCTTGGCATTGGGGCGCGCCCGTCAGACGGAAATCAAGGATTGGGCGATTGAATTCCGGAGCCGGAAGGCATCGGAAAAGGCAGACAAGCAAAAGGGCTGAAGGCTGATGGCGAACGAGCACGAGAAAGAGAATGCCGCGATGGCAGCGATGGAATATGTCGAGGACGGCATGACCATCGGCCTCGGCACCGGTTCGACGGCGAAGTATTTTGTCGAGATGTTGGCTGAGGAAGTGGCTGACGGACTTGTGGTCCGGTGTATCGAGACAAGCGAACAGACACGCCGTCTTGCCAGCAGCCTTGGTGTTCCGCTGATCCCCTTCGAACAGGTCGAGCGCATTCATTTGACTGTAGACGGCGCGGATGAGGTCGATCCGCAGGGGCAATTGATCAAGGGCGGCGGCGCCGCTTTGCTGCGCGAGAAGATTATCGCCAATGCCAGCGATCACATGGTGGTGATCGCGGACCCGTCAAAACAGGTCGAACGGCTCGGGAAGTTTCCTCTGCCGGTGGAAGTTACGCCGTTCGGATACACAATCACTGCGAAGCTTGTTTACGACGTGTTGGCGGCTGCCGGTATTGACCGCCCACGCGTGCAGCTGAGGTCGCTGACCAATGGTGAACTCGTGGTCACTGATGGCGGCAACCATATCCTGGACTGTCATTGCGAGCGCATCCCAGACGCTGAGGCGTTGGCAGCGCGATTGTCCAATGTGCCGGGCGTAGTGGAGCATGGCCTGTTCATTGGTCTCGCGCGGACTGTCATCATCGGCAATGAGAATGGCGCCACGGTGTTTGAATTCTCCTGATCCCGCCTCATATGGGTGGTCGAAACCTGTAAAGATTCAAGGACCCTCCCATGACCGACGCGACACATGACTTTGACTTATTCGTAATCGGCGGAGGGTCGGGCGGTGTCCGTGCGGCGCGTCTGGCAGCATTGTCTGGTGCCAAGGTTGGACTGGCGGAAGAGTATCGCATGGGCGGCACATGCGTGATCCGCGGGTGCGTACCGAAGAAGTTTATGGTTTACGCCAGCAAGTACGGCAAAGACATCAAGAAAGCGGCTGGCTATGGCTGGTCTACGGGGGAGGTCAGCTACGATCATTCGGCGTTCGCAACGGCAATGCATGCTGAAGTCGACCGCTTATCCGGCATCTATTTCCGTAATCTGAAAAATGCTGGCGTCGAGATTTTCGAAGATCGGGCCGAGTTCGTGGACAAGAATTCGCTACGCCTGAAGCACAGCGGAAAGACCGTGACGGCAAAGAAAATTCTGGTGGCCGTTGGCGGGCGTCCGTGGCGACCCTCTCCGGAAGAGCTGCCGGGCGTTGAGCATACAATTACCTCTGACGAGATTTTCCATCTGGAAGAACTTCCGAAGCATCTCGTTATCGCAGGGGGCGGATACATTGCGGTAGAGTTCGCACACGTGTTTGCCGGTCTCGGCGTGCCGACCTGCCTGGTCTATCGCGGCGAGGAAGTGCTGCGCGGTTTTGATGCCGATGTACGCACCGAAGTGCATGAGGGTCTGAAGGAAGCTGGCGTGCAGGTCATCACCGGGACGGTGTTTGAGAAAATCGAGAAGCGGGACGGGGCGGATCTGCCCTTGCACCTGACCATGACCAATGGCCATACGCTCGACTGCGACGTTATCATGATGGGCGTTGGGCGCCGTCCGAACACGGAAGGCCTAGGTTGCGAAAATGCCGGCGTCGAATTAAATGAGAAGGGTGCCATTCCGGTCAATGAGTGGTCGAAGACAAATGTCGATACGGTATGGGCTGTTGGTGATGTGACCGACCGTGTCGCGTTGACGCCTGTGGCCATTCGCGAGGGCCACGCATTTGCGGAGACGGAATTCTACGACAAGCCTTGGCATTTTGATCACAGTGACATTCCGACGGCCGTATTCACTCAGCCAGAAGTCGGCACGGTTGGAATGACCGAGGCCGATGCTCGAAAAGAGTTCGGCGAAATCGATATCTACAAGACCAGGTTCAAGCCGATGAAGAATGCGCTGAACGGTGACCAAACACGCATCCTGATGAAGCTGGTTGTGCGCGCATCCGACGAAAAAGTCCTGGGTGTTCATATTGTTGGCGATGATGCCGCTGAAATGATCCAAATGGTTGGTATCGCCGTGAAGATGGGCGCCACAAAGCCGGACTTCGACCGGACCTGCGCGCTGCACCCCTCTTCCGCCGAGGAGTTGGTAACCATGCGCCAGAAATGGGTACCGGACGTGCAGGCGACCTAGCCGACGCCCCGGTCAGTGCTCCGGCGCCTAATTCTCCACGGGGAGATAGGCGTTGGAGGCGGCATTGAAGGCATGGACATTGTCGGAATCACAGACGAGCAGCGATAGTCCGTTCTGTCGGGCATTCACGATACCGAGGCGCTTGCAGGCGGTATCAACCGGGATCGGTGCAGGTTCTGTCGCGAGCGTCACCTTGCAATCGCTGAGCCTGCCCCAGCGGGACCAAAATCCGCAGGTCAAAGTATCGGCTGTGCCATCATCGTCCATGTCGAATGAGATCGACTGGGTAGCCGCGGCGTCATCAGTGTCCAAGCCGAACATGCTGGACCGAAGCTCGACGAGCGCGGTGACCTCGCGCTTGAACGTCTTGAGGACAAGCTCCGGCTTGTCAGCCTTCAGGGCGTATAGGTGAACATCCTGTTTGAAATCGTCCGTGTTCATGCCTTCATTGGAAGAAATGAACTTGGCAACCCAGCGCCCTTCATGGAGTTCTGCGGTCGGTGGATCCCAAGCATAGATGTCCTCAATCTTGCTGACGAGGAAGTGGCCGCTGCCCATGTCGGCGACGAAGAAGTATTCAGCCGGACAGCAATTGCCGCCGCCATGCACGGACACGATGGCGTCCAGCGTGCCGTCCGCATTGAAATCCTTGAGTAATTCCACCGTTGGGGCGCCGTAGCCAAATTCGTGAATTGTGTATTCTAGGCCATTGACGGTTGCCTTCAGGACGACATTCTCCTGCAGGAAAGAGAATTCGTCTTCCTGCTCAAACCAGTATTCCGCCTTGCGCGTCGGCTCTTCAGGCTGAGCGGGCGCGGCGGGGCCGGCCGTGCAGCCCGCAAAGCAAAGCCCACGTGGCAGTTTTCCCGGCGCCATGAAAGGGCGGCTGGAAGATTTGCGCTTGTCGGAAACTTCAGCGAGTGCCTGATAGAACGCAACGACTGCGTCCTGTCCGGGGCGGCGAATTTCCTCTGCCAGCGTATCGGCGAACAGGCCGTCATCCGGCGTGGTCTCTCCTGCTGCTGTGGCGAAGGCAACCAGCATTCCGGGACGTTGCGATACGCGCGTCATGCCTTTGTCGGCAATGGATTTCGAAAAGGCGAATTTCAGCTCGTTGCGGCAGGCATCGGACACGACGAAGACCGCTTTTGCCCTGGAGGCCTGAAGGCTGGCGAGGACTTCTTCGAGTTCGATCCCCTTGCGGAATATGTGGCTTGCCGCGGTGATGGTTTCCTTGGCGGGGATCAGGTAGTTGCGCGCTTCGCGATCATCGTAGGCGGCCGCGCCGTGCCCGGAATAGTAGAAGAACGCGATCACTTCATGGCCAGCATCGGCTTTTTCTCCGATGCGGGCCTCGAACTCGTCGAACGCATCTTCCATCCCGTCTTCGTCAAGATCAAACCGGGGCAGGGTCTCGAACCCGACCGCGGCCAGCGCTTCTTCCATTGTGCGCACATCCTTGTGCGTGTTGGTCAGAGCGCCGACTTCTGCCGGGTAGTCCTGGTTTCCGATCAGCAGGGCAATGCGTTTTTCGTCAGCCCGCGCATGGCTCACTAGTAACAGGCAAACGAGCAAGGCCGAGAACGATCTGAGCATCGACATTGTGCGTGTCCCCTATATCCACCAGAGCTGATACTAGGGGCACACGTCCGTAGTGTCACCCGCCATCAAGCTTCAACGAGCGATTTCAGCTCCAACGCGACCGTCTTGAGGCTCTCCCGGATGGGTTTCAGCCCGCCGCCGCGACCGGCATGAATGACCAATTGTTTCCAGGCGGGCTCGCCTTCACGCGGCGCCTTGACCTGCAAATGACCAGAGCGGGGCAGTGCTGAGCGTAGCAAGGCCCCCGCCAGGTCAAAGCCTGCTTTGGAATTGTATGCGCCGTTGCGAGCATCAGCTTCAAAGGTGGATTGCTCCGACCGGCCAACCGCATTGAACAGCACAGACAGGTCCGGGCGGTGTTCGGGGGCAATCTGTTCCCGGATGACCTGGTTCAGAAGGCGCACACCGCGCAGGGAGTAGATGTCGGCATGCATGGGGGCGAGCACGCGGTCGGCTGCCTCCAATGCGCATCGCGTCAGGAAGGTGGCGTTGGGATTGGTATCGAACACGATCAGATCATAATCGCTGCGATAGCGCTCAATGGACTGAAGGAAGTGTTCCTTGATCAGTGCGAGTGAGGCCGGGTCTGATGCGAAGGCGTACTTTGATATTTCGAACTGGCCGGAGATCAGGTCGAGCCGCCCGCCCGGACTGCCTTCGCCCATCAATTCATGGATGAGTTTTTCTTTCGGAACTGGCGCGAACGGGTCGGTGGAGAGGGTGAGCCAGGATTCTGCCGGACTGGTCGCATCCCGCGCATGCAGGCGCGACTTCTCGAACAGGGAGATGACCGACTTGTCTGCGGCAGCGCTGGCATCTGCGACATCCATTTCAAAAAAGGTCTGAGTGAGATTGTATTGCGGATCGAGATCAACCAGCAGGATGCGCCCACCAAGCGCGCCTTGCCATGCGCCGAAGACCTGGCTGGATATCGTCGTCTTGCCGACGCCGCCCTTCAAGTTCATCACCGCCAGCACGGGGCATTTGCTCTTGTAGGCTTGCCGCGTCTCGTTCACGAGTTGCTTGATGCCGTCTGGCGTTGTCGATGACAGGCGAAGGTGCGGCAGGACTTCATGCTTGAAGAAGCCATTCAGGCGGGCCTTGTCGATCTGATACGGGATCAGTTTGAGGCCGCGTGCCTTGGCGCGTTCGACATCCTGGCGCACGGCCTTGGACCGGACGGAGGATGCCGACACGAGAACAATCATGGCAAACGCGTCGTCAATCGACTGGTTTGCCATGTCGCGGGAAGCCCCATCGTTCGGCACATACCAGTCAGGAATGGCCGCCGTGCGGAGGGCTTCGTGCAGCTCCAGAAGCGCATCGAAATCCTTGGCGGAGTGGCTGATATAGACGTGCGACATGACTAGATTTGAGGTTCTCCGAGCGACAAAAGGCCTATGCAATTACTAAAAGGCCAAATCATGATTCCTCCACCAATCTGCTGTGAAATTATAGTGAAACTTGAGCGTGTGCCTGCCATGTGATTAATGCGGCTCATAATTGGAGTAACCGAGATGACCTGGACCCCCTCAGATTGGCGCCAACTGCCAGCAAAGCACATTCCGGAAGACTATCCGGATTCTGCCGCGCTTGCTGCAGTCGAGGAGAAGCTGAAAGGCTTTCCGCCGCTGGTCTTTGCTGGCGAGGCTCGTCGATTGAAGCAGCGCCTTGGCGAAGTGGCGGCCGGAGAGGCATTTCTACTGCAGGGCGGCGATTGCGCCGAGAGCTTCAAGGAGTTCCATCCCGACAATATTCGCGACACTTTCCGCGTGATCCTGCAGATGGCGGTCGTGCTGACCTTTGCGGCATCGAAGCCCGTGGTCAAAGTTGGCCGAATTGCTGGCCAGTTCGGCAAGCCGCGGTCGTCGCCCATCGAGACGATTGATGGGGTGACGCTGCCTTCTTATCGCGGTGACAATATCAATGGCATGGACTTCACGACCGAGAGCCGCATTCCAGATCCCGAGCGTCTGACTCAAGCCTACTCCCAGTCAGCGGCCACGCTGAACCTGCTGCGCGCCTTCAGCCAGGGCGGCTATGCGAACCTCGCCAACGTCCACCGCTGGATGCTCGGCTTTGTTGACCGTAGCCCGCAGGGCGAGCGGTATGAGCAATTGGCGGACCAGATTTCGAAGTCACTGGACTTCATGAAAGCTTGTGGTGTGACGCCCGATAGCGTTCCGCAAATGTCTCAGGTCGAATTCTATACCAGTCATGAAGCACTATTGCTCGGCTACGAAGAAGCGATGACACGCATCGATTCCACATCCGGCGAATGGTACGATACGTCAGCTCACATGCTGTGGATTGGCCATCGTACGCGCCAGATAGACCACGCTCATGTCAATTTCTGCAAGGGCGTGCGGAATCCGATCGGCATCAAATGTGGACCCGGACTGGAAACGGACGAGTTGCTGCGCCTGATCGAGACGCTGAACCCGAATGACGAGCCGGGCCGGATCACTCTGATCTCTCGTTTCGGATCGGACGGTGTGGCGCAAGGCCTGCCGCCACTGGCGCGCGCCGTGAAGAAAAGTGGCCGGACCGTGGTCTGGTCATGTGATCCGATGCACGGAAACACGCTGAAGACCGATAGTGGCTTCAAGACGCGTCCCGTGGATCGCATCCTGTCGGAAGTGCGCCAGTTCGTGGACGTGCTGTCGTCGGAAGGCTGCTATCCGGGTGGCGTACATTTTGAAATGACTGGCCAGGACGTGACCGAATGCATTGGCGGTGCTCAGGCGATTTCAGAAGAAGATCTGTCGTCTCGATACCACACTCATTGCGATCCTCGCCTGAATGGCGAACAGGCCCTTGAACTGGCTTTCATGATCGCAGAGAAGCTGCAGTCCGTCGGGGCCTCCGGCACCGCCGAACTCAAAGCGGGATAGAAAGACAGTTCCATGCGCACGCACCGCCTGGGCTGGCCTGCCTGGGCGCGGCCAGCCGACATTGCAGACCTGTTGCGGCTATCGGTACCGATAGCCTTCACGCGCATGTCGCAAATGCTGATGGCTGTGACGGATGCCGTTGTGCTTGGGCAATATGCGCCCGGTGAGCTGCCATATATTCTGAACTCGTGGCTGCCGATGGGCGTTTCGCTCGGGTTGGGACTCGGCATTCTGTTGGGTGTGCAGGTGCTGACCTCTGAACTGCTCGGTATTGGACGTGAGAAGGAAAGCGGCCGCATCTTCCGGCGCGGCCTGTGGACCAGCGTCTGGCTTGGCATCCTATTGATGGCGGTCGTCTATTTTTCGGCCAGCGCGCTGTTCACATGGCTCTTTGTCGATATTGCTCCCCCGACCGAGGTTGCGGCATCGGTCGACCCTCATACGGTCGCTGAATCCGTGGCGGGCGTAACCCGCATCCTGTCCTACGGGATGGTAGGCTTCATGATCTCCACGGTTTGCGGCTACTATCTGGAAGCGCTGCGCCGACCCTTGCTGGTCTCGGCCGTGATGTATTTCGGTGTACTACTCAACGTTATCATTGACCTCGCATTGGTCGGCGGATTTTGGGGGTTCGAGCCCATGGGGGCCGCAGGTGTGGCGTGGGCGACCACAGGCTCTCGCCTATTGATCACGATCTTGTTGCTCGTTGCCGTGATCTTGCTGACTCCCGCCTTCAGAAAGTCACCAACCAGTCCCGAAAACGAGGCCAAACGGCAGCTGTCGGTCGGCACGGGCACCGCCATCAGCAATGTTGCCGAGTGGGGTGGGTTTAACCTGACCTATGTGATCGCGACATGGATCAGCCTCGCTGCCAACTCTGTCTATGGCTATGCAATTCAGATCATGGGGCTTTGCTTCATGTTCTATCTGGGCATTGCGACCGCCACCAGCGTCCGCGTGGCGGAGGCCTATGGCCGACGAAACCTGACGGAGATGCGGGATGCAGGGCGTCTTGGCGTGGCAGCCACACTTGTGATGGGGGTGGCGCTTGGTGTGGTTCTGATCGTTTTCAATAATTCGTTGGCCGGCTTCCTCGTGAAGGATGATGCCGTGATCAACGGTGTTCATCTCGCATCCGGCATCGCTGCCCTGCTCGTGATGGTGTCATTTGTAACGGTTTTTGACGGGCTGCAGGCGACAGCCTCATTCGCGCTCAGGGCGCAGGAGATCGTCTGGTCGCCAAGCCTTATCCATATCGGCTCGTTCTTCCTGGTGATGCTGCCAGCCTGCTACTGGCTCGGCATTGTCGAAGGCCGGGGTGCACGCGGCATGATGGAGGGGGTGTTTGTCGGCGTGTTTACGGCTGGGATACTGCAAACCGTGTTGCTGGAATGGAAAACGGCGCGCCAGCCGAGCCGACGCGCCGCTTGAATTCCATGGTCAGGACCTATCAGTCCTGAGGAACCCTAGAGGTCTTTCAGAGCCGAAGCCGGCTTGAAAGCAGCCGATGTCTTTTCCGGGATCTTGATTTCTTCGCCGGTGGCTGGGTTGCGGCCCGTGCGAGCATTCCGGGTTTTGGCCGAGAATGTGCCGAAGCCTGCGATCGCCACTTGCTGACGGTCTTTCACGGCACCAGCAATTGCGTCGAAAACAGCGTCTACAGCCTTGCCGGCGTCGCTTTGCGACAGACCGGATTCACCTGCGACAGCTTTTGTAAGTTCGCCCTTATTCATAGGGGTTCTCCTCTAATGTTAAACGGCGATCCCCCGCCGTTGCAGCGACATACCCACGATTCGTAAGGCGTGAATATGACGAAAGCCCAATAAAGACGGGCTATGCGCCGAGAATCCAGCCCTCTTCTGACTGAATTTGCGATATTTTTCCCTCGTCAAGAGAACTATTTGTGGAAATTCGCCCATTCAACCGGCCTTTTTCGTCCATTTCCGAATAGTAATGGGCGATCTGGCGGACTTGTGCAGCATCTGGCGTTTCCCCCTTTTCCGGCTTTGAGGGAATGAGTGACGGGTAGACTTCGGCAATAACGACCTGAATGCCTTCAAGCGTCTCCTCGGTCATCTCGCCATCCTCGAATTCGAATGGCCAGATGCGTGAGGAGGGTAGTGACTGCCTGAGCGCGTGCACATGGGGAATTCCGGTCAGCGACTGGCTGCCCACGCTACCCGTATAAGCCAACTGCCAGACCGATTTCGGCTGTCCACGCTTTGAGTCTCTCAGATGGGTTTCAACGATACGGTACTCAGGTAGGGTCTGACCGCTGAATTCCGGCTTCTTGTCGGAGAGTGTCGAGACGACATCGCGTGCGGGAGCCCCCCAGAAAGGAAAAGGTCCTTTCGAGATCGCATAATTCATGCCGGCCGCAATCGCGTAGCGCGGATTGGAATTGTCGGCCTTGTCCTTCATCTTGGATGCCAGGTGCGCATGCATGGCCTGCCAAGGTGCCTTGGTCGATGTGTCGAGGCCCAATGCAGCCGCGGTGCCTGCCGGATAACCTAGCGAGAAGTCAAAGCCGATCAGGACGCGGTCTCCGCGCCCTGTCAGCTTGGCGATGATGCCATCAAGGAAAGTCCGCGCCTTGAGGCGCGTATCAATATTGACGGACTGGTACTGCAGCTTGAGCCGGGCATCTTTTGCAAGAATCCCGATCCAGATGGAGTTCTTGCCCGTCACAGGTTTGGACGCGGCACTCCAGTCCACCATGATATAGGCATCAAACAGACGCGACATAACTACCCCAGCTTGACCAGCATCTTGCCGGTATTGGCGCCTTCAAACAGGCCGATGAATGCTTCGGGTGCCTTTTCGATACCCTCTTTGACGGTCTCTTCGTATTTCATCTGACCAGACGGAATCCACTTTGCCATGTCCTGGAAAAAGTCGGGCTGCATATCGGCATGCGTAGATACAATGAAACCTTGGATCTTCAGCTGTTTGCCGACGATCTGAATAACATTGTGCGGGCCGGTTGGTTGGGCGGTCTCATTGTATTGCGCAATCATGCCGCATTCGGCGAAACGCGCCATTGGCCTGGCAACTTCAATAGCAGCGGTCAGGTGATCGCCGCCGACATTGTCGAAATAGACATCAATGCCTTTGGGAGCTGCTTCGCGCAGCGCTTTGACAAGTCCGTCGAAGCCGCCAGCGGCCTTGTAGTCGATGACATGATCCGCGCCGAGCGATTTGACGACGTCGCATTTCTCTTTGCCGCCCGCCGAACCAATCACAGTGCAGCCTTTGATCTTGGCAATCTGGACCACGGTTGAGCCGACCGCACCGGCTGCACCGGACACGAAGACCGTGTCGCCTTCTTTCAGTTCGGCAACCCGCAGCAGACCTGCATAGGCCGTCAGGCCCGGCATGCCTGCGACGCCAAGAAACGCGCTTTCCGGCAGGCCGACTTCGGGAAGCTTCTGAGCCATGGCCATTTCGGGCTTGCCAACCCACGCCGTGCGCCAGCCTGCCATGGAGGAGACGAGATCGCCTTCCTTGTAGTCTGGGTGGTTGGAAACCGTCACGCGGCCCACAGCGCCACCTTGCATGGTTTCACCGATCTGGAACGGCGGAACATAGCTTTCGCGGTCCTGCATACGGCCGCGCATATAAGGGTCGACCGACATCCACTCATTCTTGACCTGGATTTCGCCAGCGCCGGGTGGGGCGATGTCGATGGTTTTCATCTGGAAATCTGACAATTTCGGCATGCCAACCGGGCGGGCGGCAAGGGACCATTCGGTGGATGTGAGTGCAGTCATGATGTTTCCTTCCTCTATTTTGTAGAGGCGTAAGTGGACCGGCATACCGGACGTGTGAAGGGGGGCGACGGAAAGATTCTGTAATTCTCTGTGTGAGCGAGGCCTGAGCCCAAGACTTGCAGCACTTGGCGATGCAGTGTCTTTAAGGTGGGAAGAGGGCTAATCTGTTATGACCACACTAAAAGTCGGCGTCGCGGGCGCCGGAGTTTTTGGAAACTATCACGCCCAGAAGGCCGCTGCGTCTGCCCGAACCGAGCTTGTCGGTGTTTACGACATCGATCTTGAGCGCGCGACGCGGATCGCCAGCCAGTTCGGCGCCAAGGGTTTCGACAATTACGAGGCATTTCTGGATGCGTGTGATGCAATCGTCATTGCGGTTCCGGCTATCTGGCATGAAAAGCTGGCGCGGCAGGCCATTGAGGCGCACTGCCATGTGCTCGTCGAGAAACCGCTGGCGCTGACCGGCAAGGCTGCGCGTGATCTCGCTGATGAGGCCGCGGCCCGCGGCCGTATCCTGCAGGTGGGGCATCAGGAGCGGTTTGTCGCGCGGGCAATGGGCGTGCTGGCGATCGAAGAGACACCCCTGCTGATCGAATCCGTCCGCGCCGGACCGCCGGCGCCAGACAATCGTGCAGGCGATGTCTCGGTCATCTGGGATCTCATGATCCACGATCTGGACCTTGCCGCGATGATGATGGGGAATGAGTTCACCGGCGTCATGGCGAGTGGCAAGCGGGTTCATTCCGACCATATCGACGAAGCAAACGCCCAGTTCACCTATGCGAGCGGTGGCGTGGCGCGTCTGATGGCCAGCCGGGCAGCGGAAGCGCGCCAGCGTTCCATGCACGTTGTCTATCCGTCGGGCGAGATCTCCATCGACTTCCTGACACGGCAACTGGTCAATACGACGCCATATGATGTGAGGGTAGAGATCGCTGCGGATCTGCCGGACCCTCTGGGAGCCGCTGATGAGGGTTTCTACGCAGCCTGCCTCGGTTTGGGGCGCAGCCCTGTTCCCGCGCATGGCACGGTCGGCGCTGTTGCCATGGCAGAAGCCGCTGAAAAGTCGGTACTGGCCAAACTCGACGACTAACCGACGGCGCTATCGGTTCTGTTTGGGATCGTGCTTTGGCGCTGGGGCAAGACGCATCACTTCGGTTTGGAAGCGTTCATCATTGCCGTCGGCGAGGAAAGGCAGCGCGTCGGAAATCGCCCTGACCAGCGGATCGAACCAGTCATGATCGGTTTTTGAGAAATCGGACAATACGTAAGGCATGACCCGCGACTTGTCGCCGGGGTGGCCGACACCAATTCGCACGCGGCGCACGTTCTCGCCGAGGTGGGCAATCATCGAGCGAACGCCATTATTGCCGGAATGACCGCCACCCTGTTTCAGGCGGACGCGGCCAGGCGCAAGGTCGATCTCGTCATGCAGGACAACGATATCTTCCGGAGAGAGCTTGTAGAACTGAGCCACTTTGGAGAGCGCACGCCCGGTCTCATTGTAGAAAGTCTGCGGCTTCACCAGCAGGGTCTTGATGCGGCCGGGGCCAATAAAGCCCTCCGCAATCTCGCTTTCGAATTTGGAGCGCCAGGGTTGGAATCCATGGGCGGCGTGGATCTCGTCCAAGACAAGAAAACCGGCATTGTGCCGGTTCTTCGCATATTTTTCGCCTGGATTACCCTGACCGGAAAGAATGAGCACGACTTGGCCTCCCTCTTCCGAATTAGCAGGGTTTGGCTGTGTGCCCAGCCCCAAAAGGCTGGACACACGAGACCATAACGTACCGATCAGTCTTCCGACTCTGCGTCAGCTTCGGCTGCTGGCTCTTCGCCTTCGGCCTCTTCACCTTCTTCCGTCGTGGTTTCGGTGGTTGCCGTACGGCCAGCGATCGTGGCGATCGTGAAGTCGCGGTCGGTGATGGTTGGCTCTGCATCGCCCGGCAACTTGATGTCGGAGATTTTCACATTGTCGCCGACTTCCAACTCGGAAACGTCTGCTTCCAGGGATTCCGGAATGTTGCCGGCTGGAACCAGAAGTTCGACCGTGTGACGCACCACGTTGAGCGTGCCGCCCTTCTTGAGGCCAGGGGAAACTTCTTCGCCGATGAAGTGAACCTGGACTTCGACCTTGATCTTCTGATCGCGGCTGACGCGGAACAGATCGACGTGCATGGGCTGATCGGAGACCGGGTGCATCTGGATCGCCTGTGGGATCACCATCTGCTTCTCGCCCTTGTGAACGAGTGTTGCAGTCGACGACAGGAAGTGACCGGTTTCGATGGCCTTGAGCACTTCGTTGCGCTTCAGGGAGATCGCGACGGGGTCTTCACCACCACCATAAAGAACGCCGGGCACGAGGCCTTCACGACGTGCTGCGCGGGATCCGCCGGTGCCTACGCGCTCACGCAGTTCGACATTGAAACTAATCTTGGATTTCGACATGGGGTTTCCTTTCGCCCTCGACTCCGCCTCTCCATCTTGGGATGAGGTAAGAAGCTGACACGAACGGCCTTGCGCCGCCGTTTCTGAAGGCGCGCGGATAGCCCATACCGTCCGGAATGGCAAGGGCACGGCGGCAGCCCCCTTAGACCAAAGTCCCCCCTGTCCGAAGTGCGTGGCGCGTGTATGCTCCGTTCTGGAGGATTCTGCCCGTGAAACATCATATCATGCTGGCGCTCGGCATACTGCTAGGGCTCGTCTTCGCCGTTCGGCTGGCCGTGGCCATACTCCAGCCGGGGCTGGGCTTTCGTGAAGTCTATCTCGCGGGTGGACTTGTCCTGTCGGCCTGGCTGATGCTGGGAGGGGTCGCGGAATGGCGCCATACTCATGCAACCGGCAAAGTGCGGCAGCCATCCTCAGAGGATTGATGGCGCAGGACCGGATGACCCGGATCATCGTCTTAGACCAAAGTTTATCTTTTCCATTCCGTCCGCTTCCGGCAGCCTGCAAGCTGCGGAACCCCGCACAGATAAAAATGTCAGGGAGGAAAAAGTGTCGGAACCAAGCAAGGAAATTGATGCGAAAGGGTATTGGCGGGATGTCATCCGCCTGACCCTCAGCCTGCTCGTCATCTGGTTTGTAGTGTCATACGGGGCGGGCATCCTGTTCCGCGACCTGCTGGACAATCTCTCGATTGGCGGTGCGCCACTCGGTTTCTGGTTTGCGCAGAATGGATCGATCTATGTCTTCGTCGGACTGATCTTCTACTACTGCCGCGCCATGAACCGTCTCGAGAAGAAATACGGCGTGGAGGCCTGAGACGATGGGACAGGACTTCTGGACATATTTCTGGGTTGTCGGCACGTTCGGCACCTATATCGCGATCGCCGTGTGGGCTCGGGCTTCGTCTACGGATGATTTCTATGTGGCCGGCCATGATGTTCACCCCACTGTCAATGGCATGGCAACGGCGGCCGACTGGATGTCGGCAGCCTCCTTCCTGTCGATGGCGGGCCTGATCGCCTTCCTAGGCTATGGCGGTTCGGTCTACCTTATGGGCTGGACCGGCGGCTATGTGCTTCTGGCGCTTTTGCTGGCGCCGTTCCTGCGAGAGTTCGGCAAGTTCACTGTGCCGGATTTCGTGGGGGACCGGTATTATTCGACCACGGCCCGATTGATCGCCGTGATGTGTGCCCTGTTCGTCTCGTTCACCTATATTGCCGGCCAGATGAAGGGCGTCGGCGTGGCCTTTTCCGGCTTCCTGGGGGTCGAGTTCAATACGGGCATCATGGTCGGCATGGCGATTGTGTTCGTTTATGCGGTTCTGGGCGGCATGAAAGGCATCACCTACACCCAGGTGGCGCAATATTGCGTGCTGATCTTTGCCTATACGGTTCCGGCGATCTTCATCTCCCTGATCATCACGGGCAATCCGATCCCGCAGCTGGGGTTCATCTCGAATGTGCGCGGCGAGGATGTGGCGATGCTCGAAAAGCTGAACACGGTGGTGCAGGATCTGGGTTTCCTCGAATACACCCAGACCAACAAGTCGATGATCGATGTCTTTGCGATCACCGGCGCGCTAATGTTCGGCACCGCCGGCCTGCCGCACGTGATCATCCGCTTCTTCACCGTATCAAGCCCGGGCGCGGCCCGTGTGTCGGCGGGGTGGGCGCTGGTCTTCATCGCACTGCTCTATACGACCGCACCTGCGGTGGCTTCATTCGCCCGTCTGAACTTCATCGATACAGTGAACGAGTCGACCTATATCGCGGATGATGCCGACTATGACGCCGAAGCGGCGGCGATCCTTGCGGCCGGCGGCAAGCCGACCCCGAAATGGTTCAAGGACTGGGAAAAGACGGGCCTGCTCGGCGTCGAGGACAAGAATGGCGATGGCATCATCCAGTACCGCGCCGGGGACGAAAATGAGGTCACCAAGCTGGATCGAGACATCTTCGTGATGGCCAATCCGTCCATTGCCAATCTGCCGGCCTGGGTGATCGGGCTCGTGGTGGCAGGCGGGCTTGCCGCGGCCCTGTCCACGGCGGCAGGCTTGCTCATGGTCATATCGTCATCGATCTCACACGATCTGTGCCGACGTACCTTCTTTACCGGCATGTCGGACAAGGACGAGTTGCGAGTGGCGCGGGTCTCGGCCGCCGGAGCCGTGATCCTGGCTGGAATCATGGGGATGAACACGGCCAAGCTGGGCTTCGTGGCGCAGGTGGTGGCCTTCGCTTTCGGACTGGCGGCAGCGTCCCTGTTCCCGGTCATCGTTCTGGGCATCTTCTGGAAGCGGATGAACCGGGAAGGCGCGATTGCGTCCATGCTGACGGGGCTCGTCTCGACCTTCAGCTACATCTACTACTTCAAGTTCGTCGACACGGATCCGGCGAACTGGTGGTTCGGTGTGTCGCCTGAAGGCATCGGCTTCCTGTTCATGTTCCTGTCCCTGGCTGTGGGGATCGTGGTGGCCCTTGTCACGGCCCCGCCTCCGCAGGACATCCAGGACCTGGTCGAGGACATCCGGGTCCCCGGACAGCGCTCGCCGCATGGCATCGCCGATCAGGACATGGCGCCGATCCCGGCAGAGTAGCGCGCCACTTCCCGGTGATTGCTGCGGGCGGCCTCCCTCTCCGGGCCGCCCGCTTTTTCATGCCTGCAGCAGAGGCTTTAGACAAAGGGCGCATTTGCCGGGGCGTCAGTACGTGTATGCTGGGGGAAGACGCATAGAGAGGTGTTCATGCCAGTCTGGCTGATCCTGGGCGCAACGACGCTCTACATGCTTGGATTGTTCCTGATCGCCTGGCAGGGCGACCGGCAAGCCACGCGGCCGGGCTTTGTCCAGCATCCGCTCGTCTATGCGCTGGCATTGGCCGTCTACTGTACCTCCTGGACCTATTTCGGCGCGGTTGGCACTGCGGCGCAAAGCGGGTGGGACTATCTGACCATCTATCTTGGCCCGACGCTCGTCTTCGTGGCATTTCCCGGCATCGTGCGCCGGATCGGCGATGTCACACAGCGAGAGGGCATCTCTTCCTTGTCTGATTTCCTGTCGGCCAGGTATGGCAAGAGCCGCGCGGTTGCTGCCGCTGCAACGCTGGCCGCCGTCGCAGGAAGTCTGCCCTATATCGCACTGCAGCTGAAATCCATCGGCATGAGCTTTCAGGCACTGGCATATGGCGCAGACGGCGCGATCAACACACCGACCAATGAAACAGTTCTGCTGACCGCTATTGTGCTGGCGATTTTTGCCATCCTGTTCGGCACGCGACAGTCGGACGCCACGCGGCACAATTCCGGCCTGATGCGCGTGCTGGCGTTGGAGGCCGTGCTCAAGCTCGCCGCACTGGTGGCTGTTGCGATCCTGTCGGTGTTCCTTCTGGTGCAGGGGGGCTTGCCGGATCGTGAATTGGCCACACAGCCCTTTGACCGCTTTTCCGTGTCGGAACGATTCCTGACCATGACGCTTCTGTCGACGGCGGCCATTGTCTGCCTGCCGCGCCAATTCCATGTCGCCATGATCGAGCGTCAGGGGCAGAAGGATCTTGATACGGCCAGATGGGTGTTCCCACTCTACATGTTGCTCACGAGTCTGGTCGTGGTGCCCATCGCGATGGCTGGTCTGAGCCTCTTCGGCGCGGCAGCGCAGCCGGATCTGTTCGTCCTGGATCTGCCTCTCGAACAAGGCAATGGCCTGCTGGCGACCCTCGTCTTTCTGGGCGGCTTTTCAGCTGCGACCGGCATGGTCATCATCTCCACTGTCGCCCTGTCCACCATGGTCACGAATGATCTGGTCGTGCCGGCCATCATGCAGTCCGGACGATTTGCCAGCCTTAGCGGAGATGCCGGATCAAGGATCGTGTCGGCCCGCCGCATCGTGATCGTGGTCGTGCTGCTTCTCGCCTATGCCTATTACCGCGTGGCGGGGACAGGTGCGCTGGCCCAGATCGGCCTCCTGTCCTTTGCCGCGGCAGCGCAATTTTCTCCGGCGCTGATCGGGGCGGTCACTTGGCGAGGTGGGCGTCGGTCCGGTGTCCTCGCAGGTCTGGTCGCGGGGATGGGGTTGTGGGCCTACACGCTCTTCCTGCCCGCCATTTTCGGGTATGATGCGATGGCCGCGCTTGTGCCGAGGGTTCTGGACCCGCATGCTCTGTTCGGATTGCGGATCGATGACAGTCTGACCCATGGCGTCCTGTGGAGCCTTGGCACCAATCTGTTCCTGTTCGCAATCGTATCGATACGATCACGGGAACGGTTGAGGGACCGGGTTCAGGCATCCGCCTTTGTCAGCGGCGATGAAGTGGTCGAGATCGCGGAAGGCGCGGTCGAGAGCCACGCCTTCCAGGTGTCGCCCAATGGCCTGAAGACACTCGCTTCCCGCTTTCTCACGCCGGAAGCGGTGGACCATGCCTTTGACCAGTTCGAGACTGAAACAGGTATTGTCGCAACCGGAGATGCGCCTGCGGACTGGAGACTGGTCCAGCGCACCGAGAAACTGCTCGCCAGCGCACTCGGTTCATCTTCGGCACGGGTCGTCCTTTCCTCGGCGATCGGTGGCAGCGATGTGGCCCTGCCGGATGTTCTGTCCATGCTGGATCACAAGACGCAGGCGGCCCGGTTTGAACGCCACATGCTGCAATCCATGCTCGAGAATGTCCCGCAGGGGATCAGCGTCGTGGATTCCGATCAAAGATTGGTAGCCTGGAATACGGCCTATGTGGATTTGTTCGATTATCCGGCGGACAAGGTGGGCGTCGGTGTTCCCGTGGCTGAACTGATCGAGCACAACATCCACACTGGCTGGATCGATGGGGATCCTGTCGAGGAGGCGCGCAGGCGCGTCGGACATATGCGATCCGGCAGTCCGTATACCTATGAAAGACGAAATCCGGACGGGCGCTACCTGCGCATCAGCGGCAACCCCATGCCGGGCGGCGGGTATGTCACCACTTTTGCTGACATTACCGACGACAAGCTGCGTGAACGCGCCCTGGTTGAGGCAAACGAGTTGCTGGAAAGCCGGGTCAAGACGCGAACCCGTGAGCTTGAGCAAATGGCAGAAGATCTCACCCTTGCCCGGAAAGAGGCGGAAGGCGCGAATGCGTCCAAGACGCGCTTCCTGGCTGCGGCGAGTCATGACCTGTTGCAGCCGCTGAACGCCGCGCGGCTGTATCTTGGATCGCTCATGGCTAGTGACACAGAATGTGATCTGGCGGCACGCGCGGACCGATCCATTCAGTCTGCAGATGAATTGCTCAAGGGATTGCTCGACATATCCCGTCTGGACCATAGCCAGGTCGAGGCAGTCCCCGTACGCCTTCCCTTGGGCCCGTTGATGGAGGACCTGGTCGACGAGGCGCTTCCGATGGCGCAGGCGGCGGGGCTTTCCGTGCGGCTGGCACCCACACAGCTGGCAGTGCTTGCCGATCCGGATTTTCTCAAGAGCATTCTGCGCAATCTCATCTCGAATGCCCGGCGATATACACAGTCGGGCGGAGTCCTTGTCGGGGCACGCCGACGCGGGGATGCGGTAAGGATCGAAGTTCACGATACCGGGCCTGGCATACCGGCAGACCGTCTGGAACGGATCTTCGAGGAGTTTCGTCGGTATGAGGATTCCGACAATACCGGCATTCGGGGAGCAGGGCTTGGCCTGTCTGTCGTGCGCCGTCTGGCTGGTCTGATGGGGGCGTCCATTGATGTGCAGTCGACACCGGGTCGCGGCAGCGTTTTTTCGGTGATTGTGCCAATGGCTGAATTGCATAGACGCCCGCGCCGGATGCAGTCGGCGCCGGTTGAGCCGGCTGACCGGGATCTGGTCGGCCTGCGCGTCCTGTTCGTGGATGACGAGCCTGCCATTGTTGACGGCATGAGCCGGTTGCTGAAAGGCTGGGAGTGTCAGGCGACCTGTGTCCGGACACCTGAAGAGGCGCTGGCTGCCATGCAGTCAGCGCAATTTGACGCAGTGATTGCAGACCTCAATCTCGGCGACGGGCAGAATGGACTGGATCTGCTCCTGGGACTACGCAAGCGGCTCGCCCATGCCGGCAATGTTTTATTGCTGACCGCAGCCACGTCCACCGCCGAATCGTCATCCGCCAGGACGGTCGGCTTTGCCATCCTTCACAAGCCGAGCAATCCGGCGGACATCCGCAAATTTCTGAAAGACTGTGCCACTGCCGGAGGGACGGAAAGCGCGGCTCAATCGGTCAGCGATGTGGCGTCCTGATAGATCAGCAAGGCCTGTGTGCGATTATTCGCCCCGAGCTTCCGGAAGATCGCTGTCATGTGCGCCTTCACCGTCGCCACGGAAATATCCATTTCATAGGCGATCTGCTTGTTGAGCAGGCCATCGGACAATCGGGCGAGCACGCGTCTCTGGGCGGGGGTGAGGCTGGCAATGCGTTCGGCGGCACAATTGGCTGGCAGGGACTTTCCGACACATTCCGGAAACCATTGCCCCCCATCCAGCGTCGTGGCGAGCGCCGCCGACAGGTCGTCCAGGGACATGCTCTTGGGGAGGTATCCGGCCGCACCGAGCATACGGGCCGTTTCAAAGGCTTCTGGCGTTTCCGTGGCGGATACAACCACAACGGGGCAGTCCGGCCTGGCAGCCCGCAGCCGGGTAAGGCCCTCGAACTCTGCCGAGTCGCCGAGATTGAGATCAAGCAGCACCAAATCCACGTCATCGGCCTGCAGGCGGGCCAGGGCATCTGAAAGACTGGACGCATGCGAGGCGGCGGCGCCAGCGGGATAGGCGCATTCCAGTGCGGTTTCCAGCGCGTCACGAAACAATGGATGGTCGTCCACGATCAGCACGCGCGGTGCCTGTACCAAGATATTCCTCCCCGAATCCGTGCCGCTTTTGCGGTCTGTGGACTTAACCAGAACCTGTGTAGTATGTCATGGATCGCGCCGCAGCGCACTACGACTTTTGTCGTAGCACCAATGGCTAATGGCGGCCCGAGCACAAGCAACGGATACTCCTTCTCATAATCAATATGAGGGAGGAATGCATGTCTCGTACTTTCAAGGCCCTGCTGTTGTCTTCGGCAGCTCTGACGACAAGTCTCGGCGCCGCTGCGGAAGCGGATGATCTTGAGTCGCGGATCGCAGCGCTCGAGGCCATGGTTTCCGAACTCAAATCCGAACTGGCCGCGACGCGCGCCGGGCATGAAGAAATCGTCCGCGTCCAGCCGGTCGCCGCCCAGCCGGAGGCCGCGCCTCCTCCTCCGACAGATGGATTCAGGGTCGGTGACACGACGCTGAAGTTCGGCGGCTTTGTGGATGCGGACGTGCATGTCACCTCGCTGAGCGATGGCACCATCTCCGGCAGTTCCATCGCGCGCGACTTTTACATTCCCGGTGCGACACCCATCGGTGGGAACGGAACAACGTCCACGGACTTTACTGCTGAATCCACTCGTTTCTTCCTGGCCGCATCCCGGCCTGTGGGCGACAAGACGCTGAGCGCGCATATCGAGATGGATTTCCTCGGATCGGGGCAGGGCAATGAACTGGTCTCGAACTCCTACTCGCCACGTTTGCGTCGGGCCTTCATGAAATATGGCAACTGGCTGGTCGGGCAGGAATGGTCGACTTTCCAGAACACGTCAGCCATTCCGGAAAGCGCAAGCTTCCTTATCCTGTCGGACGGCATGGTGTTCGTGCGCCAGCCGCAGATACGTTACACGCATGGCAACTGGATGTTTGCCGTCGAGAATCCGAACACGACAACCCTGAATTCGGGATCGCGGGACGAGAATCTCATCCCGGACGTCGTGGCCCGCTACAATATGAGCGGTGAATTCGGCAATGTCTCGATCGCTGGCATCGCGCGCCAGCTGCGGGCCGATTTCGGCACGGTCGAAGACGAAACCTTCGGATATGGCCTCAGCGTCTCGGGCCGCTTGAATGTTGGGGACACCGATGACATCCGCTTCAACCTGGTCGGAGGCGACGGGATCGGCCGCTATGTCGGGCTGGCCGCCAGCCGCTCGACGGCCCTCGACCCGAACGGGGAGCTGGAAGCGGTGCCCTCATATGGCGGGCTGATTGCCTGGCGCCACGCTTTCGGGGAAACGGCGCGGTTTAGCGGCGGCTATTCCGGCCTGTTCATCGACAATCCGGACTATCTGGCTGACACGGTGACATCGTCTGTCCAGTCGGTGTTCGGGGCCATTCTCTGGGACGTTGCGCCGAATGTGACACTGGGGACCGAATTGATGCACGGCCTCCGCGAGGTCGAAAGTGGAGCTGATGGCTCGATCACCCGGTTCACCTTCTCGACAAAGTATGCATTCTGAGGTGAGAACAGAAAACATGCCAGACGGAGAGCCTTTCATGAGCGACGCAGCGAAAACCTATCCAGTGCCGGCGGAGTTTGCAGCAAAGGCGAACCTGAGCCCGGAAACCTATCGAGAGATGTATGCCGCGTCGATCTCAGACCCGGAGGCTTTCTGGGGGGAGCACGGCAAGCGGCTCGACTGGATCAAACCCTACACGGTCGTAAAGGATGTCTCCTGGGAGACCGGCGATCTACATGTGAAATGGTATTCTGATGGTGTCCTTAATGTGTCGGCAAACTGCCTGGACCGCCACTTGGAAACGCGTGGTGACAAGGTCGCGTTGATCTGGGAAGGCGACGAGCCCGGCAACACCCACAAGATGACCTATCGCCAGTTGCACGCCGCGGTCTGCAAGTTCGCAAACGTGCTGAAAAAGATGGGTGTAAAAAAGGGCGATCGCGTCACGATCTACATGCCGATGATTCTCGAAGCCACATATGCGATGCTGGCGTGCACGCGAATTGGCGCAGTACATTCCATCGTGTTCGGGGGCTTCAGCCCCGAGGCATTGTCAGGGCGAATTACCGATTGCGACTCGAAATTCCTCATCACAGCCGATGAAGGCGTGCGGGGTGGTCGCCGTGTGCCGTTGAAGGTAAACGCCGACAAGGCCGCCGAGATTGCCGGAGGTGTGGTTGAGAAGATGTTGGTCGTGAAGCGCACAGGCGCTGAGGTCAACATGGAGGCGGGGCGGGACTATTGGCTGCACGAGGCTGCCGAGGGTATCTCCGCCGATTGCCCGCCCGAACCGATGAATGCCGAAGATCCTCTTTTCATCCTCTACACGTCTGGCTCAACGGGGCAGCCTAAAGGCGTGATGCACACCACTGGCGGTTATCTTGTCTGGGCGTCAATGACGCACGAGTATGTATTCGACCTCAAGGAAGATGACGTGTTCTGGTGTTCGGCAGATGTGGGTTGGGTAACCGGGCACACATATATCGTGTACGGACCTCTGGCAAATGGCGCGACAAGTCTCGTCTTTGAAGGTGTGCCGACCTATCCGGATGCTTCGCGGTTCTGGCAGGTGTGCGACGAGCAGAACGTTACCATCTTCTACACCGCGCCAACCGCCATTCGCGCACTGATGCGCGAAGGCGAAGAGCCAGTGAACAAGACATCGCGCAATTCGATCCGTTTGCTGGGCACAGTTGGCGAGCCGATCAATCCGGAAGCATGGGAATGGTATTTCCACGTCGTAGGTGAAGCGCGGTGTCCGATCGTCGACACTTGGTGGCAGACCGAGACAGGCGGGACCATGATTGTTCCGTTGCCGGGCACGACCGAAATGAAGCCGGGCGCCGGCAGTCATCCTTTCTTTGGCGTGAAGCCAGTGCTGGTGGACGCGGACGGTAACGAATTGGAAGGCGCGGCCGATGGCAATCTGCTGATCACGGATAGTTGGCCGGGACAAATGAGAACGGTCTACGGCGATCATCAGCGATTCATCGACACGTATTTTACGGCCTATCCCGGCACGTATTTTACCGGCGATGGCTGCCGCCGCGACGAGGATGGCTTCTACTGGATCACCGGCCGCGTTGATGACGTGATCAATGTCTCCGGTCATCGCATGGGTACCGCTGAAGTCGAAAGCGCACTGGTCAGCCATGATGCGGTCGCAGAGGCCGCTGTGGTTGGCTATCCGCATGATGTGAAGGGGCAGGGCATATATGCCTATGTCACATTGCGTCAGGGCGTCGAAGTGGATGATGCGCTGGTCAAGAATCTGATCCAGCATGTGCGCCAGGAAATCGGTCCGATTGCGAGCCCTGACCTTATCCAGATCGCGCCCGGTCTGCCCAAGACACGGTCTGGCAAGATCATGCGCCGCATCCTGCGCAAGATTGCCGAGAACGAGTATTCAAATCTTGGCGACACATCGACATTGGCAGAACCGGAAGTTGTCGATGATCTGATCGATAACCGAAAGAACCGGTAATGCCCTAGATCGCGGGAAGGTCTACAATGAACCGCGCGCCCCCTTCTGCGCGGTTTTCAGCCCAGACCTTGCCGCGATGGGTCGTGACTATCTGTTGTACGATTGAGAGTCCCAAGCCGGAATTGTTGCCAAAAGCTGTTCCAGCCGGGCGGTCCGTATAGAAACGGCTGAAGATCTTTTCCAGTTTGTCTTCAGGTATACCCGGGCCGCTATCCTCGATCATGATCCGCGCGATGGTTTGCGGGCCATCATTCGATTGGTCGACAATCACATTGACCTCTGCGCCAGGGGGCGAGAAAGAGCGCGCATTGTCTACCAGATTGCGAACAACTTGGCCGAGCGGGCCATCACGCCCGCGGACAAGCAGGCGTGCACCCATCGTATCATCTCGGAAATGAACCGATACTGATCGCTCCTCGCGGCTGAAGGCTTCATAGGTCTGCACGACATCGTGGACGAATCCGGCAATGTCCATTTGCTCCGTCGGCACCCGCGTCATTTCCGCTTCGATACGGGATGCGTTTGAAATATCTGTAATCAGACGGTCCAGTCGCTTCACATCCTGGGCGATGACTTGCCGCAGGCGTTCGAGCGCGACCGGATCATCCTGCACCCGGTCAGCGGTTTCGACGGCCGAGCGTATAGAGGTGAGGGGGTTCTTCAGCTCATGGGCCACGTCAGCAGCGAATTGTTCATTTGCTTCAATCCGTTCGAGCAATGCTTCGGTCATGCTTTGCATGGAGGCGGCCAGGTTGCCGATCTCGTCCTTGCGATTGGTCAGGGCCGGAATGTCGATCCGATCGGATGCGCCGGCCCGGATACGGTCTGCTGCAACCGATAGACGGCGCAGTGGGCGGGCAATACCAAGAGTCAGCAGGACCGATGTGACGAAAGCGACAAGAACTGCGACCCCGATGAAGGGGATGAGTGCAGCGCGTTCGGAGCGAATGATCTCATCAATATCATTCGATTCCAGTGTCAGGACTCCCACGACAGCAGACACACGCTGGATCGGCATGGAAACGGAAATGATCCGCTGGCCCCGGTCTGAAAAGCGCTGACTGGCCGCTTCCTGACCGCGCACGGCGATCTCGAATTCTTCCTCAAAGCTCTGAGCGACGAGCGCATCAGAACTGCGCCGGGGCATGATCGGGCCGAGCGTACGGCTTGCCCATTCCGACAGATTGGCACCTAGCCTGGCAAAACTGCTGGGCTCCTGTAGCGGCGGCAGGGCGTCAATGTCGACCCGCTCTGAAAGATAGAAGCTGTCGCCAACAAGTTCGCCATCGGGTGAATAGATACGTGCGCGCACCCGTTCGGGCAGGTTAAGGCGCACGATCGTCTGGCGCGCGGCTTCATCATCGAGCTTGGGGGCAGGCGTGGTTGCATCGTCGCCAAGCAAGCTGGTAAAAATCTGAGCTTGCGCAACAAGGTCCTGCTTCTTGGAGACAACAAAACCGGCACGCATTTCGTTAAGAACCATCGCGCCAATAATGAGGATGGCCAGTCCCGCCAAATTGGACGCGAAAATCAGACGTGCGATGCGTGAGCCGAAGATTTTCGACCCGTGGCGCGCAATCGCCTTTCGCCTGATTTTCCTGTCCGTCATACGGGATTCTGCCTGCCTGAGATCAGGCGTCGGCAGCCACTTTCATGCTGACAATCTTGTCAGGGTTCCGCGGTGGCTCTCCCTTGGCCAATTGGTCGATTACGTCCATACCTTCGCTGACCTGACCCCAGACCGTATATTGGCGGTTCAGGAAGCTGGCATCGTCAAAGCAGATGAAGAATTGGCTGTTTGCCGAGTTCGGGGCCGATGTGCGGGCCATGGAACATGTGCCGCGGACATGGGATTCGGCATTGAATTCTGCCTTCAGGTCCGGCTTGGAAGAACCGCCCATGCCGGTGCCTTGTGGACAACCGACTTGCGCCATGAATCCATCAATCACGCGGTGAAAGACGATGCCGTCGTAAAAGCCTTCGCGGGCCAGTTCCTTGATGCGTTCGACATGGCCGGGGGCCAGGTCGGGACGCAGGTCGATTTTTACCGAGCCTTTGGAGGTTTCGAGGAGAAGCGTATTTTCCGGGTCTGCCATGAAGTTATCCTATTGCTTGTGTTAGTCTCGTGTCTGGCTATTGAATGATGGAGGGAACGGCAAGTGGGCGGCGCATTTTACTGCCCCGCATTGCCGCAGGAGTGTCCGCATGATTGCACCGTTCATTTCACCTATTCTGGTGGCTGTGTTGTTCGTTCTCGGCTGTCTGCACCTGCTGTGGGCGTTTGGCAGCAATTTCCCGTGTGCGAATGAGCAGGCACTTGCCCGTGCGGTCGTGGGCCGTCGGGGTATAACCAAGATGCCGTCGGCATTTTCCTGCTTCATGGTAGCGCTTTGCCTGTTTGCGGCCGCCGTCCTGGCAGCTTGGCTGGGCGGGTACTTTTCTCTGCCGTTGCCGTCTGTCATCCAAAAAGGCGTGTTGGTCCTGGCAGGACTGGGAGCAGGGACGGTGTTTCTTGGGCGGGGTATCATCGGCGTCCTGCCAGCGTTCGAGCGCTCGTCGCCTGAATCGCCTTTTCTAACCCTCAACCGACGTGTGTATTCGCCGTTGAGCTTCCTGATCGGGCTGGGATTCATTTTACTTGTCCTGAGCTTGCCGAATTGGAGCTGGCGCCTCGGGATCGCTTAGGACTGTCCAGTTCGTTGATATGGTGGGCAGCGGACAGGCCGTCTTCACCGGGCGCCGACATCATTTGGGCGAAGGCGAAATGATTCAGATCGGCGACGATGCGCGTGTCGGCGGACGACAATCTTCGGTGCAGCGTGCCGCCGAACCATTGCCCCATCTCCTTCACCTGGTCCGATCGATTCGGATGACTTGGCCTTGCATCAACATGGATGATCCGACGGGCGTTGCGTGGAGTCGGAGGGGGATTCAGCCGGGATTTGGGAACTGGATCAACGCAGACAAGCAAATCTACCCGGCGCGGTTGGAGCGCCTTCAATACACGAAGCGCTGTATCGCCGCCCCAACTATGCCCGACCAGTATCAACGTGCGGCCGGCATCGGCGTGCTGACGGGCCAGATTGAGAATACGCCGCAACGCGTAATGCGGAAAATAGTGCGCATCATGATGGGCCTCATGCGCAAAGTCACGTTGCCGCGCTTCCGCATAAGCGGCCACGAGACGGGTGCGGGTATCGCCCGCCCCGCCGATATAGATCTCCGAAGTGCCGCGCCTATTCAGTGTAGCGGTAGCCGACGCCATACAGGGTCTCGATCGCATCGAATTCGTCGGTCACTTCGCGGAACTTCTTGCGAAGCCGCTTGATGTGGCTGTCGATGGTGCGATCGTCGACGTAGATCTGATCATCATAGGCGGCGTCCATCAGTTGGTCGCGGCTTTTGACATAGCCAGGGCGCTGGGCGAGCGCTTGCAGGATCAGAAATTCGGTGACGGTCAGGCGGACCGGATGTCCATCCCACGTACAGGCGTGACGGTTCGGATCAAGCGTCAACTTGCCACGCACGATTGGCTTCTGGTCACCTTCTTCAGATCCGGCCACGCCGCCGCGGGCACGCCGGAGCACGGCCTTGACGCGTTCCGCCAGCAGGCGATTGGAGCAGGGTTTGCGCACGAAATCGTCGGCGCCAATATTGAAGCCGATCACTTCGTCGATTTCCTCGTCTTTTGACGTCAGGAAGATGACTGGCAATTCGGAGGTCTGGCGCAGGCGACGCAGCAATTCCATACCGTCCATACGGGGCATTTTCACGTCCAGTATAGCGATGTCGGGCGGCGTCTCCGTTAATGCCGGGAGAGCCGTCTCACCATCATGGTAGGTGCGCACATCATAGCCCTCGGCCTCGAAGAAGATCTTCAGGGACGCAACGATATTCTCGTCATCATCCACCAGCGCCAATGTCGTCATCGCTCTATCCTTCTCAACCAACCCATATCCGTGAACGGGATCCGGTCGTCTTGCACTACGGTGTTCAAACATGGTTCGCGTCACGGCAAAAGCCCTCCTTCAATGCAATTGCAATGAAATCAAGGGATCAAGGCGAGCGAAGGCTCACATTACGGCATTTTAATGGAGATTGGCTCCATTGGTTGTCGGCGTTTTTGGTGCGGGCGGCATGCATTGCACCAGAAAGGCGTTCATCGCGACGAGCAAATCTGTGTTTGTATCATCGCTGTAAATCTGGTGGCCGGTATGATCCAGCAAGAGTATTTGAGCCTGTTTCCCAGCCTGTACCGCAGCATCATAGAACGCAGTGGTCTGATCCATGTGAACGATTTCGTCTTCCGTCCCATGAATCAGGAACACGGGTGCCTTGAGATATTCAATGTAGGATATTGGAGACCGATGCCACAATTCGGTCTCATCATCGCGTCCATTGTTCATGCGTTGTGTCCAGATACTCCGAACGAAAGCGTCCACTGCGTCTGAGGGGTCGTACTGACGTAGAATTCGCGGAAGATCACTCACCCCTGCATAACTTATCGCGCATTGGTAGGCATCGGGAGTCATGGTTGCGGCTGCCAGTGCAGCGTAGCCGCCATAGGACGCGCCCACGATGCTTCTTGGCTGGTCTGGACTCACCAGCCCGGCTTGTTCGAGGGCGTGTACTCCGTCCGCAATGTCTTGTTGCATTGCTCTACCCCACTCGCCGTGCCCCAGACGCTCAAATGTTTGGCCGAAGCCACCAGAGCCGCGAAACTGGGGTTGAAAGACTGCGTATCCGCGATGCGCAAAATACTGGGCCCATCCGTCCCAATCCATCACGTCTCGAGACACAGGACCGCCGTGAGGCATGACGATTAGCGGAGCGTGACCTGGTGAACGTGTGGAGGGTGTGAAATATCCCCGCAATGCAAGGCCTTCAGAAGTCTGGTAATCAACCCGTCGCGGCATTGATGTCGTACTGAGATCGATATGAGGCCGCGCGTCTGAAATCTTGCGAAGTCTTTTCAGGTCATTGCGCAAAACATAATATGCTCCCGGATTGATTGGGGAGCTGACATATATCACCCAAGCCTGCCCATGCAGACTCATGTCGAATACGGACCAGTTGGCTTCATCAGGAAGCGCAGAGTCGATTGCTCGTCCCAGTTTGGCATCTTCTGGTGTGAACCAGTGCTTTTCGAGCTTGTCCTTCCAGAGTGCGGAGTAGAGCAGGTCATCAGACCCGCGTCTTTTGCGCGCGGAGCTGAGATCGTACTCGGAATCGCTGAAGAGTTGTTTGCCGAATTGACCAGTGTGGAGATCGAATTCGTAGAGGCCGGCATGCTCTGCGTCTGCGGGCCGGGACACGACGATAAATTTGTTGTTCTTCGAGGAATAGGAAACCGGATAGAATCCTTCATTGAGAGGATCGTGTTGAAATCTCAGTGTCCAGTTCCGACCGCCATCCTGGCTTGAATAGTATTGGTGAAGTCCGCCGGATTTGCTTTTTTCTATCCGCATTACGGGACGCATCGAGTCATCCAGAAGCCACGTCAGGGTTCGCGAATTCGCTGTATCCAGCAAACGCTGCCTGCCTGTGTCCACATTGATGGAAACAAGCTCAACAGATGCTTTTTTGTGTATGGCCAGAGTGACTTCGCGACGTTCTGCATCGCTCGCAATGAGCTTTGGTGAATCGATCTCCTTGTCGAGGTTTCTCTTTCTGCTGGCTGCGAGGACTTTCTTTTCACCCGTTTCGGGGTTGATGGTCAGAAATACTGAGCGTGATTTGAACTTGTCTCCGGAAACGGTGAACTCGACGGCGCTCGACAGAATAGTGTCATCGAATGGCCATGATACCCAATCATATAGCCAGTTCACGGATTTACTGTAATACGTGTAGGTCTGCTTGATCTCTAATCGAGTGTCGCCGGTGGCGCTGTCCTCAACCATGATCTCGTCCCACCCGAACTTCTGGACGATATCATCCTGGTGGCCCGTCTTCAAAAGAACGAGCGCTGTGCCGTCCGGAGAGACGGCAATGTCGCGCAATTCCGCTTTTCCAACATATGCAGCTGGATAGTCAGCGAAAACATTCGCGCTGCAAGCAAATGAAAGCACAAAACATACTAAGAGCTTGAATAGTATTGGATGCATTCCCGGCCTTCTTCTTTAGTGAATCGTCTCAAGGCTAAGGTCAGGAATGCAGGATTGCAATTTCAAATTGCTTCAAACTATACGGGGGGTGGAGTGCTTCAAATTGCTCGTACTTAAATGGCCAGCCTTTGAATACTTAGCTGGTCATGACATGTGTCTCGCCCCAGTCTTTCAGTGCGTTGAGGATCGGACGCAGGGTTTCGCCCTTTTTGGTCAGGCTGTACTCCACCTTTGGCGGGACCACTGGATAGACCTCACGATTGACGAGGCCGGCATCTTCAAGCTCGCGTAGCTGCTTGGTCAGCATACGTTGGGTGACGTTGCCGACATCACGTTGCAACTCGTTAAACCGTTTCACGCCGTCCAGCAGGTGAAACAGCGTGACGCCTTTCCACTTGCCGCCAATCACTTCCAATGCAGCTTCCACGGGGCAGCCGCCGGAGCAGTCATACTTTTCAAAGCGGGTCATGTTCTACAGTATACTTTCTGTGCGTATAATCCAAAATTGTGCGTACTTGTGAAATTGGTTTGTATGAATAAATCGGGGGGCGTCAACCAATTGAGCCCACATCCCGTAACGCAACCTGCTTTCCAATCACCCTTCGAGAGACCCAAGAATGGCCATGTCCCTGACTGAAACCTTACGCAAAATCCCCTTTGGTGCGTTGAGCGCGCTATTGTTCGTATCTGCTGGCGCTGGATGCGCCAGCGCGCCGGATATTTCTCGCGCTGTGTCAGGGGCGGATATCGTCCCGGTCTCAGCGGTTGAATGGGGCCCGCTCAACCCGGCGCGGGGCGATGCAAGTCCACGGGCCGGAACGCTTTGGGGGGATCGCACCTCCACCGGTGAATCCGGTTTCCTCGTTCAGTTCAAGGAAGGTTTCTCGTCTCCGCCCCACATTCACAACGTGACATATCGCGGGGTCGTGATTGAAGGGGTGGTCCACAATGACGATCCGGGAGCGGCCGATATGTGGCTGCCGGCCGGCTCATTCTGGACTCAGCCGGCGGGTGAGGCCCATGTCACGTCGGCCGGTGATGCGTTCAACATGGCCTATGTCGAGATTGATGACGGTCCATATCTCGTAAAACCTGCGGATGAGTCCTTCGATTCGGGCGAACGTCCGGTGAGCTTTGATCACACCAATCTCGTTTGGCTTGATGCCTCAGACATTACCTGGATCGACCGGGACGGCGGCGCGAAAATTTCGTTTCTTTGGAACTCCCCGGAAAACAATGGCGCACAAGGCGCACTGGTCAAACTGCCGGCTGGGCAGGCCGCCCGCCTGCGCAGTAATCAAAGTGACCTGCGGGTTGTGGCGATTTCTGGCGCGCCAGAAGTGCACCTGAAGGGCAAGGCGGAATCGGCGCCCCTTGCGCCGGGTAGCTATGTCGGCCTTGAGGCCAACACAAGCGATAATCTCGCCTGCGGCGCGGACGCGGATTGCCTTTTCTATGTCCGGTCCGAAGGCGAATTCGAAATCGTCTCTACAAAGAGCTGATCAATCCCCCTCCCGAAACTTTCCATTTTTCCAAGTATCAAAGGACCCTCCCATGAAACATGATATCACTCACTACGCCAAGGCCCGTTACACGACGAAGGCCTACGACCCCAAACGTCGTATCTCTGACGAGAATGTGGAAAAGCTGAAAGAGCTGTTGCGGTTCAGTCCATCAAGCACGAATATCCAGCCTTGGCATTTCATTCTCGCCTCAACACCGGAAGGCAAGGCGCGCGTTGCCAAGGCAACAGAGAAGTACCCCTTCAACCGCCCCTCGATCCTGAACGCTTCGCATGTCGTGGTGTTTGCCAGCCGCCTTGCCGTGGATGAAGACTATCTCCAGCATGTGCTCGAACAGGAAGACAAAGATGGTCGCTTCGATGTGGACAAAGACACGCACAAGCCCGCCATGCACGGTGGCCGGTCAATGTTCGTGAACCTCCATAAGCAGGACTTGAAGGATGTCCAGCACTGGATGGATAAGCAGGTCTATCTGAATATTGGCCAGTTCATGTTGGGCGCAGCCACCTTGGGCATAGACTCCACGCCGATGGAAGGCATTGAAACGGCAGTGCTCGACGCCGAGTTCGGCCTGCGCGAGAGGGGCTTCTCCTCGCTCGTTGTTGTGCCGCTCGGATATCACGATCCTGAGCAGGACTATAACGCCTCGCTCCCGAAGTCCCGCCTTCCATATCCGGATATTCTGACAGAGGTCTGACCTGTTCGCCGTCCCGGTTGCTCACCCGCGCCGGGGCGGCGACGCAACTTTATTGGTCGTGCATTGATATAAGCCTGTAGGTTCGCAATGATCCATCCTCGTTTCGTTTCATGATGCGGATGCCCTTGCCGATGGAGACGCCGGAATTATCCAATGAGTCCCAGCGCAGATTGTAGGATATCAGTGACATTGCGTAAGGTGCGGTGCCTTCTATTCTGTGTGACGCCGTTTTTATATAGTCAAAACTGGGCCAGCCAGACGTATAGTCTTCAAGGAATTCCTTGATGGCCTCCTGCCCAACTCTCGGTCCACTGTCATGTGGGTACATAACGGCATCTTCTGAGTAGACATGGTAGAGAATGTCGGATTGCTGTCTTATCATCGCAGCATCATTGTACAGGTTGACGGCGAGGTGATCGAACGCCGCGCCGGAATCGACTGGGACTGATGGCGTGAAGGCCAGATGTATGCCAGGCAGAGTGTCGAACATCGTGGTTTCCCGGATTTCCGTGTACACGCTGTCGAAATTCCAAGCTTGTGCGATCAGCACATAATCGCCAGCCGCACTTTCTTCCCAGATATCGAAGTAGTGCCCGGATACTTCCTTCGCCTCAGCGGACTGCGCTGCAGTATAGTTCAGAGTGAACGCGCCGATGTCCACTTTTAGCATGTCGATCGGAATTGTCTCGGTGAGGGTTCTGTCAAACAAATTGATGTCGATGCCGTCAAACAGCGTCTCGTAGTACAGGGCCGCATGGTCCGGTCCGGTCATTGTCTTCTGGTATTCCGGCATGATCCGGACTTCAGGTCCGAACACTGTGGTTATTGCGGACAAGTCCTCACTTTCCACTGCGCGCTCAATCTGAGCCCTGAGTTTGGATAAATCCACCTCCGCTGTCGCTGCGCCCCCCATGCATGCTGCGATCATTCCGACTACGATGCTGCGAACCATGTTTTGCTTCCCGTCTGACGGGAACGCTAACATAGAGGAGAGGCCCTAAGTGTGAAAACTTGTTTATGTTCTTTAGTGCGCCTCGGCCCAGTTGCCGGCGGCGCGCGCGTCGACAACCAAGGGTACAGATAGCTGAAGTGACGGTCCGGCGGCTCCCTGCATGGTGGTCTTCACGGTTTCGATCAATTTGTCGGCCTCGGCCTCCGGGCATTCAAAGACGAGTTCATCATGTACCTGAAGCAGCATACGCGCAGACAGGCCTGCTTTGGCCAGTACATCTGGCATGCGGATCATGGCGCGTTTGATGATGTCGGCAGCGGATCCCTGAATGGGCGCGTTGATGGCCTGGCGCTCAGCAAAGGAGCGCTGTGGTCCTTTGGACTTGATGCCAGAGAGATTGATTTTCCGTCCGTAGGCGGTGGTAACGTATCCATGCTCCTTGGCGAAAGCTTTGGTCTCGTCCATGTATGCGCGGATTCCGGGGAAGCGTTTGAAATAGGTTTTTATGTACTCGCTGGCTTCGCTCTGGGGAATGCCCAGCTGGCGTGCGAGGCCGAAGCCGGAAATGCCGTATATGATACCAAAATTGATCGCCTTTGCCTGACGGCGGACCATGGGGTCCATGCCTTCGATAGGCACACCAAACATTTCGCTGGCCGTCATGGCATGGATGTCGAGGCCTTCCTTGAAGGCGTCCTTCAGCGCATCAATATCGGCTATATGCGCCAGGATACGTAACTCGATCTGGCTGTAGTCCGCGCTGACCAGAACATTGCCCTTTTCGGCGACAAAGGCTTCGCGGATCTTGCGGCCCTCCTCGGTGCGAACGGGAATGTTTTGAAGGTTCGGATCTGTGGAGGACAGGCGACCAGTTTGGGCAACCGCCATCGAGTAACTGGTATGCACGCGCCCTGTGTCGGGATTGATCGCCGCTTGCAGTGCTTCGGTATAGGTCGACCGGAGCTTGGAGAGGGTTCGCCAGTCGACGATCGTGCGGGGCAGGCCATGGCCTTCTGCAGCGAGCCCTTCGAGCACGTCGGCGTCCGTCTGCCATGCGCCGGTCTTGGTCTTCTTGCCGCCCTCAAGACCCATCTCGTCGAACAGGATTTCCCCGAGCTGTTTCGGGCTGCCGATATTGAATTCGCGGCCAGCCTGTTCATACGCTTCGGCCTCAAGCGCAGCCATGCGTTGGGAAAAATCGGATGACAGGCGCGAGAGGTGATCGCGGTCGACCTTGATCCCCTCCTGCTCCATATGGGCGAGGACGGGGACGAGCGGGCGTTCCAGCGTTTCGTAAACCGTCATGACCTTTTCCGTGCGCAGCTGGGGCTTGAAAACCTGCCACAGGCGCAGGGTGATGTCGGCATCCTCGGCGGCGTATTCTGTCGCCTTGTCCAGCGCGATCCGATCGAACGTCACCTGCGACTTGCCCGTTCCGGCAATCTCCTTGAACGGAATAGTGTTGTGCTGCAGGTATCGCTCCGACAGTGTGTCCATGCCGTGATTGTGCTTGCCCGCATTCAATACGTAAGACAGCAACATCGTGTCATCAATCGGCGCGACATTGATGTTGTGCGTGGCGAAGACCGAGAGGTCGTACTTGATATTCTGCCCGATCTTCAGGATCGCCGGATCTTCGAGCATCGGTTTCAGAGCGCGCAGTGCATCCTGCATGCGGATCTGCCGTGGCGGATCTGCGCCAAACATGTCTCCGTCGCCCGCATTGTCTGGATCGACATGCGCGAGCGGGATGTAGCAGGCTTCATTCGGTGCGAGCGCCAAGGATATGCCGACAAGGTTGGCCGCGATGGAATCGAGGCTGTCGGTCTCAGTGTCAACTGCAACATAGCCCTGTTTGGTGGCGCGTGTGATCCACTCTTCCAGCTCTTCGAAATCGCGGATGCAGATGTATTTGCTGCGGTCGATCGGATCTTCTGCGGGCTGGGCGGACTCCAAGGTACCTTCGAGTTCCATCATTTCCCGCACGCGCCGCGTGATGGTGCGGAATTCCATTTCTTCCAGGAAATTGATCAGCGTGTCTGGGTCCGGATCCTGCACGGCGAGGTCTTCGAGCGGTACGTCGAGCGGCACGTCGTCTTTGAGCGTCACCAATTGCTTGGATATGCGGATGAGATCGGCATTGTCGATCAGGGTCTGGCGGCGTTTTGGCTGCTTGATTTCTTCAGCGCGCGCGAGCAACGTGTCGAGGTCGCCATATTCATCCAGCAGCTGGGCCGCAGTTTTCACGCCGATTCCGGGGGCACCGGGTACATTGTCGACGCTGTCTCCGGCAAGTGACTGGATGTCGACGACCTTTTCCGGGCCGACGCCGAACTTCTCAAAGACCTGTTCACGACCCATTGTCTTGTTCTTCATCGTGTCGAGCATGAGGACGGTATCGGAAACAAGTTGCATCAAGTCCTTGTCAGATGAGACGATGGTGACGCGCGCGCCTTTCGCCTCGGCCTGACGCGCATAGGTGGCGATCAGATCGTCGGCTTCGAATCCTTCCTTCTCGATGGCATGGGCCGCGAAGGCTTCGGCGGCGCGGCGCACGAGCGGGAATTGGGGGCGCAGTTCTTCCGGGGGGTCCGAGCGGTTCGCTTTGTACTGGTCGTACAGTTCATTGCGAAACGTGATGGAGGATTTGTCGAAGATGCAGGCGAAATGGGTGGGCCGCTCGTCGCCCTTCAGATCTTCCAGCAGCTTGAACAACATGTTGCAGAACCCGCTCACGGCGCCGATTGGCAAATCATCGCTGGCCCGGGTCAGAGGGGGAAGGGCGTGGAAAGCGCGAAAAATGTATGCGCTGGCATCTACCAGGTAGAGGTGGCTGTCCTTGTTGACGGGGGCAGTGGCCATGGTTCGGGAATCCTTTGCTGGCCGAATGTGTAGCCCGTGTCATGCGCGACGTCACCCATCCGGAAGGGGGTATTGCACCCTCACCTATAGGGATTTGCCGAATGCGCCGTCGCAGCGTAAACTTGCGCGTACAATTCTGGGAGGGAAGCATGAGTGAAACACTGGAACCACAAGCCGCCGGTACGCCTTGGCATCTCTGGGTCGTGGGTATTCTTGCGGTACTGTGGAACGGATTTGGCGCGTTTGATTACACCGCCACAGTGACCCATTGGGCGCCGTATATGTCGAACTTCACGGAAGAGCAGCGAGCCTTTTTCTATTCGTTTCCAGTCTGGCAGTATGTCATCTGGGCATTCGGCGTCTGGGGCGCGTTGATCGGATCCATTCTGCTCCTGTTGCGCAGCCGGTTTGCCGTTTGGGCGTTCTTGATATCGCTGCTGGCCGCGCTCGCATCCATGGTTCATGGGATGTCGCTGAAAGATGTTCCGGAAGGAGCTTCAAATCCCGCGTTTGCGGCAGTCATCATCCTGATTGGTGCCTTGTTGCTTGCATATGCGTGGCGGATGACGCGACGCGGAGTCTTGCGCTAGCCGGAATTCGACCTAGCCTCCCGGTCAAGACATGGGAGGATAAAAATGACTGAGATGAACAAGAGCTGGGTTTTGCGTCAGCGGCCTGTAGGTGACCTGAAGGAGGGAGACCTCGAACTGGTCGAGTCTCCGCTTGTGCCGTTGGAAGATGGTGAAGTGCGAACCCGCCTGATTTACCTGTCCCTCGACCCGACCAATCGCATCTGGATGAGCGATGTGGATGGTTATCTGCCGCCCGTCGGCATCGGGGATGCCATGCGTGGCGGCGGTCTGGCCGTGGTCACCGAAAGCCGTTTTGACGGGCTGAAGGAAGGAGACATCGTAAACACGGGTCTCGGCACCTGGTCGCTCTATTCGAATCTGCCCGGAAGTTCGCTGAACGCACTGCCGCGCCTGCCAGGTGTGCCGCTGACCGCCTATATGGGGCCGCTCGGCGCAACTGGCATGACGGCCTATTTCGGACTGATGGATATTGCGAAGCCAAAGGCTGGCGAGACGGTGGTCGTCTCTGCGGCGGCCGGCGCAGTCGGCTCCATGGTGGGACAGATTGCAAAGATCCAGGGCTGCCGGGTTGTTGGCATCGCGGGCAGTGACGAGAAATGCAAATGGCTGACCGAGGTGGCCGGCTTCGATGCTGCGATAAACTACAAGACGGAAGACGTTGGGGCAGCGCTCGACAAGCACTGTCCGAAGGGAATCGACGTCAATTTCGAGAATGTGGGCGGCAAAATCATGGATGAAGTGATTGCGCGTCTGAATGATTTCTCGCGCATGCCGCTATGCGGACTGATCAGCACCTATAATGCAACTGACCCCGTGCCGGGGCCGTACAATTTCTCGAACCTGTTGATGCGCCGGACTTTGCTGAAAGGGTTCATCGTGATCGATTACTTCCCGCGGTTTCCGGAAGGCATTCAGCAGATGGCGCAATGGTTGATGGCCGGCAAGATCAAGTTCGAGGCGGACATTGTCGATGGTCTGGAAAATGCACCAGCCAGCTTGTCGCGTCTCTTCGAAGGCAAGAATCTAGGCAAACTGATGGTCCAGGTCAGCGAGCCACCAGCTGCCTGAGTTAACCTAAGTTCAGGTGGCGTTCAGCTTGCCCCTGTATGCCTTGCTGCAGACGGGGCTGGGATTGAGGGACGCAGGCTTGTCGGGTGTAGGAGGAATTCGGCGCGTGTCGCTGGATTCCTCTACAGGACCAGCGGAGCGATCCAGTAGCCTACCGCAGCGATGATCACGATACCTGCCAGATTGATGTAGAAGCCCTTGCGGATCATCTGCTGGATGGTGATGTGGCCCGTGCCATAGACGATGGCGTTTGGTGCGGTGGCAACCGGCAGCATGAAGGCACAGGACGCTGCCACGGCGGCCGGGCCGAGCAGGCTTTCCGGAGCTGTGCCGAGCGCAACAGCGAGCGAACCCAGTACGGGTGCAAGCGTGGTCATTGTGGCCACGTTTGAGGTGACTTCCGTCAGGAAGATGACCAGAGCAACCACAATAACGATGAAGATTAGCGGCGGGAGCACGTCCAGAACACGCAGATTCTCGCCGATCCATTCCGACAGTCCGGTGCGCGAAATGGCCTTGCCCATTGCGATGCCGCCACCAAACAGGAGCAACACGCCCCACGGAATTTGTTCAGCTTCCTGCCAGTTGAGCAGGCCACGATCTTCACCGCCGCCCGCCGGGACCAGAAACATGAGTACCCCGCCGAAGATCGCGATCATCATGTCGACTTCCGCGCCACCATAATTCGCGAGCAACTCTATTCCAGACGCTTCGAGGAATAGCTGAAGTGGCAGTCTGAGCAGCCACAGGGTGGCCGTGATCCCGAAAACGATTGCGACGCGGGTTTCTTGGACGGTCATTTTGCCAATGCCGATAAGCTGGGATTTGACGTGAGCCGACACAGCTTCCGCATTTTCGGAGCGGACCGGCATACCGCGTGTGACATTCCACCATGCGACCGGCAATAATAGCGCCATGGCCGGCAGGCCAAAGGCCATCCATTGTGCGAACCCGATATGAGCACCCGCTTCGGTCTGCAACCAGCTGATTGCAATCAGATTGGTCGGCGTGCCGATCGGGGTGGCGACTCCACCGATGGATGCCGCGTAGCAAACACCGAGCAGGAGTGCCGTGGTGAAGTGTTTCGAAACACTCCCAAGCACAGCGCTGGCTGAGATGGCGATGGGGACCATCATCAATGTCGAGGCCGTATTGGATATCCACATCGACAGGACGGCCGTTGCGAGCATGAAGCCGAAGACAATAGCGCCGGGCGACGTGCCCACCCGGCTGATGACGTTGAGTGCAATCCGCTGGTGCAGGTTCCAGCGTTCAATGCCGAGGGCAACGATGAAGCCGCCGAGCAACAGGATGACAATATGGTTGGCATAATCACTGCCCGTCTGGGCTGGTGAGCCCGCTCCAACGAGCGGCAGAACAAAAAGCGGCAACAGAGAGGTGGCAGGTATGGGAATAGCCTCGGTGGCCCACCAGACCGCCATAAGCGCCATCAGAGCTCCCGTGCCCCAGGCCGCATGGCTGAGGCCTTCCGGTGGGCCGAACAGCAACATGAGCGCGGCCAGGGCAGGGCCCAGCATCAATCCGATTTTGCGAGCCCCCAATTCCACGCTCTTATTCCCCCATAGCCTCAAACCCTGCCCGGAGATCGGCAATCAGGTCATCTACGGTCTCCAAACCGACATGTATGCGCAGCAGAGGGCCGACCTTTTGGTCAATCCAGTGGCCTTTTGATCGTTTCAGTTGCGGGTCGCACGGGATGATCAGGCTTTCAAAGCCACCCCAGGAAAAGCCCATCGAAAACAATTCCAATGCGTCAAAGAAGCGTTTCAGGCCTTCTGGGCTGACCGCGTTGAGAATGACGGAAAACAGGCCGTTTGAGCCAGTGAAGTCGCGCTTCCAGATGACATGGTCCGGATGCTGTTCGAGTGCCGGGTGCAGGACTTGAGAGACTTCCGGGCGTTCAGACAACCAATTCGCGATCCTGAGACCAGCGGCCTCGTGCGCATCCATGCGCGTCTTCAGGCTGCGCAAGCCGCGCAAGGCCGTGTAAGCATCGTCCGGGCCCAGACTGATGCCCCAATCATCTCCGCAGTCGATAATGTCTTGCGCCACGCGCTTGTCGCGGCTCATGACAGCGCCGCCAAACACGTCCGCATGGCCAACCGCATATTTTGTCAACGCCTGGACAGAGATGTCCACGCCGAGGTCCAGTGGCTTGTGCAGAATTCCAGCGCCCCATGTATTATCGAGAATGGTGCGAATACCACGCTGCTGCGCCACGTCCACGATGGCAGGCGTATCGCTGATCTCGAAGGTGAGTGAGCCCGGCGATTCCAGGTAAATTACGCGCGTGTTGGGTTTGATCAGGTTAGAAATGGTTGCGCCACATCGCGGATCGAAGTGCGTCGCCTCTACCCCCATTTTTTCCAATCGACGATCAAGATAGCGCGCGGTGGGGCCATAGGCGGAGTCGGTGAAAAGGATGTGATCCCCGGCTTTTACCTGGCTGCCGATGGCAAGCGCGCAGGCCTGTAATCCGTTCGAGGTCAGTTTTGCGAAGGTCGCATTCTCAAGTACGCAAAGTGCGTCTTCAAGTTCACGATGAACCGCCAGGCCCATACGGCCGTAGCCGGGCTTCGCGCCATAGAGGTCTGAGGATGTATCAAACAGGAGTGTGGACGCCCGCTCGATTGGCGGATTGACTGTGTTCTGGGCCAACCGGCGGCCACGCGTATGGATGAGACGTGTCGCAGTGTCCTTTGTCATGCTGTGCCAGTGGCGACGGGACGGGATGCGTCAGACGCCCATTCCGCCCACGATCCATCATAGACCGCGACGTCCCAATTACCGAGTCGGGCCAGCGCCAGCGCCGTGACAGCGGCAGACACGCCAGACCCGCAGGTCGCGATTGTAGGCGCGAGGGGATTTGGAAACAGTTTGCCAAGTTCCTCGGCGGATTTCATCCTGCCGTCTTCCGTGCGGAGTTCGCCGGAGGGCAGGCAAATGCTGCCAGGGATGTGGCCGGAGGGAAGCCCCTCTCTCGGTTCGGGAGCCTCGCCGGAGAAACGCTCGGCCGAGCGGGAGTCTATGATGTTGTGGGAGCTGTTCGCAGATGCTGCAAGCATTTGGTCTGAATCCTTCAGCAGATCGGACCGGACGCGCGCTGTGAAATGGCGTTCGACGGCCACCGGTGGCAGGTCCTCGGTCTCGCCACCAGCATCCGTCCAGGCCTTGAGCCCACCATCAAGTACTTTTACGTCGCGTTGGCCCATTACGCGCAACATCCACCATACGCGAGCCGAGGCGAAGAAGTTGAACTGGTCATAGACGATGATCCGGTTGCCGTCTCCCAGGCCGAGCTTGCGCGCACGCGACGAGAACATGACGGGATCGGGCAGCATGTGCGGCAGATCGGTTCCGCCTGCCTTGATGGCGTCGATGTCGAAATAGACGGCCCCCGGGATGTGCCCTTCAGCCCATGCCTGGCGCCCCGTCTTCTCGGGATTGAGGAAGGGAGGGAACCAGGTTGCGTCCACGACCCGGACGTCTGGCGCAGAGATATGTTCTTTCAGCCATTCGGCTGTGACAAGCGGGTCTCCGGATTCCATAATTCAAGCCTCCATCCATGCGGGAACCGGCAGATCCTTCGATCTCAGGAAATCGGGATTGTAGAGTTTCGACTGGTATCGGTTGCCATAGTCGCAGAGCACCGTGACGATTGTGTGCCCGGGCCCCAGATCCTTCGCCATCTGAACGGCCCCGGCGACATTTATTCCCGCGGAGCCGCCAAGACACAGACCTTCATTCTGAACGAGGCCGAAAAGGATGTTGAGCGCTTCCTCATCCGTACAGCGATAAGCGCGATCCACTTCAATACCTTCAAGATTGGCTGTGATGCGACCTTGTCCGATGCCTTCAGTGATTGAGGTGCCTTCGGATTTCAACTCACCGTTCTTGTAGTATTCATACATCGCAGCCCCGCCGGGATCTGCGACACCGATCTGAATGTCCTTGTTCTTTTCCTTTAGTGCGAGCGATACACCGCCGAGCGTGCCGCCAGATCCGACCGCGCAGATGAAAGCGTCAAGCTTGCCATCGGTTTGGGTCCAGATTTCCTGACCAGTGGTGTCGTAGTGGGCCTTGCGGTTCGAGATATTGTCGAACTGGTTTGCCCAGATCGCGCCGTTTGGTTCCGACTTGGCAAGGTCTTCGGCCAGGCGCTTCGAGAAGTGCTGGTAGTTGTTTGGGTTCTTGTAGGGGACCGCATCGACCTCGATCAGCTCTGCGCCGAGTAGGCGGATTGCATCCTTTTTCTCCTGGCTTTGCGTGCGTGGCATAACGATGACCACGCGGTAGCCGAGTGCTGCGCCGACCAATGCGAGCCCGATGCCGGTGTTTCCAGCCGTTCCTTCGACAATGGTGCCACCGGGTTTCAGCTCTCCAGCCGCTTCAGCGTCGCGAACAATGCCCAGTGCCGGTCGGTCTTTCACAGACTGCCCCGGATTGAGGAATTCGCATTTGCCGAGAATTTCGCAGCCGGTTTCGTCAGATGCCTGGTTCAGGCGAAGCAGGGGGGTGTTGCCGATAAGGTCGATCACCGAGCGATGAAACTTCATCAGATTAGGTCCGATTCTGGTCAATTTTCTTTGGGACGAAGCTAGTGCGGCGCAGAGGTTTTCACAACCGTTGTGAGTCCCACAGGGCCCGTGTGATCCAATTCGTGCCGGTCTGCGTAAGAAGCATGAATAGACCAACCGAGACAGGACCGCCTGCTTGACCCACACCGACACCTATATTGCTTTCATGATGGACCATGCCGCCGGGAACCATCCGGAGTCCTTTGCTGTGGCGGGGGACCTGCACATTTCACTGAGTGAGAGGGGGGCTGAGACCGCGCATCTCTGGTCAATGATCGGCGGTGTGATGCTGGAACGATCTGACCCGATACTTGCCGACCCGGCCCAGCAGAGTTCGAGAACTGGTCGCGCCCGATGGTCAGGTCTCTCAGCTGATGAGGTCCTGTTCCAATCATCTGGCGATTTGAGCTGGCGGCGCGGTTTCTCCGGCGTTCAATATGCATCTGCAGGCACGCCGGGGACAAAGTTCATGAAACTGGAGCCCGGTCAAAGCGCGCCGATGCATGGTCATGGTGGCCTTGAGGCAACCGTTGTCCTGTCCGGGCGTTTTACAGATGGATATGGCACATATTCTCGCGGTGACCTTGTGCTCGGTGAACCCGGCATGCGTCACAAGCCCGCTGCTGTGGGAGACGAAAGTTGTATTTGCTTTGTCGCCCATCGGCCCAACAGGTTCTGGAGTATTTTCCAATGAAGCGTTTTCTGGGAGCCATTCTGCTATCGGCCGCGCTGTTTAGCGCACCCGCAAGCGGAAAGACGTCGGATGCGAGTTGGGCACCAAGCCCGGGAGACGTGATCGAGTTTGATGTGCTGCGCAAGGGCAAGCCATTCGGCTCCCACTCCGTCACGTTTGGGCAGGATAGCCAGGGACGTCTGACTGCAACGACTGACGTGAACCTCAAAGCCGGCCTGGGGCCTATCACCGTTTTCAAGTATGAGCTCGACGCCACTGAAGTGTGGGAGGATGGACAACTTGTGTCTCTCACCGGTCAGGTTGACGATGATGGCGATGAAGGGTCGGTGAAGGCAGTGCGCAGCGGTGATGGGTTGGAGGTCGATGGCACAGAGTATGACGGTGTTGTTGCAGGCTCAATCGTGCCTTCAAGTCATTGGAACTTTGCCGCCACGAATTCCTCAAAGCTGCTGTCGACCGGCAATGGAGAAATATTGGAGGTCACCGTATCTGAACAAGGGAATGAGACCATACGTGTGGCGGGTGAAGAGATCGAGACCACGCGGTATCTGATGGATTCTGATATTGATGTTATGCTTTGGTATGACCAAGCCGGACGTTGGATGAAGTTGGCTTTCGAAGCACGCGGTCAGGATATCGAATACGTTTTGGCGAAGCCATACTGATTTCGCTACCGAATGTCGGCTCTGACACTCATTCTTGGCGATCAGCCAACGCCCGACCTGTCATCTCTTTCTGATTTCAATCCGTCCACAGATACTGTCTTGATGGCCGAAGTCATGGAAGAGGCGACCTATGTGGGCCACCACAAGAAGAAGCTCGCATTTGTGTTCTCTGCCATGCGCCACTTCGCTGAGGAGTTGGAAGCAACGGGTGTTGCGGTTCGCTATGTCAAATTAACGGATCCTGAAAATGAAGGCTCATTGCGCGGTGAAGTAGCGCGTGCGTTGGATGCCGATCCCGGCATCGACACCTTGATCATCACGAAACCCGGCGAATGGCGCCTGTTGAGCGATATGGAGGTGTGGGCCAACATCTTCGATGTAGAGGTGGAACTTCGCGACGACACGCGGTTCATCGCGACACTGAGTGAATTCTCGACCTGGGCTGCCCATCGCAAGCAGTTGCGGATGGAGTATTTCTATCGCGAGATGAGACAGAAGACAGGTCTGCTCATGGAGGGAGATAGCCCTGCTGGCGGCAAGTGGAATTATGATCAGGACAACCGCAAGCGGTTGCCGAAATCCGCGGTTACTCCTCAACGATGGTTCTGCCAGCCAGATCAGGTTACGCAAGACGTGCTCGATATGATCACGCACAGGTTTCCAGACAATTTCGGAGATTTGGAACCCTTCGTGTTCGGAGTCACACGTCACGATGCCGAGGCCGCTCGCGATGCTTTCATGGCGGAGATCCTGCCTGGCTTTGGAGACTACCAGGATGCCATGGCAAAGGATGAGCCGTGGATGTGGCATTCAATCCTCTCGATTTATCTGAATGTCGGTTTGTTGGATCCGTTGGATTTGTGTGAACGCGCTGAGGCGGAATGGAAATGCGGCCGTGCGCCGCTCAATGCTGTGGAAGGCTTCATTCGGCAAATCCTTGGCTGGCGCGAATACGTGCGGGGGCTCTACTGGTGGAGCGGCCCTAAGTACGCAAAGAGCAACTTTCTGAATGCGCAGAACGCGCTTCCCGATTTCTACTGGACCGGCGAAACCGATATGGCCTGTCTGGCCGATGCGCTGGGGCAGACCATTCGGCATGCTTATGCCCATCATATTCAACGCCTTATGATCACGGGAAATTTTGCGCTTCTCGCGGGCATCCATCCGGACCACGTCAATGATTGGTACATGAGTGTTTATGCCGACGCGTACGAATGGGTGGAACTGCCGAATACGCATGGAATGGCGCTCTTTGCAGACGGGGGTGTGATTGCGTCAAAGCCTTACGCTGCCAGTGCAAACTATATAAACAAGATGTCAGATTATTGCGCCGGGTGTCGTTACAATTCCAAAACCCGGACCGATGAGGACTCGTGTCCCTTCAATACGCTTTATTGGGACTTCCTGATCCGCCATTCCCAACGATTGCAGGGTAATCCCCGCATGTCATTGCTCATGAAAAATGCGATAAAAATGCCGGATCGTGAACGTGATCTGATACAGCGGCGAGCCAGAACCGTGTTGAAATCCTTGAATATTTATCCAACCAAAGATTGATGACTTACGCATCGTTACCGGTTTCAGAGAATTTTCGACGTCACACTACACTGATTTTCACCTCCGTCGCTTAGACATGCTGACAATGGTGATTCCGAGAAGTCGGATGAATTCCGGGGTGGACGCATGAAACTGTTGGCTATGAAGGATAGCGGCGATGGGCCGCTGTCCGAGATCGTTAGGGACTCGGACGACGAACGAAAGCATGAGGCGGCCTGGCGAGAAAGCCAGCTGGAAATCGTGGGCACGATCACGATTCCTCTGGTTCTGGCCAACCTCATCAATGCGTCGGTTGTCTGGCTGTCCTTCAAGGAGACGCCAGCGGACTTTGCCTTGTCTGTATGGCTCGTCTGTATCGCCGCCATATGCGCAGCGGCTTTTGTTACGAACAAGGTTCGAACCTACCGGCCCAGCGATCTTGCGATCGCGCGCAAGGTGATGAGGGAATATACGTTTGTTGCGGCGATTGCCGGACTTCTGTGGGCGTCGGTACCTATCATTGTGATGAATGTCACGGATAGCTATGGCCAGATGATTGTGGGCGTCGTTCTGGCTGGAGTCATGTTCACCGGTGCGCTCCTGATGTCGCGTCTGCCCAAGGCAGCCTTTGCCTTTATTGTTCCGATCGGACTGGGACTGGTTGCGGAAATGCAGTTTCAGCAAAATCCAAAATATCAGTATACATCTATTTTGACGTTGGCTTATGTCGCGATACTCATCCTAGCCATTCGCTGGTCGCATCGCCAGTTCGTGCTCAAAAGCATCAACGAAACGGCGGTCAGAGAGCAGTCGCATCTGATTGGGTTGCTGTTGAGGGATTTTGAGGAAAGTACGTCCGATTGGCTCTGGCAAACTGACGCCAGAGGCGTGCTCGTAGACATTCCTCTCGTGTTTGAGGGCGCTGAGCATGACAATGGTTACCTAACGCTTGGCAATCTGTTGGTCGATCAGTTCGAGGCGGACGATTCTACCAGAGTGCTCAATACCAGCCTCATGCGCCGCCAGGGCTTTCGCGATATCGCCATGAGGCTCAAAGGTTCAGAGACCGAACGCTGGTTGTCCCTTACCGGAAAGCCAATCTTCAATGATGGCAAGTTCCGAGGCTTCCGCGGGGTGGCATCGGACATCACCCAGTCCAAGGAAATAGAAGATCGTATTGCCTTTATGGCGCATTATGACGGGCTGACGGGTCTGCCAAACCGGATGAACATGCAGGAACGACTGGAAAAGGCGCTCCGCAAACCGGATGTTGAAACAGTCCAAAGAGCGTTGGTTTGGCTCGATCTGGATAACTTCAAATGGGTGAACGATACGCTGGGCCATCCGGCGGGTGATGAGCTCTTGCAGCATGTCTCCGGTCGCCTGAACGAATTGAGCGGCGATCATGACATGGTGGCGCGGATCAGTGGTGACGAGTTCGCCATGATCGTTCAGCGTCCGACGATGGGCGACCTCGAACTCTTTTTCGACGAGATAACCGAACGCCTGAGCGAGCCCTATGACCTGTGGGGGTCGACCGCCAATTGCTCCGCGTCGGTAGGTGTCAGGATGTTCGATCCGTACACGAAAGATGCCCGCACCATGCTGAAGCATGCTGACTTGGCGCTCTATCAGGCCAAGAAGCTCGGAAAGTCCACTTGGTGCATGTTCACACCCGCGCTCGACGAACGCGCGCGAGCCCATTTGCAAGTCGAGGCCGATTTGCATTCCGCGCTGGAGCACAGCGAGTTCGAACTTCATTTCCAGCCTCAAGTTGATGCTCACACACATGATGTGGTGGGATGCGAAGCCTTGCTGCGATGGAACCACCCTGAGCGGGGCCTGGTTTATCCCGGCGACTTCATTGAGCACGCAGAAGACAATGGTCTGATTACCCGGATCGGAGACTGGGTCATTCGGGCGGCTTTGGCAGAGGCGCGTCGTCTGCCCAATCATGTCAAAGTTTCGGTGAATATCTCGCCGTTGCAAATACACTCATCCAATTTGATGACGACCATCGTGAATGCGATTGCCGCCAACAAGATCGATCCGCGACGGCTCGAGCTTGAGATCACGGAAACGGTCCTGATGTCGGACACAAATTTCACGCTCAAGCGCCTTCACAAACTGAAGGAGATCGGCGTCGGCATTGCGCTTGATGATTTCGGCACAGGCTATTCTTCTCTGTCTTATTTGCGGAGCTTTCCGTTCGACAAGATCAAGATCGACAAGAGCTTCGTGCGAGACATTGAAAGCCGATCAGACAGCCGTTCTATCACGCAAGCCACCATCGCACTGGCGCACTCACTGGGCATGCGGTGCACAGCGGAGGGTGTCGAGACGCATTTTCAAGCAGAGTTCCTGCGTGACATTGGATGCCAGGAATTGCAGGGTTTCTTCATCAGCCGGGCCAAGCCGCTCGACAAACTTCACCATATTATCGACCTTCTACCTGCCGATTTTGCATCACCCAAGCGGGAGTCGGATGTCGCGACCGCAGCCGATAATACTATCCAGTTTCCAGCGGCGAAGTCCGCCCAAGCCTGATCCCTGGATTTCAGTTTTCGTTTGAAGTGTCGGCCTCTTTTTTCTTGCGATTGTTCAACAAGCCGCCGAGCGCTTTGATCGCTACATCTTCAGCAGATGTCTCGGCAGGCGCGTCGTCCGTCGGAGCTTCTGGGGCAGGCTTCTTGATGCCAAGGAGTCCGCCGATAACATCTTCGGTGCTGCCGGAGCCTGCTGAGTTGGAGACACCAAGCTCTTCCAACACGCGGGAGCCCAACTCTGCCTTGAACGCAGAACTTACGCCGCTCAGATCTGGTGTGACTTTCGGATTCGTCCACGCGCCCGATATACGGATCGGGACTGGAATGCCGTTCAATTGCACCACGCTGCCCTGACCTTGGGCCGATTTGTCCACACTGGTCGCAAGGCGCAGGTCCATGGACTGTCCCGCCAGATTGATCTGTCCAGTCCCATCTACGCCCAGAATGGGACTCAGCAGTTTCATCACATCCACATTCGCAACGCCGTTATTGACTTTCAACACAGTGTTGAAGCTTGAAAAATCGGTTGCGGCATTCTGCGATAAAGCTTCGCCAAAATTGAGTTCCTGAATCGAGCCTGTCGCTATGGCCTGCTTGAGAGAGGAGGCGCTTCGTACCAAGGCTGCAACATTCAAGCCTTTGACTACACCATCTGAAAGGCTCGTGGAGACCTCTCCGTCAATTGCCTGCATGATTGCGTCAATGGATGTACCAGACGACTGCGCAGAAACCTTGAATTGTCCTGTTCCTGTGAGGCTGTTGAATCCGGCCAACGTTCCGAGCAGATTTGCGACGGCAACATTCTGGCCCTGCATGTCGAAGCCGACTTTCGGTGTGGCAGGTCGGGCATCCACGGTCAGCTTGCCCAACCAAAGTCCGCTGAAGGCTTTGAATTGCGACAAATCTGCTGTCAACAATCCATCGGTCAGATCGACGTCCATGACTGCATCGGTCAATTCGACATCACCAATGGTGAGTGATCCGACCTCAAGACTGAGGTTTGCGTTCACGGATTTCAGCCCGGACAATTCGAGTGTTTCATCACTCCAAGGCTGAATTCCTTGATTGGTCTTTTCCGGATCCGGCTCTCCCATAAAGGGTGTGAGGTCGAGAGCGGGTACGCTGAGATCGCCGATAATGCGCGGTGTTGTCGCCGACACATCAATCCTCGCCTGTCCGGTGCCCCTCAATGCATCTAGCGACAGGTTCAAATTGTTGACCATGACGGACTTGAATGTGCCGTTTGCCGTACCGGAGACGGCGAAGGTCTGGAGTGTATCACCCGGAGCCAGTTCAATTGCCGCAGCGCTCAGCAAGTCACGCATTCTGTCGCTGGCGATGGAGAGGGTGCCGGCAACAGTCCCATCACCATTGAGCGAAACGGATCCCTCATATGACGCGCTCAACAAGTCACTGTCATGGGTCAATTTGAGTTCTGTAAGAGATGGTGAGTCGAGCGCGCCGGATGCCTTGCCCGCGACTTGTAGACGACCCAAGGCTGACCGTGCCGGCACATCCAACTCGAATTGCTGTGTGAGCGCGGCCAGATCTGCCACCACGGTTTCGAACGTGCCGTTCAAACTCGGCGCGTCACCAAGTTGGACGCTGCCATCATATTTGATATTTGCCAGGTCGGATGCCAGATCCAGCTGGGCCTGAGCGGGCAGATTACGGGTGAGCGCTTCGGGCGCATCCAGCCAGATGTCGACGGTGAAGGCTTGCTCCTGAAACCGGCCGCTGGCTGTCGCACTGAGAGGCTGGTCCATGCCTCGTAGAGATGCTTCCAGGTCAAGTTCGGACAATTTGTATGTTTCGCCAGATTGGTCGTCCTGAAAGATGAGCGAAGCGTTCTTGAGGATTGCCGATTCGATTCCCGCATCGAATGAACCATTTGTCCCTTCAGGTGGTGGCGATGCTTCTTTTGAAGAGGCGAATTCCCAGTTCGTATTCCCATCGGCTTTGCGCTGAAGGAACACATCTGCATCCACGAAAGCGATTTCCTGCACATCCACGCGCCGCGACAGCAGCGGCATCCATTTGACCGAGCCGCGCAACGCACCTGCCTCAATCATGTTCGGTGTGGCAAATCCGTCGGGATTGGCAACGCTCACCTGTTCGACCGAGGCCGAGATGCGCGGAAACACGGATATTTTCACATCGCCTGCGAGCGTCACGTCACGTTGCAACGCGTTGGTCGCCGCATTCTCAATCTGGTTCTTGTAAACCGATTTCGGAATGAAGAAGGGCACTGAAAAGGCTGCGATAATCAGCAGTGCCGCGATGCCGGAAACAATTAGGAGAACGCGCTTCATGGAATAACCTCAGGACTGGGAGTCTAACCTGATATGGGAATATGGCTTGGGAATGACAGCTTTATACAGAAAAGTGCAAATTCGCGTGAAGTTCCCCGCTTGACCCGCCATGCCGGGTTTAATAGAGAAGCGCTTCGCCGAGTTTCGGCAAGGAAATGCGCGGGTGTAGCTCAGCTGGTTAGAGTGCCGGCCTGTCACGCCGGAGGTCGCGGGTTCGAGCCCCGTCACTCGCGCCATTTCTCACGAAATGGAATTCACGCAAATCATTGAAATTAAACGGAATTATTGGTTCTGTTTGGATTTCTTTGTCTAAATTGGCCGGAAATTGTGGACCAAATTGGGACCAATTTGTGGACCAATGGTCGACGTCATGAAGCGCGTCGAAGACAATTCTTACCTCGAACAGAGAGGCCGGGTCTGGTGGTATAACCGCCGGGTACCGAGAAAGTTCGCACACCTCGATACCCGAAAACGTATCAAGGGGTCGCTCAGCACTACCTCGCTTGAACAAGCGCGTTACAAACGTGATCTCCTAGCGGAAGCCGACGATCATTACTGGGCATCATTACAGATTGCCGATGAGGCAGGTCCCTCTACCAATCGCGAAGTGTCTGAAGCTGTACGTCGCCGATACAAGATGGCGACCGTCAAGGCTTTGGCAAGCGGGTTCATCTATCAACCAATCGACCATCTCGCGACCGAAGCCCCCATTGAAGAAGCCCTGGCGAGGTTGCTGGCCGTTCAAACTCAGGCCGGTCCGCAAGAGATACCGAAAGAACGCGACGCCGAGGCTCTGCTGGGCGGGGCAACCAAACCCACAATAACTGTCACCGAAGCTTTCGAGATTTATCTCTCGGAGATTGCTTATAACGCGCAGCTCTACAAGTCGCCGAACCAGAGAGCGTCATGGGAAAAGACCAAGCGCACCTCCATCCAGTACTTCATCGATTTTGCCGGGGATATCGCACTTGAAAACATCACTCGAGAGCTGGCGCTCAAATATCAAAAGCACTGGGCTAGGCAGGTTAAACCGAAAGATTGTAAGACCAAGCCAATGGCCCCGAACACAGCCAACCGGCACATCGGCAATATCCGCTCGCTCTACACAGATTATTTCAAGCATATCGGTGAAGAAGAACGGCCCAATCCATTCCGCAATATGCACTTCAAAGCCAAAGCGCGAACCGAAGTGCCGCCATTCTCGTCCGACTGGGTTTGCAAAAAGATCCTGGCACCGGGCGCGACACGTCGATGGAATCCTGAACTACAGTTGATCCTTCTCATGCTAATCGAGACGGGGTGCCGCCCGAGCGAGATCATCAATTTACGGATCGAGGACTTCCATATGGATGGACCGGTTCCTTATATCGCTATTCGGGCTCGTACGGACCGCGAGGTGAAAACCGATACGTCTGAACGAGACATTCCACTTGTTGGAATTTCACTAGAGGCGGCAAAACGGGCGGCACCGAGAGCATTCTCACATTACTATGATCGGAACGAACTCGTTTCCGCGAACATGATGAAGAACCTGCGCAATCGAGGCTTGCTCGAGACGCCTAACCATAAGGTCTATTCACTCCGCCACGCCTTTGAGAAACGCATGCAGGAAGCCAATATCGACTATGGCTTGCGCTGCCTTCTCATGGGCCACAAGACGACGAGGCCAGTTTACGGTGATGGTGGCTCGTTGGAGTATCGACGGGATGAGCTGCTGAAGATTGTCCATCCGTTTGACGAGCGGGTGCTGGAGCAGTTTGAGCAGGAAAATCCCGAGTGGTCGATTTGGGGTTTGAACAGCACGAAATAACAAATTGGAGTATTAGCCAAATCTAGCTAGTGATATTAATCATGGGTTTAAGATTTCTGCATTCTGCTGATTGGCAAATCGGGAAAGTTTTTCGCTTTGTTGATGACAGCACTATGGGGCTGCTTCAGGAAGCGCGTCTTGCAGCAATAACAAGGCTCGGCGAGAAGGCTATTGAGCTTGGCGCTAAGCATATTCTAGTAGCGGGTGATGTCTACGACATGGAGGCGTTGTCTCCACGGTCGCTCAACCAGCCAATGGAACGCATGCGGAAGTTTGAGAGGGTGACCTGGCATTTGATGCCTGGAAACCACGATCCGCATAGACCGCACGGTCTTTGGGACCAGCTGATGCGTCGTGGGGTTCCCGATAATGTTCTAGTTCACCTATCTGCTCAGCCCATAGTATTCGAAAGCGAAAGGTTTGCCTTGCTCCCGGCACCATTGCGGTATCGGCGCACACTTCAAGACCCGACGGCTTACATGGATGATGCAGAGACTCCTGACAACATTATCCGGTTGGGGCTCGCGCACGGGACGGTCAGGGGGTTTGGTTCCGACGACAAGGATGTTCCAAACTTCATTAGCCCGAATAGGCCGGACACGGCGGGGCTTGCTTACCTTGCTTTGGGCGACTGGCACGGACAGAAGAAAATCAACGACAAGGTTTGGTATAGCGGCACACACGAGATCGATGCCTTCGATGTCGAAGGTGGCGGACAGGCGCTGTGCGTCGAAATCGAGGGTGCTCACGCCGCGCCGGAGGTCACACCTATCGAGATCGGCCACTACCGTTGGATCACATTCCGTCAGCAGATTAACAGCCGCGAAGAAATTGACGCCCTGGTTGCAAACCTTCGTGGGAGTGGAGAGGACCTTAGCCGGACTCTCGTGCGACTTCTTGTTGAAGGTACAGTTTCGCTTCAGGACCGGCAGTATTTTGAAGAACAAGTCATCGAGCGGGTCTCTGCTGCACTATGCTACCTGCGAGTCGATGAAGCGCGGCTATTCCCTAATCCTAGCGAAGAAGACCTCGACCAAATTGACCGGGGGGGCTTCGTACGAACTGCCGCCGATATTCTGCGGCACAAAGCTGAGGACATTAGTGATCCTGACCATGAGGTCGCGGTGCTGGCACTTCAGAGGCTATTTGTCGAACACATGAAACTGCAGATGAGGAGCCAATGAAGATACGCTCCATTGCAGTCAATCAGTTCAAAAAGTTCACGACGCCGATGTGTCTTGATGACATCGGCGACGGTCTGAACGTCATCGTCGGCCCCAACGAAATGGGTAAGTCAACACTGCTTGATGCGCTGCGTGCCGCGCTGTTCGAGAAATACAGCTCTAAGGCCCAACCGATCACCGCTTTACAAAATGACCGGAACCAGGCCGCACCTGTTGTCGAACTGGCATTTGAGGTCGACGAAGGGACTTATCGGATCAGAAAGCGGTTTGTTAAAAAGCCCTATGCTCACCTGTTTTGCCCGGACGGACGAAAGTTGGAGGGCGATGAAGCAGAGGACACACTTCGTGATCTTCTCGGATTCGATGAGCCTGGTAAGTCGGGTGCAAAACCCGAAACCCTTGGTATGTGGAACGTGCTTTGGGTTCAGCAAGGTCAATCCTTCGGCGCGCTTAATCTTCCAGATAGCGCGCGTTCAAACCTTCACAGTGCATTGGAGTCAGAGGTCGGCGAGGTTCTAGGAGGCAAACGCGGTAGGGCCTTGCCCGATGCGGTGGATAAACAACTCTCCGAGTTGGTAACCAAAACGGGTCGGCCACGAGGTGTTTACAAGGAACGGATTGACGAAATTGAGTCCCTACGCTCCGAACTTGAAGGGTTGAGAATCCGCAGAAGCGATCTTTCAACCACATTGGAAAATCTTGAGGCAGCGCAGGAGACTCTCGCCCGTATCTCATCAGACGAATACGATCAGACGGACAAAGAGAACCTCGACGCAACTCGAGCTCGGCATGCTGATCTCGCAAAATTGGAATCACGTATCGATGCAGCGTTGATTGAAATCGAGCTGAAAAAGCGGAATTTGGAACAGGCCCAGCAAGCCCTTGCTGCGCGCCGCGATCTAAAAGAACAAATAGAAGCCGAAGGGGAAGCGTTAGAGGCTGCGAAGAAGAAGCTCGACGAAGTCCGGCAGAGCGAATTGGACTTAAGGAGGCAGGTCGAACGGCTTCGTAACGATACTAGGCAAGCGGAGAATGCTGTGAATGAGGCAGATAATGCCGTCTCACAGGCCCGCCGTGTTCTCAACGCCGTGCAGCGAGAATCTCGTATTCGCGAACTTCAGGGACGTTATGACAAAGCGCACGCAGCTGAAAAAAAGCAAAGGGCAGCACTACAAGGTGCGGCGGCTATTCTTGTAACTAACGAAAACATCGAAGCAATCCGCGATGCAGCAAAGGAACTCGAAACCGCGCGTGCGCGTCTTTCCGCTTCTGCGACACTAGTTACGTTCGATATGGATTCCGACCAGTTGTCGCAAATCGAAGTCGACGGAGCTGCACTTGCCGACGACCAGACGGCGATTGAAGTAGTCGATGCGACGATTATAACCGTCCCAGACTACGGCAGCATCACTGTTCAACCCGCTATCAAAGATCGCAACAAGCTAATGGAGCAGCAGCGCGAGGCGAAACAAACCCTCAAGGCCGCACTTGAAGATTGCGGTGTGAAGTCCGTCGAGTTGGCCGAGAAGCAGCTAGCAATGCGCGAGAAGCTGCTCCGGGATGCCGAACTTGCAAGGCAGGAAGCTGAATTACACGCGCCGGCAAATGATAACTGTGACGCCGGTGCGCAACCTCTTGCCGACCATATTGCCGGTTTGAAGACAATCCTCGAAACAGAACTCGCCGATCTTGGCATGGATGGCTTGCCATCGGAAAAGGATGCGGAGGATGCTCTGGCCGCTGCTCAAGCTGATGCTCAGGAAACAAGAGATACGCTCTCCGCTGCCCGTGCAGGTTTGTTCGGACCGGAAGAGGAGATTAGCCGCGTCCAGACCGAGCTGGGTGGCGTAAAGACGCGATATGAAGACGGTAAGGAACGTCTAGACAGACTCAAAAGCGATCTGACCGAAACCGAAAAACAAACTTCCGAAGACGATCTAGATACCGCCGTATCCGCAGCTGGACAGGCTCTTGCCGATCAGGAGAGAGTAGTCTCCTCGCTTGAGGAACAGCGTGAGGGCGAGACCCTACTACAATTGGATGCGCGCATCTCAAGGCTTGAAAGAGCGCTTCAGGATAGGCGTGACAAACGTACCGATCTAAAAGAAAATATAGCTGGCTTCAGGTCACATATTGAAGCCCTTGAGGGGGCCGGTCTGGACGAGGCTATCCAGCAGCTAGAACGCGAGTTAGAGCTGGTTGAAGAACAGCTTCGGCGCTACGAGCGCGAGGTCACAGTGCTATCACTCCTTTCGACGACACTGCGTTCTGCCGAGACAGACGCAAAAGAGCGCTATCTTTCTCCGGTGCTGAAACGTGTTCGTCCTTACCTGCAGCTTTTGTTCCCCGGCGCCGAAGTCACCATAGATGAAAATTTGCATATTGTTGGTGTTGTTAGGCAGGATGGGTACGAAGAATCCTTCCACCATCTGAGTATGGGAACACAGGAGCAAATCGCCGTCTTGGTGCGTCTCGCCTTTGCGGAGATGCTGGTCGAACAGGGACATCCCGCTACTGTCGTGCTGGATGACGCGTTGGTGTTTTCCGATGATCGAAGGATGGACCGCATGTTCGACATACTGAACATGGTAGGGCAGCAAGTTCAAATTATTGTACTGACCTGTCGTGAGCAGTTGTTTGAAGGCGTTGGAGGTAAACACCTTTCTTTGAAAGCCGTAAACTCAGAAGACCTAGTATCAGCGTGAACAGATTTCAGAGGATGACCTGTTCTTAAAACATGATTTAACCGATCTCGAAAGTTTGTGATGAAGGCAATGGTAATACCCTCAATTACGGACCGTAAAATTGAAAAGCCGTCGATATGAGTACTCCTCCAAATCCAGCCTTTAAAATCCAGGCTACATACTTGGGGCCGATATTCTCCGTAGATGCAGAGCTCTCAAAGAATGCCCAAAATCTGGTATTCGCCAGAAACGGAACCGGTAAATCCTTTCTTTCCCGAGCGTTTCGCTATCTAGATCTACACAGGCAAGGAAAAGATGTTTCTAAAGCGGCCTTCTATCTGGTTTCAGACGAGTCGGTAGACGCTAAAGGTTCATTTTCGTTCTCGCGTGGAACGAATGCGCTGGGAACACTTAGTCTAGAGAAGCCTGGCGACATAGTTACCGCTAATGTATCTGACACCATTTTCCACGTTTTTTCGGAAGATTTCGTTCATGACGAACTGAGAGACCGTCAGTACGTCATTAATGGTGAGATCGAAAATCAGATCGCTGTCGATAGTTCAAACATCGAACTCAAGGACACGCAGGAGGAGCTAAAAAAGGCGCAAGAGGCAGAGCAAGCAGCGGACGCCAAGCTTCGAAGCCAACTCGATACGGCAAAAGTCGAAAGCCTCGTCGAGAAAGCGGGGATCAATAAGAATCTATCGGAATACAGGCGCCTTAATCTCGAGAACCTTTTGGAGCTTTTCTCCGAAAAACCCGACGTGCCGGAGAAAACTTTCGTCAGTATTCTCTCTGACTTGGACAGCCTGAAGTCTATTCCAGCAGAGCCTGTCTATCCGGAAACGTTAGATTTAGTTGGTAGCGAAGACATCGATCTAAAAGCGCTCGAAAAGTGCCTCCAGAAGGTTACGTCCCCTTCAAGCGTGTCCGAGGAGATCAAAAAGAAGATCGATGCCCATCACGGCTTCTATGAGACTGGCACCCAAATAATTCAGGACGAACATCGCACCACATGTCCGTTCTGTGAGCAAGGGATTACAGCTCCTGATCCGAAGACAATCATAGATGCCTATGTCAGTTACTTCGCCGATGAGGAGGAGAAACACAAAAAGGAGCTGAGGGCTTACTTCAGCAAGCTCAATCAAAAAGACTCTAGCCTGAAAGAAATCGAGACGCAGCTCACCCGGCAGAAGTCCCGCTATGACGAATTAAAGCACTATGTACCGTCAAAAAAGGATGTCGAAATCGCTGATGGCGAGGCCGCACTCAAGAATGCGCGCGCTGCCATTTCTGCAATCAAGTCAACTTTAGAACATAAGGCTAAGACGCTTGTCTCTGCACACTCGCTACCCGCTGAAGATCTTGCCGCACACCTCGCCACGATCAACGAGATCATTGAAGATAACAACACAAAGATTGCTGAGCTCACTAGCGCGGTCGAGAAAGCTGATGATGAACGGAAGGCCTTACAGCGCAAGGCCTGTGATGTCTTTGTACAAGAGTTTGCCATAAATGGTTGGTTCGAAATTGAAGCCCTCCGGAACCTCCACAAGGCCGTTCAATCAAAACAAAAGGAACTAATCGATCTGGAAAAGGCGGCTCCGTCAACGAATGCAAGAGATCGTGTTGCAGATACGTTTGAGCTGCTCCTCAAGGAGTTTTTTGCCGAAAAATACGTGTTTGATAGGAAGAATTTTGTCCTCAAACGTGGCGATAAGGAAATGGAGAGGGGGCCGCATCGCACACTAAGCGACGGCGAAAAGACAGCCATAGCATTTTGCTATTTCGTAGCCTGCATACATCGGAAAGTCGCATCGAACAGTGACTATAGAAAACTGTTTCTTGTTTTCGACGATCCAATAACTTCGATGTCCTATGACTTCGTGTTCTCAATTGCTCAAACGCTTAAGAACCTGAACATTTCAGATCAAGGTGAGGTTTCGATCAATCCGGCCAAAATAGATGGCAACAAAAATAGGCGTCCAGACCTGTTGGTGCTGACCCACAGCAGCTACTTCTTCAATATATCGCGGACCAACAGCGTCATTAAAAAGGACGCGACATTCTCATTTTACAAAGACGGAAGTACGCACAAATTAGTTCATTTGCACAGCTATGTTGCGCCCTTTGAGCAACAACTTGAGCACGTATATCGCGTCGCGAACGGTGATGATCCCGATCATGCTACTGGGAATGCGATTAGGCAGGTATTGGAGGCTGTCGGCCGTTTTTGTAGGCCTGACAAATCGCATGACTTATCGAACTTCATTACATTTTTGGCGGGTGACCAAGGCTTCCAAATAAAGAGTGTTCTGATCAATTCTTTGAGCCATGGAACGTACTATGATGAGACGCCATCGCCGGATGACCTTAAGTTGGCCTGCGAGGAGGCAATCGCTGTGGTAGAACGATTTGCGATTGGGCAGTTAGAGCTATTGAAGAAAACGGGCTGAAAACTCAACAGGGAGCGGTACCGAACCCAGATCTATATCGTCCAGCATTTTGGCCCTATTTTGACGGGTTATTCTTCGATTTCCATTGTTGGTCAAAACACCTGCTAATAGGGAATATTAGCTTAAGACCAAATGATGCTTTGCAGCCTTTCATCGCTTGCCCACTGCGTAGGCGAAACACTGAACTTCTCTTCGAGAAATTCACAAATCGCATGAACCCCGGCCTTGTTGAACCATAGACGCCAGGTCTGGTTTTGTGTCGGTACCGGTGCTGCGAAGGCTTCACACGTCAGGATGGCTGCATTGGGTTTGTGATCTGGGTCGCGGACGGACGCATAGTGGATGAGCTGTATGTCTTCTGCGCGCGCAGCCTTTTCGAGTTGCTGGCACGGTTCATAGTCTGACGGGTGCATCCAGATATCGCTGGCGTCTGAGAACGGCTTTGCTGTCAGGTTGATGGCCGCTTTTGTTTTGACGGGCACATCAAATGCTGTGTGCTCGCTTGGCTGGGCTGGAAAGGGCGTGCCCGGAGAGTCCGAATAGAAAAGTAACAGATGAAATGCGGTTTCGATGATCGCGGTCCTTGGTTCTTCAGAGACATAGTAGACGCCGGGTGTTGGTCCGGCTTTCCGGAAGCGCGAACCGTTCGGGTAAAGCCCGTAGCGAAACGGTGTCATGTAGAGATAATGCAAACCTTCGCATTCCGGCGGAACGGGCGTCTTGGTTTCTTCCAGAATGTCTTCCAGCAGGCGTTGCTCATCCAGCGTATCGACAAGCTGAAGCGTGGAGACGACATGTTGCGCCTCCACGCAGCGCCAGTAGGTTTTCTTTACGGGCGACTGCTCAGAGCGGAGCGCGTCTGGAATCCAGATAGGCAAGGCCATGGGTCAGTCCTTTAATCGTCTTGATCTGATCGAGAGGACGACCGCCAAGCGCCCGGTTGTCATTGCGCAGCCAGGCATGCGCCACTGTTCCATCGCCGCCCGTGATCGCATCGAGCGAGCGGAATAGCCGAACGAACAGCGCGCCGAGTTCAAAAGCCTTGGAGCCTTCTTCCAGCCTAAACTCATCTTTGCGCATCCGGGATATGGTCGGTTCCGAAACCCCCAGAATCGTGGCGAGATCCTTTCCGGAAAGCCCAAGCTTCTCAGCAGCGCGCACAACAGCCATGGTCATGACGCGTGCCCGTTCCGGGCTATCCGCAGCGAGTGTCTGTGACATCGAACCATCCTTTCTTTCGAAAGAATATGTATCATTTCTTTCTGTAGAAATCAAGGTGGTGGGCTTTCGCGTTGTATTTCAGGGACTTGCCGACCAATAGCTGCTTCAATCCGGTCGGCTGCGGATCGGCGCTTCTGCACCTCGCGGTCAAAGCGATCGAAGAGCGGAAAGTACTTCTCCCCACAATAACGCACGACGAGGGCAGCGATCCTGCGGCCTTCTTCGAGCTCTTTGAGGGAAATGCTCATTCTACCGCTCATTGATCCGTCAGTTGGATTTCGCCCGGTTCCAGACCATGACGCCTGTACCGTCATTTTCATTCTCGAAGAAGGCGGCACGCACGGGGCTCGCGAAGCTTGGATCATCAAGCTTGACAGCAAGATAAGGCGTTTCCCCTTGCTTGCTTTCCTGACGCCAGGCAGCGCCGAGTTCAGCGCCGCCCGCATAGAGTCGGAAGTCCGGTGCGCCATCGCTTGCCTTTTCCTTGTTAGGAACAAGCTGCGCTTTCACATTTATGGTCATGGTACGGATGGTGCCGGTATAGGCTCCATCCTTTGCGGTGAACGTTCCAATCTGTGCCATGGGTCTAATCTCCTGTATTGGCGTGAAGAGCGCGGCGCGCTCGTTTGAACCCGGCATCCGAGCCGAGAAAGCTTTCCAGCATGGCCGGGATCAGCGCTTCGGGTTTTTCCTCCGCGCCATAAGTCTGGCGATAGATTTCAGCATAGTCGCTGAGCGCGCTCGCAAGGTCTGGATCGACCGAAAGGCTCATGCGTACCGGCGTGCGGTCAGGGAGTTTGTCGAGGCGCAGGGGCATCAGTGCGCTCCCGTTGCAGGCCGCACATACTCAACAAACTGGGCATTGGAGGCCTTGGCAATTGCGCTCAGATGCTGATCGCTTACCTCATAGGCGACAATGCGAGCATATTCGATCTGCGCCGGTGGGCGTAAAGCCCAGTTCCAGTAGTCCCGGGTCAAGAGCACTCCGCAGAGCAAGCAGGCAATCGCAATAAAGACGCCATATGCTGACCCACCCGAGATCTGTGAGGCCTGAGATACCGCACTGAAAGAAAGTGCCGCGCCTTGCAGCGCTAATACCGCATATAGAGCTGATGCTTTTGCCGGTGTCAGCGGTGCTTGACCTTCACGTTCGATCAGCACCTGCCGATCGGCACATAAATCTGCGATCTGTCTTTGTCGTGGCGGTGGCGGGATGTGAAACATGATTTATCTCCTTTTCACTGAGGTCTGAGAATGAGGTCACGGGTGACAACGACGCGCACAGGCCAGCCAGGGCGCACACGGATAGTCGGTTGAATTCCAAGATTGCGGTCGACGACGCGCTGGCCCGCCTGATTGATCGTGTCTGTTGTCCCGCGCCGGATGGCGCGCTCAATGTCGCCATCACCATCCGCGCCAAGCTCTGCGCCAACACCAAGAATGGTGGCGAGCCCCGCTGCGATGAAGACGCGGTCCCAATGGTGATCCGTTCTGTCGGAGAGACCCGCATACCCTTGTGCATCTGCACCCGGCGCGGAGATGACAATCGACGACCCATCAGGGAAAATGATCCGATCCCAGGTCACCAGTGCACGGTTTTGCCCGAATGAGACTTCAGACTGATAACGTCCGATCAGGCGTGACCCCTGCGGGATCAGAACATATTGCCCAGTCACTGTATCGTAGACCGGCTGAGTAACTTGAGCGACGATCGTTCCTGGCAGGTCGGAGTTGATGCCGGTAACGAGTGATGCCGGGATTAGCGTTCCCGCCATGACCTGATAGGGCGAAGCGGGGTCTTCGACGCCGTGCTGGTTATAAATATCGCCGCCCGCACCTTCACCGGCAAATGCAAGCTTGCGGGATTGGAGATTTGTATCAGCGGCTTGACTGAACGCTGACGGCGCGCCTTGCGGCAGCGCGGCGAGCGCAAGAAGTTCCGATCCAAGATCAAGTGTAGGATCACGATATGACGGCCTGGAATCGGAAACGGTCTGGCCACCGGTTTCGGATTGAAGCTGAAAGAAGACCGGCGCGCGGGCCGCCTCATCGGCAAGCGCCGCTTCTCGCATGCGCCTCGCCCTCTCGGCTTCATCGACGGGACTTGGCCGGAAATCATCTTCCACCCTTGTAACGAATTCGGGTTCCAGCCCAAGTTCGCGCTCGGCGCGGAGCATGGTCGCTCCAAGATCGCCGGAGAGCGGCGGGCCAAGCCGGGTTATGCGGGTCTCAATCGGTGAAATGTCGCTGTAGCTGGCGGGCAGCGCCCCAAGCCCCTCAGGCGTTCTGGTGTTCGTAGTGTTGTAGAGTTCCCGTCTCGCATCGGGATCGACCGCAGTAGGCGGTTTTAGGGCGATGCTCATCGCTGCGAATAAGCCGAGCACGCCTAGACCTGCGCCCACCATTAGAACCTTGCGATTGATCCGGGTGACGGGTTTCGGGCTAGAGCGGATCTTCAACCGCTCAGCATGCTCGTCAAAGGGAATGGGCTCGGACATCTTCCTAGCCCCCAAAGATTGCGGCGAGCGGCGAACGGCGTTCATGACGGGAAATGCGGACCACGGTCTGGTTGCGCTCGCCGAGGCGCAGCTCGGCTGCGCGGAACAGTCGATCCACGACATAGTAATTGCTGCGCACACGATAGTTTACGAGTTCGGCGTCACCGTCTTCGCCGAGCACGAAGAGCGGCGGCATGTCGGTGGCCATGATGTTATCCGGCATCTGGATGAAGACTTGCCGCCCATCATCAAAGACGCGCACAGGTTTCCAGGCGGGGCTGTCACCGCTCATGCGGTAGTCAAAGTTTAGCCCCTCCAATGTTAGGCCACTTCCAATGCTACCAGCCTCACGGGCAACAGCACGCTCATTTCGGGCGGTAAGACCCGCCAACTCATCTGCAGGATAGCGCCAGGACAGGGCAGCCATATAGCCGCCTTCGACGCTTTCCAATTCAAGGTGATAAGTGCGACGGTCGGTGGCGATCATGAGATTGGTGCGGATGCCAGATGAGATGGGTTTGACCAGTACATGCGCTCGGGCTGTGTTGCCCGATCCGGAAACCGTATCTCCAACCACCCAACGCACTGTGTCGCCTGCAGAAACCGAGACCAGCTCTTCGCCCGGTTGAAGCGCAACATCACTGACCTGGCCGGGGCTTGCATATAACCGGTAGAGCGCCCCCTCAGTGTAGGGATAGACCTGGATCGCATTCACATAGCCGTCGACCGATGGTTCTATCAGCGCGCTTGTCCGACCTTCTTCAATAGCCTGGCGAGGCGAGACGCGCGGCGAAGAAACGGTTTCTATGGCCTTCATCTGCCCCGGCAATGGAAGTGGTACCGCCGTTTCTATGATCCGGGCAGGATATTCAGTTTCATTTTCTAATGGCATCGCGGCGACGAAGGCGCCGGAATCAATGGGTTCCAGTTCAGTCGTTGCGCAAGCAGTTGTAAGCGCGAGTGCGGATGTGGCGAGGATAAAGCGAAACATGGGAATCATTCTCCTGTGACAAGGTCCTGTCCCCAGTTGAGGGCATGGACATAAATGCCGAGCGGATTGGCACGGAGCGTCTCTGCGTCCGTCGGCGGTTGCGTGATGATTGTGAAATTTCCGGTGAAGCGCTGCGCCTGCATAAGCGCGCCATTTTCATAGGTCTTTTCGATCCAGCGAGCTTGGAAGCTGTCATCGGAGACGCGCACCACACTGACGACATCCACTGTGCGGGACTTGCGTCCGACATCGGCGAAGGGGTCATTTTCTTGCGCATACTGATTGAGCGTTGTGGAGGCGCGATCCGTCACGAATTCATAAGCGCGCAGCCAGTTCTCACGGACGACAACTGGGTCGACACTCAGGCCTCTGACATGCTCAATGAAGCCCGCGAGGTGATGCGCGATCTGCGCATCGGTTGGATTATAGCGCTCCGTTGCCGGACCAATCGCGCGGGCTGCACCTGTCTGATCGACTTCGATTACATAGGGCGTCACGGTTGATTGAAGGCTTCGCCAGACCAGCGCGCCCGAGGTCACGAAGCACAGCGCGAGGCATCCCAGCGCCATCAATCGCCAGTTCTTCGCCTGCACACGGGCAAACCCGATGCGTTCATCCCAGACCTGACCCGCCTTCTGATAGGGCGTTTCCGGAAACGGGCTTGGGCCGTATGAGTTAGAGGAGCGCTTGAACATCTATTCGTCCTTGTCATTAAGTTGCGGGGCTGCGCCGGACGAACCGCGATCACCGTCGCGAAGACTGTGGGCAGCCATCTGACCGGCCTGGCTGGCATTCTGACGAGCTTGCATCCGGCGCGCCCATCCCGGGCTTGAACTTGAAGTGGATGATCCGGACCCGTCGCTTCCACCGGAGCCGCCGGTTGCGCGCCACGCGCCCTGACTGCCGCGTCTGTGGGCGTCTCTGAGAGACTGAGCTGGTCGACCGGCGGTTCTGCGTATGGCGTCGCTCCCTGCGCGGGCCATGCCCGCAACGCCAGCGGCGACTGCGCCCACACCGCTTGTTCCCGATGCGACTGAGCCGAGCGTATAGGAGGTACGCGCAGCGCCAGCCATGCTGGCACCTGCTTTGACAGCGCTTGACGCGCCGCCCGCAGCCGCGCCAATCGCTGCGCGCCCACCAGCCCCTGCAACATAAGTCCCGGCAGCCGCACCTGCGACAGCGCCTGCAGCCGAGCCTGCACCCAGTTGCGGCGCGCCCGTGATTAGGCCGCTCGCCACGCCCGGCGCAAAGATGCCCATCCAGAAGAAGACAATCGCCGCAAGCACCGTCCCCATGACTTGTGCCAGCGTGACATCATCGCCGGTGCGGAACGCGTCGGTCACCGACGCAAAAAGCGTTGAGCCGATGCCGATGATGACGGCCAGCACCATGAGTTTGATGCCAGACGTGATGACATTGCCGAGAACACGTTCTGCCAGAAAAGCCGACTTGTTCCAGAGCGCAAAAGGCACGAGCACAAACCCGGCCAGCGTCGTCAGTTTGAATTCCAGAATCGTGATGAAGAGCTGAACGGCGAGCACGAAGAAGGCCACCATGATGATCGCCCAGGCGATGAACATGACCGCGATCATGATGAAATTGTGAAAGAACGAGATCGGCCCAAGCATATCGCTGATTTCGGCCAGCAGTGGCTGCGCCGCGTCGAAGCCAACGCCTGCAATAAACCCTGGACGGAGCAAATCTGCCGCCGTCATCGTGCCGCCGCCTGCCGTCACACCCAGCTGTGCAAAGCTGTCGAAGACAATATTGGCAAGCAGAGCAAAGTTGCCGATTACAAAGGCGAAGAAGCCGACATACAGCACCTTCTTGATTAGACCTGCGATGACATCGCTATTCTGGGAGAGCGCCCAGAAGAGGCCAGCCAAAGTAATATCGATCGCGATCAAGGTGGTCGTCAGATAGGCGACATCCCCCGCCAGCAGGCCGAACCCGCTATCAATGTAAGCGATGAAGGTCGCGAGGAAGGTGTCGATCACGTCCATTAGTCAGGCGATCCTAGGAAGGCGCGGGTGCGGGCGCGGCCACGTTCAGCTTCAGCAAGTTGGCGGGCACGCTCAAGCGCTTCGGCGCGGTAGTGCGAGGCCATCATGGCTTCCATCTGCATCAGCTGCTCGGTCTGCAGCGCCTCAATCTGATTGCCCGCTTGCAGGACTTGGAGGTTCCCAGCAGCGGACTGGCTATCACCAATAAGACGATCGAGACTTTCGCTATCCGCGCGGGCGGAAGAGACAACTTCAGCCGTGACGAGCAGGCTTTCACGATAGGCCGTACGCGACTGGCGCCACCTTGCGCGGGCGTCTTCTACAAGGACAGCCTGAGATGGCGGTTCTGTCCCATAATCTTCCGGGTAGATCTCTTCATAGTCGCGCTCGATTTCTTCGACGCCATAGCCGATACCTTCGGCTTCACGCATCAACTCATCGATGCGCCGCATACGACGCAATATGTCATCAGCGATGGAGTCCGGCAGGCTTTCCAGGTCACGCGCCATGTTCTCCAGCATCTCGATTTCATGGGTGAGTTGCTGAATCTGCTGATTGATCTGCTGGAGTGATCGAACCGCTGTCAGGATATTCTGGGTATGATTTGCAGGATCATAGACAATCCCGCCGCCAAATAGCTGCGCAGCGGCAGGTGGCGCGATGATCGCACTCATGGGAAGAGCGCAGAGGGTTGCGGACAGAAGAAGACGTTTCATGGGTGTTGCTCCTACTCTGCAGCGATGGCGTGTGAGGGTGGGAAGGGTTCGTTGGCGCCCGGCATGTCGCCCGGCCAACGGCTGAGCAGTTCAGCCGCCCAGGGCAGGCCCTTTTCGTGAAGCCAGCATTCTGCGAGCCCGTCGCCGTCCGTTTCGGCAAGCACACGGTCGAGCATCGCCTGATCTTCTGGCGTTGAGGCTCCGCAGACGGATAAAGCGATTGGGCCGAGGCCGAGATCGAAGACCCGCGCACCGAGCGGCGACTGATAGTAATAGTCGCGCTTCGGCGTCGCCCTTGAGATCAGCTCAATCTGGCGGGCGTTAAGGCCGAACCGCTCATAGGTTTCTTTCGATTGCGGTTCTTGGGCCCGCTCATTCGGCAGAAAGATGCGTGTCGGGCAGGATTCGACCAGAGCGGGCGCGATGCTTGAATTTGCAATGTCGGCGAGGCTTTGCGTCGCAAATACAACGGACACGTTCTTCTTGCGCAGGGTCTTCAGCCATTCGCGGGTGCGCGCTGCGAACATGGGATCATCGAGGAAAAGCCAGGCCTCATCGAGGATGAGTAGTGTTGGCTTGCCATCGAACCGCGCTTCAAGCCGATGAAAGAGATAGGTGAGAACTGGGAGGGCCGCGCCCTTGGTGTGCATCAGCTCTTCCATCTCGAAGCAAACTGTGTCGGCGAGGCTGAGGCTTTCCTGATCAGCATCGAGAAGCCGTCCATGCGGGCCTTCCAGCGTGAAAGGGTGCAGGGCTGATTTGAGGGTCTCGTCTTGTAGCATCAGCGACAGGCCTGTCAGAGTGCGTTCAGCTTCGGGGGCGCTGGCAAGTGACTGGATGCCTTCCCATAGCCTCGCCTTAAGGTCCGGCGTCATCGTCACGCCTTCATTGGCGCAAAGGTCAGCCAGCCAGTCTGCCGCAAAGCTCGCGCCGGTCTCGGTATCGATGTCCTTCAGGGGCTGAAGACTCGGAGCATTGGAGCTTCCGAGATCGACATGCGCGCCGCCCATACAAAGTGCTGCCGTGCGGGCTGAGCGGCCCTTGTCGAAAATGAAAATCTGAGCGTCTGTGTAGCGCTTCCATTGCAAGGCAAAGAGCGAAAGAAGAACCGACTTGCCCGCGCCGGTCGGGCCGACGACGAGCGTGTGGCCAACATCGCCAATGTGCAGATTGAGCCGGAACGGCGTCGTGCCATCGGTCTGCGCCTGAATGAGCGCTGGAGCATTGAAGTGGTGGTTCGTCTCTTCGCCGGCCCAGACCGCAGATAGCGGCACCATATGGGCCAGGTTCAGCGTGTGCAGGATCGGTTGGCGGACATTGGCGTACGGATGACCCGGTAAAGAGCCGAGCCAGGCGTCCACGGCATTCAGTGTTTCCCTGATCGCCGTGAAACCACGGCCATTTACGATGCGCTCTGCGATGCGGATATGCTCATCGACAGCGCGACGGTCTGGGTCCGAGACAGTGATCGTTGTCGTGACGTACCCGTATGAAACGAGATCGCTGCCAAGCTCTTGCAGCGCTGCATCGGCATCACCCGCCTTGTTGTCGGCGTCATTGTCGACGAGCGCTGCCTGTTCATTGAACATCGTCTCGCGCAACACCGCGCCGATCGACTTTCGCTTGGCGAACCAGTGACGGCGTTTCTTGCCAAGGACCTTTTCCGCTTCCGCCTTGTCCATGGCGATAAACCGTGTTGCCCAGCGATAGGCAAAGCCCTGACGGTTCAGCTCATCCAGAATGCCAGGTAAGGTGGAGGCCGGAAAGCCAAGAATGGTCAGGGTGCGCAAATGCGCGTCACCGATCATCGGCTCAAGCCCACCAGCGAAGGGCTCGTCTGCGAGCACCGCGTCAAGGAAGACGGGAAGTTCGGGGGTCACGACCGGATGACGTTTGGTCGAGATGGTCGAGTGCAGATAAGTCAGCGTTTCATCGTCTGAGAGCTTTGCGATTTCCGCGAGACAGGTGGAAAGGAGATCGAAGACGCGGTCCGCGTGTTGCTGGAAGGTCTCCAACCGGTGTCGCCAGGTCGCCGTATCTTCGGTTTCGGCACGCTGGATCAGGGCCTTTTCGGCCCGGCCCGTGGCATCAGCAGGCGGGAGCCAGAGAAGAGTCAGGAAGTAAGAGCTCTCGAAACGGGTGCCGCTTTCTTCAGCCTGTAGCGCGCGTTCCTGATCGACGAGCCAGGACAGGGCGTCAGGAAAGTCCGCTTCCGGATAGTCATGCACCTCATGGCGCTGCGCCTCAAAGAACAGCGCCCAACCCGAGCCGAACCGGCGCAGCACATTATTGACCCGCGCCATGACTGAGACGAGTTCTTCTTGTGTCGAGCTTTCTAGATCGGGCCCTCGATAGCGGAACGTGGTCTGGAAGCTTCCGTCCTTGTTCAGAACGACGCCCGGTGCGACGATGCAGGCCCAGGGCAGATAATCGGCAAGAAGCGTGGGCGTATCTGCGTATTCTTTGAGGTTCAGCATGTCAGATGCTCCTTGTGCCGGGTGGAGCGTGAGGCGACCGCCATGAAATCTGGATCGCTCCGCGCCATGAACACCGCTGCTGAGTGACCCAACACCCAGAGAAGGAGCCCAGGTATCCAGAGCCGAAGACCGAGCGCGAGGGCAGCGGCCAACGTCCCGATAGCGATGGCTGCACTTCGCGGTGCGCCTGCCATCAGGATCGGCTCAGTCAACGAGCGATGAAGGGGGATTTCATAGCCGTCAGCCATTAGATCAACGCGCCCCCGCCAAAGCTGAAGAAGGTCAGGAAGAAAGAGGTTGCGGCAAAGGCAATCGAAAGTCCGAAGACGATCTGGATCAGTTTGCGCATGCCGCCAGACGTTTCACCAAAAGCCAGCGTCAGACCCGTCAGGGTAATGATGATCACCGCGACAATTCGGGCAACCGGGCCTTCGATCGATTGCAGGATCTGATCAAGCGGGCCTTCCCAGGGCATGCCTGAGCCAGCTGCATGGGCGGGTCCAGCGATTAACAGTCCGATGCCGATAGCGGCAGCGACCTGAACCGTCCGGTTCACGGCGTGAGTTTGATTATAGACAATCATGAAGAGGTTCCTTCTGTGACGAGTGAAAGGCAGCGGGAGACGAGTGGGGCCGTGTCATAGCCCTCACCATTGAAACCGGTGACCCTGAGCGCCTCTTCGATACGGCGCTGACCGCCAGCGCGGCTCATGAAGACAACCACATCAATCGCCTCTGCGATCAGATCGAACGGTGCGCGCGGCGTTGCTTCCAGAGTCAGTTGCTCAAGACGGGTGAGTGCGCCGTGTGCAGAATTTGCATGCAATGTCGTGATGCCGCCGGGATGACCCGTGTTCCAGGCTTTCAGAAGATCGAGGGCTTCAGGTCCGCGTACTTCACCCACCACGATCCGGTCAGGTCTCAGGCGCAGCGTTGACCGGACGAGGTCCTGTAAACTGGTGCTGCCGCGATGGGTTCTGAGCTGCACTGTATTGGGCGCAGTGCATTTCAGCTCACGCGTATCTTCCAGAATGACGATACGGTCATCATTGAGGCTCTGCTCGGCAAGCAGCGCATTGGTGAAAGTCGTCTTGCCGGATGATGTCCCACCCGCAATCAGAATATTGGAATGGGTTCTGATGGAGTCTTTCAGCGCTTCGGCGAGCGCTGGCGCGAGCGCGCCCTGATCAACATAGTCACCAAGTTCAAATGGCGTGCTGGCGGGTTTGCGTATCGAGAAGCATGGCGCTGTCGAAACAGGCGGGAGAAGCCCTTCAAACCGCTCGCCGCTGCCGGGGAGTTCGGCAGAGACGATTGGGGAATTGCGGTCTGTCGCTTCTCCCACCCCGGAGGCCACAAGGCGGATGACGCGCTCGCGGTCGGAGGGTTGGAGAGTCTGTTCAGAAATTATGAGGCCGATTCCGGCTTTCTCAATCCAGACCGATCCATCCGGATTAGCCATGATCTCGATTGTTTCAGGCGCTTCAAGCGCTTCCCGCACCACCGGGCAGAAGGCCGTGCGCAGCATAGTGGTGCGCCGGGCATCTGTTTCTGAGTGGTGCGGGGTCTGGCCCATCGAATTTGCTCCTGTCACTTGGCGTTTGTGAGTGATTGAAGCTTGGCAGGTGGGTCTGGTTTTCGGGAGTTGGATTGGAGGCCAACATAGGCAAGACGCTGCGTAAAAATGCAGATCAATACAAAACCAGTTCTGTAGCGATCGCTGCAGAACAGAAATTCGGAGTTCTCGTTTTAAGCGATTTAAGTCAGTGAGCTTTCGCTCAAATTATTCAATCAAAGGACTGTAATGATTTCAGTCTTTTCAACTCTTTGTGATCGGCGGCTAAATATAGTCTGGCATTCTTCTTGCTCGATTTCCCCCATACGGGGAGGCGTATATGAAGACTTTTACCTTGAATTCCGATGGCGCATTGGCGCGTTATGACTATCTCTCACGGCTTTCGCCGGATCGATGGGCCTGGGAATTTCTGAGACGCAACCGGGAATTCAGACGCGACGCAGCAACACGATCACCCGATGATGTGTCGGAAATGCCTGCGCCATGTCCGGAAACCATTCGTATTATTCGACCGCGTGTCACACAAACCCTCGCTGAACGCTGGGGCCTCTTGTTCATGCCCGATCCTGAGCTGAACGGATTTGATGCAAACGCCGTCTGGAGCCATTACGTTTTTCCGGATCAGGTCGAGGTCAATTGCACACCGCGAAAGCCCGGCCAGAATTGCGATATCTGGGATCGCACGGTCCCGCATTGCCAGATCACGCACATCACCGATCGTTCAGCGCGAGAATATCTACTGGTGCGCGGCAAAGGATGCGTCGCGCAGATCCGCTGCACCGGCATGTCTCTACTCAGCCTGGAACCGGTGCGCATGAAGCTCCAAATCTCTGACATGGAAGCCTACGAGCAAAAGCTCAAAGTACAGAAAGAGGCCATGAAGCTTTACGGAGATGGTCCGGATACGTCGGAAGCCCTCTGGACAAAGAAAACGCAGATTCTTCGCAATGGTCTGATCGCGCTCGACTGCCAGTACCTTGGCATGAAACAGCGTGAAATCGCTGCCGTCATCTACGGTGAAGAGGCCGTCGCCTCAGACTGGGGCGATGATTGCAGCGCCCTCAGGAACCAGCTGCGCTATGTCATCCGCAAGGCAGAAGGTCTTCGCGACGGCGGATATCTTGTCGAACTTCTCGGCGCGAGGCTCGGACCGGATACGCAAGCCGCCTGAGCCAACAGGCGAAGACATCCGCCAAATTGGCAAAGCCCCATAAATCGCTGATATAACAGCGTCAGAACCTGAATCGCGCCACGATGGTGTATTCAATATCTGGAGGGACAACCGCCTGTTTGTATTTTACGACACCGAGACGAGCGGCACCAATACGGTGTTCGATCAGGTCCTGCAGTTCGCAGCCATTCTGACCAATGATCAACTGGAAGAAGTCGACCGCTTCGAAATCCGGTGTCGGTGTCTGCCCTGGATTGTTCCTGCCCCCATGGCCCTGAAGGTCACGGGCGTGACGCCAGACATGCTGGACGACCAGAGCCTTCCGAGCTTTTACGATATGATGTCGGCCATACGGACAAAGCTCGAATGCTGGGGACCGGCCATCTATGCAGGCTATAATTCCATGCGCTTCGACGAGCCGCTCATGCAGCGGGCTTTCTGGCAAGCGCTTCATCCTCCATACCTCACGGTCACGAACGATAATGCGCGCATGGATATTCTTCCGCTCGTGCAAGCCGCGTCACATCTCTACGAAGGTGTCTTTAACTATCCGACAACACCAAGAGGCCGGACCGGCTTCAAGCTTGATCAGCTCGCGCCTCTGAATGGCTTTGACCATCAAAACGCCCATGACGCGCTGGCCGATGTCGAAGCCACCATTTTTATTGCCCGTATCCTGGCGGAGAAATGTTCCGAACTATGGACATCCAATGTGGCTTCCACCCGGAAATCCGATTTGGCCTCAAGGCTCGTACCCGGTGAGCCATTCCTTTTTGTTGAATACTTTATCAGTGGTCCAAGTGTCTGGTGGGGGCAGCGCGTTGATCAACATGGCACGTCAACTAGTGCCGCGAGCTGCCTGCGCCTCGATGCTAACTGGAACGATATCTTCACCCTGGATGACGAGGCGCTTGAGAAACGGCTCACCGCGTCGCCAAAGCCGCTCAGAGACATCGCGCTCAATAAGGCACCGATCGTTCTCGATCAGACTACAGCAAGCCGTATCGGTTACGCGCCAGAAACCGACATCCTCTCACAGAGCGAGTTCCTGGCTTCAAGTGAGGAAGCGTGCGCGAAGCTTCTCCAGACGGCCGCAGCGCTGAAAGAACCCTGGCCGGAAGCAGAGCATCTTGAGCAGCGGATATTTGAAGGCTTTCCGTCTCGAGAAGATTCCGCACGCATGAAAGAGTTTCATCGTGCAGACTGGTCTGGAAAAGCCGCCTTGATCCGGTCTTTTGAAGACGAGCGATTGCAGCAATTAGCCCAGCGCATCGTCTTTGCGTCCGCGCCTGACGCACTCAGTGAAGTAGACCGAAAGCGCATGGCTGAGGCCATTGCAGGCAGGCTTCACGATGACGATGCCGATCCGGGTCTCTGGCGCACCATTCCACAGGCGATTGAGGAGCTCTCGGAAGTGCGGGGCCTTGAAGATGGCGAAGCGATTGCGGCGGATATTGAAACTTGGTTGAGCGCTCTCGGCTCTAAATACCAATCGATCTCATCTTAATCAGGCGAGTTCCACTTCCTGGGATCAAGCGGCGGCTAAAACACCGCTCGCTAAAAGTGCGTCAAAGATAGATGGCACGTAAGTTTCAGCTTGATCCTCCATGAAATAGACATTGAGGTCGTTCAACTCATCAATCGAGAGCCCCCAATTGAGCTTCGAATGCCGCGAAGGCGTTATAATGAAACTGTTGAGCGAGACATTCGGATTACCGAGACGCTGTTCGATGTCTTTTATCGTTTGATGGAAGGCAATTTTCTTATGCCCTGGACCTTCGTGTTGAAGCCCGTGCGGCTCAATGAATGCTAAGCTCTGAAGATCACCTTTAACCAGCCAAAGCAAAAAGTCCGGATAAAAATTACCAGCTTCAAAGAAACCCATGCCTCGACCGCGACTTTCATTGCGCAGCAGAAATGCCTCTATGCCATCTTGATTGAAATTGGCCTGCGAGAGATCGAGGTAAGAGACCAGATCTTCAACAAACTGAATTTCACTCTCGTTTAACGAGACAGGTGTGACCTGAACTTTTCCGCCTTTGCGCACATGCAAGACGGGTTCGTAGAGATGGTTCGAAAGAAGGCAGCCTTTAAGATCGCCCGCAGTCAGCACACCTTTTTTCTTGGCGGCGAGTTCTTTTGAAAGAGCCTCTATGTCTGAGATCAGTTTGCTCTCACTTGAATCGACAAGCAGCTGATAGAAGTCTGACGTAGGGATATTTTGATCATCATGGGCGAGCGGTCGCAATTCCAGCCGCGGTTCGATAAAGGCCGCTTTGCGATAATTGTAATATTCCTCAGCATACTTCTGCAGGAGCTCTGCCGCCATTTCATGCCACAGTGCAATGTTTGATGGATCGTCAAAAGTCATGCGCCCCGACGGCACGATGATCTTGTACCAAGAGCCATCGGCAAGAAGCGGCTTGAGCTGATCTTTTTGAATGTTGAAGTTGTGCCAGGTTCTCTCGCGTTTGAAGCGCTCTAAGCGGAAGAAAAGATCGTGTTCATCGAGGAATGCAGCATGCAAACTTGAGAATGTTTGCTCGTTCTTCAAGCCGATCGTGTCGCCGCGACGTGACTCCAATGATTGGATTCTTGGATACCAATCAATTGCGATTATCTTCTCCCGCAATTTATCTGGAACCTCGCCGAACATCGGCACAGCTGCATCGCGTTTGAAGTCGTACTCTTTGCCGTTTGCTTTCTTTCGACGAGGTCGGAGGACCATAAGGTTCTGGCCGAAATCATAGGTGACATTGAGAGGAATCTGGAAGACTTCCTTCTTGTCATTTGAAGGCAGCTCTTCCTCTTCCAGAAAGGCCCGAAAGCGCTCCATAAAATCTGCTTCAACGCCAAACACGTTCAGCGTTTCTGCATATTGGATAAAGTCTGGCTGATATGAGGGGGTAGAAAAACCGCTCCGCTGCAATGACCAATCATGGCCTTTCAGACGCACACCGCGACCAAAGAGTTGGATGATCTGTGAGCCTTCAGACTTCCCGACATGCATAAGGCCGAGCGTGCTAACGCGCCAGCAATCCCAACCTTCGACAAATCTTTTTGACCCGATCAGTAGATTGAGTGGCGACGATGATTCATTGATCTGACCGAAAAGAGTGTCTGAGAACTCACTGTCTAAGACGGTCACGTTATCGAAACCTCGATCCGCGATATGGCTGGACAGGCCTGAGGCGTCGCCAACATTTATAAGGCCAAAGGGCGTTTCTGACTGCCCGACTCGCAGCATAATCTCATTGTCATCGCCTTTGATGCGGGCGATCGCCAATTGTCCGCCTGCCGATGACTGAAAAACACGCTGGTGAATGTCTTTGAGAAAATCTCGCGCAGTCATTCCTTCCGATGTCATCTGTGTGTTCAGATAAGCGAAGCCTCCAGAAAAAATGTCGTTGCCGCCCGCATCGAGGAGGCCGGTTTTCTCGCCATTCCCCGAGATGATATTCTGAATTTCATTTTCGGCGGCTGAACTGTCACTCAAAAATCTCGCTAGAAAAGCGATGATTTTGCCGACATCAGAAATCGTACCTTCTTCGATTTTTGTCTTCTTACCGCCAGTAACGCTCGCGCCAACAAAGACCCATAGGGGCTTCTCCATATTGTAGTCTGCGAACTCTATTTTTTTGTCTTCATAAAGGCGCAGCTGTTGGTAATAGGCGAGCAGGCAGGCTGTCAGATAAGAAAATTGTAGCTCGTCGAATGTGCGCGGCAGGTTGAAAATCCGGTAATCCTTGCCGTAGCCGTCTTCATAAAAATAGCGGTACGAATAATCAAACAGGACCGATTTGGCATAGGCTTCGGTGATCGTGTCTCGCTTTGCCGCAGTCGTCGCTTCCTTAAAAGTAGCGGAATACTCAAACACAAAGCCGCGCTCAGCTAGCTTGGCGCGGTTAGCGAACCAGCCGCGTTCCTCCGTGCTCCCCATACCGCGATGTGCTTCGTCTACCAGTAACAGGTTCTGGTCACCTAAGTTCCGCACTGCGATGATGTTGGGACCATCTTGTTCGGCGAGTTTCGTAACCTCAGTAAAATCAACCTGCCGCAGACCGTTGCGACCCATTGAGAGAAGGTCTCCGCTGTCTGTTATAAGTCGCTCAGCGATGATGCCGCTCGCTTTCAATTCGCCCGCATGTTGCCGCGAAAGGCCTTCGTTCGGCGTGATTAGAATCGTCCGTGTCAGATCATCTTTTAGCGCTGACTTGCCTGCATAGTGCCTGAACTGCAGGAAATTGACGTGCATAAGAAGCGTCTTGCCCGAACCGGTGGCGTTCTGCAGGCAGACCTTGTTCAGCTCATCGAGGGTGAAAGGCGTGATACCGGTCTCATAGCCTTCGCCTTCCCAATAGGCGTTGAATGTCATCACATAGGTATTGAGATCACGGCGCAGGGCGTGGATGTCGGCGAAATAGCGGTCGAGGTAAATCTCCGCAAACAGCAGTGACAGCCACTGATAATACTTCCAGACAATCGGGCGCTGGCGTTTCTCATTGATCGCCAGCGTATGGCTGACAATGTTCTGCTCATAGCGCAGTAGGTCGCCCTTGGTGATCGCCGCGCCTTCCTGAAGCTCCAGGTCGAGATGCTTGTAGAAGCGGTGGAGATTGTCCGCATCGAGCCCGTCCGCTTTCGTCGAAAGCATATCTGCAAACGGCTTGAAGGGCTTGAGGCTTTTATGGCCGCGCTTGTGCTGTAGGAGCGGATCATAGCCGAACAGGCTCACGATCCATTGATTGAGGACGAGCTTGTGGCCGAAAGGGAGCTGTTTAGGTTTTTTCGCTTTGGCCACGATCTATCCCTCCACATCCCACATGGCCTGGTGGAAGGCCTCTTCGAGGAGGCGGACTTTCCAGCTTTCGCCTTCCTGGCGCAGGTTCGGCAGGTTGTTCGAGCCGTTGACATAGATGACGTCAAACTCGCTGTCCTGCGTCGAGAGGCGATATTTGCGGAACCACTCGTCGAGCATCAGATTGTCTTCTTCGAGATTGCCGGTGAGCGCGCGCCAGATGACCAGTGTCTTTTCGCGCGATGTGTCATCGCCGGGCGTGGTTAGCGTATAGCCCTCCACCTTGCGGAAGCGCCATTTACCGGCATCGCTTTCGGTCAGCTTGCCCTCGAGGATGAGGCGCGTGGTCTCATCCTTGGGCAGCTCGGGGTCAGGCTCGCGCTTGAACTTGGCGTCAAAGCTGCGCCAGCGGTCGAGATGCTCCACATGCAGGCCGATCAGCCAGTTAAAGGTTTCCACCAGATCAACCGCGCGATCCGTATATTCATCCGTACCCGGCGTCTTGATGTTGAGGCGATAATCGGTCGGATCGTCAAAGGTCTCGATATTGAGAAGCGACGGGCTGCCCTTGGTCTCAAAATCGAGCCAGTATTTCAGCATATAGTCCCGGCGGAAATCCTCGCCAGTGGCGCTTAGGTCGGGTGAGGTCCGCAGAGCGAGATTGTTCAGCGCGTCTTCATAGGATTCGAGGCGGAGATATTTGAAAGTATGGGAAAGGCCGTCGCGGGAGATGGGTTTGCCATCTTTCCAGTCTGAGGAGTTCATCGCCTTTTTTGTGCGTGGAAGTAAAACTGAATCAAAATGGGCGCCCATTTCGATAACGGTGAACCTTCTTTTCCCTCCATCTTTCCTATTCAAATTTATTACAGCATGTGCTGTGGTTCCCGAGCCAGCAAAGAAGTCCAAAATTTCAGCATCAAGATTATTGGCGCTTGTTTGGATGCAATCCTCAACCAATACCACTGCCTTTGGAAAATCGAATGGTTTGTCTGAGAATAATTCCTTAAGTTCGATTGCGCCATAATTTGCTGAAGCGTATTCAGATTTATCCCACCAAGTTGACGGTGTTGAATTTTCATCAATTCGTGTTTTAAAGTCTATTTGAGGCTCGTTGTCCTTGTTTCTGCGAACCCTGTACTCGGTTAAGTCGTCCAACACGCGTTCCCAGCCGCGATGCCAACGTTTCTCAATCCTTTCACCGTTTTTCTCCGAAATTGGATAAACTGAGACTTCCCCGTCACTAATTTCCTCTTCAATTTCATATTCCCCATGCTCACCTCGATCAGCATGCCATGACATTTTTGGGACCCGTAATCGGTCATCCAAGTCAACCACAATCGGATAGTGCATTTTCGGCCTATCCGACCGCAGCTCATTTGTCCCAGTACGAATGAAGCTCATCCACGAGTAATGTCCCCGTTCATCACGCAAAGGATAACGAGCCAAACGTTTATCAGTTAAGCCCAGACTGGCAGGTTTCGATAAGCTAGAGCGACCATAAAACAGCGCGTACTCGTGAGATGGTGATAGTGTGGTCTTCGATTTTCTGCTCTGAGGATTAGACCGCACTACTGCCTTCCCTAAGTCTGTGGAGAAGATACTTCCCATGACCTCAGAGAGTTGCGGCATCTGCTCATCATCGATAGCTGCGCAAATGATACCTTTGTTTGATAGAAGTGTAGAGGCTTCCAGGAGTCGTTCCTGTATCAGACTAAGCCACGACGAACTCTTGTAACCATTCTTGTAAATGATTGATGAGGCGTCAGTATTATAAGGAGGGTCGATGTATATAGCGTCTACAATATCCCTAGCCTTGCTGCGGATTGTTCGAAGCGCTTGACCGTTTTCCGCGCAGACGGCTACGCCTGCCAAGTCCTTGTCTAAGCCTTGAATGGTTGAAACGAGCTCGTCACGGAAACTCAGTTTAAAATGCGATGTGTCGACGGACAGTTTGTCATTGGCTTCAAGAAATTGGACCGACAGCGGCGTGGAATAGCCGTCCAGATCGTCAATCGCGAAGAGGCGGACCCATTCCTCGTGTTGAGCCTCATTGGCGGCTATTTCAGGATAGAAGCGTTCCGGGATACGATCGAGCGTGATGCAATATTGCGTGTCGGAAACGAATTTCTTCTTTAGCCAGAGCTTTTTTTGGAAGTCCTCCAGCTGGGCAAGGAAGTCGATCAAATGGCGCGCAATGCGGCGCAGCACTTTCACACGCGCCAGATAGCCTTCCACCTGCAGCGCGTCTGCCGCCTCGATATCGTCAAGGCGCATGATTTCATTCTTGATATAGAAATCGAGCTCGCGGCGCAGGAAGCCGCCAAGGTCCTTATGGATAAAATAATCCATCGTGTTGCGCGCCGTATATTGCGCGAGATATTTCTCCAGTAGGGCGCGATCTTTATGTTTTTCCGTCGGCGCGGGGGTCATCAGCGCGGCGGCGAAGCTCTCCGCGCCCGCGAGGTTGGGCAGCGTGGCCTTGATCAATTCGGCGGCTTCTTCCAGCCGCTTCTTCGCCCATGCGCCGGACTGACCGGACTTCTTTGGATCGGCGCGATATTCGAACTGCAGCACAAGCTCTGGCTCGCCGACTTCGCTGGTTTCGAGCTTTACTGGCTCGGCCTCATAGATCAGGAAGAAGCGCTCGGTCTGTTCGCTTGCTTTGACATTGTTGTGCTCGCCTTCGCTGGCCGACACGATGCGGCAATGCACTTTCATCGACCTGGCGGTGTCGAGCTTTGGGTGCTCCGGCGCCTTGGTCGGATCGAAAGTGAAATTGGTCAGATACTCTGACGTCTTGATGTAATATTGGTCGCGGTTCGCCCAGTGCATATAAACTTCGCGGCCATCGTAGGGCACGGCATAGGGCGCGGCCTTCCCATCGGTCTCGCGTGCGAAATAGCGGCGCGACATGAAATCCCCAGCGTCGTAATAGCGCTCGAAGAAGCGATAGAGATGGTCATAGACATCGCCCTCATGCGTCTCAGCATTGCGGACAGCATCGAGCGCCGCCTTGGCCTTCATGACCGGCGGGGTCATATCCGGGTCAGGCGCACCATAGTCGGCAGCCTGCTTCTTAGCAGCTTCATAGGCTGTCTGTGCTTCGTTTAGCTTGGCTTCATCGGCTTCGCCAAATGCGGCCTGAATGATCTCAAGTAGGTCTTCCTCAAGAAACTGCGTCACCTGACCGGCCTTGGCATGCATGATCCGATAAAGCCCAAAATCAAGATCGGGCTGATCAAGCTGGAACAGCTCTTTCAGGAGTTGAATTAGCCGCGCGCGTTGTGTTGCTGCTATCATTTCGTGGTCCATGTCTGCGTTTTCAGCCAGCTGCTTGCACCAATTGAAGCGCGAACAAATGATTGTGGAGGGTGAAAGCCGCTGTGATGAAAGAGGCTATTCAGCGAAAGCGGTTCTGCCGCCAATTCGATGTTTGCAATATCATAGCAACCGACAACTGGATCGTTCCCGAAATAAGAAGATAGCTCCTGTTTCGTGAGTTTGGCTGATTCTAATAGTGAAACTGCGCTATCAAAATCCAAAAGTTCGATTGAGTTTATTTCTGCACGACCAATTATCTCTGAATGCGGAGAGCCGACATAAATATACATAAGTCTGGGTTCAAATGACTTTGGTACGCGCTTTCGAAACACGTGCTTGATATCCGCGTTCAACAAACTTCCGCGCCAGTGAGCTGAAAATGAGACCACGATCTCATTAGAAGCATCTTCCTGGCCAGCTGCTTTAAATGCAAAACCGTCACTCATCTTATAGTCCAACTTATAGCGAATAGTACTTTTCGCCCCACTTCTTGTTGAAGGCGGGCTTCGATCTCAGCGATCATGGCGTCGCGTTTTTCGTAAATCTTGTCCTCGACCTCAAAAATATTCTGACGAAGTCGGCGTTTGGATTTTTCAATCTCATGAATTTCGGTTTGGATTTCATGCTGGCGCTGAGGATCGTTAGATGCGCGCATCTCGCGCTTCAGGTCTCGTTCGCGGCTCTTGGCATCGACCAGCTCTTTCTCGGCCTGCGCGACGAGGTCATCTGCCCAGCCATCGAGCTTTTTTGATTCCTCGATCATCCATTCAGATTTTCGTTTTTGCACATCTGCGAGGATAGCTTCCTCGGCTTCCGAAATTGCGGCTTGCATACTGTCTGGCGTCGCCACTGCCTTATCAGTTACGTCATCGACTGGTAGGTCGAACAGCCGCCGCGCGGCACTCTCGGGCAATTCTTGTCCGTCATCAGTGCGGGCGACGATAATGATGTGGTCCTGGTCATCTGAGCCACGTACTGACAATTTGTGTACGAGAGCCGTTCCGCTGGTGCCGACAAAAGGCTCTAGCGCGGCGGCCTTGGCGGGCCAGTTTGTGTAATCGAGAGTGAGCGATGCGCCAATGAGGGGGCGATCAGCCGCGCGCTCAAGTACGTGTTGGGCTAGGGGGTGTCCGAGCCGGTAGCGGTGGCCTTCCAGCCCTTCCTTGCGCAGGAAGTAGCCGCCGACAGGCGCTTCGACGCCATCAATCGCCTGCTTCAGCGTGAAGGTGTGGTGGCCATCGTCGAAGCTCGCCCGCTTGCCAAGCTCATGCTTGGTCAGCGCCCAGAGCAATGTCGTGTAGCGGTCGAGATAGGCGCTTGCCTTCTCCATATTCATCTTAAGACGGTCATGCACCTCAGCGTCGAAATGCTCGAGCAGTTTTTGGCGCGTATTGTCCATGGTTTCCGCGATCTGCTCATCCATTTCTGTGCGCAGCGTCTCAAAGGCGGTTTCGATTTCATCAGGCGTTCGACAGCTTTGATAGATCTTTGAAATGCGGCGCTCAAAATCGACGCCGGATTCGATTGATCCAAGCACCTCGTCGCTCGCGCCGAAGACACCATTGAACAGTTGGAACTTCTCTGAAAGGAGTTCGAACACACGCTGGTCTGCGGCATTGTTCCGGTTAAGGAAGTTGACCACCACCACATCATGCTTCTGACCATACCGGTGGCAGCGGCCTATGCGTTGTTCGATCCGTTGCGGGTTCCAAGGCAGGTCATAGTTCACAACCATGGAACAGAACTGCAAATTGATGCCTTCCGCTGCCGCCTCTGTTGCGATCATGATTTTTGCGTGGTTGCGGAAATGATCGACCAGCGCCGCACGCATATCTGCTGTGCGTGAGCCGGTGACCTTGTCGGTCCCGGCATGGGTTGCCTTCCATTGCTCGTAAATGGCTTTCGACTGCTCATCGGCGTTCGAGCCATTGAAGAGGACGATGTCGCCCGCATAGCCATTCTCTGACAACAGACGGAGGAGATAATCCTGAGTGCGCCGGGACTCAGTGAAGATGATCGTCTTCTGTGCGGCTCCCAGCTCGTCGGCTTTGTCAAAACCAGCCGCCAATGCTGTCAGAAGCGATTTGCCTTTGGCGTTTTCGGTAATCGAAACAGCTAGGTCTTTAAAGCGTCGAAGCTCTGCAATCTCTTCTTCAATAACGGCAATGTCATCCTCAGACAGCAATTCGGGCGGCGTCTCGTCATCCACCCATTCTTCTGCCGTTTCCTCAAACCCATCATAATCTTCTTCAATATCGTCAGGGATGAGGTCTTCGAGATTGTTCTTAAGCGCCGCATCATCTTTCAACTGACGCTCGAGCTTATTCGCTAGTGAATTCAACGCGCCCGCAATGGCGAAAGTCGATGACGCCAGCAGCTTGCGCAGAATAAGCGTCATGAGCGTGCGTTGGCTGGATGGCAGCGCCGCTAGGGTCGGTCTTTGTAGATACTCTGAGACGAAATCGTAGAGCTTTTGCTCTTCCGGGCCAGGGACGAATTCTTGGGTGATCGGGATACGGTTCGTGTAGCGAATATACTCCAGCACCTGGCGGCGGAGTGTCCGATGGCAGATCGGTTCGAGACGCGCTTTTAGTTCATCAAACTGACCATCGCCAAGCCGGGCATATTGCGCGCGAAAACTTTTGGCATCACCGAATGCATAATCATCAATGATGCTGACCAGTCCATAGAGCTCCATCAGAGAATTTTGGAGTGGTGTCGCTGTTAACAGGATCTTTGGAACATTGCCGAAAGCAGTCTTCAGCGCACGTCCCACTTTATTGTCAGGTCGATAGACATTTCTGAGGCGGTGAGCTTCGTCGATAACGACCAGGTCCCACGGCGTGACCATCAATTCGTCTGCATGGCGCGCGGCAAATTGGAACGAACAAATCACAATGGCGGGTTGTTCAAATGGTCGATGTCCGCCGTCCTTGATGATCTTCTTGTAATTACGCGACTCGATAATGAAGCTCGGCAGGAAGAACTTTTCTTCGATTTCCTGGGCCCATTGCTTGCGAAGGCTCGCAGGGCCCACAATCAGGATACGCCGTTTTCCCTCAGTCCACTTCTGAGAAAGCACCAAGCCCGCTTCGATCGTTTTGCCGAGACCAACCTCATCGGCAAGGATCGCGCCTTTCGAAAGCGGGGACTTAAAAGCGAATAGGGCGGCCTCAACCTGGTGCGGGTTTAAGTCGACTTGCGCATCGAACAATGTACCCGCCATTTTCTCAGCATCCGCAACCGAATGACGGCGCAGCAGCTCGTGAGCGAACAGTTTCGAGTGATAGTCGGTGATCATGCTCGCCCCCTTAATTATGGCTTCTCAGCCTTGTTTGAACCTGTCTTCTGGTCCTCTATCCATTCGTCGATCTCACCTTTGCGAAACCGCCACGATCCGCCAACTTTGAACCCCGGAATCTTGCGCTCGGAGGCCAACCGATAGGCGGTTTTCTCCGTTAATCGCAGATATTCCGCCACTTCCTTGATGGTCAGAATGTCAGTTTCCATGGCCGCTCCTTGAGCCGAAATCAGCCTATTTGAGAAAATTAGGCAGAATCGGGAAATGGCTCAACCGATATTTCTCGGCAGGGTCATCGTTGGCTTTCGGGCACATTTTGTCCGTTTTCTAATGGCCTCATGGGTTCTTCCAAACAGTCGGGATTGGACGGACGGTGCGTCTGCCAGAGCGCGGTCACCGCGCAAGGGAGCGGGACTGTTTCGGGATCAATCGTCTTTAGGTGTCCTACCTTCAGCGCCCCTTGCGCCGCGCCCTTGCACGCTCAGGCGGAGCACCTTTTCGCCGCCCACCCCCGCCTGATGCGGGAAAGAATGCGAGGCGGCGCAAAGGAGACTGACATGACCGAACACCACCCGGACCCCGCGCAGATAACATGCACCGCACCCGCGTATCCCGATAGACCGCGCATCTACGTGGCCTGCCTTGCAGCCTACAATAATGGCTGCCTGCATGGCCGATGGATCACGGCGACCACCCCGGATGAGATCAGAACGCAAGTGCGCGCCATGCTCGCCGCTTCGCCGATCCCGGACGCGGAAGAGTGGGCGATCCACGATTATGAAGGCTTTGAAGGGGCACACCTCTCCGAATATGCAAGCTTCGAGACCGTGTGCGAGCTCGCTGATTTTATCGAGGACCATGGCGAGCTGGGCGCTAAGCTCCTCAGTCATTTTGGCGATGATCTCGCTGACGCGCGTGCTGCCTTTGACGAATATGCTGGCGAGTATCGCAGCGCTGCAGACTTCGCGGAACAGTTTCGCGAGGACACCGGCACACAGATTCCGCAGAACCTTCGCTACTATATCGACTGGGAAGCGCTCGCCCGCGACATGGCGCTGAATGGTGAGATCATGGTCTTTCAGACCGGGTTCGATGAAGTCCATATTTTCTGGTCACGATAGGGAGGCTCAGACACATGTTTCTGGTCACGGCCCTTTATGGTGATGGAACAACCAGGAGCCATCTGGCGGCAAATGCCGACGATGCGCTCAAATGGAAGATGGCCCTCGCGCGCGATGCCTGGCAGGTCTTCATCAATCCACTGGCTATTCCGCTCGAATGATCAATGTGCTGATCAGTCGACATTCTGTGCGTTTATTGTCGTCGGAACTCTGATCCTCGCGGGGTTCGTTGAGTATCGAGACGCCAATTGTCGCATCGTATCTGGGCGCAAGGGACAAGCCGACCTGTCAGCCAGACGTGCTATTCCGTTTCCGGAAAGTACGCCTTGAGCCCCTTGTTCCCGTCTCATGCCTCATGACCTGGACGACGCCTGCCGGGCCTTGAAACCAGCCCTCTGAAAGAATTTTCCTCTGCGCTTTGCGCATTCACCGCGAAGCAAAATTCTTCGTCGGGCCGGTGCTCCACTCCGTTTCGCCCGTTCCGGTTCAGGCCCGTCTTGCGCCGCCCGATCGGTCCGGCGTCGACGGGGACAAGGGGTCTTCTTCGACACATGGAAACGAAAGGAAGAACACCATGGCTAACGCACTCGGATATGTCAGCGAAACCAAATCAGGCTTTGAAGGCGCCCTCGCAATGATGAACCTTACGAGCTCAATCCGCATCGAGAAGAACGCGGACAAAGCCGCCGAAGGACAGCCCGATTACCGCATCTATGCAGGCGAAACCTCAACCGAAATCGGCGGTGGATGGCTCAGGAAAGCCAAAGCATCAGGCCGCGAATATGTCTCTATCACACTCGCAGATCCACAAATTGGGCCGCGCAAGATCTACGCTAACCTTGCGCCCGTCAAAGGCAAGAAAGGTCGCCACGTGATCCTCTGGAATCCGCGCGATTAGATCAGAAACTAACGCAAGTAAAGACCGCCTCGGAGTTCATCTCCGGGGCGTTTTTTTGCGTGTATTCCTTGGTTAAAGGCCGGGGAGAAAATGCATCATGCGAATTTTAACCCTGCAAACGCCCGCACGTCTGGCCAATCCTTTCCCAGCACAAACAGGAGAAAGGAAGACTGTACAATGACAAGAAACCGCAAGAAAAATTCGTATGGAGACAATTGGCCAGAGCTTCTAAGCGTCGAAGAGGCCGCAAAGTTTCTGCGCCTCAAGCGCTCCACGCTCGATCATTATCGTTGTGAAGGGCGCGGTCCCATCTATCGCAAACATGGCGCGCGCGTCTTCTATCCAAAGCCCGATCTCATTCGTTGGTCAGAGCGAAATTCCTATGCCTCCACGTCTGAACGCTTGCGTGATCCCAAATGAAAAAGCTCAGTTTCTGGCTGACACTTTCGGGCATCTCTCTGGTGACTTTCGGATCGATTTTTGATCCGCTGGATCGCCTGATCTGGAACCGCACAGCAAGTGCGCCGACAGGAATTTACTGGCTGAGCGACGAGCCATTCATCCATGGCAGATGGGTCGTCGTCTCTAGCCAGAGCGCTGTAGTTGAATGGGCAGAAACACGCGGATATGTTGGAAAAGATTGGCCCTTTTTGAAGCAGATTGCAGGCATGCCAGGCGATGAAATTTGCCGCAATGGCCATGAGATTCGGATCAATAGTGAGCCTGTTGCAATCGCCAAAATCGTCGATTCATCGGGGCGAATGCTGCCGGTCTGGGAAGGCTGTAGCGTGCTCCAGAGCGATGAAGTCTTCGTGCTTACAGCGCATCCAGCATCGCTCGATGGCCGATATTTCGGCCCTATAAAACAATCAGACCTGGATGGCACCGCCATCCCCCTCATGACATCTCAGGACTGACAGGCTGCAAGCGTATGCAAAGCGATACAAGCATAGGCAAGGACAGAACAAGCGAACCCGGTAGGGCAAGATTGAAGCTATGGCACCACATGGCGCCTAACCCCTTGTCTGCACATCTGTTTTTTGGCGCCCTTTGCACAGCATTGTGGTGCATGTGTTTCTGGAAACGCGTTGAAATTACTACGAATTCCATGGTGTGCGGATTGAGCGGCCTGCAATGAGCGAGGAAAGACCTTTCACGCCGCGACTCGGACGCATACGCGATCAAGGCGCGCCTGCAGGCAAGCGTCTATCACGACAGTTGAACAAGACCGGAGCGAGACTTTCTAAAGTCTCTCGGAAGTCTGCCTTTACCGGCGCACGTTATGGCACGGGTGGCGCGGCCCGAACCGGCGGTTCTCGCTACAGGCATTTGTCCCGCCAGCAAATGCGCCGCGTCATTGTCAAAGTGCATATCGCAAGAGCGCGCGGCGCAGGTCCGGGCCTCTTTCGCGCCCATGTCAGCTATCTGCAGCGCGACGGTGTCGATCGCGAGGGAGAAGGCGGCGTGCTTTATGACCGCGACCAGGAGGGGATCAGCCCCCGCGACTTTCTGGAACGCAGCGAGCATGACCGCCACCAGTTCCGGATCATCGTTTCGCCGGAGGATGGTGCGCGTATGGGTGACCTCAAACAGTCAACCCGCGAGCTCATGGGCAAAATGGAACGCGATGTCGGGCGACGTCTCGATTGGGTCGCCGTCGATCATCACAATACAGGTCATCCGCATACCCATATTGTTGTGCGGGGTCGCGACGCCCGGATGAAGGATGTCGTCATCGCGCGGGACTATCTCACAAAGGGCCTTCGCGAAGCTGCCGAAGAGCTTGCCACCCAAAGGCTCGGACCAAGACGTACTCTGGAGATTGCGGGTGCGCGCCAGAAGCAGGTGGATCAGGACCGCTGGACCGGGCTCGATCATGAGATCGAAACGAGATTGGAGAACGGCGTATTCGGTCCAGGTGGTGCAAGCTCAAGTAAAGAGCGGTTTGATCGGTCCTTGCGACTCGCGCGCATCAGGCACCTTGAATCCCTTGGACTTGCTGAACGGGACAGAACGCTCTCCTGGCGAATGAAACAGGACTGGCAAGAACAGCTGAAACGCCGGGCGCGGCGCGGTGATATCATCCGCACACTTGCCGCTGAATTCGGGGAGCGTGAGCCCGACATTCGATTTGTTCAGGACCGCGCAAAAGATGCCGCTCCCATTCGTGGGATCGTGAAGGCTTATGGCCCGGAGGATGAACTTCGCGATACGCGCTATCTGCTCGTTGAAGATTTTGATGGCGGTATCTGGCATGTACCCGCTGCAACGGTCGATGTTCACGCCCGACCGCCGCAAGGCGCTGTGGTGGAGCTCTCCGAAGCAAGAGCCATGGCGCGTGCCTCGGACAAGGCTATTGCCAAGGTCGCAGAGCAAACCGGCGGTATCTGGTCGGAAGACTTGCACGCCCGCCATGATCCTGGATCAAAACCGGCCTATCATCTCAGCTTGAAGCGGCGGCTCGAAGCCTTGCGACGGGCAGGAATTGGGGAGCGCCTTGCGACCGGCGAGTGGCACGTCGGCGAAGAGTTTCTGGAGCGCGCAGCGGCATATGAGGCGCGCGGATCCGGCGGCGTCAAAATGAGTGTCCTGTCCTGGCTTTCACCGGAGATGCAGATCGACCGCTTTGGCGCAACCTGGATCGACGACCTGTCAGAGGGTGCAGCAGCGCAGCAGCAAACCTTGAAGGACTTGAAAGCACGTCGGGAGATCTGGCTCCGCGAACAAGGCTATCTGGGTTCCAACCAACCAGAACTCATGGAAGAGCAGAGAAGCCAGCTGCGCGCTCTGGAACTGCAGCGCGAGCGGGACGCGATCGGGGCGGCCTCAGGCCGAACCCCTGTTCAGCTAGCGAAAGGCGACCGTTTTGACGGAAAACTCGAAGGTCATGTCGATCTTGCAGCAGGGCGTATGGCGATCATTGGCAACGCAAAGGAATTCGCACTGGTGCCATGGCGTGGCAGTATTGGTCGGCAAATGGGGCGCGAGATGACCATCAAGCGCACCGCGTCAGGTATTGGTTGGAGCGTGGATATAGGGCGTTCCAGAGGGCTGTCCCGCTAGACGGTTTGGATGGCTTTGCAGAGCGATGCAGGAAATGGCGCAGAATCCCGCTGGTCCAGGACCAGTCTCAGCAATCATCCTTGGGAGAAGACAAATTGCTTTTTCAAGGAGGCGCGCCGTGACCGGCACAAAGATACTCATTGGCCAGATCATGGTGGTATTCGCACTGATCATTGGCGCGGTCTGGCTGGCCACACAAATTACCGCTGACGCGCTTGGCCATCAGGCTGCGCTCGGCGCGCCTTGGTTCATTGCAGGCGAGACACCAATCTATAAACCCTGGCGGCTGTTCCAATGGTGGTACGCCTATGAAGCCTATGCGCCGGAAGTGTTCGCACGTGGCGGCCTGATCGCGGTCTCCGGTTCGGCGCTCGGATTTCTGGCCGCGATCATTGGTTCTGTCTTGCGCAGTCGCCACGAGCGCCATGTCACCACTTACGGCTCGGCGCGGTGGGCCAGCGCACCCGATTTGAAACGCGCCGGACTGTTTGCGGACAAGGGCGTGTTCCTGGGACGTTGGCAAAAGCGCTATCTGCGTCATGATGGCCCTGAACATGTCATGGCGTTTGCGCCAACACGCTCAGGCAAGGGCGTGGGGCTTGTGGTGCCGACCTTGCTGTCCTGGACCGGCAGCGCCGTCATCCACGACATCAAAGGCGAAAACTGGGAACTCACTTCTGGCTGGCGCTCAAGTTTTTCGCGCTGCATTCGGTTTGATCCGACCGACAGGCGCTCGCCGAAATACAATCCGCTTATAGCTGTGCGCTGCGGCGAGCGCGAAGTGCGCGATGTTCAGAACATTGCAGACATTCTGGTTGATCCAGAAGGCTCACTCGAGCGCCGTAATCATTGGGAGAAAACCGGACATGCCTTGCTGGTCGGCATTATCCTGCACGTGCTTTATGCCGAAGAAGACAAGACGCTCAGCGGCTGCGTGCGGTTCCTATCCGATCCGAAACGCTCCTTTGCCGTCACACTCCGTATCATGATGACGACGCCGCATCTGGGAGATAGAGGCGTTCACCCGATTGTCGCGCAAGCCGCACGCGAGCTTTTGAACAAGTCTGAAAATGAGCGCTCCGGGGTTCTGTCCACGGCCATGAGTTTCCTGTCGCTTTATCGTGACCCAGTCATCGCGGAAGTCACCAGCCGATCAGACTGGCGCATCGAGGACCTGGTTGAAGGGGAGAGCCCGCTTTCGCTCTATCTGGTCGTCCCGCCATCCGACCTGTCTCGGACGAAGCCGCTGATCCGGCTGATCCTTAACCAGATTGGACGCAGGCTGACGGAAGATTTGCCCGAAAAGAACCGCCGGAAACTGCTCTTCATGCTGGATGAGTTTCCTGCGCTCGGGCGGCTGGACTTCTTTGAAAGTGCACTCGCCTTCATGGCAGGCTATGGCATCCGCGCCTATCTGATCGCTCAATCCCTGAACCAGATCGAAAAGGCTTACGGGCCCAATAATTCGATCCTGGATAATTGTCATGTGCGCATTGCTTTCGCGACCAATGATGAACGCACCGCCAAGCGCGTCTCTGATGCGCTCGGAACAACAACGGAACTCCGCTCGCAGAAGAACTATACCGGTCACCGGCTTGCGCCCTGGCTCTCTCACTTGATGGTTTCACGCCAGGAAACTCAGCGCGCGCTTATAACGCCCGGCGAGGTCATGCAACTTTCTGCCAGTGATGAAATTATCATGGTGTCCGGAGCGCCGCCCGTGCTCGCCAGGAAGCTTTGTTATTTCAAAGACGCAAATTTTACGAAACGAGTCTTGTCGCCAGCGCCCGTCGAATGGGACGACGCCGCGTGTGACGCAGAGTGGACATCCATTGTTGCAGCGCCGCCCTTCAAGGAGCCGGAGGCTGAGGATAGGGAACATCCTGATAGTGTGTCGCTGAAACGGACTCGAGAACCTGAGCACACGAATGATGATCTGCCGGAAAAACGCACTGCCGAGCCAAGCGTTGATGCCGACATCGACGATGAGGTTGATCCGACCAGCGATCAAAACCTCGAAGCCGTAAGACGCGCCGTTGCTGCGGATCGCGGCGACCCTGACGTCCTTCCGGGGTTCTGAGTGGATGGGAAAGCCGCGCGTCAACATACGGATTTCGACAAAGCTCTATGCGCAACTGTGTGAGGCAGCTGACAAGCCAGGGGTGACAAAAACGGCGATCGTTGAAGACGCACTGAGAGCATGGTTCGATCCAGAAGCGCGTTCAGTGCTGGAAGAGCGTTTGCTCGCCCGCATGGACGCCTTCGATCAGCATCAGGCGGATATGGAAAAGGACCTAGCCTACACTTACGCCACGCTGTCGCACTTTGTGTACTATTGGCTTACGCGGACCGAACCTATTCCTGAGGGGGAGCGTGATATCGCGCATGCGCTGGGGCAGAGGCGATTGGAGTATTTCAATGAGCAGGTGAGCAGCAAAATGTCTGCCGCGCCTGAGCCGGCCGCCTAGACGGGAGAAATGGACCCATCATAATTCTCGGTTCAGAAGTCTTGATTCGGAAGTATGGATACATTTCACACGAGCAGGCGCTGGCTCGATGGTTTCGTTGCGGTGCGAGTTCCGTACATGCCCACCAACCGAGACAACAATATTACCGTATACAGAACACCAATGACCGCCTCGAACGCGGCGGCGGCTTGAGGGTAATGCCCTTGAGGGGTGATATCGCCATATCCGAGTGACCTAGCCCCCTGAACTGCAGCCATGTTTTAGTTATAGAACTAGGCTGTTCAGGGGGCTAGGTCATCTGGTCGGACGATCGCGGATGTCGGGCATGGAAGGATTTGAGCAGGATAAGGCCCTCTCGTATCGCGGAATGACGATCTGTTGGCGTGAACTGGTATGACTCTAACAGAGCCATCTTTCACCAGAGTTCATAATCTACTTTCGCGTCCTTGTGCATCATAGCGGGAACGGAAACACGGAGCACAAAAGGGCTCTTGGGAGGATATATATGAACCAGAAGTTTAGACTCAATTTGAGCGGCGCAGCAATTTTGCCGATCGCCATTGCCCTTGCCACGCCGGCCTATGGGCAAGTGGCAGATGTCCCTGCCGAAACAGAAGCGGAGCGGGAAGCAAGACTGACAACAGTGACTGTTACGGCACGTAAACGGGACGAGACGCTGATCAATGCGCCGGTGGCCGTGACCGCCGTTTCCGGAGCAGAGCTGGAAGCGCAAGGGGTCACGAACCTTGAGCAGATTTCCGCGCGCGTGCCGGGCCTGCAGGTCGGTCGGGGAGCGCAAACCTCGAACATCTTTATCCGAGGTGTCGGATCTGGTATCAACAAGGGATTCGAGCAATCGGTTGGCCTTTATGTGGATGGCGTTTATCAGCCGCGCAGCCGCCAATTCTCACAGTCCCAGTTCGACCTGCAGCAAGTCGAGGTTCTGCGTGGGCCCCAAGGCGTTCTATTCGGTAAGAACACGGTTGCTGGCGCGATCAAGCTTGAAACGGCCTCGCCAGAAGTCGGAGAGGAACTCAATGGTTGGGTCGGTGTCACCTGGGAACCAGAATTCAATACGCAAAGCTACTCGGGCGTCTTTTCCGCGGGCTTGGCGGATAATTTGGCAGGCCGGTTGGCAATTCGTTATACGACAACTGACGGATATGTTGAGAACCGTGTCTTTGATCGCGACGAAGCCGAGCGCGAAGACATGTTCGCCCGGGCGACGCTCGCCTGGCAACCAACGGAGAGTTTAAACGTTGAGACGAAACTGAGCTATCTTGAAATGGACGGGGTCGGTAAGGAGCTTACCATTAATGCGATTGATGATCGCCTGCCGACGCCTAGCACGATAGCGCTCTCACAAATGCTTCATCCAGACTTTGGAGTTTCTACTGGCGATACCGCTTATGTCAGCTTCAGCGGCAATCCCGCATTCCGTGTCGGCGATCCTCCAATCTCCGACACGGAGACAACCGAATCATTGAGCGGATCTGTGAAGGCAGAATGGGAGTTCGATAACTTTACCCTCACTTCGATTACTGGCTACTCCTCTTTCGATTTCGCTCAACATCACGATGTGGATTTTCTGCCTGTCAGCTTCATTCACAATCTTGATGAAGAAGAACTGGACATGTTTAGCCAGGAACTTCGCATTGCCACAGACTGGGATGGGCGCATAAATTTCTTGGGCGGGCTGTATTATGAAAACCAGGATGCTTATCTTGAAGCCACAACGGCGTTCAATGGCACATTTGGCGTTTTGCCAACATCGATTTTGCCCGGCGGTATTGTTAACGTTGCTCAACGCACTTTCTTCGATCAACAAGCCGAAACGATTGCGCTTTTTGGCGAGCTTGGCATTGACCTGACCGACAGCGTCACACTTGAACTAGGTTTGCGTTACTCCGAAGATGAGAAGAGCATCGATAAGAGTGTTGTTGTTGGAGCCGGCACACCCCGAGACTTCGTTGGCCTTGTCACACCCGCAGACACGATCGGGTCTGCCGATCTAACCGAATATCTAACCGCCGCCGCTACTGTTGGAGGTGCAGATGGATTGAACTCTGCAACGACTTTTGCCGCATTGCTCAACCGCTTTGCTGCTGACCTCAACGATACGCGAACAGAAGATCATTTTGATCCATCTGTAAAACTGCGCTGGCAGTATGCTGACAACGGGTCGGCCTATATTTCCTATTCCACTGGCTATAAATCTGGTGGTTACAATTTCAGTCCTGACACGGCGGAACCGGATGGGAGCCCGCGTCCGGGTCATGAATTTGATGATGAGAAAGTCACGGCTTGGGAAGCTGGTATCAAGCACCAGTTCATGGGTGACCGTGCTCGCATCGGGGCAGTCATTTTCCGAAGCGAGTTAGAAGACCTGCAGGTAACCTCGTGGAGTGGGACAAGCTTCGTGGTTGGGAACGCGGCTGAACTTCAAGTGCAGGGGCTGGAACTTGATGGCCAGTTCCTTCTCAGCGACGAAATCGAGATTGGCGGTGCGTTCGCCTATCTCGATCACGAATTCCAGTCCTTCCCAGGGGCAGGGTGTTCAGTCATCGAAACGGGCTTGGGCACATGCCCGGATTCTGCAGGTGTGGGTACCAAGGACCTTGCCGGCGAACGCGGGGCCTTTGCGCCCGAGTTCAGTGGTAACGTCTATCTCGCCTTCAATCGCAGTTTCGAGAATTTCGATCTGAATGCCCGGATTGGAGCCAACTTCAAGGACGAGATGTTCCTGGATGGCGACCTCGACCCGAACGCGTTTCAGGAAGGATATACGAAATTCGATGCTCATGTCGGGGTGGAGTTTGGCCGCTACGGATTCCGTGTATTCGGTCGCAACCTAACCGATGAAGCCACCTATACCGCCTCGGTCGACGCGCCACTCAGCCCGGGCGTGTATGTTGGCTGGATCGAAGAGCCGCGCGTGATTGGTGCCGAAGGCCGTATAAATTTCTGATCGTCTTGTAGCAGCCTCCTTTCCATCGAAGGGAGGCTGCTCCAGACTTGAGCAGTTGAAAGCTTACAATAACAGGTCAGGAGCTTGCGAACATGAAACTCGATGGAAAAGTCGCTGTGGTTACAGGTGGTGCCTCTGGACTAGGCGCTGCTGCGGCGCGCAGTTTTGTTGAGCAGGGCGCACGCGTCGCGCTCTTCGATCTGAGCGAAGTCGCAGGAAACGCGCTCTGTGGCGAACTTGGAAACAAGGTCTGCCAGTTCTTCAAGGTCGATGTGACCGATGATCAGTCAGTTGCTGAGGCAGTTGAGAAAACGAGAGATCAGTTCGGCGCAGTTCATATTGCCGTCAACGCGGCGGGCATTCCGGCCCCGACCAAAATTCTCGACAGGGAAGGCAACCCTTGCGAACTCTCCAAGTTCACAAAGGTGATAATGGTCAACCTGGTCGGCACGTTTAATGTCATGAGCAAATGCGTTGCCGAGATGGCAAAGAACACGCCAGATGATCAAGGCGAGCGCGGCGTTGTAATCAATGTGTCATCCGGTGCCGCCTATGAAGGGCAAGTCGGTCAGTCTGGCTATTCGGCGTCCAAAGCGGGTGTGATCGGCATGAACATGCCGGCGGCGAGGGAGCTCGGAGCCGTCGGCGTTCGGGTAAATGCGATCGCGCCGGGCTTGTTCCTTACACAGATGGTCAAAGGCCTGGGCGACAAAGTGGTTGCCTCATTGGTCGATACAATCGAGGCGCCACGCCGGGCTGGAGACCCGATGGAATTCGCGCACGCATGCCAGTTTATCGTCGAGAACGGTTACCTCAATGGCGAGACGATCCGGCTGGACGCGGCGACACGGCTGAGGGCGAGATAATGGGTGTTGAGAGCGGCATCACCGAGCTTGAGCGGGTTTTCGCCCTGCAGCGCAGCCTCACGCGTCAGCAGGTGTCGCGCAGTTATGAGGCGCGCATGGACCTGCTCGCCCGGCTCGGCAAGATGTTCGAGACGCATGAAGACGAACTGATCGACGCCGTCGCTGCCGATTTCGGTATGCGCAGCCGGTATGAAACCATACTGACGGACATCATGTTGGTCCTGTCGGACGTAAAATTCGCGCGGCGCCATTTGAAACAATGGATGAAGCCGCGCAGTGTCAAAACCGACACGTTTGGATTGCCGGGATCTTCGCGCCTAATTCCGCAACCCCTTGGGGTCGTCGGCATTCTCGGAACCTGGAACTATCCCTATGGCACAGTGTTCGCCGGTGCGGCGGGTGCGTTGGCGGCTGGCAACCGGATTATTGCCAAGCCGAGTGAAATTTCGGCTCATTCAGCTGAAATTTCGCAGAGTCTTGTTCGCAAGTATTTTTCAGAAGAAGAGATGGCAGTGGTAACCGGCGGCCCGGATGTCGCGCAGCAGATGACGTCTCTTCCATTCGATCATATTCTCTTCACCGGTTCGCCCAATACAGGTAAAAAAGTCGCCCAGTCGGCCGCAGCCAATTTGACACCAGTGACGCTTGAGCTTGGCGGCAAGTGCCCCATTATCATTGATAAAAGTGCTCATTTTCCAGAAGTCGCGCAGAGCCTTGTTTTCGGCAAGCTCCTCAACGCAGGACAAACGTGCATCGGTGTCGACTACGCATTCGTTCCAGAAGGGAGCGTAGAAGACTTTGTGTCAGCGCTCGCCAGGCAGGTGCACAAGTGTTTTGGCGAGATCGAAGCCAATCAGGACTATACAAGCATTATAAATCACCGGCAGTTTGACCGTTTGCGGGGACTGGTTGATGACGCCCGCGCAAAAGGTGCCGGAGTGACCAATCTCGCAGGCAGTGGTGATGGCATGTTCGAGGCTGCTCATCGAATAGCCCCGCTGGTTGTGACCAATGTTGCAAGCGATATGGGGCTGATGCAGGAAGAGATTTTCGGGCCGATTCTGCCGATCCTGACCTATCGTACGGAAGACGAAGTAATCGAGTACATCAATGCTGGCGAGCGGCCACTGGCACTTTACTATTTCGGTAAAGATAGTGCAGGTCGACGAAAAATCCTTGGCGAAACTCATGCTGGCGGCGTGACCCTGAACGGCACGGTGATGCACGTCTTCCAGCGCCGTCTTCCATTTGGCGGCATCGGGCAAAGCGGGATCGGATCCTATTTGGGGCCGGGAAGTTTCGAGCGGTTCAGTCATTTGAAGCCGGTGTTCTCACAATCGAAGATCAGTGTGCTTAGCCAATTGCTGCCTCCCTATTCTTCGAAGACGGGCCGGTTGCTGAATCTATTTAGAAAGCTGCTCTAAATCGATCCTGTACGCGGCAATCTTAGGGTGGTGTAGACAAAAGGGAGGACAGTCTCTGTGTTCGGAATTTTCTCAAAAAAGCGCAATGACCGTGAACTGGTGCCTGTTGACGTCGCTCCAAGTTCTGCTGCAGCATTGGTTTCGACAGAAGGCGGGCGACTAAATTACAGCCGTATCATGCAAGGGCTCGCGGAATCCTTCGGGGATCGTGAGGCGATTGTGAATCTTGAGCGTGGCCGCCGGCTGAGTTTTCGTGACTATCACATCATAACCAATCAGATTGCACATATTCTCAATGGAAACCTGAATCTCGGCGCGGGCGACCGATATGTCTGTATGCTGCAAAATGACAATCTCTCCCTGTTCCATTGGGGGTCAGCTGCAAAAGCTTATGCAACATGTTGTCATGCCAACTACCTCGACAGCCTGGAAACGCATCTCGGCCAGATCGACATCGTCAAGCCCAAAGTCGCGTTCATCGAGAATGACCTCCTGGCCTCCCATGCTGGCCCGCTTACCGAACGCGGCATTCAGATTGTTGTGATGGATGCTCTGGTCAAGCCATATTCAGGCGTGTTGGCCCTTCCCGATCTTTTGGCGAACGCGTCGACAGAGAACACAGATATTGAAATCGATGATCGAACGCACGTCGTGCTCATGCGCTTTACAGGAGGCACGACTGGTGACAGCAAGTGCGCGAAGTATTCAATCGACAACATTCTGGGGTGCCGCGATAGTTTCCTGACACTTCCAGACCCGGATTTCTTCGATGGCTGCCGCATGCTGCATATAGCTCCCATTAGCCATGGCAGCGGTATGATGCTTTTGCCGGTTCTGTTCAGCGGTGGTTGCACGGTCACAATGAACGCGCCCAGTCTGGAGAACTGGTGCCGCTATATCCAGCAAGAAAAGATTTCCCACGCCTTCATCGTACCGACTCTGGCGTACCGCCTTTTGGAAATGCCCGAAGCCCGAGAATATGACCTGTCCTCATTGCGCACGGTGTTGTATGGCGCGGCCCCCATGAGCCCGGCCAAGGCTAAGCTCCTGGTTGAGCGGTTCGGTTCAATATTCACACAAGTGTACGGCTCCACGGAACACCTGGCGGCAACCCTCTGCCTGAGCAAGAAAGATCATATCGTAGACTCCGAGACTGAAGGCCGACTCGCGTCCGCGGGTCGACGCTCAACCGGGATCGAACTGTCGGTTTGCGATGATGATGGCAATCCAGTTCCTGTAGGCGAACTCGGCGAGTTCTATTTGCGATCGCGCTCAACCTGTCTTGGCTATGAAGGCAATCCAGAGAAGACGAAGGAGGAATTCGTCAACGGATACTGGAAGTCAGGGGATATCGGATATACGGACGAAAACGGATATTGCTACCTGGTTGATCGGAAGAAGGACATGATCATCACGGGTGGTTTTAATGTCTATGCGACTGAAGTTGAGGCCGCAGTCAACTCCCATCCTGGCGTTTTGATGTCGGCGGTTGTCGGTGTTCCCCACGAAGAATGGGGCGAGGCTGTACATGCGGAAGTCATCCTTAATGACTCTGTTGAGGTGGCCGAATCTGACCTGATCGCCTATGTAAAAGAGCAGATCGGATCTTTCAAAACACCAAAATCCGTGTTGTTCGTGGAAGAACTGCCTCTGAGCGTCGTTGGTAAGGTGTTGCGAAAGGATGTACGTAAGAAATACTGGGGCGGCCAGGTCCGCAGTATTGGTTGAAGCGTGTACAATCCTGTTCAGAAATTGGACAAACCGTCATGAACCGATAAAGCTCGTCATCGAAGACGGTCGTACAGGACAATCGATATTTGAACAACACATCATCAGGTAAGGCGCAACCAGAATTGAGTGAGACGCGGTCAGTCATTGCATCCTGGCTCATACAGATTGTGGCCATATTGGACGAATTTGACTTTTCCATTGATGTGCCAGATCTACTCCGGCGTGCGGAAGTTGATCCTGATATTCTCCAGGACCCGAATGCCAGGGTGCGGTCTAGACGATTCAGTCGCTTCATTGAGCTCATCGTAGAGGCGACAGGTGATGAGACGATCGGGCTGAAGCTGGCCGAGCGAAATACGCCCGGCTCAATGCATGCGCTTGGGTATTCATTGTTCTCAAGCCGAACGCTGGAAACATTCTTCCACCGGTTTGATCGTTTTTTCAGGCTAATTTCTCATTCTGCTGAGACAAGGTCTGAAATCAGGAAGGGGTGCCTCATTCATTCCATTGAACTCAAGGAAGACGTGCCGCCGGTCCGCCAGGATGTTTTTTTGGCGACGGTGCTTCGCTTCGTCAGAATGGTTTACCGAGCGGACTATTCTCCTGTTTTGGTAAGAATGCGTCGTCCGAAACCTGGTAAGGTCGCGATGGATGAATTTGATGCCTTTTTCTGTTGTCCGATCGAATATGGTCACGACAGTCTAGAGCTGCATGTGGCCGAGAAGGACTATACGCGCGTGCTGCGCGGCGCGAATTCCGACATTGTTCGAGGGAATGACCAGATTGCGATGGAATACATTGCCCGGTTCGATGAACAACAAATTATTCCGCGGATCCGGGCGGCGATTGTCGAAATGCTACCGGATGGAGCTGTCTCCCTGGAGTCGGTTTCAAGAGAGCTAAATACAAGTAACCGAAGTCTTCAGCGCCAATTACAGGATGAGGGCACAACCTTCAACACCGTGCTCGACGATGTTCGCCAGCATCTCGCTATCGGCTATTTGCGGACAGGTCGTCGGTCCATCAAGGAGATATCGTATCTGTTGGGATACAAGGACCCCAGCAATTTCTCCCGTGCGTTTCGCCGGTTAACGGGGCAGTCCCCGCAGGAATTCCTCGAGAATGAGCGCCAGCTGGACGACAGCTGACATCGCTAGAGCTCTGCATTGCCTTGGGCGGCTCGACTGACGACGCTTTGGCGCACGGTGACATGCGTCTGATGTTCAATAAGTTTTCTGGCCCGATAAAGTGAAGCCTCATCTGGAACGGGCCAAGTTTTGGAGCGAACGCGGCCCAATGCTTGGAATTGGACAATTGTCGTTTGAAACCCTGAAATTTGAGGCGGAAGATTCGTGTGCACGAATTACCCTGACGCGTCCGGGCAGCATGAATGCACTGTCCGCTCTAATGGTGAATGAACTTGCGCAATGTGTGAAAGATGTTGCCGAGCGCGATGAGATTCGAGTGCTGACTATCACTGGGAGCGGGCGCGCCTTTTGCTGCGGTGCTGACCTGAAGGGCGTTTTGGGGGAAGTTCAGGCTGGTGACAATACCGGGTTTCTTGGCTTCCTTCGCGACATTCAGAACGTGTTTTTGGCTATTCGTGCTTTGCCGAAGCCGACAATTGCAGCGCTCAATGGATTGACTTTGGCCGGCGGACTGGAGCTAGCCATGACCTGCGATGTCGTGATGGCGGCGCGCAGTGCGCGGCTGGGCGACGCCCATTCCAATTTTGGTGTTCTGCCGGGCGGCGGGGGATCTCTCTTGCCGAGGTATGTTGGCGAAAAGAAAGCGAATTATCTCCTATTCTCCGGCGATCATTGGTCGGCGGAAGCGTTTCGTGAAGCCGGATTTGTAAGCCAAGTTGTTGAGGATGACGACTTGTCATCGGCTGCAGAGGCGCTTGCTGCAAAGCTGGCGGAGAAAAGCCCGCTTGTACTTCAGCGTATGAAGGAGATGGTTGCCGGAAGCGCACACTTGTCCGCGCGCGAAGCCATCGCGTTGGAAATGCGCCATCTCGAAGCGCATGCAAAATCCGCTGACTTCCTCGAAGGGCTTTCAGCCTTCAGTGAGAAACGAACACCGAAATATTCAGGCCAGTAGCGGCCATCTGTAGATGGGGAGAGAGTCTTGTCGGATAGTAAGATTTATATTGTAGGCGTCGGCATGACGCATTTCGGGCGGCATCTGGAAACAAGTATTTCTGAATTGCTGGACACCGCCATTTTGCGTGCGGCGGATGATGCAGGCTGCACCAAGGCCGCCGTGGAGGCAGTTTACCATTCCAGTGCGACCCAAGGTTTCTTGCAGGGACAAACCTTTGTTCCTGGCCAGGTTGCGCTCAGCAAGATCGGGCTGACAGGTATTCCCGCATTCAATATTGAAAACGCCTGTGCGTCCAGTTCATCCTCCTTTCACCTTGCTGTTCAGGCGCTTAAGGCTGGTATGCAGGACGTTGTCCTGGCGGCGGGTGTCGAGAAAATGAACGTGCCTGACAAGGCGAGGATGTTCGCTGTGTTCGATGGCGGTTGGGATGTTGAGACACCTGAGGAGAATGCCAAAAGGCTTCTCCAGTTGGGTGAAGGTGTTGCCGAACCGGAGGGATCGGAATCTGAACGCCCTTATAGCGTATTCATGAAAATCTACGCAGCGTTCGGCCGGAACCATATGAAGCGCTATGGCACGACTCAGCGCCAGATTGCTGCGATAGCCGCGAAAAATCATCAGCATTCAGAGCACAATGAGTATTCGCAATACCGTCAGCCTTACACGATTGATGAAATTCTTTCAGCACCTCCCATCACTTACCCTTTGACGCTGCCAATGTGCTCACCGATCTCGGATGGTGCTGCAGCGGTCATCCTTTGCAATGAGGAAGGCTTGAGGAAGATTGGTGCCACTACGTCACGAGCCGTCCAGGTTATGGCCAGCGCCGTTGCAAGTGGAAACCCCGCGCGCAGCGCCGATGCACCGGAACGCCATGTTGCGCGAATTGCCGCTGAGAGGGCGTATGAAATGGCCTGCCTTTCACCAGAAGACATGGACGTTGCCGAGGTGCACGATGCAACCGCGATTGGTGAGTTGATGCACGCCGAGAACTTGATGTTAGTTCCGATCGGTGAAGCAGGCCCGGCAGCGGAACGCGGGGACTTCACGATTGGCGGCTCAATCCCGATCAATCCGTCTGGCGGGCTGGAGTCCAAAGGCCACCCCATCGGCGCAACCGGGCTGGGGCAAATTCATGAGCTTGTCACCCAATTACGCGGCGAAGCTGGAAAGCGCCAGGTTGATGGTGCCCGACACGCTATCCACGAAAACAGCGGCGGCCTAATTGGCATTGAGGAGGGTGTTGCTGTGGTCAACATTTTCAAGAGGGCAAATGCATGATTGGGGGATTAGATATTTTCTTTGACAAGGCTGAGCTCGCCGCAATCGAAAGCCTGCGTCGCTATCTTGATGAGCAGCTGGAGCCGGAACTGGCTGCGCATGGGGAAGACTTCGTTCCAAAGGACAAAATGCAAAGCTGGACGCAAAAGCTGGCAGAATTTGGTCTCGTCAACGCCCCACAGCCGGAATCTGCCGGCGGGCTGGGGTTGTCCTGGAAGCTGCACGTTCAACTAATTGAAGAGCTTGCCTATAGTTCGGGAGACTTGGCGATAGCCGCACTTGTTAATGGCAGCGCAGCGTCGATGCTGGTCAAACTCGCGCCGGAGCACATCAAGACACGTTACCTGCCTAGATTGTTGGCGGGGGAACTTTTTGCGTCTGTCGGCATTTCCGAGCCGGATGTCGGTTCGGATGTCGCGGCGGCGAAAACCAGGGCTGTGCGAGATGGTGACCATTGGGTGATTTCTGGTGAGAAAACATGGATCACCAATGGTGAGTACTCAGATTTTTTCATCTGCACCTGCCGAACTGGCGAGAACGAACTGACCCATATCCTGCTCGATCGCAATGAGCATCCTTATGAAGTCCGCGGTATTCCAAAGATCGCGCTCAATCGACAATCAACATCACAGGTTTTTCTCGATGATGTGCGCGTTCCGGTCGAGAATACTATCGGTGAAATAGGCTCGGGTCTGAAGAACACGCTCACCCTGTTCGAACGCGCGCGAGTTCACGTCGGGTCGTGGGGCTATGGCATGGCGCGGCGCGCGCTTGATGAGTCAATAAAATATGCAATCGACCGTTCGCAGCATGGCAAACCAATTGCCGGCCACCAGCTCATTGCAGAAAAGTTAGCTGTAATGGCCACAGAGATCGATGCAGCGCGCCTGTTGTCTTTGCGCGCAGCGGGCATGATTGACGCCGGACAGCGCTGCGACAAGGAGTGCGCAATGGCAAAATGGTACGGTACCGAAATCGCTGTCAGTGCAACGCGCCAGGCAGTACAGATTCACGGCGGTAATGGCGTCACGAAGGAGTTCATTGTCGAGCGCCTCGCCCGCGAAGCGATGATCGCACCCATTCCGGATGGAACGACTGAGATCCAGAAACTCCTTATCGGGCGGAGCCTGACGGGCGTCTCGGCGTTCAGGTGACGTCCCGTGTCTAAAGGGCCTCTGCAGGGCATTCGGATTGTCGAAATCGAGGGCATTGGGCCGGCGCCCTTTTGTGGCATGCATCTGGCCGATCTGGGCGCGGATGTCGTTCTCATAGAGCGAAAGACCAAGGGCTCCGATCCGGGATCGACTTTGCCTGTCGGCATTCTGAAAAGAGGCAAGCGCTCGATCGCTCTGGACCTGAAAGACTCTGAAGACCGCGCGGTCGCGCTGGATCTGATTGCGACGGCGGACGCCCTGATCGAGGGCATGCGGCCGGGAGTGATGGAACGCCTGGGCCTTGGTCCGGAAGTTTGTCTGGGGCGGAACCCACAGCTTGTCTTTGGTCGCATGACGGGCTGGGGGCAGGCGGGACCGCTCGCCCAGGCGGCTGGACATGATATCAATTATGTATCCGTCAGTTCAGCTGCCTGGTTTGCAAGCCCAACTGGAACGCGATCACTGCCGCCACCAGGCTTGGTCGGGGACATTGGCGGCGGTGCGAACTATCTGACGATTGGCATTCTCGCGGGCATTCTAAAGGCCAGAGCCACCGGTGAGGGCGATGTGATTGATGCAGCGATTGTCGATGGGTCGGCGCATATGATGAACCTCATCTTCGATTTGCTGCCCAGCGGCATGATGCAAGCCGAGCGCGGGCGCGGCTTTCTGGATGATTCCCCTTGGTACAGTTCCTATCGCTGTGCAGACGGGCGTGACATCACGCTTGGCGCGCTAGAACCGAAATTTTACGCAGAACTTCTACAGCGCCTCGGTCTTACAGGCGATCCCGACTTCGAAGACCAGTATGATCGTGATAGCTGGTCGAAGCAGTCAGAGAAGTTTCGTGCTCTTTTCGCAACCGAACCATCTGCATACTGGCAAGACTTACTAGAGGGGACCGATGCATGCTTTGGCCTTGTGGAAAGTCCGATCAGTGCACCTTTGCACCCTCATAATCTGGCGCGCGGAATCTTTGAAAACAGCCAGGGTTATGTTCAGGCTGTTCCGGCCCCGCGTTTCCAATCGAACGTGCAGGCAATCCCCGGTCCAGCACCTGAGCATGGTCAGCACCAGCAAGAGCTGCTCAAGGAGTTGAAAACCCGCAACTAGATCCGTTGCAAGTAGGTGTCCCAGGCTTTGTCGCTGGCACAAAATGACGGAACATTGGCGTTGCGCGGGGCTTGAGAAACTTCGCCGTTCCAGTGCAATCTTGCTTGGTATGAGAAAAAATCCAGAACCTCATCCACTGGGGTGTCCGGGAGGACAAAATGAACGGCAAAAAAATGCCCGCTACAGCGCTGAAAGTCATTCTGACGGGCGCTACGATCGGTCTTCTGGCTGCCTGTGGAGGGGCGGTCGACTCTGGCGACGCTTCCACACAAGCCTCCCAGGGGATCAATGAGGAACGTTTGCTCAATGCCGCAGGCGAACCACATAACTGGCTTACTCATGGTGGCACGTTTTCAGAAACGCGGTTTAGCGCGCTTGACGCCATTAATCTGGAAACAATCGACCAGCTGGATCTTGCCTGGGCGGCACCGCTTGGCAGCTATCGTGGCGTAGAGGCAACCCCGATCATTGTTGATGGTGTCATGTACACTACGGGTTCGTGGAGCGAAGTGCTGGCGCTTAATGCTGCCACAGGAGAAATTCTTTGGCGCTACGATCCGGAGGTTCCCCGATCAAAGGGCGCACATGCTTGTTGCGATGTCGTCAATCGCGGCGTGGCTGTCTATAACGACAAGGTCATATTCGGGTCGCTGGATGGTCGTCTGATCGCTCTTGATTCAAAGTCAGGCGAACAGATCTGGGAGACCCGTACTGTACCGCTCGAAGAACCCTATACGATCACAGGGGCGCCTCGCATTGTGAAAGGCAAGGTCATCATCGGAAATGGCGGTGGTGAGTTCGGCGTTCGCGGATTTGTTGCAGCCTATGATGCTGAAACAGGTGAACAGGCCTGGAAGTTCTACACTGTGCCGGGAAATCCGGATAATGGATTCGAAAACGAAGCCATCGAGATGGCTGCTGAGACCTGGACAGGCGAATGGTGGAAGCTGGGCGGTGGCGGGACTGTCTGGGACAGCATGGCATTCGATCCTGAACTGGACCTCCTCTATATCGGCGTTGGAAACGGCTCGCCCTGGAATCAGAAAGTACGAAGCCCGGACGGCGGCGACAATCTGTTCCTGTCATCAATCGTCGCGTTACGTCCAGACACAGGAGAATATGTCTGGCACTATCAGACGACGCCGGGCGAAACTTGGGACTACACAGCTACGCAGAATATCATTCTAGCTGATCTTGAGATCGAGGGAGAGCTTCGTCAGGTGCTGATGCAAGCGCCGAAAAACGGCTTCTTTTATGTCATCGACCGAATAAGCGGCGAACTTATTTCCGCAGAGCCATTTGTTCCCATTAACTGGGCCACACATATCGATATGGAGACCGGGCGTCCTGTTGAAAACCCCGAGGCGCGCTATCTGTCTGGTGGACCTGCGCTCGTCAAACCCAGCCCATTTGGTGCCCACAACTGGCACCCCATGTCATTCAATCCGGAAACAGGGCTGGTATATATTCCCGCACAAGATGTTCCTTTCCTCTATTCCGATCAGATCGAGGGCGAGATTGCCCGCTTTGACCGAGACGCAATCAATATCGGTGTCAGCCTGACAGACGCATTACCGGAAACAGAAGAAGCACGTCGCACACTTCTGCGCCAACTTGTCCAAGCACATCTTGCTGCCTGGGATCCGGTAGCTCAGAAAGAAGTCTGGCGTGTTCAGCATGAGCGAATGTGGAATGGAGGTACGCTGACAACGTCTGGAGATCTGGTATTCCAAGGCACGACGAGCGGCGTTTTCAATGCTTACAACGCCAAAACAGGCGAAGAACTGTGGTCGTATCCGGTTGGTGTCGCAATGGTCGGTGGACCTGTGGCGTATGAGGTCAATGGCGAGCAGTATGTTGCTGTATCAGCTGGTTGGGGCAGTGGTGCCAATTTGCTCGCCGGCTTCTATGTCGGGCAGACAGGAGGCCCGGTTGAAGGCCATGTACTTGCCTTCAAACTTGGCGGAGAGGGCGAGCTAAACGTCGCCGCGCTTCCGCAGAAGGCAACGCCTGAGCCAGCGCGACAGCCGCATTCGGCTGAAGCGGTTGTACGGGGCACAGACCTCTACGGTCGATTCTGCGGTGTCTGCCATGGCGGCGCGGCCATTTCGTCCGGAACGCTCCCCGATCTGAGGCAGTCAGCGACTCTCGGGATAGACACTTTTGATGCTTTCCTCCTTCAAGGGGCCGGCGAAGCGATTGGCATGCCCAACTTCGCCGGCCGCCTAAGCCAACAGGAAGTCGATGATATTGAGGATTTCATCCTCTCTCGAGCCTGGATGGCGTTTCAAGACGAGCAACAGTCGACGTCTCAAGCTGAATAGTATTCTGACAATTCGCTAAACCAGTACAAATCTGTCACTCTGGGAGACAACAAATGAAACCTCATATCGCTGCTGCTGCAGTCGCAATCGTAGCCGTGCTTGGTGCATGCTCCACTATCCCAGTCTTTGATGCGTCGGGTCCGGAGTTTCCTCCAATGAACCCAAATCTGGTGGACAGCGAGCTTGCCACCACGCATTTTAATCCGGCTCAACAGGATTCCCTTCCGTTTGCTGGGCCGGTCGGTATTCACGAGATTGATGATGAGGGTATTCAAAGGGTCCCGGCAGGGTTGGTGAACCTCACGCTTATGCAATTACCAACTTATCCTTCAGGTGAGCAGGTGGCCATCTCCGCCAACAATAATCGTATCTCCAAAATCCTGATTAGCGATGGCAAGTTTCAACTGATCAATGCTCTGCCTGTGGAAGGTCAACCCTTCATGTCTGTCGAGGATGCTGAACGTATCGCCGTCGAAATGGATAGTACGGCCTCAGAAGCTGAACTGCTTGGCTATCTCAATCGGAACTATCCACGTTATGTTGAGCGGGTCGTCGCCAGAGCAGCAATCTATAATGTCGTCGACCGCAATGGTGACTTCTACACTGTCGTCAACAACGATGTCGTCGTTTATGGTGATGCCGAACCCGGCAATCCGCTGTCACCACTGGTGGAAAAGCGCCGCTTTCAGCTGCCGCGCGAATATTTCAATCCAACACTGGAAGACCCTGATGCTGTGTTCGGATTGAATCTGACTTATGATGGCATGCTGGCGCTGGTGACGATGGGCGGCGTTGTCGTCATCGTAGACCGAAATTTTGAACAGGCACCGATCATTCATGAGTTGGCTGACGATGAGCAGGTTACGAACTCGATCGCCATTGATGAGGGTGGTGGCATTTATGTTCTCTCAAATAGGAGGCTCCATAAACTGGTTTGGGACGGGGAAACACTTCACTCTAGAGGGTATGGCGCGTGGTCATCAGAATACGATTCCTTCACCGGCAAACTTGGCGGCGTGAGTCTCGGCAACGGATCAGGCTCTACGCCCTCACTTATGGGCTTCGGAGACGAGGAAGACAAACTTGTTGTCATCACGGACGGAGAGTTGATTATGAATGTCGTCGCCTTCTGGCGCGACGATATTCCAGAGGATTTCGTCCAGAAGCCAGGGACCAAATCGCGTCGAATTGCCGACCAGATTCAGGTTAGTTTCGGAAAGTCTGACCTTGAGCGCGCCCAGTCTGAGCAATCCGTTGCGGTATATGGCTACGGTGCCTTGGTGGTAAACAACACATTGCCATCGCCATTGCCAACAATGCTGGAGAATGTTGTCATGTCTGGTAGACTACGCAAAGGACCGACGGGTGCTGAAAAGTTTGAATGGGACGTTGAAGCTGACCGCTGGGTGCGTGCCTGGGCAAATCCCACTGTATCGAGCCCATCAACCGTCCCCATGATTTCTGGCGGCGCCCAACAGGTCTATGTCAATGGTTTCGTAGACGGAAAATGGGAGGTCACAGGTCTTGATTGGGAGACGGGTGAAGCCGTTACACGGCTTCGCCTTGGTGATAGCCACATTTACAATGGCGCTTACTCTGTCATTCACCTCCTGCCGGGCGGCGATATCGTTCTTGGAGGATTGCTGGGCATGATGCGGATATCGGTCGAGCGCTAGGTGTTGACTTTAGTATGATGTGTTGAGTTTCGGCGCTCTGTGCATTGTAGTTAGCGGTGAAATCTAGTTCTATAGATCAAGCTTGATTTGGCAGGGAGTACAATCCGCGTTAACTATGGCTATCGGTGCCGGTGAGCGGCGTCGAACTCAAGCGGTCTACAAAACTGTGGACCAAAATCAGACCGAGCTGAGGACCAAGAATCGATTACACTTCCCGTAAGTGATTGAAAAATATGGATAAAAAATATGGAATGTGGCACGTCACTCGCGCCATTCTCAAAATTTATTTCCTAATAAAATCAAGGCTTTAGGTTTGAGAATGGCGCCCCGTCTGCTTTTTTTCTAAAACTGGGATACAAATTGGATACAATTTGGGATACAAGAGCGTATGGCATTCATGCGCGATCCCGATAGATTTTTGCTCAAGCGTGGAAGACGTTGGTACTATCAACGTCGTGTACCCGGACAATTTGCACATCTTGATCAGAGACGGTTCGCAAAGGTTTCGCTCAAGACTGACTCACTTGAAATCGCGCGTGTTCGGCGAGATCAACTCGCAGAAGCGGATGACGAGTATTGGATGGCATTGGCGATTGAGCTAGCAGAAGACAATGCAAACGGGACGACCGTCCGTGCGGCTTTAGAGCATCGATACAAAGCCGCAATTTCACGGGCGATGGCGTACGGCTTTTCTTACAAACCTGCCGAGCCACTTGCGGAAAGTCGTTCGATCGCCGAGTTGATGGAGCGGATCAAGACGCTTGAGGCTCAATCAGGTTCGGACGGTGATCCGAAACGTGCGGACAGCGAAGCACTTCTCGGCGGCGCACCGAATCCTGCGTCAACAATCCCCGTTTCTGAAGCCTTCGAACTCTATGTCTCTAAGATCGCATTTGATGATCAATACAATAAGTCCGAAGCCCAAAGGCGTTCTTGGGAGAAAACCAAGCGGACTTCGATCAACTATTTCATCGAACAGATCGGTGATCTGCCACTCAGCGAGATTACGCGCGACAAGGCGCTTGAATATCGTGATTGGTGGGTAGAGCGGATGCAGCCTCAGGATGGTGCTAGAAAGCCTGTCGCCCCAAATACGGCGAACCGGCATATCGGCAACATACGTTCGCTTCTGCAGCGCTATTACAAGCATATCGGAGAAACAGATTTTGAAGATCCGTTTCGCGATTTCTATTTCTCAGGCAAGACCGAAGCGAAGCGAGCATCATTTAGCGATGATTGGGTCCGCTCTCGAATCCTTGTGCCGGGATTATTCGACGGGTTACGTATAGAATTGCGGGTATTGATTTACCTGCTGATCGAAACAGGTGCGAGATTGAGTGAACTCGTGAACCTGCAGTCAGAAGACATTCGGCTGAATGCTAAAGTCCCGCATATCGCAATCCGTCCGGAACAAAACCGCGAGCTAAAGACAGAAGATTCTCGGCGAGAAATTCCACTGGTTGGCGTTGCTGAGATTGCCATGCGATCATGCCCTGAAGGCTTTCCATACTACTATGACAAAAGCACGCTTGTATCTGCCAATCTGATGAAGGCCTTCCGTCAGCGAAAGCTGTTACCATCGTCGGATCACGTCATTTATTCTTTCCGGCATTCGTTCGAAGATCGCATGCTAGAGGGAGGCCTCGATTACGGTCTTCGCTGCGCGCTTATGGGTCATAAGAACAATCGACCGGAATATGGCCAAGGTGGCTCACTCGATTACCGGAGAGGCGAACTTTTGAAAATTGCGCATCCCGTCCAAGCGGCTCTTTTCTAAGTATCTTATACTGCTCTAAGGCTGCAGTGCGAGCAAAAGCAGACATAAGAAATTTGACCATCGCCGTCCTGTTGCAGTCGAAAAATCGGCAGCAAGTTTCGCGGATACGATCTTCTTCGATTGTGGGTCTCGGATTTGCGACTGGGCGGCGAAATCAGAAGCCTAGGTCAAGGCAATCTGATTTTTCGTGTTCTTCAACTCTCATCCGTTCCCATCCAACCGCCGCCGAGCGCGCGATAGATCGTAATCTGGGCCTTTAGCACATCAACTTCCTTTGTCGCGATTTCTGCGTTTAGGCCGTTTAGTCGGCGCGCGGCCTCTAGGGCTGGGAAGAGTGAATCGTTGTCTGTATTGAAGCGCAGTTCGGCAAGCTCATAAGCGCGCTGCCGGTCTCTTTTTGCCTTTTCTAGGGACTGGAGCTCTTTGACCGCAAAGACATAATCAGCCAGCGCAATCTCGACCTCGGATAACGCGCCTAAAACGGCCTGCCGGTATGCAAGCCCTGCCTGTCCAAAGCGGATTTCAGCCAAATCAATCTCAAAATCCTGTACCCCGCGATTGAAGACAGGCCAGTTCATGACAGCGCCGTAGTTCCATGCCTGACTGGCATTTTCAAACAAGTCTGAAATCTGGTCAGCCTGAAATCCATAACCGCCCGTAAGCGAAAAGCTTGGATACAGGTCGGCAATCTCTGCGCCGATATTTTCGTTTGCGGCTGCCAGACGCCGCTCGGCCGCGGCAATATCTGAACGCCTGCGCAATAAGTCCGATGACAGGCCAACCGCGACGGAGCCTTCTGTATCGGGTAACGGCCTTTGAATCAGAAGGTCAGACATCAGGCCCGCAGGTTGTTTCCCAGTTAAAAGCGCCAGCCTTGCGACGGCCACGCGCTGCCCGCCTAAGAGCGCGTTCTGACGCGCTTGCAGTTCAGTCACATCCGCTCTAGCGCGCACTAGGTCAAACTCGCTCGACAGGTCTTGTTCAACTAGGGTCTCGGTCAGGTCCACTATACGCTGGGCTAAAGCGATATTTTGGTCGCCGACCTGGTATTGCGCCTGCAGGCCGCGAAGATCGGCATAGGCCAAGGCAGTCTCTGCGAGAACGGCGACATTGACCGCTTCACGATCAAGCGCGCTCGCTTCGATCTGGGCGTCTGCTGCGGCCTCACGGCGCTTGAGACGTCCGAAGAGATCGACTTCCCATGACAGGTTCAAGCCCAAATCGAACAGGTTTTGCACAGACGGCGCGCCCGGCGGTGGACCGAGGCCGCCTGCATTCGTACTCGCTTCCTGCCGGCTGGCACCTGCCCGCCCGCCTATGATCGGGAAGCGCGCGCTGTCGATAAGGCGGCGGTTGGCCCGGGCCTCTTCAACTCTCAATACCGCCTGGGCAATATCGAGATTACCGGCCTGCGCCGCGCGCATCAGATCGACGAGAACCGGATCCTTGTAGCGCGCCCACCAATTAGCTTGTGGGGAAACGCTCGTGTCGAGCAGGCCTTCGGCGGCCACAAATTTACTGTAGCGCGCCTCCATAGGCTCGGGGCCGCTATAGTCAGGGCCAATGACGCACCCGCTCACAATCGCGGCGAGCGGTAAGGCAAGGGTAACGGCGCGGTTCATGCTGAAGCTCCCTGGGGCTCGCCGGAGGGCTGCTTGGTTTTGGCTTTGCCCTCATACCGCAGTCCAAAGAAGAGGCAGTAAAGCACAGGCGTCAGGCCGAGCGAGATGATCAGCGTTCCGATCCCTAAGCCAAAGGCAATGGCGACGGCCATGCCGTAAAACAGAATGTCCTGAAAAATGATCAGCGGCAGAAGCCCGATAATTGTCGTGATCGACGCCATCAGAATTGGGCGTAGACGCCGCAGGCACGCACTGATGACGGCATCGACGGTGTCTTCTTCGGCCTCGCGGCGCTCAATGTCTATGCGGTCGACCAAGACAATGGAATTGTTGATGATAATTCCCATTAGCGCATAGAGGCCAAGGATCACCATAAAGCCAAAGGTTGCGCCCATAACAACCAGCCCGACAGCCGCGCCGATCACCGCAAAAGGAAGACACAGCAGGAGAATAAGAGGTCTCGAAAAGCCATTGAATAGCGCGACCAAGAACACCAAAATCATGCCGAGGATTAGCGGCAGTGTCGCCGCCAGCGCAGCATTCGTGGCCCCGCTATCATCCAGAATACCATCAAGCTCTGCAAAATGACCCGGCGCAAGAGCATCATTAAACGCGGCCAAGGGCTCAGCCAGCATGGGCGCCATATCCTCTGGTGTCAGCGTCAGATTGAGTCCCTCCACGGTGACGGTGCGGATCATATCTTCGCGCTGGATGAAGCTGAAGCCCGGCGAGCGCTCCAAGGTGGCAACCTGAGAGAGCGGGACAGACTGCCCGGTCAGGCGCGAATAAATGGCGGTTGTCTCGAGCTGCGAAAGGCTCGTGCGCTCATTTTCCGCGCCGCGCATCACGATTGGGATGGTCTCGTCGCCCTCGCGATACTCTGAAATTTCAACGCCGCTGACATATTGCGCCAGCGCCTGGCTGACATCGCTGGAGGTCACGCCGGCGATGCGCGCTTTCTGCTGATCGATCTTCACATCAATCCGATCGACGCGGTTATGCCAGTCGGTCCACACATCGAAGGTTCCCGGAATATCGAGCAGCATTCGCTCAAGCTCTTTGGATTTTTCAAAGATATAGTCGGCGTCGGGTCCGCGGACCTGAACATGCAGGACGTTCGGATCAGCGGGCCCCAGAAACATGCGCGACACGCGGGTATTGGCGTCCGGCGCAGCGGCGCGGAAGGCGTTTCTGAGTTTGGGGACAAGCGCATCGGCAGCTTCGATATCGGTGATGTTCATCACCATGAAGCCTTTATTCGGCGCCGGATCGACGGGCGATAGCGACAGCACAAATCGCGGGCCACCAAAGCCGACATAAGCGGCATAATCCTGAATGTCGGGATAGGTCTCCTTATCGGCCGCAACCGCCATCAGATCTTTCATCCGCGCTTCCGTGGTGCGGGCCGTGACGCCTGCAGGCATGTCAACATAAACCAATAGCTGCGCGCGGTCTGAAGACGGGAAGAATTGCTGCTGCACCGTTCCCATCAGCATACCGCCGAGCACAAAGAGGCCAATCATAAAGGCGACATAGGCCAGTCTAAATCGAAGGATCAGTTTCAAAACGGCTTTGTACCCTCCCTCAAGCGCGTGAAAGCCCTTTGTCACCAGATCGGCGTCCTTCTCGTCAGACGATCCCGCGGCTCCGGGCTTTGCAAAGAAATAGCAAAGCGTTGTGGTGACGGTCATGGCCAGCACCCAGGATGTGGTCAGAGCGATCAGAACCACCAGAGAGATTGAGCGGGTATATTCTGTAGAAGCGGTCTCTGCGATCAGCAGCGGCAGGAAAACGGCGATGGTTGTGAAACTTGAGGCCAGCAATGGGAAAGCAAGCTCTTTGATCGTCTGCCCGTAGGCTTTATCGCGGTCGCCATGCTCCTCAAGACGGCGCTTAAAGTCTTCAGCCACAACGATCCCGTTATCGACCAGCAGGCCTAAGGATATGATCAGGGTGGCAAGGCTCATGCGTTCCAATTGCATGCCGAAAACGCCCATGATGCCGAGCGTTGCCAGAACCACGGCGGGAATGATCGACCCCACAATAAGACCTGTTCTGACCCCGAGGAAAATGATGACGACAATTAGAACGATGGCGAGCGTTTGCAGCATATTGATGGTCGCGCCATAGACCGCGTTTTCCACCTGATCTGACTGATAGGTGATGATGTCGAAGTTCAAACCCGCCGGAAGGGTTTGACGTAAGGCATCGATTTTCTCGCTCGCCCGCCGAGAAAAGTTTATCACCGATTGATCGCTTTGCATGGCGATAGTCAGAACGACCGTTTCCTTGCCGTTGTAAAACGCTTTGTTTGATGGCGGGTCGACATAGCCCCGCTTGACTGTCGCCACATCGCCTAGGCGCAACAAGGTGCTCGTGCCTGGAACGGCAACGAGAACATTCTCGATATCAGCGACCGATTGCAGGTCGCCGGACGGATTGATCGCAAAGGCTGTCTCACCAGTGTCAATCTGGCCGCCTGACCGCACGATATTTTGGTCTTGCAGGGCTGCGCCAATGGCTCCCGGCGTAATTCCGGCTTGTGACAGAACCGCATTCTCGTACTCGACGAAAATGCGCTCTTCCTGAACACCGACCACTTCGACCTTTTTCGCCCCGGGTATGGTGAAAAGCTGATCGCGTAAATGCTGCCCGTAATCATTGAGATCTGCGAGGGAATAATCGTCCCCCCAAAGCGCCAGTGTGATGACGGCCACGTCGCCAAAGTCATCGTTTACTACGGACGGTATCGTTCCTTGCGGCAGCTGAGGCTGGGCTTCGTCGATTGTCTCGGCGAGTTGGTCGAAGATTGTATCAAGGTCAGTATATTGATCCTCGATGATGGCATGGATAATCGACATGCCTTCCATCGAGGTTGATTTGACCTCTTTCAGCTCCGGCAGTGTGAGAATCGCTTCTTCCAGCGGTTTTGTGATCAGTAGCTCGACCTGCTCGGTTTCGAGGCCTGGATAGGGCGTCACCACAACGGCATCCCGGATCAGGATTTCCGGATCCTCTCGGGCTGGCAGCGTGAAATAACTATAGGCTCCGAAGGCCATTAAAAGTCCGACAATCAGGAAAATGACTGAGCGATAGCGCAAAGCAAGCGGTTGCATGACCGGTCTCCGACTTATTGATTGTAGCGCGCAACGGCGCTGTTTGCGAAGGCAACGGTCTCACCATCGCGCAGCACGGTCAGCCCGCGCGCCGCAATACGGTCGCCGGCCTCAAGCCCGGACAGCACCACAGCGCCGTCTTCATTTACCGGGCCGAGGATCACCGTCTTTTCTTTCACCTTGCCGTCAGCTTCCTGTACCACGAACACGGTGGCTTCGTCGCTATTGGCCCTTGGGATGTAAGCGGTCAGCGGAATTGTTAGCTCGCCCGACGCGCGCTCTGTCGGCACACTGACGCTTACGCGCTCACCAGAGCGCAGCGAGTCGTTTTCGAAGGTCAGAGTGACGGGATAGAGGCCCGACACGCCCGCATCGCGGCCAGTTTCAATGACGGTTGCTTTCGCGCTTTGCCCGTTTGCCCCGCTAATGTTCAGCACATCGCCAATCTTCAGCATATCAATCGAGCGTTTCGGCAGATTGGACACAACTTCCAGCGAAGCCCCATTGCCCACAACCTGAAAGACCGGCTGCCCTGTAGACACAATCTCGGATGGCTCACGCAGGCGTGCAACCACTTCGCCGTCAAAGGGGGCAATCATGCGTGTATCCGTAATGCGGTCGCGCGCTGTTGCGACGGAAGCTTCTAGCGCTTCGACCCGTGCTTCGGCGCGGTCCAGACGCGCCTCGGCAGCGTCAATGGCGGCGGGCGCAATCGCCCCTGTTCCACGCAGCGCATCCCGCCGGTCATAGTCAAGCTTGGCGTCATCACGCTCCGCCACGGCTTCACGCAGCTGCGCCTGAGCGCTTTCCAGGCCCAGTCTAGCCTGACGCGCGTCAACGGTGCCAAGTGTATCGCCTGCAGCAAATGTATCGCCTAGATCCACGTTCAGCGACAAAATCACGCCCGGCGCCTCAAAACTAAGATTAGATCGCTCACTCGCGCGAACCATTCCGGGATACGCGCGGTCCATTCCCAGCGAAGATGATGACAGCGTGAAGGTTTCCACCACCCGCGGTGCTGGCATCTCAGCCTCTTGTTCCGCGCCACACGCGGCAAGCGTCAACGCAGCGACCGCTATACATATTGATTTTCGCCGTTGCATCATTATCTCCAAAACTGAACGGTACAGTACACCGCTGCCAAATGATTGCTTTTTGCCCCGCGTCAAGGGTAATCAATTAAAAAAGACAGGATCCGCCGACATGATGTCCGACCAGAAACAGGCCAAGCGTGAAATAGCGTCACCGCGCGATCGCCTCGTTGAGGCAGCACGCCGGCTTTTCTTCCGTTATGGTTTTGCGGCAGTGACGACAGATATGCTTGCGGCAGAAGCCGGTTCGTCAAAAGCAACGCTGTATAAGCATTTTGGCGGCAAAACAGAACTCTTATCGGCTGTCGTGGAAAATGAAGGGCATCGGTTTTGGCTGGAAGTCGGACAGATCCCGACAGATAAAGACCGATATACCAAAGCCCTTATTGATTATGGAAAGGGTTTTTTGAACCTTATCGCCGACCCTGAGGTGCGCAGCTTTGAGCACCTCATGATCAGTGAAGCGCGCAGTCACCCGGACGGCGCAGCCACATTCCACGCCCACGCCCTCATGCGAACCCTGAGCGAACTCACACGCATTATTCAACTTGGCCAGTCGCACGAGATTATATCAAGCGAACATGATGCGGCAGCACTTGCCGACATATTGCTCAGCGCCTGGAAAGGCATGACACACGCCAGGTTGCAATTAGGGCTGGAGGATCACCCCTACCCAGACACGGACGCACATGTCCGAAGGTGCCTGTCTATTATTTTGGGGTTCGAATAATATGAGATCTGTAGAAATTAGGTACTGCAGTCTAGATTAAACAAAGTCAAAGCCGTGGTCACTGCCGCTAAGCGAGCATAAGGAGACATAACGCGAAGGTCCGGTTTTGGTTTATTGGAACACAAAACCGCTATTGGATCGGCCGTTCGACTATTTCCAAAGACTATGGTTTTTCTGTCGAGTCATCCGAAAGCTTTTAAATGCCGGACGTGCCTTAAAGTAGTCTGGGCGATCATCTTGCACCGCGACTAGATCTTCAATTTGTTGTCGGGTGACCGCGGAATGGTGACCGACAATGATCTCCTTAAGTTGCAACCGCTCTGAGTAACTCACGAAATGGAGCCCGTTTTCCTCAGTTGTTTCAGCTAGATCGGTGAAAACCCTCCATTCGTTCTCGTATGACCATGCTGAGAATTTTGTTGTCGCGAGCTTGAGCATAACCTCCGCAGCGCTTTCCGGATCAGAATCGAAGATATCTGATTGATACGGTAGTCGATCGTTTTGATAGCTAACTTTCGACAGGAGCTCTTTCGGGATTTCAAACCCGAGACAGATGCCTTCGTGCCGATCCGCATAGTGGCTCCACATGACTGGGCTTCTCCATGATTTGCTGAAGCAAATAAGACCCTGCCTTTTTGCAAGGCCACGCAACATACGCGTCATCGCACCCCGAAGCTCTTTATCACCCAGTTCAATTGCCAAGTGTTCGAACGGATCATTCAGATCGTCAGCAATTGAAACCTTCAGACGCTTTTTTTGGAGGCTTTGGAGGCCGAATTCTTCATTTAGAAAATGGTAGACAATCATTCCGTGGGCCAATGTTTTTTCTGCCCGAACTGTCGAAGCTTGGGGCATGGAACTGCGGTGGAGGTGCTACTATCTCATAAAAATGATATACCGGTTACTTGATAAACTCGTCCTCTTACTCTCGGCTGAGGAAGATAAAACATCGCCCACGGTGCCGGATAGCGACAAAGGTATCGCTTCGAGAAAGAGTATTTTGATCGGACAGTTCAACGCGCTTGATTCAAAATCCGGCGCATTGCTAACTCACATTTCAATCATGATCGGGGTTTTGAGCTTGATGACTTCACCGCTGAACGCAGGGGTGAGCATTTTCGAACGGAACTTTCTGGTGCTAGCATTGCTTCTGTATCTATTCGCAGCCATCTTGTGTATCCGCTGTAATAAGTTGACGACGACCCATGTGCTGCTCGAGAAATTTGAAGGTGAATGGCCTAAGGATCTCGCATGGTTGGAGCGTGAGTTCATCGCAAAGCGACAGAGTTTCAAGTTCGCCACTCATCTGGTTGTATGGGTGACGATACTCTTCGCGGTGTTTCTCACCTTAAGCCTAGTTCTATAGCGCGAGCATCGGATTCAAGAGTGTGGCGTCATTCAGTTTTGCGGCTACCAGGGCTCAAATAGGATGCACAAGCAAACAGACATCCGGCGTTTGCATGGCCCGGTATTAAACTTTAACGCTGACGCTATCGTTCGCCGAGAACAGTCATATAAACGGAACATAATGTGAACTTTTTGTCACAGTAGGCACAACATGTTGCGTCTGCTGGGTCCGCTCACCATATATGTGGCGATTGTCGCGCTCGCTGATGGGTATTGTGATTGAGGGCGCAGGGAAACGGGATTGGAGTGCGATATGCGCGCAATTGTCGATGAAGCGACACTGCCGAACGATAAGTTTCGAGCGGCTTGGGACGCGATTAAAACTGAGGCCGCGTTTAAACAAAGATTGATCGCGCAGAGCCTTATGGCGTTCACCATGCGGCGCGCATTTGCGTTTGAAGATTTGCCGGTACACGGTTTGATCGTTCTGGCAGGCTCGCCTGGCACAGGGAAAACGACGCTGGCGCGGGGACTTGCGCATAAGCTCGCCGAAACCCTCAAAGGTCAGACGGTCAATTTTATCCAGATCGATGCACATGCTTTGACCGGATCAAATCTTGGGCAATCTCAAAAGGAAGTCACCAAACTCTTCACCGAGACCATCCCCGAACGGGCCGCGAGCGGTCCTTTAATTGTGCTTCTGGATGAGGTTGAAACCCTGGCTGCCGACCGACAAAAACTGAGCCTGGAAGCCAACCCCATCGACGTGCATCGGGCCACCGATGCCGCGCTCGCTGGCGCCGATCATGTCGCGCGCCACGCGCCAAACGCGCTTCTCGTTGCGACCACAAACTATCCTGGTGCAGTCGATGGCGCCTTCCTCTCTCGAGCCGATTTGATCGAAGAGATGGGGGCGCCAAACGCGGCTGCTCGTCAAGCGATCATTGAAGAGGTCCTCACCCTATTCGCAAGCAAATGGCCTGGGGTCGCAAAGTTGAAGCAAAACATAGCTGCATTTGTGCACGCCTCAGATGGCCTTGACGGTCGTGCTTTAAGAAAGGCGCTGGTCGCTGCAGCAGCGTCAACGCCGCAAACCGCGCAAGACCTGTCCAAACTGTCCGACACCCAAGTAATCGGCGCGCTTAATCGAGCGCAACAATCGAGGAAATTGGAGATGGTTGCATGAAAGTGAGACGCGATATCGCTTCGCTTCCTCAGCGCAGCGCGAAGGCAACTTGGGATGCCATCGTCGATCTGGTCACCGGGTCGGATACGGTCGATCGCGACCAACTTCGAGCCGCAGCGTCTGCCATGGGTGACGTGATCACAGAAGAAAACCCTGCCGCTCACCCAATTGTATTTAGCGGGTCGGGACCGCAGTTGCGGCTCTATCTTGAATATTACGACAAGGCGGTGTCGCGCGGCAATGTGATTGATGGGCTGCATTGGACGCCAACGAAAAGCGAAGATTGGTCAGTGCAAGTCCCTGCCATCAAGGATGATTTGAAGTGGCTGAACGCGATGTTCGCAGCGAGCGCGCCGCGGTTCAAAGCATACGATATTGCCGTTGGATTTACCGCTGAAGAAACAGAAAAGTCCGGCCAAGTGGCGGCGTTGGATATCGACTGGTCAAAGGTGAACGCATCATGAGTTTTGTAAGTGTTTCAACCTCCACTTATACGCGAACGCACACGGCGGCCTTTGTTTCAGATAAGCTGCGCGCACTGTTGCGACGGCTTGTGCGGGACTACGGGTTCAATCCCGAAAAACTACTGAACTCGTGGACAGATTGGGTCGATGAAGCCGCGCGCACGTGGTTGGTATCAGGGCACCTCGAGAAGGTCGTGATTGAGTTCTACAAGCCAGGATCAGACTATGCCGAAGCGCGGTGGGATTTTCCGATCGCCTATGATGGCGATGCGGATGATCAAGACCTGTGGGTCGACTACGCCTTCTTTGAAAACTCAATCGCCAAGGGCAAGCGCCCGCCCTCGGGGTGCACCTACCGTATCCTGCTCGTGCCGGGTTATGGAGCGCCGAACGTGCCTGGCCTCTCAACGGTGCAATTGAAATCGGTCACACACCTAACTGCGCGCACGCAAGGAACAGTCATGTCTACGCCCGACATCATGGCCTCTGTGAGGACCTATTCATGAGCCTTTCCACCTATGACGCCTTCATGAAGTTCAAGTCGCGCCTGGAACTCAGCGATACCGAGCAGAAAGATGCCAGTAAGCGACAGAAAGATGTGCGCGACACAATCGACGCCGATTTTCATATCGACACGAGTTTCCTGACCGGCTCCTACGGACGCAACACCAAGACGAAGCCTCTAAAAGACGTCGACATTTTCTTCGTGCTTGGGGCGAATGAGGCTCATAGAAGGAATGAAGCGCCAGCGAAGGTTTTAGATGCGTTCAAAGCGACCTTGGAAAAGGCCTATGGTGCCAACAAAGTGGACAAAGACGGTGATAATCGACGTTGCGTAACTGTTGAGTTCGATAGCGCTGTTCCGACCGCGGCCGAAGACGGTAAAGTCTTGTCCGTCGATGCGGTGCCAGCGTTTAAGTCTGGCGGCGCTTATGAAATTCCAGACCGGCATTTGGGGCAGTGGATCAAGACCGACCCTTCGATCCACAAAAACAAAGCCACCGCGAAGAATAAGCAAATGGGGGGGACTTGGGTGCCGCTCGTAAAAATGCTCAAGGCCTGGAACCGCTCTCAGGGGAAACCGATCAAACCGTCTTTTCTGATTGAAGTGATGGCGCATGATCTGGTGCAACCGACCTTCACCTCTTATCCCGACGAAATCCGGCGTTTCTTCGGCGCCGCTCAGGATGCTGTTTCGCAAGATTGGCCGGACCCTGCTGGTTACGGACCGCCAGTATCAGACCAGATGACCCCGGCGAAAATCGACATCGCGCGAGCTGCACTCAGACAGGCAGATATGCAAGCTGCGAAAGCTCAACGTTTAGAAACGCAAGGCAAACAAGGCGAAGCATTGAAGACCTGGCGCGGTGTGCTTGGCGACTATTTTCCTTTGAGGTAGGCAGATGGCTGGGGCGATTAGGGCGCGGAATCTAGGCGAACGTTGGCAGGCGCTGTTCTTCTGGTCGAAGGCCGCCCGGCTCTTGTTAGAAACGTCCCCGTTTGATTCAGTGCAGTTTGAGGATGGGCCGAAAGGCTTTGACGATGTAGTCGTGACCTATCGAGGTGATGGCGTATTCGATCACACAGGAAACCGGATCAAAACTGAGCACTTTCAATGCAAATGGCATGTCGGGCAAGGTGAACTCACCCACCAAGACCTGATAGATCCAAAAGCTATTGGCGCGACATCGGTAACTTTTATGGAGCGGTTGCGGAACGCCGTGCGCATCGGGGCAGAAACGGACCGTTTCACGTGGGTGTCCACCAAGCAGGTTGCCGTGAGCGATCAGTTGAGCGAAATCGTTGGAAATGAACGCGGCGAAATTCTTATCCATCGCTTGTTCGACAAAAAAGGTCCAACGTCCAAAATGGGACGCGTCCGTCAAGCCTGGTCTAACGCAGCAGATTTTGACGAAGGTGAGCTTGAGGCGATCCTTTCGCGCCTCGCTCTCAGTACGCGCCAACCAAACCTGGAAACGCTCTCCGAGCAGGTAAATTTGGTGTTTCAATCTGTCGGGCTGAAACCCATTGAGCGCTCAACAGCCTCTTATGTCTACGATGATCTGATTTGGCGTTGGTATGAGCAGGGCAAGCGTGTGTTTACACCAACCATTCTGCGCGAGCTGTGCGAAGGCGAAAACCTGTTCATACACTCCAAACGCTCGCGCACCATTGGCATCCGGACTTTCATGCATCCGATTGACGATATCGTGACGCGCACTGATCGGTTGTTGGACCTCACCGAATATTTTGATCGTCGCCAGATCAAAAACGAGGATGATTGGCGCTACGCAGTAGGCCCGAAAATCAAATCGAACTTAATAGAAGGCGCGCGCGACGTGGACAGCCTACATCTTGTAATTGATGGACATTTTTCAGTCGCTGTTGGAGCCGGGCGCGCCTTGAATGTCAAATGCGGAAAAAAGCTGACACTTGAACAGCGTACGGGCGAGCGTCAGGTCTGGGATCTTGATCCAAAAGCAGCGAGAGCGTCCGCTGACGCGTGCGATATTCGCGTTCACGACAGTGGGCGTGGCAGAGACCTTGTCTTAGACCTTTCTCTTACACGAGACATCGGCGAGGCAGTCGCGCACGATTTGCAAAACCGAGGTCTTGAGACGGTCGCGAGGGTGAGTGTCTATCCCGTGACAGGCTCGTCACAAGGAGCGGTCATCGACGGGTCTCACGCCCTATCAATCGCTGAAGCCGCGATTAATGCGAGTGCTAAGGTCCAGGCGGAGCGCGGCTCTCCGGTTACGCTCCATCTCTATATCGCAGCACCAAATGCTGTCGCGTTTGTGCTCGGCCAACTCTCGGTCGTCTTCAAATCTCTGATCGTTTATGAGTGGGACTTTGAACAAGAGCACGGCGGAGGATACCGTCCAGGTATCCGATTTGGCTGAGCGGTCCATTCAATACTCAAAGTGCATTCCTATCGGGGATGACCGATGAAGTTACAATGGATGCGTCCAGTCGATGAAGCGCTTCTCAACGATTATCCGGGAGAAGCACCCAAGTTTGGATTCCGATAAATCTTATGTCCGGTTTTAGGAAATTTCTGCCGCGCAACTAGTGATGAGATTTTGAATCAACCCATCGTAAACCGAGACTGTCTAGCGGTAGCAGAGGTTCGGCTGTCGTTTCTGACCGACCGGTGCCTTTTTTGGAAGCGCGTGAGGTGCCTGTTCAGTCTGGCTGATTTTGCCCGTCTGTCTTCGAGTTCGCTTTCCAGCCTCTCAAGAATTGGCCAATAGCTGTCACCATAGAGTTCGATGACTCGAGCGACCGTCGCCATCGCTCGTTCAATATCGTCATCGGAATAGGTATCTGATATGTTATTGGCCATGGCGACGAGAAACCGAGTTTAGTTCGCTCTTGGTCGGTTCCAGACCAACACGCCGGTTCCGTCAGCTTCATTCTCAAAGAAAGCCGCCCGTACAGGATCGGCAAAGCTAGGATCATCCAGCTTGACCGCCAGGTAGGGTGTTTCGCCGTCCTTACTCTCTTGACGCCAGGCTGCGCCCAGCTCTGCGCCACCAGCATACAGCCGGAAGTCTGGTGCGCCATCGCTTGACTTGTCCGCATTGGGAACAAGCTGCGCTTTCACGTTGATGGTCATGGTGCGGATCGTGCCGGTATAGGCTCCATCCTTAGCGGTGAAGGTTCCAATCTGTGCCATCGGTCTAATCTCCTGTATTGGCATGAAGAGCGCGGCGCGCCCGTTTGAACCCGGCGTCCGAGCCGAGAAAACTTTCCAGCATGGCCGGGATCAGCGCTTCGGCTTTTTCCTCTGCGCCATAAGTCTGACGGTAGATTTCCGCGTAATCGCTGAGTGCGCACGCAAGGTCGGGATCAACCGAAAGGTTCATGCGGACCGGTGTGCGGTCGGGTAATTGACCAAGTCTTAGGGTCATGGGTTTGCTCCTTATGAGTGAGATCTGAGAATGAGGTCGCGCGTAACAACCACGCGCACCGGCCAGCCGGGGCGCACTTTTATGGTCGGCTGGATGCCGAGACTGCGGTCGACGACGCGCTGACCGGCCTGATTGATTGTGTCGGTCGTGCCGCGCCTTATGGCGCGTTCGATGTCGCCGTCTCCATCCGCGCCGAGTTCAGCGCCAACCCCGAGAATGGTTGCCAGGCCTGCCGCGATAAACACGCGGTCCCAATGATGATCGGTGCGGTCAGACAGGCCAGCAAAGCCCTGCGCGTCGGCACCTGGCGCCGAAATCACAATCGACGACCCGTCAGGGAAAATGATTCGGTCCCAGGTGACCAGCGCGCGGTTCTGACCGAACGAGACTTCGGACTGGTAACGCCCGATGAGGCGTGAGCCTTGCGGGATCAGGACGTATTGCCCGGTGACCGTATCATAGACGGGCTGTGTGACTTGCGCGACCACTGTACCTGGCAGGTCGGAATTGATGCCGGTCACAAGCGAGGCTGGGATCAGGGTGCCCGCCATGACCTGATAAGGCGAGGCTGGGTCTTCGACCTGGTTCGGATTGTAGATGTCGCTGCCCGCGCCTTCGCTCGCAAAGGCGAGCTTGCGGCTTTGAAGATTGGTATCTGCTGGCGTGCCGAACGCAGATGGTGGGCCTTGCGGCAGGGCCGCGAGTGCCAGAAGTTCCGAGCCAAGATCAAGTACGGGGTCACGATAGGCAGGACGGCTGTCGCCGACGGATTGTCCGCCTGTTTCCGATTGAAGCTGGAAAAAGACGGGCGCGCGGGCGGCCTCATCGGCAAGCGCCGCTTCGCGCATGCGCCGGGCGCGTTCGGCTTCATCGACCGGGTTTGGGCGGAAGTCGTCTTCCACTCTCGTGACATATTCCGGTTCGATGCCGAGTTCCCGTTCGGCGCGGAGCATGGTCGCGCCGAGATCGCCTGAAAGCGGCGGGCCGAGACGGGTGGCGCGATCCTCTATTGGAGCGATGTCGCTATAGCTGGCAGGCAGCGTTCCAAGCCCTTCAGGCGTTCTTGTGTTCTTTGTGTTGTATAGCTCGCGCCTTGCGTCCGGGTCGATAGCGGTTGGCGGCTTCAGCGCAACACTCATGGCGGCAAACAGGGCGAGCACGCCAAGTCCAGCACCCACCATCAACACCTTGCGATTGATCCGCGTCACGGGTTTCGGACTGGAGCGGATCTTCAACCGCTCGGCATGCTCATCAAAGGGAATGGGCTCGGTCATCGCCTCAGCCCCCGAAGATCGCCGCAAGGGGCGAACGGCGTTCATGGCGGGAGATGCGCACAACGGTCTGGTTGCTTGTCCCAAGCCTAAGCTCCGCTGCACGGAACAGCCGATCGACGACATAATAATTGCTACGCACACGGTAGTTCACGAGTTCGGCGTCGCCGTCTTCGCCGAGCACGAAGAGAGGCGGCATATCTGTGGCCATAATGTTTTCGGGCATCTGGATGAAAACCTGACGACCGTCATCGAAGACCCGCACCGGTTTCCAGGCAGGACTATCTCCAGACATTCTGTAGTCGAAGTTCAATCCCTCAAGCGTAAGGCCGTTTCCGATACTGCCAGCTTCACGGGCCACAGCACGTTCATTTCGGGCGGTAAGACCTGCCAGCTCATCAGCCGGGTAGCGCCAGGACAGCGCGGCCATATAGCCGCCATCCACGCTTTCCAGTTCAAGGTGATAGGTGCGCCGGTCCGTGGCGATCATGAGATTGGTGCGGATGCCGGATGAGATGGGTTTGACCAGCACATGGGCGCGGGCGGTGTTGCCAGAGCCGGAGATTGTGTCGCCCACCACCCAGCGCACCGTGTCACCTGCAGAGACAGAGACGAGTTCCTCGCCAGGTTGAAGCGCAACATCGCTGACCTGGCCGGGACTGGCATAGAGGCGGTAAAGCGCGCCTTCAGTATAGGGATAGACCTGGATCGCGTTCACATAACCATCGACCGAAGGTTCGATCAGCGCGCCTTCACGGCCTCTCGCGATTGTTTCGCGCGGCGACGCAGACGAGCTGACAGTGGTGCGCGTAATGCGGCGGCGTTCACTGACCTCTCCCACACGCATCATCTGGCCCGGTAGCGGCAGAGGTACGGCGGTCTCTACGATTTCGACGGGATAGTCGGTGTCGTCTTCGATCGGCGTCGCGGCGACGAAAGCGCTGGCGTCTATCGGTTCGAGTTCAGTCGTAGCGCAAGCCGTGGTGAGCGCGAGGGCGGATGTGGCGAGGATTAAGCGAAACATGGGGATCATTCTCCTGTGACGAGGTCCTGTCCCCAGTTCAGGGCATGGACATAAAGGCCGAGCGGGTTAGCGCGCAGGGTCTCTGCGTCGGTCGGCGGTTGCGTGATGATGGTGAAATTGCCGGTGAAGCGCTGCGCCTGCATGAGCGCGCCATTCTCATAGGTCTTCTCGATCCAGCGCGCCTGAAAGCTGTCATCGGACACGCGTACAACGCTGACCACATCCACGGTGCGGGACTTGCGACCCACATCGGCGAAGGGGTCATTTTCCTGGGCGTACTGATTAAGCGTGGTGGACGCCCGGTCAGTGACAAAATCATAGGCTCGCAGCCAGTTCTCGCGCACGACGACAGGGTCAACGGAAAGCCCGCGCACATTCTCGATAAAACCTGCCAGGTGATGGGCGATCTGGGCGTCGGTCGGCGTGTAGCGTTCCGTCGCTGGCGCCACAGCGCGGGCCGCGCCTGTCTCATCGACTTCGACCACATAAGGCGTGACCGCCGATTGCATTGAGCGCCAGACGAGCGCGCTGGAGGTGACAAAGCAAAGCCCGAGACAGCCGAGCGCCATCAGCCGCCAGTTCCTGGCCTGCACGCGGGCTGATCCGATGCGTTCGTCCCAGACTTGCCCCGCCTTCTGATAAGGCGTTTCAGGAAATGGGCTTGGCCCATAGCTTGTGGAAGATCGTTTGAAGACCATGGCTTAGTCGTCCTTGTCATTGAGTTGCGGAGCAGCGCCGGAGGAACCGCGATCACCCTCGCGAAGACTGTGAGCGGCCATCTGACCAGCCTGGCTCGCATTCTGGCGAGCCTGCATTCGGCGCGCCCATCCCGGGCTTGAACTTGAAGAAGAAGACGTAGAGGCATCGCCCCCTCCGGAGCCGCCGGTCGCGCGCCATGCGCCTTGACTGCCACGGCGGTAAGCCTCGCGCATGGATTGAGCGGGTCTGCTTGCGGCACGGCGCACAGCGTCTCCGCCCGCGCGGGCCATACCTGCCATACCTGCTGCGACAGCGCCGACGCCGGACGCACCAGACGCAACAGAGCCGAGGGAATATGAGGTGCGCGCCGCACCAGCCATGCTGGCGCCAGCTTTGACGGCGCTTGAAGCGCCGCCCGCCGCTGCACCAATCGCCGCGCGCCCACCTGCACCGGCGACATATGTGCCTGCCGCAACACCGGCAGCCGCGCCTGCGGCTGAACCCGCGCCGAGCTGCGGCGCGCCGGTGATGAGACCGCTCGCAACGCCAGGCGCAAAGATGCCCATCCAGAAGAACACAATGGCCGCGAGCACCGTGCCCATGACTTGAGCGAGGGTCACATCATCGCCGGTGCGGAACGCATCGGTCACGGAGGAAAAGAGCGTCGAGCCAATGCCGATAATGACGGCGAGAACCATCAGCTTGATGCCCGACGTGATCACATTGCCAAGTACACGCTCAGCGAGGAAAGCAGACTTGTTCCAGAGCGCGAAAGGCACCAGCACAAATCCAGCAAGCGTTGTCAGCTTGAATTCCAGAATGGTGATGAAGAGCTGCACGGCGAGCACGAAGAAGGCCACCATGATGATCGCCCAGGCGATGAACATCACCGCGATCATGATGAAATTATGAAAGAAGGAGATCGGCCCCAGCATGTCGCTAATCTCGGAGAGTAGCGGGTTTGCCGCATCAAAGCCGACCCCGGCAATGAAACCCGGACGAAGCAAGTCCGCCGCTGTCATGGTCCCGCCCCCTGCGGTCACGCCGAGCTGCGCAAAACTGTCAAAGACAATATTGGCAAGGAGCGAAAAGTTGCCGATCACGAAGGCGAAGAAGCCCACATAGAGGACCTTCTTGATCAGGCCCGCGATGACATCACTGTTCTGGGAGAGCGCCCAGAACAGCCCAGCGAGCGTAATATCGATGGCAATCAGCGTGGTCGTAAGATATGCGACATCGCCCGCCAGCAGGCCGAACCCGCTATCAATGTAAGCGATAAAGGTCGCCAGGAAGGTGTCGATGACGTCCATTAGTAGCTGTCGCCTCCAAGGAAGCTGCGGGTCCGGGCGCGGCCACGTTCGGCTTCAGCAAGCTGGCGGGCGCGCTCCAGCGCTTCGGCGCGGTAGTGTGAGGCCATCATGGCTTCCATCTGCATGAGCTGCTCGGTCTGCAGCGCCTCGATCTGATTGCCCGCCTGCAGGACCTGGAGATTGCCGACGGCGGACTGGCTGTCTCCGATCAAGCGGTCGAGACTTTCTGAGTCCGCGCGGGCGGATGAGACGACTTCTGCGGTGACCAGAAGGCTTTCGCGATACGCGGTGCGGGACTGACGCCAGCGCGTGCGGGCCTCTTCGACAAGTACCCGGTGTTCAGGCGGCGTCTCACCGTATTCTTCCGGGTAGATCACTTCATAGTCGCGTTCGATTTCTTCGACGCCATAGCCGATGCCTTCGGCCTCGCGCATGAGATCATCGATGCGGCGCATACGGCGCAGAATGTCATCGGCGATGGAATCGGGCAGGTTTTCCAAATCACGCGCCATATTCTCCAGCATCTCGATCTCATGGGTGAGTTGCTGGATTTGCTGATTGATCTGCTGGAGGGACCGAACCGCCGTCAGAATATTCTGCGTATGATTGGCTGGATCATAGACGATGCCACCGCCAAACAATTGCGCAGCGGCAGGCGGCGCAACAATTACACTGATTGGAAGAGCACAGAGCGCAGCGGAGAGGAGAAGGCGTTTCATCGGTGTGGCTCCTATTCTGCAGCGATGGCGTGAGAGGGTGGGAAGGGTTTGGACGCATCAAGCGCATGGCCGGGCCAGCGTGCGAGCAACTCGGCCGCCCAGGGCGGGCCCTTTTCGTGGAACCAGCATTCTGCGAAGCCGTCGCCTTCGGTTTCTGCCCATATACGGTCGAGCAGCGCCTGATCTTCTGGAGCGGAGGCGCCGCAAACGGATAAAGCGATGGGTCCAAGCCCCAGATCGAAGACCCGCGCACCGAGGGGCGATTGATAGTAATAGTCGCGCTTGGGCGTTGCCCTGCTGATCAACTCGATCTGACGGGCATTAAGGCCAAACCGATCATAGGTCTCTTTTGACTGCGGTTCCTGTGCGCGTTCGTTCGGCAGGAAAATCCGTGTCGGGCAGGACTCGACAAGGGTTGGCGCAATGCTTGAATTGGCAATGTCCGCAAGGCTCTGCGTCGCGAACACCACGGACACGTTCTTTTTTCGCAGGGTCTTGAGCCATTCGCGGATGCGTGCGGCAAACATCGGATCATCAAGGAAAAGCCAGGCCTCATCGAGGATGAGCAGCGTGGGCTTGCCATCGAACCGCGCTTCGAGCCGGTGGAAGAGATAGGTGATGACCGGCGCAACCGCGCCTTTCGCGTGCATCAGCTCTTCCATCTCGAAGCAGACCGTGTCCGCGAGGCTGAGGCTTTCATGATCGGCGTCGATCAAGCGGCCATGCGGGCCTTCGAGGGTGAAGGGATGCAGCGCCGATTTGAGCGTGTCGTCCTGCAGCATGAGGGTCAGGCCGGTCAGCGTGCGTTCGGTTTCAGGCGCAGTGCTGAGAGACTGAATCGCTTCCCAGAGACGGGCTTTCAGGTCTGGCGTCATTGCGACGCCTTCATTTGTGCAGAGGCCTGCCAGCCAGTCTGCGGCAAAGCTCGCACCATGTTCGGTATCGATATCTTTCAGCGGCTGGAGGCTTGGGGCATTGCTGCTGCCGAGATCAACATGTACGCCGCCCATGGCGAGCGTCGCGGCGCGGGCCGAGCGGCCCTTATCGAAGATGAAGACCTGAGCGCCTTGATAGCGTTTCCATTGCAGGGCGAGCAGCGACAAGAGGACGGACTTGCCTGCACCGGTCGGACCGACGACAAGAGTGTGGCCAACATCGCCGATGTGGAGGTTCAGCCGAAATGGCGTTGTGCCATCGGTCTGTGCCTGAATAAGCGCAGGGGCTTGCAAGTGTTTGTTGGTGTCTTCGCCTGCCCAGACCGCTGAGAGCGGCACCATATGGGCGAGGTTGAGCGTGTGCAGGATGGGTTGGCGGACATTGGCATACGGATGACCAGGCAATGATCCGAGCCAGGCATCGACAGCATTGAGCGTCTCACGGATCGCGGTGAAGCCCCGGCCATTCACGATGCGCTCAGCGATCCGGATATGTTCATCGACGGTGCGCGGATCAGGATCAGCGACGGTAATCGTCGTGGTGACATAGCCATAGGAGACAAGATCGGAGCCAAGCTCCTGAAGTGCGGCGTCCGCGTCAGCGGCCTTGTTGTCGGCATCATTGTCTACGAGCGCCGCTTGTTCATTGAACATGGTCTCGCGGAGCACCGCGCCGATCGATTTGCGCTTGGCGAACCAGTGACGGCGCTTCTTGCCAAGCACTTTTTCGGCTTCGGCCTTATCCATCGCAATGAAGCGCGTGGCCCAGCGATAGGCGAAGCCCTGCCGGTTCAGCTCATCCAAAATCCCGGGCAGTGTCGAGGCCGGGAAACCCAGAATGGTCAATGTGCGCAGGTGCGCCTCGCCGACCATGGGTTCGAGTCCGCCTGCGAAAGGTTCGTCGGCGAGAATGGCGTCGAGAAAGACGGGAAGCTCGGGTGTGAAGACCGGGTGGCGCTTCGTCGAGATGGTCGAGTGCAGGTAGGTCAGCGTCTGATCGTCAGAGAGCTTTGCGATTTCGGCGAGGCAGGTGGAGAGCAGATCGAAGACGCGGGTCGCATGCTGCTGGAACGTCTCCAGCCGGTGGCGCCACGTCGCGGCGTCTTCCGTTTCAGCGCGCTGGATCAGCGCCTTCTCGGCGCGGCCTGTTGCATCGGCGGGCGGCAGCCAGAGGATTGTCAGGTAGTAGGAACTCTCAAACCTTGTGCCGGATTCTTCGGCCTGCAGCGCGCGTTCCTGATCGACGAGCCAGGACAGCGCATCGGGGAAATCGCTTTCGGGATAATCATGCACTTCATGGCGCTGTGCCTCGAAGAAGAGCGCCCAGCCCGAGCCAAACCGGCGCAGCCCATTATTGACCCGCGCCATGACGGAGACGAGTTCTTCGTCTATCGAGCTGTCCAGGTCCGGGCCGCGATAGCGGACCGTAGTCTGGAAGGAACCGTCCTTGTTGAGGACGACACCGGGCGCGACAATACAGGCCCAGGGGAGATAATCGGCAAGCAGTGTAGGCGTGTCTGCATATTCTTTCAGGTTCAGCATGACAGATGCTCCTTGTTACGCACCGAGCGACTGGCCACAGCCATAAAATCCGGATCAGACCGCGCCATGAAAACGGCGGCGGAATGCCCAAGCACCCACAAGAGGAGCCCCGGTATCCAGAGCCTCAGACCGAGCGCGAGGGCTGCTGCCAGTGTCCCGATAGCGATGGCGGCGCTTCGCGGCGCACCGGCCATCAGGATCGGCTCGGTCAGCGAGCGGTGCAGCGGGATTTCATAGCCCTCAGCCATCAGATCAGCGCTCCGCCGCCGAAGCTGAAGAAAGTCAGGAAGAAGCTGGTCGCTGCAAACGCGATTGAGAGCCCAAACACGATCTGGATCAGTTTGCGCATGCCGCCTGACGTCTCACCAAAAGCGAGCGTCAAACCGGTCAGGGTAATGATGATAACCGCAACTATCCGGGCGACCGGGCCTTCGATCGATTGCAGGATCTGATCCAGCGGGCCTTCCCAGGGCATGCCCGAACCAGCCGCATGGGCGGGGCCCGCGAGGAGTAGCCCAATGCCGATCGCAGCGGCGACCTGAACCGTCCGGTTCACGGCGCGAATTTGATTATAGAGAATCATAAAGAGGTTCCTTCTGTGACGAGTGAAAGCGAACGAGAAACAAGCGGGGCGGTGTCATAGCCCTCACCATTGAAACCGGTGACGCGCAGCGCCTCTTCGACGCGGCGCTGACCACCGGCGCGGCTCATGAACACGACGACGTCGATCGCTTCTGCAATCAGGTCGAACGGCGCGCGGGGCGTTGCTTCGAGCGTGAGCTGTTCAAGGCGTTGAAGCGCGCCGTATGCAGAATTTGCATGGAGCGTCGTGATGCCGCCGGGGTGACCGGTGTTCCAAGCCTTGAGCAGGTCGAGCGCTTCGGCGCCTCGCACCTCGCCCACAATGATCCGGTCAGGTCTGAGGCGCAGTGTTGAGCGCACAAGGTCCTGCAAGCTTGTGCTGCCGCGATGGGTTCGCAGCTGAACCACATTCGGCGCTGCGCATTTAAGCTCGCGCGTGTCTTCGAGAATGACAATGCGATCGTCATTGAGACCGGCCTCAGCGAGCAAGGCATTGGTGAAGGTCGTCTTGCCCGACGAGGTCCCGCCCGCGATGAGAATATTGGAACGGGTTCTGATAGAGTCTTTCAGCGCTTCAGCGAGCGCTGGGGCCAGTGCGCCCTGGTCAACATAATCGCCGAGTTCAAATGGCGTTGTCGCTGGTTTGCGGATCGAAAAGCATGGGGCCGTCGAGACAGGTGGGAGAAGCCCTTCAAAGCGCTCGCCACTGCCGGGGAGTTCGGCAGAAACGATAGGGGAGTTGCGGTTTGCAGCTTCTCCCACTCCGGAGGCTACAAGGCGGATGACCCGCTCGCGGTCGGAGGCTGGGAGAGTATGCTCGGAGACAACTAAGCCAATGCCAGCCGTCTCGATCCAGACTGACCCATCCGGGTTAGCCATGATCTCAATCGTGTCCGGAGCTTCAAGAGCTTCCCGCACCACCGGGCAGAACGCCGTGCGCAGCATTGTGCTACGGCGGGCGTCTGTTTCTGAGTGGTGCGGGGTCTGGCCCATCGAGTTTTGCTCCTGTCACTTGGCGTTTGCGAGTGATTGAAGCTTTGCAGGCGAACCGAATTTACGGGAGTCGAAATGGCGACAAATGGAGGCCTAGGGCGGCGTATTCAGGCATGACGCCACATATGGCGGCATAATGGAGTTTAAATATGTATCGCGATAATTAGCGTCTTGCGCGAACCTATTTTGTGAGTGACGCGTAACTTTGTTTATATATCTGTATATAATTTAGATGAAATATTTCTGCTTAAGCAGGGAATGCAGATATTCATTTGGCGCAATTCTTGCTGCTTTTCTCCTGATACGGGAGGCGCTGATGAAAAAATATCCTCTAAAGGCAGGCGGGGTGCTTGGTAAATATAACTACCTCTGGCGTATGTCACAGGACCGGTGGGCGTGGGAATATCTGAGACGAAACGAGGACTTTCGTGACGATGCTACCCTGCACTCAAAAGACGATATATCTGAGTTAAAAGGGCCGTGCGGTGAGGCGAGTATCCGTCTTCTAAGGTCTCGTGTCCCGCAAAAACTAGCCTCGCGATGGGGATTGGTCTTCATGCCTGATCCCGATCAGAATGGAATCGACGCTGATGCGGTGTGGTTGAAAACCGCGTTTCCGGATCAAGTGGAAGTCAATTGTACCCCGCGCGCCGAAGGTCAATCTTGCGATATCTGGGACCGTACAGTTCCCCACTGTGATATTACACACGTGACTGATCGTGCGCAGCGTGAGTTTTTAATGCTGCGAGGCAATGGCTGTGTTGCCCAGGTTCGTTGCACAGGGCTGTCAGTTCTTGGATTGGAACCTGTAAGGATGAAGTTGCAAATTTCCGATATGGAAGCCTATGAGCGTAAACTAAAGGCCCAAAAAGATGCCATGCGCATTTATGGTGATGACCCCGACCTCGAAACACCGCTCTGGTCCAAGGGCACACAAATGCTCCGCGACGGACTGGTTGCCCTTGATTGCATGGCGTTGGGCATGACACGGCGAGAAATTGCCGTCGTGCTCTACGGAGAAGAGGCGGTGAAAGCCGAATGGGGCGGACGGTCAATGAAAAGCGCGATGCGGTACCTCGTCAACAAAGCCGAAGCATTGCGAGATGGTGGATACCTGGTTGAATTGCTAGGATCGCAATTGGGGCCTCAAAGGACGGCGGCTTAGTTCGAGGATCACGCAATAACGAGGTTCTTATTGATTGGTGAGAACCTCGGATTGCCACCAATTTAGCATCGGAAAGCACCGCGTTTACGAATCTTAGTGGTTTGACTATACCACGATCATGAGCTCTTTTCCCATTCATGATGATGGTCTGTTATCAGACGCTGAAGCCTTAGAAGGCAATGCTCAAGATCTGAAAGCCTGGATCGCAGAGCGAATTGATCGCAGCATAAGCGTCGCGGGGCTCACACAAACTCAAGCAGCCGAACGCATGGGGCTAAAGCAGCCTGATTTATCTGCAGTGCTGCATGGCAAGCTGAATGGCTATTCCGTGGAACGATTGGCCCGTTGTTTGGCGGCGCTCGGAGACCAAGTCAGATTTACTGTCAAAGGCGCGGATGGGTCAGAGAACTCTTTCATAGTGGGAGGCAACTAATCCATGCTTTCCCCCGGTGAAATTTATTCCAACCTGGATGTTCTGGCGGCTAACCCGCCAGAGGGCGGCGAATTTGGTTTGGCGCTGATGGAAGCCGTCGGCGCCCCACGCTCAACGATCACCAAATTGAAAGATAAAGCTGCAGACGGCGCGTTTACTTGGACGCGCATGTTACGCTTCGAGTGTGTGGAGTCGGGACAAACAGGCGATGCGCTTCAAACTATGATTGAAGAGGTGGAAGCGTCCCCCAAAAGCCGTCAGCCCCGTATTCTCTTGGCCTTCGATGGAGACAGTATAGCTGCCTACGAGGTGCTGTCAGTCTATTGCGAACCGGTCTCCGATTTACTTAAGTCGATAGATTTTAGGCAGTTAGAAGTTGGCGCCACTCAACGAGGGCGACATTGCGGAGATCTTTGAACCTGGTTCTTCGTTCGATATTGCGCTGATGATTGAAGTGATTGTAGACGGATGAATGGACCGAGACGAACTTCTGCAAGCTTCGCATTTGCCTGAACTTCAACATGGCGCGTTCTCGTCGTCGGAACGGTAAATGCGAGTTTTCCGCGCGATTGTTTGCCCACCTCGCTGTCTCTTGTCGAGCTTCGTTTCCAATCACTTTCATAGCAGCGCGATATGAGGCTAGCCTGTCTGTCACGATGACTTCAGGGTTGCCGTATCGCTTCATCGTTTTCTTCAAGAATCGTATTGCAGCCTTACGATCCCGGCGTTTCGTGACGAAGCATTCCAGAACTTCACCTTCGTGATCGACGGCGCGCCACAGATAGTGTTGCTTGCCGTTTATCTTCACGAAAACCTCGTCGAGGTGCCACCTCCATTGCGGGCTTTGCCGCATGGAGTGAGATCGCTTCTTCCTGATTTCAGACGCGAACATCGGCCCAAATCTGTTCCACCAATGACGGACGCTCTCATGGCAAACATCGATACCTCGCTCATGAAGCAAGTCTTCGACGTTGCGAAGCGAAAGTGGAAATCTAACGTACATCATCACGGCAAGCCTGATGATTTCTGGCGATGTGTTGAAGTAACGGAATGGGTTCTTGGTCATGCGACCGAGACTAGGCTCGGGGCAGGGCAGTCTCAAGCCCGTTTAGTCTGACAGTGCCCATTGGGGCGTCTGTCGCATGTAAGAGGCACGCTTAGATCTTATCTTGCCGGCGAAGAGTGGTCCAAATCTGTCCACCCAGAGCCGTACACTTTCGTGGCACACATCTATGCCGCGTTCGTGCAGCATGTCTTCAACATTGCGGAGTGATAGTGGAAATCTGACATACATCAGGACCGCGAGCTGGATGATCTCAGGCGACGTCTTGAAATAGCGGAATGGGTTTTTGCTCATCAGTTGAGGCTAGGGCAGGGGATTTTGACTTTCAAGCGAGTTTCCGCTGACAATACCGGCCAGTGCGATGCCAGCGCCCAATCAGGCCTGGCATGAGGCGACAGCTGCCTTTGCCGCTTCTGATAATTGGCTCATACGCGTCTGAGGATCGCTTTCGGTTTCGACTGCTGTTCGCAGTTCCGCTTCAAGTGCCGCGTCCTCTTTCGCCTGGTTTGACAAACATGGGCAAAACGCATCAATTTGTGCGGCCGACAGGCCGTCGCTGGCCGAGATCGTTCGGCACATTGTCTCAAAGTCGTCAGAGCCGGTTTGGGCATGGCCCATAGCCGTCATCAGCGTCATGGCAGCAATACCTGAGTAAAATAGCTTGGTCATTTCTCGTCCTCGTCTATGTGTCTAATACAACGGGTTGGCGGCGCCCTTAATCGGCAACTGAAGCTGCAAGCTTTGCGGTTTCGCGGACATGATGGCGCATCGCAGCTTCGGCCCGCTGCGGATCACCGGCCTGAATAGCCGCGATAATTTCGAGGTGTTCGCCTGCTGATTTCTGTCGAACATGGTCATCGATAACCCGTATAAACCGGTGACGATATGCCGGGATCTGCAGCCGTGACAGGCTTTCTCGTAAGTATGAGTTTTTACCCATCTCGACCAAGCCATCGTGAAAATCAACGTTGCGCTGCATGTGCTCGCGCTCTGATCGATCCAGGGTTCTGTCTGACCAGATTTCAAGCTGACCGGCGAGCCATGTCTGGTTCTTCTCGCGTGCGCTGCGTTCAGCGGCCAGAAACGCAGCCAGCCCTTCCAGCCGTTCGCGAATTTCGAAAAGATGAACGAGCTTTTCCCGTGTCAGTCGCACGACGGATGCCCCGCGCTGCCGTTTAATGTCGACCAAGCCGGTGGCCTCCAGGTGTTTAAGCGCCTCTCGAACAGCGCTTCGTCCGACAACAAACTCTTCGATCAGGTCTGCCTCAATCAGCCTCTGACCTGCGGCAAAATCTCCATCTAGAATACGCGTCCGTAGCTGCTCTGCCAGAGCCTCCGATACGGAAAGACCTGATTGCATGCGATCTTGCATGGTCACAGTGGGGGAGGTCGCGCCGTTCATTAATCTTCCCTTTTTTCTACGCATTACACGTATCGCGATTGAGAAATTTCGTCAAGCTATTTGGTCATATAAAATTGTCTGACAATCTTGTTGACAATCCGAAAATAGTCTGTAACTTGCCTGAAACTGATTATAATTGGAGCGTTGAACATGACAGAAGGATTTGTGGACCAAGCTGTTCTCGATCAAGTGAAAGTTGGGAAGGGATATGTCGCCGCCAAATATGGTTTTCGAAATCATTGGTATCCGGCAATTTTTTCGGATCAGATTGAAGAGGAGCAAGTGGTTCCCGCGCAGATCTGTGGAGAGAAAATTATCTTTAAACGGATTGATGGCAAAGTCTTCTGCATCAAAGATCAATGTATACATAAAGGTGTCCAGCTCTCCAAGAAGGTCGAATGTTTCACGAAGGGCACAATTACCTGCTGGTATCACGGCTTCACCTATCGCTTCGACGACGGTGTCTTGAACGGGATTGTTGGTGTTCCCGACAGTAATGTTATCGGCCGCAAACGCGTGCGGACCTATGCGGTTGAAGAGCAGAAGGGGGTCATATTCGTCTTCATTGGGGATGAGGATTTTGCGCCCCCTCCGTTGGAAGAAGATGTACCTCCAGGATTTCTAGCCGAAGGTCATGTATTACGTGGTCGCAGCCAGGAAGTCGCGGCGAATTGGCGTATCGGCGCCGAAAATGGGTTCGATTCCACCCACATATTTATCCACAAGGACTCGATCTTGATTGAAGACGCGGATTTGGCGCTGCCTTTGGGTTTGGTGCCGCTTCATAATGGGGCGTTTGAAACAACCGAAGAGGATGGCGGACCCAAAGGCGTGCACGATATTTTTTCTCCCGAAACGATCAATCCAGTTTTTGAAGGAAAGATTGAAGGCGAGATCGTCAAAATGGGCCGACCAGAGGGTAAGAATATGCTCCCTCAGACAATATCGATCTGGATGCCTTGTGCGCTGCGCGTCCAGCCCTGGCCTGCGCCTGACCTGACGCAGTACGAATTTTACGTTCCAATCGATGGCGTGCGCCACATCTACTTTCAGTTTCTGGCCAAGGATGTGACCTCCGATAAAGAGGAGATGGCCTTTGAAAAAGAGTTCAAGGAACGCTGGGTCGAAAAGGCGCTGATCGGGTTCAACCAGGACGACATATGGGCGCGTGAGGCGACCCAGGAGTTTTATGCCGACGATACCGGTTGGCTGCGGGAGTCTCTGTTCGAAGCTGACGGGAACATCGTGCGCTGGCGCAAGCTGGCCGATCAGCATAATCGCGGAATTCAGGAGCCTCAACATGTCCGTTAATACTCTTTCTCGCACGCAACCGACACCGGTCGACGTGAAAAGCAATTTCATAGATGCGAGCGGATTGAAGACGCATTACCTCACGTGCGGTGATCCATCCAAGCCGCCAATAATTCTTATCCATGGAGGAGGGGCGGGAGCGACCGCTATGGGAAATTGGCAGGGTACGTTCGATCTGTTTGCAAAAACGCATTACGTTATCGCGCCCGAGATGCTCGGATTTGGGCAAACCGCGAAACCCCAGAATATTGCGTATAGTCAGGATGACCGGGTCAATCATATGAAGGCGTTCCTGGACGCGATGGACTTGACCGGTATTCCTCTGGTTGGAAATTCGATGGGCGGTGCGACCTCTCTCGGTATTTGTATGAAATGGCCTGAAGCTGTCAGCGATCTGGTGCTAATGGGTAGCGCCGGCCTGAACGTTGAAATCACGCCAGCTATGATGCCAATTCTAGGCTACGACTTTACAATTGAGGGGATGCACAAGCTCATCAGTGCGTTGACCGGACCGCTTTATACGGCGTCTGACGAGATCATCAAAGCCCGCCATGAGGGCTCATTGGATCCAGACGGGCGGGTCGCATACACCAAGGCGATGGGATGGATCCGCGAGCAGGGGGGGCTTGCTTATGCCGAGGAGGAAATATCTCAGGTGAAAAATAGAACTCTGGTTGTGAATGGGAAAGACGATATTGTTGTTCCGCTCGCCTATGGCATCCGGTTTATGGAGTTACTGGAAAACTCTACCGGTTACTTCATGCCGCATATTGGCCATTGGGTCATGATCGAGGCGCCTGAAGAGTTCGCGGAAGTTGTGCAAGGCTTCTTGGCCCGCAATCCTGGAACGGGAGCCGCGTGATGCTGACCCCTAAACGTCAACGGTTTCATCCGGTGCAAAACTTCATCCAAATGCTCGGCCGGGATCATGCGACACAGGAAAAGTTCGCAAAAGATCCCAAGGCAGTCTTCGCCGATTTTGGCTTGTCTGAAGGTGAAATTGCCGGCCTGCAAGATGGGACGTTTGGTGCGCTTGATGCAATTGATCTGCACCCGGTCTTTCGTATGCACTGGCTGATGATGAGTGATCCGGAGGGCGCCAAGATGATGAACGTCACGGAGTTTCTGCCGGTTCTGCAAGGAGGCAAGTAAAATGGCTAAGATTGTAGGAGGTTTCGCGACTTCGCATATTTTGATGTCATCACAAGGCGTTGAAGAAAAGGCGAGACGTGTGACTGAAGGCATGGCCGAAATTGGTCGTCGCATACAGGCGCTGTCGCCAGACGTGATTTTGGTGGTGACGAACGACCATTTGTTCAACTTTGGTCTGGACCTGCAGGTGCCCTTTACGATCGGGACCGCCGACACGTATACCCCGCTCGGCGACCTGGCTGTTCCGCAGATTGAACGCCCAGGGCATCGTGAATTTGCTGAAGAGTTTTTAAGATATAGCGCCTCCAAGGGATTTGATCTGGCCAGAGTGGAAAGTATCAAGCCGGATCATGGTGTCAGCGTGCCAATGCTATTCGCTGACCCCACAAATAGTGTTCCGATGGTTCCTTTGTACCTGAACTTGATGATGGATCCCATGCCGTCGCCGCAACGCTGTTGGGGTCTCGGAGAGGCGTTCGGCGATTTCATTGAAACCAGGTGCAAAAGTGCTGACCGAATTGTTGTGCTGGCGGCTGGCGGACTGTCGCATTGGGTCGGCTATGAGCCGCGGGTCAACGAAGCCTGGGACCGACAATTCCTGGCAGACCTTGAAGCCGGAGAATTCCTCGGATGGGCGCAAAAAGGAAAAGACGAGATCCTCGAAGCTGCGGGCAATGGCGGGTTAGAGGTCATTCACTGGTTGTTTATGGCGGCAGCCGTGCGGGCAAAAAGATCGGAGACTATCTACTATGAGCCCGTCCCTGAATGGATGACTGGAATGGGCGGCATCCAGGCAGTTTAGTGTTTTAAAACAGCAACTTAAATGACGCTCAGGGAGGGCGAACAATGTCTCTTTACCTAAATTCCAGAAACGATCTTCAGCCAAAGCGATCGCTGCTGCGATCTTCGGCCGCTGCGGCCTTTGTGTGTTCAGGCGTATTCAGCCTCAGTTTCGCGGCAAGCGCACAGGAGAGCCCGGCTTCAGAAGTAGATGCGACAGCGCGCCTGCAAACCGTCACGGTCACAGCGCGTAAAGTGGAAGAAAGCCTGCAAACGACTCCGGTATCTGTGACCGCGGTGTCGGGCGCCGATCTTGACGCCAAGGAAATTGATACGACTGAGGATCTTGGCCGTTTGGCACCAAACCTGGTTATTACGCAGGGCCAGGGCGTATCTGGCAACGCCTCCGCGGGCGCCTATTTCATCCGAGGGATTGGACAGATCGACTATCTTCTGAACACCGATCCCGGGGTTGGCGTCTATGTTGATGGCGTGTACCTCGCCCGGTCAATGGGTTCGATCATCGATTTGATCGAGCTTGACCGCGTCGAGGTATTGCGCGGCCCGCAAGGCACGCTTTTCGGCCGAAACACAATTGGCGGCGCGGTCAACCTAGTTTCAAAGGCGCCCACCGAAGACTTTGCAGCGAAACTGAAAGCGACGGTTGGCTCGTTTGAGCGCAAGGAAGTACAGGGATCGATCAATGGCCAGCTGGCAGAAGGGCTGACCGGTCGTTTGTCTGCGCTGTATAGAGATCGCGATGGCTGGGTCGACCGGATCACCGATGGATCGACGCTGGGCGCCGAAGAAACACTGGCTTTGCGCGGGGCATTGCGGTTTGAGCCAACCGACGCACTGACCGTGGATCTGGCCGTCGATTATTCGGATACTGACGGCACGTCATCGCCGTTCAACGTCGTTGAAATCAATGAAACCGCCCAATTTGCAGGATTTCATAATGGCGCCCTTGTAGGCCCGCCATGCGTGCCGCCGCCAGGGGCCTTGAACGACCCCAGATGTTTCAATCCGCAATGGGTAACGGGCGATTTGTATTCTGAGCAAGGGGTGGACCCATCGAATACGGAACTGGAAGCGTTTGGCGCCTCGTTGATTGGCGAATATGCGTTCAATTCCAACTTCTCGATCAAATCGATTACCGGGTATCGCGACACGACCGCGCTGGGAAATCGGGACGGTGACCATACGCCGATATTGATCCAGAACACCCGCGACACCTGGGAGCATGAGCAGTTCAGCCAGGAGCTGGAATTCATTGGTGAGGGGATGCTGGATGGCAAACTCGACTGGATTTTGGGCCTCTATTACTTCCAGGAAGAAGGTGAGAACCTTAACTTCGTCACCTTCCCTGTGGTCAGCTTTCAAAGCGGCGGCGCAATCGAGAATGACAATACCGCCGTCTTCGGTCAGGCAACCTATAATCTGACGGATCGCCTGTCGGTGACAGCCGGGGCGCGGTGGACCGATGAGACCAAGCGGTTCACGCCGGATCAGTTTGTTCTGGCAGATCCAACCGGGCTGTTTCCCCCTGGAAGTGTACCGGGTTTCCCGCTGACGCCGAACGAAGAATTCAGCGTGGATTTCGAAGAAGTGACGCCAATGGTCAATGTTGCTTATGATTGGAACGACCGGCTTATGACCTATGTCACCTATTCTGAAGGCTTCAAAAGCGGTGGCTTTACGCAGAGAATTTTCCCGCCGCTGCCCGCGCCGCCGCCGTTTGACCCGGAATTTGTGGAGTCGGTTGAGGCTGGTTTCAAGTTCGAAGCCGAGAGCGGTAAATTCCGCCTGAATGGCGCGGCGTTCATGACCGACTATTCAGACCTGCAGGTGCTTGTCCTGGTGGGCGTACAGCCTTTGACCTCAAACGCCGCCGCAGCGGAGATACAAGGGTTCGAACTTGAGTTTGAAGCGCTGCCAATGGCCGACCTGCTTATTACCGGTAGCGTTGGCTATGTCGATGCCGAATACACCGAACTTGAACCAAGCGTTGAGGCGCTGGGTATTTCAGAGAGTAATGCCTTTGCGCAGGTTCCCGAATGGACCGGATCGCTGAGCGCGTCCTATGAGTTTGATCTTGGGCCGGGTTCAGTCCTCCCGCGGATCGATATCGCTTATCAGTCTGAAAGCTTCATGGATGCAGTGAATACCGAGTCACTCAAGCAAGACAGTTACGCGCTTGTGAATGCCTCCGTCGCCTACCGCCCTGATAATGCGGCGTGGGAGCTGAAAGTCTTCGGCAAGAACCTGACCGATGAAGAATACTATATGGGCGGCTTCGCGGATTTGCCAGACCAAGGTTACGCCGAAGCGGCAATCGGACGGCCAACCGAATGGGGCATTTCCCTTGCCGTTGAGTTTTAAAATCGGCGGCTGAGGTCGCGTCAGGCGGGGTTGGTCATTCCTCCCCAACCCCGCCCGGCGCCTAATCTATGAGGAGAAAAAATCGTGACTACGGCGCACAAAAACACTTATGTCCTCGACCGAATTCCGGCGCGCCAGAGCCAGCCTGTATTCGCACCGGAAGAGAATCTGAGCCAGATTCCAGATGTGTTTAACGCCTCATCTCTATTGGATCGTGTCATATCGAATGGGCGCGGGCTGAAGCCAGCCATTCGGACTGAAGCGGGTGACCTGTGTTATAATGACCTCTTGTCACTTGTCGATGAGGTTGCCCATTTCCTTGTTGAACAGATGGGGGTTGTGCCGGGTGACCCTGTCCTGCTTCAGAGCCCAAATACGCCGCGTGCATTTGCGGCGTGGTGGGCGGTGATGCGCATCGGCGCTGTCGCGGTCTCAATCATGCCGATGCTACGGGCTGACGAGATTGCTAAGATTGCGGCCAAGGCAAAGATACAGGCGGCGATAACGACGACCGCGCTGTTCGATCGTGTATCTGAAGCACAAAGCCAATCGAAACTCTCGTACCCAATTGGCGTGCTCGACGCTGAAGACGGTTTGGGCAAAAGGCTTGGTGCTCCAACTGGAAAGCCTTTCCTTCCGGTTGCAACGTCAAAGAATGATCCCGCACTCCTGGCCTTTACGTCTGGAACAACGGGGATGCCCAAGGGGTGCGTTCACTATCACCGCGATATCCAACTGATTTGCGAGGGCTTTCTGAAGAATACTTTAGAGGCAAGCCCGGATGATGTGTTGTGCTGTACCGCGCCGATGGCCTTCACTTTTGGTCTTGGCATGTCTGTCATTTTCCCCGTCGCGATTGGCGCGTGTTCAGCGTTGCCATCCAAACCGGGCTATGAAGCACTCGCAGATGCGCTGGACGATATGCAAGTCAGTCTTCTTGCAACAGCGCCGACGGCCTACAGGGTGCTCGCAAAACTCGCCAAGGGGCGTTTCGAGAGGCTGGAGAAGTGCGTATCGGCCGGGGAACACCTGTCAGCCGAAACATTTGAGATGTGGCAGGAGGCAACCGGTTTGCCACTGATTGATGGGATAGGTGCTACCGAGCTTATGCACATCTTTATCGCTTCACCGCCCGGAGCAGCGCGGCCTGGATCAACGGGTAAACCGGTTCCCGGTTACGAAGCCACTATTCTAGACGAGAACCTGGACCCCGCGCAGATAGGCGATGTTGGTCGCCTCGCTGTTCGGGGCGTCACGGGATGCCGGTACATGGAGGATGATCGCCAATTTGAATACGTACAGAATGGCTGGAATCTGACTGGTGATCTGTTTCGCCAAGATCAGGATGGATATTTCTGGTTTGTATCGCGCGCTGACGATTTGATCGTGTCATCAGGCTATAATATCGCAGCGGTGGAAGTGGAAGATGCTATCAAACAGCATGATGCGGTCAAGGAAGTCGCGGTGATTGGCGTGCCGGACTCTGAACGCGGTCAGATTTGCAAGGCCTTCATTGTCCTGCAAGACGGCATGGCATCCGCCGGTACACTCGCGAGTGATATTCAAAATTTTACCAAAGCGATCATTGCACCGTACAAATATCCAAGAGCTGTCGAGTTTGTTGATGCGCTGCCTAAAACGCATACCGGAAAACTCAAGCGCAGTGCTTTAAAGCCGAGCGGACCGTCGCCGACTTCAAACCGCGCGTCATAAAGGAACTGAACATGTCAGACATATGCGTATTCGTTTTCGTCAAAGTCGATAGCCGGACCTCAGAGGATGTTGGCGATGACATAAAAGACAGTGTCGAGGAAGTCCGGGACATCTATTCCATTATGGGCGATCACGATTTGATGGTGAAGATCGTCAGCAAAGATTTTCAGTTCATCCAGAAAGTTGTGAATGACAAGATCCGGCCGATTGAAGGCGTTGCATCGACTTCCAGTGTGCTCGGCTATCAGATCTATGGAAAGAACTGGGTTTTATGAGCGCGCCAGAATCCCTGTTACAGTCAACCGCGATGGCGCTTCGCAACGCCTATGGTGGCTTAACACTCGCGCCGCTGCGCGGGGTTGTAGAGCCGACCGATGAGGCGGGCGCCTATGCGATTCAAGATATCAATACGCGATTTTGGATGACCAATGGTCGGAAACTTGTAGGGCGGAAAATTGGACTGACCGCCCCGGCTGTTCAATCGCAGCTTGGCGTCGACCAGCCTGATTTCGGGGCGCTGTTCGAGGATATGCAAATTGCCAATGGCGGCCTGCTTGATCCGGGCAAGTGCATTCAGCCGAAAGCTGAAGCAGAGATCGCGATCGTGCTCGCCAAAGATATCCCCACGGCCGCGCCGGGACTGGATGAGATTGCCGCGGCAACCGAATATGCCATTCCGGCTATCGAGATAGTCGACAGCCGTATTGACGATTGGAAAATTACGTTCGCGGACACGGTGGCTGACAATGGCTCTTCAGGCTTCTACGTCTTGGGCGACGCCCGAAAACCGCTTGATAATCTGGACCTCTATTCGTGCGGCATGGTCTTGGAGGTGAACCAGTCTGTCGCTTCCATTGGCGCCGGGGCGGCCTGCCTTGGGCATCCTTTCAACGCCGTTGCCTGGCTTGCTTCCGCGCTTGCAAGGCGAGGCGAATTTTTAAAAGCTGGAGACCTGATCCTGACAGGCGCGCTGGGTCCGATGGTGACGCTAACGCCCGGCGATCAAATTCAAGTCAAAATTGGCGGCCTCGGCGAGGTGGGCTTCAACTATGGTGAAAAATCGTGAGTAAAATCAAAGTCGCTATAATTGGGTCTGGCAATATCGGCACGGATTTAATGATCAAGATCAAGCGCCGTTCAGAGATTCTTGAAGTCGCTGCCATGGTTGGGATTGATCCAGACTCCGACGGGCTTGCCCGTGCAAAGCGCATGGGCGTCGAAACGACACATGCGGGTCTTGCGGGGCTGACCAAGCTCCCGATTTGGAGCGACATTCGGATCCTGTTTGATGCAACCTCTGCTGGCGCACATAAACGCCATAATGAGATTGTCCAAAAAGCAGGAAAGCTCATGGTGGACCTTACACCGGCGGCAATCGGCCCTTACGTCGTTCCCGTCGTAAATGGCGAGGCCTATATTGATGCGCAGAACGTCAATATGGTGACCTGCGGCGGTCAGGCCACGATACCAATTGTGGCGGCGGTCTCTTCAGTGGCTGATGTTCACTATGCAGAAATCGTTGCCTCAATCGCTTCAAAATCCGCAGGACCTGGTACGCGAGCCAATATCGACGAGTTTACTGAAACCACCTCAGCGGGCATTGAACGCGTTGGCGGAGCGGCCAAAGGGAAAGCCATTATCGTTCTCAATCCGGCTGAACCGCCGATGATCATGCGTGATACAGTGTTCACGTTATCGAGCGGCGCAGAGCCCGAACAGATCGAAGCCGCGATTGAAGCGATGGTTGAAAAAGTGAAAGCCTATGTGCCTGGCTATCGTCTGAAACAGAAAGTTCAGTTTGAACGCTTTGGGTCCAATAGTCCGCTACGCATCCCGGGCCATGGTACCTTTGAAGGCCTGAAGACAAGTGTGTTCCTGGAGGTTGAGGGGGCAGCTCATTACCTGCCAGCCTATGCTGGCAACCTCGACATCATGACTTCAGCCGGATTGGCGACGGCGGAAAAAATGGCCGCTCGGCAGTTTTATCGTAAACAGGTGTCGCATGACTTTTGATCCAACCAAATCAAAGCTTTATATTCAGGACGTCACCCTTCGCGATGGCATGCATGCCATCCGACATCAATACGGCCTTGAGGATGTTCGAGCAATTGCCCGGGCGCTTGATCGTGCCGGTGTGGACGCCATCGAAATTGCTCATGGCGACGGTTTGAACGGGTCGAGTTTCAACTATGGGTTTGGGGCGCAAACCGACTGGGCCTGGATCGAAGCGGCTGCTGACGGGGTTGAAAGGGCAGTGCTGACAACATTGCTTTTGCCGGGCATCGGGACGGTTGAAGATCTCAAACAAGCTCATGCCCTTGGCGTGCGCTCTGTGCGTGTCGCCACGCATTGTACCGAAGCCGACGTGTCCAAACAGCATATCGGCGTCGCGCGTGACCTGGGTATGGATACAGTCGGCTTCTTGATGATGTCACACATGATTGAACCTGACGCCTTGGCCCAACAAGCCAAGCGAATGGAAGATTACGGAGCAACATGTGTTTATGTTACTGACTCAGGCGGCGCACTTGACATGGATGGCATTAGAGCCCGCCTCGAAGCTTATGAACGGATCTTGAAGCCTGAGACAGAGCGCGGCGTTCATGCCCACCATAATTTATCATTGGGGGTCGCAAATTCTCTTGTTGCAGTTCAGGCAGGGGCGCGCCGCGTCGATGCATCTTTAGCGGGCATGGGAGCCGGCGCGGGAAACGCCCCTTTGGAGGTTTTTATTGCCGCGGCGGACCGCAAAGGCTGGCTTCACGGCACAGATCTTTATGCCTTGATGGACGCAGCCGACGATCTGGTGCGCCCGCTGCAAGATCGTCCGGTGCAAGTTGATCGCGAGACGCTCTCGCTGGGCTATGCGGGCGTTTACTCTTCTTTCCTGCGGCATTCTGAAAAAGCGTCCAAAGACTACGGTATCGATACGCGTGAGATCCTGGTCGAGCTTGGCCGGCGCCGGATGGTTGGCGGCCAAGAGGATATGATCGTTGATGTGGCGCTGGACCTGACACGGGACAAAGCGCGTGAGGCGGCAAAATGAGCGATGGTTCTGCGCGGCGCATCGTGATTGTCGGGGGCGGGCAAGCCGCGGTGCAAGCCTGTCAATCGCTTCGAAGTTTCGGATTTGGCGGTGATATTACACTGATCAGTGAAGAGCCCGATCTTCCTTATCAGCGCCCGCCACTGTCCAAGGCCTGTCTCAAAGGTGAGATGGCCACAGATCGATTGCAGTTGAAGCCTGAAAAATGGTTTCGGGATAATCATGTTGATTTGAAACGCGAGACGCGGGTGACGCAAATCAGCCGTGGACCTCGAACGGTTCATTTGAACAACGGGGAAGTCGTTAGCTACGATGCCCTGATTTTAGCGACTGGCGCACGGGCCCGGCGCTTGTCTATCCCCGGTGAGGGTTTGGGCGGCGTCCTTTACGTGCGCACCCGCGAAGATGTCGACCGACTGCGCGCCGCGCTTGGCGGAATTAAAAAAGTCGTTCTTATCGGCGGGGGGTATATCGGGCTGGAAACCGCAGCGTCCTGTCGATCTCTTGGTCATGATGTTACAGTACTCGAAGCGGCGAAACGGGTGTTGGCGCGCGTTACACATCCCGAACTTAGCGGGTTTTTTCAGGCCCAACATACCGCGCGCGGCGTTGATATACGCACGGATACCAAAGTTTCTGAAATCCTTGAAAAAGACGGTATGGCGTGCGGCGTAAGAACGACAGACGGCACGGTGTTTGAGGCGGATATTGTTATTATCGGGGCCGGTGCTGATCCCAACACGGACCTGGCGACAGCCGCCCGGCTTCAATGTGAAAGAGGCATTCTTGTTGGCGGCGATGCGCGCACCAGCGACCCCCGTATCTTTGCGATTGGTGACTGCGCGAGCCGGCCTTTGGAACTTTGTGCTCGTCAGGTCCAACTGGAAAGCGTTCACAACGCCATTGAGCAAGCCAAGCAAGCTGCAAGCGTTTTGTGTGGAATGCCTCGCCCAAAGTACGAGTGCCCATGGTTTTGGTCAGATCAATTTGACTTGAAACTTCAGATTGCTGGGCTTTCGGCGGATTTCGACGACGTCGTCGTCAAGACCGATGGCGACAAGAGCTTTACTGTTTTCTATTTTCAACGCGGCGATTTGATTGCGGTGGATGCGGTAAACGCGGCTTCCAATTTCCTTTTCACAAAAAGGGCATTGGAGATCGGTGCGCGGGTTCGCATCGCTACGATCGCTGACGAGAAGTTCGATTTTCGCTCAGCGCTGTTAAACTTGCGGCCAGCAATTACACCAAGAGACATTTTAGACCTAAATCATATTGACCACTGATTAGTTTTAGGGCTAAACTAATCATATGGAGCAACGATCTCAAAAACGTGCATTGATTACCGGTGGCGGGACGGGGATCGGGCTTGCGATAGCCAGGTCGCTCGGCGCCAATGGTTATGAAGTGTTTGTTGCTGGACGGCGCTTGGAGATATTAGAAGCAAGCGGTTTTAACCCTATTCAAATGGATGTGACCGACCGCGCCTCCATTGATGAAGCGGTTGAAGTCTGTGGGCAAATTGATGTGTTCGTCGCAAATGCGGGCCGGGCCGATACGGCGCCAGCTCTAAAGCTGACCGCGGCCACATGGGACGATATGATCGCGGTCAATCTGACCAGTGTTTTTCACTGCGCTCAGAGTGTCTTGCCCCAGATGAAAATGCGCGGGCACGGACGTTTTATTGCCGTGGCCTCAACTGCGGCTTTGAAGGGCTATCGGTACACTGCGGCCTATGCAGCGGCGAAGCATGGCGTGCTCGGTTTTATTCGTTGCCTCGCGCTGGAATTAGCGAATTCGGGGGTGACTGCCAACGCTGTTTGCCCCGGCTTTACGGACACGCCCCTGATCGATGATGCGCTGAGCAATATCGAGAAGAAAACAGGTGCGAGCCGCGAAGAAGCGCTTCAGCAGATCGTGGTGGCCAATCCGCAATCTCGGCTAATTGCGCCGGAAGAGGTAGCCGCCGCCGTCGCATGGATTGCGAGCGATGCGGCCGCCGCAGTTAATGGACAAGCGATTGCGATAGACGGAGGAGAAACAGCGTAGGATGAGCCGACAACGAGATGTTCTGAAAACCTGGCTTGGGATGCTGGAGGTCACCGAGGCGATAAAAAAGCGCCTAGATATGCAGCTTCGCGCACAATTTGGCGTTTCGCTGTCAGGGTTTGATATACTAGCAGCCTTGCACGCTGGCGACCCTAAAGGCTTACGGGCTGGCGTGCTCTCTCAAAAACTCCGTGTTTCTGATGGAGCGACAACGCAACTTGTCGCAACCTTAGAGAAAACCGGTCTCATCGCGAGAGCCAAAGATGAAAACGATGGACGCGTTGTCCTTGTTAGAATTTCTGAGCAGGGCCTGACCCTGTTTGAAGACATGGCGCGCGCGCACCATGCCTGGCTTCTGGAGGCGTTTGCGGCGCTGAAGCTCAAAGACCTCAATCAAATTGTATCTTTAATTGGAACTATCGATCCGCACGCCCTCATTGCAACGAAAATTACGGAGTCTGTGTGACCCATCCCGTTTCTTATCCCGAAGACTACAAACCAGAGCACTTCAACTGGTCGTTTGAAGATGGCATTGGCGAAATCACGCTGGCGCGTCCAGATCGCAAAAATCCCCTGACTTTCGCGTCTTATGCCGAATTACGCGACCTATTCAGAGCGCTCGTTTATGCCAAATCTGTCCATGTGATCGTGTTTGGAAGCAATGAAGGGAATTTTTGTTCGGGCGGGGACGTACATGACATTATTGGTCCGCTGACCAAAATGAATATGTCCGAGCTATTGGATTTCACCCGCATGACAGGTGATCTGGTCAAGGCCATGCGCGGTTGCCCGCAGCCTATCATCGCCGCGATTGACGGGGTTAGCGTTGGCGCTGGCGCGATCATTTCCATGGCGAGCGATATTCGCTATGCGAGCCCGGAGGCGAAAACAGCATTCCTGTTCAATCGTGTTGGCCTGGCCGGTTGCGATATGGGTGCATGCGCTATGCTGCCCCGCATTATTGGCCAAGGACGGGCAAGCGAATTGCTGTTTTTTGGTCGATCCATGTCAGCGCTAGAGGGCGCCGATTGGGGGTTTTTCAATGCAGTCATCCCGGCCGATGAGCTGCACGCGCATGCCATGGCGCAAGCTAAACGGTTGCGGCAAGGCCCCACTTTCGCAAATGGGATCACCAAGAACCAACTCAACATGGAATGGGATATGTCGCTCGATACGGCCATTGAGGCAGAGGCGCAGGCGCAGGCGCTTTGTATGCAAACCGAAGACTTCAAACGCGCCTACACCGCGTTTGCCGCGCGAACCAAACCCGTATTTGAGGGAGACTAGAACCGTGTCGGATAAAAGCTTTCTCGATTGGCCTTTCCTGGAGGATCACCATCGTGATCTGGCCGTCAGGCTTGATCATTGGGCGATAGAAAATTTGCCCGCAATTATTGACCGGCCGGGCGCCCGTGATGATCTGGATGGCACCTGCCGCGCGCTGGTTAAAGCGTTGGGGCAGGGCGGATGGCTACGATATTGCGTGCCAGGGGCGTATGGCGGCGCGCTTGAAACGCTTGATGTGCGCGCTTTGGCGATTATCCGCGAAACGCTGGCACGGCATGCGAGCCTGGCTGATTTTTCGTTTGCAATGCAGGGCCTCGGCTCCGGTGCGATCAGCACATTTGGGAGCGATGCGCTTAAAGCGAAGTATTTGCCGGCTGTTGCGGCTGGCCACAAGATCGCGGCGTTCGCGCTTTCCGAAGTTGATGCCGGATCAGATGCGGCTGCGATGACAACACGGTTGGAGGCATGCTCTGATGGGTGGAAAGTCACCGGAGAGAAAACCTGGATTTCGAATGGCGGGCTTGCGGATTTCTATTGTGTATTCGCGCGCACCGAAGAGGGGTCCAAAGGGGTTTCCGCGGTTGTTATGGACGCCGACACAGATGGGTTTGAAGTGCGTGAACGTATTGATGTGATGGCGCCGCATCCGCTGGGGCGACTGGGATTTAATAATGCCGTTGTGCCGCACGACAATTTGATCGGGTTACCCGGGCAGGGTTTCAAGATCGCCCTGTCCACGCTCGACATTTTCCGAACGACAGTTGGTGCGGCAGCGCTTGGCTTCGCACGCCGCGCACTCGATGAGGCGGCGAACCGGGCTCTGTCGCGGAAAATGTTCGGCGCGATGCTCGCCGACCAACCGATTGCCCAAGCTCAGCTTGCCGAAATGGCACTCGACGTGGATGCATCAGCATTACTGATCTATCGATCAGCCTGGACCAAGGACGTCAAAAAGCAACGTGTAACGCGCGAAGCCGCGATGGCGAAGCTGTTTGCGACCGATCAGGCGCAGGTCACAATCGATAAGGCAGTCCAGCTCTTTGGCGGGCTTGGCGTACAGGTTGGCGTTAAAGTCGAAGAACTTTACCGAGAAATCCGGGCGCTTCGTATTTATGAAGGCGCCTCGGATGTTCAGAAGATCGTGATCGCTCGGGAAGTGCTGAAAGAAGCAGCTATATCCAGGCCATACCCGGATTTGGGGACGGTCTGAGATGTCGATTTTCCGCACGCGCCGAAAAGTAGAATGGGCCGACGCCGATGTGGCCGGAATTATTTTTTATCCACGTTATTTTGAGATGCTCAACTCAGTTATCGATGAGTGGTTTGAGGTTGAACTGGGCGCGAGTTTTGCCGGACTGATCAGCGACCATAATGTCGGCTCTCCGATGGGTGAGGTCCAGACCCGTTTTAGCGGGGCCTGCATGCTCGGCGATGTGATCGAATTTGAGCTTGAAGTTGCACAAATCTCGGACAGGACGGTCACGCTGGATGTTGCTTCGAAAGTTGATGGCGCGCTGAAAATCCGCACCCGCGCGACCCATATCTGTGCGCGGCGCGATATTTCGAAAGCCGCGCACTGGCCGTTGCACGTGCGCGAGAAGCTGTCCCGTCACTCAATTGGGGGGAGGACTGCGCATGCGTAAACTTCTGCAACCTGAAGGCTGGGTCCGGCCCAAGGGCTATTCAAATGGTGTCGCCGCCAGTGGACGAATGGTGTTCACCGCTGGTGTGGTGGGTTGGAACAATGACGAGGTGTTTGAGCGATCAGACTTTCTGGGTCAGTTCGATCAGACGCTGGCGAACACAGTCGCCATCCTTGCTGAGGGCGGCGCGAAACCGGAGGATATTGTCAGAATGACCGCCTATCTCACCGACAAGGCTGAATACCTGTCCAACCTGCCGACAGTTGGCAAGATTTGGCTAGACCGGCTTGGGCATGTCTTTCCAGCAGTCGCTTTTGTCGAGGTAAAGAGCCTGATGGAAGATGCGGCTCTGATCGAAATTGAAACCACAGCTATGGTGCCTGAAAATGCCTGATACTCTAATGATTGCCCCCAAGACCGAGACAGCGAGCTTTAACTGGGAAGACCCTTTGAACCTGGTTCATCATCTCAGCGAAGATGAAAACATGATCATGCAAACGGCGCGCGCCTATTGCCAGGATCGTTTGCTGCCGCGCGTTCTAAGTGCGAACCGCGAGGAGCGGTTTGACCGCGAGATCATGACTGAACTTGGCGAACTCGGCCTCCTCGGCGCAACCATTGACGGGTACGGATGTGCCGGCGTGAACTATGTGAGCTACGGGTTGATCGCGCGTGAAGTTGAACGCGTGGATAGCGGATATCGCTCTGCCATGAGCGTTCAGTCATCACTCGTCATGCATCCCATTTTTGCCTATGGCAGCGAAGATCAGCGCGAGAAGTATTTGCCCAAACTCGCAACCGGTGAATGGGTGGGATGTTTCGGACTTACCGAACCAGATGCGGGTTCGGACCCAGGCTCCATGCGTACCCGCGCCAAAGCGGTTGATGGCGGTTATATCCTGAATGGCGCAAAAATATGGATCACAAACTCACCGATTGCAGACATATTTGTGGTCTGGGCGAAGACCGATGATGGGGTCATTCGGGGGTTCATTCTTGAAAAGGGAATGAAGGGATTAACTGCCCCGAAAATTGAAGGGAAGTTCTCTCTGCGCGCATCGATTACCGGCGAAATCGTCATCGATGATGTGTTTGTGCCGGAGGGTAATCTGTTGCCCAATGTGCAGGGCATTAAAGGCCCTTTCGGATGCCTGAATTCAGCCCGGTTTGGCATTGCGTGGGGCGCATTGGGCGCTGCGGAGTTTTGCTGGCATGCGGCCCGGCAATATACGCTTGACCGGATCCAATTCGGGCGCCCGCTCGCGGCAACGCAGCTGATCCAGCGCAAACTCGCCGATATGCAAACAGAGATTACGATCGGACTTTCAGCCTGCTTGCAAGCGGGGCGAGAATGGGATTCCGGAACGCTCAACCCGACCGCCATTTCGCTGATCAAAAGAAATAGCTGCGGCAAAGCTTTGGACATTGCACGCGCCGCCCGGGATATGCACGGCGGGAATGGAATTTCTGATGAGTATCATGTCATCCGGCACGTCATGAACCTGGAAGCGGTTAATACATATGAAGGCACGCACGATGTGCACGCCCTCATTCTTGGGCGTGCGCAAACCGGCTTGCAAGCATTTCAATAGGCCAACCAAACCAAACAAAGGAGCTGCGTAATGAAAATCACGGTTATTGGCGGTGGCCCTGGCGGTCTCTATTTCGCGCTGCTGACGAAGAAGCGCCTACCGCACTGCGAAATAGACATTTATGAGCAGAACAAAGCGGATGACACGTTTGGGTTCGGCGTGGTGTTTTCCGATGAAACGCTGGACGAGTTTTTTGAGGCGGACCCTGAATCGTATGAACTCATCCGCGATCATTTCGCCTATTGGAGCGATATCGTAATCTCAAAAGGTACCGATCGCACGATCATAAGCGGGAATGGGTTTGCTGGATGTTCGCGAAAAACCCTTTTGCAGCTTCTCACAAAGCGATGTGAACAGGTTGGCGTCAAGTTGCATTTCGAAGCGATCATTCCTCCAGAGGATGTCGAAGTCCGGTTCTCCGACAGTGATCTGATCGTGGTCGCGAACGGAATTGGCAGCCAAATACGCGACATACGCGCAGCCGATTTCGGTATGCACAGCGAACTTCGCCCGAACTACTTTACCTGGCTCGGGTCCACCAAGCCGCTTGATGCTTTCACCTTCTTTTTCAAAGAAACAGAGCACGGACACTTTTGCGCGCATTCCTACCAATATGAAGAGGGCCGCTCGACATGGGTCGTTGAGGCAACTCCAGATGCCTGGAACGGTTCGGGCTGCGAAAACATGGACGAAGAAGCGTCTGCCAGATTCCTTGAGAGCGTTTTCGCTGACGAATTGGAGGGGCACGGATTTATTACGAACAGGTCGATTTGGAGAAATTTCCCGGTCATCACCTGCGAGAATTGGACGTCTGGCAAACTGGTTCTGCTGGGGGACGTTAAGGCGACGGCCCACTGGTCAATCGGTTCCGGGACAAAACTCGCCATGGAATGTGCGATTTCCTTGTCAGACCACGTTGTTGCTTCTTCAGATAATCTCACCGCGGCAACAGCTGCCTATGAGGCGGACCGAAGGACACCTGTCGAGATCACTCAGCACAATGCCGCGGTATCTTTGAAATGGTTCGAAGATATGGGCATGCATTGGAAAAAGGCACCGTTCGAGTTTGCCTTCTCGATGATGTCGAGGGCAAAGTCTCTGACCTGGGACAATATAAAGCTTCGAGACCCTGCCTTTATGGAGAAAGTGGAGGCCGAATTTTATCAACGCTACGAAGCCCAGACAGGTCGGGACGTCGCTTCTGACCGTCCTACGCCTATGTTCACGCCGTTTGATTTGCGTGGCATGACGGTGCCCAATCGGGTGGTAATGGCCCCCATGGCGCAATACTGCGCCGACGATGGCAATATGACCGACTGGCATAAAGCCCATTATCTGGCACGTGCGATGGGGGGGACCGGCCTGATCTTTACGGAGATGACCTGTCCAACGCCCGACGCGCGCATCACATCTGGATGCACCGGCCTATGGTCAGACGCACAGGAAAATGATTTCACTGAACTGGTCGAGCAAATACATCTCACGGGGGCTAAAATCGCCCTTCAGATCGGTCATGCTGGAAGAAAAGGGGCTACGAAAACGCCTAAAGGCGGGATGGACATGCCCATGGATGCTGGCGACTGGCCGATCTATTCGGCGTCTCCAATTGCTTACATGGAAGGTGTTTCTCAAGTCCCGATAGAGCTTGACCGAACCGCGATGGATAAAGTGATTGAGAGTTTTGTCTTATCGACCGAACGTGCCGCGCGGGCCGGGTTCGACATGCTTGAACTGCATTGCGCACATGGATACTTGCTCGCAAGCTTTCTTTCGCCTTTGACCAATATCCGAGAAGATGCGTTTGGCGGTGATGCCCTGTCCCGCGCAAGATTTCCAATCGAGGTCTTCCAAGCGATGCGTAAAGTCTGGCCCGATAAGCGGCCAATGTCGGTCCGCCTCTCCTGTAGTGATTGGGCACCGGACGGTCTAACTCTCAGCGACCTGGCAGTCATCGCCAACGCGTTCAAGGAGGCAGGAGTAGATATTATCCATTGCAGCTCAGGTGAGACTGTACGTTGGCAAAAGCCCGTATGGGGGCGGATGTGGCAAACGCCATTTGCGGAGTTTGTTAAGCAATCGGTCAATATCCCGACAATCGCGGTTGGTGATATCACTTCGCCAGAGCAGATTAACATGATCCTTGCGGCCAGCCGGGCAGATCTCTGCGCACTTGCCCGACCGCACTTAAACAATCCGTTCTTCACCCGTCAGGCCGCCGCGCATTATGGCGTGACAGGTGTACAGGGACAGAGATTTGACTGGCCCGATCAACTTCGGTCTGGGGAATATCAGTTGTATCGCGAAGCTGAAAAAGCCAACGAGAAGGCGCTTGATCTCGCGTTGAAGGCACGCCCAAATCGTCGCCATTACAAGGTCGCAGACGCCATCTCCGCTTGAGGATACCGACTTATGTGGAAACCGCCCCAGCGCATTCGACACAGGACCAACCCAGCGGGGTGGCCAACCTCCAACGAAGCTTCTCAGGCAGGCTTGTTTTCGCCTTTTCGCTATGGGCGTATGCAGCATAATGACCGAACATGGGTGCCGGCAATGGTGCCATGGCGCGCCACTGAAGGCGGCGAAGTCAGCCAGGATGTTATTGACTGGTATACTCGCTTTGCCGAAGGCAAACCGGGCGCAATCGTGGTTGAAGCGACTGGAATACAGGATGTTCCGTCCGGGCCGTTGCTCCGGATTGGGCATGATCGTTTTCTGCCCGGTCTGAAGGCGTTGACGCAAGCTGTGAAGGTCGCGAGCGAGGGACACACGCGACTTTACATTCAATTGATTGATTTTCTTCAGATCAAGCGCCGTCCGTCAGCGGACACCTTCATCGATAGATTTCTTCCCATATCCGATGAGCTTCGCAACCGCCTCGGCGCGCTCGGAAAGGACGATGAGCAAGTTAAAGCCCAGCTAAAACAGTTGAGCGTTGATGAGTTGGAAGTGTTGCTCACCCCGCGCGATTTTGAAAGCATGACAAGAGGGTTCCGAGAGCGGGTTACAGACACCCATTTACCCCATATCGCCGAACTACCGGAGCGTTTGCCACCCTTGTTCGCGCAGGCGGCCTTGCGAGCTGAAGAAGCGGGATTTGATGGCGTGGAACTGCACTATGCCCACGCCTACACAATGGCTTCGTTTCTCTCTGCGCTGAACACACGGTCAGATGGATTTGGGGGTAGTAGAGCAAACCGTGTGAGGCTTCCAATCAACGTGTTCGAGGCGGTTCGTTCAGCTGTCTCTGACCAGTTCATCGTGGGATGTCGAATGTTGTCTGACGAATGTATAACTGATGGATCCGGGCAAGAAGACGCGCGCTGGTTTGCGCAAGAGTTCGCGCGCGCGGGGATGGATTTCATATCGTTATCAAGAGGCGGCAAGTTTGAAGACGCAAAGGAACCGAAAGTCGGAGAAGCGATTTATCCGTATACGGGTCAGAGCGGATATGAGTGCATGCCTCAGATCATTTCGGATGAAGCTGGCCCGTTTGGCCGAAATGAAGCAGCCTCAATAAGCCTAAGATCACACCTGCGGGGCCTCGAGCTGGAAACACCAATTATTGTTGCCGGCGGTATTCACAGCTTCGAACAGGCTGAACGCATTCTAAAGCAGGAGATCGGCGATTTTGCCGCGCTTGCACGTCAGGCGCTGGCCGATCCCGACTGGTTCGAGAAAGTTCGATCTGGCAAGGGTAGCCAAGTTCGGATTTGTGAATATACCAACTATTGTGAAGGCCTGGATCAGAAGCACAAAATGGTCACTTGCCAACTCTGGGATCGCGAAGATTTGGAAACTGACTCACTGCGATTAACGCCGGATGGAAAACGACGAACGACAGCGCCCAAGTGGGTAAGCAATTCTGCTCAAGCATCCGGACAAAAGACATGACCGAACCTGATGCAGTGAGGGTGCTGTCATGTGTGGACGACCCCGTTTCTGCAAGCACAAAGTTTGAGCGAATGATAATCTGAGGGATGCGGTCATGTGTCCGGCCTGGTGCTGTCAGTTTAATGCGAACCAGTCTCCGTTTAGCGTGAGTTAGCAGATCCTAGATAGCGATAAGATCGCGCCACTGGAGCAAGGCGGCGTCACGCTGTGATTTAAAAGTCTGTCTACGATTTATGTGGCGATCTAAGTTGAAGTGATTATGGAGTGAGGCGTGGGTAGAAACGAATTTCTGCAAGTTCGACATTCGCCGAAATCTGTTCATCGCTCTTTCTCGTCGTCGAAATGGCAGGTGTGAGTTTTCGGCTCTGTTGTTCTTGTGGCGACCGACCTCTTGGCGGTCTTGGTTGCCTATATCCTTCATGGCGGCCCGATAAGATGGACAGCGGTCTGTCACGATGACATTTGGGTTTCCGTACCGTTTCATTGCTTTTCTCAAGAATTTCAATGCGGCAGCCTTATCGCGATTCTTTGTGACGAAGCTCTCTAGCACTTCGCCTTCATGATCGACGGCGCGCCAAAGATAGTGTTGTTCACCTCTGATTTTTACAAAAACCTCGTCGAGGTGCCACTGCCATTGAGTGATCTGTCGCATGTATGAGGCGCGTTTACTTCTGATCTTCCCAGCGAACATTGGACCGAAGCGGTCTACCCACTTGCGCACACTTTCATGGCAGATATCTATGCCTCGTTCATGGAGGAGATCTTCGACGTTACGAAGAGATAGAGGAAACCGAACATACATCAGGACGGCCAGTTGGATGATTTCGGGTGATGTTTTGAAGTAGCGAAATGGGTTTTTGGTCATCGCGCAAGGCTAGGGTAGGGGATAAACGACTTCAAGCGAGTTTCTGCTGACAATACCCCTTCTAGTATTCGGCACAGCGGATCCGATTGATCCGCTCGCAGATCCTCTACTTAATGACGATATTGGCATCTTTGAAGTGCGAGACGAGCTCAAGCCAGCAGCCCGTCCGGATTACGTTGCGGATCGTCAGCCATGCCCTGACTTCGAGCGGTTTGAACCACTGTTCAACAAAATACGTGAGGGCGTCAAAAGTGGCCTACGCAAACCGAGACCTTTTCGGCAAGAACGCGTTGATTTGGGCGAGTTCTTCGTACTGAAAGGTCAGTTGGTGCACGTTGCTGACGTAAGGGAAGAGCATCTTCGGAATGATAAGCCGGATGCGCGTTTGAGGGTTATTTTCGACAACGGCACGGAGTCCAATCTCCTCATGTCTTCCTTAGTCCGCCGGTTGTATGAGGACAAAGATGCACTTCGTATTGGTACCGTAGAAATCGGTCCCCTGTTTGAGGGTGCCCGTACAGGCGCAGTTTATGTGCTGCGTTCATTATCTGAAAAGCCTGAAGCCCTTGGTCTGCTGAAAGTCGGGACGACTTCTGGGTATGTGGAAGACAGGGTTGCTCGGGCAGAAACCCAGTCGACATTTCTATTTGCTCCCGTCGAAATCGTTGAAACATATGAATTGACGGGTTTTTCAGCGAAAGAGGCTGAGCGGCGCATCCACCGCGCTCTCAGCGCTTTCCACGTAACTATTCGTGTAACTGGACCAGACGGGCGAACATTCAGAGCCACCGAATGGTTTAAGGCACCTTCAGATGTCGTCGAAGCTGCTATTTTGAAAGCGTTGGATTAAACCTAATACTTTCAGTTCGGATCACTTACGCGGTCTCTCAATCGTTCATTTGCCTCAATAATTCTCCCTAACAGTCGGAATTGGGCGGACGGTGCATCTGCCAGAGCGCGGTCACAGCGCAAGGGGGCGGGACTTTTTCGTAATGTAGCGTCTATAGGTGTCCTACCTTCAGCCACCCCTTGCGCCGCGCCCTAATGCGCTCCGGCCAAGCACCTTTTCGCCGCCCACTCCCGCCTGATGCGGGAAAGAATGCGAGGCGGCGCAAAGGAGACTGACATGACCGAACCACTAACCCACCACCCGCAAACACGAAGCGCCGCGCCCACGCTTCGCGAGAAACGCCGCATCTACGTAGCTTGCCTCGCGGCCTATAATAATGGCTGCCTGCACGGGCGTTGGATCGATGCGACGAGCCCCGACGAGATCATGGATTCAGTCCGCGCCATGCTTGCGGCTTCGCCAATTCCAGATGCTGAAGAATGGGCAATCCATGATTATGAAGGCTTCGAAGGCGCGAATCTTTCCGAATACGCCTCATTCGAGACTGTGTGCGATTTGGCAGATTTCATTGAGGAGCACGGCGAGCTTGGCGCCAAGGTGCTTGCGCATTTCGGTGACGATCTGACCGAGGCGCGCGCCGCATTCGAGGAGTATGCTGGCGAATATCTTAGCGCTGCAGACTTTGCCGAGCAGCTGCACGAGGACACCGGCACCGAGATACCCGAGAGCCTTCGCTACTATATCGACTGGCAGGCGCTTGTCCGCGACATGGCGCTGAATGGCGAGATCATGGTGTTCCAGACGGGCTTCGATGAAGTCCATATCTTCTGGAGCCGCTGATCATGGCTTTCACTGAACGCTTCTCTGACTTCATTTGTGAAGGCGACAGCATCACTTGCGAAGTCGCTGGCTTTAAGATCGTCGCGCGCATTGCGCGCGACGATTGCCCCGACGCGCCCGACGAACGCCAAGACGGATTCTGGCCATCGCTTTACAAGGACGCGCCGGGATTTATTGGCCCCGGATCGAACCACCGGCGACGTTTTGCAGACGCGCAGGCTAGGGCTGAGGCCGTCATGGAGGCATGGCGCAAAGATGAATGGTTCTATTGCGGGGTCGTGCTTTCGATTGCGCTGGAAGGCGTCATCTTAGACGCTGATGCAGCGAGCCTTTGGGGCATTGAGACCAACTATCCTTATGGCGATAATGCTTACCTCACCGAGGCCGCACAGGAGCTGTTGCCCGAAGCACTCGCCACCGGGATCGCCGCCGCCCGTCGGCTTTGCGCAGCGCTCGACACGAGCCCCGCGCGCGCCTGAAATCACTGAGACGCAAGCCTTCGGTGAGTTAAATGCCGCCTGACTGTTTGTCTCCTGTTCAGGCGGATGAGGGAGCCGCCCGGTGGCAATCATCGGGTGGTTTTGACTGTCCCATATAGCGAAGAATGCTGATCATGCAGCATCGGGGCGAAGCGCTCACCGCTCGCCTTTTTTGCTTATAATAGGGTCTCCGAAGTGTTGACCACAATTGTGCGTTACGTTTCCGAAGGTGGCTTCCGGACCCCTTTTCCCGTCTCTTGCCGTATGACCTGGACGACGCTCTCCGGCCCTTGAAACCGGCCCTTAGAAAGAATTTTCCCCGCCGCATACGCGGCTCCTCGCGCATCAAAATTCTTCGCCGAGCCGGTGCTTCACTGGCGTTTCGCCCGTTCCGGTTCAGGCCCGTCCAGCGTCGCCCGAGCGGTCCGGCGTCGACGGGGACAAGGTGTCCCTAGAGACACATGGAAACGAAAGGAACTACACCATGGCCAACGCACTCGGATATGTAAGCGAAACCAAATCAGGCTTTGAAGGCGCTCTTGCAATGATGAACCTCACCAGCTCAATCCGCATAGAGAAGAACGCGGAAAAAGCCGCCGATGGTCAGCCCGACTACCGCATCTATGCCGGTGAAACCTCAACCGAAATTGGCGGCGGCTGGCTCAGAAAGGCTAAGGCAAGCGGCAGAGAATATGTCTCGATCACCCTTGCAGACCCGCAGATAGGGCCGCGCAAGGTCTACGCAAACCTCGCCCCCGTGAAAGGCAAGAAGGGGCGACACGTGATCCTCTGGAACCCGCGCGATTAGGCTAGAATATCGCTCAAATCAGGCCGCCTCGGAGATCTTCTCCGGGCGGCTTTGTATTGGAACTGCAGGGTTAATAGCGGGGCGGAAAATTCAGATGGGACTTTTTACGGCTATGAATTGCGGCATGTGGCGGCATGCTTTTCTGCGAAAGGAACCATCGAAAAGGAGCGTCTGATCATGGCAAAGAATAATCAAAACCCCAAGGGTAGTTCGGAGTTACCCGAACTTCTCACCGCGCAGGAAGCCGCCGAATTTCTGCACCTTTCACCCATTACTCTCAGTCATTATCGGTATCAGGGACGTGGCCCCATTTATCGAAAACATGGTTGGCGTGTCTATTACACGAAAGCCGACTTGGTCGACTGGTCAGAAGGCCAGAGATGGGTTTCCACCGGTGAGCCTCTTCGGTGAAACCATGCGTCGATTATTCTTGAGCCTGATGATTGCAGGCGTGTGTCTCTCCCTCTTCGGAATAGTGTTTTCCCCCTCAGAAAGGCTTCTTTGGAACCGAACGGCAAGCGCGCCAATGGGGCTTTATTGGCTGAACGACAAGCCATTCACCCTTGGCCGTTGGGTTGTCGTTTCAGCCAAGAGCCCTGAGGCGGCTTGGGCAAACCAGAGAGGGTTTGTCGGAAAAGATTGGCCTCTTTTGAAGCGTATCGCCGGTATGCCAGGGGATGAAATTTGTAGGATGAATGGACGTATTCAGATCAATCAAGTCCCACATGGCACCGTCAAACAAATAGATTCATTTGGGCAAGAACTGCCCTCATGGGAAGGCTGTTTCCTTCTCGATGAAAGCCAGGTGTTTTTGATGAATCGGCACCCAGATTCTCTGGATGGTCGCTACTTCGGACCGACCAATCTGAGCGATATTCAAAGCACTGCCCAGCTCATTCTGGAATGGCGCTGAATAGACATGGCGGCGTGTTCCGGCATAGGGCGGCATAAAGCGGCGAAAGGAGGCATCAGATTTGACAGCGAACCCGGACGGGCAAGATTGAAGCTCATGCACCAAAAGGTGCATAAGGTATTGTCTGCACATCTCTTTTTTGGCGCCTTATGCCGGAATATGTGGTGCACGAATATTCTCGTCCTTGTTGGTTCTATTGAACTTTTCAGGTGCATGGACGCAGGACGCACCACATGAGCGGCGACGCAGACTTCACACCGCGCCTCGGTAAGCTGAGAGACACGGGTGCCGGCTCGTCAAAGCGCTTTCGGTCCAGACTGCTCAAAGCAGCACGGCAGTTGTCTGCACCGCAAACAAAACCGGCTTTCACCGGGGCACGCATCGGCAGAGGTAACGCGGCAGGACTGCATGCCCGTATAAGGTCCCAGAGACTACCCCGCATGCGACTTCGCCGGGTTGTGGTTAAAGTTCACATAGCGCGCGCGAAAACAGGCATCGGGATAAGGGCCTATTCTCGGCACATTGATTACATCCAACGAGATGGTGTCGACAGGGATGGATCAGGTGGCCACCTATATGGGCGCGATGATAGCGAAGTGGATGGGCGTGCATTCGCCGAGCGTAGCATGGATGACCGCCATCAATTCCGCATTATCGTCTCACCAGAAGACGCAGACCAATTAGGCGACCTTAAAGAAACGACGCGCAGGCTCATGTCGGAGATGGAGCGTGATCTCAGTACAAAGCTCGACTGGGTTGCCGTAGATCACCACAACACAGGTCATCCGCACACTCATATTGTTGTTCGCGGCAAGGACAGCATAGGTCAGGACCTCGTCATCGCCCGTGACTATCTTATGAAAGGCTTGCGCGCGCGGGCCGAAGAAACCCTCACGCAAGAACTTGGCCCAAGGCGCGATATAGAGATCGCTAAATCGAGGCATCGCGAGATAACAAATGACCGGTTCACAGGTCTGGATCGAGAGCTCGCGAAGCAATCGAATAAAGGCGCTTTAGAATTGTCTCCCGGGTCAGGTGCTATCGGGCGGTTCAAAAACAGTCTGCAAGAGCAACGTCTGTCTCACCTCGAGCAGCTCCATCTTGCCAAGAACCTGGGAGACGGGCGATGGGAACTCGCCCCTCACTGGGAGAGGGCGCTGAAAGCGATGGGGCGCAAAGGCGATATCATCCGCACTTTGGCTGCTGGGGTAGAGCCTGGGAAAGATGTGTCAAAGGTTCGGTTCTTCGATGAACGAACCGGTGATGCGCCATCCATCATCGGGGTCGTGATACAGCATGGGCCGGAAGACGAATTGAAAGACCGGCGGTTTATGCTTGTGGAGGATTTTCACGGAACGCCATGGTACGCGCCTGTAACAGATGAACTGGGCGGGGCGTCACCGCCTTTAGGCGCGGTTGTTGAGCTAAGGCCGAGACCTTTAAGGCCTAGAAAGGCCGATCGCACGATTGCTGAGATCGCTACCCGAAGCGGCGGGGTCTATTCGGATGAATTGCATGCAGACGCCGATCCGTCCGCTTCGAGCGCTTATCGACTCGCGCATAAGCGAAGACTTGAAGCGCTCCGCAGAGCAGGCATCGTGAATCGAAATGGCCAAGGGGTTTGGGAAATAGCTGATGACTTCATCGAAAAGGCCGCAGAATTTGAAGCGGCTAAGACTGGAAGCGTAGCCATGAAAGTGCATTCATGGACGTCGATTGAAGCGCAGATCAAAGTCCATGCGCAGACTTGGCTCGACAGCGAAGATAGGCATCCAGACCTGGCAGAGAGTAAACAATTTTCCGAAGCGCGTAGAGCCCGCATTGCTTTCTTGCGCGGCAAAGGATTGCTCAAAGAGGGAGAAACCGAGCTGAACGCTGACGTAAGACAGCAATTAAGGTTGGAGGAGCTGCGCCGAGCGGGTGAGGCAGAATCCAGGCGAACTCAACGTTCGCACAGGGTGCTAGAAACTGGAGAAGGTTTCGAGGGAAAATTTGAGCGCACGACCGATCTTGCACAAGGTAGAATGGCCATTGTCGGCAATGAGAAAGGGTTTGTCATGGTGCCGTGGCGACCGGAGATTGAACGGCAACGCGGTAGGTCTTTGGTCATCGAAGCGCGGGAGCGCGGCGTCAGTTGGAGTATCGCTGACAGGCTAAAAAGAGGGCTGGCGCGCTAGCCGTCTCAATCATCCGAAGTCGAATGGCCTAACCGTGCGTACTAACGCTATTTGATGGCCGAAGTGATCCTGAAGCGAAGCAATAAACAACAAAGGGTTTTTCGCTGAAAATATTTGACTTAATTTGCGGTTGATACAAGCAATACCAAATGACGATTGTTATACTCGGACCATCAGAAACATCAGAACAAACGAATGTCGAGCATTTAAAAAAGGCTCTGATAGCGAGTGCGCCGGATATTAATCATCCCGATATTCGGCTTGCAATCGTGCCTCAGGTCTTTGCTAAGGACCGAGAAATTGATTGCGTATTGGTATTCGAGGATACTCGCCCTACTGAACAAATGTTCCGAACTTCCGAGGGGATACCCGTTCAGTCTTTCGTTGCTTGTGTGGAAGTAAAGAACCATTCACCGGATGCTGTGAGACGCCATGGCACGCATGTAGAAGTTCAGTATGAAAATGGGTGGCACGATGCGACCGCGCAAGCTGATGCCCAAGTCTGGGCATTGAAGGATCTTCAGCAGTTTTCTTATATGGGAAAAGCGCGGCGCCATAAAACCTACGTACAATCGGTACTTTGGTTGCGGCGCGTTCCGCCGGGCAGTTTAGGTGAAACGCTTCCGACCGGACGGACAAATGTGATTTGCGGCGATTTCAATTGGCAACAATTGATAGATGGCTTTGACGTAAACAGCGCGCAAGGTAAAGTTCAAACCTTGGTGCCTGCAGATCAAGGCAGCCAACACCACAGTTATGATAGTCTGGTTGGCTCTCTGACGCAGAAAATAGAGCCCACCAAACTGGACTTGAAACGACTTAATGCGCTAACGGAAAAACGGTTCGACGCCGACAAGCAGAATTATGTGCGTAATCTTGGCTCGGGCTTGTTGATGTTCCGTGGGAGAGCCGGAACCGGCAAAACATTCGCGTTGATTCAGATGGCGATTTATCTTGCTCGCCAAGGCAAAAGTACGCGAATTGTAACATATAATCACGGTCTGATTTCTGACATGGCGCGATCTATGTCCATTATCCGAGATCGGCATAAAGACATTTATCCAATCCCGATGGTTGAAACGCGATGGGTCCTTATGCGTCAATTATTCGGTCTTGCCTTCGGTGCCGATACTGTGGCCCGCACGGCTGAATTGTATGAGTTGGACGAGCGCGAAGCACTATTTTTAAGCGCGTTGCGTAAGCCTGAAGAGTTTTTGGAAGAGCAGATACCATGCTGTGCGATACGCGCGATGGGAAAAGTTTGTCGGTGCGAACCTCGGACGCCATCAACCTGGGCAGACATTAGTACATTTCGCAAAGAATTTCCGGCGCCATATGATTTTCTACTCGTAGACGAGGGGCAGGATTGGAGCGAAGCACACCGCGATCTAATTTATGATGTATTCGGTCCGGAGCGCGTTATTGTTGCTGACGGTGTGGATCAATTCGTAAATCAAGATCGTTGTGATTGGGATCGCGGAGATATCCCTAAGAACAGGATCCAGCCATTGTATACTTCAAGGCGTACCAAGGCTGCGACTTGCGACACAATCAATGATATTGCCAGCGCGCTTCGAGTCCCTGATTGGGATGTGAAACCAGACCAAACAGTGACCGGTGGAAGGGTTACCGTAGTGGTGGAGTCCCAACCACGCCGTGCGATTGAGCGTGCGCTAAGTATTTTAGATGAGGATTTTTCAGATCAAGCGGCTATGCGCCCAGTAGATGCGCTGGTTTGTTTGCCGCAACCCGCATCTACTCCGAATGCCAATTATTGTAATTTGTTTGAGACCGTTCAAGAGAGCTGTGGTGCCGACTATTGGCGTGGCTATGATTGGGAGGTTCGGCAAAACCGGGAGTACCCTAGTCGACAGACTTCATTGCGTGCGGTGCTTTATCAAAGTTGCCGCGGCATGGAAGGCTGGTCGACGGTTTGTCTGGGTCTCGATAGCTTTTTCGATTACTTGCTGGCTAATCCGGATATCGATCAACACGGTTTGCGAAATGAGGTCAAAACCAATGAAGGCTTTCTCTTCGATGAAACTAAATTCAAAGAGAAGGTTTTCGCAGCCCAACATGCATATGCGTTAAATTGGCTGATGATTTCGCTCACGCGCAGTATGGACCATCTAGTGATACACTTAACCAACGTGGATAGCGCTCTCGGCACCGTGTTGCAAAGTGTGGACCGCGACAAGATTCGTTGGCGGTAACGGCTTCTCACCTATCCTAAACTACGATGTCTATAGCCTATTAAGACACCTTCGGTATTCGTTGTTTGAGCAGAAAACTAACCTTGCGACTTATGCCGCCATTTGCCGCCATTCACACTGGCTGAATCTGATCAGACACGAAACACTGAAGAGGTTTTCTGAATGGGAGCCTCTATGCGATGTCGCCGTCAAAGATACTGATCGGTCAGTTTCTAATCGTCCTATCCATCATTGTTTTGACCATGTGGGGCGCAACGCAATGGGTTGCGCATGCCCTGGGTTACCAAGCAGGGCTCGGGCAGCCTTGGTTTTTATGGGATGACTGGCCCGTTTATCGACCATGGCGGCTTTTCCAATGGTGGTATGCCTACGAGGCCTATGCTCCCGAAGTGTTTGCCCGCGGCGGGGCTATCGCAGCAAGTGGTGGATTGCTCGGTATCCTTGCTGCGGTTGCCGGATCGGTTTGGCGGTCACGCTGGGAACGCAGCGTCACAACCTATGGCTCGGCGCGATGGTCGGAAAAATCCGATCTCGTTAGAGCAGGGCTACTAGATGACGATGGAGTTTTTCTAGGACGCTGGAAAGATAGATACTTGCGTCACAACGGACCTGAACACGTGCTTGCCTTTGCGCCGACGAGATCAGGTAAGGGCGTTGGATTGGTCATCCCGACCCTTCTTTCCTGGACGGGAAGCGCGGTCATCCATGACATAAAGGGAGAAAACTGGGAGCTTACCTCCGGGTGGCGCGGTTCGTTTTCAAATTGCATTCGGTTCGATCCCACAGATGCGACCAGCTCCCGTTTCAATCCGTTGATGGAGGTTCGTAAAGGCGCAAGCGAAGTGCGCGACGTACAGAACATTGCTGATATCCTAGTTGACCCGGAAGGTTCGCTTGAGCGTCGCAGCCATTGGGAAAAGACCGCGCACTCATTGATTGTCGGCGTGATTTTGCATGTGCTCTACGCTGAGAAAGACAAAACCCTTTCAGGGTGCGCGCACTTTTTGTCAGACCCTTCGAGAAGCTTTGAGAAAACGCTCGGTGCGATGCTCAAAACAAAGCACATTGTTCTTTCGAATGGCAAAAGCAGCGTGCATCCTGTCGTTGCCGGTGCCGCTCGTGAACTCCTCAATAAATCGGAAAATGAGCGATCGGGCGTCCTGTCCACGGCACTCAGTTTTCTGGGTCTTTATCGTGACCCAGTTATTGCAGAAGTCACGTCTGCAAGTGATTGGCGGATCAGCGACCTCGCTCGCCCTGATAAGCCTATGTCGCTTTACTTGGTCGTTCCGCCGTCTGATCTGTCGCGCACAAAACCGCTAATGCGGTTAGTCCTCAATCAAATTGGCCGAAGACTGACTGAAGTCATGCCGGAATCGGGTCGGCGGAAGATATTGCTTATGCTTGATGAGTTTCCAGCGCTTGGGCGACTCGACTTCTTTGAAAGTGCGCTTGCCTTCATGGCTGGGTATGGCGTGCGCGCCTATCTGATTGCCCAATCTCTCAATCAAATCGAAAAGGCCTACGGGCCGAACAATGCGATCCTAGACAATTGCCATGTTCGAATCGCTTTTTCGACGAATGATGAGCGCACTGCCAAACGCATCTCTGAAGCCTTGGGGGCTAAAACAGAGCTGCGATCACAGAAGAATTATACAGGCCACCGACTTGCACCTTGGCTGAGCCACATGATGGTGTCGCGTCAGGAAACGCAGCGCGCGCTCATGACGCCCGGCGAAGTCATGCAATTATCTCCTGCCGATGAGGTCCTCATGGTGTCCGGCACACCGCCGATCCTTGCGAAAAAACTTCGCTACTTCAAAGATCGTAACTTCACGGTTCGAATACTGCCGTCCCCAAAAGAGCTGCCAATACTCTCAAACGGTATTAGCGGCTGGACAGATATTCGTTGTGCCGCACGTTCAGCGGCTGAGCCTGAAGAAAAGAAAACCTCTTCCGAGGGGAACCGAAAGATCGAACCTAATCTCAATCGGCCTAATCAGGACGTTGCTGCCCAAGTCGAACCGGATGTGTCTCCAGAAATCGATGATGAAGAGGATGTCGGTTCGCAGCAGACACTTGAAACGATCCGCCGGGCAGCCGCACTTGACCTTGCCGATGACAACACGCTGCCGGAGTTTTAGAACATGAGCAAACCGCGTGTGAACCTTCGTTTATCCCACAAGCTACATGCTGAACTTGAGAGGCGGGCCCGAGAGCCAGGCGTTACGAAAACCGATATAGTGGAAGAGGCCCTCAGCCGGTTTTTCGATCCGGAATCCAATCTTGTGCTTGAAGAGCGTTTGCTTCGCCGGATGGACGCATTTGATCGCAGGCAGGGGGAAATTGAACGCGACACCGCGCTCTGTCTCGAAACAATAGCGCACTTCGTGTTCTATTGGCTGACGCGAACAGAACCGATCCCAGAGGGCCAGAGAGACGCCGCGCATGCCTTGGGGCAACGCCGGTTTGATCATTTCATCCAGCAGGTAGCCAGAAAGCTGGGCAATGAGCGAGGCGTAGTATCACGCGTAAACGCTGACCTGGGTGACGCAGGCTGAAGCCGGTCGAAACCAAGGCTTTGATCGGACTTCATGTGATTGCTACAAAATGGATAAAATTCTTGAAAAAGTAACCTTCGTGACCCATTATATGGGACATTGAGTATTGAAGGGTACATTTATGCCGACACCGACAACACCGCCAAACGCTGTGCGCCGGACCTTGCGAAAGCTAGGTCAGGACATCGCTGATGCGCGCAAACGCCGGGGTCTGACCATGGAAACCGTCGCGGATAGGGCGTTCACAACGCGAAAGACATTGTCACGCATTGAGGATGGAGACCATGGCGTGAGCATTGGTATTTACGCATCCGTCCTTAATGCGTTGGGGCTCTTGGATGGACTTGGCGAGATCGCCGACCCGGTTAATGACGAACTTGGGTTGTCGCTGTCCTCTGCCGAATTACCAAAACGCGTCAGGCCCAAACGAAAATGACGGAAATAGAAGTCCATATCTCGCTTGACGGCGAAACGCTGCGCGTTGGAACACTCTTCCGGCAGGCTGCCCGTGGCCGAGAGTCTGTCACCTTTCAGTATCATGACGAATGGCTCACTCATCCCGCCAGATTTTCGCTTGAGCCGAGCCTTGCTGTCGGCGGCGGCATGTTTCATCCGGGCGAAGGCCGGGAAATGTTTGGTTCAATCGGAGATTCTGCCCCAGATACATGGGGGCGGCGACTTATGCAGCGTGCGGAGAGGCGAACGGCACGCACCGAGGGTCGTCCACCAAAGACGCTACATGAGGCGGACTTTTTACTCGGTGTAAGTGATGTCTCCCGTCTCGGCGCGCTTCGGTTCAAGCGACCGGATGATGAAGAGTTTCAAAAACCAATTGGAGAGGGCGTGCCGGGCTTTATTCAGCTTGGTCGCTTACTTGAGAGTGCGCAAAGAATTGAGCGTGACGAAGAAACGGATGAAGATCTGTCCTTAATCTTTGCGCCTGGATCATCGCTTGGTGGTGCGAGACCCAAGGCCTCTATAGTGGATGCTCATGGTGCATTGGCCATAGCGAAGTTTCCAAAAGATACAGACGATTACAGCATCGAAACTTGGGAGCATATTGCTCTCACTTTGGCTAAACGTGCAGGCATAACGGTGCCTCTGCATGAACTCCAGCGAGTTGGGAACAAGCAGGTTTTGATCTCGTGGCGTTTTGACCGGCAAGGGGATATTCGCATCCCATTCTTATCCGCAATGTCAATGTTACAGGCAAATGATGGCGAGCGGGCGAGTTACCCGGAGATTGTTGATGAACTCTCCAGGCACGGGGCAAATGCTAAGAAGGACGCAGCCGAACTTTTTAGGCGTGTCGTTTTCAATGTTCTGATTTCAAATGTAGACGACCATCTTCGCAATCATGGTTTCCTTTGGGCTGGCAAGGCTGGATGGTGTTTGTCACCGGCCTATGATCTCAACCCGACGCCCACCGATCTGAAAGCGCGATTTCTAACGACAAATATTAGTCTTGATGAAAGCACTTGTTCTATTGAACTCGCCCTGTCTCAAGCAGAGCTGTTCGGTCTGGGCAATGAGGATGCAAAAGGAATTGTAGCTGAAGTCGGTGCAGCAGTTGCTGAATGGCGTTGCGTGGCTACAGAGTTCGGACAGACCCAAAGTCAGATTGATCGTATGGCGAGCGCATTCGAGCATGATGATTTGAGGATTGCGAACTCATAGATGAATGTCGCAAGCGATGTTGGCTGGATCAGCACGCAATTTAGTTTGCTTGTGAATCCGAGCAAATAAGTTTTCGGAGCCGCTCACTTTTCCAAGTCATCCCCCCGGCTTCGCATGAAGCATTAGAATGGCACCCGTTTCAGCGAGAAGTTTTTCTATCTCAGCGGTCTCGCCGGATGTCAGATCTTCGTCGTCCAGATCGAATACATGGCTTAAATATGAAGAGTATGCCGCCCATTCTCCAAAAGTCATGGGTACAAAGATTTGTCGATCCGGCGTCGCCTGAAGCTCTTTCAATCTGTTTGTCAGGTCCACGAATTTTGGCCAGGGCGTGAGGTCGTACATTGAATTATCTATGGCGCTGGGGTCATCAATAATCTTGCCGAAGACGGAGACGAGGGCTGTCAAACTATCTGGGGCAAACATCATCAGGGCATAAATCCGATTATTGCCGCTTCCTGAGTCTAAAAAACACTCATGGATCTGTTCCAGCAATGCCCGATCTTCCTGTTTTGGGGCTGCATGGCCTGCATAGTCGATCAGACGCTCAAATTTGTCGTAATCTTTGGAGGAAAATGAAATGTAGTGCGGGGCTTGGTCGAGCGGGGCGAATGTGGAGAGCAGGCTTTCAAGCTCCCCTTCCTGAATGATCCAGGCCGCATGATCTATGACGCCAGTCATATGGTAGTTCTCTGCCATGTAGGAGAAGGTCGCATGAATAAGGTTCTTAATATGCGGATCGAACCACACTTTAAAGGCATTTTGAGAATCGTCGTCCATTTTTAGGCCTGCGTTTGTCTGACTGCGCGATGGTAGACGTCTAGTGAGGTGTCTTCCTCGGTGGGATAACTAAAGGAATTCTTGCAGGTTTTTCAGGGGCGGTTGGGTTCGTGCTAGATTCCGATTGCTGATCTTTCACGGCATCCCCTTGGGAGTCTCGAGAGATGCTGCGAAAATATTCATACTCTTCTGAGGCTTCAAAGGATCTGTCACCGATAAATATCTGATCAACTTTGCCATCCTTCATGATTTTTCCGGCAAGTGCGATGAGGACGGGACCATCATCGCGCTCAAACACAGCAATATGGCCATGCAGGTAATAGCGACCGTCTGAGCCAGACGGCAGTGTCCGAGGTCTGTTGGCCAGCCCAAATCCGCCTGATGTATAGCGCCCGTCCGGGGTGAACCAAACATCTTGTGCTGACAGTTCTCTGATGTCGCCATCCGTGCGGACATAAGAAAACAGGCGCTTTTTGCTGCCCCCTAGGAAGTTGATTTGTTCACCAGGTTCAAACGGCTCAATACGGGTGTCTGTCACATCATAAAAAAGCAAAGGTTCTTTTTGACCAAGGACTGACAATGGTTGCCAATCGCCACCAATGAAGGTCTCAGGCTGCCCGGTCGTTATGTCTTCCTTCCAGGCAAAGATCGAACAGGGCGGAATAATCGGACGAAGTGCTTCCACAGGTGATTCGGCTACAAGATCTCTCGGTGAGTAAAAATTTGGATCCCAGTCCACACAATTGGTGATGGGTTGTCCTTCAAAGATGGGCAAAGCCTTGTACTTTGGGGAGTACTGATCGTTATTTTGGGTGAGAAGCATCTGAGAAGGGCTATGGTCTTCAGCGACAGTCTCCGCGATCGACTTCAAGTCTGCCGCCTTGCCCTTGGTTGGGACAATTGGAAAACCTTGTATCCTGTTAAAGGCAAGACGAAGCCACAAGCTGGCGGTGTTTTGATAAGCGCGCCCATCGCGGGGAAGGCCACCATTCTCAATCCAAAGGTTCGCAAAAAGTCTCTTTTCTGGAGTGATGCTGACAAATAGGAAGCATGTAGGATGCGTTGGGTCGTTCTTTATTTCAAAACCCATGCCGTTGGGCTGAGGGGGGACACCGGTTAATCCGGCACATTGCGTGGGGCGACTACTGACAATTTCAGCAACAATCTGCTCAATTACGCTTGCGACCTCTTCTTCGTTCGCAACCTGATTAGATTGAGCAGGGTATGTTATTATCGACAATTTAGCGAGTGAACTATCGTCTCGCGTAAAGGTCAGCTTGCCCTCAGGGTCGCCAAAGGCATGCCAGCCGGGATGGTCCTTCAGATAGTAAGTCTCTGCTGAGGCAGGTACGGCGATAGCAAAGCTAACGATCAGAGACAACAACGAGATTATTTTCATAATGAGCCTTTGCGAAACAAACTGACATATTGAATTGGACTTACTGGGACAAATTTAGCTTCTAATCACATCGAACGAGGCGATACCCGAAATCTTCGCTGACAATTTCCGGGGCGCATTCTGCTTTTGACAAAACACGCCGCAGTCGACTGATCGCGGTGTTAATGACCGTATCTTGGGGCGGAAGATTTTTGTAGTCCGTCCACACCTCATGCCAAAGCGCCTTACGGCTGACCCATTCGCCCTGACGCTCAGCGATTGCATTCAGCAAGGCAAATGATTGTGGGCGCAAATCCAACGGGGAATTGTTAATGAGCGCCTGGCCACTTAGTTTGCGGAGTTCCAGCGTGTCAAAAATGAGAACGCTTGCTGGCGCACGATTGGTTTCTACGCGGCGTGCCACAGCGCGCAGTCTGGCGCGAAGCTCTTTCGGGTCGAAGGGCTTGTTGATGTAATCATCAGCGCCGGCCTCCAGGCCCAAAACATGATCACTGACTGATGTCAGGCGGCTTGCGACGAGAATGCCCGGACGCTTGCCTTCGAGCGCATCTAGCCATGCGATATAATCGAGCCCTTCACTGCCATCAGCAAGCATCCTGTCGAGGATCACCAACTCAGGAAGAGTGGTGGCTGTTACGCCTTTCGCTTCATCAAGCGTTTCGGCGAAACGGACCTGATATCCAAGCTCGATCGCGACCGCTGCCATCGCCGACGCTATCGTTTTGTCGTCCTCGACGATTAGAAGATGGAAGTCTTCGGACATTTTTATTTCGCGGTTCCCGTGCATTAACGCTACACTATTCGAAACCAATGAAAATCACACCTAACAATCGAGGTTAGATCCTTTGAAGTTAAGAATAATGCTCATTTTACCATTGCTTGTGGGGCTGCTCGCTGGATGTGCAACCCATCAAGTCGCCACAAGCATAGCTCGTGATGACTTCTCCATAGCGAGCAAGCTGTTTTCCATAGAGCAGCAGTTTGAAGAGCGAAAATCTGCCGGTGACGCTGTTGGAATGGCGCGATCAGCCAAAGCACGTCTCGAATTACTGGACTTGATCAATCAGCCCGGCGCTGTTGAAGGGATTGAGGGTCAGTCGCAAATCTCGAGGCGCTGGGAGGCCATCGAAACTGGCGCATTCGAAATGGTCAGAGCGGCAAGAGCGTTGGCGCAAAATGACCCGGATACGCGCTCACGAATTGAGCGCATCTTTCCGCAAGAACAAATGGCGCAATCAGGCGGATTGGGTGATTTTAGTGGGCTTATCGGGGAACGGCGTGCGGTTAAAGTGACAATAGGATTGGAAATAGACGCTATGCTGGATCCAAACGTGCCTGAGCGCCTTCAGCTGCCCGTCGACGGGACCGAGGGGACGACGATCTATGTGCAACCCGTTGGTCGTCATTATGCAGAGATACCCACCGAATTGTCGATGCGCGTGAAACGCTCGCCTGTCGCCCTCGATGCAACTAATTTAGCCTGTTCGCCGCGCGCAAAGCAGGGGAGACTAACTTGCTATGTTGCGCCCGGCGATCATTCAGGTGTTGAGATATCGCTGACCAACCACACCCGTTTTCGTGTGCCGGTCCTCATTTTCGTTAGCGGCAATGCTGCAAGCGTCACGACGGCGCTGACGCAGGAATGAGTGCCAAACCGAATTGGTTATGTGACGATCGCTCCGTTTTGCGACAATGTTCGTGCACAATGGCGCTCTCACTCACATTGGCAGATGGCTGGAACAGAAAAAAGGGCATGTAGTGTCGTTGCGATCCCCCATTTCCATTTCTCTCTACACGAATTTGGCGGTGACCTTTTGTGTAGCTGCGATCGCTATTCTTGCTGCTTTTCGAGCCGTCGATATGGCTGTTGAACGCGCGGCGAGGGAGGATATATCGCGAGAAATTGCGATCATGCTTGACCGCGCATCTGAGCGGAACACCATTCCCGACACGGCAATTCTGACAACCAATATTGGTCGACGCATGTTTACCGAAAATGCAGAAGAGGGCGGCTGGGTTTACCTGCTTGCAGGTTTTGAAGGGGGCGCCATTGTTGGTAATGCCAAGCGTATACCCCAGTTACAAACAGACATATGGACAGAAGTGACCGGGCAAGACCTTGGAATTACAGCCGGGCCGGTTCTTGTTCGTATTGTCAGTGTTGAAGGTGATCACCGTCTATTAGTCGGCCGCCGATTGACTGCACGCCAATCTCTAATCGCCTGGTTCCTGCCCATTCTTGCGATCAGCGTGCTTATGCTCAGCGGGCTGAGTTCACTGCTCCTTTGGAACCTCAATCAGCGCTTTCGCCGAAAAGTTCAGGCTTTCAATCAGGTGTTCCAAAGCGTGGAGTCAGGAGAACTTGGTGCCCGAATGCCAACCACAACGCGGGCAGCTCTGGATGATGATCTGGGTGTGCTGGGGCATCACGTAAACAAAGCACTTGATGAAGTTGAGCGCCTGTTGCGGGGGCTTGAATCCTATAGTCAGGTTGCTGCGCATGAACTGAACCATTCGATCACCAATTTACGGGACCGTCTGTCTGACAAAGGAGAGACTGAGGGCGCCAAACAGGCAGATCAACTGATTGAACTGGTGACCCATATTTTGGAATTGGCGAAAATCGAGGCGACGCCCGGCTTTGCCATGCAGACAATCAAACTGGCAGATGTCGTGACGTCAGCACTAGAGCTCTACTCTGAGTCCTTCGACGAAATGGCCGTTTCCATAGATGTCAATATTGAAGATGCGGACGCTCAAATACTGGGCTCGAAGCCATTGATAGAGAGTGCGCTAATCAATCTCCTGTCCAATGCGCTCAAACATGCGCCAAGAGGGTCGAAAGTCACAGTTTCGATGGTGCGAGATGGCAAGAGGGTGGGGTTTGTTGTCAGAGATCATGGGCCAGGGGTAAAAAGCACCGAGCTGGGAGCGCTGGCAGCATTGGGTCGCGCAGGCGATTCCGGCGGGCACGGCTTTGGATTGCGGCATGTGGAAGCTGTTGCAATCCGCCACGGGGCTCAATTGAAGTTGGAAAACGCCGCCCCGGGATTGAAAGCTTCGCTTTTCTTCCGGTTGTCATAAGCCTGCGTTTCTTGACCTAACCTGGATGGTTAGCTGCATGATGGAAACATGTAGGATAGGGTTCAAACAATAAAGCGTTTGGATAAGAGTCAAAAGAAATGCGGAATAGGTTCTTAGCACTCAACCTCGGTCTAGTCACCGAGACCGAGGTTATATGACTGGAAAGGAAACGAGATGAAGAGCGTAACACCAAATTCTGAAACCAACCGTCGTGGGCAAGAAATTATGGGCCAAGCCTATCAAGTCATTGGAGCGATTGCCTCTGAGGCAGGTTTGTTTGAGCACCCGGATGTCCAAAGCGCATTGGACTACTTTTCCGAGAACAGATATCGTGAAGATTTCTTACCGTTTTCCTTGCGCCCGGTGGATACCGTAAACGGAAAACTGGAAACATTTAACAAGAACACTTCGGGGGATTCATGACATCGCGCCTATTCAAGACCGTACAACGGGGAGGCCAGGACGTTTTGAGGATGCGTCCGGCTTGGCTCAGTTATTGGGGGAGCTTTCTTGCCGCCATGGCTGTGATTGGATTGTGGATTGCTCAGCGCCCTATCTTTGACGGCATGGCTGATGCTCTGGGCCTTTCCACTGAGTTTGCTGGCTTTGGATTAGCGATAGGGCTTTTGCCAATCGTAATTCGCGTTTTCTATCATCGTTATACCCACGCTTATGAGATTGAGAACGGTACGAAACTCCGATTGGTTGCCGGTTTTATCTCTAGGGTAAAACGCGAATTTCCTCTGACGGACAAAGTCCAGACGGATATGGGGCAGAGCTTCGTCGGGCGGATTCTCAATTATGGCACGCTGGCCTTTTGGACGGGCGATGATCGCAGCCGATTGACTTGGAAGGATGCACCAGACCCAGATCAGGTCGTTGCCTTCCTGGATCGACTTAAATCGGGCGACCCTTCGACCTCGCATCAGAGCGGTGATGAGCCGCGCATGGCCTCCACGGCGACCGGTGACGGGGGCGCGAGTCGAATTCCAGAACCGCCAACCTTGAAAGAGGCTAAGTCATCGAAGTACACCCATTTCGGGCGGGCTCCAGAATACAAACAAGTCTCGGAGATGATTGCGAAACGCATCAAGACTCCTTTGGGCAATTACACGGATAATGATGACGGGACCGTGACCGATGAGCAGGGCGGACTGATGTGGCTTCGTGCCCCTTGGGGAATGGTTTGGACCGGGGCAGGATTTGCCAGTGAGCCGATCGCCCTCAAATGGGGACCGGCAGCAGATCTTTTCGGGAGAGGCGTTGACGTCGGCTATAATGTCGGCAGCTCAATGGCCTATATGGGGCATGAGAAGCGCAGGGCGTCCGCCATTAGTAATGGGTATAAAAGCGGCAACTGCGTTGTCCACGCTGCGGGGTACAAGGATTGGAGACTTCCAACTGCTGAGGATATAGATCGGCTCTCTCCGTATATTCATAGCAACTCACATGATGCAGGTCGCGAAGATCATAATCTATCACGAGATGATACCTATGATTGGCAATGGCATGGAAAGGCGGCGCGAGCGGTATTTCAGCGACTTTATCCAGAGCTGGCGGCCATGAAGTCATATTTGTGGACAGCGAATGGGGTAGGCGGAGGTCTTGCCTGGGCGTTTGATGGCGGGCTCCCGGTGGGTGATTTCAAGGTTTCAGATGAGCGGCCTGTGTTGTTCGTCAGAACAATTACTGGAAGCGAATTAAAAGCACCCAAGATGGAAGACGAAGAGATCCAGTGGAATTGAGTTCATATTCTGTGACGTCGAGCTAAGCCGAGGTTTGACTTATTTAGAAGGTAGCTGACGATGGAGGCCGTTGAGGCATTCTGCGATCATTTGGAAGACTGCGTTGAAAAATGCGTAGCCCCCGACCCATCACAAGAGCTTCTGGAGGCAATGTCGATGCAGCTTGCGCTTGTGCTTCATCGCCCAATCCAACCGGATGCGTTGGGGCCGCCAGTTCAGCATTTCTCACTAAATTGCGAGCCGAATGCCTTCGATCCGATAGAGTTTGTGAATGGCGGTTGCGAGATAGTATTTCGCTCTGGAGAGACTATCGTTTCATTGGATGTGATGACCGGCAAAGCTGGTGAGCACACCAAGCAAGAGTTCCCGACCGATATATTCCGTGACCTGTCCCGCAGTCCTGATGGTCGTTTCTACACGGATCGGCATGATTTTGTTGGCGTTTTTGATGTGGAAACGGATGAGGAATTCAGGCGTCTTGCTTGGGACCGAAATTCGGCAGAAGCGTGCACCGTGAATGTGGCGTTCTCACCCGATTCACAATTGGTCGCTGTATCCTATGCGTACGATAACGCTGTTCGGATATGGAATGTTCATCGCGGGGATTATCTTGGCGAATTCATCGCCTGCGATCATGAGGCCGCGTTGAAATTTAGCCCAGATGGAAGCCTACTTTTCACTGGGACTAAAAGTGGGGCGCGATTGTTTCACCTAAACTCCGGATACGCCATATATTCCAATAATATCAAGCAAACTTACGCTGTTGGATATCACCCTGATGGCGTCAGTCTTATTGCTGATAAGGATGGTCCGGCGATCTATCGGGTGGATTTAACAAGCTTGCAAGATTGCAAAACCCAATCTGCCGTAGAAATCCTCGATCTGTATCATGCTCATCAAGAGAAAATTGTCAGCGCAGTTAGCTGGACGAGCGATTGGGTGCGTTTTGAGCACCTATCCATGCACGTTTGAAGGGCGACGTCATGAAAGTATATTTGGACGATGAGCGAGCAACGCCCGAGGGTTGGGTCAGGTGCTATTGGCCCGATGAGGTGATCGAGCTTTTATACTCTGGCGAAGTGACGGAAGTCAGTCTTGACCATGACTTAGGGGATGATGACCGTGGAACCGGTTATGACGTTCTATTGTGGATTGAGGAAGCGGTCGGCGAGCGTGGTTGGAAACCACCGAAGATGGCGGTGCACTCTGCAAATTCATCAGCACGTCAAAAGATGGATGCCGCGATCAGACAAATAGCCAAACTTGTTGCTTCCCATCGGGACTATGAGAAACATAGGGAAGACGGAAACTTTCTAACCAGCTGGGATGGATCTAAACCAGCTTGGTTTGTTCCAAAATCTGGCGAACCGATAATGCTTGAACGGAGTGCTGAGGTATCAAAGTTTTTCGAGCTTGGTGAAGGAGCCATTCTTGGGGTTGATTTTGGTTGGAAATGTTACCGTAAAGAGTTCCTCGACGAAGGGTGGCGTCGGCCTCTTGCCCCGCAGCCGATGGCGATCTGGGATTCGGAAACAGGCGTGTGTGCCGGTGACTTGCTGGGGCATCATCTGGGTGATGTAAAAGGAGCAGAGCTCCTCAGCGATGGGCGCCTGATTACGTGGGGCCGAGACTATCTTATTCGAGTTTGGGATCGATGGTCGGGGATATGCACTGATGTTTTACCGCTGCCCTTGTGGCCGGATCCAAAACAAGGTCAGGCGCTATTATCTTGCCAGATTTTTGCGGACCTCGCGCCGTTAGAAAAGCAACTTTATGTCGACACCCGCCATCTTCCAGCGCCGGACGTGCAGATAGACTGGATCGTCAAACCAGGTGGCGAGCAGCACAGTTATAAATGCGCGCCATCGACACGTGCAGAACAGACAGTGGTATCCCGCTGGATGCCTACCAAAGACGAGCATGGCGCTCATCGCATATTGGATGTCGAGGGCGCGGAGGCAGGATACTCGACTTGGCTCGTGATGAATGATGGACGTCTTTTGGGAGGCGGAACCACTTATGGTGCTTCAGGACAAATTTATGTTTGGGACGGATTTTACAATTTGCGGGTTCTAATTGTTGGCAGGCATGACTGCAACATGCACCTGAAGGGCGAAATTGAACCAAACGTGATCGTTATGGAGAATACGCTGGGCATCGATGAGTTCGATATCTATCGGTTTCAGCTCTGATATGGTCGGAAAGCTCCACATAATTGGTGACGTCCACGGCATGCTTGATCCTCTGCAAGAGCTTGTGAAAATGTTGGATATTGGACCTTCGGATGGATTGGTTTTTGTTGGCGACCTGATCGACAAGGGACCGGACTCCATTGGTGTCGTCAAATACGTCGAAGGGCTTCGCCGCCATGCCAGTTTTGAAGTCATCCTCGTCGTCGGGAATCACGAAGACCGAATGCGCCGATATTTGCGAAACTTGAAACTGAGGCCACGCGTTGCAACTGAGCAAGCTGCCCGAGCGCCCGAGCTAGAGCGACTGAGAGAGCAACTAGCGTCAGAAGGAATGGAGTTCCTCGACTGGTCGGTTCCGTTTTACCGCTGCAAGACACATGATGTGCTTGTCTTACACGGCGGAATTCCCGGAACCTTGCAAGACTTTCCCGTCTCAGTCGAAGAAGCCAATGCGCTGACCGGGCGGGAAGCAAAGCGATTTGAAAAGATCTATCGTACCCGCTTTGTCAATGCGAAGTCAGGTGAGTTTCTCGCCCTCGGAGACCAAGGGCCAGCCGATCCATTTTGGGCAGAGGTTTATGATGGCCGGTTCGGACATGTCGTTTTTGGCCACCAACCTTTTTTGAGCAGGCCAGCAAAGTTTACATATGCGACCGGCATTGACACCGGAGCGGTCCATGGCGGCGGGTTGACCGCGCTTACGCTCCAGCAGGGCAGGGCTCCTACCTTCATCTCGGTTGGGTCCGAGCGTTTTACCCCTTACGTTTTAGATCCTGTTCCACACCCCTCCAATTGATGGTGCGGTGATCGATGGGTCGCCATCTCAGCACATCTAACCCAAATGGTTACTTGCTCCGCCACCCCCGATTAAAATAGTTTGGAACTGATCAGTTTTTTGGGAAGATGGACAATGACGAGTTTCTTTCGGCGCCAGCGCACTTCCCTCATCGCTTTGTCATTGCTTTTCGCTTCCGTTTCATCGTGCAGCAGTCTCCGGGTACCAAAAGAGACACCTGAGTCGAACGATTTTTCTCAATCCCCGATAATCTCAGTGGGAGCGACAAAAGGGTTGCCGAAGAGTTGGGTAACAGGTTGCTTTACGCCAGGCCTATGGGCAACCAAAGGTAATTTTATCTGCTCAGATGGAGAATTTTGTAGTGAAAACCGATCCGTTTCCGAGGATAATCGGATCGAACAATCAATCGAAATGATGCAAGATGAATAACATGCTTCATTGGATAAAATATCTGGGGCTATGCTTCGTGGTCTGGGTTTTCGGATCAACGGCTTCTTTCGCACAAATGAATGACTACAATGTCATCGAGGTTTGCAACAAAGGCGACGTTTTGTTGGAGTATGCCGTCTTCGCGACCAAGACAGATTATTGGGCAGGAGATCGAGCAGAAGCGAGCGCCTGGTATAAAATCAAACCGGGTAAATGCGAGAACGTGAATCCAGGGACTTATCGAGGCGTTTCTGTTGGTTTCCGTCAGAAAGGTCGCAACGGAGTATGGGGTAATCCCGTCTACAACGTGCGAAACACCGACCGGCGTATGAAGGGACGTTTTGAAACGAACGTGATGTGTCTCCCTGGCAATAAAAGGTTTGAAGAAACTGGTAGTTTAGGGGCAGTTCGAAGTAAAATTTTGCCCCCGTGCAAGGAGGGGCATCACGAATTCCGCATGTCGTTTTATATCCAGCCAAATGATGTATTTTCGAAGATAACGCTCAAACCTGATAAAAACGACCCAATGCTACCCTGGCCAGGCGAACCCGTCATATCGCAGGAGCAGAGACTACGGAATCGCTCTGTTTCGATTTTGGACGCGTCGTGCCGGGATCACTATACATTGTTTGATGAAGATGCACTTCAAAGGCTCTGTACGTGCCCATCTCGGAAGATCGTGGAAAACCATCAGGATGTCGTCTACTTGATCGAATTTAGCATTTCAAACGGTGATGAGTTCCACGAGGCCATTAAAGTCGTCAACAAAAACAACCTCGAAAAATATTCGATGGAATGCCTCTTGGAGGATGATTAGGGGGCTTTTCATAGTTCGACGTATACGAATTTAGGGGGCGATAGAAAACACGGCCAAGAAAAAGTGCAGTCCCTGATTTTTGTTAGAAAGCGATACCGCGATGGACATCACAGAGCTACACGACAATAGATTGATCGTAGAAGCTTCTCGTGAAGACCTGCGCATTCTGGAAATTGCGTTGCGGGCTGGCAAGGTCGTTGATCAGAGTCTCAGACATGCTTTCGATGATGAAACCGACAAGCTCCATCGCATGGTGGAATTGGGTTTATCCGACATGCATGGAAAAGCAGTTGCTCTCGCGTTGTCTCAACGGCAGCTTCTAAACATGTCTTCAATTGTCGGGGCTGTTAATACAATGGATCCCGAGCTTTTCTTTCCAAGTATGACCGATGAATTTCCTTCTGATGATGATCTTGACACGTTCTCTCGCCATATCGAGGACTTATACGACAAGGCATTCAACAGATAGGATTAAGCGATCTTGGACATTTGCATCGAGCTGATCCCGGCCGTTTGTTCGCCTTGACGGGGTGCCGGGCAGCATGAATGTCATTGGGAAGGGCGCATCACTCCCCAGAGCGTACGGGGTGGATGCGATAAGCCGGGTTCGAACCCTAGATACTCAAAAAATGGGATACAAACTGGATACAAAATGGGATACAAAACTGCGACAATAGTGATCTAAGTGTTTGTTATTATTATGTATATTAATTGATTTCGATGCCCGTCACTCGCGCCATTTCTCCGGAAATGGTAACCGCCAGATCCCTTGAAATCATTGAAAATACTGGAGAATCCTCGGGTTCTCCACGCCTTTTCGCCGGTCGTGCACTACAATTTGCACCACAAAATGCAAACTTTTTGCACTACAAACGGCGATGAAGCATTTCTCACTTGGCACAAAATTTCTAAAGGCTCGCGGCGGCTGGTGGCACTATGTGCGGCGCGTTCCACAACGCTTTAAAGATGTTGACAAGCGCTGCCTGATTCAGGTCGCTCTGCGCACCCAATCCTTAGAAGTCGCCATGATGCGGCGCAATGGCCTCGCGGAAGCAGATGACGCGCTGTGGAGCAGCCTCGCGCTCCAGGCCCAGGATACCGAGCGCTCACGTAGCCGCGCTGCCGCTGAGCGCCATCGTGCCGCAGTTGCCCGTGCGATGGCAGAGGGCTTCGTGTACCGCCCGGTCGAGGAAGTCGCCACCCAGCTAGACATTGAAGAAATTATCGACCGGCTGAGGAAGGTCGATCGCGGCGCTGAGCCCGGCGAAGAGAAGGCTGAAGCGCTCCTTGGCGGTGCGCCCGAGGAAAAGGACCGGACAACCGTTTCGGAAGCCTTCGAACTCTACGTCTCGAAAATCGCCTTCGATGATCAGTACAACAAGTCGGACGCCCAGCGGAAATCGTGGGAGAAGCGCAAACAGGTCTCGATCGACTATTTCATTGAACGGGAAGGAGACATCCCACTGCTGGACATCACGAGAGATGTCGCTACGCGCTACCGAGATTGGTGGCAGTCCCGCATGCTGCCGCAGAAGGATGGCTCGAAACCATTTACGCCAAACACGGTCAATCGCCACATCGGCAACATGCGCTCGCTTTACCTGCGGTACTTCAAGTATCGTGGTCAAACGGATGTCGAAGATCCGTTCCGCGGCTTTTTCTTTGCTGGCAAGTCCAAGGTGAAGCGCGCTTCATTCAGTGACGAGTGGGTGCGAACTAAAATCCTGGCACCGGGCATGTTCGATGAACTTCGGCTCGAGCTGCGTGTGATCATCTACTTGTTGATAGAGACCGGCGCGCGTCTCAGTGAGATCGTCAATCTGCGGCCGGACGATATCCAGCTCGATCATGATATTCCGCACATCATCATCCGGCCGGAACAAAACAGAGAACTCAAAACGAGTGATTCAGAACGCGAAATCCCGCTCGTCGGTGTCGCGCTCCCAGCAATGAAACTTTGCCCCAACGGCTTCGAGCACTATTACGACCGCAATACACTCGTTTCGGCCAATCTCATGAAAGCGTTCAAACAGCGGGAACTCCTGCCCAGCAAGGATCACGTCATCTATTCGCTGCGACATTCCTTCGAGGACCGCATGCTGGAAGGCAATCTCGATTATGGGCTCCGCTGCGCGCTTATGGGTCACAAGAACAACCGGCCGGAATACGGGCAGGGAGGATCATTGAATTTTCGACGTGACCAGCTGCTCAAAATTGCCCATCCATTTCCGGATGGTTTGACAATCTAATGCCCGGATAACCAACCACTGACTGGGAGTATTAGATTTCGATATCAACGAGCGTTTCAACCAGCGCCTCGATAGGTGTGTAGAGGTCGATGGTTTGGTCCTCGGTTTCAACGGTCATGACCAGGCTATATCGCGTCTTGCGATTGGCCCGGCCGAGCGCCTTACGCTCACGCCACCAACCATTCACCGGATAGACCCATAGTGCGTTGCGGGCTGCGAGTTCTGCTGCTGTACCCTGCCAGACGTCGCAGTGAAGTGAGCCCACGGTGATCTGCTGCTCTCCTAACAGCCATCCGCTGTCAGCGGGCGTTGTCGGCTTGGGATCACCATTGCGTCTTTCTTCCAGATTTCGGCGCTTCAGAAAATTAGTTCGAGTCTCACCGGCGCGCTTCAGATCAAATCGCAATCCGAACGATTGGTAGCGAGCCGGATCGATTGCAGAAGAAAAGCTCGGATTGGGTTCAATGAAGTAAGACAGTGTCATTTTCAATCTGACCAGAGCTTCTCCCAGCTCCTCCAAAACCTCGGTTGGCCAGGGCAGGGGATAAATATGCGCCTCGTTGAATTTCACGTCGGATTTGTTCTGTTTGAAAGGCTGGATTTGTTGCTGGGCAATCAATGCCAGATGGCTTTGGGCCGAGGCCAGCGCCCGTTCCAGACTGGGTACGCCATATCCGTAGCGACGAACCAGCTCGGTGCGCCCGGTCTTGTTGTTTGCGTCCAGCTCAGCTCGCATGGGACCTGTCCAGTCGGCGCTGTGCATCATCAAGGCGCGGATTGTTTCTGGCCAATAGTCAGGATGTGAAGCGGCGATCTGAGTTGCCATTCTTGCGCCCTGGGCCGCCGCAGCACTTGTCGCCCAGAATGGTTCAAAAGGCGATTGCGTAACGTCCGCACCCGTCGACAGAAGCGACAGCGATGGCAGGCCTGCCACAGCTTCAGTCTTCGCCGAACTGATCGCACGGTTGCCGGCTTCGAAGACCAATTCCGGCTTCAATGGAGATTTGCGTACGCTCCACAAATAGCTTGAACGGCTATACGGGCTGAGCTCACCAGGATTGGCCCAACTGTCAAAGCCGTCATATCCGTTGTCTTGAATTTCAGTTTTGTCCGTGTACCCGCCAACAGTAATGGCATTCCATGCTTGGGCAGGATCCTCTGCTGGAAAAGCATCAGGCTCTTCGATAGCGTCCACAGCTTCATGGTCGCGGATATTCCCAGCGGACAAGATGAAGAGCCGTCGATTTGGGGTCTCTTCAGGATCTCCGATCATTGCGCCCGCGGCGGACTGGTCAATGGCGGCGCTCCAGGACGTCGCTTCTGCACCGGTGCGATCTCTGTTGGTGACCGCCATGCAGAAGCTGCGGAATGCAGCCTCGGAGTTGTTGATCTCCGCAATCGAGACCGCCGACTGAGTAATAAAGCCATAGGAGTTCGGCGCGTTCGGATCGAACCCGTCTGGAGGAAGAATTTTCACCGACTCCGCTCGGTGTGTGAGGTCTCGTTGAGTGGTGTCCCCCAGCGGTGCGGTGAGATCGCCATGTAGGGCAAGACCGGCCATGCCGGTCCCGTGACCGTGATGATCATCGCTACCCCAGTCGGGGTCGATACTATCGACATGCTCATCGGAAAGAGCGGGTTCAATAAGGGGATGGCCGCGATTGACGCCGGTATCGAGCAGGCAAACGGTTGGTGCATCCCCTGCGGGCCAGACAACGCGTTCGGCATATTCGTCGACCCATGCTCGTTCGTCGCCCTGGATATCTGTCATGAAAAAGCTGGGGCTGTCGCTGGCGCGACGAATTTCTGCAATGCCAAGTGTTCCGAATAGAAGGATTTCGATCGCCACTTGCGTGCCGTGGATCGGAACAACGGTCACGTCAGGAAATCGCAGATAAGTGTCGGGCTCGGCAACGCGGCAATTTATGCGCCTGGCCGCATTGATCACGGCGTCGACTGCATCGTTGAAACACCAGACGCCCCACCACATGGAATCCTGTCGTGATTGGGGGAGCGCTTCAGGGTCATCGCGCCAGAATGTCTCGAATCTGGCTTGGCGAATGTGTTCGATCTGTTCGATCCGGCCAGCATTGGGAGGCTTCTCATCGCCTTCCTTGCCGACGAGATCGCCATAGGCGTATTCTTCGAGTAGTCGGGCGATCACGTCGCGTTTGTCGTCCGGCACAATCAGGGCGACACGCTGGACGCCATTTTCATCGACGCGCACAGCACCCTGGCGGGTCTTCTCGGTGGTTCGGTCGAGTTTGGCGGGACCTGATCTGGGGGCGAGTTCAAATTCGAGTACTACGCCGGTCGGCTCGATGCCCCGTTCCGCGTCTTGCGGACGACTTTTTACCGCTTCCTCAAGAGCCTTTGCATAGTCCTCGATCAGTTGTGGTCCGTGCTCGTCGCGTATGCGCTGTATTCGTTGGCGCTGCCCCCCGCCTTTCGATTTGTAAGCGCGCGACTGTGCCAGACGGGTGATGTCTATGTGCGGCCGAGTAAAACGCGTCACGTTTGCTCTTCATCTGCCGTATGACGTCTATGAAACGCTTCACTCATGACTTGGCGCTCGCGAAGCCTTTTTGTGATATCGGACGTGTTCAGGCTGTTTCGTTCTTCCAGAATGGCGACTTTGACAGCTTCTTCCGTCGCACGCGCAATCTCGGCCTGGCTGAGCCCTTCGGCCGCATTTACGACCGTCTCCCATTTAATGCTCGGATATCGCATTGGCCGGATATGCGATTTCACAACAGCGCGAATTTCTTCCTCGCTTGGCATTGAGAATTCCAGGACTTCATCGAATCGCCGGATAAGGGCACGGTCGAGAAGTTCGCTATGATTGGTTGCCGCTACGATCACGCTATCGACTGCACCGGGTTCTTCCAGGAACAAGAGGAAGGAGTTCAACACACGGCGCATTTCCCCGACATCATTCGAGGCCGCCCGCTTGCCGCCGACAGCATCGAATTCATCAAAGAAATAGACCGCCCGACGCTTGAGGGTTTCGTTGAAGATCAATCGCAGCTTAGCGGCAGTTTCACCCATGAAGCGCGTGATCAGGGAATCCAGGCGGATTATGTAAAATGGCAGGTGCAATTCGCCTGCGAGGGCTTCTGCCGTCAGCGTCTTGCCGGCTCCGGGCGGGCCGACAAAGAGCACTCTGCGATTGGGAGTCTTGCCGTATTCGCGGAGCCAGTCGCGTTTCCTCTGCTGTAGTAGCAATGCATTGAGCCGGGTGGTCAGACCCTCGGATAAGATCACATCTGCAAGCGTGGTTTTGACCTCTCTCAGATCAAGAAGGCCTTCAAGATCTCCACGTGGGGCCGCGAACGGTACCGCCACGGTTGTACGCGTTCCACGCGCTGACCTCGCTTCGTCGACAGCTGCCCGCAGTTCTTCTGCGGTCTTCCTATGACCCTGGCGTGCCTCCGCCGCGGCTACCTGAAGCGCAATCGAATAAAATTGCTCATCGTCGCCGTCGGCACGGCTGCGGAGCATAGCAAGGATTTGCTTGGTATTCGACAATACTCAGGTTCCCTTTTCTACTCGAATAGAGGTCGGGGGATACGCTTGCGATTGTCTTAACGATCTATGATTTCGCTGGCCCCGACATTGCGTTAACCTTCTAAGCGGACTCGCAGCCCCGCGTCGATAGACGTTCGGTCGCGGTTGCTGCAAATCTGTTCGTCAAGGTAGTGCGAACAAAAGAACAATACAAGAACATTTTTGGGTTTCATTCAAGACCAATAAGGTACGCGATATTCATTTTCAGCTATTTTCTCGCGATTCCTGAGGCGGCCGTAGTCCTATGGCCATAGACGCATCATGGCATAGTCGATCAAGCCTCGATTGAAGCCGCTTTTCCCGGTTAGCCCGACTTTCAAGTTCCGCTTCGAGCCGCTCGAATATCGGCCAATACTTGTAACCGAACTGATCGACCACACGTGCAGCGATATCAAGGGCTTCCTCGATATCGCTGGTTGTGACGGGCTTGGAACGACCCATGCTTGTTTAGTTCAGCTTCTGCCGGTTCCAGACCAGCACGCCGCTGCCATCCTCTTCCTTCTCGAAGAAGGCAGCCCGCAGCGGCTTCTCAAACCCCGGATCGTCGAGCTTCACGGCCAGGTATGGCGTCTCGCCATCCTTGCTTTCTTCGCGCCAGGCCGCGCCGAGCTCTGCGCCGCCGGCAAAGATCCGGTAGTCGGGCCCGCCTTCGGCCTTCTCGGCCACCGGGACTATCTGGGCTTTCACATTGATTGTCATGGTCCGGATCGTCCCGGTCCATTTGCCATCCTTCTGGCTGAAGGTGCCGATTGTCGCCATTGCTATTCTCCTTTGCTGGCTCTGGCATGAAGGGCCTTGCGGGCCCGCTTGAACCCGGCATCCGAATTGAGGAACATCTCCAGCATGGCAGGCACCAGGGTTTCAGGTTTCTCTTCCGCGCCATAGGTCTCGGCATAGATCACCGCATAGTCGGCAAGCGCGGAAGCAAGATCAGGGTCGACAGATACGGTGAGTTTTACCGGCGTCCTGTCGGGAAGTTGTCCGATGCGAAGGCTCATGGCCGACCTCCCTCAGAATAAGGCCGCAGCACAAGATCACGCGTCACGATCACCCGCACCGGCCAGCCGGGACGTATGCGGACCGTTGGTTGGATGCCGAGATTGCGGTCGACAACGCGCTGGCCGGCTTCGGAAACGCTGTCCCCGAACCCGCGCCGGATTGCTCGTTCGACATCATCATCGTCAGAGCCAAGTTCTGAGCCGATGCCAAGCAGTGTCGCGAGCCCGGCGCCCGCAAAGACGCGGTCCCAGTGATGGTCGGTCCTGTCGGAGACGCCCGCATAGCCCTGCGCATCGGCGGCGGGCTCCGAAATCTGCAGCGAGCTGCCATCTGGCAGGATGATCCGGTCCCAGATGAGCAGCGCGCGCTCCTGGCCGAAAGAGACTTCTGACTGGTAGCGCCCGATCAGCCGCGCGCCCTGTGGGATCAGAACATGCGCGCCGCTCACTGTGTCATAGACGGGTTGGGTCACCTGCGCGATGACCTTTCCCGGCAGGTCAGAATTCAGCCCGGTGACAAGCGAGGCCGGGATCAGCGTGCCCGCCATCACCTGATAGGGCGAGACCGGGGTCTCGACATCATGCGGGTTGTAGATGTCGCCGTTCCGGCGCTCTGCCGCGAACGCGATCTTCTCTGCCTGGAGGTTCTGGTCGGGCGAGCTTGCAAAACCCGGCGCGCCTGCGCCTTGGGCGGCAAGCGCCAGCAATTCCGAGCCGAGACTGTTCGGCAGGCCTCCCGGTGCAGACACTGACCCAGCCAGTGACTGCCGGTTGCCGACGTCGAAGAAGACGCCCGCCTTGCCGGCTGCATCGGCGAGTTTTGCATCGGCCAGCCTCTGCGCGCGGATGGCCTCATCCTCGGCAGAGGGCCGGAAGTCATCTGACGGCACGACATTCCAGTCAGGCTCAAGACCCCATTCTTCCTCTTCCGCTACGACAGTGCCGCCAAGGTCACCCGCCATGGGCGCACCGAGTCTTGGCGTGTCACCCGCTGGTTGCCAATTGAGGTAGGAGTTTGGCAGGTCAGCGAGCCCATCCGGCGCGCGCTTGGTCGCCGTATTGTAGAGTTCCTGCCGGTCTGCCGGATCGACCGCCTTTGGCGGATCGAGCGCGATGGAGGCGGCGGCAAAGAGGCCCAGCACGCCCAGACAGGCGCCCGCCATCAGGACCTTGCGGTTGATCCGCGTCACCGGCCGCGGCCGCGCGCGCAGCTTTAGCTCGTCGGCCTGTTTCGGAAAGGGGGCCGGCTCGCTCATCCCTCGCCTCCGAACAGGCTGGCAAGGCCGGAGCGTTGGACCCGCTTGCGGATTCGCACGACGGTCTGCTCCTTCTCACCGATCCGCAGCTCGGCGGCGCGGAAGAGATGATCGACGATGTAGTAATTGCCGCGCAGGCGATAATTGACGAGTTCGGCGTCGCCCGACGCGCCAAGGATGAAGAGTGGCGGGGCATCCATTGTGGCAAGCCTGGCGGGCATCTGGATGAAGACCTGACGTCCGTCATCGAACACACGCACAGGCCGCCAAATCGGCTTGTCACCCTCAATGACATAATCGAAGTCCAGCCGGTCGACCGCAACGCCCGGCGCAATGGACGCATCCTCGCGCACGGAGGCAATCTTGTTGCGGGAAACCAATTCAGCGAGTTCGTCCGCCGGATAGCGCCAGGAGAGGGCCGCCATATAGGTCCCATCAACGCTCTCGAGTTCTAGATGATAAGTCCGCCGGTCCGTCGCGATCATGAGATTGGTCGAAAGACCAGCCGCGATCGGTTTGACCAATACGTGCGCGCGAGCCGCGCCGCCGGACCCGGAGGAGGTATCCCCGACAATCCAGCGCACCGTATCGCCTGCCGAGACCGAGACCAGCGTCTCCCCTGGCTGCAGCGCAATGTCGGACACCTGGCCCGGCGCGGCATAGAGCCGGTAGAGCGCCCCTTCTGTATAGGGATAGACCTGGATCGCGTTCACATAGCCATCGACGGAGGGCTCGATCCGGGCCTCGGTCGTGCCCTTGCGGATGGTCTCGGTCGGAGACGTGTAGATGCGCGTCACTGTGCGCTTGGTGCCTTCGACGGGCTTCATCTGGCCGGGCAGCGCCAGCACCGTCGGTGTCTCGACAATCTCGACAGGGCGCTCCGGCACGTCTTCGACGAATGCCGCTTCGACAAAGGCGGTATCCTCGATGACGGACTCCGGCGGAACGCTCGCGCAGGCCGTGGTCAGGGCGAGAACAGATACAAGGCTCATTGTACGGATCATTTTGTGTCTCCTGTGACAAGGTCTTCGCCCCAATTGAGGCTGTGGATGTAGAGGCCGAGGGGATTGGCGCGGAGGGTTTCCGCATCGCGGGGCGGGGAATTCACAATGGTAAAAAGACCGGTGAACCGTTTGACGCCGGTCAGCGCGCCATTCTCATAGGTCTTCTCGAGCCAGCGTGCCTGGAAGGACTCGTCTGAGACCCTCACGACGCTCACGACATCGACACTGCGCGAGCGCCGGCCGATCTCGGCGAAAGGATCATTGTCGCGGGCATAGTCGCTGAGCGTGATCGCCGCCTTGTCGGTGACATAGTCATAAGCGGCGAGCCAGTTCTGCCGGACGATAACAGGATCAATCGACAGGCTGCGGACATCGGAAATGAAGTTTGCAAGATGATGCGCGATCTGCGCGTCTGTCGGTTCATAACGCGCAAGCGCAGGCCCGACCGCCTTCACAGCCCCCGTATCATCAACTTCGACCACATAGGGCGTGACGGTTGATTGCAGGCTGCGCCAGACAAGAGCCACAGAGGATGCCGCCAGCAGTCCGAGCAGGCCCAGCGCCATCAGCCGCCAGTTCTTCGCCTGGACGCGGGCCGAACCGATCCGCTCGTCCCAGACCTGGCCCGCCTTCTGGTAGGGCGTTTCGGGATGGGGGCTTTGCCCGTAATGGGTGGAGGTGCGCCGGAAGGCCATGTCGATCAGTCCTCTTCGTTTCGGAGTTTCGGATTGTCGCCCGCCATGCCGCGATCACCGTCCTTCAGGGCATGGACCGTGATCGCACCGGCATGCTGCAGGCGCTGTTCTGTGCGAAGCCGGCGCGCCCAGGCGGGACTGGCCGAGCTGCTAGACGGCACGTCGCCGGAACCTGCTGCCATCGTGCCGCCGGTCGCGGCAAAGGCGGCTTCGCTGCCGCGCCGATAGGCATTGTCGACAGAAGCAAAGGGCCGTCCTGCCATCCGGCGGAGCGTATCGCCTCCAGCCTGCGCGACGCCTGCGACACCTGCTGCCGCCTCGCGCCAGCCTGTCCGGCCAGAGGCCATGCGGCCAAGGTCATAGGAGGTGCGGGCGCCGCCGCTCATCGACGCGCCCGCCTTAACAGCGCCGGATACGCCGCCGAGCGCTGCGCGGCCTGCCGCGACTGTTCCCGTCGTCGCCAGCACAGCGCCTGCACCGACTGCGGCGGTTGTGCCGACCACAGACCCCGCGCCAAGTTGAGGCGCGCCGGTCACAAGGCCGGAGGCGATGCCGGGCGCAAACACGCCCATCCAGAGAAAGACGATGGAAGCGAGAACGGTGCCCATCACTTCAGCGAGGGTCACATCACCGGGACCGCCGAAGGCGTCCGTGATCGAGGTAAACAGCGTCGATCCAATCCCGATCACAATGGCGAGCACCATCAGCTTGATGCCGGACGTGACGACGTGGCCGAGGACGCGTTCAGCCAGGAACGAGGTCTTGTTCCAGAGCGCGAAGGGCACGAGCACGAAGCCCGCCAGCGTCGTGAGCTTGAACTCCAGGATCGCGACGAAGAGCTGGACCGACAGCACAAAGAAAGCGACGAGAATGATCGCCCAGGCAATCAGCATGACCGCGATCAGGATGAAGTTGTGAAAGAAGCGGATCGGGCCCAGCATGTCGCCGATCTCTTCGAGAAGCGGCTGCGCTGCCTCGAACCCGACCCCTGCAATATAGCCGGGCCGCATCAAATCATCCGCCGTCAGCGTAGATGATCCTGCCTTCACGCCGAGATCGGCAAAGCTCGCAAAGAGGATGTTCGCCAGGATGGAGAAATTGCCGAGTATGAAGGCGAAGAAGCCGACATAGAGCACCTTCTTGAGGAGCCCCGAAATCACATCGGCATTCTGCGACAGGGCCCAGAATAGCCCCGCCAGCGTGATGTCGATCACGATCAATGTGGTCGTCAGATAAGCGACATCGCCTGCGAGCAGGCCGAAGCCTGAGTCGATATAGGCAATGAAGGTTTCGAGGAACCGGTCGATGACGCCCATTTCTTCCATGGCGGTCTAGTTCCCGAAAAAGCTTTGAAGGCGCGCCCGGCCGCGTTCGGCCTCTTCCAGCTCGCGCGCCCGGTCGAGCGCCTCAGCGCGGTAATGGGCGGCCATCATGGCTTCCATCTGCATGAGCTGTTGAGCCGACATGGCTTCGATCTGGTTGCCGGCCTGCAGCACCTGGAGATTGCCGATTGCGGTCTGGCTCTCTTCGACAAGACCCGTCAGCGCCTCGGCATCGCGCGCATTGTCCCGGACCGTCTCGGCGACCATGAGGAGCGTGTGCTTGTGCGCCGAGCGGGATTGCTGCCAGCGCGCCCGCGCATCCTCGACAAGGACGGCATTGGCAGGCGGCGTCTCACCATAGGTTTCGGGATAGAGGTCTTCGTAGTCTCGTTCGACCTCCTCGACGCCGTATCCAATGCCGTCTGCTTCCTCCATCAGTTCGCCGATCCGGCGGATACGGTCGGCGATGATGGCACGGGCAACCTCGACGGGCAGTGTCTCCAGATCCCGAGCCATCTTCTCGATCATGTCGATTTCATGGGTGAGCTGACGGATCTGGTTGTCGATCTGCTGCAGGGCCCGCACCGCCTGGAGGATGTTCTCGGCATGGTTGGTCGGGTCGTAGACTATGCCGCCGCCGAAGAGCTGCGCGGAGGCCGGCGGGGCCATCAGGCCCGAGAGCGGAATGGCGGCGAGGGCGACAGAAGAGAGAAGGGCTTTCATGTGAGGGGCTCCTATTCAGCGGCAATTTGGGAGAGGGGTGCGTCTGGCTTCTCGGCCAGTAGGTCTGCTGCCCAGCCAAGCTGTTTCAGCTCCAGCCAGCTCCGGGCGAAGCCCGCTTCGGCACCGGCTTCGAGAAGCCCGTCCATGAGTTTCTGGTCGGCGGGGGACGCCGCCCCACAGAAGGCAAGCGCGACATCGCCAAGGCCGAGCTCGAACAGCCGGTAGCCAAGGGGCGAGGTGTAGTAATAGTCCCGCTTCGGGATGGCCTTGGCGAGGATGTCGATCTGGCGGTCATTGAGCCCGAACTGGCGATAGATCGCCTGGGCAGTCGGTTCCAGCGCCCGCTCATTCGGCAGGAAGATCCGCGTCGGGCAGGATTCAATCAGGGCAGGCGCAATCGAGGCCCCTTCAATGTCGGCAAGCGACTGGGTCGCAAACACAACGGCTACATTCTTCTTACGGAGCGTCTTCAGCCAGTCGCGGAGGCGTGCGGCAAAGACCGGATGATCGAGGAACAGCCAGGCCTCATCGAGAATAAGCAGGGTTGGCCTGCCATCGAAGCGATCTTCCAGCCGGTGGAAGAGATAGGTGATGACGGGCGCCACCGCGGACGGTGTCTGCATCAGCTCGTCCATCTCAAAGCAGGCAATCGAGGAGAGGTCGAGCGCTTCGGCATCGCTGTCGAGCAGATGCCCGTAAGCCCCTTCCAGCGTGTAGGGATGAAGCGCCGCTTTCAGCGTATCGGATTGCAGGACGAGGCTCAGCCCCGTCAGTGTGCGCTCGGCAACAGGCGCTGAAGCCAGTGACCGTACCGCGTCCCACAAGACGGACTTCAGGTCTGGCGTGACGATCACGCCTTCGGCTTCGATCAGGCCGAGCAGCCAGTCTGCGGCAAAGCTCGCGCCGCGGTCGGTATCGATGTCCCGAAGCGGCTGTAGGGCCGGACGCTCATCGCCGGCGAGCGGCAGCCAGGTGCCGTCCATGGCCAGCGTCACCGCGCGTGCCGATCGCCCCTTATCGAAGAGGAAAGCCTGCGCGTCTTCATAGCGCTGCCATTGCGCCGCGAGCAGTGACAGGAGGACCGACTTGCCGGACCCAGTTGGCCCGATGATCAGCGTGTGACCGACATCGCCGACATGCAGGTTGAGCCGGAATGGTGTCGTGCCTTCGGTCTGTGCCTCGATCAGCGCGCGATCGGAGAGATGGTCGTTCCACGCATCGCCTGCCCAGACCGACGAGATCGGCACAAGATGGGCAAGGTTCAGCGTGTGCAGGATCGGCTGGCGGACATTGGCATAGACATGTCCCGGCAGCGAGCCGAGCCAGGCCTCGACGGCGTTCAGTGTTTCGCGGATGGTCGTGAACCCGCGACCATTGATAACCCGCTCGACCGCGCGGGTCCGCTCCTCGACCTCTTCGCGGGTAGCGCCCATCAGTGTCAGCGTCGTGGTGACATAGCCATAGGAGACCAGATCGGAGCCGAGTTCCTGCAAGGCCGCATCGGCATCGGCAGCTTTGTTGTCGGCATCATTGTCGAGTAGTGCAGCCTGCTCGTTGAACAGTGTCTCCCGCAGGACCGCGCCAACGGATTTGCGCTTGGCAAACCAGTGCCGTCGCTTCTTGGCGAGGAGTTTCTCGGCCTCGGCCTTGTCCATCGCGATGTAGCGGGTCGTCCAGCGATAGGAGAAGCCGAGCCGGTTGAGCTCATCCAGCATGCCGGGCAGGGTCGAGGCCGGAAAGCCAAGCAAAGTCAGCGTTGCAAGGTGTGCCTCGCCGATGCGCGGCTCCAGACCGCCTGCAAAGGACTCATCGGCGAGCACCGCATCGAGAAAGACCGGCAGTTCCGGAACCGACACCGTATGACGCTTCGACGAGATACAGGCATGGAGATAGGTGAGCGTCTCTTCATCCGAGAGCGGATGGATTTCATCCATGGCGGTTGAGAGCAGGTCCTGCGTCTGCGCCGCGCGGGTCTGGAAATGTTCAAGCCGCTGACGCCAGTCCTCGCCATCCCGTTTCTCCGGCCGCTCGATCAGCGCCTTCTCAGCCCGGCCCGTCGCATCGGCGGGCGGAAGCCAGAGGAGGGTGAGATAATAGGCGCTCTCGAACCGGGCACCGGTCTCCTCGGCGGCGGCGCGCCGCTCCTGCTCGATCAGCCAGGCGGCAGCGCATGCAAACTCACTCTCTTCCAGCGAGACCGCTTCCGCCCGTACCGCCTCGAAAAAGAGTGCCCAGCCGGACCCGAACCGGCGAAGCACATTGTTGACCCGTGCGGTGACCGCAACGAGTTCGGCTTCCGTCGAGCTTTCAAGGTCGGGGCCACGATAGCGGAAGCTTGTCTGGAAGGCGCCGTCCTTGTTGAGGACGACGCCCGGCGCGACGAGGCACGCCCAGGGGAGGTAGTCTGCGAGGTGTGCCGGTTTCGCCGCGTATTCGGAAAGGTTTAGCATGAAAGATGTTCCTTTTGGCGGGCAGACCGGATTGTGACGGCGAGAAAGTCGGGGTCAGACCGGGCCACGAGGACGGCCAGCGAATGTCCCGCCACCCAGACCACAAGCCCCGGTATCCAGAGCCTGAGGCCGAGCGCCAATGCTGCCGCGATCGTCCCGATGGCAATGGCAGCCGAACGCGGCGCGCCCGCCATCAGGATAGGTTCGGCGAGCGAACGGTGGAGGGGGATCTCGTAGCCGTCGAGCATCAGAGCACCGCGCCGCCGCCGAAGCTGAAGAAGGTCAGGAAGAAGGACGTGGCCGCAAAGGCGATCGACAGGCCGAACACGATCTGGATCAGCTTGCGGAACCCGCCGGACGTTTCCCCGAAAGCGAGCGTCAGCCCGGTGAGCGTGATAATGATCACCGCCACGATCCGGGCGACCGGGCCTTCGATCGATTGCAGGATCTGATCGAGCGGGCCTTCCCAGGGCATGCCGGTGCCGGCGGCATGGGCAGGCAATGACACCACACTCACCGAGGCGAGCAGCACGCCGACCTGAAGCGATCGGTTGAGGGCCTTGATCTGGTCGTAGAACATGCGTCGGGTCTCCTTAGTTGACGATGTTGAGAAAGGGGGTAGCAAGCGGCTCGGTCCGGTATTCGGTGCCGTCAAAGCCGGTAATCCGGAGCGCCTGCTCGACGCGGCGCGCGCCGCTTGCGCGGGACATGAAGATGATCACGTCGACTGCCTCGCCGATCAGGGCGTGGGGAAGGGCGGTCGTCGCTTCCTCGACAAGCTGTTCAAGCCGCGTGAGCGCCCCGGAAGCCGAGTTCGCATGCAGCGTGGTGATCCCGCCCGGATGGCCGGTATTCCAGGCCTTGAGGAGGTCAAGCGCTTCGCCGCCGCGAACTTCGCCGACAATGATCCGGTCAGGCCGGAGCCGCATGGTCGAGCGCACAAGATCGCGGAGTGTGATGCCGGACCGGTGCGTCCGCAGTTGAGTCACATCCTCGGCGGAGCAGCGAAGCTCGCGCGTATCTTCCAGGATGACGATCCGGTCTTCAGCCAAGGCCGGTTCAGACAGCAAGGCATTGGCAAAGGTCGTCTTGCCGGAGGATGTCCCGCCGGCAACGACAATATTGAGTCGGTCTTCCAGCGCCTGCCGGAGCCCCACACAGAGCGCCGGCGTCAGCGCGCCTGTCTCGACATAGGTGTCGAGTGCGATGGGATGGCCTGCCGGTTTGCGGATCGCAAAGCAAGGGGCTTCGGACACCGGCGGCAGAATACCTTCGAACCGTTCGCCGGAGCCTGGCAGTTCGGCCGACACAATGGGTGAGGCCCGGTCGCAGGCTTCGCCGACAGAGGACGCCACCAGCCGGATGATCCGCTCGCGCTCGGCGCGGCCCAGCGTCTCGGCCGCGCGCTGCAGGCCGAAGCCCGCTTTCTCGACCCAGACCGAGCCATCGGGATTGGCGAGGATTTCGATCGTATCGGGAGCCGCCAGCGCTGCCCCAACCGGCCCGTCAAAGGCCGTGCGGAGCATCGCCGTACGGCGGGTCTCGGTCTCGCTGGGCTGGGGCAGGGCAGACATGGTTAGGCGTGGTCCTCATCAGTGATGGGACCAGCATCAGGGCATCAAATGCCGCCGCACAGTTGGGGCCGGAGGACACGAAAGGCGCTAGTGGGAAGTCAGAGGATGCAGAGGGGCAACTTACGGAAAAGCGCATCGCCGCAGCTTTGATCAGCATCTCCAAAGTCGCGAAAGTTGACATTGTCGCTAGAGTAGCTGCGGGGAGATAGCCATTCGGCTTCGGGGCCCGTGACGATGACCCGATGCCGAGCGCGAAATGGCCCTATATACTGAGGGCGAACGGGAGGAATGGGCATGGAGTGTTTCCGGATTGATGAAAGCGGCTACGCAGGGTTCGATCTGCTCAATCCTCAGCAGCGTCTCCAAGGTGCGGCAGCGATCGCGATTAGCGACGATGACGCCGCCCGTCTGATCGAGGAACACTTTCCGCGCCGCCAAGCCATAGAGTTGAAGTATCGCGCCCTGTCACGACGTCCCAGCAGCCGGCCCCATCTACTGGCGCTGCTGCGCGACGTATTACAGAGCTACAAGTGCGTCACCCACGTCTTGGACAAGCGCTTCATGCTGACTCTGATGTTCTGCGACTACGCCGTGGAACCATGGTATTATGAGCGCGGAGTCAATTTCTACGCCGACGGCCAGAACTACGCGATGGGATCGCTGCTGAGCGTCGTGGGACCGACGCTGCTTGGGGCTGAGCCATTCGAGGCCATGCTGGCGGCTTTCCAGAGCGCGATGAAAGAGAAGACTCCCGAGAGTCTCAGGACTCTCGTCGCCGCGGCGCGCCGTACCAAATGGCAGGCATTTCCCGAGGCGATTGGGCCTCTGGCGAGAGATGCGTGCCCGCAATGCCTGCGAGCTATCGCCACGCCGGGTATCTCGACCGACATTGCCATGGTGGTGATGCAGGCGTTGATCAGCCGAATGGAAGTCATGGCTGACGGCCCCTATCGCGTTGAGCACGACGAATCGAAGAATCTAGCCACCTACCACGATTTGATACAGGCTTTTATCGATCATACTGATGAAATCGAACTGCGGCAGACGGCGATCGCAAGCTTCAAATTTCCCCTGAAACTGACGGAAGTGGCCCAGGTAAACTCCAAGACCAGTCCGGCCATCCAGTTGGCAGACGTGTTGATCGGTGCCGTGATCGAGGCGGGCAACATCATGACCGGCCAACGAACGGAAGGGCTTGATCCAGATGCTCTCCTGCCCCTCTTCAAGGATGATCAATTGATCCACATGCTCCCGGACCTCGATTTTGAAGCGCAGAAGCAATTCCGCAGAGGCACCCAGGCGTCGGAGGTAATCGATTACTTCGCTGCAAACTTCGCCTCCAAAGGCAGAGTGTCCTGATTATGGCCGCAAAGATGTGGAAGGCATCCAAGTCCCGCAACCCAGCCGAGGTCTACAATGAGAAGAGGCGGATCATCTTCGCCCAGATTCAGAAGGACCCAGCGGTCGCGAAGACTTGGCTCGAGGGCTATCGCGATACGCTCGGTCCGGCGGGTTATGCGGGCCTGAAGGCGGAGGTCGCCTTCTTCGAACAGTACCATAAGGACCTCAATTTAGTCGTCGCGGCCGACATCGGCGATGCGACCGACTTTGTCGGCGTCGTGGACGGCGCCATGCACCGGATCGACGTCACGACCAATGTCGCTTTTAAGCGACTGGCTTCCTACGAGCCCCTACAATTGAAAGGTGCACTCTATAAGGTCGCTGTGTTTGATCAGGGTCGCTTCGACCTGGTGGATATTAACTTTCCATTTTGCGAGCATTGCAAGAGCGGTCGTATCCTGCCGACTGCCGTACTGTTGGAGGAAAATCACAATAGGCACGGCGACAGCCAGTGGTCGAACGACCAGCTTTTGGTCAACATCTGCAGCGCTTGCGGCGAAGTTGAAGTCGCCGACCGCATCACCACTCCATTCCTTTACGATTTCCAGTCGCTCTACCGCGATCTCAACGAGGCTAAGCACGAGGCTGAAGACTTCGGCGAGACGCCGATCGACGTTCGCGCAGAGGCCGGTGCTTATGCGCGCCGCGCAAGCCGCTATTTGTCAGACTTCTTCGGAACCCGCCTAGTCGCGATTGGCGGCAAGAGCTACGAGATCACAAATCCACGCGACGGCGACGGATACTGGGCGGTTAGGTTTGAGGATCAGCTTCCACTCGTGCAGGAGCACCTGCAGGATAACTATCCATGGGACCTCACACATGGCTGAATGCCGCGATCGGACATGGCACTGATCGATGCAGAGAGCGTCGGCTTTTGAATCTCGCGGCTGCAAATTGTCATTCGGGCGCCGCCCTCAATTCAAGCAAGCCCGAGCGGAAGCGAAACGCACAATGGCGTACGACCGGCGGTTATGACAACGCATTATGTTGCTTGGTAAGGTGTGCGAGAATCTCTGTCGGCAGGGCAACTACCTCGACGACACTATCAATTGATGTACTTGCATCGGGAAAGTGGAGAGTTCTTTTTGAGCTTAAACCTGCCAGCTCGACGCAGCTGCCTGAACGATCAGTTCCAGATATGCGGGTTAGAGCGCTCGACGACGCGCTTGGTCAGCGCTTCCAACTCAATTCGTGCGCGCGCCGCATCTGCCGGCGTCTCGAACGGGCTCTTGCCGGGGCGCTGCCTCAGCCATTCGAAGATGAATTCGATCAAGAGGTCCGTCTGGAACGCTGTTCCGGTCTCAAGCTTCTCGATCTGGTCTTCGACACGTTCCAGCCGCTGGATGATCGCCGCATCGGGCCGACCTTCAGGCGGTGTAAACAGCAGGGTCAGCGCCTCATCGATCAACGTGCCGACATGGACACCATGCTCGGCGGAAAACTGCTTTACCTTGTGGTGGTTCGCCTCGGAGACGCGGATATGAAGCCTTGGATTGCGCGCCATGTCCTAAAGCTCCCATCCGCCATATTCCTGGACTTGAAGGTAGTAGCGCGCGATCTGGTCCTGAATGCCGCCGCGCTGCTGCGGTGCGCGCTCATCCTCCGTGGCAATGTCCTGTGAGACCTCATCGTCATCGCTGATGTCCGGTCCCACCGCTCGCGCCAGCCCCCCGGATTTACCGTCAGAGGGCGATGGTCCAGATCGGTGATAACCGCCAAATCGCGATGTATTCGCACCGGCAGCGGCAATCGGCAGAGCGCCGACCCGCTCCGTGAAATTACGATCTTCGTAGTAGCGAAGTTTCTTCGCGCGAATCGGCGGATGGCTCGCCAGAAAGATCAGCGCGTCGTCGGCCGGCATCTGCATGACCTCACCGGGTGTGAGCAGCGGCCGTTGGGTTTCCTGTTGCGAGACCATGACATGACTGAGCCAGGGCGCGAGCCGGTGCCCGGTATAGTTCTTCTGGTTTCGCTGTTCTGTCGTGGTGCCGAGCATGTCGGAGATGCGCTTGGCGGTGCGCTCGTCATTCGTCGCGAATGCGATCCGGACATGGCAATTGTCGAGAATGGAATTGTTCTGACCATATGCCTTCTCGACCTGGTTCAGAGACTGAGCAATCAGGAAGACTCGGATCCCATAGCCCGCCATGAAGGCGAGCGAACTCTCGAAGAAGTCGAGACGTCCTAGCGCTGGGAATTCGTCTAGCATCAACAGGGTCTGCCTACGGTCCTGCCCATCCGGCAGCTCTTCGCACAACCGCCGTGCAATCTGATTGAGGATCAACCGCATCAAGGGCTTGGTCCGTGACAGGTCAGACGGTGGAACAACCAGATAGAGGGACGCTGGCATCTCACCCCGAAACAGATCCTCGATCCGCCAATCTGAACCGGATGTCGCTCTCTGGACGACCGGGTCGCGGTACAGTCCCAAGAACGAGATTGCCGTCGATACGACCGACGATTTTTCATTCTCAGACTTGTTCAGTAGCTCCCGTGCCGCTTCCGCTACAACCGGATGCGTCAATGGGCGGTCACGGCTCCCCAGATGGTTCGCCTCCAGCATGCGCTCCAGCGTGTCATCGATCGGCCGGGCCGGATCAGAGAGAAGCGTCGCCACGCCCGCGAGCGACTTGTCATCTTCGGCGTAGAGAACATGCAGAATGGCGCCAACCAGCAGCGAATGCGCCGTCTTGTCCCAATGGCTACGTCGCTCCAGAGACCCATCCGGATCGACGAGGATGTCGGCGACATTCTGCGCATCACGGACCTCATGCGCGCCAAGCCGAACTTCCAGCAATGGATTAAACCGGGAACTCGACAAATCTGTAGGATCGAAGCGTACGCATCGAGAGAAGTCCGATCGCCATTTCGACGTCAGTGCCCAATTTTCTCCCTTGATGTCATGAATGATCGCATTGCCGGTCCAGGAAAGAAGGGTAGGTATCACCAGCCCCACACCCTTGCCGGATCGGGTCGGCGCGAAGGCCATGACATGCTCGGCGCCAGCGTGCCGGAGATACCGTCCTTTGAGGCGCCCCAATACAACACCTGACGCACCAAGCAAACCAGACCGGCGAACATCCCGGACCGAGGACCAGCGCGCCGATCCATAAGTCGTTGCATTCTTCTCGCGTCTTGCCCGCCAGAGCGACGCGATGATCGCCATCACAATCCCGGCGATGCCGCCCAGCGAGGCAATCATGCCGGCACGCGCAAACACGTCCGGAGCATAAGCATCATAGGCATACCACCACTGGAACAGCCGCCAGGGCTTGTAGACCGGCTGACCCGCAAGCTCGAACCATGGACCGCCCAAGCGAGGCTGATGGTCAAGAACCCCCGCCACCCACTGCGTCGCAATCCACACCGAACAAGTGATCAGGAATAGCGTCAGCAGGAACTGGCCGAGTAGAAATTTTGTAGGCGTAATATCTTGGCACCTCCGATGCTAGGCGGCGCATGATGTCATTGGGTATTGGAAATGTGATTAGATTTCGGGGGAGTTCTAAGTAAGTGAAAGCGAGGCTATCGTTGCGCCGCTCGATTTTGAATTAGAACAAATATTGAATACATGACTGGGCGTGCGGCCATTAACTCGACTGATTGATTCGTGGCCTCGAATCGCTGAACCTACAGAATTAAGACGAGATCTAACTTTGAGGTGGGTACCCTTTTTCAGGTACTGTTGAGCCTGACAAATGGATTCGCTCAATGCTTGGGACACAAAAACAAGAATTGTCAGCGGACCTGACACTCGATCTTCCAACATTTCTTCGAAAATTCGAGCAACGCGCTGAGGGCGTCATGTGGTTGCTTGGTGCCGGCGCTTCGAGAGCGTCCAACATCAAAACTGCCGACGACATGATTTGGGACTTCAAGTCGCGACTGTATCGGTCTGCCAAGCAGATACCTGCGAGCGCAATCTCAAATCTCAGCGATGCTCGAACGCAGGAAATTCTGCAAAAGTTTTGTGACGATACGGGACAATACCCAAGACTTTGGGACGAGGCGGAATATGCCGAATATTTCGAAGCGACGTATCCTGATGCACAAGATCGTCGTCGCTATATTGACGGAATGATTAGAGGTGCCAAGCCGAGCTATGGTCATATGGCTCTTGCGCATTTGATGAAGCGAGACCGTGCGCGCGTCATCTGGACGACCAATTTTGACCGGGTCATGGAAGATGCTGTCGCGAATGTTTGGGGTACTACGACTGAATTGACTGTTGGAGATTTGGGCGAGCCTGAACGGATTTCGACAGCTTACGCTCAACAAAGGTGGCCAATCTACGCCAAACTTCATGGAGATTTTCAATCTGAGAAACTGAAAAATACTTCCGGAGAGTTGGCGATCCAAGACAAACAAATGCGGGACATCTTGTTGGACACGTGTCGAAATCTTGGATTGGCCGTTTCAGGATATAGCGGGCGCGACTCTTCAATCATGGCTGTGCTGAGGGAAGCAATAAATGGCGGTAAGGGCTTTCCCAATGGGTTGTTTTGGTTTGTTCGTGAGACTGACCATCAGTATCCGGAGCTGATTGGCTTAATTAGTGATGCCAAGGCTGCTGGCGTCGACGCATGTTTCGTAAAGGCAGAAAGTTTCGACGAGCTTTTTTCTGACATTATCCGCTATTTGCCGGATACCGAAGACCTTACGATCCAGCTCGATGACAAGGGGAAGATCGCACCGAGGAAACTGGATTTGTCGAGCAGATCTCCGTCAGTACCATTTGTTCGAACAAATGCACTTCCGATCACGGACTACCCGAAAACAGTGCGCCTCGTAGATTGCGAAATAGGCGGCGCTCGCGAAATTCAGGAGCGCCTCAATGAATTGGACTCGTCGCTAATTGCATCACGAATCAAGAAGGGGGTGTTGGCATTTGGCGATGATGGGGAAATAAGGCGCGTGTTTGGTGATGCAAACCTTCGCTCATTAGATACACATAGCGTTATAGCGGAGAGGTTGGCGTTCGAGTCTGGCGAACGTTCACTCCTGAGGGATGCACTGTTTAGATCGCTGTCGATGCACAGCGGATTTGAATTGCACAGAGCGGGACATCGCCACTACTTTCGAGCGGACGGCGGTCAGCCAAGCTTCGACTTAAGCGCGTTGCAAACCGCAGTACAGCTGCTTAACGGGACTACAAGCGCAGGCTTGCCTTGGAGTGAAGCCTGCCAGTTGCGGCTCGACTATAAGATGGATCGGCTTTGGCTGCTTGTAAGTCCTGTCGTGCTCGTGGATTTCGACGATGGTACGCCAGATGACGCGAAAGCTGACGCAAAAGAGTTTCAACGCGAACGTCGTGTGCGCAGGTACAACCTCCAGAGTAACTCAATTTTGGATGGGTGGATCCAGGCGATATTTGGCACAACCCGGGATGCGGTCACTCTAGGCATTGAAGGTGGGACAGGAATTGGCGCGAGATTTGAAGTGCTGCCAGTGACCGCGTTCAGCGGGCTCCAATTATGACCAAGTCAGTCAATCCGTTCAATCTCCCCCGCCACAAGAGACTAGCTGAACCCTTGCTAAAATTTGGCAACGCAGATCCTGAAACATTTGGTCTGCATCCACTGCAGGGGCTTCTGGACAACGGTCCCTTTGGAAAGCTCCGCCTCGCCAGTGTTTCCAACCCTATTCGCATTGCTTTTGTCGGCCAGCAGTCGATGCTTGGACGTCTGAGGCATTTGGTCAACGAATTGAACAGCCGCCATCAGCCCAAGGAACGCAAAAACTATCTTCCAGAATATCCCGGTTTCGATCGCATTTTTGAAGTTTCAATCGCAAAAGCTCGCGACGATGCGGCGATCATTTTACCTGATGCTCTAGATAGCCGTGTTGAATCCTCAAGCGCGCCACACAGAGTGCTTGCAGAAGCCCTTACCGGTGCACTGTCGAGCTTAAGGTCTCAGCGTCACGATTTTGATGTCGTTTTCATGGGGGTCCCCGCGAAATGGCACCAGGGATTCGGTGGAACCGATGAAGACGATTTCGACCTGCACGACCACCTAAAAGCATATTCGGCATCAGCAGGTATGCCGCTTCAAATTATCAGAGACGACCGAGCCCTCGACTACTATTGCCGCTGCAGCGTGATGTGGCGGTTGGCGATCGCGACTTACACAAAAGCAGGAGGTGTTCCCTGGGCGCTGGCCAATACCAGGCCGAAAACAGCATACGTGGGTATAGACTACGCTCTCCGGTCGAGCACCGACGCGCCATCCCGTTTTGCCATATGTTGCGCGCAGGTTTTCGATTCAGATGGCGCAGGACTGGATTTCATAGCTTATGAGGCGGAGGATGTGTCTGTCTTCAGGCGCAATCCGTTCATGCATAAGGAGCAGATGCTGAAGTTAATGGCGCGTAGCCTTTCGATATACCAGTCTTGTCATGCCGGCGATCTTCCACAGCGTGTCGTGGTATTCAAAAATACCGAATTCCGGAAGCCTGAGATTGAAGGTTGTTTAGCCGCGTTCAGGAATGTGCAGGATGTTGAACTGCTACAGGTTCAAGAAAGCCACGGCTGGCAAGGTATGCTGTTTAGTCAGCCGAAGTCCGCAGAGAGACATCCATGCCATCGAGGGCAAATTTTGCCGTTGGGTGATCACGAAGCGTTGCTATGGACGCAAGGGAATATCCCGGAAATGGCCGGAAACCGTGGATATTTTTATAAAGAGGGAAAAGGCATTCCTTCGCCGTTGTTGATTACGAGATTTGCTGGCAGGGGCGACTTCTTCGACGTCTGCGAGGAGGCGCTGGCGCTAACAAAAATGAACTGGAACAATGACGGTCCCTACACGCGTCTTCCAGTAACGCTAGAGTATGCCGATGTGCTTGCCCAAGTGATCAAGCGGATGCCGAAGTTGGAAGCAAAGCCTTACCCGGTACGGCTATTTATGTGAGGGTTGAGTGGTCTAACTTGGCCGATCCAGTGAGATCGCCAGAGACCGGATTACTATTTCTCAAAATAGAATAGGAGTTGGTTTGCCTTACTTGTCTCTGGGTCGACGCTAACAACGCGATGAATTTTCTTGCTGTCGAAGCTAGCCCTCAGGATTTCATCCTCTGTAAGACCCACATGGCGGATGAGATGTAGCGCCGTCCGCTGTCCACTCTTATTAAGTTTTAGATCTTCTTGACGTACGCGTTTCAAATAGGCTTTGAGCTTTGAAGTTTTCGACCATCGTTCCAGCTTGTAATTCAACCAAGCCAAAAGCGCTCCGAGAAAGGTCAGGATTGCGCAAACATTAGCGATTGTTGAAAGCATGTCCTTTTGGGCACTATCCAGCATCTGCAGTCTCGCCCCCTGTGAGTAAACTCAACCAGAAAGCACTAGTTTGTCCACCAGCGCCAGTACAATCGGGATCCTCAGGAAACACCAATTCTGGACCGACCCAACGTCCACTGGATTGAGCTACGCGAACGGCTGAGCGTAACTTCGCGGCCAAGCCAGACTAAATTCGTAGCGGATACTGGAACAAGCGTGTAGCGATCTCGACCAGTAATCACAGCAAATTGGCCTTGAGCCATCTCGACGTGCCGCGAATAGGTCCCGGAAAATTCAACCCAGTTTTCCTGATGTGCAAAGGGTAAGTCTGTGCGTGCGCTTTCGGCTTTCAACGCTTTCTCAAATTCAGCTCTCTTGAGACGCTCAGCCTCGTCCGCGGTCAGCTGACCATTTGGATCCAGCATACGGCCCTCGCTTCGCAACCAAGCCTTTCGAACATTGAGCGACTTTCGCATTTCGTCCGCAAACGGGCCTGTAGCGCCATCCAGCACCTCGGTGTCCATCCGATCCAGCCACGTTTCAGCATGTCGTTCAGCGAGCGCTTCAATCGGTAGCCAGGACCGAACACTGATTGCGAGGCTCTGCCTTCTGGCTTCGGCGTTTAGGACGCGTTCCTCGAAGTTACTTGGGACATACCAACTTCCATCAGCATTCCGCTCAACAACGCCGAGCCGCCTCAGAGCCTCCAGCCGACGCTTGTGCGCCAGCCGAAACGCCGGCGAACTCGATGGATCAGCCGCCTTATGCAGCTCCTCCGAGTACACCCCGCCATTTCGCTCAGCGATCGCTGCAATCGTCCGGTCCGCAGGCTTCGGCTCCACTGCCTTTCGCCCCACCGAAACAATCCCGCCAGGCTTTGGCAACTGAACCGCTTCCTGCTCTGTCATCTCGATGGACCAGACCCGACCATCTAGGCCCTCAATCAGTGCTGTCGTCCCGTTCCGCAATTCATCACCAGGCAAATTGGCGGCGAGCCGACCCAGGATTTCGCCAGTGGAGTTGAATTCACGGGGCAGGGCATGCAGACGCGATGTATCGATCTTCCGGCCTTCAAGGTTGGCCAGCGTTCGAATTATGTCACCACGCCTGCCGAGTGCTCTCAGTGTAACCTGCCAGCCCTCTTTCAACGTCCAACGGCCGCCTTCCTGCCGTGAGGCGAGATCTAGCGTTTCCAGGAACCGCAAGCGGCGTTTCACGACCGCACCATCGAACCTCAACAAACCGCCGCGTTCACTCTCTGGCGTGTAACGTCCATCGACCAACGACCGCGCTATGTCATGATCAACCGCCGTCAGCGCCTCGCGCTCGGCCTCGTTCGATCTCGCCGCCGCCATTTCTCTGAGCCGTCGCTGGCCTAGCTCGCGCGTCACCAGCTCCTGTGCCCGCGCCCGAAATCCCTGCGTGATGTACTTGCGGTCGATCAGCAGTTCACCATTCCGCGTGTTTCCGCCGCGGATCACGATATGGACATGCGGCTGCGCCGTATCGTGATGATTGGCGGCTACCCAGTCGAGCCGGCGGCCGAGATCCTTCTCGACCTGGCTCATGAACTCCCGCGTGAACTGCGTCAGATCTTTCATCTGTTCGGCATCTTCCGGCGAGACGATCAGCCGGAACTGCCGCTTGTCCTTGTCGGCCCGTTCATTGAACGATTTTGCATCCGCTTCATCGACACTCCGGTCATAGAGATTTCCGCGCTCGCGATCGCGCCCGGCACCTTCCCGGCGGATGTAAGCAATATGCTTTGAGAAGCCCGCCGCGCCGCTTGGACCTGCCCGCGCAACATGCACCTTCACGATGACGCGCCGAGCCCGCTGGTTCGACCAGTGCCGGGCAAGGGCGGCCTGTACTTTTCCACGCCCTGCATGACGCACAGCGCCCGGTGCCAGGGATTTGCGGCCACGGCTGCCAAGCCGCCCCTTCGCGACGACGCGTTTCAGCCGCTTCAGCTGGGTCTTTGCCTTGCCCTGCGACCTGATCTTTCCGAGGCGCGGAACGAAGTCGAAATCGTCACTCACGGTTCCAAGCGCGCAGCGGATTGCAGATCCGTGCACCCGCTGTCCGGCGCCGGGTCACATAGAAAAGGATGTGCAGACAATGAGTTAAGTGTCGCTGGGTGACACTCCCTTAATCTTGCCCTCCGGGACACAGAATCCATTCCCGTCCCGCTATCTATCGCTTTGACGGTCGCCTGATCCTCAGCCGACCGGTCGCCATAAGTCCATATGGACCTGGCGACGCCAATGATGCGCGCGCCGTCCTGAACGCCGAAGTATCGTCCATCGACTGACAGGGGATGAGAGTTGAGCAGGAAAACTTCGCCGGCTTTGAGGGTCTGACAGCCCTGCCAGGCGGGAAGGGCGCTGCCGGACTCGGTTACTTTGAGCGCATCAACAGATGTGATCCCGTTGATGGAGACCTGCGTATCGCATCTGCAAATCTCGTCACCGGACAGGCCCGCAACATGCTTCAACAAGGGCCAGTCGGCGCCAACAATTCCCTCATCGTTCAGCCAATGTCGAACCTCATCTGAGGGCGCAAACGCTACCAGATCGCCTGTCGAAATTCGCGCCGACCGGTCAACAAAGTAAAGACCCTTGGGCACGCTTTCCGTCCGGTTCCAGATGAAGTCGGACCGGTTGATAATGCTGGCGGAGACCATGAGGCCTAGCCCGCATCCCATGCCTAACAACGCGGTTCTACGACTCATCGCGAAGGCCTGTCCCCATGAACCTACGTCCATTAGTGTAAGCGATGATGTCCTTGCCGCGATACCAGACCTTGGCGCCGATCTTGTGATAAACCGGGCCTGTTCCCAGCGAACGCATATTGACCAGGGTCTTCGGTTTGAGGCCGAGATGGTCAGCGGTTTCATCCGTGTTCATCCATTCGGTCGGGGTTGGGAGGTTTGATTTGGGTCGAAGCTCCTCTCCACTTCTATTTGTCTCTGTCATAGCGTTGCTTCTCCTTTCCTCTACGCAACTCGAAGCCCTGACAGATTGCCAACTCATCCTCAGATTAAGAGTGTCGAACTTGCACCACACGCTCGCGACACCCTTGAATTCCCAAAGAAACCTCACGTTAGAATGCAGCGCTGATAGGCGTATCAGCACCTTCGTTTCAGACCCTTTCGGCATGAAAGAAGACCGCTCCGGAGATGTCTCCGGAGCGGCTTGGCAAGGCTGTGATCTACCCTAGTCGCGCGCGTTCCAGAGGATGACGTGCCGGCCTTTCTTGCCCTTGACCGGGGCAAGGTTCGCGAAGATCCGGCGCGGTCCGATCTGCGGGTCTGCCAGCGTCAGCGAGACATAATCGCGTCCCGATGCCTTCGACTTGCGCATCCAGCCGCCGCCGATTTCGGTCGAGGTTTCACCGGCATAGATGCGGTAGTCCGGATGTCCTTCTTCGGTCTTTTCCGCATTCTTCTCGATGCGGATTGCGGCAGAGAGGTTCATCATTGCGAGGGTGCCTTCAAAGCCGGACTTGGTCTCGCTGACATATCCGAGTGCGTTTGCCATGGGGGTCTCCTTTTCTTTCCTTGGCTAAGTCTCCGGGAACCCCTTGTCCCCGTCGACGCCGGACCGCCCGGACGGGGGCTGAGCGGCCAGAACCCGATAGGGGCGAAGCGTATGCGGAGCACCGCCTGAGGCGATGAAATTTGCCGGGCGAGGAGCCGCGCAGCGGCGGGGAAATTTCTTTGCCTCGGGTGGTTTCATGGCCGCTCAGTCCACGTCCAGGTCTTCAAGGCAAAGACGGGAGCAAGGGGTCCGTGAAATGCTTTGCGGGAAGAATTCAGGCCCCTCTTCATGCGCATCTCGATTGTCCATCGAGACCTCAAGACGCGCGATTTTTGTGAAGGCATTTCATGGGTCGCCCAGGTTTTGGAGCCACAATCCCCAGCCCCAGAAAGCGAAAGGCCGCCCGGCGATACCCACCGGACGGTCCCTCACGCTGGCTGAGCAGGAGACGATTATTCAGGCAGCGTCCTGATGCTCAGGCGTCTCATCGGACGCGTTTTCCGCTCCCGCTTCGAACAGGCTCGCAATCCGTGTCCACGCATCGGCGGGCGGTGATCCGGCCCCGTCGACAAGGCGGGTCGGTGGCACCTGCATCCAGCCCGGTCGCCAGTCAGGATTGGCCTCGCAGCCCTCGCCTTTGATCCGGTTTGCGAGCACGTGCTTCTGCGCCTTGCCCGTCTCGGCGCGGCACGATTCCGCGAGCGACAGGGTCGCAATATCGCCAATCATCGCATTGATGGCGCGCTTGTCCTTGGTGAGATCGAAGAAGGCCTCGTCTGGTTTCCAAGCCGCCGAAAGGTCGGTGCCGCAGACATGCAGGACGGCTTCCACGATGCCATTTCCGGCCTCGAGTGTGCGGGCCATCACCGTCGCAAGCACCTGCAACACTTCCCCGTCCGACATGGCGAGCAGCGCGGAGAAAAGCTCGCACAAGCGGTAGTCATCGCCGTTCCGGCGAAGCGCTGGACTGACGTTGAGCGCCTTGAACAGGGCGTCGGTCTGCGCCGTCGCTTCGGCCAGTGCAGCTACAGATACCCCGCTTTCCACACTCGCCTGCGTCTCATCCTTGCGGGCGCGAAGTTCGAAAGGCCGGACATCCCAAAGCGCGCTCCCCGCCATGGCATGCGCCACCATCAAGCGGAGGGCAATCGCGGGGGATGTGGCCAAACTCGCCTGAGCAGCCGCGTGGCGATGAAGCAGGATGTATTCCGCGAGCGGGCCGGACATTTCTGGCCGAACGGCTGCCGGAACGGCATCGCCTTCACCCTTCGAACCCTGTTGCCGCTTGCGGGCCTCGGCCGAGGTTACTTGTCCCTCGTGGAACTGGACCGTCCCGTCATGGCGGATTTCGATGAAGACCTTGCCGCCGTCTTCCTTGGCGCACTGGACATACTCCCATCGGTGGAAGTAGGCCCCGCGCTCAAGGCAGATAACATCAGTCCAGCCGTCGGCCCTGTGGGCCTCGACCCGCTCGGCAATCGCGGCGTATTGTGCCTTCCAGAACTGATCCGCATCCGCAAAGACGCCATGCTCGCCAAAGAGGTCGGCAGTGACCTGTCCCTCATAGGCATCAAGATCGAACAAGGCCTTGTCGGTCGTGATCGTCGTTCCGCCCGTGATCCAAGCCTTGCACGACCGCCCCATCGGGGCGCGTTCGGTTTCGCTCTGGAAGAGGCGGAACCATTCGGCCTGCTGTTCTGGCGTCGCAAGCGTAAGCGCGCGGATCGTTTCGCGGTCCAGTTCGTCTTCGGCGTAGAGTTTCCGTATCGGTTCGTCGAGCGAAGCAAGCGCGAGCACACGGCGCACCAGAAGCTCAGTCACTCCGAAGAAGCTGGCGATATCCTCCAGCGCCTTGCCTTCATCGTTGAGGCGCTTGAACGCCTCATATTGCTCCATTTCTGTCGCAGGAAGGCGTCCGACATTTTCGATGACAGATGCCGCAATCGCGGAGGCCGCATCCTTTTCAGTCATGATCGCGCATGGAACGAACGGCACCTCGCCTGTCTCCTTCGCGATTTCTTTGAGCGCAAAAAAACGGCGGCGTCCGGCGATGACGCCATAATATTTGCCTTCGCGGCGAACGAGCAAAGTCTGACGCAATCCGCTCTCCCGGATGGACGGCAGAATGTCGGATACGTCCGGCTTCTTGCGCCCATGCCGCATATTGAGTTTGGAAATCCGAAGCTCGTCGAGCGGGATGTGTTTGAGGTCGGGCTGTGCCATGGAGGTCTCCTTTTCTGGCGGGTAAAGCGAGAGACCCAGCGCCCACGCGGGGCCTCTCCAGTTGATCTTGGTGAAGGGAAAGCCGTCCGCGTCCCGGCTTGGTTGGGGGTCGGTCTCGCCCCAGTCATAATCGCGGATCGTGATCAGCGGCGCGCGGCCCTCGACCCAGATTTCGGCGACCTGGGCCTCGGCAACGACAAGCGTCATACGGGGCCGTGGGCCGAGCAATTCAGTGAGGGTGCGGGCCGCGCTCATGTCGCGGCCCAGCCTGTCACGGTCGCCGCAAGCCGCGAGGCTGCGGCACGCCCTGCGTCCAGCGCCTCCGGCAGCAGCTCGTTCGCAACCGTGGTGAGATAGCTGTTATCCGTGCCGGGATAGTTGCATTCGACGCCCCAGAGGCTGGCGGCATGACGGCCCAGTTCAATGCCGTCGCGCTCGACCGAAAGCACGATCCCGCAATAGAACCACTCGCTCTTGCGCCATGCTTCCATGACGGCTTCCGCCTTGGCCTGCGCCTCGGCGAAGCGCTGGCGGAAGCTGTTGCCCGGCCCGATGAAGCCGGGCGCATCCTTGTAGAGCGACGGCCAGAACCCATCCTGCCGCTGGTCCGGCGCATCGAGGCAGTCATCGGCAACAATCCGGGCCGTGACAATGAAGCCCTTTGCCTCGCAACTGATCGCATCGCCTTCGCAGGCGTAGGCATCGAAGTGCTCGGTAAAGCTCATGACGCCCTCCGAAGCTCGAATCCCATCCGGTCGCAGAGTGCGCGCAGCTCGCGCGCCTCTGCCTCGTCGAACTCGTCACCGGACTGGTGATAGATCGTGCCCTGCGCGAACCCTTGCGGGGTCTTCACGACATGCGCCCAGCGATAGGGGCCAAGGCCATCTTCGCGCGGTCTTGCCTGAAATCTCGCCATGGCGCTCATCGCGTCCAGAAGACGTGAACGTCTTCGAACCCTGTCTCGAACACCATGATGTCGCCACCCAGCTCCATGTCGCGGGCGAGCGCCGACCAGTCGATATAGTATTCGAGGGCTGCGGAAATTTCGGTGCCGGTGTCGCGGTGCAGGTCCTCGGCGAAGTCTGCCCGGCTCGCATAGGTGCCTGCATAATCGTCGAAGGACGCTTCGGCCTGCTCAAGGTCGTCGCCAAAATGGCGATGGACCAGCGCGCCGAGCCTGCCATGTTCGGCAATGAAGTCGGCCAGATTGCAGACCGTCTCGAAGCTCGCATATTCCGACAGGTGCGCGCCTTCGAAGCCTTCATAGTCATGGATTGCCCATTCTTCGGCATCGGGCAGCGGCGAGTCCGCCAGCATGGCGCGAACCTCGGACATGACCTCATCTGGCGTCGTCGCCTCGATCCAGCGCCCGTGCAGGCAGCCATTATTGTAGGCGGCAAGACAGGCCACATAGATACGGGGGCGGGTTTCAGGTGTGGGTGCAGCGTCTGCCGCAAGGGGGGCTGAAGGTTGCGGTGTGGTCATGGCGTCAGTCTCGTCTCCCCGCCCAAATGTCCCTCCCGCATCAGGCGGGGGTGGGCGGCGAGAAGGCCGGCAGGCCGGACCCATTAGCCGGTTGGGCAAGGCGGAAAGGTAGGACGCTGCGACCGCTTCCAGACACCTTCAGTCCCGGCGCCTTGCGCAAGCGGCGGGTCCGGGCAGACCGGTCGTTCGCCCACCTCCGTCTGAGAGGGAGATTGTCATGGACGCCAGGAAGACCGATGCGGACCAGGCTGCAATGCGCTTCAGCTTTCACCGTCAGACGATCATCGAAAACGTCATAGGTCCGCTTTCAAAGGCCACGCAGCCTGTGACCCCTCTGCATTGCAGTGGGAAGCGCAGGCTGGCGCGATCACCGGCGAGACACCCGCATGCCGCTGGGCTGCCCGGAAGGGCAGGCCAGAGGTCCGGAGACGAGCCGGGCCGCTGGCGGCGTGCCGCCCGCGAAACAGCCCCCTCGCGTCAGCGAGGGGTGATCGCCGGATCAAGGTCTGATGCCAAATTGGATCTGCTCAGGTCTGTGCAGTCAGGAGGTCCCTGTATCCGCCATCCCGGAGTTCACGTCCTCGCACGAGGGCGCGGCGCATTTCGTCTTTCATGGCCCGGCTGGGGCTCTGCCAGGCTTCGGTGGCGCGATCCTCGCCATAGATGATGGCAGCGGTTTCAAAATAAGTTAGACCGGTCTCATACGCATCGAGCGCAATGAGCGCATTGCGAAACGCAAGCGATGAGCGTGTCCAGGTGTCGTTGAAACTCGAATCGTCCTTGCCAAGAATACGCTGAGCCTTGCCGATGACTTTAAGTGTTTCGTCCATGCTCGACACATTATCGATGATCAGTTTCATGCGGACGGGTTCGACGCTGAGTAGTGACAGACCAGAACAAGCGACCTGGATGCTGTGGCCGTGCCCACGGATCATCAGGTATTCCCGGCCGACGCGATCTGTGAGGTGAGTGACTTCACACACATTGATCGTCTGATCGAAAATATCGTCGCGCTCGCTCGGATGACGCGGTACGACCTGCATGGTCAGGGCGCGAGCATAGAGGGCAGGGATCCAGAAGACGTCGGCCTCATAGCCATTCGCGTCTATGTCGGGAAAGAAAACCAAGCCGAATTTCTCAGCGTCGATCTGGTCGCATAGCGGCCGGAGCAGCCGGATGCCATGACAGGCTGGCTTTTCAGATATCTGTGAGTCGCCAGCCCGCAGGGCGGCTTGCCTGAATTCGCTATTTCGCCGAAGAAATTCCCAAGCCCAGCGACTTCTGGAGAGTCGGCAAGTATAGGCGTAGTCATCCAGATCAATACGGACCGAGGGTGTGTCGGCGGGACTCATCAGGTGCCTCCTTCACAAGCGGGTGCTGCAAAAGAGGTGCCAAAATTCTACTTCAGGCTAAAAGAAGCGCGTTTTCGACGGGTCCGAGAAGCGTTGCATAACCGCCGTCCCGCAGGTCCCGGCCGCGGGCAAGGGCACGTCTCATCTCGTCTTTCATCGCTCGGCTTGGGCTGTCCCAGGCTTCGCGGGCCCGTTCTTCGCCATATATGAACCCCGCCGTCTCAAAATATGAGAGTTTGGCATCATGACAATCGAGTGCGACCAGTGCATTGCGAAGGGCCAAGGAATGGCGAGTCCATTCCGGGATATCCGCCTCTGCTTGCGGGTCATAGACACGCTGGGCGCGCTGGAGCGTTTTCAGCTTGGCCTGGAATTCGTCGAGACTGTCGATGATGAAGCTGAGCTTGACAGGTTCGCGGGCCAGAAGTGACATGCCCGTGCAGAATACCTGAATGACGCAGCCATTTCCCTTGAGAAGAAATTGTTCGCGGCCGGCGAGGTCGGTGAAGTGCGTTATCCTGCAGATGCCAACAGTGCGATCATAGAATTCACAGGATTCATTAGGACCACTCGGAGAAACTTGCATGTGAACCCGCCTCGGATAGAGACCTCCCGACCAGAACGCGTCGGCTTCAAGGCCGCTATCCTCTGGATCCGGGAAGAAGGCGAGCCCCCATCGCTCAGCAAGCGCCTGAGGGGCTCTAGGGCGCACGAGGGTGATCTGATGGCAGGCGGGAGCGAAACTAAGCTCACTCGCGGAAGGAAGCGACGAGTCCTCAAGAAACCGGCGGTTTCGGCGCAGGAACTCCCAGGCCCATCTGCTGTCTGACAACAACCATGTGTAGTCATAAGCACTTATATGATCTGCCAGCCGGGACATTTGTCCTCGTTTCCCAAGAGAGATTCAACTCAACAGGGAAAGCAAATTCAATGCCGGAATAGAAAGTTGATCGAGTAAATATTTGTTACGGTAACGCTTGGGAACCCATCATGCGAGGCCCAGTGACGCTGCGCGCGCACCATTTTGAGAATTTTACGCACTTGTTTCATTCCGGGTTTGGGGCATCATCCTGACTGATGCTTATCAGCATGCGCATCGCGCAGAATATCGATTCCACCATATACCGCAATCGCCGCGACTCCCAATCCGACAAGCAGATCTGGCCAGTTGGACCCAGTCCACAGTACGATTACGCCCGCGAGAATGATCCCCCCATTCGAGATGAAGTCATTGAAACTAAATGTTGTAGCGGCTCGCAGGTTTACATCCTTCTTTTCTATTTTTTTCAAAAGCCAGAGACAGATCAGATTTACAACACCTGCAATCGCGGCCATTGCCAGCATGATGAGACCGAGGGGTTCAGATCCTTCAAAGTATCGACGGATTGCGTCGCCGGCGACGCCGACGGCAAATACAAGAAGCATTCCACCTGACAGTCGAGCGGCGTTGCGTTTCCAGATCTGCGAACGTGTAAGTGCAAGCAGGCTCAAGCCATACACAATCGCGTCCGAGGAATTATCCAGCCCGTTCGCCAGGAGGGCATTGGAGTCGCCGAACCAGCCTGTGACAAAAAAGCCAATGGCTATGAGTATGTTTAGCCATAGTACAATTTGAAGAGTTCGGCGCTCGTCTGACGTCTCGATTTTCAAGTCTTCGCTACCCATCCTATGATTTTACCAACCGTTGTCTGTGAGGGGAGATGCACCGTAAGAATTTTATCGAAGCGTCTCCGTTAGAAAGCTTGGTATTGCAAGCGTATTGAGGATAGCTGGAGTAGCGGTAGGGCCCTGTGGTGGCAAGTGTGCCCTTGGCTCTTGGTGTCTTGTCGAAACCGAACCGGAAATCTGCGCGCCAAACCACCATATTCGCGATGATGAGAGGGGCAAACCCGAGGCCGAATATCGCCCAGCAGGGTACGGGAGCGGTTGCCCTACCTGAAGCCCCAATCGACAGCGCCGCTCCGAAATTCGTGATCGTACCCTTCCAGATGATTGGTGCCACGAAACGCGAATAACGCTGCGGGAGCCAAATTCTCTGCGCGGGGAAGGCTGCAGACCAAATAGGAATCACAGCAACTGCGCCACCTGTGGCAATGCCGAGTATCTGGATTGTCGTATCACCACTCATGTTGCCTCCTGCGCTTGTGTTTTCAGCCGTCAGGGTTATTTCCTGCAGTCTACAGTAACTAGAGGGGCAAGGGGCGCTATCATGGCCTTGATGACGATCGGAAAACTGTCAGGGGCGACGGCCGTAAAAGTCACGACAATCCGCTATTATGAATCCATTGGTCTGCTCGACGAGCCGCAACGCAGCGCAAGCGGACAGCGGTTGTACGCAGGGGACTCTGTAGAGCGTCTCCGTTTTATTCGTCATGCAAGGGATCTGGGGTTTCCCGTCTCAGCGGTAAGGGAACTGATTTCGCTGCAGGTAGAGCCAGGCAGGGAGTGCGTCCTGGTTGACCAGATTGCACGTCGCCAGCTTGACGAGGTTCGCCGCAGGCTGACCCAATTGGAGGCGCTCGAGGCCGAGCTCAAACGCATGATCCGCGCTTGCGAAGGCGGCAAGATCGGATCCTGCTCTGTGCTCGCTGCCCTTGGCCAGCACGAGAATTGCTTGCACGAACAGCATGATGGCGCCGAGGTGCTTGCAGGGCTTCCGTCAAAAGGCGCTTGACCCTCCAGTGACTGGAGGTGTTAAAAAGAGAGTGAGCCTGTTTACCCGATCGCAATAGAAAGTAGCTAGCCCAGCAATCATGTTTCCGTTCCAAGTCATAACGTGTTTACGAAGGTTGCTCGTCATGGTGATGGCGATAGCTTTTGTTATTGCGCCGATGACGGCTGCGGCGGATATCATGCATCCGGGCGATCAGGCCGCAGAGGAATGTTCTGCGAGTGAGCTGGCCCAAGATGTCTCTGATAAGGAGCCATCGCATGAAGGTCATGACCATACCGCGCATCAGTGCGGAAGCTGTCATTTCCATCTGATAGGCGGCGGCGATCTAAGCGGCGCTCCGAAGTCTGCCGTACAGACCAGACATTTGTTGCCTGGCGGTTCTTTTCTCGAGAACCTCCGCCCAGACGGTCTTTACCGTCCTCCTCGTGCCTAGACCAACGACACAGGATTATTTTGCGTGGCTACGGCCTCGCTGTCGTTGAATCTGGACGAGGAAACCAGCAAAAATGAAAATTCTTATATGCAGCGCGATCACCGCGCTCGCCCTGCCGGTCATGGCCGGTACGGCCTATGCGCAAGGGTGTAGTTCTGTCTATGTCAGCGCGACTGACTATGATCAATCCCGACCACTGACGCTCGACGCGGCTATTGCTCGCGCCGCCAATGCTTCGCCTGAAGTTCTGACGGCGGCTCTCGAGGCGAAAGCTTCATCGGCCGACGCCGATCAGGCGAGCCGTTGGCTTAATCCATCTCTGTCTGTCGAAACCGAGAACTTTGCCGGCAGCGGATCGCTTGAAGGCTTCAATGCCTACGAGACGACCCTGGTAGTGGCGCAGACCTTACAGCTTGGCGATAAACGAAGACTTTCCGAGCGGGCCGCCAGAGCTGAAGCCGCATTGGCGAGTGCCGAATGTTCTGTACGAAGCCTGGAAGCTCAGAAACTCGCAGGGGAACTCTATCTGGAACTTCGTGCCGCTTACGACATGGCCGAGGTCGCTCAGGCGTCAGCCGATCTCGCATCCGAGTTCTCTGGCGTCGTCCAGCGCCGCGTGGACGCTGGAGCGTCGGCTCCGCCTGAGTTGCTGCGCGCGCGGGCTGAAGCAGCAGCGCTTCAGGCGGTTGCGGATGGTGCGCGGGGCCAGGTCGAAGCCAAAGGGCTAGCGCTTGCGTCCGTTTGGGGTAGTCCAGAGATCGACTTTGTCTTGTCTGGCACTGCGGAAATCGTAACAGATCCGGCGGGTGGGTCGGCTCAACCAGATTCTGGCGTTCATCCGTCACTTGCGGCGGCTAAGGCCGGAGCGACGGCTCGTAGCGCGGCGACGGACCGGGCCCGCGCCGGCGCATGGCCTGATATAACCGTATCGGCTGGTGTCCGAAGATTTGAGGACACGGGCGATAGCGCGTTTCTGGCGGGTGTCAGTGTTCCTTTGCCGGTCTTTGACCGCAATCAGGACGCAACGCGGGCGGCGGGATTACGTACCCAGAGTGCCGAGCTATCAGCACAGACTGTTGAGGCAAGGTTGCGGGCCGAGCAAGCGAGCCTCGCCGCGCAGGTGCGGGCTGCGAAGTCTCGCTTGCAGCGTCTCGAGGGCGAAGCGCTGCCGCTCGCAGAAGAAGCCTATACAGCTGCGGCAGAGGGCTACCGGGTCGGCAAGTTCGACCTCACAGCCACGCTCGATGCGCGGCGCAGTCTGATTGAAACCCGCGCCGCCGTAATCGATGCCCGGCTGGCGCTCCAGACATACACGCTGCGGTTGCGTGCACTGATTGGCGCCGCGCCGTTCGAAGGAGAGATCCAATGAAACTGAATTTATTCTATGCGGCGCTGCTTTCGCCAGCGCTTTTATATCTTAGTGCTTGCGGCAATGACGCCTCCGATTCGTCTGGTGCAAACCGGACGCCCCCACAAGCCGAAGATGGCCATGACGACCACGAAGACGGTAGTGATGAGGAGCATGAAAGCCATGATGAGGCCGATGGCGACGATCATGAGGGACATGAAGAAGGAGGCGGTCATACCGAACACGAAGGTGAAGGCGGCGATCATGTCGAGCTGACCGCCGAGGAGGCGGAAGCTGCCGGTATCCGGACCGGGCGAGCCCAGACCGGAGCGGTTTCGGGCCAGCTGGAACTGCCGGCCGAGATCCGTTTCGATGCGGACCGTGTCGCAAGGGTCTCGCCACAGGTCGAGGGCACCGTTGCCCAACTTTATGCAGGCGAAGGCGATATCGTGAAAGCCGGCGCCACGCTTGCCCGGCTGACCAGTCGTGAACTCGCCGGCCTAAAGGCCGATTATCTGAATGCCCTGAGCGCCGAGCGCCTCGCGCAAGCCGAGCTTGAGCGTGAGGAAAACCTCTGGGAGCAGAAAATCACCGCCGAGGCCGATCTGCAGTCGGCGCGTGCGGCATTCGCCGCAGCCAATGCCGGCCGGGAAGCTGCTGAAAACAGGCTTCATGCGATCGGCATTGGTCATGGCACACTGGACAAGCTTAATGAGGCTGCGGATGGGTCGCTTGCACAAGCCTATGTGACGGCTCCCCTTGCCGGAGAGGTGATTCAGCGGAGCGTTTCTCTTGGAGAAACCGTATCGGCTGGCGGCGCGCCCATCTTTGTCATCATCGATGATAGCGTCGTCTGGGCCGACATCGCCGTCTACAAGGAAGATCTCGGCAAGGTCAGCGAAGGCCAGACCGTGACCTTCCAGCAGGAAGATGGCCGCGTCCTGGCCGAAGGGACAATTTCAAATGTCCTGCCTGTCATCAATGAGGCATCCCGCACCGCGACCGCGCGGGTCATTGTCGACAATGCCGAACACAGGCTGAAGCCCGGTCAGTTCGTAACGGCGCGGATCGACACGGGAGAGGGGCGCCCCGTCGTGCGCGTTCCCTCCGATGCGATTGTCAGTGTTGAAGACAGGATGTCGGTCTTCGTCCCGACGGATGACGGGTTCGAACCGCGCGAGGTCCGGACAGGAGAGAGTGCAGGCAGCTATACCGAGATCATTTCCGGGCTCGAGGCCGACGAAGCATTCGTTGCCGAGGGCGCCTTCACCCTGAAAGCGCAGCTTGAAAAAGACGCTTTCGGCGACGGCCACGCACACTAGGAGACCCGCAAAATGATCAATTTGATGCACCGCCTTGCGGGTGGCCGGCTGCTTGCCGCCATTGCCGCACTCGCCCTGTCGATCGGGGGGCTGTTTGCCTTTCGCAGCCTGCCTGTCGACGCTTTTCCCGATCCCTCACCTTCTCTGGTCCAAGTCTTCACCGAAACTGAAGGCCTGTCGCCCGAAGAGGTCGAACGCTATGTCACCTATCCGATCGAGACGGCCATGTCCGGCCTCCCCAAGGTCGACGAGATCCGCTCGACATCCAATTTTGGCCTGTCCGTCATCAATATCTATTTCGAGGATGGCACGGACGTCTATTTCGCCCGCCAGGTCGTCGGCGAGCGCCTCGGCGAGGCCGCCGACGCCATTCCCGACGGCTTCGGCACACCCAAGATGGGGCCGATTTCGACCGGCCTTGGTATCATCATGTACTACCGGCTCGTCGATGAGACCGGCGAGCGGTCGCTGGTTGAGCTGCGCGAGATTGCCGACTGGATGATCAAGTATCCGCTTCAGTCGGTTGAAGGGGTGACGGAGGTTCTGTCACTAGGGGGTTTCGAGAAGCAGTACCAGGTCCGCCTCGATCCCGATCAGCTGACATCCTATGACCTCAGCGTCGGCGAGGTGATTGCCGCCCTGGAGAGCGCCAATCGGACGGCCGGCGCGCAATTCATCGAAATTGGCGCCGAACAGTACACGGTGCGCGGGGTCGGGCTCGCTCGATCTCTCGATGATCTGCGTGAAACGCCGGTCAAGACGGTGGATGGACGAACGGTCCGCGTCAGCGACCTCGGTGAAGTCGCGATAGGCGGCGGCGTTCGGCAAGGTCTTGCGACCGCCAATGGCGAAGGGGAGACCGTGGCCGGTCTCGTCCTGAAACTTTATGGCACCAACACGTCTGAGGTGATCGAGAACGCTCAGGCGCGCTTCGAAGAGATCAACCTGTCGCTTCCGGATGGCGTCAAAGCCGTCCCGTATTATGATCAGGGCACGCTGGTGAAAAAGGCGGCTGCGACCGTGACGACCGCGCTCTGGCAGGGCGCGCTCCTGGTCGCCGTCATCGTCTTCCTGTTCCTCGGCGGCTGGCGGCCAAGCCTTGTTGTCGTCATGGCTATTCCCTTCTCGGTCGGCTTTGCCTTCATCGCGATGAAGGCCCTCGGCATCGGGGCCAATCTGATGACGCTGGGCGGGGTAGCGATCGCCATCGGGATGATGGTCGACGGCGCCATCGTCATCGCCGAGAACGTGGATCGCGGCTTGCGCGAACGACGCGAGGGTGAAGATAGCCGCACGACGGTCGCGCGAGCGAGCGCCGAAGTGATCGCGCCGCTAATTGCTGCCGTCGCCGTGGTGATCATCGTCTTCCTGCCGCTCTTTTCGCTACAGGGCACTGAAGGCAAGACGTTTCGGCCGCTCGCCGCTTCTGCCGCGCTCGCCATGACAGGGTCGCTGATCTATGCCGCGCTCATCGCTCCGGCGATGGCGCTCGGCCTCATGCGTCCGCCCAAGAGCAATAGCCAGGAGAGCGACAGCCGGCTTGTTTCGCTGATCAAGCCGCTTGCGGCCTTCTTCGTCCGGCGACGTCTCGCGGCGGTCGGGCTAGCAGGCGTCCTGCTTCTGGTTGGGGGCCTCTCAGCGACACGCCTTGGCTCGGAGTTCACGCCTGCGCTGGAGGAAGGCGATGTCCTGTTGCGTGTGACGATGGCGCCGTCCATCTCGCTAACCGAAGCAAAGGAAACGTCGACCCGCATCGAGGCAAGACTGCTTGAAGCCTTCCCCGAGATCAGTTCCATTGTCAGCCGGATCGGTCGTGGGGAAGTCGGCGCGCATGCCGACCCGGTCAACAGTATCGAGGCCTTCGTGGCGCTCAAACCCCGAAGCGAATGGCGCAATGGCATCAGCCCGGATGAACTCCGGGCGTCGATCTCGGAGAATCTCGGAGGCTTTCCAGGCGTCAGGGTCAATGTTGGCCAGCCAATCGCCATGTCGGTGGATGAACTCCTGACCGGCACAAAGGCGCAACTGGCGGTCAAGATCTTCGGTCCGGATACGGCGGTCCTGCTGGAAGGCTCGCAGGACTTGCAGTCCATTCTTCAGGAGGTTCCAGGGGCGACCGACGTCCAGGCCGATCAGATCACCGGCGCGCCGCAGCTTGTGGTCTCGCTCAACCGTCCTGCGCTCGGCCGGTATGGACTGAGCGTGGAGGAGGCGCTCGATGCCTTGCGTTCCGGCGTCGGCGGGGCAGAGGCTGGTGCCGTTTTCGAGGGAGTGCGCCAGTTTCCCGTCATCGTGCGCTATGCCGAAGAGGACCGCAACACGCCCGCGGCCATCGGACGGATTATTCTGGAATCGTCCAGCGGCGCACGGGTTCCACTCGAAAGCGTGGCAAACATCAGGGAGATTGTCGGTCCACGTCAGATCACGCGCGAGAATGGTGAGCGATTCATCACCGTTCAGCTCAATGTGAGAGGACGCGATATTGGCAGCTATGTCGCTGATGCGCAGCAATCGGTCGCCAGCCAGCTCGACCTGCCGGCTGGTTATCGCGTCGAATGGGGCGGACAGTTCGAACTCCAGCAGGAAGCGAATGCGCGGTTCGCGGTCGTGATCCCGATCACGCTCGGTATCGTATTCCTGATCCTGCTATTGACGTTCGGGCGCATGAAATCGGCCATCCTGATCCTGCTCAACATTCCGCTGGCGCTGACCGGCGGGGCGATGGCGCTCTGGATTGCAGGCCTGCCGATCTCGGTGCCTGCGACGGTCGGCTTTATTGCCCTGTTCGGTATCGCGCTCGGCAATGGCATGGTGCTGGTCAGTTTCATGGATGATTTTGCCAGGGAGGGCCGTGGTCGCGATGAACTTGCCGTCGAGGCGGCAGGCTTGCGGGCACGTCCTGTGCTGATGACCGCCCTTACGACGGCGCTCGGCCTTGCGCCGCTGCTCTTCGCAAGTGGTGTCGGTGCTGAAGTGCAGCGGCCACTGGCCACGGTGGTCATGGGCGGGCTGGTCTCCTCGACCGTGCTAACTTTGCTGGTGCTACCCGCCCTTCACCGCTGGTTCGCACCAAAGCCCGACGCGCACCATTCCTTGTTGGAGGCCGAGCATGTTCATCCATCGTGAACTTCGCTTCGCGGTCATGTCCGTTTCTCTCGCAGCCCTGGCCGGCTGCGAGAGTCTCGACAACGTGATGGGGGCCCTTTCGAGTGAGCAGGCGGCCAAGGTGCAGGAGGAATGCGGCCTGATACCACCAAAGAGCCGTGTCAAAAACGCGGTGCACTCGCGGCGACGCGCGTATCTCGATTGCAAGCGCAAGGTGCTGGAAGAGGAGGCCGATCCTGAGCCACGCACATGATCATGACGATCTTGATCCCGCGAGCGATGATCGTCGGGTCTCCATTGCTATCTGGTCAATAAGAGTGTCATACGAATCACTGATCCGCCCGCCGTTGGTGGCTGGACGATCGTTATTCGTGGCGGTGTTGCGCTGGTCATTGCCGAGCTTACAGCCCTCCTGATCTATTCGGTGCAGAATGGGAGCGTGAATATCCGGGCGCTCCTCCTTCACAATCTGTCCGACGCACTCGCATCTGTAGCCGTGGTTGCGGGCGACGCGCTCATCCTCATCTATGACTGAATACTGTTCGATCCGTTCGTGACGATCGGTATCGCGGTAACATTCTCTGCCTGTCGTTCCGCGAAATCGGCGGGCCGATCCACATGTTGTGGCTAAGCAGTCCGCCGGAAATTGACAACGGTGCCGTCATTGAGGCGATGCGGAGCGGTGATGGTGTCGTGGATGTCCACCATTTGCATCTCTGGCAGATTCAGGAGCCCCTTTTGTCAGCTATCTTCGAACAGTTTGTCGGTGAGTGCGCAATCGGGTGTTTCAGCGCCGGTGCAACCAGCCATGATCTCGCCGAGCCGTCGATCCATCTGCTTCAGATCGGCGATGCGTTTACGGATATCGCCCCGATGTGCTTCTGCCAGCGCCCTGACCTCCGCGCAGCTCGGCCTGCCATCATTGATGCCAAGTAGCGAGCGTACATCTTCCACGGAGAAGCCGAGGCTGCGGGCTCGCAATATGAAACGCAGTCGTACCTGATCTTCATTCGAATACAGCCGGTGGCCACTTGCCGTGCGGGCTGGTTCGGGCAGCAATTCGATCTTTTCATAATAACGGATCGTTTCAAGATTGCAGCCGAGCCGCCCGGCCAGTTCAGCCCGTTTGAGTGCTGCTCGCGGCGATGTGATGGCCATGATGAAATACCCACTTGTGTCTGTACCAACTACAGAGCGTAACGTGATCATGATCAATAATGCAATGGGAACAGCTGGTCATGGCAGATACGGAAAACAGCCCAGCAAATGAGCGTCGTTCAAGGTGGCTTGTTGCCGGTGGCATGCTGGGGGCATTCCTTGCATCATCCTGCTGCATCGTGCCGCTTGTGCTGATCAGTCTCGGTGTTTCCGGAGCGTGGATTGGCCAGTTGACGGCGCTGGAACCCTACAAGCCCCTTTTTCTTCTGGTCGCGATCGGATTTCTCGCGGCTGGGTTCTGGGATGTCTATTTTCGAAAAACCAGTGTCTGCGAGGATGGTAGCTATTGCGCCCGTCCGCAGTCGTCAGTCGTCAAGCAGGTCGCCCTGTGGAGCGGCGCGCTTGTCGTGCTGGCGGCCTTGACCATCGATGTATGGGCACCGTTATTTTACTAGCCAGGGAGACAAGTATGAAACGCACATGGATGATCGCCGGACTGGCAGGTCTGGCACTCGCGGGGGGGCTCGCAGTCGCCGGCGCGCAGAATGCTCCGGATGCCTCGGTGGAGGTCGAACAGGCGACAGCCCGTTTTACGATCGGAAACATGACCTGCGCGACATGTCCGATTGCTGTCAGGAAAGCGATGATGCGTGTCGAGGGCGTTAAATCTGTCGATATCGATTATGCGGCCAGGACCGCAGAGGTGGTTTACGATACGGCGGCGACAACGCCTGTGCTGATCGCTGCGGCTTCAACCGATGTAGGATACCCGGCAAGCGTTACGGACGGTTGAACACGCAGCATCTGGAATATCCTGATGAGGCACCTGCAAGTCGATGTTCGCATACATCGTCAGATTTTCACACAAGGCTTTCACTTTGATGTCAAAATGGACTGACCGAAAACTGGTGATAACGGGTCTGGCCGGTACCGTCATTGCGACACCTTCTTGTTTTGCATCAATGAGCATGTGCCTCAGCCCCGGCCGGGTACCAAAAATGGACAGGCTGAACCTCGAAGCTGCCTGCGCCGAGTGCACTCGGCGGGGCATCCAGGTGAACACATCGATGCGTACGAGCGATCCCGCGGTCTTCGCCGCAGGCGAATGCGGCGACAGCGGCCCCAACCTGATCCCGGCCACGCCTCCGACATCGGGTCGATGGTGTGATTTTGAATACTTGATCGAGGCCGCGTCGCCATGCCTGGTCACAAGCCAAGGAAGAAATAATGAATCAAACCGTAAAGACAGGCGATTGCTGCTCCGTCAATAAAAACGGCGACGACAGCTATGACCTCATCGTCATAGGTGCTGGCTCGGCCGGGTTTTCGGCTTCGATTAGCGCGGCCGAGGCCGGCAGGCGCGTGGCCATGGTTGGGCATGGCACCATCGGCGGCACCTGCGTCAATGTCGGCTGCGTGCCGTCCAAGGCGATGATATGGGCCGGTGAAGCGGTGCATGCTGGTACAGCGGCGGCACGGTTTCCGGGCATTGAGCCCTGTGCGCAGAGCGTGGACTGGTCGGCGGTCGTCAAGGGCACGGCCGATCTGGTCGACGAGATGCGCCAGAAAAAATACATCGACCTGCTGCCTTCCTATGAGAATGTCACCTATATCGAGGAAGGTGCCGCACGCCTGATCGAAGGCGGGATTGAGGTCGGCGGGCGGATCATCGCTGCACCGAAGGTTCTGATCGCCACCGGCTCGCGCCCTTTCTTGCCGGAAATTGACGGGATCGAGACCGTGGAGGCGCTCGATTCCTGGGACCTTCTCAGCCTGCCCGATCAGCCCGAAAGCATCCTGGTCCTGGGCGGCGGCTATATTGGCTGTGAACTGGCGCAGATGGCGTCGCGGCTGGGCGTCAAGGTTACACTGGTCACGCGTTCGCGCCTTCTGCCCGGCGTGGAACCGGAAGTGGCCAAGGCGTTGACCGACGCGTTGAAGGCTGAGGGTGTCGCGGTCGAGACCGGCCTGTCCTACCGATCGGTGAGACGGAGTGACGGCGGCGTCACGCTGACAATCGAACGGGGTGGAAAGCCCGTGACCCTCTCCGCGCAGCGGCTTGTGGCCACCACAGGCCGGGTGGCCAATTCCGAAGACCTCGGCTTGCGCGAGTTCGGCATCGAGACCGATGCGCGTGGATCGATCAAGGTCGGAGCCGACATGGCCACAACGCGGCCTGGCGTCTGGGCAGCGGGTGATGTCACCGATCGCGACCAGTTCGTCTACATGGCCGCTTATGGGGCCAAGGTGGCGGCCAACAATGCGCTCGGGCTTCAGGATTTGCGCTATGACAATGTGGCCATGCCCTGGGTCGTGTTCACCGATCCGCAGGTCGCCGGCGTCGGCCTTTCCGAGGTGCAGGCGAAGGCAGCCGGTCATGACGTCAAGACCAGCGTGCTGACGCTGGACCACGTGGCACGCGCCGCCGCCGCCCGCGATACCCGCGGCGTCATCAAGCTGGTCGCGGATGCGAAGACCGACCGCCTCCTGGGCGGACAGATCGCGGCGCCCGAAGGGTCTGATGCGATTCAGACGATGGCTATGGCGTTGAAGTTCGGCATGACGAGCAAGGCGCTTGGCGAGACAATTTTTCCATACCTGACAACTGTTGAAGGGTTAAAATTGGCGGCACAGACGTTCGACAAGGACGTGGCGAAGCTTTCATGCTGCGCAGGCTGAAACCAATTTTAACCGCAACGGGGCCTCGCCAGTCCAGCCAGATCAGGTAACGTCCCAGCCATGGATATTCGCGCGACGTTGTTGATCTATGCTGGCGCGGCAGCCGCCGAAATCGCCGGTTGTTTTGCATTCTGGGCCTGGCTGCGGCTTGGAAAGTCCGCTTTCTGGCTGGTTCCGGGGATGATATCCCTTGTTGTATTCGCTTGGCTGCTGACACTGGTGGAAGCGTCTGCAGCCGGGCGCGCCTATGCCGCCTATGGTGGGGTTTACATAACTTCCTCGCTCATCTGGCTATGGACCATTGAGGGGATTCGTCCCGACCGCTGGGATCTGATAGGGGTTGTAACCTGTCTGATCGGGGCTGCGGTTATTCTTTTTGGTCCGCGCATGCCAGTTTGACGCTATGGCGAAACGGGTCTTTAGCGTCTTTCCCTTAGCGCGGACGGGGCCGGAGTATCCCGCCTTACTGACCCGGCGGGTTCTCCGGATAAACCGCTTCTTGGCGAGGGCAGCCGGGGCCATTCGCGGGAATGCTGCAAATTTCCATGATGCGGTGAGAACCGTCCCGGCTCCGCTTGACCTTGAAGATTACCTCATCACCTTCGGAGAGGTCGGTCAGCTCAGCGTCGCCCATTAAATCGAAACTCATGGTCATCGCGCCCATGGCGATGCCTTCGAAAGGGCCATGGTCGATGGTGACCCGGCCCTCGTCGCGATCAAGGGATGTGATCGTGCCCGTGGCCCGTCCGGTATCGCCGGGCGTGGATTGATCCGCCTGTTCAAGCGGTTCAGGACTGATCGGGTCCGCAGGGCCGGAGGCTGAAGGCGATGTGCTTTCGCGATCGCTGCAGGCTGTCAGGGTAATGGAACCTAACAAGAAGGCAGCAATCAGAATTTTTTGAGTCATTGGATTTCCTGGTGAACTAATCGGGAGACGCAGGCATTCCGGCCGCGGAACGCGGCCGGAACCTGATTTAAGATTTTTCTGCTTGAAACAGAGGACCGGCTAGTGATCGGTGTCGTCATGATCCTTGCCTGACATGCCGGACATGGATCCGTGTCCGCCCATGTTGCAGTCCATCATGCCGTCGCCTTTCATCATCGACATCATGGATTGCTTGAAAGCATCCGGATCGCCGCCGATCGGCATCATCATGGCGATATCATAATTGTCGCTGTCGTCCTGCTTGAGCATGAAATGGACGTTGTCGCCATTCTCGAATTTGTCGAGCGCAACCATTCCGCCGACCTCGAAGTCCATTGTCATTTCACCCCAGCCGATCTTCTTGATCGGATCGTGTGAAATATTGACGGTTCGGGCATCCAGATCGACGCTGTTAATGACACCAAAGCCGGGCGCCATGTCGCCGCAGCAGCTCATGCCGGACATGTCCATGTCTTTCATACTGTCCATTTTCATGCCGGCCTCCTGGGCGAGCGCCGGACCAATCAGGGCCAGTCCGAGGATTGCGCCTGTGACTGCTGTCTTTCTGACGAGGGTTTTCATCGTTTTCTTCCTTTTTGATTGTCAGGCGCGGCTTTCAACAGAGGCCCCCGATGCGCGCCGGGACGGGGGAATAGGGTGGATGGACACGGGACTATTATTTCGACCTCAGATATTTGATGAGGGCAGCGATCCCGAGCAGGAGGAGGAGCACAGCAAGCAGCATGAACACCGTGCCGAACAGGCCGCAGCCCATCATGCCGCCGTCCATCATCATCCTGTCTGGTGAACGATCCTGCGCGGCCGCCGGCAGCATGGCGCCACTCAGAAGCAGTGGAAACAAAAGCGGAATTTTCAACAGGTGTCTCGTCATGGTTTTTCTCCTTCGGGGGTGAATGAGCCGGCCCGGTTATCCGGTTCGGCCCGGGGTAAATCTGATGGAATCTGCAGCCCGACCCGGATGTAGTAGATGGCCGGGATCACGATCAGGGAGAGGATGAGGGTCGAGGCCATGCCGCCAAGCATGGGCAGGGCAATCCGGCGCATGACGTCCGACCCGAGGCCGTCGGTCAGGAAGATCGGGGCAAGACCTGCAAAAATGGTCGTGACCGTCATCAACTTCGGCCTGACGCGCATGGCCGCGCCCTTGCTGACAGCTGCGAAAAGCTGGCTCCTGTCAGACGGGTTCGCCTTTCGGACTTCCGCGTCGATATAGAGCAGCATCACGACGGCCGTCTCGACAGCGATGCCGCCCAGGGCGATGAAACCGACCGCGACGGCAACTGACAGATTGTAGCCTGCCAGCCAGACGGCCCACATTCCGCCGACCAGACCGAAAGGCAGGCTGGCCATGATGATCAGGGTCCGGTCGAGCCGGCCGAAATGTAGCATCAGCAGCAGGAAGATCAGTGCAATTGCAGCTGGAATGGCGATTTTCAGCCGCGCATTCGCTTCCTGCATCTGTTCATACTGTCCGGAGAACTCCACCGCATATCCCGCAGGCAGGTCGACGGCGTTGGCAATCACCTGTCTGGCGTCTGCAACATAGCTGCCCATGTCCCGGTCCGCGATGTCGACGAAAACCCAGCCAGTCAGCCTGGCATTTTCCGATCGGATCATTGGCGGGCCTTCCGCATAGGAAATGTCCGCCAGTTCGCTGAGAGGGATATGGGCGCCGGACGGGGCAGGCACGAGTATCTCTTCCAGGTCTGTGGCACTCTCACGAAATGGCCGATCATAGCGCAGGATGATGTCATAGCGTTCCCGGCCCTCGACAGACTGGGAGAGTGTCATGCCGCCCAGGGCGGTTTGGATCACGGACTGGAAGGCTGCCATGTCGATATTCCGCCGGGCGAGTTCGCCCCTGTCCGGCGTGATCTCGAGATATTTGCCGCCCATGACCCTGTCGGCGAAGGCCGAGCGCGTTCCGGGTACGTCCGAAATGGCCGCTTCTATGTCCCGGGCAATGGTCTCAATCTCTGTCAGATCATCGCCCGTAACCTTGATGCCAATGGGCGTGCGCACACCTGTTGAAACCATGTCCATGCGAATCTTGATCGGATAGCCCCATGAATTCACAAGGCCGGGCATTTGCAGCTTGGCATCGAGCTCATCGGTGATGTCCTCGACCGTCACACCTGGCCGCCAATCCTCCTTCGGTTTCAGCTTGATCCATGTTTCGATCATGGTGATGGGCGCTGGATCGGTTGCGGTATCGGCGCGCCCGGCCTTGCCGAAGACACGATCGACTTCTGGCACGGTCTTGATGACGCGGTTTGTCTGGCCAAGAATCTCCCGCATCTTGGTGGATGACACGCCGGGCAGGGTGGTCGGCATGTAGAGGAGCTCGCCTTCATAAAGGGCCGGCATGAATTCGGAGCCGATCCTCTGGACCGGCACGATGACACTGGCCGTCAGCGCGAGCGCAAGGGCGACCGTGATCCATTTGAACCTCAGGGCTAGATGGAGCAGCGGTTTGTAGGCCCAGACGAAGAAGGCGTTCAGGGGATTGGCTTCCTCGCGCCGGAACCGACCCCGCATCAGGTACAGCATCAGAACCGGGACAAGTGTCACCGACAGAATGGCCGCGAAGGCCATCGCATAGGTCTTGGTATAGGCAAGAGGACTGAAGAGCCTGAAGCTCTGACCGGTCAGGGCAAAGACGGGCAGGAAGGAGACCGTGATGATGAGGAGTGAAAAGAATATGCCGGGGCCGACTTCCTGAGCCGACTCGACCAGCGCCTGGCGGCGCACGCTCGGATCGGGTTTCGGTCCCAGATCCGCCATTTTCCGGCTGGCATTCTCAACAAGCACAATCGAGGCGTCGACCATGGCACCGATCGCGATGGCGATCCCGCCAAGTGACATGATGTTCGCTGTGACACCCTGCCAGGACATGATCAGGAACGCGCCGAGCACACCGAGCGGCAAGGTGATGATGGCAACCAGAGACGACCGTACATGGAGGAGGAAGATCAGAATGACGAGCGCAACCGCGATGCCTTCCTCGATCAGCTTGTCTTTCAGATAATCGACCGAACCCTCGATGAGAGGCGCGCGGTCATACACAGTGACAATCTCGACGCCTTCTGGCAGCCCGCGCTGGAGACTATGAAGTTTCTCCTTCACACGTTCGATCACCGACAGCGCATTCTCGCCATCGCGCATCACCACGATGCCGGACACCGTTTCGCCTTCGCCATTGAGTTCGACAATGCCGCGCCGGAGGGCCGGGCCTTCGACAATCCGGGCGACATGGCTCAGCTGGACGGGGGTGCCATCCTCTGCCTTGACCACGACCTGTTCGAGATCAAGCTTCTCATCGACATAGCCTGATGAGCGGATGACATATTCCGTTTCGCCCTGTTCGAGCACGCGGCCACCGACCTCGCTCGAGGCGGCGCGGACCGCGTCACGGATACGGGTGATCGACAGGTCGTAACTTCTCAGGCGATTGGGATCGAGTAGCACCTGGTATTCCCGGACAAAACCGCCGACCGAAGCGACTTCAGAGACCCCTTCCACTCCGGCGAGTTCAAGTTTCAGGAACCAGTCCTGGAGTGAACGCAGCTCGGCGAGATCGGTCTTGCCGGTTTTGTCGACCAAGGCATACTGATAGACCCAGCCAACGCCGGTCGCATCCGGTCCTATCTGCGGTACGGCGCCTTCCGGGAGTTCAGACCCCAGCCGGGACAAGGCTTCGAGCACGCGCGAGCGGGCCCAGTAGAGGTCAACATCATCGTCAAATATGACATAGACAAAACTGGTGCCGAACATTGAGGAGCCGCGCACATCCTTGGTCTTCGGCAGACCGAGAAGGTTCGTCGATAGTGGATAGGTGACGAGGTCCTCGACAATCTGCGGGCTCTGGCCCGGAAAATCGGTACGAATAATGACCTGGGTATCTGTCAGGTCCGGCACTGCATCGAGCGGCGTGCGCTGGATCGCCATCCACCCGGTCACAGCCAGTGCAGCGGCGAGCATGAGGACGATGAGCTGGTTGGAAACCGACCAGGAGATCAGCTTTGCCACCCATGATCTGGAGGGGTCTTGCCCCGCGAGGTCTCTGTCGTTTCGTTCAGTCATGACCGTCCCCCGAATGCCCAGGGGCCTGGTCAGCGCCAGTCTCGCTGTCATTGGTCGTCATCGACATGCCGGCCATCGGCCTGGGCCAGTCAATCCGTTCGGCCCCATCTGCGCTGTACGGATTGGCCGGTTTGGCTTCTTCCTGCAGCCAGTACCGGCCCGTTGCCATGTCCCGGTAGAGCACCAGACCAGCCTCGCTGTAATGCTGAGGTGCGCCTTCCAGCAGCCAGGGTTTCAAGGCCTCGACCAGGTCTGAGAGTTGCGTGGCAAGGTTTTCGCGGTCCGTGGCGTTTTGCGCGGCGGCGAGAGCGGTTTGCGTAGCATCCATGACCGGTGCCAGTTTCGTGTTCGCGTAACGGTCCCGCAGCACTGGCACCAGGGCGAGCGCCGGATCCACGAATAGCGGATCGATGTCATACCCGTCTGTCAGGGCCTCGTGGAAGTAGAGCGCCATGTCAGTGAAGTGATCGATTTCGGCGAGGGCTTTACTGTCCACCGGTATATCGAAGAGCGGTGTTTCCGGACTGGCCGCACTCGCATCTGGAGCTTCCAGCTTAGCAAGGCCTTCTTTCAGGTTGGCTTCGCTATCGAGCAGGAACTGCCCGCTGGCGACGACCATGTCGCCGCTTTCCAGACCCGACAGGATTTCGGTCCGGCCATTGGCCGAAATCCCGGTTTGCACGGCGCGTCCGGAGAAGCGGCCATTGCCTTCGGCGATGACGACACGGGCGCCCTCGCTACCAAGCAGAATGGCTTCACTTGGAACCGAAAGACGCGGTCGGCCGCCGATATTCAGCCTTATGTCCGCATAGGCGCCCGGGCGAAGATAGCCCGACGCATTGTCCACTTCGATCCGGACGTCGGCTGTACGGGTTTTCGGGTCGATTGTCGGATAGATATAGTCGACCTCGCCTTTGCCGGGGGCATCGGGCGCGCTCGGAAAATCGAGTTCGGCCTGCATGCCTGTTTCCACCAGAGGCAAATCGCTCTCCGGCACCGAGGCAATGACCCAGACATCGGCATAGGATTGCAGGCGTAATATAGGCGTGCCGGGTTTGACATAGTCGCCATTGCGGACCTGGAGCTCGGCAACCGTGCCGCCGGCTTCTGCGTAAACCGGAACACGTTCAATGACCTGGCGGGTTTCGGTCAGCCGGTCGATGGCCGCATTCTGCATGCCAAGGGAGCGCAGGCGCTGGCGAACCGACGCGATGCGCGCTTCGTTGCCGATCCTGAACGAGTTCAGATAATCTTTCTGCGCGGCGATCAGGTCCGGGCTGTAGATCCGGTAGAGGAGACTGCCGGGGCGGACGGTGTCGCCCTCGGCATTGACCGCCAGATTCTCAATCCAGCCTTCTAGCCGCGAGACTGTAACATTTTCGAGCCGTTCATTGGTCTCGACCGTGCCGAAGGCTCTCAGTACACGGCTGAAATCCCTGGTCTCGGCAGGTGCTGTCCGGATCCCCATGGTCTGGATCATTTCCGGCGAGACGGCCACGCCCGATCCGGTGTCATCGGCATAAACCGGGATGTAATCCATGCCCATGGAATCCTTTTTCGGAACGGGCGAGGTGTCCGGCTTACCCATGGGATGCTTGTAGTACAGGATTTCCCCTGTTGAGCTCGTCGGTTCCTGGGTCTTGTCGGCAGGCACCAGGTCCATGCCACAGATCGGGCAGGTGCCGTCCGGATCGGTCGAAATATAGTGCGGGTGCATGGGGCAGGTGTATCGTTGCGTCTCGCTCGAGGCGTTCGGTTTTTCACCCTGGCCGCCCGGTGATCCGCCCGGTGCGCCGCATGCGGCGAGCAAGAGGGCGGCAGATGCGGTGCCCATTATCAGGAATGTCTTTTTCATTGTGTCACCAGGAGGGCATTCAGGCGTGCGATCGCAGCGGCCTTGCGGGCCGTTTCAGCTTCGATTTCCGCCCGGAGTTTGAGAATGGCGATCTCGCCGTCGATGATCGGCGCATAACCGCCAACACCGGATTCATAAGCAATCAGCTGGGCCTCGACTTCGTCTTCGACGGCAGCAATCTTGACCTGCAGCACGTCGATACTGGCATCGGCCGCGCGTATAATGGCGTCCCGGGACGCATACTGGGCCGCCGCATTCCGCGCGGCAGCCTGGTAGCGTTGCTCGGCGCCGGCCCGCTCAGCCTTTGCGGCGCGCAAGTTCGGTGCCTGCTTCCTTTCGGCCCAGAGCGGAACCGTAAAAGTCACCATACCGGAGACCCAGTCATCCCCCGCGAACATCGCGCCTTCATCGCGCTGTTGATAGGTGAGCTGGGCCCCCCATTCTGGCTTCCAGGCCGCGCGGGCCTCGTCGATACCGTAATCGGTAACGCGGACGGCCGCGTCGGCAATGCGTACGGTGTGGAACTCAAGCGCTGCGCCGGACCAGTCTCTTTCAGTCAGGGGAGGGAGGCCGCTCGAAGGGACCAGTCCGACGAGTTCGATCAGGCGCGCATCGGTCTCGGCTTCCTGCCGATCAAGATCAACAAGCGTCCGGGAAACTTCTGCCCGTTCGCTTTCAATTTCGGCAAGGCGATAGACGGCCGGGCGGCCCGCGTCGATCTCGGCCTCGACAATGTCGACAAGCTCGTCATATTTGGCGTTTCGCGCTTCGGCGAGGGATCTCTGCCTGGTCAGTCTAGTCTTGTCAGCGAGAAAAGCGATGAGTTCGGCGCGCAAGGCCGCATAACGGGCATCGCGAACCGCCTCGGTCTGTGCTGACATCGCCCGGGCTTCACCGGCGCGGGCTTCACGGCCCGCGAAGCTCGGAAATTGTTGCCGGATACCAACGGCTTTATTGGTCGGCAAGTAACTGTCGAATGAGGGATCGAAAATCGGAATGTTGTTGATCCCGAGGGATACGACCGGGTCCGGGAGTGCGGTTGAGGCGACTGCACGCTCCCGGTCGGCCTCGGCATCGTAACCGAGAGCGGAGAGGCTTGGATGGGCCTCGAGACGGGCTTCAAGCTCGGCAAAGCTCTGAGCGTTGGCAACCGCCGCCAGGGGCACAGCGGCAAACGCTGCGACCAGCAGCATTCTTGAAATGTGGGGCATGATAAAACGGGCTCTTCTGAATTGTGAGAAGCGATGACGACGGGCTGCTGTGGCGGCCGCAGGTCATCGCTCTCAATTCAGGAAGCGCTGCTTTAGCGATATTGGCGTGTGCTGGACGATATCCAGCCGAGGTGGAGGCCCGGTCTTTAGCGTTTCGCGCTCTGGCAGGAATGCCTTTGGTGGGTTAGCGAGAACCGCAGCAAATTCTGCGTCTACATTCGCAACAGGTGCAACTGGATTGGCGTCACTGTGCGCCTGGATAAGCATGGGTGCACAGTCGTATCCCGCGGGGCAATCAGACGATGATGCCTGATCTGTATGCCCGGTGTCGGCCATGGCTTCCATCGCCATGTCATTACAGGGGTGATTGCTGCTCATTTCAGTCGGCGCGGTTTCGGAGGTCCCGACCATCAATGGACACGCCATGACCGGATGAGCCGCCATGAAGGCAGCGGCAAACAGTGTCAGGAGGCGGGTCACAAACTGCATCATTGTTCAAATACGTGAAAAGATTAAAACTTTCATTTCAACAAACTGTGAGGCCGCTACTTCTTGCGGCCACCAAGCACAGCAACAAGTTCCTCGACCTTTTCACGCCGGTCATCGACATTGCTTCCGGTCAGGGCATGATCCACACACGTTGCGATATGGTCATCCAGGATAACGGCCTCGAGGCCGACAAGCGCGGCCTTCACAGCCTGCACCTGACGAATGACATCAATACAATACCGATCGTCGGACACCATCTTCGTGATGCCGCGCACTTGTCCCTCGATGCGGGCAAGCCTTCGGGTCGCGGCCTCTTTGGTTTCAGTCTTCATGGCAAATACCCCATACAGGGTATCCATATGGGGACCTCGTGAAGCAATTTCCAGTCTCTTCATGCGTCAGAAACGAAAGGTTCAGCCCAAGATGGACTGACAGTCATCACTCAATGGCATTTCCAGCTGCGGTCCACGCCTTCATCGAGCCGATATAGACATCGACCTCGGAGAACCCCTTCCGCATGAGCTGCGAGGCGGCAATGGTGGCCCGGGCGCCGCTTCCGCACATGACGGTGACGGGCTTGTCCGGGTCGAGGTCACTGGCCGCATCAGGCAGCTTGCCGACATAAGCGTGCTTGCTGTCCTTGATATGGCCGCTCTCATATTCGTCGATGGCCCGGACATCGAGCAGGGTCCAGCCAGCCGGCGGGTTGTCTACGCGCGCGGCGACGGTTTCGGTATCGACGAAGTCGAGTGTGTCGAGCGGGCCGTTCTGGACCGCCACGGGCATGGCGCCGCTGACAAATCCGCTCACATTGTCGAAGCCGATCCGCTGAAGCGTGGTGGCCGCATCGACCGCCTGGTCGTCATCGCGCGCTACCAGCAGCACCGGTTTGTCGCCTGGCAGCAACCAGCCCGCGAAGGCGGCAAGCATGTCATCCGGGATGCAGAGCGAGCCCGTGCGGTGTCCGCCGGCAAAGTCGAATATGCCACGGACATCGAGGCAGACCGCATCGCCCGGATCGAGCAACCTGGCCGGGGAAGCGGGCAGGGGCGCCGGCGGCGCAGCTTCGGTGCCTTCCATATTGCCCTCTTCCATGCGCCGGAAGTATGGCGGGATGTAGTGGTTCTCGGCTACCTTGGCGTCGATGAAAGCCTCCCGGTCATCGATCTGCAGGCTCGGATTGTTGAGCTTTTCATGGCCGATGGAGGAAAACTCCCGGTCGGCCATGCCCGAGCCACAAACCGAACCGGCGCCATGCGCGGGATAGACGAGGCACTGGTCGCCGAGCCTCATCAGTTTCTCCAGGCTGTCATAGAGCAGGCCGGCGACTTCGCGTTTGCGGTCGGGATAGAAGTCCGTGCGCCCGACATCGCCAATGAACAGGGCATCGCCCGTGAACACGCCAACCGGGCCTTCCTCAAAGCTCTTGTCATAAAGCACGTAGGACAGGCTGTCGTCGGTGTGCCCGGGCGTTTCAAGCACCTTCAGGAGCGCGCCGCCAATCTCGAACGTGTCGCCTTCCCGCGTCTCGGCTGCATACTGGATCGGCTTTTCAGGGTTCGGCCCGTGCCAGACCTTTGCGCCAGTCTCTTCCTTCAGGACAGGGGCGCCTGAGAGCAGGTCCTCGTTCCGGTGGGTTTCGAAGACGTGCTTGATGACAGAGCCTTCCTCACGGGCGAGGTCCAGATAGATGTCGATGTCACGCCGCGGATCGATGACCGCAGCTTCGCCATCGGCGCTCAGGAAGTAGGAAAGGTGGGCAAGGCCCTGTGTCTTGATCTTTTCAAGTCTCATTCTGTTTCGCTCCTTTTCGGGATCGAATGGGTCTGACTGGACGTGGAAGGCGCGTTAGTCCTCCGCGATGGCTGCCCCGGCAGCGTCGTCTGGATTGAGCGTGCCTTCAAAGGGGGGAACGGGGCGGCTCGCCGCCTCCCTTTCCGTCGATGCCGGGCCATTCTCCGCGATGTCGGAAATCAGCCATTCCATTTCCTTGATCTCGCGGCGCTGCGCCGTGATGATCTCGTCGGCAAGCTCGCGCACACGGACATCCTCGATGCCGGCGCGTTCACTTGTCATGATGGCAATGGAGTGGTGGGGGATCATCGCTTTCATGTAGGACCGGTCGTCGACAGTGCTCTGGCTGCGCACCAGCCAGAGGGCCAGGACGAACACGACCGCAGCGCCAATGAAAATGCCGAAATTGATCCGGCTGTCCTTGTACATGTTGAGCATGAAGCTCAGCATCACGACGGCCATCGCGGCGCCCATGATGAAGGCCATGTAGAAGCGCGTTTCGCTCCAGCGAACATGCTCCCACGCATAGGTGTTGAGGTACATCAGCCCAAACATCACGATCATCGATGTGATGATCATTGCGCCAAACCGCCAATAACTGTTCTTCATATCCACTTTCAACATCCTCCTTATACAGTGGTGGGGTATTTCCACGACTAACGGAGAAGTGTGTGAACAGGTTCCGAGTTAATCCGATTTTTGAATTCCGCCCGAAGTTGGACCATCCATTTGGTTTCGCATCAGGAGGAAAATGAAGGATGCCGAGCACGAAATCAGCAGGAAACCATTGAGTGATTCCAGTCCCGCCAGGAACCGCGAATGTCCGGTTGGATAGATATCGCCCAGCCCAAGCGATGTGTAGTTGACGAGGGAGAAATAGAATATGTCCATGAACCCGTCCGCTTCGCCGCCCTTGAAACCACCCAAGTCAAAGGCATCCAGTAGCGTAAAGCTGGTTGCATAGAGCGCTGCCTCAGCGAGGTGCGCCAGGCCTGCACCTACGATACCCGAAACAACGATCGGGAGACCTGAACGCGCTTCATGGTTCAGGCGTCGGTGCAGATGCGCCAGTGCGAGATAATGCACCGTGCTTGCCAGCACAAAAGTGAGCAGTCCGATCAAGGTTGCGATGATCATGAGTGGGCTTTGTGCTGGTCGTTTCCGGACTCCTCTCCGGGAGGATTGTCGCGAAGACGTTTCAGGAAGAAATGCTCGAATAAAAAGACTGCAGCCATGCCGAAAGCCGCGATCATGATGATGACTGGATCGGCTTGCCACTTCAGGGCGATGAAGGCGATCAGGACGACGGCATCGAGTGCCATCGCACAGATAAGGATTGCGGGTGCGGCGCCGACATCCCGTCTCAAATGCCGGAAGACGCCCCAATGGATGATGATATCCATGACCAGATAGAAGATTGCGCCAAGCGAAGCGATGCGACTGAGATCGAAGAAAGCCGCGAGCAATCCGGCAGCCACAACCGTATAGACGAGCGTATGACGCTGTACCGTTCCGGGCATGCCGAAATGTCTATGCGGAATCAGGTTCATGTCGGTCAGCATGGCGAGCATGCGGGAGACGGCAAACAAGCTGGCAAGCAGGCCTGAAGCTGTCGCGATGATCGCAATCGTTACTGTGAACCACAATCCATAGTTTCCAAGTGCTGGCCGGGCCGCTTCGGCGAGAGCATAGTCCTTCGCCGCAACAATCTCCGAGACAGTGAGGGTTGATCCGACAGCGAAACAGACAAGGAGATAGATGAAAGTGCAGATCGCAAGCGAGATCATGATGGCCCGCCCGACATTGCGGGTCGGTTCCTTCACCTCGTCGCCACTGTTCGTGATGGTGGTGAATCCCTTATAGGCCAGGATGGCGAGCGCGACGCCGGCCAGGAATCCACCGGCAGATGTGCTGTCAGCGAAACCATCTGCTGCTGGCTGGAAGCTGAATCCGGCAGCCCAGATCGCAATAAGCGCGAAAATCAGTATGCCACCAATCTTGAGAATAGCCGTGACCTTCGATACGCCGCCGATCACCTGATTACCGGCAATATTTATCACGAAAGCCAGGATAATCAGTCCGATTGCCAGCAAGGGGACGAATATGCCGCCCTCGACGCCAAACAGCTGCAGCGTGTACGTACCGAACGTGCGGGCGACCAGGCTTTCATTGATGATCATCGAGAACGCCATCAGCAGGGCGGCGCTTCCGGTCACGGTAGACGGGCCGTAAGCGCGGCGGAGTATCATCGCGATGCCGCCGGCGCTAGGATACTTGTTGGAGACCTTGATATAGGAATAGGCGCTGAAGCCGCTGATGATGGCTGCCGTGAGGAAGGCGAGCGGAAACAGGTCGCCGGCAAATTCAGCGACCTGACCGGTCAGGGCAAAGATGCCGGCACCGATCATCACGCCCGTCCCCATGGCGACGGTGCCCGCCAGCGTCAGTGACCCTTGCTTGTAGTCATCCTCACTCATGGTCTTGCCTGTTCGGAGACCAATTGCGTTCCCCGATAGGAGGCATATGTCCTGGCATCCTCTCCAGAGAAGATGATGACATCATACCGATCTGGCGCGTTCGGTGTTTCCATGCCGGGAGAGCCTTGCGGCATGCCGGGCACCGAGACGCCGTTGACGTCAGGCTTTTCTTCGAGCAAGCGTCGTATTTCCCGAGCGGGAACGTGACCTTCAACGACATATCCGTCGACTTCTGCGGTATGGCAACTCATCAGTTCATCCCGAACACCAAGCCGTGACCGAATGGGTGTCAGGTCCTCTTCCTCTTTCACGATGACGTAGAAACCCTCGTCATGCAGGTGGTCCACCCAGGCGGCGCAGCAACCGCACCATGGCGTCTTGTGTACAGTGACTGTTTGCGCGTTGGCTGCGGGTGACGCGGAGAAGAGCATCACGCCCGCTATCAGGGCTGCAATCATCAGCGCACCGAGCGCGCTCATAGCAAGTGGTCTGGACATGTCTGTGCTCCGGAAAATTAGAGTTTAAGGGTTCTCAGCCGCAAGGCGTTGCCGATAACAGATACGGAGCTGAAACTCATGGCGGCCGCCGCGATCATCGGGCTCAGTAACAAGCCGAAGAAGGGATACAGAATGCCAGCGGCAACCGGCACGCCAAGCGTATTGTAGAAGAACGCGAAGAACAGGTTCTGGCGGATGTTGCGCATCGTGGCGTGGCTGAGCTCCCGGGCCTTTGCGACCCCGATCAGATCGCCTTTCACAAGCGTTACACCGGCACTCTCCATGGCCACATCGGTTCCGGTTCCCATGGCGATTCCGACATCCGCCTGAGCGAGCGCGGGCGCATCATTTATGCCGTCACCGCACATGGCCACGCGGGCACCGTTCTTCTGGAGTTCGGACACGATCCGATGCTTGTCTTCAGGCGAGACGTCGGCGTGAACCTCATCGATGCCGACCTTGTCGGCGACCGCGCGTGCTGTCGTCTCATTGTCACCTGTCAACATCACAATCTTCAACCCTTCGGCATGAAGACGTCTGATGGCTTCCGGTGTCGTCTCCTTGATCGGGTCCGCCACAGAGACAAGGCCTGCCGGTTTTCCGTCGACGGCGGCGAACATAACCGTCTGGCCTTCGGTGCGGTACTGGTCAGCGCGTGTCCCGAGGTCGTCAGACCAGCCCCCGATCCGCTGCATCATCTTTCTGTTGCCGATGGCGACGGTTTGGCCGTCGACGCTTGCCTGCGCACCTTCGCCAGTGACGGATTCAAATCCGTGCGCATCCTTGTGAGGCGCGCCCTTGCCTTTTGCGCCACGCACGATCGCGTCGGCAAGTGGGTGCTCGCTCAAACGTTCCACCGCCGCTACGAGACTAAGCAACGAGGCTTCGTCGAAGCCTTCGCCTGGCTGGACGCGTACCAGTTCGGGGCGTCCGAGCGTCAACGTCCCGGTCTTGTCGACCACGATCGTATCGACCTTCTCAAGCGTCTCCAACGCTTCAGCATTCTTGATCAGGATGCCGTTGGACGCGCCCTTGCCCGTGCCGACCATGATCGACATCGGGGTTGCCAGACCTAGCGCACAGGGACATGCGATGATCAGGACGGCAACGGCATTCACGATCGCAAAAGCCATCGCCGGGTCGGGTCCGAACACGGCCCACACGACAAAGGTCAGGATTGCAATTCCAATAACAGCCGGAACGAACCAGGCAGCGACGAGATCAGCGAGCCGCTGGATTGGAGCTCGGGACCGCTGAGCGGCGGCAACCATTCGGACAATCTGGGACAAGAGCGTGTCTTCGCCCACATGTGTCGCCTTCATAACGAGCGACCCGGTTCCGTTGACCGTGCCGCCGGTCACACGGGCGCCAGCGGCTTTTTCGACGGGCAGGGGTTCGCCGGTGACCATGGACTCGTCAACCGACCCATGGCCGTCGACGACCTCGCCATCGACCGGGATCTTCTCACCTGGCCGGACCCGCAGCTTGTCGCCAGACTTTACATCCGCGAGATCGACAGCCTGTTCGCTGCCATCGTCAGCAATCCTGCGCGCAGTAGCAGGGGCAAGCTCCAGCAGTGCACGAATGGCTCCTGAGGTGGCGTTGCGCGCGCGCAGTTCGAGCACCTGGCCAAGTAAAACCAGCGTAACGATGACGGCGGCCGCCTCGTAGTAGACTGCTACCGCGCCGCCATGCCCACGGAATGAATCGGGAAATATGCCAGGCACGAATGTTGCGACCAGGGAATAAATATAGGCCACGCCGACGCCCATCGCGATCAGGGTGAACATGTTGAGGTTGCGTCGCTTCACGGATTGCCAGCCGCGCACGAAGAAAGGCCAGCCGGCCCAAACGACAACGGGAGTCGCGATCAGGGCCTGAAGCCAGACACTCCATGTCGGATCAATCCAGTGCCTGAGCGGGCTGCCGGGAATCATTTCGCCCATGACAAAGGCGAGCAGTGGCGCCGAGAAGACAAGGGCGACCCAGAAGCGCCGCGTCATGTCATCCAGTTCGCTGGTATCCTGCTCGGCCGTCACCGTTTCCGGTTCGAGCGCCATGCCGCAGATCGGGCAGCCTGTATTGGCAGTTTCGCGTACCTGCGGATGCATGGGACAGGTCCAGACGGTGCCGGCATAGCCGATCGGAACCTTGTCATAGGCATCATCGGGCTTCTCTGGAGCGGCCTGATCGTTGTGATGGCACGCATGTCCGGAATGGGCGTGAGAAGTGTCGTTGGTCATGGCTCTGACTCTTTCAGCAGGAGTGCTTCACAGGATGAGGGTATGCATCACTTTTATGCGCTGCTGTTTCGGTTGAAGAAGTTGAACAAGGGAACGAACAGAAGGGCGATGTACCAGCCATAGAGATAGCTCTCGACAAGGCCGATCAGGAAACCAGTCAGCGTTCCAAACTCAAATCCGGGCAGTAGATCCTGCCATGCTGGATGCATGTGAAGGCTGGACGGCGTCACACTCCCCCAGCCGACGCACAGCAAATAACTGACGAGCAGGAACAGAGACAGCGAGTGTCCGACGGGGATAATTTTCATTCTGACCTCCAGCGGTCCAGGCACGAGCAAGTAGGACAGTCATAGTATAATACCCCTGGGGGGTATATTCAATATCATCGCCGCTTGCCGGTTGCTTTTCAACTTGGCCGGCAAGCGGCAGTTTGGATTTCCTCCTTATCGCGGCGCACGGGAGGACGAGTGCGTGTGAATGACCTGCCAGGTGCCGGCGACCTTGCGGAACAGCACCGTTTGTTTCCCGATACGCTCCAGGCGTTCGCCATTGGAGCTGAACGTTCCACTGATCGCTGTGTCCGCGACAGCCCATGCAAAGTCACTTCCCTCGAATTGCACGTCTATATTCGAGAAGTCGAGTTCGAGATCCGGAATGGTATCTTTTTCGGGCTCGACATGATTTTCGACAAGGTCGAGCAGGCCAGTATTCTCGCCGCCTGACTCAAAGTACCGGGCGCCTGACCAGTCGAGAAAGTTCTGTCGGAACAGTTCGCCATCGCCGGTCTCCCAACCGGTTTCGATCGCGGCCATGATATCCAGGATCGCCTGTTCATCAGTCGAGACCGGTTTGGTGTCGTGATGGCCGTCGGAGTTGTCGTGTCCGGCGGGGACCGTGCCTGACATTTCTCGATCAGCTGCACCGTCGGTATGGTCGTGATCATGTCCATCGCCGCTCGCCGATGATCCATCCATCGTGTCGGATGGAGGCGCTCCGTGAGCGTCTTGATGATCGTCTGTTGAATTTACGGTGCCTTGGTCGCCATGACCGGCTCCGCCGCCATGATCATGATCGTGGCCTGGCCCGCTGGCTTCAGGAAGGGTCTGCACGCCAAGTCCGTACTTGTAGACAATTGTGCCTCCCCACCACGCTGTAACCGTCAAAAGACCTGCCACCGCCAGGGCACTGATCGCAAATACCGGGCCGGGCGACGAGGCCCTTCTCAGCCAGCGCCAACCGGCGAGGGCCAGTAATGCGAGGCCCGTGGGAACAGCCCAGTTGCGATGGGTTGTCATCGCTTCATGGGACGGCGCATCGTGAGCAACGCTGTAATAGGCCTGAAACCCGGCCGCGATGGTGGCCAGAACCGCCAAGGCAGCCAATGCCAGCATCCAGTCGGCGGCCGGTCGAAGGCTGTCGCGCCAGCGGCCTGCAGGTACGAGGAGGCCAGCCACATATGCCAAGGCTGCAGATGTGCCGAGGGCATAGGTAAAATGCACCAGCACGGGGTGAATATTGGGTTCTATGAAACCGCCCATTTTGTTCTCCTAATACCAGGTCCGCAGGCCCACGAGAAAGACGATATCGTCGCCTTCACCGCCTGCGGCTTTGATCATGTCGCGTGTCTCACCGAAGGCGCTTTGCCATTCGACGCCGACATAAGGCGCAAACTCCCTCCTGATTTCATAACGAAGCCGCAAGCCGGCATCGAGTGTGCTAAGTCCCGCGCCCGTTTCCCTTTCCGGTATGTCCTGCGCGGAAAGATTTGCTTCGATCCGAGGCTGCAAGATCAACCGCTGGGTCAGGAGCAACTCATATTCAGCCTCGATGCGGGCCGTTACATCGCCTTTTTCACTGAGAAAGGCGGAAGCGTCGACTTCGAACCAGTAGGGCGCCAGACCATTCAGTGCGACGACCCCATGCGCGAGACTATCCGGTTCGATGTCGTAGCGAACGCCCGCCTGAACATTCCAGAAAGGCGCAACCGCGCGGGAATAGAGCGCCTGGATCTCGGCATCATCCACGCCCTCTCCATTCAGAGAGGCGCGGCCCTCGCTCTTGAACCAGAGCTTGTTGATATCGCCCCCATACCAAGCCTGTCCGTTCCAGTACAAACTGTCGCCCTCGTCAGACATCTGAGCCTCGAGCTGGTTGAAGAGGATGTAGAAGCTCTTCTGGTCTCCGCCTTCCGCAAGAACGTCCCGGCGAGCGTCCGCCATTGCATCCTCGCCGTAGATGGCGTCGGCCTGATCCCAGGGCGGGGTTTGATTTGTGTCTTCCGCGAACGCGCTGCCGGTCGCGTAGAGCGCGAAGCCGAGGAGGAGAGGGGCTGCCAAATTCGGTTTCATCATGATTTTCCCTCCCCATGGTTCATGCCGTGATGGTCCATGGGCATATTCATCTGACCTGCCGGCATTTTTTCAGCTGGTGTCGTATCGTCTGCTGGCGGAATGACGCTGACGACCTGCATCATGCCAGCGTGCATGTGGTAAAGCAGATGGCAGTGGAACGCCCAGTCACCGACATGTTCTGCGGTGATGTCGACGCTGACCCTGTCTGCAGGCTTGACCGTTACTGTGTGCTTTCGAGGCATGTGATGACCACCGCCATTCACAAGATCGAAAAACATGCCGTGCAAATGGATCGGGTGTGGCATCATTGTATCGTTTACGAGCGTCAGGCGAACACGTTCACCCTCGTAGAACTTGATTGACTCGGTTACCTCGGAGAATTTTACACCGTCGAACGACCACATGTAGCGTTCCATGTTCGACGTCAGATGAATGACAATTTCGCGGCCAGGCGGGCGATGGTCCTCATTCATGTCGAGCGCGCGAAGCTGGTTATAGGTGAGCGTGCGGTGGGGGACATCATCAAGCCCGAGACCGGGTTCGCCCAAGCGGCTCATCGTCATGCCTGATACTTTTGCGACACCGGGGCCGCGCTCTATATCTGCTTCAATCTTGACGGGCTGGACCGCCGGACCATGAGGGTCGGGCATCATCGACATGGCACCCATGTCGTGGCCTTTCATGTCGTCCTCGGCCGTCGGGGTGTCCCGACCATGATCCATGCCCCCCATGCCTGACATGCCCGCCATGTCTCCATGAGCCATTCCCATGTCCCGCATGGTCAGCATGGGCACGGGACGAAGCGCAGGCGCATCGGCCCGCATGCCGGCCTGCGGGCCGAGCGTGGCAACGGCCTGGCCGGAGCGGTCGATCGATTCGGCAACAAAGGCGTAGGCGCGCGCTTCGGTTGGCGCGATGATGACATCATACGTCTCGGCCACGCCCATCTGGAATTCGTCGGTCTCAACCGGCTGGACATTCAGGCCGTCGGCCTGGACCACGGTCATCGGCAAGCCCGGGAGGCGGACATTGAAGAGGGTCATGGCGGAGGCGTTGATAATGCGCAGGCGAACCCGCTCGCCCGGCTGGAAGACCATATTGAAATTATCGGCCGTCGAATGGCCATTGATCAGGTAGGTGTAGGTTTCGCCGGTCACGTCTGCGAGATCGCGCGGGCTCATTCGCATCTGCCCCCACATGCCGCCAAGTCCGGTTGGGTTCGACAGGGTCGGGCGGTTGAAATTCAGGCTCTCGGCATTCTTCTTGAGCTTGTCGAAGATCCGGTGCGGATGCGTGAAACTCCAGTCGCTGAGGACGAGCACATATTCCCGGTCATAAGCCACTGGGTCTGTACCTGCCGGATCTATGACGATCGGACCGTAATGGCCGAGTTGTTCCTGCAGACCAGAATGGGAATGATACCAGTAAGTGCCATTTTGCGGCACCTTGAATTGATATTTGAACGTTTCGCCCGGTTTGATGCCCGGGAAGCTGACGCCCGGCACGCCGTCCATATGGAAGGGGACAAGCAGTCCGTGCCAATGGATCGAGGTGTCTTCGGCAAGCCGGTTGGTGACGTTCATTGTAACGTCATCGCCCTCGCGCAAACGCAAGAGCGGGCCGGGAAGTGTGCCATTGATTCCGGTCGCCATACCGGCTTTGCCGTTGAGCCTGACCGGGAACCGCCCGATTTCGAGGTCGAAGCGCGTGCCCGAAAGCGAGGGCACACCAAGGTTTCCGTTGCTGGAAGATTTTGCCCAAGCGGGCAGGAGGCTGCTTGCCCCCAAGGTTGCGCCGGTGCCGAGCACCGTCTGCAACATACGTCGTCTGTTCAACATAATCGTCTCCATGAGGTGAATTTATGCAATCGGGCTGCTAATGCAGCGACGCACGAAATCAGCTCAGGGAACGCACCTTCAATGTGACTGGCGTTTGTTGCAGCAGGTAACTTCGGGCCTCAGGCCAGGGCGTGCGGACATTGACGACGCGCTTCCATGCGTGTTGCCATGAGGGTGTAGCAAGCCCGATGGGCGTCGTATCGCCTAATACGTGCTGGACCGGGTTCGCCGTCTTGTCGGCTTGGGCGACCGTTGCTGTCTGAAGCTTGCAGTGATCAGTCTCATCATCGCAGGGCGCCTCAGGCCCATCGGCGGGCGCCTGGTGAGAATGAGCGGTGAACTCGGTTGCCATGCTGTTCGTCGCCGACATATCGACGGGACACGCGCAGAGCACCTGCGACAGGCTGAAAAATACCGTCACGAGAGTTGCGACAACAAAGTTCATGACTACCACTTATACCCCATAGGGGTTTAAATCAAGAAAGAACCTCTGAGCACTCAAGGTTTGTCGTAACGGAGCAGGATCAACCCAGACCCGCGGGTCAGTCCCGAGCGAAAAGTTGCATGGCTACGCTCCAGCGCGAATTTGAACGGCCAGCAAATCATGTTAGCGATGCGAATGTCGCTGATAGGCAGCGTCGAACTTTGACAACACGAAAGGGCTGCACCACAGTTTGCACTACAAATTGCAAACAATCTGCACAACAAGCGAAGTTTCGAGCGCCATAGTGCGTTGAATTAATTTAATTTCAAGCACGATTACCGGGCGCGTCACTCGCGCCATTTCTTTCAGGGTGACGCCTGACACATCCCTTGAAATCATTGAAAATACTGGAGAAGCCTGAGGGACTCCATATCTGTTCGCCGGTCGTGCACTACAATTTGCACCACAAAATGCAAACTTTTTGCACTACAAACGGCGATGAAGCATTTCTCACTTGGATCAAAATTCCTAAAGGATCGGAGCGGTTGGTGGCACTATGTCCGGCGTGTCCCGACCCGCTTCAAAGATCTCGACAGACGCGGCGTGATCCAGGTCGCCCTGCGTACCCGATCTCTGGAAGTTGCCATGATACCCCGCAACGGTCTGGCTGAAGCGGACGAGGCGTTGCGGAGCAGTCTCACGCTCCTGGCTGAAGATACTGATGAAACAGTCTAAGCTGAAGCCTCAAAGACGGGCCAGGAGTCCACAATTTCTCCGTCTTCGTAAACGGCGATATCCCCGAATTGCAGGAAGACTGCTTCGCTCTGGTGCGGACGAAGAAATACGAACTCGTCTGGCGCGATTTGCAGCTCCGGCCCACCATTCAGCATTTCCTGGTTGGAGGAGCGTCCGAACGTCGAATTGTATTCCAGGCCGGGCGGATCAACCGGGTCGGCGAGCCAGTGGCCTCCATAAATGAATATGGTCTTGCTGTAGTTCGGATCCCACGCCCGTTTGGTGTTGTCGGCGAACTCGAGGCCGGGCATTCGTGTTCTGGCAAAAGATTTGATGACCGGTGTTGCAATGAAGCTCGCGGGCGTATGGGGCTCCAACAATTCAGTGTCAAAATGCGTTGGCTTCATCAGGCACGACCCTGCAGAGACTTCATTCGCAATCGAAGTGTCCTCGTAGTAGCGATAGGTTGGACTGCCTGCTGCGTTTCGGGTGATTTGCTCTATGGCTTCCTTGCCAAACACCTCAGCGGCTTGATCAAGCGCCGCTCTGTATGAACGCCAAGCTCCTGCGAGCGCCTTGTCGCGCCAGCCCAAGCTTGTGGGCAGGCTGGGAATATGCGGTTCGTAACCCATGAAACCCGCAAATTCCAAATTCGGATCCAGTTCTATTTCGTGCAACACGGCCCCCAACTCCGAACCTGGTTCGAAGCCGCCCCTGTGGAGTCCCACATCCAGTTCCAGATTAATATTCAGGGTGCGACCAACATCCTTTGCGAGATCCTGGTACTGCTCAAGTCGCTTCGGAGTATCTATGAGCCATTGGACGCGGCCTGCCGCATCAGAACGCTCGGGCGGTAGTTTGTGAAAATATTGGCGCGCAGCCTGAACGGGCAGGGGCTTGCCAAGCAACTGGCTGGCTTCGGGCATTTCCGTGCTCAGTGCCAGCAGCATGGGTAAATTGAATGTCATCAACCGATCCGTGTCGGTTCGCTTGCAAATATGGTCAATCAATCGAAGCGATGGCAGGGACTTGGCGACAATACGATATCCCATGCCCTGCGGCAGGTGGTGTTTCAGCGTATCAATATTGGCGTTGAGCCGTGCGCGATCGATCACCAGGGTCGGTGTTGCGATCCCTGCATCGGTGAGAGCTTTTTGCATTTGCAAGAAATAAGGATCTCTTGGTCCGCTCTTGTCACTGGGTTTCGACATGAGAGTTGCTACTCCTGCTAAAGCTGTTCCTCCGATCAAGAGTGTCCTTCTGCTAAGTTCAGGCATTGAAGGGAACTCCAAACACATCGGCGAGATGGGGGTTCAGGAATTTTCCAGTCGGATCGAGCGAACGGCGCAAGTCTGCGAACTTGGTAAAGTCCGGATAGAGAGCTTCCAAATCTTTGCGTTGCAGGCTGTGGTGTTTGCCCCAATGGGGGCGGCCGCCATACATTCTGAAAACTGGTTCGAACTCGCTGAAGAAATAATCATAGGCTTCGTCGACTGCCGCATGGATCGCGATGGATATTCGGGGGCCACCAAGGAACGGGCTAAGCCAGGCATCGTCGGGAGCGGTAAACCGGACCTCCATGGGAAAGAAGACGTGCTTTCGCTGATCCATCATTTTGATGATCTGCCTCAAGGCCTTGAGACCATCGTCCCAAGGGAGGTGATACTCCATTTCGTTGAACTTTATCGGGCGGGTCGTGGCCAGGAGCTGGAGGGAGGCATCACTGACATCTTCAATCGTGCCGCTGGGAAGAGCAGATTGCGCAATGCGTTTTCGGAGCCAGGGCCACCACCCGAATTCATTCCGTAGCTGTTTAAGGCCCTCCAACATTTCATCGTCATCGTTGGAAGGTTCCAGGCCGGTCGTCTCTCCGTGATGCAGATCGTGAGTGATACTGGCAGCGAGTCCCGTACCTGGAAGATAATAAAATTCGAAATTTCGATATGAGCTGGCACGAGAAAAAGCGTCATCGAGTACGGCATCTATGGGCTCTGCACTGACGATACGCCTCAGATTGAAGGAGGGGATGGTCTCAACCGTGTACTCGCTGATCACGCCCAGCGCACCGAGAGAGACTTTGCCCGCAGAAAACAGATCGGGGTTGGAATCGGCCGTGACGTTCAACAGACTGCCGTCGGCAGTTACCAGTTTGAAGGAGTGGATGTAGTCATGAAGTGCGGTCAGGGTTTGGCCTGTGCCGTGGGTGGCGGTCGAGAAGGATCCCGCGAGTGTTTGGTCGACGATGTCGGGAAGGTTTGGAAAGGCCCGATCAATCTCATTCAATTGGGATGCTGCCTGGAACAGAACGGTTCCAGCGCCAAAGGTCGCGCGCTGAGTTACAGGGTCATAGGCTTTCAAGCCGGCGAGCTGCCCAACATCCAGAATAACTCCTTCACTGGGTACGAGCCCCGAAAAAGAATGGCCGCTGCCTCTTGGGCGGATGCGTCCTGGCGTAGTTCGGATGATTTCCGAAAGTTCGGCAGCTGACGCTGGAGACCGAAACTGTTTGGGCGTGGCAGTTTGCGCGCCTGACCAGTTTCTCCAACTCTCTTCGCCAATAGGTGGCTCAGGATGATCTGGAGCGTAGTCGTCGCGGACATAGTCTCTCGTGCCCCACGCTACGTGTTGAACTATTGGAACGGCAGATACTGCCGTGAGTCCAAGGCCAGCTTGAACCACTATCCGTCTGGATACTCCCATTGCGCCAACCTCCCCAAAATGGTAGCGATGACTATCGATAGGCAGCCGCCCTTGAACTGTCAATGAAGTACGTTTGAGTGATGACAACGAAAATCGAACCCAACACCACAAGACGATCCGCGCCTAACCAGCAGCGAAGTCGAGACACGCTTGAGCAGATTTTGATCGCCGCGGCTGACTTGATTGAGGAGGTCGGGTTCGAGAAGCTCTCGACAAACATGATCTGTAGACGAGCTGAACTCACGCCGCCGGCATTGTACCGCTACTTCCCGAACAAATATTCGGTCCTGAAAGAACTGGGCGAGCGACTGATGGCTCAGCAGAATATTTTGATGGAGAATTGGAGCCTTGACGCAGGTGACTTGAGCAATCTTGAGGCCGAAATCGAAACGCTACTCCTCGAGACAATACGGGTAACTCGACAGACCAAAGCAGGCGCGTGGATTATGCGGTCCATGCATGCCACGCCTGTATTGGCGGGTGTCAGGGTTGAGTCTCACCGACATGTTGCGCGATTGTTGGCGGAACGGATAATCAAAACACGACCTGATCTTGATCATGGACGTATCCTGCCATCAGCGAGGCTGAGTGTTGAGATCGGGTATGCAGTAGTCGAGATGGTGTTTGACGAACCGTCGATTGATGAAGGCGAGATCCTTCGGCAGACGGCTTCCATGTTGGCCTTCAGTTTGCGACAAGCGATGAGCCATCAAGCTTAGTGCGATAGCTGGCGGCGGACGTCGCCCTTGTGATGTGCTGTTGACCCAAGGTCGAACTCAAATCTCTCAAACGTTATTTGAAGGCGTTGCCGCTCCGTATGCCGATAGCCTTGAAGACCAGTGCGGCCGGACAAAAACCGGTAAAGGCGGCCTGAAACATGTTAAGCCCCGCAAAAGCAGTCAGCAGGAACCAATAGGGGTATACCCAGTATCCCAATGCGAGGCTGATCAGAACGACCAATCCGGCAAAGGCGAGTACGGCACGATCAAGATTCATATCTGTTTCCTTTCGTCAGATACTGTCAGGCGCTGGTTTTCAGAATATTCAGGCTATTCACCCACTGGATGATTGTGGGCGCAGTCATTACACCAGACCGCTGATCAATCACGCTGCCGTCCTGGAACAACAGGAGGGCAGGAATGCCGCGAACATTCAAAGCGGCTCCACCTTCCGGATGGGCTTCCGTGTTGAGTTTGAAGAAGCGAAGATTGCCATCAAAGTGCTTTGCGGCCTCAGCAAATGAAGGCGCCATCATCCGACACGGTCCACACCAAGGGGCCCATACATCCAGGAGAAAACTGCCTTCGTCACGGGACATGAGTCGGTTGAGAATCTTCGTGTTGATTTCGACGGGAGCATCGCTGGCAAGGTCACCCTTGCACGATCCACAATGGCCTCTCGCCAAACTACCCCCTATGGGCGTACGATTTACAGCGCCACATTTGGTGCAAACAATATGCTGGTGATCAGGCATCAGGAAGGGTCTTTCAATTTATGAGTCTTCAGTAGACCCAACGCTGCATTTTCATAGAAGGTTTCAGACCGGCCTGTACGCAGCTTGTGTAGGAAATACTTTTCGAATCCCGCCTTGGCCAAGTGTACCCATCCCCCGGAAGCCGACCAGTTAACATTGCGAGGGGGGATCTGGGGCTGCGCAACGAACGCCACGCCGCCATCGCCGAAGTCAGCGAGACAGATCGCATTCCAGCTCGCCTTGTGTGTTGGCTGGGTTCCTTCGATAAGCTGCGCGATGTTGCGGGCGGTTGCTTCCACCATGGATTCGATCATGAAGCCTGTTTTGGGTACGCCAACTGGCACGGGCGTTTTCCCCATGGGGGGAATCGCGATGCAGACGCCGATACCAAAGATATCCGGCCATTCTGGATTACGCTGGAAGTCGTCCGTAATCACGAAACCCTTGGAGTTTACCAAGCCCTCGACATCACGCACGGCTTCGACCCCCCTGAAAGGTGGCATGAGCATAGTGTACCGGGTCGGCAGTTCATGCGTTTGCTTGACAGAGCCATCTTCGTTCAACTCCTCAACACGTACCATGTCGGCTTCGGCGCCAAGAACTCTGGCGTTGCGTATCCATTTGATATGGCGATTGCGCATCTCGCTTTCGAGCAGACCTTTGGTATCGCCCACACCATCGAGGCCGAGGTGACCGATATAGGGTTCGGGAGTAATAAAGGTGATCGGCACCTGATCGCGCATCTTGCGTTTGCGCAGTTCGGTCTCAATGATCATCGCGGTTTCATAGGCTGGCCCGAAACAGGAAGCCCCTTGTGCCGCTCCAATCACGATTGGGCCCGGATTCTTGCAAAACGCCTCAAAGGCCGAGGCTCCTGCTTCGGCATGGTCGATGTGGCAGACCGATTGAGTGTGGCCGTTCGGGCCCAGGCCTTCGACATCATCGAAGGCGAGTTCCGGACCCGTGGCTATGACCAGATAGTCGTATTCTACCTGCGACCCATCCGGCATACGCACGCATTTGTGCGCGGGATCAACTTTCTCTGCCCTGCCGACAATCAAGTTGACGTTTCGCTTGCGGAGGGGTTTTGCCAAGTCGACCGTGATGTCCTTGCGATCCCGCCACCCCACCATCACCCAGGGATTGGAAGGTTGGAACTGGTAGTAGTCCGTTTCGCTGATGATCGAAACCTGATGGTCCCGCCCGAGGGTCTTTTTGATTTCATAGGCGGCGATCAATCCGCCTAGGCCCGCGCCGAGAATTACAATGTTCGCCATGACCAATCCTCCTTGCCGGAAACATGTTGTATATTAGCACTTTCGCAAATACGCAATATTACCTATATAGGTCACGATGGCAGTGAGCTAAATCAAAGACCGACTGCGCGAATGCGACCGGTGGCTTGGCAGAGGAAAAAATCATGGCTGATAAATATGACCTGACACCGCAAAGTGTCTTTACAGACCTCAAGGCTGGCAAGATCGTATTGGTCGACGTCCGCGAGCCTGCAGAATTCGCAAACCAACGCATTCATGGCGCATTGCTGCACCCCTTATCCACGTTTGAACCGAAAGCGATTCCTGCGGATGGAAGCAGGCGGATCGTGTTTCAGTGTGGATCTGGCAAACGGTCCAGAATGGCGCTCAACACTTTCATGAAGGAAACAGGCGCAGACGCGGCTCATCTGGCGGGAGGCATCGCGGCCTGGACGTCGGCAGGGCAGCCCTGCATTCGGCTGGACCCGTCGACGGGTGCGATCGTTGACAAGGGAGACTATTGAGATGATCGCCCGACATATCGGTGGTCTCATTGTTGGCTTGGCGCTGAGCATGACTGCCACCGCGCAGACACTGACCATTCAGGAGTCCATCATCACGGATTTTCGTCCGGTTGTGGGGCGTATTGAGGCGAGTGATACAGCTATGGCGCGGTCTCGCCTTCAGGGTGTCATCACACAGTTGAGCATCGATGAGGGCCAAACGGTCAAGGCTGGTGAGGTGCTCGCCTTCGTGGCTGACGACACGATAGCGCCGCAAATCAATGCACTCCAATCTCGCGTCGATGGATTGACGGCGCAAATGACACAGCAGGAAGAAGACCTCGCCCGCGCGAGCAAACTGTTAGCAGATGGATTTTATCCCAAAGCCCGGTTCGAGCAGGAAAAGGCCGCTCTGGATGTTGTGAAGGCCAATCGAGCCTCCGCAGAAGAAGAACGCCGCAGTCTGATCGCCCGTCGGGCGGAAGGGTATGTCCGCGCGCCAGTTGACTCACGAGTGACAGATGTACTCGTGGTTGAAGGCAGTGTGGTATCTCCGGGGCAGGTCGTTGCCAACCTCGCGACGCTCGACGGGCTGGTGCGATTGTCCTTGCCGGAGCGGCATTTGAACTTTCTGGCTGAAGGCGGAGAAGTTTCGTTACGCCTGCCCGCGCGCGACAATGACGTGCGCACAGCACGCATTGAGAAGATTTATCCAGCGCTGCGAGACGGTGCAGTGGTCGCGGACGCAGTTGTGGATGGCGGATTGAATGCGCTGGTGGGCGAACGGGCCGATGTGCTCGCCCCGGTGGGTGATCGCCGCGCGATCATTCTGCCACAGGAATACGTCACCACGCGCTATGGAGTAGACTTTGTGCGCGTAAAGGTGGGTGATCGCTTCGTTGAGGCCCCCGTCGTGCTGGCGGAGCCATTGGTTTCCAATGGGGTCTTTGAGGTGCTCTCCGGACTGAGACCGGGCGATGTGGTCACATTGCCGGGAGCGGAGAACTCATGAAGGCCGATGTTTCCGGCTCCATCACCCGAGCCACGATCCGTTCACCGCTAACGCCTCTGGTCCTTCTGGCAGCGCTGGCTGTTGGTCTGATCGCCCTGTTGACTATACCGCGCGAGGAAGAGCCGCAGATATCAGTGCCGATGGTGGACATTCTGGTCCAGTCGCCCGGGCTGCGAGCGGCTGATACGGTCGAGCAGGTCACTGAGCCGCTGGAAGAAATCATCAAGGCGATTCCCGACGTCGAACATGTCTACAGTCAGAGCCGCGATGACGGCGCTATCGTCACGGCGCGGTTCATGGTCGGTACTGATGCCGATGACGCAATTCTGAGAATTCACGAAAAGATTCGCGCCAATATCGACCGCATCCCACCTGAAGTTCAGATGCCGCAAGTCGTGGGGCGCGGCATTGACGATGTTCCCATCGTTACATTGACGCTGTCCCCGGAAACGTGGACCGGAAATGTCTGGAACGATACCAGCCTGCGCATGCTCGCCGATGAGGTTCTGAAAGAACTCCTGAAGGTGGAGGATGTCGGCCTGACTGACGTTATTGGGGGACGTAGTCTCGAGCTTCGCGTTGAACCCGACATCGAGGCGCTGTCTTCTTATGGCGTCTCTCTTCAGGCGTTGGTCGATGTGACGGCGCAGGCCGTTCAGGCGCGTCCCATTGGCACGGCTCGCGGCTCTGGCGACTCAATCATCATTCAGGCTGGCGACCGGATCGCCGCTGTGGGCGATCTCGAACGGCTGGAAATTCAAGCTCCTGATGGTCGCATGGTTTATCTTTCCGACGTCGCGCGGGTCCGTGTGGCCGGCATCGAGACAGAGGCACGAGCCTGGACGCTGGAGCGGAATGCTGAGCGTGCGGAATTCGAATCATTTCCTGCCGTTACGCTTTCCCTGGCGAAACGGCCAGGCGCCAACGCGGTGGTGGTTGCGGATCAGATCCTCGAGCGTCTTGAACTATTGAAGCGTGAAATGATACCGGAAGGGGTCCATATTGCTGTGACCCGCAATTATGGCGAAACGGCAAACCACAAGGCGAATGAGTTGCTCTTCCATCTGGGGCTGGCGACCGTTTCGATTGTGGTGCTGATCGCGTTTTCCATTGGTTGGCGTGAAGCCTTGGTGACCCTGATTGTCATCCCGACCACAATCCTGCTGACCTTGTTTGCGGCACTGATGATGGGATACACGATCAATCGAGTCAGCCTGTTTGCGCTGATCTTCTCGATCGGCATTCTGGTTGATGATGCGATCGTCATGATCGAAAATATCTCCCGGCATTGGGCGATGAAGGACGGTCGCCCACGTGCTCAGGCCGCCATCGATGCGGTATCGGAAGTAGGAAATCCGACCATTGTTGCCACACTTACCGTTATTGCGGCCCTCTTGCCCATGATGTTCGTCTCGGGGCTCATGGGCCCTTACATGGCGCCTATTCCCGCAAACGCATCGGCCGCCATGCTTTTCTCTTTCTTCGTCGCGGTGGGAATCGCGCCTTGGTTGCTGATGAAGATTGCCGGGAAGGCGCCTGTCAGTGGGCACTCAGAGCATGAGGAGACCCGTTTGGGTCGCTTCTACCGATCTGTTGCGGGACCGATTGTCGCGAGCCGGAAAAATGCCTGGATATTCTTGGGGCTTGTCGGCGTTGCGACGCTCGCATCGCTTACTTTGTTTGCCACCAAGGCTGTTACCGTCAAGCTGCTGCCCTTTGACAACAAATCGGAAATTCAGATCGTGCTGGACATGCCGGAAGGCACGACATTGGAAGAGACCGAACGCACCCTGTTTGCCCTCGCCGCGACGATGTACGATGTAGAGGAAGTTGAATCCGTTCAGGCTTATGCTGGCACAGCAGCGCCGTTCAATTTCAATGGGTTGGTGCGTCACTACTTCCTGCGCGCCGCACCGGAACTAGGGGATTTGCAGGTCAATCTTCTGGAAAAGAGTCATCGAGACCGGTCCAGCCATGACATCGCTCTTGCTTTGCGGGACCAGTTGCATGTCGTGCCATTGCCCGAAGGGGCGAGTGTGAAAGTGGTGGAAGTGCCGCCCGGTCCGCCAGTCCTTTCGACACTGCTGGCCGAGATATACGGCCCGGATGCCGAAACGCGGCGCAAGACGGCCGATGTGATTGAGCAATTGTTCCGAGACACGGAGTACATTGTCGATGTGGACAATTCCTTCGGAGGACCGCAACCGCGTCTCGTCCTTTCCGTGAATGAGACGATTGCGGCTGATCAGGGCGTCGCTGAGCAGGATATACTGGATTCGCTGGCGTTGATCTATTCAGGCCAGATCGTTGGCGTGGCACCCCGCGGCGAAGGACGTGACCCACTCTCCGTATCGATCCGCCTACCGAAATCTGCGCAGGTCTGGTCCGAGCGCACGGCCAGTTTGCCAGTTCCCATACAGTCGGGCGCGCAAGCTGTCGAACTGGGCACGCTCGTGGACGCCCGGATGGAAGCGGGGTCATCGACGATTTTCCGGAGAGATGGCTACTTCGCTGACATGGTCATGGGCGAGCTTGCTGGCCGGTTCGAAGCGCCGATCTATGGGATGTTGGCAATTCAGGATCAGGTGGAATCGTATGATTGGAAAAGTGCGGGGCTGGAGCAGCCTGCTATCCGTCTCTATGGTCAGCCATCTGATGAATCAAAGCCCTCCCTGCTTTGGGACGGCGAGTGGGAAATCACCTATGTCACTTTCCGTGACATGGGTGTGGCGTTTGGGGTGGCTCTGGTCGCCATATACATTTTGGTGGTCGCCCAGTTTGGCACGTTCCGGACACCCCTCGTTATCCTGACACCTGTGCCGCTCACTCTGATCGGCATCATGATCGGGCATTGGCTGTTCGGCGCGGCCTTTACGGCGACCTCCATGATTGGCTTTATAGCCCTTGCCGGAATTATTGTTCGAAACTCGATCTTGCTGGTCGATTTCGTTCGGCATGGCCAATTTGCGGACAAGCCATTGAAAGAAGTTCTACTGGATGCGGGCGCGATCCGCTTCAAGCCAATCCTGTTGACGGCGCTGGCGGCGATGATTGGTGCGGCAGTGATTCTGACAGATCCGATCTTTCAGGGACTCGCAATTTCGCTCCTTTTCGGGCTTGCCTCTTCAACGGCTCTGACGGTGCTCGTGATTCCGGCGATCTATGTGGCGCTGAAGGGCCCAGATTGGGTGGCGCCAGCGGTTTCTGATGGCGATGACGATCTTGTCACAGAAGGTCAGACGGCATGAGCGAGCCTGCCGATCCACGTCCCGATCCTGATTCAGTTGATGCGCTGTCGGATCAAGTATCCGAAGTTTGCGCGACACTGCGGGCGATGGCCAATGAGACCCGTCTGCGCATTCTCTGCGAGTTGTTTGACGGTGAAATGCCGGTAAACCAGATTGCCGAGGCAGTGAACCAATCGCTATCAGCCGTGTCGCAACATTTGTCGAAATTGAAGGCCGAGGGGCTGGTTGCGTCGCGACGGGACGGTCAGGCGATATTCTACCGTTCGACCGGAGGTGTTGGCACGGCAGTCATAGAGACATTGTGCAAATTCTACGACCAGTAATTCCTGCAGAAGACGAGACGAACCTAATGGAGTTGCTTTGTCGCCTCTGACAATCGGTCCAGGATTTCCTGAGGAGCGGAAGACTTTTCGACAACAGCGGCATATCCAGCCTTGAGCGCGCGCTCCTTGAGCGTTGTGGAGTAAAAGCCAGTGATCAGGATTGCGGGTGTCGTGTCGCCAGCCAGCCTCATTTTCTCGAGAAGATCCACACCGTCAAACCGAGGTAGTTTGTAATCGATCAAAAGGCAATCGACTTGCAGACTTGGTTGGTTCATCAGGATTTCCATGCCGTTGCGATAGGAATCTACGGCAAACCCGCGTGATCGCAGGAGCATCATGAGGGAGTAGCGAACCTCCTCATCATCCTCGACAAGTGCAACCCTCAGCAGGTCGGGCTGTGAAACGGACTGATTCATTTAGGCGTGGTCTCGATAGTTTCGGAGTCACACATCTATGATCGCAGGAGTATGACGTCTCTAAGTAGACCTACTTAGCGCGCCTCTTTGCGGCCTCGTTCCGCCATGAATGCAACGCGCAGCGCTGCAGACAAACTGTCGGCTTCAAGTTTTTCCATCAGGTTTGCACGGTGAATTTCCACCGTTCGGGGGGAGATCGACAATTCGTCGGCGATGGCCTTGTTGGTCATGCCCTCAACCAGGCAATCGAGCACTTCGGATTCTCGGGTCGTTAGTCGGGTTAGTTTCGCAACCGCCTCATTCTTGAGCCCTTGTTGGGCCTCGTCGTCGGAAATGCGGCTGAAACCGGTTTCGATGGCTTCAAGCAGAGCCTTTTTCTCATAAGGTTTTTCCAGGAATTCGATGGCGCCATTCTTCATGGCCTGAACGGCGACCGATACATCTCCATGCCCGGTGAGCACAATGATGGGCATCTTGTTGCCGCGTTCGGACAAGGCCTGCTGTACAGTCAGGCCATCCATCACAGGCATGCGAACATCCAGAAGTATGCAGGCGGAGTCGTTCGGCTCATATGCGTCCAGGAAGCTCACGCCATCCGGATAGGTCTTCACCGTGTAGCCGGCATGCCGCAGCATGAAGCTGGCGGAATGCCGGATGGCATCATCGTCATCTACGAGGAAAATGGTCTTCGTCATCGCATGCTCACCCTGCCACGTTCGTGGCTACTCTTAAAGTAAACGTAAACGATGCTCCAGCGCCAGGTTCGGACGAAACCGCAATCGTGCTGCCATGCGCCTCGATTATGGTTTGGCAAATCGACAAGCCAAGCCCCATGCCACTGGCTTTGGTTGTTTGAAAAGCATCAAATGGGGAATGGAGCAACTCCTCTGAAAGCCCCGGGCCATTGTCCTTGACCTCGATCGTCACTTCCTCGCCGGAAGACTGCGTATAGATCCAGATCTGAGGTGTTTCTGTTCCCGAAAGCGCCTCAATGGCATTCCTGATGAGATTGGCGAACACCTGTCGCAACTGGAGCCTGTCCGCCATGACAATGATCCCGGGATCTTCCATTCGAAGAATTACTCGGGCGAGGGGGCCTTCGATGCCGACCTTGGCGATGGCCGCAGCGTCGTCAATCACACCCTTCAGGGGAGCGGGCCTGAGATCGAGTTCCCCGCGTGAGACGTAATCGCGCAACCGGCGAACAATCTGGCCAGCCCGGATTGATTGTTCTGCAGCGGCGGACACCGCTTCCTGAACCATGGCCAGGTCATTCTCGCTCGGTTCATCCAGCAGGTCACGTGCGGCTTCGAGATAGTTTGCGACGGCTGTGAGCGGCTGATTGAGTTCGTGAGCCATGGCGGAGGCCATCGTCCCGACCGCGCTCAGCCGCGAGAAGTTTCCGAGTTCCGCCTGGAGCTCCCCGATACGATGCATGTTGGCCTGTTTCTCGGTGATATCACGGATGAACCCCGTAAACAGCTTGCGGTCGCCGATACTGGCTTCGCCAATCTTCAATTCCACCGGTATGGAATCGCCATTTGCGAGGCGCGCTTCAACGATCCGACCGATACCAATGATCTGGCGCTCTCCGGTGGTTAGGTAGTTGCGGATATATTGGTCGTGATGCGTCTGGTCAGATTGGGTCATCAGGCATTTGATATTCGTCCCAACGACATCTTCCGACTTGTAGCCGAACAAGTTTTCGGCCGCCCGGCTGAACGCCATGATGATTCCCGTGTCATCAATCACGATCATGGCATCTGGGACCGACAGCAGGATGGATCTCAGAATCGACTGGAGCGAATCCGAATCCTGAAAGTCGGTATTCTCCAAGCGCCAGAGGTCAGACAGGGGATTCGGCATGATCCCAGCACTGTAGGTGCGGCTGGGCATTTAGGAAAGAACAGACCTCGTGCGGAGACGTGAATGCCGCAGGTCGTTCAACAGGAGCGCACCGAAAGCCAACAGCCCGAGCAGAAGCACGTAGCATCCCCAGCAATGCGTCAGTTGTGCGCCGGCGCTTTCAATCGGAATAGTCACAGACTTTCCAAGACAGGTCGGCAGGATGAGCGTGGATTGCGCAGAAGCCTGCAAGACCATCTTGGTGATGCCCGCAAACACCAGCGCGGCGGCGATGGCATAAGAATGAATTCGTTTCACAGGCAAGACCCTCCAATTTCCGCCCTCGTTTAAGAGAAGCGGACGAACTGTCCCATACGGGAAAGCCCCTATACGCGCCGCAAAGCGATCACCGTAATCAGGCCCCATACGACGCAACCGCAACGCTCTGCGGAAGGGGCTAAACAGAATGATGACATCACGAACCAATTCATCGAATGCCAGCGGGGGGAGTATCGCAAGTGTCTCCGCGCTGGTCGCGATCTTCGGGGTGCTCGCCCTGATCATCGCAGGACGCACGATTGATCACGCCATGGGCATCCAGGCGATGACGTTCATCGCGCTGGCCACGGCGTTTCTGGTGGGCACGGGTTTGTGGGCTGGCAATTTGCTCGACCGCAATCCATTCGATGAGTCGCGCTATGAAGACACGCTGGTAAAATATGGTGTGTTCGCGTCCATGTTCTGGGGTATTGCGGGACTATTGGTTGGCGTCATTATCGCGCTTCAACTGACCTTCCCGAACATCTTCTACTTCCCTGAACTGGGATGGACGAATTTTGGGCGATTGCGGCCGTTGCATACCAGCGCGGTGATCTTCGCCTTTGGTGGAAACGTGCTGCTAGCGACAAGCTTTTATGTCGTCCAGCGCACCTGCCGCACGCGCATAGCGGGCGGTATGTGGCCCTGGTTTGTTTTTTGGGGCTACCAGATATTCGTTGTGCTTGCGGCGACTGGCTACCTGATGGGGGTGACCCAGTCGAAAGAGTATGCAGAGCCTGAATGGTACGTAGATCTGTGGCTGACGATTGTGTGGGTTGCTTACTTGCTCGTGTTCCTCGGTACGCTGTGGAAGCGCAAAGAGCCGCATATCTATGTGGCGAACTGGTTCTACCTTTCCTTTATCGTGACCATCGCGATGCTTCACATCGTAAACAACTTGTCCATTCCCGTCTCATTGACGGGCACAAAGTCAGTACAGGTATTTTCGGGTGTTCAGGATGCGATGACGCAATGGTGGTACGGTCACAATGCGGTCGGCTTTTTCCTGACCACAGGCTTCCTCGCCATCATGTATTATTTCATTCCGAAGCGAGTGAATCGACCAGTCTATTCCTACCGGCTGTCCATTGTTCACTTCTGGAGCCTTATCTTCATCTATATCTGGGCGGGGCCGCATCACCTCCATTACACGGCGCTGCCCCAATGGGCGCAAACGCTTGGGATGACCTTCTCGATCATGCTCTGGATGCCCAGCTGGGGCGGCATGATCAACGGCGTCATGACCCTGTCTGGTGCCTGGGATAAGCTGCGCACGGATCCAGTGGTTCGCATGATGGTCGTGTCGTTGGCGTTCTACGGCATGGCGACGTTCGAAGGTCCGCTTATGTCAGTGCGTGCCGTCAACTCACTCAGTCACTATACGGAATGGGGAATCGGGCATGTTCACTCCGGGGCGCTCGGCTGGGTTGGGTATATCAGCTTCGGGGCGCTCTATTGCCTCGTGCCGTGGCTCTACAAGAAGAAGGCTCTGTTCTCGAAGTCTCTTGTCGAATGGCACTTCTGGATCTCCACGATCGGCATCCTGTTCTACATGATCTCCATGTGGTTTGCCGGAATCATGGAAGGCCTGATGTGGCGTGCCTATAACGAGTATGGCTTCCTCGAATACAGCTTCGTGGAAACCGTCGAAGCCAAGCACATCAGCTACATGATCCGTGCGCTGGGCGGCAGCCTTTACTTCAGCGGTGCCTTGATCATGGCCTACAACCTTGTGCGTACCGCACTTGGCCATGGCGCTGCCGAGCCGGTCGAGGCCAAGCCCGACCCATACGCAACTCCCGAACCACGCACGACGCTGGTTCCGGCTGAATAGGAGCGAATCCATGAGTATTCTGAACAAACATGGATTGCTGGAGCGTCACTCGCTTCTGCTCACCATAGGTATCTTGATTGTGGTCTCCATCGGCGGACTGATCCAGATGGCACCGCTTGCCTATATGGACAACACGATCGAGAAAGTGGACGGGATGCGTCCCTACACCCCGCTCGAACTGATGGGCCGGGACATCTACGTCCGCGAAGGCTGCTATGTTTGCCACAGCCAGATGGTGCGCCCTTTGCGGGATGAAGTGGAACGCTATGGCCACTACTCACTCGCGGCAGAAAGTATGTACGACCATCCTTTCCAGTGGGGGTCCAAGCGGACTGGTCCCGATTTGGCCCGTGTTGGTGGAAAGTATTCTGCTGAATGGCAAGTGGACCACCTCAAGGATCCGCGTGCGCTGGTGCCGGAAAGTGTCATGCCGCCGTATGCCTTTCTTGCAGAGAAGAAGCTGAACTTCGACCGGATTGAGGATCGCCTTCGCACCGAGCGCATGCTTGGCGTGCCTTACACAGATGAAATGATCGAGAACGCGGAAGGGCACCTCTACGCTCAGGCCGATCCAGACGAAAAAGGATATGATTATCTAGATGGCTTACTTGAACAATATGATGGCGCATCCGGGCGCGAGGGCTCCGTTGAGTTTCGCGACTATGATGGTGATCCTCGGCGCGTCACGGAGATGGATGCCATTGTGGCCTATCTTCAAATGACCGGCACGCTTGTCGACTTCTCGACCTATGAAGCTGATGACCTCAGCAATCGGCGCTAGGAGGCAACTCGCATGTATGAAGCACTCTCAAGTTTCGCTCAGACCGGTGGCCTGGTCTATTTCGTCCTCATGTTTGCCGGGGCATTGATCTACGCCTTGTGGCCCAGCAACCAGGAAACTTTCGACCGCGCCGCCAATTCTCCGCTTGAAGACAAGGGGCCGTCAAATGACTGATGAATCCAAGGACATTGACCAACATTCCGGCGTTGAGACGACCGGACACTCGTGGGACGGAATCAAGGAGCTGAACAATCCGCTGCCGCGCTGGTGGTTGTATGTCTGGTACATGTCAATTGCTTGGGCGATTGTCTACATGATCCTGATGCCGGCCATACCTGCGTTGCCGGGACTCGGTACCAACACCAAAGGTCTTCGCGGACATTCAGATCGAGTTGAAGTCGCCAAGGCGGTGAGCGAACTCAAGACGGCGCGTGACGCACAATCCATCGTCCTTTTGGATGCTGGGCTCGAAAAGATCGAAACCGACCGCACCTTGCAGCAGTTTGCGTTGGCCATGGGTGAAAGTGCCTTCGGCGACAATTGCGCAACTTGCCATGGGGCAGGTGGGCGCGGCGCCATTGGGTATCCGGCGCTGGCAGATGACGTTTGGCTTTGGGATGGTTCCCTGGACGGTATCGAATACACGATCCGACACGGTATCCGTCACGATACCGATGATGGAACCCGCTTTTCCGCGATGCCGGCATTTGGACGAGATGGCCTGCTGAAGCGCAGCGAAGTGGATGATCTTGCGCAGTACGTTCTTGATCTGTCAGGGCGCAGTGATGATCCGGAAGCTGTATTGCGGGCCGCACCAATCTTTCAGCAGCAATGCGCTACTTGTCATGGGGCGGACGGGACCGGGGATCGCACCCAAGGGGCACCAAATTTGACGGATGCAGAGTGGCTGTATGGTGACCGCGAAGCGGACATCGAAGCCACTATCTACAATGCCCGCAATTCCCACATGCCAGCTTGGGACGACCGATTGGATGACGCAACTATCAAGGCGATTGCCGTTTACGTACATTCGCTCGGCGGCGGCGAGTAGGAGCCAGTATGGCCAGCACAACCTTGATCGACCACGCTTCGGAACTCCCTGCCCAATCAGGCGGGGAGCCACCGCGGCATGAAGACCTCTACGCCAAGCGCAAGCAGATCTACCCCAAGCTCGCGCATGGCAAGTTCCGGACGATCAAATGGATTGTGATGGCCGCCACTCTGGGTGTTTACTATGGCTTGCCATGGGTAAGATGGAATCGCGGTGAAGGCATTCCAGATCAGGCTGTGTTGGCAGACTTCTCCAGCGAAAAATTCTACTTTTTCTTTATCGAACTCTGGCCGCAGGACATCCACTACATGGCTGGCGGGCTGATACTCGCCTCCCTATTGTTGTTTCTTGTGACTTCCCTGCTTGGTCGGGTCTGGTGCGGATACACATGCCCACAAACCGTTTGGACCGATCTCTACATATGGGTCGAGCGCGCCTTTGAGGGTGACCGTGCGGCCCGCATGCGTCTCGACAAAGCACCTTGGACGGCAAACAAGATCGCGAGAAAACTGGGCAAACATGCTGTCTGGCTTGTTATCGCATTCTGGACCGGTGGCGCTTTCATTCTCTACTGGCATGACGCACCGACTGTCGCTGCTGGCTGGTTTACCGGTGATGCGCCTCTGACCGCCTATTGGTTCGCCGGAATCCTCACATTGACAACTTATTTCCTGGCAGGGACGATGCGCGAACAGGTGTGCACTTATATGTGCCCCTGGCCGCGCATTCAGGGCGCTTTGACAGATGAGCAGGCCCTCAATGTGACCTATCGCTATGACCGCGGTGAACCCCGAGGTCCGAAGCGTAAATCCGAGAACTGGGACGACCGTGGCGATTGCATTGATTGCAATCAATGTGTTCAGGTTTGTCCGATGGGCATCGATATCCGGGATGGTGAGCAACTCGAATGCATCCATTGCGCACTATGCATCGATGCGTGCGACGAGATCATGGCGAAGGTAGATCGGCCCAAGGGTCTTATTGCCTATGATACACAGATTGCCGTGGCTGTGCGAAATGAAGGGCTGATCCCGCCCAAGCACAAACTGATTCGAGCACGTACTGTCGTCTATGCTGTTGTCATGCTTGCCATCGGGAGTCTGATGGCGTGGGGGCTTGCCACCAAGTCGACCATTGAAGCAAACATACTCAAGGATCGCTCGCCCCCCTTTGTCACCCTTTCGGACGGACGTATTCAGAATGGTTACACACTCAAGCTCGTGAACAAGGCAAGTGAACCCCGTACAATGCTGCTTGATGTCAGTGGATTGGAAGGGGGGGCGTTCAAGGTGATCGGTATGGAGCATGAAGGCAGCGACACGCTCGAATTGCCTGTGGAGGCATTTGGGGTGGATCGCTACCGCATCCTCGTAGTGGCAAATGCGACCGTTCCTCGCCGACAAGTGACGTTCACGGTGCGCGACGCGGCCACGGGTGAGACCGATGTAAACATATCTTCGTTCAGAGGAGATGAACAATGACAGACCATGCGCTGAGCGCTGACCCGAGTTCCAAGAGTGGAAAATTGACCGGATGGCATGTGTTTTGGATCATGCTGGGCTTCTTCGGTCTCATGTTCACGGTGAACGGTATTTTCCTCTATCATGCGATTACCAGCTTTCCGGGTGAGGATGTGAAGAAGTCCTACCTGCAGGGTTTGGACTATAACAGCACGCTGGAAGCGAAGGCCTCGCAAGACCTGCTTGGATGGAGCGCTGCGGCTGGCCTGTATGACGAAAATCTTGTGTTCAATCTGGCTGACTCCGCTGGCGAGCCCATCTCGGCGCGTTTGGTATCTGTCGAGTTGCGCCATCCCGGCAGTACGACGCACGACGAGGTCGTAGTGCTCGAGTCTCATGGTTCAGGTGACTATGTCACGAGTGTTGCCGATTTACCGGCTGGTAGATGGGACGCTCAGTTCCAGGTCTTTGATGCTGAGGGAGACGAGGTGGTGTTCCGTGCGAACAAGCGGATCGTGATTCTGCCGTGACGACAGCGATTCCCTCCGTACCCGGATGCCCCTCTGGTCTTGCACCTGCAGCCACGCGAGATACCAAAAGGGGATATTCGGGCTTTGTTCGGATTGTCGGAGACGAGCGCGCGATTGATCTCGTTGTGCGGGGGGCGAAGTGCGGTGGCTGCCTCAGCAAGATTGAAAAATCCGTCTCGGCCCTGCCGGGTGTGACGCAGGCACGGTTGAACCTTTCGAGCGGACAGATGCGGGTGCGGTGGACCGGCCCTCTTGCCGCTGACCGGATTGCCCAGACGATATCCGATCTCGGTTATGGTGTTTCGGCGCAGGCAGCCGATACCGGCGCAGCCGACAAGGCGCGCGAAGAACGCTCCCTCCTCATCTCGATGGGCGTCGCAGGCTTTGCGGCCGCCAACATCATGTTGCTGTCGGTGTCTGTCTGGGCCGGACATGGCGAGATGGGCGAGGCGACACGCAAAACGCTGCATGCGCTCTCCGGGATAATTGCTCTTCCAGTCCTCCTGTTTTCCGGGCGCCACTTCTTTCGCTCGGCATGGGCCGCGCTCAGCAAGGGGCATGCGAACATGGATGTCCCAATCTCACTGGCGCTGAGCCTCGCGTTTGGGGTTAGCCTCTTTGAAACGATACGCGGCGGTGAACACGCCTATTTCGACGCCGTCGTGATGTTGTGCTTCTTCCTGTTGATCGGACGGTTCCTGGATGCGCGTCTCCGTCGGCAGGCGCATGCGGCAGCGAATGCCCTGGCGGCAATGCAGACAAGTGCTGTCACCCGCCTGAACGACAATGGAAGCGCCGTCTCTGTTGCGGCCAGCGACATTGCGGCAGGGGATCGCATCCTGCTCGCGCCAGGAGAGCGCGCAATGGTGGATATGCGTATTCTCACAGGCATCAGCGATGTCGATGAGAGCCTGGTGACGGGTGAATCTCTGCCTCGTACATTCTCTCCGGGAATGACGCTTCATGCGGGCGCGATCAACGTGACCGGACCTCTTCGTGGTGAGGCGTTGAAGGTCGCTGAAGAGTCGTTGCTGTCACAAATTGGCGAGATGCTGGAGGCTGGTGAGCAGCGCCGGTCTGCCTATCGCCGGATCGCCGACCGTGCCGTTTCCATCTACGTGCCGTTCGTTCATACGACAGCGGTGCTCGCCTGTGTCGGTTGGTTGCTGCTTGGCGCGTCACTGCCAGAGGCGCTGATGATCGCCGCAGCGACTCTCATCATTACCTGCCCGTGTGCGCTCGCCCTCGCGGCGCCAGTGGCTCAAGTCGTGGCGGCGGGGCGACTGTTTCGCAAGGGCGTCTATCTACGGTCCGGGGATGCCTTTGAGCGTCTTGCCGAAGTGGATCATATCGTCTTTGACAAGACCGGGACACTTACTCTCGGTACGCCGAAACTAGAAGGCATTCAGCAGAATGGCTGCCCGGTGCCACTTGCGTCGACTGAGGCTGCGGCCATGCTTGCAGATGCTGCCAGCATGGCCCGTGTCAGCCATCATCCGCTTTCGCGCGCCCTCGTGGCCATGGCGGGACCGGGAACTGTGCTGGAAGGTGTACATGAAATTGCCGGGCGCGGTCTTGAGGCGGAAGTGGATGGTCAGGTTTGGCGGCTGGGCTCGGCCGGCTGGACAGGTGCGGCAGCGAAAGGCGCTCTGCTCGGCCCATCCTTGTGGCTAGACCAGGGCGACACTCCAGCGGTCCAATTTCGCTTCGTTGATGATGTACAGCCGGGTGCTGCTGAGGCGCTTGAGACGCTTCGAGACCAGGGCATCGAGTTGGAGATAGTGTCGGGAGACCAGAATAGCGCCGTTGCCTCGCTGGCCGGGGCCCTCGGGATCAGCGACTGGACCGGAGAAGCCACACCGCAGGAAAAGGTCGCCCGTCTGGAGAGTCTCCGCGCCGATGGCCGCCGCGTCCTGATGGTGGGGGACGGGCTGAACGATGCCGGCGCTTTGTCCCTGGCCCATGCATCTTTGGCACCGGGAGCCGCGATCGACATCACCCAGTCAGCGAGCGACGCCGTATATAGTGGGGGGCTCGAAGCCATTCCGGTCGTTTTGCGCGTAGCGAGAAAAACACGGTCGGTCATGCGGCAGAATTTCGCGCTGGCCGCTGCCTACAATGTTGTCGCCGTTCCGATTGCGGTGACCGGGCACGTAACACCTCTGATCGCCGCCATTGCCATGTCGCTGTCCTCAATTATTGTAACCCTCAACGCAATGCGGCTGCAAATCGAGAACTAAAGGTCTATGACCATCATCATCTATCTTATTCCAGTTGCTCTGGCACTTGGCCTGCTGGGGTTGGGCGCGTTTGTATGGTCGATCCGCTCGGGTCAGTTTGACGACATGCAGGGACCTGCCTATCGCATTCTGGATAACGACGACGATACACCCGCCTGATCCAGCCGCCGACTGAGCGCACATGAACCGAGACGAATAATTTGGCCAAGCCGATGCAATTCTGCTTATTGAGCCGATGACGAAATTCCTCATTCTGGGGGGCGCACGATCCGGTAAAAGCGCCCGCGCGCAGGCTCTCGCAGAGGCCGCCTCGCCGCACCGCCTGTTCGTGGCAACCGCCGAGGCACTCGATGCCGAAATGACCGACAGGATTAAACGGCATCAGGCCGATCGCGGTGAAGGCTGGCGAACAATTGAAGCGCCGCTTGATCTGGTGTCCGTGATTCAGGGAGAGATCAATCCGGGTGAGTCCGTACTCATAGATTGCCTGACGCTTTGGCTCTCCAATCTATTCCACCACAATCGAGATATAGAGCAGGAAACTATGGCGCTTTGTAATGCGCTCCAGTCGTCACAGGTGCAGATTGCACTCGTCTCTAATGAAATTGGCCTGGGGTTGGTGCCGGAGACATCTTTGGGACGGGCTTTTCGGGATGCACAGGGGCGGCTGAACCAGAAGGTTGCTGCTGTTTGCGATCAGGTAGATTTTGTCGCTGCCGGCCTTCCGCTCAGACTGAAAGGCTGAGTGCTTCCCGCAATCGCGTCTCTGCCGCTTCGTTCGCGATGAGGCCAAAACGCAGATGCTGGTTCGACCAGGAAAAGCGACGCACGTAAATGCCGCGCTTGGCGAGTCGTCTCCAGATCAGATGAGCATCTTCGCACTCAACAAACCGAAAAAGATTGGTTCCGTGAATCTCCTTGATTCCGGTGCCCACCAATATCTCGTCCAGACGTCTTCGGGCATCGTCAAGCCGCGCTCGTGTGCTGACTTGCCAGGAAGTGTCTTGATAGGCGCGCTTGCCAATGTCGAGCGCCAATCCGGATACGGGCCAAACACCGAGAAGGTTTGATATCGGTCGCAGTATATCTTCAGAAGCGATGATTGCGCCAAGGCGCAGGCCAGCGAGCCCGTAAAATTTTCCAAAGGACCGCAACACAATCAAGCCGGGTGCCCCGGCATGTCGGGCGAGGCTGAGTTCTGGTGCAAGGTCAGTATACGCCTCGTCCACGATCAGCCATCCGCCCCGCTCTGCCAGCTTCGCACGAGCTGCCTCCAGTTCATCCGGCTGGAAGAGACGCCCATCAGGATTGTTTGGGTTGCAGATGGCGACGGCGTCTACGTCACTGGATAAAGACAGGGGGGAAGTGGTCTCTAAGACGTCACATCCTGCGGTACGCCAAACTTGCGCATGATCCCCATAAGTGGGGGTCAGAACCGCGACACGTTTCGGAGAAATGATCTGCGGCAACATCCGGATCAGCAATTCACTTCCAGGCGCGAGCGCCAATGTGTCAGCGGGCACGCCAATGACCGATGCCATGGCGGCTCGGCATTGTTGATATGCGTCGCGGGTCGGCAGGGCATTCAGCGTATCTGGCGAAACATCCGGTACGGGATAGGGCCACGGATTGATTCCGGTCGATAGATCTATCCATGGCCCTGACGCATTTGGAAATGCGGCGCGCATCTTGTCGAGGGAGCCACCGTGAACGAGATCGTGCCTCATAACATGTACGCTCCGAAAACGACCAATGCCACCAATGCGAATGCCACCGCGCATGAACGGCGGTACAGCGCCAGTCCCCTCAACACATCACCCCGCGCCGGATCTCTCGCACCAACATTTAGCCAGGGCTGACTGGTGGTGCGTCCTTCATATGCGCGCGGTCCCGACAGCCGAATGCCAAGCGCGCCGGCCATTGCAGCTTCAGGCCATCCCGCATTGGGAGAACGGTGTCGTCTTGCGTCTCTCAGCATCACTCTCCACGCTTGTCCCTTCAGCGAGGTGAGGGCGAGGAGCAAGCCCGTCAGGCGCGCCGGAAGGAAGTTTGCCGCGTCATCCAGTCTTGCGGCAAAACCACCGAACGCATAGTGCCGGTTACTGCGATGCCCGATCATCGAATCGAGTGTGTTGATGGCTTTGTACGCAGCAATTCCCGGCAATCCGAATACAAGCCCCCAGAATACCGGAGCAATCACGCCGTCAGACATGTTTTCGGCCAGGCTTTCCAGCGCTGCGCGCGCGATGCCATCTTCCTCCAGTTGCGCAGGGTCCCGGCCTACGATCAATGAAACCGCCTGGCGTGCTCCACTGATATCTCCGGTCGTTAGCGGTTTCGCCACGTCAGCCACGTGCGAATGAAGGCTACGGGACGCGATGAGGCTTGAGGCGATGGCTGCTTCAAGAACAGTTCCGACAAGCGATGGAGGCAACAGGCTCGAAATGGCGTGCGCCAGAGTGGCGACACTCAATACGAGAACCGCACTTGCAAATCCGCCCATCAGGTAACGAACCCCGTGCGACCAATCCGGGCGGTTGAGCATCTGGTCCGCGGTGCCGATTACCCCGCCCAGCCATGTCACGGGGTGACCAATTCGGCGAAACAGTTGTTGAGGCCAGCCAATTGTAACCTCCAACCCCCAAGCGCACAGTATCAACGGCGCGAACCCCATCAAGTTTTCCGGCGCCAACCAGGCTCCTCCGCAAGCTTCAGCAGCGCATCAACATCCACGGCTTCCTCGACGCCATCGGCCAATTCGTCCAGAGCGGTGTCCACTGCAGTATCATAGTCGAGATTTCCCCCGCCAAAATGTCCGGCCTGTTCCAGCCACGCACGGCGAAACTCATTGCCTGCGAATGCTCCGTGCAGATATGTTCCTTCGATCCGGCCATTTGCGCTGCGCGCGCCATCCTGCTCCGCACCAAAATTTATGAATGGCCGGTTCGCATCAGGGCCTGACGTGCGACCAGCATGAATGACATAACCGGATGTAGTCGGTCCCAGGGCCGTCACGGCTCTGCTAACAGGTTTCACTTCCTTGTGTCGTGTCATGATCGTATCGACATCGAGCAATCCAAGGCCGGCTGCCTCGCCCGGGTCACCATCGACGCCGAAAGGGTCAGAGACCCGATTGCCAAGCATCTGGTATCCTCCACAAATACCGAGCACCCGGCCTCCCGCACGTGCGTGCGCGATGATGTCGTGGTCCCAACCCTGTGCGCGCAGGAAAGCGAGATCACCGAGTGTTGATTTCGTGCCAAACAGGATAACAACATCCGTGTTGCGCGGAATGGCCTGGCCCGGAGGAATCCAACTGAATTTGACGTTCTCCTCAAGCTTGAGGGGGTCGGCATCGTCGAAATTTGCAATCCGCGACAGTATGGGTGCCGCGATTTTCAAAGCCTTTCCAGAGGGTGTGAGCGGCGTGTCCAGGACGAGCGCGTCTTCGGCAGGCAGTTTCGAAGCGGCGGGCAACCAGGGTATCACGCCGAGGCACGGCCACCTAGCGCGGGTTTCGATTTCCGTCACGCCTTCATCAAACAGCTTCAAATCGCCCCGGAACTTGTTCACCAGAAAGGCGCGGATCATCGCACTGTCTTTCTTCTCAATTACATTCCGTGTTCCAACAAGGCTGGCAATGACACCACCTTTTTCGATGTCGCCAACCAGACAAACGGGAACGCCCACGCGTCGGGCAAACCCCATATTTGCTATGTCCCGGTCGCGCAGATTTATTTCCGCCGGGCTGCCGGCGCCCTCGACAATGACCAGGTCGTACGCATTGGTAAGTCGGCCAAAGCTCTCCATGACTGCGCCCATCAACTGGTCGCGATTGGCCATATAGTCTGCGGCTTCCATGGCATGAGTAGCCTTGCCATGTACGACGAGCTGTGCGGTGCGGTCTGTCTGGGGCTTCAGCAGCACCGGATTCATGTCAACATGGGGATCCAGACCTGCCGCACGCGCCTGTAGCGCCTGAGCGCGGCCAATTTCACCCCCCGTTGAACAGGCGGCGGCATTGTTGGACATGTTTTGAGGTTTGAAGGGGGCAACACTCAGGCCTCGGCGCCGCGCGATCCGGCAAAGGGCCGCCGTCAGGACAGACTTGCCGACATCCGAGCCAGTGCCTTGCAACATCAGTGCGCGGGCGGTCATGCGGCACCGTCAATATGAATGTTCAGCCCCTCGACCCGTGCCGCAACGCCATAAATGTCTCTCATTCGCTCGGCTGTCAGTGTTTCGGACGGAGGGCCATCCGCTTCAATACGCCCATCCTTCATCCAGATCATGCGAGAGGCGTAGCGCGCGGCGAGTTGAATATCATGGAGCACGACCAGTGCGCCGCCACCTTGGTCCACATAGGTGCGGATCAGGTCGAGAATCCGAAATTGCTGACGGGGGTCCAGCGCAGCTATGGGCTCATCCGCGATGAGCAAAGGCGCTTCGGCGGCAAACGCGCGCGCACAATGGACGCGGGCCAGCTCCCCGCCTGAAAGCGTATCCGTTCGGCGCCCCGCCAGTTCCAGAAGTCCGCAGGCCTGAAGCGCGCGGTCAACGGCTTCGGCGTCTAATCCTTTCAAGCGGCCCAACGGCGCTCCGTGGCTGAACCGCCCAAGGGATACGACGTCACGGACACTATTCGGCCAGGCAAGCGGCCGGGTCTGGGGAAGGTAGGCTATTTGCCGGGCGCGCTGCGTCGGTGAGAGAGCATCAACCGGTTTACCGCCAAGCAAGCTGAGCCCCGCACTCGCCGATTGCAGGCCCAGACCGGCGCGGATCAGGCTCGTCTTGCCCGCACCATTCGGACCAAGCAGCGCGACGAACTCGCCACAGCCGAGGCGGAAGCTGGCATCGTCTACCAGCACACTCTCCCTTGCGAGAACGGAGATGTTTTCGACGACGAGATCAGTCATTTCCGGTCCGCCTTTGCATCGCGATCCAGACAAAAGCGGGTGCACCGATGAGCGCCGCGACAACGCCGAGTTTAAGCTCCGCTGACGTCGGCATCAGGCGAACGAAAATGTCAGCGACGACCAGGATCAATCCGGAGAACAGCGCAGACGGCACAAGCGAGCGCGCTGGGTCATGCCCGACGAAGGGACGAATGATATGAGGCGCAACAATGCCGACAAAGCCAATTGCTCCAGCCAGCGCCACCGCGCCACCGGTTGCCAGACCCGCGCCAACCACGGTGAATATCTGCTGGCGCCGCAGATTGAGGCCAATCCCTGCTGCTGCCTCTTCGCCGAGAGTCAGCGCCGACAGGCCGCGCCGCGTAGCAAACAGAGTTGCGCCGCCCGCAAGGATGAAGGGCGCCGCCAGCGTAATTTCGTCAAAGCTGCGATTGGCAACTGAGCCCAGCATCCAGTTGATCATGTCAGATAGTGAAAACGGGTTCGGTGCCAGGTTCATCAACAGACTCATGGCCGCGCCAGCAAAGCTCGACAGGCCAACACCGATCAGGATGAGCGTGACAACAGACTGGGTGCGCAATGCGGCGATGGTAATGAGAGCTGTTGCCGTCAGTGCACCAATGATCGCGGCAATCGGTACGGCCCAGGGCGTGATCGAGGCGATCCCGTAATAGAGCGCGAACGTAGCCATAAGCGAGGCCGAGGCTGAAACCCCGAGAACTCCCGGTTCTGCCAGAGGGTTCCTCAGCAAGCCCTGCAAGGCAGCGCCGCTGATGCCCAGCGCGGCCCCGACGATATAAGCCGCGATCGCCCGCGGCAGCCGTATCTGCCAAACGACCAGGCGGTCGCCCGCTTCCGCTCCCCCGAAGAGGGCTGCCAGCAACCGGTCGGCGGGCAGGGCGGTTGATCCGAGGAAGCATGCCGAGAGAATTGCCAACACACTTGCGGCGATCAATGTCGGCATGAGCAGGGTTTCACGCGTCATTGTCCGCCCTTTCCGGCCAACGCCTCGACGGCATCCATCAAGAACCAGCCGCTGCACGAGGTCCACGCGCCTTCAAGCGATACGACTTCGCTCTGCGTAAGCTGCGCCTTTGCGACAGGGTGCTTCATCGGACTCCACGCGTCCGGATGATTGGTGCGCGATCCGAAGAAGGCAGCCGCTACGACATCAGGTTTCTCATAGGCAAGCGTTTCCAACGGGATGGATCGCCAGCCATGTTCTGTTTCCATATTGGTCAGGCCCGCCGCCACGATCATTTCATGAATCAGCGAGCCCGGGCCGGTCGTTACACCTGCGGGCGTCATGTACAATGCGGTCTGGCCAGTCTCGCGCTTTCTCAACCGCGCAAGGCGGTGTTGCATCTCAGTGTTCACGACCGCACCCCGTTCAGGCTCTCCCAACTCGTTGGCGATGCGTTGCGTGTTTTTCATCACGGAAGGAATGTCAGGCGTCCAACCAACTTCCACCACAGGCACGCCTGCCTTCTCGAAGAACGCGGCGGCATTCGGTCCGCCGCCATAGGACCGCACAACAAGGTCGGGCTTGAGGATCAGTACATTCTCGGCGTTTGGCCTGACGGTCGCGATGCCGTCGGCGGTGTTCCGCATATAGGAAAATTCCCGACCCGCATCCGGCGACAAGGCCAGGATGCGTTCCCGGTCGACAAGCTTCAAAACATACTGGTCGGCGCAATAGTCGAGGCTGACAATCCGGGCAGGGCGCTCAGGCTTTGTGAGCACATTCTTGCCGGCCTGTCCGCAAGCAGACAGAAGAAGCGCAAGAATTGGGATTATCAGCCTCGACATGGAGATGTCCTAGTAGCGGAGCCGCACGCCGACAGATCCGGACAGTCCGGGTGTGCCATATCCCAGGATCTGCTGGTACTCCTCATCGAGCAGGTTCTCGATCCGGCCATAGATTTCGACTGTATCATTGAGATCATAGCTGCCGGTCAGGTCGACGCGTGTCCAACTGTCGAGTTCGGATCCGTCTGTATTGGCTTCTTCGCCATTATAGCGAACGAGCACTGCGCCAGAGAAGGGGCCGTCCGGATCAAAAGAAGCTGAGATGTGCCCGGTGCTTTCCGGGAGGCGGGCCAATGCGTTTCCGTTGCCATCCTCTGAGTCAATGAACGTATAACTCGCCGCGATACCCAGCCAGTTATTGATCGCATAAGCGCCAGTCAACTCGACCCCCTGCGAGTCCACAAGGGCGATATTGTCGTAGCCAGCCGTGTAAGAGAAATCGATCATGTTCTCGGTTTCCTGATCGAACAGGGTTGCACCAAGGACGATGCGCTCGTCAGCAGACTGCCATTGCACACCAATGTCATAAGCCTCGGAGGTTTCAGCCTTGAGGTTGGTATTGGGGGCGGTCAGTCCACAGAAGGTGCAGATATAGGTCGACTGAAAGATGCTGGGTGCCTTGAAGCCCTGACCCCAGCTTGCCTTGAAGGTGAGCTGATCTGTTGCGGTCCAGGCTGCTGCCACGCGACCCGTTGTTTCAGAGCCGAAAGTCTCGTGATCGTCGACCCGAATTCCGCCTGTCAGTGTCAAACTGTCCACGGGTTTGAATTCGTAGAGCGCAAACAAACTGTCAATCGAGGACTCTTGCTCATTGGCACTTGTCTCTTCGCGCTCCGTTCCAAAGGCCAATGTATTTGTGTCGTTGATGGCGAATGTGCCCTGATAGCGAAACAGCACGCGGTCACCTTCGGTGAAATAACTCTGGACACCGTTTGACGTATTTTCGCGTTCAATATCGGCATAGCCAATCTGAACAAGGTTCTCGAGTCGGCCATCGAACAGTGGCGCTTTCAGGGTGATGTTTCCAGACAGCGTCTCCGAATTCGTGACCTCATCACCATCCGCCACGCTGCCCTGCGCACCGAACGCATAGCTGTCATATTCAGACTCTGCGTCGCTCCACATCAGGCTGGTTTCGAGACGAACACTGGCCGGCAGGTTCAAACCGCCTTTGGCCGAGACCGTCTGTGAGTCGTAGCCGTCGTCTTCGGAGTTACCATTCGCCTCATCCGCTTTGGAAATACCATCTGTGGTCAGTCCGGTAGCCGCGAGCCGGAAATCACCGATTTCATTCGCATTGCTGATCGACGCGCCGCCGCGCAATGTATTGAAGGAGCCGTATTCGCCGAACACCGTGCCTGACAAGCCTTCTGTGGGGCGCTTGGTCGTGATGGACACGACGCCGCCAATGGCATCACTCCCCCAGAGCGTCGATTGCGGGCCTTTCAGCACTTCGATACGCTCAATGGTGTCTGTGTCCAGATAAGCGAAGTTGTAGCCGCCACCGGTGCCGGTCGGATCGTTTACGGGTACGCCGTCGATCAGCACCAATGTCTGGTCATTGGAAGCACCGCGTATACGCACGCTGGCGTTGCCGCCAAAGGCGCCGTTCTGGTTGACCGTGACACCGGGCGCGGTTGCAATAGCGTCCAGGGCAAAGTCGACGCCCAACTCTTCCAGGTCGTCCCGCGTGATGACGGAGACACTTGAGCCAATTTCGGTCATCGTCTGGTCAAGGCGTGATCCATTGACGATGATCGTTTCGAGTTTGGTTTCTTCGATGCTTGCAGTCTGGGCGGTCGCCGAGACGGTAAAGCCGAACGCAACAGCCCCCAGCAGGGCGGTTTTGTAGAACATATCTTTTCCTCGCATCCCAGCCGCCCGAATGGTGGATGCAGTTCATAACGACAATCTGGCCTCACCTTGTGATTGGTGCGGACGGCCAGGCCCAGGGGTTCGGATGTCGTTACAAAGGATAGGCTTGAAGCCTTCCCGCCCGCTGAGAACTATTCCCGGCCTCCGGACGAACGACGCGATGGCAGGTCTCCTGGCTCACCGATCGTCATCTCAGGCCGCCTTCCCAGAGCGATTGCTCCAGTGGCTGTATGGCCTTCAACTCCCGGCTCACAGTTGCGGGTACAGCGCCGAATTCACATCGGCTTCCCTCTTAGCTTTCCTTGCAGAAAGCACCATCTGAACGTGGTAATGTTGCAAGCCTCGCGACCTGTCAATACTGCCGCTATTACAGGACGCGCGGCAAAATGGTCAGAAGTCGACGCCACGCTTGGCTTTGAGCCCCGCTTTGAAGGGGTGCTTCACCTCGACCATCTCGCTGACAAGATCGGCATAGTCGCAAAGTTCCGGTTTGGCATCGCGCCCCGTCAGGATGACGCTGGTCTGGCTGTCGCGCGCTTTCAGTCCCTCGAGAACAGCGTCGGTTGAGAGATAGTCATAGCGCATGGCGATGTTGATCTCATCCAGCACAACAAGATTGTAGGAGCCATTTGCCATCATGGTTTTCGCACGATCGAACGCTGCCTCGGCGGCGGCGATGTCGCGAGCCTTGTCCTGTGTGTCCCAAGTGAAGCCTTCACCCATTGTGTGCCATTCGAGTTGATCGGGGAACTTGTCGAAGAATTGTCGTTCACCGGTAATCCATTTGCCCTTGATGAACTGGACGACCCCCACGCGATGGCCCCAGCCGAGGGCACGGGCAATGACGCCGAAGGCCGAGCTCGACTTGCCCTTGCCATTTCCCGTGTGAACCAGCACCAGCCCGCGATCCGGCACGGCGGCCGCGTCGGTCTTCTTGCGTTGCTCTGCCTGCAGCGCCTTCATCTTTTCAGTATGGGAAGTGTCGTCGGTCATGTCGCGTTTCCTGAGTGTTCCAGCAGCGTGATGAGGCCGCCATAGGCGACCGAGCTCTGATAGTGATGGTGGCCGCCGAGCGCGGCAAAGGCTGCCTTGATCACGCCGGCATGGGTCACGACAAGAGTGTGGCTGTCGGGGTGGTTGAATTCGGCTATGGCGTTCTGAGTGCGGGCGGTCAGCATGGCGACGCTTTCCCCCTCATGAGGCCTCGCATGGAGGAAGTCCGATGCCCAGGCATCGAGTTCATGTCTCGGCAATTCGCTCCAGGGCTTCATCTCCCATGTTCCGAAATCCATCTCGGCCAGTCGTTCATCCCGGATGATGTTCAGCCCACTCCGTTCTCCGACGAATTCGGCAAGTTCAGCGCACCGGGTCAGCGGGCTCGATACGATGCGGTCTATCCGTGGCAGTCCGGCCAGAACGATGCTGGCCTCGTCCGCAAAAGAGGTCGCGAGCGCCAGGTCAGTTCGACCATAACAGGTGCCGGGTGCGACATCAGGCGTTGTATGCCGAAGGAGGGTCAGAGCCATGCGAGGAGCCCCAGATAGAATCCGATCTCGCTTGCTTGCTGCACCGCGCCGAGCGTGTCGCCCGTATAGCCCCCCAGTTTGGGCTCAAAGAACAGGCGCATTAGAACATGCGCGAAACACAATGAAACAATACCGGACAGGAGTGAGACGAAAGGAAACAGGACAGCACCGACTGCAACAGCACCCAACGCTGTGAAACCGGCAATTATCAAGCTGGACGCAGATATACCCGTTGCTACAGGCTTTCCCGTACCTTCCTCCCGCACATACCGGCTGGACGCGATCACACACACAGCTGAGAACCGAGAGACGCAATGCGCAACGGGCAGGGCAGCGCAGACCCAGATTGGCGGTATCGTCGACAGCGCACCCACCTTGATGGCGAGCGCCAGGAACAGCGCGGCGGCCCCATATGTGCCGAGCCGACTATCCTTCATGATTTCCAATGCACGAACAGGTGTATGTCCGCCGCCAATGCCGTCAAACGTGTCGGCCAAGCCATCCTCATGGAACGCACCTGTCAGCAGCAGGCCTGCGCTGACCGCCAGCAACGCCGCCATGAAGTCCGGCAGGACCAGGGCGGCGATCCAGAAAACGCCCGCACTCACGAGCCCCACAAGTATGCCGACCAGGGGGAAATATCTCGGCGCTTGCGCCATGCGCTCCGGTGTGAACATCTTGTCTGTTCTGAGCGGTAGCCGAGTCAGAAATTGCACAGCGAGTACGAGTTTGGCGAGTTCGCCATTCATGCCGGGCCACTCACTCCGGCGCTCTCGAAGCTCGCCATCTCGCGCAGCATCGCTGCGGCTGCCTTCACAAGCGGAAAGGCGAGCAATGCGCCCGTACCCTCGCCCAGGCGCATGCCCAGATGCAGTAATGGCCTGGCCTTTAGCGCGGCCAGTACACGCCCATGTCCGGCCTCTGCGGATTGGTGCGCAAAGATCATGTTCTTCCGGCAATCGGGTGAACTCGCTTCAGCGGCCAATGCGGCGACTGTCGCAATGAAGCCGTCCACGATGACAATCTTGCCGCTCGCTGCCGCTCCGATCATGGCGCCGGCCATCATGGCAATCTCGAAGCCGCCATACTCCTGGAGCGCCAGACCAGCTTCCAGTTTATCGTTCGTCCGGTTTGCAGCTTTTTCCAACAGTTCGCATTTGCGGCGAAGACCATCATCGTCGAGACCTGTGCCCCGTCCAGTCAGGTCGGCAACTGGCACTCCGAGTATTTTGGCCGCAACGAGGCTGGCCGAAGATGTGTTGCCGATGCCCATCTCGCCCAAACACGCAACCGCTTCGTCGCCTTCATGACCCAGCGCTGACCCGGAAGACAGCGCAGCAGCGTGTTCGGAGGGTGTCATCGCGGGCCGCTCAATGGCGTTGGCCGTGCCTGCTGCGATCCGACGCGGGATCAGGCCTGGGTGATCGATCAGCTGTCCCGCTACTCCAGCGTCAACCACGCGGACGCTCGCGCCAACAGAACGGGCGAAGACATTGGCGGCTGCGCCCTCCGAAAGAAAGTTGAGCACCATCTGGCGGGTCACATCCTGCGGGAATGCCGAGACACCCGCTGTTGCCATGCCATGGTCAGCTGCAAAGATGGTGAGCCTGCATGTGTCCGCGCGAGGCGTCAGGGATTTCTGGATCTGCGCGATCTGAACAGCAAGCGTTTCGATCCCCCCCAGCGCGCTAACTGGTTTGGTTTTGCCGTCGATTGCTGCGCGAATCTGAGCTTCAAATTGCGCTTCAGAATGGGATGCATCCGTATCTGTAGGTGTCTGCATGATGAAGAATGCCCGTTTACTTAAATCGTGTGGCGGGGTTCTAGGCAGCATCGAAGGCGATTGTACAGGCTCGGCAAATTTCTCATGTCAGCTTTTTCCTGGAGGTTCGGCGCCAATCGCGTGGCTTTCCGATCTGCTTCCGCATGTCCTGCGCAGCCTGAAAATCCGGGCGTCACAACTAAGTCGGCGGGCAAGGTTCGGTGGCGCCAAGAGGCACACAGTCTCGCCACACTTGGCGCATGCATCCTGTGCTTGTTTCTCTATCTTGGCATACCTTTTGCGTCGTAGAGTCTGTGTGTCGCGGCGATTGTGCGACTGTCAGGATTCGAGACCAAGGTGCGTATGTACGCCTCCGGCAACAGCAAGATTCTCTTCATTACGCATGGCGCGGGTCGCGGCCGCAAAGTGCCGACAGGCGATGTTTTCCTGAAACGGCTGGCAGCGAAGTCTGATCCCTTGCTCAAGGATATCCGGATCCATCGCACAGGCTCCGGGTCCGCCAACTTTGAGGGTGTGGGGCTGGTCATCTTCTGGCTGGGCGATCCTCTGATGCAGAAGTACCCGGCCTGTTATGTTGATGCTGTGGCCATTGCCGAAGAGGCGGTTGATCGAGGGATTCGTATCCTCAACCATCCAGACGCGCTCAGCAACACGACCAAATCCAGGCAGGCGCATATCTGGGCTGACGCAGGCGTACCATGCGCCGCCGCTGCGTCGGTATCGACATTGGAGGAGATGGCGGGCGCGATCGAGCAAATCGGATTTCCCTGTATCGTCCGAAGTGATCAGGAGCATGCACAAAGACAGGTTGCGACCCTGTTCAAGGCTGAGGACGCAAAGGCGCTCGACAGCGAGGGGTTACTGCCAGCAGTTGTTCTGAAGCTGTATGACATCCGTCAGGAATACCGTGACGTTGGCAGGCCCCGCTCCGATCTCTTTGCGCGCTATCACCACAAGACCCGAGCGTTCGTGTGTGGTGACCGTGTTCTGGCATCTCACCTGTTCTTTTCGACCGAGAGAATCGTTGGCCTGTCCAACAGTCTGTTCCAGCGGGAGGCGAGCCGACTGCGGCGTCTGGCAAGATATTTTGGCTATCATGAGCGTTTGCGAGCCGACCTGATTGCTGCAGACAAGGCATATTTCTCCGCGCCTTTGGAAGAGGCGCAGGAACTCGTTAAGGCGGTCAGGGCGCTCGGGCTGGACTTTGCCGCGGTCGATTATAGCATCCGTCCAGAGGGGCACATCATCATATGGGAGGCCAATCCGTATTTCTGGTTGCCCCATGGCAAGGCCAGCGTTTTGTCGCGCCAACGCGATGCAGTCACCCGCGTGGACCAGACATTCGATTGGTTCACTGCTTGCATCAAAGCCTATTGTAATGATCATCCCACCTTGTCGGTGGTTTCTTCATCCCGACGCTGAAACGATGTCGCCATTGGAGTTGCATTGAATGGTTTCGACGCATCCTATCGCCGCACCACCTGCGCAACGGGTAGATTGGGTAGATTACGCGAAGGGCATCTGCATCATTCTGGTGGTAATGATGCACGCGGTAAATGGCGTCGAATATCTGTTCGATGAGCACGGATGGATGCATCCCATCATCGATTTTGCACGGCCCTTCCGAATTCCGGACTTCTTTTTGGTGGCGGGTCTGTTCCTGAGCCGGTCGATCCATGCGCCGCTCGCCGACTATCTCGACCGGAAAGTCGTGCATTTCATATATTTCTACGTGCTCTGGCTCACGCTCCAGCTTCCGGTCCTGGAGTTCGATGCGTTGGTGTCCCATCCTGGTTATGTCCTGAAGCTATGGTTCTACAGCTTCGTCGAACCCTCGAACTCGCTTTGGTTCGTGCACATGTTGGCGATCTTCTATGTGGTTACGCGCTTGCTGCGAAACGTGCCGATCTGGATCGTGTTTGCAGGCGCCTTCATCCTCCAGTCTCTCTACCAACTTGTGCTGATTGATACGGGATGGGGCGTGATCGACCGGTTCGCAAACCGGTATGTTTATTTCTTCATGGGGTACGCGTTTGCACCACAAATCTTCCGATTTGCCGGAAGGGCGGCCAAAGCGCCCTGGACCGGAGCCCTTGGTTTGCTGGCTTGGGGCATTCTGAATTGGTGGGCAGTCAGCCTCGCCTTGCATGAAGAAGTGGTTGCCAGTTTCATTCTGGGCATTGCCGGCGCGACTGCCGTCTGCGTCGTGTCAGCGCTGCTGACCCGGTTCCGCGCAGCAGACTTTCTCAGATATTGCGGTCGGCACTCGATCGTCATCTACCTGACCTACGCGTTTCCGCTCGTTGCGATGGAGCGACTGGTGCTGCCTGCAATCGGAGCGCCCTTCGGCGATGTGGGGCTGGCGTCCGCCTTGACCCTGACATTCGCTGTTGCGCTCCCGCTTGCCTTACACGCCCTCATTCGCGGCACGCCGCTCAATTTCCTGTACGTCCGTCCGGATTGGGCCAGCTTGTCTGGAAGCGAGCGCGGGAAAAGGCGCGCTGCGTTGTCGGCAAAATAGCCTAGACGTTGAAGCGAAACAGCATCACATCGCCATCCTGGACTATGTAATCCTTGCCTTCTGACCGCATCTTGCCGGCTTCTTTCGCGCCTGCTTCGCCGCCATGCTCGACATAGTCCTTGTAGGCAACCGTTTCGGCGCGGATAAAGCCTTTCTCAAAGTCACCATGGATAACCCCGGCAGCCTTGGGAGCACTCCAACCTTTCCGGATGGTCCATGCGCGGGATTCCTTCGGTCCGACCGTGAAATAGGTCTGCAGGTCGAGAAGGTCGTATCCGGTATGGATCAGACGGGTCAGGCCCGGCTCTTCCAGTCCGAGCGTCTCAAGATATTCGCTGCGGTCCGGCTCATCCAACAGGGCGAGCTCGGCTTCAATTTGAGCTGAAATCACAACGCACGCAGCGCCTTCTTCAGTCGCGCGGGCCTCGACACGACTGGAATATTCGTTACCTGTTGCGGCACTGTTCTCGTCAACGTTCGCGACGAACAGAACCGGTTTTGAGGTCAAGAGCTGCAGCATGTTCCACGCTTTTGTGTCGTCTTTCGAGACAACAGCGCGTCGGGCCGGGCGACCTTCGTTCAGCTCGGCAAGTGCGAGATCAATCAAAGCGACCTGAGCCTTGGCTTCCTTGTCACCGGAATTGGCCTTTTTCACGACGCCGGCCTTGCGCTTTTCAAGGCTTTCCATGTCAGCCAGCATGAGTTCGGTCTCGACGACTTCGAAGTCGGCAATCGGGTCGACCTTCCCGCTGACATGCGTGATATCGTCATTCTCGAAACAGCGAAGGACATAGATGATCGCGTCTGTCTCACGGATATTGGCGAGGAATTTGTTGCCAAGGCCTTCACCTTGGGAGGCGCCCTCTACGAGACCCGCAATGTCCACGAAGTTCATGCGCGCCGGGATGATCTCCTTCGAGCCACCCACTTCGGCGAGCTTCTCCAGCCTGGGCTCTGGTACGGCGACTTCGCCAACATTTGGCTCAATCGTGCAGAATGGATAGTTGGCCGCTTGCGCTGTGGCCGTTTGAGTGAGCGCATTGAAGAGTGTGGACTTTCCCACATTGGGAAGGCCTACGATGCCGCATTTGAAGCCCATACCGGTCTCCTGAGTAACTGGTTCGCCGCGCAAATAGCCGTATTCACAGCCGAAAAACAGACGGAAATATCGCCTGATAGCGGAATTGGGTGGAATATTAAGGGTCTATGGGTATGCTTGGCTCATTACTTCAAGAGGTAGCGCGCATATGGCGTACGATGTTTTCCTGGTATCGGCGATCGAAGATCGCGACATGGCGAAGTTGGTCGCACGTCGGCTGCGTTCGCTGAAGTTCAAGGTCTGGTTCGATCAAAAGCAGGTGGACAATACGTTCGATGCCAAGGATGCACGCAATGCGGGCAATTCCAAGCATATGCTTGTCATGTGGTCCGAACATGCAGTGAAGAGCGACTGGGTGCGTGCGGCGGCTTCTGTCGGGCATTCGCGGCCTGGCATGTTGGCCCAGGTCAGCGTCGACAAGACGATCCCTTACGAGCCGTTCAAAAGCGACAAACGTTTCTCGATTGAGGGCATGACGTCGCGCAAGACTCCTGAAGGCTTTTACAAACTGATCGAAGAGCTCGGCCAGCGCGATGGGCGCTCCGACCTTCGAGAGTGGATGGGGTATGGCTCGAAGGATGAAGAAGCGCGGGAAGACTGGCTCACGGCTCATCCGGACGACCCGCTTGCTATTGATGCAAAGAAGAAGCGTGAGAAGGCGATGGGTATCAAGCCTGCGCCAGCGGCCGAGACGGCCAGCGCAGCCGCCTTGGCAAAGGCTTCCGTCAAACCGCATGTCGCAAGTTCCGGTCCAGGCCAACGCCCAACAAGCTCAGCGGCGCCTGCCACTTCAGATCCATTGGGCATGGGATGGGGCACGATTGCCGCAGTTGGCGCAGCCGTGTTCGCAATGTTTTTCCTGAGCTGGATTTTCCGCTCTCAGACGATCACCGCTCCGGTCTATGCCGGTGCACCGGGTGTCGGAAATGCTTATGTCCTTCAGGAAGCCTGTCCAGCAGGCCAGGTGCCAGCATCACTCATGAAAGTGCTCGAGCCGGGGCCGATCGTGAATGATACTGAAGAGCCGGAGCCTGAAAACTAGTTCAGGCGAACACGGCGATGGTCTGTCGGCCGATCATGACCGGTTGGCCTGATGTATTCCACAACGTCATGGCTTGGCTGTTATAGCCATCCTTTGACGTATCGGCGATATGCTGGGCCAGGAACCACCCCTCGTTCGTCTGAATGTCATCTGTCAGGAATTCTGCCATCCATGTCATGGAGCTGATACGGGCCTGTCCTGTCAGCATCGACATGGCCGCAGGCGGTGGTGCGTCTGCGAGTGCCAGGACGGAAACCGCGTCCGGCGGAACCGAGCCATCCTTGTGTCGCATCCAGAGAGACATGTCTGCGTCTGGCGCACCCGACATCGGGGGGCTTCCATTCGCCAGCCGCATGTTGAAGTTGCGGGTGAAGGCAGGGCGCCTCGGCGACTCTCCGAAGAAAGATGCGGTCTCGTCCGGGGAGGTAACTTCAGGCGCAGGAAGGTTTGCAAAATTGAGGGATGACTCACGGTGTGCCCCAAAGGCAAAGATCGCCTCGGCAGCAACGCCTGCTTCGCCCATCATGCGCACGCTCGTAAAGACGGTATTCTTGCCTTCGCGCAGCAGGGTGGCGGTGCATTCGACGTCACCCGACACAGGCCCGACAAATGCCACTTGCGCAGACCGGATCTGACGCCCGCCAGAGGTCGGCATCGCGGCCTGCAGGCACAGCGCCGCAGTCAGCCCCCCATAGGTTGTGCGGCCTTGCATCCAGGTCTCCGGCACATGAAAAGACATGGCATGGTCGCCGGTCTGTTTGCCGCTGCGCATGAGGGTGGTGAAATCCATCAGTCTCTCCCTGACTACAGAGCGCCAATTTAGTCAGTTCTGGAAAGGAACCAACTCTTGACGCCGGGGTATGCGAACAAAAAAGCGCCCCGGCATATCACCGGGACGCTCAATGTTTTCGATAGGGCGCAGCCTAGTGCTGGCTCTCCGGTGTCGTGACTTTCAAGCCATCCAGATCTTCCGAAACGGTGATCTGGCAAGACAGGCGGGAATTTTCCTGAACATTTTCAGCGAAATCCAGCATGGATTTTTCCATTTCTTCCTGCTCTCCAACTTTGTCCATGAAGGCCTGGTCGACATATACATGGCATGTGGCACACGCGCAGGCGCCGCCGCAATCGGCATCAATGCCCGGAATGGAGTTCTTGATAGCAGCTTCCATCACGGTCTCGCCGTTCTGGGCCTCCACAACGCGCTCGGTGCCGTCGTGGTCGATATAGGTAATTTTCGCCATGTGCGGGTTTCTCTCCTTCAAGCTGCCACTGCGTTAGTGGCAATCTCTTTCATTGTTATTGATGTGTCTGCAAGAATGTCAGCCGAAAGCTTGGCGCCTGACATGATGAGCTTCTTGGATGCGAGGAATTCGGGCGGACTGTTGATCGCATCCACTGCGATGAGCGTTCCGTTCTTCAGATAGAAGGCCGCAAACTTTCGATCCTCCGGTGAACCCCTCACGACGATCTCGTCATACCCGGCGCCGAGCCCGGCGATCTGGAGCTTGAGGTCGTACTGGTCTGACCAGAACCAAGGGCAATCTTCATTCGGTCGCGGTTTGCCAAGAATGGCGGCGGCAGCGAGCTTGCCCTGCTCGATGGCATTGTGGACGCTTTCAAGCCGACCAGAGCGACCAAAATGCACCAGCGGCCGACTGGCGCAATCGCCTGCGGCAAAAATTCGTGGGTCGGATGTGCGCGCATCGCGATCAACAAGAATGCCATTATTGCAGGCAATTCCGGAATCTTTGGCGAGTGCTTCGTTTGGCAGGATACCGATGCCGACCAGAACAATGTCCGCATCGAGTTTGGTCCCATCGGTGAGCACGGCAGCGGTCACCGCGCCATCATTCCCTTCAAGCTTCGACAGGCTCGTCTCTGTGCGAATCTCAACGCCCTGGCGGCGATGCTCAGCCTCATAGAACTCGCTCATGACCGGGCTTGTAACTCTGGCTAGAACACGTGGTGCCATTTCCAGAACGGTCGTTTTCAGACCCATTTGCTGGGCGACGGCCGCTGCTTCAAGACCGATATAACCAGCTCCGATAATCACCATGGAGCGTCCGGCCACCATTTGCGGCCGGATCCGCTCGACATCGGCAAGACCGCGCAGCGCGTAGACATGCTCAAGCTCTGCACCGTCGATCGGCAGGGCGCGAGGGCGCGAACCCGTCGCGATGATCAGCGCGTCATATTCGAGGTGGCCACCATGTTCGAGATCCACTCTGCGTTCCGCCCGGTCGATGCTGGTTGCGCGTGTCGAAAGGATCAATTCCACATTGTTGTCTTCGTACCAGGCGGCTGGTTTGAAGTAGAGGCGCTCCTCGGCGAACTCACCCTTCATATAGGCTTTTGACAATGGTGGGCGCTGGTAGGGCAGTGCCGGTTCTTCACCGACCAATGTCAATTCGCCCGTATAGCCACCCATGCGCAGGGATTGAATTGCTTGCGCCGCAGCTTGCCCAGCCCCAAGCACCACAATGCGTTTTGCGTCTGTCAGATCCAATGTGCTATTCCCGGTCTACGTAGGGTCAATTCGTGACGCCTGCGTCATTTTTAATATTCTAGGCCAGTCTGCCTGCTACTGCAAGGCATGTCACCACGCGTTTTGCCGCAATTTGGTCAGGAAACGATGGTGTGTGAGGTCAGTCTTTTATATGCACATGATGATGAAATTGACCTACCGACTCGACAATGAGGCTCACACGCTCGCATTCGGCAATGCGATCGCCCCCTTGCTGAAGCCGGGCGACGTGATTGCCTTGCATGGCGGACTGGGTGTCGGGAAGACGACATTTACGCGAGGGCTGGTCCGAGCGCTCATACCGGACATTCAGGAAGTGCCGAGCCCGACATATACTCTGGTCCAAGCCTACGAGGCTCCGGATTTTCCCGTCTGGCATTTTGACCTCTATCGGCTGGGATCACCTGACGAGATGGCTGAGATTGGGTGGGACGAGACGCCGGAAGGCGTGGCGATTGTCGAGTGGCCGGAGAAAGCGGGAAAGCACCTTCCTGCGTGGCGGCTGGATATCGTCTTTGACTTTGAAGGCGAACATCGGCTCGTATCCCTGGAACCCCATGGCGAAGATTGGCGGGCGCGCTGCAATGAATTTCAATTCTAATTCCCGCGACGCGCTGATCGCTGATTTTCTTGCGCGTCATGGATGGGGTGGTGCAGACCTCAAGCCATTGGGACAAGACGCATCCACGCGCCGGTATGTTCGGATGGTGCGCGCTGATGGTTCGGCGGCGATGCTGATGGATGCTCCACGCATCGAAGCCGACCCATGCCCACCGGATGCCGATGATGCCACGCGCAACGCGATGGGCTGGAATGCACAGACGCGTTTGGCGGCCTCTCGTGTCGACGCCTTCGTCCTGATTGCGCACCATCTCAGATTACTCGGTTTTGAGGCGCCGGAGATATTTGCGCATGATACTGAAGTCGGGTTGGCTATTCTGCAGGATTACGGCGACGGTAAGGAATTGGCTCGGCAGATCGAGCAGGATCCAGCTTTGGAAGTGCCCGCCTACATGCTGGCCGCTGGCATGTTGGCAAAACTTCATCAGCAACCGATCCCCGAGGCTGTGATCTATGGGTCCGAGCAATGGCCCATTCTCGATTTTGACCGCCTCGCATTGTCCTCGAATGCTGACCTGTATGCGGACTGGTTGCCAGTGGAGGCGGGTGGCGGTGCGCTGACTGGACTTGCCCGCGTTAGGTGGGAGTCCGAACGTGATGCCCTGATCGAACAGGCAATGTCGTTCCCGCGAGTGTTCACTCTGCGTGACTATCATGCAGAAAACCTGCTCTGGTTGGGCGACGACCGCATCGCGCTGCTCGATTTTCAGGACGCGGTGAAGGGCTGGGATGCGTGGGATATGGCCATGCTGACCCAGGACGCGCGACGGGACGTTTCGCATGAGGCGTCCGAAGCCGCGATCCGGCACTATCTCGACCAGACCGGCAAGACGCGCGAGGCCTTTGACGAGCGGCTCGCCGTGATTGGGGCTCTCAACGCGCTGCGTATTGCAGGTGTGTTCTCCCGGTTGCAGCATCGTGATGGCAAGGCCCGGTATGGCACATTCCAACCGCGCCAACTGAAACTGCTGGCCCGCAATCTGTCCCACCCCGCACTGGAGCCCATGGCGGCCTTCGTGCGGGAGACGACCCCCTTCGTGTTCAAGGAAAGCTGATGTCATCAAATATTCCGCATACGGCGATGGTGCTGGCCGCCGGGCTCGGTACCCGGATGCGGCCGCTGACGGACACATGTCCGAAGCCCCTGATAGAGGTTGGTGGCAAGCGTCTGATGGACCGGATGATCGACCCACTGATCGAAGCGGGCGTTCAGCGGATCGTCGTCAATGTCCATTGGCTCGCCGATCAGGTCGAGGATCATGTTTCGGGCATCAAGGGTGTGGACCTGATTGTGTCGGACGAACGTGGCGAAGTGCTTGAAACAGGCGGCGCGCTGGTGAAAGCCGCGCCGATGCTTGGCGATGATCCCGTCTTCGTGGTCAATACAGATGCGTTCTGGGGTAAGGGTGATCCGAGACCTTTCCTCGATCTGGCCAGCGCATTTGACCCAGCGCAGATGGACGAGATCCTCCTTCTCGCGGATACGCAGCGCAGCCTGGGATATGGGGGCGCCGGAGACTTTCTCCGTGCCGAGGATGGCAGCCTCAAGCGACGCGGCGAAAACCCGTCTGCCCCATGGGCCTATGCGGGAGTACGTATCCTCAAACCGCAAGCATTCTCAGGCCTCGCCGTGGAGCGCTTCTCGGTTGCTTGGCGAATTTGGGGGCCGCTTGTCGAATCCGGACGGCTGCATGGTCTGCCACTGGATGATTTCTGGCTGCATGTGGGCGATCCGGACGCCCTGAAAGATGCCGAAATGTGGTTGCGCTGCCATGGCGCGTGATCCTGCCCTGTTTGGCGTAGGCGCGCCAAAAGTCTGGTCCATCCCGCCGGGCGAAAACTTCCTGAAATGCCTCGCAGCGGAACTGGCTCGCGCGGTGGATTTGCAAAACATCCCGGATGCGTTGGCGGACGCCACCATTTATGTTCCAAACCGCCGGTCTGCGCGGGAATTGTCTGCCGCTCTTTTCCTCGCCGCGAACGAAACCCCGATCCTGTCGCCAGACATCCGGGCGATGGGCGATCTCGAAAGCGACGAGGCCCCGCCTGTCGCCGAGTTTTCAGTAACCGATTTGCCCCCAGCACTGGCGCCTGCCAAGCGGCTCGGAACATTGGCCTCTCTTGTGCAGGCCTATTATCGCGAGAGTTCCGGCATGGATGTTCCGCCATCGTCGGCGCTTGCAGCCGCGAACGAGCTGGCGCGATTGCTGGACCAGGCTCATCTCAGCCCCGGGGCTGACTGGAGTGGGCTGGCAGATCTGGCGAAAGACGCCGACCTTGCCCAGCATTGGGAGAACTCGGCCAAATTCCTCGAAATCATAACCGATGCTTGGCCGAAATGGCTTGAAGAGCAGGGCGTCACCGACCCCCTTCAAAGGAGATTGCTGGCTGCGGAAGCGACCGCAGAGGCTTGGCTGGCGCATCCACCCGAGGCACCGGTCATCATTGCCGGCTCGACCGGGGCGACGCCTGCCGGGCGCGTGTTGATGAAAGCCGCGCTGCAATTGCCGATGGGGCTTATCGTTTTGCCCGGGCTCGATTCTGCCGCCTCGGAAGAGCATCGTGCCGGTATTCTTTCCGAGGTCGGACATCCGCAAAATACGTTGCTCAATACACTGGTCGCGCTCGAAATTGAGCCGGGGGCTGTGGCTGAATGGCATGGCATCGAGATTGGCCCCAAGCGCGACGCGCGCCGTCGCATGATCATGGAGGCGCTCGCGCCCGCCGATGCCACAGCAGACTGGCGAGATACCCTCGACCAACTTTCCGCAACAGCCGGCACCGACGTGCCAAGTTTTGCAAGAGACGCACTGGAAGGCCTGTCGCTCGTAGAGGCTGCGGACGAATCTGCTGAAGCGAGTGCGATCGCCCTGATGATGCGCGAGACATTGGAAGCCAAGGACCGGACGGCGGCCCTTGTCACGCCGGATGCTGGTTTGGCGCGCCGGGTTTCCGCCCTGCTGAAGCGTTGGGACATCAGTGTGCCGCCGTCGGCCGGTATTCCGGTTGGGCGGACAGCCGCCGGTAGCTTCGTGGGGCTCTGCGCGAAATGGGCGGTCGATCCGGGCGACCCGGTCCTGATCGTGGCGGTTCTAACCCATGAACTGGCCGCGCCAGTCGATGATCTCGCCGACTTTGAGCTTCATTTCCTGAGAGGTCCGCGACGATGGAAATCCCTTCAGGAACTGGTCGAGAGCATTCGCACTCGAGATATGATCGAGCCCTATCCGCAATTCGGGCCAGATGATCAGATTAGGGGGATCACGCTTGTGGATTCCCTGATTGCCCGGTTCGAGCATGCCGACGCGGACCTTAGCCAGATTGAAGAAGTAACCGGCGACGACGCAATTCAACGTATCGCAGCCTTGGCGGAATCGGTCAGCCAGACGCCGATGCCTTGGGCTGGGGAAGACGGCGCAGCCACGAGCCGCTTGCTTGAATTCGTGCGCGAGGTCTCTGAATCCCTGGGACCGATGCGACCGGCCGCACTCGCCGATCTCGTCAATGCGCAGGCGTCCCAGATGACCGTCAGTTTTGGTGAAGCCGAGCATCCGCAACTCTCGATCTGGGGGCCGCTGGAAGCGCGACTTCAGTCTGCGGATCGGGTGATCCTTGCTGGACTCAATGAGGACGTTTGGCCAAAGCGCCCGGCGCCGGACGCGTTCCTGCCCCGGCATTTCCGTGCGCGCCTCGGCCTGGGTGATCCTGAAGAGCGCATGGGACTTGCCGCGCACGACTTTGCCCAGCTTGCCTGCGCACCGGATGTCACTCTGGTTTACGCCTCACGGCGAAATGATGCACCGGCAGTCGCGTCGCGCTGGGTCTGGCGGCTCAAGACGCTCGCAGAAGGCGCGCTGGAAAATCAGGCTACAGATCATTTCACCCCCACGGCGTTTGATCCGATCGAACTGGTGGAAGGTCTAAAGTTGAATCGGGTCAATGCATTTTCTGACTTTAGCGCCGAGCCGACTCCATCCGCGCGCCCTGAAGGCTGGCCCGCGCGCTTGTCCGCCACACGCGTCGACCTTTTGCAGCGCGATCCATATGCGCTCTGGGCTGAACAGGTGCTGGGCCTCTCCTCAATCGATGCGCTGAATGATGAACTCGGCCCTGCGCCGCGTGGGACCGCAATTCATAGGGCGCTAGAGCTGTTCGAGGAAGACGGAAATCCGAAGACGGCCGAACACTTGATGGGCCTGCTCAGGCAGGAATTGCTGCGTGTGGGCGAACCTGGCGACGCATGGGCGGCGCGTGAGGCTGTGTGGCGGCGTACAGTAGATTGGTTCATGGTCTGGCGTAGTCAGCGAGATACGTCGGGCGGCAAGTTGAAGCAGGAAGTCAAGGGTTCCATTGAGTACAGCGTTGCCGGTAAGCCGTTCACTTTGTCGGCGACCGCTGACCGGATAGAGCAAACGGCCCGGGGCGATCTTGTCATTGTGGACTTCAAGACGGGCAGTCCGCCGCGCGACAAGGAAGTGGCCACAGGGCTTAGCCAGCAAATGCCTTTGCAGGCCCTTATAGCCCAGAAGGGTGGCTATGACGGGGTGCCAGCGGCACGGGTTGACCAGTTGCACTATGTGGCCTTCAAGGCGAAGCCCGATGCATTCAGCCTGGGGGGCAAGCACAACCTCCCGACAGAGCCCGCCGACATGGCAACCATGGCTGAAGATGGCCTGTTGCGCCTGATTGAGGCCTATCGCGAACCCAGCTCGAAATTCCTGTCTGCGCCGCGGGTGAAATTCGTGAAATACGACAATGGCTACAATCTCCTGGCCCGCCGTGCCGAGTGGGCAGGTGATACCGAAGACGGGGAGGGCGGGGATGCCTGACGTGAAGATGCCCATTACTCCGCCGGATACGGAAGACTACCGTCGTGCGAACACTGCCCAGCTCGTTTCGGCCGATCCGGCACGTCCGGTTTTCGTTATGGCGAATGCGGGCAGCGGCAAGACAAAAGTCCTGATTGATCGCGTCGCTCGCCTGTTGCTGCGCCGCGAAGATGGGCGCGTGGGCGCTGCTCCGGATTCGATCCTTTGCATAACTTACACAAAGGCCGCCGCAAACGAGATGCTGTCGCGTCTGTTTCGAACGCTCGGCAAATGGTCGATCATGCGCGACGACAAGTTGCGCGAGGAATTGTCCCGCCTGGAGGGGCGACCGAAAGATGCCTACAAGACAGATGACCTGAGAGCGGCCCGCGCACTCTTCGCTCGCGCGCTTGAAACACCGGGCGGCCTTCGGATCGAAACGATTCATGCGTTCTGTGCGCGCATCCTGCGACGCTTCCCGTTGGAGGCCGGCGTGCTACCCGGCTTCGCAGAGATTGAAGAAGATGAGGCTCAGGAAATTTGGCAATCCGTTCGTGCGCAAGCGGTGCTGAACGCAAGTGAGGTGGCTCCTGAAGCTTTGAACGTATTGGCGCTGGAAGGGGGGCATGATGGTGCGGACGTTGCGTTGAATGCCATGCGGTTCCAGATGAGCGTCTATCTTGATTTCGCTGAAACGCATGCATTCAATCAGGCTGCGATGCGTGCTGCTCTCATTGAGGGGCTGAACGCACCTCAGGCGAGCCCTTCAGAAATTCTCGAGCTGGAAATGGGCTCGCAGATGCCGGTTGGTGCACTGCGAGAGGCCCTCATCAGTCTTCGCGCCTCTGGCAAGCGTGATGATACCCGTACGGCCAATTCCGTAGAGGCGGCGCTTTACGAAGAAGACCCGGGCCGCCGGTGGGGCTGTTACAAGGGTGCCTTCTTCGGCGCTCAGGGCAACGCATACAAATCCCTTTACAATGCAGAGGCGGGTAAGGATGCCAATGTGGTCGCGCTGTTCGCGACCAAGGATGAAATTGGGTCAGAAGTGGCGCGCGTTGAGGCGCTCGCGGCGAAGTTGAAGCTGGCCGAGACCGTAGAGCGCACCTCCGCTCTGTTGGAAGTCGGGCTGGATGCGCTGGTCGCATACCAGGAAGCGAAGCGTCGTCGCGGCGCGCTCGATTTCGACGACCTTATCCGCAAGACACGTGACTTGCTCACCCGGACCGGCATGTCCGACTGGGTACTTTACAAACTGGACGGAGGAATCAGTCACATACTGCTCGATGAAGCACAGGATACCAGCCCAGAACAATGGCAGCTGATCAATGCGTTGACGGAAGAATTCACCGCGGGCATCGGCGCCGAACGCCAACAGGACCCGCGCACCTTGTTCGTGGTGGGGGATGAGAAACAGTCTATCTATTCCTTCCAGGGCGCAGAGCCTGCCCAGCTTCGTGCGCAGGAGCAGGCCTATATCCAGAAGGATCCGGCGGCCCTGTCCCAAACCATGGAAATGTCGTTCCGGTCATCGCCGGAAATTCTCGGCTTCGTCGACGCGGTCTGGAACTCGGCCCCGCCGGTCGACATTGCATCTGGCGCACAACCTCCGCTGACGGCGGATGAGGTGACACATACGGCTCGTCGCGCGAACCAGCCCGGCTTGGTAGAGCTCTGGCCGGTGGATGAGCGTGACGAGGACGAAGACGCTGATGCGTGGTCACGACCCGTAAATGCGCTGCGTTCAAGTTCTCCAAAGGCGCAGCTTGCAAGCCGGCTTGCAAAACAGTTGAAAGCCATGGTGGATCGGGGCGAGACCGTATGGGAGGAATTGCCGACACGGGACTGGCAGCGCCGGGCCATGAAGCCTGAGGATATTCTGATCTTGGTGCGTAGCCGGACGGGTGGCCTCTTCGATGCAATGATTTCAGCGCTCAAGTCCGAAGGTCTCCCGGTTGCTGGGGCCGACCGGTTGAAGCTCACCGACCATATTGCAGTACAGGATTGCCTGAACTTGATGCGGTTTGCGCTCCTGCCAGAGCGTGATCTGACACTGGCGGAAATCCTGCGCGGGCCTTTCGTCGGACTGGTGGACGATGATTGGTATCTGTTCCGGCTTGCGAGCAAGCGCAGAAAGGGCGAGACGCTCTGGTCGCGCGTTCGCGCGAGTGACGATCCCGATGTGCAGGCTGCCGAAAGATTTTTGTCAGGCCTGCTGGAGCGTCGCCATGAGCCGCCGTACGAATTTCTCTCGCGGGTGCTGGATGTGCCGGGGGCGGACGATTTGACGGGTTGGGACAAGATCAATGCACGGCTTGGTACGCCGGCTCATGATCCTGTTGAGGCACTGCTTTCCCGCGCTCAAGGCTTTGATGCGACGGAGCCGTCTTCACTGCAGGGCTTCGTTGCAGAGATGGAGTCGAAGCTTGTCGAGATCAAGCGAGATCTCGCCGCGCCTGAAGGAAAGGTCAGGGTGATGACGGTGCATGGTGCCAAGGGGCTTCAGGCTCCGGTCGTCGTGCTGCCCGATACGACCGCTGGGCCGAAGTCTGTTTCATCGTCCATGTTCACCGTCAGCGACATGCCGATCTGGTCTCCCCGCAAGGACAGCGACATCCCCGCTGCAGAGCATGCGCGTGCTGTTGCGAACGCAAAATCCGAAGAAGAGTTTCGCCGGCTTCTCTATGTTGCGCTGACCCGCGCGCAGGACCGGTTGATCATTGCCGGTCATTGGCATGGTGCGCGCCCGCCCGGGTATCATGACCGGAGCTGGTACGCATTGTGTGGCGCGGCCATGAGCCGGTTTGCTGAAGAGGCTGATGAGGATGGCATCCGCAGGTTTGGACGGGTGCCTCCGAAAGACCGGGATGTATTTGAAGAATCCAAAGCGCATTCAGCGCTGCCAGACTGGGTGTTTACGCCACCCCGTCAGGCCGAACGCCAGCGCAGGTTCGGCGCGCCGTCCAGCCTGCTTGGCCGCAAGACACCGGTCCTTGCGCCTTTCAGCCAGACGCGGCAGGCGCGCCTGCGCCGCGGTAGAATCATTCATTCCTTGCTGGAATACTTGCCGGCGCTGGACCTTGCCGCGCGCCAGGCGGCCGCGGATAGGTACCTGTCCCGCCTATCCGACCTCACAGATTCTGATCGCCACGAAATGAACGCTGCGGTCTTTGGCATTCTGGACGCGCCAGACATGCAGCGTGTGTTCCGGCCCGGCGGGCGCGCGGAGGCTGCGATTGTCGGTTCGGCGCCTGAGCTGCCGGACGGGCTGATCATCAATGGCCGGGTCGACCGGCTGGTGGTGACGGATGACGAAGTGCTGATTGTCGATTTCAAGACCGATCAGCCTGCGCCTGACAGGCCGGACGGTGTAGCAGAAACGTATCGTGCCCAGATGGCGGCTTATTGGGCTGTTCTGAGGCGGGCCTATCCCGGACGGACGGTGCGCACGGCGCTTTGCTGGACTGACGGTCCACGCCTGATGTTCTTGCCTGAGGAGATGCTATTAGAAGCTCTAAAGGGTGCGCAGAGCCCGGTTTGACTTCCCAATAGAGTTCCTATGTATGTTCCAACTGAAACAGAAAGCATGAAGGAGCCACGCTATGGCTGCGGTGAATGTTACCGACGATGAATTTGACGGCCTGATCGGCGATTCCGATTTGCCGGTGGTTGTGGACTTCTGGGCTGAGTGGTGCGGCCCATGTAAGCAGATGTCGCCGCACATTGATGCGGTGTCCGAAGAGCTGGCAGGCCAGATCAAGGTCGCCAAGATCGACGTGGACGAGAACCCAATCGCGCCTTCGAAGTATGGAGTTCGGGGTATGCCGACTCTCATGATCTTCAAGGATGGCAAAGTTGCCGCGACGCACTTGGGCGCGATGAGCAAACAAGCCATCTCTGACTGGATCAAGCAAAGCGTCTAAAACGTCTTGCTAAGTAGATATTGAAAAAACGCCGGCAGCGATGTCGGCGTTTTTTTATGCAGCTTGCGTGGTCAGGGCGATGAAGACGTCTTCAAGGTCAGGTGCTTCTGTAACCAGGTCGCCAATTCCGATTCCGTTTGAGCGTACAGTCTCCAGCAACCTGCCGATACCGGTTTCGCTTGACCGGAACGTAATGGCGAGATCGCCATCGGGGCGCAACACTGCATCCATATCCGACAGGGCAGCGGGTACGGTCGCAAGCGGTTCCTTCGGCGTAATCACCAGCGTCTTGTAGTCGAGGCGGGAAAGTAGTTGTGGGGTCGGCTCGCAAGCAACAATTTCACCATGGTTCACGATGGCGATTGAATCACACAGCTCCTCGGCCTCTTCCAGATAATGAGTCGTCAGGATGATTGTCGTGCCTTTGTCGTGAAGTTCCCGCACATAGGTCCAGAGAGACCTGCGCAGTTCCACATCGACACCCGCTGTTGGCTCGTCGAGAATCAGGACGGGGGGATTGTGGACGAGAGCCTTGGCCACCATCAGGCGACGTTTCATGCCGCCCGACAATTGGCGCACATAGGCATCCTTCTTGTCATCGAGCCCGACGGCTGTGAGGATTTCAAGGCTGCGGCGCTCCGATTTCGGCACGCCGTAAAAACCAGCCATCAATTCAAGCATTTCCAAAGGCGTGAAGAAGGGATCGGCAACGATTTCCTGATTGACCACTCCGATGGCTGCCCGACTCTGGCGTGGATATTTGTCGATATCCAGCCCCCAAATGCTCGCCGAACCAGACGTCTTGTTCACAAGGCCAGCCAGAATGTTGATAAAGGTCGATTTTCCCGCACCGTTCGGACCAAGCAGTCCAAAGATAGAGCCACGCGGAATCTCCAGATTCAGGCCCTTTAGCGCATGCTTTTCGGGCATCTTGCCAGATGCGCGATAGATTTTGTTGAGGTCTTTGACTTCAATGGCGAAGTCAGGGGCAGGTTTGCTGGACGACATGTGGGGGCCTTTTCACTCTGTCCATTCGATCTTGCGCCGATGGGCGGTGCAATCTAGGTAGGACCATGTGGCACCGGTAACAACCATGCCAACGAAATTGCAGATGGAATTACAAGTCATGTCCACGAAACGCGATGTGTTCGACCCGCCGGAAATCTCAATGGTGACGAGCCATAGGGTCTCGTGCAATGGCGGCGGCGGCGCCCTCGGACATCCGCGCGTTTGGTACGAAATGGGCGACGAGGATTTCGTCGAGTGCAAATATTGTGACCGGCGATTCGTTCTGATCGGCGGCAAGCAAGACCCTTCACGGGCGCGATGATTGCGGCCGGATGATGTGTGAGGTGTCCGAATGCGCGTCCTGATAGCAGGCGGAGGCATTGGGGGCCTGACCGCCGCTCTGGCGCTCGATCATTTTGGACACGAGGTTTTCGTTTTCGAACAGTCCAGCGTGCTGGATGAAGTCGGCGCGGGTATCCAGCTCAGCCCCAATGGCATGCAGGTGCTCAATCAGCTGGGAGTATCCGCCCGCATTCTCAAGGATGCGTTCCGTCCCAAGGCTCTGGAAATGCGGATGGGCCGCAGCGGTCGTCGGCTGTTCGACATCCCGCTCCGCAAGTCGGCGATCAATCGCTGGGGCGCTGACTATCTCCATGTCCACCGGGCTGACCTGATCCAGGCTCTCTACGATGCACTGGTCGCACGCCGTCCGGAAGCAGTCAGTCTTGGCCGAAAAGTTGTTTCCTATCAGAAGGATGAGACTGGCGTTCGTGCGACATTGGACACCGGCGAAACTGTCGAGGGCGAGCTTCTTGTCGGCGCAGATGGTATTCATTCTGTCGTCCGGACTCAGATGCTCGGCACTGAAGCGCCCCGATATACTGGCATGACGGCTTGGCGGGCCATGTCCGCTGTATCGGACCTGACCGAAATCCCGCCTCCAACGGCCACAGTCTGGACCGGATCTCGCAGACATGCGGTCACCTATCTGCTGAGAGGCGGCAGTCTCGCCAATTTCGTTGGCGTGGTGGAGCGCAAGGCGAAGCATCTGGAATCATGGACCGCTGAAGGATCGCGAGAGGATGCGCTCGCTGATTTCAAGGGATGGCACTCATCCGTCACCGGCATCATCGAACACGCGCCGGTGCTGCACCGCTGGGCGCTGTTTGACCGCGACGAGTTACCGCGCTGGTCCGACGGGCGCGCAGTATTGATGGGGGATGCTTGTCATCCGATGTTGCCTTTCCTTGCGCAGGGCGCCGTGATGGCCATTGAAGATGCCTATGTGCTTGCAAGGGAAGTTTCGTCCGCGGCAGACCTGCCAGACGCTCTCAAGGCCTATGAGGCCTGCCGCAAACCGCGCACCAGCAAGGTTCAGGCGGGCGCGAGAGAGAATGCGAGCCTTTTCCATCGCAGTAATCCAGTAACCCAATTATCCACATACGGTCCCATGTGGATGGCCGGCCGCATGATGAAGGGCTTTATCCATTCGCGGAATGACTGGCTGTATGGGCACGACGTCACGCTGGGCTGAGTGGCGCACGGCTTGTCAGCTCGCTGGGAAGCGGGCATTCAGATGTTTCATTTGAAACAATATTCGGGTCCCTATGCTTTCAGTTCTCGACCTATTTCGCGTGGGGATTGGCCCCTCCAGTTCCCACACAGTTGGGCCCATCCGGATTGCGGCGCGTTTCTCTGACGGACTTGCGAAGGCGGGCAATCTCTCACAAGTTCAGCGGATCGAGGTGGAGCTACAGGGCTCCTTGGCGCTGACGGGGGAGGGGCATGCTACGCCGAAGGCGGTTCTACTTGGGCTCGCCGGGTTTGCACCAGAGACTTTGGATCCGGACGCGGCAGATGCGGCCGTCTCTGAGATCAACTCCAGCCACAATCTCTCCTTGGCCGGAACGCACCAGATCACGTTTGATCCGGATAAGGATATCGTATTCGCATATGGAATTATCCCGAGCCTGCATCCCAACGGCATGCGGTTAAGGGCGTTCGACGCATCGGGTGAAATTTTGTCCGACGAGACGTGGTATTCAACAGGCGGGGGATTCATTGCCTCCCAGCGCCAACTTGAAAAGCCGCTTGAAGACGATCTCATCCAGACTCAAGTCGACGTGCCTTACCCTTATTCGTCTGCCGCTGAGCTAATCACGATGTGTTCGCAGAACGACCTCACGATTGAACATCTCGTCCTGGCCAACGAGGATTCCCTGCGGCCTCGGTCTGAAACGTTTGAAGCGCTCGACCGTATCTCTGACGTTATGGCGAAATGCATTGAGCGGGGCCTGTCACAGACGGGAACCCTACCGGGCAAGCTAAATGTCAAACGTCGCGCTGCATCGCTCTGGGCGAAGCTCGCGAATGATCATGGCTCAAACGAGCGCGAGCAATTGTTTGACTGGCTCAATGTGTATGCCATGGCGGTGAATGAGGAAAACGCGTCGGGGGGCCAGGTGGTCACCGCGCCAACAAATGGCGCCGCTGGTATTATCCCTTCCGTGATCCGCCATTATTGCAGTGGTACAGACGATGCACGTGACCGTACGCGTAAATTCCTGCTTACCGCGGGCGCGATTGGCATTCTCTACAAGCAGCGCGCCTCAATCTCGGGTGCCGAGATGGGATGTCAGGGTGAAGTCGGCGTGGCTTGTTCCATGGCGGCTGGCGGCCTCGCTGCCGTTTGGGGCGCAGTTCCACAACAGGTGTCCAACGCAGCGGAAATCGGTATGGAGCACAATCTCGGCCTGACATGTGACCCGGTTGGCGGGCTTGTCCAGATACCTTGCATCGAACGCAATGCCATCGGAGCGGTGAAAGCCGTCAATGCGGCGCGGCTCGCCTTGCATTCAACCGGGCATTCGCATGTCTCCCTGGATCAGGTCATTGAAACAATGCGGCAGACCGGGCTCGACATGTCCACGAAATACAAGGAAACCAGTCAGGGCGGATTAGCCGTCAACGTCGTGGAGTGCTGATGACGCAAGTCAACAATCTCGGATCGCTACTGGACAGCCTGCGGGAGCAGACATCGGGAGAGAAGGTCACCGTTGGGGCCATGCTTGATGCGGTCGGTCGACGTTCTTACGGACCGCTATTACTGCTTCTGGGTTTTGTGTCGATCAGCCCGTTGACCATCATTCCGGGCGCAAACTGGCTCGTCGCCCTGATCATTCTCATAATCGCGGGTCAAATCGTCCTGGGCCTGAAATATCCATGGGTACCGCGGCGCATTCTGGATTTCGAGTTTCCGCGATCGGCGCTGATCCTGGGCGTGGAACAGGCGCATCCTTATGTTTGCCAGGTCGACCGATTCCTGAAACCGCGACTCGCATTCCTGACCGACCCGCCTTTTGTGCAGCTCGTGGCGTTGATTTGTATCGCGGCGGCGCTCGTCTCGTTTCCGCTCGGCCTCATTCCTTTCGGGCCGGTCCTGCCAGGTTTGACGGTGCTCCTGTTCGGGCTGGCGCTAACCGCGCGCGATGGATTTGTGCTGATTCTTGCGGCGCTGGGTCTTGTTGGCAGCTGCTATCTCGTCATCCGGCTGTGGGAACGTCTGATCGGCTGATCGGTCCTGACCAGGCGGAGAATTCAGTCTTCTGAAGACGGTCCGTGATTGAGTTCGGCCAGGGCAGAGCGAACCAATATGAATGTGATCAGCGCCCAAAGGCTCAGAAACAGGATCCCCGCCCCAAGCTTGTCCCAGCGAATATGGCGATAGATGACGGCCTTGGAGGGGCTTTTCGGATTAATCCAAACGGATAGGGGCTCATTCCGAGTCTTGTGCCGACTCAGTTGGCGATTGAGCTGGTGATAATAGGATTTCCGAACGCCCAAGGTTTCATCAAAGAAGGTACGACGAGAGACATGAGTCTCGTTGTCCCAGACATAGCTATACTCGGTTCGCAGTCGATATTGCCGGTTTCGATTCTGGACCTGGCTGGACAGGATGACGGCCGGACGCGCCTCCCAGTTCTGTGCTGCGATGGTCAGGCCGACAGGTTTGAGAACCGAGTAGGTGATGAAGGGGGCGATCACGCAAAACCCGGTTGCAACGATCCAAAGGACGATCGTTCCGCCAATCGGCCGCGTTCCATCTTTTTCCACCATACATGAACTCCCTTTCGGGTGTGTAGCATTTGTAGAAGAAGACTTGGAAGTCTGCGACCCGTGGATGGGCTACGTCACGTATAGGATTTTTCGGGAAGGGAAGGTGGCTCCGCGAGTAGGACTCGAACCTACGACCGGGCGATTAACAGTCGCCTGCTCTACCAACTGAGCTATCGCGGAACAGCCGGAGACGGGTGAATAGCAGACCCGAATACCCGTTCAAGCCCCCACATGCTGCGAAGTCATAAAAACTTGCAGATTCCGCAAAAAAAAGGCGGGAGACAAGCTCCCGCCGAGGCGTTGGGTGATGGTGGGTGTCTCCAAGAGAAGACAGGTACACAATCCCTCAAATTGGTTAACGGGCTGTAAACGGTTTGCAAATGTGTGAGGGAAAATTTGCCGGATCGCGTTTACGACTCCGAAATCATGGGCGTCGGGGTGCTGGCACACCTGCTGGGGCGCGCTGGTCAGGCGTGTGGCGGATAGGAGTGGTCATTTGAAAGTCTGGAGGCTCCGGCCGGAATCGAACCGGCGTACACGGATTTGCAATCCGCTGCGTAACCACTCCGCCACAGAGCCGTCCCAGAAGGCGCGTCACTTAGCAACGAACTTCGTAGCTTGCAATCTGTCCTTTTCATGCGGCGTGCGTTTATCGCGCATTGCGCCCCCGAAAACCCATGTTAAAGGGCAGGGAAACCGCGCTATAACAAAGCCCGAGAGGGAATCGAGATGAACTACGACAAAGCCCGTGAGATCATGGTCGACACGCAAGTGCGCCCGAATGATGTCTCTGACCCGCATATCGTCTCGGCTTTCCTGAAAACGCCTCGCGAAGCCTTTGTGCCGACATCGCGCAAATCGGTTGCCTATTCTGAACTGGAAATCGAGACGTCCGTGGGCCGTGCCCTCTGGACGCCGCGCGATACGGGAAAATTGGTCAAGCTGGCCGACATCAAACCATCCGACATTGTGCTCGTGATTGGTGCTGGCTCTGGCTACGAGGTGGCGCTTATCAGTCATTTGGCCGAAACTGTTATCGCGCTCGACGATACCGATGCGCGCGTGGACGCCATGTCAGAGCGCTTTGCAGCGCTTGGGATCGATCAGGCGGTTGCCGTCGAAGGTGATCTCGCTGCAGGATTGCCTGACCAGGCGCCTTTCGACGTTATCTATGTCTGCGGCATGGTCGAAACACTTCCAGAAGCCTGGACTTCGCAGTTGGCTGAGGGCGGTCGACTGGCCGTCGTGACGCTCGAGCGGGAAGGGCTTGGACGCGGCAAGGTTTACACGCGCGCAGGCGACACAGTATCGGCCCGCGAAGGATTCGATGCTTTTCCACCAAAATTCCCTGCATTCGACCGCAAGAAGTCATTTGTCTTCTGACAAGCGACAGGCCGCGACAATTTGTTAAGACTCCAGAAAAGTGAACAGTGTTCACTAATGCCGTCAGAGCCCTTATATTAGGGATCAAGCATATAAGGGGCTCAGTCGGTCTGGGTCTCAAGGAGCGCCGCATGAATTTCCACCGATCCCTCTCTGTCAGCCTTTTTGCCCTCGGCCTGACCGGGATGACCGCAGCACAAGCAGACACACTCGCCGACGCCATCAATGCAGCGCTCGCAACCAATCCGGGGCTGCAATCTCAGCGAGTTGAGACAGATATTGCTCGTGAGAGTGTGGAGCAGGCCCGCTCACAGGGGCGTACCACGGTCGATCTGACTGGGAGTGCTGGCTACCAGTACACAGATTCAAACGCAGCTTTTGCGTCGCTCTCTGGCACGAATGGCGACCGTCCGATTGCCAGCGCCCAGATTCAGGCTGCCAAACCCATTTATACCGGAGGACGTATCAATGCCGGCATCCGTCAGGCAAAGGCCGGCGTGGACGCCGCTGAATCGCAATATGATGCCGCCGTCCAGGATCTCATCCTTCAGGTCATAACGGCCTATGTCGATGTGCGCAGCGACCTCGAAACCGTTTCGATTCGCGAAAACAATGTCGAAGTGACCGGTGAGCAGGTTCGCGCGGCGTCTGACCGGTTCGACGTGGGCGTGGTGACGCGGACCGATGTTTCGCTGTCTCAAGCTCGCCTCGAAGGCGCGCGCGCCGCTCTGGCCGGCGCCGAAGCAGTTCTCGAAGCAGATATTGCAAATTATCAGTTCCTCACCGGTCTTGCGCCGGTCGATCTCGCGCCGCCGCCACCGCTGCCGCCCCTTCCGGCCTCGCTGGACGAAGCAGTCCAGATCGCGCTCGACACGAACCCGGACCTGATCGCCGCCCGCCATGCTGAACGTGCGGCTCGCGAGGCAATTGACGTTGCCCGCGGTCAGTACAAGCCTCAGATCAGCATCGTGGGCACTGCGGCGCGCCAGGAAACCTATAATGACTTCACTCAGCGCGATTCGAGCGTCTCAGCTGTGGCCCAAGGCACCATCCCGCTGCTTTCAGGCGGCCTGATCAAAAGCCAGGTGAAATCGGCCAAGCTGCAGCGCGCTCAGGCGCAGCGCCAGATCGACACGCTTCAGCGCAGCATTCGCGCTCAAATCGCACAATCCTGGTTCGCTTATGAAGCTTCCTTGCGCTCCATCTCGGCCTCCGAACGTCAGGTCGACGCAGCCCAGATCGCCTATGACGGCGCCACGGAAGAACTGGCCGTGGGCATTCGCACCACGCTGGATGTGTTGGACCAGGAACAGCAATTGTTCGAAGCCCGGCTTGCCCTCGTGCAGGCCGAGCGGGACTCCTATGTCGCCGCTCACAATCTCCTGCGCGCGACCGGACAATTGTCTCCGAACATGCTGGTTCTGGATGGCGCGGGCTGAGACTCGCGTTAACGACGATAAACGGTTGTTAACACAATCCCCGTAGCGGTTAATGCATAGGGATTCGCACTGCACCAAATATCAAGGGGCTGGCCATGGCCAATGAAGCACACAAAGAACCGACGATGGAGGAAATCCTCGCGTCGATTCGCAAGATCATCTCAGATGATGACACGGCTCCACAGGCGGAAGAATCGGCGCACGCCGAAGAGACTTCCGCGCCTGTCGAGGCTGAAGCCTCATTCGATGAGGATGATCTGCACGATATTGATGACGTCATGTTCGAGGACGAACCGGCAGCGGACGAGGCTTCTGCCGAAGAGGTCGTGGCTGACGAAGACGCCTTTGAAGTAGAATTCGAGCAATTCGACTCCAGCGCCGACGAAGTCAGCGAGCCGCCAAGCTTCGAAGAAATGCTTGGCGCGGCGCGCGCTGTCGTGGCGGCCCCCAAGGCCGAAGAGGCTGAGGAAGTCGTAGAAGAAGTGTTTCCCGAAGCGCTCGTTGAAGAAGTCGCTCCGGAGCCCGAACCAGAGCTTGAACCTGAACCCGCTGCCCCCGAACCGGTGGCTGCATCCGTATCCGTGGAGGAAGACATGGCGGCTACCGCACGTTATCAGCAAACCATCCTGACCGACGACCAGACTGCCGATGTGGCCGCTGGTGCACTCGGCAAACTCATTTCCAAAATGGATATGGGCGGCGACAATACGATTGAGGGCCTCGTACGCGAGATGCTCAAGCCGATGATGAAGGACTGGCTCGATGCCAACCTTGCAAAGATCGTCGAGGAAAAGGTGGAGGCCGAAGTACAGCGCATCGCACGCATGGCGCGCTAGCCTCTCCTGACAAATACGTTATAGGGAAGGGCGCGCCGTCACTGGCGCGCCTTTTCTTTTAGATGGAATACGCCTGAAACGATGCTCGACCAAAGATTTGACCCCGCCAAAGCCGAACCCCGCCTGTACAAGGCCTGGGAAGAAAACGGATGCTTCAAACCCTCCGGCGACACGTCTGCACAAGCTTATTCCATCGTCATCCCGCCGCCGAATGTCACCGGCGTGCTGCATATGGGCCACGCCTTGAACAATACGTTGCAGGATGTCCTGATCCGGTTCGAGCGCATGCGCGGCAAGAATGTGCTGTGGCAGCCGGGCACCGACCATGCCGGCATCGCAACGCAGATGGTGGTCGAACGCCAGATGGCCCAGTCCGGTGACAATGTCACCCGCCGCGACATGGGTCGCGAGGCCTTTGTCGATCGCGTGTGGAACTGGAAAGAGGAATCCGGCGGTGCCATTGTCGGCCAGCTGAAACGTCTCGGCGCGTCTTGCGACTGGTCAAAAGAAGCCTTCACAATGGGCGACCGCAACGATCCCGACAACAGCATGATGCGCGCGGTGACGAAGGTCTTTGTCGAGCTCCACAAGAAGGGTCTGATCTATCGCGACAAGCGGCTCGTGAACTGGGACCCACACTTTCAGACTGCGATCTCGGATCTTGAAGTCGACCAGCGCGAAGTGCCGGGCCATTACTGGCATCTACGCTACCCGCTCGCGGACGGCGTCACCTATCTGCATCCGGTCAAGGATGAAGACGGCAATGTCATCGATCAGGAAATGCGCGACTACATTGTCGTCGCCACGTCCCGTCCGGAAACCATGCTTGGCGATACCGGCGTGGCAGTGCACCCGGAAGATCCGCGCTATGCAGGCCTGATTGGCAAGTTTGTCGAGCTGCCGATTGTCGGCCGCCGTATACCGATCATCGCGGATGAGTATGCCGACCCGGACAAGGGCTCTGGCGCCGTGAAGATCACCCCGGCGCATGATTTCAACGATTTCGAAGTCGGCAAGCGCGCGGGCCACACGCCGCTGAATATCCTGAATGCGACCGCGCATATCGTGGATGGTGCGGAAGCCAACGTAGCTGGCATTCCGGCTGAGTATCGCGGTCTCGACCGTTTCGACGCCCGCAGGAAGATCGTCACGGCCTTCGAGGACGCCGGGCTTCTTCAGGAGATCGAAAGTCTCAAGATCGAACAGCCCTTCGGGGACCGGTCAAATGTCGTCATCGAACCGTGGATGACGGATCAATGGTATGTCGACGCCAAGACGATGGCGCAGCCTGCCATTGCGGCGGTGAAAGAGGGCAAGACCAAATTCATCCCGGAAAACTGGGAGAAGACCTATTTCAACTGGATGGAAAACATCCAGCCTTGGTGCATTTCCCGCCAGCTCTGGTGGGGCCACCGTATTCCGGCTTGGCATTTTAATGTGGAGACAGTGCTAAGCGATTCTGACGTTGCGGAAATTGAAGTATGGGGCGACGTGATCACACCTAAAAGTAAGCCTTTCATCGTCGCGGCGACAGAGGCAGAAGCAGAAGCCGAAGCTCGCGCGCAATTGATTGAACTTCGGATAATGAACGAAGAGACGCTTTCAGACTTTGTTAGAGAGCATGGGAGTGTGTTGAAGGAACTGTATAAGCAGGACGAAGACGTTCTCGACACCTGGTTCTCCTCCGCGCTTTGGCCGTTCTCCACACAGGGATGGCCGGACAAGACACCGGATCTCGACACCTTCTTCCCGACGGCGACGCTGGTCACGGCGTTCGACATCATCTTCTTCTGGGTCGCCCGGATGATGATGATGAGCCTCGAATTCATGGGGGAAGTTCCGTTCAAGGACGTCTACATCCACGCGCTCGTGCTCGACGAGAAGGGCCAGAAAATGTCCAAGTCCAAGGGCAATGCCATGGACCCGCTGGAACTGGTCGACGAATACGGTGCCGACGCGCTACGCTTCACGATGGGCCGCATGGCCGGGCAGGGGCGCAACATCCGGCTCTCCAAACAGGCCGTCGAAGGCAATCGCAACTTCGCCACCAAGCTCTGGAATGCGGCCCGCTTTGCCGAGATGAATGAGTGCGGCGCGCCCGGCGAGATCGACTATGCCAGGGTCGAAAGCCCGGTGAACCGCTGGATCCTGGCGGAGCTGTCCCAATGCGCGGCAGAGGTCAGCAAGGGCATCGAGGATTACAAATTCAACGAAGCCGCGGGCGCGCTCTACAAATTTATCTGGAACACGCTTTGCGACTGGTATCTCGAACTCATCAAGCCGCTGCTGGCCGGCATGGACGATGCCGCCAAGCAGGAAACCCGCATGGTCTGCGGCTATGTGCTGGATGAATCGCTGAAGCTGCTCCACCCCTTCATGCCCTTCGTCACCGAAGAATTGTGGGAACGCCGCGCTGAGGGCCGCGCTGAGGCCAAGGGCTTCCTGATGCACCAGTCTTGGCCATCGACTGAGCCGTTCGCGGATGAGGCCGCCGCGGAAGAGATCAATTGGGTGATCGACATGATTACCGAGCTGCGCTCGCTCCGGAACGATCTGGGCGTTCCGGCGGGCTCCAAGCTGCCGCTGACCCTGGTCAATGCCGGGGCGGAAATCGAAAACCGCGCGATGAGCCATGAGGACGTCCTGAAGCGCCTTGCGCGCCTTGAAGACATCTCGATGACGGATGCGACCCCCGAAGGTGCGGTGACTGCGGTCATCGGCGAGACCATGTCTGCGCTTTCGGTGGCCGACATTGTCGACATCGACGAGGCCCGCAATCGGCTCGACAAGGAGCTGGCCCAACTCGACAAGGACATCAAATCCACCGAGGGCAAGCTTTCAAACGAGAAATTCGTTTCGCGCGCCCCGCCAGAGATTGTTGAAGAGAATCGCGAGCGTATCCGCGACTGGACGACGCGGCGGGAAAAGCTGAAAGCTGCCCGCAAGGGGCTTGAAGGTCTCTGACCAATGCGGGCATCCTGTTTGAGCATGAACAGGAGTTGCTCTCATGAATTTCCGCAAACTGGTGATCGCGTCGGCGGTCCTCCTCGGCGCGTGCGCTGCGACCCCGGACCCTGAGCCCGCCACGCCCGAATGGCGGCTGGTGGTCCATGGCGGCGCAGGCGTGATCACCCGCGAAGGCATGAGCCCGGAAAAGGAAGCGGCCTATACCGCCGCGCTGGAGACTGCGTTGGAAGCTGGCGCAGCCGTGCTCCGAAACGGTGGTAGCGCGCTGGATGCGGTCGAGGCGGCTGTCATCCCGATGGAAGACGATCCGCTCTTCAATTCCGGCCACGGCGCCGTGTTCACCGCGGCGGGTACTCATGAACTCGACGCATCAATCATGGACGGCCGCGACCGCAATGCCGGCGCCGTCGCTGGCGTCACCCGCGTACGCAACCCGATCAAGGCGGCGCGCGCCGTGATGGACAAATCCGAACATGTCATGTTCGCCGGAACCGGCGCCGACGCTTTTGCTGAAGCGCAGGGGCTCGACATGGTCGACAATTCCTATTTCGACACGGACCGGCGCAGGCAGTCTCTGGAGCGCGTGCTCGAAGAGCGCGCACGGACCGCCGCCGATCGTCATGGCACCGTCGGCGCGGTCGCGATCGATCAGGACGGCAATCTTGCCGCGGCGACGACGACCGGCGGCATGACAGCCAAGGCAGCGGGCCGGATCGGGGACTCGCCGCTGATTGGCGCAGCGACCTATGCCGAGAACGGCGTTTGCGCCGTGTCTGCAACTGGACACGGCGAATATTTCATCCGCGTGGGCGTGGCAAAGACCATTTGCGACAGAGTGAAACTTGCTGACGACGAAATCGAACCGGCTGCAACATCCACGCTCGCGGAAGTCGCGGAATTGGGCGGCGATGGCGGCGTCATCGTGGTGAATGGGGATGGCGGATATGCCTTCGTCTTCAACTCCGAAGGCATGTATCGTGGGGTCGTGGATGCTTCAGGGGCAAGAACTGCCATCTATGGCGGCGAATAGTCCCTTTTCCGCAACAGGATTGCGCGCTAGGGGCATTGCAGAACACACAGGATAGGACCGTCATGAGCAAGACTTGGGACAAATCGAAAATGCCCTCCCGCCACGTTACGCAAGGGCCGGAGCGCGCGCCGCATCGCAGCTATCTCTACGCCATGGGCCTGTCGACCAAGGACATCCAGAAGCCCCTCGTTGGCGTTGCGTCCTGTTGGAACGAGGCGGCGCCGTGCAACACAGCCCTGATGCGCCAGGCGCATGCGGCTTCCGAAGGCGTCAAGAAGGGCGACGGCACTCCGCGCGAATTCTGCACCATCACCGTTACGGACGGCATCGCGATGGGCCATGAGGGCATGCGGTCCTCGCTGGTCAGCCGCGACACGATTGCGGACTCGGTCGAACTGTCCATGCGTGGCCATTCCTATGATGCGCTGGTCGGCATTGCCGGCTGTGACAAATCCCTGCCGGGCATGATGATGGCCATGCTGCGCCTCAACGTGCCCAGCGTCTTCCTTTATGGCGGCTCGATCCTGCCGGGCTCCTATGAGGGCCGGGACGTCACCGTGCTCGACGTGTTTGAAGCCGTCGGGGCGCACGCCGCTGGATCGAATTCCATGACCGACGAGAAACTTCACGCGCTGGAAAAGGTCGCCTGTCCTGGCGACGGGGCGTGCGGCGGCCAGTTCACGGCGAACACGATGGCCTGCGTCTCTGAGGCCATCGGCCTCGCCTTGCCGCTCTCCTCGGCGCTGCCAGCGCCTTACACCGACCGTGACGGCTATGCCGTGGCCAGTGGTGAAGTGGTGATGCAACTGGTCGAGAAGAATCTGCGCCCGCGCGACATCTGCACGCGGGAAGCCTTCGAGAATGCGGCCATCGTCGTCGCCGCGACCGGCGGCTCGACCAATGCGGCGCTTCATCTGCCAGCCATGGCGCATGAGTGCGGCGTTCAGTTCGATCTCGAAGACGTCGCGAAGATCTTCCAGAGGACGCCTTACATCGCGAACCTCAAACCCGGTGGCGACTATGTTGCCAAGGATTTCGGCGAAGCAGGCGGCGTGCCCATGCTGATGAAGACGCTGCACGAATCCGGCCTGATCAATGGCGACTGCCTGACCGTCACCGGACAGACCTGGGCAGAATACCTCGAAGACATCGAGTGGGACCCGAACCAGAAGGTCATCTATCCGGCAACCGATCCGATCTCGCCAACCGGCGGTGTCGTTGGCCTGTGGGGATCGCTCGCCCCCGATGGCGCCATCGTGAAAGTGGCCGGACTGCACACGCTGCAATTCTCCGGGCCGGCGCGCGTCTTTGATGGCGAGGAAGCCTGTTTCAAAGCCGTGTCCAACCGCGACTACAAGGAAGGCGAAGTTCTCGTCATCCGATACGAAGGCCCCAAGGGTGGCCCCGGTATGCGGGAGATGCTGTCGACCACTGCCGCGATCTACGGTCAGGGCATGGGTGACAAGGTGGCCCTGATTACTGATGGTCGCTTCTCCGGCGCAACGCGTGGCTTCTGCATTGGCCATGTCGGACCGGAAGCGCAGGAAGGCGGCCCCATCGGCCTGCTGAAGGATGGCGACATCATCACGATCGATGCCGAAAAAGGCACGATTGATGTCCGCCTGACGCCTGCTGAGCTGGAAGACCGCAAACGTCAGTGGAAGCCCCGTATTACGGCCTATGGCTCCGGTGCGCTGCAAAAATTTGCCGCGCTGGTCGGCCCTGCACACAAGGGCGCGACGACCCATCCGGGCTTCGCGGGTGAGCGGCACGTCTACGCCGATATCTGATACAGGTTTTACCTGTCACGGAATCCAAGCTTAACTGGGGCGGTCTGTTTATGAGAGGCCGCCCCAGATGAGTCAGGATATGCCATCGACCGATCCACTCCCGTCACAACCTCCTGTCGATCCGGATGTTGTAAAGGCATTGGGTGATCTTCCAGAGGAATTCCGGGAGTTTCCCCGCCTGTTCCAGGATGAGATCAGGCCAGCACTTTTGACTCGTGAGGCCGAACGACAAGTCGCCGTCGCGAAGGCGCGACAAGCCCGCTATGTGGGGATCGCGGTTGCTGTTATCGGTGCGCTTGCCGGCGTGTTTCTTGTTCGGCATCCCTTCGCAGCAATCATCGCTGTGGTGGTCGGTGTGGGCTATCTGTACTGGGGAGGCCGTGATGTGCGTCGACTTGGCAAGGAAGCCAAGGATCTGATTGTCCTGCCCGTTGTGCGAGAGCTTGGTCTGCAATTCTTGGCGGAGCCCGGCTCTGTCGACTCTATCTACAAGCATCATGATGTTGGAATCGTGCCCAGCTGGGACCGCGCCAATTATGAGGATCGGCTGACGGGACGGCGCAAAGGCGTGGATTTCGAATTGTTCGAGGCGCATCTCGAAGAGCGCAGTACGTCGACTGATTCCAAAGGCAATACGCAAACCCGCTGGAGAACGGTCTTCAAGGGCCAATGCCTGCGCTTCGAGTTTTCCAAGCGCTTCTATGGCCGCACGCTGATCACGCGTGATTCGGGCTTCTTCAACCGATTTGGCGGGGGAAAGGGCATGTCCCGTGCCATGCTGGAAGACCCGGTGTTTGAAAAGATATTTGAGGTCTACACCACCGATCAGGTGGAGAGCCGCTACCTCCTGACGCCGGACCTCATGCAAAATCTTGTCGACTTGGAAAAGGCATTCCACGGCGGTCGGCTGAAGGCGTGTTTTGATGGTGGAGAGATGTTCATCACACTGGAGGGAGGGAACCTGTTTGAGCCTGGCAGCATGTTCAAACCCCTCGATAGTGTGGATCGCGTGCGGGAATTGCTGACTGATTTTGCGGCCATATTCCGCATCATGGATGCTGTCATTATCGGTCGTGCCCGTGAAGGCCAGGAGCGCGACTGAGATCGTTCAAATGAGGCGGTTCGGGGGCAACAGCGTTCAGCTTTGCTTCAGTGACTTTCCGCCATAAAAAGCGTGAACTTAGCAAGAGGTCCCGTTTCATGATGAAATCCATTGTCGCCAGTTTCATGCTTGTCATTGCTGCACAAACAGCCGTCGCTCAGGCGATGACGACTGCGGACGTGAAGCGGTGTAATGCCATGGCGGCAACCATGGCGCCGAAGAAGGCGGAGATCGAAACGCTGCGGGCCAAACGTGATGAATTGGCGATCCGTGTGGAAGAGTTGGGTGAGGTTTGGGAAGACGCTGAAATCCATCGCTTGGCCTCGCCTGCGCACGCTGCGACAGCTGATGAGACCAAGTCTACCTATCAGACTGCCAGGAAGGAGCTGATGGCAAAAGAGCGTGGGCTGCAAGCCGTTGCACGCCAGTTCAATCAGGACATTGCCTCATATAATCAGAGCTGCGCCACCGCCAAATAGGCGGCAATTCCCTTCTCCATTCGTGCTGGACCTCAGCCTGCGATGATGCGCAACTGGCGCATCGTCGTCGCCCCGACTCGTAGGAGCCGTTGCAGCAGAAACACTTGTCAACGTTGACAACTCAATTTTGATAGACTTCTTGTTGGCGATAACATTCGAGGCTAGACTTCGGTATAAGCAAAAAGCGGGCAGGGGGTTGCCTGCCGCGAAACAAGGGAGGGCGCGCGGTATGAGCGACGCATCATCGACTGTAAATATGGAAACAGGACAGGGCAGTTTTGGCCAGGTTCTGCTGATCACCGCCGTCGCCACGATCGGCGGATTTCTTTTTGGTTTTGACTCAGGCGTCATCAACGGAACTGTTGATGGTCTCCGTGTTGCCTTCAACTCGCAAGAAATGGGCACAGGTTTCAACGTTGCCTCCATGCTGCTTGGCTGTGCGGTCGGCGCGGCACTGGCAGGCACATTGTCGGATGCGTTCGGTCGTCGCACGATGATGATCGTTGCTGCGGTTTGTTTCATAATCTCCGCATGGGGCTCCGGTGTAGCGGGCTCGTCGGCGGAATTTGTCGTCTATCGCATCATTGGTGGTCTTGCGGTCGGCGCGGCAAGCGTCATGTCACCAGCTTATATTTCCGAGGTTGCTCCGGCCAAATATCGCGGTCGCCTCACGTCGATCCAGCAGGTCGCCATCATCAGCGGGCTTTTTCTGGCATTCGTGTCCAATTATCTGATCGCGCAAGCAACTGGCGGGTCTGCCATGAATGAATGGCTGCTCGGCTTTGAAGCGTGGCGCTGGATGTTCTGGATGGAATTGCTGCCGGCTACATTCTTCCTCGTGGCTCTTCTGTTCATTCCGGAAAGCCCGCGCTACCTCGTGGCACAAGGTTCTACAGACAAGGCGCGTTCGGTGCTCTCGCGTCTCTCTGGTGCCAAGGCCGCTCACCGCAAGGTCGACGAGATCGAGCAGTCGCTTGCCAATGATCACAAGCCGTCCCTCAAGGACGCGCTTGGTCAATTCGGTTTCAAACCCATTGTCTGGGTCGGTATCGGTCTTGCCGTGTTCCAGCAACTTGTTGGTATCAATGTCGTCTTCTATTATGGCGCCGTGCTCTGGCAGGCGGTTGGCTTCTCCGAAAGCGACGCCTTGCTGATCAACATCATTTCCGGTGCGGTCTCGATTATTGCCGTGATCATTGCGCTGCTGCTGATCGACCGGATCGGTCGCAAACCACTATTGTGGATCGGCTCGGTCGGTATGACGGTCACACTTGCCATCGTGGCATTCTGCTTCTCACAAGCGGTTACGATTGATGGGGCAGTCAGTCTGCCCGGCAGCTTTGGCTTGATCGCTCTGCTCGCCGCGAATGCCTATGTTGTGTTCTTTAACGCGTCATGGGGCCCTGTCATGTGGGTCGCCCTTGGTGAGATGTTCCCGAACCAGGTTCGCGGCGCAGGTCTCGCCATCTCCGGCTTTGCGCAATGGATCGCCAACTTCGCGATCACGATGACCTTTCCGATCATGCTGGCAACGGCTGGTATCGGTCTGGCGGGTGCTTACGGTTTCTACGCTGTGTGTGCGCTGATTTCCGTCTTCTTCGTCTTCAAGGCGGTCAGGGAAACCAAAGGTCTCGAACTCGAGGAAATGCAGGGTTAGGCCCGGCATATACATTCCGCCCTCGCCGATCTGTCGGCGAGGGCATTTTTTTAAAAACTGAATAAGGGAGGTCGCGATGGCCAAGGCTGTCCGGAAATCGTCAATCATTTCGCTGCTCGGCGGCGTGGCTAGTGTGGCGCTCATTGCTGCGTGTAGCCATACGCCGACCGATGCCGATGCCATCGAAACCATGGTAGCTGCAGAGCCCGTGCAGACCGCGCTCATGACTGAGCAGGATCTCGTCGCAACACCAGAACTTTGGCCCGAAATCACTGTGCCGGATCTCGACCCTGTGATCGAAGCGCGCATTGACGAGATCATGGCGAAGATGACTCTGGAGCAGAAAGTCGGTCAGGTCATCCAGGCGGACAGCGACAGTGTGACCCCCGAAGAAGTAAAGGCCTATCGCCTTGGGTCCGTTCTCAGTGGTGGCAGCTCGGCGCCCGGTGACGAACCGTTCGCGTCCATGGACGCGTGGCTCGCGGATGCGGACGCTTATTGGCACGCCTCGGTCGATCCAGAAGGTGTTGAAATCGCCATCCCCGTCATCTGGGGCATCGATGCCGTGCATGGCCATGCGAACCTGTTTGGTGCGACCATCTTCCCGCACAATATCGGCCTTGGCGCTGCCAATGATCCGGACCTGATCGAAGACATTGCCCGCATTACCGCCGAGGAACTCATTGTCTCCGGCCATGATTGGACATTTGCCCCGACCATCGCCACTCCGCGCGATGACCGCTGGGGCCGCACCTATGAGGGCTATTCAGAAAGCCCTGAAATTGTCCGCGAATATGCCGAACGGATTGTCTACGGATTGCAGGGCCGTCCGGATGATGAGGACTTTCTCGGCGAGGGCCGTGTCATTTCCAGTGCCAAACACTATGTCGGCGACGGCGGTACACAAGATGGCATCGATCAGGGCGAGACGCTCGCCACCGAACAGGAACTCATCGACATTCACGCTCAAGGCTATTTCACCGCGCTTGAAGCCGGTGTGCAGACCGTCATGTCGTCATTCTCCAGCTGGCAGGGAGTCAAGATGCATGGCAGCCACGTCATGCTGACCGAAGTGCTGAAAGACCGCCTCGGTTTCACTGGTTTTGTCGTCGGTGACTGGAATGGTCACGGCCAGGTGCCGGGTTGTACGAATACCGACTGTCCACAGTCGTTGAATGCTGGGCTCGATATGTACATGGCACCGGACAGCTGGAAGGGGCTCTATGAAAGTACGCTCCAGCACGCCAAGGATGGCAACATCCCGATGGAGCGTCTCGACGATGCCGTGCGCCGTATCCTGCGTGTGAAGCTCGCCTATGGCATTTTCGACAAGCCTGCGCCAAGCGAACGCCCTGGAGCGAACGACGAGAGCCTGATGGCAACGCCCGAGGCCCGAGAGATCGCCCGCCGCGCCGTGCGGGAATCGCTCGTTTTGCTGAAGAACAATGACAATCTCCTTCCGCTCAGCACGGAGCAAACCATTCTCGTGATCGGTGATGGCGCAGACAGTATCACCAAGGCCGCTGGTGGCTGGACCTTGTCCTGGCAGGGCGGTGGTTATGACAATGGCCACTTCCCCAATGGACAGTCCATTCTGGAAGGTATTGAGGATGCGCTGCTGCCGGGCGGCGGAACGCTGATCTTCGACCCCACAGGAGAGTCCGATGTAGATGCGGATGTTGTAATTGCTGTGTACGGAGAAAATCCATACGCTGAAGGCATCGGCGATATTCGGACGATGGATTTTGTGCCGAATGGTTTTGACACAAGCAAGCTCGAAGCCTTCCAGGACAAGGGCGTGCCGGTCGTGTCGGTTTTCCTGTCGGGTCGGCCGCTTTGGGTAAATCCCGAACTCAATGACTCCGATGCGTTCGTAGCAGCTTGGCTCCCGGGCTCCGAAGGTGCCGGGATTGCCGATGTGCTATTCCAGACGGAACCAGACTTCGACTTTACGGGACGTCTCTCCTTCTCATGGCCGGCGACAGCCCAGCCGTCACGTCTCAATTCGGAAGACACACCTTATGAGCCGCTATTCGCTTACGGGTACGGCCTCAGCTATGCCTCTGACGCAACCGAGCTTGGAGAGCTGAGTGAAGATCCGGGTCTGTCCGAAGACCTCATGGGCAATGCGGATCCGCGAACCTTGTTCAGGCGCGGACGCCCAGGAGACCGCTGGGGCGCGCTCCTCGCGTTTGAGGGGGCTTACACGACGCTGCAGCCGGGGCTTACCGAACTGGCGGGCCTTTCGATCAGTCGGACGGACTACGAAATTCAGGAGGATGGACTAGTGCTTTCATGGTCGGATCCGACTGGCGTCCTGTCCATTGGTTCCTTTGCCAATCCGGTCAATCTGAATGCGGCTGGCGACGCCGCGCTGGACATCGTAGTTGCAGCCAAGGTGCCGGATGGCGGGGAGCACGTCATATCCGTCAGTGGCTCTTGCGACCAGAATGGCAATTGCGAAGCCGTTGAGCAGATCACCGTCACAGGTTCCGACTGGGCGGAATACCGAGCGCCTGCGGCCTGTCTCGGTCTGACTGACCTTACTGCCGTGCAGATCCCGGCGGTTATCGGAACGATGGATGCTGGGACAGTGGCAGTGGCGGACATCCGCTTCGAACCTTCCGAGAGTGATCAAGGTTGCTCTGAATAGCGCCAGCCTGAAAGATAAGTCTGAAATCAAATGGCGGCCTTCGTTCGAAGGCCGCCATTTTCATTTTTAATGATCAGTCTCCGGCGGACTGGGCATAAACACCGAGAAGCGTACCGACAAACCCACCAGCCTTTTCCGTGCTCAGAATTGTGCTGTCTTCGCTGAGTGCCACGGGCTCCCAGTCGTCGCCTCGGGCAGCCTGATAGAAGTCGATCTCAGGGCCCCGTGATACGATCCGCAGTTTGAGGGAGGCCCCCAAAGGCGCGGCTGCAGGGACCTCTGCGACGATCTCACCGTCCTTGTCTGTCGCGTCACCAGCGCGCTTGCGCAGCCGCACAATCGCTTTCCCGTCTTCACTCATCGACAAGCCGAGCGCATAATAGGCCGCATCATTCTGGAAAGCGGCAATTCCCGCTTCGTCGTCACTATCTTCCGGCACGAAAGAGACCTCTGTATAGGCTTCAGCATTTGTGTGTTGCTGCCGCCGCGCGAGAAAGGAAGGCTGTCCAGGGCTGCCGACTCCGTCTGCGCGCGCTTCCAGAACGAGTTCGCCATTTTCCAGTCGATACGCTTTCTGGGCAGGTATTCTGACCGTCAGCCAGTGCAGCGGAAGTACGTCTTCCTCAAACTCATCCGTATAGGTGAAGTTACCAGTCAGCGGCAAAGAAGCCTTCGGCTGCGCCGGCAGGGCGGGACGATCAATGACGTGCGGGATGACGTCGCCGGGCTTGGTGATGCGTGGGATACCATTGTCCCATGACACCGGCATGAGGAAAGTTTCGCGGCCGGTATTGTATTCGTTGCCTTGATAGGGGCGCGTGCCAAGGAATACGGCCCACCAATTGCCCTCAGAATCTTGGGTGAAGTCAGCATGGCCAACCGAAGTGATCGGTTCGGCCCGGTCTTCCGGTAGGTCGCGTTGCGTCAGGATCGGGTTATCGGGATGGGGCGTAAACGGCCCCAAGGGGGACTTCGCGATGAGGATCACCTGCGAGTGCTGCGGGCCTGTTCCGCCTTCAGCAGCGCTAAGCACGTACTTGCCATCAACCTTGTAGAGATGCGGCCCCTCGATCCAGACGGGTTGTTCGGACAAGTCCAGGCCGCCATTCACCGCTACGACCGCATCCGAAACCGGTTCGAACGTTTGTGCATCAACTTCGCGGATCCAGACCGCGCGATGCCCCTCATAGAGGGGCTCGCCCTCAGGGGCGTCATTGTTCAGGATGTAGACCTTGCCGTCCTCGTCAAAGAAAAGCGACGGGTCGATCCCGCCAATATGGGGTAGCCAGATCGGGTCGGACCATGGCCCGGCAGGGTCGGTAGCCGTCACGACGAAATTGCCGCCGCAATCCACGCAGGTATTGATCACGTAGAAGACGCCGCCATGGAATTCGATTGTCGGCGCAAACACACCTCGCGACACGGTCAGCCCGGAAAAGTCGAGCATGTCCGGCCGGTCGATGACATTTCCGATCTGGGTCCAGTGGATCAGGTCTCGGCTGTGGAAGATCGGGATACCCGGATAGTGGGTAAAGGATGAGTTCACGAGGTAGTAGTCGGCGTCGACTTTCACGATGCTGGGGTCTGGATAGTATCCGGCCAGGATCGGATTCCGAGCCTGACTGTCGGAGACGGGCAGATCAAAGATCGGGTCAGTGCCGCTATATGTCAGATAGGAGAAGCGGGCTTCCGAGGTTTCCAGCGGCGCAGGCGCACTGACACTGCCGCACGATGCTGCGATCGCGATCACCCCGAAACTGGCAAACGCCTTCCAATGTCGCATTTGAATAATCACGCTTCCGACTCCCTCTGTCGTTCTACCGGTATGGACCCGGTTTCAATTCACGATATGATAGCGTTATCATTATCGCTATGCCAAGGCCGCCAAGAGCCGAAATCAACCGGGAGGAATTCGATGTCCAAATTTACAAGACGCCATGCGCTCGCTCTGATGGCGTCGGCAACGGGTGCAGCGTGCACGTCGGCAGGCGGGCCAGCCGTGCAACTTGGGACGGGTTCCGAGCCGTTGAAGGATTTGGCCGCCGCAAAGGGCATCCGTTTCGGCACGGCCATGGATGTGCGCGAGGTCTCCGATCCGGCTTATCTCGATATTGTCTTGCGAGATTGCGCCGTCATCGTAGCCGAAAACGAACACAAGATGTACACGATTCAGCCAACCCCGGATGCCATGAACTGGACGTCGGGCGATACGCTGGTGGCGTTTGCGAAAGCGAACAATCTCGGTATGCGGGGCCACACTCTGCTGTGGCAGCATCCGCAATGGCTCCCGGACTGGATCAATGACTCAGATTTTGCGAACGCCTCGGAAGCGGAGGCCGTCCTGGGCGGTTACATCACAGCGGTGGCGTCGCGGGATGCTGATTTCATCTATTCCTGGGATGTCGTGAACGAGACTATTGACCCGGAAACCGGCGATATCCGTGAAACCTCTTTTACCCGAGTCATGGGGCCGGACGTATTGGAGTTCGCGTTCCGCACGGCACGCGCAGCAGCGCCGGACGCAACGCTGGCGTACAACGACTATATGAGCTGGGAGCCCAGCCACGAAAAACATCGCACAGGCGTGCTGCGCATGCTCGAGCGTTTGAAACGCAACGGCGCACCCATTGATGCACTTGGCATTCAAAGTCATTCCAATGATGCGCCGCCTTCGGCCTTTACGCCGACCCAGCAAAAAGTCTGGCGGGACTTCGTGGAAGAGGCCATCGGTATGGGTTTGGACATCTACCTCACCGAATTCGACGTGAATGACTCGATGATGGCTCCTGGCATTGTTCAGCGCGACCAGGAGATTGCCGCGTTTACGCGGGACTATCTCGACATGATGTTCAGCTATCGGGAGACCAAGGATCTGTTGATGTGGGGTCTGGCGGATAGTCACAGCTGGTTGCAGGGATTCAAACCGCGCGAAGACGGGATAGAGAAACGACCGACTCTTTACGATTCCAGCTATCGCCCCAAGCTGATGCGTGACGCTGTCGCGGCCGCGCTCAAGGCTGCGCCAACCCGTGCGTGAACTGCGCCACATTACCCCATCTGGCTGAATCGTCTTGAAAAAATTACATAAAGGCTTGAGGTTTGGGTGTTAAGTCGGCGCAAGACATAGAATGAAAAGCAGGACGGAAACCCTGCTCACGGGATAAGAAGAACAAGTATGTCCGAAAAAATTACAAAGTCGGGACGTCGCCAGCACGCGACCATCAAGGAGGTCGCCGAACTCGCTGGCGTTTCACAGATGACGGTCTCGCGTGTGCTCAATCGCCGAGATGTCGTGCGTGAAACTACCCGGGCGCGTGTTGAAGATGCCATCCGCGAACTGAAGTACCGACCGAACTTACTCGCACGTAGCCTTGCGGGTGGGAGCTCCCTATTCATCGGAATGATTTTCAACAACCCCAGCAACTCCTATCTCAGTGAACTGCTCATCGGTGCGATGAACCGCTGCCGGGAAGCGGGGCACCACCTCGTGCTCGAGGATTTCTCCTCATACCAAGACCCTTCCGATGTAGATGAGCTTGTGGGCCGCGTCAGCGGCGCCGGTCTGGACGGCATTCTCGTCGTTCCCCCGCTCAGCGAAGATGACCTCCTGCTATCCAGGCTGGAGGAGGCGGGCATTCCTTGCGTCCTTATTGCCCCAAAAACTCCGCCGAAATCCGGAACAAGCCTCGCGATCGACGACGAAGCCGCAGCCAAGCGCATGACGGAATATCTGATCGCACGTGGCCATACTCGGATCGGCTTTGTGATTGGCGCCGAAGACCAGATATCGTCGCATCGCCGCTATAGCGGGTTCCAGCTGGCGATGAAGGAACATGGCCTCGACATTGATCCAAATCTCGTCCGGCGCGGTCGGTTTACGTATCGCAGCGGCATGGAGGCGGCCGACAGGATGCTGGATCTCGCCGACCAGCCTACGGCCATCTTTGCCAGCAATGATGACATGGCCGCCGGCGTGATCGCGTCGGCTTTCCGTCACGGTAAGCGCGTGCCGGAAGACATTTCCGTGGTCGGATATGATGACACGCCCATCGCCAGCGCGATCTGGCCGCAGCTGACTACTGTGCGCCAGCCAATTGCGGAAATGGGCTATCAGTCCGTCGATTTACTTGCTGCGTTTATTTCGGACCACGAAGCCGAACTGGGCGAGCTGAATCCGATACTGGATGTTGCGATCATTGAGCGGGATTCGGTCATCAAAGTCTGAAGCCAGACGCCTTAGATCTCGCGAATGGTCAGGCTTATCTGAGCCGACAGCGTTTCGCCGGGCTCGAGGCTATGCAGCCCTGTCAGTTCGGCCGGATGCTGGCTGTTCACCGCGTCGGGAGCGTGGCTTACGGGTTCAACGCAGAAGAACTCCTGTTGCTTCGGCGTGTAGATCACCATGTGACCAAGCTCTGCGTCCGAGACCATTTCTACGCGCAGGTTCCGGCTTGGCCATTCGATACAACTTATCCGGTCTGACACGGTGAAGGCATTGTCGAGGTCGAGCTCATCAACGATACGCCAGTCTGACAGATCGGCACCAGCGGCTGGCATAACCAGCCTGTCGGGGATCATGCCCTCATCCGACATCCAGACCCGGTCGACCGGTACTTTCACGCGCGCATCCAGACGGGGAAAATAGGGGTGCCAGCCAAGCCCCGCGGGCATGGAGTCGTCCCCGTGATTGGTCAGGCGAAGCATCAGGTCCAGACCGTCATCCCGCAGCCTGAAGTCCTGCTCCGCGCGATAGGCCCACGGCCAATCTTCGGGCCTGTAGTCAAACACCAGTCGTGCATGATTGCTGCCATGCTCTGCAACCTGCCAGGCCGCGTGCCAGGCCTGGCCGTGAATGGCGTGCCGTTCCGGAAGGAAGTTCGGCGCGAGAGACACATCACGGTCATTCCAGGCAAAACGGCCTTCGGAAATTCGGCCCGAGAACGGAAAAAGGGGGAAGCCCGCAGTCTGTAGTGGGCTTTCATCCGCAGTGCGCTCAAATGGACGCAGAATGTCCTGGGCCATGTAGGTCAAGCCGCCCACACTGCCGCCAAGGTCGGGCAGCAAGGTCAGCTTCATGGCTTTGGTTTCGAGTATGAGGCGCGACAGCGCTGTTGAATCGGCCAAACCCCGGTCTCCCTTATCCGCAAGTGTTGGCTAAAAAGCATGCTAACGCTAACATGGAAAGTAGGATCGGTCTTTTCACCGGTACTTGACGCTGCGACAAAGGCGGATCTGCTGCGTCTCGGCAAGTTGATATTCCGCTCTTGCGATGGCAAAGCTGAAATGATAGCGGTATCATTTAGTGGACAGCCGCACTCAGACGGGCTGCCAGGGAGGACATTCGGAACGTGTTTCTAGGGATCGACATAGGCACATCCAGCGTGAAGGCAGCGCTGATTGATGAGGCAGGGCGCCAGGTTGAAGTCAGCCAGGCGGAACTTCCGATTTCGCGTCCCAAACCCCTCTGGTCCGAACAGAATCCATCTGATTGGTGGACCGCCACGAACATGGCCGTCGCCAAGCTGGACGTGAACCGCCGTCATCGGGTGAAGGCTGTCGGCCTGTCCGGACAGATGCACGGTGCGACGCTTCTGGATGAATCTCTTGCTCCGATTCGGCCGGCGATCCTCTGGAACGACGGGCGCAGCTTTGAAGAGTGCCGCGACCTTCAAAAGAGTACACCAGCCTTTGTGTCCAAGGGCGGTAATCTTGTCATGCCTGGTTTTACCGCGCCGAAACTCGAATGGGTGCGCCGGCATGAGCCAGGTGCATTCGAGAAAGTGCACAAGGTACTCCTTCCCAAGGATTATGTCCGCCTTCGGATGACTGGCGATCTCGCCTCCGACATGTCGGATTCCTCGGGCACGCTCTGGATGGATGTCGAGGCGCGGACCTGGTCAGAGGAATTGCTTGCCGCTTGCGGTCTCACGATCGACCATATGCCAAAGCTCTATGAAGGCCATGAAGTGACCGGTGTGCTTCGCCAGGAAGCGGCTGAAGCCTGGGGCATGGACCGCGTGCCGGTGGTTGCTGGCGGCGGCGACAATGCGGCCGGTGCGGCGGGTGTTGGCGTGATCGATGAGGGTGAAGCGCTGCTGTCGCTCGGTACATCCGGCGTGATTTTCGTGGCGGGGAATACGTTCCGCTCAAATCCCGATTCTGCGGCGCATGCATTCTGTCATGCTTTGCCGGATCGGTGGCACCTGATGTCGGTCATGTTGAGTGCAGCGAGCTGCCTCGACTGGGCCGTCAAACTGACCGGGACATCCGACGCGGGAGAGCTTGTGAAGCTCGCCCAGACAGAGGCAGGCCTAGCCGGGTCTGAGCAATTCCTCCCCTATCTGTCTGGCGAGCGCACACCTCACAACAATCCCCATGCGTCGGGTGTCCTGTTCGGTCTGACCCATGATTCCGGGTCTGCGCAGATCGGCCAGGCCGTGCTTGAGGGGGTCGCCTTCGGTATGGCGGATGGTTTCCGCGCCCTTGTGGAATCGGGTGTGGACGTACATTCGATCTCAGTTATCGGCGGCGGCGCACAATCCACTTATTGGGGGCGTATCCTGTCTGCTGTGCTGGACCGCCCCATGGTTTACCGCGACGGCGCGGCCACTGGCCCGGCCTATGGCGCTGCGCGCCTGGCTCGCTACGCCAGCATGGGCGGTTCAGTCGAGGAAATGTTCGAAGCACCCGAAGTGCTGCAGATTGTTGAGCCAAAAGAAAGCGACCGCGACCGGCTGGCCCCGAAATACGAGAAATTCGGTACACTGTACCGTATGCTGAAAGATGCCTTCTGAGGAGAATAAAGACATGGCTGATGGACAGATCAATGTAGGCGGCGAACCCGTCTTCAAGGGCATCGACCCAATCAAGTTTGAAGGACCAGACAGCGACAACCCGCTGGCTTATCGTTATTACAACAAGGACCAAATGGTCATGGGCAAGCGGATGGAAGACCATCTGCGCATGGCTGTTTGCTATTGGCATACCTTCTGCTGGGATGGCTTTGACGTCTTTGGCGGTGGCACGTTTAACCGTCCTTGGCACGGTGCCGCCAATGACCGCGCCGCAGCTGACGCGAAGATGGCCGCAGCTTTCGAATTCTTCAGCAAGCTCGGCCTGCCTTACTATTGCTTCCACGACGTGGATGTCACTGAGGACTCTCCGACACCGGACGATCTGTCGAACAATCTCAAGCGCCAAGCCGACCGTCTCGCAGCCTATCAGGAAGCGACCGGCATCAAGCTGCTCTGGGGCACCGCCAACCTGTTCAGCAATCCGCGCTTCGGCGCCGGTGGCCTGACCAATCCGAACCCCGAAGTCGCCGCGGTTGCGGTCCGCCAGATCCGCGACTGTATGGAGGTGACGCAGGCGCTTGGCGGCGAGAATTATGTGCTCTGGGGTGGCCGCGAAGGCTATGACACCCTGCTGAATACTGATCTCGACCGCGAACTCGGCAATTTCGGTCGCTTCCTCGCAATGGTCGTCGATCACAAGCACAAGATCGGCTTCGAAGGAAAAATCCTGATCGAGCCGAAGCCGCACGAGCCGATGTATCACCAGTATGATTTCGACTCCGCGACCGTCTATGGCTTCCTGAAGCGCTTCGGCCTTGAAGATGAAGTCCAGGTCAATATTGAGCCGAACCACGCCACACTGGCAGGCCACAGTTTCGCCCATGAGATCGCCACGGCTGTCTCGCTCGGCATCATGGGCTCGATCGATATCAATTGCGGCAACTACCAGAATGGCTGGGATACCGACCAGTTCAATCTCGACATCCGCGACATTACGCTGGCGCTGATCGAATTGCTGCCATCCGGCGGCCTCGACACCGGCGGCTTCAACTTCGATGCCAAGGTGCGCCGTCAGTCAAGCACGGTCGATGACTTGTTCCACGCCCATGTCGGCGGCGTCGACGCGCTGGCCCGTGCGCTTTTGTCGGCGGCCGACATCCTTGAGAAGGGCGAGATCGCCAAGCTCAAGACGGAACGTTATGCTGGCTGGGAGAATTCCGACCTCGGCAAGATGATGCTGTCGGAAGGCGCGAGCCTCGAAAGCATCGCCAACAAGGCCGTCGAGTCGGGTGTAAATCCGTCCCATACAAGCGGACGTCAGGAAATGCTGGAAAACCTCGTGAACCGCAGCCTGAAATAAACTGAACAGCGGCAGGCCTTGCCGGGCGTAATGAACGGGGGCAAGGCCTTGTCACTGTAGGGAAAAAGAAGCTAGGTTTGTCCGCCATACCCCTATGAGCGGACAAACTAGCTGGCGGCGGATTTCTGCTGCGCGATTGGCTTGCTCCCAAGGGTTCTAACCGAGGAGCCGCGATGACTGACGGGCTAAAAGCGCATAGGACTTCCGGACATGTCCGGCCTGCCACCATCATTGATGTTGCCCGCGAAGCAGGCGTGTCCTTCAAGACGGTCAGTCGCGTGCTGAATGGCGAGACCAATGTGCGCGAAGAGACCCGTTTGAAGGTGCTCGAAGCCGTCAAGACACTGAACTATCGGACCAATCACAATGCGCGCAATCTGCGGGCTCGCCATAGTCACATAATTTGCCTTTTCTATGCGAACCCATCACGCAACTATATTGGTGAAGTTCAGTTGGGCGCCCTGCAACGCTGCCAAGCCTATGGTTACAGCCTTATCACCGAGGATTGCAGCGACAATCATACATCGCTGCTTGCGCTGAGGGCTGAAACCAAACTGGCCGGAGCGATCCTGACGCCGCCATTGTCGGACGATAAAAACCTTATCTCTGAACTCGAAAATCGCGGTATTCCATTCGTTCGAATTGCGCCCGCAGAAGACGTCGAACATGGTCAGGATGTCGCCATCGACGATGCTGCGGCTGCGCGAGAGATGACGGAGTATCTGATCGGACTAGGCCATCGGCGGATCGGCTTCATCAAGGGGGCCGATTCTCATGCGCAGGCTGTCCGGCGTTTTGCCGGTTACCGGCAGGCACTGGAAGAAGAGGGCATCTCCCTCGATCCTGATCTAATCGAGGATGGTGATTTCGCGTTTGACTCCGGTGTCTCATGCTCTGAGAAACTCTTGTCATTGCCTGACCGTCCGACCGCGATATTTGCGAGTAATGACGACATGGCTGCCGGTGTGCTCGCGACGGCGTATCGCCGCCAGGTAAATGTACCAGCCAACCTTTCCGTCGTGGGTTTCGACGATACGCCGCTGGCCACGACAATCAGTCCGTCCTTGACGACGATTTACCAGCCAAGTCGCGAACTTGCTGCAGAGGCCGTCAGCATGTTGCTGGAAGAGGCTGCCCCTACCGGCGATGCGCCCCGCCACAAGTTGCTCGAATACAAGTTGATGCTACGGGAATCCACTGCCGCGCCACGCGCATGACGCGCAAATCGCGAGTTTCCCAGTCAGCCGCTTTCGTGTAAGTCGCGCGGCGATGACCAAGATTACGCCTCTTCCGCATATCGCCCAGACCAAGCCCTATGTGCCCGGCGGCAAGCTCGCTGGCGCGAGTGGCTCCGTCATCATGCTGGCCTCCAACGAGAATCCGTTCGGCCCCAGCCCGAAAGCCATTGAGGCGATGAAGGCGGTGGCGGGCGATGTGCACGTCTACCCTGATCCGGAATATCGTGCCCTGCGGGAGACGATTGCCGAGGCGGTCGGCATTGCCGATTCAAGCCGTGTGATGGTTTCCGCGGGGTCTGACGAGATCATTCACTTGTTGACCCAGAGCTATGCCGGACCGGGCGACGAAATCCTGTTCACCGAGCACGCCTTTTCCATGTATCGCGTTTCGGCATTGTCGCACGGCGCAACGCCAGTGACTGTCCCGGAAACCGATCTGACCGCGGGCGTCAACGCCATCCTTGGCGCGGTCTCGGAGCGGACGAAAATCCTGTTCCTCGCGAATCCGAACAATCCGACTGGCACGATGCTGCCCGTCGAGGCGCTGGAACAGCTGCAGGACAGCCTGCCGCCGCATGTCTTGTTCGTCGTCGACGGTGCCTATGCCGAATATGTCGGCCCGGAATATGAAGCGCAAATTCGGGACCTCGTGGACCGGAAAGCCAATACGGTGATGATGCGGACCTTCTCCAAGATTCATGGGCTTGCGGCCTTGCGTCTTGGCTGGGGGTACATGCCTGCCGAGATCGCTGAGACCTATCAGCGTATTCGCGGCCCCTTCAACGTGAATGGTCTCGCTGTGGCAGCCGGCATGGCCAGCATTCAGGATACCGACTTCCTGACGAAAAGCCGGGACCATAATACCGACTGGCGCGCCCGCATGACCGCAGCCTTGAATGCGATGGGCCTTCCGACCCCGCACAGCGACGCGAACTTCGTGCTGCCGGAGTTCGGCTCCTCAGAGCGCGCTGCGGCGGCGAACGACTTCCTCAAGGCGCGCAACATCCTTGTCCGCGCTGTTGGGGGCTACGGCCTGCCGGATCGATTGCGGATTACAGTCGGCTCGACCGACGACAATCAGGCGGTCCTGGACGCGCTGAAAGAGTTCACCGCGTCACGCTGATATTGTCGATCAGGCGCGTCTTTCCGAGCCATGCCGCGCCGAGCAGCCGCGCAACCGTGCCAGATGACAGGGGCGCGTCGGGCAGGTCTTCCAGGGAGGCTGGGTCGACGAGGCTGACATAATTCATCTCCGTGAATCCGGACGCCATGATCAGGCGCCGGGCTTCTTCCAGCACGTCTGACGGCGTCGCGCCCAGCGACAGGCGGACCGAGGCCCGGTGCAAAGCGGCCTGCATCGCCCCGGCTGCGCGGCGCTGTTCGGGCGAGAGGTAGAGATTGCGCGAAGATTGCGCGAGCCCATCACCATCTCGCGTGGTTTCGCCACCAAGAATTTCGATTGGAAAGCCGAGGTCTTTCACCATGCGCCGGATGATCTGGAGCTGCTGGTAATCCTTCTCCCCGAACACGGCGACATCCGGCTGGACGTGCAGGAAGAGGCGAGCCACCACGGTCGCGACGCCATAGAAGAAGTGCGGGCGGTAGATCCCGTCCAGCAGGTCTGACATCTGCTCGACGCGGACATTGGTGCGGGTGCCTTCCGGATACATTTCCTCGACCGTAGGCAGGTAGACGAGATCGCATCCCGCCGAATCGAGTTTGGCCCGATCGGCCGATTCGTCGCGCGGATATGTGTCGAAATCCTCGCCGGGAGCGAATTGTGTGGGGTTTACGAAGATGCTCGCGACCACTTTTGTCACTTTGGTGCGTGCCTTCTGCACAAGGGAAAGGTGCCCCCCGTGAAGGGCGCCCATTGTGGGAACAAATCCAATAGTTTCACCGGCTTGGCGCCATGCTCGAATCTGTTGTTGCAGCTCGGCCCGCGATCGGACGGCCTCCGTTAACTTACCTGTCATGGAATTCACTATGAAAACTTCCCGTATGAGGATTGTTTAAAACGTCTCGCCAAAGGATTTCGTAAACGCGTTGTTAACCCATTCGGAGGAATTTCAAACTCATGACACATCGCATTCTCGCTCCGCTAAAAACCTTCGCGCTTTCTATCGGTCTCCGACTGGCAGCAGGCAAGTCCAGACTCGCTGAAACGGCTGTTCCAGAGCCGATCCGCGAATATCTGAACCCGAATGCGGTCGACGAATGGATGTTTGATCGCGACGGCAGCCCGGTAACCGAAGCGGCAACGCTTTATTCCCGCGACTTCGGACGTGTCTCAAATACGCTTTCCAGCCTTCGCGCATTGCTCACTGACATTGCGGCACATGCCCCCGTCAGCGCCGAGCTGCCCTTGCAGGCTGCCTTTGGTCCAATCACGTCGGACGATGTCCTGTTCGATGGGGAGCCGATGGCTGCGCATTATGGTGACGTACCGGCTGAAGACGCTGATCTCTTCATGGACGTGGTTTCCAGCAGCAAGTCTGCTGGCGCCGAGATGTCTCACGTCGCCTGAGCCCTAACGAACTGAAATACCTCTGAAGGAGTCGCCCGTAATGCCCGCTGATGGATTCGCCCCGCTTGAAACGGTTAGCGGCCCGGACCTGTCAGCGCAGCAGCGCGAGGCCCGCGTCATTGTCGTGGGCAATGAAAAGGGTGGAGCGGGCAAGTCGACGGTCTCCATGCACTTGTCCGTCGCTCTGATGCGGATGGGCAAGAAGGTTGGGGTTATCGATCTTGATGTGCGTCAGCGCAGCCTCACCCGATATCTCGAAAATCGTCTCCGTTGGATGCAATCCACCGGTGCGAAACTTCCCATGCCGGAAATCGTGCGCGTGGATGCTTCGACAGAGCGCGATCTCGACAAGGCTGAATCCGAGGAGACCCAGCGTTTTCTCAGCAGCGTGGCGCGCCTCAAGAAAGCCTGCGATTTCATCATCATCGATGGTCCTGGCGGCGACACCTATCTCTCGCGTCTTGCGCATGTGAATGCAGACACGCTGATCACGCCGCTGAATGACAGTTTTGTCGATTTCGACCTGTTGGGTGATGTGAACCCGCAGACGCTCGAAGTATTGCGCCCGAGCTTCTACTCAGAAATGGTCTGGTCCTGTCGCAAGAAGAAGGCCCAGACGTCGCGCCGTCCGATTGACTGGATCGTGATGCGCAACCGCATGTCGCCCCTGGCGGCACGTAACAAGGAGCGCGTCGGCGAAGCGCTGACCAACCTGTCCAAGCGGATCGGTTTCCGCCTTGCGCCAGGCCTCTCTGAGCGCGTGATTTATCGCGAACTGTTCCCGGCCGGTCTGACCCTGCTGGATCTCACGGAGAAGGGCTCCAATATCTCCTTCACCATGAGCCATGTTGCCGCCCGTCAGGAGATGCGCGATTTGCTGATCATCATGCAGCTACCAGAGCTGGTCGGCGCCGAAATCGAATTCTGATCTGTTGGGAAATGGATTTTATGAAAGGCCAGCCTCGGGGGCTGGCTTTTCGCGTTTCAGGGGCTCACACTCCTCCTAAAAACAGGAGGAAGCGCAGATGGTGTTCAACAATAGCGACTGGCTAGCGCAGGTTCAGGAAGACATTATCGATCCGGATCGGGAAATCGTTGACCCGCATCATCATCTCTGGCCGCAGGCCGACATGCACTACCATGTGCCGGAATTCCTCGCTGACCTGACCAGCGGGCACAATGTTGTCCAGACCGTGTTCATGGAGTGCGGTGCGGCCTATCGCGAGGATGGACCGGATTATCTCAAACCCGTCGGCGAGACCGAGTTCGTGGCCGCCGCTGCAGCCGAAATGAAGGCGAAGGGCGGTCCCTATATCGCAGGGATCGTCGGGCATGCCGACCTTCGGGGGCCGCATCTGGAGGACGTGCTCGACGCTCACAGGGACGCTGCCAACGGCCTGTTCCGTGGCATCCGTCATGCGGGCTCACGTGATACGAGCGGCGCTACGTTGCGCATTCCAGGCCGGGCGCCTGAGCGTCTCTATGCGGATGAAGATTTTCGCCGGGGCGTGCAATTGCTGGGCGAGCACGACCTGTCCTATGACACATGGCATTATCACCACCAGAACCGGGACTATCTCGACCTGGTGAAGGCGGTGCCGAATACGACCATGGTGCTCGACCATTTCGGGACACCCATCGGTATCGGCCCCTATGCCGACAAGCGCGAAGAGATATTCGAGCAGTGGCAGGACGACATGGCCGACCTGTCCCATTGCCCGAACGTGGTGGCCAAACTGGGTGGGCTTGCCATGCCAGACAATGGCTGGGGCTGGCATGAGCGCGAAACGCCGCCGACCTCGGACGAATTCGTGCTGGCCCAACAGCGCTATTACGATCACATGATCGACTGTTTCGGTGCAGCCCGCTGCATGTTCGAGAGCAACTTCCCGGTGGATCGCTGGTCCATCAGCTACCCGGTCCTGTGGAATGGTTTGAAGAAGATCGCCGCCAAATACTCCGAAGTGGAGCAACGCGCGCTGTTCACGGAAACCGCGCGGCGCATCTACCGGCTGTAGCCACGCCTAGGCAGAGGCCTGCATTGACTTTATAGGCCTCGGCCCATGACGACATTTCCATTCGAGATCAAGGCGACCGAGGGCAAGGCCCGTACTGGCACGCTCAAGACACCGCGCGGCGAAATCCGCACGCCCGCCTTCATGCCTGTGGGCACGGCCGGCACGGTCAAGGCGCTCTATATGGACCAGGTAAAGGAGGCCGGGGCGGATATCATCCTCGGCAACACCTATCATCTGATGCTGCGACCCGGCGCAGAGCGCGTGAAGCGTCTCGGCGGCCTGCATAGCTTTGCGCATTGGGATGGCCCGATGCTGACTGATAGCGGAGGTTTCCAGGTCTGGTCGCTGGCACAGCTCCGCAAGATGGATGCCGACGGCGTCACCTTCCAGAGCCATATTGACGGCTCCACCCACCGGCTGACGCCGGCGCGCAGCATCGAGATCCAGGCTGACCTGCTCGGCGCCGACATCTCCATGCAGCTGGACGAATGCACCGATTATCCCTGTTCGCACGCAGAGGCCGAGCGCAGCCTCGACCTGTCGCTTGATTGGGGTCAGCGGAGCCTGGACGCCTTTGGCGACCGCGAGGGCCAGACCCTGTTCGGCATCGTGCAGGGATCAAACTTCGCAGACCTTCGCGAGAAGTCCGCCAAAGGCGTCGTCTCGCAATGCTTTGGCGGCATCGCATTGGGCGGGCTCGCTGTGGGTGAGGGGCATGACCAGATGTGCGCCACCATCGACATGACGGTGCCGCACCTGCCGGGCCATTTGCCACGCTATGTGATGGGCGTCGGCAAGCCGATCGATCTGGTGGAAAGCGTCGCGCGTGGCGTCGATATGTTCGACTGCGTCCTTCCCACGCGGTCCGGTCGCCACGGTCAGGCCTGGACCTGGGACGGGCCGGTGAATGTCAAGAATGCGCGGTTCGCAGAAGACACTTCACCGCTCGACGAGGCAGTAAACTGCAAGGCCAGTCAGGACTATTCACGCGCCTATTATCACCACCTTTTCAAGGCGGGTGAGTATCTCGGGCCCATGCTGCTCAGCTGGCACAATACGGCTTTCTTCCAGGCGCTCATGGCCGAGATACGACTCAGTATTGCGGAGGGACGGTTTGAAGCCCTGCGTCATCGACTTCAGACGGCGTGGGCGTCGACGAGGTCGGCTCCGAAGGACCAACAGGGGTAAGATTGTCGAGTTGCTTTTGTTGATAGGCGTCATACGCGCCTGAATTCGGCACAGTCGGCGCATCGCCCTTGAAAGTGACCGCCGTTGGGTCGCGCTCTGCGGCGAAATCCGGACGAGCGGGCAGGGGGCAATCCATGGCGAGGCCCATACCTTTCAGATATGCCCGTCGTTGCGCACCGATCTTGTAGGCGAGATTATACTTCTTCTCGTGGCTTTCCGCGCCTGTAGCTTTGCGAACGATACCCCGGAACGGAATCAGGCCGCGGGCTTCGGAGGCGATTGCGCCAAGCGTCGCATCGGCGGCTGAATCCGCCAGTTTCTCGGTGCGAAGGCGTTCATCCGGAACCGGCGTATCCCAGTCAGGGCCAAGCACGGCATCAAGGTCAGCCAATCGCTGTTCGATTTCCTCGCAACTCATTTTCTCTGGAAGCTCGTAGGGGCTCTGTACCCCTTTGAGAATGGGAGGGATTTCTTCTCGGCGCAGGTTGAAGTCTTCCAATGGCGACAGAGCTGCATCCGACAGGCCGTTCCGTGTCTGGGTATAGGCGCTGCCGGCCGCGTCGCTGACATTTTCGGTCAGGTTGCCGTTCGATGCGGTTTTTTGTGTTGTCGGGGCAGGTTGGCTGGCGCATGCGCCAACTGCTGCAAGTGTAAGGAAAAGGGGGAATATACGTCTCATGCGGCGAGGGTGATGCGAAAATTGTGGCGACTTCAAGCCATACAATGCAAGAGGCGGTTGACCGCTCGGTTCTGGTCGCCTAAATCGCGCGTTCCGGCGTGCCCTTAGCTCAGCTGGTAGAGCAACTGACTTTTAATCAGTAGGTCACAGGTTCGAACCCTGTAGGGCACACCATTCTTTTCCTTTTTTGACGAAGTCAAAAATTTTCGATCCTGTGAAGCGAAAATCGGAATAGAATGATTGAGGTGTAGCTGAGATATCTGCGCCTTTCCAGTTACCCCGATTTAACCCCGCCGGCCACTTCTCCTCGGAACATCTCGCGCTTGTCGCCCGTTGGTTTTTCGAAAGGAGACTCATCATGAACAAGCAAGAAACAGATATCGATACCCAGCGCCAGAACGACCTCAGCCAGCAGCGAGGTGATGGCGAGACCCCCGGCCGCGAGGATACGAATCAGGCTGGCTACCGCAGCACGGACGACCAGCCGCAGGACGGCGAGCACGGATTCTTGCGGGATGACGGTCAGAAGGACCGCCCAGACGCACCCGGTACCGCCGCAGAACGTGCCCAACGCCTAGATGAGGGCAAGAACCCGGTTCTGATGCCGCGTGATGGGCGTCATCCAAGTGCACCCGAGACGTTTAATGCTGATACAGGGGCCGAAGACACAAAGGCGGGCGCGTTGAAACAGTCCCCGGACACGCACGAACTCGAAGACGCCTATTCCCAGAACGATCCGGGGGTGGAGACCAAACAGTAAAACAGCAAAAAGAGCCGGACTGGGGTAAAACCCGTCCGGTTTTTCTATCGGGTCCTGGCGGATGGAGCAAAGCTCCGGACGCTGGGGCCTTTTTAGTGAGTTGGATGGAATGAAATGACCCCGAGTGCACGCGAGGCTCCGTCCATCCGCCGGGAGTGCCAAGAAGAGACGACAATCCTCTTCGCGCTCCGGACCTTCGTCGGCACTTTCATCGCAGGATGCCGACAGGTGGAGTGTATACATCTGGCGACCCGGTCGGATTCAGGACTTTGGGGCCTTTGAAAAGCCTCAGTAAAATCTGGAAGCCGTGGGGGATAGTGGCAGCGAAACCGTTGTTCCTGCCCTGCTGAGGCGTTAACGCTGCCAAGCGGAAAGGATGCGTTTATGGACAGGCTCGCGCGGATAGCGGTTCGAGACCGGCTGCTGGAGCGGCTCGCGGCCCCGACGCCGTTGATCATGGGCATCTTGAATGTGACCCCTGACTCTTTTTCCGATGGGGGCGCGCATGACACCCTGTTCGCTGCGCAAGCGCATGCCCGGCAAATGGCCGAGGACGGCGCAGACATTCTCGACATTGGCGGTGAGTCGACACGGCCCGGAGGTGATCCGGTGAGCTTCGAAGACGAATGGGCCCGCGTGCGTGAGCCCATTACACGCCTTGCCGGGCCGGACGCCTTGCCGCTCTCCATCGACACCTACAAGGCCGAGATCGCTCGGCGCGCTGCCGAAGCGGGCGCGGTGCTTGTGAATGATGTCTGGGGCATGACCAAGGATGAGGGCATGGCCGACGCCGTGGCCCAGACTGAAAGCCTTGTCTGCATCACGTACAATCGCGGTAAAACGGATGGCGACATAGACCTCCGCGAGGACATGGCAGCGTTCTTCGGGCGCGCCTTCGACATGGCCGACCGCGCCGGCATTCCCCGCGCACACATCCTGCTCGATCCGGGCGTCGGCTTTTCCAAGACGTATGATCAGAATTTCGGCGTGATCGCGCACCTGGATGTGCTCGTCGATACCCAATGTCCGGTCCTGGTCGGAGTCTCCCGGAAGTCCTTTATCGGACGCATGACGGGCAAGCCCGTGGAGGATCGTCTTGTCGGGACGCTTGCCGCCGGGCTCGACAGCGTCTACCGGGGCGCAACGATTCTTCGTGTCCATGATGTCGCCGCGCACCGCGAGGCGCTCGACATGTTTCAAGCCATTGGGAGCGCCAATTGACCGACCGCATCTTTGTTTCAAATCTTTGCCTTCATGGCTTCCATGGGGTCCACAAGGCGGAGAAATCCCTCGGACAGAAATTCTTCATCGACATCGACTGCCGCCTCGGCCAGCCGGCGACATCGACCGACCAGATGGAAGAGACAGTCCATTATGGGGAGGTCTGTGACCTTGCCGAAGACCTGTCCGGGAAGACTGTGTTCAATCTGATCGAAACCTTCGCCGAACGTATCGCCGATGCGATCCTGGCCAAGTGGGTCATTGTCGAGGAAGTGACCGTTACTGTGCGCAAGCCGTCGGCGCCAATTCGACATCTGGTGGACCATGTCGGCGTGTCGATCACACGCAGCCGCAATGGCTGAGGCTGCGCTCGGCCTCGGCACCAATCTGGGCGACCGCGAGGCGGCGCTGGCGCAGGCGGTGGACTTGCTGGCCGCAATGCCGGGCATTGAGCTTGCTTCCGTCTCCAATCTTTACAGCAGCGCGCCTTGGGGTGTTACGGACCAGCCGGATTTCCTGAATCTTTGCGTGCTGATCGAGACAGGTCTTGGACCGCTGCAATTGCTGCATGCCTGCAAGGCCATGGAAGCCGAATTGGGGCGACAGGAACGTTTGCGCTGGGGTCCGCGTGAGATGGATGTGGACGTGTTGCTGATGCAGGGCGTGACGCTCGACACCGAGACGCTGGCCATCCCGCATCCACGCATGGCGGAGCGCCGGTTCGTGCTGGAGCCGCTGGCGGAGATTGCGCCGGACTGGGCTCTGGAAGATGGCACTGTGACAAGCAAATCGGCCGCCCTCAAGAAGAAGGCGGCCGATCAGATGTGTGTATTGGATGAGGCGGCAACGCGTCGGTTTGCGTCGCTGCGAAGCGCCTAGAGGTTCTTCACAATGTCCTCGACCATCTTCTTCGCGTCGGCGAGCAGCATCATCGTGTTGTCGCGGAAGAAGAGTTCGTTCTGAATGCCGGCATAGCCGGAGCCCATCGAGCGTTTGATGAACAGGACGGTCCCGGCATTCTCGACGTCGAGGACCGGCATACCATAGATCGGGCTGGTCTTGTCGGTCTTCGCGGCCGGGTTGGTGACGTCGTTGGCACCGATCACGAAGGCAACTTCGGAATTGCGAAAATCCGAGTTGATATCTTCCAGTTCGAAGACTTCATCATACGGCACCTGCGCTTCGGCGAGCAGGACGTTCATGTGCCCCGGCATCCGGCCCGCGACGGGGTGGATGGCGTATTTCACTTCAACGCCTTCTTCCTTCAGCTTGTCGCACATCTCTTTGAGAGCGTGCTGGGCCTGGGCGACGGCCATGCCGTAACCGGGCACGATGATGACCTTGGAGGCGTTCTTCATGATGAACGCCGCGTCTTCGGCCGAGCCGCGCTTGAACGGACGGTCTGCATCCGCGCCTGCGCCACCGGCGGCCGCATCGTCGCCGCCAAAGCCGCCGAGGATGACCGAGATAAAGCTCCGGTTCATGCCCTTACACATGATGTAGGACAGGATCGCGCCCGACGAACCGACGAGCGCGCCGGTGATGATCAGCGCGAAATTGCCCAGCGTGAAGCCGAGCGCCGCTGCAGCCCAGCCAGAATAGGAGTTCAGCATCGAGACGACGACCGGCATGTCCGCGCCGCCAATCGGGATGATCAGAGTAATGCCGAGGATCAGGGCAAGCACCGTGACGCCCCAGAAAGCCCATTGTGCCGAACCGTTTGACTGGATCAGGATGACCATCAGGACCACGATGCCGACAGCTAGGGCGATGTTCAGCAGGTGACGGGCGGGCAGCATGATCGGCGAGCCGGACATGTTGCCATTGAGCTTGGCGAACGCAATCAGCGAGCCGGTAAAGGTCAGCGCACCGATGGCGGAGCCGAGGCCGAGTTCGATCAGGGACGCTGCCTTGATGCCAGCGATGCCGGAAATGCCGAAACTGACCGGAGAGTAGAGCGCGGCAGCCGCCACGAGCACGGCGGCGAGGCCGACGAGGCTGTGGAAGGCGGCGACGAGCTGCGGCATGTCTGTCATCGGGATCTTGCGGGCGATGATCGCGCCAATCGTGCCGCCGATGGCGACGCCGCCGAGGATCAGGCCCCAGGTCTGCAGGTCAAGCTGTGACCAGACCAGCGCCAGCGTGGTGCCGACGGCGATGGCCATGCCGATCATGCCATTGCGGTTGCCAGCGCGGCTGGTCGCCGGGCTGGAGAGACCGCGCAGGGCCAGAATGAAGAGAATGCCAGCGACGAGATACAGCAGCGGCGCCCAAGTGGTTTGGAAGGAGTCCATGTCTTAGTCTCCCTTCTTCTTGTACATGGCGAGCATACGCTGGGTGACGAGGAAGCCGCCGAAGATGTTTACGCTGGCAAGGATCACGGCGACCGTGCCGAGAATCTTGGAGACCCAATTGTCGGAGGTGAGCCCCATCGTGGCGGCTGCGACGAGCGCACCAACGATGATCACGGACGAAATGGCATTCGTCACAGCCATCAATGGCGTGTGCAGGGCCGGGGTGACCGACCAGACGACATAGTAGCCAACGAAGCAGGCCAGTGCGAAGATGGCAGCCAGGAAGACGGTTGAGTCGATGCCACCGGCATCTGCGAAGGCGGGCAGCGCAAAGCTGGCCGCAGAAAGCGTCAGGAGTGCGCGCTTCATGATTGGATCCTTTCGTTCACCGTCTCGCCATTGCGCGTGAGCAGCATGGCGGTGACGATTTCGTCATCGGTGTCGAGATTGAGGCTGCCATCCTCGGCTGTGACCAGCGGCAGGAAGGCGAGGAGGTTCTTGGCAAACAGGGACGAGGCGTCTGCGGGCAGGCGCGCGGGCAGGTTCGAAAACCCGGCCACTTTCACGCCGTTCACGTCCACGATCTCATCAGGTTTGGAGAGCGGGCAGTTGCCGCCCTGGCTAACCGCCATGTCGACAATGACCGAGCCCGGCTTCATCGTTTTCACCATCTCCTCGGTGACGAGGACCGGCGCGGCGCGGCCGGGAATCAGGGCGGTCGTGATCACAATGTCCTGCTTGGTGATGTGGCTGGCCGTCAGTTCGGCCTGCTTGGCCTGGTATTCCGGAGACATCTGCTTGGCATAACCGCCAGCGGTCTCAGCCGCCTTGAACTCTTCATCCTCGACCGCGATGAATTTCGCGCCGAGCGAGGCGACCTGTTCCTTGGCAGCGGGACGCACATCGGTTGCGGTGACGACCGCGCCGAGGCGGCGCGCCGTGGCAATGGCCTGAAGGCCAGCGACGCCTACTCCCATGATAAAGACCTTGGCCGGGGCGATCGTGCCGGCAGCGGTCATCATCATCGGCATGGCGCGGCCGTAGATCTGCGCACCTTCAATGACTGAGCGATAGCCGGAAAGGTTTGATTGGGACGACAGGGCGTCCATGCTTTGTGCGCGCGTGATGCGGGGGGTGAATTCCATGGAAAGAGCCGCGATCTTTTTCCCATTGAGCGGCGCCGCATCCAGGTTGCTGGGGTCCATCAAGGCGATCAGCGCGACGCCGTCGGGCAGGGCGCTAAATTCGCCGTCTTCCGGTGCGCGCACCTTGAAGACAATGTCGGCCCCCTTGGTTGCCGCGGCCGCGTCTGGTGCAAGGGTGGCCCCCGCCTCAGAAAAGCTGTCGTCAGGAAAGCCTGCGACAGTGCCCGCTCCGGACTCAATTGTTACCGAGTGGCCGGAGGCCACCAACTTCTTGACGGTTTCTGGTGTAGCCGCCACACGGGTCTCACCAGCTCGTCGCTCCCTCAGAACAGATATTTTCATATCGCTGGGATAGAGGAAAAATATTGCGGCGCGCAACACGAATTTTCTAATTGGAGGGCATGAGATTGTTCAGTTTAACTAATAAGACGGCATTGGTCACGGGAGCATCAAGCGGTTTGGGCCAGCATTTCGCCCATGTTCTGGCCGATGCCGGGGCCTATGTCGTGCTCGCGGCGCGCCGCCTGGACCGATTGGAAGAAGTTGCAGAAAGCATTGAGAAGCGCGGTGGAAAGGCGCTGCCTGTACAGATGGACGTCACTTCCGACGACAGCGTGACGGGAGCGTTTGCAGAGATTCGCGAAGCGCTTGGTCGTCCGTGCGATGTTCTCGTCAACAATTCCGGTATGTCGCGTGAGGGATGGTTCTGGGACATGCCCGAAAAGGATTGGGACACTGTCATCGAGACCAATCTCACCGGTGTCTGGCGAGTTGCCAAATACGCTACCAAGGCCATGATCGATGCGGGCTGTGGCGGCGCGATCATAAATATTGCGTCAATTACGGCGCTCAGGCCGTCAAACATGATCTCTGCCTATTCAGCGTCGAAAGCTGCGGTGGATCATCTGACTCGCACGATGGCACTTGAGGCATCTCGGCATGGGATCCGCGTTAACGCGATTGCGCCTGGATACTTCAAGACAGCAATAAATGATGAGTTCCTCGAATCGGAAGCGGGTCAGAGAATGGCAAAGCGCGTCCCGATGCGTCGGTTCGGAAACTATGACGAATTGTCTGGTCCGCTTCTGCTGTTGGCGTCGGAGCAGGGCGGCTACATGACGGGCGCCACACTGGTTGTGGATGGCGGTCATACGTTGACCCCGCTTTAACTCTTGAAGTTTTCCGGTCAGACGAATATAGGCGGCGCTCCCTCCCTTATCGTTGGTAAATTTCGGGTAACCCCCAAAAGGCCGAAACATGCTCAAAGAAATTTTGTCCACCGGTGTCGCCGTGATGATTTCGGGAAGCCTCGCACCGGCGACGACAGTGCGCAGCGATGGCGGCGAGTCGATATCGCAAGCGCGCGAATTCGGAGAATCCCGTCTAAAGACTTTCGTCGTTCTGGACGACCGCGGTTCTGATGGCACGTTGCGCTGCTCAAATGGCTATGAAGCGCCAGACGGTGGCGTTTTCTTCGGACCGGTTCCGGACTGACTTCAGTACATCCGATTTTGTTAGCTATCGGTTAGCTCTCATCTGGCACACTCTCTGGAAGATACCGGAGAATTCAGATGGCCCTTCCGAAAAGCAAGCCAGCGATTCAAGACGAATCTACCGCCCAGGAAGCCGCGAAATCCACAGACCTGGCGGCAGCGAATATGCAGGACGCCAGCCTATCTGAGCCGCGTTATCCGCCCACGCTATCTCCTGCGCGTCGTTTGCAGAGCCTGCTCGAAGCCGAAATGCGTGGGACACGTGCACCCTCCGTCAAACGGTCCATGGCCACAGTGCTCGTTTTGTCACTCGCGTGCAGCGTTGGTGCGTTAAGCTTGTACAGCCTTGGCTGGATTTAGACTTACGGCCATTTTATTGCTCTGAGTTAACGCGATTTAAGTCCAAGTCTGCTTAGAAACCCGCATAGGTGGCCTTTCGCGGTCCCGATGTTGAATTCCAAGGAGCTTCCTGTTCATGCGCGTTAGAAAAGCTGTTCTTCCTGTGGCCGGATTTGGCACGCGAGTCCTGCCCGCGACGAAGGCTATCCCGAAAGAAATGCTGCCCGTCGTCGACCGGCCGGCCATTCAATATGTCGTTGATGAAGCGCTGGAAGCCGGGATTGAGCACATCGTTTTCGTGACCGGGCGCAACAAGGGTTCGATCGAAGACTATTTTGACATCCCTTACGAGCTTGAAGTCGCGCTCGAAGCCAAGGGCAAGAAGGCCATTCTGGAACAGGTCAAGCAGACCACTTTGCCAGCGGGTTCCGCCAGCTTTGTGCGCCAGCAATCGCCTCTGGGACTTGGCCATGCCGTCTGGTGTGCGCGAGATATCGTCGGCCACGAGCCGTTCGCCGTGTTGCTGCCGGATGTTCTGGTCAAGGGCAGCCCCTCCTGTCTCGCGCAGATGGTGGAAGCCTATGACAAGGTCGGCGGGAATATCGTTGCCGTAGACCAGGTGCCGATGGATCGCGTGTCATCTTATGGCGTCATTGCTCCGAAAGGGAATGATCGCGACGGACGCCTGATCGAGATGACGGGCATGGTGGAGAAACCCCCCGTCGCCGACGCGCCATCGAACCTCAAGATCACGGGTCGTTATATTCTCCAGCCCGAAGTGTTTGGCCTGCTCGAAAGCCAGGGCAAGGGCGCCGGCGGCGAGATCCAGCTGACGGACGCCATGGCGCGCCTGATGGAAGTCCAGTCCTTCTATGCCTACGAGTATGAAGGGCAGGATTATGATTGTGGCTCGAAGCTTGGCTATTTCGAAGCTGTTCTGGGTTATGCGCTTGCCAATGAAGAGATAGGCGAAGACGCCAAGGCACTTGCCAAGGCAATGCTCGACAAACTCTAGTCGATCCTATTGCATTGCAGGGCATGCCGGTTCGGTTTAGGCCACCGGCATGACTGCTGCTGACGCGCTACCGGATTTCGAAGATGTGCTTGCCGCCGCTGAACGTGTGCGGGGTGTTGCGCGTGAGACGCCGATACTGACACATGAGGCGCTGGACGCCCTGGTTGGCGGATCGCTGTTCGTCAAGGCTGAGTGCCTACAGGTGACCGGCAGCTTCAAGATCCGCGGCGCGATGAATCGCCTGTCACAAATCCCGGCGGCGCAACGCGCAGCGGGTGTGGTGGCTTTTTCCTCTGGCAATCATGCGCAGGGCGTTGCGCGGGCCGCGCGTTTGCTGGGTATGCCAGCGATAATTGTCATGCCATCTGATGCGCCTCGGATAAAGGTGGCAGGCGTCGAGGCAGATGGCGGCATGGTTCGCTTTTATGACCGGGAGACTGAAAGCCGCGAGGAGATCGCGACCCGGATCGCCGAAGACCGCGGCGCGGTCGTCGTGCCGAGTTTTGATGACAAAGACATCGTGGCCGGGCAAGGTACCGCGGGGCTCGAATTTGCGCACCAGATGGAAGTATTCGGTGCGCCATTGGATCATCTGATCTGTTGTGCTGGCGGCGGTGGACTCATCACGGGCGTGGCGATCGCGATGGCCGAACTGTCGCCGCAAACAAGTATTTGGACGGCTGAGCCAGAAGGACATGATGATTGGGCGCAGTCGCTAGCAGCGGGCGAACTGCGCAGCAATCTGCCCGGAACGCGGTCGATCTGCGATGCCATTCTGACGCCCATGCCCGGCCAGATCACCTTTGCCCTCGGCAAGCGCTTGTTGAGTGGTGGGCTGGTCGTGTCGGATGACGAGGTGCGTGAGGCGATGCGCTTGGCCTTCCGATACTTGAAGGTCGTTGCCGAACCGGGCGGGGCAGCCGCGCTGGCGGCCGCAGTGCAGGGCTTGCCATCCGAGATGCACGGACAGCGGGTCGGCGTGCTTATCACGGGCGGGAACGTCGACGCAGACATGTTCTCCACTGTCTTGAGAGGCTAAATCGGCCTAGCAGATTAACATGCGTGTGCTGAATTTTAAGAACTGACCGCGAAACAGTTGCGGCATGGTTAATGCGCGGTTCTGTTCGTGATTTAGATTTCCCTACAAGTCTTCAAGAGACCTTATCGCCTGAAGATTAATCATGAATGCTGATGATTGCGTATTTTGCGCGGGAGAGGGCATTCAGAATGAAACTCGCACCCCTGATCAGTCTTGGTCTTTCTGCGGTACTGGGAATCGCAGCTGTGTTTCTTGGCCGCTATTACATGACGTCAAATTCCAATGACGCGACAGCCCAGATTGCCGCACCTGCGGTCCAGATGTCGTCTGTTCTCGTTGCATCTGCGGCGATCGAAGCAGGTGAGGAGGTCTCGGCCAGCAATGTGAAAGCCATCAAATGGCCAAGTGACTCTGTTCCTGAGGGCGTTCTGGCCTCGACGGAGGAACTGTCGGAAATCCTTTATGCACGTGGCCTGATCCTGCCTGGCGAACCAATCATGCTGGAAAAGCTCGACGCGGCCGGAAACCTGCTTACCCTGGCATCTGCTATCGAGCCCGGCATGCGTGCCGTGGCCATCACGGTACGGAGTGATACTGGAGTTGCTGGATTCGTCCTGCCCGGTGACCGGGTCGATGTGAACGAGTTCATCCAGCGCGAACCTGGCCAGTCTGCAAACTCGTTTGGCAGCGATGCCGTACGGGTCACATCAGACCTGATAGCGCGGCCTGTGCTCAAGCGAGTGAAAGTGCTGGCGGTCGATCAGACATTTGAATCGAATCTTGAGGGCGCACGTCCCTCCAGCACGGTAACGCTGGAAGTGACGCCAGAAGGTGCACTCCGCTTGGGTGCGGTCAGCATGCAAGGCGCGCTGGGACTGGCATTGATCGGACGCGAAGAAGACGCTGATGTCATCACGCTGGTAAAGGCGGAGCCTAAAAAGGTCCCTATTGTTCGTCGTGCTGCGCCCAAGCGCGCAACGACTGCGACCGTGCGCATCATAAATGGGGATCGTGAAACAAGTGTGACCGCGCCTGTCGCGCAGCCGAAGCCGCTGACCGAGGAGGCGAACTGATGCCTAAACTGACTTATATCCTGCTTTTCCTGGTTGTTGGCATCGTCGCAATTGCGCCGGCGCATGCCTGGACCGAGCGCACGACCGGCCCTGATGCCAAGGTGCTCGTGCTCGAAAAGGGACGCTCGACCGTCATCGAGTCCGATCAGGGATTTTCGACGCTCGTCGTCGCCGACCCTGATATCGCCGAAGCGATGGCAACCTCCAACCGGTCCTTCTTCCTGCGTGGCAAAGTGCCCGGCTCAACCACCGTGCTCATTTACAATGCAGAGGGCGAGATCTCTGAATTGATTGATGTCGAAGTTGAGCTGAGCCTTGATGAACTTCGCGCCGATTTGGGAAATCTGCTGCCAGGCGAGCGTATTGAAGTATACCCCGTACATGATGGCGTGTTCCTGGATGGCAAGCTGACCACGGCGGCAGCCGCGGAGATGGCGGTGCAAGTGGCCGAGCGCTATGTTCCGGGTGGTGTGGCCAATGGATTGTCTGTTGGCCAGAGTCAGCAAGTCCTGCTGGAGGTGCGTTTTCTCGAAGCCAGCCGTAGTGCGGTGAAGGAAATCGGATTTGGAAACTCCATGGATGGGCGCGACGCGGTTGCGTTCACGGAGCCATCGACCGTGTCCGGACTGGCCGCCAAGACGGTTGCCCTGTTCACCAATGTCGGTGGAGAGAATATTGATGTCGAACTGCGCGCCCTTGAAGAGAAGGGAATCGTGCGTACGCTGGCTGAGCCCAATCTGGTGGCCCTGTCAGGCGACACGGCGAGCTTCCTGGCCGGGGGCGAGTTCCCCATTCCGGTCTCGAGCGAGAATGGCCAAGTATCGGTCGAGTTCAAGAAGTTTGGGGTGAGCCTCGATTTCACTCCGACCGTATTGGGTGGTGGGCTTGTGAACTTGCGGGTGCGTCCGGAAGTGTCCCAGCTTGACCGGAACAATGGTATCCGAGCGCAGGACATCGAGATCCCCGGTATTTCCGTCCGTCGCGCCGATACAACGGTAGAGCTACATGACGGACAGGCCTTTGCCATCGCGGGCCTGTTGCAGAATGATTATTCCAATGATGTTCGGCAGACACCGTGGCTTGGAAATGTGCCAGTATTGGGCGCCTTGTTCTCTTCCAAGCGCTACCAGCGTCAGGAAAGCGAATTGGTGATCATCATCATTCCGCGTCTGGTTCAACCTACTCCACACCCTTCCATGCTTCGGACTCCGCTCGACGCATTTGCTGAACCGACGGAAGAAGAATTCTTCCTCATGAACCAAACCACTCATGCGCCGCTGGTCGGCGAAGGAGACTGAACATGACTTTCAAGCGCCGTATTATGAGTGCCATGATGGTGAGCGTGTTCCTCGTCGGATGTGCAAGCTATGACAATCAGGACAAATTTCTGCTGGGTGAAGCCAATGCCAGCAACATACGTGAGCAATCGGTTCGTGACGTCAATCTGAGCAACTCCAAGGCCGTCGAGTCCACGTCTGGCCTGCGTGCAGCCAATGCCGTGAAGGCCCTCAATGAAGGCAAAACCAAAGACTTGCGGGATTCCTCGGTCAGCGCGTCGGGAGGCAGCTGATGTCAGGCGCAGCGCGAAAACTGTCTGATGGAGCCCATCCGGCATCCGCTCCGGCGATGATCCCTGCGATCGCCGCATTGGCGGGGCCTGAACGGCTGATGCAGCTCAAGTCGATCTGCCGGAATGTTATTGACCTTTCTTCAATGGACCCTGCGAACATTGTCGAAAAGTTCGGTGGTGCACTGATCCTGTTGGAACAAGGACAAACAGGCGCGGAACAGGTTGTGCTGGGGCTGGCGGTGGAAAAACCGGACAGTGCCGTCTTGATGGTGTCAGACAATCTGCCAGTTCACATCGTTAGAGCCTTGATGAAAATTGAGGCGTCGGACATCCTTCCGGTCAGCGCCGGTGCGGACGAAATCCTGGAGTCCGTGGAACGCATCCGCGCCGCTGCAGAAGCCGCAGAGAGTGGCGGTGACGGACCAGCGTCCGCCGTATGCTGGGCGTTTCGGGGCGCTGTCGGTGGTGCGGGTGTCTCAACTCTGGCTATTGAGAGCGCGTTTGCCATCTGTGAGAAAGTCGGACCCGGCAAGGTATGCCTTGTTGATCTGAATGTGTCTGACGGCATGATCAGTTCGTTTCTGGAAGCAGTGCCAAAGCTCGACCTTGCAGCCTTGTCCGCTGCGCCGGAGCGCCTTGATGCGCGCTTGCTGGCCGCATGGTGCTGGCAACACGAGGATGGTGTTTCGACAATTTCGGCGCCGCGCAATCCGGACGCAGATGCATTGGCGACGGAAGCGGCGATCCTCAGATTGCTGGACGTTGCCTGCGCCGAGTTCCCATTTGTTCTGGTGGACATGCCTCGCCACATGATGCCGTGGACCAAGCCCATACTGGGCGCGGTTGATGAGGCGATCATTATCAGTGAGCTGACCGTGCCAAGCCTGCACGCTGCTGCGGATATGGCGCGCGAAGTTGATATGCTGCGCGGGCCCGATCGCAAGGCCAAGCTCGTGCTGAACCGTATGTTCCCGAAAAAGAAGTTCCGAGCCGAGTTTGCCGTCGACAAGGCCGAAAAGGCCATCGACCGTCAGATTGATGCAACGATCACGTCGGACTGGGATGCTGCCCGCACGGCGGTAAATCTCGGAAAGCCGATTGGTGACGTGAAACCGAAAAGCGCGCTCGTCGCAGATGTCTCGACATTGGTCGACAAGATGATGCCCGACGCCGCGAGGCAGCCCGTTCAACAAGTTGCCGGTAAGAGGAAAGCGAAATGAGCCGTTTTGGATTTTCGAACGCCGCCGCCAAGCCTGAACCGGTCAACGCGGCTGAAGTGGCTGAGCCAACTGCGCCGAAGCCCGCGCCGCCCGCTCCTGCCGACACCAAGGCTTTTGACCAGCTCGATGCCAAATTGCGTATCCATGCCAAGCTGATCGACGAACTGGATCTGTCCGTTCTCGACAAGCTGGATGATGAAACCATGCGGCGCCGTGTGCGGGGGATCGTTTCGGAGATCATCAAGAAGGAAGAGATGGCGCTCTCGGCCACAGAAGAGGCAAGCTTTGCCGATGCTGTGATGGACGAGATGACGGGGCTTGGGCCCATCGAGCCGCTACTGAAGGACGACTCGATTGCCGACATCCTGATCAATGGTTTTGACCAGGTCTATGTCGAGCGGCACGGCAAGCTCCAACTGGCACCGGTCCGGTTTGCAGACAATGACCATTTGCTTCGCATTGTGCAGCGGATCGTGGCGGCTGTGGGCCGACGTGTCGATGAGAGCCAGCCCTTGGTTGATGCACGCCTTCTGGATGGCAGCCGTGTCAATGCCGCTGTCTTGCCAATTGCCATTGATGGGCCGCTTGTCTCCATCCGGAAATTCTCCAAATCGCCACTGACAATGGAGAAGTTGGTTGGCTTTGGCGCAATTCCTGAGCCTGTTGCAAAGTTCATCCTCGGGGCGGTGAAATGCCGGGCCTCTACCGTTATCTCCGGGGGCACCGGGTCGGGGAAGACAACCCTGCTCAACGCGCTATCAGCCGCTATCAATGAAGATGAACGCCTCATCACGATTGAGGACGCTGCCGAACTCCAGCTGCAACAGCCTCATGTTGCGCGCATGGAAACCCGCCCGCCCAATATTGAAGGCAAGGGCGAAATCCGTCAGCGCGAACTGGTGAAGAACGCGCTGCGCATGCGGCCTGACCGCGTGATCCTGGGCGAGGTTCGCTCAGAAGAAGCGTTCGACATGCTGCAAGCCATGAATACGGGCCACGAAGGCTCTATGGCGACGATCCACGCTAACAATCCGCGCGATGCACTGACCCGTCTGGAGCAGATGGTGATGATGGGTGGTATGAAAATATCCGAGACGGCGATCCGTGGACAGATTGCTTCGGCCGTCAATTTTATCGTCCAGGCCACGCGCCTGTCAGATGGCTCGCGAAAAGTCGTATCAATCTCCGAAGTGACGGGCATGGAAGGCTCAGTCGTTCAATTGCAGGAAATCTTTCGCTTTGAACGCACTGGCACAACCGATGAGGGCAAGGTCGAGGGGCACTTCGCCGCGACCGGTCTACGTCCGAAATTCCTCGATGAGATGGAACGTCGCGGCGTTCCCATGCCGGAAGGCATGTTTGACCCCTCTACGCGATTCTAGGAGACGAGCTTCTTGTCGTGGATGCCTGACATCACCAATATCAGCCTGACTGTCCTGATCCCTGTGATCATGGCGATCGGCGCGGTATTTCTAGCGATCCAGTCAGTTATGGGGCTGGTGACGGAAGCCCAAACCCGCCGCGTGGTCAACCAGCGTCTTCAGTTCAAGGAACGGTTTGAAACGACGAGTGAAGCCATGGTCGAGCTGCGCAAAAGTCGTGGCCTCGACAAGAATGGCAATCTTGCCATGCCGTTGCGCTGGTTCAATCAGCTGGTGGTCAGGTCTGGCCTGAAGTTTCAGCCATTGCGCTGGTTCGGGATGTCAGCCGGGGCAGGTCTGGTCGCGGGGCTAGCCTATTGGCGTTTTGTTGGCGGGCCCGGACCGGCTGTCGGCATTGCCGCGCTCATTCTTGTGCTCGGACCCATCGTCTGGCTCAAAATGGTTGCTGGGCGGCGCATGAAGAAAATGTCGGAACAATTGCCCGACGCACTCCAGATAGTTTGCCGCAGTCTGGAGGCGGGGCACCCGGTTGCGACAGCCGTGTCGTTGGTGGCCCGCGAGATGCCTGATCCGATTGGAACAGAGTTCGGCATGGCGGCGGATGAAGTGTCATACGGCATGTCGCTGACCAATGCGGTCCAGCGCATGGCCGAGCGGGCGGGCGACCCTGACGTCGAGCTGTTCGTCGCCACGGTACGCCTGCAGGAAAAGACTGGTGGCAACCTTTGTGAGCTCCTGAAAGCGAACACGACAACCATCCGTGAGCGTCAGACCATGCGTCTGAAAGTGAAGGCAGCTTCGTCAGAGGGCCGGGCCTCGGCGATGATCCTTACCTCGGCACCCTTCATCGTGATGTCTGGCATCCACGTGCTGCGCCCGGAATTTTACGGCGAAGTGATCGATGAGCCGCTAGTGCGGGTGGTGTTCCCGATCCTGTTTGTATGGATGGCGATTGGCAATTTTGTCATGCGCAAGATGATTAATTTCAAGATGTAGGCCCCAAGCAAACCCATGCCCTTCTCCGCATCTGCTCTTCTGCCCATCATTATGCTGGCCATTGCCGGCTTCCTCGCCGTGCCTGCGATTATGGCCTTCGTGAGAAGCTGGAAGGCCAAGGAAGATCTTGAGCGTCGGTTGGAGCGACGCGAGTCACGTCCTGCGGTGCAGGAAGAGAGCCGGAACGATACACGGATAGGTCGGGCGGTCATCGGGCTTGCCAATCGCGCGACCCCTTCGAACGAGGACGCGGTCAGCGAGGTGCGCGCCAAATTGCTGCTCGCGGGGTTCACTAACCCGTCGGCGGTGGGGCGGTATTACATAGCCAGAATTGCTTGCGTCGTGTTGCCTCAGCTCGCTCTGCTGGTGGCTTTGCCTCATCTCGGTGGCTTTTCGAAGCAACACCTGATCATGCTCAGCATTGGCCTGATCATTGCGGGCTTGCTCGCGCCTGACATGCTCGTTTCGCGCCGTACCAAAGCGCGCCAGCAGCAATGCTCGGCTGGCTTTCCCGACATGATGGACCTGATGGTTGCCTGTGTAGAAGCCGGTCTAAGTCTTGATGCCTCGGTTCAGAGGGTCGGCGAAGAGTTGGAATTGCGGCATCCGATCATTGCCGGGCACATGAAAAAGCTGTCGCTGGAGCTGCGCGCGGGCAAGGCGCGCAAGAATGCCTGGCGCGCTTTTGCTGATAGGATGAGCATTGAAGAGGCGAGTTCTCTGGCCACGATGCTCCGTCAGGCAGAGGAAATGGGCACCAGCCTTGGCCAGACTTTGCGAGTTTTCTCGGCAGATATGCGCAAGCGTCGCATCCTGATGGCGGAGGAAAAGGCCATGGCGCTGCCAGCAAAGCTGACTTTGCCATTGATTATATTCGTTTTTCCCGTCCTGCTCGGCGTTTTGATCCTGCCGGCCGTGGTAAAGGTGCAAGGCGCACTTTAGTGAATTCCCGGCTAGGCGAGTCAGCCCGTCATTGCTAACTTGCGCCTTATGACAACGACCTATCTTGAATTCGAAAAGCCCATTGCGGAGCTGGACGCGAAGATCTCCGAACTGGAAGCGCTTGCTTCCAGCAAGGAAGGTCCATCGATCACCGACGAGCTGAAAAAGCTGAAGGCCAAATCGAGCAAGCAGCTGAAGGACATGTATTCCGATCTCAGCGCATGGCGGAAGACTCTTGTGGCCCGCCATCCAGACCGGCCGCATTTGTCTGACTTCATCGAGAACATCTTCGACGATTTCGAGGAACTCGCGGGCGACCGTGTGTTTGGGAATGATGAAGCCATTATGGGCGGACTGGCACGCTTCAAGGGGCGTCCCGTGGTCATTATCGGCCATGAGAAGGGCCGCACGATCGAGAAGCGCCTGAAGCACAATTTCGGCATGGCCCACCCTGAAGGCTATCGCAAGGCGGTGCGCTTGATGGACATGGCCGAGAAGTTCAATTTGCCTGTCCTGAGCTTTCCGGACACGTCGGGGGCATATCCCGGCAAGGGCGGCGAAGAGCGTGGGCAGGCTGAAGCCATTGCGCGCGGCACACAGCGCGGCCTGTCACTGGGCGTGCCGTTCGTCACGCTGATCATCGGCGAGGGCATGTCGGGCGGCGCGATCGGTATCGCGGCGGCGAACAAGGTCCTGATGATGGAGCACGCCATCTATTCGGTGATCTCTCCGGAAGGCTGCGCTTCGATCCTTTATCGCGACGCTGCCAAGGCGAAGGATGCGGCTGACGCCATGAAAATCACAGCGCCGGACCTGTTGAAAACCAAAGTCATCGACGGTGTCGTCAAGGAGCCAGTCGGCGGCGCACATCGTGACCCGAAACGGGCGATGGCTGCTGCCGCAAAAGCGCTTGATGAGGCCTTGCAGGAACTGGAAGGCCTGAGCCCGTCCGAACTGCGCACCCAGCGCAAGGAGCGTTTCTACGCCATCGGCCGCGAAGGGTTGTAGCGCCATGAGGCGCATGGGGCGCTGACCCAATGGCTGAGAAAGACTGGATCGCCAAATATTTTGCGCCGCTCGCCAGAGCGGGCGGGGCAGCTGGCTTGCGGGACGATCTTGCGCAGTTGGCCGACAGCAAGTCTCCGACGGTCATCACGGTTGATGCGTTGGTCGAGGGCGTGCATTTTCTCGCGTCTGACCCGGTGGCGTCCGTTGCCCAAAAGCTTGTGCGCGTGAACGTGTCCGATGTCTACGCCGCCGGAGCCTTGCCCTCTGAAGCTTTGCTCACGCTCGGATGGCCCAAGGAACGACCGGAATCCGACCTTGCTGAATTCGCATCTGCTCTTGGGGCAGAACTGGATGCATTCGATATCCACCTGATCGGCGGAGATACCGTGCGCAGCCCGGGTGGTCTTTTCCTGTCACTCACCATGACCGGGACTTGTCTTGGTGAAACACCTGTTCGGCGGATGGGCGCTGGGCCCGGCGAAGATGTCTGGGTCACAGGTCGTGTCGGTGCGGCGTATCTGGGCTTTGACGCGATCCAGAAAGGGGCGGATGAAAGCGCCGAGGTTGAGGCGTATCGGGTGCCGCAGGTCCAACCGCTTGCCGCCGCGCATCTTGTTGCGCAGTTCGCGACGGCGGCGATGGATGTTTCCGACGGACTGTTGGGGGATGCCACGAGTCTCGCCGGCGCGTCCGACATTGGCATTCTGATAGCACTTGAGACCGTGCCTTTTGCGGGGAATGCAACCGAATTGGACGAAATGATCCGCCTGTCGACATGGGGAGACGACTATCAACTGCTCTTCACCTCAGAAAAAACGCGGCGCGATGAAATCCTGGCGGATGCGGGCAGATCTGGCGTAGTTATTACGCTTATCGGCGAAACCCGACCCGAAGGAGGACTTTCCGTCACCCTGCGAAATTCGCCCATTAACCTCCCGGAAACTCTCGGCTTTGAGCATGGCTGAAGTGGGACTGGGCTGACTCGCCCCTGACGGGAGGCATATTGCCTATTTCCCGAGGGCCGGGCAGGCTGGTCACCTATAATAAACAGTGCATGATCAGGAATAACCTGGCGTCGAAGTTCTGTTTTAAGGGAAGGAAACGTAATCCATGTGGTATTATCTCGCTCTCGCGGCGGGTGTCTTGTCAGTCCTTTATGGCTGGCTCCAGATCAATTCGATCATGAAGGCCCCGGCTGGTGATGCGCGTATGCGCGAAATTGCTCAAGCGATCCAGGAAGGTGCAAATGCCTATCTTGGGCGCCAGTATCGTACAATTGCGATCGTCGGCGTCGTTGTCGTCGTTCTGTTACTTATTCTGTTCCGAAACTGGCAGGTGCCGCTCGGCTTCATCGTCGGCGCAGCGCTTTCCGGCGCGGCCGGGTTCATCGGCATGAAAGTGTCGGTGCAGGCAAACGTGCGCACAACTGAAGCGGCCAAGTCTGGCCTCAACGCAGGTCTGAAGTTGGCTTTCAAGTCAGGTGCCATCACGGGCATGCTGGTGGTTGGCCTCGCTCTTCTGGGCATCGTTGTCTATTACGGCTTGCTCACCATGGTCGTTGGACTGAATCTGGGCGTTGAAAGCGAGAAACGTCTCGTCATCGACTCGCTCGTGGCCCTCGGCTTTGGCGCGTCGCTGATCTCAATCTTTGCGCGTCTTGGTGGTGGTATCTTCACCAAGGGCGCGGACGTCGGCGGTGATATGGTCGGCAAGGTCGAAGCCGGCATTCCGGAAGATGATCCACGCAACGCTGCGACGATTGCAGACAATGTGGGAGACAATGTCGGCGACTGTGCCGGCATGGCGGCCGACCTGTTCGAGACCTATGCGGTCACGCTGGTGGCGACGATGGTGCTCGGTGCAATCTATTTCTCTGGCGCAACATATATCGTCGAAATCATGATGCTGCCGTTGGCGATTGCCGCCGTCTGTATCGTCACGTCGATTGTCGGCACCTATTTCGTGAACCTCGCACCCGGCAAGACGGATGTCATGTGGGCGCTCTACAAAGGCCTGATCGTGACGGGCGTGCTGTCCATTGGCGGCCTCGCAATCGCAATCGCAACGGTCTTGCCGAATGGTTTCGGCGTGCTCGACGATGCCGGCGAACGGCTTGGCCTCGCCAATGACGTGTCCGGTTGGATGCTGTTTGGTTGCGGCGTGGTCGGCCTCGTGGTGACGGGACTGATCGTCGTGATCACGGCTTACTATACCGAAACCAAATATCGTCCGGTACGCTCCATCGCGCGGGCATCAGAGTCTGGTCATGGGACGAACGTGATCCAGGGCCTCGCTGTGTCGCTGGAATCGACTGCCCTTCCGGCCATCGTGATCATTGCGGGCATCATCCTGACGTTCAACCTCGCAGGCCTCTACGGCATTGCGATTGCCACCACGACCATGCTGGCGCTTGCCGGGATTATCGTGGCGCTCGACGCTTTTGGACCCGTTACGGACAATGCGGGCGGCATCGCCGAGATGGCGGAGCTTCCGTCGGAAGTTCGCGAGACAACGGACGCACTCGATGCGGTTGGTAACACCACGAAGGCTGTGACCAAGGGCTATGCCATTGGTTCGGCCGGGCTCGGCGCACTCGTTCTGTTCGCGGCCTATGCGGAAGATCTCAAATACTTCTCGGCACGCGCCGTGGAAGGGGACTTCTTCTACAATGCAACGGCTGATTTCTCGATTGCGAACCCATATGTGGTGGTCGGCCTCCTGTTCGGTGGCCTGTTGCCATTCCTGTTCGGAGGCCTGTCCATGATGGCCGTCGGACGCGCTGCGCAAGCGGTGGTTGAGGAAGTTCGTCGACAGTTCCGCGAAATGCCGGGCATCATGAAAGGCGAAGTGAAGCCTGATTATGGCCGGGCGGTCGATCTTCTGACGAAGGCCGCTATCCGGGAAATGATCGTCCCGTCACTCCTGCCAGTGTTGTCACCGATTGTCCTGTTCGGCGTGATCTTTGCGATTGCCGGCAAAGGCGCGGCCCTCGCGGCGGTTGGGGCGATGCTCCTTGGTGTGATTGTGACAGGCCTGTTCGTGGCCATCTCGATGACGTCCGGAGGCGGTGCCTGGGACAATGCGAAGAAGTATATCGAGGATGGTCATCACGGCGGAAAGGGCTCAGAAGCTCACAAGGCCGCTGTAACCGGAGACACGGTTGGCGATCCCTACAAGGATACTGCCGGTCCGGCCGTGAATCCGATGATTAAGATCACAAATATCGTGGCCTTGCTCATGCTCGCGGTCCTCGCAGGCCACTAGTTGAATGAATTTTTTATGGAAGGCCCCGGTGCGAGAGTGCCGGGGCCTTTGTTTTTGTACCACTAATTCAATGCATAGAAAATATCGATACCGGAGTAGGCTTCTATTGATTGGTTCTATTCAAAATCATTGCGTAGCCTCAAGACTGTCGTCAAAGGACTGCGCCTACTCCGCGCTGATGTTCTCTCGGCGACCGTGAAATCAGGAGGGTTGTTCCGGGAGGGACTGCTCTCAGGCCAGACCAATCCAGGGAGATGAATATGGACGGAAATGACGCAGCTCCAGAGGGCAAGTGCCCCGTAATGCATTCGCTGCGAGGGCGCGTAAACCGCGACTGGTGGCCCAACCAGCTAGACCTCAGCATCCTTCACCAGAACCCGCCGGTCGGTAATCCACTTGGCGAGACGTTCAAGTATTCCAAGGAATTCAAGAAACTCGACCTGAAGGCGATCAAACAGGACATTTTCGCGCTGATGACGGATTCCCAGGATTGGTGGCCTGCGGACTACGGCCATTATGGTCCGTTCTTCATCCGTATGGCCTGGCACAGCGCCGGTACATATCGCACAGGTGACGGCCGGGGTGGATCGACTTCCGGGTCGCAGCGCTTTGCGCCGCTGAACAGCTGGCCGGACAATGCCAATCTCGACAAGGCCCGCCGTTTGCTGTGGCCGATCAAGAAGAAGTACGGCAACAAGATTTCCTGGGCCGATCTCATGATCCTTGCGGGCAATTGCGCCATTGAATCCATGGGCGGTAAAACGTTTGGGTTTGGCGGCGGCCGCGAAGACATTTTCGAGCCGGAGAAAGATATCTATTGGGGCACGGAAGAAGAGTGGTTGGCCACCAGCGATAAGCCCGGCAGCCGCTATAGCGGCGAGCGTGTGCTCGAGAACCCGCTCGCAGCCGTTCAAATGGGCCTCATCTACGTGAACCCCGAAGGCCCGGACGGCAATCCTGATCCGTTGGCTTCGGCAAAGGACATCCGTGAAACGTTTGCCCGGATGGCCATGAACGACGAAGAAACTGTTGCGCTGACTGCTGGCGGTCACACATTTGGCAAGTGCCACGGTGCGGGTGACGCGGCGATGGTCGGTGCAGAGCCTGAAGGCGGCGACATCGCCGAACAAGGGCTTGGTTGGCAGAGCAAGTTCGGTATTGGCCATGGCGATGACACGATCACCAGCGGCATCGAAGGCGCATGGACGCCAAACCCGATCAAATGGGACAATGGCTATTTTGATATGCTGTTCGGCTATGAGTGGGAACTTGTGAAGAGCCCCGCTGGCGCGTTCCAATGGCAGCCAAAGGATGTAGACGAGGCGCACATGGCGCCAAAGGCTCACAATCCGTCCGAGAAGCAGATCACCATCATGACCACGGCCGACATGGCCATGCGGATGGATCCGGAATACGAGAAGATCTCTCGCAGGTTCCACGAAAATCCGGATCAGTTTGCAGACGCGTTCGCCCGCGCCTGGTACAAGCTGACCCATCGCGATATGGGGCCAGCCGTTCGGTACCTTGGTGAGGAAGTTCCAAGCGAAGAATTGCTCTGGCAGGACCCAATTCCGGCAGTTGACCATGAACTGGTGAACGCCAGTGACATTGCTGATCTCAAAGAGAAGATCTTGTCTTCGGGCTTGTCTGTGTCCGAACTGGTCTCGACGGCATGGGGCGCAGCTTCCACGTTCCGCGGCTCCGACAAGCGGGGCGGTGCGAATGGCGCCCGTATCCGCCTGGACCCGGCAAAGAACTGGGAAGTCAACGAACCTGAAAAGCTTGCCAAAGTTCTCGGTCTGCTCGAAAGTGTTCAGCGCGCTTTCAATTACGCCCAGACAGGCAAAAAGAAGGTGTCGATGGCCGACCTGATCGTGCTCGGTGGTTCTGCTGCCGTGGAGAAGGCCGCCAAGGATGCGGGCATCAATGTTTCGGTACCGTTCACGCCGGGCCGTATGGATGCTTCGCAGGAGCAAACGGATGTTGAATCCTATGCCTTCCTCGAGCCGAAAGCCGATGGCTTCCGCAACTATCTTCAGGTCGAATTCTCGGTTCCGACTGAAGAATTGCTACTGGATCGGGCGCAGTTGCTGACTCTGACTGCACCAGAAATGACGGTTCTCGTCGGCGGCCTGCGTGTACTCGGCGCCAATCATGCTAATTCCAAGCATGGCGTCTTCACGGATCGCCCCGGCACGCTGTCGAACGACTTCTTTGTGAACCTGATGGACATGGGCGTCGCTTGGAAAGCAGCCACTGAGAAGCAGGATGTCTTCGAAGGACGTGATCGCAATACCGGAGAAGTGAAATGGACCGGCACGCGAGTTGATCTCGTCTTCGGTTCGAACTCACAACTGCGGGCCCTGTCGGAGACTTACGCCCAGGATGATGCGAAAGAGAAGTTCGTGCACGATTTCGTCGCGGCCTGGACGAAAATCATGGAAGCCGATCGGTTCGATCTTGAACGCGACTAGTTGGTTACAGATTGTCTAAAGCGCGGCGCTCCGGGAAACCGGGGCGCCGTTTTCTATTTGACGAGGGAGGCGGCCATCCGTCTGAATTCGTCCTGGCTGAGCGTCTCGGCACGGGCCGTCGGGTCAATGTCGAGGCTTTGGAGCCATTCCACCGCTTTGAGCCCATGACGCTTGGCAAGCGGTTTCAGGCCCGCACGCAGCATCTTCCGCCTCTGTCCGAACGCCGCACCGGCCACTTCTTCCAGCTTGTCGAGATGGGGAAAGACTTTTTCCGGTGGCAACGGGTGCAGAACGGCTACGGCGCTGTCCACTTTCGGCGGGGGTCGGAACGCACCCGGCGGCAGCGTGAAGGCAATATGGGGATCGGTAACCGCATGGGTCAGGACGGCGAGGCGACCATATTGATCCGTATTCGGTTTGGCGCACACGCGCTCAGCCACTTCCTTTTGGAACATCAGGGCCATCTCGCCACGCCAGGGGCCTGACTTCAGCCAGGCTACGAGCAATGGCGTGCCAACATTGTAAGGAAGATTGGAGATCATCATGGCTGGTGTGGTGCCGCCAAGTTCTGCCAGCATTTCTTCCCAGCGAACTTTGCGTGCGTCTTTCAGGATTACGTGGAGACGACCGCTTTTGGCTTCTGGCCATGATTGTAGTGCCTGGGCAAATCGCTCATCAGCCTCCACGGCGATGACCTTGGCGGCGCCATTGTCCAGCAAGGCGCGCGTGAGCCCGCCCGGACCTGGGCCAACCTCGATGACTGTCCGGCCTTCTATCGGTCCTGCGGCCAGTGCCGTTCGCTTCAAAATGTCCGGATCGAAAAGGAAATGCTGACCTAGCGCCTTGCGCGCAGTTGCCTGTGTCAGGCCTGGAGGCGTCTCGTCACGGCTCATCAAATTTTCTTTCGGTTATCAGCGATCATTCGGGCCTGGCGGATTGCGGCGATCAGGCTGTCAGGCCGAGCTGTGTCATTCGCGGCGGCATCATAGCCGGTGCCGTGATCGGGGCTGGTGCGTACAATGGGCAGGCCAATCGTCGTGTTGACGCCGCCCCACATGTCCAGCGTCTTGACCGGAATGAGCCCTTGATCGTGGGTCATGGCGATGATGGCATCGAACCGTCCGTCCAGAGATTCGGCGAACACTGTGTCAGCTGACCGCGCGTCTGACATGTCGATGCCGGCGGCGCGCAGGGCGCTGGCTGCAGGATTGATGATATCGACTTCCTCGCGCCCTATCGTGCCGTTCTCGCCAGCGTGTGGGTTCAATCCGGTGAAGGCGAGGCGGGGCGAGGCAATGCCGAAGTCCGCACGCATTGACTCCGCCACAATTTCTCCAAGTGTGGCGAGGTCTTTGGTGTTCAGATGACTGAACACATCTTTCAGAGCGACATGAATGGTTGCGAGTGCGACGCGCAGACCACCTCCGGTCAACAGCATGACCGGTAGGTACGAAGTCTGAGAGCCTTCCGCGCACAGCGCGGCCACGAATTCTGTATGGCCCGGATGACGAAAGCCCGTCCCATAGAGCAGCGCCTTGTTGATTGGATTGGTGACCATGCCGTCTGCAGAGCGATCAAGGCACAAGGTGGTGGCCAGTTCGATGGATTTGATGATGGATGCGGCGGCGCGGTCGTCTGCCTGTCCAGGCTGGATGTCCGGTACCCCTTCCAACGGAATGACGGGTAGCGCATGAGCGAATATCTCTTGTGCGTCTGCCGGGCTGGAAATTTCCTGCACCGGAATGTCCCGAGCATACAAACGTGGCGCGCCAATCACGAAGAAACAGCAAGACGGATCATGCTTTAGTGCGTTCCACGCCGACACTGTGATCGGCGGGCCTACACCCGCAGGGTCGCCCATTGTCAATGCGAGTGGAGTTCGGCTTTTATCGGTCACTCAGGGGGTCTTCACCCAAACAGCCGGCCATGCAAGGCCTAGCGATAGATAATCGTCGCTTCGCGGCGCATGTCGCGCAGCTCTCGCTCCGAAATCATGCTGAGTTCCTGATCTTTCAGGCGGCTCTTGAGGTCATCGCGCGATGGCAGGGCTTCGGCACCATCCTCACGGCGGCAGACGTACATGACTGCAAGGCCGCTACCGGCGGCAAAGATTTCTGTGGGCTGGCCAACGTCTGCCGCAAGCACGAGGTCCTTGCCCTCAGTGCCTAGCTCGTCGACGTTTATGTCTGTCAGGTCAGCATGCCGCAAGTTCGATTTCGAATTGGAAACGCTTTGAACATCATCACAGCTGGAGATGGCTTCCATGGCTTCTGTGAGGACGGCTTCATCGCCATCTGTCACTTGCAGGCGAATAAGGTCGACCTTGGTTGTCAGTTTGGCTGGCTCACGTTTGCTGGCAATATTCAGAATGTAAATTCCATTCTCGACTGCGAGCGGACCGACGATGCCGGGTCCAGCTGAGTCTTCGACGGCTTGTGCGAGCACAGGGTCAAGGTCACCTATTGTGATCCAACCCATATCTCCCCCTGTGGCCGAAGTTGGCGCAGAAGAGATACGCTGTGCCGCAATGCGAAAATCGGCGCCTTGATTCAACTGCTCGATAATCGAACTGGAGGCTTGCAGGGCTTGATCCTTGGTTTCCGGATCCGGTGCGTAGAGGAAGATTTCGGAAACACGGTACTGGGTCTGCTGCAGGGAGCTGCGCACGCGGTTAAGCTGGTCTTCCACCTGGTTGTCCGAAATGCGGATACGTGAGCCGTACAATCCGCTCATCACGCGGCTCCAGGCGATCTCGGCACGCATCTGCTCTTCAAGACTGGTGGGGTTCACGCCAGCGGCCAGCAATTGTTGCTTCAGCTGATCACCCGTTGCGCCGGACTGGCGCGCCATGTCGTCTACGGCCCCGTTGATCTCTTCCGGCGCAATTTCCATTTCGAATTCGGCGGCTTTCTCCAGCTGGAGGCGCTCATCGATCAGCTGTTCAAGAGCCTGACCTGTGATCTGCTGAATCTGTTCCTGGGACGGCTGCTGACCACCGAGGCTGAGCAGTAGTAGTCGTGCGCGCTGGCGAACATCTGAATAGGAAATAGGTTGGTCATTTACGATGGCGGCGACACCTTCCAGCGCCAGCCGTTCTGGTGCGCTTGCTTCCTGCGCTGCTGCAACAAGGCCAACAGGCATGGCTGCAAGAAGGACAGCTGCGAAAATCTGACGAACCATGAATGGCCTCCATTGAGTGCCCAGCCGGGCCCCGTGGCAATTATACTGCCGGACCATACAAGTCCTGCAATCGCGCGCAACGCATCAGGGCAGTCATCCCTGAATTCTTACGGAAATTTAGGATATGACATCGGGCAATATCGCGCCCTCATACCCCGAATCAATCGAACTCGCTGGAGCCGAAGTCGCCGATGGTCTTGAGCGAGAATCGAATCTGGATGTTTTCTTCCGGTCCCAGCGTACGATCCTGTAATTCCGACCGCATATAGACCAGTTCAAACCGCGAGCACTCGTCTTCGAAGGCGATGCCGTATTCCTGCCGAGCATTCAAATTGGATTGGATATCTCTCAATTGACCGAAGAAGACCGAGTACTGGCTGGTGACCTTGATGTCGCCGCGTAGCAATACGCCTTCGTCTCCACCGCCCACGATTGCGATCCGCTCGTCAACTTTGTAGTACTGCGCAATAGCGCGGAACCGTTTGTAAGATGAAGATAATTTCGCGTCGATCCTATTTAGGCTGAACCCGTCTTCATCCAGGCGAGCTCGTGCATCCACACGTAACAATTCGCCCAGATCTGCCGTCGTAGCGATGATCCAATCCGATGATGTCCCATCAAGATTGCTCACCGGATCAAACGCATTATCTGGTCTGGACCGCCATCGTTTACCGACCGTTGCGCTGAGGCTGGGACCGCTTTTCCAAACCGCGCGAGTAGTGATCCCCGCCGCGAGCTTTCCATCCCCTTCATAGAGATCGAAGGCACCAAAGCCGTTGGCATCGAACAGCGAGGCTTCGTCGGCCTCGTAAAGCAGGCTGTCTTCGTTCGGGATGGCGTCATCATTGACGTTGGAGAGGCCCCACGCCGCCATGACCGCCGGTTCGACCATGATATCAATGACTTTCCCGGGCCGGATCATGGGATAAGCCAGCTTGCCCCCGATATTGCCAACGGCGCGGGAGACGCTTTCCTCACCGGAAACGTCTTCGTCCAAACCGTAATAATCGGCACGAACTTCGGCAAATTGCTCGAATGTGAAGCCGCCCGGCAAGATGTTGAGATCGGTCCAGTCCGCGCCAACGCTGACCCGATGACTGTCTTCCCCCAAATCCCGACTAAGGATGGCACTTGACGCGTTGACGCTGGCAAAGCCCATATTGCCAAGGTCCCAATACTTCTCGCCATAGAACACAGGTAGGGCGGTGGGCAATTCGCCATCGTCGTCGTTCTCGCGCAGTCCCTGGAACTTCAACAGGGCGACGTCAGTGTAATAGTCGTCGCCCTGGCCGATGGCGAACAATTGCGTCAGGAGGCGGCGGGGCTGGCTGGCATAGAGGCCGCGCTGTTCATCTTGCCCGTCCAGATCGTATCGGCGATCATAGAGGTCATCTGTCTGATGCTCGACACCAAAGCCCCATTTCCATTGGTTGTTGATAGCAAACAGACCGCTTCCATAAACGTGTCCGCGTAGTTTTTCTTCTCCGAAAAGTTCGCCGTCACTGTCGAAATTCTGTTCGCTGGTAAAACTCGTATTGATGTTGATCGCGCCAGAATAGAATTTCTTGCGGTAATCTAGTTCCAGCATGGGGTTCACATTTTGAGTGACCATGGGCGAGATCGTCAGCTCGGACGAATCCGAAATGGCCCAGTAATAGGGCTGTTGGTAGAACCAGCCGAGTTTGGACGAGTTACCAGCAGAGGGGATCAAGAGACCCGACCGTCGGTCAGATGACGGATCGGGGTGAGCCAGAAACGGAAAATAAAACACGGGAATGCCGGCGACTTCGATCACGGCATCGCGATACGAGATCATCTGGCTTTCCTGGTCAAGGACAGCCCGGCGGGCGCGAACGGACCAAGTGGGTGTCTTGTCCTCTTCGCAGACCGGGCAAGCGGTATACACCACTTGGTCCAGCGCGTTCACGCCATTTGACTGCCGGATCGCAGAATTGGCGGCGACCGTTGCGCCCTGATCCAGCCGCGCTGAAAAGCCGATTGCATAGCCGTCTTCCAGGTTGGAATTGACCTCGATTTCGTCTGCAAATTGCTGGCTGCCGGTTTCATCGATGATAATGACATTGCCACTGGCCCGGACTTTCTCGGTCGTGCGGTCGTAGACGATCTTGTCAGCGCGCAGGATGCGGCCCTGATACAGCGCCTCAACATTGCCCTCGGCAACAAGTTTGTTCTCATCTCGAACTTCGTAAACATAGTCGGCTTCGAGAACGACCCGCTCATCCTGCTCGGCTGGTTGCGGAGCGCCCGTGTTTTCCTGGGCGATGGCGTACCAAGGAAGAGAAGCTGCCAGTCCAAGTGCAGCTGCAACATGATGCCATTTTGCCAAAACGCGTACCCTTACAGCTGTTTTCGGGCGTCGAACCGAACGCGCGCCGCGTTCCGCCTACACTCATTTCCTTTTGGAGGCTTAGAGAGGAAGGCGGGAATCGTCCAGCCATGAGACCATTCCGGCTGATTTTTCATGTTTCTGCCGATGCACTGACAGCACAGCTCGGTTCAAACCGCGCGGGATGCCAGACCACCGGGAAGGGTGATTGCCTCACCAGCAATCTCCAGTTCCATCAAGGCTGCGGCGCATTGTGCCGGTGTAGCCCCGGCTGCTCTTGCGATTTCATCGAGGGGCATGGGATGGGGCGACAAGGCTTGCTGGATTCGCTCAATCAAGTCGGTTGGCAAATCATGCTCTGGCGATCCTTCGAACAACTCTCTGGGCGCGGACACGCCTGAAAAGGAAAGACTTTCCAAAACTTCCAGAACGTCGTCGGCATGACGCACGAGCGTCGCGCCTTGCCGGATCAAATGGTTTGTCCCGGCTGATCTGGGATCTAACGGTGAGCCGGGCACCGCCATGACATCACGGCCTTGCTCTGCCCCCATTCGAGCCGAAATCAGGGAGCCAGACCTTTCGGCGGCCTCCACAACGACCACCCCTCGCGACAAGCCGGTGATGATGCGGTTGCGTCGCGGAAAATCCTTTGCTGTGGCGCGATATCCGAACGGACTTTCAGATACGATGAGTCCTTGCGCCGCGATTTCGGCATAGAGTCGGTCATGCTGGGGCGGGTAGACATGGTCCACCGCACCGCCCAGCACAGCAATGGTGCCAGTGCCCAGGCTGGCGGCATGTGCCTCGCCATCTATGCCCAAGGCGAGACCGGAAACCGTAGCATACCCGGCGCCGCCAAGCGCGGAAGCCATATCGCGGGCGAGCTTTCGTCCGGCGGCGGATGCATTCCGCGCGCCGACGATGGCCACTGTGGGGTTGGCGGCCAGATCGAGTTTGCCGAGCGCTGTCAGGACGGGCGGCGGGGGATCGAGTGCCTTAAGCAAGGGCGGATAAGCGGGTTCGCAGCTTGCGATTATGTGTGCGCCATACTTCCGGGTCCGGTCCAGCTCATGCTTGATATCGGAGACATCCGGGGGGACGAGTTCACGGCCTCTGCGGCTCTTCCGGGTCAACTCCGGTAGACCGTCCAACGCTGCGCCCGCTGATTTGAACTTGCGTATCAGCTGGAAGAAAGTGACCGGGCCGATATTCGGGGTGCGCGCGAGCCTCACCCAATCCAGGCGTTCTGCATCATTGAGCGCGCGCGCCGGACTCATGTGGTCGGGTCTACCGTTTTCTTGGAGCCGAACTTGGGCTCCTCACCCTTCAATAGGCGGCTTAGATTGGCGCGGTGAGTCCAGAACACGAAGAGCGACAACAGCGCGAGCCCGCCAATGATGAACATGTTCCGTTCGCCCAGCAGCCATGCGCCGGGCGGCACCAATGTCGCAGCGGTCAACGCGGCGAGAGAAGAAATGCGGGTAGTTGCAAACAGGCCGAGCCAAACCGGTGCGGCGATATAGAAACCGGGCAGGGACACGAATGGCAGCAGTCCCGCATAGGTCGCGACCCCCTTACCACCCTTGAATCCGAGCCATATGGGGTAGCAATGGCCGACAAAGGCGAATGCGCCGGCCACGAAGCCGACTTCCCTGCTGGCAAGCATTCCAAATGCTAGCGCCAGTAGGCCTGCCTTCAGACTATCGAGAAGCAGCGTCGCAAGCGCGAGGTCTTTGCGGCCAGTACGCAACACGTTTGTTGCTCCGATATTGCCGGAGCCAATGGATCGGATATCGCCAAGACCTGCAGCGCGGGTGATGAGCAAGCCAAACGGGATCGAACCGGCGAGATAGCCGCAAAGTGCGGCCAAGGGGAATGCCAGCTCAGCTGTCATGTCGATCTCCTCAATTCCCAATTGAAAATTCTACGAATTGAACCGGCGGTGGGCAAGGCCAGTCTGGGCTATCGCGCAAAAACCTGCACTCCACCCACAAATGTCCGCAGCACACGGCCTTGCAGGCGCCGCCCATCAAAAGGCGAATTGGTTGATCTGGAAAGAAGGTGTTCACGTTCACAGAGCCAGGGCTTGTTTGGATCAAACAGAATGACATCTGCAGGCGCCCCTTCAGCCAGTCGTCCTTCAGGCAACCCGATCATGTCCGCCGGCTTGGAGGTAATCGGCGCGAGCGCTTCAAGCAGGGTGAGCGGGCCATCATGAACAAGGCTGAGTAGTGCCGAAAGCGTGGTCTCGAGGCCTGCCGCGCCAAAGCTCGCCTCACCAAATGGCAGGCGCTTTTCTTCCGGGGGTTGCGGGTCGTGTGCGGACACCACGGAATCGATCTCGCCCGCCTTCAACGCAGCTATCATGGCCTGGCGTGTGTCCTCGTCCCTGAAGGGCGGATTGACCTTGCAATAAGTCAGGTAGTCGCCAACGTCGATCTCGTTGAAGAAAAGCGAATGTGCGGCGATGGTCGTGAAGACGTTGGCGCCCCGGGCGCGGGAATCTGAGACCAGTTCCAGTGTGCGGGGGGTGGATACTTGATCGAGGATCAGGGTGCAGCCAGTTGCTTCCGCAAGCATCAGGTCGCGCGCCGCGCCGATCCACTCAGCTTCTTTTGGAATTCCGGCGAGACCCTTGCGGGCGGCGAAGGCCCCGGCATTCATCACGCCAGAGCCCTTCAACGCGTTATCATCCGGGCGAGACATGACGATGGCACCGCGACTGGCCGCATAAGTCATCGCGCGTTTGAGTATGGAGGGATTTGAGATGGGCGCATCACCATTGGTGAACAGGACCGCGCCAGCATCCGCCATCATGCCTATCTCGGCCATGGCGTGACCTTCCAAGCCTACGGTGAGTGCGCCGGCGGCGTATATGCGGGCTTTCGCGCTGACTTTGGCACGATCTGAAATATAACGGACCAGTGCGACGTCATCCACGACTGGCTTGGTGTCCGGCATGACGACGAGACTGGTCACACCGCCCGCAACGGCGGCTCGAGATGCTGTTGCGAGCGTCTCCTTTTGCTCGTCGCCTGGCTCACCCGTTTTCACACGCAGATCAATTAGGCCCGGTGCGAGACAAAGTCCGCCTGCGTCGATGACTTCATTTGCATTGCCAACGGCGCCCGTAGCGCCTGGCGAAATTGCGGTAATGAAACCATCCTCGATCAGGATGCCGCCGATTTCATCCAGTCCGGATGCCGGATCCAGTAGGCGCGCGTTGAAGATGGACAGGCTCATGGGCGGCCTCCTGCCAGCAAATGGAGCACGGCCTCTCGCACAGCGACGCCCATTTCCACCTGTTCTGTAATCACCGAGCGCTCACCATCAGCAATGGCACTTTCGATCTCGATGCCGCGATTCATCGGGCCGGGATGCATGACAATCGCGTCGTCCTTTGCAAGCGCAAGCCGTTCCTGTGTCAGGCCGAAATAGCGGAAGTATTCGCGGCGGCTTGGCAAATACGCGCCATCCATGCGCTCGAGTTGGAGGCGCAGCATCATCACGACGTCTGCGCCTTGAAGGGCTCTGTCGAAGTCGGATGTGGCTGAGGCGGCACCCCAGGTTTCCGTGCCCGATGGCATGAGTGTTCGCGGTGCGCACAGGTGTACTTCGGCGCCCAGCAGGTGCAGCGCCATCGTCGTAGAGCGCGCGACGCGCGAATGGACAATGTCGCCGCAGATGACGACTTTGAGCCCTTCGATCCGGTCCTTGTTGCGGCGGATGGTCAGCGTGTCGAGCAGGCCCTGAGTCGGGTGTTCATGCGTGCCGTCCCCGGCATTGATCACGGCGCAATCGACCTTGCGGGAGAGCAGCTTTGCGCCGCCCGAGGCCGAGTGCCTGACCACCAACACGTCCGGTTTCATGGCGTTCAGGGTCATTGCTGTGTCGATCAGTGTCTCACCCTTCTTCACGGAAGACTGTGCTACTGGCATCGATACGACGTCGGCGCCCAATCGGCGGGCGGCAATCTCGAAACTGCTCATCGTCCGAGTGGAATTTTCAAAGAACAGGTTCACGACTGTCTTTCCAGACAAGACCGGATCTGCCCGCTGGCCCGTCCGTGTCGCTTCGGCATAGTCGTTTGCCAGATCGAGAATATGAGTGAGATCGAGCGGGTGAAGGCCATCAATGCCCAGCAAATGCTCGTGGTCGAAGGAGTAGTGATATGCCGCCTTGCTCATGGAGGCCCTTTCGATTTTTGGCGGTTTAGGCGCGTTTCGGAGTTGGGGCAAGAGGTTCAGAGCGTGAGAAGCAGATACAGCGTGGGGATCGTGACCATGGCGAGCACTGTTTCAACGGCGATCAGATTGGCCGAGAGTGCCGCATCGCCCCCCAGTTCCTTGGCGAGGATATATGAGCTGGTCGCTGTCGGGGTCGCGGCGCAGATCAGTGCGATGACAAGCGGTGTACCGGTTACGCCGAGCAGGAGGCAGAAGCCTACCGCGAAGGCTGGCAGGCCCAGCAGCCTGACGAGCGACCATGTAAGTGTGCGGGAGCCGGCGCGCTTCAGGGCGGACAGATCGACGCCCGCGCCAGCAGAGAGCAGGCCGAGGGCAAGGGCCGCGTCACCCAGGATGCGGAGGCTGTCATCGAGCAGACGGGGCAGCGTGACGCTAGCGCCCGCCAGTGCCAATCCTCCAATGCACGCGATGACGATCGGATTCTTGAACAATGCCATAAACGGATTGGGTTTTGGTCCGTGCGGAGTATCCGCGTGTGCGATCAGCGCGTAGACTGATAGAATGTTGGCGGTGGGAATCATCACGGCGGCGGCGATGGTGACAAGCGCGAGGCCCTCTTCACCGAACAGGAGGCTGCCGATGGACAGGCCGATCATCGTATTCCAGCGAACATTGGATTGGATGACAGAGCCGACGGCCGGGCCAGGCATATTGGGCAGGAAGCGGGCGAGCCATCCTATGCCACCGAGGGCGAACTGCGCGAAGATCAGCGCGGCAGCGAGTCCCCAGGGCGCTTCTTCGAATGGTGCATTGGCCAAGGTGCGAAGGATGAGCGCCGGGAAGAGCACCACATAGGAAAGGCGTTCGATGGCGCGCCAGCTATCGGTCGGAATCCAATTGCGGACAGACAGGACATGTCCGAGCGTGACGATCGCGATGACGGGCAGGAGGGCGTAGAGAAACCCTGACATCAGGTTCGAGCCAGTCTTTGAAGGGCGTCATTCAGGATTACCGCAGCAGCTGAGGCATCGATTCGTTCGGCGCGTCGTTTCCTAGAAAGGTCAGCCTCGATCATCGCATTTTCGGCTTCTACTGTTGAGAGCCGTTCATCCTGAAACAGGATTGGCACGTCGCGGCGTTTCATGATGTGCCAGGCCAGCGCGCGGACAGATTGTGCGCGTGGGCCTTCGGACCCGTCCATGTTAAGCGGAAGTCCCATGACAATGCCGACAGCCACTCGATCATCATAGAGGTGGAACAAGCGATCAAGGACAGGAGCCAGCTTCTTGCCGCGTGGAATGGTCTCGACCGGGCTCGCCAGCATCCGCAGGCCGTCCGCCGACGCGATACCGAGCGTCTTCGTCCCGGGATCAATGCCGATCAGGGCGCCGGTTTTCGGGAAATGGTCAGGATCAGTTATGGGCATGAATAGCCCACATAGCGCCTTGATGCCGTGTTGCCTATGGCGTATTCGGGCGGTTCATTTTCACGCGTTGGAGTTCGCTCATGTCTGTTACCAAGGATGATGTCCGCAAGGTTGCCCGCCTGTCGCGCATTGCCGTCAGCGAACAGCATGTCGGGGAACTGGTTGGGGAATTGAATGGCATCCTCAGCTGGATCGACCAGTTGAACGAGGTCGATATTGACGGCGTGGAACCGATGACCTCCGTGGTTGAGACGACGCTGCCCATGCGTGAAGATGTCGTCACAGATGGCGATATCCAGGATCAGGTTCTGGCAAACGCACCGCGCACCGAAGATGGTTTCTTCGTTGTGCCCAAGGCCGTGGAATAAGCCACCCGCCGCAGTGCCATCGTGCCATAAGTGCTGTACAACGCGCTTATGGAACGGCTGACTGTTCTCTACAACAGTGTGTGTCCTGTCTGTCGGGAGGGAATTTGCCATTTCGAACGGCGAACCCGAACAGGTTCAGACCTTGTCGATTATGTAGATGTTTCTCAAACACCTGATCGTTTTCGCGATCGGGGCATTTCCCTTAACGACGTTCGCCTGAAACTGCATGCTGTCTTGCCGGATGGTCGCGCGGTTAAAGGATGGCCAGCGGTCGCTGAGATATGGCAGCGGACGCCCGGCTATGGATGGTTGGCCTGGCTGGGCAATCTGCCTGGGCTGAATCTGGTATCCCGCAGCCTGTATCATGTGACCGCCCACCTTCTGTGGCGCTGGAATCGGATGTCTGGCCGCTGGTAGCGATCAGATAATCTGGTCAGCGAATTCTTCGTAGTCGATCAGGATTTCTGCATCGGCAAGGATGGGGGTGCGGGCACTTAGCGTCACAGTTTGTGCAGCCGGGTCGACGGTAAAATCCGCATTGGCTTCGACACTGTGATTGCACATCGAGATCAGGCCGAATGCGACCGCGGCGCGCATTTTTCCTTGTTCATTTTCATCCACGTAGAAGACGTAATGATGGATCTGGGTGCCGCGAATGGCGGCGGTGTCATCCTGGCTGAGGACCAGGAGGGGATAGGTTGCGATCAGGTCGCCCGCTTCAAAGGAAACGGCCGCGAACAGGCCACGACCGTGAAAGGGAGATTGGCGAACCTCAACGGGTGAGGCGTATCCGGTTTTTTCCATAGGCATGATTACCACATGCCGAAGCCGCCGCCATCAGGATTCAGCGTCTTCCTCGCCAGATTCTTCTTCGGATTCTTCCGCCTTTGCCTCTGGGTCCCATGCATAGATTCCATTCACCAGGCATCTTTGCTTGGAAAAGGGTGTGGTCTCTGCGAAATCAGAAATGGAGTCGGACACGATTAGCGCGTCGTGCTTTCGCAAGCAGCTGCCGGTCGCGTCCATTCCGATCCGCATTGCATCATTCAGCGGCGTACACGCGCCAAACACTTCAATCAGGAAATGGTCGCGCCCGTCACGCACCACAACTGTGTCCCGTGTTGTTTCGCCAAAACCATCAATGGTGGATGCAAAGCAGATGCTGCTCACCTCTTCGCCCAGTCGTGGATCGTCGGCATAGCGTTCGACGCCGCGTGGACGGTCCTCTTGTGTCTCTGAAGTGGCGCAGGCCGCCAGGATAACGGGGGCAGCAAGGCTGAGCATGAGGGTACGCATGATGGGTCTCCGTTGTATTTGGCATTGAAACCGAGCCTGCGCCAGTCTCGCGCAACTGACAAGAAGGCTCACGAAGGCTTGAACTTTTGTGCCAAGCCGTCATAGCAGGCGGGCAGATTTCTTCTCAGGATGTCCGATGACCGAACTGACCAAACTTACCCTCGCCGCAGCGCTTGATGGCTTGAAAGCCAAGGAGTTTTCTTCGCGCGAGATCACCCAGCAATTCGTCGACGCGATGGAAGGCGCGCGGACGCTGAATGCCTATGTGGTCGAAACGCCGGAAAAGGCGCTCGCCATGGCGGACGCGTCCGATGCGAGACTGGCCAAGGGCGAGGGCGGCAAGCTGGAAGGCGCCCCGCTGGGGATCAAGGATCTGTATTGCACCAAGGGTGTGCGCACGACGGCGTGCAGCAACATCCTGGGTGAGTTCACCCCAACCTATGAATCCACCGTCACCCAGAACCTCTGGGATGAAGGCGCAGTCATGCTGGGCAAGCTCAACATGGACGAATTCGCCATGGGTTCCTCCAACGAGACCTCGCGGTTTGGGAATGTCATCAACCCGTGGCGCCGCAAGGGCGACAATCAAGGCCTGACACCCGGCGGCTCGTCAGGTGGGTCGGCAGCATCCGTTGCAGCAGACCTTTGTCTCGCGGCGACAGCTTCCGACACGGGCGGGTCTATCCGCCAGCCAGCCGCCTTCACAGGTACGGTCGGCATCAAGCCAACCTATGGCCGCGCCAGCCGCTATGGCATGGTCGCGTTTGCCTCTTCGCTCGATCAGGCTGGCCCGATCTCCAAGACGGTCGAGGATAGCGCCATCCTGCTGGAAGCCATGTGCAGTCACGACCCCAAGGATTCGACCTCATTGAGCGTCGAAACGCCAGACTGGCGCAGCGATGTGTCCAAGGGCGTAAAGGGCATGCGGATCGGTATTCCGAAAGAATACCGGATGGAGGGCATGTCCGATGAGATCGACAAGCTCTGGGGGCAAGGCATTGCCTGGCTGAAAGCTGCAGGCGCCGAAATCGTCGATATCAGTCTACCGCACACGAAGTATGCGCTGCCAGCCTATTATATCGTTGCGCCTGCTGAGGCATCCTCAAACCTCGCTCGATATGATGGTATGCGTTATGGCGCGCGCGTAGCCGGGGAGAACCTGACCGCGACCTATGAAGACACGCGGGCTGGCGGTTTTGGAGCTGAAGTCCAGCGCCGCCTGATGATTGGCACTTATGTTCTTTCGTCCGGCTATTACGATGCCTATTACCTGCGTGCCCAGAAAGTTCGCACCAAGATCCTCAATGATTTTATTGAGGCGTTCGAGAGCTGTGATGCCGTACTGACGCCGACTTGTCCGAGCCCGGCCTTTGCATTTGGCGAGAAAAGCGGCGATCCGGTCGAGATGTATCTCAATGACGTGTTCACGGTGACGGCCAACCTTGCCGGCCTGCCGGGCATCTCCGTGCCCGCTGGCCTGTCCTCAAGCGGCCTGCCCCTCGGTCTACAGGTAATCGGCAAGGCGCTCGACGAGACGGCCTGTTTCCGCGTCGGCGGCGAACTGGAACGCGCAGCAGGTTTCGTGGCCAAGGCGGAGAAGTGGTGGTAGGTTCGGGGGCATGAACATCACCCGTTTCCTCCTTCTCTTTGCTGTCCTGCTTGTCTTCTGCCTCGCCCTGATGGCGGCGATGATGGCGCAATATGGCTACAGCCTGTTTGCCCCGGAAATGCGGTCCATGCTGCTCGTGGCATTCCTCGTGGCTGGCTACGTCTCGTTTCGAATTTCCCGAATCATCGCACGCAGAAAGCGGCGACTAGAGGACCACCCCCAGCCGGGCGGTGCCGGAAAGTCAAAGCTGTCCGGCCTGTTTGTCGGCAAGAGCGCGGCGCAGACGGCGCGCGAAGCACGGGTTGCCGCACGGCGCAAGAAACTGGTCGAGGAAGGTAAGCTGGAAGACACCCCAGAACCTGAACCAGCGGCCGAAAGCGAAGGTCCTGTCCGTGTTGCCCAATCGGCCCCCATCAAGGACCGCATGGCCGCGCGTGCCGAGCGGGTGCGGCGGGCAAAAGAGTCAGGCAAGCTTGATTAGGCCTCAAGCCTTGGATGGCTTGAGTGCTCCGCCGGACTTGCTGTTTGGCCGAATGACAACCTGGTCAAATTCTACTTCTTCCGGCGCGTTACCGCCGGGACCTGGTTTGTCGTCATCATCCTCATCAGAATCCCGCTGTGTGACCCGCGACAAGTAGATGCCAACCCCGATCAGGCCGCCTACGGGGCCGCATTGCAGTATCATCGCGAAAATCCATAACAGGGGCATGTCGAGGTCCATATCCTGGAGAGATAGCAACATGCCGCCCAGCAGGATGGAGCCCACAGCCACGCCGCCGGCGAATCCCAAGACAAGATGTTTGAGAAAGCCGCGAACCACCGGCTTTTCATCCTCGCCCGAGGCATCCATCATCATCTTGAAAATCATTCCGGCACTCCCTTTTTCCTCCACGAGCGGAATTATTCGCCCATATCCCGAAAATTGGAAGGGTTGGCGCCTATCGAATGGTATTGACGGCTCGACAGTGCGCCGCTCCGGCGGCTAGAACAGCGCCAAATCATACTGCCAGCAGGGAACACTATGTCCGCGCGCACACCATATGTCATCAAGGGCGAAACCGGCGATTGGGAACTGGTCATGGGCCTCGAAGTCCATGCTCAGGTCTCGTCCAATGCGAAGCTGTTTTCTGGCGCGTCCACGGCGTTTGGTGCGGACCCCAACTGCAATGTGTCGCTGGTCGATGCGGCAATGCCCGGCATGCTGCCCGTGATCAACAAGTATTGCGTCGAGCAGGCTATCCGTACCGGCCTCGGCCTGAAGGCGCAGATCAACACCTATTCCCGCTTCGACCGGAAGAATTATTTCTATCCCGACCTGCCGCAGGGCTATCAGATCAGCCAGTTCGCGCACCCGATTGTCGGTGAAGGCGAAATCGAGGTGGATGTCGAGCCCGCGCATGGCGGCGATGCCTATGCTTTCCCGTGCCGCATTGAGCGGCTCCATCTGGAACAGGATGCTGGCAAGTCGATTCACGACATGGACCCGAACTCGACCTATGTGGACCTTAACCGGTCCGGCGTCGCGCTGATGGAAATCGTGTCCATGCCGGACATCCGCACACCTGCCGAAGCGGCCGCCTATGTGAAGAAGCTGCGCGCCATCGTGATCGCGCTCGGCACCTGTGATGGCGACATGGAGAAGGGCAATCTCCGCGCCGACGTGAACGTGTCGGTCTGCCGTCCGGGCCAGTATGAGAAATTCCGTGAAACGGGTGATTTCAGCCATCTCGGCACGCGCTGCGAACTCAAGAACATGAACTCGTTCCGCTTCATCCAGCAGGCCATTGAGTATGAAGCGCGCCGCCAGATCGAGATCCTTGAGGATGGCGGCTCCATCGACCAGGAAACGCGCCTGTTCGATCCAGTGAAGGTCGAGACGCGCTCCATGCGTTCCAAGGAAGACGCGCATGATTACCGCTATTTCCCGGACCCGGATCTGTTGCCGCTGGAAGTCGAGCAGGCCTGGATCGAGGAAATCCGTGCGACCCTGCCGGAACTGCCAGACGAGAAGCGCGCCCGCTTTGAAACCGATTATGGGCTGTCACGCTATGATGCGGGTGTCCTCAGCGCCGACGCCGAAAAAGCCAGCTTCTTCGAGGACGTTGCCAAAGGCCGCGATCCGAAACTTGCGGCGAACTGGGTGACGCAGGAATTGTTCGGCTATCTCAACAAGCAGGACATTGAGCTGGCCGACAGCCCCGTATCTGCCTCCAGCCTCGGCGGCCTGATCGAACTGATCGCCAATGACACGATCAGTGGAAAGATCGCGAAGGACGTCTTTGCCCGGATGATCGAAGGCGAAGGCGAAGCTTCTGACATTGTCGAAAAGCACGGCCTTAAACAGGTAACCGATACCGGCGCGATCGAGAAGATCGTCGACGACATCATGGCTGCCAATCCGGACCAGGTCGCGCAGATCAAGGAAAAGCCCAAGACGATGGGCTGGTTCGTGGGCCAGGTGATGAAGGCTTCCGGTGGCAAGGCCAATCCGAAAGCCGTCAACGATATCCTGAAAGCGAAGCTGGGGCTCTAACCCCTAGAGCTTGGACTTGATGCGATCGGCCAGCACGCCGAGTTTAGCTGTATCTGCCATTTCGCCCGAGCCATGCCGCCCGAGCGCCACATCCTTCCAGCGCGGAATGATGTGAAAGTGCAAATGGTAGACAGTTTGTCCGGCGGGGGCGCCATTGAACTGGGTCACGACCAAGCCATCGGGCGTCAAGGCAGCTTCGACAGCCTGCGCCACTTTCTGCACAGCCTCCATATAGGGGCCGAGCTTGTCGGCCGGCATGTCGAGCAGGTTGCGCGCTTCCACGCCCTTCGGCACGACGAGCGTGTGACCTTCGCTCTGGGGAAACACGTCCATGAAAGCGAGTGCAGCGTCATCCTCATAGACTTTGACGGCGGGCATTTCACCGCGCAGGATCTTGGCGAAGATATTGTCGGGATCATAGGCAGCGTGAAGAGTCATGACGAGGACGAACTTTCTAGTTTGTGTGGGGAGGGATGCCGTAGTTTCAGATATGTGGCTCTCAGGAAGCGCCACAGGACAAATAACGAGAGCCAGTCGAGCATGAACAAGGCGGCCACAGCCCAGGCGCGCCAATATTTTCTCCGTACCGGATCCGGGGCTTCCCCCGTCGCTTCTACGAGACGGTCCTCCGCGGTTTCGACCATTTCCCGGAGATATGCCTTCGCGTCTTCCAGTTGCGATGTCGGAAGCCGGACAGGGATTCCCCCAAGGGCCGGAACCAACAGCCAGTTCACGGTCGCATGATTGTAGTTGTCGATAGAGGCGTCGAACCCTGCATACTGCAACGCTGCACAGACGATGAGGGCCTCTTCGACCCGGCCATAGTTCCTGAGGACGGCAGACTCGCTCATTCGCCCTTCTTAAAGGGTGTTCGTTCGGTGAGATAGCCCATGTCGGATTCTACCGCTTCGCGTTCGCGCTCCAGATAGTCGGCTATGGCGTGGCGAAGGCCGGGATGGGCTATCCAGTGGGTGGAATGGGTGGTGACGGGCGTATAGCCACGGGCCAGCTTGTGTCCGCCCTGTGCACCTGCTTCGACGAAAGCCAGCTTGCGCTCGATGGTGTAGTCGATGGCCTGATAGTAGCAGGTCTCGAAGTGCAGCATTGATCTGTGCTCGGTACACCCCCAGTAGCGGCCATAGAGTGTGTCGGAGCCGATTAGATTCATGGCACCGGCAATCGGCGCTCCGTCTGACATGGCGAAGATAAAGAGGAGATCGTCGGCCATCCGTTCTCGCAAGAGTGAGAAAGTGTCTCGGGTCAGATAGGGCGAGCCCCATTTGCGCGTGCCCGTGTCCATGTAGAATATGTAGAACGCATCGAGATGAGCTTCGGTAATGTCGTCGCCCCGCAGGTGGACAAAGTCCAATCCTTCCTGCGCCTTCGCGCGTTCCTTCCGAAGATTCTTTCGCTTGGACGAGGAGAGGTCGGCAAGGAAATCATCGAACGAGCCATAGTCGCGGTTCTGCCAGTGGAATTGCTGGTCGGTGCGCAACAGCAGGCCCGTCTCCGACAGCATTGTGGCTTCTTCCGGTGAAGCGAAATTGATGTGCAATGAAGATAGCTCGTTCTGCTCGGCCAGTTGGATCGCGCCGGACAGGAGCGCCGTCTGCAGGCGTATTGCATCGGGGCCCGGACGCACAAGCAGGCGACGACCGGTTACCGGCGTGAAGGGCACGGCCCCAAGCAGTTTGGGATAATAGGCTCCGCCTGCGCGCTCATAGGCGTCGGCCCAGGATTGGTCGAAGACGAATTCGCCGCGTGAGTGGGTTTTGCCATAGAGCGGCATCGCAGCCTTGAGTCGGCCAGTTGCGTCGCGGATCAATACATGACGCGGCATCCAGCCCGTATTTGGAGTGGCCGCGCCAGACGTTTCCATCGCGTCCAGGAATTCCCATTTCAGAAAGGGATCGAAGCGCACGCCGGCTGGATTGGCGACCGCGTTCCATTCCTCCGGATCGACCTCCGCCATGGCTGAGGCAAAACTCAATTTCAGCGCGGTGTCATCCATGCTCTGAATCTAGGGCAAGGCGTAGGCCGAGACCAGTCCCGGAGCGAGATGTTCGAAGATGATGGCCGCATTTTCATGAACGGCCAGCCGAACCTCATCCAGCGTCCGTACCGTCCAGCACACAATCGGAAGGTCTTCCGGTACGCGTTTGCGGATGCCATCGACGTCCGCGATGTTGATGGCAATATAGTCAATGCCGTCTGACAATGCGCGTTGAAGAATTGTTTCGAACTCGGATGTGCCAATCTTGTGGGACGGTCCAATGAGCTGACCGCGCATCACGTCCGATGGGAGGGCCCGTACCGCCTCTTCCGAAAAGCTCATCGCCGCTGCGCGTCCTGCATAGTTCTGAAGCAACGCACCGGTTCGGCGGCCGAGATCTGCCGGGTCCGTGCGTCCGTCCAGCTTCATTTCTGTCAGCAGGGGCAGCTTGTGTGGCCAGCTTGCAAGCAGGCGTTCGAAGGTCGGCAAGCCATGGATTCCGGCGATCATTATGTCCTGCAGGTCGTCCGACGCAAGATCCTCTACACGGTCAGGGCGCCCGGCAAGGCGGTCCAGTGTGTCATCATGGAAAACGACAAGGTTTCCATCCAAATCGGGGCGGATATCGAACTCCATGCCGAGCCCGTACTGTGCCGCCGCGTCAAAGGCCGCCATCGTATTCTCAGGTGTTTTGCGTCCGGACCACAGGCCTCTATGTGCGTAGGCGAAGTCCGTGAGCGTGAATGCCTGTGCCATCTAGTCGGCAATCTCGAAGATGCCATCGACTTCCACGGCGACGCCCAGAGGCAGTTCGGGACATGACACAGCCGATCGGGCATGACGGCCGGCCTCGCCGAATACGTCGACCATAAGATCTGAACATCCATTGATGACTTGCGGGATGTCGGTGAAGCCGGGCGCGACGTTCACAAAGCCGCCGAGTTTTACCACGCGCTTGATACGGGACAGGTCGCCAATGGCAGCTTTGCACTGGGCGATCAGGTTGATCCCACAGAAGCGGGCGGCCTGCTGACCTGCGGAGAGTTCCATGTTCTCGCCGAGGCATCCCTTGATGAGGCCGTCAGCGGACGCGCTGACCTGACCGGACACGAACAGCATGTTGCCGCTGATGACATAGGGGACATATGTGGCGACCGGTTTCATGGGTTCCGGCAGTTCGATGCCGAGTTCATCAAGACGGGTTTCGGGGGTCGACATGGCGCGCTCCTTGAAAATGGTGTTGCGTTTTCACTAGACCGCCAAGGGGCGGGGCGCAAACGCCGTTCACCGGGGCGCGTTCTTCACCCGCGCTGACCGGCCCGTGATCACGGCTTCGGCGCCGAATTTCTGCCGGGCCAGGTCCGACGCGCGCTCTGCCGCCGCGCGCTTCGCGACGAGAGGGTCGAGCAGGTCGACAGCGTCCGAGCGATGCTCTGACAGGTCGGAAATACCAACTCCGATGAGACGAAAGCGTGTCCGGCCATTGGTTTCCTTGGCCAGCAACACTTTGGCATTCCGAAACAGGGTCTGGGCCAGCTGGGTGGGCTCTGACAGGGACATGCGCCGCGTAAGGGTCCGGAACTCAGCGGTCTTGAGTTTGAGCGTGATGACATTGCCGACAAGGCCCGTGGCCTTGGCACGGTCTGCCGTTTTTACGCAGAGGCGCCAGAGCTGGTCTTCCAACCAGGCCGGGTCTGACATGTCGTCATTGAACGTGGTCTCGGAACTGACCGACTTGCGCTCCTCATCATTCCGGACCGGCCGGTTGTCGATGCCATGCGCCCGATTCTTCAGCCACATTCCGGTCTCGCCATAGCGCCCGATCAACTGCTTCAACTCCGTTCTTTGGAGGTCTTCGATCGTATCGTACCCATCCCGGGTCAGTTTCTGGGCCAGTTTCGGGCCCACGCCATGAATGAATCCAATGGGTCTCGGTGCGAGTAAGGCTTCGGCTTCGTCTGCGCCGATGACAGCAAATCCTCTCGGCTTGTCCAGTTCGCTTGCGGTCTTGGCCAGGAATTTGTTGGTCGACAGGCCAATCGAGACAGTGATCCCGATATCGCGCTCAATCTCTGCGGCAAGCCGGGCGAGGGACACGGCCGGCGGCGCCTTGTGAAGGGTGCCCGTGCCGCTGAGGTCCAGATAGGCCTCATCGACCGAGACGGGCTGAATCATGGGTGTCAGCGCCTGCATCTTTTCGCGCATCTGGTGGGCGGCGAGCCGGTACTTTTCGCCATTCGGCTTGATCACGACGGCGTCCGGGCAGGCCTTGAGCGCCTTGAACATCGGCATGGCCGAGCGGACGCCATAGAGACGGGCGATGTAACAACACGTAGATACGACTCCCCTTTTTCCGCCGCCCACAATGACTGGCCGGTCTTTCAGGGAGGGATCGTCGCGTTTTTCGATGGCTGCAAAGAAGGCGTCGCAATCGAGATGAGCGATGGCCAGCGTTGTGATGTGTTTATTGCGGATTACACGATGCCGCCCGCAGCGAGGGCAGGCGTCGCTGTCGTCGTCTGAAAGGTGAAAACAGTCTCTGCAGAGCGTGTACATGGCCCCGTGTTCATGCCATGTTCCGGTGCCCGCGGCAATCAATGGGACGCAAACACGTAAACCAGTGTTAACGATTTCGGGTGTAGCTGGCAAAAGAGCTCTTAGAATCGTCCCGAATCAGAGGCACCAACTCAATCATGACGAAGTCGCACACCAGGAAAGTTCTGGTTGTTGAGGATAACGAACTCAACATGCGCCTTTTCTGTGACTTGTTGGATGCTTTCGGTTTTGAAACCTTCCAATGTCGCGATGGTGCCAAGGCTGTCGAGATTGCACGCCAGGAACTGCCGGACCTCATCATCATGGATATCCAGCTGCCGGAAGTTTCAGGTCTCGACATCACGCGATGGCTCAAGGACGATGACAAGGTCGCGCACATTCCGGTTCTGGCCGTCACGGCATTTGCCATGCGCGCGGATGAGCAGCGGGTTCGTGAAGCTGGCTGTGAGGGGTACCTTTCCAAGCCCATCCAGATTGCAACCTTCATCAAGGCGGTTGAGGCATTGATGCCCAAGGAGGCAGCGTGACAGCACGCGTCCTCGTCGTAGATGACATCGAAGCGAACCGACGCCTCCTGCAAGCCAAGCTGGAGGCTCAATATTATACGGTCATGCTGGCTGAAAACGGGATCGAGGCGCTCAGCATGGTGGAGCGTAGCGAGCCTGACATTATCCTTCTGGACGTGATGATGCCCGGTATGGACGGGTATGAAGTTTGCCGCCGCCTGAAGGAAAACCCTGCCACTGCGCATATACCCGTCGTTATGGTTACGGCCCTGAATGATGCCGAGGATCGCGTCCGGGGCCTGGACGTCGGGGCGGAAGACTTCCTGACCAAGCCGGTTGATGACTTTGCCTTGATGGCGCGTATGGGGGCCATCACCCGATACAATGCTGTTGCGTCAGAGCTTCGCCAACGTCAGGCCAGCGGCCTGCGAGCGGGCATTGATGGCGACGAAAGTCTCAACGTCAAAGACCAGCCAGCACGCCTCTTCGTGGTGGATGACAATCCCAGATCATCGTCGCGCGTCGCTGAAACCCTGCGGTCTGGTGGTCATACGGCCATTACACTGCTGGAGGCGGGCGGCATGAAAGGGTTGAATGAGCTTGGCGTGGATATTCTCGTCCTGTCCATGCTCAGTGATCGTTATGACGCCCTGAAACTCTGTGCGCACTTCAAGATGAATGAAGCGACACGCGCGATTTCAATTCTGTTGATTTGCGATCCGGATGATCGGCCGAGGGCTGGAAAAGGTCTTGATCTGGGTGCAAGCGATGTCATTTTTGCACCCGTCGACAAGCAGGAATTGCTCGCTCGTGTCCGGACGCAGGCACGGCGAACCCGCTATATCGAGGCATTGAGAGACCGCGTGGATCGTGGTCTTGAATTGTCGGTCATCGATCAGCTCACCGGCCTCTACAATCGTCGATACATGAACAACCAGTTGGAACAATTGATCCAGCGCTCCCAGATGGGCGGACGACCCGTATCGGTGGTTATGGCCGACATCGACCATTTCAAAGCAGTGAACGATACATATGGCCATGATGTCGGAGATGAAGTCCTGCAGGAAGTGGCCAAGCGCCTGAAGGTCAATAGCCGCGTCATGGATGTGGTCTGTCGCCCGGGTGGCGAAGAATTCATGGTCATTATGCCAGATACGCCGGGTGATCTCGCTTGCGCAGCAGCCGAGCGAATTCGACGATCTGTCGCGGCAGAGCCCTTCATAGTGAACAGTGGTGCGCGGGAAATTTCCATTACGCTGAGCGCTGGCGTTTCCACCATTAACGGCGCTCATGATACGATTGCTGATCTGACCAAGCGCGCGGATACGGCGCTCTATCAAGCCAAGTCTGCTGGCCGGAACAGAGTCGAAAGTCTTGCTGCCTGATTGACTTGAGCCGCCGCCCGTCGCAAGGCGCTGCTCATGAATGACCGGTTCTCGGCGTTTCGCCATTCTTCCTATCGCAGATACTTCCTGTCTCGCTTCATGACATCGCTTGCGGCGCAGGTCGTTTCTGTCGCCGTGGCGTGGCAGATGTATGATGTTACCCAGAACGCGGCGCTTCTCGGTTGGATCGGCCTTGTCCAGTTCCTGCCAGCCCTGTTGTTGGTCGTGGTGACAGGTGTCGCATCGGACCGGCTCGGTCGCCGGAATGTCATGGGAGCGTCAGTCAGCGTCGAACTGGTATGCGCCGGGGTGATTTTGGCGCTCGCGCTGACGGGACGATTTGATCCTCTGATCGTTCTCGCGACCCTCACTGTCTTTGGTGTCGCACGCGCATTCTATACGCCTGCTTCGTCGAGTCTTGCGGTCAATTTGGTGCCGCGTGAAGACTTCGCAAATGCTGTGGGCTGGCTTGCATCATCCTGGCAGGCGGCGTCGATCCTCGGACCAGTGGCAGGTGGATTGTTATATGGTGTCGGGGCGGGGTTTGCGTATGGAACGGCTGTCAGCCTGTTTGCCATATCGGCCATCCTGATTTTCTCGATCCCGAAACCTCCCCAGCGTATCGAGCGCGAACCAACGACACTCAACGTGCTGTTGGGCGGGTTCAAATATGTGTTCAATCAGAAAGTTGTGCTGGGCGCGATCTCTCTGGATTTGTTCGCTGTGTTGCTGGGTGGCGCCGTGGCGTTGCTGCCGATCTATGCGCGGGACATATTGGAAATTGGTGAAGAGGGGCTTGGCTTGTTGCGCGCGGCGCCCGGCATTGGCGCACTCATCATGCTGGCGATCATCACGGCGTTTCCGATCAAGGATCATGCCGGCCTGATACTATTCGTGTCGGTCGCGCTCTTCGGGATTTCCACCGTCGTGTTCGGGTATTCGAATGTCGTCTGGCTATCCATCGTCGCGCTGATCTTCGTTGGAGCCTTCGACATGGTGTCGGTCTATATCCGCGAAGTTCTCCTGCAGCTCTGGACACCTGACCAAGTGCGCGGGCGGGTCAATGCCGTGAACTCGATTTTCCTGGGCGCGTCCAATGAACTGGGCGAGGCGCGGGCCGGATTCATGGCCGCCAAATGGGGCGCGGTCTTCACGGTCGTAGCGGGCGGCTATGCGGCCGTCGGCGTGGCTGCGGCTTGGTCAGTCCTGTTCCCCGGTATCCGCAAGACACGAGACCTGCATCATGGCGTGCCGGAAGAATAGGCAACAAAAAACCCGCTCTAGTGGAGCGGGCTTTTCGAACAATGCATGAAAAACAAGGATCTTACTTGATCTTGCCTTCCTTGAATTCGACGTGCTTCTTCGCGACCGGGTCGTACTTACGCTTGACCATTTTTTCGGTCATGTTGCGTGGGTTTTTCTTCGTCACGTAGAAGAAGCCGGTGTCGGCCGTCGAATTGAGGCGGATCTTGATGGTGGCTGGTTTGGCCATGACGAATGCTCGCTTGTGTTAGCGTCTGAAACTGGAAAGCGGCTTAATGGAGATGTGCGCGTCGGAAGTCAAGCGCCATTGCTGCTAGAGGCGGTCGGTCGAATGTCCGCTGCGGGTCCAGCGCAGGAAGGGCGGGCCCCGATTCAGCGACGGCTTGTCCAGTCTTTCCTCGATTTCCCCCAGCATGAACCGGGTGACATTAGGCAAATCGAGCGCCAGTGCGTCTTTCAGGGTGACCCATTGCAGGTCAGACAATTCCGCGCCGTCGACGGGCGGACGCTCATCAATCAGAGCATCTTCGGCGTTCGCCATGAAGAATCGCGCGTCGAATCGCTTCGGTCGATAGGGCGGTGTGATGGCTCGGCCAATGAAAGTCAGCGGGGACAGGTGAGGCGCTGCGTCGAGTTCATGAAAAGGTTTCCAGCCGATTGGGTGCCTGTCTGGCATCTCGGCGTCGCGCGCCACCAAGAGGCCGGTTTCCTCGAATGTTTCGCGTATGGCTGTCAGGGCGAAGGCACGCGGCTTGCGGCGCGTCTGGATGCGCAGGAGACGTTCCTGCTGGGCGTCGAGTTCGCAATAGGAGACGGCCTTGCCATCCTGTGGGTCCACTCGGCCACCGGGGAAGACGTATTTGTCTGGCATGAAGGCATGACGCGCCGAGCGCTTACCCATCAGGACGCGAGGTTCGGCGGCGTCCCGGCGGACCAGTATGAGTGTGGCGGCGTCTTTCGGGCGGGGACTGCGTTTGCGAGTCTCGATGACATCGCCATCATCTTCCTTGTCAAATGCGGAGCCCATCAGCGTATCTGAGTGCGGATTCGAATTCATGTCCAAACTATTTCCGGCTCTTGCGCTTGTGCTTGGGCAGCGTCTTCTTGTTGAACTTCCCTTTGCCGGGGCGCTTACCCGTTGGCTTGCCGGGGCCGGTCTTTCTGCGCGGGGGACGACCGCGGCCTGTATCATGGCGCTCGCGTGCCTCCTGGCGCCCTTCCGGGGCTGGCATCGGGTCGGATAGCATTTCGAGCAGGAGGCCACCTTGAAGAGGGGTAACCTCTTTCAGCTTCACCCGAACGATCTGACCGAGACCATAGGTTTTGCCTGATCCCCGCGCATAAATCTGCATTGCGGTGTCATCATGCACCCAATAATCATCGGAGATAGATGAAATCGGGACGAACCCGTCTGCACCTGAGCCAGCCAGCGCGATGAATAGCCCTGCGCCAGTGACGCCCGTGATGCGTCCCTCAAATTCACTACCAACTCGATCAGCAAGGAAAATGGCAAGGTAGCGGTCGGTGGCCTCGCGTTCAGCGGCCATGGAACGGCGCTCGGTATCTGAGATGTGCTGAGCCATCTCCTCCAGCCGTACCGACATGTCCTTGGACAGGCCGTCCGGGCCGAGCCCGAGCGAGGCGATCAGCGCGCGGTGCACGATCAAGTCAGCATAGCGCCGGATCGGTGAAGTAAAGTGCGCGTAGCGGATAAGGTTCAGGCCGAAATGGCCCAGATTCTCTTCCGAATAGATCGCCTGAGCCTGTGTGCGTAGCACCATCTGGGTGACCATCTGGTCGTAATCGCCATCGCGGATTTCGCCAAGCAGACGGTTGAAATTCTCGGTCTGCGGGCGCTGGCCGATATTCCATTTCATGTCGATGGTCTGCAGGAATTCGGCGAAGGCGGCGATCTTCGCATCTGTGGGCGTGTCGTGGACACGATAGATCAGCGGGCTTTTCTGCTTTTCCAGGGTTTCAGCGGCTGCCACGTTCGCCTGGATCATGAATTCCTCGATCAGGCGGTGAGCGTCGAGACGTTCCTTGGTAATGATGCCTTCGATTTCGCCATCCTCGGAAAACACGATGCGACGCTCGGGCAGGTCGAGATCCAGCGGAGAGCGATCGTCCCGTGCCTTGGAAAGCGCTGCATAGGCGCCCCAGAGCGGCTTCAGGACGGTTTCCAGCATGTCGCCAGCCTTGCCGCCCGGCTTGCCGTCAATCGCCGCCTGAGCCTCCTCATAGGAGAGCTTGGCTGCTGACTTCATCATGCCGCGAATGAAACGGTGCGAGCGCTTGGAGCCCGACTTGTCGAAGATCATCTCTACCGCCATGCAGCGGCGCAGCTCGCCCTCGCGCAGGGAGCATTCATCCGCTGACAGTTCAAACGGCAGCATCGGGACCACGCGGTCCGGGAAATAGGTCGAGTTGCCGCGCTTCAGCGCTTCGCGATCGAGCGGCGAGTCTGGCGTGACGAACGCCGCCACGTCGGCGATGGCGACGATCACGCGCCAGCCATCATCCAGCTGTTCGGCGAATACTGCGTCATCATGGTCGCGCGCATCATGCGGGTCGATGGTGATGAGCGGGGTTTTTGTCAGGTCCTCACGCTCCGCCGCAGCGGGTTTTGGATTGCGGGCCTGTTCCAGCGCCGCTTCAGGGAAGTCGACCGGGATGCCATGGGCATGAATGGCCAGCAGGCTGGCTGAGCGGGGATCGCTGATATGGCCGATCACTTCGCGGATCACGCCGAGATTGGGACCATATTGCCGGCGGCCCTGTGGCTTGGGCGTTGTGACCACGAGATCGCCATCCTCGGCACCATGGCGGTCGGCTTCCTGGATCAGGAATTCGCGGCGTTCCTTGCGATTGGCCGGCGTGACCTTGCCGCCGCGCGGGCCTTGCGAATACATGCCGACGAGCGAATTGGTCAGCTGTTTTTCCAGCACGGTCAGCGCCCGGGCCTGCCAGTCGCCATCGACCTGGGTGATCTTGCAAAGCGCGCGGTCGCCTTCGCCGGGCTCGGTGGCTTCGCCTTTCTGCTTACCGGACAGGCCGGAATAGATGATGTCCGGCCCAAACGGGCCATTGTCACCGAGGGCCTTGCCGATCAGGTCGCCATTTTCGTCGGTATGGGTGAATTGGACAACGCCGGTCGAAGGGGGGCGATCCGCCTGGGACCAGGCACGTTTGCCTGTCCGCTCCAGCGTGCCATCGGCCTCCAACTCCTTCAGGATTTCGCGCAGCACGGCGCGCTCGCGGCCTTTTACGTGCAGGCCGCGGGCAATGTCCTGTTTGGTCGTTGCGTTCGGATTGTCTCGAATGAAATCGAGCACTGTTTTCTTATCTGGGAAACTCATACCGCCCATATAGGGGGACTCGCAGAAAAATGCGCGGGGGTTTTATGCAGCGCGCGATTTCGCGGTCAGTCGACAGCTTCCGGCAGGGACATCACGTCTACGGGTGTCAGGGCGAAGGATCCGGCTTGCGCACCCCATTTCCCGGTCAGTACTTCATAGTGAAGGTGGCGCGGGATCTGGTAGCCCGCCGTATTGCCCATCATGCCGAGATATTGCCCGGCACTGACGCGTTCGCCTTCGTCCGGGTCTGCGAAGGTTTCCAGATGGGCATAACGCGTGAAGACGCCGCGGCCATGATCCAGCACGATCATGTTGCCATAATCACTGCGATAGCGCCGCCGGCGTATTTCCCCATCCGCAGCGGCGAAGACGGGCACCGCTTCCTTGCTGTAATAGTCGAGGCCCTTGTGCAGGCCGCCATTCCTTGGCCCGAACACTGATGACAGGCATCCGCCGCCGACGGGAGCGGTGGCCAGCCGGACCGTGCCTTCCGCCAGCACAAAGGGTTTGTAGTCGGTCACGACGAGGTCGCTGTCGACATTGGAACCGAAGCTGGGCGACAGCCCCTTGCAGGCCGTCAGCCTGTCGAGAAATCCTGCCGGGCTGGGCGCCAGCGACAGGATGGTCGGCGGAACAACCGGCTCGGGGGCGGGCGGTTCCGTTTCGACGACCTCAATGACAGTGAGGGCCGTATCGGAAGGCATAACGGCCTTATCCAGTTCCTGTGCGATCAGGACTGATGCGAGCGTCACCGCTCCGAGAAAGGCGAATTTCTCAATGGTGGACATGGCCAAAAACCGGCACCCAACGATACGTTAACAGTAAACCACTCGATAGGGATTGGATCAACCGAGGGTTTGCCGCGCTCGCGCGCAGTCCCTGGCTGAATTCGCACAATTCCAGATCAGTCCTTTTTGGCGGCAGGGGCTTTCTTCTTCGCCGGCGCCTTCTTCTTGGCGGGGGCTTTTTTCTTGGCTGGAGCCTTCTTGCCGCCCTTGGATGCCTTGGCGTTGATCAGCTCGATGGCCTGTTCCAGCGTAACCACATCCGGCGTCACGTCCTTGGGCAGGGTCGCATTGGTCTTGCCATGCTTCACATACGGCCCGTAGCGGCCTTCGAAGACCTCGATAGCGCCGCCATCCGGATGATCGCCAAGGGATTTCAGCGCGGCGGCGCCTCCTCGTGCCCCCTGTTTGGCGCGTTTGTCGGCGATCAGTGTAACGGCGTGGTTCAGACCGATGGTGAAGACATCGTTCGGATCCTTGAGGTTCGCATAGGTCTTGCCATGCTGAACATAGGGGCCGAAGCGACCGAAATTGGCAAGGATCGGTTCGTTGTCTTCCGGGTGTTTGCCAACTTCGCGGGGCAGCATCAGCAGTTCGACAGCGCGGTCGAGCGTGATGTCCTGCGGGTTTTCCTTTTCGGCCTTGGTCAGCGAAGCACGCTTGGGCTTCTCGCCATTCGCCATCTCGACATAGGGGCCGAACCGGCCGGTCTTGAGATAGATCATCTCGCCTGTGTCGGGGTGCAGGCCCAGCTCGTTGCCGTCCGGATTGATCGCCGCGGCAGCGTCGCCATCGGCGCTGAACTGGCGGGTGAACTTGCACTCAGGATGGCGTGAACAGCCGACAAAAGCGCCAAAGCGGCCCAGCTTCATTGAAAGCTCGCCTTCCTTGCAGAGCGGGCACTGGCGCGGGTTCTCGATCGGATTGCCGTCCGCATCCTGGCGCGGGAACACATAGGCTCCGAGTTCCTCGTTGAGAACGTCCAGAACCGCTGAGACACGAAGGTCTTTCGTCTCGTCGATATCGGCGGCGAATTGCTGCCAGAATTCCTTCAGAAAGGCTTTCCAGTCGAGCTTGCCATCCGAGATAATGTCGAGCTTCTCTTCGAGCCCGGCGGTGAAATCATATTCCACATAGCGCCGGAAGAAGTTCTCAAGGAACGCCGTCACGAGGCGTCCCTTGTCCTCGGGGATCAGCTGTTTCTTCTCGATGCGGACATAGTCGCGATCTTCCAGCGTGGAGAGGGTCGACGCATATGTAGACGGGCGGCCGATGCCGAGCTCTTCAAGCTTCTTGACCAGCGAGGCTTCCGTGAAGCGTGGTGGCGGTGTGGTGAAGTGCTGGCTGGCCTCGGCTTTCAGCAGGTCCGCATGCTGGCCTTCTTCCATCTTGGGCAGGCGATTTTCGTCATCGTCGCCATCATCGCCTTCATCGCGACCTTCGGTGTAGAGCTTGATATAGCCATCAAACACCAGGACCTGACCGGTCGAGCGCAGGACCGCGCGCTTGTCCTTGGAGGTCATGTCGATGGTGGTGCGCTCGAAGCGGGCGGTTTCCATTTGCGAGGCGACCGCGCGTCGCCAGATGAGCGTGTAGAGTTTCTTCAGGTCGCCATCGCCATGATAATCTTCCGGGCGAAGGTCGAAATTGGTCGGCCGGATGGCTTCGTGCGCTTCCTGGGCGTTCTTGGCCTTCGAAGAATAGCGGCGGGTCTTTTCTGGCAGGTAACGCGCGCCATAGTTCGACTGGATCATGGACCGGGCTGCCGCATAGGCTTCCTCGGCCATGTTTACGCCATCGGTACGCATATACGTGATGCGACCTTCTTCGTAGAGCTTCTGGGCAGCCTGCATCGTCCGCTTGGCGTTGAAGCCGATCTTGCGGGAGGCCTCCTGCTGCAGCGTGGACGTGATGAAGGGTGGGGGCGGATTGCGCTTGACCGGCTTGGCCTCAACCGAGGTGACGGAATAGCCGCCGATCTGGACAATTTCCAGCGCCTTGTCGGCGTCGCCCTTGTTGCCCAGCGTGAACTTTTTCAGCGTTTCGCCGTCGAGACTATAGAGGCGCGCTTCGAAGTCGGTGCCGTCTGGGGCGCGCAGGTTAGCCGCCACATTCCAGTACTCTTGCGGCCGGAACATCTCGATCTCGTTCTCGCGGTCGCAAACGATGCGCAGTGCCACAGACTGGACGCGGCCAGCCGACCGGCTACCAGGCAATTTGCGCCACAGGACCGGCGACAGGTTGAAGCCGACCAGATAGTCGAGTGCGCGGCGCGCCAGATAGGCATCGACCAGTTCGCCATCAATCTGGCGGGGATGTTCCATTGCGGTCGTGACTGCATTCTTGGTGATCGCGTTGAAGACGACACGCTCGACTGGCGTGTCCTTCTTCAGGGCGCGGCGCTTGCGCAAGGCTTCCACGAGGTGCCAGCTGATGGCTTCGCCTTCGCGATCGGGGTCGGTCGCGAGGATCAGCGTGTCGGCTTCTTTCAACGCCGCTGCGATCTCGGAGATACGCTTGGACGATTTGGAATCTGCCTCCCACACCATCGCGAAATCATCGTCGGGATCGACCGAACCATTCTTGGAGGGAAGGTCACGGATATGCCCGTAGGACGCCAGGACCTTATAGTCCTTGCCGAGATACTTGTTGATGGTTTTCGCCTTTGCGGGCGACTCGACGACGACAAGTTTCATGCGCTTACCTCTTTAAGGCGGCGAGAGATGGGGTCGGGAGACAGGCCCTGTCAAGGCCGGGTTGTGATTAGCCGTCTTCCCGATAGGCGATGAAGGTGAGCGTGCAGAACAGCACAAAGAGTGGCGGGCTCCATGCTGCGATCACGGGGGGCGCTGCACCTGTTGCCCCGAGGCTGGAAGAGAATTGAGTGAAGAAATACAGCCCGACCGCTGCGAGCGACCCGATGGCCAGAAGCTGTGAATTTCCACCCATTCGCTGCAGGCGCAGGCACACAACGGCGCCGATCAGCGCCATCGCCACAAAAAGGGCCGGCAGGGCCATGAGCGCGTTGAGGCGCATCTTGTAGCGCGAAGCGTCCAGGCCGGCGGCTTGGGTCTGGCGAACGAAATGCGGCAATTGCCAGAAGCCAATCGTGTTGGGAGACGCAAATTTGTCGAGCAGCGTGACCGCGTCCAGTGTCGTGGGGATGGCGAGATTTTCCTTGAACTCGGGTGGAGCGTTCGGAACATTTTCGATTACGCCTTCAAGCTGCCAGAAGCCATTGCGCAGAATCGCACTATCCGCGTCGATCCGGCGGGCAAAGGCGTAGTCATTGGTCGGTCGCCCATCTGCGTAGAGGCGCTCTTCCTGGATCATCTTCACATCCTGAAGGTTCACCCCGCCTTCGGCGACGCGCTTGGCGTGAATGACAATCTGGTTGGTTTCGTCACCCTGGCGCAACCAGATGCCTGTATCGGAAACCGAAAGGGTAGGACGGCCTTCATTGAGCAGGCGGTCGCGCGTCTGCTCAAAGGACTCGGTCAGTTTCGCCGCAAACGGATTGAGCACCATCATTGTGAACAGGCCGAGGACCACGCCGAGGACCATGACCGGGGTCAGGAAGCGCCACGCCGAAATGCCGCTGGCGCGGATGATGGACAATTCCGACCGGCGATTGAGCCGGGTGAAGGCCATCATGGAGGCGATCAGCAGCGCAAAGGGCAAGGTTTGTTCGACAATTTGCGGCAGTTTCATCAGGGACAGGTTGAGCGCGCCAAGAATGCTGAGGCGTACATCGCCGCCCACTGTGCGCAGTTGCTCGACCACATCGATCATGAGAATGGCCAGCAGGAGGATGCCCAGCACAAGGGCCAGTCCCATGAGGCATTCCTTCAGGATGTATCTCTGTATCTTGGAAAATAGAGGCATCAGCTGGTGGCTCCGGTCGGGTTCCGGAATAACTCAAGTGGTGGGCGATCGACCTTGCCGAGGTGGCGCCCTCTCGCAAAATAGATATAGCTGAGGATTGCAATGATGCCGAGCGGGACGAGCCATTGCAGCACATTGAGCGCCGGATCATTCGCGGCGGCCGATTGCAATACCAACTGCACAATCAGAACGCCGATGGCACCACCGGTCGCCCAGCCAATCCGCTTGCTGTAGCCCTTGCGGCTGAAATCCCCGCCGAGCACTGCAAAGATCGCCAGCAGCGTCATGACGATGTTCAGCAGGGGTGTGGTCAGGCGACTGTGCGCTTCCGCCAGCAGGGAGTCTATTTCCTTGAGTTCGAAATAATTGGTTCGGTCCACGAAGAACAATTCATAGAGATATTTGTCCGATGCCTTCAGGACGAGGTCTGAGTCCTCTTTCATGAAGTCAGTCAGATCGAACAAGTATTGGTCGAATTCCAGGATCGATAGCTGGTTGTTTGCGTCGAGCTGTTGGCTGGTCGCATCCCGCAGCAGGAGTGTTGGGCTGCCTTCGACTTCAATCAGCGCGGCGCTGCGCGCGAGAATGTCAGTGGGGTTCTCCGGATCGGTCATGTCGGAGATCAGCACGCCACGCAGTTCGCCGCCGGCCTGTTCGCGCGCATAGAAGGTCAGCCGGTCCCCATTGGAGGTAAACTGACCGGGCCGGATCAAGGCGGCAGCCAGATCGGCGCGCGCTGTCGCCACGGTTTCGCGCATGGCGCGTTGAGCGGCGGGCTGGACCCAGAGGTTCACGGTCAGGTGTGCGACGAGACAAAGCACGGCGAGCCGCATGATCGGTGAAGCGATCTGCCAGCGGGTCATGCCGGCGGCCTGCGCGACAACGATCTCGCTATCCTTGTGTATGCGGTTCAGCGACCAGACCGTTGCCACGAACAGGGCGAGCGGGGTCAGAAGCGCTATGATCTGCGGTGCGCCGAGCATGACAATATAGAAATAGGTGATCGCAGACTGGCGGTTTTCCAGAATCAAATCGGTGCGTGAAAGCCCTTGGGCCAGCAAGGCCAGCATGGCGAGCCCGCCAATGATGATGACCACAGCCTTCAGGACTTCGAAAAACAGGTATGTCTGGACTTTGGTCATAAGGCGATTAGCAGGCTTTTCGCAGAATCCTTCAGAAAGGGGTGATATTTCCCTAGCTAACGAGTTGCGCAACGCGCGTCGACGTTTAGTTTCCGCTGCAAATGGAGAATCCACACATGAAAATCACATTTGCTGAAAGTGCCAAGGCCGACATCATCGCCTTTCTGGTCGATGAAGACGGGGATCTTCCCGAAGCTGCGGCCGCGCTGAACGAAACCACGGGCGGTCTGTTGTCAGAAGCCATGGACGGCAGCCGGTTCAGTGGCAAGAAGGACCAGCAGGCCTTTATCGTTCTGCCCAAGGGCAGCGATGCTCGCCGTGCGGTGCTGATCGGTGCAGGCAAGAAGGACAAGCGCGATGCGCGCGTTCTCGAAGGCCTCGGTGCCAATCTTTACAAGTCCCATTCCGGCAGCGGTTTCAAATCTCTCGCGGTCCATGCTGGTTCTGCAGAAGATGCTGCGCGCATTGCGCTCGGTGCGAAGCTCGCCAGCTATCGCTTCGATACATATTTCACCAAGCTGAAAGATGACCAGAAGCCAAGCCTTGAAAGCGTGACACTGGTGGTCTCCGATGTGCCTGCGGCAGAAGCGGCATTCGTTCCGTTGAATGCGGGCGCCGAAGGCACCAAGCTTGCGCGCGATCTGGTCAACATGCCACCGAACGATCTCTATCCGGCCAGCTTTGCAGAGAAGTGCCGCGAGCTGGGCCAGTATGGTGTTCAGGTCGAAGTGCTCGGCGAAGCGGAGCTTGCCAAACTCGGCATGAATTCCATGCTTGGCGTCGGTCAGGGCAGCGTCAAGGAAAGCCAGCTCGGCGTGATGAAATGGATGGGCGGCGCCGAAGGCGAAGACCCGGTGATCCTGATTGGCAAGGGCGTCTGTTTCGACACGGGCGGCATCTCGTTGAAGCCCGGACCGGGCATGGAAGACATGCGCGGGGATATGGGCGGCGCAGCGGCTGTGACCGGTGCAATCCGCGCGCTGGCCGAGCGCAAGGCCAAGGTCAATGTGATCGGTCTCGTGGGTCTGGTTGAGAACATGCCGGATGGCGACGCGATCCGCCCGGGCGACATTCTGAAGTCGGCTTCCGGACAGACCATCGAGGTCCAGAACACCGATGCCGAAGGCCGTCTCGTGCTTTGCGACGTGCTCTGGTATGCGCAGGAGCATTTCAAACCGAAGGCGATGGTGGATCTCGCCACGCTGACCGGTGCAATTGTAATCTCGCTGGGCCATCATCATGCGGGCCTGTTCACGGAGAGCGACGATCTGGCGAATGAGCTCTCCAAGGCTGGCCAGACCGAAGGGGAGCGCGTGTGGCGCCTGCCGCTCGGGCCAGAATATGACTCGCTGCTGAAGTCGAAATTTGCCGACATGCGCAATATTGGCGGCCGGGCTGCTGGCTCGATCACAGCGGCACAATTCCTGAAGCGCTTCGTGAAAGAGGGCGTGAAATGGGCGCACCTCGATATCGCGGGCGTTGCCTGGGTTGAAGGTGAGAAGGCCGCCTTCGATGTGAGCTGGGCATCCGGCTTCGGCCCGCGTCTGCTCGACCGCTGGATCGCGGACAATTACGAGAACTAGGTGATGTCAGAGGCGCCGAAGCCTGAATGGTGGTTTTACCATCTCTCCCGCACCACGCTGGAGCAGGCTGCGGCGCCGCTGATGCAGAAATGCCTTGATGTTGGTTGGCGCGTTCTGGCGGTCAGCCCGAGTGTCGAGCGCCGGGCGGCGCTGGATGCGAGCCTCTGGACTTTCGACGAGAAGACTTTCCTGCCGCATGGCCAGGCCGAGGCGCCGGGGCTTGATCCTGCGCGGCAGCCGATCCTGCTGGCCGGCAAGCCGGAGAATTTGAACCAGGCCGATGCGTTGTTCCTGATGGACGGAACGAAGGCGCCCGTCGATGCGCCCTATACGCGCTGCATGGTCATGTTCGATGATGGCGATACGGACACGCGCAATCTGGCCCGCCAACAGTTCAAAGCGGCCAAGGATGCCGGGTTGGTGACCCGATATTTCCAGCAGACGCCGAATGGCGGCTGGCAGGAGGCAGGCAAGTAGGCGTCAGGCCTTTTTCACGAATTCCGATTTCAGGCCCATCTGGCCAATACCGTCGATGCGGCAGTCGATATCGTGATCGCCGTCGACGAGACGGATATTCTTGACCTTGGTGCCGCGTTTGACGACTGAGGACGAGCCCTTGATCTTGAGGTCCTTGATCACCGTCACCGTATCGCCGTCTGCGAGCGGGGTGCCGTTGGAATCCACGACAGCCGGCGCTTCAGCGGCTTTGGTATCTTCCAGGCTCCATTCATGGGCGCATTCCGGGCAGATCAGCAGCGCGCCGTCTTCATACGTGTATTCGGAATCGCAATTGGGGCAGGGAGGCAGCGCGCTCATGGGTCGGATCCTTGTCGAATTTCAGGCCCCAGCCCCTATGCCTCTCGGGCCGCCTGCGCAATAGCGGCCTTCGATGCTTGCCCCGCTGGGCCCGCCCCGCTATAGGCCGCGCCAGAACCCTTTTTTCCCTTTCAAGCAGGATGTCATCATGGCTGTTCAGCGCACTTTTTCTATCATCAAGCCGGACGCCACCGAGCGTAACCTGACCGGCGCCGTCAACGCCGTCATCGAGAAAGCCGGTCTCCGCATCATCGGCCAGCGCCGCATCCAGATGACGCAGGCCCAGGCCGAGCGCTTCTATGGCGTTCATAGCGAGCGTCCATTCTTCGGTGAACTGGTTGAATTCATGACGTCCGGCCCGGTTGTCGTTCAGGTCCTCGAAGGCGAGAACGCTGTTGCCGCCTACCGTGAAGTCATGGGCGCCACGAACCCGGCCGAAGCCGCTGACGGCACGATCCGCAAACTGTTCGCCAAATCCATCGGCGAAAACACCGTGCACGGTTCGGACTCCGAAGAGAATGCCGCGATCGAGATCGCGCAATTCTTCTCCGAAGCCGACATCGCTGGCTAAGGCGACGCCTTCGGGCAGATGAGAATTCAGAGAGGGCCCGCCGCAAGGTTGGGCCCTTTTTGTTGCGCGCAGCACAAACGGCCGGGCAGGCGGCGCCTTCCGGGGGTTACCAGATCAGCTTCAAGGCTGGCGGAGTCATGTGTCCGGACGCGGCAGGTGATAGAGCCTGCATTCCTGGCGAAAGCCGGGATCTCTTGCTGCAGGAGGCCCCGGCATCCGCCGGGGACACGGATCGGGGGTGAGAATGATCAATTCGCCGTAGGCCGCTTCACGGAAAGGGCGTGACGGTTCAAAACCGAATCCGGATTGGAGCGGCCTCCGTCCCGATAGATCATCCGACAACAGATTGACCACAACCCGCCCGCTTCGTGTGATGCCCCAGAGCATCTGAGAGCCGGGGCGGCCATTGGCGCGGAACCACGCCCTCAGGCGCTGGATGCGCCAGAAGATCAGGGGCCAGATGAGCAAAAGAGGCCAAGGCAGGCCCGGCAAGGGCTGGAAGAGGGAAAAGGCTGGCATCGTCTCACCAGCATATTTGCGCAGTGTCTCCGACGAATTCGAAAGGCATGAACCCGCGTGGACTGGAGGCTAGTCTGCTACCTACAAGTCGACATCCCGTGGAGAGAAAACCCGCGTTTGCTGGACAAATTGCTCAACTTCATCCTGAAATTCTGTGTACCGGGATTGGGTTATTGCAACATCTTCTTCATAGCTGTCGGGATGGAATGAGACGACATAGGCCCGCCCGAAATGTGACACAGGAAGTTCGGTATTGGGTACGCCACGCTCATATGAATCCGGCAGCCACAGGGTCCTGTCCTTGTCCTGATACCGATACTGTAGCCCGATCCGGTATGTGAACTTGTAGCCAGGATAGTAGCCAAGGTTCAAAAACACTTCTTCAATCTCGCCGGGTGCGAGCGTGAAGAAATCCACCTGTTTCAAGGTGCGGTCATAAGGGTCCAGATGCGGGGCCAATTGCAGGCCGGTTACGGGGCGCAGCATGCCTTTGAACTCGCGCTGTTCACCACCTGCACCGCGCTGGGCTTCGAACAGCGCAAGCATTTGCGGTGCGAAAGGTTCAGCAGACAGAACGTCGATCAGCAGGTAGGGCGCAAACTGCACTGTGTGTTTCTCGGCGTCCGACCGAACCGAGAATGAGAGGAAAGGCGTGGAGGAAATCGCCGGAAGGGTTTGGCGGACATCCTCGATGGGTCGCTCATCACTCACACCTTCGTATATGAAGCTGTCTATCTCATCATATACCCGGCTGATCGTGATAGGTTCAGAGAACTGGCGCCGGGCCGTATCAATCGTGTTCCAGACAAAGATTGCGACGCCGAAGATTGAAGCCAGCGAGCCCCAAAAAGCGATCTTGTTCCACAGGCTGAGTCTGCGGTAGCGAGTGATGATGTGAACCGATTACGTCCCCACGGTCATTTTGGCTTGGCATGAAGCCTACCCATGCTGACCGGGACATCAAGAGCGCCAAGCGAACTTCGCGACTTCAATTTGGGCAGGGAGTTCAGTCGCGCGCCTGAATTTCGGCGCAGGCCTTGGCCAGCGCTTTCGGGTAGAGCTGGTGCTCGACTGGCAGGAGGCGTGCGGCGAGGCTGTCGGCTGTGTCGCCCGGCAGGATGGGCAGGCTCGCCTGCTGGATGATTTCGCCATCATCGACACCGGGACTGACCCAGTGGACAGTGCAGCCGGCTTCGGTATCGCCCGCATCCAGCGCGCGCTGATGGGTGTCGAGGCCTTTGTACTTTGGCAGCAGCGAGGGGTGGATGTTGACCATCCGGCCTTCCCATGTGTTGACGAACCAGGGTGTCAGCACCCGCATGAACCCGGCTAGTGCAATGATCTCGACGCCTGCCTCTGTGAGCTGTTCGTGCATCGCGCGCTCAAAGGCTTCGCGGTCCTTGCCATAGGTCTTGTGATCTATGACGGCGGTCGCAATGCCGGCGGCGGCTGCCGTTTCCAGCCCTTTGGCGTCCGGCCGGTTGGACAGGACGAGGACGGGTTTGGCCGGATAGGTCGGGTCCTGCGCCGCCTCCAGGATGGCTTCCATGTTGGAGCCGCGCCCGGAAATCAGGATGGCCAGCTTCAGGCGGGTCATGCGGGGGCGAGGTCTCCGAGCACGACCGGGTGTTCCCCCATCAGGCTCAGCTGGTTCATCACGATCTCGGCCATGTCCGGCTCGACGGAGAAGACCATGCCAATGCCCATATTGAAGGTGCGGTGCATCTCGTCGAGTTCGACGCCGCCGGCTTCCTGCAGCCACTGGAAGACCGGGCCGGGCGTCCAGCTGTCTCTATCAATACGGGGTACGAGATGATCGGGGCACATGCGCGGCGTGTTTTCCGTCAGGCCGCCGCCGGTGATGTGGGCAAGGCCATTGATCAGGCTGCCCTTGATCAGCGGCAGGGCGGCTGCGGAATAAAGCCGGGTCGGGGTCAGCAGGGCTTCGCCGAGCGTGCCGTCGGAGAAAGGCGAGGCGGCCTCGTAGGAGAGGCCTTCACGCTCGACGATGCGGCGGATCAGGGAATAGCCATTTGAATGCGGGCCGGACGAGGCGATGCCGATCAGCACGTCGCCTGCGGCCATGTCGCCCATGCGCGGCAAGACCTTAGCGCGGTCGACGGCGCCGACGACGAAGCCTGCGAGGTCGTAATGGCCGGGCGGGTACATGCCGGGCATTTCAGCCGTTTCGCCGCCGACAAGGGCGCATCCGGACTGGCGGCAGCCTTCGGCGATGCCCGCGACGACCGCTTCGGCGATGCCGGATTCGAGCTTGCCAGTTGCAAAATAATCCAGAAAAAACAGCGGCTCGGCCCCTTGGGCGAGCACGTCATTGGCGCACATGGCGACGAGGTCGATGCCGACCGTGTTGTGGATGCCGGTTTCGAAAGCCAGCATCAGCTTGGTGCCGACGCCGTCTGTGCCAGAAACCAGGACAGGATCCTCATAGCCGGACGCTTTCAGGTCGAACAGCGCGCCGAAGCCGCCGAGCCCGCCCATGACGCCTGCGCGTGCGGTTGCCTTTGCCAGCGGGCCAATGGCCTCAACCAGCCTTTCTCCTGCCTCAATGTCGACACCGGCATCACGGTAGGAAAGGGGAGTTTTGGATGTATCGCTCATGATGACTCGCGCGTTAGCATGGGGAAAACGTCTCTGCCAGTGCCGCTTGCGGTTCCAGCCCCAGCTCTGGCTTGCTACAAGAGGTCTAAACGGAGGCCGTTGACCATGATTCGTATCCTTATTGCGTCCCTTTTCGCCCTGGTTGCCCTCGGGCTGGGCGCCTCCGCTGATACGCGGGATGTCTACACGGTTTCAGATATCGAAGTGGACGAATCTGCCGGCACGCTGATCGAGGCGCGTGAGCGCGCCATGGCTGCAGCCCGGATCAAGGGGGCCCGGGTGCTGATCGACCGGATCACATTGGCCGATGACCGTGTGTCTGCCGGGGGCATCCCAATCGATGCCGCACTCGCGAACCGCTTGTCAGCGGCCGTCGATGTGCAGGAAGAGACGGCCGGGAACGGTCGCTACAAGGGCACGCTGGCGATGGTCTATAATCCGCGCATGGTGCGGGCGCATCTGGAATCGCTCTCGGTGCCTTATGTTGACACGCAAGGCCCCAAAGGCCTGTTGATCCCGTTGGCGCCATCGGCCGGGCTGGAGGCTGCCTGGCGCGAAGCGCTCGGAACAGGCCGCGATGAGACGCTGTCGCCTTATGTGACCTCGAACAGCCCCGGTTACAGCGCCTTCAGCAGCTGGATGGAACTGTCACCGGAGGCGTCTGCCATGGGCGCGCGCCGCGGCATTCTGGCGGACCTGTCTGGCCGCGATGGCGCATGGCGCGTCACGGTGTCGACCGTGACGGCAGCGGGCACTGAACCTGTGGGCACGACGCCTTTCGCCCAAACGCTGGACGGCGCAGTCGATGCGATGCTCGGACTGCTCGATGAAAACTGGAAGCGTACCTCGGTGATCCGCAGCGGCGAGCGGACCCCGGCCACGGCGAGTGTGCGCTACACATCTCTGATCGAGTGGAACACGTTGCGCGGTGCGCTGGCCCGGTCGCCTCTGATCTCGGAATTCCGCATTGACGCGATTGCGCGTGACGGGGCAATGGTTGCCTTTTCCTATGCGGGCGATCCACCGCGCCTGCAGAACGATCTGCTGCAGCGCGGGGTCTCCCTGTCCGAGAATGATTATGGCTGGATTGTCCGGTCCGCGGTGTCGTCGTCGGGGGAACCGTGAACCCGGCGAACCCGAACAGGCCCTACAAGCCGAGCCAGCTCAGCCTCGGCTTTCCTGCAAAAGAACCCACGCTTGATGCGCTTCTGGTGACGGAAGCCAATGAGAGCGCTTTGGCGGTGCTCGGCGCGCCGCAGAGTTGGCCGTTTCCTGTCATTTGCCTGTTGGGGCCGCCGCGCTGCGGATTGTCTGTTCTGGCGCGCGCCTGGTGTCAGGAATTTGAAGGCAGCTATCATGTCGCCAAGGAGTTTTCCCGTCTGAAATCACGCGGCCTGGCGGCGCTGGCGTCGGGATTTGTCGCGGTGGACGATGCCGACCGCGTCAAGAAATCCGAGAATTTGTTGACACTGATCAATTCGGCAACGGCTGAAGGCGGGCATGTCCTGCTGACTTCAAAGCACCATCCGAGCCAATGGCAAACCCAGTCAGCCGACTTGAAATCCCGCCTCATGGCACTGCCGGTGATCGAGATTGGGGAGCCTGACGAAAAAATGCTCAAGGCGCGGCTGGAATCCGCTGCCGAGCGCTATTTCCTGAAGCTTGAGCCTGAGGTCATTAAGTATCTGGTACCCCGACTGGAACTTTCTTATGAGGCTATCGAAATATTTATAGAGAAATTGAATGATAAGGTGACCGAAGCGGGCCGTGCACCGTCGGTGCCATTGGCCCGGGAAGTCGTCGAAGAATTGGGCTGGGCCGACCCCGATCAGAGGTCCATGCTGTAGAATTGAATGGAATTGCGGAGTTTGGCATCATGGCCGATGGACAGTCTGGAACCCAGAAGCAGATGATGAATTCGCCGGAGCGGTTCCTGAACCGGGAATTGTCTTGGCTGGAGTTCAACCAGCGTGTGCTGGAAGAAGCGTCGAACACCGACCATCCCCTTCTTGAGCGCCTGAGGTTCCTGTCGATATCGGCGAGCAACCTCGATGAGTTCGAAATGGTGCGCTATGCGGGCCTGCGCGAACAGGTGCGGGCCGGCGTTGTCAAAGCCAGTCAGGATGGCTTGACCCCAGCCGAGCAGGTGGAACGGATTGAAGAGGCTTCCCTGAACCTGATCGCCGAACAGCAAGTGCGCTGGCGCAGCCTCAAGCAGGAACTCAATGCCGAAGGCGTTCATGTGCTGGGCGTGAAGGAACTGAACAAGAAAGACCGGGTTGAGCTGGACAAGTATTTCCGGTCAAACATCTTCCCGGTCCTGACACCACTCGCAGTCGATCCCGCGCATCCGTTCCCGTTCATTCCGAATCTGGGCTTTTCGATTGCGATCAATCTGGTCGCCAAGGGGAATGGAGATGCCCATGTAGGCATCATTCCATTGCCGGCCTTTGTGCGGCGTTTCATTCGCCTGCCCAAAGGCACCAAGGGCAATTTGCGCTTCATTGCGCTGGAAGATGTCATCGGCATGTTCATCGATGAACTCTTTCCCGGGTTTGAGGAGAAAGACCGCTGCCTGTTCCGTGTGATCCGTGACAGCGACATCGAGATCGAGGAAGAAGCCGAAGATCTGATCCGCGAATTTGAAGTGTTGCTGAAGCAACGTCGCAGGGGCCGGATCGTTCGTATCCGAATGCAATCCAGTGCGCCGGAAGACCTGCGCCGACTGATCACGCATGAGATCGGCGCTGAAGAAGCCGACATCGTTCTCTATGATGGCATTCTTGGAATGGCACAGCTATCGGAACTGATTGTCAGTGATCGGCCAGACCTGCAGTTCCCGTCCTATGAGCCGCGCTACCCCGAGCGTATTCGCGAGATGGGGGGTGACTGTTTTGCGGCGATCCGTGCAAAGGACATTCTGGTTCATCATCCATTCGAGACGTTTGATGTTGTAGTCCAGTTCATCCGGCAGGCCGCAGCCGATCCGCAAGTCGTTGCGATCAAGCAGACGCTCTACCGAACAACGGCGAATTCACCGATTGTCGCAGCCCTGGTGGAAGCGGCAGAGGCCGGAAAAAATGTTACCGCATTGGTCGAGATCAAGGCGCGCTTTGATGAAGAAGCCAATTTGCGACTTGCACGCGACCTTGAGCGCGCGGGTGTTCAGGTTGTCTACGGTTTCATCGAGTACAAGACCCACGCGAAAGTGTCGCTTGTGGTGCGCCGCGAAAGTGATGAGCTGCGCACATATACGCATTACGGGACGGGCAACTACCATCCGATCAATGCGCGGATCTACACAGACTTGTCGCTATTCACGGCGGATGCGGCGCTGGGTCGTGACGCCAATCGGCTCTTCAACTTTGTGACAGCCTATCGCGAGCCACCCTCTGTCGGTCCTGTGATGGAAAAGGTTTCCATGTCGCCACTCGACATGAAAGAGAAACTCATCGGGATGATTGAGGCAGAGGCAGACGCGGCGCGCCGGGGCGAACCCTGCGGCGTCTGGGCGAAGATGAACTCGCTGGTCGATGGCGAAGTGATTGATGCGCTCTATTCGGCCAGCCAGGCGGGCGTGCCGATCATTCTGGTTGTGCGCGGCATCTGTTGCCTGCGTCCCGGCGTTCCGGGCTTGTCTGATAATATCTCTGTAAAGAGCATTGTGGGTCGATTCCTGGAACATTCCCGAATTGTCTGTTTTGCCAATGGGGAGGTTCTGCCATCGCCCAAGGCCAAAGTGTTTATCTCGTCTGCGGACTGGATGCCGCGAAATCTGAACCGACGTGTCGAGGCATTGGTGCCGGTTGAAAATCCAACCGTTCACCGTCAGGTGCTGAACCAGATCATGGTCGCCAATCTGAATGACGAACAACAAAGTTGGATCATGGGAGAAGACGGCGTCTATGAGCGAATGGAATTGCGTCCCGATACAGAGACTTTCTCGGCCCACACATATTTCATGGACAATCCCAGCCTGTCTGGACGCGGGAGCGCGCTCGAAGTCAGCCTGCCGCCACGTCTGAAACCTCGCGAAGGCGTTTAGGTTTGATGTTTCCCAAATCAGAACGTGCGGCAATTATCGATATCGGGTCAAACTCGGTACGTCTGGTGATCTACGATGTTCTGGGCGCTTCAATCCTTCCGACCTTCAATGAGAAAGTCATGGCCGGATTGGGTCAGGGCTTGATGCAGACGGGGCAGCTTTCGCCAACTGGTGTTGAATCGGCGTTGAAGGCTCTTGGTCGGTATCGCGCGATCCTGAAAGCCTTGCACTTGAGGCATTACACGGCTGTGGCAACTGCAGCCGTGCGGTCAGCCGAGAATGGTCCGGAGTTCATCAGCCTGGCGTCCAAGGCGCTGGGACGGCGCGTGGTGGTTCTGTCGGGAGAGGATGAGGCACGCTTGTCGGCCGTTGGCGTAGAGGCGAGCTTCCATGCGCCACTCGGCATGATCGGCGATCTTGGCGGATCTAGTCTTGAGTTCAAGCAAATCGGCGGCAAGGCCGCAGACGGGGAGAGCCTGATGCTTGGCCCGCTTTCTCTGGTCGAGGGGGATATTGATCTGAAGGCGCTGCGCCGTACCATACGGGCGGAGCTCAAGACGTCTGATGTGCTGGCAAAATCGACGGGGCGCTTCTATGCGGTGGGCGGCGCATGGCGGACCGTGGCAAAGCTGAACATGCAGATCGAGGACTATTCGCTCAAAGTGCTGCAGGGCTATCAGATGTCGAAATCCCAGGTCGACAAGGCAGCAAAGCTCTGCTTCGACAGCGTAACCAGTTCGACGGCGCGGGCGATGCTGGAAAACGTCGACAAACGCCGCGCCAAGCATTTGCCGGTCGCGGCGATTCTGCTTCAGGAAATTCTTGGCAACAGCCGGTTGGAGGGCGTGACCATTTCCTCGGCAGGCTTGCGGGAAGGCGTGCTGCGGGATGCGCTGGGCGCGCCTTTGCACGATCCGCTGATGGATGGCGCGATCGCGTTCGCGCGGCTGGACAAGAACCAGATCCTGTTCGGCGAAGCGCTGCATGATTTCATCGCGCCGGCCCTGGCCCCCGAGCCGGACTTGTTCGGATCGCCTGCCGCGGACATAAGAATCGAGAAGGCGGCCTGCATGATGGCTGACAGTGCCGGGCGGTTCCATCCGGATCACCGATCCATCATGGCCTATGATCAAGCGCTCAGGGCGCCTTATGTCGGCGTCTCGCACGGCGAACGCGCTCTGATCGCCTATGCCATTGGATGCCGCTACCAGAAAGACTTCAAGAGACCGGATGAGTATGTCGCGCTCACGACGCCGGAGCAGGATGAGCGCGCCCGCCAGATCGGGAGTGCGATGCGACTGGGGGCTGTCTTCTCGGGTCGGTCAGGGCCGATCCTTCAGCGGGCCAGACTGGTTCGCACGCATGATACGCTTCAGTTGAAAGTGTCGAAAGCCGATGAGGCGATGGTTTCGGATACGGTCGAGCGCAGGCTTTCGCAAACGGCGAGCCAGCTGCGTTTGAAATCGGATGTCATTATTAGTTGAGGCTGAGCAGCCTAGACGTCGAACAGTCTGACTTGACCGCCCTCAAAAGATACGGCCAGTTTCCCATTCAGCAGGGCCTGTGCGCGTTTCCCGAACATGTCATAACGCCAGCCTGACATGGCGGCAATTTCGTCACCCGTCTCACCGCGAGCGATCCGGTCGATATCGGCCGCATTTGCGATCAGGCGGGGCACGACGTCATTCTCCTCGCTGACATGCTTGAGGAGCACTTTGAGCAGTTCGGGCGCACCAGCGGGGATCTGGGCGTTCTGGACCCGCGGGCCAAGCTCGGGCGCGTACTTGTCTGGATTGTCGATGGCATCGATCGCTGCCTCAAGCAGGCCATTGCCGAATTTCGACCGAATGAACCCATTTGGCACTGCGCGGAGCTGGCCGAAATCGCCCTCGGAGCGCGGTTTCTGGCTGGCGATTTCCTGAATCGCGTCGTCCTTCAGGATCCGGCGGCGTGGTTTGTCCAGTTCTTGCGCCATGGTTTCGCGCCAGGCGGCAACGGCCACGACAATGGCTGCATAGTCTTTCTTCGGCTTTCGCAATTTGAGTCGCTGCCATGCCTTGGCGGGGTCGGTATCGTATTTGGCGGGATCTTCCAGATCTGCCATTTCCTCGCGCACCCATCCCAGGCGTCCAAGCTGTTCCAGCTCATCGCGCATTTTGAGATAGGCGTCCCGCAAATGCGTTACGTCGCCAAGGGCGTAGACCAGTTGTTTCTGGCTGAGTGGACGGCGGGTCCAGTCTGTGAACTGGCTCGATTTGTCGATCTGGCGCTTCAGCACGCGCTGAACGAGATTGTCGTATGAAATCGAATCGCCAAGGCCGAGCGCCATCGCGGCGACCTGGGTATCGAAAATCGGGCCGGGTGGGTGGCCGATCAGACGGTTGAATATTTCAAGGTCCTGACGGGCGGCGTGAAACACTTTTACCCGGTTGTCTGCAGCGATCAGATCGAGGAAGGGACCAATGTCCAAATCCTCGGCCAATGGGTCGATCAGGCCTTCTACGCCGGGGGCGGAGGCTTGGACGAGGCAGAGTTCCGGCCAGTAGGTCGTCTCCCGATGAAACTCAGTATCGACGCAAATAAAGTCGGATTCAGCGAGCTTTCCGCACAGATCTTCCAGTGCAGACTGCTCAGTAATGGGAGTCAGGGTGTTGTCAGTCATCGCGCGCTTGCGTATCGCATCGCCTTGACAATTGCGAGAGCTTGAATGCCTTTCGCGCTTTTATTTCTGTTGGACCGTATTTCCGGAGAAAGTTTCCGATGCACGCCTATCGCTCCCACACCTGTGGGGAACTTCGCAAGTCCCATGTCGGTGAAACCGTAAAACTGTCTGGCTGGCTTCACCGTCGCCGCGATCATGGCGGGGTGATGTTCATCGACCTGCGCGATCATTACGGCCTGACGCAGATCGTGTTCAATCCGGGCTCACCTGGTTTCGGCACGGTTGAGCGCCTGCGTGCGGAGAGCGTGATCACGCTGGAAGGCAAGGTCGTGGCCCGCGATGAGAGCCTCGTGAACCCGAATCTGGCCACGGGTGAGATCGAGGTCGTGGCGGGCGAAGTTACCGTCCAATCGGAAGCCGCCGAGCTGCCGCTGCCTGTGTTTGGTGAACCGGACTATCCGGAAGAGATCCGCCTGACGCATCGCTATCTCGATCTGCGCCGCGAGACGCTGCACAAGAACATGATCCTGCGCAGCCAGGTGATCGCCAGCCTGCGCCGCCGCATGCTCGAACAGGGCTTCACGGAATATCAGACGCCGATCCTGACGGCGTCGAGCCCTGAAGGCGCGCGCGACTTCCTCGTGCCGAGCCGTATCCATCCGGGCGAGTTCTACGCGCTGCCGCAGGCGCCGCAGCAGTTCAAACAATTGCTGATGGTGTCGGGGTTCGACCGCTACTTCCAGATTGCGCCTTGTTTCCGCGATGAAGACGCGCGCGCAGATCGCTCACCGGGCGAGTTCTATCAACTTGATATCGAGATGAGCTTTGTCACGCAGGAAGACGTTTTCAGTGCGATCGAGCCCGTCATGGCGGGTGTGTTCGACGAGTTCGCAAACTGGGAAGGCAAGGGCCGAAAAGTTCCGGATGGCGCGTTCCCGCGTATCCCCTATGCCGAAGCCATGGCGAAGTACGGTTCCGACAAGCCGGACCTGCGCAATCCGATCGAACTGGCGGATGTGTCCGAATTCTTCGAGGATGACAGCAAGACTGGGTTTGGCATCTTCGCGAAGATCATCGGCGGGGGTGGTCGCGTGATCGCGATCCCAGCACCCAAGGCGGCTGCGGAGAAATCCCGCAAATTCTTCGACGAACTCGACAAGTGGGCGAAGAAGGAAATGCAGGCACCAGGACTTGGCTATGCGCGTCTAAAAGAGGCCGATGGCGGCGGTGTCGACAGCCAGGATCCTGTGCTGAAGAATTTCGATCCTGCCCATCTCGCGGCGCTTCTTGAGAAGCTCGGTCTGGGGGCTGGCGACGGTATCTTCTTCTCGGCCGGCAAGAAAAGCGACGCCTACAAGCTCGCAGGCGCCGCGCGAACAAAGGTTGGCGAAGAGCTGGGCCTGATCGAGGATGGGGTGTTCCGCCTCTGCTGGATCGTCGACTTCCCGATGTACGAATACGACGAAGACAACAAGAAGGTCGATTTCAGCCACAACCCGTTCTCCATGCCTCAAGGTGGAATGGATGCGTTGTTGGCTGCTGATACTGAAGAGAAGCAACTGGACCTGAAGGCTTATCAGTACGACATCGTCTGTAACGGTGTGGAACTGTCCTCTGGTGCGATCCGGAACCACAGCCCGGAACTGATGCTGAAAGCGTTCGAGCTGGCAGGCTATGGCCCTGACGTTGTGGAAGCGGAGTTTGGCGGCATGCTGAACGCATTCCGCTACGGCGCGCCACCACATGGTGGCATTGCGCCGGGCGTTGACCGGATCGTCATGCTGCTCGCTGATGCCGAGAATATCCGCGACGTTACGCTGTTCCCGATGAACCAGCAGGCGCGTGACCTGATGATGCAGGCCCCGAGCCCTGTGGACGAAAAGCAGCTCAAAGAGCTTCACATTCGCCTTGCGCCGCAGATGAAGTCGTAAGCATTACGCCGCATCCCAATTTACAAAGGGCGGAGGGCCAAGCGCTCCGCCCTTTTCATTGACTTGCGTTTGCAAGTCTATTTGCTGGCAAAGGCCGCAGGCGCGACTGCTGTGCCGCAGAGCGGCAGGGTAAGGGTCGCTGGAAGGGTGGAACTGAGCGAGACGCACGCGCCCTCGAAGTCTGCGGTTTCAGCGCCTTTCAGGCCGGACAGGTCGGCGTCAATGAAGCGGACGTCCTTGAATGAGGCGCCATGCACAGCCGCGTTCCGCAGTTGGGAACCGGTCATGTTTGAGCCGTTGAAGACGGCGCCAGCCAGAATCGTTTCGTTTAGCCAGGACCCGGTGAGATTGGCACCTGACAGGTCTGCCGATTCCATCCGGGATCCCGTCAGGTCTGCCGAAGCAAAATTGGCTCCAACAAGCAAGGCGGTTTGAAGATTCGCGCCGCGAACATTTGCGCTCCGAAAATCAGCTCCAGATGCTTGAATACCCTGAAGACGTGCATCAGACAGAATGGCTCCAGCGAATTGAGCAGAGGTAAGAATGGCGCCCCGCATGTCTGCGCTGGTCGCATTAGCGTTCTCAAAATTGGCATTGCCAGCCTGAACACCACGCATGAAAGCGTATTCCATGTTCGCGCTGGAATAGTTTCCGCCAGCGAGGGACCAGCCAGTCAAATTCTTGCCGGATAGGTCACACTCCCCGCAGGCGCCTGCATAACCGGGGGACCAGGCCACGGGTTGGCTCTGTGCCTGTGCCGACAAGGCGACAAAGGACATGGCGGATGCGGTAAGAAGTGCATGTACCAAGCGGATCATGGAACATGGATAACGCCTGATTTTGTTACCCCAAACTGAACAAACAGTAAGGACTGCCTAAAACACGGGAAGTGTTGCAATTCCGCCATGCCTTGGAAAACAGCGATTAACCGAAATTCGGAGAAAGAACCGCCGGTTTCTATTGATCATCTTGAAGTAATCAGGACGGAACTTCGCTCGTATCCTGTAATTCCTGCCCACACGTATCGCACTCGGCATCCCCGTCCTCGCTGATCTGGAACAGTGTGAAGCTCCCACAATTCGGGCAAGCGTCGGTGAGGTAGGCTGGCGCGTTCAACGTCTCATCGTCGCCCTCCTCACCGGAAAGCTTTTCTTCGCGTTTCTTGTCCAGGATGACGATATTGTCCGGCAATTGCCCGCGTGAGAAACCACGTGAGATCAACTGGGCGGCTTCTTCCGTAAACTCTGCAGTTTCGCGGGTTCCGTCCCCAGCGCCCCGACCGAGGCCGTCATGGGTGACATCGGCTTCGGCGAGGTCGTCCCGGCCGAGATAGGACACGGCGAGTTCGCGGAAGATGTAGTCTAGAATGGAGGTCGCTTTGGTGATGCGATCATTGCCGGTGACGGCACCAGCCGGCTCGAACCGGGTAAACACGAAGGCGTCGACGAATTCCTCCAGCGGCACACCGTATTGCAGACCGATAGAGGTGGCGATCGCAAAATTGTTCATCAGGCTCCGGAAAGCGGCGCCTTCTTTATGCATATCAAGGAAGATCTCCCCGAGCGCGCCATCATCAAACTCGCCCGTATGGAGGTAGACCTTGTGACCGCCGACTGATGCCTTCTGGATATAGCCTTTTCGGCGATCAGGGAGTCGGGTACGGGCATTTGGACCGTGACCCGTGAGAGCCGAACTTTGAGGGGATTCGTGTGGAATCTCGGCCTCTGCCGCCAGCTCGTCGGCGAGGCTGAGAATATGGTCCATGCGCTCGGCCACTTCTTCGTTTGCCGATGCCCGTATGCCGATCAACAGGGCGGACAGGCCTGCCTCGATAGCCTTGTCGGCCAAATCCAGACCGTCTCGCCCATTCACCCGGACAGTCGTCTGCCCGCCAAGCGCTTCGGAACACGCCATCGCGAAAGCCAGTTCAGCTTCTGCACCAACAGAAAGGTCCAGCCCGCATTGGCGAAAGGCCTGGGTGGCAACATCTTCGACCGTACCGTCAACGGCAGCTTCAGCATTTGAAATATCTTTTCTGGAGAACCCCATCGCGGAGAGAAGTGCGAGACCATCCGAATCGAAATTCTCTGGGGCCAGTTTCAGATCTTCGCTGATGATCTCGTCACCCAATACCCATCGGGAGAAGGCGGCGTTCAGGGGTAGTCCGTCGCTGAGCGCGCGTGTAACCCGGTCGAGGGCAGCTTCGGAGAAGCCGCGGTCTCGCAAACGGTCTGCCCCAAGGGCGGCTTCCAGGTCTTCACCTCCACAATTGGCCACCCGGTCCAATATTGTTGGGAGAGATTCTGGCGCGGTACGTGATATCGCCAGCCGAGCGCATCGCGCCAGGGTCGGGCCGTCATCGGAATAGGCCAGTACGGTGCGCACAGGCCCAGCGCCCTCGCTTTCGCATTCAGGCATCAAATCGGCGAGGTCTGTGATGGGCAGAATGGCAACCGTACAGGATTTCCGGGACGTTGCTCTGCGTGCCTCGAGACCGAGTACGCTGGCATGGCCTGCGGCTAGCGATGAGCCGGCTGCATGGGCCTTTACAAGGGCACATATCGCAGCCGCTACCGAACGTCCGTCGTCGCTATCATAGGAGAGGCCAAGCGAAAGCACGGCTGCGCCGAGACCCTGTATCAGGAGCAGGCCGTCTCCGACGCTTTTGCCAGCTGCTTCCGCCACAGAGCTCAACAAATCTGTTTCGAGTCCATCGGGGCTGACTGCCAGCGAGACATCCAGCAACCGACAAGCGGTACGTGCCGGAGCGAGGTCATCCTGAGCAAGAAGGATTTCAGCGCCTTCTTTGAGGGCACTTAATAGCAGAGTATCGAATTCCGGATCGGTCGATTCTGCGCTGAAGACTGCTGCGGGGGGAGGCTGGTTATTGGCAGCGGCGATTCTCAAGGCCTCCGCCGTGCGTGCAAAACCGTCTGGCTGACGCAGCGCTTCTTCAAGTATGTCTTGCGGTAGGCCTGATGCCACGGCCTCCGCCAATTCTGCATTGCGTGGTGCATTGCCCAAACGTTCCAGCATTTCGGCGGTGGCAATCTGGGACGCGCCGAGCAAACCAGCAGACGCATAGGCGGACGCAACATTTCTCAGAGATTCTTCAGTAATCGGCCGCCGCCGTTTTCCCGCGGCGCGGAAGGCGATTCCGAACTCCATCTCCGGAGAAAGCAGGCCGTCGGTCTCGGCGGCCTCCACAATGGACGCAATCTCTGCAGTTTTCATCAAACCCTCCCGCGAATCACCAGCGAATCACATATTCGAGCGTGACGGTTCCGGTCAGGGGTATCAACCATTCCGGCAGCAAAATTAGCGGTCAGATCATAAAAACGTGCGTCGCATTGCCTGCGGCTGCCGTATGGATTAACTGCCCGGATAACGCCATATTACGGCCAACAAGACAGGTCAGGACATCCTCACGATGCTGAAACAGATTTTTACCTGGTGGAGCGGCAATACGATCGGAGCGGCTTTTGATATCAAGCGGCGCTCTGGCTATGTCGGGACCGACGAATACGGCAACCGCTATTTCGAGGAGCGCAAGCCGTCTCTCGAAGGGCGCAAGCGTCGTTATGTGATGTACAAGGGCCTGGCCGAGCCATCCAAGGTGCCTGCGGACTGGCATGGCTGGCTGCATCATACTGTCGAAGATCCGCCCACCAAGTCGCCGCTTACGCGCCGTGAATGGGAAACGGACCACAAGCCCAATATGACGGGCACTCCTTACGCCACCAAGCCGAAGGGCAGCCTGTCGACTGACATGGCACGCCAGAAGGCATCAGGCGACTATGAGGCATGGAACCCCGATGCGTGAATCACTCTTTGAAACCCTGATTGGCGCCGCCGTGGTCGCGGTGGCTGGTATCTTCCTCTGGTTCGCGATCGACCGCGGTGGAGAAACCCAGTCGCAAGGTGATCAGTACGAGCTTGAGGCGCGCTTCAACAATGTATCGGGCATTTCGCGCGGTTCCGATGTGCGTATCGCCGGTGTGAAGGCTGGCATCGTCAAAAGCATCGTGGGTGATCCGGAGCGGTTTGAGGCGGTTGTAACGCTCAGCCTGGATGAAAAATGGGCCCTGCCGGACGATACGGATGCCCGGGTGTCGACTGACGGTCTTCTGGGCGGAGCTTATGTGGCTCTGGAACCAGGTGGCAGCTTCGACAATATCCCCCAGGATGGGTCTGGTGAGATCAAGTATACGCGTGGCAGCGTCGACCTGCTGACCCTGTTTGCGTCCTTTGCTTCAGGCAGCGGTGGTGATGGTGCGTCCGACCCGGCGGCCAGCCCAGATGCCACAGCAGACGATGCATATCCGGATGAGGATTACCAATAATGCGTATCATGGTCTCTGCACTTGCATTGGCCGCCCTCGTTGGGGGCGCCGGACACGCGGCCACCTTCGTCCAGAAGGATACGGCCACGTTGCGCGCGCTCGACAAGATTACCGGCCGCTCCACGGATATTGACGTGAAAGTCGGTGAGCCGGTTGTCTTCGGATCCCTGAAGGTCGAACTGCAGGTTTGTTACCAGACCCCGCCGGAGGAAGCGCCGGAAAGCGCAGCATTTCTCAAGATCGCCTCGACCCAGCCTGTGGCTGTTGAGACGATGGAAGCCGCTGTCGATGCGGAGGATGTCGAAACCGTCAGCGAAGATAATCCAGAACTCTTTTCAGGCTGGATGTATGCTTCATCGCCAGGACTCAGCGCGCTTGAACATCCTGTCTATGATATCTGGGTAATACGCTGCGCTGCGCCGGAGCCTGTGAAGCTCGCACCACGTCCGTCCGAAGAGGATGCGGAGTTCGAATAGAATTTGGCCTCTACAGTGAGGGCGTCTTTCAAGAGTTTCTTGAAATCCTGACGGGGTATTTCGATAAGCCCGAATTGCTCCAAGTGGGGATTATGGAACTGCGCGTCGAGCAAGACGAAACCGTCTTCGAGAAGATGCGCCACCAGATGGACCAGCGCAATCTTTGACGCGTCCGTCGCGCGTGAGAACATGCTTTCTCCAAAGAAGGCGCCGCCGAGTGCCACCCCATAAAGGCCGCCGACCAAATTGTCGCCGTCCCAGCACTCGATGGAATGGGCGTGGCCCTCGCGGTGGAGCGAGCTGTACAGATTCAGAATGGGCGAGTTGATCCAGGTGCTTTCGCGCCCCTTTGCACTCTCAGCGCACAATTCCATGACACGCGTAAAGGCCTGATCAATGGTCACGCGAAACGGATCCTGCTTGACCTTTCGGAGCAGGCGCTTGGGCACGTGGAAATCACCAAGCGGAATGATCCCTCGCATATCAGGGTCGACCAGAAACAAGTTCGGATCATTTCGGGCATCGCCCATGGGGAAAATCCCACGACGATAGCAAGCAAGCAGATCGGATGAACTAAACCGCTGTGACATGGAATTATATGAACCAGCGGCTTATGTGATGTCTACCCTTTGTCGATCCTTGTGGAACGCGAAAGGTGAAAAATGCTCACTTTTTTGTATCAGTTTGATTTTCAAGAAACTTTTCGAGCCAGTGAATATTGTATTCACCTTCGAGTACATCCTCATTCTCGACGAGTTCGCGGTGCAGATCCAGCGTCGTGAAGACCCCGCCGATGACCATTTCCTGCAAGGCGCGGCGAAGGCGCATGATACACTCACGGCGGGTTCGCCCGTGCACGATCAATTTGCCGATCAGCGAGTCGTAGTGAGGAGGAATGCGGTAGCCCGAATAGGCCGCACTATCGAGTCTGACATCAGGTCCGCCGGGTGCGTGGAAGTCTGTGATCAGGCCCGGGGAAGGCACGAACGTCTTTGGGTGCTCGGCATTGATCCGGCACTCGATGGCGTGACCGACCAGCATGACATCTTCCTGCCGGAATGAGAGTTCCTTCCCTTCGGCAATGCGGATTTGTTCGCGCACCAAGTCAATGCCTGTGATCATTTCTGTGACAGGGTGCTCGACCTGGAGCCGCGTGTTCATTTCGATGAAGTAGAATTTACCGTCTTCATAGAGGAACTCGACCGTACCGGCGCCGCGATAACCAAGTTTTTCCATCGCACGGGCGCAGATGCCGCCGATCTCTTCACGCTGGGCCTGATTCAGAGCAGGCGAGGGCGCTTCCTCGAAGACTTTCTGGTTACGTCGCTGCAGCGAACAATCGCGCTCCCAGAGATGGGCTACATTGCCATGCGTGTCAGCGATGATCTGGACTTCGATGTGACGCGGGCCCTGAAGATATTTCTCAAGATACACCGCATCATCACCGAATGCAGCCTTGGCTTCGGTCTTGGCGGTTCGAACGGCATTTTCGAGGTCTGCTTCAGTCTTGGCGAGCTTCATGCCTCGACCGCCGCCGCCAGCAGATGCTTTTACGAGGACCGGAAAGCCGATTTTCTTGGCGGCCTTCTTGGCTTCGGCAATAGACGACAATGCGCCTTCTGAACCGGGTACGCACGGCACGCCCGCTTCTATCATTGCGGCCTTGGCAGCGATCTTGTCGCCCATGATGCGGATATGCTCGGCCGTAGGACCAATGAACGCGAGCCCATGTGCTTCGACCATTTCGGCGAATTGGGCGTTCTCCGACAGAAAGCCGTATCCCGGATGGATCGCGTCCGCGCCGGTGATCTCGGCAGCGGCAAGGATCTGCGACTTCTTCAGATAGCTTTCGGACGATGGCGCAGGCCCGATGCAGACACTCTCGTCCGCGAGGCGCACAGCCATGGCGTCGCTGTCTGCTTCGGAATGGACGACCACGGTGGACAGTCCCATTTCCTTGCAGGCGCGGTGAATCCTCAGCGCGATCTCGCCGCGGTTTGCGATGAGAACCTTCTTGATAACGGGTTGGTCAGCCATATTACTCGATCAGAATGAGAGCTTCGCCATATTCAACTGGCTGGGCATCAGTGACGTAGATTTCTTTGACGGTACCGGCCTTGTCGGCTTCGACTGGATTGAAAGTCTTCATGGCTTCGACGAGCAAGATCGTGTCGCCCTTTTTCACCTTGTCGCCAACGCCGACGAATTGCTTCGCACCGGGTTCAGGCGACAGGTATACCGTGCCGACCATCGGAGACTTGATGGCGTTGTCAGATGTCTGAGGTGGAGCGTCTGTGGTGGCGACAGGAGCAGCTGCTGACGGAGCAGCGGCAGCCGGTGCAGCGACCGGCGCGGCCATAGCGGCCTGCACAACCGGCGCAGCGGGTTTGCTGACGCGGATGCGTAGGCCTTCATGTTCAACTTCAACTTCGCCAAGGTCTGCTTCCCGCAGAATGGCTGCGAGTTCCCGGACAAGTCCGGTATCCAGCTTGTTCTTCGTTGTGCTCATGGGATGTCAGGTCTCTTATTTGCCCGTGAGGGTCTTTGCCGCCATTAGCGCCAGCTCATAACCATAGGCGCCAAGGCCTGCAATCGTGGCCTTCACAGCGGGGGATACGTAATTCACCTGGCGGAACGCTTCGCGCGCCGCAGGATTCGACAAATGAACTTCAATTACAGGGATTTTGCACGCTTTCAGCGCGTCGTGAAGAGCGATGGATGTATGCGTGTAGGCTGCGGCATTCAGAATGATGGCGGCGCCCTTTTCAGATGCCTCCTGAATCCAGCTCACCAATTCGCCTTCATGATTCGTCTGGCGAAGCTCCAGCTGTGTTCCATCTGCCAGCGCTTCGAGACGTGCATGAATGTCAGCGAGGGTCTCGTGCCCGTAAATCTCGGGCTCGCGTGAGCCGAGAAGGTTGAGGTTTGGGCCTCCAAGGACATATACGGGCTTGGTCATAGTCTTCCGTCTTGCGCTGTAACGCCGGGCAAGGCAAGGGGGCTGGTGAACGGAGAAAACCCGAATGTTGATTACAGTCAATGGCGTATCTCGCGAAGTCGAACCTGGCCTGACGCTTGCCATGTTGGTGCTTCAACTGGCAGGCGAGTCCGACAGGGATCAGCGCGGCATTGCGATTGAGCGAAATCTCGAAATCGTGCCGAAGTCAGAGCATGCCAGCACTGTGATTGAGGACGGCGACAAGATAGAAGTGGTTCAGTTCGTGGGTGGTGGCTGATCGCTTGCGATCTCAGCTATTTGCGCCATCCAGCTCTTGCAGACCAGACAGGTTAGAATTTTGACAGATCCCCTTATCATCGCCGGCAAATCCTATAACTCCCGCCTGATCGTAGGCACGGGCAAGTATCAGACTTATCAACAGAACGCGGACGCAGCACGGGCTGCTGGCGCGGAGATCGTCACCGTGGCTTTGCGGCGGGTGAACTTGTCGGACCCGAACGAAGAGCGGCTGACAGACTTTGTGAAGCCGGACGAATTTACTTATCTGCCAAATACAGCCGGATGTTACACGGCGGATGAAGCCGTTCGCACGCTGCGCCTGGCGCGCGAGGCCGGTGGCTGGAATTTGGTGAAGCTGGAAGTGCTGGCTGACCAGAAGACGCTCTATCCGAACATGCCGGAGACGCTTGAGGCAGCCAAAGCCCTGATCGCCGAAGGGTTTGAGGTCATGGTTTATTGTTCCGATGATCCGGTCTACGCGAAGATGCTGGAAGACGCAGGTTGCTGCGCGATCATGCCGCTCGGTAGCTTGATTGGGTCAGGCCTCGGAATCATGAATCCGGTCAATATCCGTCTCATTGTCGAGCAGACACGAGTGCCGGTGATTGTCGATGCGGGTGTCGGAACGGCCTCGGACGCCGCGATTGCCATGGAACTGGGCTGTGATGGCGTGCTGATGAATACGGCCATTGCCGCCGCGAAGGATCCGATCCGGATGGCTAATGCCATGAAACATGCGGTGATCGCCGGTCGAGAGTCCTATCTGGCCGGGCGGATGCCAAAAAAGATGTATGCGGATCCAAGTTCGCCGCTTGCGGGCCTGATCTGATCAGAACAACGCGAGTGCTGCGTACAGGATCAGGCACATCAAAAATCCTACCACGCTGATCAGCGTGGTAGAGACGGTCCATGTACGCAGTGTCTCACCTGGCGTGATGCCGAAGATCCGTCCAACGAGCCAAAAGCCACTATCATTCACATGGCTGCCGGTTGTTGCGCCCGCGGCAATCGCGATGGCCACAATACCTAGCTGCGGGGCGGAGAGATCGGCCATCGCCACAATGGGCGCGGTCAGGCCAGCTGACGTTATCATGGCAACCGTGGAGCTACCTTGGGCGAGCCTCAGGATGACGGCGAGTACATAGCCCGCCAGAAGCGGACCAAACCCCAGACCAAGCGCGGCATTTGCGATCTGCTCGCCAGCGCCTGTGTCCACAAGAACCTGCTTGAACGCGCCGCCCGCGCCAGTGACGAGGATGACTGCGCCTGTAGGCTCGAATGGGCGGGCCATCGCGTCCGACATCAATTTCCGGCTCTGGACGGTCTTTGGATAAAGCAGCAGCCAGGATGCGCCGCATGCAATCAGGAGCGCGCTAAATGGATGCCCGATGATTTCAAGCACATATTTGATGGGGCCGTCCGGCAAGATTCCCGCAAGCGTGCCCAACAGAATCAGGACGAGTGGCAGCGTAATCAGGAATATGGCCCGTTCGGGCTGTGGGATGGGCCGGGTTGTATGATTGCTGGTTTCGTCCAGTTCGAAGGCCGGATTGCCGATTGGCATGCGGTTGCGCTGCTCCAAAAACGCCGCGAAGAGCGGACCGGATACGGCCAGCGCGACGCAGCCTGTTATTGCGCCGAAGAGGATAACCCAGCCGAGGTCCGCGCCTATCAGCTCCGCGATGGCGATCGGTCCCGGCGTGGGCGGTAGGAAAGCGTGGCCGACCGCGAGCCCTGCCATGAGCGGGAGACCAAGAGACATGGCGGGTTTCAGCCGGTCATGAGCCATGGTGAGGATCAGGGGTGCGAGTATGATGAGGGCAACATCGAAAAAGACAGGTGTGGACGCCAACAAGCCAATGCCGGCGATCTTCCATTGGTTCGTTTTGAAGCTGGATGAGGTAGAGAGTTTTGAAGCCAGGGCATCGAGCGCCCCAGAGGCCTGCAGGATCGCGCCGAACAACGCGCCAAGCCCGATGACTGTGGCAATGAACCCCAGCGTGCCGCCCAGGCCTTTTGCCAATGTGTCGAAGGCTTGTTCTGGGGCCATGCCCGCGGCCAGGGCACTGAATATGCTGACCAGTAGCAGGGCCGCGAAGGCATTCATCCGTGCGCGCAATATCAGCGCAAGCAGCGCCGCAATGCCAAACCCTGTTGCCAGCAGGGGGCGGTAGACGAGGAGCGCTTCGGTCAGCTCCATGCGAGGCCAATTGATGTCGTTCTGATGCGCATGAGTGTGTCATGTGCGGTCATGTAAAGTGTGCGGCCGTCTGCGTCGCCGAAGCAGCAATTGGCAGTTGCCTTGCCGGTGTTGATCCGGGCAAGGGGTTTGCCGTCCGAGGCCAGAAGGAACACGCCGCCCGGGCCCGTTGCAAAGATGTGACCCGAACGCGTCACAGCCATCCCGTCCGGCAGGCCCGGAGCCGTGTCGGACATGAACGGCTTGGCGTCAAAAAGCACCGAACTGGAAGAACCATCAGGTGCCATGCGCAGGATGACCGGCTGGTCGGGATCCGATTGGCTAACATAGAGTGTCTGGCTGTCTGGTGACAGCACGATGCCATTCGGGAAAGTCATTGTATCGATAAGGCGGGTGATTTCTCCATCTGGTGACAGACGGTACACGCCGTTGGCATCTTGCTCCTTCAGGGGAGAGTCATTCATGCCCTCCAGCCCATAGGGCGGATCGGTGAAGAACAGGCTTCCGTCAGGCGCTTCGACAACATCGTTTGGGCTGTTGAACTTCTTGCCATTGAACGTGGCGGCGATGATCTTACGATGCCCGGTTTCGAAGTCCATTCTTTCGACCGCGCGACGACCATGGTTGCAGATGAGAAGTGAGCCATCCTGAGAGATAGCCAATCCATTGGCGCCCGGTTCGCGGAAACCCGTCGCCTGCTCACGTGCAATGCCCGAAGGGGCCAGGAATTCCGTCGCGCCGCTGGCTTCTGACCATTTCCACGCAATATTCTCCGGTACATCGGTAAAATACAGGCTGTTGCGTGCGCGATCCCAGACCGGCCCTTCACTCCATGTATAACCGGAGGCCAAAACCTCCAGTCTTGCGGAAACATCCAACAGGGAATGGGCTTCCGCATCGAAGATCTCGAGATCGGGATTGGACGCCTTTCCGATCGGAGTGGTGGCGCAAGCCGAAATCAGGGTGGCTGCGGCGGCAGACCCCATGAAGCCACGTCGCGTTTGTTTCATTCTACATGTGTCCTTGTGGCAATTGCGCTGGCTGGAACGTTCGTGTGGTAAGCCTGATCAATGATGACCTCCGCGCGCGCCCGAATGTCGTCAGCGGATGCACCCACCATGAATTCGATCTTACCGGGTTCTACGATCCAGCCGTCCCGTGCCGTGTAGTACGCCATCTGGTCGGGGGTCAGGGTGAAGCTCACTGTGCGGGATTCACCAGCCGGGATATGGACTCGCTTGAATCCGCGCAGTTCTCGTTTCGGTCGGGCAATCGTGGCGAGCGGATCACGCATATACAGCTGAATCACCTCATCAGAATCGACGTCTCCGGAATTTGTGACCTTGATGCTCAAGGTGAATTCATCTGCATCGGTTATTGCGATCAGGTCACCATATTCGAAGCTGGAATAGGTCAGTCCATGACCGAAGGGGAAAAGCGGCGTGATCGGAATATCGATGAACCGGTTCGTGTCTTTCGACAGGTCCGGGTCAGCGGGGCGCCCACCGGGATATTCGGAATAGGTGTGCGGCACCGCACCGGTGCGTCGCGGAAATTCGATAGGTAGGCGACCCGCAGGGGAGACATCACCCCATATCACGTCAGACAGCGCGTTTCCGGCTTCAATGCCCAGCATCCATGTGTTGAGCACGGCATCAGCGGCTCCAACTTCCTGTTCCATTGCGAGCGGCCGTCCCGTCACCAATATGATCGTAACGGGTTTGCCGATCTCAAACATCGCCGCGGCGAGGGCGGACTGGTTCTGGGGAAGGGCAATATCTGAGCGGCTGCGCGCTTCCCCGGACAGGTCGAAATCCTCCCCGATCACCAAGAGAATATGATCGGCGGCCGACGCAATCTCCACAGCAGCCTCAATAGAAGAATCCGCGTCATTTGAAGGATGCGTGCCGGCTGCATATGTAATGGTGGTGCCGTCAGGAGCGTTTTGCTGCAGGCCCTCAAGCAATGAGACGACATCCTCGACCTTGCCTTGTGCACGCCAAGAGCCGAGCTGAGTCAGCTTGTCCTCCGCCAAGGCACCGATAACGGCGATTTTCTGAGGGGAATTGGAGAGTGGCAGAACCTGGTTTTCATTCTTCAAGAGCACCGTTGATTTCACCGCGGCTTCGCGTGCTGTGCGTCGGAATTCATGGCTCAGCAGAGTTGTCTTTTCCCGTTCTGCATCGTGATAGGCCAACGGTTCGTCAAACAGGCCCAATCGCTCTTTTGTCATCAGTATACGGGCAACTGCCGCGTCGAGATCATGTGTCAGGCATTCATCTGACTGCACAGCGGTCTTGATCCTGGTTGGCAGGACCATGCTGGTCATGTCCATGTCGACGCCCGCGCGCAGGGCAAGCACTCCCGCCTGTTCTTCAGATTCGGCCACGCCGTGATTCATCAGTTCAGCGACTGCATTCCAGTCGGACACGATCATGCCGTCAAAGCCCCACTCGCCCCGCAATACATCATCGATGAGATATTCATTGGCTGTGGACGGAACCCCGGCGACATCATTGAACGCCGTCATCATGGAGCCGGTGCCAGCCTTCGTGGCGGCGTAGAAGGGAGGCAGATAGGTTTCGAACAGGCTTTGATCGCTGATGTCAGCAGACCCATAGTCGCGGCCGCCAGTTGGGGCACCATATGCGCCGAAGTGTTTCGTCGCAGCGAGAATGGTGTTTGGGGCTGCTAGGCTTTCGCCCTGATAGCCCTCGACCTGCGCGACTGCCATACGAGACCCCAGATATGGGTCCGCACCAGCACTCTCGACGATTCTGCCCCATCGCGGGTCACGCGCAATGTCGACCATCGGGGCGAACGTCCAGTGAAGGCCTGCTGACGACGCCTCGTCAGCGGAGATGACGGCGGCTTCCCGCCAGACGTCTGGATCCCATGATGCCGCCATGGCCAGTGGTACCGGAAAAATCGTTCGGTAGCCGTGTACTACGTCCATCGCAAAGAGGAGCGGGATGCCCAGACGGCTTTCTTCAATGGCGACCTTTTGGAGTTCACCCAGCGGCTCAGCGCCCGCAACATGAAGATAGGAGCCAATCTCGCCATTCCGGACTTTGCCGAGTTCTTCAGGGGTGAGCTTTGAATTCAGCGACTTGCTGCGGCCACCTGCGGCCTGGTTTAATTGACCGAGTTTTTCATCAATGGTCATCTGGGCCACCAACGAACGTACGCGCTGTGATGCACTCGTCAGACTCACATTCGGCGTGCAGGCTCTGGCCTCGGAAATGTCAGAAACGACGGTGTCAGCGGGTGCGGTAGGCGCTTGCACAGGCGTGGCGCAAGCGGTCGCCAACAAGGTGGTCGCCAAGGCGCCAATCGCAAGCCGGCGCTTCGTGCCCGTGTAAGCATCGGTCATAATTCCCTCCCCATAAGTGTCGCGTCGACCACGTTTCGTTAGCGCAATCATTGGGGGAGTGGCTATTTATGTCAACGCTAACATTTTCCCGTCCAAAAGAGTGTTCGATGTCTGTGACCGTTTAGTGCAGCGGGGCATTAGGTATACGTCAGGCCTTTACGAGGCCGATCTCGCGGAGCCGTTCCATGAGATAATCCTGAGCCGTGATCGGGGCTTCGGCTTTGCCGCCTTCAGCGACGCAGCCAGGTAGCGCTTCGATCAGGTAATCCTGATTGAAGTGCAGAAAGAAGGGCGTCGAGTAGCGCGGGAATTTTGCGCGCTCGGCAGATGGGTTAAGCACGCGGTGCGTTGTCGACGGCAGTACGCCGCCCGTCAGGCGCTGTAGCATGTCTCCGCAATTGATGACCAGCGCGCCAGCGGGCGGATTAACGTCCAGCCATTCGCCTGAACTGTGCAAGACCTGGAGGCCGGCCTCCTCAGCACCCAATAAAAGCGTGATGACATTAATGTCCTCATGCGCGCCGGCGCGGACCGTGCCTGCGGGTGGAGGAGTTTGCTGCGGGGGGTAGTGGAGCAGACGCAGGATAGAGTTGCCGAAATTGACCTTGTCGTCGAACCAATCCTCGGCGAGCCCAAGATGCAAGGCGACACCTTCCAGAATTTCTCGGCCCATTTCATCCAGTGCATCAAAAAGTGCGGTTGTGGCTTCGTCAAAGGCGGGTACTTCCGGAACGCTGGGTGTGTCGGCCATCGTCGCGCGATAGGGGCTGTCCTCCGGCAGGGCGCGACCGGTATGCCAGAATTCTTTGAGGTCGGCATGAGCGTTGCCCTTGGCATTCTCCGTGCCAAAGGCCGTATAGCCGCGCTGGCCACCCCCTTGGCGTCCGTCATATTTCAGCTTTTCCGCGTCCGGCAGAGCAAAGTAAGCCTTGGTCGCATCCAGATTGCGGTCAATCACGCCCTGATCGACTGTATGGCCGGACACCACTGCGAACCCTGTCTCTCGAAAGGAGCGGCAGAGCGCATCTCCGAACGCTTTTTTATTGGATTTGAATAGGTCGAACGGGACGGGTTTGAAATAGTCGGTCATCATTATCGGGGTCTCTGGCAAGAATTAGAGGGGAGATTAGCACAGAGGGATGGGCCGACCATACGTAACGCCACATATGTAGCAGTTGCGCGTGCATTTGAGTTTGGCCGTGCTTTCGTGGAGATTTTGACGGCTCCACCGAATTCAGGGGCTTGCGATCAGGATGGGGTTTCTCTAGACCCCATATTCCGCGCTGGAGAGGTGGCCGAGTGGCTGAAGGCGCGCCCCTGCTAAGGGCGTATACGTTAACGCGTATCGAGGGTTCGAATCCCTTCCTCTCCGCCACCCCGCCTCCCTCAACATCCTGATACATCCCTGAATATACTGAAACTATTCGGTATTTCGGAATATCCGCGCTCCTGGAATCTTGATTTGCTGCACATTTTGCTGCACAAAAGGGATTCGAACATGCCCATTTTCAAGCGTGGGAAGACCTACCAGCTGCGTCGGCGTGTTCCCCGCCGGTATCATGGCGTTGAGACAAGACGCACCGTCTGGATCAGCCTGCATACAGATTCCGAAAGCCTTGCGCAGAGCAAGGCAATCCATGCCTGGGAACAGCTCATCGAGGCGTGGGAGGCGCGTCTGGCAGGCAGGTCAAGCGATGCTGACGAACGCTATGCCGCTGTTCAGGAACTCGCCAGCCTGCGGGGATATCGCTATCTGCAGGCGGACAGGGTTTCGCAATTGCCGCTAGAAGAACTGGTTGAGCGTATCGAAGCCATACAAGGTGGGGGCGACGTGCCTGATGCGGTCGAGGCTGCCTCTTTGCTGGGAGGTGTCGAGAAGCCGGAGCCGACGCTTGAAGCAGCGCTCGGCCTTTATTGGTCCCTGGCCCGGGAAAAGGTAATCGGTAAGAGTGAGGACCAGATCAGGCGCTGGCGAAATCCCCGTATCAAGGCAGTGCGCAATTTCGTGTCCGTCATCGGCAACAAGCCGATTGCAGCCATCACACGCGATGACATGCTGGATTTCAGGCAGCACTGGCTCGAACGGATCGAGGCAGGCGCGGTTACGCCCAATACCGCAAACAAGGATTTGATCCATCTCGGTGATATCCTGAAAACGGTGAACAGGATGAAGCGGCTCGGGATTACGTTGCCGCTCGGGGAATTGTCCTTCCGGGAAGGTGAGAAGCGGACTCGTCCACCATTCAGTACAAAATGGATTCGTGAGAAATTGCTGGCCCAGCATGCGCTGGACGGCCTGAATGAGGAAGCCAGAGCCTTGCTGCTCGGCGTGATCAATACCGGATACAGGCCCTCGGAAGGCGCAGCTTTGACCTCCGACACGATCCGGCTGGATCACGCGTCTCGCCATCCTTGCTTTCCTCGCGCCAGGCCGCGCCGAGTTCTGCATCGCCTGCGAAGATGCGGTAGTCCGGACCGGCCGCTGCCTTGTCGATCACCGGCACCATCTGGGCCTTCACATTGATCATCATGGTCCGGGACGGCAATGGCCCCGCCGCGAAATTCTGCGAGGTCCTCGGCTATGAACCCCAGGAAACATCCGTATACAGCAAATGTCTGATACATTTGTCCGAGACCGCAGACAAGTCGGCCACAGGTCCGCTGTTGAACAACTCCCGCTCGCAAGCCGGATTGCTGGTCTTTGCAATGCGCTGTCTGCGGATCCTGCTGCGACGGCCGAATATGAGACGAGCCGGGCCAGTCACTATTTTGTAGGAAGGGGTCTCGTCAGCGCAGTTAGGGCTGCCTCGACCTTTGAGCGGTACGAGTGACCATCTTGAGCCTGCTAGCAATCATCTAGAGTAGAATGGCCGGGCATTCGAAAGGGGCTGATGCGCAATCAGTGTATCATCTTAACCGCGCGGTCCGTTGAAGGCCTCGTCGAGCAAATAACCTTCAAGAGTCTCAGCCATTCAATAGATTACCGCTTCACTATGTCCAAGCCTGAGGGAAATTGCTGTCTTTACATATAGACTAAATTGAGCTTTGGATCGTGACCATGCACCGTCTGGTAGCTCTTCTCTGTGCGATTTTCGCCATATCACCATTCCTGTCAGGGGCGGCGCATACGCGTGCGCATGCTGAAGAGCTGCATCATGTGATGCCAATCGATCATCATCTTGATGAGCAGGGCCTCGGTCATGACACTCTGTCCGATCTGGACGATGAGCACTCGCACGAGCTTGATCATGAGGATCACCCTGCGGAACTTCATTTTGTTGCGCTTGGCATTTCTTCACCGACTGGTCTCGTCAAGTCAGTTGTGCCTTTTGTAAGGCTTGTATCCGGCCCACCATCCTATCGCGGACCCATCCGTCTGAAAGATCCGGATCCCGAACGAATTTCAGCCTGAACATAATATCGTACATTGTTACGCCATGCGGGCGTCCAATGTTTGCTTGTTCAGCCTGGAGTAAGTTTCATGGCACTTAAAGTTATAGGCTGCGCCTTGATCATGGCGTTGCCACTTCTGCCGGTCAGCGCGCAGACATCCGCTTGTGAAGCAGGCGAAGATCTCGAAATTGTGACGTCCTCTCAAGCCATGCGGGCTGCACTTGACGCCGACTTGCGACCCATCCTGGCGGACAAGGGTGTGGCCCTGGCCCGCACGGAACGGACGATTGCTGCACTTCGCCCAATGGATACGATCAGTCTCGAAACGGAAAATTTTCCAGGCATCGGTCTGGCGGGCGAGATCGACAATCTGGAAGTGACAGGGCGATTCTCAAGGACTTGGGAGCGCGGTGGCAAAAGAGAGGCGCGCGAAGCGGTGGCGCGCGCAGGGATAGCCGTTGCAGAAACTGAGCGGGAAATCATCGAGCACGATATCGCTCACGCGATTGAGACGCTGTATGTTGAAGCTGTCCTCCTGGAGCGCCGAGCCGATCTCGCCTGCAAGCGGGTCGCGAGTTCACGGTCTTTGAAGGAAATTGTTGATCGCCGCGTGGAAGCTGCCCGAGACCCACTTCTTGCGCAGGCGCGGTCAGTGACGGACCTCGCTAGGGCTGAGGCAGAAGCGCTTCAATACCACCGCCTCGCCGCCGAGCGGCGTATGACCATTGCCAGTATGTGGGGCAGGGCGGAGGATTTTGCGATCGAGCCTGGATTCATTGAGCGCCGCTTGAAATCAGGCCAGCTGGATATTCCAGGTGTGTACTCACCTGAATTCGAAAAACTGCAGGCGGAAGATCGCCGCCTTGCGGCTGAGACAGAACTTCGCAGGGCGGAAGCAGTGCCAGATGTGACTTGGAGTGCGGGTGTTCGGAAATTCGGATATCGAGAAGACATTGGCGTCATCGCCGGTGTCACCATCCCTCTGGGTACGCAGAGTCAGTCAGCTGCCAAAGCTGCCAAACACCGGGTTCAACAAGAACTCGTCGCTGTCCGCGAACGTGTGCTGCGCCAGCAATTGCTGCGTCAGGCAGTTAACTATCAGCGCGCGGCGCAAAATGCGCAGGCCAGCATACGAGATATAGACGACGTTTTACTTCCTGAAGCGATCCGCGCGCTTGATCTGGCCCAAGAGGGGTATGACCGCGGCGCATTTTCGTACCTCGAAATCATCGATGCGCAGCGAACACTTGCTGAACTGCGTGAACAGCGTCTCGGCCATATCGAGACCTTCATCCTGAACGAAGCTGCTCTTTCCCGCGTCACTGGCCGGGAAGACTGGCAGTCCATCGTGGAGACTGCACAATGAATCCTCGCATTCTTTATCCTGTTGCCGCTGCAGTAATTGCAGCGCTGATGACCCTCACCGGCTGCGGCAGCCAGAATTCAGCGCTAGGCGATGGCGACAATATTCATACTGGGGCCGGAGAATCTGAAACTGCGGAAGGGCCTCATGGAGGACGTCTGTTGGAAGAGGGGGATTTTGCGCTGGAAATGACGATTTTTGAGTCAGGTGTGCCGCCTGAGTATCGAATTTATCCTTTCCTTGCAGGTGAACCTGTTGATCCGTCCCGTGTCGCGCTGACAGTTCGCCTCGACCGACTTGGAGACGAGGAGGATATTTTCGAATTCTCTCCGGTTCAGGATTATCTGAAAGGCGACGGTGTCGTTACCGAACCGCATTCTTTCGAGGTCTTCGTCGACGCCCAACATCAGGGCACGTCTTACTCTTGGAGTTATGAATCCTTCGAGGGCCGCACCACGATTGCCGACGACACAGCTGTGTCCATGGGTGTCGAGACTGAAATTGCCGGTGCTGCGGTGATCAGGGACATAATTCCTCTCTCGGGCGTGACGGCCCTCTCGCCATCTGCGACCGCGGAGGTTCGGGCCCGCTACCCCGGTCCAGTCCAGTCGGTCAGCGTCGGCGTGAATGATATGGTTCGCAAGGGACAGACGCTGGCGCGCGTCGAAAGCTCCTCCAGTCTTCAGAGTTATTCGGTCACCGCGCCGGTATCGGGGACAATCCTTGAACGCAACACCAATGCGGGCGATGTCGCGGGCGATCAATCTCTCTTCACGATCGCTGACCTCAATCAGTTGGAGGCGCGTCTGCACGTCTTCCCTAAGGATGCAGGGAAAGTGAAAACAGGTCAGAGCGTCCGCATGGGTGTTGCTGGGTCTGACCTCGAGTTTGCGTCAGAGATCACCCGCTTTCTGCCGATATCGGGCGAAAATACGCAGACTCGTATCGCCGTAGCCCCCGTGCCGATCGAAGCGGAAATGACCCCTGGCATGCGGGTCATGGCGAGCGTTGTGACCGGAGAGTCTGAAGTGCCGCTCGCCGTGAGAGAATCCGGGCTGCAGAGCTTTCGTGACTTCACCGTGGTCTACGCAAAAGTGGGCGAGACCTACGAGGTCCGGATGCTCGACCTGGGAGAGAGCGATGGTGAATTTGTCGAAGTCCTTGGCGGGTTAGATCCCGGCACTGAATATGTCAGCGCCAATTCCTTCCTCATCAAAGCCGACATTGAAAAGTCCGGCGCCAGCCACGACCATTAGGAGACAGCCATGCTTGAGAGCATCATTCGATTCTCGATCAGCCAGCGCTGGTTGGTCCTTGCTGTTGTATTCGGACTTGCCGCACTCGGTATCTACAATTTCAACCGGCTTCCGATCGATGCCGTTCCTGACATCACAAATGTCCAGGTGCAGATCAACACGGAAGCCCCCGGCTATTCGCCTCTGGAAACCGAGCAACGCATCACGTTCCCGGTAGAGACCGCCATTTCGGGTCTTCCTGATCTTGACTATACACGGTCGGTTTCCCGCTACGGATTGAGTCAAGTGACGGTGATCTTCGATGATGGCACCGACATCTACCGCGCCAGACAACTGGTTTCAGAAAGAATCCAGTCGGTTCGAGCCACACTTCCGGAAGGCGTGTCGCCTGAACTCGGTCCTATCGCAACGGGGCTGGGCGAAATTTACATGTACATCCTTTCGGCTGAGCCGGGCGCACTCACTGAAGATGGCGCACGGTACACGGCGATGGATTTGCGCACGCTCAATGACTGGGTGGTCTTGCCTCAGCTGCGCACGGTCGAAGGCGTGACGGAAGTCAACACGATCGGCGGGTTCAAGAAGGAAATCCATATCCTGCCAGATCCGGCAGCCCTCGCCGGATTCGATCTGACGCTAGACGATATCATCGGCGCTGTGGAAGCGAATAATGCGAATACCGGCGCAGGCTATATTGAACGTCATGGTGAGCAGAACCTGATCCGGGTTCCCGGTCAGGCGAATTCGCTTGACGATCTTCGCAACATTACCGTGAAAGACACCGGCGCCTTCGGGATCCGGTTGTCAGATGTCGCAGAAATAGCCATCGGTGAAGAACTCCGGACTGGCGCTGCAACCCAGAACGGTGAGGAAGTTATTCTTGGTACCGCCTTCATGCTGGTCGGCGAAAACAGCCGCACAGTATCAGTCGCAGTTGACGAGCGGGTGGACGAAATCCGGCCTGGTCTGCCTGATGGCGTCCAGATCACGCCGGTCTATAATCGTACGACCCTGGTCGATGCGACGATCGCAACCGTCGAGAAGAATCTGGCTGAGGGTGCGTTACTGGTTATTCTCGTCCTGTTTCTCCTGCTCGGAAATATACGGGCAGCACTCATAACGGCGGCGGTCATTCCCGTGGCGATGCTGATGACTATCACGGGGATGGTCGAGAACAATGTGTCGGGCAATCTGATGAGTCTCGGCGCGCTCGATTTCGGCCTGATCGTTGATGGCGCTGTTATCATTGTCGAAAATTGCCTCCGGAGATTTGCGGAGAAGCAGGGGAGCCTAGGTCGCTTGCTGACCCGCGAAGAGCGATTTTCCCTGGCAGCCGAAGCGTCCGGTGAAGTGATCAAACCATCGATATTCGGCGTGATCATCATCACGGTGGTGTATTTTCCAATCTTTGCCCTGACGGGGATCGAAGGGAAGATGTTCCACCCGATGGCCTTCACTGTGGTTCTGGCGCTCACCTCGGCCCTGATCCTCTCGCTGACTTTCGTGCCAGCTGCCGTCGCGCTTATTGTCCGCGGCAAAGTCACGGAGAAGGAAAGCCGCCTGATGAGGGGGGCAAAGTGGCTTTACCGGCCGGCTCTTAGCTTCGCGCTACGTGTTCGATACGCTATTGTGATCGGAGCCGTTGCGCTCGTCGGCATCGGTGGCTGGGGGGCAACCAAGCTAGGTTCGGAGTTTATTCCAAACCTTGATGAAGGCGATATAGCCCTCCACGCTTTGCGCATTCCAGGCACAAGCCTGACTCAGGCGATTGAAATGCAGGAAATGCTCGAAGCGAGGATCGTGCAGGTCCCGGAGGTCGAACGCGTTTTTGCCAAGATCGGCACGCCTGAAATTGCGACCGATCCGGTGCCTCCGAGTGTGGCAGACACATTCGTGATCATGAAACCACGTAAGGAATGGCCGGACCCCAGAAAGCCAAAATCGCAACTTGTCTCCGAGCTACAGGCAGTGGTCGAACAGATACCTGGCAGCAAGTATGAGCTGACCCAGCCGATTGAAATGCGGTTCAATGAGCTGATTTCAGGGGTCCGCGCAGATGTCGCCGTGAAAATCTATGGCGATGATCTGGAAACACTGGAAGCGACAGCCGATCGGATTCAGGAGATCGTAACCGGCACGGCTGGCTCCGCCGATGTGCAGCGCGAACAAGTTACGGGCCTGCCTATCTTGTCAATTCGCCCTGACAGGGATGCGCTTGCAAGATACGGATTGAACGTGGGTGACATCCAGGCAGTTGCGGCAACGGCGCTGGGGGGGCAAGTCGCCGGACGTTTTTTCGAAGGCGACCGCCGCTTCGATATCGTTGTCAGATTCCCTGAATATTTGCGTACGGATGTTGTGGCGATTCAGCGTCTGCCTGTCCCTCTGCCGGAAGGCAGACGGTCCGGCGATGGCGTTATGTTCGTGCCTCTGTCTGAAGTAGCGAGCGTCGACATCGCCCCGGGCCCCAATCAGGTCAGTCGCGAGAACGGCAAGCGCAAGCTTGTTGTCACCTCAAATGTGAGAGGTCGGGATCTTGGCTCATTTATCACCGAACTGCAGGATCGCGTATCGGACGGCGCTGACCTCCCAGCCGGCTATTGGATCGAATATGGCGGAACGTATGAACAGCTTGTCTCTGCCAGTCAGCGCCTGTCGGTTGTGGTGCCCATCGCGCTGCTGATGATTTTCGGTCTGTTGCTGATGCTGTTCGGCACCCTGCGGGATGCCGCGATCGTCTTCTCGGGAGTCCCTCTCGCACTGACGGGAGGCGTGGCAGCGCTCGCCTTGCGCGACATGCCATTCTCGATATCCGCGGGCGTTGGATTTATCGCCCTCTCCGGCGTCGCCGTGCTCAATGGTGTGGTAATGCTCAGTTTCATTCGCCAGCGCCGCGAACGGGGAGAGGCTTTGGACGAGGCGATCTATGAAGGGGCTTTGCAACGGTTGAGGCCGGTGCTCATGACCGCGCTCGTTGCCAGTCTGGGCTTTATTCCGATGGCGTTCAATGTCGGGCTCGGCAGCGAGGTTCAACGACCTCTTGCGACAGTGGTGATCGGCGGAATTTTCTCCTCGACGCTTCTCACCTTGCTCGTTCTGCCAGCGCTCTACCGAATTGTTCATGGGGGAGAGAAAAGCTCACGACGTGAACCGTTGCTGGCGGACGAGCCGGTGCCAGCGGAATAGGAAGGGCCCTTCAGGCACACTTTCATGCTGGGTATTCTCACTGATCGTACCTATCGCCATCTTTTCCTTGCGCAGCTGGTTGCCCTGATTAGCACCGGGCTACTCACGGTCGCGCTCGGCTTGCTCGCTTTCGAGCTTGCAGGAAACGAGGCTGGGCAGGTGCTCGGCATCGCGCTTGCGATCAAGATGGTGGCCTATATCGCGATCGCTCCAGTCGTGGGGGCCTTCTCGTCCCGGCTCCCCCGCAAGACGTTTCTCGTGGCACTGGATATCGTACGGGCTGGCGTTGCGCTGTTCCTCCCATTCGTCACGGAGGTCTGGCAGATTTATGGATTGATCTTCGTCCTGCAATCGGCCTCAGCGGCCTTCACGCCGACTTTCCAGGCCTCGATCCCCGATATCCTGCCTGATCAGTAAGATTATACGAAAGCGCTCTCGCTCTCCCGTCTTGCGTACGACATGGAGAGCCTCACCAGTCCCCTGATCGCCGCCGCGTTCCTCACGGTGATCTCGTTCAACGGTCTGTTTGCAGGAACAGCAATTGGTTTCGTCGGCTCGGCGATCCTTGTACTAAGGTCGGGACTGGCCATCGGCCGCGCTGCAAAATTCCATAGCGGCGGGGTCTGGGCTCGCACCAGTCACGGCATGGTCATGTATCTGAAGACGCCTCGCCTTGTCGGATTGCTGGCGGTCACCCTCTCGGCCGCGGCGGCTGGATCTATGGTCACCGTCAACACCGTCGTCATCATTCGCGAGGAACTGGCGCTTTCCCAGGCCGCCTATGCGATTACGCTGGGCGCGTATGGCCTGGGCTCGATGCTCATTGCGCTGTCAGTCTCCAGTATTCTTCGAAAGCTAAGCGACCGGACGGCGTTGCTGGCCGCCTCGGCCTTTCTGACAGGCCTTCTGGCCGCACTTGCCGCGCTGACCCTCTTGATGGGAATTCAATGGCCGATCATTCTTGGCGGCTGGTTCTGTCTGGGGGCGGCCTATTCCTTGTGTGTGACTCCTGCCGGTCGACTGCTCAGGCGCTCATCTCATGCCGACAACCGCACCACAATTTTCGCGGCGCAATTCGCGCTCAGCCATGCGTGCTGGCTAATTGCCTATCCCCTGGCAGGCTGGCTAGGTGCGTCGCTTGGCCAGTCAGCAGCCTTTGCCGGTCTCTGCGCCCTTTCCCTCGCGGGACTGGTAATTGCGGCGCGCGTCTGGCCAAGGCGCGATGTTACGCAAATCGTTCACGCGCATCCAGACCTTCCTGCCGACCATCCGCACATACGCGACGGTCATCAGCCCGGCGAACCCGTCCATACTTTCGTGATCGACGATATCCATACTCAGTGGCCAAAGCCGACCTGAAAGGAAAGTATAGCTTTAAGTAGACAGCTTTTTACAGGGATCAGTTCACGGAATAGGTTGTGCTTCGCCCATCTCCAGATCGTCTGCACCGGGTCAATTTCCGAAATCATCGAACGCAATGCGGCTGTCCGGCACGTTCAGGGATTTTAACAAAGACAGAACCGCCGCCAGCATGGGTGGAGGACCGCATATATAAAAACTGCACGCGTCGAGATCGGGATGTGAGGTGATACACTGATCGCGAACCAATTCATGGATCAAGCCGCGCGGACCAGACCAGGTATCCGTTTCCGGTGCGTCTGACAGGGCCACATGCCAGGAGAAATTTGGATATGCTGCCACAAGCTCTTCCAAATCTTCCTGATAGGCTATGTGTTCCTGTGTTCTGGCCCCATACCAGAACGATATCCGCGAAGATGTGCGTTTTACCTTGAGCTGATCGAGGATCATGGATCGGATCGGCGCGATCCCCGCGCCGCCTCCAATGAAGATGATTTCATCGGCATCCTCATTGATATGAAAATCCCCAAACGGCCCACGCAGATGCAACGTATCACCGCTCTTCCGCGTCAGCAGGAATGCAGATCCGACTCCCACCGGAACGTCCATCATACCGATTTTGGGGAGCGCGAGGCGAATGCTCAACATGACCTTGTTCCCAAACTCGCCCGGGGCGTTTGCGAGGGAATAAGTCCGGAAGACCGGGACATTGGTGCCGAACGTCTTTGCGGCGCCCGACCTTTCCCACTGCGCCTTCACCTGATCAGGCAGGTCCAGCTCATCGAGACAGGATGTAAAAGGCGGAATTTCGACTTGAACATAGCTACCGGCCCGGAAGTCGAGCGGCGTGGGAAGCGACAGGCACAACTCGTACATGTCCGGCGTGATGAAGGTGGAAGAGACGACGACTGCTTTGATGTCAGTTGCGTCCAGCAGGCCATGCGGTAGCGTCACCGAAAGAGGGGAGGTGATCTGGTGCTGGCATGCCAGCCGGTATCCTTCCTCCAGCTCGGCGTCCGGTATTTGTCGGCGGTCAGCCGGGAAGATCGGGAGAGCCGGGCCAATCCTTACCCGGCAGAGGCCGCATGTACCACCGCCGCCGCAAGTGGAAGGAAGCGGGTAACCTTCAGTGCCCATCGCTGTGAAGAGTGACTGCATGGGTCGGGCGTCGACGGTCCGGATCGTGCCGCCTTCACTGTCAGAGAGGGCCAGGGCGAAGGTGTGCTTCCGTAAGCGCCATCTGCCGATGACATTGAAGTCGTTCCGTCTGAAACTGTCCCACCAGAGAGCAATCCCGCTGAAGCCGAGCCAAAGCACAACGAGCGCGGTCAGGATGATGAGCGGGTGATTGAAGCTGGATCGGCTGACATAGTCCATGATGTGGACCATCCAGAAGACGTCGAACGTTCTCCAATAATTGTTCCGCCTCTCGAGAATCTCGCCATTCGAAGCCGAAACATAAAGGCTCGTCTGCTCGGGGTCGGAGAAGTCGATCCGCCAGGCGGGTGGGGCGTGGTCGCGAATTTCCAGCGTGGACTCGGTGAGAAGACGGGTCCGACTGATCTCGCCCGGGCCGGAATAATCCTTGAGAGCGATGTCGCCGGCGAGCGCTTCGCTCACAATGATTGTGTTACCGGTCACCGCTTCGCCAAGTGTTGAGCCGTCCGGCGTGACCGTTTCGAAGACCGCGCGCCCATTGAGGTTTTTGAGACGGATCTCGCGGATATCGCCGCGGCCCAAGGCATCAGGCTGGCCGATCTCGGCACCGGCAAGCTCGCTGAGCGGGGTGGGGGCTGCGGGTGCGGCCATGCGTTGGTGGCCAACAACCTTGCTGTGAGGAAGAATGGCCATTCCGAGGCCACTCAGCATCCAGAGAGCAAGCTGAATGCCCAGGATCAATGCGATCCATTTATGGCCCTGTCGAATGATCGCCATCATGACAGGGACCCCCGGCGGCGCCTGAAGCTGAAAAAGAGCAGCCACATTCCAAGGACCGAGAGCACAAGGCCAAGGCCGGCCGAAATCCGTAGAAGGGTATTGTTCACGTCTGCGCGTTCTTCATAGTCCATGATGTGCAGCATCCAGGCGAAATCGAAGATACGCCAGTATGTGTGGCGTCTGGTAATCAGCGACCCGTCATCCGGTGAGACATAGAAGGCGGTTGATCCGGCATCGTCGAAATCCACGCGCCATAAAGGAAGTGGCCGGGACTGGATTTCTGTCGGCGCCTCTTCCGCATCCACCAATAGCCTGGCCGAGGCTATGTCGGCCGTCCGGGTATAGTGGTATCGCGCGACAGCGATTGCATCGTCTTGCGTGAGCGGAGAAATTTGGCGACCGGTTTCCGCATCCACAAGATGTGATCCGGCCGGAGATCTCACCCGGAAAACGGGTTGCCCAATCCAGCTCGCGAGGACAATTTCGCTGGCGTCCGGATAGTCATCGACCACGTCTTGGAATGTGACGCTTGGCTCATAATCTGCGCCAAGCGTCGCAGCCATGTTCTGAACGAGGTGGTCACCATGAATGAAATCAAGATTTATCACCACCATGTAAACGCCTGTCGCGAGCCAAAGCATGACTTGCGCGCCGATGATGAGCGACAGCCATTTGTGCCACTGGCGCACTCTGAATGCGATATTTTTACCCACGAATGACCGTCCTGAGCTAGGTGTAGTAGAGGGAGAAGGCGTGCTTCGCTTCGATCAACGCGCAAGAATGCCGGGCAGGTTGAGCTGTTTCTCACGGGCGCAATCAATCGCGTCGTCATACCCTGCATCTGCATGGCGCATGACCCCCGTTGCCGGGTCGTTCCAGAGTACTCGCCCAATCCGGCGGGCCGCATCTTCGGTTCCGTCCGCGACGATGACCATGCCAGCATGTTGAGAATAGCCCATGCCGACGCCGCCGCCATGATGCAGGCTGACCCAGGTCGCACCGGATGCCGTATTGAGAAGGGCATTGAGCAGCGGCCAGTCAGAGACGGCGCTTGAGCCGTCGCGCATCGCCTCGGTCTCGCGATTGGGGCTGGCCACTGACCCGCTGTCGAGATGATCGCGGCCGATGACCACCGGGGCCTTCAGTTCGCCATTGGCGACCATTTCATTGAAGGCCAGACCAAGGCGGTCACGGTCGCCGAGGCCGACCCAGCAGATGCGGGCAGGCAGACCCTGAAACGCGATGCGTTCGCGAGCCATATCCAACCATCGATGCAGGTTGTGGTCGTCAGGAAGCAGTTCCTTGACCTTCTGGTCTGTATTGTAGATGTCCTCCGGGTCGCCTGACAGGGCAACCCAGCGGAACGGACCGACCCCCCTGCAAAAGAGCGGCCGGATATAGGCCGGGACAAATCCGGGAAAATCGAACGCGTTCTCGAGGCCTTCATCGAAGGCGACCTGACGGATGTTGTTGCCATAGTCGAGTGTGGGCACGCCCTGATGCCAGAAGTCCAGCATCGCCTGAACCTGTACCTTCATCGATATGCATGCAGCCTGCTTCACTGCCTCTGGATCGGCGACCTGCTTTTGTTTCCACTCGGACAGCGACCATCCGGAAGGCAGGTAGCCATTGACCGGATCATGGGCGGACGTCTGGTCTGTGACAAGGTCCGGGCGGATGCCCCGCTTTACGAGTTCAGGAAAGATATCAGCTGCATTGCCGCACAAGCCCACGGACTTGGCCTCACCAGATTTGGTCCATGTCTCGATCAGCGCGAGGGCCTCATCCAGACTATCCGTCTTTTCGTCAAGATACTTGGTGCGCAACCGGAAATCTATGTGGTCGGGATCACATTCAACTGCGAGACAGCAAGCCCCCGCCATGACGGCCGCTAGTGGCTGGGCACCGCCCATGCCGCCGAGGCCGCCCGTCAGGATCCAGCGGCCTTTGAGGTTTCCATCATAATGTTGCCGGCCAGCTTCCACGAATGTCTCGTAGGTGCCCTGAACGATGCCCTGCGTGCCGATATATATCCATGACCCCGCTGTCATCTGACCGTACATCATGAGCCCTTTCTTATCGAGCTCATTGAAGTGTTCCCAGTTTGCCCACTTTGGAACGAGATTCGAGTTGGCGATGAGAACCCTGGGCGCGTCGCCATGTGTGCGGAAGACTCCAACCGGCTTTCCGGACTGGACGAGCAGGGTCTCATCCTCCTGTAGCGTCTTGAGCGTTTCCAGAATCTGATCGAAGTCCTTCCAGGTCCGCGCTGCGCGGCCAATGCCTCCGTATACAACAAGCTCGTCCGGGTTTTCTGCGACATTACGATCGAGATTGTTCTGTAGCATTCGGAAGGGCGCTTCAGTGGTCCAGGACCGGCAAGTCAGGTCCGACCCGGTCGGGCTGGCAATATCGCGTCGATTTTTCAGCGTCATGTCCAAGGTATTCTCCATTAAAGCGATGCCTGGGCCGTGTTGGAGACGGCGCTCAGGATTGACTGAAGCAGGGACCGAAACTTGTCGGCCCGGGGGATGGAATAGTCGAAAGGAGGGGTTTCGGAGGCAAGGTAGCAGCGCTGCGCGAGCTCCATCTGAATGGCGTGTACCCCCTCTGCCGGCCTGCCATACTGGCGCGTGGTCCAGCCCCCTTTGAAGCGGCCATTGACAACATGCGTGTAGTGAGACGTGCTGGCGCAAATGTCCGCGACAGCCCGGGTCAGGACGGGCGCGCAAGTGGTGCCATTATTGTCCCCGACATTCAGATCCGGAAGGCGATCGTCGAACAGGAACGGGATTTTCGACCGAATTGAATGGCAGTCATACAATACAGCGAAGCCATGCAGTGCCTTGATCCTTTCGATCTGCGCATCGAGCGCAGTGTGGTATGGACGGTGGTAGTCATTGATCCGGTCTGCGACCTCGTCATCCGTGGGCGCAGTCTGCCAGATGGATTGGCCGTCGAACGTGAAAGTCGGCACAAGACCTGTGCTGTTCTGACCGGGATACAGAGAGGCACCGTCAGGCGGACGATTGGCGTCTATCACATAGCGACTGAAATTCGCACGCACGATTGTGGCGTCGGCCAGAAGGCCGTCATACAATCGCGGAATGTGCCAGTCGGTGTCGAGCAGCCGACGACCTGTGTCATTCAGGGCCTGGAAAATTGGTTCGGGAACATAGGTCCCTGAATGCGGCTGGCCCAGAATGACGGGCCCCTGACCCTGAACAATTGTTACCGGAGTCATGGCGTCATCTCTATCGCTGTAACGCCTTGCTGGACGTCGCAGAGCGCATCGCCAGACAGGACAAGCGTCTTCATCGCCTCGATATCGGGGCTGATCATCCGCTCATCATCGAAGGGGGCTGCGTGATCGCGGATTGTTCGGATCGCATGCTGGAGGCTGGGGCTTGTCGCAAGCGGCGTGCGAAACTCAACGCCTTGTGCGCCGCATAGCGCTTCAATACCGAGTATCCCCGCCAGATTTTCGTTCATTTCAAGCAATCGGCGCGCCGCATGGCAGGCCATGGACACATGGTCTTCCTGATTGGCGGAGGTCGGTGTGGAGTCGACGGAACGGGGATTCGACAGCGCCTTGTTTTCGCTCATCAGGGCGGCTGATGTGACCTCCGCGATCATCAAGCCCGATTTGAGGCCGGGATCGAGCGCAAGAAATGCAGGAAGCCCAAAGCTGAGGCTGGGATCCACAAGCATGGCAATTCGGCGCTGGGCGATGCTGCCGATTTCCGCTATGGCGATGGCCGTCTGGTCCGCAGCAAGTGCCACGGGCTCTGCGTGGAAATTGCCGCCGGAAACGATGTCGCCATCAGACAGGACGAGCGGATTGTCCGTCGCGGCATTCGCCTCGATTTTCAGGGTAGCCGCGACCTGGCGGAGCTGGTCCAGGCAGGCGCCGATGACTTGGGGGGCACATCTCAGGCAATAAGGATCCTGAACGCGCTCATCGCCGGTCAGATGACTTTCGCGAATTTCTGAGCCGGCAAGAAGTTCGCGCAGCCGCCGCGCACTGTCGATCTGGCCGCGATGGCCGCGCAATTGATGGATCTCATCATGGAAGGGGGCGCTTGAACCCATGGCGGCATCGATTGAAAGCGCGGCAGTTGTCAGAGAACAGAGGGCCAGTCGCCAGGCGCCGAACAGGCCAGCGAGCGCGAGCGCGGTAGACGCCTGGGTGCCGTTGAGAAGCGCAAGACCTTCCTTGGCCTGAAGCTCGAAGGACGCGATGCCGGCCATTTGCAATGCCCGACCGGCTGGTATCCTTTCACCCTGATAAAAGACGTCGCCTTCCCCGATCAGGGCAGCGGCCATATGGGCGAGCGGCGCCAGATCACCCGATGCCCCGACAGACCCTTGTGCGGGGATAACCGGTATGATGCCCGCGCTGTAGACTTGCTGGATCCGGTCGACCAGTTCGACGCGAACGCCGGAGGCGCCTCGGGCAAGCGAAATACATTTCAGCGCCATCATCAGACGGACGATATTCGCCGGCAAAGGCTCGCCAATGCCGGCTGCGTGCGAGCGGACGAGATTCTTCTGCAACAGGGCCAGGCTGTCCCCATTGATCCTGACGGAAGCCAGCTTGCCAAAGCCTGTATTCACGCCGTAAATTGTCTCGCCCTCCCCGATCCGCCGGGAGAGCGTCCCCACAGAGTCGGCAATCCGGGGATAGGCGCCGGGATGAATCTGGAAATGGGTGGAGTGCCTGTAGAGGGACTCCAGATCATCGAGTGACACCTTGCCGGGCTCAAATTGAACCATCACATATAATTCCTGTTCGAGAGACGCATATGGAGCGGGCTGCGGCCGATCCAGTAGGAAAGGTCGGCGGGGTGCGCGACGTCCCAGACGGCCAATTCGGTCTTGGCCCCTTGCGTGATTTCACCATACATCCCTGCCAGTCCGAGCGCCTTTGCGGCGTTCCGGGTCGTGCCGGCCAGTGCCTCTTCAGGAGTCAGGGAGAATTGGATGCAGGCCATGTTCATCGCAGCAAGAAGCGAGGACAGGGGAGAGCTGCCTGGATTGCAGTCGGTCGCGATGGCTATGTCGACCCCATGCTTGCGAAGGGCGGCGATGGGCGGTAGCTTCGTTTCCCGGAGCGTATAGAAGGCGCCGGGCAGGAGGACAGCCACGGTTCCGGCGCGGGCAAATTCCGGAACATCCGTCTCTGACAGGAATTCGAGATGATCCGCCGAAAGGGCCGAATACCGCGCCGCCAGCAAGGCGCCTTTCAGATCTGAAATCTGTTCGGCATGCAGCTTCACAGGCAGTCCGAGTGAAGCTGCAGCCTGAAAGACGCGCTCGATCTGAGCCGGGGAAAAGCCGATTGCTTCACAAAACCCGTCTACCGCATCGACCAGGCCTTCCTCTGCGGCGCGGACCAGTCCCGGAATGGCAACCTCGTCGATATAATTATCAGGCCGGTCCTTGAAAGCTGAAGGGAGGGCATGCGCGGCCAGCCAGGTCGTGACGATTTTCACGGGCCGCAACGCTTCGAGCTTTCTGGCCACCCGGAGCATGCGAATCTCGTCTTCTATGGTGAGCCCGTATCCCGACTTCACTTCCACGACGGCAACCCCGTCGCTGATCAGGTCATCAAGGCGTCGCAGGGATGCGGACACCAGTGCCTCAAAGCTGGCAGTGCGGGTCGATTCGACCGTGGAGTTTATGCCGCCGCCGCTTCTGGCAATCTCTTCATAGCTCACCCCCTGAAGACGCTGTTCGAATTCCTTCGCGCGATTGCCGCCGAAGACCAGATGCGTGTGACAATCAATAAGCGCAGGCGTCACGAGTCGGCCCTGCAAGGATTGCTCTGCCATTTCGTTTCGTTTGCCTGGGACCGCGCCAGAGCGGCCGACCCATTCGATCAGGCCGTCGCGTTGGAGAATCGCGGCATCCTCGATCAGTCCGTAACTCGGCCGACCGGATTCCATAGTGGCAACAGTGCAATCGGTGAACAGGGTGGGTCGTGTCATCGCTCTTGTCTTATGGCAGCAACATATTTATATGTACACACATAATAAAAGGGCGTGCAAGACAAGATGACCATCGAAATTTCCGCCAGTCAGATGCTGTCCGCCAGAGGGTGGCTGCATGATGCCAAGATCAGTATCGACGCCGAAGGATATGTGGTCGACATTGGGCCAAATGATGGTCCGTGCGACCATTCCGTGGGCGTTCTTTTGCCAGCCATGGGCAACGTTCACAGTCACAGTTTCCAGAGGGCCATGGCCGGGCTGGCTGAGCGTTGCGGACCGACAGCAATCGATGATTTCTGGACCTGGCGTCAGGTCATGTACCGGTTTCTGGAGCTTCTTTCTCCTGATGACATCGAAGTCATCGCGGCTCAAGTCCAGATGGAAATGATGGAGGCGGGTTATGCGGCGCAGGCAGAATTCCATTATCTTCATCATGCGCCCGGCGGCAAGATTTACGACCAACTCGACGAGACGTCCCTGAGGCATTTCAAGGCCGCCGAACTCACCGGCATCGGCTATACTCATCTTCCGGTTCTTTATATGCAGGGCGGGCTTGATGGGCGCCCGCTGGAGGGGGGGCAAACACGGTTTGGCTGCGATCTCCAGCAATTTTCGGACCTTTATGAATCTCTCGCGGCGCGGCTCGGGGGCATGCCGGACGACTTCAAACTCGGTGTGGCGCCGCATTCGCTACGTGCCGTGTCATCAGAAGGCATGGAGTTGGCGCTCAGCCTCTCCCCGAACGGGCCAATCCATATACATGCCGCAGAACAGATCGGCGAGGTGAGGGAAGTGGTCGAAATTCTGGGCTCCCGACCCGTGCGCTGGCTTCTCGATCATATGCCCGTCGATGCGCGCTGGTGCCTGATCCATGCCACACAGATGGAGCCGGAGGAGACGCTGGCTCTGGCCAGGTCCGGGGCGGTGGCTGGGATTTGCCCGATTACCGAGGCCAATCTCGGGGACGGAATCTTTGATGGGCATCGCTTTCTGGGCGCGGGTGGAATGATTGGGATTGGTTCGGATTCGAATGTCAGGATTGGTCTCACCGAGGAGCTTCGGATGCTCGAGGTCTCGCAGAGGCTTCGGGATGGTAAGCGATCGATTCTCACAGATGACCAGACATTGTCGAATGGACGGTATCTGTACGAACGCGCCGCGCGAGGATCGGCGCGCGCCCTCGGGCGGAATGCGGGGCGGATTGAAGTCGGCGCCCTGGCAGATTTTATCGCGCTCGACCTCAATTCACCTGTCCTGGGTGCCTTGCGGGAGGACGCAATCCTTGACGCATGGATTTTTGCGGGCACGGATGACATTGTTACTCATGTCTGGTCGGCGGGGCGGCATATGGTCAGGGACGGGGCTCATGTGAACCGCCACGAGATACAGGCGGCATATTCCGAGCTGAATGTCCGATTGAGGGGGAGACTATGACCAAGATGACGCACCAAATCATTCGCCAATCCATTCTCGAGCGGATTCAGAAGGGGGAGTGGGGGCTCGGGGATCTGATCCCGGGCGAGGCGTCCCTCGCCGAAGAATACGGGTGTGCCCGCACAACGATCAATCGCGCGCTGCAGGGGCTCGCAGATGAAGGTCTTGTCGTTCGCAAGCGGAAAGGAGGAACGCGGGTCTGCAACATGCCTGTCCGACAAGCTAGGTTCGACATTCCAATCGTGCGTGAGCAGGTGGAAGCATTTGGAGGGCATTATCGCCATCAGGTCCTGCGCAAGGTCGAAAAAGTACCGCCCTTGTCAGTTCGTACGCGGCTTGGCTTGGAAAAGGGAACCAAGGCGTTACAGTTGGACACGGTGCATCTGGCCGATGGCCGACCGTTTGCGTATGAAGCGCGCTGGGTCAATCTGAAAGTTGTGCCCCAGATGAGGAGCGCGCCTTTCGACGAGGTCAGCGCAAATGAGTGGCTGGTTCAGACCGTTCCGTTTTCCAGTGGCGATGTGTCGTTCAGTGCCGTCGCGGCTGGCAAGGATGTCGCAAGCGCGCTGGAGTGCAAGGAGGGGGATGCGCTGTTTGTCATCGACCGTACCACGTCGCTCGCGGGGGAATTTGTCACGACGATGAAGCTTTTCTATCGCGAAGGGTATCAATTGTATTCGCGTCTTTAACGCTGGTAGGCCCGGCATCGGGGAACGGGGCATGCTCTGACCGGTTTTGTTGCAGGAAATGATCAGAATCCCGGCATCTGCACGCGCGACGATCCTGCCTGGGCATAGCGAGGGCGGCGAGTCGGCATGTGACCATTGCGGGTTTGTCGAGACCTCTCTAGGCTGACGCCAAATCGAATGAACATTCCAGGCCAGAAGGACCCCTCAATGTCGGTGCGTACCCGCAAAATTGCCCTAGGCCCTCTTGAGATCTCCATTCTGCAATATCTCTGGAAGCGCGGACCGGCCGAGGTCAAGACGGTTCACCATGATCTGGGGCGCAAGGGCGGGCAGTCCTGCAACACATTCCAGTCGGCGATGGACCGTCTCTTCAAAAAGGGATTGTTGTCGCGTCACAAGGTCAGCCATGCTTTCCTCTACGAGGCGTCCGTAAGCCAGTCTCAAGTCGTCACCCGTGTGATGGATGATGTTCTGAAGACGTTGTCCGAGAATTCCCGCGATGACTATCTGCTGGCATTTCTCGACCATGCGGCAGAGTCCGACAGTGCTGCGCTTGATACGCTCGAACGTCTGATCAAGGAGAAACGACAGGAGCAGAACGACGCAAGGCGAGGAGAAGATGATGGGTAATGCCGCCTTCCTGACCAATCTCGGAATCGCATTTTTTGCGGCCTTGCTTGCCGCGCTCATCATCGGTGCCGTCCAAAGCGCCGTATGGCCCCGGTTTCACCGGCATCTTTCTCAACTCAGTCCCCGACAATATGGGCGCGCGATCTTCGGCTATGCGTCGGTTCCCTTCGTGGTCAGCCTGGCCTTGTTTGTCTCTTGCGCGGCAGTGCCGACATCTGCCGGGTTCAACAGTATGCCCACGCATTGTCATTTCGAAATGATGGTGACCTCTTGCCGCCCACATGAACCTATGTTGCTGACGCGGCTCGCTGTTCTCGGTTTTCTGGCCGTGCTGGCGCTTCTTACGATGCCCATTGTCCTTATTTTTGTGCACCGCATGCGCCTGCATGGCCGAGTCATTCGAGATCTGGAAACCTGGAGCCGGTATGATCCGGAACTGGGAGCCTGGGTTGTCAAATCCCGGACCATTTCCGCATTTTGCGTTGGCATAGTACGGCGGCGGATTTTCGTAAGCGAAGGCTTGCTCGCAAGCATTGTTCCCGAGCAGGCCCGGATTGTCCTTGATCATGAACGCGCTCATGCGCGGCGCGCGGATGCCCTATCGCTGTTCGCGCTTCAGGTCCTGACCTTACCATTCTTTCCCAGTGCAAGGCGCGGTCTGGCCGACGAATTTCTGATTGCGGTTGAATATGAATGTGATCGATATGCCGCCAGCCAATGCGGTGATCGATTGGCGGTGGCAGAGGCCCTCATAACGCTGGGCCGGTTGCGGCAGCAAAAGCGCTCATGCGAGCCAGAAACGGCATCCTTGAGTGTTTTTTCCGTGCTTGGGCAATCCCTGGAGCGTCGGATCAGTTGGTTGGTTCAGTCCCCTTTACCGATGCGTGATAGTGGGGCTGTGCTTGTTGAGCGGCTTGTTTGCTATGCTGTCATCGTGTCCTTCATTGTTGCAGAACCTGTTCATCATGGTCTCGAACAGGTCTTGATGCTCGCGTTTAACTGATAAATTCAAGGCGCAGCCGAGTTTTTGAGGCAGAATTTCAGGATTCCATTATCGACCCCTTGAAATAAGGCGGCAAGGCCCGGCCGCATGCTTTCAGCGTAAGTCTTCATAAGTTGGCAGACAGCGCCCAAAACTTGTTATGTGCACGCATAATGGTAATTGCTCGGTCAAAAAAATGTTGACGCTGCTATTTTTGACAATAACAATACAGTTCTTCGAAAGGCTTCTTGTGAAGTTTTGGAAGTGGTGTTGGTGCGGGAGTGAGGCCATCCATCAAGCTTGTTGGTGGCTTACAGACTGAATACAGCGGATTTCTGCACGCTATCCGAGGGGGAGTGCCAGTTGAGTCGATTAAATTCATCAGGGGACTGTAGAGTCAGTCCAGATGCGTTCGGGTGTCGAGGTTTATCTGCGCCTGCAATTTACGCAAAAAACCGATCATGCGTCGGTTTTTTGTTCGAGGTTGATCAAATCCTTGGCGGTGGCGCCGAAGATCAATGGCATGCCTCGGATTTAGTCTAACTGTCATTGGTCCCGAGACTGCTCGGGTAGCAATGTATGCAACCATAGGAGTGGTGAAATGAAAGTGAATGGTTCGGGGAGTGCCAGGGGGTTTGCAAATAAACTCATGGTGACAACAGCAATGACTTTGGGCGTCTCGTTCATCGTTGCGGCGGCCGCGTCCGGGCAGGAGGTCGACACGGTCCCTGCCAGCCAGGAGGAGGTCGCGACCCAGGAAAAAGTTGTGGTAACGGGAAGCCGTATTCAACGCAGTGATCTGACGAGTGTGGGGCCGCTGGCTGTTCTTGATGAGCAGGAAATATACGCAACTGGTATCACAAATGTGGAAGAGCTTCTGCAGACTCAGTCGTTTTCGGCGGGTTTTGCCGGCAATGCCAATGCTGCCTACTGGGTGTCGGGAGGCTGGGGAACGGCGCAGGTCAATCTGCGCGGTCTCGGTCCTAACCGGACGCTCGTATTGCTGAATGGCCGACGGGTTGTCGCGGGTGGTTCAGGGGCAAACAGCTCTGTAGACCTGAACATGATCCCCGTGTCGCTCCTCGAACGGGTGGAAGTCCTCAAGGACGGCGCATCGGCAGTCTATGGCGCGGATGCTGTGTCCGGCGTTGTCAACCTGATCACGAAAGATGAATTTGACGGGTTCAGACTCGATACCAAGTTCGGCATTTCGGATGAGGGGGACGCTGAAGAATATCTGGTCGACATGACCTGGGGCGTCACCAATGATCGCGGCAGCCTGATGTTCAATGCGAGTTATCAGAACAATCTTGCCGCGCCCCTGGATGTGCGAGCGCCCTGTGCGTTGGCCGACCTGGATGGGGACGGGGATCTCGAATGCACCTCAGGAAGTTCGAGCACGGCGGGTGGCCGCGCCGTATTGCCGAATGGCGATCAGATCAATTTCATTGGTGGCGACGCCTATGAGCCTTTCAGCCTTGCCGCGCATGGGTTTAATTCCAATCCCTTCTTCAATGCGTCGAATCCTGTCGAACGCGTCAGCTTTGCGGCCATCGGAAAGTATGACCTCAATGATTCGACGCGCTTCTTCAGTGAAGCTTTGTTCAACTGGCGAACGTCGAACCAGCCAGGATCTCCTGCAACCTTGAGCAATATTTCGTTTGATGCATCGCATCCGACAAATCCGACCGGTGAAGACATCATTCTCCTGCGGCGCCGGACCGCCGAATTCGGTTCCAGACAGTTCGAGCAGGATGTTTCGACCTGGAGACTCGTCGCCGGTGTCGAAGGCGATTTATGGGATGGCTGGAATTACGATCTGTCTCTCAACTGGGGCCGAAACACTGCTGTTGATGCGTTGAAGAACAATATCAATACGCGCCGCCTGGCCGAGACGCTGGATCCCACGCTGTGTGGAATGAATGGAATTCCTTGTGCGGATATTCTGGGTGAGGGCGACCTGACTTCAGAAGTGGGAGATTATATCCTGATCAATCAGCGCGACACTGGCGGGAATGAGCAGATCAGCTTCACCGGCAATATCTCGGGCGCGCTGTTTGACCTGCCTGCCGGACCTGTGGGTTTCGCTGCGGGGTTCGAGTATCGTGAAGACAAGGGCTGGCTTGAGCCAGATTCCCTGCTGGTCGCGGGGGATGCGCTCGGCAATGCGCAGGATCCGGTCAGCGGCTCGATCGAAGCCCAGGAGCTCTATGCAGAGGTCAATGTGCCGCTGGTGCGCGACCTTCCACTCGCCCAAGCGGTAGATCTTGATCTGGCTGTGCGATATTCCGATTACGATCTGTTCGGTTCGGATGAAAACTACAAGGTCGGACTAAACTGGCAATTGGTGCAGGACTTCAAACTCCGCGGCACCTATTCAACTGCCTTTCGGGTTCCAAGCGTCACGGAACTGTTTTCCGGCGTGAGCGAAGGTCAGATCCCGACAGCCGACCCCTGTTCCAACTGGGCGACAATGGATCCGTCCAGTGCGGTTTATCAGAACTGTCAAGCTGCCGGCGTGCCGGTAGGCTACACCCAACTCGGGTCAGCCATTCTGACCGATCAGGGGGGCAACCCGAACCTTGAACCGGAGGACGCTGCCACATTCACAGTTGGTGCTGTATACCAGCCAAGTTTCGTCCCTGGACTGTCCATCACGCTCGATTATTTCGACATCGACATTCAGGATGCCATTCGGCAGACATCCGGATCCACGAAACTCGCCTCCTGCTACACATCAGTCGGCCTGTCCCATCCATTCTGCGGACCCACGCACCATACGCGTAATGCCCTGACCGGAGACATCGACTTCCTGTCTGCGCAGAGCGCCAATACCGGTGACGAAGTCATGCAGGGCATCGATATCAGCGCCAGCTATGATTTCGCGACTGGCAACATCAAGCACTCCGTGGAAGTTCAAGCCACACATCTGATGAAGTACGAAGTTACCGCATTTGATGGGGACACGCCCTTTGTTTATGATGGCGGTGTAGGCTGTTGTGATGGTGGCTATCCATCCTGGCGTGCGACCGGGTCCTGGTCGGCCAGTTCCGGCCCATGGCATGGAACCTATAATGCGCAGCTGATTGGTTCAGCAACGGACTATTATGGTGCGCCCGGAGCCATCGGTACTGATATTGATGCTGTTCTCTACCACAATGTCCAAGGTGGATACCAGCTTACAGAAAACCTGAAATTGAGCGCTGGTGTTGACAATCTGTTCGACAAGAAGGCCCCCTACGTCAGATCTTGGTCGGACGGAAATACCGATACCATGACCTATTCCTTGCTCGGGCGATATTTCTACGCGCGTGCAACCTGGGTCCTGGACTAAGTGCTCAGGCAGTTGCCGGTTTGAGGGGCGCCCCCTCCCTCGAGCCGGCAACTCGCCACCCTCCCCAGTCACATATATCATATTGGAGTTTGAGATGTTGCTCACGCGAATGAAGGCAGTTACCGCGCTCATCGCATCATTGGTCCTGCTTTCGCCCGTCGCCCATGCACATGGTATTTCGGAGGAAGCACGTCGCAGAATGCTTGAAGGGGGAGATCTGCAATATCTCATCCTGGGCGCCGAACACATGATCACCGGGTATGATCATCTGCTCTTCCTGTTTGGGGTCATGTTCTTCCTGACAAGTTTTTCCTCAATACTCCGCTTCGTGACAGCCTTCACGATCGGCCATACAATCACACTGATTTCCGCCACATATCTGGGCATTACGGCCAATTACTTCTTTATCGATGCAATCATTGCTCTGACAGTTATCTACAAGGGGTTTGAAAACCTTGATGGTTTCCCGAAAGTCTTCGGGACAAAGTCACCCAATCTCTTGTTCATGGTTGTGCTGTTCGGCCTGATTCATGGGTTCGGCCTGTCGACACGGCTTCAGCAGCTGCCCATTCGGGAAGATTCCGGCCTGCTGATGCACATTCTGTCATTCAATGTGGGCGTGGAATTCGGTCAGATCGCCGCGCTAATAGTGATGTGGATCGCTCTGAACCTGCTTCGGCGCACAAGGCATTTCGGATCTGCGAGTGTTTTCATCAATGCAGGCCTCATATTTGCTGGTTTTGCCCTGTTCCTGATGCAGACCCACGGCTTGTTCCATACGACCATGCGGGAAGACTATCCGATCAGCCGGGACGATCACATCCATGCCCATCTCGAAATGGGATCTATGGGACAGACCACAGCTCCGGCATCGTCCCCTTCGCCCACCACGGATTCCGCAAAACCTGCGGTGTCCGAGCAGGCGAGTGACGAGGCGCATGGTCATTCACATGCGGCTGACGGGTCGCATTTCATGCCCGGAGAGGTGAAGCCGGCCATGACGGTTGGAGCGACACCGACTTCGCCTGAATACATTCAGCTGGCGAACAATGTGGAGATCATCGAAAGTGTCCAGGAGGCCATGAACAGTGGCAGCGCCACGTTCACGCATGAAGGCTATTTCGGTCCGCTCCTGTTCGGCGAAGAGCTGCGTGCCTATACGCTCCGCCTGGAGCCGGGCATGTTCCTGTCCGAGCACCCGCACCCGACCGAGAGCATCGTCTATACTCTAAGTGGCCGCTATGTCTTGTGCAGCGAAGGCAAGCGGAAGGTGATGGAAGCCGGGTCGATCTTCCATTTCGGCTCGAACATGCCCACCGGCTGGGAAGCGCCCTTTGCGGAAGGGGCCGAGATCCTGATCTTCAAGAAGAAGCGTGAAGGCGATGACTATGATTCCTTTGTCGCGGGGATCAAGGATATGGCGGCCGGCCTGGACGAGCAGCTGAAGGATGGCGAACCCTTCTACTATAGCCAGTTGCCTGCCGACCATCCGGCCATCCAGTTCGCCCGGTCGAAGAATCCGGACTTCAGTGCCGTGCTCGAAGCCTCCGGGCTAAACAAGTAATCCCTGTCATCAAGAAGGAGACTATCCATGAAAGCCAAGATCATCATTCCCGCCCTGCTTGCTCTTTCGCTCGCAGCCTGTTCCCAGCAGACCAATGCCCAGACGAGTGACGAGGCGCATGGTCATTCACATGCGGCTGACGGGTCGCATTTCATGCCCGGAGAGGTGAAGCCGGCCATGACGGTTGGAGCGACACCGACTTCGCCTGAATACATTCAGTTGGCGAACAATGTGGAGATCATCGAAAGTGTCCAGGAGGCCATGAACAGTGGCAGCGCCACGTTCACGCATGAAGGCTATTTCGGTCCGCTCCTGTTCGGCGAAGAGCTGCGTGCCTATACGCTCCGCCTGGAGCCGGGCATGTTCCTGTCCGAGCACCCGCACCCGACCGAGAGCATCGTCTATACTCTAAGTGGCCGCTATGTCTTGTGCAGCGAAGGCAAGCGGAAGGTGATGGAAGCCGGGTCGATCTTCCATTTCGGCTCGAACATGCCCACCGGCTGGGAAGCGCCCTTTGCGGAAGGGGCCGAGATCCTGATCTTCAAGAAGAAGCGTGAAGGCGATGACTATGATTCCTTTGTCGCGGGGATCAAGGATATGGCGGCCGGCCTGGACGAGCAGCTGAAGGATGGCGAACCCTTCTACTATAGCCAGTTGCCTGCCGACCATCCGGCCATCCAGTTCGCCCGGTCGAAGAATCCGGACTTCAGTGCCGTGCTCGAAGCCTCCGGGCTAAACAAGTAATCCCTGTCATCAAGAAGGAGACTATCCATGAAGAAGACCTTTCTTGCCGTATCATTTCTGGCTCTGAGCCTGGGCGGATGTGCTGGGACCAGTTCCACCGCAGCCTTTACCTCGGAGCCAGTGGAGCAAAGCGATGTGCAGTGGAGCCTCGTCGACTCCGTGGATGTCGAAGCGATCAATGCCGATCTCGAAATCGGGAAACCGACCGTGGATATTGGTCTGTATTATCCTTCGAATCTTCACCCGGATGCGGTCGAGAAACTGCCACTCAGCGGATTGGTGGAAGAATTCCTCAATGCGAAAAAGGTCTTTGAGCCCACCGGGGTCCAGTTCAAGCTTCTCTGGATCAAGACGGGGCAGGTCGACCCTCAGCACCTGGCGATCACGGCATCCAATTGGGAGACCGATCTGCCGTCCGGGGGCTATGGCAACATGTATGTCCAGAGCGCCATCCATCCGACAGAAATGTCGGATGGAGCGGTGGCGGCGTTCGAGACCATCATCGAGCCGGCGCCGGAAAACAGTCGGACCATCTATCTGGTTGCGATGCAGAATGTCTACATGCCGTATTATGAGGATCTCGACGGGGGACGGAACTGGGCTCCGAAAGTGGTGAACACGTCCGGTCTGTCCTTTCCATCCTACACATATGCGGACACGATTCCTGACCGTATACGCGGCGTGATCACACTGACAAAGCATGACGCAACCAACAAGCTGACAATCGCCCATGAGCTGGGTCACAAGTTGATGAATGTCAGCCATGAGTATCGGGACGTAAGCCCGCAGCACGAAATACGGTCCGATGACGGATTGATGCTTTATGGGTCCGGCACGCAGATTCCCTCCGGGCAGGAGGGACGCTGGCATCAGGAACGTCTGCTTCTTTCGCCCTATATCTATCGGGCCGATGCGGCTGGCGAACGGGTCTGGAATGCCGATTTCCAGGCAGGCGGCGTCTATTATGATCCCATCTACGGAGATTATGCGGTCCAGTTCGACTAGAACCATGAGGCGTCGGCCTCCACGCTGGCCCACCCATCTATCGCGAACGCGCATGGCCCTCCTGGGATGGCCATGCGCATCCATTTTCTGTGCCTGCCCCCTGCGCTCAGGAAGGCCGGTGTCCCTGCGGGTGACCAGCAATATGCCTGATCCGGCTGGCACATCCTGCAAATTGCGAAAGCCCGGCACCCTCCGACGTGTCAGGCGCGTGGGGCTGACACGTCGGAGACAGGCCAATCACGTCTCATGGTGTGCGGAAGAGGCGGACCGGTGATCCGGTCCATCTCCGTCGCCTAATACCAGGCCCTGAGTCCGACGAGAAAAACGATTTCCTCTCCATCTTCACCCGTCGCTTCGATCATGTCGCGGGTGTCCCCCAAGGCGCGGTGCCATTCGAGTCCGAGATAGGGCGCAAATTCCCGCCTGACCTCATATCGAAGGCGCAGTCCCGCACTGATCGAGGTTAAACCAGATCCTGTCTCACGATCCGGTACCGGCTGAGCGGAAAGCTCCGCCTCGATGCTTGGCTGAAGGATCAGCCTCTGGGTCAACAACAACTCATATTCCGCCTCTATCCGGGCGGTGAGATCACCTTGCTCACTTAGAAAGGCGGCAGTCTCGACTTCGAACCAGTAAGGCGCGAGCCCGTTCAGGGCGACCACACCATGGGCGAGGCCGTCCGGCTCGATATCGTATCGCAGGCCGGCCTGAATATCCCAAAAGGGCGCCACGGCCCGGGAGTAGAGTGCCTGGATTTCGGCTTCCTCAACGCCACCGTCCGTGAGCGAGGCATGTCCCTCGCTCTTGACCCAGAGCTTGTTGAGATCGCCGCCATACCAGGCCTGGCCATTCCAGGCGAAGCGGTCTTCCGCTTCGGCAAATTGTGCCTCAAGCTGGTTGAACATGACGTAGAAATGCTTCTGATCTCCTCCCTCTGCGAGAACCCGTTGGCGGGCTTCGGCCATGACGTCCGCGCCATGAAGCGCGTCGGCCTGATTCCACGGGGGGCTTTGATGGGCTTCCTGGGTGATTGCATTCAGGGGAGCGCCTATCCCGGCACTCGAGAAAATGAGGGCACGCAGTATTCGTTTCACGAGGCTCATTGTGCGTGCCCCCCGTGATTCATGGCCTGATGGTCCATATGCATATCTGCGCCCGGCTCTGGCTCAGGCACTCCGGGGTGTTCGGGATGCGCGGCGGGAAGCACGCTCACGACCTGCATCATACCAGCATGCATATGATAGAGCAGGTGGCAGTGAAATGCCCAGTCCCCGACATGTTCGGCGGTAATATCTACACTGACCTTGTCTGCGGGTTTGACTGTTACGGTGTGCTTGCGCGGCTTGTGATGGCCGCCGCCATTGACGAGATCGAAGAACATTCCGTGCAAATGAATGGGATGCGGCATCATCGTGTCATTGATCAGGGTGAGCCGCAACCTTTCGCCCTCATAGAACTTGATGGATTGTGTAACTTCCGAGAACTTCACCCCGTCGAACGACCACATATAGCGTTCCATGTTCGAGGTCAGATGGATGACGATCTCGCGACCGGGGGGGCGGTGATCCTCGTTCATGTCGAGGGCCCGCAGTTGGCTATAGGTCAGTGTTCGGTGCGGCACGTCCTCGAGGCCGATACCCGGCTCCTCGAGCCGGCTCATCGCCATCGCGGCGATGTTCACCACGCCCGGACCGCGTTTGATATCTGCTTCGATTCTGACGGGCTGGATGGCGGGACCGTCGGGATCGGGTTTCATGGGCATGGCGCCCATGTCGTGCCCGCTCATGTCATGACCGGGCTGCGCCGTGCCGGATTCAGATCCGGCATCATGGCTCATGCCTGGCATGTCGCCATGGGCCATGCCCATGTCCCGCATGGTCAGTATTGGCACGGGCCGGAGGGCGGGGGCCGTGGCCTTCATCCCGGCACGCGGGCCGAGTGTGGCAACGGCCTGGCCCGTCCGGTCAATCGATTCGGCGACGAATGCATAGGCCCGGGCCTCGGTTGGCGCGACGATCACGTCATAGGTTTCCGCAACTCCCATCTGAAATTCATCGGTCTCGACCGGCTGGATATTCAGGCCGTCGGCCTGGACCACTGTCATTGGCAAGCCCGGGAGGCGGACATTGAAGAGGGTCATGGCGGAGGCGTTGATGATGCGCAGGCGAACCCGTTCGCCCGGCTGGAAGGCCATGTTGAAATTGTCGACCGTCGCATGTCCATTGATGAGATAGGTATATGTATCCCCTGACACATCGGCGATATCCCTCGGGCTCATCCTCATCTGGCCCCACATGCCGCCAAGACCGACCGGATTGGAGAGGGTCGGCCGGTTATAGTTCAGGCTTTCCGGATTCTTCTTCAACTGAGCGAAGATCCGGTGCGGATGGGTGAAGCTCCAGTCGCTGAGTACAAGGACATATTCCCGGTCATAGAGAACCGGATCCGGATCGGCAGGATCAATTATGATCGGGCCGTAATGGCCGAGCTGTTCCTGAAGACCCGAATGGGAGTGGTACCAATAGGTCCCGTTCTGCGGCACCTTGAATTGATACTTGAAGGTTTCGCCCGGTCTTATGCCCGGAAAGCTGAGTCCGGGCACGCCGTCCATGTGGAATGGCACAAGCAGCCCATGCCAGTGGATCGACGTATCCTCCTGGAGGCGGTTCGTCACGTTGAGCGTGACATCATCGCCTTCCCGAAAGCGCAGGAGTGGACCTGGCAGGGTCCCGTTGATTCCTGTTGCCATTCCGTCTCGACCATTGATGCGCACCGGAAACCGGTCAATGTCGAGGTCAAACCGCGTGCCAGAGAGCGAGGCTATGCCGAGATTTCCGGCGCTTGCGGATCTTGCCCAGGCGGGAAGGAGCTTTGCCGAGCCCAGGACTGCTCCCGTGCCCAGCGCAGAGTGCAGCAAATGTCTTCTATTGATCACAGATATCTCCATTATATTGAAATTGAACCAGACGGGCTGCGTGCCCGGCGGGTGCGGTCTCAATTCAGGAAACGGACTTTCAAATGCAGGGGCGAGAGGGATTGCGGCCAACTTCGCCGATCCGGGACGATCCTGCAAAGTGGTGCGCGAAGATGGATCACGGCCCAGGCCGGATTGGCAAGCATGACTGGCGCCTTGACCCCGCTTTCGACGAGACCAGCCAGAGTACCCATCCTTTCGCCTTTGGCTGCTGCGACTGATTGCATGTCGCAATGGTCGCTCTCCTGTTCGCAGGGCGGCGTCTCATGCTTGCCATGACCGTCCGCCAACTGCGCAGTCGTGTTTTGCCCGGACCCGGCAACAGGACTGAGGCAGAGACTTTGCGACAGGCCGAAAAAGACGGCGACAAGGATGGAGACTATCATGTTCATCAAGTTTGAACCTACACCCCCATTGGGGGACAATTCAAGGAGCGTCATGACCAGTATGCAAGGCCTGTCTCGATCGCCTGAACATCCTGTACCGCGCCATCATTGTCCGCCTCGAAAATGTGGTTTCGGGCTTATGCGACGAGGTCCTCCATGCCTTTGCAATGCTTCGACTAACATTCACCATCGGCGTCTTCGATCAGCGTAACGGAGCAGACTAGCAGTCGGTGGCTCAATGAGTATGGCGAGCTTCAGGTTGACCAAGGCCAATCGGATCAAGGAGGTCGAGAAGGAGAATGCGTGGCACCGCTGGGCAACCTCGGATCTCACCTTGGATAACCAGATACTTTCGGGAGTTGTGCAGGGCGCCGTAGAGGGGCGCGGCCAAAGCGCTCTAAAGAGATACCCCTGATTGTACCGCTAGCTTGCAGCGTCGCTGCCGTTCTTCCGTTTTCCGCAAAGCTCGTGGAAGCCGCCGGCCATGAAGGAAGCCATGCGTTCCTTGGCTGCTTCGAAGTCGTCAGATTTGCAGAGCTCGTCAGACAAACGATCGATCCGACCCGTGCGGCCGAGCGTAAGCATCAAGGCGCCGGTGACGAAGTGATAGCCCCAAAACAGGTCTTCGCGCGAACAGTCGGGCAGGGCCTTTTCCAGCAGGCCAATCAGGCGCAGGACAACCTGATCAAAGTGGAAATCGAAGAGCTCTGCGCCATAGGTCGTGTTTGAAGACTGCGCACCGAGGACACCGTAATTTTTCCAGCCTTCGCCGCCCTGACTGTAAAGGTCGAGGTCCGTGTCGAGAAAGGCGCGCAGGGCCCCCTCGACAGTTGGTTTTCCACCGCTCGCCTTGTCATACTCATCAAGCGCTTTCATGCGTAGCGAACTTGTCACACTCGCCCGGCGCGCGATCACTGCATCAAAGACGCTCTTCTTGTCGTCAAAATAGTAGTTCAGCAACGTGTGGTGCACCCCCACACGTTTGGCAATGTCCTTCAGAGTGACGCCATTAAAGCCCGACTGGGCGAAAAGGTATTCCGCCTCGTCCAAAATCTGCTCCATGGTTTCGGCGCGCTGCTCAGCCTTCGTCATTCGGCGGCGGTTGGGTGCTGTCTTTGTCATTCGGTCAGTGAGCCATCTGTTTCGGTTCTCTTTGGTCAATGGCCAATTGGGCACGGTGTCAACGGTTTGCATCGCCACAGGTGCTTGCCTGGAGGCGTTTCAGGGGCCGTGCCCGCCTTGTATGCAGCTGTGCTTGGTACAGCCATTTGTCCGGAACAGTCAAAGCTCCTCGCCAAGTCATCACCGAGAAACATGGATCTTTCAACATTCATTATCACGAGAGTGAATATTGTTGACTTTAGATTTCTTCTGGTCTCCTATCCTGCCAACAGCGGGAAAACCCGCGGAACCTCGGGAGGACAATATGACTAATCGCTTCATGGCATCCGTATCGGCAATTTCGCTTCTTGTACTGAGCGCGCCGGCCTTTGCTCAGGACGCTCCGGCACTTGATGCCGGCGACACCACGACAGAAAGCGAAGCACGCCAGGACCGCGTGATCGTTACGGCGACTCGCCGCGAGCAGAGTCTGCAGGATGTGCCGCTCGCCGTGACCGCCTGGCAGCAAGAAGCGCTCAGCGAAAAGGGTATTGTCAGCTATGACGGGCTCGCCCGCGAAACGCCAGGCATCGTGCTCAATCAGCCCACGGCCAACTTCAACACCATTACCACGCGCGGCATCGCAACCAATGGCTACGGCGCCAATCTTCAGGCCGCGACCGCCATTTACATCAATGAGTTGCCGATTTCCAGCAATGGCAACTCCACGATCCTTGATCCAACGCTGTATGACGTCGAGCGCGTTGAAGTGTTGCGCGGGCCGCAGGGTACACTATTTGGCGCGAACTCTCTGTCCGGTGCCGTCCGGATTCTTACAAAAGCCCCGAATCCGAACGAGTTTGAAGCGTCGGCCCTTGTCGATTTCGGCCTTGTCGATGGCGATGCGCTTCGCCAACGTTATAATGGCATGGTCAATCTGCCGCTGGTCGATGACGAACTGGCGTTGCGTCTTGTTGGTTTCTACCGCGATGAAGATGGCTGGGTGGACAATACCGGCACAGGCATTGAAGGCGCAAATTCGCTCGAATCGATTGGCGGTCGTGCCCATCTGCTTTGGGAGCCGACGAATAATTTCGATATCGGCTTGCTCGTCATACACGAGGACAACAAGCCTGCTGATTCCGGCCTCACCAATCCCGACCGGGGCGACTATATCCGCTTCACCGAGCGGCCTGACCTCTTTCAGTCTAACTTCACCAGCTACAATTTGACCGGCAATTACGAGATGGACTGGGCAACCCTGACCAGTTCGTCGACCTATTCCAAGATTGACGGCAAATTCATCGTCGACCTGGCCGGTACGTTCAACCAGGCTATCCCCTTTGCGCTCGACGCCGTCGGCTATGATGAGAATTTCGTCCAGGAAGCCCGCCTAGCCTCAGCTGATGGCGGCGACTGGGACTGGATCATCGGTGGCTTCCACTTCAACAAGCGGCGCGATATCGACTACGACTACCGCTCCTCGACAGAGTTCCTTCAAGCACGTAATCTCACCGGGCTTCCGAACGAGTATTATCAGAGCTTCGCAGGCTATTTCGATGCGATCGAATCGGCTGCTTTCGGTGAGCTGACATACCGGTTCTCTGACCAATTCTGGATGACGGGGGGGCTTCGCTACACCGAAACTTCCGTACAGTCCTTCACCCTGCCGGGGGGATACAATTCAAACTATCTGGGCGTCGCTTTGGGCGGATTTACGGATCTCGAGCTGACCGTCTTCCCGGTCGTGGCTGCTGAAGGCCTCAAGGTCAAAGCTGACAACGTTTCCTACAAGGCCAGCGCATCCTGGAAGCCGATGGAGAATCTTACGACTTACGCATCGGTCGCTACAGGCTTCCGTTCGCCGGTTGCAAATGCGCGCGCTGGCGCCGTCAGTGTTGTGAACCCTAACGACCTTGTCATCCCGGACGGCGCGAATTCCGACGAACTGATCAACTATGAAGTCGGCATGAAGGGTACTTTCCTGAATGGGAAGCTGACCTCAAATCTCGCGGCCTATTACATCATCTGGTCAGACATCCAGGTACAGGCCAATCGGCTTTCAGATCAGGTGCAGTTTGCCACCAATATTGGTGAAGCCGTCAGCCAGGGGCTAGAATTCGAAGCCGGCTATTATCCGGGCAACGGGTTCAGCCTGTTCGTGAACGGATCTCTAAACGACACCGAAATCACTGAGCTGACGCCTGAGGAAGCCGCGATTTCCGGCGCCGAGCTTGGCCTTCAACTCGCCATGCCGAACTTCCAGGGTGCCGCCACAGCACGCTATGACTACAATGTCGGAGAGATGGACGCTTTCTTCTCGGGTACAGCCGCATATGTCGGTGATTTCCCGGCCTTGCTGCCAAATGTGCCGGGCCAACCAAATGTGCCGGCCCCGACCTTCGATTATACCGACGCCTACACCGTCGTGAATCTTCAGGCGGGTCTTTCGAAGGATAATTGGCAGCTGACTGGCTATGTCGAGAATCTCTTCGACGACAACTCGATCACCTACGTGCACCCGGAATCCTTTGTCGACGCTCGCTATGCGCGCCAGCGCCCACAGACGGTGGGTGTCCGCGTCAGCGTTGAATACTGATTGGGGGCAGGGCTGTGCTGAATATTGGTGGAATGCTGGAGGGCGGCAGAACGCCCCCCGTGTTCGGCAGGGTACTCGCCTCGTCTATCCTTGCGTGGACCCTGCTCTGGCAGGCTGGCTGTGCAGCGAGTGATGGATTGCAGGCGAGCGCCGCCGACCCGAAACCCAACGCCGTCACAGAAGCGCCCGTCGGTTCGCTGCAGGGTGAAGCAGGGGATGGGGTGACTGTCTATCGGGGTATTCCGTTCGCGCTTGCGCCCGTCGGCGAGCGGCGCTGGGCCTTGCCGGAGGCCTTCCCGGACTGGGAAGGCGTCCGCCAGGCAATCGAGTTCGGTCCGGCCTGTCCACAGCCTGGCGCGCGCCCGGGAAGCATCTACTATGAGAAGCTAGGTGAGGTGAGCGAGGATTGCCTTAGCCTCAATGTCTGGGTGCCGGACGGCGCGGATGATGCTCCTGTCTTCGTCTGGATCCATGGCGGCTCGCTGGTTACCGGCACCAGCAGTCAGGCAATGTACGACGGCGCAAACCTTGCCCGTGAAACGGGGCTCGTCGTCGTCACAATCAATTACCGGCTCGGCGTGCTCGGCTATCTTGCCCATCCGGAACTCAGCGCCGAGTCGCCGCAGAATATCTCGGGCAATTATGGCCTGAAAGATCAGGCTGCAGCCCTGAAATGGATCAAGCGCAATATCGCTGCCTTTGGCGGGAACTCGGACAATGTCACAATTGCAGGTGAATCCGCTGGCGCTCTCAGTGTCGTCCTGCTGATGGTCTCGCCAGAAGCGCGCGGTCTGTTCGACAAGGCAATCGCCGAGAGTGCCTATATGGTTTCCATGGCTCCTCTGAGAGGTACGGTGAGCGGCCATCCGTCGGCTGAAGAAGCAGGCGTTGCCTTTCAGGAAAAGACGAAAGCTGCCTCCTTGGCTGAGCTGCGTGAGATGGACGCCGACGAGTTGGTCTCGATTGCGGGCCGCAACGCCTTCGTCCCGTTCGGCGTTATCGACGATGTCTGGCTGAAAGATCAGATGCCTGCGACGTTCGACAAGGGCGAGCAGGCGCAGGTCCCCGTGCTCGCCGGCTTCAATGAGGGCGAGATACGCTCACTTCGTTTCCTTTTGCCGTCGGTGCCAGGAAGCGACGCCTATGAGACGGCGATCCGGTCCACTCATGGCGAGTTGGCAGACCGTTTCCTTGAGACTTATCCGGCTGACAATCCCGAAGCCAGCATGCTCGCGACCACGCGTGACGCCATGTATGGCTGGACTGCGGAGCGGCTCGTTGCCTCGCAGACGGCGGCTAGCCAGCCCTCCTATTTCTACTTTTTCGATCATACGTATCCGGCCGCCGACAAGCTTGGCCTTCGCGCCTTTCATGCGATGGAAATTCCTTATGTCTTCGGCACGCTTTTCGACATTCCCGAGCCGTGGCCACAGGCCCCGCGCAAGCAGTCCGAACGCGAACTAATGAATGCTATGATGCACTATTGGGCGAGCTTTGCCCGAGAAGGAGCCCCGTCCGCTGAAGGCGCGCCGGACTGGCCGGCCTATGGCAAGGACGCGACCGGCATGGTGTTCTCCGAGGTGCCGAAAGCCTGGCCGGGCCTTGCCCGCGCCCGCTTCGAACTTCACGAAGCGATTGTCTGCCGCAGGCGCGCCCATGGCAGCCTTCAATGGAACTGGAATGTCGGCATCATTTCCCCGCCGCTGCCGCCGGAGGTACCCGCGTGCAATTGACAGACGGCGCCATGCAAGACTTCTCGCTGACACTTGATCGAATGATCGACCATGCAGCGAAGTGGCACCCCACCAAGGATGTGGTCACGCGCCGTTTTGACGGCAGCTTCACCCGCATCGGCTATGCCGCCCTGCGCGAGCGTGCCCGTACGGTGTCTGGGGTGCTGAAAGGACTCGGCATGCAGCGCGGGCATCGCGTGGCGACGCTCGCTTGGAACAGCCAGGCCCACATGGAGTGCTGGTACGGCATCATGGGAATGGGCGCAGTGTGCCATACGCTCAATCCGCGCCTCACCGCAGAGCAAATCGCCTGGATGCTTCAGCAGTCCGGCGCGCGCATTCTGATCGTTAGTGGGGATCTGCTGCCGCTCGCCGCCGAGATCGCAGCAGAAGCCGGAACGCTGGATCATGTACTCATCATCGATCCTGTCGGGCCTGACTGCAGCGCGAATGTGGGGCTGCCGGGGGCCCGTGACCTCGAGGCGATGCTATCCAAGGCCAGTTCTAAAGGTATCATCTGGGGCGACTTTCCAGAGACCACACCGTGTGGCCTCTGCTTCACCTCGGGCACCACGGGACGCCCGAAAGGCGTCACCTACACCCATCGCGGCAGCTATCTGCACACGCTCCGCCAGCTTCAGGCCGATGTCAGCGGGCTCAACTCGCATGATGTCATCATGCCCGTCGTACCGATGTTTCATGCCAACGCCTGGGGCCTGCCATATTCAGCACCAGCGACAGGCGCGCGGCTGGTCTTCTGCGGCCGCCCGGCAGATGGCGCGACCCTCGCCGATCTTCTCGTCCGAGAAGGGGTCACCATTGCTGTCGGGGTGCCGACGCTCTGGCTGGACGTCTTCGATCATCTCGATGCAAACGGGTTGGATGTGCCGAGTCTCAGGCGGATCATGGTCGGCGGCGCTCCGATGAGTAGTGCTCTGATGCGCCGGATTGAGGCACGGGGCATCGCCGTCCAGACAACATGGGGCATGACCGAACTTTCTCCACTTGGTACGGCCGCTCCGCCCGGAGATGTCCGCTCATCAGACACGGCAGGCCGTCCGGCGCTTGGCGTCGATCTGATGCTCACCGATCATGAAGGCACGCCCCTCGATGAGCAGCGCGGGCACGAAGGCCATCTCTGGGTGCGCGGCCCTTCCGTAGTCGAGCGCTATTTCGGCCAAGCTGAAGCCGCGACGCGCGATGGCTGGTTCCTGACAGGCGACCTTGCTGAAATCAGTGAAGACGGCCAGCTTTTCATTACGGGCCGGGCCAAGGATCTGATCAAGTCCGGCGGAGAATGGATCAATCCCACCGAGATCGAAGCGCTCGTCTCCGGCCTGCCGGAAGTCGCCTTCGCCGCTGTCGTCGGGCGCGAGCATGAAAAATGGGGCGAGCGCCCTGTACTGCTTGTCCAGTTCCGCGATGGCGAGAGCCTTGAAGATAACAACTTGCTGGAGGCGCTAAGGGATCGTGTGCCCTCCTGGTGGCTGCCTGATGAGGTGATCCGTGTGCCAAGCATGCCACTCGCTGGCACTGGAAAGATCGACAAGATTCGCCTTCGCAGCCTTTATGGATCAGCCTGACACGGGAGGAGCTTACAATTGACACGCTTGAAACCGACCCTCATCGCCGTTGGCCTCGCCGCGCTCACGCTCTCCGGATGCTCGGCCAAAGAGGCTAAGTCCTCCCAGACGGCACTCGCAGAGAAAATCGTCCTGCCGGGCCCTGTTGTCAGCGTCGCGCAGGGCGAAATCGAAGGTGTGAACCAGGACGGCATCAATGTTTTCCGCGGAATTCAGTATGCCGCCGCCCCGGTTGGTGAATTGCGCTGGGCGCCGCCGATTGCGCCTGCTGCGTGGGAGGGGGTTCGCGACGCCAGCGACTTCGGGCCGAGCTGTATCCAGCCGCCGGTGCCGCCTGTCAGCGTCTATTATGATCCGCCAGAAAGCGCGTCGGAGGACTGCCTTTCCCTTAATGTCTGGGCACCTGAACACGCAGAAGATGCGCCGGTCATCGTCTGGATCCACGGCGGATCGCTTCGTATCGGCGGTGCCGCGCAGCCTGTCTATGATGGCACGGCTTATGCCGAGCGGAATGTGGTCTTCGTTTCAATCAACTACCGTCTCGGCGTGCTCGGCTGGCTCGCACATCCCGAGCTAATTGAGGAGAGCCCGGGGGGACTGTCGGGTAATTATGGCCTGATGGACCAGATTGCCGCGCTCGAATGGGTTCAGGACAATATCGACCAGTTTGGCGGTGACCCGTCCAACGTCACCGTGATGGGCGAATCCGCGGGCGCGCTCAGCGTGACCTATCTGCTCACAAGCCCGATTGCCGAGGGCCTGTTCGACAAGGCGATCATCCAGTCGACCAATACCCGCAATTTCGCAGAGCTCGGTGAAGCAAGCTACGACCTGCCGGCTGCAGAGATGGAGGGCGTAAACCTGTTCAAGACACTCGAACTGAAAACGCTGGACGCCGCGCGCGCCGCCGACCCGCAGGAACTCACCAATCGGAGCACAATGGCAGGCTATGCCCCCGCCGGGACGATTGATGGCACGTACGTACCGCGCCAGCTAAATGAGGCATTTGACGATGGCGAATTCGCGAAAGTGCCCGTGCTCGCAGGATTCAATAGCGGCGAAGCGCGCACCTATCGAATGCTCCTGCCCAGGAAGCCGAAGACGCCCGAGGCCTACGAAGACGAGATACGTGCGCGCTATGGCAACGAGGCGGAGGCCTTTCTCGCGCTCTACCCGGCCGATGACATGGAAGAATCCATACTGGCTGTGAACCGCGACAATGTTTTCGGCTGGTCAACCGAACGTATCGTACGCAGCGCGGCGCAAGCGGGCAAACCCGCCTATCTCTACGTCTTCGATCATTGCTATCCGGCTATGGAAGCGCGCGACCTCTGCGCCTTCCATGCGAGCGAAGTGCCCTTCGTGTTCGGCACGGTCGGCAACCCGGAATCCTATCCGCCGCGATGGCCGCAGCCGGAGGTGGACGAGGCTGAAGCGCTGGCCTCAGTTCTGGTCGACTACTGGGCTTCTTTTGCTTCGACAGGCCGGCCTGAAAGCGCCAATGGGCCTGACTGGGCGCCCTATAGTGACGACGAGGCCTATCTCCATATCGGGGATAAGCCGGAGCTGCGCCATGACGCCTATTCCGGCATGTTCGAATTCCATGAGGCGCTTTACCAGAAGCGGCGTGCGGCCGGCGAAGGCTGGTTCATGCGCGTCGGGCTGAATGCAGAGCTGATCGAGTAGGCGCGGACAGCCTCAATGGCCGGCCTTGTTCGGCGCAATCAGGGTCATCTCTGTCTCGTAATTGTCGGACCAGTTTTGCGGCGGCAGGGGCAGGGCGCGGCTCTCGCGCTCGCGCGCCGGCGTGAAGGCCGGGCGGGGGTCTGCCGAGCGCACCTGTTCGAGCCAGATGACTCCGTCATATTTGCCGCTGTTTCCGCGGGTTGTGACGAGATCGAGATCGCCATCATCGTCCATGTCGGTCGCAGTGAACGCGTCATACATTCCACGTACGCGCCGCGAAATGTCATGGCGTGTCCACTCCGTCGTCGGATCTCCGGTATTTTCGAACCACACGATCCGGCCTACCGAAGAAGACGCTGTCACTTTGGGCTCGTCATAGTCGCGCGACGCGCCGGAATAGCCGCCTTCCAGGATATTGAGCCCTGAATAGCCGCCTGTGATTGCGTCGAGGTCACCATCGCCATCAATGTCTGCAAGTTCGATCCCGATGATGACGTCCGGCAAGATGTCGCCGATGCGATAGTGAACCCATGGCTCGTCGAGGCTTTCGGGTTGTTTTAGCCAGCCAAGCGAGGCCATGAGCGGCGAGCCATTCACGGGGAACGGTGTCTCATAAACCGCAACAGCGAGGTCGAGCCTGCCGTCGCCATCAATGTCCTCAAAGTCGCTCTGAAAGGCGCTGGACGTGCGTTGCCAACCTTCGGGCGCTGTGAGGCCGGGTATAATTTCGATCGTGTGCGGCAATACTTCTATGCCGCCTCCCTCGCGCGGACCCGTATTCTCCAGCATTGTCATTGTCTGGCGCAGGCGGGCGGCAGCAAGCACATCCATGTCGCCATCGCCGTCCACATCGACTGGCATGGCCGTGTTAGGCACGACTTCGCGCGAGAGAACCTGCTCTCGCCAGCTTGAAGGCTCAAGCGGGTCGCCCTCAATCAGGAAAAGCGAAGTCGGTCGTGATGCAGAGGGAAGCGATGGATCAATAATGTCTGACGCGCCCTTGTTTGCACCGAGCACATCCATCTTCCCATCGCCATCGACATCGGCGATGAAGGCACGCAGCCAGGAGCCACGATCCTGTGTGACCGGCGGAATGAGGTTCTGCCAGGACTCAGACCGCGCGGCCTCGCCCGGGTTTTGGAAATAGATGAGATGGGCCTCTTCGCAGGCTGCGACGAGATCCGGCCAGCCATCCCCATTTAGATCGCCCACGGCCACGTCTTCGATTGCCGCGACCTCCGCGCCCTCGCCAATCGTTACATTGACCCAGACATCCGGACCATCTGTCGCGAAGGCGATACGCAGATGGTTGGAATCCTCATGGACCGAAACGATGTCGGTCCGACCGTCGCCGTCCATGTCAGCCATTTGGAACCCGTCGCCGCCGCGGATCGGGATGCCGCCATTCATGCCTTCATCATCGACCCGATGCTCGATCCAGGAGATGAACTGCCCGTTCGGCGTTTTCGCCCGTGTCGGCGTGTCGGCGACGCTCATCACTGAAGCTGGCATCTGCGCGCAGGCGGCGAGCGCCAACACTAGCGTGGAGGCGCTCGCGATCCGCATCAGACTTGCCGCCTGGCGATATCTTCGCGGACCTTGTTCGCCGCCAGAATGTAGTGGGTGACCGACCATATCGCCGCGACCGTACCACAGATCAGCATGGCCGTGCCAAGCGGCGCCACCATGCCATTCCGGGTGAAAACATCGCTGAGGAAGCCGACGATGACAGGGCCAAGACCGAGCCCGATCAGGTTCAGCACGAAGAATAGCACCGCCGATGTCATTGCTCGCATCCGTCCGTTGACGAGATTGTGCGAGACGGCCAGCACCGCGCCGAGATAGGCGGCGGAAAGGAAGTGGAAGGGCGCTGTCATGATCAAGGCGAAATAGACCTCGCCGGAGAGCAATATTGCGAGTTGCACCGGAACAAGAAGTGAAGTCAGGATGGCGGGCACCCAGAGATACCAGCGCACATCCTTTGCCCCGAACTTGTCAGCCATCCAGCCGCCGCAGAAGGAGCCAAGCCCGCCGCCAAATCCGGTGGTGAGTGCCATCCAGGCGCCGATCGTGCCGATGTCGAGCTCGTAGGTTCGCAGGAAGTAGGAGGGCAGCCAGTTGCCGATGCCGTAGATGATGAAGGCTTGCATACTGGCGGCCAGCGCAATGTGTCGGAAAGAAATGCGCGACCAGAGTAGTCGGGCCACATCCCCAATCGGTGGGGCAGGCTCGACCGCTTTCGTGTCGCCTTCGGACCAGCCGCGGATCGGTTCACGAACGGTCAGGAGAACGAGCAGGGCGAGTGCGACCCCCGGAATACCGACCACGAAGAAGGCAAGGCGCCAACTGAACGCGTCGGCCAGGAAACCGCCTGCTGCAAAGCCAATCAGGATGCCGATATAGATACCGATGGAATAGACCGACAGGGCAAGCGCCCGATTCTTTGGCTTGAAGATATCCGAAATCATAGAGTGCGCCGGCGGGCTGCCACCCGCCTCGCCGACACCGACACCGACACGCGCGAGCAGAAGATGGGTGTAGTTTGCCGCAAGCCCGCACATGGCGGTCATCACGCTCCAGATCGTCAGCGCGAGGGCGATGATGGTTCGCCGGTTTCCCTTGTCAGCCCAGCGGGCGATTGGAATACCGCAGATGACGTAGAATAGCGCGAAGGCAAAGCCTGTCAGCAGGCCGAGCTGTGTGTCCGAAAGGTTCAGTTCCGCCTTGATCGGCTCCTGCAGGATGACGAGTAGCTGGCGATCAACAAAGTTGAAGACATAAACGACAGTCAGGACCGCCAGCACATAATAGCGATAGAATGGCTGAGTATAAGGGGTATTGGTCGTGTCAGCGTCGTCGTCTGGTGATTTTTCGTGGGCAGTTTCCGCACGTGGCGCATGGATAGTCATATGTCCTCCCGCGGGCTTCAACGTCCCGTCATTTGCTTCGTTCTAGAGGGATCTCCGGAACAAACTTGTATCTGGGAAAGATACTCACTCAAACGAGAGTGAAGTCAATATCCCTATCCATTTGAGCCAGCAATCCTTGGGTTTAGTAGCGGCTTTGATCGCGCGGGCTTGCGCTTCGGAACTAGGCGCTCCGTCCGATATAGCCCAAGCTGGTTGCTACACGGACGGCTTGAGCGCGACCGGAAACCGACAGCTTTTGCCCTGCATTTGTTAGATGAAAGCGAATCGTAGGCACAGAAATTCCCATAATCGTTGCGATCTCGCTGTCCGTTTTGCCAATGGCAGCCCATTTCAGGCACTGGATCTCTCTGCGTGTCAGATCGACCAGTTCTGGGAGGGCAATATGTGAGTCATTTTCCCGGTAGGCGGAGAGAAATTTGAGCGTTAGTTGATGCATGCTTGAAGCGTGCGCTATGAATGTTTTCGCAATGTCCGCAACCGCTTTGTCGCCAGCCCAGACGATCGCGCCCAGCACGCCATAAGGCATGTAACATGGGCAAATAATTGCACTGGCAACCCCGTACGCATCATATTCAGCATTCTCGTTGAAGACGTCCAGCGCTCGGTTCGTTCGCCAGCTCTTCAATGCCTTGCCGTCAAAATAGAAGGGTTCGGCACAGATTCGCGCCGCTTGGACAAATCCTGAGCGGAGGGCGAAAGTGCGATCATCCCAATAGTGGAAATCCGGATCGAACCATTTGAACAGGCTCTCCGCATAAGGCGAGCCATCCTTGTCAAGCATGGGGTTTGGGTCGCTGACATCCGCTGATGCGGCGATGTAGGGAAGACATGCGCGGTTGCCAAGCTTGACAACTTCCATCGCCAAAGCGTGCACGTCATGCTCTGAGGTTTTCGGACCGGTTACCGATGGGATAGAGGGTTTCATACCTATTGGTTCTGGTAGCTTGAGCCGTGACGGTCGAAGTCGCTAGTGTTCATGGCGACCATGGGAGATATTCGATGAATCTGGGCCTATCTGATAAAGATATCGCGTTCCGCGAGGAAGTGCGAGCCTTCCTTCGCGACAATCTCACGCCAGAACTGGCCGCTGCTGGCAAAAAGGCCACTAGTGTTTTCGTGGAGCCTGAATACACACTCGCCTGGCAAAAGAAATTGCACGCGAAAGGTTGGGCGGCGCCGAGTTGGCCTGAAGCGTATGGTGGGCCCGGCTGGACGGAAATGCAGCGCTACATATTTGCATCGGAATGCGCCATCGCCGGGGCACCTCCGTTGGCACCCATGGGTCTTAACATGGTGGGACCCTGCATCATCGGATACGGGACGCCTGAACAAAAGGCATTCTTCCTGCCGCGTCTGTTGTCGGGGGACGACTATTGGTGCCAAGGGTATTCTGAACCGCAATCAGGGTCCGATCTGGCGTCTCTTTCTCTCAAGGCGGAACGAGATGACGACCATTACATCCTCAGTGGATCGAAGATCTGGACGACGCATGCCCACCATGCAAACCGCATGTTCTGTCTCGTGCGAACCGACCACACAGGCAAGCCCCAGCAAGGCATCACCTTCCTCCTTCTCGAGATGTCGGCACCCGGTATCACCGTCGATCCGATCATCACATTGGCGGGCGAACATGAATTGAACCAGGTGTTCTTCGATGATGTCCGCGTTCCGGTGTCGGGCAGGCTTGGCGAGGAAAATGACGGCTGGACCGTCGCGAAGTACCTGCTGGAATTCGAGCGCAGCGGCGGGTCGTCGGCCGGTCTCGAGGCGGCGCTGAATCGACTTCGCGCCCATGTTTTGGAAAGCGGTCTCGAAGAGCCGGGATTACGTACCCGGCTCGAGACAACCGCCATTCTACTCGACGCCATCCGAGTGACCGAACAGCGCATCGTGGCGTCGCTCAGCGCGGGCCGGCCGCCGGGCCCTGCCGCTTCGATGCTCAAGGTACAAAGAACGGAGATGATGCAGAAGATCGACGAGATCGCGATCGAGGCTGCAGGCCCATATGCGGCTGTTCATGAACCGGCGACCTGGCATCCGGAATCAAATCTGGACCCGGTCGGACCAGATGCGCTCAGCGTCGCCATGGCGAAATACCTCAACAATCGAGCCGGTTCGATTTATGGCGGATCGAATGAGGTCCAGCGCAACATCATGGCCAAGGCGGTGCTTGGATTGTGAGACGGCCCTATCAACCTTGATAGCTTGCCGGGAGTGACCGTTTCCGAGGAACCTCTCCCTACAGCTCCAAACATAGGAGCATAGGGAGGAAAATTTGGAAAACCGGTCTAAGTACTTGAAATCGCTATGCTTGGGAGTGTCACTCATAGCACTCTGGGCAAGCTCGCCCGCCATCGCACAAGAGGCAGACACCCCCTCCGCCGAGAGCAGCGAAGATTCGCAAAGCTCCATGAAGCTGGAGTCCATCACGGTCACGGCCCAGAGGCGGGAAGAATCCGCCAATGATGTCCCGATGTCGATCCAGGCATTTGGCGGGGACCAACTCGATACGCTCAGGGTCAATGAGGTCGATGACCTGCAAGCGCTCGTGCCAAGCTTCTCAGTCTCGCAAAGCTATCAGGGCGTGCCGACCTACACCCTCCGCGGTATCGGCTTCAATACCATCAACGTCTCTGCAACTTCGACCGTCGGCACCTATGTAGATGAAGTTGCCTATCCCTATCCCTTCATGAATTCGGGGCCGATGTTCGATATCGAGCGTATCGAGGTTTTGAAGGGGCCGCAGGGAACTTTGTTTGGCCGCAATACGACGGCGGGTCTGATCAACGTCGTGACGAACAAGCCGGTCGATGAGTTTCAGGCAAGTGTCTCCGCCGACATCGGCAACTACGACACCTGGAATCTCGAAGGCATGGTGAATGTGCCGCTTGCGGAAAACGTTCAGGCGCGTTTCGCGATCCGCAGTGAGAACAGCGACGAAGGTTGGCAGGAGTCAATTTCCCGCGGAGAAGACCGGGGAACGGTCGATAAGCTCGGCTTCCGTGCGGCGCTCGCGATTCAGCCAACAGACAAGCTCGAAATTGATCTGTCCTACAATGGCTGGATCAACAAATCCGACACGATCGCTGGGCAGGCAATTGGCCTGACGCCCAATACCGACCCGACATTCATCGTGCCGGGAACCAACGGCCCGTCGACGGCATCAGGCTTCAACCAACCGGGCCTTGTTGACTTTATCAACAGCAACTTTCCCACCAATGCTGAACAGGCCGACTGGGCACCTTCATACCTGCGGTCAGCCGATATCGGTGCAGGCGAGGGCATTGAAGGTCCGCATGAAGAGAATTCGAGCTTCGATGCCATCAAGCTTGGCGTAAGCTATGAGTTCGACAATGAGATGCGGTTGGTGTCGCTGACGGGCTATAATAAGCTGGATCGAGAAGCCGTGCTCGATTGGTCTGGCGTGCCGTTTCAGATCCTGCTTCAGGACATCGAAGGCGAGATCAAATCTTTCAGCCAGGAGCTTCGCCTTGAAGGTTCAACCGACAAGGTCGACTGGTTGGTGGGGGCCTATTATGGCAAGGACGAGACCACAGACGGCAACCGCACAATGCTGCGGGACAACGCCAATTCCAACTTTGTAAGTACGGCGGCCTACCTGCTGACGGTTGACCCGACCGCTCTTGGTTTCCCGCCGCAAATGGCTGGTCTCGTCTCCTTGGTAAACGTCGACCCTGAAACAGGTCAGCCCTATTCGGCTGCCGAATTGCTCTCTTCCTTCCAGACCTATTACGATACCGGCGAATTTGAATCGACGACTACCAGTATCTTCGCAAATGCTGATTGGGAATTGACCCCGGAATTTTCCTTGACGACCGGTCTTCGTTATACGGATGACAAGCAGGAATATGTTGGTTGTTCGGGAGACGTGAATGGTTCGATGCAGCCAAACGTCAATGTATTCAACCGCGTTTTCTTCACAGCGATTTACGGCCTGGCTACGCCACCAGCGCCATTGCTCGAAAACGGATGCAATACCTACGACCTTGAGACCAACTCGTTCACTGCGGTGACATCGGACGTTAAGGAAGACAATGTTTCGTGGCGAGTGGTTGGCAATTGGACGCCAGCTTCATTGGAGAACACGCTTTTCTTCGCATCGGTTTCCAAGGGCTACAAGTCCGCCTCAACTCCGGTTAACGCAGCCTCCAAGTCGGAACAGAATGCCCCGGCAACGCAGGAAAGCCTGCTGGCATATGAAGTTGGTGTCAAAGCTGGGCTGTTCGACCAGCGCATGCAAGCGAATGCGTCGCTGTTCTACTACGACTATACTGACAAACAGGTCTCGTCCTTCTTCCCGGACCCAATTTATCGTGCCCTGTCACGCCTTCAGAACGCCCCGGAAGGAGAGGCTTACGGTCTGGATGCGGAGCTGACATGGTTGGTGGCAGAACACCTGACTGCCATTGGCGGCCTGACGCTGCTGCAAACGGAATTCGGATCATTTGAGACGTCTGATGCATTCGGCCTGCCGACCAATCGTCAAGGTGATCCGTTCATGTACAGCCCGGAAACGACCGCCAGCCTGACATTGATGTATGACCGACCCGTTTCGGACACACTGGGTTTCAGAAGTGCGTTGAGCGGACGTTGGCAAAGCGAGTCTACCGCGGGTGATCCAGATGACCCTCAGTATGACATAGATTCCTACGGTGTGCTCAATGGCAGCGTCGGGATCTACTCACTTAACGACAATTGGGAAGTTTCCGTCTGGGGCAAGAACCTGACCGACGAGTATTACTGGCAGCAGATCGCATCCAACGCCAACGTTGTTCTCCGGTTTGCCGGGCGTCCGCGCACGTTTGGTGCATCGCTCAGCTATCGCTTCTGATTTCCTCTGAAAACTGGCTGCGCCTCCATATCTGTGGAGGCGCAACCTTCCTTTTTTAAGTGAATTCAGGAGTGCCGCTGAGAGGCACCCTGAGAAACCCTTGGGGTCGGGAAAACCAAATTAAACAATCGCGACTATCGGGAGAATTCAAATGAGTAACGAGGGCGCCCTTACGAGCGCGGATTTTGACCAGATGCCAACTCTGGGTGACATCGCGCGCTTCCATGCGCGTGAAAGGCCGGATGCCATTGCGCTGAGCTTTGAGGGGCGGGATACCACCTTTCGTGCTTTTGATCGTCTTACGAACAAAGTTGCAAATGCCTTGATAGCATCCGGCGTGAAGCGGGGTGAGCGCATTGCTTACATTGGCAAGAACAGCGACCACTATTTCGAACTTCTGTTCGGGGCCGCCAAGATGGGCGGTGTGACGTTGCCGATTGGGTGGCGGCTCGCGCCGACGGAGATGGCCTATATTATCGGAGACGGTGAAGGATCACTCGTCTTTGTTGGTCCTGAAGTTGCTGATCAGGCCAGAGAAGCGCTCGCCGAATTGAGGCATCCCCCAAAAATCATATTCATGGAAGACGCCGGGCCCGAGGGCTTTGTCATTTGGAGGGACAGCGAAAGTGACACAGATCCAAGTGTCCCGATAGCATCGGACGACGTTGCACTCCAATTGTATACATCGGGGACCACAGGCAGGCCAAAGGGCGCCATGCTCAGCCATGACAATCTCCTCGGCGGTCGCCGGGAATCTGTGGAGGCACACCTGCCCTGGAATGAGTGGGGGCCAGACGATGTCAGCCTCGTAGCTATGCCCGTAGGCCATATTGGCGGAACCGGCTGGGGGATTGTGGGCTTGTTCAATGGAGCGAAGGGCATCATCGCCCGAGAGTTCGACCCGTTCCGTGTGCTCGATTATATTGAGCAGGACGGCATCTCAAAAATGTTCATGGTACCTGCCGCGTTGCAGATCGTTGTGAGGCAGCCAAATGCCAGGAGCGTAGACTACTCCCGCCTGAAATACATTTTGTATGGTGCCTCGCCCATCCCTCTCGACCTGCTGCGCGAGTGCATGGAAGTCTTCGGCTGCGGCTTTTGCCAGCAGTACGGCATGACAGAGACGTGCGGAACGATCATCTACTTGCCGCCTGAGGATCATGACCCGAACGGAAACCAGCGGATGCGGGCGGCAGGTATCCCGATGCCGGGGGTGGAAATCCGTATTGAAGACAATGAGGGGAATGTGCTTGCGCCTCATCAGGTAGGCGAGGTTGTGACTCGGTCTCGTGCGAATATGAAAGGCTACTGGAATCTGGATGAGGCGACGCAAAAAACGATCACATCGGACGGATGGCTTCATACAGGAGACGCAGGCTACCTTGATGAGGACGGCTATCTCTACATCCACGATCGCGTGAAGGACATGATCATTTCAGGCGGGGAGAATATCTATCCAGCTGAAGTCGAGAATGCTGTTTACGGCCATCCGGACGTTGCCGAAGTGGCAGTTATCGGCGTGCCAGATGAAAAATGGGGAGAGGCGGTGAAGGCGGTTGTGGCGCTGAAGCCCGGCGCGGCGTCAGATCCGGAATCAATCCTCGCATTCGCGCGTACGAGAATCGCGGCGTTCAAGGCTCCTAAAAGCGTTGACTTTGTCGAGGGTCTTCCCCGCAATGCGTCAGGGAAGATATTGAAACGGCAACTGCGCGAACCCTTTTGGGGCGGTAAAGACAGGGCCGTGAACTAAAAACACTTTGGGAGAAAACCATGGCCATTCAAACCCGCTTTACGAAAGAATTCGGCATCGAGCACCCTATCGTCCAAGGTGGCATGCAATGGGTCGGATACGCAGAAATGGTGGCACCCGTCGCAAATGCTGGAGGACTTGGGTTCCTGACGGCGCTGACCCAACCCACCCCGGAAGACCTTGCCAAAGAGATCGCGCGCACGAAGGAGATGACGGACAAGCCTTTCGGTGTGAACCTCACCATCCTGCCCGCAATCAAGCCACCCCCTTATGCCGAATACAGGCAGGCGATCATCGAGGGAGGGATCAAGATCGTCGAGACAGCGGGCTACAAGCCGCAGGAACATATCGACCATTTCAAACAGCATGGCATCAAGGTGATCCACAAATGCACGGCCGTGCGTCATGCGCTGTCAGCCGAGCGGATGGGCGCCGATGCGATCTCGATTGATGGGTTTGAGTGTGCGGGTCATCCAGGGGAGGATGACATTCCCGGCTTGATTCTGATCCCGGCGGCGGCACGCAAGGTCAGTGTCCCAATGCTGGCGTCTGGTGGATTTGCAGATGGCGCGGGGCTCGTCGCAGCCTTGGCGCTCGGCGCCGATGGCGTCAATATGGGCACCCGGTTTTGTGTCACGCAGGAGGCTCCGATTGACGAGGCGTTCAAGCGACAAATGGTTGAGAATGATGAGCGCATGACCAATCTGATCTTCCGGACGCTACACAATACGGCCCGGGTCATGAAAAATGCCGTGAGCGATGAGGTCGTGGAAATCGAGCGCAAGGGCGGCGCAAAGTTCGAAGACGTCCAGCACCTGGTTGCGGGAGTTCGCGGGCGAAAGGCCATGGCGGATGGAGACACGGATGGGGGAATCTGGTCGGCCGGCATGGTGCAGGGGCTGATCAACGATATTCCAACCGTGAAGGAACTTATCGACGGTATCATTTCTGACGCAGAGGCGATCATTCATGGACGCCTGGACAGGATGACAGTCTGATTAGCACGACTGTGTGGGGGCCCCTTGGGCTCTGAGGCTATATTGTTGGATCACGCTCGTCATAAGCGAGGTGTGGAGCGAAAGATCCAGTTTACTCGTCACCGGTTGAAAGCCTCCCTGGTTTGATAGGGAGGTGGCTTATTGAATGTCTTCTCGACGCAATCGATAAAAAAGAGAAGCAAACGCAATGAGGCGAATACAAATGGACAGTCGGGGACTGGGTGCAACGCGGGCACATTCTCGCCTGTAAATTGGATCGGTGTGACTGATTGTTGTGCAAGCGAAGGGCGCCAAGCATTAGTTCTCTATTGTTTTGCACTATCCGCTTGTCTTCCATCTTCGTCTCTGATCGGTAATAGGCATGACGATGCCGTCATAGGTCATTTCGACGTCCGCCGATGGACTTTCGAGTGTAGAGCGACCGGCCAAGCTGCGCCGGTTCTGTTCCTCAAAGTTATCAAGCCCGAGCCGTTTGGGCTGGGCAAACCATCGCGGACCTTCATCATGATCTCATATTCAGACACTATTCTTTCCTCTCCCCAGCGCGGCGTGTTCGCCGGATCCGCCGCGCTCCTTGCCTGTTTGCTCGCTGCCTGTGGTGGTCCGAGTACAGATGCTCCGTCAAGTTCCCCCAGTTCATCCGAGTCGACAGCCTTGGTTATCCCGATGGAAGGGCTTGAGAAAACGGAGCTTACCTTCGGCTTCATCAAGCTTACCGACATGGCCCCGTTGGCGATTGCCTATGAGAAGGGCTTTTTTGAAGATGAGGGGCTGTATGTAACACTTGAGCCGCAAGCAAACTGGAAGGTCCTGCTGGATAGGGTCATCGACGGCGAGTTGTCGGGCGCGCACATGCTGGCGGGCCAGCCACTGGCGGCGACCATCGGCTACGGCACAAAAGCCCATATCGTCACGCCGTTCTCCATGGATCTGAACGGCAACGGTATTACTGTCTCAAACGAAGTCTGGGAAAAGATGCGTCCCAATATTCCGAGCATGGAAGACGGGCGCCCGATGCATCCCATCAGCGCCAGCGCTCTGAAACCTGTGGTCGAGGAATATGCCGCTGATGGCAAGCCGTTCAACATGGGCATGGTGTTCCCAGTCTCTACGCACAATTACGAGCTGCGCTACTGGCTGGCTTCGGGGGGCATCCACCCGGGCTTTTATTCGCCCGATGATGTGTCGGGCCAGATTCAGGCCGACGCCCTCTTGTCTGTCACACCCCCACCTCAAATGCCCGCAACGCTCGAAGCCGGCACGATTTACGGATACTGCGTGGGTGAACCATGGAACCAGCAAGCAGTCTTCAAGGGGATCGGCGTGCCGGTCATCACGGATTACGAAATCTGGAAAGACAATCCGGAAAAAGTCTTCGGCATTACCGCTGAATTCGCGGAAGAAAATCCAGTGACGACGAAGGCAGTTACACGCGCCCTTATCCGGGCAGCTATGTGGCTGGACGAAAATGACAACGCGAACCGGGCTGAAGCGGTGGAAATTCTGGCGCGTTCCGAATATGTCGGCGCGGACGCGGATGTGATCGCCAATTCGATGACGGGCACGTTCGAATATGAGCGTGGCGACAAGCGTGAGGTACCAGACTTCAATGTCTTCTTCCGCTATAATGCAACGTACCCATACTATTCGGATGCGGTCTGGTATCTTAGCCAGATGCGGCGGTGGGGTCAGATCTCCGACAGCAAAGATGATGCGTGGTACGACGCGACGGCGCGCGAAGTTTACAGGCCGGACATATATCTCGAGGCCGCCCAGTCCCTGGTTGATGATGGCTTGGCGGACGCTGCTGATTTCCCCTGGGAAACAGATGGTTACAAGCCAGTCACATCAGACTTCATTGATGGCGTCTCTTATGACGGACGCCAGCCGAATGCGTACCTTGAAAGTCTGACGATAGGGCTGAAGACCAGCCAGACCGTTGCTGCGGGCGAAGTCATCGAATGACCAGCGGGCTAGAGCGGGCCACCAGATTGCCGGCCCATGTTCTCAAATTTTCCAACCATCGGAGTCAATAAGATGGGAAGTATTGTTTTCAACAAGGTTGACGCATCTGTCGATGAGCAGGTCGTTGCGAGCCCTTCCGAGATCACCCGCGAAGTCTCCGAAAAGGAGAGCGCAGACTCAAAGAGCGAACGTCAGGAAAAAGTATTCTCGGGCATTAACAAGGCTTCGAAGTTTCTTGATGTGTTTGCATTGTCCTGGGTGACGCCGCTGCTCATGATGGCCGCAGGTGACAGTCCCAAGCGAAACCTGCCATTATTGGGCCAGCGGCTTGTCGTGCCGATCGTTGCTATTCTGACCTTTCTGGCGGCGTGGGCTGTTCTGGCGCCCCAGGTCAAGACATCGCTTGGTGCGATCCCCGGGCCAGCCCAGGTTTGGGAGCAGGCGGTGGTGCTTCACAAGGATCATCTGCAGGAAAAGCAGAAAGCCGGACAATTCTATGAGCGTCAGGCTGCACGCAATGACGCCCTGATCGCGGCCGGGCGTGAAGGCGATGTGTCCCGCGTTTCCTATACGGGCAAACAGACTTTTTACCAGCAGATATGGACAAGCCTTCAGACGGTCTTTTTCGGCTTTTTTCTGGCCGTGGTGATCGCGGCTCCCCTTGGCATCGTGATGGGCATGTCGTCGACCATGAATGCGGCGTTCAATCCTCTGATCCAGATATTCAAACCGGTGTCGCCGCTGGCCTGGCTCCCCATTGTCACCATGATTGTCTCTGCGACCGTTGCGACAGATTCTGGGATTTCGAAGTCTTTTCTGACGTCGGCAATCACGGTGACCCTGTGTTCCCTGTGGCCCACATTGATCAACACGGCGCTTGGCGTGGCATCTGTAGACAAGGATCTCGTCAATGTGGGCAAAGTTTTGAAACTGAAGCCACACACCCAAATCACAAAGCTCATCCTGCCATCTGCGTTGCCGCTTATCTTTACAGGTATGCGCCTGTCCCTGGGTGTTGGCTGGATGGTTTTGATTGCAGCGGAGATGCTTGCGCAGAATCCGGGATTAGGAAAATTTGTGTGGGATGAATTCCAGAATGGGTCGTCGCAATCACTGGCCAAGATCATTGTCGCAGTTCTGACGATCGGGATTATCGGCTTCCTGCTCGACCGGGTCATGTACGCCTTGCAGACCATGTTCACGCATACCAGCACGCGATAGAGGAAAGAGAATATGTCGATCCTTGATCTGAAGAATGTGTCGAAATGGTTTGGTGACGATTCTGATCGCGTAGATGTCCTCCATGACATTGATCTGGCTGTGGAAGAAGGGGAGTTCGTCGCGATTGTCGGGTTCTCCGGGTCTGGAAAATCAACCCTTATCAGTCTCATGGCTGGTCTCGAATTTCCGAACAGGGGTGAAGTAACTTTTCGGGGAGAAACTGTTGAAGGACCTGCACCGGACCGGGCCGTCTGCTTCCAGAGCTATTCGCTGATGCCGTGGATGACTGTGAAGGAGAACATTCTCCTGGCTGTTGATGCGGTGTTCGGAAAGGAAAGCAAAGCAGAGCGCAATGCACGGGCGCAAAAGTACATCGACATGGTCAGCCTCAGCCATGCCGTCGACCGGCGCCCGGCAGAGCTTTCAGGCGGTATGCGCCAGAGAGTGGCGGTCGCCCGGTCGCTCGCCATGGATCCGGAAGTCCTGCTGCTGGACGAGCCTCTGTCGGCCCTTGATGCACTTACACGGGCTAACCTTCAGGATGAGATCACCTCCATCTGGGAACAGGACCGGAAGACGGTCGTCCTCATCACAAATGATGTGGATGAAGCCCTGCTTCTGGCGGATCGTATCATACCTCTGAACCCGGGACCGAACGCGACCTTCGGACCATCATTCAAAGTAGATTTGCCGCGCCCGCGAGATCGCACCGCCATGAATCATGACGAGACGTTCAAGACGCTTCGCCGCGACGTTACCGCCTATTTGATGGATGTCGGAATTGCAAAGAAGCGGGCCCAAGTCGAGCCACCCTTGCCGGAGGTGACCCCAATCACATTGGGCAAGCCAAAAGCATACCGTGAGGCATCTGAAACCTCAGGCTTCAACAATGATCGCTTTCTTGAATATTCCCAGGTGAGCAAAGTTTATCCTACACCCAAGGGGCCACTCACCGTGGTCGACGGGTTCGATATCAAGGTGAGGAAGGGTGAGTTTGTTTCGATTATTGGTCATTCGGGGTGTGGCAAGTCCACTGTCCTGACGATGACGGCCGGTCTGAACGAGGTCAGCCGTGGCGGGATCATTCTGGACAATCGGGAAGTTGCGGCGGCCGGCCCGGATCGGGCCGTGGTTTTTCAGGCTCCCTCTCTGTTTCCCTGGCTGACAGCAAAGCAGAACGTCGCCGTAGGCGTGGACCGTGTTTACCCAGATGCAACTCGCGAAGAGCGCGAGCAGGTGGTGGAATACTACCTGCACAAGGTTGACCTGGGCGAAGCCATGGACAAGCTGGGGGCGGATCTCTCGAACGGGATGAGACAGCGTGTTGGCATTGCTCGCGCTTTCGCTCTTTCGCCCAAATTGTTGTTACTGGATGAACCTTTCGGGATGCTTGATAGCCTGACGCGCTGGGAGCTTCAGGAAGTGCTCATGGAAGTGTGGCAGCGCACACAGGTTACAGCCGCGTGTGTGACGCATGATGTGGATGAAGCCATCCTGCTTGCGGACCGGGTCATCATGATGACCAATGGACCGAATGCGCGGATCGGGAAGGTCATGGAAGTTGATATACCGCGCCCCCGCACGCGCAAGGCTTTGCTCGAACATCCGGACTATTACCACTACCGCGAACAGGTTCTGAGTTTCCTCGAAGAGTATGAGAAGGGCGCTCACAGCTCCAAATCAGATTCGGAATCAAAGCCTGAGTCAGAGACGGAGGCGGCGTAATGTTCAGATCGTCCGTCTTCAAACAAATAGTGACTGAGGGGGAATAAAACATGCCCCAGGAAAAACTTGTGATTATTGGTGCGGGGATGGCAGCCGGACGGTTGCTGGAAAACCTCGTACAGGCCGCACCGGACCGCTTTAGCGTTACGTTGTTCAATGCGGAGCCACGCGGAACCTATAACCGGATCATGCTGTCTCCCGTCCTCTCGGGCGAAAAGACCTATCAGGAAATCGTCACTCATGCCGATGACTGGTATGCTGGGCATAGAGTTAATTGCCGGTTCGGCGAAAAGGTTCTGGAAGTGGATCGGAAACGGAAAGTCGTCATCGGTGAAAAAGGCGATGTCCCGTATGATCGACTTGTCATCGCGACTGGATCAAATCCGTTTATCATTCCATTACCCGGTCACGACCTGCCTGGTGTTATCGCGTACCGCGACCTGGACGACACCCACACGATGATTGAGGCTTGCCAGCCGGCTTCAAGGGCGGTGGTGATCGGCGGCGGCCTCCTTGGGCTGGAGGCTGCCGCCGGTCTGCGTCTGAGAGGAATGGACGTCACGGTTATTCACCTCGCGCCGACATTGATGGAACGCCAACTGGATCCGTCCGCAGGGTATCTCCTGGAAAAGGAACTCGCCAATAGGGGCATTACGATCCTGACAGGGGCGAATACCAAGGAGATCTATGGGGACGGCAAGGTTGACGGAGTACGACTGGCAGACGGAACGGAGATTCCTGCCAGCCTCGTCGTCATGGCGGTTGGAATTCGGCCAAATATCGAGATTGGCAAGCTTGCCGGTCTGGAAGTCGGCCGGGGCATCAAGGTCAATGGCGTGATGCAAACGTCCGACCCGAACATCTATTCCGTTGGAGAATGCGTCGAGTTCGATGGAAATTGCTATGGGCTTGTCGCCCCCTTGTTCGAACAGGCGCAGATTTGCGCAAAAGTAATGACGGGACAGGGGAAAACGGAATTCTCCCATTCTGAGACCGCAACAAAGCTGAAGGTCACTGGGGTAGATTTGTATTCCGCAGGAGATTTTGCTGAAGGAGATAATCGCGACGAAATTGTGTACCGAGATCCTGGGCGCGGTATCTACAAGCGCCTGATCCTCGAAGAAGGGCGACTGATCGGGGCTGTTCTATATGGAGAAACATCCGATGGAGCATGGTTTTTCGACAAGATAAAAAAGGCGGAATTCATAGAGGAGGATGAACGCGACACGCTCATATTTGGCCAATCCTATGCCGGAGGGACTCCCCTGGACCCTATGGCGGCCGTTGCAGCCTTGCCGGATGAGGCAGAGATCTGTGGTTGTAACGGCGTTTCCAAGGGACAGATCCTTTCGGCTATCGACGAGAACGGGCTTGCCGACCTGGATGGCGTAAGAGCTTGTACCAAGGCGTCGTCATCATGCGGAACGTGCACGGGTCTGGTGGAAAGTCTGCTAGCCTTCAAGTTGGGAAATGCGTTCACGGCTTCCGCTAAGCGCACGGTTTGCCAGTGCACGGATCTAGGCCATGATGATGTGCGGCGTTTGATTGCCTCTCAGGACTTGAGATCCATTCCTGCCATCATGCAGGAGCTGGGCTGGAAAACATCTTGTGGGTGCGCCAAGTGCCGACCAGCGCTCAACTTCTATCTTTTGGCAGCATGGCCAGGCGAGTATGTCGACGATAATCAGTCTCGCTTCATCAATGAGCGCGTCCACGCCAATATTCAGAAAGACGGGACTTATTCTGTCGTACCTCGCACTTGGGGCGGCGTGACCACAGCAAGTGAGTTGCGAGCGATCGCAGACGTTGTGGACAAGTTCGATATTCCTACGGTGAAATATACAGGCGGGCAGCGCATCGACATGTTGGGCGTGAAGAAAGAAGACCTCCCAGCTGTATGGGCAGATCTGAATGCGGCGGGCATGGTCTCCGGCCATGCATACGGAAAATCCCTGCGCACGGTGAAAACATGCGTCGGAACCGACTGGTGCCGGGTCGGAACGCAGGATTCGACCGGCCTTGGGATCAAGCTTGAAAAGCTCATGTGGGGATCGTGGACCCCCCACAAAGTGAAGCTGGCTGTTTCCGGATGCCCTCGAAACTGTGCGGAAGCCACTTGCAAGGATATTGGTGTAGTTTGCGTTGACAGTGGATACGAAATTCACTTCGCCGGCGCGGCCGGTATGGAGGTCAAGGCTACGGAATTGCTGACAAAGGTCACCGACGAAGCAGAGGCGATCGAAATGTGTACGGCCGTGCTCCAGCTCTATCGCGAGCAGGGCTTCTATCTTGAGCGCATCTACAAATGGGCCGCGCGGGTCGGCATCGACCGGGTTCAGGCGCAAATTGTCGAAGACGCTGAAAACCGGGCAAATTTGGTCGAGCGCTTCGCATACTCCCAGCGTTTCGCTCAAATCGATCCCTGGGCAGAGCGGGCTACAGGCGGGGCTGATGCGCACGAATTCAAAAAACTCGAACCGGTGGGATAGATCGAATGAGTACTCAGACCGCCATTATGTCATGGGCCGAGTTGTGTGGGGTTGACGATATTCCCCTCCGGGGGTCTCGGCGGGTAACGCTCGATGCTGAAGAAGTGGCCGTGTTTCGGACCGCAGCGAACACCGTGTTCGCGATCCAGAATGTCTGCCCGCATAAGGGGGGGCCACTCAGCGAAGGGATCGTACATGATACTGCGGTCTCATGTCCCCTGCACGCGATGGTGATTGATCTGGAGACGGGCAGGGCGCGCGGCGCCGACACCGGTTGCGTGCGCACCTACCCAATCGAAATTCGGGAAGGTGGCCGAGTTTACATCGGCCTTCAATCCGGCTGACCCCCCCCCAATGGACCGTATGCGCCCGACAGCAGAAGAAGTCTCCACAACATGCCCTTACTGCGGTGTGGGCTGTGGCGTTCTGGTCAAACCTGACGAAGGTGGGGAAGCCGCCACAGTGCGCGGGAATCCCGATCATCCGGCGAATTTTGGCCGACTTTGCTCGAAAGGATCTGCGTTGGGGGAGACGCTGGATCTGGACGAACGCCAGCTGTTTCCAACCATTTCTGGAGAGAGGGCGAGTTGGGATTTTGCTCTGGACAAAATCGGCAACGGATTTTCAGAGGCGATTGCTACCCATGGGCCCGATAGTGTCGCGCTCTATGTCTCCGGACAGATTCTGACAGAAGACTATTATGTCGCCAACAAGCTCATGAAAGGCTTTGTAGGGTCGGCGAATATCGACACGAATTCGCGACTTTGCATGGCGTCTTCCGTGGCCGGTCACAAGCGCGCGTTCGGTTCGGATACGGTTCCCGGCTGTTATGAGGACCTGGAACGGGCTGACCTTGTTGTGATGGTGGGCAGTAACCTGGCCTGGTGCCACCCCGTGCTTCACAATCGGATCTTGGCGGCAAGGGAAAAGCGTGGCACGCGCCTCGTCATTATCGATCCCCGCAAGACGGCCACCACCGATGCAGCTGACCTTCATCTTCCGATCCGTCCGGGAGCAGATGTTCTGTTGTTCAATGCGCTCTTTGCTCACCTTGCTGCGAGCGACGCTCATGATACGTCGTTCGTTAATGCGCACACCAAGGGGCTGGACGCAGCGCTGGATGCTTCAGGGCCCCTCGGACTGGCCGAACTTTCCATAGCCACAGCGCTGCCAAAATCTGACTTGCGGACCTTCTTTCAGTGGGTGGAGCAGACGCCCGCGACGGTAACCATCTATTCTCAGGGTGTGAATCAATCCTCGGCAGGTTCAGACAAGGTCAATGCGATAATTAATTGCCACTTGGTCACGGGACGTATCGGGAAGCCCGGATGCGGGCCATTTTCCGTGACGGGCCAGCCCAATGCCATGGGGGGGCGCGAAGTTGGCGGTCTCGCGAACCAATTGGTCGCGCACATGGATTTTGCACCGAAGGATGTCGACCGGGTGCAGCGTTTCTGGCAGGCGCCGAATATGGCCACACAACCTGGTCTGAAAGCGGTCGACCTGTTCGAGGCTGTGCATGAGGGAAAGATCAAAGCACTCTGGATCATGGCAACCAATCCCGTCGTCTCGCTGCCGAATGCTGATCGCGTTCGAGCTGCCATTAAGGCGTGCCCCCTGGTTATTGTGTCGGACGTCACCGGGCGGTCTGATACAGCCAAGCTGGCTGACATTGTGCTCCCGGCCACGGGCTGGGGGGAGAAGTCAGGTACGGTCACCAATTCCGAACGCCGGATCTCCCGTCAACGGAGCTTTCTGAGAGCTCCCGGCGAAACGCGACATGATTGGTGGGCGATTTGCGAAGTGGCGCGCCGCATGGGGTTCAACGGGTTTGACTTTACGTCAGCCGCCGAAATCTATCAGGAGTATGCTGCGCTATCTGCGTTCGAGAATGATGGAACACGTGATTTCAATATCGGGGCCCATGCCAATATTGACGAGAAGGCATATGATGAACTTGTGCCGTTCCAGTGGCCGCTGGCAGAAGATACCCCTCGCTCTGGCAATTTGGCGGCCCTCAATCATCGCTTCTTTTCCGACGGCGAGTTTTTCACGGACGATCACCGCGCCAGATTTGTTGCGACGCCGTTCCTGCCAGCCCTGTCGCAACCGAGCAAGAAACGTCCTTATGTATTGAACACGGGCCGTGTGCGGGATCATTGGCACACGCTGACACGGACAGGAAAATCGCCGCGTCTATCCGCCCACACCGCAGAACCATTCCTCGAAATTTGCCCTGAAGATGCTGACAGGCTGGGCTTGCATCCAGCGGGGCTTGCGGAGGTAAAGAACGAGTATGGGCGTGTAGCCCTGCGGGTTCTGGTGACGGACCGGGTTCAGCCCGGAACTGTATTCGCCCCGATGCACTGGACGGCTCGGTACAGTTCAGGCGGCCGCGTGGACTGCCTGGTTGCGCCAAATGTAGACCCCGTGTCGGGACAACCCGAGTCGAAACATTCTGTCGTGTCCCTAGCACCTCTACGGCCGGATTGGTTTGCATTCGTGGTTTGCAGAACAGAGCTACCGGGCCAGGTTCTGGGAAAGCTGGACTATTGGGCCTCTGCGCGCGCGAGTGGGGGATGGCGATATGAATTGGCTGGGTGCGGAAAACTGCAAGAATGGGCAGAACAATTATGTCCGGACATCTTGGCGGTCCAGATGATCCGCGCAAACGGTCAAATCGCTCGCGCGTCCTTTCAAGATGACTCCCTCGACATATGCTTGATCGCGTCAACGTCCGGACCTGTGAGCGCGGATCGTGGCTGGCTCGCTGGCTTGCTTGCCGTCGACATGGACGAGACAACGAGGCTGGGCCTGTTGGCGGGACGTCCTCCAAGCGGGAAATCGTCCGGCCGGCTTATCTGTTCCTGTCTGGGTGTTGGCAGCGTGGCAATTGGCGAGGCGATCCAGGCCGGGAGCAGGAGTGTTGAGGGAGTCGGGGCCGCTACGGGCGCGGGTACCAATTGCGGGTCATGCAAACCTGAAATTCGTGCCTTTCTGGAAAAGTTGAAGCCGGAAGAAACATCCCCACACACGTTGGCTGCGGAGTAGGCACATGCTTGGAAAATTGACTTTGATCGGCTGTGGTCCGGGCGCATCGGATCTCCTGACAATACGTGCCGCGCGCCGGATCGGTGAGGCAGATATTGTTTTTCATGACCGATTGGTCGAGGCTGATGTGCTGGAACTCGCAAGCCCCGCAGCCACCCTGCAATATGTTGGAAAAAAATGTACGGATGGTGGGCGTCAGCAGACTGACATCAACAGCATGTTGCGTGGCGCCTTGCTGGCAGGACGCCATGTTGCACGTCTGAAGTCTGGCGATCCCATGATATTCGGCCGAGCCTCTGAGGAAATTGCGGTGGCTGTTGAACTTGGCGCCGAAATTGAAATCGTTCCGGGTGTGACCGCGGCGTTGGCGGCGGCGGCGGAATGCTCGATCCCAGTGACCGAGCGCGCCGAGTTGCAGAGCTTTGTCGTGACGACAGGTCGCTCTGCGAACAAGGACAAGGAACCCGATTGGGCCAATTTATTGAAACCCGGAATATGCGTGGCTTTCTATATGAGCGTAGCGCAGGCATGGCGCATTCAGACCGCCTTGATGGCGCGAGGTGTGCCGGGGTCACTCCAGGCGGAATGGGTGGAGAATGTCGGAAAACCGGACTGTCGCAGGGTAGAAACTCGCTTGGACCGTCTTGCTTTGGATGCGCGGCAACACAGAGTCCGGAACCCTGCCATACTTTTCATTCGTTACCCGCTCAGTGCGAAGAATGTGGAAGTTATTCCCGCTCCAGCTGACGGTATGACTATTTAGCCAAATGGGTGATTTGGCTCGTGTCGAGGGCGCCGAGCCGACTTCTCTGGTCTCTGATGGTGAAGCCTGAAATGTAGCCATCAATATTGGTCGGATCGAATATGCGCCGATCCATGAACTGGTCTGCCCCCATGGCGACGGGCTCTGTTGCATCACTCAGTAGCCAGGCATGTTGATGCGCACCTTCCATTTTTTCATCGGCGCTGGGGCAAGCTATGCCCAGTCGCTCGACAGCCTCGCAGTAGATGTCAGGTCGGAAAGCCAGCCTGGCGATAGCACTCGCATCCACATCGTCTGGAGCTTCTCCCCACCGGATCATCTGGGACAGGATCCACTTGGCGTGTGACCGCCAGGGGAAGTTAGCCGCGTAGCGGTGGAAGACGTTGAAATCGGGCATATCTATGCGGAGTTCACCACCCGTCTGTCGGTTCTTTCCCGTGAGTGAGCCTACAACTTCGTCGAAGGGCGCATTCACATAGTCGGGGGTCGAAATGATCTGGGCTGCGGTTAACCGGTTGTCCATGTCATCCAGCCAGGCGCAAGTCTCCGACAAAGCGGCGATGAGCTTTAGATGCCATTCCTTGTTCTGCTCGGTCCAGTCCTGACGCACTCCAAGAACTTTTTCAGGGCCATTCGACCAGATCTCTCCGGATGTGATCAGTGTGCGTCCAATACCCGCAACCACAGCGGCATTGTTCCACGGCTCGCCGACGCAATAGCCATCGATCTGTCCGGCCGCGAGCGCGTCAACCATCAGGGATGGCGGCACGACCACGAGGTTGAGATCGCGCATCGGATCAATGCCGGCGGCGGCCAGCCAGTAGCGCAATTCAAGTGCATGCATCGAATGAGGATACACATGCGCAAAGGTCAGCGCGGCTTTGCCATCTTCCTTGCGCTGGTCTATCACGCGTTTGAGGGCGTAGGCGGAGAGCGGACGACGAGAAATGGTCTCCGGTGCCATCTGCGCCATGGCTTCGAACAAGGCGGTTGAAACGGTGATCGCATTGCCATTGAGGTTGAGCGTGAAGGCTGTCGTGAACTCACCTGGGAAGGGACCGATGCCGGCTGCCGAGGCAACGACCATGGGTGACAGCATGTGGGCGCCATCAATCGCGCCGGTGCCGAGCGCGTCGCGCATGGCTGCCCAGGAAACAAACCGTTTAAGGGTCACATCCAGTCCATGCGCTGCGAAGGCACCACGCTCCTTGGCTACCGCCAATGGGGCGCAATCTGTGAGCTGTGCAAATCCGAGTGTGAGAGAATGTGCCATCAGATGTTGTCCGGTGCATGCTTGCCGGCAAGCATGCCGACAATGGTCAAAATGTTTTCAGCCACCTCTTTGATGGGCTTGCCCTGTTGTTGGGACATGGTGCGTATTGAGGAGAAGGCTTGGTCCTCCGTCATGCCATGATGCTGCATCAGCATGCCTTTCGCGCGCTCTATCACTTTGCGAGCGGCGAGATCGTCCTTGGTTTTTTTCAGTTCGTTGCGCAGGCCATCCATGTGACGGAAGCGGGCAATGGCCGTGTCGATGAGGGGCTGGACCCGTTTGGGGGTTAAGCCATCAATCACATAGGCGCTGACGCCGGCTTCAATTGCCTCCTGCATACCGCCGCCACCTTCTTCCTCCACGAACATCACAATGGGTTTGGGGTTGGATTGAGCGACCAGGCGCAGGCTTTCAATCGTGTCTCTATCCGGCGAATTGCAATCCATGATGATAACATCCGGACTGATCCGGACGATCAGGTCGAGGAGAACCCGTCCATGGGTTTGCGTGGCTGTGTGCACCACGGCATTGGCGATCAGTCCCTCTTCAACCTGCCGGGCCCGTTCCGGATCTTCATCAATCAACAGCACGCTCAAAGGCGCAGCCGAAGTGACTGCGCCTTGAGCTGGAACAGCTTCAACTTCCTGACCCTTAGAGGGCGAAGTCAAACTGGATCCAGAACTTGCTGGTGTTTGTGGCGAAGTCATCTGCGCTGTAATCCGCATATTTGAGGGTGATACCGATCTTGTCCCATTTTGCAGAAGCCGCGAGATCGAGTTCGCTGCCATAATCGGCCCCTCCGACATCTGCGCTGAAATCATGATAGACTGCAGTCAAGGCCACACCACTGAACGGGCCGACATCGCCAACCTGATACGCTGCCTTTGCATAAATATCTTCCACACCGGTCGTGGGAGTGGTCAAAAACTTGTCGGCCCAGCCCTGGAATTTGTGAAGCGTCGCCAGCGGTGTTTGAAATCCGCGTGCATCGTCGCCGCCGAGCACTTCAATGCCGGCGCCGAGCGTAACTGCTTCAACAGAATATGTGCCTTCAACGAGATAGTAATCGGCCGAGTAATCCAGGGAACTGGAGCCATAGTCGGACTGGCTAGCGTAGGAAACTGTGTATCCGAGCTTTCCGGTCCCGATGGCCTGCTTTCCCGCCAATCTGGCGCCGACTGTCTGGGACGAGAAAACGCCGCCAGCATTGTCAACGTCAATCTGATAGGCAAAGCCAGTCAGCGTACCGATCGGGGTGGGGTGACTGAGGTTCAGCAGATAGGAATCGCCATCCCAGCGTCCCACGGCGGAATCATCTCCAAAGATGCGGTTGATCTGGGCGATATAGGTAAAATCGACCTTCAGCTCGCCCAACGAGGAATTCTGAACCCTTGCGCCATCGAAGGTCTGCTCATTCTGGCGCCATCCGACATTGCCCACAAAACGCGCGTCATCCAGGCCGATCCTTTGGCGACCCAGCGTGATTATCGTATCCGGCAATGAGGTATTGGTTAGTTGAAATCGGTTCAATTCCGTTGCATTCGGATCCGCGACGACCGGATAGCCGGTCTTTCCATTGATGGTCGAATTGAAATCGTCGATGAGGTCGTCGATGTGATCGAACTCGACCAAGAGAGCGGTGTCGAAGATTTTGCCTGTCTCGAAGCCGGCTCGGAAGCGATAGGTGAGGGCGCTTGCATCCTCCGGCAGGCCTTCCTGTTCGACGCCCTCATAGCGAAGCCGTGCATTGAAGATCGGCTTTGTGTCAGCCAGTGCGGTTTCCCAGCGGGAAGTGGTCTGGTCGGCTTCGGCCGCACACGGGAGTGCAACGGAGAGCAACACGACAGGCGCGATGAGCGCGCGGAAATTGGGTTTTGCAGACATGATCAGTCCTCGGTCTGAACTGGCATCGCCGTGAAAGGCGTAGACCAGCAGAAAGAAAAATAGCCCGGAAACCAACGTCCGGACGGTTCAACTTCTTCACCGAAGATTTGCGCCCAGCTTCGGGCGCGAAGACTTTGACCATTCAAAGCTGGCTAGTTTTTGCCCCGGGCCACCGAACTGTGCAACGGGATCAAGGAGTGACAAAAAACTTCCGCCAATTCAGATCAGTCTCTGGGCGGGATGATTGAGGTCTGCCAGAAATTCAGTCATTCTGGGCAGGTCGGGAAGATGTAGCGGTTTACGCTGCTGTCACGGGGAAAGGATCTTTGAATGACGGTCATGGGGTGCCTGTTCGCGGGAGGCGCAGGACGCAGGCTCGGCGGCGTTGAAAAAGCGTTGATCGAATTTTCCGGAAGTCCCCTCTGGAAGCGCGCCACCCACCGGATCACCCCCATGGTCGACCAGATGGTGGTCACGGGTCCTACCGCGCCGGAGTGGTCGGAGGCTGTTCCGGGGCTGGTTTTCGTGCAAGATTTCCAGCCGAACGGTGAGCCTATCGGCCCGGCGGGGGGGCTTCTCGCAGCATTGGAGCATTGTCTGCGAGAGAAAGGACCAGAGAGCTTACTGCTGACTGTTCCGATTGATGCCCCGTTCTTCCCGGTGGACCTATTCGCACAATTGTCCACTGGCCGCGGTAACGCACGCGCCGCCCTGGTCGAAACGGAGTTTCGTCTACAGCCGACATTTGGCCTTTGGTCATGTGCGCTCGCGCCAGATGTCCGCTCTTGTGTCAAGCAGGGCAAATTGGCGCTCCACGCAATCGCCGATCATGTTGGGGCAGTCAAAGTCCGGTTTCAGGCCGAAGATGAGGCGTTCCTGAATATAAATACGCCGGAGGATATTCAGCGCGCTGAAGCTGTAGCGGCCTTGTTGGAACGGTCTTAGCCTGCCTCTCTGACGGGTTTGATCAATCGATCAGGCCAGCCAGACACCTTCCACCATATCTCCAGCCGCCAGGGCCGGCGCGTTAGATGGGCGATGAATAAGGAAGTTCGTCTCGATAAAGGGGGTGAGCAGAGAACTGTCCTGGTTGCTGGCGGGCGTGATACTGGGCGCCTCATTCTTGGTGTGGGCTAACGTCCCTCTCAGGAAGGCCTCTCGCGCTCCGTTTGCCGGTAAGGACGCTACGAGGGACGCCTGCATCCATTGGGCGTCGGCTGGTTGGCCTTGAAGAGCATTCGTCAGGGGCCTCAGAAAGAGATGGGCGCAAACAAGAGCCGAGGCCGGGTTCCCCGGTAATCCCAGAACGTATTGATGATCTCGTCTGGAATGCCAGGTCGGCTTTCCGGGCTTTATGGCGATTTTGGTGAAGATGGGGTCAAAGCCGAGATGCCCGAAAACATCCTTCATGTGGTCATGATCGCCCACGGACGCGCCGCCGATTGGGACAAAGACATCCGGGTTACCCGCGTCTTCTACGCGGCGTCTGATATCGGATGGGTCATCCCTTGCTGTACCGAGATTGATGGCCTCTGCTCCCCAGTCGCGGATCAACGCCTTCAGTGCATATTCGTTGGAGGATATGATCTGTCCGGGTTGCAGGTCGGAGCCGGGAGGTTTCAATTCGTCGCCATTGGTCAGTAATGCCACACGTGGGCGACGATACACAATCATGTATGCATGATTGGCGGCCGCACAAATAGAGAGGTGAGCTGGCCTGATCCGGGCACCTGCTTCAAGAAGCACTTGCCCTGCGTGAAAATCGACCCCCGCTTGCCGGATGTTGCGCGGCGATACCTGGGGCACATTGATCCAGACTGTGGTGTCCTGCCGCCGGACATCTTCCTGAATGATGACATGGTCACATCCGCGCGGGATAACCGAGCCGGTGAAGACCCGCACACATTGGCCGGGAGCGACAATGCCATCAAAGGGCGTGCCTGCGGCGGCCTCTCCAATCAATGCCAGAGGCCCATTGCTGAGCGCTTCTGCGAATCGCACGGCGTAGCCATCCATGGCAGACATGGCCGCGGGCGGATGGGTCAGTCTCGCCGCCACATCTTCCGCCAATATTCGACCGACACACTCCTCCAATGGAAGCGTTTCCGTTTCCTGGATGGCTGGCACACTGCCGATATGCGCCAAGGCTTCCTGTCTGGTAATCATGGGATCGGTCTATACATGACTGGTCAGAAGGCGGAAGGCCACGATCAACACAAGCAGTGCAGTGATTGCTTTCACCCAACGCTCGGGGAACATGCCGAGAAGGAGTTTGTGCCCCAGCCAGCTGCCGAAGGCGACAGCGATGAGGAGGGGCCAGAATTCCCAGAGATCGATCGTCATTCTGCCAGTCTGCAATGACATTGACTTTCCGACCAGTGCGGCAACAGAGTTGGCCGCGATATAGGCACTGGACAAGGCAGCTATGGTTCGTGGAGGGGCCCATCTGACGAGATGGAGGATCGGTGCCAGAAAGATGCCGCCGCCAATCCCGACAAGGCCTGACACATAGCCAATCCCTGCGCCTATTAAGGGGGCCGCGAGTTTTGGCAGGCGCGACGTGCTCAATGTCTCAGGGGACGTGCGCATGAAGCTTGTCCACGCCAGTTGGATGCCCGCTGCAAGCAGGGCGCCGCCCAGTAGCAGGACGAGTGTGCGTTCGGGGATAGGTGTCAGTCCGCCCAGGAAGGCTGCCGGCACAGACATGGCCAGGATCGGTAGGACGCGAGAGTTTGGATACAGGCCAGCCTTCCAGCATTTCGCCGCCCCCAGGCTGGACACGAGGATGTTGCAGCAGAGGGAGACAATCGGCACCAGCATTACGGGCACGCCCGAGATCACCAGCAGGGCCGTATACGTCGAGCCGCCGCCGAACCCAACGCTCGAATAGAGAAGTGCCACAAGCGCGAAGCCGAGCGTAAGCCAGATCATCGTATCTTGGTGCCTCCTGAAAAAAGGGATGTAAACATGCGGCTATCCCGGGCTAGGTTGTCCGGGTTGTCAGGATTGTTCGAGGAATTCCAGCGTGATCCGTATTCAAAGCGCTCCGTTGGACATAGAGTCCGAACTTCAGGCATATCGCCTGAGCTCTCCGGATTATGGGGCGCTGGCCAGTTTCGAAGGGTATGTTCGAAGCGAGCATGGGAACGTCACGGCGCTCGAACTTCAGCATTATCCTGCCGTGACCGAAGCGGAGATCACCCGGTTCGAACGAATGGCCCGGGCTCGGTTCGATGTGCTAGACTGCCTGATAATTCATCGTGTTGGTCGAATATTGCCTTCAGAAGCGATTGTACTGGTAGCGGTTCTGGCAAAACACAGGAAACCTGCCTTCGAAGCTGTCGACTTTCTTATGGATTATCTGAAGACAAGTGCTCCCTTTTGGAAAAAGCAGATCGGTCCCGACGGAGAGACCTGGATCGAGCCCAGATCGAGCGATCATGCGGCCGCAGCTGCGTGGAACAAAGAAAGTTGATCCCGTATGACCGATAAGCCGGAACTGCCAGCGCCCGGGGGCAAAATAGTGATGGAGCGCGCCTTCAAGCCCGTTCGTATCGCCCTGCTGACCGTTTCGGATTCGCGCGATGAATCGTCTGATACGTCAGGTGCTATTCTCTCAGCGCGCGTAGAAGAGGCAGGTCATATACTGGCAGCCCGGACGCTGGTCACGGACGACAAGGAAATCATTTCCGCGACAGTCCGGACGTGGATCGACGCGTCGGACATCGACGTCGTGATCTCGACGGGAGGAACCGGGTTGACGGGCCGGGACGTCACGCCGGAAGCTCTGATGCCGTTGTTCGAGAAGCAGATCGAAGGATTTGCCGTCGTCTGGCACATGGTGAGCTATCAGAGCGTCGGCCTGTCCACATTACAGTCTCGCGCCTGTGCTGGCGTGTCGAATGGCACGTTCATCTTCTGCCTGCCCGGGTCGAATGGCGCTTGCCGGGACGGCTGGGACAAGGTGATCCGGTGGCAATTGGACAGTCGCCACGCCCCCTGCAACATGGTCGAACTGATGCCCCGCTTGAAAGAGAGATGACGTCATGAGCGGAGAGGGACTGACACATCTTGATTCCCAGGGACGACCACAGATGGTCGACGTATCCGCGAAGGATGTCAGCGCGCGGGTCGCGATGGCTGAAGGCGTAGTTCGCATGTCCGCCGCAACGCGGGATCTCGCATTAGGTGGAACGTCGAAAAAGGGGGATGCGATCACGACCGGCATTCTGGCGGGGATCATGGCCGCGAAACGGACCGCCGAATTGATCCCGCTCTGTCACCCGCTTCCCTTGTCACGGGTGAATGTCGATATTACGCCCAATGAAAATGGCCTTCGAGTGGTGGCAGAGGTGCGCACTTCTGGCCGGACGGGCGTGGAAATGGAAGCACTGACGGCGGTGAGTGTCGCTTGTCTCACGCTCTACGACATGCTGAAGGCTGTGCAGAAGGACATGGAGGTCTATTCCATCCGACTGCTGAGTAAAACCGGAGGCAGTTCGGGTGACTACTCCGCGTCGCCGGCTGAGGATTCGGCTTGAAGGTTCGTCTTATCGGGCCCGGTGAGGCGGAGGTTGGCGCATCAGGCCAAGCACCACCGCGTTCCGCGCTCATCGATGGGGCAGGGCGGCGGGTCAGCTATCTTCGGCTCTCGGTCACGGACCGGTGTGACTTACGATGCACCTATTGCATGCCGGAGCGTATGCGGTTTCTGCCGAAGACGGACATTCTCAGTTTTGAGGAATTGGCCAGGCTGGTTGATGGGTTTATCGCGCGAGGCATCACGAAACTGAGGATCACGGGTGGAGAGCCCCTTGTGCGCCGAGATGTCATGCAATTGCTGGAACATCTTTCGCGCAGACTCGGCACGACCGGTCTGAAAGAGATTTCCTTGACCACGAACGGGACGCGCCTCGAACACTATGCAGCGGATTTGAAACGTCTGGGTATTGAGCGCATCAATGTGTCTCTGGACACGCTGTCGCCGAAGATGTTTCAAAGGGTCACGAGGAAAGACCAGTTCGAGACGGTCATGCGGGGGATCGCGAAGGCCCGTGATGTCGGATTGAAGATCAAGATCAACACTGTGGCCTTGCGAAACATCAACGAAGACGAGATCCCCGAAATAGTCGAATGGGCTCATCGTCAGGCCTTTGATGTCTCCCTGATTGAGACCATGCCATTGGGCGAAGGTGTGGCCGCTCGTGAAGACCACTACCTTTCGCTTCTTACAGTACGTGAGACGTTGGCTAAGCGCTGGAGCCTGGAGCCGTTGGTCTATTCGACTGGTGGACCTTCGCGGTACGTACGAATTGCCGAAACAGGCGGCCGATTGGGATTCATTTCACCGCTCAGCCACAATTTCTGCGGGACGTGCAATCGTGTGCGCGTTACCTGCACGGGTATGTTGTATACCTGTCTTGGATACGAGGCCGGGGTAGATCTGCGCGGTGCCCTGCGTGCAGAGCCGGATGGATCAGTGTTCCACGACGTATTGGATCAGGCATTGCGCCAAAAGCCTGAGCGCCATAATTTCGATGCAGAGCGCATAGACCAGCCCGCCACACAACGCACTATGTCTGTTACGGGAGGCTAGGCGTGGCGAAAGGAAAAATCCTGTTTTTCGGAAAGCTGTCGGATCTGGCGGGCGCCAACGAATGGCCAATGCCCGAATTCGATGGAGACTTGCCTGCAACCAGGTTTATTGCGCACATATGTCAAACGCGTCCTGACCTTGCCGCGGTGCTCTCCGAACAGCAAAATCGAATCTGTGTGAATCATGAGATTTATCCCGCAGCGGCAACGCTCCGAATTTCAAGTGAGGATGAGGTCGCCTTCATTCCTCCAATGAGTGGGGGATGACTGCATGGCCTCAAGAAGGTGTTGTCAGGGCAAACATCTGGAGGCGACCAATGCTGGTGTTTAGCCTGAGGAAATGGCCAAGAACCCGTGTCGCTACTTTAAATCCTCGCCTGAAATCATCCAGCTTGGCGTGTTGATGTACGTCTGATTTCCGCTGTCGCTCCAAAATGTCGAGGACCTTGTCCACAAGCGAGGGAGGGATAGATGTCAGCTACGAAATCCTGAGGCTCTGGGTTGATCGGTTCGGCACATTGCTCGCACACAAGATCTGGAGGCGGCGCTCAGAGTCGATGCGAAGAAGCCTCCAATGGCGGTGGCACCTGGACGACGTCTTCGTCGAGATTCGCGGCTTACGCCACTACCTCTGGCGAGCCGTGGATCATGAAAGCGAAGTCTTGGAATCGTTTGTCGCGAAGAAGCGCCATAAGGCTGCTGCGTTGAGGTTTCCTCAAAAAAGCAATGAAGCGACATGGGAATCCACGAATTATTGTGACTCGTAGATGGCCGTCTAATCGGGCCGCGATGAAGGTCATCGGAAGTGAGGCGCGCCAAGAAACTGGTCGCCATCTGAATAAACGCGCATAAATTTCTCACCTATCCTTCCGCAGGCGAGAGCGGGCGATGTCCCGGCTCAGGCGGATGCGAAGTCTGCAGAAGTTCGTCTCAGTTTCTTCGTCAGTGCACAATCACTTCAACTTTGAAAGGCACGACAACACCAGAACCCTGTTCAAACAGAAACGAGACACCGCGCTTCGCGAGTGGCGCGACCTCCTTGTTGCCTAGCACCTGCTCGTCCGCGAATTGTGAAGACTGGTTCGCATTAGACTGACAGCATCCGCGCGAACATGCTGAGCGATGCGGCCGATTCTCATCTTGGCGGCGGTTCCGAGACTAAGCCTGGGGCTCGGACGGGCCCGCCGGTAGCCGGGCTAAGCCCCAAACCCATGGCGGCTGACGAAAGTATTGTAACGATTGCCGCCGTCAGCAGGGCTGCATAACCACCGATCTGGTCCAGAAGACCGGCGCTGCTCGCACCGAGCATCATGCCGAGCGCCATTGATCCCATCATTAAAGCATATGAGGTGGCCGCCACGTGCTCTTCACACACGCGCATGCCCAGTGTCACCATGCAGAGGTAAAACCCGAAAACGATCAGGGTGTAAAACAGGTACCAGCTTGAAAAAAACAAGTCGGTTGTCGAAGCGAGTGCCACAAAGATGAATATGGCGATGACACCGGCCACGATACCCGATGTCCAATATCCGAGTGTGGCTGGCCCGATTTTGTCGGTTACCCAGCCCCCAACCAGCAATAAACCGGCACTGGAGATCAGATATCCAATCCCCGCCAAGGACGAATATCGCGTCTCTCCCCACTGCATTTCCTGGGCTGCGAATGCCGGCAGCGTCGCTTCGATTATGCCTTGATGCATGCCGTAGAAAACGCAGAGACCAATGATCAAGAGCGGGTCACGCCGAAGCAAGACGCGGAACGTTTCGCGCAACACAGGCCCCCAGGCGTCTGGTTTGGCATCGCGGCTCTGGACCGACGTCTGGCCCTCATTCCATGGAAAGAGTTTTTCACCCGGGCGTTCCCGGATCAGGATGGCGGCGAATGCGGGGATCGAGAACAGGCAGGCGGTTGCGATCATCGCAATCGGAAAGCTCTGATACTCAAGGAAATACCCAACCAATGCCGCGCCGCCAGCCATGCCCACAGACTTTCCGCCCAGCATGAAAGCATTGATCTTTCCGAGTTCATTCTTGGGAGTCAGGTCGATGATCATCGCGTCCAGCGCCACGTCCTGAACGGCCGTCATGGCCGACAAGACCGCGCCAAAAATGATGATCGTCGCCAGCTCACTCGGCAAAGGGCTCCGAATGGCGAAGGCGATGAGCGAAATGATCAAGCAGGCCTGCGCGCCAACAAGCCATGCGCGCCGACGGCCCATCGGCAGAAAGGCATACCGGTCGATAACGGCGCCAATAAAAAACTTGAGACTCCAGGGTAATGAGATTGCTGCGATAAACGACCCGATCGCCCCAACGGGCTGTCCGTTCACGGCAAGCCAACTCGGAATTGCGACGAAGAACAACCCCTGGGCCAAGCCTTGCGCCAGATAAAGTAAAGTACCGGTCGCAAAGCGCAAACGTGCATTTTCGGTATAAGCTGGCAGCTTAGAGGTTCCGGCTTTTAGAGCGATATTCGCGTTATCCGTCATATCAAAGTGCCTCACTCAAACAGGGTTGTGGATAACCGGGAGCCAAGCCTGCTTATCGCCTTTGCCGGAGACCTCTGTTGCCAGTAAAATTAGGGGGGGCATCCAGAAGTCTCCGGTCGACACAGCTATGCCAAGCCTCTCGGTCGGAGGTCCGATAAGCCATGCAGCACACTGTTTTTATTAATGTAATCCGAGTAAACTGTGCAGGGTCACGGCGACCACCGTCAAGCGATGCAAGCGTCAAAATAGTGTCAAATCGGTCGATAGATTATGTGACCGTGACGGGTGCGGACCATACTGAGAAGTAAATACGACACCCCACATATCGAGGTTTGACCAGGAAACGGGGTGCCGTGAAAGAATTCCGCACTGTTAAATGCCGGCTTTATTTAAGGTCGATCTCATGCACGATGTAGCTGCCGGTGATTTCGCGCAATTCTGGATAGGTCTCAAGCGCCCGCTTTGAACCCGCATCAGCTTGCTCCTGGCCGAGCGCGTCCATGAATGCCTCGTACTTCTCTTTCGATGGAGCCATATCGGCAAGACTGGCATACTTTGTGACAAGCAGCAGATTAAAATCACCGCTCTCAGGCGTAATGCTCGAATAGATGGAATAGTCCTCAATATAGCCGAGTTCTTTACTGATTTCCGCGCCCCGAACCCAGGTCGCCTTCAGACCCTCGAGATAGTGATCGCCCGCATTGGTCTTCACCTTGATAGTTCCGATTTCCCAGACCGCGTCGCTGATCTCATAATCAGTGAATGGCTCTAGTTGGGCCTGCGCAGGTGTGAGTCCGATTGAAAATGTGATCAGTAGCAAGCTGAAAATTCGTTTCATGGTTTCTCTCCGTAATTCCCTTTTTGGGTACGCGGAGGATGGTGCTCTTGTGCCAACACGGTCAATTCGAGGTGGCGTCAAAAAAGCGTTAATTCGCTTGGGACTTAGCGCGGGTCTGAGGGGATAAGATCCGGCCAACCATATTTTTCCCACGCCTCAACCATGCCAATGTCTTCAGCGAACGCCATGAAATCCGGGTGCTGAAGCGTACGGCCGATGGGGTCGATGTCTGTCCAAAGGCTCATCAGCCCCGGCATATTGGCAGGGTGAATCTGTTCACGATAGACCTTCATCACCAAGTTAGAATGCCCCATCCAGACCGCTGGCCAAGCGACGGTTTGATCGTAGGGGTCGAGCAAGGTTTGGTGCAGCATGTCAATCAGTTTACAATAGGTCTGGCGGGCCTCTTCATTGCCGCTGCAAATGCCTTCCGCGGCGGTTTTCAAATAGAAATCGCGCGCTTCGTCTGAGATTTCGGCCGCGCCAGGTGGCGACATAATGAGTGTTCCGACATAACGCCGTGTCTCAAAATAAGTTTTGACAGCGGTTTCGTGATTGCCGGCAGCAGCTTGCGCGACCCCGAGATAGAAACCTGGAATCCCGAGATCTGCCATCCGTTGTCCTGCACGCATGGCCGCCTCAAGATCTCCAACATTTAAGTGTGCGACACAAAGCATGACATAGTTCCGGCCATAGACGGGATCCTGTTCAATCGCTGCTTCGATATAGGGCAAGGCCTCTCTTGTGCGTCCGAGATATAATAGGCTGGATCCCAGTCTCAGGGTCACATCGGCATTGTGGGGTTCCAGCCTATAGGCTTCCAATGCGTATTCCAGCGCCCCAGCGGGATTAAAGCACGTCCATTCATGGATACTGAGTATCGCGTAGGCATAGCCTTGATTGGGATCGAGATCCAAAGCGCGCCGCGCGCAAGATGCCGCTTTTTCTGATAGCGCAACGCGCTCGAGACAGGGCGTATAGACAGCGACATGAATGAACGCCTCGCCGAGGGCCGTCCAGCATTCAGCAAACTCCGAGTCAATCTCCAAGGCTTGCTCAAGCAGCTCGACAGCTTTTAGCAATCCCCCTTCCAGTGTTACCCGCTGGGTCAATGTTCGCCCCTGCAGATACAGCGCATAAGCCTCACGGCTGCGCGTCATCGTCCGTACCGGCCGCGAATTTCGCTCAAGACCCATGGCATGGCTTAAGCCCGCAATGGCATTTTCGCCGATTAACTTACGCTGATCGAAAAAGTATGTTTCGGACTCAACAATCTCATCGAACCATATCTGTTTGCCGGAAGCCCCCTCTATCAGTCGTATGGAGAGCTTGACTGAACCTGTGGATCGATGGACCGCGCCTTCAATGAAGTGTGTCACGCCAAGCTTCTCGGCCATCTCTGGAAGCGTTAGTGATGATCCAGCCACCGCCTCCGCAGATGTTTGTCCGGCAAGCGCCAGTCCGTTCAATCCGCCAAGACGTGACGAGAGTTCCTCAACCGCCGCATCTGCGAGAAACAGATCGCCACCTACTTCGTCAATCTGCTTGAAGGGCAGGATTGCAAGTCCTCTACGTTGACGTAGTCGAGATATGCCACTCCAACCGTGCCAGGCTTGTTCTAGAGCTTCATGACGCTCGTCTAGCCCGCTCGCTCTCAGCGCCGACAACAGGCGCTGTGTGGAAATCCGAAGTCGGTTTTCGATCTGACCACGCTGGATTGCGAGCCATTGAGTCAGGTCGTCTCCCAAATCGAAATTCGCGAGCAGAGGCTTTCCGGATAGCTCAAGCAGAAGCTGTGTTGCAAGGACATCATCTCTCTCTTTCAAGGCTGTTTCCAGCGATTGAAGGTCAGTGTGGATCAAATGTGATTTGACCGCGAGCTGAGTGTTGGAGATCTCCAGAATTTCCCAACCCGAGCCTTGAAATTCGCGTTTGAGATCGTGCAGGCATTGTCGCAGACTGGCGCGCGCCTGAGGCTTGAAGCGGCCCGCCCATATTAGCTTGCTGACCAAGTCCCGGCTTAAGCTTTGCCCTGGATTTATACTCAGCATAGCGAGAATGGTACGCGCGCGCCGGTTGGAAATGTCGATTGGTGTTTCGGATGGTGTTGCGACTTGAAATGAACCAAATAGCGAAACGTGGAGTTGGAACTCGAGGTCTTCAATTAGCGGCAAACCCCGTTCTCCCAATATTTTCGGTTATGTTGAGCTTACCGACCGGGCCTTCTCCCAGCAACCAAAATGTCGTTTCCAATCATTCAACGACCGCTGAGGATGCGAAAGAGGACATCGGAACACAAGTGTCATTGGCCCTTTGTTGTTGGCCGGCAATATACACCCAATGACGTCTTCCAGCGTCATTCGCCCCGTAACATCAACGCGCCCAGCTGAGACAGGTACGGACAGGCCTCCGAACGGCGTATCTATTGGGAAGGAGTTCTGTACCAATTAGTGAAAATCACGCGCACGAGCCAAAACACCATCAGTGCCAGAACGGCGACAATCGGGGCGGTGAGGAAGAATGGTGTGCGCAGGACTTCCGGCAGTACGTCATTGTTACCGAGAAAAAAGATCGTCACTGCAATGAACAGAGACAGACACATCCGCCAGAGATGGCGCGCAATCCGATGCTTACCAGTACAGCCACCGCGCCGGATCACAGCAACATCATACGCCCCAAACAGCCCCGCGAGCGCGGCCAGGATGAAAAAGGCGGCGGAGGGAACATCGTCCTGTAAAGGAGCCCCGCGGATTGTTTCGGTCAGGCCCGTTCCGAGTGCGAACGCGCCTGCAAAGAGAATGAAAAGACAATTCGCTAGCTCAAACCGCTCCGTTTTACCTTCGCGGCGTATCACGGTCGCCCAGCCACTCGAGAGCAAATAGAAGGCCATCACGCTCAGGAAAATAGTGAAGAGAATGGATCGCGTGACGCTGAAATAGAGGCCACTTGCGATCAGGAGGAACATTGCGCCAAAGAACAGGTTTCCGGCCACCCTGTGCAGACGGAGCCCCTTTGCGACCGCCAATGCTCCCGCACCAGAGATGACGGCCAGTGTGCCCATCAACAGATGTGCCAACCCCATGAGTGGAAGTTCAGACATGTTGTTTCATCCTGATAATATCGGGCACTCAGGTCGCTGAGGGCAGCAGCTCAGGTGACCTGCGGGCCAGCATCACGACACTCACCCAAACAAACCAGACGATCTGGCTGAGCCCGAAAACAGCGTTGAGGGGTTCGAAATCTGGATAGATCGTCACGATTCCGGCAAGCCCGATGAAAACGCCGAACAGGTTCAACGCACTGGGCAAACCGCGACGCCGCAGTCCGGCCAAGCTGGCTAGCGTGTTCCAGACGCCGCCAACCAACTCGGTGCCCCCGCCCAAAACATTCTGCACAATGCCAACAGCGAGCCAGACCGTTGCGGCGCGTTCGGTATCAGTTTCAGCAAGGCGCGTGACGCTGTCTGCGCCAAGGATGGAGAGCATGCCGCTGACCTTCTCGCCGGATAGGTTTCGTCAATGAGCAAGTCAGAACTGAAGCGTTTCATCGCAGCCCGGTTGACGGGTGCAGGAATGTTCGAAACAGGGATACCGGGGAGTTCAGCTGTTTCGCATAACTGAGCCAGTGGGTTGCGCCCCGGTCATTTATGAACCTTGTATCATGGCAATCCTGAATGGCGCCAAAGAGGCAATCCTCGATGGAGACCGCCATATCTATGACAGTCGTCAGCACATGTGCTGCTCCCTAAACCTTCCCGTCGAAGCCGGGGCGCCCAAGGCGTCGCCGAACGATCCGCTCCTCGGCGTCTATATCGCGCTCGATCCGCGCGTAATGACTGAGCGCACCATGGAAATAGAAAGTATTGGCGGTATCGACGCCATGTCGGCCGAAGGAGCTATGGTTCGAGGTCTTTCGTTTGCGGGCTGGAGCCCTGATTTCACCGAAGCGATGTTACGCCTGATTCAGTTGGTCGGCAGTCCATCAGACATTGCGATTTTCGGGAAAACCCGTCTCCGGGAAGTTTACTATGCAGTCTCTCTTCGTGGAGCGGGTAATTCTTCTTGTTCGGAATCAGGACAACATGGCTTCAGTGGCATTGGCCCCCGTGGAAATCCTAATCAAATCCTAAGTCATTGGGCGGATATTCCAGTCCGGCTTTTGCAGAGGGCTAACTGAGCGTGGGTAGGGTTAACCCTACAGGCCGAGGATCCCCATGCAGCAATATATCAGTAAATCCAAAACGTCTTCCTGGGATGGCCCGATTGATGAGCTGGCAGAATCCATTCTGAGCCCGGATCGTCTGCAGCAATCGATCATCTTCTACAGTGCTCTGACAGCCCTCATCATCATGATGATCACGATCACGAGCCTGCTTGTGGTTGATCAATACGAACTGAATATCGGAACCTTCATAGACGCTCTTACGGCGGCAGCGTTGATTGCATCTGCTTACTTCGCAGCCAGACGCAAATTCATGTTGCTCCAGGGATTGCTGCTTTGTGTCAGTGTTCCGGCAAATTTGCTCGCCATGCTTGTATTGGACCATGAAGGCATATTTGTGGGAATGCTATTACTCAGCATTACACCGATCATCTGGGGGCTCTTCACCACGATGAAGCTGAGCTTTGCCTACACTGCTTTCATCATCGGGTTCATCAACTGGTATATGGGACCAGCCGATCGGTTGGACGTAATTGTAGGCGGAGTAGACAATACGGCACTTACAGCTATCGGGCTGAGCCTGATTGCTATTGCGTGTTGTGTTGCGGCCGTACTGCCGAAACAATTCGGACACAATGTCTACACCACGCTGAAAGAGGTTCTACAGCGGGAGAATAGATATCGGGGGCGGTCTACTTCGTATGCCGAGATGTCTTCGGACTGGCATATTGAAGTCGATTCGACTGGCAAGATTGTCCATTATTTCGGCAAGGGCGACGCTCTCGGTCGTCGTTGGCGCGACGTGCTGATTGGATGGGAAAACGACGAGGCGGTGTTCACAGGAGCTATTCAGCGTCGTGAGCCGTTTTCGAGGATAAAGGGTGTTCTGCGCGCCGATGGCGTCAATTGCAGCGTTGAGGTTAGCGGGCGTCCGCTGTTCTCCGAGAATGGGGAATTTACCGGGTATCTGGGCGTGGCGCATGACATCAGTGTACGTGAGGAATTTGAGCAGAAGCTGAAGCAGCAGGCCACGACGGATCTTCTAACAGGCTTGGAGAACCGCCACGCATTCAATTCTCTGATCGAATCTTGCAAGAGAGATGATCGTCCTGCCTTGATGAGCGTCCTCTACATCGATTTGGACAAGTTCAAGGAATTGAATGACCGGCATGGTCATGCTGGCGGGGATGCGGCGTTGATCGCACTCGGGGGTCGGTTGAAACATCTCGCCGACAAAGACGATAGCATTCGCGTGTTCCGGATTGGGGGCGATGAGTTCTGTTGTGTTGTTGGCAGGGCGGTGAATCTTGATGATATCTCGGTCTTGGCAGACCGAATCAGATCCTTGGTATCAAAGCCAATCGCATATGATGGTCGCTTGATTGATGTAACAGCGTCCATTGGCGCGGCCATCGGCTTGCAGGGAGAATCCATTGCGGACGTGTTGGAACAGGCTGATGCGGCAGTATACGAAGCGAAGTCACAAGGTGGTGATTCCTGCGTTGTTCCAGACGCGAAAGTACGTCAACGCCTGGAGCGTCGCCTGTCCATTCACCGGGACCTCATGCCTGCAATAGATGAAGGCAAGATCGGGTTGTACTACCAGCCGATTGTGCGGGTCTCAGATTGCCAGTTGGTTGGTGTCGAAGCGTTGGCGCGGTGGACTCACCCCAAGTACGGATCGATCAATCCGTCGGAATTCATCGAGATCGCTGAGGCAAGTCGGCATATTATTGCATTCGGCCAGTATGTGTTGCGTCAGGCATGCGAAGACGTTCTCGGGTGGATGTCGAAGAGCGGTGACAGCATTCGGTTGAGCGTCAATGTATCTCCCAATGAATTATTGTCCGATGGTTTTTCTGAATCGGTCGCTGAAATACTTCAAAAGACGGGGTTCCCCCCACACCTGCTGGAACTCGAAATCACGGAGCGGGGCGTGCTGCGCAATATCGAAACTTCGTGCAAGGTGATTGAGGTTATCCGGGAAATGGGTGTCACGATCGCTTTGGATGATTTCGGGACCGGAAATTCTTCGCTCAGCCGTCTGGAGCATTTGCCGGTGGACCGGGTTAAGATCGACCGCTCATTCTTCGTTCGTGCGGAAGAAAGTGATCGCGCCCGGCAAATCCTCGGCATTCTGTCAGGCATGAGTCGGGTTCTGGATATCAAGGTGATTGCTGAAGGTGTGGAGACAGAAGAACAGTTCCGGTTCGTGAACCTGGCAGGCTTTGGTGAAGTACAAGGCTATCTGTTTGGTCGACCTGCGCCTATTTCACAACTGGGACTGGGTATCAAGTTAAGCGACCGCATGGGGCAATTGGCCTGAGTGCTCACGCGTTGCTGATCGCTTCTTCGATTTTTGGAAGCGTATGATGCGCCAGATCGCGGTTAAGTTCCGCCAGGATTGAAACCGATCCTGAATCTGTCAGCATCGGACGTAACTTCCCGAGTGAGCGAGGATCTGCTGCGACGACAAGGCTGGCGGGAGTTGACTGGCCTATTTCTTTCAGGGCCATCTCGGCGACGGTCGACAGAAAGCGTTCTTCTGCAATGTCGTGCCAGTCAGTCTGTTCTGTTGCGGCATGTGCGCCAGAAGGTGTCTTGAAGCGCCCGGCCCGATCACTTGACTGATCTCGATTCGGCGGATTGTCGTCCTTTAGAGCCTCGACAATTCTCAAATCCAGCAAATCGGCATCGCCCTTGTTTTCCAAAAGCAGGGCTTTTGAGCCATCGCACACAAGGACGAACGCTCCGGTTGGCAAATGCATAATCGAGTCTCCCATATGACGCATACAGAGTGCAGATTTATTCGTTTCGCAGTTTGACAACTATCAACCTGACCTCTTTCACGGAGACAGGACTATTGATGTCCAAGGCGGATCGAGGCGGCAACAGTGTCCAGAGTCATTCCGAGTTTTTGCTGATCGCGGCCCGCGCATCTGTTGTGATAAAGCAATCTGCATAATCCCCGCAAACGGGCTCTGGTGACAGTCGGATCGTCGCGACAGCTTCATATTCTCGCTTGGGCTTGGAGTGCCACGGGCTGTCGAGTTCATAGACACCGAAATAGTAAGGGAACAGGGCATCCGCAGATTGATGATAGGTGCAAGTCGTGTCGGGGGCTGTTCTGAGCGTTGTTGTGCAGGCGGTCTCCCGACCGACAATCGTGAAGCTTCCAGCGGATTCCTCTTCAGCGATCTCGACCATACGGTGAAACAGGCTCGCTTCTACCTCGTCTCGGCTTGTCTCTGAATCCCCCCTGAAGCCTACGCGGATCAGCCCATCGCCAACGTTTTCACTCGTATAGCCGTGGAGTTCAGTTGCAGGCTGGTAAGGAGTTGGCGCCGTCGCGCAACCTGTTAGCAGGGCTATGGCCAGCAACGCGATGGATGCGACGGGCGAGGGATTGAGATTGGCCATAATTCGATTGCCTCCACTGATACGGACAAGATGATGGACCTTAACCAAACGCCAGCGCCCTTTATTGATGCTTATCAACTGTTGAAACAACTTCGTCCTTATCGGATACGCCGCACGGCAAGCCGCATCTGCTTTTCCACTTCGAGCAAACCAAACACCGCAATCCCGGTACCGACTACGATGGAAGCGTAAAAGGGAGAAAGCGAGACGGTGCCAAATATACTCTGCGCAGCTGGAAGGTAGGTCGCCATCAGTTGACCGACCATGACAATCAAGAGTGCCACCCATACAGAGGGTGTGCCCTTCAGCCCGTCCAGTGTGCTGGACGCTCCATGTAGATAGCGAACGAAAAACAGGTAGGCGATCTGGAGAACAACAAGCGTGTTGAACGCAACCGTCCGGGCCAGTTCAATGGAGGCGGACTGATCTAGCGTATAGGTGAAGACTGCGAAGACGGCAGCCGCGAAAAGGATAGTTGCAACGACGATGTCTGCGAGCAATCCACCGTCTAGCAAGGTCGCATCGCGCTTGCGAGGGGGCTGTTGCATACTTCTGGGCTCAAGAGGTTCCAGGGCGAGTGCGAAACCAAGGGTCATTTCCGTGATCAGATTGATCCACAATATCTGGATTGCTGTCACTGGAAGCGTCGTGCCGAACAGAAGTGCCAGAATCACGACACTGGATTCCCCGCCACCGGTGGGGAGAGTCCAGCGGATCAGTTTTCGAATATTGTCGTAGATCCGGCGCCCCTCAGTGACGGCGGCAGCGATCGAGGCAAAATTGTCGTCTGCGAGGACGACTGCGGCAGCCTCCTTCGCGGCTTCGCTACCCTTGACGCCCATTGCTACGCCAACATCGGCACGTTTCAGGGCAGGCGCGTCATTCACGCCGTCTCCGGTCATCGCCACGATCATGTTTTGGCTCTGCAGGGCCTGCACCAGGCGCAGTTTGTGTTCAGGGCTCGTGCGCGCGAAGACATTGGTCTCCAGCGCCGCGTGGACAAGGTCGACATCATCCATCGCGTCCAGATCACGACCTTCCAGGACGTGACCCGAGTGAGGAAGTCCGATTTCCTTTGCGATGGCAGCCGCGGTGCCGGCATGGTCGCCAGTGATCATTTTCACCTGGATTCCAGCAGCATGACACTCAGCGATAGCATCCACAGCCTCGGCGCGAGGAGGGTCTTTCAGACCCACGACACCCAGAAAAACCAAAGCGCCTTTCAGCGCTTCCGGGGTCAATGCCTGGTCCGTCTTGGCCTCTGCTGAGGCCAATGCAAGTACTCGCTGTCCCTGCGCAGCCAATTCAGCGGTAATCGCCGTGATTTCCTCACGGTCGATGGGAACCGGTGTTCCATCTGCACCGATCATGTGCGTGCAAAGCGCCGAGATATCCTCTGGAGCACCTTTTGCGTGGATTCGTACGCCAGCCGGCCCCGAATTCTTGGTAGCCATGAAGCGGTGGCGAGAATCGAAGGGCAGGACAGCCTGACGGGGAGTGTCACGTCGCACATCCTCGGCATTTCCCAGGACCTTTCCGGCGAAGGCAAGAAGTGCACCCTCCATGGGGTCTCCACTGACGATCCAGACGTCTCCCTCCTTTGCCAGACTGGAATCGTTGCAGCGCGCCGCCGTTTCCGCGAGTAGCTCAAATACAGGACGGATGGTCTCCGACGGCGATGGCGTAATATCCCCGCTTGGCGTGTATCCATCTCCTGTCACATCGAATGCCTGTGATGCGATGATGAGTGCTGAGACCGTCATTTCATTGTGAGTTAATGTGCCGGTCTTGTCCGTGCAGATGACGGAGACAGCGCCCAGGGTTTCGATAGCAGGCAGACGTCGAATGATTGCATTCTTTCCAGCCATAGCCCGAACACCTATCGCCATGGTGATGGTCAGGACTGCTGGCAGGCCTTCCGGAATGGCCGCAACCGACAAGCCAACCACGGACATGAAGGTTTCGGAAAAGTCGGCATGTCTGATGAACACGCCATATGAGAGCAAGGCTGAGCCAATCAGCAGGATCAGAATGGTCAGCCATTTGGCGAAGGCATTCATCTGGCGCAGCAATGGCGTCTGCAACTCGTCCACAGACGACAGCATGCTGCTGATCCGGCCGATCTCCGTATTGACGCCTGTTGCGGTGACCAATCCCTCGGCCTGCCCAGCAGTGACAATAGTGCCGCTGAATGCAGAACTCGAACGGTCGCCCAGGACCGCATCGGTGCGCGACGGTTCCACGGACTTTTCGACAGGTACAGATTCTCCAGTCAGGATTGCTTCCTGAATTTTCAGGCCGCTGGATTCTATCAGTCGAAGGTCTGCCGGAATTCGATCTCCAGCCTCAACGAGCACGATATCCCCCGGAACCAGGGTTTCGGCGTCGACCGTCACCCTGTCTCCATCTCGCAGCACGGCAGCGTGAGGTGAGAGTAGGGTAGCGATCTCTTCCATGGCGGATTCAGCGCGGCCTTCCTGAATGAAGCCGATGACACCATTGGCCATCACTACGAACAGGATCACGGCAGTGTCGATGGGATGGCCTAACCACCATGTGACGGCTGCAGAGGCGATCAGCACATAGATTAAAGCATTGTGAAAGTGACGCAGAAACCGGAGCAGAAGCGGCGTCCTGCGTCCGCGGGGCGTCCTGTTTAATCCGTATTCACTCAAACGGGCTGCCGCTTCAGCTTGTGTCAGTCCCAGCCGGGAGGATGAGAGGCGTTTTAAAGCTGCCTCAGTCGACTCTGCATGAGCAGGCACCGGCATTTGGTTGGGTCTTGACTGATGATCAAGCATGAGTGTGTTCCGGATCCTGTGTCGGGACCCTGAATGGATACATGACCGCGCGTGGTTCGCGTCTCCGTAGAATTACGGATGGAGACGTTGTGGATCCGGTTCAATATAGGGTCTCGTGTTCGTGAGACGTGTGGTCTCGCTATCCCCTTGAGAGGATTACGCCCATGACGTTCAAGACGATCTTCGCTCCGCTCGCTTTTGAAGAAACAGCAAAACTGGTTTCAGAGACTGCCTTGTTGCTCGCCGGTGCGTTCAAGGGGCATGTGATGGCTCAACATGTGCGTCCGCGTTTTACAGGCTATCCGCCCATGGAATTCTACCCGGCGTCAGCCTCAGCGACCGTGATGGCAATGGAGGGGCATGATGAAGCCGCGGGCCGCTATGCCCGCGCGTTGCGAGCGAAGTTCGAAGATCTCTGCGCTGCTTCGGACGCCCATGTCGTGCCGGTACCGGAGGCGTTGAAACAAAACGGTGTGACCGCTTCGTGGACAGAAGAAGTTGGACAATTCCCGCTCAATTACGGTCTTTCGGCACGTGCGGCAGACCTTGTCGTCATGGCAATTCCCGATGCCAAGGGGGCGCATCCGGAGCGTGAACTGTTTGAAGCCGTGTTGATGCAATCGGGTGCGCCAGTTTTCCTTACGCCGCGTTCTGGCCTGAGCGCCGTACCGCGCCGACCGCTGGTCGCGTGGGATGGCAGCCTGCAGGCATCAAGAGTCGTCCGTGCGGCTCTTCCCCTACTATTGCAAAGTGACGAGACGACATTGCTGACGATTGGGGAAACGGACGCAGCCACGCCGAGCCTTGAGCAGGCAAAGCTGTGGCTCGAGCGGGCAGGGGTCCTGGTCACGAGCCGTCACGTGGAGTGGCCGGAGCGGCCAATCGCGGAACGAATTCTCAATCAATGCGAAGCGAGCGACAGCGATGTTGTCTTGATGGGCGGTTACTCTCATTCCCGGTTGCGTGAATCCATCATGGGCGGCGTGACCTTGCACATGATCCAGCATGCAGACTTGCCAATCTTGATGGTTCATTAGGGGGGCGTGGATGAACGTGTTGACGCCTGCACCGGCATCGTATGCAGATACCGATACGGGCGTGCTTCTGTCTGCCCGGGGGCTGACCAAGGTCTATGACACGGGTGAGGTCAAAGTTCAGGCGTTGCGCGGGGTTGACCTGGACGTTCGGCGCGGCGAATTGTTGGTCATGCTGGGAGCGTCCGGCAGCGGAAAGTCCACCTTGCTCAACATTCTAGGGGGACTTGATCGCCCGACCGAGGGGGATGTCCAGTTCGAAGGCAAGTCACTTACCCGGAGGTCGGACGCGGGATTGACCCGGTACCGCCGGCACCATGTTGGCTTTATCTTCCAATTCTACAATCTCGTACCCAGCCTGACAGCGCGTGAGAATGTGGCGCTGGTGACAGAAATTGCACGCGATCCCATACCCCCTGAAGACGCCCTTGCCATGGTTGGGCTGAGTGCGCGCCTGGATCACTTCCCAGCTGAACTGTCCGGGGGCGAACAACAGCGCGTGGCCGTTGCACGAGCGATCGCAAAGCGACCCGCATTGCTCTTTTGCGATGAGCCAACCGGTGCCCTCGATAGCAAGACCGGCATCCAGGTTCTGGAAGCGCTTGACCATGTAAACAGTGAACTCGGCGCGACAACGGTCGTCATCACGCACAATGTCGGTATCTCCGAAATGTCGGACCGCACAATTCGGCTGTCTGATGGGCGCATTGTGGATGTTGAAGAAGTCGGCAGGGCAAAAAAGCCGACTGATTTGTCATGGTAGGATGGATATCTGCGCTGGACCGCAAATTGTTGCGGGATCTGTTGCATATGCGCGGTCAGGGGCTGGCGGTGGGCGCGATTGTGGCGTGCGGCGTAGCGATCATGGTGATGGCGCTAGGTGCGATATCGTCTCTCGAGTTGAGCCGCGATACTTATTACGACCGGTTTCGATTTGCGGACGTCTTCTCGAATGCGAAGCGTGCGCCCGAGCGACTCGCAAATGAAATCTCGGAGATTGATGGCGTCCGAACCATCGAAACACGCATTTCTCGCCTTGTAACACTGGACATTGAAGGCATGCGCGAGCCAGCGAACGCTCAATTGGTGTCGGTGCCTGAGAACGGAAAACCAAGGCTGAACGGCGTCCTGCTGTATTCCGGACGCTTCCCCGATCCCAGCCGCCCGGACGAGGCAGTGGTTTCCAAGGCGTTCGTAGATGCGCACGGGTTTACGCTGGGCAGCCATGTACGCGCCATCATCAATGGACGTGCGCGTGACCTAGAGATTGTCGGGGTTGGGGATTCCCCAGAGCATGTCTACATGCTGGGCCCGAGCGGTCTGCTACCTGATGAAAAACGTTTCGCTATCTTCTGGCTAAGCCGTAGGGCACTTGAAGCGGCCTTTGATCTGGATGGGGCGTTCAACAGTGTGAGCGTCTCTCTCAGTCCCGGAGCCAACCCACAAGGGGTGATCGACTCGCTGGACAAATTGTTGGAGCCATACGGCACTGGCGGGGCTTATGGCGCGGAAGATCAATTGTCTAATGCGTTCATCGAAAGCGAGATGCAGCAACTGGCATCGATCGCTGCGATCATACCGCCAATATTCCTGATTGTGTCAGCCATGCTGATAAATGCGATTCTGGCGCGACTGATCGCGACGGAGCGCCAGCAGATTGGTTTGCTGAAAGCTTTCGGTTTCGATGAGTGGGAAATCGCCTGGCACTATGTGAAGATGGCGTTGGGCATGGTGATCGGCGGTATTTTGGTCGGTTTTGTCCTTGGTGCAGCATTGGCGCGCTTGATGACCAATCTCTATACGGATAGCTTCCGGTTTCCCGATATGATTTTCCGGCTGGATCCGTCGGCATTTGTGATCGGTGGGGGGGCTGCAACCCTTGCCGCGATATTTGGCGCAGTCGGGTCCGCGCGATCTGCAGCGAAGCTAGCGCCAGCCGAGGCAATGTCTGCTGCGCCGCCAACCGTTTATGGAAAAGGACCGGTTCAGCGTGCGTTCGCACATATACACTTTGATGAGCCAACCCGTATGATACTAAGGCATGTCACGCGGTGGCCCGTGCGTGCAGGCGTGACCGTCATAGGCGTTGCGGCGGCGCAAGCCTTGCTGGTGGGGACTTTGTTTGCGTTCGATTCAATTGACGAAATGATGGAGCAGCACTTTCACCGCACGGATGCATATGACGTCGCAATCAACTTTCTCGAACCGACAAATATTGGCGCTGTGCGAGAAATAGAGCGAATGCCGGGTGTGCTTTCGGTGCAGCCTAATCGGGACATCTCTATCCGCGTGAGGCATGGCCAGTTGGGCGAACGGGTGAGGTTGGTGGGTGTGGAGCCTGACGGCCGGCTGCGGCGGCTGCTGGATGATCAGGATAAATTCCTGGGTGTTCCGGATCGAGGATTGGCTGTGTCTTCGCAGCTGGCAGGAATGATCAATGTCGGGCGTGGTGATCGGGTCAGTCTGGAAGTGCTTGAAGGGGAAAGGCCGACGCTGGATGTGTCCGTTACGGCCATTGTGAATGAAGCCATGGGATGGCCAGCATTCATGGATGTGGATTCGCTAGAGCGCGCCTTGGGTGAAAGCAATGTCGTCAGCGGTGTTTATGCCATGATTGATCCTGACAGGGAGGCAGTCTTCAGCGCTGCGGTTCTGGAGCGCCCCGGGATTGCCAGCGTCTCTCTCCAGCGCGCTTCGATTGAGAGTTTCAATGACTCAATGGAAGAGAACATCAATATCATGATGACAATCTACGCTTTGATTGGCGGTGCGATTGCCGCGGCGGTCGTTTACAATGCTGCGCGTATCGGCCTGACTGAGCGAGGTCGCGAGTTGGCCAGCCTGCGTGTGCTCGGATTTTCGGAAGGCGAGGTATCGTACATCCTGATTGGAGAATTGGCCTTGCTGGTTTTCCTGGCTCTGCCGCTGGGCGGGGCGATGGGAATGGGGCTCGCCTATCTCGTGGCGACATCAATGGCGACTGAATTATTCCGAGTACCCATTACAGTCGCCCCCTCCACGCACGGGCTGGCCGCTTCCATTGTGATCGTGTCATCGATCGCCGCTGCTCTATTCGTGCGCCAGCGCGTGAAATCGCTCGACCTTATCGCCGTTTTGAAAACCCGGGAGTGACCTCATGGCCCTTCGCAATCGTCTTCTGTTTTGGGCTGTCATCGCCATAATTGTGCTGGCGCTGGCGGTCTGGGCATTCTCACCCCGCGCCATCGACGTAGATATCGTGAAAGCAAGCAGTAGGTCGATGACCGTTTCCGTAAATGAGGAAGGCAAGACGCGCATTCATGATGTCTTTGAAATCTCCGCGCCCGTCTCAGGGCAATTGGAGCGGATCAGCCTCGAAGCAGGCGATTGCGTATATCAAGGGGAGACAATCGTCGCAGGCATCCGTCCCGTGGCTGCGCCTGTGCTGGACAGTCGATCCCAAAAGCAATTGTCGGCAGTTGCCGATGCTGCCGCTGCTGCTGTGACGGCGTCCAAGGCGGAACTCGACCGGGTTCGGTCCGAACTGAACCATGCCACCACGGATGCCAATCGCTATCGACTGCTGGCGCCAGGTGGAGCAATATCGCGCCAGATGCTGGAGCGGGCCGAAGCGGAAGAGACGACGCTGCAGGCGGCTGCTCGGGCTGCGGAAGCTGCACTTGCCATGCGCCGGCAGGAACTGGCAGCCGCCCGCGCTGCGCTTCGCCCGAGCAGTGAGGACGAGGGCGGAGAACTGATCGATGTCATCGCACCTATCGATGGGGTTTTGCTGCGGCGCCTTCGCCAGAGCGAGGGGCCGGTGGCACAGGGCGCACCTCTTGTGGAAGTTGGGGATCCTGAGGAGATCGAGATCGTGGCGGATCTGCTGTCTGAGGATGCGGTGCGCATTTCACCCGGAGATCCTGTGATCATCTCGGATTGGGGTGGTCCCGTCCTGCAAGGTAAGGTTCGGCAAATTGAGCCTTTTGCCTTCACAAAAATATCTGCACTCGGGATTGAGGAGCAGCGTGTGAATGTTGTCGTGGACTTGCTGCAAGGCCAGCCTGCGGACCGGCTGGGTCATGGATACAGGGTGGACGTAGCTGTCCAGATCTGGTCGCAGGACAATGTTCTCACGATTCCAATAACCGCATTGTTCAAGCAGGATCGCAACTGGTCCGTCTATCGCATCGAAAACGGTCGCGCCCGCTTGCGTCAAGTAACGATCGGGCATTTGAATGGCCAGGAGGCAGAGATCCTGTTGGGTCTTGAAGAGGGAGATTTGCTGGTAGAGCACCCTTCGAGCCGGATTGTCGACAAGGTGTTGGTGCGCGCACGTGAAGCTCCACAGCCGACTTCCGAGGCGCAGGACGGTTCAGAGTCAGCGGCAGTGCAGCTATCGGCTACTTGGGACAATACTGTAGGTGGCTGCGATTTTCTGATCCGCTAGAGAAGAGAGGCACATTCGCGCGCAATGATGCGCTCTTCATCCGCGACAACGCGCACCACCGGCACCGACGCCCCCTTGGGAGACAGAACTTCTGCATTCGCTTCGTTCGCGGCGTCGTCAAGAGTTGGACCTAGCCAATCGAGGTGTTGAATAACTCGTGAGCGGATTGCTGGTGCGTTCTCGCCGACTCCGCCCGAGAATACAATTGCGTCAAACCCTTTCATATCTACGGCAAGTGAGCCGCATTGGCTGGCGATCCTGTAGCAATATAGATCGATAGCTTCTTTCGCCTCTTGGGCAGGGCTTTCCAGAAGCGTTTTGGTATCTCCCGATATGCCAGAGACGCCAAGTAAGCCAGACTTCCTGTAAAGCAGGTCGGAAACCTCTTCGACTGGCATAGCACGATCCTTGATCAGGTGCAGGACCACGCCCGGATCCAGATCCCCGCAGCGAGTCGCCATGGGCAAGCCATCAAGTGCAGTCAGGCCCATGGATGTGGCGATGCTTTTCCCGTCAATCATGGCGCAGGCGCTCGCGCCGCTGCCCAGATGCAAGGCAAGCACACGGTTTGGACGCGCGCCCAGAACCTCACCAAGAGTTTCTACGATGTGCGCATATGACAATCCATGAAATCCGAAGCGCAATATGCCTTGCTCGCTTAGCGCACGGGGCAGGGCATAGAGTTCGGCAATGTGCGGCATGGTCCTGTGGAACGCCGTGTCGAATGACAAGGTTTGACGGATCTCGGGCAGGGCATTTGCAACGGCTTGCACGCCCGCGAGATTATGCGGTTGGTGCGCTGGCGCGAAGACTGCGAGGGCCTGTAAGCGCTCAATAGCCCTGTCGCTAACGGCGACCGGGCCCTCAAACAGGGTGCCGCCATGCACGATCCTGTGTCCTATACCGGAAATGGTCACGCCCGCCTCCGGCCCGGTTAGCCAGGTCGCAAGCGCGGTGATCAAATGCTTTGGATCAGATATGCTGGCTATGACGCTCTGAAGCGGCTTCACTTTTTCCGGGTCTGATACGTCTAAGCGTCGCGCGCCGGAAAGGTCGCGCACGGCGCCGCGAAAGAGGCATTCTCCCAACTCGCCGACAGCGTCGATTTCGAAAATCGAGAATTTGAGGCTGGAAGAACCCACATTGAATGTTGCGACAGCGCGGCGCGTCATGGCTGGTCTCGCTGCCAGTGCGCCACTGCTGACGCAAAGGCGCATGAAGCCATTCGCTCCTCGGCGCTGTCGGCGCGGCTGGTCAGAATAATCGGAACACTGGCACCCAGAACAATTCCAGCCGCTGATGCGCCGGCTAGATAGTCCAGCTGTTTGGCCAACATGTTTCCAGCCTCGATGGCGGGAACGATCAGAATATCTGCATCCCCGGCGACCGGAGACTTCAGGCCTTTGGTTGCGACCGATTCAGGTGAGACAGCCAGATCAAATGCAAGGGGGCCGTCCACGACGCCGCCCTTGATCTGACCTCGGTCCGCCATCTTGCACAGGGCGGCTGCATCCAGTGTGGACGGTATGATCGGGTCCACCTCTTCGGTTGCAGACAGGATGGCGACTTTTGGCGGATCGATGTCGATGGCACGGGCCGCGTCAATTGCGTTTTGCGTTATCCAGCGTTTCGAGGTGAGGTCAGGCACAATATTGAGGGCGCCATCACTGATCAGCAACGGTTTGTGATAACCGGCGGTGGAGAGCAGGAACACATGGCTCATGCGCCGGTCAGTGCGCAAGCCACCGGCGCGTTTGACGACTTCAGCCATCATTTCATTTGTGTGGAGCGCGCCTTTCATGAGGGCATCTGCATTGCCTTCATGGATAAGCTCTACGGATCTTGCCGCGGCTGCGTGGCTGTAGGGTGCTTCAATCTGCACAAGGCCAGAAATGTCGAGACCGGCCAATTCCGCTGCTGCAGACATTTTTGCAATCGGTCCCACCAGGATGGGCGTCATGATACCAGCCTGCGCCGCGTCCAAAGCACCTTTGAGGCTGGAGGCATCTACAGGATGTATAACCGCAACGCGTAATGTCGGGCCGGGTTGAGCCGCGGCTTTCGCAATGAGCCAATCGAACTTGCCATCCATGTCGCTGGTCACGACCCTGACCGGGTTCTGGCGGGATATCGAATTGTACTTGTCATGCGATCACTCTCTCCGGAATACCGTTTCGCATACTCAATCCTGACGGAGACATTTGGGCAAGCCCGTAGAAGTACGTGAATTCAGGAGTAATGCGTATTTCGCGGCGAGATAGACTGCGGTTGTATGGTAAAAGACAGAACTCTAACCCAAACATTTCAACACATATCGGAGAGATGCCATGGCCCAGACTAAGTCCACAACCCAGAAAGCGGCAGCGAGTCAAAAATCAAGTTCGCAAGTTGGCACAAACGGGACAGGGTTCATTCCCAACAGCGCGATACCGATCCCGGTGACCGACACAATGCAATTTGGTGCCGTCAGCATGAAGCACTTCATGGAAGCAAGTCAGGATATGGCGAAGTTCTACAACAGGCGCCTGCGGAAGGACATTTCTTTCATGAGTGAACTTGGCACTTGTAAATCGCCACAACAGGGCGCCGCAGTTTGGTTCCGCGCAGCCAGCGAAGCAGCGCATGACTATGTCGACCAGTTCGACCGCTTCGTCGCGATTACACTGGATAGTTCATCCTCTGAATAGCATTAAGGCGCGCACAGCTTAACCTGTAGTCGGAGGTGAAAAATTTGCCTCCGGACGTATTAGTGTTCCGCGAGTACAAGATCACTCGCCGAAATTTCCTGCTTGGAAAGTCACCGCACCATACGCCGTACGGGGATCAACGGATTGTAAAGAGGACTGACTTACAGGGCCAGTCCGTGTGGTCTGCTATCAGCTTCATCATTCTGGCCGGCCAGGCGTTTGAGATATTGACGGTTTCTTAGGCGAAAGCGATCAGCCCGAGGCATGTCGATGACGCCAGTTTGCTTGAACTGGTTGAGCATGCGGCTGACGGTTTCAATTGTCAGGCCCAGATGATCGGCGATGTCACACCGGCTCATTCGAATAGGTGTGTAGCCATCGGCTTTGGGTGCAAAGCGTGAATCAAGGAAAAGCACGAAATCTGCTACCCGCTCCTTCGCACAGCGACAGGCTAGCAATGTGGCCTGACGGCGCACGTCTGCGGACGCCTTGTCTATCTCGCGAAACACCGTCTGTCGAAATTGCGCGTCTTGCAGAAGGCACCGCTCAAAAAATTCACGGCTCACATAGTTTGTTTCCACGCGGCTTAGCGCTTCTGCACTTGTCGGACTGGTGGCGCACAAACACAGAGAGACATATTCACCTGGGCCGGAAAATGCTTCGATCTGGCGATGTCCATCCGCCGTGACTCGGTAAACGGTCACGGTACCCGATACAATCTTGTGGATGCCTCGCTCAATATCGCCTTGATGGAAAAGATGAGTCCCGGGGGCGTACACTTGTCGTGCGCTAGCTAAGCTCGCATGTGCTTCAGGAACTGCTGCAAACCGTGCCATGCCATTCTCCTAACTTTGATCCATCAAAGAAGAGTGGTGCAAAGCGGTGGCGCGGACACTCCGGAAGAATACGCATATCGGAATTAGTGGGGCACGAGAAAACAAGCCGGCGTGCGCCGCTTGTTGAATGACGTGCTCATGAGACGGTTATCTATGCGATTAGACCCGACTGGATCGCCTTGACGACCACTTCGGTGCGATTGCGTGCTTCCAGTTTCAAGGCCAACGACCGCAAGTGTAGCTTTACTGTTGTTTCCTGAATGTCGAGTAACCGGGCGATCTGTTTGTTGGATTCCCCTCGCTGCAGGCAGAACAGCACTTCGCGTTCACGTGGGGTGAGACTTGAGCCGTCTGCTCCCTGACTCTTGTCGGTCTGGGTGGGACTGAAAACCTGTCCTGCCAGAATAAGACGGACCGCGGCGACCAAGCCGTCGCCCGGCATGGTCTTGGGAATAAAGCCCCGGGCGCCACTTTCCAATAGAGCAGTTATCTCCATCTGCCCTGCAACACCTGACAGGATCGCAATCGGTTGATCGGAAAACATGGCAATAAGCTCTTTGACGTCTTGAACACCCGTGATGCCCGGCATCCGCAGGTCCAGCAAAGCGAGATCATAGCGATCGCCATTCTGAAGAGCGGTCCTGACGACATCGCCATCGCGCATGATCGTAATCTTCGCGTCGGGCAATTCGTGCTCCAGCAGTGACCGGACGGCGTCCAGCACGAGATCATGATCATCGGCAATTAGAAGGTGCATGCTGTAAATCCGATTCACTCGTTCGCTGACAATGGTGGATGTGCCGGCGCAGTTTTGCCAATCTTGTGCAGGGTTGCCCATAATTTTTCACGAGACAGTGGTTTGGCAATGGTCGCGGCCAGACCGGCTGGCAGGGGGGATGCGAGAGCGCCGGAACTCATTACGACGGGGATGTCCGCCCGGACATCCAGCAATTCGAGAACCAGCTCATCACCGCTCATTTGTGGCATGCGACGGTCTGTTACAATCAACTCGAAGGCCCAGGGTGCAACTTTGAAGACGCCAAGTGCGGCGACCGGATTTGTAAAACCCACAGCATCCCAACCGAATTCTCTCAACAGGGTGACGACAAGGTCCACTTGAAATTGATCATCGTCTATGACCAGTGCGCCTTGAGCGCCCGTACTTGGCTTATCGGGGTCGTTGATGGAATTGGGAAACGTTCTGGGCGCGCGTGCGTCCAGCAAGGGCAAGTCGATCGCGACCATCGTCCCTTCGCCGGGGCGGCTGAAAGCGCGCATTCGGCCCATCTGACCCTGTAACAGGGCATCAACCGTAACCAGTCCAAGCCCGCGCCCGGTACCTTTGGTCGACTGAAATGGCAAAAAAGCTGTATCAAGAGCTTTTTGAGACATGCCGACTCCATCGTCGCGCACGATCAGGCGCGCAGCCGGGAATGACTGGCAGTCTCCACGGTTGCAAATTGCGGATGGGTGAAAGTCAGGTTCCACCGTACTGTCTTCATCGATCTGCTCCAGGGAGAGGTAGACGCTCCCATTCTCGTTGATGGCCTCGCGTGCATTCTTGACAAGATTGAAGACCATCCGGGAAAACAGGGTCGGATCGGTTTCGCAGATGAGCTTGCTTGTGGTCACCAGGGTTTCGAAGCCCTGCGTTGCCAGGAACTGGTTGCTGTTGAGTTCGCTGACATCCCGAACGAGGTCGTTCAGGGAACAGACTTTTTGCTCTGGTTCGGTATCGAAATGCATCAAGTCTTCGACCAGATCATTGGCCTGATTACAGGATTGGAGAATGCGCTCTATCAACAATTCGAAGATGTCGGCCTGTCCGTCATCAGCCAGCAATTGTGCAGAGGCGTTTATGATGGCCAGTATGTTTGCGAAGTCGTGCCCAACTGATTTCGCCATACGGCCGAGCGCATCGCGGCGTTCTGCGTCGAGCAGCATTTCGTGCAATTGTTCTCGTTGGGCTTCGCGGCGCCGAATGATGCCCACATCGCGTGTGGAGCAGAGGATGCCTCCATCCGCGATCGCCGTCAGCGACAGATCCTGATGTACTTTTGAACCATCATTGGCAATGCCGGCGACTTCGCCGCGCCAATACCCGTTTTGCTGGAAGAGAGGAAAGATGTCGCGTTCAAATCGGCGTAACGTGTCCTTGGCGTACAAAATCGTCCAGGGTCGTCCGATACACTCACCGGCGTAGGCGTACCCAAACATACTGGCATGGGTCGGATTCATGTAGGTGAAGACGCCATCCTTGTTGGTGATGGCGACACCGTCAGCAGACACATCAATCGCGGTCGACAAGTGTTTGACTTGGAGGGCTTCCTCACGGAGTTGCTCGGTGATTTCATAAAGTTCAGCGGATCGAACTTCCAGCAGGTTTTCCGCAGCCGTGCGTGCAGCAGACTCTCTCTCGAGCTTCCGTTTTAGCCGTGCGAGATTTTCATCACTTTCGCTCAAGTTCAATCCCTGCGGAATACATGAAATTCCGCATTATAAAGGTACCGATGTTTACTATCGGTTCGTACAATCTCAAAATCTTCGAGTTTATTATAGTGATCAAGAGCCGCCATGATCATGCCTTCACATAAATCGGCCATGGGTCGTCCCGAGGCGTATGTGATGCGCATTTCGCGGTCTCCATCACGAGATCGGGGCTGGATATCCGGGACTTCAGCATCGGGATACAGTTTACGAACATCCCGGTGAATGACGCCATGTATGCGTTCGATCAAGTCAAAGGCATGGCTGATACCGTCTTGAGGGTGACTCGCAATAAGCGTGGGGAACAGACTGCGTCCAAAGCCAACCAGGAGTTGTCGTGCGGACCGGCCTGTCTGATTTGAGAGCGCGGTAACCAATGTCAGCATTTCGACATGGTCGTAATATCCGACATTCGTATACACTCCAGCCGATTCCAAGTCGGTCGTGCGCAGCAATTCGTCGATTTTGGCTTCGCCGAACTCCTTTTCTGCGAATTCCAGAAACTGTCTGAACACAACTCCCTTCATCATTTGGCTCCAGTTCATTCCAAATACAGCAAAGCAGTAGACCTCGGCCCGATCGTGCCAGGGCTTCTATGCCTTTTGAATGAATACCAGTGATCGATTGAGGGAACTACCTGACCAAAAGGTCAGGTCGGCCCCGCCCTTTGCGCTGCAAGACCGTCCTTCCGGAGAATATACGGCGCCACAATAAAGGTCGATTGTGTCCTCGAGCTTGGTACTCATTCGGGGATACGAAATGACGAATTTGAAACTGAAACTACAAGCAATTGCGATTTCTGCATCGCTTGTGTCTGCTATCCCGGCTTCGGCTCAGATAAGCATGGAAGCCGGCGGATGGTCAGATACGCCGCTAGGCTTCAGCCGCGATGCCCAGGCCAATCGCGTCATCGTCGCCGGCGGAGGATCCAGATCCTCAGCCACTAACGCTCCCTTCGGGAGCACGCGTGCGATGATGCCGTCATGGTCAGGTACAACAACTGGCGGCAGTGCTACCGCAATCGGCAACATGATCAGTGTGGATATTGAAGGCAACAACAACACCGTGATGGTGGATGCCTCCCAAATCAACACGGGGAATCAGACCGCAATCGTCGCTCACCTTCCAACGAGTGGGAGTGACTGATCATGACCTATCGAAAAGCATTTCGCACGTTTCTGATCGGCGCAGGTCTGGTCTTCTCGACGGCTTGCACGTCGATGGAAGGAATCGTCTCCAATCCCGACTACTTGTCGACGGGCGCAATCGTGGAAGATAGCTCCACTGCGTATTCGGGCCAGCTCAGCTGCATGAAGTGGAGCACACCAGCGGAGAAACCACGGATTGCCGTGGGCGACATTCGCGACATGACCGGAAGATTTTCAACTTTCGAAGGCGCAGTGGCCACGCAGGGCGCCTCTCTGATGGTGATGTCGGCAGTGAGCCAGGCTGGTTTTCCACTGGCTGAACGTCTGGATACGGCGGTCGCCGAGCAGGAGCTGGAATTCGCAAACAATCGGTTGATCAGTGAAGCTGGCGAACCAACCGAAGACTACCGCAAAGTATTCACAGGTTCGATTGCCGGCAGCGACTACATCCTGCTCGGCGGTATCACGGAACTGAATTTCAACGTGCACAGCGATGTTCGCGAAGCACGTATAGGGCCTGTTGTAGGTGGTGAACGCCACTATGCAATGACTGTCGCCCTGGACCTCCGTCTGGTCAATGCCACTGATTTGAGCGTGGTAAATCTGGTCAGCCAACGGAAAATAATTCGCGGGCGCGAAATTCGCGCGGGTGTGTTCGAATTCATTGGGGACACAACCATCGACATTGGCATGGGCGAGCGCGCTCAGGAGCCTGTGCACACTGCAATCCGAACGATCATCGAAAGCGCCGTTTTCGATCTCGTCTCAGGCATCGCCGGTCCGTCCGCGCAAGCCTGCTCTCAAGCAGAGTTCGTCATGTCGGACGTGCCTGCCTTTCAACAGACTAATCATTAAAGGAGAATATTCATGAAACGGTCTGCTCTTTTCTTCGCTTCTGCCCTCATTCTGTGCGGACAGGCGGTCGCCGACCGCGGCAACAATAATGGCAGAGGTCCAGTCGATGTCGATCTCGGCATTGGAGACGTCGTCGATGCCTCTGTCGACATTGGTGGCGACAGTTTGGTTGATGCCGATTTGGACGTGCTGGGCGATTCAGCTCTTGGTGACGTGTCCGATGCCGCCGCCAACGCAGTTGACTACGCAACGCGTCAGGTCAACAGCGGCAATCAGAGTGCAACTCTCAACCTTCTCAGCGGTGCGATGGGTGAAGTCACCGGCACGGCTGCGACAATCGGCAATTCCTATTCGATCGACTCGGTTGCCGACGCCGTCTCATCGGTCAACCAAGGCAATTCAGGTGCAGTCTATGCCAATGCCAATGTGAACATCGAGAATTCCGGTATCGCAACAGCGACGGCAGCTGCCATCGGCAATACTGCATCGGTCACGTCAGAAGCCAGCACACTCGCAAGCCGCTCAACGCAATCGAACAGCGGATACATGACCACTCAGATGAATGCGACGATCGGTGAGATAACTGAAGTCACCGCAACTGCGGCGTCGATCGGCAACTCGCTATCCGTTGAGATCCCGGGAAGCGGCAGCATGACTGCGCAGCAGTACAATTCCGGTACGATGGTCGCCGAATTGAACGGTCGTTTGGTTGGCTTTGCTGACGGAACAGCCACCGCAGCTGCGATCGGCAATTCCGCATCGCTCACCAGCCTGAACTCTGATGTCGTGGGCAACGCCCTGACTCGCGTCAGACAGGCGAATTCTGGCCATCAGATTTCTGCACTTGCTGCCCAGGTGTCCCATGGTGCCGAGGCCGCAGCCACCGCTGCATCCATCGGCAACTCGGTGAACATCTCCGTTCAGTAGGTGTGGAAGGGGGCGCCGGACTGCCGTCAGTCCCCCGAATGCAAGTTCGGCGCCCTCATTGATAGATAAAGTGCTCTTTGGTCCAAGGCCCGTTCGTCCTGTGCGGACGGGCCTTTTTCCATTGCTCGCGGGCGGTTTCGGGGCCTCTCTGTGGCTCTGAATCCGTTCGAACTGGGCTTTCTGGTCAGGAGGTGACCGAAAGTGCTGTAATACGCTTATAGTCCAACGTGGACAGGGGCTTTCGGCTATGACATAAGCCGCCCCTTCAGACAGGATTCACAGGGCGCCCGCGCGCATTTCTTGCGCCCGTGACCCAAGATACGGATGATTGAACCGATGGAAGTTACCCAGACCAAGGCAGAAGGTCTTAGCCGCACGTTCGCCGTTAAAGTGCCGGCCTCGGAACTGCAGGCCAAACTCGACGAGCGGATTGAAGAAATCCGGCCGCAAATGAAGCTCAAGGGCTTCCGTCCGGGCAAAGTGCCCGCATCCCATGTCCGCAAGCTGTACGGCCAGGACCTGATGGGCGAGTTGATCAACAAGCTGGTCACCGAGACCAACCAGAAGGCGCTTGAAGACAATGAGCTGCGCCCGGCTGGCCAGCCAGACGTCCAGATCGACGGCGACATGGAAGCTGTGGTCAAGGGCCAAGCCGACCTGTCCTACAACATGAATGTCGATGTGATGCCGGAATTCGAGCCGGCCGATGTGACCAAGCTGACCATCACGCGCCCCGTCGCGGACGTCGCTCAGGAACAGATCGACGAAGCGCTTGGCCGTATCGCCGAACAGAACACACAGTATGAACCGCGCGCCAAGACGGCGAAAGCCAAGGAAGGCGACGCAGTCGTCATGGATTTCGTGGGCAAGATCGATGGCGAAGCCTTTGAAGGTGGTAGCGCCGAGCAGCAGACACTGGTCATTGGTTCCGGCCAGTTCATCCCGGGCTTCGAAGACCAACTGGTCGGCGTGAAGGCGGGTGACGAAAAAGACGTGACCGTAACGTTCCCGGAAGAGTACGGCGCCGCTGACCTTGCCGGCAAGGAAGCTGTCTTCGAAGTGAAAGTGCACGAAGTTCGCGCGCCAAAAACGGCTGAACTCGACGACGAATTCGCCAAGGGCCTCGGTCTGGAAAGCCTTGAGCAGCTGACCGGCCTTGTGAAAGACCAGTTGAAAGCTGAGCATGACGGTGCGTCCCGCGCCAAAGCGAAGCGTAACCTGCTTGACCAGTTGGATGAGGCTCACAGCTTCGACCTGCCGCCAAACATGGTGGAGCAGGAGTTCAATCAGATCTGGCAGCAACTGCAGTCGGAGATGGATGCGGGTCGCACCGCTGACGAAGACAAGGACAAGTCGGAAGACGAACTCAAGGAAGAGTATCGCAAGATCGCAGAGCGTCGCGTGCGCCTCGGTCTGGTCCTCGCCGAGATCGGCCGCGTGGCCGACGTTCGCATTTCCGAGCAGGAAGTGAACCAGGCTCTGGTCCGCGAAGCACGCCAGTATCCAGGTCAGGAAACGCAGGTGGTGGAATTCTTCCGCAACAATCCTGGCGCGATGGCCCAGCTGCGCGCACCGATCTACGAAGACAAGGTCGTCGACCATATTCTGGAAGTCGCTGAAATCACCGAGGAAACGGTGTCCCGCGAAGACCTGTTCAAGGAAGAAGACGAGTAGTCTTCACGCCAGTAGACGAAATCTGATGAAAGCCAGTCCGCAGGGGCTGGCTTTTTTCATGTGGCGAACCCCAATAGGTAAACCGGATGTTAACCGCATGCCGCGAGTTTGTATCGAATCGAAAATAAGAGGCATCAGAAGATGAGCGTCCAGAGTATTCGCCCACAACTGAACGAACAGGACATCCACAGACTGATCAAGGGTGAAACACCCGAAGATCGGGCATCGGTTGCCCATCGGTTGTGTCGCCGGATCGCTCTGGATGTGCTGAGTGATTCCGAGCGCGAATATGCACAGGAAATCATGGGAATACTCGCGGATGATGCGGCGGATCTGGTGCGGCGCACCTTGTCTGTCACGTTACGAAACTCGCCGATTTTGCCACGAGAGATCGCCTTGAAGCTGGCGCAGGATATCGAGGCTGTAGCCATTCCCGTACTGCAGGACTCGCCGGTGTTTACCGAAGAGGATCTGATTGAACTTGTCCTGTCCGTCACCGCGGCAAAACAGGCCGCAATTGCCAATCGTGAAACCCTGTCGACGACACTGACAGACGTGATTTCCGAGCATGGAACGGTTGAGGCCGTGCGGATGTTGTCCGAAAATGAAGGGGCGGAGTTTACGGACGCCGCTTATGACAACTCGATCCGCCGGTTTGGGTCTGATGAGGATGTGCAAAAGGGCTTTATCAGTCGCGAATACATCCCCACCCATATCGCCGAAAAGATGGTTTCGCTGGTTTCTGGCCAGTTGTTTGACTTGCTGGTCAATCGCCACGAGCTTCCGGCACAAATGGCGATCGACCTCGCCTCGGCATCGCGTGAGCGGGCAACGATTGATCTGGTAGAGCAGGCGGGGCGAACTTATGATTTACCGCGTTTCGTCTCGCAACTGCACCTGAATGGACGGTTGACGCATTCACTGATTATGCGGGCGCTCTGCTGTGGCCAGATGCCGTTCGTTGAGCATTCTCTGGCGGAATTATCTGGTGTGGGCCACCAGCGCGTTTGGTTGATGATCCACGATGCGGGGCCGTTGGGGCTACAGGCTGTATTCGATAGAGCCGGTATGCCCCGGAAAATGCTGCCCGCGTTCCGGGCCGCTGTGAATGTTTTCCATGAGACAACGCATGACGGTGGGCCAAATGATCGGGCCCGATTCCGCGCGCGCATGATCGAACGTGTATTGACCCAGTTCCAGGCCATCCCGAAGGAAGACCTCGACTATCTGCTTGAGAAACTGGACTATTATTCGGAAATGGCGGCGATGGACGAAGCCAGCGGTACGGTAGATGTCGCCTAGCAGTCGGTGCGCATTCGGACGCCCGCCTGGACACCCAGACTGTCGAAAAACGCTCCATCACGCCAATTCGCCTTGTCGGCGATGACGAGAATACCGGCGGCGCTGGCAAATTCGCACAAATCCATCAGCTCTTCATTGATTTGCAGTTCTCGGGCATCCACTCGGATACTATCGATCATCAGACCGAGGCCATCGCGCAATTGGGTCTGCCACGATTTACGCATATCGATTGATACGCGAAAGCCGCGCTTGCGGAGACTTGCCACGCTGTGGATCGCCTCCGTGCGCCCATCGGCGAAGACAGAATCCTGGAATTCGAGACTGATTTCTTGTTGGCAGAGGGTCGTTCGGCGGATCGCGGCATCACAGCCTACAGCTGTGTTGTCATCCCCAAGCGCTGCTGCCGGGGCCGGCACAATGATTGGGCGCATCCGATTGTCAAATGTATGCGCCGCGCTGGCGACTTCGAGAAGACGATCAGCAAGCCATTTGGCTGGGCCTGTTGCTGACTGGGAAGCGGCCGGGCCGAAGGCGGCCTTCTCTTCATACCGCTTGGACATCTCGCAGACCGTACCAAACGAGGTACCGTCGAGCACATGCATGACAGGCTGGAAGCGGAGATGGACCTTCTGTCCACTGTGGGCGACAACTTTCGTTTGAAGCAATTCCCGCATCACTCTTCCCGTCTTTCTGACCGTGCCTATTGCCTTACCTAAGGGAGAGGATTGAAGATCACGCGCAGAAATCCGTTGGGATTTTGAGGAAATTTGACAGAAAAATACGGGACCATAAGAAAATGACAACGCAGCCCGACGCACCAAGACTCTCGGCCACAGTGCTCATCGTTCGAGATGGAGCAAACATTCCCGAAGTTCTGATGGTGAAACGCCACTATCAGATCGACTTTGCTGCGGGCGCGCTCGTCTTCCCAGGTGGCAAGGCAAATGCGGAAGATGCAAGCGCGGATTGGGATCCCTACACCGATGGCGATTTCGGGCCGGTGCAGCAGGACGCGCGTATCGCGGCGGTGCGCGAAGCTTATGAGGAGTCGGGCCTGCTGCTGGCGCGCCCGCGCGCGCAGCGTGGTACCAATCAGCCGCTGGTTGGCCCTGACATGGCGGAAAAACTGGATGCATTCCGGTCAGCTGTAGACCGGGGCGAGCAGAGCTTTCTGGAGCTGATACGCGACAATGATCTCGTGCTCGCGCTCGATAGTCTCGTTTACTTTGGGCACTGGATCACACCCGACATGATGCCCAAGCGCTTTGATACGCATTTCTATGTTGCGCCTGCACCGCCAGATCAGATTGCCGCCCATGATGGCCGCGAGACAACGGACTCTGTGTGGATTGGGGCGCAAGCCGCACTGGATGCAGAGGAGACCGGTGAGGCTATTATCATCTTCCCCACCCGGATGAATTTGAAAAAGTTCGCAACGGCCAGTTCCGTGGCCGATGCGGTCGAGCGATTTGGCCGCGAAACCGTTATAACCGTCAAACCGCAGCAGTCAGAGACACCCGAAGGCGAGCCGTGTCTGATCATTCCAGACGTGGAGGGGTACGGCCAGACCGTTGAGCTGCTGTCCCGCGTAAACGTCTAGAGAATGAATTTCGAGAGGTCGGCATCTCCAGCCAGGCTCTCGACACGCTCATTCACATAGTCGGGCGTGATCGTGATGGTCTCGCCTGACTTGTCGGGCGCCTCGAAGCTGATTTCGTCCAGCAGGCGCTCCAGGACTGTTTGCAGGCGACGGGCGCCGATATTTTCCACGCTGCTGTTCACGGCCTCGGCAAGATCGGCAAGGCGGTCGATGGCAGCGTCTTCGAATTCCAGTGTGACGCCTTCAGCTTCCATCAGGGCTTGATACTGGCGGATCAGGCTGGCTTCGGGTTCTACCAGAATACGACGTAAATCATCCCGTGTCAGAGCGTCGAGTTCGACGCGGATGGGGAGGCGCCCCTGCAGTTCGGGCAGGAGGTCAGACGGTTTCGAAACGTGAAACGCGCCGGAAGCAATAAAGAGTATATGGTCGGTCTTGATGGCGCCGCGCTTGGTGCTGACAGTGGTGCCTTCGATTAGGGGCAAGAGGTCGCGTTGAACGCCTTCGCGGCTGACATCAGCGCCGCCACGGCCTTGTTTGGCGGCAACTTTGTCGATCTCATCCAGGAAGACGATCCCATCTTCTTCGACCGCATGAACGGCTTCCCGGACAATCGCGTCTTCGTCCAGCAACCGATCAGCTTCTTCCTCGATCAACGGTTGGTAGGCTTCCTTGACCGTCGTTCGCACACGCTTCGTGCGCCCGCCCATGGCTTTACCCAGCATGTCGGAGAGATTGATCATGCCCATGGAGCCACCTTGGCCAGGAATATCCATCATCTGCATCGGGCTGTTGGTTTCAGCGATGTCGAGATCGACCGGCTTGTCGTCGAGTTCTCCGGCGCGGAGTTTGGTACGAAAGACTTCGCGTGTGGAGGACTGGGCCTCTTCGCCGACCAGCGCATCGAGTAGACGTTCTTCGGCTGCATCTCGCGCCTGCGCCGTTACGCCCTCTCGTTTTTGTTCGCGGATCATCGAAACCGATGACTCCACCAGATCGCGGATGATCTGTTCCACATCACGCCCGACATAGCCGACTTCCGTGAACTTTGTGGCTTCAACTTTCAGGAAAGGCGCATTGGCAAGTCGGGCAAGACGACGAGACACTTCAGTCTTGCCAACGCCCGTGGGTCCGATCATCAGGATATTCTTCGGCGTGATCTCAGATCGGATCGAGTCGGGTGCCTGTTTCCGGCGCCAGCGATTGCGGAGTGCTATGGCAACTGCGCGCTTCGCGCCAGTCTGCCCAACGATGTGGCGGTCAAGTTCTGCGACAATTTCGCGGGGAGTAAGGTCTTTCATCAGGACTTCCGAACTGGGTCTGGCGCTCGGCCAGCGTGAAACAAGGCGCGAAATGCGGGAACCTAGAGGTCCAGCGTTTCCAGCGTGAAATGGCTATTGGTGTAGACGCAGATGTCGGCAGCAATCTGCATTGCTTTGCGGCCGATCTCTTCGGAGTCGTCCTCATAGTCGTAAAGGCCGCGGGCCGCGGCCAGGGCGTAATTGCCGCCAGACCCGACAGCAACGACATTGTGTTCGGGCTCCAACACATCACCGGCGCCTGTGATGACGAGTGTCGATTCCTTGTCGGCTACGATCAGCAAGGCTTCGAGTTTCTGAAGATATTTCTCGGTCCGCCAATCCTTGGCAAGTTCAACGGCAGCGCGTTGGAGCTGGCCAGGGTGGCGCTCCAATTTGGCTTCAAGTCGCTCAAACAGGGTGAAAGCGTCCGCAGTTGCGCCGGCAAATCCTGCGAGAATGTCTCCGCCAGCGATTCGGCGGACCTTGCGGGCGTTGCCTTTCATGATGGTCTGACCCATCGAAACCTGCCCATCGCTGAGCATGACGAGTTTTCGGCCCTTGCGGACGGCGAGAATGGTTGTGCCATGCCAAATGGCGGCGTTGTCAGTGTCGTGCGTCATGGCGAATGATGTGGCCGATCCGTGCTGTCTGTTCAAGAGAGGACCTGTTACATGAATTTCCACAGAGATATGTCATATAAGTGTAGCTTTGCCCGGCTATCTGGGCGCGGATGGAAGGGAACCGCCTGAATGGTGCAACAGCTCGGCCAACTACCTATGGGATGGTTGCTGACCGCGCTGATAATCTTCGTGGTCACGACCGGATTTTCTGTGGGGCGAATACGCGCTGAGCGTTACTTGGTGTCGGGCCGTCACAAATTTCATTCACGTGGAAACTATCACGGCTACTATGTGGCAATGTGGGGCCTGCTGCCCACGCTATTCATCGCGTCGGCCTATATCCTGTTTTCACGCGCGGCCATCTTCGGGTGGCTGGACAACGAGTTGCCGGAGGGCTTCCGCCAATTTTCCAGGGCTGAGCTTCAATCCTATTTGGAAGCTGTCTCAGCGGCGGCGCGGACTGGCGGCTATACGGGCGCAGACCGCATATTCGCGACGGTTACGAACCGCTACCTTGAATTATCTGGCAGTCTGAATGGTGCTACGCTGGGGGCGATGGTTCTGGCTGCGATTGGAGGTATCGCCTATGCGCGTCGCCAGGTCGCTCCAGCTTTTCGGGCCCGGCTCAAAGTGGAGCGTGGGGCAGAAGCATTCCTGTTCCTGTGCGCGGCCATCGCGATCGCCACCACAGTCGGTATCGTTGCTTCCCTTCTCTACGAGAGCATACGTTTTTTCGCTCAGGTGCCGATAACCGACTTTCTGTTCGGCACGCGGTGGAACGCGCAGACGAGCGCAGAATTCGGCGCACTACCACTTTTCTTCGGCACGTTCATGATCGCATTGATCGCGATGCTGGTGGCGGCCCCGATCGGGTTGTTCGCCGCTATATTCCTGTCGGAATATGCCTCCCCGCGCGTTCGGCGGTACACGAAGCCGTTGCTAGAGATGCTCGCCGGCATTCCGACGGTTGTGTATGGTTTCTTTGCGCTTCTGGTAATTGCGCCCGGTGTGAGGGCGGCTGCACTCGGGATCAACAGCTTGTTGATCAATATTGGCATCACGTCCGAACCTTTGCTGGCAGCACAACCGACAAGCGCGCTGGCGGCGGGATTGGTCATGGGCGTCATGGTCATTCCATTTGTGTCATCCTTGTCGGATGACGTGATCAATGCCGTGCCGCAAACTTTGCGTGATGCTGCGTTCGCTATGGGGGCAACCAAGTCGGAGACGATCAAACAGATCATCTTGCCGGCCGCCTTGCCGGGTATTGTCGCGTCCATGCTGCTGGCCGTTTCCCGAGCCATAGGCGAAACCATGATTGTTGTTATGGCGGCAGGTCAGCGGGCACGCATTTCTTTCGATCCGTCTACGGATTTGACGACAATTACGGTCCAGATTGTGGCACTTCTGACGGGGGAGACGCAGTTCGACAGTCCGAAGACGCTGTCAGCCTTTGCGTTGGGACTTGTCCTCTTCGTCGTTACACTCGGCTTTAACCTGATCGCCCTCCGGGTCGTCCAGCGATACAGAGAGAAGTATGAGTAGTCCCGTGGAAACACCGCTTCGGTCAGAAAAGGCCTTGAAGCACCTGCGCCGCCGCCGCGCTGCGGACACGCGATTCCGGGTGTATGGGCTCGTGGCCCTTGGCTTTGCACTTTTCTCTTTGGTCTTCTTGATCTGCGCGATTGCCTGGAAGGCGAGCAGCGCGGTCACCTATCATGTGGTGAAGACTGATATCGTGCTCGAGGCTGACCGCATTGTACCCGATGGCAATGCCTCGCCAGAAGAAATCACCCGAAATATCGAAGGCTTCTACACGCTGGTGCGGGATGACCTTTTTGCGGAATTCGCTAACCTGGAAGACACTCCCGCAGTACGGAAGGACTTCAGCGCCTTGATTGACCGGCTGGCGGTTTTGCCGCTCGCGCGTCGGGTGGCGAAAAATCCTACATTGATTGACCAGACGGTCTCGATCCAGGTTCCCGTTTCGGATGACGTCGACCTGTTCCTGAAGCGGTCGTCGCCGCGCAGCATACCGTTCCGGCTTGGACAGGGCGCACAAATCAGCCTGGGGCAGGGTACGGATGAAATGGTCCTGAGGCATCCGGCCTTGGAGTCCGTTCTTTCCTCGCTCACAGCGCTCGGATCGCAGCAAGGCGCGCCATCGGTATTGGTGATCGCCGACAGCGCAGTGGCGCGTCTGACAGATTTGCAAGACCAGACCGCCGGGTTCGAGATACTGGCTGGCGATCTCGCAGACTTTCAAGGCAAGCCGTTGAAGGGTCTGATCGTGGCCGTTCCCGAGAGCAACCGGACGATTTCTGATTTGCAGATCGCATGGGCATTGGCCTTGAAATCGGAAGGTATCATTCGGCGCGTGCCCCATACGAGCCTCTTGACCAGCACAGACAGCACATATCCGGAACTTGCGGGATCTCTAGCGGCAATTGTTGGATCTCTGTTGACGATGCTGGTTACTGGCATGGTTGCCATCCCCATGGGCATTTTTGCCGCCATATTCCTTGAGGAGTTCGCGCCGAAGAACCGGCTGACTCAACTGATTGAGGTGAACATCAACAATCTGGCAGCGGTACCGTCCATCGTCTTTGGCCTGTTGGGGGCCACCTTGTTGCTCGGCACGTTCGGTTTGCCGCGATCGGCGCCTCTGGTGGGCGGTCTCGTTCTGGCTTTGCTGATCCTGCCGGTTGTGATCATAGCTGCCCGCGCAGCCCTCAGGGCTGTGCCCCCGTCGATCCGAAGCGGCGCGCTCGCTGTTGGCGCGTCTCGAATGCAGGCCGTGTTTCACCATGTTCTGCCGCTCGCCTTTCCGGGCATGTTGACCGGCGCAATCCTCGGAATGGCGCGCGCATTGGGGGAGACAGCACCATTGCTTCTGATTGGAATGGTGGCATTTGTTGCGGAAGTGCCGTCCTCGACGACCGACGAGGCAACTGCGCTACCGGTGCTGATCTATAGCTGGGCGTCAAATGCGGAGCGCGCCTGGGAGCCGATGACGGCTGCAGTTATCGTGATCCTTCTGGCGCTTCTTGTTACAATGAATGTCATCGTCGTTATGTTGCGACGCAAATTCGAGCGGAGATGGTAATGGATACCACGGCCCAGACAGATCACGATCCGGCTTTGACCGGAGAAGGCGCTGACCAGGCGCAGGCGCTGGTTTATCCCCGCATCAATTGTCAGGACGTCAACGTCTTTTACAGCGGCAAACAGGCCGTGTTCGATGTGTCGCTGCCAGTTTTCGACCGTTCGGTTACGGCGCTAATTGGCCCATCCGGGTGTGGAAAATCCACCTTTCTGCGCTGCCTGAACCGTATGAATGATACGATTGATGGAGCGAAGGTGACCGGCGACATCTTCATGGATGGTGAGAACATCAATTCGCCAGATGTCGACCCGGTGCTATTGCGGTCGCGTGTCGGCATGGTGTTCCAGAAGCCCAACCCGTTTCCGAAATCCATTTACGATAACATCGCTTATGGGCCGCGCATTCATGGACTCGTAGACGATCGGCAGGAACTCGATGCCATCGTCGAGAAAAGCCTGCGCCGCGCCGGTCTGTGGCAGGAAGTCAAAGACCGGCTCACCCAGCCCGGCACCAGCCTGTCAGGTGGGCAGCAGCAGCGCTTGTGCATTGCCCGCGCAATCGCCGTGCGACCTGAGGTTATTTTGATGGATGAGCCGTGTTCTTCGCTGGATCCGATTGCAACGGCACGGATCGAAGAACTGATTGATGAGCTCAGAAAGCGCTATTGCATTGTAATCGTGACCCATTCCATGCAACAGGCAGCGCGAGTGTCGCAACGCACGGCCTTCTTCCATCTTGGCCACCTCGTTGAGATGGGCGACACCGACCAAATATTCACCAGCCCGCGTGAGCGGCGCACTGAAGACTACATCACCGGCCGGTTCGGATAGGGAGACTGCATGGCAGATCACATCGTCTCAGCATTTACAGACGAGCTCGACAAGATCGCTGCCGATCTCATGCGTATGGGCGGCATTGTGGAAACGATGATCCTGGATTCCTGCCAGGCAGTAGACCGCAATGACAAGGAACTCGCAAAGGATGTGATCTCCCGCGATCCCAGTGTCGACCGGCTGGAAGAAGAAGTGGAGCGCCAGATTGTGAGTCTGATCGCGCGCCGCCAGCCCATGGCTCATGATCTGCGGTCGGTCTTTGCGGCGCTGAAGACGGCGGGTGAGCTGGAGCGGATTGGTGATCTTTCGAAGAATATCGGCAAACGCACCCTGATGCTGGATGATGCTGTCCCGTCCATGATGCGCCACGGCGTAGCGCGCATGGCACGCCCGGTGTCACTGCAATTGCATTCCGTGTTGGATGCTTATGCGACCAGCAATGCCGAGACCGCCAAAATGGTCTGGGAAAGCGATGACGACATCGACCAGCACTATAATTCATTGTTCCGGGAAATGATCACTTACATGATCGAGGATCCGCGCACCATCGGTGCTGGAGCGCATATGTTGTTCATGGCCAAAAACCTTGAACGCATCGGCGACCACTGCACGAACATCGCAGAATTCATTTACTTTCAAATCACTGGCGAATATCTCATGCCCCATGAGCGCCCGAAAGCCCCCAATACGGGCGTCTGAAAAGACGTAGGACAAGAGGATCTGTCATGAAGCCCTATGTGCTTATCGCTGAAGATGAGAGCGCCGTTTCGGAGTTGCTTTTCTACAATCTCAAGAAAGAGGACTATGAGGTCGCAATTGCCAGCGATGGTGAAGAAGCGATGCTGATGATCGAGGAGCGCGCACCAGATCTGCTGTTGCTTGACTGGATGCTTCCCAAGGTCAGCGGCATCGAAGTCTGCCGTCGGATCCGCAGTGGCGGGGCCAATCCGAACTTGCCGATCATCATGTTGACCGCACGGGGCGAAGAAAGTGACCGCATTCGGGGGCTCGATACCGGCGCCGATGATTACGTCACCAAGCCTTTTTCAACGACAGAATTGATGGCGCGTGTTCGCGCCGTGTTGCGCCGTATTCGTCCCGGCCTGAAGGATGACCGAATTACAGTAGGGGATATCGAGATTGACCGGGTCGCGCACAAGGTCGCCCGGAATGGGCAGGATATCCATCTCGGGCCGACCGAGTTTCGCTTGCTGGACTATTTCATGCAGCATCCGGGACGTGTGTTTTCACGCGAGCAATTGCTCGACACAGTCTGGGGCTCGGACGTTTATGTCGAGGCGCGAACCGTAGACGTGCATGTTGGGCGTCTGCGCAAGGCATTGCGTCAGGAAGGCGGGGACGATCCGATCCGGACCGTCCGCTCCGCCGGGTATGCCCTTCGAGCTGACTAGAAAAGTTCAGTCAGGAAGTTTTCGAGGTTTTCAAAGCTGCGACGGTCTGCATCTGCGTTGTAGACCGTACCCATTTCCTTGCTATCAGCGCCAAGCGTCGTGAAGGAGTGCATGGAATTACCGTGCACGTGCAATTGCCAGTCCGCAGCTGACCCGTCCAGTTCCTTCGTAATGGCCATCACGTCTTCCGGAGTGGCCATTGGATCATGCCAGCCATGCTCGATCATCACTTTCGCGGTGATCTTCGGTGCCGGCACATTTTCGGCTGGGCGGAACAGGCCGTGGAATGAGGCTACGCCCAGAACCTCATGATTGGCGCGAGCCATGTCCAGAACGGCGAGACCCCCAAAACAGAAGCCGATGGCTGCCGCTTTCGTTGGGTCAACACCCACTTGTTGCTTTGCGGCAGCAAGGCCACCTGCAAGGCGCTTCTGCAATTCGGCCCGGTCGCCAACAAGAGGATTCATGAGGGCTTGGTTCTCTTCGACCGTCGTGCCGCGCTTTCCCTTGCCATAGACGTCCATGGCGAAAGCGGCATAACCAAGCTTTGCTATGCGTTCGGCCTTCTCGCGCTCATTGTCGCCCAGGCCGCCCCATGCATGGGCGATCACGACGACTGGAGCTGTATCCTTGCCCTTTGGGCGTAGGAAGTAGCCCTCATAGGTCTTGCCATCGACAGTGTAATCAACTTCGCTCATGTCATTGCTCTCCTTGGTGTGTGCCTGTCAGATACAGGGCATTCGGTCCTCTGTTTCAAGGGGGGCAGCGATTAGTATGAAGATTCTAGGAATTTTCGATACGTCCTGTTCCATTGAAACTTACGGATAAAGGACCCGCCACACATGGCCAAGAAAAATGAGAAGAAGGCGAAAGCGAAGTCGGCAAAAGCCGCGAGCGCAAAAGCCTCCAAATCCACCAAGAAGCCAGCCAAGGCAAAGAAGGCTTCCAAAGCGCCTGAGCCAAACACGGCCGACATGGCACACAAGATCTGGCTCGCAGGCGTAGGCGCCTATGGCAAAGCCTATGACAAGGCAATCGCCAATACGAAGACGTTCAACAAGCAGTCCACCGAATTGTTCGAAGACCTCGTCAAGCGTGGCGAAGAGATTGAGCATGACGTCCGCGCACGCGTTCAGGACAATGATGTTGTTCAGAACGCTTCGAAGAACGCGGCCAAATATGCCAGCGTCGCCCGCGAATTTCAGACTCAGGCACGTGACGAGTTCGAAGCTCGGATGGAACGCATGCGCGACTTGCTGGGCGTGAAGGGCCTCGGCAAGAAAGGTGGCAAGCTCGCCGCCAAGCTCGACAAACTGGAAGACGAAGTTGCTGAAACGGTTTCGAAGGCTCGGTCCAAAACCAAAGACCGCAGCAATGATCTGAAGCAGCGTATTTCACGGCTGACCGAAGAGATCGAAGCTGTGGCAACGGAGTCCGGTGCGGATCTTGTTAAGACGAGCAAGAAGGCGGCCCAACGCACATCAAAGGCTGTTCAGGACGCCGTCGTAAAGCCAGCGGAGGCTAAACCGAAGACATCTGCAAAAGCCAAGCCTGTCGCAAAGGCAAAACCGGCCTCTGCCGCGTCAACCAAGGCGGATGACTTCACGCTCATGACAGGGGTCGGCCCTGCACTAGCCGCCAAGCTGAAAGCGGCGGGTCTCAAGAGCTTTGCCGATATCGCCGCGCTCAAGGCGGCAGACATTCAGGCCCTGGACGCCAAGATTATGGCGCGTGGCCGTATCGCCCGCGATGAATGGGTCAAACAAGCCAAAGTGCTGATGAAGTAGTCCGGCACCATCATGAAACTGGTGAGGGCGGTTCCGTGAGGGACCGCCCTTTTCTTATGCGACGACGGTGTCGTAATGCTCGAAGAGATCTGTCAGCGTCTCCACACCCCGGTCACCCATATAGGGTGGCAACAGGCACATGACCTGAAGCACAGTCCTGTGGATCAAGGTTGGCCCATCATGGCTGTCCGCATTCAAATGATCCTCCGCCAACCAAAAGGTCAGGGTCGTCATGAATTGGTCTGTCAGAACTTCTCTCAGACGCGGATCCAGCCGCAACACCGATCCCGCGGTCAATTCATCCAGCACACCAACAAGCGCGGTCCGCATCCGCGACAGGATGGATCTGAACCGTTTGGCAAGGTCAGGATACCGATCGAGCAATAGTCCAAGATCGCGATAAAAAAACCGAAAGTCGTAAATTTCTTCGAGAATGATGTAGAGGTAGACCCAGCTGTCCTCCAGACTGGTAATCCGGCCACGGGACCCGCTCAGGATGATGCGCATCTCGTTCTCGAACCGGTCAAACAGGGCATGGATGATCGCGTCCTTGCCCTTGAAATGGTAATAGAGGTTGCCAGGGCTGATATCGAGCGCATTCGAAATATCAACAGCCGTCTGCTGGGCTTCTCCTTCTTCATTGAAGAGAAGCAAACTAACGTGAAGTATGCGATCGCGTGTTTTCATGGTCTGATATGGTGTTTGACACGCAATTCTCACTATGGAACGAATTTTATTTGAAATTTTGATGTAACCTTTTTCCGAATGCGAAAGAGGCCCAATAAAAGATCCAGTCGCCACGTTTGGTGGGAATGACTGGGCAGACCCAAGGGGAGAGGGGCATGACGCGCCCGAAGAAAGACTACGCAAACAAGGCGGCTACGGCATTCAAGGACGTGAACCCGTTCTTGTCCGGTTCCGACCCGCAGGAGATGGTCGGCGCAGTAGCCATGATGTTGCGCTCGACCATGAAAAATCCCGCCATTACAGCGAAAGCTGCCAGCCGGATGGCAGCTGACGGCGCGAAGATCTTGATGGGCAGGTCCGATCGGGCGGCAGATCCTCGCGATCGCCGTTTCAAGGATTCGACCTGGTCTGAGAGCCCCTTCTACAAGCGCGGTATGCAAGCTTATCTGTCGACTCAGGAGCATCTGAATGACTGGGTGGCCAATCTCAGCATGACGGAGTTGGAACATGCGCGGGCGAAGTTCCTGACCAGCATGATTACTGACGCCTTGGCACCCACCAACACCCTGCTCGGCAATCCGGCCGCCAGCAAGAAAGTGGTGGAGTCAGGAGGCATGTCCCTGCTGAAGGGGCTGAAGAATGCGTATACGGACGTCACAAAAAATGGTGGTTTGCCGAGTCAGGTAGACAAGCGACCCTTCGAGGTCGGCAAGAATCTCGCAATGTCGCGCGGCAAGGTGATCTGGAAAAATGAGATGCTGGAACTGATCCAGTACGAGCCAATTACCGACAAGGTTCACCGCACGCCAGTTCTGATCGTCCCACCACAGATCAACAAGTTTTATGCGATGGATCTGTCTCCCGCGATCTCAATGGTCCAGTTCCTGATGGCTCAGCAAATGCAGACCTTTGTTGTGTCCTGGCGCAATCCTCAGAAAGAGCACGCGCATTGGGGCATGAGCGCCTATATCGACAGCTTGATCCAGGCGAGCGAAGTTATCCGCAAGGTCACGCGATCCAGGAAAATAAATATCGCCGGCGCCTGTTCGGGCGGTATCACGGCGGCGACATTGGCCAGTCTGTTCGCAGCAGCAGGAGACGACCGCATCAACTCGCTGACCTTCATGGTATGTGTCCTGGATCCCCAGCGGGAAGATAGTGAGATGGGGCAGATTGTGTCTGATCAGAGCCTAGAGGTCGCCCGGAAATATTCCAGACGCAAAGGCATCCTTAAAGGCGATGATCTGGCACGCATGTTTGCCTGGATGCGTCCGAATGATCTTGTCTGGAACTATGTGGTGAATAACTACCTGATGGGCGAAGATCCGCCGCCCTTCGACATCCTGTTCTGGAACAACGACTCCACGAACTTGCCGGCGCAATTGCATTCGGACTATCTCGACATGGGGCTGAACCAGCCTTTCAGTCACCCGGGCGAGTTTGAAGTGGCTGGCCACGCAGTTGATTTGACGAAAGTGACAGCCGACGCTTTTGTGGTTGGGGGCCTGACCGATCACATCACCCCGTGGAAGGCGTGTTACCGCACAACTCAACTCCTCGGATCACAGAGTATAAAATTCGTGTTGTCTTCCAGCGGACATATCCAGTCCCTATTGAATCCACCAGGCAATCCGAAGGCGAAGATGCTTCGCAACCCGGACCTGGACGCGGATGCCGATACCTGGGCGGCAAAGGCAACAGAAGAAGCTGGCAGCTGGTGGCCTGTCTGGGGCGACTGGCTAAAAGAGCGCTCGGGGACATTGAAAGCTGCGCCCCGCGCTTGCGGTGGTGAGGCATTCCCGGCTCTCTATGACGCGCCGGGCCATTACGTGTTTGACGAATAGGCCGAAAATCTCACGGGAGCCTTCATGACGTCGCCGAAACGCATGCCGATCATCGAGACACAAGACGTAGACGGTATCGAATTGCGCACAGCGCGATGGACATCGGCGTCCAATTCGAGGCAGGCGACTTTGCTGTTCTTCAATGGCATTGGAGCCAATCTGGAACTGACGCTCGGTCTTGGCGACATGTTTCCAGACCGGGACATCATCACCTTTGATGTGCCCGGCGTTGGCTTGAGTCCCGTGACCAGCTGGCCTTATCGCCCCTGGATGCTGGCACGCTGGGCCCGCAAGCTTCTGGATTTGCATGATATTGAAGAAGTGGACGTGATGGGCGTGTCCTGGGGCGGGGCCATGGCGCAACAATTCGCCTTTCAGTATCGCCGCCGCGTCGGAAAACTGGTGCTTTGCGCGACCACAGCCGGGATGACGATGATTCCGGGCCACCCGAAGTCGCTCTCCAAAATGGTGGACACACGACGCTACTCGGACCCGGAATTCATGCGGAAGAGTTTCGAGTCGCTCTATGGCGAAGCCGTCGATGGAGAGGCTGGCAGCCATATCGACAATCTCCTGCCGCCAGACCCCAAAGGTTATATCTACCAGTTGCTGGCCTTTGTCGGCTGGTCGAGTCTGCCATTCATCCGCTTTCTGACAATGCCGACATTGGTTTTGATGGGAGATCGGGACACGATCGTGCCTGTCGCCAATGGCCATATATTACGGGTGGCACTGCCTGACGCTGAGCTGAAAGTCATTGAGGGCGGGGGGCATCTGTTTCTTGTGACACGCGCTGAAGAGACCGCCGACCTGATACGGGAATTTCTGATCAGGTCAGAAAGTGAGCCGAAAGCTGCGGCTTGATCAGGTCTTTGCTGTCTTCACGGCGACCCGCTCTTCAAGGGCATCACACACTGCGTTAGCGACCGATTGGGCTGCGTCACCCCGGCCAATCGATCCAAAAGCGGCCATGCAGGCCTCGACATGGAGATTGATCAGCGCAGAATTCTCGCCTGGCTCAGTTTCAGACAGCAACCTGCAGAGCGACCCACAAAGGCGCGACACCGCGGGATATCCGTATGATGTGGCAACACCGCGAATATTGTGCGCGCAGGTTTCGAGTAATTTGTAGTCCGCATGGCTGGCACCGGAAGTCTTGGCGGCTCCCCAGGCATTCTTCAAACGATCAAGGTCCGCCTGCATCCACGCGTCAAAACGAGATGACAGGTCTTCGACCGCGGCTTCTGCTCTATCCCCGAGCTCGTCCGGATCGTGACCGGCGTCCGATGCAGCAACAGCGGCATCACCTACTGGCGCAACGGGGGCCATCTTTATCACTCGGCTGATATCCGGAGTTATTGAGGTAGCTGGCTGGTCGCTCTTCGCGCCAGCATTGGGTTTCAGTTTGTTTATCAGAGCCTTGAGCATCGCGATTCCCTATCGTTCGGGTAATCGTATCGTCCAAGCCTTAACGTTTTCCTGACCGAAGGTCTTTGAAATCGCTTCAGAAACCAAACTGTTCCCGCAAGATGCGTTCATCAAGCGCATGCCCTGGATCGAACAGCATGGTAAGCCGACGCCGGTCCTCTTGAACGTCCACGCTGACAATGTCGCGCACTTCCTGATTGTCCGCGGCAGCGGCAACCGGACGCAGGATCGGAGCGATCACATCAATACGTACATGCGCGTCGCGCCGAAGTAGGGCGCCTTTCCACCTGCGCGGCCGGAAGGCGCTGACAGGCGTGAGGGCGAGCAGGCCAGCTCCGATCGGCAGGATCGGGCCATGTGCGGACAAGTTGTAGGCCGTGGATCCCGCTGGCGTTGCGACCATCAAACCGTCACAGGCCAGCTCGTCCATCCGCATCTTGCCGTCGATTGTGATCTTGAACCTCGACGTCTGCGCCGTCTGGCGAAACATCGATACTTCATTGATCGCAAGGGCGCGGTGTTCGTGATCATGTACGTCGCGAACGGTCATTCGCAGGGGCGAGATGACGGCGCGTTCGGCTGAGTTGATACGGTCGGGGAGTTTGTCGACGTTGAATTCGTTCATCAGGAAGCCGACCGTGCCACGGTTCATGCCGTATACCGGTTGACCCCCTTCAAACTGACGCCGCAACGAATCCAGCATTGCCCCATCGCCGCCGAGCGCAACGATCACATCGGCATCATCCTCGCTGCACTGGCCGTACTTTTTGGTCAGGACAGACAGCGCGTCCTGGGCTTCTGGGCGCTTGGAAGCGTAAAAGTGCAGACGTAGACCACTCATGGTGGCCCATCTGCTTTGCGAAGGGTGGAAGCGTCAAGGCGGATTCTGGCATACCGCCGCGTGCACCGGATAGTGCGAGTCCACCAAGTTGACGCGGGTGTCAGCTTTTTCTGGCCTGTGATCGGATTTTCCGCTAGTTTGCCAGCAAAACATATCTGGGAGATTCAATCATGGCCGACGGCGCGCACAAATTAGATATTCGTTCCTCTGTATCCGCAGAAGAGTGGCAGGCTCGCGTGGACCTCGCTGCGCTGTATCGCCTGATCGCGATGCATGGCTGGGACGATCTGATTTTCACGCATATTTCTCATCGCGTTCCTGGGCCGGACCATCACTTCCTGATCAACCCATATGGTTATTTCTTCGAGGAGATTACGGCGTCTTCGCTCGTGAAAGTCGATCTGGAAGGCAACGTCGTCCAGGAGACGGATAGCTTTATCAATCCGGCCGGCTTCACCATCCATTCGGCAATCCATGATGCGCGCGACGATGCGCAGGTCGTGATCCATGTCCACACCGATCAGGGCGTTGCTGTCTCGGCGCAGAAGGAAGGCCTGATGCCACTCAGCCAAACCGCCATGATTGTACGTGAGGACATCGCCTACCATGATTATGAAGGTATCGCGCTGGACCTGGACGAACGTGAGCGGCTCGTCGCTGATCTGGGCCCCAAGAAACATTCAATGCTTCTGCGCAACCACGGTACGCTGACGGTCGGCGACACGGCGGCGTCTGCATTTACGCGGATGTTCTTTCTGGAGCGTGCCTGCAACATGCAGATCATGGCGCTTTCGGCTGGGCGCGATGGTGTGTTGGAGTGCGAATCTGATCTTCAGCAGAAGGTTGCCGGGCAGGGCGGCATGACAGAACACAGTTCCGGCATGAACATGGTGACGGAAAAACTGGTTTGGCCGGCGCTGCTTCGCAAGCTGGATCGCGAAATGCCGGGCTATGACGCCTAGGGGTAATCCCGTATGCGACAAAAGCGGTCCGCGACGTATGGAGCCATTATCAATCGTCATTTTGGCCACTATGTAGGCTCGGAAAAGATCAGGAACGAAACAGATGAAGCATCTGAAGGCCTTCGAGGACGCGCTTAATTCGATTCACGGCGAAGGCCGCTATCGCGTATTTGTAGACCTGCACCGTCACAAGGGCAGGTTTCCAAAGGCGACGGCGCGGTTCGAGGACGGCGAGCGCGAAGTCACCATCTGGTGCTCCAATGACTATCTTGGCATGGGCCAGGACGAAGACGTCATCAATTCCATGCATGAGGCCATCGATAGTTTCGGTGCAGGTTCGGGCGGCACGCGTAACATCTCCGGCACGACTCGTTACCATGTCGATCTTGAGCGCGAACTGGCAGATTTGCACGGCAAGGAGTCAGCGCTCCTGTTCACATCCGGCTACGTTTCCAATGAGGCGACATTGTCGACCTTGGGCAAGATTTTGCCTGACCTGATCATTTATTCCGACTCGTTGAACCACGCTTCGATGATTGAAGGCATTCGTCGCTCAGGTGCAGACCGTCGCATCTTCAAGCATAACGACGTGGATCATCTGCGGGCGCTGATGGCGAATGATGATCCGGATCGCCCGAAGCTGATCGCGTTTGAGAGCGTTTATTCCATGGACGGTGATTTCGGCCGGATGGAAGAAATTTGCGATCTGGCCGATGAATTCGATGCGATGACCTATCTGGACGAAGTGCATGCGGTTGGCATGTATGGCCAGAATGGCGCCGGCGTTGCGGAGATGTGGGGTCTGGCGGATCGGATCGACATCATCGAGGGCACGCTTGGCAAGGCTTATGGTGTCATGGGCGGCTACATTGCCAGCCACGAGACCGTGGTCGACGCCATCCGCTCAATGGCTTCAGGCTTTATCTTCACGACATCCACTTGTCCCGTAATGGCGGCGGGTGCGCTGGCCAGCATTCAGAAACTGCGGACGGATGCGGGACGGGAATTGCGCCGGACCCATCAGGCGAACGCTGCCAAGCTGAAGCAGAAATTCCGCGATGCCGGCCTGCCTATGATCGACACTGACACGCATATCGTACCATTGCTGGTGGGAGATCCGGAGCGCTGCAAGGCGCTGTCCGATACATTGCTGTTCGATTTCGGTATCTATGTGCAGCCGATCAATTACCCGACTGTCCCGAAGGGTACGGAGCGTTTGCGCTTCACGCCGAGCCCTGTGCATGACGAAGTCATGATGGATGAGTTGGTGGCTGCGATCCTGGCTGTTTGGAAGCAGCTCGGCCTCGACAAGGCAGCCTGATCCGGTTTTTCGACTATTTGGTTTTTTTCTTGGGTGCGGGCGGTGCCTTCTTGCCAAGCCCGATCTGTTTGGCGTGCTTTGAGCGCAGCTTTGCGTAGTTTGGCGCAACCATCGGGTAGTCGGATGGTAATCCCCATTTCGCGCGGTAGTCTTCGGGCGTCATGTCAAATTTGGATCGAAGATATCGCTTCAGCATCTTGAGCTTCCGGCCATCCTCGAGACAGATCAGGAAGTCCGGTGTGATGGATTTCGCAATTGAAACTGCTGGTTCCTGAGTATCTGCTGCAGGCTCCGCGCCTTTCGATAGCCCGGAAACCGTCTCATAGATGTTCGTGATGAGCTGTGGCAGCGCATCTGCTTCGACCTGGTTGTTCGACACATATGACGAGACAATCTCGGCAGTCATGTCGAGCAGGTCAGATGACTCGTATTCACTCATGGCCCACCAAGACTCTGTCAGGTATTTGGATATTCAGCTGCACAATCGCGCCCCAACTAAACTGCTAAATACCATAGTTCTTCAAGTATTTGCACGACAATCCCGACACAATCTCTCAAATTGTGCATGCAGGGTGCGATATTGTGGGCCCAGCACGCACCGGCGGTTGCGGCGGGACCCGCCTGAGCGTAAATAGCGCAAGACCCAGCAGGAGATTCGCCCATGGCAGACACAGCCCAGCCCGCCCGGTTTGATACCACGGAATTTTTCAGCCAATCTCTGGAAGATCGTGATCCCGAGCTGTTCGATGCGATCCGGAAGGAACGTACCCGTCAGCAGCAGCAGATCGAGCTGATTGCGTCAGAGAATATTGTTTCCAAAGCCGTGCTGGAGGCTCAGGGAACGGTGCTGACGAACAAGTATGCTGAAGGCTATCCAGGCAAGCGATATTACGGTGGCTGCGAGTTTGTGGACATTGCGGAAGAGTTGGCGATTGAGCGGGCCAAGAAGCTGTTCAATTGCGGATTCGCCAATGTGCAGCCGAATTCCGGCAGCCAGGCTAATCAGGGTGTGTTCAATGCGGTGCTGAAGCCGGGCGATACGATCCTCGGCATGAGCCTGGACGCAGGTGGTCACCTGACCCACGGTGCCAAGCCAAACCAGTCCGGCAAATGGTTTAACGCCGTTCAGTATGGTGTGAGTCGGGAAGATGATCGAATTGACTTCGTGGAAGTGGAGCGCCTTGCCAAGGCGCACCGCCCGCAGCTGATCATCGCGGGTGGCTCTGCCTATCCTCGTGAGATCGACTTCAAACGATTCCGCGAAATCGCTGATGAGGTTGGGGCGTTGTTCCTCGTGGACATGGCGCATTTTGCGGGTCTCGTTGCCGGCGGCGCGCATCCGAACCCACTGGACCATGCGCATATCGCGACGACAACAACGCACAAGACATTGCGTGGCCCGCGTGGCGGCATGATCCTCACCAATGACGAAGCGCTCGCGAAAAAGATCAACTCAGCCATCTTCCCCGGCATTCAGGGTGGACCGCTGATGCATGTCATCGCAGCCAAGGCGGTAGCCTTCGGAGAGGCGCTTCAGCCAGAATTCAAGAATTATGCGGCTCAAGTTGTTGCAAATGCGCGCGCTATGGCTGCGGCTTGCAAATCCAGCGGGCTGGACGTTGTCTCTGGCGGTACGGATACGCACGTCGCATTGATCGATTTGCGACCGAAGAATGTGACCGGTCGCGACGCTGAGCATGCGCTCGAGCGTGCCTTCATCACCTGTAACAAGAACGGCGTACCCTTCGACCCGCAAAAGCCGATGATCACCAGCGGTATTCGTGTGGGCTCGCCAGCCGGTACGACTCGCGGTTTCGGCGAAGATGAGTTCACGCAGATCGGTAACTGGATTGGCAAGATTGTTGACGCGGTTGCGTCCGGCGAAAGCACATCAGCAGAAGACAAGGTGCGCGAAGAGGTGAAAGCCCTGACGGCGCAGTTCCCGATCTATAATGGATTGGGAGGCTGATAGACCTTGCGATGTCCGTTCTGCGGTTCCGAGAATACATCGGTGAAGGACAGCCGCTCGGCTGAAGACAACACGGCTGTCCGTCGCAGGCGTGTATGTGAGGCGTGTGGTGCGCGGTTCACGACGTTTGAACGTGTTCAGTTGCGCGAGATCATGGTGGTGAAGCGGGATGGCAAACGCGTGCCGTTTGACCGGGACCGTCTGACGCGCTCGATCACCATCGCCTTGCGGAAACGCCCCGTGGATCGGGAACAGATCGACCAGATGGTGTCCGGTATTGCGCGCAAGCTGGAAAGCGGTGGCGAAACCGAGGTGACGTCCAATGAAGTGGGCGAATTTGCCATGGAGGCGCTGCGGCAAGTCGATCCGGTCGGTTATGTGCGGTTCGCAAGTGTCTACAAGGATTTCAGGGATCCGAACGATTTCGCTCAATTCATTGAGCAGACATCGCTGGAAGAAGAGAGCGATCCTGAATGAGCGGGGTGAAAGTCACCCTTAAGATCGCTACATCGCTGGATGCCCGCATAGCTTTGTCCGATGGGACGAGCCAGTGGATCACGACCAGCGAGTCACGCGCACGGGCACATGAGATGCGCGCCGCGCATGATGCGGTTCTGGTTGGAGTGGGCACGGTACTTGCCGACGATCCGTTGCTGACCGCGCGGACAGTCCCGCTCCCCAAAACCCAACCCATCCGGATCGTCGCAGATTCTCAAGGTCGCACACCGCGCAGTTCCAGACTGGTCCAGTCTGTTTCATCCGGACGCGTTGTTGTCGCAACCAATGGCCAGCCGCAGGATATCCTCGCAGCGAGCGGCGTGGATATCTGGCGCTGCGGGAAAGGCATTCGCGTGGACGTGAATGACCTCCTTCATCGCGCTGAGATCGAAGGAATTGCATCTCTCCTGATAGAAGGGGGCGGCACGCTGGCGGCCAGCTTCATTCGGGAAGGGCTTGTGGACGAAATTGCCTGGTTTCGCGCCCCCATCCTGATCGGAGGAGACGGCCTGCCAGCGCTCGCCGCCCTGGGACTCTCCAATCTGGGCGAAGCGTCACGTTGGCGCGCTATCGCTACGGAACGGATTGGGGTTGATGTCCTGGACACCTATGTAAGGGTCTAAATAAGAAACTAAGGGCAGGAAAATGTTTACAGGCCTCGTTACCGATGTCGGGACCGTCCGATCCGTGGAGGACCGCAATGGGCTTCGCCGGTTTGAGGTCGAAAGCCGTTACAAACTGGAAGATATCACCCTGGGCGCGTCCATCATGCATTCGGGCGTATGCCTGACGGTCGTGGATATGGGGCAGGGCGAGCGCGGCGCGTGGTTCGCCACCGAAGCCGTGCCGGAAACACTTTCCAAGACGATTCTAGGTGACTGGACGGTTGGATCTCACGTCAATCTGGAACAGAGCCTGAAACTCGGCGACGAGTTGGGCGGACATTTCGTGTTTGGCCATGTTGATGGTGTCGGTCAGGTAGTTTCCGTCGAACCGGAAGGTGAAAGCTACCGTTTGACCATACGGCCACCTGAACAGATCGCGCGCTACTTCGCGACCAAGGGGTCCGCGGCGGTGAATGGTGTGTCTCTGACCGTGGCTGAAGCCCTGCCGAATGGTGATTTCGAGTTGGCGATCATTCCCCACACTTGGGAGGTGACTACACTCAACCAGTTGCAGCCCGGTTCCAGCGTCAATCTTGAGATCGACATGTTGGCACGCTACGTGGCGCGGATGATCGGCGCGGATGCGCCGAAGGGATAAGGGCAGATATGAGCAGCGAATTTCATCAAGCAATCTCCTCGATTGACGAGATCATCGAAGATGCCCGCAATGGCCGGATGTATATCCTGGTCGACGCAGAGGACCGGGAGAATGAGGGCGACCTGATCATTCCGGCCAATTTTGCCACGCCGGAACATGTGAACTTCATGGCGCGTCACGGTCGGGGCCTGATCTGCCTGGCGATGGGTCAGGAGCGCGCGCATACGCTGAATCTCGACATGATGACCCGGAACAATCGGGAAAGCATGGGAACGGCCTTCACGGTCTCGATCGAAGCGAAAGACGGCGTCACGACGGGTATTTCGGCCCATGATCGTGCCCGGACAATCGCCGTCGCCATCGACCCGACCAAGGATCATGAGGACATTGTATCACCCGGACACGTCTTCCCGCTGATTGCGCGCGAAGGCGGCACACTCGTCCGCGCCGGGCATACAGAGGCGGCGGTAGATATTTCCCGCATGGCCGGCCTCTATCCGGCCGGTGTGATCTGCGAAATCATGAATGAAGACGGCACCATGTCCCGCCTTCCCGAACTGGTCGCGTTCGCCCAGCTGCACAATCTCAAAATCGGCACGATTGCCGACCTCATCGCCTGGCGCCGAAAGAATGACCGGTTCATGGAGCGCCGCGTCGAAGCGCCGCTCGATTCCGGTTACGGGGAAGGGTTCCGGACGGTCTGTTTCCGTAACGCGCTCGACAATTCGGAACATATCGCCATCGTTCACGGGGATATCACGCCGGACAGCACAACGCTGGTGCGGGTGCACCGGATGGACATCCTGTCGGACGTGCTGGGAGAAAACGGCCCAAGACACGGCCTGGTTGAGCGCGCGATGCGCGTGATTGCTGACGCTGAAGAACCGGGCGTGGTCGTGTTCGTGAACACGATGCGGCCGAACATCATTGCCGAACGGCTCGGCCTGAAGCCCTCAGTGGCCCCCGATCCGACCGCGCCTATTCGTGAATACGGTGTCGGTGCTCAAATTCTGCGGGATTTGGGCGTACGTCGCATGATCTACCTGTCCGGAACGCAGCCCACCCGCTTGGCAGGCCTTGACGGCTACGGCCTGACGATAGAGGGGTGGCGCAATCTTCATGAGGAGAACAACTGATGGCAGACCGCGTTCTTGTCGCCATTTCGAAATACTACAAGCACATCTCCGATGAGCTGGAAGCTGGCGCACTGGAAGCTCTTGAAGCTGCTGGCGCGACTGTGACGGTCATGGAAGTGCCGGGCGCGTTCGAGCTGCCGGGCCTGATTGCCATGGCGGCCGACAGTGGCCGGTTTGACGGCGCTGTGGCACTGGGCTGCGTGATCCGGGGCGAAACCAGCCATTACGACTATGTCTGTGGTGAAAGCGCCCGCGGTCTGATGGATCTGATCGTGCAGCGTCGTCAGGCGATTGGCTACGGCATCCTGACTGTCGAGAATGAAGAGCAGGCGCTCGCCCGCGCTGACCGCAAGCGCGGAAACAAGGGCAAGGATGCCGCAGACGCCTGTTTGGCCATGATCAAATTCCGCAAGGAACTCATTCGGTGAACGACCAGAATATTCCCTTCGAGGTTACACGGGCGAGGCGGGCGGGAGCGCGCCTCGCAGCCGTTCAGGCGCTTTATGAGATGGAGCAGACCGGCAAGTCGGCCCGCGCGACCATTCGCGCCTTCATGGAAGACCGGCTCGGCATTGGTCCGAATGAAGAACCGATCGAGGAAGCCGATCCCGATATTTTCAAATCTATCGTGAACGCGGTCGTTGATCATCAGGCAGCCATCGACAAGGCGATCCTTGGGAGGCTGGCAAACGGATGGAAGCTGACCCGGCTCGATGCAACCATGCGCGCGCTTTTACGCGCGGGTTCCGCTGAATTCATCGCGCACCAACATTTGTCGAACGCCATCATCCTCGATGAGTACGTGTCGCTGGCGCATGATTTCTTCGACGAGCAGGAAGCGAAATTTGCCAATGCCGTGCTGGATAATCTGGCCAAGGACCTGCGCAAATAGCCGGACTGGCGGATGCCATCCGGTTTGTGCAGGGATCGGTCCTTGCGGATGGGAGCAGGGCTCCGCTGTCACGAGGACGATTAGTCAAATTACTGGATAGTAGGTGCCCCCATGCATTGGGGCCCGTCCCATCCGCGCAGTGAAATTCAACTGGTTGCAAGACCAGACTGCTGGATTTCATCAGACCTAGCTGCGGAAGAAGACGAAAGCCCCGCAGCCCGGCCAAGATAAACGGCTTCACCCGGCGGTCGGATTGGTGACGCGCCATCGCCCGGCTCGGTTGGGATCACCCTGCGGACAGGCAGCCATCAGCCCTCAGGCTCAGTTACGCTGTTACCCCAGGCGCGGATCTCTTCGACATATAGTTCGGGCTCTTCCATCGCTGCGAAATGACCGCCGCGCGGCAAATCCGTCCAACGGGTGAGGTTGTAGGCTCTCTCGAACCAGCTCCGCGGCGCGGGTTTGTAGACGGGCTCGCCGGGGAAGTTCGCAAACGCCGTCGGCGTTTCACACCGGACGCCTTCTGGCAGGGCATTGCCACCTTCCTGCGCAAAGCCATTGTAGAACCAGACGCTGGTGGCGATGGCATCATTGACCAGAAAGATCATCACATTGGTGAGCAGCTGGTCTTTTGAGTAGGTATCCAAAAGTCCGCCGTCGGACAGGTCTGACCAGCCATTGAATTTCTCGATGATCCACGCAGCAGTGCCGACCGGGGAATCCATTAGCGCCATCGCCAGCGTCTGGGGCTTGGTCATCTGCTGCATCAGATAGGCGCCTTCGCGCTGCATGGCGCCCTGCGACGCGGCGAGCCATTCGCCTTCGGCCTTGGTCTGCGGCGTGGCGGGTGTCGGGCGGAAGCCGACCATGTTCAGATGGATCGCGCGGCAACCGCCCTTGCCATCGACTGTGCCATGATTGAAGCCGAGCCAGGAGGTCACCATACTGCCCCAGTCGCCGCCCTGAGCGAGATAGGTGTCATATTTCAGTATGTCGCGCATCAGCGTGTCCCAAAGCGCGGCCGTGCCTCGGGGACCGATCGGGGATTTTGGCCGCCCTGAAAATCCGTAACCGGGCAGGGAAGGGATAATCAGGTCAAAAGCATCTTCGGCCTTGCCGCCATAGCGGGATGGAAAGGCCAGGGGCGCGATCGCTTCCCAAAATTCAAAAACTGAACCTGGCCATCCATGCGTGATGAGCAGGGGGCGCCGCCCGCCAGCTTCGCCCACGACATGGACAAAGTGAATCATCTGACCATCGATCTCGACTTTGTAGCTGGGATACTTGTTCAGGATCTCTTCTGATTTGCGCCAATCATAGCCTGCAATCCAATAGCGCTGGATGTCTTTCATCACCGGCGTGGACATGCCGTAGGCAAAGCCTTCTTCATTGGCGGGGGCTGGAAACCAGTCATAGGCTTTCACCCGCGCCATGATGGCGTCGAGCTTTTCCTGGGGAATGTCGATGCGGAAGGGCTGAGCGGTCGGCATGTTTGTCTCCTCGCTAGGGTGTCATCCAGCTAGCGGACATGCCGTGGGGCGAAGCAAGTTAAATCGAGAAACTGGTTCCGCAGCCGCAAGCCGCCGTAGCATTCGGGTTGCTGATCTTGAAGGCAGCACCAATCAGCTCGGTCGTGAAATCGATCTGTGAGCCCTTCAGGAATTCGAGGCTCATTTCGTCGATCAACACTCTTGCGCCATCGCGTTCCAGGACGATATCGTCTTCCTTGGCCGCTTGGTCGAAGTCGAACTTGTAGGAAAAGCCTGAACATCCGCCGCCTTCGACGGAGACGCGCAGAAAATCAACGCCGTCCTGTTTGGCCAGAATCGCATTAATCCGCTTGGCAGCCGAGGCTGTAAGGGTCACATCGGGGGCAGTTGTCGTGCTCATGACCTCAACATAGGGATTCCCGAGCCAATGGAAAAGAGATCAGTGTATGCCACCCGGCACGAAGATAGCCGCGGCCGGTATTTCCCGGAGGCGCCATCGGCGACTCGAACGCCTTTCCAGCGTGATCGAGACCGGATTATCCACTCGACCGCCTTCCGGCGATTGAAGCAGAAGACACAGGTGTTTGTCGCACATGAGGGCGATCATTTCCGCACCCGCCTGACGCATTCACTCGAAGTGGCCCAGATTGCCCGCAGTATTGCCCGTACGCTCGGTCTGGACGAAGACCTCGCCGAAGCGTTGGCGCTCGCCCACGATATGGGCCACCCGCCCTTCGGGCATGCGGGCGAGGACCAGTTGGACGCGTGCATGGCGGACTATGAGGGGTTTGACCATAACGCCCAGACGCTGCGCATCGTTACCAAGCTGGAGGTCCGATACCCCAATTTTGAGGGCCTGAACCTGACCTGGGAGCTGCTGGAGGGCCTCGTAAAGCACAATGGCCCGATGGTGACGCGCGATACACCCGTGGAATCGCTACCGGCCGCTTTTCGGGAATATGCGAACTTCATGGACTTGGAGCCGCACCAGTTTGCAGGTCCGGAAGCGCAGGTGGCTGCACTGTCAGACGACATCGCCTACAATAATCATGATATTGATGACGGTATCGCCGCTGGCCTGTTCACGATTGACGATCTGATGGATTTGCCGATTGTCGGAGACGAGTTCCGCGCGGTGAAATTGGAATATGCGCATTTAAGCGACCGGATGGTCTCCTATGAGGCGGTTCGTCGCCTGATCGGCCTGTGGGTCAACGATCTTACCGCCGAGACGGGCCGGCGCGCGAAGCAGTACGCGCCACAGAGCGCCGCGGAAGTGCGCGCCATGGATGTGCCACTCGTTGCATTTTCGGAGGAGCTGGAAAGCCGTCAGCGGGCGCTGCGCGCCTTTCTGTATGAGCGGATGTACAAACACTACACAGTCAACCGCATGCGCAGCAAAGCCAAACGCATGCTCGCCGAGCTGTTTCAGATTTTCCTGAGTGAGCCTGACACGCTGCCGAGCCCGTGGCGGCAAGATGCGTCGCAGGCTAACGAAGCGCGCCGCGCGCGCATTGTTTGTGACTATATCGCCGGGATGACAGATTCCTACGCAATCGAGGAACACCGGCGCCTTTATCATCCGGATGTACTGCGCTAGCCGCACTGTCATCACATTTACCGGTTTTAAAGCGTTGCAGGCGCCGAGGCCTGTGAAAGCTCTTGAATATTCAAGTGTCGTTAACGAAACACGCCGTAATCTTAACTCTGTGAACCTAGTCTGAGGATGATTCCATGGGGCGATATCGGGACGACGAGCGGGATTATTCCCCGTTCGAAGACGATTACCGCGGATTTGATGTTCGCGAGGACGATTCCACGCGCGGACCGCTCATCTTGGCGCTTGCCGTGGGGGTCTTGCTCGTCTTCGGCGCAGTTGTTTGGAACACATATCGTCAGGGTATCCGGGACAATGGCGCCGGTATTCCCAGCGTAATTGCCGATAAAGAGCCCTACAAGCGTGCGCCGGAAGATCGAGAAGGCCTGGCAGTCCCAGACACTGACAAGCGCTTCTACGATCAGATGGATGACTCCGAGCGTATAGTGGAGCCGGGCACCGACTTCGCTGCAAATGGCACTGAAGGTGGTGATGCGCTGCAAGGCGGCCCCCCAATTGAGCTCAGGCCAGGCCGGGAAGGCATCGAGCCTGATGATGCGCAAGTACGCGCACTGGCTGACCTGGAGGCGATGCCAGAGGATGAGGAAGAGACCCTGCGTGTCGTGCCAACGAATCCGGTGGTGCAGGCGCCTGCTCCCGCGCCGCGGAAGGCGCCGGCCGCCAGGGAAGCGTCCTCACAGTTTGCCTTTACCGATGATGGTATTTACCTCGTCCAGTTGGCAGCTTTCCGCTCACAAGACGCCGCTGAAACCGCCTGGGCGAAAATGAACAGTACAAAGCCCGGCCTCTACCGGAGTGCTCAGAAGCGTATTCAACGAGCCGATCTTGGAGCCAAGGGTGTCTTCTATCGGTTGCGCGTCGGCAGCTTTGCGGAACGGTCTGAAGCATCGAAATTCTGTGATGCGGTGAAGGCCGGCGGTGACAATTGCATTGTGGTGACAGGATAGTGATCAAGGCTTGCATCCTCAGCGTTTCGGGGCCTGTGCTCACGAAGGAGGAAGCGGCACTGTTCGCCGCCGAGCAGCCTTGGGGGGTCATCCTGATGGGCCGCTCCTGCGTATCGCGGACCCAAGTCCGAAGCCTCGTCGATGACATCTGGAACGCGATGAATCGGCCGTGCCTGATCTTTATCGATCAGGAGGGTGGACGTGTGGCAAGGTTGAAGGCGCCTGAATGGCCTCTTTTTCCGCGTGGTCAGGACTATGCAGATATTTTTGCCAATGATCGTGAGCGGGGACTTTCCGCTGCCTGGCTCGGCCACAGGCTCATCGCCGCAGAACTCGCTGCCCTGTCGATTCATGCAGATTGTGCGCCTGTCGTCGATCTGCCGGTTCCGGGCGCACATGACGTAATTGGCGACAGGGCTTTTGGCACTGATCCCGAAACGGTCGCAAGTCTCGCGGGCGCGGCTCTGAAAGGGCTCGCATCCGGCGGTGTTGCCGGCGTGATCAAACATATTCCGGGTCATGGGCGCTCCATGTCCGATAGCCATCTGGAGCTGCCGCGCGTAGCGGCGAGCGAAGCGGAACTGGCGAAAGATTTTGATGCCTTTGCCCGTCTCGCCGATGCGCCAATGGCGATGACAGCGCACATTTCCTATGATGCATTTGACGCCAATGTCCCCGCCACTCTGTCAAAAATCATGATTCAAGACGTGATCCGCGCGCGAATCGGGTTTGATGGCTTGCTGATGACGGATGATCTCGGGATGCAGGCGCTGGGCGGTAGCCTGGGCGAGCGGGGCGAAGCGGCGATTGCTGCGGGCTGTGACGTGCTATTGCACTGTTCCGGCTTTCTTTCTGATCCACTTGCGATCCATTCAGAAATGGCTGAAGTCGCAGCTGTTTCGCCAGAACTGACGGGACGGCCACTGGAGCGGGCACTGCGTGCTGAAGCACTCTCGACCCATCAGGAGGAGTTTGACCTCGTTGAGGGTTGGCAGACATTCCAGTCATATTTTCCTCATTTGGCGGGGGCGGCATGAACTCCGAAATGATCTCGATTGATGCGCTGTCTGCAGACGCGCAGGAGGCCGAAGCCGGCGATCTCTTTACGGTCGATGTTGGCGGTTATGAAGGCCCGCTTCATCTGTTGCTGGAGCTTGCCCGCCGGCAGAAGGTCGACCTGCTGCATCTGTCGATCCTGTCGCTGGCAGAGCAATACCTCGACTTCATCGAAGAGGCGAAGTCTCAGCGCATCGATCTGGCGGCCGACTATCTTCTGATGGCGTCTTGGCTCGCCTTCATGAAATCGCGCCTTTTGTTGCCGAAGCCGGAAAAGGCCGCGGAAGACGAACCAACTGGCGAAGAAATGGCAGCGCGGCTGGCCTTTCGCCTGAAGCGGCTTGATGCCATGCGCGGGGCCGTCGAAGAACTCGAAGCGGGGCCTATTCTCGACAATGTGGTCTTCCTGCGCGGTGCGCCGGTACAGCCCAAAGTCGTCAAGCACACTGAATACAAAGCGTCGCTGTACGAGCTGACACAAGCCTTCGGGACGATTCGCGATCGCCGCGAAAAGGAACGCCCGCACACGATTGAGCAACAGCTTGTTTTGCCGCTGGAACTGGCGCGAACAACACTGCGCGCACTCAGGCAACAGTTGGAGCAGTGGTCTTCGCTGGACGAGATCCGCTCAACCATGACAGACGTGGACCCGGAATTGCCGCCTCGGTCTGTCACCGCAAGTGTCTTCTCGGCTGCATTGGAACTCGCCCGCGATGGCGAAGTCGATGTGCGCCAGGACGAGCACTTTGCGCCACTTTACCTGCGCAATGCGGGTATCAGACCGGAAGGGGGCAGAGATGCAACCGCTTGAGAAGTACTTGATGACTGACGACACTCCTGAAACAGAACGCGACGCGGTTGCGCAGTTGGCGTTTGCCTATCGTCGTTCCGAAGAGGCCCTGACCGAAGGCGCCAGCGAAGCGCTGGTCGAGGGTATCCGCCGTGCTGAAGCCATCCTGTTTGCCGCTGGCGAGCCGCTGAGCGCCGAGCAGATTGCCGAGACTTTGCCGCACGGCGTCGAAGCGGCCGAAGTGTTGATGGCGCTCCGGGCACAATATGTGAACCGTGGGGTCAATCTGGTCGAAGTCGCGGGCAAATGGCGCTTCCAGACGGCTTCCGATCTTTCCTATTTGTTTGTGGAAGAGCGTCAGGTTCAGAAAAAACTGAGCCAGGCGACGCTCGAGACGCTGGCGATTATTGCCTATGGCCAGCCGGTCACGCGAGCTGAAGTTGAGGCAGTGCGCGGCGTTGCGGTGTCAAAGACAACAATCGATACATTGCTGGAAACCGGCTGGGTGAAGATCAAGGGCCGCCGCAAAACCCCGGGTCAACCAATCACCTATGGCACGACCGATGCCTTCATGGAGCATTTCGGGCTGGAAAGCCTCGACACATTGCCGGGCAAAGCCGATCTCGAAGCCGAGGGGCTATTGTCGGATGTTATTCCGGACGGTTTCCAGATGCCGGACGAGGAAGCCCTGAACGGCGAAGAAGCGCCAGAGGTGGAGTCCCCTGAGATCGCGGAGACAGAATCTTTCGTCACAGACTTCATGGAAGAAGGCGATGACGAGGATTCAGAGACCGATGAGGGTGTCAGCCTGGAAATGGCTTCGTCAGACAATGGCATTGATGCTCAGGCCGATCTCGATGGCGAAGATGATGCTTCCGTCAGTGTGTTCTCCTATACGCGCGCACCGGAACGTGCGCAGTCTGATGTTGATGAGTTCGACAGCGGTGATGTGAAAGCGGCCGTGATCCAGCTGGCAAAGCAGCCGCGTATTCCGGAGCAGCCCATGGATGCATGGGATGATGACGAATAGATAGTGCTTGGGTGCGGATGATGCCTGTCGCTCTCCTTCAACGCTTTACGTCGAAGGAAGCGATCTGGTTTTACGCTCTGTTCGCGGTACTGATCTTGCCTGCAGTGCTGAACGGATTCCCGCTGGTGATGTCTGATTCCATTGCCTATTCAGGGAAGGGGGCAAACTGGTTCAGGGGCAAGTTTCCGGCCCTGCTGCTGACGCTGCCTTACAAACTGGTTGGGTATTGGGCGATGCCAATCCTCAATAGCGCAATGGCTGCGGGCGCATGGATTCTGTTGTTCCGCGTTTATGATATTCGCCCCAGCCGCATAGTATTGTGTATACTGATTGTGCTCAGCCTGCAGCCGATCTATACGAGCGCAGTCCTGGTCGATGCGTGGTTCTTTCCAGCGATCATACTGCTCCTGTCTGCACGTAAGCTTCCAGAAGTATATGTGGGAATTTTAGCTGGCCTGCTTTTGTCAGGTCACGGATCAGGACAGATTTTTGCTCTTGTTTTCGCTGTGCTGGCGGCGGTGCTTTTCCGTTCGAGGCGGCAAGTCGTGGCTGGCCTGGTTGCCGCGGTCATCGCATTTGGTGCGAACGTGCTGCTTGATGCCATGATCATGCCTGAGACGCCGCGACTTTCGAAAACGTTTCCCGCCGCCCGGGTGTTCTCGGTCCAGCCGGAATTGCTGCGGAGGGAAGCAGACCGGTCCGGAAACCTGGTTCTGTCTGAAGCCGCTGACGAAGTGGCGAGGATTAAAACCTATCCAGAGAACAAAGGTCGGCGTGATCTGTTCTGGGATGTCTGGAAGACCTCAGAGGGCGAATTCGACTTGGCCACGTTTGAGGAGCACCATGCGCTTCCCATACTCAAGGATGCATTCATGTTTGAGCCTGTACCCTTGGCCCGTACCATCTTTTTGGATTTTCTGAGCTATTGTGAGCCAGCAACCCAATTCGATTTCCAACCTGTCTTGTCAGAGCCTTTTCCGGAACGCTTCTACGCCTCACATCAGGCGAAGGGATTTTTCGCCGCGGTGCCGGTGGAGTCGGTCGCGACGATCTTGAGGTATGGGTGCTATCTTGTATTTGCCGCCGCACTATTCTTCGGTTGGAGACGGACTGGTGCAGATATTCGTAGAACCATCATAGGTATTGGATTGATCGCCATCGCCAATGACGCGCTGTTTGCCCTTCTGTCGGGTCCACCCGACCGGTATCATCATCGAATACTGCCATTACTTGCGATCGGGACCGTCTTGCTGATTTCGGGCAGGGTCAAGCAGCCGGTCGAGGCGCCAGCCTGAAGCGGCGCTCATGCTGAAACTGACCGATAATGTCGTCCTCGGACGTTCCCCAACCCATATTATGAATGACCAGAGGGCGTCCCGTCCGTGTGGTCTTGTCAGAAACAATCCCGATATGAGGAAGGCTCTCCTTGTATCGCATCGTATAGAGATCGCCTGCCTTCCAGCCTGTATCGTCTGGCGGCGTTGACAGGGCGAGGCCGTGGCGTTCGATATATTTTTCCAGATTTGGTACGCGACGATGGTCGATATTGCGGTCAGGGCGGGTCAGGCCCCAGATTGTCGGATACTTGCTGAAAGCGTTGGTCATGTCTTCATGAACAAGTTGCTGTAAGTCCATTGCGAACGCATCGCGATAGGCCCTCACAATCACATCGGTGCACACGCCCCGCGATCTTTCCACATCTCCCATCGGATAGGAGAGGTGGGCATAGGCCGGGTCATACATGCGTGTGATCCCGATCTGGGATCTCGCAGCAAATGCGAGGCGAGTCTGCCACGGAAGCGTTCTCTGCCCGAGGCGGATCGGCGCAAGCGGAACACTGAAACCTCCCAAGATGGCGGCACGACGTGTGAGCATGATCTCATTGCGCCATACCGATCCGGCAGGAATAGGGCCGAAATTAGAAGCCGTGCAGTTCTGCGATCTCTTCCAATGGCGCGCGCTCTGCCCGCAATGTGTTTACCGGATGGGATGGATCAGGCTTTCCGACCGCCATCGCGCACCAGACCATTTCGGTATCGGCCAGTTTGAAATGGTCTTTCAGGGCGGGGCGCAGCATGCCCCAGCATTCCTGCATGCACGTCCCCCAGCCACGCTCTTCCGCGAGCAGTGCCAGGGTTTGAAGGTACATGCCAGTGTGACCCCACTGACCATGTCCCATCCGCTCATCGATGACGATGAATGTCGCCACGGGGGCGTCAAAGAAACGGAAATTGTTGGCGAACCAGGCGATGCGCGCTGCGCGATCCTCTCGCGGAATGCCAAGCGTTTCGTACATCATCTCGCCCACTTTGCGGCGGCGCGCTTCGTGGGGCTCCCAGAGGTCTTTCGGGTAAATGGGGCGATCTGTTGGCTGACCCTTTGGATTTGCAGCCAGTACAGGCGCGGCCATGCGAATGACGGCATCCTTGGCGTCGCCAGTGACGACAATGGTTCGCCAAGGCTGTGTGTTGCCGCCGGAGGGCGCCCGCTGGGCCTGATTCAGCCACTCGCGGATATCGGCTTCAGAAAGTGCATCGGGCTTGAAGGCCCGTGTGGAGATACGCTGCGCGACTGCCTGTGATACGTCCATGAAAAAACCTCCCATCTGGTCTGATGGGAGGTTTATCGTCTTGGCGTGGCGTCAGCCAAAACTTATTTGCCGTGCAGGACCACTGGCATCCATGTGTACCCCTTCACGAAGCCGCCCGCAGAAAAGGATGGTTCGTCGAGCACTTCGATATGGCTGAAGCGTTCCATCAGTTCTTGCCAGAGGATTTGCAGCTGTAGTTCAGCGAGACGGTTGCCGACGCAGCGATGGATACCGAAGCCGAACGAGATATGCCGACGGGCATCGGGACGGTCGATGATATAGTCATTCGGGCGGTCCCAGAAGCGTTCATCCCGGTTGCCTGAGACATACCACATGGCAACCTGGTCGCCCTTCTTGATGGTCTGGCCGTGCATCTCGACGTCTTCGAGCGCCGTGCGGCGCATGTGAGCCAGCGGCGTCTGCCAGCGGATCGTTTCGGAGACCATGTTCGGGATCAGCGACAGGTCTGCTTTCAGCTTGTCATATTCTGCTGGGAACTTGTTCAGCGCGTAGACCGAAGCGGTCATCGAGTTTCGGGTCGTGTCATTGCCGCCCACGATGAGCAGAATGACGTTCCCGAGCAGTTCCATTGGCGTCATGTTGCGGGTCTTCTCACCATGCGCGAGCAGGCTGATCAGATCGTTCTTCTGCGGCTGCGCGCCACGCTCCTGGAAGATCTGCATGAAAGTGGCGAGACATTCCATCATTTCGCGCTTCCACTGTTCTTCCCCGCCGGGGCAGATGTCCGGATTGTTCATGCCGGTCGCCATGTCGGACCAATGGGTCAGGTCGCGACGTTTTTCGAATGGATAGTCGAACAGTGTGGCCAGCATCATCGTGGTCAGCTCGATGGAGACGGTGTCGACCCAGTCGAACGGCTCACCGACCGGAAGGGAGTCGAGCAGGCCCTGGGTCCGCGAGCGGATCAGTGGCTCGAATTCCTTGAGCATGTTTGGGGCAACGGCTGGCTGGACCGTCTTGCGCTGTTCAGAGTGGCGCGGTTCATCCATTGCGATGAACATCGGCAGCTCAAAATCTTCCGGTGGGCTGCCCAGCGTGATGCCGCCATGTTCCCAGCTGGAAGAGAAGCGTTTGTGGTCGGTATCGACCGCCATGATGTCTTCATAGCGGGAGATCGACCAGAACGGGCCGACAAAGGAGTCAGCTGTATAATGCACGGGGGCTTCATTGCGCAGTCGCTCGAAACGATCCCACATCGCCTGTTGCCGCCAGAGTTCCGGATCCTCGGGGTGCAGCTCCGCAAGAGGCAGCGAACTGGCAGGCGGTGCCTTTTCGCCAATTTCGAGATAGCCTTCGAAGAGCGGATCACGGTGAGTGATCTTTGGGCGCTCCAGGGCAGGGTGATCAAGCAGGTGAACCGTATCAGCAGCCATCAATTTTCCTCCGACAGTAAGCCTTTGTCTCAGGCTCGATTTATGACGTCGGCGTCACCTTAACACGGCTATTCTGAAAAAACTATGACGCAGGCGTCATTTTTTTGCGATATGCCGTTCGCGTTTTGCATTCTGTAGTGCTGCGCGTGTCGCGCGGGCCAATGACTTTCGTTCTGGCAAGGTCAGGAAACGCCCAATGACATAGGCGGTCTGGCCGTATTCAACCCGCAACCAGCTATTTGCGTTCAGCGGCTCATCGAGTTCGATTCTCGCGAAGGCGGACGGCACAGTCGCTGACTTCTCGCTGCCATTGGCGCCTTTGTGAGTTAACCGCAGCTCTTCAGCTGTCACGACGATTCGGGTTTCTTCCCGCTGTTGTCGGAAGGACATGCGAAATGCAAAGTAGAAGGCGAGGGCATCCAGACCAAAGAAGCCGATCACGGGGATGGCCCCCATCGAGATGAAGGCGATACCCGTCAGGAAGCTGACGCCGCCGACAATTGCCATGACGATGGCGAAGCCGCGCTGGCTGAGCGACTGATTGGGCCGAAGAACGGCGTCCATATAGATGATTTCGTTCGGCGCGCTCATATGTCTAAAATAGCATGGCCTTGTGCGAAGGCGAGGGGGCATTAGACAGGCGGAATGACACAGCTCAAATCCACCCCGAAAACCAAGAAGAAGCGCGCTCCGCGCGTTTTTGGACCCGAGAAGGCGACCGCGCTCTTTTCGGCACTTGCCGCAGATCGCCCGGATCCTCGCACAGAACTTGATTTCGTGAATCCGTACACGCTGGTCGTGGCTGTGGCCTTGTCGGCACAGGCCACCGATGTCGGGGTGAACAAAGCCACTGCGAAATTGTTCGCGCTTGCGGATACGCCGGAAAAGATGCTGGCGCTGGGGGAGGCCGGCGTCGCGGAGCACATCAAGACGATTGGCTTGTGGCGCAATAAGGCCAAGAACGTCATCGCGCTGAGCCAGATGTTGCTGGATGAATTCGGCGGCGACGTGCCGCAAACGCGGGAAGAACTTGTGCGCTTGCCCGGTGTCGGCCGAAAGACCGCCAATGTGGTTTTGAACGAAGCCTTTGGGCACCACACAATTGCGGTCGACACGCACATTTTCCGCGTCTCGAATCGGACAGGGCTAGCCCCCGGCAAGACGCCGGACGAGGTCGAAGCCGGGCTGGAACGTGCGACGCCCGCCGACTTCAAGAAGGGCGCGCACCACTGGCTGATCCTGCACGGGCGGTATGTCTGCAAGGCGCGCAAACCCGAATGCTGGCATTGCGCCATATCCGATTTGTGCCGGTTCAAACCCAAGACACCTGACCCGTCCGCTGTATCGTCTCTTGGTCCCAAAGCCTGACGGGTGGGGTGTGTCGCGACTGCACTACACGCGGCTTGCCTCCAGTTCGCCCAAATTTAACCAAATCACGGCCACCTCCAACCGACACCGCATCGCACAGGTAAAAATGGAGCGTACCGCATGAACCGCATAGGAAAATTCGTCCTTGGCGCAGCCTCCTTCTGTCTTCTGTCCGGCCTGCCAGCTGTGGCTGAGGATGGCTGGTCGGGGGAGTCTTCCCTCAGCGCAGGACTGACAACCGGGAACACGGAAACGTCTGAAGCCGGTCTCGGCATCGACCTTGATCGCGGTGCCGGCGATTGGAATTTCGGGATTCAGCTCTCCGGGGACTACGGCAAGGAAGATGGCGTTGAGAGCCGTAACCGCTACTTCGGCGCGGTGGACCTGGAGCATGACTTCAACGACACGATGTTCACTTTCGGACGGGCCTCCTATGAGGTCGACCAGTTTACCGGCTTCGACAGCCGTACTTTTGTTGGTGGGGGTGTCGGTTGGCATGTCCTGGATGATGAAGACCATCATTGGACGGTGCGCGGCGGCCCTGGTTTCAAGATTGATGAAGTCAAGCGTCAGATCACGACGGATAGCACCGGGGCTGTAACGATCACGCCGGCGAGTACTGAAGAGTCACTGGGTGCGGTAGCGCAGTCTGAGTATTTCTATGCCTTCAATGAGGCTGTGTCTCTGAGCAACAAGACCAATGTGGTCTATGGTCAGGAATCCACTCAGATCAATAACAGTATCGGGCTGACCGCCGCGCTGAATGGCCACCTCGCGGCTCGCGTGTCCTTCGATGTGCGCCACGACACTGCGCCTCAGCCAACCTATGAGGCAACCGATACCGCCACGAAATTCTCGCTCGTCTATACGCTCGGCGATTAAGGTCGCCTAACCCGCTTTTAGACGGGTCTCCACGGCCTTGGTGATAAGTCCTCCAAGACGTGCGCCCTGTTCCGGATAAAGATATGGCTCGATCAATTCGAGTTCCATCAGGAGCAGGGAGCCGTCAGGATGGCGCAGCATGTCGACCCGGGCGTATAGCGGGATGTCGTCGAGTAGACCGAGTATCGCCCGCGCTACGTCCAGATCCGCCCGGCTCGGCTCGATCGTTTCTTCCTGGCCGCCATAAGTCGACTGAATGCGATAGTCGCCGGGCTTGGCGCGCTTGATCAGCGCGTGCGACAGCTCACCATCAATGAAGATGAAGCTCAGTTCGCCTTCGGTCTGGATCGTCGACAGGAAGGGCTGCACCATCATTGGGTGTGGCATCCTGGGGGCTGGGTCATCTGAGTTCAGCAAGTGCTGACCGCTCGCCCCTGCGCCGACCTGACGCTTGAACACCAGCTTCGTTTCGCCGAGCGCGTCAAAGGCGCTTCGGTACTGATCGTCGGTCATCTCATCAATCCAGAGAGTCGGGATCAGATCTGCGCCGCGAGCTGCGAGATCCTTGAGATAGACCTTGTCGCTGTTCCAGCGGACCAGCGCAGCAGGATTGAACAAGCGTGTCTGAGCCTCAATGGTCTCAAGCGTGGTCAGGAATTCGTCCTGTCGGTCCCAATAATCCCACGTCGTGCCAATCAGCGCGGCGTCATGGTGTGACCAATCAACAGAACTATCGTCCCAACAGATATCCACAATGTCCATGCCACGCTCTGAGAATTCGGGTCTCAATGCGCGCATCATGTAATCGTGCTCGAACGCATCGGACCGCCGGATGGGAGAGCCGGGCTGGGTAACTTGGGAGGACAAATATGCAATTTTCATCCGCAGGCGTTTATCATGCGCAGCTGTTGCGTCCAGCAGGCAGCTCTGGCAATTGGCGCCGAGCAATCAGGGAATCTGTGAAATGAGTGAAATCCGCTTCGATGTCGTCGGCTTGGGAAATGCCATTGTGGATGTGATGTCGAAAACGGACGATGCGTTCCTCGAAAAATGGGGCATTCACAAGAATGCGATGAATTTGATCGAGGAAGATCGTGCAGAAGCCCTGACCAAGGCCGCGGTGGACCCATTCTATACATCTGGCGGCAGTGGCGCCAACACGATCGCCGGTCTTGCGAGCTTCGGCGCACGTGCCGCCTATATTGGCAAAGTCTCCAAGGATGAACTCGGCAGCCAGTTTACACGCGAGATGACCGCGTCGGGTGTGCCCTTCGCGACGAAACCTCTTGAGAGCGGACCCGCCACGGCACGCAGCATCATCTTCGTGACGGAAGACGGTGCGCGGAGCATGAACACATTCCTCGGCGCGTCGGTCCTGTTCTCCAAGGATGACGTGGACGAAAACACCGTGCGGGCAGGGGGCATTCTTTATCTGGAAGGATATCTGTTTGACCGCGAAGATGCCAAGGAAGCGTTTGTCTTTGCCTCAGAAATAGCCAAGGCCGCTGGCCGCAAAGTGGCGCTCACCTTGTCGGATAAATTCTGTGTAGACCGGCATCGCGCGAGCTTCCTTCAATTGGTTCGCAACAATGTCGACATTCTGTTTGCGAATGAGGAAGAACTGCTCTCCCTGTACGAAACGAAAGATTTCGACGCGGCTTTGGCTGCGCTTCAACAGGACACCGCCGTCGCGGCGGTTACGCGCAGCGAGAAGGGATCGGTCGTGATCGGCGCCGGTGACCCCATCAGCGTCAAGGCAGAGCCTGTCGATCAGGTTCTCGATACAACCGGAGCCGGCGACCAATATGCGGCGGGTTTCCTGTTTGGAATATCTCGTGGATTGCCGCTGGAGACATGCGCGCACCTTGGTCACATCGCTGCGGCCGAGGTCATCGCGCATTTCGGACCACGCCCGGAACAGTCCTACAAGACACTCGCCGAGCAGGCCGGCATTTACGCCTGAGCCTTCAGAGCCTCTTCGACATAGTCGAGCCGGTCATGCCCAAAGAACATGTCGTCACCGACAAAGAATGTCGGCGCGCCGAATGCTCCTCGGGCAATGGCTGAATCGGTGTTGGCTTTCATGGCGTCCTTGCTGGCGCTTGCCTGAGCGAGTTCCTGAATCTGACGGAAGTCGAACCCTTCCTGCTCGCACATTGCCCGAACCGAATCGTCATCATCTGGTTTGAGTGGGGTTGGGGACGCCCACATATGTTGGAAGCAGGCATCCATGAATCGCTTCTGCTCAGTGGGGTCATTGTCCAGTCCGCAGGTTGCGCGCAACAGATTGCGGGTACTGACCATCGGGAAATAGGGGTTCATCCGAAAGTCCAAGCCATAGCGGGTTGTGCAGCGTTGGAGATCTTTCATCATGTATGCACCCTTCGCCGGCACCATGCCAGGCGGCCTGTTGTCTGTAGCCTGCATTACAGCGCCCAGAAACATTGGCTTGATCACGATATCTGCCCCGGTACGGGCGGATATTTGTTGCACTGCGGCATTGGCCACGTAAGAAAATGGACTGATATAGTCGAAATAGAATTCGAATTTGCCTGCCATGGGACCCTCTCAAATGAGTTTCATTTTGGAACTATGGCAAAACAGTATAGGTGTGTCAGCATGAAATGGTCTGATTTATCCGATAATTGGTGCCCGGTTGCGCGAACGCTTTCACTGGTTGGGGATCGTTGGACGATGCTGATTCTTCGAGACTGCTTCCTGGGACTGTCCCGTTTCGAACAGTTTATTGCCTCAAGCGGTATGACACGACACATCCTGGCCGACCGCTTGAAACGGCTTGTCGAAGCAGGCGTGCTGGAACGCAAAGCCTATACAACGACGCCAAAACGGTTTGACTATGTGCTGACCGAGAAGGGTCAGGAATTGGCTCCAGCCCTGTTGACCCTGAAGGATTGGGGTAAAAAACACATGCCCGTGCGACGCACGACGTCGGCTTAGTCGTTCAGCAGAGCTTCTACTTTTTTCTGCACAGCACCATAGTCGATCTTGCCGGTTCCGAGGACCGGGATTTCATCAACATGATAGACGCGTTTCGGAACAGACAATTCCGGCACGCCGTGATTCTTGGCCCAAGCGAGAATGTCTTCGCGATTGCTTGCCTTGGTATCGCTGAGCAGAATGACCTGCTCACCCTTGCGGGGATCCGGAAGCGTAACGGCTGCGTGCAGATTGTCGGGCCAGATCGCACTCGCGCAGTTTTCAACCACCGCCAGAGAGACCATTTCACCGCCAATCTTCGCGAAGCGTTTGACGCGGCCCATGATGCGAATGATCCCACTTTCATCGATCGCCACGATGTCGCCGGTGTCGTGCCAGCCGCCTTCGGGGCGTTCAAGCATGCCGGGGTTTGACGGCCGCAGATAGCCCATCATGATGTTCGGCCCGCGAACATGTAGCCGACCGCCATCTTCGATGCCTTCGACCGGCAGCAGCTTGGACTCCATGCCTGACATGAGACGCCCGACAGTTCCCGGCCGATTGTCTTCCCACTTATTGGCCGCGATGACGGGAGAGGCTTCGGTTGCGCCATAGCCTTCGAGGATTTCGATTTCGAATTTGCGGCGGACCAGGGCGCGGGTTTCATCCTTTACCCGTTCCGCGCCGCACACAGCCAGCCGCACAGAGCTCATGTCACCGTCATTCCCGATCCGGGCATATTGAGAGATGAACGTGTCCGTTGCGAGCAGGATGGTCGACTGGTTCGCACGGATCCGTCGCACGATTTCACGGGGCTGCAGCGGTGAGGGATGGAATATGACCGGGATGCCGGCCACGAGCGGCAAGACCGCACCAACCGTCAGGCCGAAACAATGAAATGTCGGCAGGGGATTGAACAGACTGTCCGTATCGGGGCTGAGACCTATATGAGCCCGTACCTGTTCAACATTTGCCATGACGTTTTCATGACTCAGCACGACCCCTTTGGGCTCGCCCTCTGTGCCAGACGTGAACAGCATGACGCCGGGGGATTTGTAGCGGGACTGTTTCCGGACAAGACCAGGCAAGATGTTCCCTACAGCGGCTATCAGCTTGTTGGCCAGTGTCAGGTTTTCCCGCACATCCTCAAGGTAGACGATTTCGGCGGAGCCCGACAATTCTTCCATCAGTGCTTCGAGTCCGCCGAGCTCGACGAACTTGTGAGCCGTGATGATGCGGCTTATCTGACCTGCCTTAAGCGCGGCCTTCAGGTTTCGCGAGCCAGCGGTAAAGTTCAACATGGCGGGAATGCGATTGAAGGCGCTGAGCGCGAAAAACCCAATCACGGCACCGGCGCCGCTGGGCAACATCACGCCGACTGCCTCACCCGATTTGGTTCCTTGGCGCAACGCTGATCCGAGGGCGAGGGACCCCTGAACAAGATCCTTGTAGGTGAGTTGCCGGTCGTCGCCATCAACGAGAATCGTCTTGTCCGCGCCGAATTCCTTTTTCGCGCGAAAGAGCGCGCTGAAAAGGTCGGTTCTGGTGCGAGATGGCTGGTATGGCAAAGGTGCCGGGATGGTCTGTCCGGTCATGATGGCCTTCGTTTCCTCCGAGGCGTTGCCTCATGTTTATTGTAACAATCTGTCATTTATCGACACTGTCGCAACCCCTAATGCAAGATTGCATAAACACTCTGCAGTGTATTTCCCTTGATGAAACAGCTGGTCACGTCCATTTTCACACCATGGCAAATCTCATCGATCTGACGCAGAGCACGCGTAAGCACAGACACCCGGAAAAGCAGTCGCGGCCGGATACGCCGCTCCTGCGCAAACCTGATTGGATTCGTGTTAAAGCGCCGACCTCGCAGGGCTATGCTGAAACGCGCCAGATCGTAAAATCGAAAGGGCTGGTCACTGTTTGTGAAGAAGCCGGATGCCCGAATATCGGAGAGTGTTGGGACAAGAAACACGCCACGATGATGATTCTGGGTGAGATATGCACCCGGGCATGCAGTTTCTGCAATGTTTCCACAGGCAAGCCACTGACTCCGGGCCGGGTAGAAGAAGATGAACCGCGCCGTGTGGCAGAGGCCGTCGCCGAAATGGGCTTGCAGCATGTTGTTATCACATCGGTAGATCGGGATGACCTGTCCGATGGCGGGGCGATGCACTTCGTCAACACGATTCAGGCAATCCGGGCGATGTCACCCGGAACCACAATCGAAATCCTGACGCCAGATTTCCTGCGCAAGGACGGTGCCGAAAATCTGGTGATCGACGCCAAGCCGGACGTATTCAATCACAATCTCGAAACGGTGCCTCGCCTGTACCTGTCCATTCGGCCGGGCGCGCGCTACTTTCATTCCCTCAGACTTCTGGAGAAAGTGAAGGACCGTGATCCGACCCAATTCACAAAATCTGGTTTGATGGTGGGTTTGGGTGAAACCAAGGAAGAGGTCATGCAAGTCATGGACGACATGCGGTCAGCGGGAATCGACTTCCTGACCATCGGCCAATATCTGCAGCCGACTCGCAAGCATGCCGCGATCGATCGCTATGTGTCGCCGGAAGAGTTCAAGACATATGAGGAAATCGCCCGCTCCAAAGGTTTCCTGATGGTGTCAGCTTCACCTCTTACCCGGTCGTCGCACCATGCGGGCGAAGATTTTGCCCGGTTGCGGGCTGCGCGTGAGGCCAAGATGGCCGCTGCCGCCGTTTAGGCATGCCGCATTTCTCGAAATCTGTTCGTGTTCCGTATAGTGGGGAGCAGGCTTTCGAGCTTGTGTCCGACATTGCGGCGTATCCGAACTTCATCAAGTGGATCACCGCCATGCGCGTGTCCGAAATGACGGCACGCCAGGATGGCAGCTTTACCTGTATCGGAGAGGCCGCCGTTGGCTTCAAGGGGTTCGTTGAGCGGTTCACCACGCGAGTCGTGGCCGACCCGAATGCCGGCAATGTGGTTGCGTCCCTGGTCAAAGGGCCATTTCGGAAGCTGAAAGCCGAGTGGACGATTCTCGCATCGAGCCAGGATGGCTCTGATATTTCGCTTTCAATCGATTATGATTTTCGGAATCCGTTCATCGGCATGCTGGCCGCCGCCAATCAGGAGCTTGCGGTCAACAAGATCCTCTCGGCTTTCCTGGCCGAGGCCGAGCGGCGTTATGGCGGTTCAGCCTAGGCGATCTGCATCTGGATCTGTTTCAGCGCGCATTCCATTGCCGCGAGACGAATCTGCTCACGTCCGATATCGCCAACCTGAAGCATTTCATGAATGACGGCGCGATTTTCGCGCGCACACGCCACATGGACGGTCCCCACTGGTTTCATGGGGGTGCCACCACCGGGGCCAGCTACGCCTGTGATGGCAACGGAGATATTAGCGCGGCTGGCGTCCAGCGCGCCTTCTGCCATCATGCGCGCAACGGGCTCGGACACGGCACCATAGTCAGCCATGACATCGCCAGCGATGCCCAGCATTTCTTCTTTGGCGCGGTTGGAATAGGTGACGAAGCCCCGTTCGAACACGGCGGAGCTGCCGGGGATGTCTGTCAGCAAGCCTGCAAGAAGGCCACCTGTGCAGCTTTCGGCCGTGCAGATGCGCAGGCGAGCTTGAGCCGCGTCGTCGAGGATCAACATTGCGAGATTTCGGAGTCGGTCTGGAAACATGTGGCGCACGATATGTGGAGTTCGGCCTGCCGTGAAGAGCAGATTTGAGCCTCATTCGGTCGTCGTTGGGTAAAGCGTGACGACGGCCTCGGTGGCGATGCCCTCCCGGCGACCGGTAAAGCCAAGCCCTTCGGTTGTCGTTGCTTTCACGCTCACTGCTTCCAGAGGCAGGTCGAGCAACTCCGCGGTCCGAACCCGCATACCTTCCCGATGCGGTTTCACCTTCGGTGTTTCACAGATCACGGTGATGTCGCAATTTCCTATGGCTAGCCCCAGCTCGCCGACGAGCCGTTGGGCATGCTTGAGGAACATGCCGCTATCGGCATCCTTCCACCGGTCATCGCTTGGCGGAAAGTGATCGCCAATATCGCCAAGTGCAGCCGCACCCAGAATTGCGTCGGTGAGGGCATGCCAGGCAGCATCTGCATCAGAATGCCCCTTCAGCGATGCGGAGTGCGGGATTTTTACGCCGCATAGAGTGACATGATCTCCCGGTTCAAAAGCATGGACGTCGAACCCCTTTCCGATACGCATATGACTGACTGGCGGTGCCATGAGCCTCGAAACCATATCGAAATCCTCGGGATAGGTGATTTTGTGCAGACGGTCCGAGCCGCGCACGAGTTTTACTTCGATGCCTTGCGCCTCAACCGCTGCTAGGTCGTCAACCAGATCATCACTCGCCTCTTCGAGTGCGTGCGATATGGCGCCAAACCGGAAGGCCTGAGGGGTCTGGACGCGGAACAGGGCCTCGCGGGAGACGGTCTCCAGGGTGTTGTCCGTCTGTCGTTTCAACGCATCCTGGACGGGCAGGGCAGGTGCTGCAGCAGCATGTGTGTTCAGGGCGTCCAATAGAACATCGATCACCTTATGGGTCAGCCCCGGTCTTGCCGCATCATGTATCAGGACGATTGCGTCGTCTTGCGGGGCATTGATCGCATTGAGCCCGTTGCGGACGGATAGTGTGCGAGTGGCTCCACCGGATACGCATAGGCAGTGTGTTGGAGTGAAATCCTCCGGGACATCCGAACCTGTAACGACAATAATCTCATCAATACGAGGGTGTGTCCTGAAAGCCTCAATTGACCACTCGATGACTTGTCGGCCATTGAGATCGCACCACTGTTTCGCACGTGCACTCTCTGCCCGTCGACCTTGGCCTGCGGCGACTATGATGGCGATCACCTTGTTCATACGACGCTTTTTATGGGAGGTCGCAAAGGTTGGCTACAGGTGATTGTGGCGACATTCGCGGAAAACTGCTTGCATATTGTGCACTTGCGAAAGTCTAAAAAAACGGAAAGATAGTAGAATGACCAATTTTCGGGCACCTCGAGTATGGCTCGCGCCGATGTCCGGCGCGACAGATGCGCCGATGCGTCGTCAAGCAAGTCGCTTTGGCGCACCTGCTGTCGTGTCAGAAATGGTTGCCGGTGACATGCTCGCTGCAGCTCGTCCGGATGTGGTGCGTCGCACATGTCGTCATGATGGCCAGGGGCACTGGATCGTCCAACTCGCGGCCAGCCGTCCTGAGGCGATGCTGAGGGGGGCGCAACTGTTGCGTGAGACCGGCGTCGACGTGATCGATATCAATATGGGGTGTCCGTCTCGTCAGGTGACGGGCGCGCAGTCAGGTTCTGCCCTGATGCGGGATGTGCCTCTGGCGCTCGAAATCATTCAAGCTGCCCTCGATGGTGCAGACGGCCTGCCCGTGACATTGAAAATGCGCCTTGGCTGGGACGACCAGAGCTTGAACGCGCCGGAGATCGCGGTCGCCGCTGAGCGGATGGGAATTTGTATGCTCACCGTGCATGGCAGGACGCGATGCCAATTCTACAAAGGCAATGCCGACTGGGCGCGGGTTGCTGACACGGTCGCGGCTGTATCCCTGCCAGTGATCGTGAATGGCGACATAGAGATGCCCGAAGATGCTGATGTTGCACTGGCTCAGTCGGGGGCACATGGCGTCATGATTGGTCGCGCCGCCATGGGGCGTCCCTGGCTGCCGGGTCAAATCAACGCTCATCTCGAAGGTCTAACCTTTCAGATGCCTGGCCTTTCAGAGCAGATTGATAGTCTGCTTGAGCAGGTTTCGGATAGTGTTGAACTCTACGGAGAGTTTCTCGGTCTTCGCACGGTACGCAAGCACGTTTCGGCGGCGATTGATGCTGTCCAACTTCCGCTCGAATCTGATGAGCGGCGGAGGCTTCGCTCACGGCTCTGTCAAATCGCCGATTTCGAAGAACTGAAATCGGCGCTTCGTGCCGTCTACTCAAGATCCAGAGAAATGGAGGCCGCCTGATGGCCAGCGACGTCGCCATGTCAGCTCCGCGGTTGGGAGATCTGTCTCCTATTGCGTTGTTGCTGATTGATTCACGCAGGAAAGTTGTTGAGGTAAACGCAGCAGCGGAAAGCCTGTTGCAGCTGTCTCGTCGGGGCCTCCGCAGCAAACCTCTCAGCGAGATAGTCTATCACGACTCCCCGGTCTTCGAACTGCTTGACCGGGCCCATCGAACCGTGGGCGATATTACTGCGCCGGGGACTCCGATCACCGGCCCTGGTCTTATGTCGCGACAGATCTGCGATATCTGGGTCAGATCAACTGACGACAATGGTTTCATGATCGCGATGTGTGAAGCCGCGACGCGGGACGTGAATGAGTCTGCCGCCGGTGTTGCTGGTTTCGGCCGCATTCTGGGTCATGAAGTGAAAAACCCGCTCGGCGGCATTATCGGGGCCGCGCAATTGCTCGAACGCCAATCGGTCGATGGCCAGTCCGAGTTGTTGTCAATCATCAAGGAAGAGGCCCGGCGCATCGAGCGACTGGTGAACCGCCTTTCGGCGTTCGAGCTGTTTTCAGCGCCGCACATGGAGCCTTTCAATATCCACGCTCTCCTGGAGCGCGTTTTGGCCTCGGAACGTGCCGCGATGGGGAGCAAGGTGGAATTCAAACGGGACTTTGATCCATCCCTTCCACCAGTGATCGGGGATTCTGATCATCTGCAGCAGGCTTTCCAAAATCTCATCCGCAATGCTGCGGAAGCCGCGATGGACGGCGACACGCCGGGCAAGGTGACGGTAAGAACCTCCTATGCCGCCGGTCTTTCTTTCCGCCAGGCGCGACTGGGTGCAGGTCTTCGCCGCGCAATGCTGGTTTCGGTAGAAGACACCGGCAAGGGCATAGCCCGCAATCGCCAGAATACCATTTTTGAAGTTTTCCAAAGCAGCAAGTCTGGGGCCCGTGGGCTTGGACTGTCGATTGTAAAGGAAGTCGTGACCGCTCATGGCGGCCAGATTCGTGTAGACAGCGTGCCGGGCTCGACGCGCTTTTCAGTGTTGTTACCGCTTGGTACTGGGGAAAAGACCGATGGCTGAGAAAACCGTTCTGCTTGCAGAAGATGATGCAAGCATTCGATTGATTGTGAACCAGACCCTCGTGGCTGCGGGCTATGAGGTCCGGGCGACGAGTTCCCCTGAGGCCTTGGAGCGCTGGGTGCGTAACGGGGAGGGCGACGTGGTCGTCTCGGATGTGTTCCTTGGGGACGCCTCCATTTTTGATCTGCTCCCTTCGCTGAAGCTCGCCAGGCCTGATCTGCCCTTCATCGTCATGAGTGGCCAGAATACAATCCTGACGGCAGCCTCGGCTGCGCAGCATGGTGCGTTTGACTATCTGCCCAAGCCATTCGACATCGACACGCTGTCCGGGCTTGTCCAGCGCGCCTTGAAATCACAACCGAAAGTTTCGGCCCGCGCGATCAATCCTGAATCTCAAAAGGCCATCAGCGACGCCGGTCTACCGTTGATTGGGCGGTCTGACGCGATGCAGGAAGTCTATCGGATCATCGCGAAAGTGATGAACACCGATCTGACTGTGCTGATTGAGGGAGAGAGCGGGACCGGCAAAGAACTGGCGGCGCGTGCAATCCATCAACTTGGTGACGCGAAAAATGGAAACTTCGTCGCTTTGGATCTTGCGGCACTACCTGCTTCGGAAATCAATCGTCAGCTATTTGGCCACAATGGCGAACAAGGCGCTGTCCACCAGAAAGGCGGCACACTTTATCTGGACGAGATTGGTGATCTTCCCGCTGAAGCGCAGACGCAGCTTGTGAAGTTGATGCGAGATTCAAGTGGCGCGCGGATCATTGCATCCACCCGCAGAAACCTCGGTAGGCTGGTTGATGACGGCAAGTTCCGCGAGGACCTCTATTATCGATTGAACGTGGTGCGGCTGACCATGCCGCCCCTGCGGCTTCGCAAGGAGGACATTCCTGAACTCGCTCGGGCTTTTCTCATCCGGGCGCAGCGACAGGGTCTGGCCGCGAAGACGCTCGACAAATCAGCGCTTGATCTGCTCACAGCCTATGATTGGCCGGGCAATGTGCGTGAACTTGAAAACCTCGTCTTGCGGCTGGCGGTGCTTTGTCCCGACGAGACGATCACATTGCGCGATGTGGAGCGGGAGCTGCGCGCCGGCGCAAGCGAGCAGAAGGGATCGAGTGCCGGCTTTGAAAAAGACATCGAAACCCTGTTGCACCGCTATGTGATGGGCGACCTCATAGCGAGCGGTGACCATGAGGATTCAAGCGTGTATTCCAACGTCATAGATCAGGTTGAGCGGCCTCTGATCCGGTTGGCTCTCTCAGTGACTGCGGGCAACAAGGTCAAGGCGGCACAATTGCTGGGCATGAACCGCAACACATTGCGAGCCAAGATCAATGCATTGGGTATTGCAGAAGAGTGATTGACTGCATCGACGACTGTGGCTTTACTGCACCACTGTTGCTTTTGAGGCACGAATGTGTGACTTAAGCGCAACTGGGCCGGGGCGGCCATGTGTAGAGCGGTGTATCGTTGTCGAATGTACTGAGCCAGCAAGCCACCAAGGCCAGTTGGGCACTCTTTGAAGGTCTCTTTATCATTGCGGCTCTCGTCGCCGTGTTTGCGACCTTCATTGCCATCTCTGGAGTCGATCCTGACAATCCGACCGCCGGCGCCACACCTTGGCTGCTCGGACTGAACTTTGTCGTCATTATTGTGCTCGCGACCATCATTGTTCGTGAGTACCTGACGATCCAGTCAAACAGCGAGAGTGAAGGACGCGGCAGGCTGGCCCGCCGTTTCGTCATGCTGTTCGGTTTCTCCGCGCTTGTTCCATCGGCCATCGTCGCGGTTTTTCTGGGAGCCATTTTTACCCAAGGCCTGGATAACTGGCTTGGAGAGCGCGTCGATTCCGTCATGGAAAAGAACGCTGAAATCTTTCGTACCTATGTCGATAATTTCGAGACTACGTTTGACGTGGATGTGCGCCTCGCCGCGCTTGATGTTGAAAACTTCGCGCGTGAAGTTGAGGCGAATCTCACAGACGCAGAAGCCGCCAGAAACCTGTCATCTGAAGCGTCCCTCGCATTCTCGGAAGGCTTGCGTTCGGAACTCGCCTTTCGCGATTTCCTTACCATCGCCATTTTGGGGGCCGATGGTGTCGAACTGATTGCTCAGGAGAGCGTGCAGGATGCGATCCTGATTCCGCCCCCGGCGCCTGCCTTTGAAGAGGCGGACCGGGGCGAGATTGCGACCACGCTTTATGAAAATCGAGGCATCGCAACAGCCCTGATCCATATTACGGAACCGCTGGATGGATACATCTATGCGGTGAAGAATTTTGATCGGAACGCTGCCGTGCGTCTCCGCGAAGCCGAAGCCGAGATCATTCAATACAATAATGCCAAGCGGCAGGGTGGTCGGTTGCAGACGATTTTTGCCATTGGTTACGCGCAAATCGCGGCGTTGGTTCTGCTGCTCGCTGGTCGACTGGGCCTCGAAGCAGCTGGTCGGGTGACCGGCCCCATTGGTCGCCTTGCAATTGCAGCTCACACCGTTCGCGACGGAGATCTCACTGTTCGCGTTCCTGTGACGGGTGCTAAGGACGAGGTCTATGCTCTGAGCCAGTCGTTCAATGCGATGACAGAGCAATTGTCAGAACAGCGAAATGCGCTCATCCAGGCGCGCGAAGTGGAAGAAGACCGTCGGCGCTTTGTCGAGACATTGCTAGCGGAAGTCAGCGCGGGCGTTATCCGTATGGATGGCAATATGGTTGTCACGCTTGCCAACAGGTCCGCCGGAGATCTGCTCGGGATTGATGCGATTGAAGACGGTGAGAGCCTGGGCGCGGTGGCACCTGACTTCGTTCGATATGCTCACGATACATTACAGCAGAACTCTCCGGTCGATGCGTCTATCGACATCAATCGCAACGGTGCCATACGACACTTCAGGCTCAAGACAGCGCCAGATCCGGCAGGCGGCTGCGTTTTGACCTTCGATGATACAACGCGGCTTGTGAATGCGCAGCGACAGCTGGCCTGGCGAGATGTCGCCCGTCGCATCGCGCATGAGATTCGCAATCCACTGACGCCTATTATGCTGTCCACGGAACGCCTGAGGAGGCGTTATGCCGACAAGATTGATGATACTGACGGCGTATTTGACCGGTGCATCGAAACAATTCTGCGTCAGGTAGGCGACATAGGTCGAATGGTTGAGGAGTTTTCTTCATTCGCTCGCATGCCGAAGCCGAATGCCAGCCAGTTCGATATGACGTCCCTGTTGAAAGCGACCAGCTTTTCTCAAGGCATGGTTACGCCGGATATTGTCGTGGAGTTTGAATCAGAGCTTGAAAAGGTCCCCTATCTTGGCGACGAACGCCTGATCGGTCAGGCGCTGGGCAATCTGCTCAAGAACGCTGCAGAGGCGATCGAGGGCATGCCGGAAGAGGCTGAGGTGCGTGGCCAAATTCGAGTTGTGCTCTCGGATACCGACAAGGGCGTTGATATTACCATCGAAGACAATGGTCCCGGATTTCCAGAGGACGCACGCGACCGCTTGCTGGAGCCATACGTCACGACGCGCGAAAAGGGGACCGGACTTGGTCTGGCCATCGTCAATCGGATCATAGTTGATCATGGTGGGTCTATCTCGCTTCAGAACAGGCTTGATGGGATGCGCGGGGCGCGAGTGCGCGTTTGGCTGCCACACAATGCGATGCGGGTGCACGACGCTTTTGAAGTGACGCCCGAAGAAGAAACAGATGAATCACCGGCACGTGCCGGACTAGTGTAGAGGAGCCTGCGTTATGGCCTTGGACATTCTTGTGGTTGATGACGAACCAGATATCCGTGAACTGATTGCGGGTGTGCTGGGAGATGAAGGCTATTCAGCCCGTACGGCCGACACCGCCGAACGCGCTCTTGAGGAAGTCCGTGCACGAACGCCACGGCTCGTGGTGTTGGATGTCTGGCTTCAGGGCAGTGGAATGGATGGGCTGTCGCTCCTCAAATACCTGAAGTCGATTGATCCAATTCTTCCAGTCATCGTAATAAGCGGTCACGGCAACATCGAAACAGCCGTCGCGGCGATCCGGCGTGGAGCCTATGACTTCATCGAGAAGCCGTTCAAGACTGATCGTCTATTGCACATGGTGGAGCGCGCAATCGAGTCCGCGGCGCTGAAATACGAGAATGCTGCGCTGAAGAACAGAGCCGGTGACAATGAAGAATGGATCGGAGACAGTCAGGCGGCTTCGGCATTACGAGCTTCGATTGAGAAGGTAGCGCCAACGAATTCCAGAGTGATGATCTCCGGGCCAGCCGGGTCCGGCAAGGAACTTGCCGCGCGGCTCATCCATCGTAATTCCTTGCGCGAAAATGGCCCCTTCATTGTTGTGAACGCGGCCACCATAGCGCCGGACCAGATGGAGAGCGCCCTGTTTGGCGAAGAGGACTCCCAGGGTCGGACAACCCGAATTGGCCTCTTTGAAAAAGCTCATACCGGTACACTGTTGCTTGATGAGGTGGCTGACATGCCACTGGGGACCCAGAACAAGATTTTGCGGGTCCTGACAGAGCAGCGCTTTCAACGGGTAGGCGGGAAGTCGGACGTGACCGTAGATGTTCGTGTCATGTCGGCCACCACCAAGGATATTCGTCATGAAATCTCGGAAGGCCGCTTTCGTGAAGATCTGTTCTATCGGTTGAGTGTCGTGCCGTTGCGGGTGCCGTCGCTTGCAGAGCGGCGAGACGATATTGGGGACCTCGTCACATACTTTACCAACCGGATCGCTGATTCTTCTGGCCTGACGCCTCGTACGTTTTCAGCGGAGGCCATGGCTGTTCTTCAATCGATGGATTGGCCTGGCAATATCCGGCAGTTGCGTAATGTGGTGGAAAGAATCCTGATCCTGTCGCCATCTGACTCCAGCCGTCCGGTAAGTGTTGATGAGCTGCCGCGCGAATCGTCCGGTATTCCGGGGGATGTTGGCAAAAGCGGATCGGCAGAGCTTGTCGGATTGTCTCTGCGTGATGCGCGAGAACAGTTTGAGCGAGAGTATCTTGCGCTTCAGATCACCCGATTCAATGGCAATATTTCTCGTACTGCCGAGTTCATCGGTATGGAGCGTTCGGCCTTGCACAGAAAATTAAAGGCTTTAGGCGTAAACTCGAATCTTACTCGTCAGGACGGCTGAGGCCGTTGAGGGGCTGTAGACCATGCATGTTCTGATTTGCGGTGCGGGCCGCGTGGGGCACGGAATTGCTCGGCGCTTGGCTCGCGAAAAGCATGATATCACGATCATCGATGAAAATCCGGACTTGGTGGACCAGGTGTCTACGGATTTGGACGTGCGTGGCTTCACGGGCCATGCCGCGCATCCCGATGTGTTGAAAAAGGCAGGCGCTGCTGACTGCGAAATGATTATCGCGGTGACGCATTTCGACGAAATCAACATGGTGATTTGCCAAATCGCCCACACGCTTTTTTCCGTTCCATACAAGATCGCGCGCGTGCGAGAGCAATCCTATATCGATCCGGCGTGGAAGAATGTCTTTTCGCGGGAAGGCCTCCCGATCGATATGGTCATTTCGCCCGAAGTTGAAGTCGGTGAAGCAATCCTTCAGCGTTTCCGCACGCCGGGCGCAGTGATGAGTGCGACCTTTGGCAAGGGTAAAGTACGCCTGCTTGGTCTGGAAATCGATGACAGCAACCCTCTATTGGACACACCTGTAGATCAGCTGCGGGGCCTTTTTCCCGACCTGTCAGCCAGAATTGTCGGGATAGGGCGGGGCGAGTCGGTTCGCGCGCCTCGCGCAACTGATGTGCTGAAAGTGGGAGATCGTGCCTATGTTGCCGTTCTGGATGAACATGCCGACCGACTGACGTCTATCTTCAACCGGGAATCGGAGCAGTCCGGGCATGTCGTGATTGTTGGCGGGGGCAATGTTGGTCTCTATGTTGCCACCACGTTGGAGCGCGAAGGCAAGAACCGTATCCGCCTCATTGAGCACAATGTGGAACGGGCTAATGAAGTCGTGTCCGAGGTCAAGCGAACGATCGTCATTCAGGGCGATGGGCTGAACCCTGATATCCTTGCGGAAGCTGGTGCGCCGAAAGCCGACTTCGTGGTTGCGATTACCAATGACGACAAGGCCAATTTGCTGATTTCCAATTTGGCCAAACGTGCGGGCGCAAAACGTACTCTGGCACTCGTGAATGCGACTGAGCTGGCTGGGCTGGCACGTGATCTGCGAGTGGATGCTGTTCTCGATCCGCGGGCCCTCACGGTCTCACAGATCCTGCTGCGCATGCGTCGGGGGCGTATTCTTGGGCTTCAGTCCATTGAAGATGGCAAAGCGGAAGTTGCAGAGGGAATAACGCTCGAGTCGTCGTCGCTGATCGGCAAGCCGCTTGGCTATGATGATTTGCCGGAAGGCATGACCGCTGCTGCTGTCATACGCGGCAAGGAAGTATTCATTGCCGGACCTGATGTTACAGTCCAAGCCGAAGATCATCTGATCATATTCTATCAGGAAGAGATGGTTCGAAAGGTTGAAAAGTACTTCCGGGTCAGTCCGGACTTTTTCTAAATCATGTACTACGCTTCTGTCGTCCGCATTCTTGCTTTCTTACTGCTGATCGTCGCTGCCGCCAGCATTCCGTCAATCTTCATGGCGATTGCAGCGGGTGAAGACAGCCAGACCTTTGCCTTCGGCACGATGGTCCTGTGTATTGTCGTTGTATCAAGCAGCGTTCTGCTGCTCACACCCAAACCGGATAGGAAGGCCCGACCCTCCGATGCGTTGGGAACGGTTATCCTGTGGTGGTTTATCACGCCGGTGGCGACTAGCTTGCCGTTTATGCTGGGGGTCGAAAACGATAGCGTTCTCAGCGCGATACATGAGGCGACTGCTTGTCTTACGACCACCGGACAATCGGTCATTTCTGTCCAGAACAATGAGTGGCCAATCAGCCTGGTTGTCTGGCGCGGCATGCTGCACCTATTGGGAGGACTCGCCACCATAACGGTAGCTGCCAGCGTGTTGGCTGCGCTCAATCTCGGCGGTCCGGGCATTCATCGAACCGTCTTGTTTACCGTGCCGGAAACAAGCTTCTTCAATGCTGTCCCGCGCGTCGCCCGCGTGGTCAGCATATTGATGGTAATTTCAATACTCGCCCTGTTCTCCGCTTTGGTCTTCATGGGGGTTCCGGCCGAACGCGCCTTGGGCGACTCGGTGAGTGCGCTGACAACTGGCCTGGTGCACCCACAAGGCATCATGCGCGCACCACTGGACACAGGACCATCTATCGTTTTGGGCATTGGTCTACTAGTTGGAGCCATGGGCCTGGCGATCTGGTTGCCGCTGAAGGACCGGAAGCCGCTCAAAGCGGTTACGGACCCTGAAGTTACACTTTTCGTAGGATTGCTATTCGTATTTGTCGGTTTTGCGGTGGCGTCCGATCTCAATGTAACCGAGGGATTGTCTTGGGCTTTGTCAGCTTTGTCGACGTCCGGCCTCTCTCTGTCTGACCCTGCAGATTACAACCGCATTCCTCTCCCTGTGCTGGTTTTGCCGGCCTTGATCGGCGGGTCGGCGCTGTCTGCAGCGGGCGGAGTCAAAATTGCGCGTTTCATTGTGCTGGCCCGAAGGGCTGGTCAGGAATTCCGTCAACTCGGATATCGGCAGTCGGTCTTGGGATTTCGTTTCCGGGATCGAGAATTGAACGAACGAAGCGTGATAGGGGTCTGGGTTTATCTGATCGGTTACGTACTCTCGATATTCCTGCTCATGTCCGGATTTGCCTTTCTGGGGCTGGATTTCATCCCGGCTATACGTCTCTCTATTGGCGGTCTGACCAATTCAGCAGCCGTACTGGGGAGCTATCCGGTGGACTTAACTGGGCCTGCGCAAGCATTGATCATTTTTTCAATGATTCTCGGGCGATTGGAGGTTTTAGCCCTGATTCCAGCCCTTTCCCTCAGCTTTTGGAGGGGGTAACGGCTGTTCGCACTTGCACTGAAGCTGTAATCCCGTTAGCGCGACACATAACAAGAACAGGCCAGATTGGATTCCCGTCATGTCCGCCGACAAAAAACAGAATTTGCAAGACACCTTCCTGAATGCCGTCCGGAAGTCCCGGACCCCCCTGACAGTCTTCTTGGTCAATGGCGTTAAACTTCAGGGTGTGGTGACTTGGTTTGACAATTTCTGTGTTCTGCTTCGTGGTGACGGACGCCCACCACAGCTTGTCTACAAGCACGCCATCTCTACAATTGCTCCAAGCGCCCCGGTGCAGTTGTTTGATGAGGAAATGGATGCGGACTAGGCCATTTTGACTGACAGGATGATTGATCGCACGCCAGTGCCCGAGGTGGCTGGCGTGATTATCCCTTGGTTTACACCTGCAAACAGACCCACCGAAGACCGTCTGCAAGAAACGGCAGGCCTCGTGGAAGCGCTTGGCTGTAATTTGGCCTTCCTGCGTGCTGAACATGTTCGCAAGGTAAACTCATCGGTCTTGCTGTCGGGAGGTATTCTTGATCGATTGGCCGAAGACCTCCGCCAGAATGATTGCACCGTAGCCGTCGTTGACGGTGACCTGACACCGGTTCAGCAACGCAACCTCGAGCGAAAGCTTGAAGTGAAGGTCATCGACCGGACGGGCTTGATCCTCGAAATATTTGGCTTGCGCGCCCGGACCAAGGAGGGCCGTCTTCAGGTCGAATTGGCCCGTCTCCTTTACGAGCGGTCACGACTGGTGCGGACCTGGACCCACCTTGAGCGCCAGAGGGGCGGTGGCGGCTTCCTGTCTGGCCCCGGTGAAAGCCAGCTCGAAGCAGACCGGCGGATGCTGGACGACAAGATCCTACGGCTGCGCCGTGATCTGGACGATGTGAAGCGCACGCGCGCCGTGCAAAGGGCAGGGCGCAAGCGGAGCGGAAAGCCCGTGATTGCGCTGGTGGGCTACACCAATGCCGGCAAGTCGACCCTGTTCAACCAGATGTCCGGCGCTGACGTATTCGCGCGGGACATGCCGTTCGCGACGCTCGACCCCACGATCCGCAGGTTTGACCTGCCGACCCTCGGCGAAGCGGCCCTGATCGACACGGTCGGGTTCATCACAGATTTGCCGACCCATCTGATCGACAGTTTCCAGGCGACGCTGGAAGAGGCCATGCAGGCAGACCTCCTGGTCCATGTGCGCGACCGGTCGAGCCGGGCAGATCTGGAACAGGCCGAAGATGTGATGATCGTGTTGGAGCAATTGGAGGCCGAGACCGGTCTGCCATTGCCGCCCATGATTGAGGTCTGGAACAAGGCCGACCTGCTTCCGGATGATCGTGCCGAGGCGCTCGCCTTCTCTGCGCGTGGGCCACTCGATACACCGGCTGTGCTTGTTTCGGCGTTGACGGGAACAGGGATCAACGAATTGCTCGATCTCATTGAGGCCGTTCTGTTGAAGGGCGCGACCGAGATCGAGTTGGAGCTGGGGACAAAGGACGGGCGGGCCCGGGCCTGGTTGCACCGCAACGGGGAAGTCCTTTCGGAGACGACATTGGACAGCGGGAACGTTGTGATGACAGCGCGCCTGCCCAATGACAGGCTGGGTCAATTCTATTCCGAATTTCCAGACTTTAATCCTGCCTGACGCGCTCCTGCTGTTTCACGCGCTGCCATAGAGATTCCTGCGCGTCGATATCGAGCGCTGCAAAGTCCTGACCATCCTGTTCAGCGAGTCCTTCCATGGCGCGGAAGCGGCGTTCAAATTTGGCATTGGCGCGTCGCAGGGCCTGTTCCGGATCCACATTGAGGCGGCGGCTGAGATTGGCCGCAACGAACAGTAGATCGCCCAGTTCGTCTTCTATCTTGTCCGGGTCGCCGGTTTCGATGGCTTCGCGTACCTCGCCGGTTTCCTCAGCCAGCTTATCGAAGATGTCGTCAGCCTCGGTCCAGTCAAAACCCACTCGCGCTGCCCGCTTCTGGAGTTTCTCGGCGCGTAGCAGAGCTGGCAGTGCGAGCGCAACGCCATCCAACGCGCTGGCGGGGTCTTCGGGTTGTCCTTTGCCAGCGCGTTCCTGCGCCTTGATCACTTCCCACGCGACGACCTGTTGATCCTCGGTTCTTGAGCTTTCATCGCCAAACACGTGCGGATGGCGGCGAATCATTTTGGCATTGATCGCCTCGACCACATCCGTGATCTCGAAGGCGCCAGCTTCTCTGGCCATCTGACTGTGGAAAACGACCTGAAAGAGCAGGTCACCCAGTTCTTCCTTCAGTTCATCCATATCGGCGCGCTGAATTGCATCGGCCACCTCGTAGGCTTCCTCAATCGTATAAGGTGCAATCGTCGAGAAGTTCTGCGCAACATCCCACGCACAGCCCGTGTTCTTGTCTCGAAGTTTCGCCATGATGTCGATCAAGCGAGCCATGGCTTCGCTAGCAGGCGAATAGGAATTGATGTCGTCGGTCATTGAAACCGACTAGCCTGACTCTCCTGCGGAATCGACTGATTGATTGACAATTTGTCGATGTCGCGTGACCTGAATGGGCGGGTACATCAGTGTGGCATCGCATGCGCCTGGCGCTTGGGCTCCGGTTCAGTCTGCCAAGGACGCCTTAGACCAAGGTGCGCCGCCGATTGCAAAGCTTTCTGGTTTGTCGACGAACGAGTCGCTACGATGAGTCGGACTTGCGTAATCTGCCAAAACGAGGATGCCTGATGTTCATGACGCCCGAATGTGTTGCGCCGACAGGATGCACGCTAGGTGAGGGGCCGCTCTGGAGCCCATCGGAAGGCTTCCTGTGGTGGGTGGATATCAAGCGGGCGAAACTGCACAGATTCAATCCAAGAACCGGCAATACACGACGCTATGACTTGCCCATAAAAGCCAGTACGCTTGCTCTGTATGATGGTAGCATACTTATGGCCGGTGACCGGGAAATCGGAGTCTACGACCCGTCGACCGAAGCCTATGATCGACTTGCCGTGCTGGCTGAGGAGCCGAAAACAAATCGCACGAATGACGGCGGCATCGCGCCGGACGGGTCCCTATGGTTCGGTACAATGGACGAATCCGAAAAGGAACCGAAGGGTGGCTACTACAAATTCAGCCTGGATGGGTCAGTTGACGCGCTACGCCTGCCATCGGTCCTAATTACCAATACGTTCCAATTTTCTCCAGACGGACGGAAGTTCTACACATGCGATTCTGCAGAACAGGAAATTCTGTCTTTTGATCATGATCTAGAGACCGGCAAGCTGTCCGGGCGAAAGGTTTTATCTGATACTTTCGAGTTAGCGGGCTATCCAGATGGTTCGGCCATTGATTCGGAAGGCTGTCTTTGGACCTGCCTGTGGGATGCATCTCGAGTCATTCGACTGACCCCGGATGGAGAGATTGACCGGATTATCGTTCTTGCAGCAACACGCCCAACCAGCGTGGCGTTTGGAGATGACGACTTGAAGACGCTGTTCATAACGACCGCGCGATCCGGCTTGTCCTTTCCGCAGCTGGATGCCCGACCCTTATCAGGCAGCCTGTTTGCGATTCGGGTGGATGTTCCGGGTTTGCCGCCTCGCGAATTTGGCAAACCGCTTTGAGTTCAAGCGTTCCCTTGCAGGACCTGCACAAGACACCACCTAGCCTAGACAATGCCAGCAGTGTACTTAACCGTGGACGTGGCGGCTCAAAACCGCTAACTCCCCGCTTTTCAAGAGAGAGTCGGAATGGCCGATAAGGTGAAAAAGAAACGCGTAGGTCCTATTACCTTCTTTCGGCAGGTTCGTGCTGAAGGGAACAAGGTGACGTGGACGTCCCGTCAGGAAACGATCCAGGCGACGATTTTTGTCGTTATCATGTCTATCCTGATCGCCCTTTTTCTGTTCTTAGCCGATTTCGTCATCAATTTGGCCGTTAAGGCGATAACGGGCCTCTGAGACCAGAACGGCCCGTCAACATTTCATTAGGGAGCGCGTAGGCCTCATGGCTGAAGCCAAATGGTACATTGTCCATGCTTATTCCAACTTCGAGAAGAAGGTCGCTTCGACCATTCTCGAACAAGCGGAACGCAAAGGACTGGCAGACCTGATTGAAGACATGCAGGTGCCGACCGAAGAAGTCGTCGAAGTCGCGCGCGGTAAGAAGAAGACCGTCGAGCGCCGGTACTTCCCGGGCTATGTCCTTATGAAGGCCGTCATGACGGATGATGTCTATCACCTCGTAAAAGACACGCCGAAAGTGTCAGGCTTCCTCGGCGCAGAAGGTGGCAAGAAACCCCTTCCAGTTCGCCAGCGTGAAGTTGATCGCATTCTTGGCTCCTCTACCGATTCAGCTGCCGAGCGTCCGCGTCCGCAGATTTCCTTCGAAATCGGCGAACAGGTTCAGGTCAACGATGGCCCGTTTCAGGGCTTTGAAGGTTCTGTTGAAGAAATCGATGAGGAAAACGGTCGCCTCAAGGTCACGGTTTCCATTTTCGGCCGCGGAACACCGGTCGATCTCGAGTTCGAGCAAGTCGCTAAAGTCTGATTTGCCAGACGAATCAGGTAGAGCGCAGTTCGCTACCGGGTTTTGCTTGAAACAAAACGAATTGAGCGGTATTTCCCGCTCATCGTGCCGCCTTAGCTCAGTTGGTTAGAGCACTAGATTGTGGATCTAGGGGTCCCCCGTTCGAGCCGGGGAGGCGGTACCATTTTTTCTTGTCAATTGTTCCCGACCATTGAAAACATTGGCAATTTGCAAGTTCCAAAAGTTTGACGAGTCGGCAACAATCTGTTGCAATTGGGTCGCGGTTATAAAAAATGCCGCTATTCAACTGATACGCGACTCTAATAGGGCTCGAAGTATCTGATAAATGAGTTTATTCAGGAACCATACGTGGTTTGACCCGTATGAACCTGCGGCCGAGGACAATCCCGTCATTCGGCACACAAAAGGGGATTGAGTATGAAGAAAACTCTTATGTGCGCGACAGCCGCGGCCGCATTTGCGTCTGCCGGCTTTGTCGCACATGCTGAGGACGGGTGGTACGCCCGCGCCGACGCAACTTACGGATTTTCGGGCCAATTCGACCATGATCCTGCCGACCGCGATGTCGTCGGTACGATGGGCGGTACGTCCGACGCTGATGAAACCATCGGTTTCGATCTCGGTCTTGGTTACGGCTTCGACAACGGCTTCCGCCTTGAAGGTGTCGGCGGCTATGGCGATGACGACCTGAGCGTTCCGGCTGCTTCCTACAATGGCGCTCCATCCGGTGCGGTTCCAGCCACAGCTGGTAACCTGCAGACCATGGAACTCATGCTGAACGGCATTTACGACTTCAACCGCGAAGGCGAGATCCAGCCCTATGTCGGCTTGGGTCTTGGTGTCCTGCGCGCGAATGCCAAAGCGAATAACCTTGTTTTCACCAACGGTACCGACGTTTCCGCTGCTAACGGTTTCTCCGACAGCGACACGGGCTTTGCTTACCAGGGTCTGCTTGGCCTCGGTTACAAAGTATCTGATCAGCTGACGCTGGATCTGGGCTATCGCTACAAAGTTGCTGAAGGTCTTGACTTCGGTGGCGTTCATGGCGGCCCGAACTATGATGCCGATTACGAGGCTCACCTGGCAACTGTAGGCATGCGTTTCGCATTTGGTGCACCGCCACCGCCACCACCACCACCGCCTCCGCCACCACCACCTCCTCCGCCACCACCACCTCCACCACCGCCTCCGCCACCGCCGCCACCACCGACGACGACGACGGATGCCCCTGAAGTTGTGTGCTCCAGCCTCAACCAGGAATTCGTGGTGTATTTCGAGTGGGATCGTGCGGATCTGACGAGCCAGGCGGCTGCCGTTATCGACCAAGCGGTCGCTAACATTAATGGCGAAGCCGGTTGTGCACCGAACACTGTTTCGATCGCAGGCCACACGGATACGTCCGGTGCAAGCGCATACAACCAGCGCCTGTCCCAGCGTCGTGCTGACATCGTGGCAAGTGCGCTCGCTTCCCGTGGTATCGATTCGTCGATCATCACCGAAGAAGCCAAGGGCGAAACGGATCTTGCAAAAGCGACCCGCGATGGTGTTCGTGAGCCTCTGAACCGTCGTTCGGAAGTTGTGATCACTGTTCAGTAGTCACTGACACTTTCATCAAACGGCCCGGCAGTTATCTGCCGGGCCGTTTTTGTATGGGGCCGTGTTGATCCCACTTGCCGGGCCTAGTTTCCTGTGAAACCAAGAGACCATGGATACATTGCAATCACTCAGCCGCGAAGATGAAGCCGCGCGTGAGCGTCTCAATAGCGCGAGCGAAGACATGGTGCAGCGCACCTGTAGTTGGTCTGACATCAATACGGGTAGCTGGAACACAGCAGGTCTTAAAAGCTTCGCGCCTGTTCTGGCCGGAGCATTTTCAGAACTGCAGGCCCATATTGATGTCATCGAAACTGAGGGTTTCGAAGCCGTGGCCGATAGCGGCAAGACGGAAGTTCAAATGACAGGACCTGTCATTGAAGTCACCGCGCGGCCAGAAGCTGACCTACAGGTCATTATGTCCGGGCACTATGACACGGTGTTTCCGGAAGACACTTTCGAGGGGGTGACCGACTTGGGGGACGGGCGTCTCAATGGTCCCGGCATGGCGGACATGAAGGGTGGCCTGTGCGTGATGTTGGAAGCGCTGAAAGCGTTTGAAGCCGGATCTTTGCGAGACCGACTAGGATACAAGATCGTTCTGACGCCGGATGAAGAAATCGGAAATTTTGCGAGTGCTGAATATCTGACCCGGGCCGCCAAGTCCGGTGCGATGATCGGTATGACGTATGAACCCGCCATGGAGACCGGCGCCATGTCGGGCGGCCGCAAGGGGTCGGCTGTTTTTGACATCGTGCTGCACGGTAAAGCGGCGCATGCTGGCCGCGCGAAAGAAGAGGGGCGCAGCGCGATAGAGGCAGCAGCCGAATTGGTGCTCGGGCTGGAGGCGATGAATGGCACACGCGACGGTGTTACCCTGAATGTCGGCTCAATTGACGGTGGGTCCGCCGTCAATATCGTGCCAGATCTCGCAGTTGTTCGGTTTGGCGCGCGCGCGCCGGATGCAGAGAGTGCTGAGTGGACGACGTCTGAAGTTCGCAGGCTGTTTGAACGTGCGATCGCGCGCGATGGCATCAGCGGTCATCTTCACGGGGGCTTTTACCGTCCTCCAAAACCCAGAAATGCCGCGCAGCAGGCTCTGTTCGATGCGGTACATGCGACTGGGCAGGCAATCGGCCTCGAACTGGAATTTGTCGATACGGGGGGCGTGTGCGAGGGCAACAATATCTTTGCTGCTGGCGTCCCAAATGTCGATACTCTCGGAGTTCGCGGTGGTCGCATTCATTCCAATGAAGAATATGTGGTAACGGATAGTTTTGCTGAGCGGGCGACGCTGTCAGCGCTTTTGTTGAATCGACTCGCAGATGGCCGTCTGGATGCACGCCGGATCAAATCACTCATGGGTCAGTAAAATGTCTACACCCTATGTCATGCGCCCGTCGAAGCTGGAGGATCTGCCAGCTCTGATGGAACTTGCTGAACTGTCAGGCCCAGGGTTTACCAGCCTACCAGTCGACGAGAGTATTCTGGAAAAGAGACTCTCAAAGTCCGAGAAGGCGTTTGCAGGGCGTCTGGACCGGATCGAGTATGGAAAGTACCTCCTGATGATGGAGGATGCCGACACGGGCGAGGTGGTCGGATGTTCAGCGGTAAAAGCTGGGACAGGAATTGACCAGCCTTTCTTCAACTATCGGATCATCACACTGTCTCAAGCCAGCCAAGCTGCTGGCAATATGCGGTTCGACATGGATGCACTGGTGCTGACAAATGAATATGTTGGGTATACGGAAGTTGGTACGCTATTTCTGAAAGCAAATCATCGCGGGGGTGGGGCAGGTCGTCTTGCTGCGCAATCACGCTATTTGTTGATGGCAACCGACCCCGCGCGTTTCGGGACCAATGTGCTCGCGGAACTCCGCGGCGTGATTGATCAGAATGGTGTTTCGCCTTTCTGGGAGTGCCTTGGTCGTCATTTCTTTCGTATGGACTTTGACGAGGCTGACCGCTTGTCTGCGACCACGGACAATCAGTTCATCTGTGACTTGATGCCGAAATACCCAATTTACGTGGACCTGTTGCCGCCAGAGGCACGTGAGGTAATTGGGCGGTGCCATTCTGAAGGCGTAGGCGCGTACAAGCTCTTGCAGTGGGAAGGCTTCGAATTCGACCGCACCGTAGACATATTTGATGGTGGACCATTGGTCGCCACGCAGAAGCGACACTTGCGGACGATACGTGAGAGCCAGGAGGTGCGTCTGGAGGTGTCAAATGATGCAGGGGCACCAGAATTCAAGCAAGGACTGGTTTCGACCGACGAGTTGCCCGACTTTCGCGTGTGCCAGGCTGCCATTGCAATGCGCGACGATCAGACTGTGGTCACGACTGCAGACACTTTTGAAAAGCTTCAGATCAAGCCTGGAGCAAGAACCCGAATCTGGGTGAGGAGTTAGTGATGAACGACGCCGTCTGGATTGACGGGAGCTGGAGGCGTGGAAGCGGAGACGTATTCCAGAATTACTGTCCAGCAACTGGTGGTGTGGCTTGGGAAGGTGCTTCCGCGACGGCCGATGACGTACATGATGCCATAGAAAGCGCACGCCGTGCATTTCACGGATGGTCTAGAATGCCGCAAAGCGAGCGCACAGCAATCCTTGAGGCTTATGCGGACGAGATTGGCAAGCGCACCGATGCGATTGCCGAGGCCATCAGCAAGGATATGGGTAAGGCCCTCTGGGAGTCGCGCGGTGAAGCTGCGACTATGAAGGCCAAGGTGGCTGTTTCGATTGCAGCTCAGGTGGAGCGCGCAGGCGGGAAAGTCCAGGAAGCTGCATTTGGTTCCATGCACCTGACTCACCGTGCGCACGGGGTAATGGCAGTATACGGTCCATTCAATTTTCCCGGGCATTTGCCGAATGGACATATTGTGCCCGCGCTTTTGGCCGGCAACACTTGCGTGTTCAAACCTTCCGAACTTGCGCCCAGCGTCGCAGCCATCATGGCGGATGCATTTGCTGCGGCAGGACTGCCCGCTGGCGTGCTAAACATAGTTCAGGGTGGTCGTGAGACGGGCGGAGCGTTGTTGAACGCTGATATCAACGGATTGTTATTTACGGGTTCTGCCAATACGGGCGTGTTCTTTCACAAACATTTTGCGGGTCGCCCTGAAGTCATTCTTGCGCTTGAGATGGGTGGGAATAATCCCTTGATCATATGGGACCCCGCAGACGTGGACGCCGCCGCTGACATCGCGGCTCAGTCTGCTTTTCTTACGACTGGACAGCGGTGTTCCTGTGCGCGCCGGGTGATCTTGCCGGAAGGGGCGTTCGGGGACGCTGTGATTGAGGCCATTGTAGCCCGTGCCAAGGAGTTAAAAATCGGAGCGTGGGATGAAGACGATATCTTCATGGGGCCACTCGTTTCCGAGCAAGCCGCCACAAATGCAGTCGAATTCCAGATGATGCTGTCCAAGAAAGGTGGGAAAAGCCTGCGCCGCCTGAAACGGATGGATCGGGGCGGCGGTTTTGTGACTGCAGGTGTGATTGACGTCACGAATGCCACGGACATCCCGGATGAAGAATTGTTTGGTCCATTGATGCAGATTATTCGTGTACCCGACTTCAATAGTGCTCTGGAACGTGCAAATGCAACACGCTACGGCCTGTCAGGCGGATTAATCAGCGACGATGATGCGCTGTGGATCCAGGCGCATTCGGAAATGCGGGCAGGTTTACTCAATCGGAATCGCCCGACTGCCGGTGCCAGCGGCGCGATGCCTTTTGGTGGGCCCGGTCTCTCAGGAAATTTCCGTCCGGGTGCCTACTATGCTGCAGATTACAGTGCCTGGCCACAAGCCAGCCAGGTATCTCAGACTGCCACGCGGATGACCGCGCAAGGTTTCCCAAAGTAGAACAGAACGAAGGATTGTGAGCGTGGCGCACGAAGTAAACTTCGACGGACTGATCGGACCCAGTCATAATTACGGAGGTCTGTCTGACGGAAATCTTGCGAGCGCGGCGAATGCGGGTGATATAGCCAATCCGCGAGAGGCCGCCTTGCAGGGTCTGGAAAAGATGCGGATGCTGATCGCACACGGTCTTGTTCAGGGTGTGCTTCCGCCTCTGCCACGACCGAACTTTGATCTTCTCGTCTCGGCGGGCTTCGGAGGAACGGATGCTCAGATCATTGAAGCGGCTTCGAGAACGGCGCCCGGACTGCTGAAGGCAGCGTATTCAGCCTCGAGCATGTGGACCGCCAATGCCGCAACTGTCTCGCCTTCGGCAGATACGAGAGACGGCCGATTGCATCTGACGACGGCGAACTTGTCGACCATGCTGCACCGCGCGCAGGAACATCCGGACACGACCGCGAGTCTGATCTCGATCTTTTCAAATGATGAGAAGTTTGCGGTCCATGGTGCGCTTCCCATGCATCCAGATTTTTCGGATGAAGGCGCAGCCAATCATGTCCGCCTATGTTCGTCTCATGGGGAAGAGGGGGTAGAACTATTCGTCTATGGCCGCGAAGCAGGTGAAAGTACGATCGGGTTCCCATCGCGTCAGTCAAAGTTGGCGAGTGAATCGGTCGCCCGTGGGCACGGGCTCAAATCCAAGCGTTGTGTCTTCATTCGGCAGTCCCGTGCGGCAATCGACGCCGGAGCGTTCCACAATGATGTCGTATCGGTCGGTGCGTTGGATACACTGTTCTTCCATGAACTTGCATTCGAGGACAGAAATGGCGCGCTGGATGCTATTCGACGCGCGTCTTCCGGCCTGTTTGACTTCAAGCCCGTGATGGTTCCACTTGCAGAAGTACCCATTGAGGACGCCATTCGCGCCTATCTATTCAATTCTCAGCTCTTGAAGATGCCCGAAGAAGATCGCCTCGTGCTGGTCGCGCCTACAGAAACGGAAAATACTGAATCGACGCGCGCCTATTGCGAACGCCTTGTCGAAAGCAATGGACCAATCGGGAAGGTTATCTACGCCGACGTCCGACAATCCATGCGGAATGGCGGCGGTCCAGCCTGTCTCAGACTTCGGGTTGTCATGACCGATGGTGAGATCGATGCCTGTCACCAGGGCGTGTTGATGGATGAGGAAACCATCGACGAGTTGCAGGAGGTTGTCCGACGAACTTATCGGGACCGTTTGGCCCCTGCGGATCTGGCCGATCCCTTGTTCGCAAATGAGTGTCGAGAAGCCCGGGAGGCCTTGTTGGGTGTGCTTGATCTGGAAGGGCTCTGCTAGTGATCCGAGTTTATGAGTATTGGCGGTCTTCGGCGTCCTATCGGCTGCGAATTGCGCTGAATCTGAAGGGCGCCTCATACGAGACCATTCAGGTGAACATCGCTCCGGGTGCAGATGAGCAGCTTGGTGACGCTTATCGTGGAGTGAATCCGCAAATGCGCGTGCCGGCCATTGAGGTCAATGGGCAAATCATCGGCCAGTCCATGGCAATACTGGAGTGGATCGAAGAAGCATTGCCGGGACCATCCCTTCTGCCGACAGATCCGATCGAGCGTCTCGAGGCCCGCGCATTTGCCGACACGATTGCCTGCGACATCCACCCATTGAACAACTTGTCGGTGTTAAAAGAGTTGAGGGTCAATTATGGCGCTGATGATGCGGGTGTACGCGCATGGTATCATGACTGGATCCGGCGGGGCTTCGATGCCCTGGAATTGCAGGTCGCAAAGTGGGCGCCGAAAGCCTTTCTCTTTGGCGAAACGCCCGGGCTCGCGGAAATCACGCTCATTCCGCAGATTTACAATGCCCAGCGATACGACATGAATTTGTCAGCATATCCGGCCTTGATGGCAATGGCGGAGAAGTGCCTGGCATTGCCAGCCTTCAAGAAGGCTGTTCCTGTAAAGCCTGAAGCCTAGTTCTCTTCACCATCGCGTTCATCATCGGTCTCACCGGGACGACGAATGTCGACGATCTCGACCTCCTCGAAGTCACCGAGAGGCTCTGCCATCTTGCCGACATTCTCGTCGAGCCAGGTTGGAAATGTCGCAATGAGGTCGCCTCCGGGTGTATCTTCGCTAGTCAGAATCCATAGACCTTTTTCCTTGTGCGCCGGCACGACAATTTGGCAACTCGCCGCATCGTTCAGGCGATCGCTGCAATAGGGAAGCGGTTCATCGACAGATGCAGGTTCGCCTGAAACAGCCAACGGGGGAATTCCATCCTTGGTGTCTGAAATGGACAGAAAACCGCCGAAGCGTTCCCGCAGGGACGAGTCTTGTTCCAGGCGGGCAAGGATAGATTCCGGCAATGGGCGGTCATGAGCAATGACCAAAGCACGACCACGATTGTCGCGTCGGAGATAGGACTCGAAAGCGCGGGTCAGGTCGTCATGAGTCGCATTGTCTCGATAGAGGGGGGCATAGACCTCACCAATCAATCCGAGGGGGTCTTTCAGTGACTGGGCCTGACGACGCCCTCTGAGTTCACGTTTCTGCAATTCCGATTGCGTGGTGCCCTTGAGGGCCGAATCTTCACTGACGAGGAACACGTCGACACCCCAACCATCCACCCAGACAGGGGCCGTCTCCTCCACCGGGAGGGCAGACCAGCTTGAATCCTCTGCATATTTCAGAGGATCCAGTTCGAGTTGAGGGCGCGGCGAGATGAAGGTGTTCCAAACCCAAGGACCAGCGCCAATGGCCAGCACTGCCGCAATTGCGATCAATACAGTGAAACGTTTCATCTGCTATTCCTGATATGAAGTTTGTTCTGTGTGAAACAGGTCAGTCGGTCTGCAGGCCAGAATAGCCCGGTTGATCGACAGACAACTGGTCAATTGTGGTGGTTTTGAGGTGTTCCAACAAACCAGGTGTGGTCAGATCCATGTCGCCGCGTTGCAGCAGGGTGCAAAGCTGTTCATTCAGGTCGCGAGCGGATGCGGTGGCGTCTGCATCGAGTAGAGCCGCAAGTCGTTGCCGCTCGGCTGCTTCAGCGCTTGGCCGGATATCCAATTCTCTGAGAACAGTCGCGAGAACATTCGAGGCGACCCGCGCATGAAAAGCTGCGTGCCCCGTCAATGAGGGCATGGCGGTTTCGTCAATAAAGGCTTTCACCGCCGTGATCATCTCTTTCTGGGAAGGCGCGTCGTGCATTAATCAGGTCCTTTTCTCGAGCAGATTGATCAAATCAATCTCGGTTTCGGACACGCGTCGCCCAATGGCCGCACGTTCCACGCTTGGATCGGCGCCAGACCGGAAGGCTTCGTACATGATCATGCACATGATGCCCCATTTCAGACTTCCGAGGATTTCCCACCAGTCGATCTCCTCGGTGGAAAAAGTACGACCGCCCGCAGTCTGATAAGTCTTCAACAGCTCATCCAGGTCTCCAAAACCGCCAACGCGGCTCTTTGAATAACCAAAGCGCCATGAATTGACGCAGAGCCAGGCAATGTCTTCGCGGGGATCACCAAGATGAGCGAGTTCCCAATCCAGTACGGCGGCAAGCCCCGTCTCATCGACGATCAGATTTCCAAGTCGGAAATCGCCATGTACGAGAACCGGGGGGACCGCGTCCGGTCGATTCGATTTCAGCCAGGCAATGGCAAGCTCGAATACCGGGCGAGGAAGGTTGAAGTCGCGATAGATGGTTTCGTATTTCGCAAGTTGGTCCAGGCCGCCACTCTTGGGCAAATCCGGCAAAGCTTCCGGAGGAATTTGGTGAATGGCGGCGAGCGCTTGGCCACACTGCTCTGTCAGTCTTCCGCGAGCGGCCGAGTAGATGTCATCTCGCAAAATCTTGCGGGCGATGGTCTGTCCCGGAATACGGTTCATCAGGAACGCTTCGCCAATATCGCTGTCAGGCTCGAATACCTGAACCACTCTCGGAGCAGGAACCTCTCCCTCAGCACAGGAGAGCAACTTCGCCTCCGTGCCCAAGCCGATGGCTTCGGAATTGCGGGCAACGCTGACACCGCCCGGTACGCGGCGCAAAATCAGGTCGACAACTTTGCCGCCCTGTTCAACATCCAGGCTCCAGGTCTCTTGACTGGCACCTCCTGACAGGCGAACCAGCCGTTCAACGGTCGCGTCAGCGCCGTAAAATTGCCCGGCCCATGCCTGTAAACCCTTTAGAATCTGATCTTGGCTACCCATCTTGTCACAATTGCGCGGAACACCCATCCCGCCAAGGCGTAACGCCAAGTCACCCCTGACCGGACGCCGAAGGAAACTATTGATGCCGAAGTCGAAAAAGAGAGATTACGGACTTCTTCCTACGGAGCCGCCCCCACGAGTCAGCCTGTTCGGCTGGCTCAGGGGACGCTTCTTTGCAGGCATGTTCATCGCCTTGCCAGTCGTCGTGACATTTCTGATTCTGCAATTCTTGATCAGTGAAATCGACAAGCGCGTTGTGCCCTTACTGCCGGCGGCACTGAAACCTGAAACTTATCTGAATTACGCAGTTCCCGGTTTTGGACTGATCGTGCTCGTCGTGTTTCTTACCGTGCTGGGCGGCATTGCGACGAATCTCATCGGTCGTTCCGTCATCAGTCTGGCTGATCGCATTCTGACCCGTGTTCCCTTCGTCCGTTCGGTCTATTCGGCGTTCAAGCAACTGGTTGAAGTCTTTGCGAGTAACAATACCGAACAGTTCAGCGAGTGTGTTCTGATCGAGTACCCGAAGAAGGGCACCTGGTGTCTTGGGTTCGTGTCGAGCCCTGCGAAGGGCGAGCTGAAAACGGTTCTTGGGCCCGCATTCATTGGAGTATTCGTGCCGACGACTCCGAATCCCACGTCGGGCTTCTTGATGTATGTGGAATCGAGCGAAGTCGTACGCCTCGACATGACGGTTGAGGAGGGCGCTAAAATGATCCTTTCGGCCGGTCTGGTGGTTCCCGAGCATCTGCCGATCAAAGAGGGCGATGCACCATCGACTCAATCTACTCCGTCGCCGGAGCCTGAATCCGGGGCGTAAGGAGTTCCCGAACGAGCCGAAGTGCCTGGCCCCGTTCACCAGAAAGCTGGGGATCGCGACTTACGATGGCTTCGGCGTCCTTTTTTGCGATTTCGAGCAGCGGGGCGTGTCGCGCTAGATCGAGTACCCGATAATCTGTGGCCCCAGCCTGTTTCAAGCCCAGCATATCGCCGGGGCCACGAAGTTTGAAATCCGCTTCAGCAATTTCAAACCCGTCCTCTGTGCGCCGGAGCGTGTCGAGCCGCTCATGCGCTGTTTCGCCCAAAGGCGGCCTGTAGAGCAACAGGCAATAGGACGGACGATCACCCCGACCGACGCGACCTCGCAACTGATGGAGTTGGGCGAGGCCAAACCCCTCTGCGCGCTCGATCACCATGATCGTGGCTTCTGGCACATCGACGCCTACTTCGATCACCGTTGTTGCGACCAATAACCTGGTACGTCCTGCGCGGAAATCTTCCAGTGCGGCGTCTTTCTCTGCAGGCTTGAGGCGACCATGGACGAGCCCCACAGGCACATTCAATTGGTCGGTCAGAGCCGCATGACGGCCAACGGCAGTGGAGTCATCGTCGTCGACATCAACCTTGGGGCATACCCAGAAAGCGCGCTCGCCCCGACGCATCGCCCGACTCACGGCATCTACTACCTCATCCATGCGTGTGTCTGGGATCGCGCGGGTTTCGACGGGGACGCGGCCGGGTGGCTTTTCATCCAGTATCGACACGTCAAGATCTCCGTGAACCGCCTGTGCCAAGGTTCGAGGGATCGGTGTCGCGCTCATGACAAGCATGTGCGGACTGAGGGCCTTTCCAGCGAGGCGCATGCGGTCAGCCACGCCAAAGCGGTGCTGTTCGTCGACGATGACGAGACCCAGATTGCGGAATGCGACGGACTGCTGGAAGAGGGCTTGGGTGCCAGAAACGACGTGGATGCTCCCGTCGGCCAGTCCCATCAATATGCTTTCGCGCGTCGATGCCTTGTCTCGCCCCGTCAACGCGGCGACGGTGTAACCTAGCGGTGACAGAAGTCGATCCATGGTTTCATATTGCTGACGGGCCAAGACTTCCGTGGGAGACATGAATGCCGTCTGGAAACCAGCGCTCGCAGCTTGAACCGCGGCCATGGCACTGACCAGCGTTTTGCCCGCGCCAACATCACCCTGAAGCATCCTGCGCATGGGGGAGGTGGACGACATGTCGGCGCCGATCTGTTCGAATGCACGCGTCTGGGCGCCGGTCGGCTTGTAGGGGAGCGCGCGCAAGAGTGCTTGGTGAGATTCAGCACTCACCGGGACAGAGGGCGCCGCTCTTTTGGCGCGGCTTGCGCGAGCCAGCGCAAATGCTGATTCACGCGCAAGCGCTTCGTCATATGCCAATCGCTCGCGCGCCCTTTCAAACAGTTTGGGATCATACTCTATCGGTGCATGAAGGCAACTCAGGGCCGCTTTGAAGCTCAACCAACCTCGCGCCTTGACCAAGTCGGGATCCGCCCATTCCGGTAAATCATCGGCGATATGATCCAGCGCTTGAACGGCGAAGCTGTGAACACGTTTGTTCGTCAAACCCGCTGTAAGACCATAGATGGGTTCGACAGCAGGAGGCATTGGGCCTTTGGCGGGATCAACAATGTGATCGGGATGGGTCATCTGGCGCTCGCCATTGAACTCTTCGACCATTCCAGACACGACACGCTCCTTGCCGATCGGAAATTGGCCTTGCAGCCATCTGCCGTCAGCCCGGAAAAAGGCAAGTGTGAGAAATCCGGTGCCATCGTACAGAACGATCTTGTGCGGAGATCGATCAGAATAGGGTGCGTTATAAGCATGTACTTCGCCGCGAAGGGTTGAGACCTCGCCGATCACCGCATCATCAATGTATTCTTTTACCCGACGATCCACCCAGCGCTCCGGCAAATGAAGCAACAAGTCCCAAATACTGTCGCCACCTGTCAGGCGCTCCAGCACGGGCTTCAGCTTCGGGCCGACACCAGACAAACTGTCCAGGCCCTCAAACAAAGGAAAGAGTCGTTCGTCCCGCATCCCAACCAGACTATGCGCGCGCGGTGCGCTGCACAATCGCCGCTGTTTATTCCAGCTGCGCGTTCTATATGGTTTGGCAAATCAAAGGAGCCGAAGAATGGAAGCACGTCGCCGAAAACTCAAATTCAGGGCCTGGCGACGCGGATTCCGGGAAATGGACCTTCTCATGGGTTCGTTCGCAGATGCGCATATTGGTTCGTTCGGTGAATCAGAACTTGATGAATTCGAGGGTCTGCTCGGCGTTCCGGATTGGGAGGTCTATGCGTGGCTGATTGGCCAAAAGCCTGTGCCTGAGACTCATCGCGGTCCCGTGCTGGACCAACTCATCGCATTCCGATACGCCGCCCAAGGCGGTTAAGTCAGCCTTTCTTCCCATTTCTGTCGAATACATCGTGCCCATGACTCCTGTAGAGCTATTGAAATCCCTCAGCGGTCCGGCCGCCCTCTCTGGTGCGCCGTTTGGTGCAGACCTGATTGCCTTTTGTGCCGCATTACAGAAGCGCGGCGGGGCGGGAGTTTATGTCGCCCGTGATGACAAGACAGCGGCCACAGCGCGGCGGGTGGCGCAGTTTGCCGAGCCCCGTCTGGAGCAGGTCGACCTGCCAAGTTGGGACACGCTGCCCTATGATCGGGTCAGCCCGACAGCGGGAGTCTCCGCTCGCCGATGCGCCGCACTTGCGCGGTTATCTCGCTATGACCCGGAGCAGGGTCCAATCCTGGTGGTCACCACCGCATCGTCGCTGGTTCAGCGGGTGCCTCCTGTTAGCGTGCTACGCCGGTCTTCATTCGCGGTCACGCTCGGCCAGTCCGTGAACCAGAAAGAACTTACCGAGTATCTTGCCGTAAATGGCTATTTGCGATCCAGCACCGTGCGCGAGCATGGGGAGTTCGCGATTCGGGGCGGGATCATCGATATTTTCCCGCCGACCTCTCCTGAACCGTATCGTCTCGACTTTTTCGGCGACACATTGGAAACCCTCCGCACCTTCGACACCGAAACGCAGCGGTCTACAGGGGATGCGAAAAGCGTCGCCTTTGCACCGGTCAGCGAAATCCTGTTCGACGATGATGTGCTGGCGCGGTTTCGCGAGAAGTACCTGGCCGCGTTCGGACCGCCTTCGGGCGACCCGGCTTATGAAGCCGCGCGCGCATCCATCCGGCGGCAGGGCGTGGAAGGCTGGCTGCCATTGTTTCATGACCACCTGGAAACAGTATTCGACTATGTGGGCTCAGACCCGCTTATAGGCATGGGCCATCTCGCCGGTGAAGCGTCCGCAGAACGCCTGTCGCAAGCTGAAGACTATCATGCCGCCCGTTTGGAGGCGGGTGAAGGAGATGTACGACAGGCGAAAGTGTTGCCGCCGGATTCGCTTTACCTGACTCCAAGGGAATTGGAGGCCGGGCTCGCTTCGCGAGCCACCGCACGTTTCTATCCATCCGAACCCAGCGCCGAAGCATTTGACTTGGGAGGCCGTGCTGGCCGTGATTTCGCCCCGGAACGCCTGCACGCAGATATCAATGTATTCGAAGCGGCGATTGCTCATGCCAAGCGTCTCCAATCTGACGGTCGCCCGGTTGTATTTGCGGCATGGTCGGTTGGTTCAGCAGATCGCCTGATCAATGTCATGGCGGATCACGGCCTGACAGACTTGGCATTGGTGCATTCTCTCGACGCGGCAAAGAAGACTGACTTCACGGTTGTGGAAATCCCTCTGGAGTCAGGGTTTGAGACGCCGGACGTGGCTTTGATCTCGGAAGCCGACATTCTGGGCGACAGGCTGGCCGGGCCTAGGCGCAAGCGGAAGACAGCGAACTTTATATCAGATGCCGCCGCACTCAATCCTGGCGACCTGATCGTGCATATTGATCATGGGGTGGGGCGCTATGTAGGCCTCAAGACGCTGGACCTTACCGGCGCGCCGCATGACTGCCTTCATTTGGAATATGCGGGCGGTGACACAATATTCCTCCCGGTAGAGAATATTGACCTGATCAGCCGGTACGGAGCAGAGGATTCGGAAAACCAACTCGACCGTCTCGGTGGGGCAGGCTGGCAAACGCGGAAAGCCAAAGCCAAGAAGCGCATTCTCGAAATGGCGGCCGAGCTAATGCATATCGCCGCCGCCCGTGAGTTGAAACGTGCAGATGCCGTCAATGCCGGGCAGGGCCTGTATGAAGAATTCGCAGCACGCTTCCCCTATGAAGAGACTGATGATCAGTTGAATGCGATCGAAGATGTCATTGGCGATCTCGCGTCAGGAAAGCCAATGGATCGACTGGTTTGTGGCGATGTCGGTTTCGGCAAGACGGAAGTCGCATTGCGCGGTGCGTTTGTTGCAGCGATGAGCGGCAAGCAGGTCGCGGTGATTGCGCCGACTACGCTGCTCGCGCGTCAGCACTACAAGACATTTGCTGAGCGCTTTGCAGGTTGGCCTTTGAAGGTTCGCCAATTGTCACGACTTGTCGGTGCGAAAGAGGCTGCGGAAACGCGCGAGGGGATTGCTGATGGCAGTGTAGATGTGGTGGTGGGCACACACGCAGTGCTCACAAAGACTATTGAGTTCAAGCGCCTCGGTCTGTTGGTAGTGGATGAAGAGCAGCGCTTCGGTGTAAAGCACAAAGAACGACTCAAAGAGTTGAAAGCCGACGTTCACGTCCTAACGCTGTCGGCCACTCCTATTCCGCGTACGTTGCAAATGGCACTTACAGGAATTCGCGATCTGTCGATCATCGCTACGCCGCCGGTCGACCGCCTGTCAGTGCGGACTTACATCACTGAAGAAGACACGGTTACTCTGAGGGAGGCCTTGCTTCGCGAGAAGTATCGTGGCGGACAGGCCTTCTTCGTGGCGCCGCGCATTCAGGACCTGGACAAGCTGGAACGCTTTCTTCACGACAATGTGCCTGAGGTTTCCTATATCGTTGCCCACGGCCAGATGGCAGCAGGCGAACTCGAAGACATCATGACAGCCTTCTATGAGGGCAAGTATGACGTGCTGCTGTCGACGACGATTGTTGAAAGCGGACTGGACATACCACGTGCCAACACATTGATCATACACCGGGCCGACATGTTCGGTCTTGCTCAACTGTATCAGTTGCGCGGCCGGGTCGGCCGATCGAAGCTGCGCGCCTATGCCTATTTCACGACGCCGCGCGACAAGGTGATTACCGAGACGGCTGACCGCCGTTTGAAAATCCTGCAGTCGCTGGACTCTCTGGGCGCGGGCTTCCAGCTAGCTAGCCATGACCTGGACATGCGCGGATCTGGAAACCTTCTTGGCGACCAGCAATCTGGTCATGTGAAAGAAGTTGGCGTGGAACTCTACCAGTCCATGCTGGAAGATGCCGTCAATGCGCTTAAGGCCGGAGCGAGAGATGACGAAGACTTTGCGGATGACTGGTCGCCGCAGATCAATACCGGAGCGGCCGTGCTGATTCCGGAAAGCTATGTAGAAGATCTGAACATCCGGCTTTCCCTGTATCGACGCCTGTCTGAGATTTCGACAGCTGCGGAGCGCGAGTCCTTCGCCGCTGAACTGATTGACCGGTTTGGTCCGTTGCCGGATGAAACGAGGCAGTTGCTCGAAGTCACCGCAATCAAGGTGCAGTGCAAAGTTTTGGGTATCTCCAAGCTGGATGCCGGGCAGAAAGGCACGGTCTTTGCCTTCCGCGAAGATACGGTACTCGATCCTGCGCGTTTGCTGGACGTGGTACGCAGTCGACCATCCCTGTTGCGGATCAGACCGGACTCCAAGTTGGTTCACTCAGGACTTGGCGGCACACCCGAACAGCGTTTGTCGGGAATTCGTAGCTTTCTGAAAGAGCTCGAGGCTGCAGCTGGCCTGGTTCCGGCCTAGGCGGTTCTGGCTTTTTGGTAGACACCTGACCGAGCTTCAGACAACAGTCTGCGAGCGTCATGATAAGCGCGCTTTTCGGTAATGCGCCAGCCAAGACGTGCTGCAAGGTCTGGTGCCACCGCTTCCAACTCTCGAAACAAGCGATCGCAGATTTGGACAGCACCTTTGTAGCCTGTTGCGGACAAGCTGATGGCAAACGTGTCCGGGTCGATGGTCACAGGTAGGTCTGTTTCTCGCATGTTTGACAGGACTACATTGGCGACGAGTTTTTTCTGGCGATGTGCAAGGCGATCATGTTGCGGATCGCAAATGACCAGAAGAGACAGCGGACCCCCTCGGTCTGCTGAAAGCTCGATCTGGTTCTGAAGATGCGCCTCAAAAAAGGTCTGGGAAAAGAGACCGGTTTCTGAATGGCAAATTGCTGACATGGACATGTTGTCTTTGACTTTAAGCGATTGCACTGCGGCACGTCGACCGTAGGCGTCGACATGAGCCGCCAGATCATGGGCGGGCGTGCAGGGTTCGAACACGTGAGACATGTATCGAATGATAGTTTCCAAACTATGCGAGGGTTCTGTGCCTTCACTGAGTAATCCGAGCAGAGGCGTATGTTCAAAATGCTCAATGGAAGCCGTCACCCAGTTGGCGAGCTTATGCAGGCTTCGAGGTTCCGACGGGATATCGAGCAAGATGGCTGCAAAGGCTCTTTGCCTGACATAGTCTGCCGCAGTATGGGCACTGAAGGCAGCCGTGACGGTAATTCCGCGTTCGCCGAGCGCAGCCTGCAATGCAAGAAAGCGTGAAGACCCATCTCCGAGATAGAGGAGGTCCGGCACCGTCTCAGCGGAGGGCTCGGGCAATGTCACTCCGAAAGTAGCAGCCGTTTCCCGGCGCAAGCGCAATTCCGACATGCGGGCGCTGCGCCGTGTGATGGCGTCGAGCCTCCCTCTCAGGACGGATAAATCGCGGTCACGCGGGATGAAGACAGCATTGGCAAAATATCCAGCCAAAGCCGAGTCACCCAGAATCAGAATTGGCCGAAGTGATTGGCCAATGTCTTTGATAAACTGGATCAACGTGTTCTCATCGAGGCTTTGTGTATCCAGGAGCAATGCTTCCGATGACGAATATGAGATCGGTAAGTCTGCCCGAAACGGGCGCATGCGACCCGACCGGAGGCGTGACAGGATCATCTCCAGACGCGCACCTGCAGCCAATACTTCTATCGGTGGGTCAAGGTATGCGAGGTGGTTCATATGGTTCGTAAGGATTGTGTCGGGCGACGTTGCGGTACCCCTTCCTTTTGAGCCGCGCCGGCTTAATGATCCGCTAAATTGACCCGGTGAGACAAAAATAAAAGGTAGGATATGTCATGGCACAAGGACCGTTGAATGGCGTTCGGATTGTAGAGTTCGCAGGTATTGGACCTGGACCCTTTTGCGGCATGCTGTTGTCTGATCTTGGCGCAGATGTGATTCGGATTGATCGGAAGGGTGATGGTCGCCCTGGCCGCGCAGCTGATGTGATGAGCCGGGGGCGCCGGTCCATCGGACTCAACCTGAAAGATCCTGCTGATGTCGAAACTGCGTTGAAGCTGATCGAGAAAGCTGATGGGTTGATCGAGGGTTTCCGACCCGGCGTCATGGAGCGCAACGGTCTCGGGCCTGATGTCGCGCTCGCCCGCAATCCGAAGCTGGTTTACGGGCGCATGACGGGATGGGGACAGACCGGCGCGCTGTCGCATGCTGCGGGACATGACCTCAACTATATCGCCATTACAGGTGCACTTCATGCGATGGGCGATGGCGACGGTCGCCCGCGTCCGCCGCTCAATCTGGTTGGCGACTATGGAGGCGGCGCGCTCTATTTGGCGATGGGCCTGCTGGCTGGCATCGTGAATGTGAAAAATGGCGGCGAAGGCCAAGTTATTGATGTGGCGATGTCTGATGGTGCGGCTTCACTGGCGACCATGTTCTACGGAATGAAAGCGATGGGTCTCTGGACTGATGACAGAGAGGCAAACCTTCTCGATGGCGGAGCGCATTTCTATGACACGTATGAGTGCAGCGATGGCAAATGGGTATCGATCGGATCGATCGAGCCACAATTTTACGCTCTGCTACTGGAAAAAGCGGGTCTGACCGATCCCGGCTTTCAAGCTCAAATGGACCGCTCGAAGTGGCCTGATCTGAAGCAAAAGATCATGGCGGTGTTCAAGACCAAAACGCGCGATGAGTGGTGTGAGATAATGGAAGGCACTGACATCTGTTTTGCGCCAGTCCTCTCCATGTCGGAAGCGCCATCCCATAAGCACAATGTGGACCGTCAGACGTTTGTGGAGATAGAGGGAGTGGTTCAGCCTGCGCCCGCACCGCGCTTCTCCGCGACGCCCGGGGCCATTCAGGGGCGGCCAGCTGGATTGGGGGAACATTCTGGTGAGATCCTCAAAGATTGGGGAATTCAATAGACCGAGTTCGCCTCATAGATGAATGGGAGACAACCGGACGAACTGCAAGCCGTTCAGGTTGACCCTGCTAGTGAATGTCTTGTTGGGCACAGGTCTTGGGCAATTTGTCTGGACGTCTGCTCAACGTCCTTCTTGCTGAACTTGGTCGTCCCGCGGGACGACCATTTTTCTTGCGCCAGGTGGCATTGTCCTTACGCTTGCGAAAAAGCATCAAGAAGAACGAGGCGTCATGAAACATCTTCCCTATATTCTGCCCCTTCTGCTGCTGGGGGCCTGTGGCGCGGACATCCAGCCGGAAGAACCGGCCACACCGCGCGAAATTCATGAGCGCGTTCTTGTGATGGATTCGCATCTGGACACGCCCGCAAATTTCTCAAAACCGGACTTCGATATTCTCGCTGACAACCCTTCGCGAATTGGACAAGTTCAAGTCGACCTGCCCAAAATGGAGCGAGGGGGGCTTGATGGCGGGTTCTGGGTGATATTCACCCCGCAGGGGCCTTTGGATGAAGCGTCGTATGAGGCGGCGAAACAGGCAGCGTTCACACGATCAGACGATATCCTCGCAATGGTCGAGGCCCATCCGGACGCATTCGAACTGGCCTACACGGCTGATGATGCTGAGCGCATCGTTGCGGAGGGCAAGCGGATCGTCTTCCAGTCGATCGAGAACAGCTACCCGCTCGGCACTGACCTGACCGTGCTTGAGGATTTCTATGAACGTGGTGTGCGACTCGTTGGGCCGGTGCATTTTCGGGACAACCAATTTGCGGACAGCGCCACAGATTTGTCAGCGACGGACCTCGGTGGGCTAACTCCGCTTGGAGAAGAATTGGTTCGGGAGGCCAATCGGCTCGGCATGATGGTTGATGGCTCGCATGCTGCCGACTCGGCCGTTGAGGACATCATGGAAATCTCCACGACTCCGATCGTGCTGTCACATTCCGGCGTGAAAGCCCTGTACGACCATCCCCGGAACATTCCGGATGATCTGTTGCGGCGTGTCGCGGAAAACGGCGGCGTTATCCAGATGAATGCCCTTGGATCATATATCGAGAATCTCGAGTCCCCTGCAGAACGCACGACCGCGCTGGAAGAACTGGCTGCCTCGTATGAGGGACGTTCGCCTTTCGACCTTACCGACGAAGAGCGCAAGCAGTACATGGCACGCCGTGGCGAAATCGATTCGGCCTATCCAATGCCGCTTTCCTCGTTTGAAGTGTTCATGGAGCAAATGCTGTATGCGCTTGAGATCGTTGGACCGGAACATGTCGGTATGGGCGCAGATTGGGATGGCGGCGGCGGCGTTGCCGGCATGGAGGACGTCTCTCTCTTGCCAAAGGTGACGGAACGCCTGCTGGAAGAGGGCTATACAGAAGCTGACCTGGAGAATATCTGGGGCGGAAACCTGCTTCGAATCATGCGCCAGGCCGAGGCAGCAAAGGCCCAATAGGCTCATCAGGCCGGACTGAAGAAATTCGACCAGCGGTGACGTTGGAGTCTTGCAAAGAGACAGACCTCTATGTATGAGGCCTCTTTCCAATTCACGCGCATTTCGCGCCAAACCACTGGATACCTGTTATGGCAGTTCCAAAGAGCAAGATCTCGAAGTCGCGCCGCGGCATGCGCCGCTCGCACGACCGGCTGGATATGAACACATATATTGAAGATGCGGAATCCGGTGAACTGCGCCGTCCGCACCACATCGACCTGAAAACCGGCATGTATCGCGGGCGTCAGGTTCTTGAGCCACGTGACGATATCTAAACGACCCGCTGTTGCGCTTTTGAGCGCGCAGCCTTAAGGGTGCGAGCGCTTCCTGCCAGAGCAGGGGGCGCTTTTTTTATTTCTAGGCGCAAAGGTACAGCCACTCATGAGCGAGATCATCGACATCCATGCCCGGGAAATCCTGGATAGCCGAGGCAACCCAACCGTCGAAGTTGATGTGACGCTGGAAGATGGCTCTCTCGGCCGCGCGGCAGTCCCTTCTGGCGCTTCTACGGGTGCGTATGAGGCCCATGAACAGCGTGATGGGGACAAGGCGCGTTATCTCGGCAAGGGCGTGCTGAAGGCCGTTGACGCCGTGAATGGTGAAATCTTCAACGAACTGGCTGGTCTGGACGCAACCGAACAGCGCATGATCGACATGTTGATGATCGATCTGGATGGAACGGAAAACAAGTCCCGCCTCGGCGCGAATGCGATTCTGGGCGTCTCCATGGCACTTGCAAAAGCTGCTGCCGAGAGCTCGGCTATGCCCCTCTACCGATATGTGGGTGGACCCAATGCCCGCGTTCTGCCGACGCCGATGATGAACATCATCAATGGCGGCGCGCATGCTGACAATCCGATCGACATCCAGGAATTCATGGTCATGCCAGTCAGCGCGGAGAGCCTCTCTGAATCCGTGCGCATGGGTGCCGAAGTCTTCCATGCGCTGAAGAAAACCCTGAGTGATGCAGGCCACAATACCAATGTCGGCGACGAAGGCGGGTTTGCACCCAATCTGGCATCTACTGACGAAGCCATCGGTTTTGTGATGAAGGCTATTGAGAAGGCGGGATACAAACCTGGAGAGGACATGGCATTGGCGCTCGATGCGGCCTCTACAGAGTTCTACAAGAACGGCAAATATGAGCTTGCCGGGGAAGGGAAATCCCTCGGCTCCGACGAATTCGCAACCTACCTGGCCGATCTTTGCGCCCGCTATCCCATCATCTCCATTGAAGATGGTATGGCCGAAGATGATTGGGATGGCTGGGTCGCCTTGACCGAATCAATCGGTGACAGGGTTCAGCTGGTGGGCGACGATCTGTTCGTAACCAATCCGGATCGTTTGTCTATCGGCCTTCAAAAAGGCGCGGCGAACTCCATTCTGGTGAAGGTCAATCAGATCGGCACATTGTCCGAAACGCTCGACGCGGTCGAATTGGCGCATCTTCATGGCTATACGGCGGTCATGTCCCACCGTTCTGGCGAGACAGAGGACACAACGATTGCAGACCTCGCCGTTGCGACCAATTGCGGACAGATCAAGACGGGGTCTCTTTCTCGTTCCGACCGTATAGCCAAATACAACCAGCTGATTCGCATAGAAGAAGAGCTGGGACCTGTTGGCATCTTTGCCGGCCGCTCGCGCATCAATGCTGCCTAGCGGTCTGGGCCCGTCAATCGGGCCGGCGGCGATCACGCTCTCTTAACCATAACCGGATTAGGTGAGGTTATGAAATCGCGACTCGAGGCCGCCGGCCTGTCTCTTCTTGTGCTCTATTTCGCCTACCACGCGTTTGCGGGGGAGAAGGGGCTTGGGCGTTGGTCTGATGCCCAGATGGAGTTGGAGGATCGCAAGGCTGAACTCGCCAGCCTTGAGAGCGACTTGAATCGTCTCCAGGTCGATATCAGACGCCTGACTCCGGGATCGGTGGATCCTGATTTCGTGGAAGCCATGGCGCGGGACAAGCTGGCTTTTGTCTATCCGAATGAAATTGTTCTCGTCTCTTCGGAACCAAGCTCTGCAAATTGACATAGTTGTTCTGACTTGTCGTTGCGTAATCGCGCATACATAAGTCTGGAAAAGGGTTGGAGCGAACTTATGGCGACTAAAGCAAGAAGTACCAAAAAGGCACCTTCAAAGACCAGCAAGGCGGAGATGCTGAAATATTATCGGGCCATGCTCCTGATACGCCGGTTTGAGGAAAAAGCCGGACAGCTCTACGGCATGGGCAAGATTGCTGGCTTCTGTCACCTTTACATTGGCCAGGAAGCGGTCGTGACGGGCATGCAAGCCTGTTTGAAGGATGGCGACCAGATCATCACAGGGTATCGCGATCATGGTCACATGTTGGCATGCGACATGGACCCACGTGGCGTGATGGCGGAACTCACAGGTCGCATCGGCGGGCTTTCCAAAGGGAAGGGCGGATCGATGCACATGTTTTCCAAGGAAAAGAATTTCTATGGAGGCCATGGGATCGTTGGAGCTCAGGTTCCGATTGGCACCGGCCTTGGATTCGCCAACAAATATCGCGGAACGGACAACGTTGCCCTTGCATATTTCGGGGACGGCGCCGCCAATCAGGGGCAGGTCTACGAAGCATTCAACATGGCGTCGCTCTGGGATCTGCCAGTCGTCTATGTCATCGAGAATAACATGTACGCGATGGGCACAAGTGTGGCGCGGCACGCCTCAGAGACCGAACTCTACAAGCGCGGCATTTCATTCGAAATCGAAGGCGAGGAAGTCGATGGCATGGATGTCATGGCTGTGCGCGAAGCAGGCGAAAAAGCCGTCAAATATGCTCGTTCCGGAAAAGGTCCGTACATACTGGAAATGAAGACTTATCGGTATCGCGGCCACTCCATGTCGGACCCAGCCAAATACCGGAAACGGGAAGAAGTCGACGACATCCGATCGCACCACGATCCAATCGAGGGCCTGAAAGGTCAGCTTCTTGAACTGGGTCATGCAAGCGAAGACGAACTCAAGAACATCGACAAAGAGATCAAGGGCATCGTCAAGGAAGCCGCCGACTATTCTCTTGAGAGCCCGGAGCCCGATCCATCCGAACTCTGGACTGACGTCCTGAAAGACGTCGAGGTCGCCTGATGCCAGGAAAGAAAGCACCTCGACTGTCCGCCATCCTGTTTTCCGGAGCACATTAATGTCCGTAGATATTCTCATGCCCGCCCTGTCTCCGACCATGGAAGAGGGCACATTGTCGAAATGGTTGAAACAGGAGGGGGACACTGTCTCCTCCGGCGACATCATTGCCGAAATCGAAACTGACAAAGCCACAATGGAAGTCGAAGCGGTGGACGAGGGCGTTTTGGCCAAGATCCTCATTCCCGAAGGCACCGAAGGCGTAAAGGTCAATGCCGTCATTGCGGTGCTCGCTGAGGAAGGCGAAGATGCCGCCAAGGTGGAAGCCAAAGGCGATGCTGGCGGCCAGGCCACCGAAGAGCCGGCCGAGTCTGGTGAGGGTATGAAAACAGAGGAGACGGGCGACGAAGTCGAGGCCCCGAAGGCTGCCGTTTTGTCAGACCCGAGCATCCCCGAAGGCACTTCCTTTACCGACACGACGGTGCGGGACGCATTGCGCGACGCCATGGCCGAAGAGATGCGCCGTGACGAATCCGTTTTCGTAATGGGTGAAGAGGTGGCCGAGTATCAAGGTGCCTATAAGGTCACACGGGAACTGCTTCAGGAATTCGGCGCACGCCGTGTGGTGGATACACCGATCACGGAACATGGGTTTGCCGGGCTTGGGGTAGGGGCCGCCTTTGCAGGACTCAAACCCATCGTCGAATTCATGACCTTCAATTTCGCCATGCAGGCCATCGACCAGATCATTAACTCGGCGGCCAAGACCCTATACATGTCAGGTGGCCAGATGGGCTGTCCCATCGTATTCCGTGGCCCCAATGGCGCCGCATCGCGCGTGGGCGCACAGCACAGTCAGGACTATTCGGCATGGTATGGCCAGATCCCTGGGCTGAAAGTGGTTGCGCCATATGACGCCGCCGACGCGAAAGGCCTGCTCAAGGCGGCTATCCGCGATCCGAACCCGGTCGTATTCCTTGAACATGAGCTACTGTACGGAAACAGTTTCCCGGTTCCTGATCTCGACGATCATGTACTGCCTATCGGCAAGGCTGCCATTAAACGATCCGGCTCAGACGTAACGCTCGTCGCGCATTCCCGAATGGTTGGATTCGCGCTACAGGCCGCCGAGACGCTCGCAGAGCAAGGCATTGACGCAGAAGTCATAGACCTGCGTACAATCCGTCCGCTCGACACAGAAACAGTGATCGAAAGCGTGAAGAAAACCAATCGCATTGTCTGTTGTGAAGAAGGCTGGCGTTTCTTCGGCGTCGGGGCGGAGATTGCGGCCACAGTGACGGCCGAAGCGTTTGATTATCTCGACGCACCACCTGCCCGTGTCCATCAAAAGGATGTGCCCCTGCCTTATGCGGCCAATCTGGAGGCGATGAGCCTTCCGAATGCCGATGATATTGTCGAAGCTGCGCGGAGAGTTTGCTATGTCGACTGAGAAACGAGAACTCAAATCGCCGCCATCTGTTGAGGGCGCTGACATCGCTCAGGAAATGATCCGGTTCTGGATCGCAGACAATACAGACCATGTAAGCCTGCGTGTCGGCGAAGCAGCTGATCCGGCGACGGAGCCAACCATGTGGGGCTTTATCTTGGGCGACATCGCCAAGCATGTCACAGACGCTTTCAAGGATCATCATCCAGACGGCCCTGAAAAGGAAGAGATCATCAAGGAGATCGTGACCGGCTTCCTGAATCGCATCCAGTTCGGCCCGAAATCACCGGGCGATGTCCAGAAGATGGGGGACTGATATGGCTATCAATATCACCATGCCCGCCCTGTCTCCGACAATGGAAGAGGGCACGCTTGCAAAATGGTTGGTAAAGGAAGGTGACACCGTTTCCTCCGGTGACATCATTGCCGAGATTGAGACCGACAAAGCCACGATGGAAGTCGAGGCAGTGGATGAAGGTGTTGTCGCCAAGATCCTCATTGAGGCCGGCGCGGAAGGCGTAAAGGTCAATGAAGTGATCGCCATCCTTGCCGAGGAAGGTGAAGACGCCTCCTCAGTCAAAGCGCCCGCCAAGTCAAATGCACCGAAAGACAAGGCAGAAGCCGCGCTTAAACCGGAAGAACCGAAACCGGCTGCCATGGCAGAGACTACTGCCCCGGCAAAGAAAGCAGACAGCGCAGCTACGCCTTCCAAGTCACCCCTGCCATCTGCAACCTCATCAGATGGCCGCATCAAGGCCAGCCCCTTGGCACGCCGGATTGCGGAGATGAAAGGTCTAGACCTTTCGGGGCTGACGGGGACTGGTCCGCGCGGCCGGATCATCAAGCGCGACGTCGAGAACGCCAAAGCCGCACCGTCTGGCGCGAGCGCGGGGGCTGCAACCCAACCGGATGGCCTAATCCTGCCGCAGGTCCTGGACGATCGGGTCTATGCGCCTGACAGTTATGAACTCGTGCCACTGGACGGCATGCGCAAGACTGTCGCCAAGCGTCTGACGACCAGCTTCATGCAGGTTCCGCATTTCCCGCTGAATATCGATCTTGAGCTCGATCATCTGCTTGCGAGCCGTGCTGCGATCAATGCTGCGGCACGCGAAGGCGTGAAGGTTTCGGTCAATGATATGCTCATCAAGGCTGCCGCCATGGCTCTGATGGACGAGCCGGATTGCAATGCATCCTATACCGACAAAGGTATCGCCTATCACAAGCATGCCAATGTTTCGGTTGCTGTCGCGATTGAAGGAGGCCTGATCACGCCAGTTGTGTTCAGCGCGGAGACCAAAGGCCTGGCAGAGATATCGGAAGAGATGAAGGATCTTGCGACCCGGGCGCGGGAGCGGAAGCTGAAGCCGCAGGAATATAGCGGCGGCACATTCAGTATTTCCAATCTCGGCATGTTCGGAATCAAGAGCTTTGCCTCAATTATCAATCCACCTGAAGGCATGATCCTGTCAGTCGGCGCGGGTGAAAAGCGCGCTATCGTCGACGCCAAGGGAAATATTGTTGCCCGTACCGTCATGACGGTAACGCTCACCTGTGACCACCGCGTGGTTGGTGGGGCGGAGGGAGCCAAATGGCTTCAGGCTTTCAAACGGTATGTTGAAACCCCCGAAGCCATGCTGCTCTGATGACGCGGCTCGGGATGATGCTTGTCAGCCTGACCCTCCTCGCCGGATGCTCCGAGGAAAGCGTTTCCACGGACAATTCGTCGGGCATGAATGAGGCGGATATTCGCATGATCGCTGGCGAGCTTGCGATCCAGAAAGGCATCAGCCTTTTGTGCGACAGGGAGGCTACAGACCAGCTTTCGGAGTTCATGGAAGACCTGCGCTACGAAGGACTAGCTCGGGAGCTTCGCGAAGATGTTGCCGCTGACAGCGTTGTTCTGATGAACAAGATTTCTGCGGAAGAACCGGAATACATTTGCACGCCTGAAATGTTCGAGAGCGCGGATTTGCGCGTCTCCCAGGCGCTTCTGGCATGGGATGAAATGAGAGGAATTACCCAATGAGTACGCAGTACGACCTCATCGTGATCGGATCCGGGCCTGGCGGGTATGTTTCGGCCATTCGCGCGTCGCAGCTGGGCATGAAGACGGCCATCGTCGAACGTGAAAGCCTCGGTGGGATTTGTCTGAACTGGGGCTGTATCCCGACCAAAGCGCTGCTGCGGTCGGCGGAAGTCCTGCACCTGGCCAAGAACGCAAAGGAATTCGGTCTGAAAATCGACAAGGCCGATTTTGACCTCGATGCTGTCGTGAAGCGTTCACGCGGCGTGGCGAACCAGCTATCGACCGGAGTCAAATTCCTGATGAAGAAAAACAAGATCGACGTTATCGAAGGCACCGCCCGTCTCGAAAAAGGTACGCAGGCACCAAAGGTCATCGTCAAAGGCAAAGATGGCAAGGAAACGTCCTTCCAAGCCAAGCACGTCATGTTGGCGACGGGCGCGCGGGCGCGGGACATCCCGCAAGCCGGTCTGGTTGCAGACAAGAAACTGATCTGGACTTATCGTGAAGCCATGACGCCGGATGTCATGCCAAAGCGGCTGTTGGTCATAGGATCAGGTGCGATCGGCATTGAATTCGCAAGTTTCTATCATGAACTGGGCGCAGAGGTGACAGTCGCTGAAGTGATGGATCGCATTCTGCCGGTGGAAGACGAGGAAATTTCGAAACTCGCGGAAAAGGACTTCAAGAAGCAAGGCCTGAACATTGTTACAGGCGCGAAAGTCGAAAATCTGAAAGCGGGCAAGTCCACCGTTACAGCAGAAATTACAGACAAGTCCGGCAAGAAGGAAAACAAGGAATTCGACCGGGCGATTCTCGCAGTTGGGATTGTCGGCAATGTTGAAGATCTTGGCCTCGAAGATCTGGGCGTAAAGGTCGAGAAGACCCATGTAACCGTGGACAATTTTGGCCGTACCGGGGTCAAAGGTCTATACGCAATCGGCGATCTGACGGGCCCGCCATGGTTGGCCCACAAGGCCTCTCATGAAGGTGTGGTTTGTGTGGAAGGTATCGCCGGGGCCGATCATGCCGAACCCTTTGATCCCTGGAACGTTCCAGGCTGCACTTACGCGCACCCGCAGGTCGCCAGCGTCGGTCTGACTGAAAAAGCCGCAAAGGAAAAAGGCTACGATATCAAGGTTGGCCGCTTCCCCTTCATCGGCAATGGCAAGGCCATAGCAATGGGCGCCTCTGAAGGCCTCGTAAAAACCATCTTCGACAAGAAGACCGGGGAATTGCTCGGCGCGCACATGATCGGCGCAGAAGTCACCGAACTGATCCAGGGCTATGTTATCGCGCGCCAGGGTGAGTTGACCGAGCAGGATCTCGCTCACACAATCTTCCCGCATCCGACCATTTCGGAGAGCATGCATGAATCCGTTCTGGATGCCGAAGGCCGTGTGATACATATCTAGGGACCAGTCGCACCGTGCGACGGTCGCGGGGGCGTTCCATGAAACTCAAAATCGGTCCGGGTGCTCTTGTCGCCGCGGGCTTCATTGGACCTGGCACCGTCACTGCTTGCACGCTCGCCGGCGCAAATTTCGGCTATGCCCTCATCTGGGCGTTGGTCTTCGCCACCTTTGCCACAATCATCTTGCAAGAGATGGCGGCCCGACTTGGCATCGTTTCCGGCAAGGGATTGGCAGCCGCCATGACCGCCCCCGAAAATGGGCCGATCATCAGATGGTCCATAATAGTACTTGGCGTTTCGGCACTCGCTGTTGGTAATTCAGCTTACGAGGCAGGAAATCTTGCTGGTGGAGCGTTGGGGCTTGAGGCTCTGGTGGGATCCTTCGGCATTTCACACAAACTGATTGTATTGGTTCTAAGCGCAGTTTCTGGCGGATTTCTTCTGTTTGGACACTACCGGCATATCGAAAAACTGCTGATTAGCCTGGTTCTGCTCATGAGCGTCGCCTTTGCAGGCAGTGTCCTCATCACGCGACCTGATATGTCCGCATGGTTTGGAGGTCTGTGGCCGACCGTACCCGATTCTGGATTGCTGGCAGCCATCGCTTTGATTGGCACGACCATCGTTCCGTACAATCTGTTTCTCCACGCCTCGACGGTTCGTGATAAGTGGCCAGACAGGTCTGCGACGGCGTTGCGAGCGGCGCGAACGGACACGGCTATATCAATCGGTTTGGGCGGAATCGTCTCCATTCTGGTTTTGTCGACCGCAGCGGCTAGCCTGTTCGGATCAGGCATAGCTGTCAGTTCTGCCGCTGATATGGCATCTTCAATCGAGCCAGCCTACGGGCCGTTTGCAAAATATCTGGTTGGCGTCGGCCTATTCGGCGCCGGACTTTCGTCATCAATTACCGCGCCGTTGGCGACATCCTATGCCTTGTCCGAGTTCGGCGGCTTCCCACGTAATGGTCGCGTGTTTCGCGGCATTGCGCTCACCGTTCTAATCGTTGGGACCGCTGTCGCTTTGCTAGGCGTCCGCCCCATCAGCATCATACTTTTCGCGCAAATTGCGAATGGGCTGATATTGCCAATTATCGCAGTGTTCCTGCTTATCGCAATGAACCGACGCGGATTGTTGGGTGACCACGTCAATTCATGGCTGACCAACTTACTGGGCATGGCAGTCGTCGTAATTACCTTTGGCCTTGGCTTGCGCCTTATCCTGAGAGCCCTAAATGTGTGGTCATGAGCCGCACAATTTGTCTGAACTCTGATATCGGGGAATTGCCGGGCGAAACTGGTCGCGCAATGGATCGTGCAATCCTTGATGTGGTCAGCCGGTGCAGTATCGCCTGCGGCGGCCACGCTGGGGACGATGATAGTATGCGAGCGACGCTGAAAGCTGCCAAGGCGCGCCACGTGGTCGTCGGTGCGCATCCATCTTATCCGGACAGGCAAAACTTCGGGCGCAAAAGCATGAAGATGCCGCAAGATGTACTGGAATCATCGCTCCGTCAGCAGGTGAGAGCGCTTGGCAGTTTTGCGAGAGGTCAAGGCATAGCGATCGACCATCTCAAACCCCATGGCGCATTGTACAATGACGCTTCGCGGGATCCCACGCTTGCAGAATTCATCGTGCGCCTCACACGTGAAGCACGCATACGGGCCGTAATTGGGCCGCCTGATTCCATGCTGGCCAAGATTGCCCACGCTACGGGCACTGATTTTCTGGCCGAAGGCTTTGCGGACCGCACATACGCCCGCGATGGCTCGCTACTCGCGCGAGGTGAGTCAGGTGCAGTGATCCACGAGGCGGATGCTCAAGCAGCGCAGGTAATAAGCATAATCGAGGACAGCACGGTCATAGCCGCGGACAACCAAGTGATTTCTCTCCAAGTGGACACAATCTGTCTTCACGGAGATACGGCAGGAGCAGTCCAATCCGCACTCGCACTCAGAGAAGCGCTTCACTCACGGGGTATCGAAATCAAGGCACAGGCCGCGCCGTGAAGGCACCGGTTATCGTGCCATGCGGTGACGATGCGCTGAGGCTTGTCATGCGGGCGACGGAAGACCGTCAGGCTATTGCACGCGCCCTGCGTGGCAGCCGCATTTGGGATGAGGTTGTGATCGGTCGGGAAAGTGTAACGGTTCAATTTGACCCTTCCGCCCTAGGCCCAGCCAAGGCGCTGGCCATGTTGAAACAAGCGGTAATGGCTGACATTAACGCGGCAGTTGTCGACGCGCCGAATTTAAAGTTGCTGGTACGGTCTGATGAGGCCAATGCGCCCGACCTTGCGGACTGTGCGGCGGCGAACAACTGCTCTAGCAATGAGTTTCTAAATATCTTGGTTCGCTCGAATTTAAGTGTCGACATGCTCGGATTCGCGCCCGGTTTTGCGTATCTGTCGGGTGTCGATCCAAATCTGTTGGGGGGTAGGCTGGATCACCCCCGTCAGCGGGTCAAAGCCGGTTCTATTGGCTTTATCAAAGGCTATCTCGGCATTTATGCTCTGGACGGGCCAGGGGGCTGGCCAATTATTGGCCGGACCGATGCGATGCTCTTCGACAAAACGGCGCGAGATCCTTTTGTCCTCTCGCCGGGTGCCGAAGTTCAAATAGAGTGGGTCTGACGTGACGCTTCGCATCATGAATGCCGGGCCACAGGCGACCCTGCAGGGCAACCAGAGAGCGGGATATCGCTATTCTGGTATTCCGTCATCCGGGCCTGCTGACCCCGTTTCCCATGCGATCGCAAACCATCTGGTTGGAAATCACGCGAGCACGACCGGAATCGAGATCACCTATGGACCCTTCTCGGTAGAGTTTCAGGCATCCGCAGCAATCGCGCTTACCGGAGCGGTGGCTCCGACCAGCTTGAATGGTCGTGTGGTTTCATTTCACGAGACACTCTTCGTCAAGCAGGGCGATTTTCTGGAAGTCGGCCGTCCGGACCATGGGCTGCGAACCTATCTGGCGATCTCTGGTGGAGTTGTGGGTGATGAGTTCCTGGAGAGCGAGTCCACCTATATTCCTGCAGGCTTGGGTGGTTTTGAGGGCCGGGCGCTCCGGTCTGGGGATGTGGTTGAAACGAGCCCCCGCACAAAACCCCGCCGGGAAACGACACCTGAAACGCTGCTGTTTCCACTCGGCAACAGTTTTGCTCTGCGGGCGAGCGAAGGGCCTGACTATACAGACGACTGCACTCATCTTTGGACGGAGCAATACAAGGCAACACGCCGAGCTAGCAGAATTGGTATCGAGTTGGATGGCGCGTTTCCCAAAATAGATTCCATCGAAAACCTGCCGAGCGCCGGAATTTTCCCTGGCGCATTGCAGTTGCCGCCGCAGGGAAGGGGGTTCCTACTATTACCAGACTGTCAGACCACAGGAGGTTATCCGCACATTCTGCAGGTTAACCGGTCTGACCGACACCTACTGGGTCAGATCCGGCCCGGCGATTCTATCTTGTTCCTGCACAGGACGCGGGAGCAAGCGGCCGACGATCTGATAAAGAAGCAGAAATTGATTGCATCCTGGATCGGTGGGTTCCGAGTGTAGCCGAGCTGGCCGCACGTTCGAAGTGTAAACAAAACCTTGATAGAGGGTGTTGTGCAATTTCCGGGAGCCGTTCATGGAAGGCGATCAGTACATGATGTGCGCCGTCTCTGAGCATCGCGCCAATGAACGTTGATGCCGGTCCGCCAAGTTGTCGTAGAATGCCAATCCATGAGTCGCATAATCATCATTATGGGAAATGGTATTGATGTATTATATAATGAAATCAAGGCGCAAGCCATCATGCCCAGGTATCACGCCGGTCGGAAGTTCTTTGCAGAGCGTTTGGTAATCCATGTCGACATGCATGTTCGTCAGTACTGCCAGGCGCGGCGATATATCCGCGATCCACTCCAATGCCTGATCAAGATTTGCATGCGATGGGTGCGGCGCGTACCGCAATGCGTCGATGATGAGTGTATCACTCCCCTTCAGTGCTTCCAGCGTTTCTTCTGGTAGTCCGTTAACGTCATTACAGTAGGCGAGATTACCTATACGAAAACCGAGGCAGCGAATGCGGCCATGCTCCATATCGAGTGGCAAGAATTCAATACTGCCGCCGGCACCGGAAATCTTAACCAACTCGAGCGGCACAAGTTCATCTTGCAGGTCCAGGATCGACGGGTAACCACCCTTCCCCTCGAAACAATATGAAAACCGTTCTGTCAGAGTGCCACGAGTTTCAGCGCTCAGATAAGTGGGTATTGGCTTGCGTTGGCGAATGCAGATCGGTCGCACATCATCAATTCCGTGGCTCTGGTCGGCATGGTCATGCGTATACAGGATCGCGTCCAGGTGGCCGATCTGTTCGGCAAGCAACTGTTCTCGCAGATCTGGCGACGTATCGATCAGGACATTTGTGGATGCGCCATGAGCGTCGAACGACTGAACGAGCGCCGAGCATCGCAGGCGGCGATTTTTTGGTTCCGTTGGATCGCACGCGCCCCAATCGCCACCGACGCGTGGAACGCCGCCGGATGAGCCCGTGCCCAGCAGTGTGAAGATACCTGTCGCCATCAGTTCGGTATTCTCGAGAAAAGGCGCATGGCGTTGTCGGTCGTTGTTTTCAGGACGTCGTCGAGTGGAATACTCTTTAGGCTTGCGAGCGCTTCAGCAACGTGAATGAGATAGGAGGGTTCATTGCGTCGGCCGCGCATCGGCACCGGCGCGAGATAAGGACAGTCAGTTTCAAGGATCAGGCGGTCCATCGGGACATCTGCAATCACTTCCCTGACTTCCCGCGCGCTCTTGAAAGACAGTATGCCTGATACGGACACGAATCCTCCAAGGTCGAGGCCGCGCTGGGCCAGCCGCGCGCCACCCGTATAGCAATGCAACAGCGGGACGAAACTTCCCTTTTCGAACTCCTCTTCAAGGATATCGCCCATCATTTCATCAGCTTCACGTGTGTGCAGGATGAGCGGCAGGCCCGTCTGTCTGGCCGCTTCGACATGCGTTCTCAGACTGTTTATCTGTGCATCCTCTGCGCTGTAGCCATAATGGAAATCGAGGCCGGTTTCGCCTATGGCAACCACATTGGGATCCGCCGCCCCGTTGACCAGATCATTGACCGACAGATCGGTGAAATCCTTGCTGTGATGAGGGTGGACGCCGATCGAGCACCAGATGCCCGGATGTGCCTGCGCAATCGACCTGACCGCCTCGAAATTGTCGAGACGATCACAGATTGCGAGCATACGCTTCACACCGGCCTCGTCAGCCCGTGTGAGCACGTCGCCCAGATCGTCGGCAAACGTCTCGCCGTGCAAATTCACATGCGTATCAAACATAGCTGACGACTTAATGCGCCTTTGCAGCGCTATAAAGCCCTGCAATCAGCTTGGATGCCGTTTGAGCAGGATCCATCTTCAGGGCGCGCGCTTCGCCAGCGAGCCGGGATACTTCCAGCCAAGCCTTGGCTGCGGCGGGCTCCTGTTCTGCGCGCTGCGCCAGCCATGTCAGAATTTCCTCCTGAAACGCCTGCATGGCGGTATCGTCAGCACTTGCAGTCTGGAGCGCGTCCGTCACTAGCCCGTCATTCGGTCTCGGCAGGCTGCGCAATAGGACCTTGGCCGCGTGAGAGGCCGCGAGACCTGCCGGCGTAGATAATTGTATTCCCAAGCCTGGTCGCCCCTTGGACAAAGACGCGGCTTCAGCCGGCGCGGTGGCGGTTTCCAATGCACGTTTTGTATCTTCATCACCCAGTGCCGAGACTCGCAGGACTCTGCAGCGCGACCGAATGGTTGGCAGGATAGGTGTCGTTCCATGATTCACCAGAAACAGGATGCTATGCTCCGGTGGCTCTTCAAGTGTCTTGAGCAAGGCATTCGCACCATTGCGATTCAATTCGTCCAGCGAGTCGATAATGCCGACGCGCCACCCACCTTGTGCGGGCTTGAGGGAAAAGAACTGGATCAGCTCACGCACCTGATCGACCGAGATATCCTGGCGTAGCTTGCCTTTGTCGTTCAACTCGCGATGTACCACGCGCAAATCGGGATGAGCGCCGGTAAGACAGGTTCGCGCAACCGGGTCAGAAGAATCTGCATCAAGCGGCGCTGCTTCCCGGCCGCGAGCGCCGAGCATGTAAGCGGCGAGCCGGTTTGCCATTGTGGCCTTACCGATTCCTGATGGCCCTTCGATCAGCCAGCCATGGTGTAGCTTGCCGGTTGTTGCCGATGCCAGAAACGAAGCCTCAGCCGTATCGTGCCCATACAGAGGCCAGGCGATGCTCATCCTGCCATCTCATTCAATGCATAAGTTTGAGACACGATGCGCCAGGCTGCTGCGTACACGGTGGCGATATCCCGAGAAGCATCTATCAGTTTGCAACGCAGAGGCTCTTCTTGCGACAGCGAAATAAATCCCTGACGGACTGCGTGATGAAAGTCAGTAGCGCGCTTTTCAAAGGCATCGTCCGGACCATTGCGCGCAGATCTGCGGCCTGCGGTGGTTTCGAGGGGGGCATCAAGAACGAGCGTCAGTGTTGGTACCGTGTCTCCCAAGACGGTGCTTTCCATCGATTTGAGGACATTGGACGAGACGCCGCCTTTGACACTTTGATACACGCTCGTGGAGTCCGCAAAGCGATCACAGATCACCCATTTTCCCTCAGCCAGTGCAGGCCGTATCAATTTTTCCAAATGGTCACTGCGGGCGGCATTCATCAGCAAGGCTTCGCTCATTGGCGACCAGTCCGCGCCAGCGGGCGGATGCAATGCAAGTTCGCGAATAGCTTCTGCCAGTGGAGTGCCGCCGGGCTCGCGCGTTGTGACGACGTCAAAGCCCTCAGCCCGCAAGCGCTCTGCCAAAGCGTGTTGAAGCGTGGACTTGCCTGTACCTTCACCGCCTTCGAGCGTAATGAATCTGAGGGGCGAGACCTCAGCCATCATTGCCGCCGATCATCTGGCTGAGACCTTCGACTGCTCGGCCGAAGAAGCCGAGCTTCTTGACCGTTGCCTCAGCAACGATAGGCGCTTCGGTTGGAACCTGACCTTCTACAGTCACGACCAGTTTTCCGACCGTGTCGCCAGCGCGGATAGGCGCCTCGAGCGCACCATCAAGAACTATCTCCGATGTCGCTTTCTCAAGCGCAGCCTTGTGGCCGGCTATCGTCATCTTGCTGGCGAGCGAAACCGGCACCATTTGTTGCTGGCCGAGCCAGACTTTGACTTCCGGTAGCTCGACGCTCTCCGGCGTGATCACTTTCAGATCATAGCTCTGGAATGCCATCCGCATCATGCGTTCGCCTTCCTGGGCTCGCGCCGCCATGCTCTCAAGACCGTTGATGACGATTGTACGCCGTACGCCGTCACGAACGGCGGAGGCGGTGAGTCCATATCCCGAAACCTCGAGGTGACCCGTCTTGAGGCCATCAGTGCCTTCAATACTGAGTAATGGATTGCGATTTGCCTGCGTATATTCGCGCCACGTATATGACGGCATGTCGTACCAGTCGTAGTATTGCGGATACTTGTCGATAGTGAGCTTCGCCATCTTGGCGAGGTCTTCTGCAGATATAACGTGGCCAACGGCCTCAAGGCCGGTCGTGTTCTGGAAGTTCGCAGAACTCATGCCGAGTTCATGGGCGAGGGAGGTCATACGCCGTGCAAAGGCTTCCTCTGATCCCGATATACCCTGAGCCAACACGATACAGGCGTCATTGCCAGACATGATGATTACGCCGTGCAGAAGTTCTTCAACGGTTGGCGTATCGCCGGGCGCAAGTCCCATTGTCGATGTACCAGACGGGAAACCACCTCGGCGCCACGCGTCTTCGCTGACGGTGAATTTGTCGGTCAGGGAAATCTCCCCCCGATCAATCAGTTCGAACACGAGGTAGGCCGTCATCATCTTTGTCATGGAGGCGGGGATCATGGGTTCCGCACCATCCTTGGAGAAGAGTATTGTGCCCGTCTCGTGATCCATGATCACAGCATGACTGGCGGGCGTATCCATGATCTGTGCCTGGGCCGAACCCGTCGCTGCGACTGCCATCAGAATGGCGGTGAGGATCTGGGTTTTTGGCAGCATTGTAAGCCTCCGAAATGTGCTGAACGGTTGGCCGAAACCAATACGGCCCTTTTTCCCGTTTATACAGGAAAAAGGGCCGGTTTGTGGTCAGCGTCAATGGTGGCTATGCGGTCGTCAGGTCAGTTCTGGGAAACCACCCGACCGTTGGATATGCCGTAGCGGTGAAGATCATTGTTTATCCGATCAGCAGCATCCCGGTTCATGAAGGGGCCAACGCGCACCCGGAAAAAGTCTGCGCCATTTACGCGTGCCGGATCAATTTGGGCGCTCATATTGGTCGGCATGGACTGAATGAGGCTCTCAGCGTTCGAAATTTGCGAGAATGCGCCAACTTGAACAAAGTAATTCCCGACCGAAACAGGCTCATAATTTGGCGTGCTGCTCCGGCTCGCGGCGTAAACAGGACTTGGCGCAGAAGCTGTGGTGACTGAGGGCGCGCGCGTTTCATTATTGTCAGAAACCAGAATCGGTTGCGGTTTTGGAGCCGTGACAGGAGCAGGGCCCAGATAACGAATTCGCACATTGGCGCGCCCTGCCCCGGTCATGCCGAGTTCCACAGCGGCGCGCTCGGAGACTTGCAACATGGCGCCATCTTCAAAAGGTCCGCGATCATTCACGCGCACAACAATTTCTGTGTTTGTTTCAAGATTCACGACCTGAACCAGGCTCGGCAAAGGCAGGTTCGGATGCGCGGCCATAAGCGCAGATTGGTCGAAGGTTTCGCCATTTGCGGTCGGCAGGCCCTGGAATTCGTCACCATAGATGATGGCCGCACCGGTTTCATCGAAGACGGGTACGGTTTCAGGCTGAACCGAATGCGTTGCAGCGGGTGTCAGGCTGGTGGCAACACGACGCGCATCTGTTGCCGTTGGGGCACCGGCCCCCTGCTCTGCGACAGGTTCGGGAGCGCCAGCGAGATTTGGCAGAGATTCTGTCAGGACTTCGGACTGTGCTCGTTCTGCAGCGATACGTTGAGCGGCGGCTTGCGGATCAAATGGTTTTGCGGATGTTGGCTGTGTTGCGACAGGCGCAGGTGTGCCACTTATTGGTGCGCTTATGCTGGCATATTCTCTTGTCCCGCTTGCCGGGTTCGAAAATCTCGGCACCGAATTTGAGGAGTTTGAGGCAGACTGTACAGGCGCAGGCTTCGGCGACGTTCCCGGATAACTGAACTGGACCCGTGCTTTGGCTTTCTCTGGGCTGGGCTGGGCCTGGCTTGGTGCAATGAAGACGTTTTGACGTTCTGTTGAAATTCGGGCGCTTGGCTCTTGCGACTTGAAGACGATTGGTGCGGGATCGGCCCATGCGGGCGCTGATACGAAAGCAGCGGCAAAAGTGGCAACAATAAAGGCGGGAAGGCGATCGGTGATTTTGGTCGATGGCGCGCGCATTCGCGATGTAACCTCATTCTGAGTTTCTATTCGGCGCTTTGCGCCTGAACGTCCGGCTTTTCTGCCGTACCTGGCTTGTTTACCACGCCAAGGTGGATGCAGGATGAACCTTCTCTCACGAAACCGCAAATGCCTCTTAGTGATCGATTCATGATTTGCGAGCGGTCAGCATTCGCAGATGAGGGCTTGCAAAACCACTTCCTCTGTTGGACATACCGGGCGCCGGAGGAATGGCAGAGTGGTTGAATGCGGCGGTCTTGAAAACCGTTGAGCCTTCGCGGGCTCCGGGGGTTCGAATCCCTCTTCCTCCGCCATGTGGCCTTACAGTATGCGTGGGTTTCGAGAGCTGACCTTTGGTCAGGCTGGCCATTGGCAAGCGCTTCCTGCAAAACTTTGGCAAAACCAGATCATCAGGAGGATACATGCTCGAAGGTATCAAGGTCGTAGAATATGCGACTTATATGGCAGCGCCAGGCGCAGGATCGATCTTGAGCGATTGGGGCGCCGATGTGGTCAAGATAGAGCCGCCGAGTGGTGACCCGATCCGACTTTTCTTCAAGACGATCGGGACGGACATAACCGACAATCCTGTGTTCGATTTCGATAATCGCGGCAAGAAATCCATCGTGGTCGACACGTCCAAGCCAGAGGGGCAGGAGCTCGTACGCAAGCTCGTGGCCGATGCCGACGTGTTTCTGACCAATGTCCGCCCCGGTGGCCTCGAACGGTCCGGCCTGGATTATGACAGCCTGAAGGAGTTAAACCCGAAACTGGTCTACTGTTCCCTTACCGGATACGGCCTGCAAGGGCCTGATGCGAATCGCCCCGGCTTTGATATTGCGAGCTTCTGGAGCCGCACGGGCGTTGCCAGACTGACCGTTCCGAAAGGCGAAGATCTGTTCGCCAATCGCACGGCATTCGGAGACCATACGACCTCGATGTCGGCTGCAGCCGGAATTTGCGCGGCGCTGGTTGAGGCTGGGCGGACAGGCAAGGGGCGTTTGGTTGAAGCCTCCCTCTTTCGCGCCGGTCTGTACGCACTCGGTTCCGATTTTGCGATCCAGCTCTTTTTTGACCGGGTTGCGTCAACAAAATCCCGCCATGAGCAAAATGTCCCCATCACCAATTTTTTCGAAACCAGAGATGGCAGCTGGATGTGTCTCGTATCCCGGCAAGGTGAAGTCGATTGGGCCCCGATCTGTCGAGCGATCGACCGGGAGGAATTGATTGAAGATGAGCGGTTCACCTCCGCCAAGGCGCGCCGGAAGAACAGGGCCGAAGTCGTAGACATTCTAGATGAGGGGTTCGCAAAATACGACAAGGCCGAGATGGCCACACGGCTGGATGCGGAATCCCTCGCCTGGGCGCCTGTCCAGACTTTGGCCGAAGTGGCCAAAGATCCGCAAGCCATCGCTGCAGGCGCGATTGTTCAGACACCGAGCGCGAAGGGCGATGGCTCAACTTATGCTTCGCCAGCCTCGCCAGTTCGTTTTCCCGGCGCAGACGACGGGCCTAAAGGCCCCTCGCCCGCATTGGGTCAGCACACGCGGGATGTACTCGATCAACTGGGCCTGACGGACGACGCCATCGAGAGTCTCTATGCAGACGGAGTTGTGTCTTAGCGGCCCTTGAACTCGGGCGTCCTTTTTTCAAGGATCGCGTCCACTCCCTCCATATGGTCCTCAGTCTTGTGCATGAGGGCCTGAGAGGCGGCGGACATTTCCATGATCGTTTCGTAGGAAGCGTTGGTGCCATGACGCATGAGAGTTTTTGCAAGGCGCAAGGCTTGAGGTGGTTGCGCAGCAATCTGCTCGGCCAGCGCCATGGCTTCGTCCATCAGCGTATCGCCCGGGACGACTTTCGAGACGAGACCCCAGTCTTCTGCTGTGGCGGCATCAATGACTTTGCCCGTGAACAGAAGCTCAGCTGCGCGGGATGATCCGATCAGTCGGGGCAGCAGCCATGCGCCGCCATCACCGGGGATCAGGCCAAGCTTCAGGAAGGTGACGCCCATCTTGGCCTTGTCGGAGGCTATGCGAATATCGGCCATGCAGGCGACGTCGCAACCAAGACCAATCGCGGCCCCGTTTACGGCCGCGATCATCGGTACTTCAAGATTGTAGAGCGATTTCACAATCAAGTGGATGTTTCGGCGATAACCTTCACGGATGTCATGCGGCGCGCCGCCGAACGCGCCGGTGCCCTCTTTCATCGCTTTCACGTCGCCGCCGGCGGAGAATGCTCGGCCAGCGCCCGTCAAAATCACGCAGCGGATTTCAGCGTCCGCAACAATCTCATTACATGCAGCTGCGATGGCCAAACCATCACCCTCCGCCCCCAGCGCATTGAGGCTATCGGGGCGGTTCAGCGTCAAGATCATGATGGATCCGCGCTTCTCTGTTGTCACGATCGACATGTCTGGAAATCCTCCGTGTTTTCTGAATGCCTTGCTGGCAGGCGAGCACAGGATTGTCCATCGGGCAAACGGCCTCTTGCCGCACGGTCAGAGTTTGATTTTTGAGTGGGTGGTGCGGATGAGAGGACTCGAACCTCCACGCCTTGCAGCGCTGGAACCTAAATCCAGTGCGTCTACCAATTCCGCCACATCCGCATGACGGGTTTTCCTACGCGAGCCGTGACCACGCTTCAACACCAAACCCACGCAGGGGCTGCGAATTTATTGCTGTTCGCCGTGCAAGGCGCTCAGGATATCGGGAAGTTCAGATTCCAGGTCTTCGGCGATCAGCCCTGCCCCAACGCGGCGTCCGGCTTCGCCATGCAGCCAGCTGGCCATGGCCGCCGCGGTGAACGTATCAACACCCTGCGCCATGAGACCGCCTGCAATGCCCGCCAAAACATCGCCAGACCCAGCCGTTGCAAGCCAGCGCGTTGCGTGTGTGTTCACAATGGCCATACCGTCTGGTTTGGCAATAACGGTGTCTGGGCCTTTCAGCAGGACGACGCAGCCAGTCATTCGGGACGCTTTGCGCGTCGCTTCGACCTTGTTTACTTCTGAGTCCAGCAGGTCACCAAAGAGTCGATTGAACTCACCGATATGAGGTGTAATCAGGTCATCTGACCGCAGCTGGCTGTAGAAGCCATCTTGATCATCGGCGAAGACGGTCAAGGCATCTGCGTCGAGAACAGCCTTCGATTTCGATGAAAGCAAACACTCAACATTCTTTTTTGTGCCGGTCGTGATGCCCGCGGCAGGCCCGAGGATCACCGTGCTGGCGGATTCAATACTCTCGCGCAGCTGCTCAGCATCCGACACTTCCTTGAGCATGACAGCAGTCAGATGACTGGCATTTACCGCAACAGCATCCGGCGGAGACAACAGAGTCACGAGCCCGGCACCGGCCCTCAGCCCCGCGCGGCTGGCCAGACGCGCCGCGCCCGTCGATGCGACATTGCCACTGACCACGGCCAAATGACCTCGGGCATGCTTGTGGCTGCCCTGCCCCGGCTGGGGCAGATTGCGTCCCCACAATATGGGGCTGTTTTCGAGCAGTTTGGTCTGAACAGGCACACCAATATCTGCGACGAATATGCCTCCGCAATATGCGGCACCCGGCAACAGGACGTGTGCCGGCCGCAATGCTGCGAATGTGATGGTTCCTTCTGCTCGGAAACACACGCCAAGTGGTTTGGCCGACTCTCCATGAATACCAGAAGGTACATCAATCGAGACAACGCGACCGCCGCGCTCCGCCAGCTTTGCTGGAACGCCCTCAAGCGGTCGGGAAAGGCCGCCACCAAACAGAGCATCCAGAACTATATCGTGAGGGGCCTCCAACGCGGCATTGAGTGGATTGATCTCGCCCTCCCACTCGGCCGCTGCCTTAGCAGCATCTCCATTGAGAGATCGCTTGTCCACAAGGCAGAATACTTCGACGTCTCGCCAAAGCTTTGCCAGTTTCGCCGCGGCGATGAACCCATCTCCGCCATTGCCACCTGGGCCACACAGAACCTGGATGCGGCCTTCCGGCCATTGTGCATGGACGAACTCGGCTACGGCGTTTCCAGCGCGTTGCATGAGGTCGAAGCTGTCAGTGCCGCTGGAAAAAAGTGCTTCTTCTGCGGACCGCATTTCCTGCGGAGTAAGAATAGGTCTGCCCATAGTGCAGGCTCATAGCACGCGCGTTTCGGATTCGCTGCCCAGCTGCTGAATTTTCAGACCTTCGGCGCTGCGTTCCAGAGTGGTAACTGAGCAATAGGTTGGGCGGAAAACAAGCGTCTCGGCACGTTGCTGAAGCTTGCTGACGACTGCATTGATTGCCACGAAATGTGTGAAGACGACTGTATTGTCGGGAAGGCCTTCCAAGCGAGCGATCATGGCATCTCGCCAGGCACGATGTGTGCTGGCTTCATTTTCCCATGTGCCGCCCATGAAAACGCGCAGCCATTCAACGCGATCGTGTATGTCTTTCGGGGTCGAAATTTCCGACACTTCCTCAATGATACTTGCGGTTAGACCAAGACGTGCCTCCAGCGGGCGCGCCGTCTCGCGGCATCTCTGCATCGGGCTGCTGACAATGTGGCTCACGCCCAGAGCGTGAAGTTCTGTTGCAGCAGATTCGGCCTGACGGTGCCCAAGATCGCTCAAACCCGGGTTGGGATGGTTGCCCCAACTCGCGGCAGCTTCCCCATGACGGACGAGATAGAGCATGAATCCTCCAAAGCCAGCGGCTGTTCCGACTTTCAATAATTGTAAGTCCGATCACCCTTGAGGAAGGGAACCGGTGCGAGATGGTTTCAAACCTGCTTCGCGCAAATATCCAACAGATTCAATCATTCACGCAACGATACTCTAAGGTCGCGCCTTGAACTGCAGCGACGTACGAACAGGCAATTCCTTTGCCGGATCTGCAATATGCATTAGAGGTCAGAAGGTGTTTCGCACAAAATAAGGGCAGCAAAGTCCAAAATTCGATCACGCCCTATCAACCTGATGCTAACTCTCATACTGGGTCTCGCTTCCATCGCAGAAGGCGCATACCCGTTGACTACACGAACCAAACGGCTGGGAGATACGGGCCATGAAGAAAATTGAGGCGATCATCAAACCTTTCAAACTGGATGATGTTAAGGAGGCGCTGCAAGAGATTGGTCTGCAAGGAATGACCGTTGTTGAAGCCAAAGGCTTCGGGCGCCAGCGCGGACACACGGAACTCTACCGCGGTGCGGAGTACGTGGTCGACTTCCTGCCCAAGCTTAAGATTGAAATTGTGCTTGCCGACAGTGCGGTAGAAGGCGCAGTCGACGCGATCAAGAAAGCTGCTCATACTGACAAGATCGGTGACGGCAAAATCTTCATTTCTGACATCACTGATGCGGTAAGAATCCGCACGGGCGAAACCGGCGACGCAGCCCTTTAAAGGCTAGGTCGTTGAATACCAAAAACTACAGAAGCTGTTTACTGGAGGGCAAATTCCAATGGCCGATAACCTGTTGAAACTTATGAAGGATGAGGACGTCCAATACGTCGACCTTCGCTTCACCGACCCTCGCGGGAAGATGCAGCATGTTTCTTTTCACAAGAACATGGTCGAAGATGATTTCTTCACCGAAGGTCAGATGTTCGACGGCTCATCCGTCGCTGGCTGGAAGGCCATCAACGAGTCCGATATGGTGCTGATGCCTGACACCAGCACGGCCATGATTGACCCATTCTTCCAGCAAACCACGCTGGCTGTAATGTGTGATATCCTCGACCCGATCACGGGGCAGGCCTACAATCGCGACCCACGCACAACGGCCAAGAAGGCCGAAGCATATGTGAAGTCGAGCGGCGTGGGCGACACGGTATTCTTTGGCCCCGAAGCTGAGTTCTTTGTCTTCGATGATGTTCGCTGGTCCACTGAGCCCCACAAGACCGGATACAGCTTCGACTCGACCGAACTGCCGGTGAACACCGACAAAGAGTACCCGATGGGCAATATGGGCCATCGCCCAGGACCTAAAGGCGGCTATTTCCCTGTTCCGCCGGTCGACTCCGAACAGGACATGCGCTCTGAAATGCTTTCCGTGATGGCCGACATCGGCCTTGATCCTGAGAAGCATCACCACGAAGTGGCGCCAGCACAGCACGAACTGGGGCTGAAATTCTCGACGCTCACCACGATGGCAGATCGTCTTCAGCTTTATAAATACGTAATCCACAATGTGGCAGCGTCTTACGGCAAGACGGCAACCTTCATGCCGAAGCCGATGTTTGCCGACAACGGGTCCGGTATGCACGTTCACCAGTCTATCTGGTCCGGTGGCAAGCCGCTCTTTGCCGGTGACCAGTATGCTGGCCTGTCTGAGCAGTGCCTGTATTACATCGGCGGCATCATCAAGCATGCGCGCGCTCTGAATGCCCTCACCAACCCTTCGACGAACAGCTACAAGCGCCTCGTCCCCGGTTACGAAGCACCCGTGATGCTCGCCTATTCTGCGCGCAACCGGTCTGCCTCAATCCGTATTCCGTTCGGTTCCAATCCGAAAGCAAAGCGTATCGAAACACGCTTCCCGGACCCTACGGCAAACCCGTACCTGGCCTTCGCCGCCCTGCTCATGGCTGGTCTTGATGGTATCGAAAACAAGATCCATCCGGGCGACGCCATGGATAAAGACCTTTACGATCTGCCGCCTGAAGAGGCGAAATCGATCCCGCAAGTGTGCGGCTCACTGCGAGAAGCGCTTGCAGCGCTCGACGCAGACCGTACATTCCTTACCAAGGGCGGCGTGTTCGATGACGACCAGATCGATGCTTATATTGAGCTGAAGATGGAAGAGAACATGCGCTATGAACTCCACCCACATCCGGTGGAATTCGACATGTACTACAAGGTCTAGGGGCCTGTTCTCTCTCTCCTCTAACCCTTGTAGAGGCCGGTATCGCAAGGTACCGGCCTCTTCTTTATCCAGCTTTAAAACCTCACAGAAAACCGAACTACACTCGGCAGAAAAGCCTCGAGCGGCTCCCGAGCGTCGAGGACTGGGCCTCTAACTGCTTTTTCTGTTGTGCCAATATTCCGGCCTGAAACCAAAAACGCCCCGACCATTTGGACGGGGCGCTTGAATATTGGATCTGTATTTGAATCAGCCAGCTTCCGGCTGACTCTTCTTGGCGTGGACGTAGAGTGGCTCGGCATTGCCCTCGACCACTTCGCCATTGATCACGACCTCTTCCACACCACGCAGGTTTGGCAGCTCGAACATCGTGTCGAGCAGGATACCTTCCATGATCGAACGCAGTCCGCGTGCACCCGTCTTCCGGGCGATAGCGCGACGAGCAACGGCTGTCAGAGCCTCTGGCGTGAAGTTGAGTTCAACGCTCTCCATGTCGAACAGCTTCTGATACTGTTTCAGCAAAGCATTCTTGGGCTCTGTGAGGATCTTGATCAGCGCAGACTCGTCCAGGTCTTCCAGTGTCGCGATGACTGGCAAACGCCCGATAAATTCCGGGATCAAGCCGAAGCGCTGCAGATCTTCGGGCTCAGTGTTGCGAAGGATTTCGCCAACCCCCCGCTCTTCCGATTCCTTCAATGAGGCGCCGAAACCGATGGAGGCACCATCTCCGCGTGACGCAATGATCTTGTCGAGTCCGGCAAAGGCACCACCGCAGATGAACAGGATATTGGTCGTGTCCACTTGCAGGAATTCCTGCTGTGGATGCTTGCGACCGCCCTGAGGTGGTACAGCCGCAACCGTACCTTCCATGATCTTGAGGAGTGCCTGCTGAACTCCTTCACCGGACACGTCGCGCGTGATCGATGGATTGTCAGACTTGCGGGAAATCTTGTCGATTTCATCAATATAGACAATGCCGCGCTGGGCACGTTCGACATTGTAATCAGCCGACTGCAGCAGCTTCAGGACAATGTTCTCAACGTCCTCACCAACATAACCAGCTTCCGTCAGCGTTGTTGCGTCAGCCATCGTAAACGGCACATCCAGGATGCGCGCCAATGTCTGAGCCAACAGTGTCTTGCCGCAGCCGGTCGGGCCGACCAGCAGGATATTGGATTTGGACAGTTCGACGCCGTCTGTTTTTCCAGCATGTGAGAGGCGTTTGTAGTGATTGTGCACGGCAACCGAAAGAATCCGCTTCGCGTGCACCTGGCCGATGACATAGTCATCCAGCACATCGCAGATTTCCTGCGGTGTCGGGACGCCTTCGCGAGACCGGACCATTGAGGTCTTGTTCTCTTCGCGAATGATGTCCATGCAGAGTTCAACGCATTCATCACAGATGAACACGGTCGGGCCGGCAATCAGCTTCTTCACTTCATGCTGGCTTTTTCCACAAAACGAACAATAGAGTGTGTTCTTGGAATCGCCTGAGCCATTTTGTTTAGTCATGCCATCCTCAATGCCGGGTAAGGCTTAATTTCGTCTTTAAGACGTCGCGCGTTGTGTACTATTGAAACAATAGGGTTATCAGCCTGCCCTGCAAGAGGCAGGCCGCAATGACTTGAGAGAGGTCCCCTATTTATCATCCTCGGCCGTCCGGCGCTCGAAGACCTTGTCCACAATGCCAAATTCCTTGGCCTCTTCTGCGGTCAGAAACGTATCCCGATCCAGCTTCCGCTCAATCACATCATATTCCTGACCCGTGTGGCGGACATAGATATTGTTGAGACGGCGTTTCAATTCGATGATTTCCTCTGCATGGCGCTCAATATCGGTTGCGACACCCTGGTATCCACCCGAAGGCTGGTGAAGCATCACGCGCGCATTCGGCAGCGCGATACGCATACCCTTTTCGCCAGCAGCAAGCAGAAGCGACCCCATGGAGGCGGCCTGACCAATACACACCGTGGAAATGGGGCATCGAATATACTGCATCGTGTCGTAGATCGCGAGGCCAGAGGAAACATATCCGCCGGGGCTGTTGATATACATTGCGATATCTTTTTTCGGATTTTCCGACTCAAGGAAGAGCAATTGCGAGGTGATCAGGGCAGCCATGCTGTCATCGATGCCGCCCGTAACGAAGATGATCCGCTCTTTCAGCAGGCGCGAGAAGATGTCGAAAGCCCGCTCGCCGCGGCTCGTCTGCTCCACAACCATGGGAACAAGGTTGAGCGCTGTCTGGAAAGAAGTCGTCATGAATTGGGCCTTGATGGTTTCTCAAAGGAATCTTTACTGCACAGAAGTGGCAGAGAGACGTATATTTGTCTACGCGTGCATCACTGCAAGAGGTATTCCGCTGTGGAAACAGTTAGCGGAACGGCCACTCTGATGAACGACTTGGTAGATCGGTGTCCGGATGTTGCATGAAAGCGAGATAATCGGCGTGCACGGTTTCAGCCTGCAGATCACGCAACAGCATATGGTACCCCTTTTCATAATAGACCGTCCGAACATGCGCGGGCAGGAAATTCGCTGATCGCGCAACGCCATGTGGGGGGATGACATAATCGTTCGCACCATAGGAAATCAACACGGGCAAATCGACTGGAAGGTCAGCGATTCTGTCATGAGCTGTCTCCATCAGTGAGACGACTCCATAAACCTGATCAATTCGGTTTTCCCGCAACATCAGGGGGTTGGCCCAAGTCTCCCGGAGCATATCGATATTATCGCTGGGCTCGATACGTACAAAGCGGGCTGGTGGTCGAACGATCCAGCCGGGATTGGTGTGAGCCGACATCCACAGGCTGGCTCGATAGAGTGGGTTCATCGCGCCCCAACCGCGCAAGCCTGGACCCGATGCGATCAATCGGTCTGCGTCAGGGGGTGTGTCTGAGCCGAAAGCCGAAATGGCGACGGCGGCGCCCATGGATATGCCGACAACCGTGATGGTTGCATCGGGATGCGCACGACGTGCGACCGCAACAGCCGTGCGGAGATCTTCCCGCATCAATTCTTCATCCGGCCATAGCCCCCTGCCCGGCGAGCGTCCAAAACCCCTTTGGTCATAAGCATATGTCACTACGCCACGCTCAGCCCAGTAAGGTGCCGCCATATGGAAGGCATTGGCGAAATCGTTCATGCCATGCACGCCGACAACCACATGCTCTGGCTCGTGGTCAGTCTGCGCGGCCCAGACCGTCAGACCAAGTTCTGCGCCGTCATGAGAAATGAAAACATCACGCTCAGGCAGAAATTGTGGAACGGAGTTGGTAACATTGGCGAGTGAGCCAGCCGTGACGGGATGAACGCACCCCGAGAGCAGGAAGGTCGCGTAAAAAAGGATCAGGGCGCCAAAGCCCCACGCACTTCGGCGCGCAAGGAGGGTAAGACCTCTTGTTCGAACCAGGGATTGCGTTTTAGCCAAGACGTGTTTCTCCAACTCGGATGCGGTAGTGTGAATATACGCTCACTTGTGTACTCCTTCCAACATCGAACGGTTTCCGTCAAGCTCGACTTGCGTCGAACACCCAAGTGCCAAGCCTGCGCATGGGCACCGATGAGCAAAGTCACTTTAGTATTCGTCAACAGGTCCAGTGTTTGCGTTCGCCAGGTCTGGGCGCAGATCCGCATGGGCGGGCGGTCGCCGCCATTTCGGTCATATCCGGGAAAGCAGAAGCCCATTGGCAGGATGGCGACCCTTCTGGGATCATAAAAATCTTGCTCAGATATCTGCATCCAGTCACGAAGCCGTGATCCCGACGGATCTTTGAAGGGCATGCCAGAGCGATCAGCCTTGTTGCCCGGTGCCTGGCTCGCAATCAGAATACGCGCACCGGAATGCGCTTGAAGGATTGGGTTTGGGGGGCGATCCATCTGGCCTTCGCACAGTCGGCATGCCCGAATTTTTTCGAGTTGTGTTTTCAAATGGAGAGACATGGCGTTTCATACAGTTTCTAACTGTGTCCTGATTGCAGAAGGCCCGAGCCGATGCGCATATCCCGCATTATTGACCCCCGTATGCATGATCTCGGAGCCGGTTTTCTGGTCCGAAGAATTCTTCCATTTCACGCCCACAAATCTGTGGGGCCTTTCGTGTTCTTCGATCACTTCGGTCCGACTGAATATCCGCCGGGCTCGACATTTGACGTTCGCCCCCACCCTCATATCGGTCTGGCGACCGTCACTTTCCTGTTTGATGGTGCAATCCGGCATCGGGATTCACTCGGAACCGATCTGGTGATCGAGCCCGGAGCCGTCAACTGGATGACGGCGGGGCGAGGCATTGTTCATTCGGAGCGCACTCCAGATACTCAGCGCGAGAACGGGCAAAACTTGCACGGCCTTCAGACCTGGGTTGCCCTGCCCAGGGATGAGGAGGACAGCGCGCCCACCTTTGTCCACCATAGTGCCGATACTCTACCGGAGTTCCTGGTGGACAATGTGACTGTCAAAGTACTTGCCGGGACTGCATGGGACAAAACATCACCCGTTTCGTTTCCATGGCCGATCATTTACGTCGCTCTCGAAGCAACGTCCGAATCCGAAATTGTCCTGCCTGGCGATCTCGCTCTGGAGCGCGCCCTCTATGTAGTGACGGGCGAAGCCAAAATCGGTGATACGATTGTAGGCGTTGGCCGTATGGCTGTGCTTGAACCGAATGTGGATGTGCCGGTTGTTATGGCTCTTGGCACAAAAGCAGTTATCTGCGGCGGCGCACCAATGGAATCTCCGCGAAAGATCAACTGGAATTTCGTCTCGAGCGACGCCGAAAAGATAGCCGCGGCCAGAGCGGACTGGACAGCTGCAATACAAGCTGGGGGCACGGCAAGATTTCCTGCGGTTCCGGGAGATGAGGATGAGTGGATTCCCCTTCCCTCGTGATTCTGGGGCCAGATTTCTGGTGAACCCCTTCCTTGCCGATTGATATCGCTCGTGCCAGATCATGACCAACAAGAGTCTTTGACGGGGAAATACAAAAATGAAGCGACTACTCATTTCGGCGTCCGTGCTAACGCTCGCGGCCTGCGGCGCACAAGAAACCGCGACTGACACACCGATCACAACGGAGCCTGAAGCATCATCTGAATTGTTGATGCCGCTGCCAGATCAGACCAGTGCGGAAATTACAGCGGATGACCTCGCGGTTCGCATCAAGACCCTTGCCGACGACACATTCGAAGGCCGCAGTCCGGGGACCGAGGCTGGCGAAGCGTCGGCCGACTGGATTGCGGCTGAGATGCAGCGCATCGGTCTGACGCCTGCGGGAGACGATGGAAGTTTTTTCCAGACGGTCAAAATGGTGAACCAAACGGTCGACACGGGCGCCTCATACTTCAAGCTTACCACACCCGATGGTACCGAGCTGCCGATGACGCCAAAGGAAGACGTTGTTTTCTGGACGAAGCGCCAAAATGCCAATGAGCTGAGCTTTGATCCCACCGACGTTGTTTTCGTAGGCTACGGATCTGTCGCTCCGGAATATGACTGGAACGACTACGCGGATCAGGATTTCACCGGTAAAACTGTCGTTATGCTTGTCAACGATCCCGGATTTGCAACCGGTGACCCAGACCTCTTCAAGGGCAAGTCCATGACCTATTACGGGCGCTGGACATACAAGTTTGAAGAAGCGGCACGACAGGGCGCAACTGCCGCTATTGTCATTCACGAGACCGAACCAGCCTCATACGGCTGGGATGTTGTTTCCAACTCGTGGAGCGGTGCGCAGTCAGATCTCGTGCGTGCCGATGGCGGCGCTGAGCGTACAATGCTCGAAGGCTGGATTACACGAGACACAGCCGAGTCCCTGTTTGCCAGTGCAGGCCTCGATCTGGAAACGCTGAAACAACAGGCAAAATCAAAAGACTTCGAACCTGTCGCGCTGGACGGAATAAAGGCGAGCGGGAAGATTTCGCAAGCGATCGAACAGCTTGAAAGCCGGAACGTTGTCGGAAAACTCCCAGGGGCAGCCGCGCCGGATGAATACATGCTGTACACAGCACACTGGGACCACCTCGGAAAGAAGTCTGAAGAAAAGACCGGCGCGCCGGGCGAGGATTTTTATCAGGACCAGATATTCAACGGCGCCGTCGACAATGCGACCGGTTCTGCCGCACTTCTCGAGATTGCAGAAGCCATGGCAAGCGAAGAACTCGAGCGGTCGGCCCTTTTCCTGTCTGTGACGCTCGAAGAATCCGGTTTGCTTGGTTCTGCCTATTATGCCGAAAACCCGTTGGTACCCCATCGCCAAGTCGTTGCGGGTATCAACATGGATGGTGCGCTGCCAATCGGCCGGACCAAGGACATGGTAGTTGTCGGATACGGCGCGTCCGAGCTCGAGGACATGTTGAAAGATGTGCTCGACGAGCAAGGCCGCGTGATCAAGCCGGATGCCAAACCCGAAGCCGGCTATTTCTATCGATCGGACCATATCTCCCTGGCCAAGAAGGGCGTGCCCATGTTGTACGCCGATGGCGGTCAGGACAAGGTCGATGGTGGTGTGGCTGCAGGCAAGGCAGCCGCGGCGGTCTACACGGCTGAGCGCTATCACAAGCCAATGGATGAGTATTCCGATGATTGGGATCTGTCCGGCTTCACCGAAGACATCCAGGCGCTTTACCAGGTTGGGCTACAGATTGCCCAATCTGATGAATGGCCCACATGGTATGCGGGCAATGAGTTCGAATCTGTTCGCAAGAAGAGCCTGGAACAAGACTAAACGATCGTCCCCGCCCTGTTCGGCGGGGACTTTTTCCTGAATGGAATGACCTGACGCATGCTTTCGTATCAACACGGATTTCACGCGGGAAACCGCGCGGACGTAGTCAAGCACGCGGTCTTGCACTCGGTGTGCCGTCACCTGACACAGCGTAATGATCGCATTCTCTATGTGGAAACACATTCAGGTCGAGGACGATACGATCTTGAAGGCCCGCAGGCGCGAAAAGGAGATGAGGCCGGGGACGGCATTCTCTCCATATTGGAGGGGCAGACTCCTAAACCGCTTCGATCATGGGTCGAGTTCGTTGAGTCGGCTGGTATCAATAGCTACCCCGGCTCTCCCGCTCATGCGCAGACCCTACTGCCTACGGATACTCGCTACGTCTTATTCGAAAAGCATCCAGCTGAATACGAAGCCTTGAATCATGCCATCGGCGATGACGACCGTATTCAGATCAAAAAAGCGGATGGATACGCCAGCGCGCTGAAACTGTCTCCCAGAAGCGGTGAAACCATGGTCTGTCTGGTCGATCCGAGTTACGAAACAAGTCGGGATATTGATGCGTTGGCGCTGTGGACTCCCAAAGCCCTGAAGCGATGGCCAAAGGCGGTGCTGATGCTATGGCTACCATTGTTTCGTGATGGTCGTGAGAGCGAGTTTGGCGAGTATCTGACGACGCTCGGCGACTGCAAGGTTTACGGGGCGCGCTGGCCGGTCGATGCATTGCAGGAAACGGCCCTCGAAGGCTCCGCCATGGTTGTTTTCAATGGACCGACGACGGCGGATGCTGAATGTGCCGCTATTGCAACAGCGCTCCAGTCATGGTGGTCTGACAAGCCGTTGGGAGCCTGACCGGTCATGCGATGCGATGTGCTTCTGATAGGCGGCGGACACGCACACATCACAGCGCTTCGCTGGCTCAAGAAACACTCCTGCCCGCACATGAAATTCAAGCTGGTGAACCCACGGGCCTACGCCGTCTATAGTGGCATGGTGCCTGGCTTTGTTGCGGGACATTTTGACCGAAACGAAGTGGAGGTCGATCTGAACCGCTTATGTGTCGAAGCCGGGGTTGATATTGTCTATGATTCAATCGTTGATTTTGATCCGGTCGGGAAAACTGCGACCGGGGAAACGGGTGCATCCTACTCCTTCACCCAGGCGTCTATCGATGTCGGTATCGTGTCTGCGCCCGTAAGCCTCTCAGAAAAGAAAGGCAACCTGGCCGTAAAGCCGATGTCGCATTTCGTTGAAGCGTGGCAACAGGATTCAGGTAATCTCTCCGAAGGGGTTGCAATCATTGGGGGTGGCCTCGGCGGTGTAGAGCTTGCGCTAGCTGTTCGGCACAAGATGAACGCCTGCCGCCTCCCTACATCTACCCCTTTGGCAATCGTGGATCGGTCGGAAATACTTTCATCAAGTTCGCCATCATTGAGGCATGCGCTATGCGAGCGCCTGAACGCGGCAAGCGTAACGATTATCGAAAACACACAAGTGCGCGCGCATGAAAATGGCTGCCTGATGTTGGATTCTGGACAGTCCCTGACTGCACAACTGGTTCTATGGACCGCCGGTGCCCACGCGCCTGGCTGGCTGGAGGAATCAGGACTTGAGACGAGTGGCGGATTTCCAGTCGTAAATTCATGCCTGCAGTCGATCTCACATCCAGACATTTTCATTTCAGGCGATGTGGCTTCTCTTCAAAAGGGTCACATACCCAAAGCAGGCGTGTATGCCGTGCGGCAAGGGCCCGTCCTCATGCAGAATCTGATCGCGAAGCTGAGCGGCGCACCTTTACAGAATTATGATCCGCAGAAGGATTACCTCAAACTTGTAAGCCTTGGCGCGCGTGCCGCAATAGCTGAAAAATGGGGTCACACAATTCAGTTTCCAGGTCTGTGGGGGCTCAAGACCCTGATCGACCGATCATTTGTTCAGGACTGAAGCGAGATGGATCCTGCAGACCGTGCTGCCGCCTCGTCCAGAATGACGCCTGCCGCAATTTCGCTGGCATCCCTATCGCCTTCTTTCATCCGATCCAGTGCAATTCGTTGCCGATTCAACTGTGCTAAAAGTTTATCTGGATCGGTCAACCAATCCTGCGCCGCGGCAGCGATAAGGTCGGCCTTCTGCTGGGTTTGAACAAATTCCGGCACAATTGGCTGATCGTCGCTCACGATATTGAGCAATGTAATATGCGTTTTGCTGTAAAGCAGGCCTCGCGCCAAGGCCCATGTGATCCATCCTGTCTTGTACGCAACGATCATAGGCGTATCCTGCATGGCAAGTTCCGTGGTCACCGTACCAGAGCAAGCAAGCGCCAGATCTGCCGCCGCCATTGCGTCATATCGTGCGCCGGGATTGCTTGAGACAATCGACCATGACGCAATGCCTGGAAAATCCTCCCGGAATTGAGTTGCAACGTTGGAAGCCGGCATGAAGACGATTTTGAGATTTGGATCGTTCGATTTCAGCGCTTTGGCTGCGCTCACCAATTCGGGAGCAACGCGCTTGATTTCGCTGGGTCGACTACCTGGCAATACGAGAACAAGCTTTGCGTCCTCGGGTATACTCTGGCCCGCGCGAAAGCTGGACCCATTTCCTTGAACATGGCGGGAAATGGCAGGGTTGCCAATCACTGTCGTCTTGAGTCCAAAGGGTTCGTAGAACGGAACCTCGAGGTCATGAATGCATAATAGATGATCGACGACAGAAGCCAAAGTCTTCGCGCGACCGGGCCGGGTCGCCCAGACTTGCGGTCCCACAAGCTTTACCAGCCGAATATTCGGTGCGCGCAATCGGACACGCTGAGCAACCCTCAGCATGAACCCCCAAGAGTCGACCAGAACGACAACATCAGGGTCATCCGCGATGATGGCGTCGGCGGCTGCATCGGCGAGACGAACAACATCGCCATACGCTCTAAGACCTTCGACAAACCCAAGGATCGACAGTGGACTGATATCAATTGCAGATTCTATTCCGACCGACGCAAGTTCTCCGCCACCAATGCCGGAAATATGCGCGTCCGGATTTCGCCTGCGAATGTCTTCAACAACTTCCCTGGCCAACAGGTCGCCAGATGTTTCGGCGGCGACCATGTAGATGCGCGGCGCGCTCACCGCCCTGTCTCTGGAGTAAAACCATAGATAAATACGCCTAGTTCCTCAGCGCGCTCGATCATTTTGCGGCGGTTTAGCAGCAGAGCGCCCCCCGCTTCTATTGCGAGGCCAGCGAGCCCCGCGGCGGCAACCTTCTCTACCGTCGAAACGCCCGTGGTAGGCAGATCGATCCGGAGCTCCTGCGCAGGCTTTGGCCGTTTGACGAGAACGCCTTTCCGGCTCAAGGCTGACCCTCGGATTTCCTCTGGCAGAGCCGCGCAGCGATCCAGCATCGCATCAGTCCCTTCCTGGGCTTCAACAGCCAGAACCAGCCCGTTGCAGACGACCGATCCCTGTCCGATATCGAGCGCACCCGTCGCAGACGCGACACGCGCAGCATGTTCTATGTCAAGAAATTCTTCGTCAGTCGGCTGATGACCCGCGATAATCCCCTCCGGCGCCAGCAACTGCTTGTGCGCTTCGTGGCTGCCGAGAACCTTGAAGCCCTGCTTCTCGAACTCATTCACCAAGACACGCAGCAACGCATCGTCGCCCTTCTTGGCGGCAGACAACACTTTAGGGAGAAGGGTCACGCCCTTCACATCGAGTTTTAGATTGCTGAAATCCGGGCGTTTGACGATGCCAGCGAATACAACTTCCTCACACCCTGCAGATTTCAGCTTTTTCAGTATTCCACCGACTTCACCCAGACCTATGGCTTCCCCCGGAAACCTGGCCAGTGCCGGATCATCAAAGCCCTTCAGGCGGAGCACATAGGCACCCTGCCCTTCCTCAATGGCATTCTCTGCGATGGCAACTGGTAGGTCGCCCAGTCCTGCGATGATACCGAGTGGAGCCATTATATCATCAACCTGGTTTGCAGATGGGGCGGTCGCCCTCACGGATGAATGTGATGATCTCCATGGCCAGCGGATTCTCCGCATAATCCTGCGACGCCTGTTCCAGCCGATCCTTGAACAAGCCATCTCCAAGAAAGATGGCTTTGTAAGCGGCGCGAATGTCCCGGATATCTGCTTTCGAGAAGCCTCGGCGCTTGAGACCGACCATGTTCAGGCCCGACAGTTTGGCGTGATTGCCGACGACCGATCCAAACGGAATTACGTCTTCCACAACAATCGCTCCCCCGCCGACGAAAGCATTCCGTCCGATGCGAGAGAATTGGTGAACGGCGGCAAGACCGCCGAACCACACATTGTCCCCGACTGTGATGTGGCCAGCCAGAGAAACATTATTTGCCATGACGACATTATTACCAATGTGGTTGTCATGGGCGATGTGCGCCCCGATCATGACAAAGCAATTGTTCCCGATTGTTGTAAGGCCGCCAAATTTGGGCATGCCGGAATGGGCGGTTGCATACTCACGAAAGACGCAGTTCTCGCCGACAACCAGTCGAGAGTCCGGTGTCGATTCAAACCCTATAACTTGAGGCACACCACCCAATACCGCATGCGGGTGCAGGACACACCCCTCCCCCAGTTCTGTGTGACCGGTCACGACAGAATGCGTCATCAGGACGGAATTAGCCCCAATGCGTGCGTGTGGACCAATATGACAGAATGGCCCGACAACGACACCATCACCGAGAGCGGCTCCGTCCTCAATGTAGGCAGTGGGATGAATTTGTGTGGACATGAGTTTCCAAAAGCTGCTGGGACGCGCTGACTAACCCTTTTTCTTCGGGTTTGCGTTCTTCTGCAACCACGCGATCTCGCGCATCCATTGGCGGAGAGGTTTGGCAGGTGTTCCGCCCCATGTTTCGCCGTCTTCGATATTTCTGAACAAACCCGAAGAGGCCGCCAGAGATACACCCTCGCCGACTTTCACATGATCCGCGATTCCAACGCGTCCACCAAGCATCGTGCCATCACCGATCTGAACCGATCCTGAAATACCACCGAATGCCGCCATGAGAACCGAGCGACCAAGCACCACATTGTGAGCGATTTGGCACAGATTATCGATCCGTGTTCGTTCCCCGAGAATTGTGTCGTCAAAGGCCCCCCGATCGACACAGGAATTGGCACCTATGGTAACGTGATCCTGCAGGACGACGCGGCCATAATGTGGAGCATCCTCCGCCCCGCTGGGACCAGGCATGACTCCGAACCCCGCCTCGCCTATCCGAGCACCGGACAGCAGTCTCACATGATCCCCTATAAGCGCGCAGAATACGGTCGCGGCCGGGCCGATAACGCAATTGCGGCCAATCTGGACGCCTGGACCAATAACAGCATTCGCCCCGATGAATGTGCCGGCACCGATCACGGCGCCAGGTGCGATGGCAGCACCCGGTGCGATCCTGACGCTATCGTCTATCGTGGCATCGGGCGAAATGGCAGACTCACCATGCCAATCCAAATGACGTGGACGAAACAGTTTTACCGCAGCTGTTCCGTGAACATGGCGGGGAAACTTTGAAACGATATAGGGAATGCCGTCGGGAATGCGGGCCACATTGGCATCATTTACGACAAGGGCTGAGATGTCGGGATTGATCTCGATAGCAGACTTTCCGTCTCCATCGAGAAATCCAAGGTCTCCCCGGCGGCCGTTCGCAGCCGAGGAGATGCCCGTCAGTTCCAGATCTTCATCTCCGAAGAGACCAGACCCGGTCTGTTTGGCCAGTTCGCCAAGAGAAAGAGATCCCAATGGCGCGAAAAATCGAACGTCTACTGGCACGGATGTCTCAATTTACTGCGCTGGCTGGTCAGGGATGCGCTTGCGGACGACCGAAAGTGTAGGCGTCGTAGCGTCCAACTTGCTGATGACCAGTGCGGAGACATCAACAGAATCCACGCCATAGATCAGAGCGCTCTTGGACAGCACGATCTGTGCATTTTTTTCACTCACGACCTGCAGGAGAACCGGCTCAAGCGCCTTGTTGAAATCGATAAGAGCCTGACGTTCGGTCAGCTGAAACTCACTGGCAGCTTTTTGGCGGGCCTTGCCGAAATCACCGGCCTTCTTGTCGTACGCGTTGAGGCGGGCAACCATTGCTGCGTCGCCGGCAATCTGCTCGCGTGTCTTACCTTGCAGTTCAGTATTCAGCGCCTTGCCTTCAGCCTCAAGCGACGTCTTGGTTGGCGTCAACTCGGTATTGATCTGAGATTCGATGCTTTGAAGCTTGGCCTGAATGTCTTTGCCAGCTTTGCTGTCGCGCAGGATTTTTGCCTCATCGATCGTAATGACCGTGGTGCCCTGAGCGAAAGATGCCGGCGCAACCAAGGCAATTGCGGCGAGTGACGCCACCATGGCGAAAATGAAGTTCTTGAGTCGGGACATTCTAGTCTCCTGTCTTTCAGCTTGAAATTAGAATCTTGTTGAGGTCGAGAACCGGAACGTTTCCGTCCGGTCATAGTCTTCCCGTTTGAGAATTTGAGAGAAATCGAACCGAATGGGACCAAACGGAGAGTCCCAGAAAACACTTAGACCGGCGGACGCCCGCATGGATGCAGCCGTCTTGGTGAGCCGGACTGCTGGCAGGCCGGTCGATTGATCGGTGAAGTAGATTGTGGGACCGACGTCAGGCCCACGAAGAGAGCCCAAGGCACCCGCCTCTGCGAATAGCGCGCTCTTGATACCGTATTCTTCAGGCAGGAAGCTCGGCAGGCTAAGTTCGAATGTGCTTTGATAATAGACATTACCGCCTTGCGAATTGAGGCGGCGAGTCTGAACAACTTCCCCAGTTTCAGGATCGACTACGCGGACGATCTCTCGCGGGCCGATGCCTGCGACGTCAAACCCGCGGAACGTGCTGCCACCCCGGAAGAAACGGTTGTTGATCCTCACGCCCTGACCGTCTTCCAGTGGGAAAACATACCCTCCGGAAACACGAAGGCTCGCAATTATATCGCGCCAGATGCCACGATACATGGTCGCGGTAGACTCAGTCCGCAAATACTTCACATCACCGCCAATACCGGCAAGGTCCTGGCTGAATCGGAAATCAAAGCCGCGCGACGGCCTTATCGGATCGTTAGTGCGGTCCCAGTAGAAATTATATCCGAGGATCGAGGACAGATCGCTGCGTTCTGCCCGACAGATCGGATCTCTCAAGACGTAATCGCGCGAACATTGGTCAACAACGCGTTGGCCCGCACCGGCATCGCCTGGTTCGACGAGCCGATAGGTGTCGTCTGTGAGATCCTCTGGGGTGTCGGCCCCTGTGATCTGGACGCGGTCGGTAACAAAAAATCCTTCTTCGTCGATGATGTAATTACGATCGAGAACGTTCACTTCATCGGTTTGCAATCTGTAGCTAAGGCCAAGCTGCATGCGTTCCGTAAGTGGGAAACCGAGGCGTACGCCCGCACCAATCGTATCGCTGGTGAAGCCCGAATAATCTTCATAGTCCTGGCGAGTAGCGTAGGCGTCAATACCGCCGGAAAGATTGCGATCAAACAGTCTTGGCTCAGTGAACCGGAAATCCAGAATTTGCTGACGGCTCGAAGCGGACACGCGAGCAACAACCGACTGACCGCGCCCCCTCAGATTGCGCTGTGACGCGCTGACGTCGAGCAGATAGGCATCCACGGATGAGAAGCCGGCCGCGAAGGACAGTTCGCCGGTTGGTTGTTCCTCGACCTTGATATCCACGATGGTCCGGTCCGGATCTTCCGACGGGGTCTCAACCACTTCGACATTCTTGAAGTAACCCAGAGCTCGGACGCGGTTCTTGGAACGATCAAGAAGGATGCGGTTGAACGCATCGCCTTCTGAAATTCGGAGTTCCCGACGAATGACCCGATCAAGTGTCTGCGTGTTACCGACAATATTGATCCGATCGATGTAAACCCGAGGACCTTCATCCACAGCGAAGGTGACATCAATCAGACCCGTCTCGGGATTCACGTCCAACTGTGGACGAACATCAACAAAGGCGTAACCAGCAATACCCGCTGCGTAAGTCAGCGAGTCGATTGTGTCTTCAATTGAGTCGCCCCGGAAGAGCGTGTCGGATTGAATAGGCACAGCACGTTTCAGTGCCTCAGCATTAAGCTTCTCGAGCGCCGTCTCGACTTTGACCTCGCCGAAATAATACTGGCGTCCCTCATCCACCGTCATGGTGATGTAGAAGTCCTTCTGGTCCGGCGTCAGTTCCGCCACAGCGGATGTCACGCGGAAATCGTAATAGCCATTGTTCTGATAGAACTGTCGCAAGAGGTCGCGGTCATATTCCAGACGGCCCGGATCGTAATTGTCATTCGAGCTGAAGAAGCGCCACAGACGTGATTGACGCGTGACAATCTCGCTGCGAAGGCGCGAGTCCGAGTAAGCCTGATTGCCAAGGAAGTTGATCGACCGGACACCGGTGACAGGCCCTTCGGTGATCTCGAAAATCAGATCAACACGATTTTGTTCCAGCGGTTTGTATTGCGGTTCGACTTTGGCGGCAAATCGACCGGACTGGCGGTATAGTTCGAGGATACGTTGAACATCGGATTGCACACGAGCAGCAGTGAAGATGCCGCGAGGTGCCGCCTGGATGTCTTCTTTGAGCTTGTCGTCATCTAGCGCGCTGTTTCCTTCAAAAACCACGCGGTTGATGATCGGGTTCTCAACCACACGAACGACCAGATTGTCATCCACACGGTCAATCGACACGTCCGCAAACAGGTTGGTGGCAAACAGTGTCTTCAAGGATAGGTCAATGCGGTCAGGATCAAAGGAATCACCAGGCTCTACAAGCAGGTAGGATTGAACCGTACGCGCCTCGATACGCTGATTGCCCTCGACAATGACGGAGCGGATGGTGCCGCCATAGCGACTATCTTCCTGTGCATCGGCAGTGCCCATGGGAACAAGCGCTGTGTTCACAGCCAGAACGCTGCTCGCCATCATGGTTGCTGCAAGAAACTTACGCATCGTCGACACACTCTCTGGTTAATTTCGGCAGGCGGATCAGCCGCCTCTTGCTCCGAACAAGCCGGTCTCGATGATATCACCCCAAGTGATCACCACGACCATTCCCAATAACAGGATCAACCCGAATGTCAGGGCCACCTCCTGCACTTTTTGCGGCATTTCCCTGCCCGCAATGGCTTCATATGCATTAAATACAAGGTGTCCGCCATCCAATACCGGCAGCGGAAGAAGGTTGAAAAAGCCGACTCCTACTGAGATCGCGGCGCAAATGCTTGCCAGCATCCAGAACAGACGTTCGAGCTTCTGACCGGTCGTCGCCTGCTCCTGTTCCCAAACCTTGTTAACCACGCGGCGGGAAATATCTCCGATTCCCACAGGTCCCGTCATGGCGTGCATCGACATCTTTCCGGTAACGATTCGCGTAAGCATCGTCACCGTCCGATCGATCGTCGCGCCGGTTTCGAGAACGCCCTGCCCCAAGGCCTCTACCGGATTGTAGTAGATGTGTTCCCCATACGAGATCGGGGCGATACTCACGCCAATCGTAGCCTGGGGGACTTGCTGCCCGAAATCGTTTTCACGGACAATTTCATCAGGGGTCACGACCAGGGCTTTCTCGGAATCGCCGCGCTGAACAACGAAATCAATTGGTTCATTCGGGTTCAGGATGATCGCCATCAAGACTTCGGACGTATCGCTAACCGAATTGCCATTTACTGACATGATCACGTCGCCGGATTCCATTCCAGCTTCAGCAGCCGCGCCATCTGGTACTACTGCGGCAATGCCGACCTTCATGACCGGTCGACCGTGAACGCCCAATATCAGAGCGAATATAAGGGTTGAAAGGATGAAGTTGGCAAATGGTCCTGCGAGACTGACGAGCGAACGTTGACCAACCCCGAGCTCTGGATATGCCCTACCAATCGGGCCCTGCTCAATCTTGCCGACATCGCCCGCCATCTGGCTCTCACCCACAAATTTCACAAAGCCACCGAGCGGAATCCAGTTCACGCGCCAGCGCGTGCCGTGCTTGTCAGTGCGTTCAAAGATCGGCTTTCCAAATCCCACCGAGAAAGACTCCACGGCGGCGCCAAACCAGCGCCCCACGATGTAGTGGCCGTACTCATGGACGATAACCACGATGCCCATCATGAAAATCAGGCAAAATAGAAACAAGGGTCCCTGGCTGAGAAAATCACCCAAAACGTTATCCTCCCGTACGACGCTGGGTCTTCTCTAGTACATCGCGCGCCATTTCTCGACTGAAACGGTCCAGCAAGGCAATCTCCTCCAGAGTATCGCAGGCGATTCCGTGCATATTTCCCGAAAAATAGCGATTCAACGTCTCTTCCACGATCCAGCTTATGTCCAGAAACCCGCAATGGCCCGCAATAAATGCAGAAACAGCCGATTCATTAGCGCAATTTAATACGGTCGTTGCCTGAACACCGTGTGCATATGCCTGACGCGCCAGCCGAATGGCCGGGAAGCGCGTTTCATCAACATTTTCAAAGTCCAGCCGGCCCAAGGTGGCGAGGTCCAGACGGTCCACGACGGTTGGAACCCTGTCCGGCCAGCCCAGCGCGTAGGAGATCGGCGTTTTCATGTCTGGCGCACCAAGCTGCGCGATGACTGAGCCATCGGTAAAGTGCGCCATGCCGTGAATGATCGATTGAGGATGGACGATCACATCCAAGCGCTCCCCTTCGACATCGAAAAGAAATCCCGCCTCGATGAACTCAAGCGCTTTATTCATGAGGGTCGCACTGTCGATGGAGTTCTTGACGCCCATGCTCCAGTTCGGGTGGGCGGCCGCTTGCTTGGGGCTCGCCATGCGCATCTGATCCAGAGACGACGTGAGGAACGGCCCGCCGGATGCCGTGATTGTCAACTTTTCCAGAGAGCGACCATCGCCAAGACATTGAAAAATGGCTGAATGCTCAGAATCGACTGGCAGTATCGAGACGCCCCTGCGTCGCGCCTCGCTCAGAATGAGCTTGCCACCGCACACAATGCTTTCCTTGTTTGCGATCGCGACATCATTTCCCGCACGTATGGCAGATATCGTGGATTTGAGGCCAGCTGCCCCAACAATCGCCGCCAACATGCGCTCCACCGGGCGCGCTGCTGCTTCTGCGATCGCTGTTTCGCCTGCCGCCGCTTCGATATCAGTTCCAGCCAGCAGAGTTTTCAGGGTCGGCAGCTGGGACTCATCAGAAATCACCGCGATTTCAGCATTGAACGCGATAGCTTGCGCAGCGAGACCTTCTGCATCCGAGCCGGCCGCAAGCGCTACGATCTGAAATGTCTGCCCTGCATTGGCGTTGGCGTGACGGACGACATCCAACGCAGACTTTCCGATTGATCCCGTTGCTCCCATGATGCTGATACGGCGGGTGGCCATCAGGACAGACCCAGTGCGGTCGAGAGTGACGGAAAGCTCCACAACAGAAGTGAACCAACGATTCCGACGGCGCCGAGGCCATCGACCCTGTCAAGAACACCCCCATGCCCGGGGAGCAGGTTGCTCGAGTCCTTCACCTTGAACCGGCGCTTGAGGCCACTTTCAAGAAGATCTCCGAGCTGTGCGGTAAATGACAGGCTGGCGCCCAAAAGCACCCACAAGATCAAACTGGAGTTCTGCAAATCCGCCGCAGCAATACCGCACACAGCCGTGAATAGGAGCGCGCCCGTTGCTCCACTCCAAGTCTTGTTCGGACTTTCCTGAGGCAACAGGCGCGGCCCACCCAAACCCCGCCCGACAAAATACGCCGCAGCGTCGGATGCCCAGACGAAGGACATGAAATACAATGCAACAGTGCGGCCATCCCAGGGTCCTTCGCGCAAGAACCAGAGACCAGCCGCCATGGCAGTAACATAGAACCAGCCAAGCATAGCAGCGGATCGTATCCGCAAACCGCCCGCATTGGATGCAAACGAAAGCGCCAACCCGAAACAACCCAGGAAGACGTGAAGCCAGGTCAAATCCATAGGAAGGCTGAGGCAGAATAGTGCGGCGGCAAAGCTCAGAAGCCAGCCGCGAGGATGCCCGCTCATTCCAGCCCATTCCCAAGCCATGATACCGCCGAAAAGCGCACAAGCAGCCGCCAACCACCATCCGCCTGACCATACGACGAACAAGCCGGCAGGAATAAGGAGTGCTGCCGTCAGCAAGCGGAGTCCAAGCTGGGAAAAGCGGCTCTCGGGCGGGGTCCAGTCGCCCATTATGCGCTCCCCTTCGAAACAGCGCCAAAGCGGCGCTCCCTTTCGCTATAGATCGCAACCGCCTTCTCCAGAAAGGAACGATCGAAGTCTGGCCATAACACGTCGAAGAACACGAGTTCGCTATAAGCGGCTTGCCACAACAGGAAGTTGCTCAAGCGGTATTCCCCACTCGTTCGGATGAGAAGATCTGGATCCGGCATATCGACCGTATCGAGATAGGAAGCGAAGATGTCTTCAGTCACATTCTCAGACGCCAACTTGCCGCTCTCGACATCCGCCGCCAGTCTGCGCGAAGCGCGCGCAATCTCCTCGCGCCCCCCATAATTGAACGCGATGTTCAAATAGAAATCAGCATTGTCCGCAGTTTCACGTTCCGCCCTCTCGACCAATCCAGCTATGTCATCCGGCAGACCCTGGCGCTTGCCGATAACCCTTATCTTCACGCCTTCCTTTTTGAGCCTTCCGAGATCTTTCTTAATGAAAGTTTTCAGGAGCCCAAACAGGGCGTTGACCTCGGATGCGGGCCGACGCCAATTCTCAGTCGAAAAGGAATAAACTGTCAGGTATCGAACACCAATCTGGCCAGCCGCCTCAACAGTGCGTCGAAGTGCTTCGACTCCTCGCTCATGCCCTGCAGCCCGTGGCAATCCACGAGCGTTCGCCCACCGACCATTCCCATCCATGATGATGGCAATGTGAGCGGGTACGCGAGATGCGCCCGCATGCGAGTCGGACGGCGCAGAGGCGTCGTCGGTCGACATCAGACCTGCATTATCTCCGCTTCTTTGGCTTTCAGTGCGTCGTCAACCTTGCTGACATAGAGGTCCGTCAACTTCTGGACTTCTTCAGACAGCGTACGGTGGCGATCTTCGCTGATATCACCATCCTTTTCCATCTTCTTGAGCGTGTCCATGCCATCCCGGCGAATATTGCGGACGGATACCCGTGCAGCTTCAGCATATTTGCCAGCAACTTTCTGGAGTTCAACACGGCGTTCTTCATTCAGCGGCGGTATCGGAATGCGCAAATTCTGGCCGTCCGTAACAGGGTTCAGGCCCAAGCCGGAATCCCGGATCGCCCGCTCAGTCGCACCAACGACAGTCTTGTCCCAAACATTGACCGACAACATGCGGTTGTCAGACACGGTGACCGACGCGACCTGGTTCAACGGCACCGTTGAACCATAGGCTGGGACCATAACCGCATCTAGCAGGTTCACTGAGGCCCGGCCCGTCCGCAGACCGCTGAATTCAGTGGAGAGAGACGCCAGGGCGCCTTCCATCCGGCGCTCAAGATCCTTCTTGTCATAGCTCATGACACTTACGCTCCATGATTGTTGATTGTTGTCGATGTGCCCTTCCCATGAAGGACTTTGAGGAGAGACCCCTCTTCCTTAAGCGAGAAGACCACGATCGGGATGTTGTTGTCGCGCATAAGACTCACCGCAGAGGGGTCCATCACGCGCAAATCCTTGGCCAGCAATTCCTGATAGCCAACCTCGTCGTAGCGCGTCGCATTTGCGTCGATCTTGGGGTCTGCTGTGTAGACGCCGTCGACTTGCGTCCCCTTGAGCAGGGCATCGCAGTTCATTTCGATCGCCCGCAGCGCAGCCCCGGTATCTGTCGTGAAGAATGGGTTTCCAATGCCGGCCGCAAATATCACAACGCGGCCTTTTTCCATGTGTCGTTGGGCCCGGCGGCGAATATAGGGCTCGCAAATCGACTCCATGCGGATTGCCGATTGCACGCGCGTCGGGACGCCAATGCTCTCAAGCACGCTTTGCATGGCAAGAGCATTCATGATCGTGGCCAGCATGCCCATGGAATCGGCCTGTGCACGCTCCATGCCCTTGGCCGCGCCCGCGACGCCGCGAAAAATGTTTCCGCCGCCAATGACGAGGCAGACTTCCGCGCCAGTGTCCTGAGCTTGCTTGATTGCATGTGCGAATTTCTCGCACGTCGGAATATCAATTCCGAATTGTCCGGGGCCCATCAGCGCCTCTCCGGAGAGCTTCAACAACACCCGTTTGTATTTCAAGGGGCTGGAGTCGGACTCTTCGGTCTGCATGGGCGGTGTCTCCGGTATTATCGGCCTTATAGGCTCCTAAAAGATTCCCGGCCGCCTGTCATGGGCGACCGGGATGTTCAAAGCCCTTTGCGGGCCGAAAGGCAAGCGTGATCAGCTGCCTTTTGTCATGGATGCAACTTCGTCGGCGAAGTTGTCTTCTTCTTTCTCGATGCCCTCACCCAGCTTGAAGTGCACGAAGCCCTTCAGCGTTGCGCCCTGCTCCTCGAGGAATTTACCAACCGTCTGGTCCGGGTTCATCACGAATGGCTGCTCTACAAGAACAACTTCCTTGTAGAACTTCTGCATCCGGCCAACGATCATCTTCTCGATGACATTGTCAGGCTTGCCGCTTTCGCGAGCCTGCTCGGTAAGAACGCGCTTTTCAGCCTCAACAATCGCCGGATCCAGTTCATCAGTGGTGGCGGATGCAGGCGACGTTGCCGCGATATGCATCGCAACCTTGCGGCCGACTTCTTCCAGATCGCCAGAACCGTCGAGGGCGACAAGCACACCGACTTTGCCCATGCCGGCCGTTTCAGCATTGTGGATATAGGAAGCCACCTTGCCGTCCGCCGTCAGCTTCGCACTGCGACGCAGGGTCATGTTCTCGCCAACGGTCGCAATCAGGCGTTTGATCAGGTCATCCACAGAACCTTCGCCATCCGGCGCTGGAGCAGAAGATAGCCCCTCGACGGACCCGTCCGTTTCGAGTGCAGCTTTGGTGATTCCAGCCAGCGCCGCCTGGAATTTCTCGTTCCGGGCGACAAAGTCGGTTTCAGCGTTCAATTCCACAATTGCGCCGGTCTTGCCGTCGTCCGAGACTTGGACTGAAACGAGACCATCAGCGGCGGTGCGTCCAGATTTCTTGGCTGCTTTCGAGAGGCCTTTCGCGCGCAGCCAATCGGTGGCCGCGGCTTCATCGCCATTGTTTTCGACGAGCGCCTTTTTGGCATCCATCATGCCTGCGCCAGTCTTCTCGCGCAGTGCTTTAACAAGCGCAGCGGTAATCTCAGCCATTGCTGTATTCCTTCAGTTTGGTCTTCAGGTCCGACGCCTGTTCCTAGGCGCCTGTTGTATCTTCGGCGGTTTCGCCTTCTGCGGCCACAGCCACGTCAGCTTCAGCCATGGCGTCGATATCTTCTAGCTCACCAAGGTCAACACCAAGGCCAGCCGTCGACTCTGCCAGGCCGTCCAGTACGGCATCCGCGAACAGGTTGCAGTAAAGGGAAATGGCGCGCGCAGCATCGTCATTACCAGGAAAGCCATAGTCGGCGTCAGCCGGGTCACAATTTGTATCAAGCACGGCGACGACTGGAATTCCCAGCTTGCGAGCTTCCTGGACAGCAATCGCTTCCTTGTTCGTATCGATCACGATCATAGCAGCCGGCAGGCCGCCCATGTCTGCGATACCGCCAAGAGAGAGCTGAAGCTTGTCACGGCGACGCTCAAGGTCGAGCAATTCCTTCTTGGTGAGCCCTTGGCCGCTGTCACCGCTTTCAAACATCGCGTTCAGCTCTTTGAGCTGCTTGATGGAATTGGAAACAGTGGACCAGTTGGTCAGCGTGCCGCCGAGCCAGCGATGGTTCATGTAATACTGAGCGCAACGGCCAGCAGCTTCGGCAATCGGCTCCTGGGCCTGACGCTTGGTGCCCACGAACAGGACCCGACCACCTTTTGCGACCGTGTCGCGCACAAAGACCAGGGCCTGGTGCAGCGAAGGGACGGTCTGAGACAGGTCCATGATGTGGATTCCCGAACGATCACCGTAGATATACGGCTTCATGCGAGGATTCCAGCGGTGGGTTTGGTGACCGAAGTGAACGCCAGCTTCGAGCAGCTGACGCATGTTGAAGTCAGGTAGGGCCATAGATTTTCTCCATCCGGTTGGCCGTCACGAGTGGAACGTTGGACCCCTATGGCCCGTCGCACCGGATGCACCCGTGAACTGGTTTCTGATGTGGCGGCTTATACAGAAAATGCCGATGCCTGCAAGAGTTCTGGCGCGGCTTTTGTCAGGCAGCCTTGAGGGGCTCGACGCGCTCCACGCCGGGCGCTTCTTTCAGGGCCCGCTGTGCACTCAGGCCAATCGTGTAAGTTGCCGGCAGCTTCATGGTGACAACCCGGCCGTCTTCCAGTGGCATTTCGATCAGGAGTTCGCCCTGTTCAAGGTCCTGAAGCTTTGCAAGATGGCCAACCACTCCCGCCAGATCGCCAACATATGCGCCAACAGCGAGCCGAATCTTGAGCGCCCCCATCGCCTTCGACAATCTGGCTGCTTCAAGCTTCAGTACCCGTTCAGCGTTCAGTTTGATTTCTTCGGCGTTTCGTTTCACCCCAACGGTGATCGCCACCGCATTGCCGACCTGAAGCAGATCGTAATTTTGGGACAAGGTTTCCGGGAAAACCATCATCTCGACTTCGCCAGATGGGTCGGAAAGCGTCAGGAACGCAAACTTGCCGCCATTGCGCGCAGGTTTATCGCTACGCGCGCGGACGACGCCGATCATCTCGAGCGGCTTGCCGTCCGAGGCACGATCCTGCACCTCCATGGCCAGGGTCACGCGTTCGCGGTCCAATCCCTCAAGCACGTCATCCAGGGGATGGCCAGAGAAGTAGAACCCGATCGACTTGAACTCCTGATCCAGTTTCTGTTGACCATTCCAGGCCCTGGTTTTCGGCAGCACCGGCCTTAGTGCAGGTTCGGCCTCGGCAAACAGACCGCCCTGCCCGCCTTGTCGGTCCTGGGCTGCACTAACCGCCAAATTTGCCAGCAGCGGCGCTGACTCCAGCATTCTGGCGCGGTTCGGCTCCATGCCATCGAATGCGCCGGCCTTGGAAAGCGATTCAAACGCTTTCTTGTTCACATGTTTCGGATCGACGCGTTCAGCGAAGTCGTAGAGATCCGCAAAGCGACCTTCCTTGTCCCGTATCTCGACGACATGTTTCATGGCCTCAAGCCCGACGCCCTTCAGTGCGCCGAGCGCATATACGACCGCGCCATCACGCACATCGAAGTCTGCCGAAGAAGTGTTTACATCAGGAGCCAGAACCGGAATTTTCAGTCGCTTGGCTTCCTGGAAGAAGGCCGCGAGCTTGTCAGTGTTGCCGATATCAAGACTCATCGAAGCGGCGAGAAATTCGACAGGGAAATGCCGCTTCAGGTAGCCCGTATGGTAACCGATCAACGCATAGGCCGCCGCGTGAGATTTGTTGAAACCGTAGCCGGCGAACTTCTCCATCGTATCGAAGATGTCGTTGGCGAGCTTCTCTTCCATGCCCTTTTGCTCAGCCGCACCTTCGACAAAACGCTTCCGCTGGGCGATCATCTCCTCGACTTTCTTCTTACCCATGGCGCGACGCAGAAGGTCGGCTTCGCCGAGAGAGTAGCCAGCGATCTCTTGCGCCATCCGCATGACCTGCTCCTGATAAACAGGCACGCCATAGGTGGCCTCAAGGACAGGTTTCAGGTCCGGATGCTGATAGACAACGGAGGACGGGTCTTCCTTGCCCTGGACATAAACCGGAATGTTTTCCATCGGACCGGGGCGGTAGAGTGAGATGATGGCGATGACGTCCTCAAGATTGTGCGGACGCACCTTCTTGAGCGTATCCCGCATCCCGGCGCCTTCGAGCTGAAACACGCCCAGCGTCTCGCCGCTTGCCATGAGGTCGTATGTGGCCTGATCATCCAGGCTTTGCCATTCCGGCCCGACATCCCGGCCGTCCCGTCGGATCAGCTTGAGCGCCCGGTCGATCACGGTCAGGGTTTTCAGTCCGAGGAAGTCAAACTTCACCAGCCCCGCCATTTCAGCGTACTTCATGTTGAACTGGGTTGCCGGAAGATCCGCCCTCGGATCATTGTAGAGCGGCACGAGCTCGACCAGTGGCCGGTCGCCGATCACAACACCCGCTGCGTGCGTGCCCGCATTTCGGTACTTGCCTTCCAGCGACAGTGCGACTTCCAGCAGTTCCCCAACACGCTCGTCAGCGTCGATTTCATCCTGGAATTTTGGCTCGTCGTCGATTGCATCCTGCAGCTTGGGCGGATTGGCGGGATTGAAGGGGATCAGCTTGGCAAGCCGGTCGACCTGACCATATGGCATCTGCATAACACGGCCGACGTCGCGGACGACAGCCTTGGCCTGCAATGTACCGAATGTGATGATCATGGCGACGGAGTCGGCGCCATACTTGTCGCGCACATAGCGGATGACTTCTCCTCGACGTTCCTGACAGAAATCGATATCGAAATCCGGCATCGACACACGTTCGGGATTCAGGAAGCGTTCGAAGAGTAGATCAAAGCGGAGCGGATCAAGGTCTGTGATCAGGAGCACCCAAGCGACGAGCGAGCCCGCGCCGGACCCCCGCCCCGGCCCCACCGGAATATCATTGTCCTTGGCCCACTTGATAAAGTCGGAAACAATCAGGAAGTAGCCGGGAAACCCCATGCGCTCGATGATCATCAGTTCGTAGTCAAGCCGCTCAAAATAGGTATCCCGCTCGGCATACAGCTTGTCCGCCGCGCCAAGACGGTATTCCAACCCCTCCAGGGCTTGCTTGCGGAGTTCTTCTGATTCCGAACGTCCTTCATTCGAAAAGTTCGGCAGGATGGGCTGGTGCGTCTCTGCCTTTACCGCGCAGCGCTGGGCGATTTCAAACGTGTTCGCAATGGCTTCGGGAATGTCAGCGAACAATTCCCGCATTTCTTCAGCTGTTTTGAGATATTGGGATGCATCGACACGCTTGCGATCTTCCTGGCCCAGATACTGGCCATTCGAAATACACATCATTGCGTCGTGTGCCTTGGCGTCCGACGGCTTCATGAACCGGGCATCATGCGTCGCTACCAGCGGCAAGCCCAGTTCATAGGCGAGGTCAATCAACCCCTCTTCGCAAGCATACTCATCTTCGGTACCATGACGCGTGATCTCTACATAGCAGCGCTCCGGATAAGCTGAAGCAAGCGTGGAGAGTTCGGTCCGAGCGTCCGCGATACGAGCCTTCAAAAGATGGCGCGCGACTTCACCTTCCGCGCCGCCGGTCAGCAGGATCAACCCGTCTGTTTTGTCCAGCAACAACTCCCGTGAAAGCTTTGGCACACCGTCGGCTGCGTCCAAATAGGCCCGCGACGACAACAGCATCAAGCGCTTGTAGCCTATCTCGTTCTGCGCATAGAGCGACACCCGTGTCGGTTCGCTCTTTGGCATACCGTCTGTCACTTCGAAACAGCATGCCATGATGGGCTGGATACCTGCATCCGTCAGCGTCAGCGAGATTTCCAGTGCGCCATACAGATTGTTACGATCAGTAATCGCCACAGCAGGCATTCCCTGCTCGACACACCAAGCCTTCAGGCCCTTGGGCGTGATCATGCTTTCGAGCAAGGAATAGCTCGACCGGACGGCAAGATGAATGAAGGGCGACTCAGTCACGGGAAATCTCCTTTTCACAGGATACTGTGCCGCGCGCATCACCACCAGACCAGAGGCCGGGCGCGGCCTTCCACAACTTAGTCCGGCCGGTAATCCACCAGCTTGCCATCAGCCAAGGTCAGGACGCGATCCATGTGGCGGATCAGTGACAGATTGTGCGTTGCCACCAGCACAGCAGCGCCTTCATCGCGAACCATTTTTATCAGGGTCGCGAACACGCGCTCCGTCGTACCGGGGTCTAGGTTTCCGGTAGGCTCGTCGGCGATGACAAGACGCGGATCGTTTGCCAGGGCGCGGGCAATTGCGACGCGTTGCTGCTCCCCACCCGACATTTGCGCGGGTTGGTGATGGCCGCGCTCATCAAGCCCCATTTCACCCAACAAGTGTTCGGCCTTTTCGCGCGCAGCAGATTGTTTCGTGCCTGCGATCATCAGAGGCATCGCCACATTATCCGCTGCATTGAATTCCGGCAGCAAGTGATGGAACTGGTAGACGAAGCCGATCTTGGCCCGACGTATCGCCGTGCGGCCCTTGTCGTCCAGGGCGAGGCAATCAATGCCATCCAGCATGACCTTGCCAAATTCTGGCCGCTCCAGCAGGCCAGCAGTGTGCAACAGAGTGGATTTTCCGGAACCAGATGGACCGACTAGTCCGACCAACTCACCTGCATTCAGCTGTAGATTGGTTCCACTGAGAACGTGCAATTCTCCAGCGGCCGTCTTGTAGTACCGGTCAATATCGCGAAGTTCGAGAACGGGTTGGGCCATTATTCAAACCTCAACGCGCTGACCGGGTCCTGACGGGAAGCCCACCAAGCCGGAATGATCGAAACGAGCATAGACATGCCGAGCGCATATAGACCGGTCTGCAGGACTTCACCCCAATCGAGGATCGCAGGCAGGCCCTCGAGACCGTAAACTTCCGCGTCGAAAACTTCACCCGGCACAAACAGATTGATGAAAGCCTCCACAGCATCGATGTTGGTGACAACAAGAATGCCGATCGCCATACCAAGCAACGCACCCAAGGTGCCAAGTATGGTTCCAACGAGCAGGAAGACACGGAGCACACCGCCGCGTCCAAGACCAATCGTTCGCAGGATGGCGATATCGCGTGTCTTGTTCTTCACCAGCATAACAACGCCGACGATGATGTTCAGTGTGGCAATACCCATGATCACCATGACGAGCATACGCACCATGGTCCGCTCAACCTGCAATGCGTTGAGATAGCCCGCGCGCTGGCTTTTCCAGTCAAATACGTAAAGCGCATTGCCGGTAGCTGCCGCTATGGCCTCCATGGCCGCGGCTGTTTTGTTCGGATCATCCAGTCGGATATCCAGCATTTGGTAGCGATCCTTGGACTGAAACAGGATCTGCGCCTGCTCCATCGGCATAAAGATATAAAGCCGGTCGAGCTCAACGCTTCCCGTCTTGAAAACGTCCCCGACAGTGTAGGCCTTGCTGCGCGGCGTTGATCCGAGAGGTCCGGCATTGGTCTGCGATGTAATGATCTCTACCTTGTCGCCCGGCCGGACACCGAGGCCTTCCCGGCCAGCAGCCAGAAATGCCCCCATCATGACGACATTGCCGCCATTCTTGCCTTCGCCAAACCCGGATTCAATGGCCGCCGCCCCGCCATCCTTCAGGAAAGGCATAGTGGCGAGGTCTTCCTTGCGGATGGCCCGCACGGCCGCCCCCGTCTTGCGACCATTCGCCGTCACGAGCACATATTCTTCAATATACGGTGCGACACTGGACACACCATCAATCAGAGAGATCGTCTCCGCAATCTGTTCGGCTTCTTCCTCTGTATACGACGCAACAACGCCGTAGACATGTGGCTGACCGCCCAGCAAAGCATCCAGCAAGGTCGCCCTGAAACCGCTCATGATGGACATGGTGATGATCAGCGCAGCAACCGCAAAGAAGATGCCGACAAAGGAAATGATCGATATCAGGCTTGCACCGCCATGCTCCCGCTTGGCGCGCAAGTACCGCCAGGCGAGTGTGCGCTCCAGCTTCCCAAACGGCGCGGCGGCTGACGGAATATCACTCATTCGGGCCGCACCTTGCTGAGGGCATCCGCGAGCGGCATTTCTGATTTCTCACCCGTTTTGCGATTCTTGACTTCAACGACACCGTTCTTGATACCACGTGGTCCGATGACAATCTGCCATGGTAGACCAATCAGATCCATCCGCGCGAACTTGCCGCCAGCCCTGTCATCAGTCTCGTCATATAGCGTGTCTATTCCGGCAAGTTCGAGTGCCTGGTAGGCTTGCTCGCAAACCGTGTCACATTCCTCATCGCCGACCCGCATATTGATGATTCCGACCTGAAACGGCGCAACGCTTTCCGGCCAGACAATCCCATTCTCGTCATGACAGGCTTCGATAATGCCGCCGACCAGACGCGAAACGCCAATGCCATAGCTGCCCATCTCGACCGGCACCATTTGGCCGTCCGGTCCCTGGACAACTGCGTTCATGGGTTCGGAATACTTGGTGCCGAAATAGAAGATATGGCCGACTTCAATACCGCGCGCAGAGACCTTCCGGTCTTCCGGCAGTTCAGCGAAGGCGGCTTCGTCATGCATCTCTTCGGTCGCGGCATAGTATTGCGTCCGCTTTTCGACTTCTGCTGTCAGGTCAGACGTGAAGTCCAGGTCCAGACCCGGAGCAGGCATATCCAGCAGGGTCTTGTCGCAAAAGACGGCGCTTTCGCCCGTCTCAGCGAGGATGATGAATTCGTGGCTCAGTTCGCCCCCAATCGGGCCAGTATCTGCGCGCATGGGCACACCGGTCAAGCCGAGGCGCGAGAACGTGTTGAGATAGGCACAGAACATACGGTTATAGGAGTGTCGCGCATCGTCTGCCGTCAGGTCGAAGGAATAGGCATCCTTCATCATGAACTCACGCCCGCGCATCACGCCGAAGCGCGGGCGGATCTCGTCCCGGAATTTCCATTGTTGGTGATAGAGGTTCAGCGGAAGCTGCTTGTAGCTCTTCACATATGAGCGGAACACATCGGTGACGAGTTCTTCATTCGTGGGGCCGTACAGCATATCGCGGTCATGGCGGTCGGTGATGCGCAGCATCTCCTTGCCATAGGCTTCATACCGACCGGACTCGCGCCAGAGGTCAGCTTGCTGCAGTGTTGGCATCAGCATTTCCACAGCGCCAGCGCGGTTCATCTCTTCGCGCACGATCTGTTCAATCTTCTTGAGGACGCGTAGGCCAAGCGGCAGCCATGTGTAGATGCCTGCTCCGTTCTGGCGAACCATGCCGGTGCGCAGCATCAGCTGATGCGAGGCGATGGCCGCATCTGACGGGGCTTCTTTGGATACGGGCAGGAAATACTTCGACAGACGCATGGAATCTCCGTGATCGCGCGGTGAACGAAGGCCACCTAGCCGCAGCGCCCCCTATTGCGCAAGCAAACGTGGCACGATGATGGCTGTAAGACCTGTCAGAACAACTGCGCCCCCCGTGGCCCAAAGCGCTTTTTTGGCAAGCATGGGGTTTTTCGGCGCCGCTTCTTCCGTTCCGTCAATCGTGGAATCGTCTTCCCACTGCCCCTTCACGCCGATCGGAAGAACGACAAAAAAGGACAGCCACCAGGCAATGGTGAAGACAACACCAGCGCCGAAAATGGTCATCAGTGGGCTTCCTTCGGGGTTTCCATCAGTTCGATCAGGACACCGTTCGAATTCTTCGGGTGGACGAAAATGATGGGAGTGCCATGGGCGCCAATCCGGGGTTTTCCGAGGACTGTGGCACCACGCTTGCCCATCTCTTCGACTGCTTCGTTGATGTCATCCACTTCAAAGCAGACATGATGCTGGCCGCCTTTCGGGTTCTTCGTGATGAAGTTGGCGATAGGGGATTCGGCGTTCAACGGCTCGATCAGCTCAATCTGGCTATTCGGTAGATTGACGAAACAGACCTTTACGCCCTGCTCCGGCATGTCGAACGGCGTGGTGATATCTTTGGCGCCATAGAGTGTCCGATAGGTTTCGCAGGCGGCTTCAAGATCCGGCACTGCGACACCGACATGGTTCAAGGGACCAATTTTAAACTCTGACACGGGTTTCAACTCCTCAGGACGATCACTTCTATTACGGGACGGTGACCAAATGTTTCAAGACAAGCCTTCCGCAGGGCGCGGCCGACGGTACGCTCGACTGCATCATCGTCCATTCGGTCGCGTTTCTTCATGCGACCAATTGCATCCTCGGCCGCGATCTCAAGCGGCTCGATGCTCTCATCAGCAAGGCGACCATCGGTTTCCGACAAGCCTTTCGCCAACACGATGGGGCCGTCGAGTATGTCTCCATCATCGTCCAGCGTCATGGACGCGAAGATAATTCCAGCCCAGGAAAGCTTCCGGCGTTCCTCAATTCCCTGCGCACCTTCCGGCACCAGCCGATCCCCATCCAGAAACAACCGACCGGCTGGCACGACGTCAACAATCTGGGCCTTTCCCGGTGCGATCCGGATCAGGCTGCCATTTTGCGGCGTTACAGCATGGGGAACCTGCAGTGATTTCGCGAAATTGGCATGTTCCATGATGTGCCGACGCTCGCCGTGCACGGGAATTGATACTTGCGGGCGCACCCATCCATACATGCGGCGCAGTTCGTCCCGGCAAGGGTGACCGGAGACATGTATCGGATATGGCACCATGCGCGGCGTGATCACCCTGACGCCCTGCTCTGCCAGTGCATTCTGAAGCGCAAAAATCCCCTTTTCATTGCCTGGGATCTGTCGGGACGAGAAGATCACTGTGTCGCCTTCATGGAGCGACACATTACGATGATCCCGCCGTGAGATTCTCGTCAATGCGGCCCGCGCTTCACCCTGACTTCCCGTACAGAGATACAGGATGTGTTCGGCGGGAATCTGGCTCGCTTCGGATTCGTCAATGAATTCCATATGCGGCGGCAATATGCCGACGGATTTTGCCGCGTCCGTAATGCGATGCATGCTGCGCCCGACCAGGCATACAGCCCGGCCCGCCGACTCGGCAGCTTCAACGATCGATTTCACGCGTGCCACATTTGATGCAAATGTGGTCACGGCCACGGCTTGTTTCTGCTCGGCGATCAGATCTATCAGCCCTTGCTTCACCGACTCTTCGGACCCGGACTCCCCTTCTTCGAAGACATTGGTTGAGTCACAGACCATGGCGAGAACGCCTTCATCCCCCAGGGCAGTCAGGCCTTTGACATCCGTAGCAGATCCGATCTGGGGATCCGGATCGATCTTCCAGTCGCCGGTGTGCAGGATCGTGCCCAGCGGCGTCTTGATCGCCAAGGCGTTCGGCTCGGGAATTGAGTGAGTCAGCGTGACATAGGTAACCTCGAACGGCCCGGCCTGAACTGTTCCGCCCAGCGCAACCGGCTTGAGCCAGGACGGGTCCACGCCCCGCTCAATCATTTTCGAGCGCACGAGCTCTGCCGTGAATGGCGTCGCATAGATCGGGGCCTTTGTTTGCAGGCGCGGATACAACAGGCCGACTGCGCCGATATGGTCCTCATGCGCATGTGTCAGGAATACCGCGTCGATCTTCTCCCCGATCAGATATTCGGGATCAGCGCAGATCAGGTCGATCCCCGGCGTCTCAAGTGATCCGAACGTCACACCAAGGTCGGCAATGATCCAACGGCGGTCGTGCGCCGGGCCGTAGCCATAGGCATTGAGGTTCATGCCGATCTCATCGCAGCCCCCCAGGGGGAGGAAAACCAGCTCGTCCTCTATACCGTTCGTGTCTGCCATAGGTCTCAACTGTTCCGTTTGTAGATTTCGAGCAGGCCACGAATGGTAATATCCTGATCGTAATAATCTATTGTTTTGCTGGCACCTTCAAAGAGGGAGGCCACACCGCCGGTGGCAACCACTTTCATGGGCTTTCCATATTCAGCCTTGATGCGGGTTACGAGCCCATCAATGAGATCGATGTATCCCCAGAAGACACCTGACTGCATGGCGCTGATCGTGTCTTGGCCGATCACTTGGGCTGGTTTCTGGATCGCGATGCGTGGCAGCTGCGCCGCCGCATCATGTAGTGCCCGCATGGACAGGTTGATACCGGGAGAGATGATGCCGCCCTCAAAGCCGCCATCTTCCGCCACAACGTCAAACGTTGTCGCCGTTCCACTATCAATCACAATGAGATTGCCGGAATAGGTCATGTGCGCCCCGAGCGCGCTCACAATCCGGTCGGCCCCCACCTGTTCGGGCCGGTGAATGCGCACTTCAACACCCGTTTTCAGATTGGGATCCCCAATGAACAAGGGCTCGAGATTGAGATATCGACGCGCAAGATTACGAAAATTGAACTGGGCTTGAGGTACGACGGTTGAAATCACGCATCCTTTGATGTGCTTCAAGTCCATCCCATACATGTCCGCCAGCCGCCACAACCATGCCGCGTGGTCGTCGGCGGTCTTGGTGGCATCGGTCGCGCTGCGCCACTGGTTGACCCAGGTCTCGCCGTCATGAATGCCGAACACCGTGTTCGTGTTGCCTACATCAATTGCCAGCAGCATCGCTTAGCCACTCCCTATCAGGCTGACATCACCAGCCCGGACTATCTCCTGACGTCCATCGGGCAATCTGAGCACCAGCGACCCGTCTTCCGCCATATCTTCCAACACGCCTATCAGGGGATCGCCGTTTCGCGAAACCGAGATCGTCTGACCGAGCCCCTCAGCGACCTTCAGCCAATCTAGCCGCAACGTCTCAAATCCTTGCCGCGCTTGTTCAAGACGACGCCCAAACGCATCGCGAAGCGCCGTCAGGACATCTTCCGGGGTCAGGACTGCGTCGCCCCTTAAAGAATGCAATGATGTTGCCATTTGGCCAGCGCCCTCAGGTGCGGAAGTCACATTGATCCCAATGCCTGCGGCGACCCAGAACTCAGCGCCTTGCCCGCCGGTTTCGATCAAAATGCCGGAAATCTTGGCGCCATTCACGCGCGCATCGTTGGGCCATTTCAAACGGACGGGGGCGTCTGGAGCGAGCTGCGCAGCCACATCAGATACAGCCAATGCCCCGGCGAAGGGAATACGAGAGGCTACTGGAATGCCGCCGGGCTCATGAAACAGCGCAGTGGAAAACAAGTTTCCAGACGGCGAGATCCATGGACGCTGCAAACGGCCGCGCCCAGCTGTCTGAGCTTCTGCGATAAGCCAGCAATCGTCGAAATCGCCAGCCTTCGCCCGTCGCCTCGCTTCGGAATTTGTGCTGTCTATGACGCCAAGGTGGTAGACGGGCCAGGTTAAGCTCAACCTGCAAGTCCCAGAGCCGCTGTGCCCGCCCACCCTGATAGTGCGCTTATGAAGAACAGGAACAGGATACCGGCAATCAGCGCTGCGAGCAGAACTGTGATCGTAACCGGGCCATCGACCGCCTCGAAACGCTCTGTTGGCTCATCAAACCACATGATCTTGATCAGACGGAGATAATAGCCAAGCGATACGACAGACGCGAGCACGAGAATTATGACGACTGGCATCAAACCGGCCTCAACCCCGGCGGACAACACTTCCCATTTTCCAAAGAATCCACCGAACGGTGGAAGACCCGCCATTGAGAAGATCAGAATGGAAAGAGCTATCGCCAGCACGGGGCGCTTGCGCATCAAACCACCAAGCTCGTTAATTCCTTCCACCATTCCGCCTTTACGACGCATGGCAAGCACGCCCATGAACAGGCCAAGCGACGCAATTACGTACAGCGTCATGAAGACCAGCAAAGGCCCCGCACCCAATTCCGGACCCGCGGCTACAGCGACGAGCGCGTAGCCCATATTCGCAATCGATGAGTAGCCGAGCAGACGCTTGATGTTGGTCTGTGTCAGCGCGCCCAGCGAGCCGATAATCATCGACAGGCCGGCAATGATGCAGAGGATCAGCTGCCACTGGTCGATCACGTCGCCAAACATGGTGAACATGACATTCGCGAAGACCACCATGCTCGCCATTTTGGGCGCGGAGGCGAAGAACGCAACGACAGGTGTCGGCGCGCCTTCATAGACGTCCGGCGTCCAGATATGCATTGGCGCAGCAGAGACTTTGAAGGCGAGACCGACAATCATCAGGACCATGCCGAACATCATGCCGATCGATGGGTCCGCTGCAGCGATCACGGCATATTCTGTCGAACCGCTGAACCCGTAGACGAGTGATGCGCCATACAGCAGCATGCCAGATGCAAGCGCCCCCAAAACGAAGTACTTCAAGCCAGCTTCGGACGCCTTGGCAGAATCCCGATGGAACGCAGCCAGCACATAGGAAGACAGACTAAGCGTTTCGACGCCCATATAGAGCGTCATCAAGTCAGCCGCCGACAGGATCATGCCCATGCCGAAGGAGGCGAGCAGTATCAGCAGGGAATATTCATACCGGATGGTACCATGCCGCTTCAGGAAACCCTCAGATGTGAGCAGCGCAAATCCTGCCAGGACATAGCTGACAAATTTCGCGAAGTTCACGAACGTGTTCGTACGAACGAGGCCATTGAAGGCTTCGCCGCCTTCATAGTTCATCAGAGAAAACGCGGCGGCCGCAAATAGGGCAAGAGCGCCGAACTTGATAGATACGCTGTTGAAACGATCCTTCAGCGTGGCGCCCACAAGCACGCCAATCAAGGCAGTCGCAACGAGCCAGAGTTCAGGCCCAACAGTCAGTATCATGGCAGTGAAATCAATCACGAGATCAGCCTCCCGCCATCAGGTTCAGAATGCGCAAGGCAGAACCTTCGGTAATGTTGAAAATCAAATTGGGTGCAACACCAAACAGGATTGTGAGGATTGCGAGTGGAGCAATGCAGATCCATTCAATCCTGTTCATATCCTTAATCGTGTTCAGATCAGGATTGGTGATTTTTCCAAACACTGTCCGGCGATACAGGGTGAGCATATAAACGGCCGAAAAGATCACACCAAGCGCGGCGCCAAACGCTGCCCAGGTTGAAGCCTGGAAGCCACCGACCATGGTCAGGATCTCGCCGATGAAGCCAGACGTGCCCGGAAGACCGACATTGGCCATGGTGAACAGCATGAAGAACGTGGCATAAACCGGCATCCGGTGAACCAATCCGCCATAGGCGGAAATTTCACGAGTGTGCATCCGGTCATAAACGACGCCAACGATCAGAAAGAGCGCGGCGGAGATCAGGCCGTGGCTCAACATCTGAAAGATGGCGCCCTGTACGCCGGCTTCGTTGAAGGCGAATACGCCGAGCGTAACAAAGCCCATATGCGCAACTGACGAATATGCGATCAGTTTCTTCATGTCCGTCTGACGCCACGCGACCAGCGATGTGTATACGATCGCGATCACCGCTAGTGCGAACATCATCGGCTGAAACAATTGGCTCGCGTCCGGGAACATGGGCAGTGAAAAGCGCAGGAAGCCATAGCCGCCCATCTTCAGAAGGATGCCTGCCAGCAAAACGGATCCCGCAGTCGGTGCCTGCACGTGCGCATCCGGCAACCATGTATGGACCGGCCACATCGGCAACTTCACGGCGAATGACGCCATGAAGGCCAGCCACAGCCAGGTCTGAACGTTCGGATCGAAGGAATACTTCTCCAGAATCTCGAAGTCAGAACTACCAGCAACCTGGTACATGTACACGACGGCCACGAGCATCAGCAGTGAACCTATCAGCGTATAAAGGAAGAATTTGAACGCCGCATAGATCTTGTCCTTGCCGCCCCAGATTCCGATGATCAGGAACATTGGGATCAGTCCAGCCTCGAAGAAGATATAGAACAGGACGAGATCCATCGCGGTGAAGACACCGATGATAAAGGTTTCAAGAACGAGAAAGGCGACCACATACTCTGTCACACGCTTGTGGATCGAGTTCCAGCTGGCGAGGAGGCAGATAGGGATCAGGAAAGTGGTCAGCAAAATGAGCGAAATGGACAGGCCATCAATGCCCATCTTGTAGCTGATGTTACGATACCAGCTGTATTGCTCCACCAGCTGGTAGCCCGACTGGGACGCATCAAACGCACCAAATGCTGCGAGCGATGCAATGAACGTGGCGCCAGATATGATCAGGCCAGCCAGAAGCGCTGTGCGCCCCTCGGTATCACTGGACGATGCATCTCGGCTGCCAGCTGTCGCTGCGCGCACGAGCATGATGATGAGTGCACCTGCCAGCGGCAGGAACGTCATCGCTGAAAGAATGGGAAAACCGCCCATTAGTTGGCTCCTCCAGCGCGCAGCCACAGTATTCCGCCGAATACAAGTGCAGCACCGATAATCACAAATGCGTAGTGGTAGAGATATCCGGTATGCATCTTCGACAAGCGCCCAGCCGAAGCCTTGGTCACAGCCACAACACCATCAGGCCCGATGCCGTCGATGATCTTTTTGTCAGCCTTCCAGAAGAGATTGCCGAGCATGGCCGAGCCCTTGATGAGCGTGGCTTGATAGATCTCGTCAAAATACCATTTGTTGTAGAACAGCGAGTGCAACGGACCGCCACTGTCGGCGACACGCTTACCAACACCCCGGTTGAAGTAATAGGTGAACGTCGCAATCAGGAAGCCGGCAATCGTGACGACCAGCGGTGCGTACAACACCCATTCAGGCACATTATGACGATCATGAAGGACATGGTTCTCTGCGGCGCGATAGATCGCGCCAGCCCAGAACGCCTCATTATTGCCGTCCACGAACGCGTCGTAGAAATAAACGCCCGCGAAAATCGCCCCTAGGCTGAGCAGCCCCAGCGGCACCAGCATGACGAGCGGGCTCTCATGCGGCGTGTGATCATGTGTGTGGCTATGTGCGTCATCAGCCGCATGCGCATCTTCATGAGCGTGGTCATCATGATCATCATGCGCTTCCCACGTCTTCGGACCGTGGAACGTCATGTAGATCAGGCGCCAAGAATAGAAGCTCGTCAGGAAGGCTGCAATGAGGCCGAACCAGAAAGCTACCTGACCGAACATGACCTTGGACTGGCCAGCGGCGAAAGTGCTTTCCAGGATGGCGTCCTTGGAGAAGAAGCCAGCGAAACCGATCTGGGTGTGCGGAATACCGAGGCCGATAATGGCAATCGTCCCGATCATCATGGCCGCATAGGTGAGCGGCATGAATTTGGCGAGCCCGCCCATGCGACGCATATCCTGCTCATGGTGCATGCCATGGATAACCGAGCCAGCGCCAAGGAACAGAAGCGCCTTGAAGAAGGCGTGCGTGAAGAGGTGGAACATGGCCGCTTCATAGGCGCCGACACCTGCCACGAAGAACATGTAGCCAAGCTGGGAACAGGTCGAATAGGCGATCACGCGCTTGATATCGTTTTGCGCCATACCAACCGTGGCCGCATAGAGCGCGGTCACCGCACCCACGATGGTGATCATGCCTGCGGCGTAGAATGTGTACTCATAGATCGGCGACAAGAGGCAGACGAGATAGACGCCTGCGGTCACCATGGTTGCGGCGTGGATCAGGGCCGATACAGGGGTCGGACCTTCCATCGCATCCGGCAACCAGACATGCAGGAAGAACTGGGCCGACTTGCCCATAGCGCCAATGAAGAGCAGCACGCCGATAACTTCCAGCGCGTTCAGATTCCAATGCAGGAACGGAATCACCAGGTCCCGGACCGGTGCCGCTTCCGTGAAGCCAACGGGCACAACGGCCGCATTGTTGCGCACGGCGTCCAGTACGGGACCGAACTCGACTGAACGGAATACAAAGAAGACGGCCATGATACCCAGCGCAAGGCCGAAATCGCCTACACGATTGGTAACGAATGCCTTGATGGAGGCGTCGTTCGGCGCCTTGTTCTGGTACCAGAAGCCGATCAACAGGTAGGAGGCGAGACCCACGCCTTCCCAGCCAAAGAACAGCTGGATGAAATTGTCAGCGGTGACCAGCATGAGCATCATGAAGGTGAAGAGCGACAAATAGCTGAAGAAACGCGCCTTGTGCGGATCCTCGCTCATGTATCCCCAGGAATAGAGATGCACGAGGCCGGATACGCCGGTGATCACCGCCATCATCACAATGGACAACGTATCGACGCGGATTGCCCAATTCGCCTGGAATTCGCCGACGCTTATCCAAGGCATGAGGGTAATCACATGCTGTTTGATTTCCATGCCCGTCGTTGCGGCGACAAGACTTGCATGATGCTCCTCGGTGCCCGTGTGACCGCCAAGACCTGCCACATAGGCAAACAGTTGGATCAGCGACAGCGCGCCTGCTGATAGTACGACAGCAGTGGTCAGCCCCATGACGACCTTGTCGCCAATCTGCTTGTGCACCAGGCCGGTCAGTGCCACGAGCCCCGGCGCAAGGACGATGTACAGGATCAGGATATCTGGAAGCATCGCCTTACCCCTTCATCAGGTCGACATTTTCGACCGAGATATCACCGCGGTTGCGGAAGTAGACGACGAGAATGGCAAGACCAACAGCTGCCTCGGCTGCTGCAACTGTCAACACCAGCATTGCGAAGACCTGCCCGGCAATCGTGCCACTGAATACCGCAAAGGCGATGAGGTTGAGGTTCACCGACAACAGGATCAGCTCAATCGCCATCAGGATGACGATGATGTTCTTGCGGTTCACAAAGATGCCTACGACCCCGATTGTAAACAGGGCCGCCGAAACGGCGAGAAAATGGGAAAGCCCAAGGTCCATGTCTTAGATCCCCTGCCCCGGAGTGGGGTCTTTCAATTCATAGGCATCGCTGCGACGGCGCGAGGTCTGTTTGGCAATGTTCTGACGCTTGGTCTCTGGACGGTGGCGCAGCGTCAGCACGATGGCACCAACCATGGCAACGAGCAGGATGATGCCCGCCATCTGGAACAGCAGCAGGTATTGCGTATACATTACCTGTCCTATGGCCTCGGCATTAGTCTCAGCGCCCGGAGATGCATCGAAATTGGTCTCCATGTCTGCCGTGCCGATCACCGATGCCAGCACGATTTCGGCGGCAAATATGATCCCGACAAGCACAGCGAACGGCCAGTATCTCAGTGTGCCGCGCTTGAGCTCGACGAAGTCGACGTCCAGCATCATAACGACGAACAGGAACAACACAGCAACCGCGCCGACATAGACAACGACCAAAAGCATGGCCAGGAACTCAGCGCCAATCAGCACAAGCAAACCGGCCGATGAGAAGAATGCGAGAATGAGCCACAACACCGAATGAACGGGGTTGCGCGCCATGATCACCGACAGCGCCGATACGAGCACGACGGCCGCGATCAGATAGAAAGCGATGACTGCCACAGCCCTACTAGGCCCCCTTCCTTGCAGGGCAGAATGCCCCATGAGTTAATAGTTTCGGCGGCCTAGCGATAAGGCGCGTCGAGTTCCAGATTCTTGGCGATCAGTCGTTCCCAACGATCTCCATTCGCGAGCAGGCGGTCCTTGTCATAGAACAGCTCTTCGCGCGTTTCAGTGGCGAATTCGAAGTTCGGCCCCTCCACAATGGCATCGACCGGACAGGCCTCCTGACAGAAGCCGCAATAGATGCATTTCACCATGTCGATATCATAGCGTGTGGTACGACGGGCACCGTCTGCGCGCGGCTCAGCCTCAATCGTGATGGCCTGCGCCGGGCAGATTGCCTCACACAATTTACAGGCGATGCAGCGCTCTTCACCGCTGGGATAGCGCCGCAAAGCGTGTTCCCCGCGAAAGCGCGGCGAAAGAGGATTTTTCTCAAACGGATAGTTCACCGTTGCCTTGCGCGTGAACACTTCCCTTGTCGCCACGACGAGCGCGCCGAGGAAATCGGTCAGGAGCGCGCCGCGGATGGTTTGAGCCAGACTCATGACTGAACTCCCAGATAAACGACATAGCCGGACACAATCAGAACCGCGACGAGCGAGGTTGGCAGGAAGATCTTCCACCCCAGGCGCATCAGTTGGTCATAGCGGTAACGAGGGACAATCGCCTTCACCATCGCGAACATGATGAACAGGAACAGGATCTTGAACATGAACCAGAACAAGCCGGCGAACGCGTTCACGAAGGGATGGTCGCGGACGAACTCCTCGCCCAGTGCGAATGGACCATGCCAGCCGCCCAAGAACAGAATCGTCATCAGGGCGCACATCAGGACGATGTTAAGATACTCGCCCAGCATGAACAGCAGGTAGGGCGTTGAGCCGTACTCCACTTGGTAACCAGCGACGAGCTCGGATTCGGCTTCCGGCAAATCGAAGGGTGGCCGGTTCGTCTCAGCGAGCGCTGAGACGAAGAAGATAATGAACATCGGGAACATGACGACAATCAGCGGGAAGTGCTGGAAACTGAAGGCATGCCAGGTCCAGATACCGCCTTCCTGAGCGTTGACGATATCCGTCAGGTTCATGGAGCCGACGAGCAGAATGACGGTCACAATAACGAAACCGATCGAAACTTCATAGGAAACCATCTGCGCCGCCGAGCGCAGCGCGCCGAGGAACGGATACTTGGAGTTCGACGCCCAGCCGCCCATGATGATGCCATAGACGCCCAGCGAACTGATTGCGAACAGGTAAAGCACACCAACATTAAGGTTCGAGATAACCCAACTGGTGCCGCTTGCCGTACCGGGCGCAACCGGAATCGCCGCCCAGGCTGCGAAGGCCAGCGTACAGGTCAGGATTGGCGCGATGAGAAAGACGGTCTTGTTCGCACCAGCCGGAATCACGATTTCCTTGAGCAGGAATTTTCCGAAATCGGCGAATGACTGCATCAAACCGAAAGGCCCGACGACGTTCGGACCTTTGCGCATCATCACACCAGCCCAGACCTTACGGTCCAAAAGCAGGAGAAATGCGATCGATAACAACAGGACGAGCGTGAACAGTGCGATCTGTCCGAGGACCAGCAATGGCCCCCAAAGTTGCCCGAGAGACTCGACGTAGTTGCTCATGGCGCCCGCCCTACTCCGCTGCTACCGGAGTGTCCAGCGCTGAGGCCAGCGCAGAACATTCGGCCATCGTCTTGGACGCCCGTGCGATCGGGTTCGTCATATAGAAATCGTCAAACACCGGACGGAATGTCGCGGTCGTAAGGATTGTCGGAGCGGTCGTGATTGGTGTTTTGAGGGCCTCCGCACCCATCGCGCCGGGCGCGAATCCCAGCCCGGAAAAAGTGGTACTTTCACCCTCATGACCGCGCAACTCAGCGCGCAGCGCATCGGCGGTGTCATAAGGTAGTTTCTTGCCAACGACCTCCGACAAGGCTCGGAAAATAGCCCAGCCTTCGCGCGCTTCGCCTTTTGGCTGCACAGCGCGGCTGGTCATCTGGACGCGGCCTTCTGTGTTCACAAAGGTTGCCGACATTTCGGTGTAAGCGGCACTCGGCAGAATGATGTCCGCGCGTGCGGCCCCCGCATCTCCATGCGAGCCGATGTATATGACCTTCGCATCGCCAAGACCCGACAGATCGAGTTCGTCAGCTCCGAGTAGCACAACGGTATCCATACCACCGGACAGTATTTCTGCTGTCGCAGCTCCGCCCTCGCCGGGCACAAACCCGATGTCTAGCGCACCAACACGACCTGCCGCGTTGTGAAGAACGCCAAATCCGGCCCAACCGTCCTTTACCGCACCAATTTCGTTTGCCAGTTCCAGCGCTTTTGCGAGAACTGCCGCGCCATCTTCGCCGCAGAGTGCGCCCTCACCGACGACGATCATCGGTCGCTCGGCATCCGAGAGCACTTTGCCGAAGTCCGAATTGCGAATATCTGTGAGGGCTGATGCACCATCACCGAGCCAAGCATGCTCATATGTCAGATCCGCTGCTTCGCCGATACGACCCACTTTCAGGTCAGCCCAAAGCCATGCCTTGCGGATGCGCGCATTCCAGACAGCGGCTTCAACGCGCGGATTCGTACCGATCAACAGCAAGGCGTCAGCATCTTCTACGCCAGCCAGTGTGCCATTCAGGATATAACGTTCGCGCACCCCATCCGTGCCATATTGCGCCCCGGCGGGACGACAATCTGTATTCTGCACACCGAGCCCTCGGAAAAGATCAAGCGCTGCCTTGGCCTGCTCAACCTCGATCAGGTCTCCGGCGACAACGCCGATTTTTTCAGGGGATGCCGACAGCGCCTCTTTCACGGCCGCAAAAGCCTCGCCCCAATTAGCCGGGCGCAGTTTGCCGTTCTCGCGAATGTAAGGCTTGTCGAGGCGTTGGCGGGCTAGGCCATCCCAAATGAAACGGGATTTGTCCGACAGCCACTCCTCGTTGATGCCTTCGCTCACTTCAGGAAGGATACGCATCACACCATCGCCCTTGGCGTCCACGCGGATCGCTGCGCCCATGGCGTCCATCACATCAATAGAGGATGTTTTACGCAGCTCCCACGGGCGCGCATTGAACGCGTATGGCTTGGACGTCAGCGCACCAACCGGGCACAGATCGATGACGTTACCAGACAGTTCGGATGTCAGACTCTTTTCCAGATAGGTTGTGATCTCAGCATTCTCGCCACGCGAAATCATGCCGAGTTCCTCGACCCCCGCCACTTCGGCAGCAAAGCGTACGCAGCGCGTGCACTGGATACAGCGGGTCATGATCGTCTTGACCAGCGGGCCCATATTCTTGTCTTCGACGGCGCGCTTGTTCTCGTCATAGCGACTGCCGGCGCGGCCATAGGCCATGGCCTGATCCTGCAAGTCGCACTCGCCGCCCTGGTCGCAGATCGGGCAATCCAGCGGATGGTTGATCAGCAGGAATTCCATGACGCCATTGCGGGCTTTTTCCACATAGGCGCCCTTGGTGCGGATGTTCGGTGCCGATCCATCCCGGTTCGGACGCATGTCACCCACGGTTTGCGCGCACGAGGCAATCGGTTTCGGCGCGCCTTCCCATTCGACCAGGCACATGCGGCAGTTTCCGGCCACCGACAGGCGCTCATGATAACAGAAGCGCGGAATCTCAGCGCCCGCTTCCTCGCACGCCTGCATCAGCGTGTAATGGCGCGGCACTTCGATGTCCTGGCCATCGACATTCAACTTGAAAAGGTCGTCGGACATATCTCTACTCCGCTGCCACGACTGCACCCTGCACCATGGCGCGCGGCAGTCTGTACTGGTTGATGCGATCCTCAATCTCATGGCGGAAGTGGCGGATCAGGCCCTGAATCGGCCAGGCCGCTGCGTCACCGAGTGCGCAAATCGTGTGGCCTTCAACCTGCTTGGTTACATCCAGGAGCGTCTCGATCTCATCATGCTCGGCTTCGCCTTTGACCATTCGCTCCATGACGCGCCACATCCAGCCGGTACCTTCACGGCACGGCGTGCACTGGCCGCAGCTTTCATGTTTGTAGAAATATGCGAGGCGGGCAATTGCCTTGATCAGGTCGGTGTCCTTGTCCATCACGATCACCGCCGCCGTGCCCAGGCCTGATTTAAGGTCCCGCAGTGTGTCGAAATCCATGTAGGCGTCCATGATCTGCTCGGCCGGCACCATCGGCACGGACGATCCACCGGGGATCACCGCCTTGAGATTGTCCCAACCACCCCGGATACCGCCGCAGTGATTATCAATCAGCTCACGGAAAGTGACCGACATTTCTTCTTCGACATTACATGGCTTGTTCACGTGCCCGGAAATACAGAACAGTTTCGTGCCCGCATTGTTTGGACGGCCAAATCCGGCAAACCACTCAGCACCGCGGCGAAGAATGGTCGGAGCCACTGCAATCGACTCGACATTGTTTACTGTTGTTGGGCAGCCATACAGGCCAGCATTGGCCGGAAACGGTGGTTTCAGCCGGGGCTGTCCCTTCTTGCCTTCAAGGCTTTCCAGCAAGGCTGTCTCCTCGCCGCAAATATAGGCACCGGCCCCGTGATGGACATAGAGATCGAAATCCCAGCCATTCACATTGTCCTTGCCGATCAGCTTAGCCTCATAGGCCTCCTTGACGGCTTTCTCGAGCGCATGCCGTTCATTGATATATTCACCACGCAGGTAGACATAGCATTTATGGGCGCGCATCGCGCGGCTTGCCACCATGCAGCCCTCAATGAGCAGATGGGGATCATGCCGCATGATCTCGCGGTCTTTGCAGGTACCGGGCTCGGACTCGTCAGCATTGACGACGAGATAGTGCGGTCGATCACGCACTTCCTTCGGCATGAACGTCCATTTCAGACCGGTCGGGAAGCCAGCGCCGCCGCGACCACGCAGGCCGGAGGCCTTGATCTGGTCGCATATCCAGTCTGGCCCCTGAGCCAGCATCTCCTTGGTGAGGTGCCAGGCGCCGCGTTTCTTCGCCGCTTCGAGGTCTGGTGAGTGCAAACCATAGAGGTTTGTGAAGATGCGATCCTTGTCCTGCAGCATGGCCTAGTCCTCATCATCCTTGCTGGAGGCAACTTGCCCCGCATCGACCCGCTTCGAGAACTCGGTCTCGCCACCCGTGGCCAACTCTTTTGCTTGCGCGATCCAGTCTTCCCGCTCAATGCGACCCGGGAAGCTCATATAGTCTTCAACCCAATCAACATTGGCTGGCGTCCAGTCCGCGATCTGCCGGAAGGTGAAGATGCCGAGCTCATTGAGCGCATCTTCGTTCTTAGGGCCGATACCTTTGATGCGCTTCAGATCATCATGGCCTTCAGCAGCGATCGTGACCGATTCCGGCTTTTCTCCGGAAACAGCAGCAGTCGCAGATCTCTCGGCGGTTTCTGTCTTCGAGATCAGCGTCGTCTTGCCGGTGTTATCCTTTTGGGGGACTTCACGTTGTGTGTTCGTCGGCGCGGATTCCGCTGGCTTGCCAGCAGCCGTCGGCTCTGGTTCTGGCTCTGCGGTCGGTAAATTGGGCAACGCAACCGACTGGTTACGTGTACCGTCGAACAATTGCGGATCGGTCAGAATGGCCGTGCCACCTTCCGGCGCGCTATTGATGCGGTCAACTTGTGGGCCGGGATGCGCCTCGACGCCATTCTTCAGCTTGTTGAGAATCATCCCCAGCGAATCTGGCGTCAAATCTTCGAAATAATCGTCATTCACCTGAACCATCGGCGCATTCACGCACGCGCCAAGACACTCAACTTCTTCCCAGGATAGACGGCCGTCATCGGTCACGAACATTTGCTTGCCGATCTCGGTCTGGCAGACCTCCTTCAGCTTTTCGGCGCCGCGCAACTGGCAAGGCGTCGTGCCGCAGAGTTGGATGTGGTACTTTCCGACCGGCTGCAGACGGAACATCGTGTAGAAGGTCGCGACTTCATAGACGCGGATATACGGCATCTCCAGACGGTCGGCGACTTCACGCATTGCAGGCTCGGATAGCCAGCCACTATTGTCCTTTTGCGCCAGCCACAGCATCGGGATCACCGCAGACCGCTGCTTGTCAGCCGGGTACTTGCCGCGCCAGAACGCAATCTTCTCTTCGGTCTCGGGCTTGAACGCGAATGTGTCGCCTCCAGCCTCCATGTCAAAACGGCGTAGTGCCACTACTCGCCCCTCTTCGAAAAACAGCGACGGGCTTCATCCTTGAGAGGATGTTCGTCAAAAAAGCGTGTCTGCGCAGTACTCATCGGTCGATTTCCCCGAACACGATATCGAGTGAGCCCAAGATGGCGGACACGTCCGCCAGCATGTGACCCTTGCTGAGATGGTTCATCGCCTGCAGGTGCGGATAGCCCGGCGCGCGAATCTTGGCGCGATACGGGCGGTTCGTCCCGTCTGAGACGAGATAAACGCCGAACTCGCCCTTCGGCGCCTCGATAGCGACATAGGTCTCGCCTTCCGGAACATGAAAACCTTCAGTGTACAGCTTGAAGTGATGGATCAGCGCTTCCATCGAATTCTTCATTTCGGCGCGACGCGGCGGCGCAAGCTTTGAACCGGGCACAAGGACAGGCCCGGGCCCCTCCTTTGACATCAGGTCAATGCATTGCTGCATGATCTTCACCGACTCGCGCATCTCTTCCATGCGGCAGACATAGCGGTCATAATTGTCGCCATTCCGTCCAACCGGAATTTTGAAGTCGAGCTCGGAATAGCATTCATAAGGCTGCGAGCGGCGAAGGTCCCAGGCAAACCCGGACCCACGCACCATTACGCCCGAGAATCCCCACTCCATGATGGTCTTCTCATCGACCAGGCCGATATCGACATTGCGCTGTTTGAAGATGCGGTTCTCGGTGACCAGGCTCTCGATGTGATCGAGCTTTCCGGGGAACTGCTCACACCATTCCGCAATATCGTCGATGAGGTTCTGCGGCAGGTCCTGATGGACGCCGCCAGGGCGGAAATACGCGGCATGCATGCGGCTGCCGGAGGCGCGCTCATAGAACACGCACAGTTTTTCACGTTCTTCAAAACCCCAGGTAATCGGCGTCAACGCGCCTACGTCGAGGATCTGCGTTGTTACATTCAGCAAGTGCGACATGATCCGGCCGAGCTCTGAATAGAGCACGCGAATCAGGCTTGCCCGCCGGGGGACTTCGACGCCCAGCAGCTTCTCGACTGCCAGGCACCAAGCGTGCTCCTGGTTCATGGGGGAGCAATAGTCCAGCCGGTCGAAATATGGCATTCCCTGCAGGAATGTCTTGTACTCCAGCAGCTTCTCGGTGCCGCGATGCAGCAAGCCGATATGGCTGTCCACACGGGTCACGATCTCGCCGTCGAGATCGAGAATCATACGAAGGACGCCGTGGGCGGCCGGATGTTGAGGACCGAAATTCAGTGTGAACTTTCGGTCTTCCATTTCGGAGATGTGCGCGGTGTCAGCCATTATTCAGAAGGCTCCTCGGCTTTCTCGTCCCCGGGAATATGACTGGTCATACCCTCCCACGGTGAGAGGAAATCGAAATTGCGATATTCCTGCGGCAGCTCGACCGGCTCATAGACGACGCGCTTTTCAAGGTCGTCGTAGCGCACTTCATAATGGCCTGTCAGGGGGAAGTCCTTGCGCAGCGGGTACCCCTCAAAGCCGTAATCGGTGAGGATGCGGCGAAGGTCAGGATGATCGGAGAACTGGATGCCATACATGTCGAAGGCTTCCCGTTCGAACCAGTTTGCGGCAGGCCAAAGCCCGACAATACTCGGAACGGGCGTGTCTTCATCGGTCCTGATACGTACCCGCACACGATGATTCATCCGCATCGAAAGAAGATGATAAACGACTTCGAACCGCTCGGTCCGCTCCGGATAGTCGACCCCACAAACATCGACAAACGTCTCGAAATTGCACTGCTGGTCGTCGCGCAGGAAGCGCATCAGGCTCACAATGTGATCGCGCTCGGCAAACACAGTCAGCTCGCCAAGCGTCACGTCCGCAGACTTGACGGCATCCGGCTGGCGCGCGGCGATGTGAGCGCCCAGCTCACCCAGGGCTTCGATAGCTTCTGTGGTCATCATGTCAGCTCCTACCGTTCCAGCGAGCCTTCGCGGCGAATCTTTTTCTGTAGCTGCAAGAAGCCGTAAACCAGCGCTTCAGCAGTCGGCGGGCACCCCGGAATATAGATATCGACCGGCACGATTCGATCGCAGCCACGGACAACGCTGTAGCTGTAATGGTAATAGCCGCCGCCATTGGCACAGCTACCCATGGAAATCACATAGCGTGGCTCCGGCATCTGATCGTAAACCTTGCGCAGGGCTGGCGCCATCTTGTTGGTCAGGGTGCCGGCAACGATCATCACGTCCGACTGGCGGGGTGAACCGCGCGGCGCCATACCGAAGCGCTCAAGATCGTAGCGCGGGTTGCCAGCATGCATCATTTCCACGGCGCAGCAGGCAAGGCCGAACGTCATCCACATCAGGGAACCGGTACGCGCCCAAGTGATCAGATCGTCGGCTGCGGCGGTGAAATAGCCTTTATCAGCCAATTGGTCTGACAGGCCGGTGTAGAACGGGTCGTCATTGCCGGGCTGAAAGCCGCCTTCGACTCCCGTCCGCGCGCCGCCAAGAGCATATGTCTTGTAATCGTCAGCCATTATTCCCACTCCAGCGCACCGCGGCGCCACTCATAAACAAATCCGATGGTCAAAACACCGAGGAAACCAACCATGGACCAGAATCCGACCAGGCCAATCGTTCCAAGGCTTACCGCCCACGGGAACAGAAATGCCACTTCCAGGTCAAAGATGATGAACAGAATCGCGACGAGATAGAATCGCACATCGAACTTCATCCGCGCGTCGTCAAAAGCGGGGAAGCCGCACTCATATGCTGAGTTCTTTTCCGGATCGGGATTGCTGGGCGCCAGAAGCACCGAACCTAGTATGAATAGGCCGGAAATCACGGCACCGATGACCAGAAAAATGATCACGGGCAAATAGTCGAGTGCCAAGCGTTCGATCTCTGACATGGTACCTTGTCTCCTGCCGCAGGGGTGGCTTGATCTGGCGCCGGATTAGGACGGTTTCGCCTATGGCGCAACAGACAGACGCAATATATCGCAGCAACTCAGTCTAGCCTGAATTATTGTCCAACTCACGTGCACTATACTGCGGCGGTGCGTCACGGCGCAAAGCAGAACGGGCGCAGCAGGCTCGGCGCCATAGCCATGAATTCAATCGGCTTTTTGCGATCCATTCGCACCCAAAGGATCAGTGAGCAGGTACGCCGAGTGCCTCTAGCGTTTCAAACGACAACTGACCCACACCCAAGCCCTGCTCCCGCTGGTACTCTTTCAGCGCGCTCATCGTTGCGGTCCCGAATTTGCCATCAATTTCGACCGCATGACCGACTTGTGAAAGCGCTTCCTGAAGGGCAGTAATCGTCTCGGGAGATATATCTTCGTCGCACAACACAGTCTTCCATTCTGCCCTCCCCTCGCCTGTCACGATCCGTTTCTCGACCGTGCGGTACCTCGCCGGGATCGAGACGATTTCTTCACGGGCGGGCTTGACCAATTGTTCGATCATGAGAGTTTCATGCTCCGCTGGTATCGTAACCGGCTCGACACGTGCCGGTTCGACCAGGACCTGCTTCACGAGCGTATGATACTCTGCTGGAACTATGCGTGTCTCGGACTGTTCAGGCTTCACAATACGCGTGCGTGTAATTGTCTTGTACTCGGCCGGGACCTCGACCGACACAAGCACGTCATTCTGAAAAGCTTTGCTGGCCTCGTCCTCGCCGGCAATCTCGCGACCAGCCACCTCGTCCTTCAAATCCAACGTCGAATAAGCCTGCCGGACCAGCACTTGTTCGGTGTAGGTTTCGTATTCTGCCGGGATCACAACCGTCTCTGTTCGTTCCGGCCGGACCAGCACTTGCTCTGTAACCGCCTCATAGACTGCAGGCACGATTCTATACTCGGTCGCGGCCTGTTTGACCTCGACCAACCGCGACACTGTTTTGTATTCGGCGGGATAAATACGAATTTCGGTGCGTTCGGGCTCGTGCAGCACCTGCTCGGTCACGGTCTCGAACGTTTCCGGAATCAAAACAGGCGCATGGCAGGTTCCAGTTATGTTTTCGGCCAGCGCTGGTCCCATCATCAGAAGGCCAGCAGTTGTCGCGATCATCGGTTTGAGTTGCATGAACCTGCTCCAGCCGCCACCGAAACATACACGCGTTCCAGTCTACCAATCGCCACGCATTTCAACCATGCACTCATATTCCGCAACCCTCCCCGCACCAAGGGATACACACCCGCCACGCAATTTCATCTGCGCTCAATTTACCGAGACACTGGTGTTCTGTGCTCCAGCCAGTAATAGAAAGCCGAATCCCAGCCCCGAGGTACTCCATGATCCCCAGATACACCCGTCCCGAAATGGCAGCCATTTGGTCTCCCGAATCCAAATTCGGCATCTGGCTGGAGATAGAGACCCTCGCAGCCGAAGCCATGGAGCAGAAGGGTCTGATCCCGGAGGGAGTCTCCGCAGCGGTCCGCGAACGTGCGGCGTTTGACGTCGATCGAATCGATGAAATCGAGCGGGAAGTGAAGCATGACGTCATCGCCTTTCTGACAAATGTTGCAGAACATGTTGGTGACGAAGCGCGCTTTTTGCACAAGGGCATGACCTCTTCAGATGTCTTGGACACATGTTTCAATGTTCAGCTTGTACGTGCAACCGATCTCCTGCTGGTTGGTGTAGACCGCGTCTTGGCTGCACTGGAAAAACGGGCCTTTGAACACAAGCTGACACCCACAATTGGCCGCAGTCACGGGATTCATGCAGAACCCACTACATTCGGTGTGAAACTTGCCGGCTATCATGCCGAATTCCAGCGCGCACGGACCCGCCTGGTGCTGGCTCGCGAAGAAGTGGCGACATGTGCAATCTCCGGCGCAGTTGGCACATTTGCAAATATTGACCCGTCAATTGAAACTCATGTTGCCGAAAAGCTCGGTCTCAGCGTCGAGCCCGTTTCTACCCAGGTCATCCCGCGCGACCGCCATGCCATGTTCTTCGCAGTCTTGGGTGTGATTGCGTCTTCTATTGAACGGCTTTCAACAGAAGTACGTCACCTCCAGCGCACTGAAGTGCTCGAAGCCGAAGAGTTTTTCTCGGCGGGCCAGAAGGGCTCATCCGCCATGCCACACAAGCGCAATCCCATTCTGACGGAGAATCTTACGGGTCTTGCCCGGCTTGTCCGATCCGCTGTGACGCCTGCCATGGAAAATGTTGCGCTCTGGCACGAGCGCGATATCTCGCACTCCTCGGTCGAACGTGGGATCGGCCCGGACGCGACTGTGCATCTTGATTTTGCGCTGCACCGTCTTGGCGGCGTGATCGAGAACCTCTTGGTCTATCCCGAAAACATGATGAGCACGATCGACAGCATGGGTGGCCTCCACAACTCGCAACGCATCTTGTTGGCCCTCGTCGAAAAAGGCGTCAGCCGTGAAGACAGCTATCGTCTGGTCCAACGCAATGCGATGCGGACCTGGAAGAAGGAAGGCGATCTCCTCGACCTGCTCAAACAGGATGAGGAAGTATCATCCCGACTGACAGATTCCGAACTCGAGTCCTTGTTCGACCTTGGCTACCATTTCAAACACGTGGACACGACCTTCGAGCGCGTTTTCGGACGCTCCTGATACAAGGTCATTTGAGGACGGCGATTAGATCCTGCTAAGCGCCGTCCTTGCCTTCTCGGCAACGGACGACCACGCGCCAGTGGTTACATCCTTCTCCGTCGCGATCCACGAGCCGCCTACTGCCACCACATTTGGCAGGGACAGATACTCACCCGCATTATCGGCGCTGACACCGCCCGTCGGCATGAATTGGAGATGCGGCAGCGGTCCGGACAGCGCCTTGAGCGCGCCTACGCCGCCAGCAATCGCGGCCGGAAACAGCTTCAGCATCTTGAACCCTTCCTCATAGCGCGTCATCGCTTCGCTGGCGGTCGCCACGCCCGGAATTGTGATGCCCATATAATCACCGAGTGCGTCCAGCAGGCCGGGGGACATGCCGGGAGACACAAGGAAGTCGGAACCGGCATTCATTGCGTTCACAACGTCCTCCTTCGTCAAGACCGTCCCCGCCCCCACGATCAAATCCGGCTGCGCCTTCTTCATTTCCTCAATGACCTTCAAGCCACTTGGCGTGCGCAGCGTCACTTCAGCGATCGTGAGACCGCCCTCAACAAGCGCGCGCGCCAATGGAGCTGCTGCGTCCACATCAGGCACCACAAGCACAGGAACAATCGGTGCCCGTTGGGCGGCTGCTTTCAGGGCATCAAGCGAGGAATTCATTTAAGCGTCTCCTGGGCATAGTAGGCAGCAGCGCCAATCAGAGGCGCCTCGGGATCGTGCATAAGGCGTACCGGACAATTCGCAAGGTAGCCAGACATCGGTCCACGTTCACGGAACCGGGCAACCGACTCAGGTCGTCGCAGATAATCAACGATTCGCTCAGTTACCCCACCGGCCAGAACGACACCGCCAAGCGCCCCATTTGCGAGCGCCAGATCGCCGACTGCCCCCATGACGGCTTTCGCGCGCATGGCGATCAGTTGATCAAACATCTCGTCACCTTCGTCAGCCCGGTGACGCATTTCCTCAGGCGAGATGTCTTCCAAATTGCGCCCGAAGACTTCGCAAAATGCGCGATGGACGAATTCGAGTCCCATGCCCGACGCAACCAATTCGTTCGATACATAGCCCTGAGTCCGCATGAGAACACTCGCTATGTCGAATTCCAATGCATCCCTTGGCGCATAGGCGATGTGCCCGCCCTCACCCGTGAGAACCTGCCAGGCATCGTCGCCCAGGGGAAACAAGGATGCCACACCGAATCCGGTGCCAGGCCCGGCTACTATTACAGGCAGTTCCGGTATTTCTTTTCCAGGCAAGATTTCCTCAAAATAGTCTCCGGAATGCTCAGGCACCGATCGGGCCATGGCGGTGAAATCATTGATGATTTTAATGTCATCAAAACCAAACACCTCGCAGAGGTGCCGGGCTGAGACGTGCCAATCCCGATTGGTCAGCATGACTTCTCCGTCCCGCACAGGGCCGGCCATGGCAAAACAGGCATGCTTCGGCTCTAATCCGGTGTCTTGCAGGTATCGGCGCAACGCAGCGGCAAATGTTTCGAAACTATCCCCGGACAGTTTTGAAAAATCACTGATCTCAACTTTGCCGCCGCGCCTCTCAGCCAAAGCGAACCTGACATTGGTTCCCCCTACATCCCCAACCAAAACGGGCTCACCCATCAGATCAGTCCCCCCGGTTCGAGAAATTGAACTGGCTCGCCCCATTGGCGGCAGGGCCTGCCAATTCCCGGAAATAGGTGAACATTTCGCGGCCGAGTCCCATCCCGTTCTCGTTTGGCCTGTATTCGTCCGGGATGCGCTTTGCAAACTCTTCCGGATCAACCTTGATATCGAGCACACCGCGCTCGGCATCAAACACAATCATGTCGCCATTTTGCACTTTCGCGATCGGGCCGCCGCGTGAACCTTCCGGACTCACATGGATCGCTGACGGCACTTTACCGCTCGCGCCTGACATACGGCCATCCGTGACCAACGCCACCTTGAAGCCCCTATCTTGCAAAACTGCGAGCGGCGGCGTGAGTGTATGCAATTCAGGCATGCCATTCGCCGCTGGTCCCTGGAACCGAACAATCGCGACAAAGTCCTTGTCCAATTCTCCTGCATCAAATGCAGCTTTCAGCGCTTCCTGGGAATCGAATACGATCGCAGGTGCTTCCACAATGCGATGCTCAGGTTTTACAGCGGACACCTTGCTGACGCCCAAGCCAATCGGACCGTCCATCATCCGCAGTCCGCCATCCTTGGAGAATGGATCAGATACAGGGCGCAATATGTCCGTATCGGCACTGGTGTCCGGGGCAGGACGCCAGGCGGCTTTGCCATCTTCCAGATAAGGCTCCGCCGCGTAGCCTGATATCGGACCAGCCACGCCCATGGCGTCGCCATCCATTAAACCGGCATCGAGCAACTCACGTACGAGGAAACCCATACCGCCTGCTGCGTGAAAATGATTCACATCAGCCGGTCCGTTTGGATAAACACGCGCCAGCAGCGGCGTCACCGCGCTGATATCCGCAAAGTCTTCCAGAGTTAGAATGATGCCCGCAGCAGCTGCCATGGCTGGCAAGTGAAGTGCATGATTGGTAGACCCCCCCGTCGCCATCAGACCTACCACGCCATTCACAATAGACCGCTCATCGATCATTTCGCCCGCTGGCATATAGTGATCGCCCTGCGCATGGATCTCCGCGACGCGATGTGTGGCTGCACGTGTCAGCGCTTCGCGAATAGGTGTGCCTGGATTGGCGAAGGCAGCGCCTGGCAAGTGGAACCCCATGACTTCCATCAGCATCTGGTTCGAGTTCGCTGTGCCATAGAATGTGCAAGTACCCTGCGTGTGATAGCTTTCCGACTCCGCTTTCAATAGCGCGTCACGACCAACCTTGCCTTCCGCAAATAACTGGCGAACGCGTTGCTTTTCAGGATTGGGTAGACCGGACGGCATGGGCCCAGCTGGCACGAAAACAGACGGGATCCAGCCAAACCGTAGCGCAGCGATCACGAGACCGGGGACAATTTTGTCACAAACACCCAGATGCATTGCGCCATCAAACACGTCGTGACTCAGGCCAATGGCCGATGCCATCGCAATCACGTCGCGAGAAAACAGTGACAGCTCCATACCGGTAAAGCCCTGTGTGACGCCGTCACACATTGCAGGGACGCCTCCGGCGACTTGTGCAATGGCATTCACCTCCCGTGCGGCATCCCGAATAATAGCGGGGTAGTCCTGATACGGCGCATGTGCTGAAAGCATGTCGTTGTAGGCTGTGATGACACCAATGTTCGGCCAACCCGCGCCGAGTAATTGTGTCTTCTCAATCACCGCGCATCCCGCCGAGGCGTGCGCCAAACTGCTTTCAGACATTCTCCGCCGGGCGAAATCCTTGGGGCGGCGACTACGGATCATTTCGAGATATGCTTGGCGCGAGTCACGTGACCGCTCTCGAATACGCGCGGTCACTTCTGCGATTGTCGAATTCATCTCAACCATTATGCTGCCCATACGACCGTCAAACGCGGCCCCAATTTATCGATTGCATATTTAATAGGCTTTTCCTGCACGGACGACATTATCGCCGTGTCGAACACTGCCTTTTTCGCTTCTCCGAAGATTAGCAGGATTACAGACGACGCACTCGTTACGCCCTTGCCTGTAAGGGTAATACGCTGCGGATTTTCACCGGCGACCGGACACCCGGTCGCATCAACGGCTGCAACCACATTTTCACTTTCCAGAGCGGCTGACAGATCCTTCGAACCCGGAAACCAGCTGGCGGTATGACCATCCTCACCCATACCAAGAAAAACCATGTCTGCGGGCTCACAGTGCGGGGCATACGCCTTGTCTCTGTCTGCCACAGCTTCACGCGGCATGGCGTCCATTGTTTTCATCGGCAGAAAGCCTGCAGCTCCGGCGTTTGCCTTTAGCAGTCGGCTGCGTACGAGGCGCTCGTTGGATGCGTCGTCTTCAGGGTTGACCCAACGTTCATCGACGAGACCAACCATGACCCGCGCCCAATCCAACTCGGTCGTGGCAAGGGCATCAAATATCGGCCCCGGCGTTGAGCCACCTGACACCATCAGCGACGCGGTGCCTTTCAGCTCCAACGCCTTCGTCAGCCCACCTGCTATGAATTGCGTTACAAAGCGCGATGCCTCATCGCGGCTGTCAAACATCATGAATTCATGCGCCAATCCGCTCATGATCCCTCCCACCATGCCCGATTGTCGCGGTCCATCATCATGGCAGCAGCGAGTGGGCCATCCGAACCGGCTGTGTAGGCTTCGGGGCGATCACCAGATTTTTCCCAGGCTTCGATAAGCCCATCAACCCAAGTCCATGCCGCTTCAACTTCATCCTTGCGCATGAAGAGGGACAGATTTCCGCGTACTACATCCATCAACAGACGCTCATACGCGTCCGGATACCGAACTGTGAAGCTTTCGGCGTAGGAGAGATTCAAGGGGAGAGACTTAACGCGGAGGCCGCCCGGGCCTGGCTCCTTGATTTGAACGAACAGGCGAACCCCTTCATCCGGTTGCAGACGAATAACCAGCTTGTTCGCACTCTCATACCCCTCCCCGAACAAGGAATGGGGTGTTGGTTTGAACTGAATGATGATATCCGAGTGACGCTGCGACATCCGCTTGCCAGTCCGCAGATAGAAGGGGACGCCCGCCCATCGCCAGTTGTCGATATTGGCCTTGATCGCCACAAAGGTCTCAGTCGAGCTGACGGTTTCAGAACTCAACTCTTCCAGATAGCCTTTAACGGGCTTGTTGTCTTTCACACCAGCCTTGTATTGCCCGCGAACAGTTTGCTTCTTGGCGGCTTCGCCCGTGATCGGTGTCAGCGCGTTGAGTACCTTGATTTTCTCGGTACGAACATCATCATCGTCGAGTTGGTTCGGCGGCTCCATAGCCGTCAGGCACAGCAGCTGGAGCATATGGTTTTGCACCATGTCTCTCAGGGCACCGGATTTATCATAATAATCTGCACGTCCCTCAAGACCCAGGTCTTCGGCAACCGTGATCTGAACATGGTCCACATAATTGCGAGACCAAATTGGCTCGAACAGCATATTGGCAAATCGCAGGACCATGAGGTTCTGTACCGTCTCTTTGCCAAGATAATGGTCTATCCGAAAAACTTGGCGTTCGGCGTAGACTTGAGCAACACCGTCATTGATCGCCTTGGCAGATTCCAGATCGGTCCCGATCGGCTTTTCCAGCACAACCCGAGTGTTGCCCTCTGACAGGCCCGCCTTGCCCAGTGCTTCACATATTTGAACATACAGGCGCGGCGACGTAGCGAGGTAAAATACGCACGGACGGTTGTCATCCAGTGTCAGGAAAGATTTGAGGGTGGCCCAATCTGCATCTTCCTGTGTTGCATCAATGGACACATACTCAATCAACTTCTCGAACTTGGACCATTCCTTCGTATCCCAGTTGTCGCCAGACGCTGACTCACAGGCTTCTCTTGCCATCTTGCGATATTCTTTGGTGTCCATCTCACTGCGCGCAGTGCCAACAATACGGCTGGATTCCGGAATCTGGCCATCCAGCCATCTGTGAAACAAGGCAGGCAAGAGCTTGCGCCGGGAGAGGTCACCTGTCCCGCCGAAGATAACGATGTCGAACGGATCGACAGGGATAAATTTTGCCATCAGGCAGTCTCCAGAGCGCTCGAGGTGAACATTGGCGGAATCAGGCCGAATTCGGATCGATCCCGAGTATTTTCTAGTTTGTCAGCTTATTCGCCAGACTCGCAAAGGCCGTGAAACGCAAATTTTGGTATCATCATTCTTCACTTTAGCTTCGCCTCCCCGGCTGGTAGTGCTTCTCTGCAAATTTTGCAGACTCTTTGATCAACGGTCTGGACGAATAGACCAAACATGTGACAACGTTGTTTTTGGTGTTCTTAAGCGGAGGTAGCACGAGATGTCCAGCACTAGAACGCGTTTGGAAGATCTTGCCTCAATCGCGGGTGTCTCGATCGCAACTGTTTCGCGCGCCCTTAACAACAGCTCCGCAGTGAATGATGAAACCAAGCGTCGGGTCTGGAAGATCGCCCGCGAGCACAACTATAATTTCCGCCCATCCATGCCCGCGCTCTTGTCCGGCGCTGCTGCGACGATTGCAGTCGTCGTGCCCACACTGGCTGGGCGCCAGACGGAAGTCTCTGACCCGTTCTTTCAGGAACTGATCAGCGGCCTCAGTGAGGCTGGGCGTTTGGCTGGCTGCGATGTGCTGATCTCTTATCTGGCCCCGAAAAACCAGGACGACCTCGCCTCCATCATGACCGCGAACCGTGCTGAGGGCGTCATATTTCTTGGCCAGAGCTTCTTGCACGAAAGATTCAACCAACTGGCCGAAACTGAAAGCCGTTTCATAGTTTGGGGCGCGGAAATCCCCGGCCAGAAATACTGCTCTATCGGCTCGGATAACTTGCGCGGCGGCAAACGGGCGACGTCTCACTTGCTGAATCTCGGCCGCCGGCGAATCGCTTTTGTGGGTGATACGTCCAATCCAGAGATTCTGCAGCGCTATGAAGGCTATATCTCTGCGCATCGTCGGGCTGACATTCCGCTCGATGCGGACCTCACGCTCCAGTCAAGTTTTGACGTAGAATCCGCCGAAGCTGCCATTTCCAGCCTGATGGAGCGCGGCGTCACGTTTGATGCTGTTTTCGGAGCAAATGACCTGATTGCCCTGGCCACCATTCGCAGCTTGCTCAGAGAGGGAGTGCGTGTGCCCGATGACGTCTCGGTGATTGGTTATGACGATCTTCAACTCTCCGCCTATGGCTATCCTGCCCTGAGCACGATCTCACAGGATCCTGCGCGGGCTGGGCGGATCCTTGTCGCCAAGCTGATTGCGTCGGTGGACACAGGCAGCATGCGATCTGAGCGTCTGCCAACCGAACTTATCGTTCGCGAATCCTGCGGCTTGTCCTAGTGGCGGGAAATCCGACACGAGTATGGCGGGACGCGTGTCTTGTTTTGACTATCGATTCCGACGCACATTAGAACCTGATCAGATGAAACGTCTGTCATCGCAGCCACCACTTCGGTCCCGCCAATATTGAAGACGCACTCAATCGTTTCGCCTTCCCATAGCCGACGAAACACGAGCAAGTCCCCGGACGACTCGACAAATTTGATTTCGCCATATTGTAACGCCGGCGAGCTGGCGCGCATGCGTGTGAGCCCGCGTGTGAAGTGAAGCATGGATTGGGGATCGGCTTCCTGAAGATCTACCGCCAAATCCGCATGGCCCTGGCCCAGAGGCAGCCACGGCTTGGCATCGCTGAAACCACAATATGTATCGGCGCTGGCCCAGGGCATTGGCGTGCGAGCGCCGTCGCGGCCGAGCGTGCGAGGCCAGTTCGCGATTGCTTCAGGGTCCTGCAAATCCTCAAACGCAATCTCCGCCTGCGGTAGGCCAAGCTCTTCGCCTTGATAAAGGATGGGATTTCCGCGCAGGCAAAACAGCAAAGCTGTGGTCAATTTGGCCCGAACAACAGGATCGGCACCCTCCAACCAGCGGCTGACACACCGCGGCGCATCATGATTTGAAAAGGCCCATGATGGCCAGCCCTCTCCTGGCGCGCCAAGCCAGTTGCTTTGGGATGTGGCTATCGCTTCGGCTCCCAATCGCTTCGCATAGAGGAAATCGAAGTTGTAGGCGGAATTGAGATTCTGTTCCCCCTCCGTATAGGCACGCATCTCTTCGAGCGGGCTTGGACCTGGAACTTCCGCGACCGAGAATATCTCTCCATATTCGTCCATGAGTATTCGCAAGCGTTTCAGGAATTTGGGCAAATCGGGATGCGATTGATTGTGAACATGTTCCTGAAGGTCAAAGGGACGCGAAACATTTCGGGGTGCAGGAATTTTCGGCGGATTGTCCCGCAAGTCCGGATCGAACAGGGAAAAATTGAGCGCATCGAGTCGGAAACCGTCCACGCCGCGATCCAGCCAGAACCGCATCACATCGACGAGCGCATCCTGGACATCCGGATTGTGCAAATTCAATTGCGGCTGGCTCGGCAGGAAACTGTGCATGTAATATTGCTGCCGACGCGCATCCCATGTCCAGGACGGTCCGCCAAACACAGCCTGCCAGTTATTAGGTGGTGTTCCATCGGGTTTTGGATCGCTCCAGACATACCAATCCGCTCGAGCATTGGTTCGGTCCTCTCTGCTCTCGGCGAACCAGGCGTGCGCGTCGGATGAGTGTGCATAGACCTGATCGATGATGATTTTCAGGCCGAGTGCGTGCGCTCGACTCAAGAGTGCGTCGAAGTCTTCCAGCGTGCCAAATGCCGGATCGACATCGCAATAATCGGCCACATCATATCCGAAATCCCTCATGGGGGATGTAAAGAAAGGCGATATCCAGACACCGTCCACGCCGAGTGAGGCCACATGGTCCAGCCTCTGCGTTATGCCTTTCAGATCGCCAACGCCATCCCCATTCGTATCCTGGTACGACCGCGGATAAATCTGATAGATGACCGCACCCCTCCACCAAGGCTGTGCGCTTTCCAATGACATTGCGTTCGGCATGGTCTGAAATTCCCGTCAATTCTGACCAGCATCGCACCGCTCCGCGATTTTTCAATCATCTAAGCGCCGCCAGGACAAGCGGCCCGGAAACGGACTGTATTGACTGAAAATTTGGAAATCCGCCTGGCAGGGGCAGAAGGACTTGAACCCTCGACCCTCGGTTTTGGAGACCGATGCTCTACCAACTGAGCTATACCCCTACAGGCGAAAGAGCGGTTTGCCTCAAATGCCGTCATGCCGCAAGACTAGAGCTTCAGCCCATGGAGAAAAATTGTGTCCCGCATCCCCTATCCCGAAGTTGACGCCCTTCCTGAAGACCAGAAAGCCTTTCTGGATAAGCTCGCCCCGCTCAATATCTTTCAAATGCTTGGCCATGCTCCTCATCTGCTGAAACCCTTTGTCGGCATGGGCACGGCCTTCCTTCAAAACGGAAAACTGGATCCGATCACCCGCGAATGTGTGATCCTGCGTGTCGGGTACTTGTCCAATGCCAAATACGAAACGAGCCAGCACGAGGCTATCGGATTGGCGATCGGCATGGATGGCGAACTGATCGAAGCGGTGAAATCTGGTCCAAATGCCGACGGCTTGAGCCACGAGCAGAAACTGGCACTGACCTTTACAGACCATCTAGTAACGCATCCCCATCCGTCAGACGGCGCGCTCAAACCGGTTCTGAAACATTTCGGACCGTCCCTGCTGGAAGAGCTGGTTCTGCTGATCGGCTACTACATGATGGTCTGCCGCTTCCTTGAGACATTCGGCGTGGAAGTCGAAGAGGGCGGTCCAAAAGGCGCTGACATCAAACTCGACTGACGCCCGATAAAAAAGGCCGCCCCTTATGGGACGGCCTTCTCGTTACTGCCTGATGGGAACAGGGCTTACTTCTTAATGGCCGAGACCACGCCGGCGCCGACCGTACGGCCACCTTCGCGGATCGCGAAGCGCAGGCCCTGGTCCATGGCGATCGGCTGGATCAGCTCGACATCCATTTTGACGTTATCGCCCGGCAGGACCATTTCCTTGTCGGCCGGAAGCGTCACAACACCCGTCACGTCCGTCGTACGGAAGTAGAACTGTGGACGGTAGTTGGTGAAGAATGGCGTGTGACGGCCACCCTCTTCCTTGGTCAGGATATAGGCTTCGGCTTCGAACGTCGTGTGCGGCGTGATCGAACCTGGCTTACAGAGAACCTGGCCACGCTCAACGCCTTCACGGTCAACACCGCGCAGCAGGGCGCCGATATTGTCGCCAGCCTGGCCCTGGTCGAGCAGCTTGCGGAACATTTCAACGCCCGTACAGGTCGTCTTCACCGTGTCGCGGATACCAACAATCTCGATTTCCTCACCGACCTTGATGATGCCCTGCTCGACACGACCGGTCACAACCGTACCGCGACCGGAGATCGAGAACACGTCCTCGACCGGCATCAGGAAGGGCTTGTCCAGCGGACGCTCTGGCGTCGGGATGTACTCGTCGACAGCTGCCATCAGCTCAAGAACCTTGTCCTTGCCGATTGCATCGTCGCGGCCTTCAACAGCGGCCAGCGCGGAACCCGCGATGATCGGAATGTCGTCGCCCGGGAAGTCATAGGAAGACAGAAGTTCGCGAACTTCCATTTCAACCAGTTCCAGAAGCTCTTCATCATCGACCTGGTCGACCTTGTTCATGAAGACAACCAGAGCCGGCACGCCGACCTGACGGGCCAGCAGGATGTGCTCGCGGGTCTGGGGCATCGGGCCATCAGCTGCGTTCACAACCAGGATCGCGCCGTCCATCTGCGCCGCACCGGTGATCATGTTCTTGACGTAGTCAGCGTGACCCGGGCAATCGACGTGGGCATAGTGACGGTTTTCCGTCTCATATTCCACGTGCGCCGTGTTGATCGTGATGCCACGCGCTTTTTCTTCCGGAGCCGAGTCAATGTCCGCATAGGATTTCGACTCGCCACCCGAAGCCGCTGCCAGCGTCATCGAGATCGCTGCCGTCAGCGTCGTCTTGCCGTGGTCAACATGGCCAATCGTGCCGATGTTAACGTGCGGCTTGTTACGTTCAAACTTTGCCTTGCCCATCGGGCCTCTCCTTTATTCAAATTAGGTGTCCGGCCCGCCGGACGCATGAACACCAGGCCGAATAGCCTGTTAAACGCGCCTCATAGCCATGTGCGGCGTGGGTTTCAAGCACGCAAATGCCAGTTCACTGCGGTCTAGTTTCCAGTCTTGCCCCGGTCGGAAACCCCGGATAAGCGGAAACAGCCAGAACTTACGCTAGGACAATGACATGACCACCGACCTCAAGCCTCATGCCGACCGGGTAAGCCAGACTTCTCTGAAGACGCTCGCAGATGCGCGTGCATCTTCTGCTCCGCTGCGCGCCGCAGGTTGGTCCATTGACCTTTCCCGACACTATCTGGACGCCGAAGCAGAAGAAGGATTGCTTCGGTTTGGGCGTGTCTCCGACCTTCAATCGGCTGCAGACAGCTTGTTCGCTGGTGATATCGTGAACCCTTCGGAGAGTCGCCCCGCCCTGCATTGGGCGTTGCGCGCGCAGTCCGAATTGTCAGGCGAGGCCGAGACAGTCAGGCAAAGCGTTCTGCCCGCCCTCTCCTTTGCGCGGGACGTTGTGTCAGGCAGCGTGACGAGTTCGACTGGCCTACCTTTCAATGCCGTTCTCCACATCGGCATCGGCGGGTCTGATTTCGGACCTCGCCTGATCGCCGACGCGTTCGAGGACAAAGCCTCTGGCAATATCGATCTCCGCTTCTGCGCGAATGTCGACCCCTTTGACCTGGACCGCGCCATGCATGGGCTTGACCCGACGCGCACGCTGGTCATCGGTGTCTCCAAATCCTTTGGTACTGAGGAGACACTCTACAATCTCGCCCGAGCCCGGACATGGCTTGAAGAATCTGTTGGCGATCAATCGCAACAGCATCTCGCGTTGGTTACAGCAAATCCGGATCGCGCCAAGGCTTGGCTGAATGGCCGAGAAGCACATGTGTTTGATATGCCCCTGTCAGTGGGTGGGCGTTTCTCGCTCTGGTCGGCAGCATCACTGGCTTGCATGATCTATCTCGGCGCAGACACGTTCGAGGGCATATTGAAAGGCGCCGCCGAGATGGATGCGCATGTCCGGTCGGCTCCACTCGAAGAGAATGCCGCCATGCGGCTGGCCCTGCTCGACTATTGGAACGCGACAATTCGGAACGAGAAGATGCGCGTCCTGCTCGCATATGCGAACCGGTTGCGAATGTTGCCGACCTATCTGCAACAGCTTGAAATGGAATCGAATGGCAAGACGGTTGGCCCGACGGGCACAATGGTATCTGGTGCAACCGCTCCGGCGCTCTGGGGCGGCGAAGGATCGGTTGGCCAGCACTCCTACCATCAATGGCTACACCAGGGCTCACAAGACGTGCCTTGCGAATTCATCCTCGCTCCAGATCGCAGCCGGGATCCGGAAGGCATTAGCGCTCTGACAGCTCATGCCTTGGCGCAGGCCGAAGTGCTCGCGAATGGACGGAGCTTCGATGAAGTCAAACAGGAAGAGCCTGATTTGTCAGACGAAGTCGCACGCCAGAAGGTCCATGCGGGTGGTCGCGCATCCACCTTCCTCGTGCACAATACGTTCGGACCAGCGGCATTCGGCGCACTGGTGGCCATGTATGAGCATCGAACCTATCTCGCCGGGCATTTGTGGCAGCTCAACCCGTTTGACCAATGGGGTGTGGAACGAGGCAAGACGATGGCATCACGTCTCAAGCCAGCAGTCGAAGGTACCGCAGCGGCGGACGACGCGGTTACGTCAGCCCTAATCGCCATGATTGCGGGGGATTAACCGATCCGAATCCTGCGCGAAGTCTGTGTTGGCGAAACGCGCCAAGTCTTGCTGGACGATACGGGCCGTCCTGTCGCACTCAAGATCACACGTTGGTCCGACAGCGAGACACGGCTGACCCTGGGCGCGCAGGCCCCTGCCCGGATCCGATCGCTACAACCGGAACAAGGCGGCGCATTTGTCGAGACGGCCGGTAAGGCTGAGGCGTTCCTGCGCCTGCCAGCAGACCACGGACTTACAGAAGGTCAGTCTGTAGACGTGACGGTCATGGCAGAGGCACGAAAAGATAAGCTGCCTCGCGTGTCGATGACCGACACGCGCATCCCAGCAGCAGACAACAACTCATGGCGCGAAGCACCAATTCACGATGTGGAGATCGGTGATGACCGCATTCAAGCGGCGTTTGACGAAGCCTCGTCCGCAGTTGTGACCATCCCGAAGGGAGGGCGTCTGTGCATCGAGTGCGCCAGGGCTCTGACAGTGGTCGATATTGATAGCGCCGGGCGGCAAAGCAAGGGTAGCGCGGCGAGCCGAGCGCTTCAGCTCAATCTTGATGCTGCCCGAGAGCTGGCCCGACAGGTAGGCCTCCGTGGCCTCGGCGGTCTTGTCATCCTTGATTGTGTCGCGCCCCTCAATACCGGATCTCGCAAGAAGGTTCAGGATATGATGAAGTCCTGCCTGGAAAAGGTTGGTCTTCATACCGCCACCGTCCTGGCACCGTCCCAACTTGGCTTGATGGAAGTCGCGCTGCCTTGGCGCGAAACGCCGCTTCATGAACGCACGCTCGATTCTCGCGGTAACCCTACCGACGAGACACTTGCGCTGACGGGGTTGAGACTATTGGAGCGCACAGCCAAGCAAAATCCGATGCACAAGCTGACCCTTGAATTGCCAGGCCAGGCCAAGGTCTGGCTGGACAAGACGGGTGCGCCCCTTCTGGACAAGCTGTCAGACAAGTATGGTCAACGCTTCACATATCTTGCCTCGACGAAGCCGATGCCCTCAGTATATCAGACCGCATGAGTAAACCTGTGTCCCCCAAATCCGTCCAACCGAAATGTTCCCAATGCCGCAAGAATCCTGTCTCTGCGCAGTACCGGCCCTTCTGTTCAAAACGCTGCGCCGATGTCGACCTGAACAAATGGTTGTCTGAAGGATATGCCATTCCAGGCGCACCGGCGGATGTGGCAGATGAGGTGCCGGGTCAAGAGATGTCAGAGGATGACTGAAAACAGCATGGACAAGTTCAAAACCCTTCGTTAGATACCGCGCTTCCCCAGTGGCCCGCCCGGGTAGCTCAGGGGTAGAGCAGCGGATTGAAAATCCGCGTGTCGGTGGTTCGATTCCGCCCCCGGGCACCATTCCAGACTTTCCGCACATTTATGCCGCTTGTTCATCGGATTGCGATCTGGCGACCGAGGTTTCCAGAATGCCGGGTTCGTCCCATGCACCCTCGGGACGGATGATGCGGTAAGGGTCTTCTTGCATTCGCAGCGCTAACGGATGGCGGGGAATTGGGATTTCGATCTCGCGATACTCGTAATCCGAGAACCAGAAAGCCGGCCGACCCTCAATCAAACGACATTTGAAGGTTCGGGACCAGACCGGCCAAAGGCGCGACTGAATTTGGCCAATCATCCTCTCATACCCTTTACGCGAAACTATCTCGAAACCGGTTGCCAAGAGTACGCGTAATCCGACGCGCCCGCGCTCACACGGCAGCAAGGCGATCCGTTCCAGCTTCGCAAACTCCGCGAACCAGCGAATGCGTAATGTCCCGACCGGACGCCCTTTCGCCTTCAGAAGGAGATGTGTTGCGCAGAAGTCGTTGCCGTCAAATTCTTCCTCATATGGACAATCCTGTTCGCTGAGAAAGACGGCAGATCGAATGGCGCTGATCTGATGGAAACCATCGAGAGTTCTTACAATTTCTGTTGAGTATTCGAGATAAGCTTCAGGCGGCACGCGGCGGAGAAGCACAGACTCTCCGATCTTGTTTTGGATCTGGCTCATGATGTCTGGTCCAAAACCGTCTGGAATGGCGGCTGGATAAACAAATCTGGGAGCCCTCCTTCAAATTCTTGAAACCCCAAGCTCAACATGGAGCGCCGTCCGTCCTCCGTGGCGCCTCGCGCATAGGCGGGAAACACACCGAACATTTCCACACGAAGAACAGCGGACGCCGTCATGATTTTTTTTCGCGCTTCCCGCGAACTGCCCGCATAGACGCCGACATAGAATGCCGCGATATCCTTGCCCTGCGTTGCCAAATGCTCAGACGACGGCGCCGCAGGCACATAAGAACCATTCCTGACGGCAGCTTCGCCTTCCGCAGATAGCGGTATGGTCAGGAAAATGCCGTCAACCGGATCTCCCGTCACCCATGCCGTCATACCGGTTTGAACGTTCATCGCCGAAATCGCATCGACTGACGCTAGCTTTCCGTCAATCAGCGATTCCGCCATGGAAATGGCGGCTTGGAGTTCGTCGCGGTCTGCGAGCCGAAACCCAAAATCTCTTGCCCGCGCAGCAAGTACCTCAGGTTCAATATCCGCCCTTGCCCTATTTCTAGCCTGAGTTGCATTCATGAATATTCTCCATTATATGGTTAATTTTCATGACATGAATTTGGGCGGGTGACTTCAGCACAAAATGAAACGGGGGCTTTCACACGCGCAAGGCAGTCAAGGCTCTTTCGATCAGTTTGACTGGGACCGGTTGAGAATCTTCCGCGCGGTGGCACGGACTTGCAGTATGAGCGCTGCCGCATCCCTGCTTGGCGTCTCATTGCCAACGATCAGCCGCAGGATAACCGAGCTCGAATCCACGCTGCATACAGAGCTATTCAGGCGGAACCACACGGGGGTAATCCTGACGAAGGCGGGAGACGCGCTACTGCGACACGCCGACCTTGTCGCGGACACGATCGAAGCCGCTCAGAACGAAGTCTGTAGTGCAGCAAATGATTCAGGAACGCACATCCAGCTTGTCTGCAGTGAGGCGATAGCTCTTTACTGGATTGCACCTCGTCTTGCGCAGTTCCAACTGAGCAATCCCGATACGATCGTCGATCTCACAATCAGCGATTCACCATCTGATTTTCACGACCTGGCGGGAGACATCGCCATTCAGGGGCTGCGACCAACCGAGTCTGACCTGATGGTCAGTCGTATTGGCAGATCGCACTATGCCGGCTTCGTATCGGCCGAATGGGAAAAGGATCACGCAATGCCATCGTCACTATCCGACCTGGCAAGGAGAAAAGCTCTTGTCCATAGTCCCTACTCTGAACTTCTTCAGAGATCTGGAAACAGCTTCCCGGGTCTCGACATGATGCGCCGCATGAACACATTGGAGACAATGGTATCATTCTGCGAGTCCGCAATAGCGCCAGCCTTGTTACCTACCCACATAGCTGATCGTTTTCCCGATCTCGTTGTATGTCCGGCGCCTCGATCTCCCGCGATAGACATCTGGCTCTACCATACGCCACGCGTCAGAAAGTTAAAAAATGGAGGTTGCTTTCTGGAGTGGCTCCACCACATTTTCTCAGCCGACCAAAGCGAATGGTTCCGCCAAGTTGATGTCACGCGTATGTGCTAACCTATGCGACCAGCCCCTGCTGCTGGGCAGCCAGTTCCCTGAGCGCCATTGGCGACCCCATGATCTGGCGGTTTACACCAATTCGCTTGTACCAGTAATGCAGGCCAACGAGATCCGTGAAGCCCATTCCGCCATGTACTTCCGTAGACGTTTTGGCAATGAAGGTTCCAACTTCTGCCATATGCGCCTTGGCGAGAAACGCCATCGCTAGCGCTTCATCATCCTCAACGTCCAACGCATGAGCGGCGTGCCATATCAACGCGCGTGCAGGTTCAAGTTTCGCCGCCATTTCAGCGCAAAGATGCTTCACCGCCTGAAAAGCGCCAATCACGCGACCGAACTGCTGGCGATCCCCCGCATAGGCAACGGCCTTGTCCAACATGCATTGGGCGGCACCGAGCGTGTCAGCGGCAAGAAGAGTGCAAGCTACGGCGAACGTCCTTTCGATTTCGGCTCCCGTAATTTGCTTCTCGAACGAGGTAATTGTGACTTCTGAGAACTCACGCGTCCGGTCGATTGTCTTGACCTGTTCTGCAGAACCGACCTGACCGATCCGGACCGTGTCATTCGCCAGAAAAAGCAAGTGAGTCGAACGCGCGACGTCCATGGCCATGAGTGATGCCCCGGAGACGGCCTCGTCACGAATCGACAGGCCAGAACCATCCCGTCTCGAAAGAAAATCGTTAAGGGCTATGCCGAAGCGCGCATCGTTGTTCGCAATGTCGTTCAGAATGCTGGAACCAGAGTCACGCAACGCATAGGCTGCGACAGAGTTCGATAAGAAACGTGCGGGAACAATACCGTATCCGAAGCACTCCTGGACAAGGGCCGCGTCGAGCACACCGAGCCCCGACCCTCCATCTTTCTCCGGCACAAGTAGCCCATCAAGACCGAGCGCGGTCAGTTTCTCGGCAAGCGTTTCAGCGACTTGGATTTCGCCCTCTGCAATCTGGCGAACAAGATCGAGCAACACTTCTTCGGCGACGAAGCGGCGAACGGTTTCCTGCAACATCACCTGGTCTTCTGAGAGTCCGAATTCCATTGATTTAACTCCTCGCCAGCCGGGGTTCGCGCGGCATGCCAAGCCCACGTTCCGCAATAATGTTCTTCTGAATCTGAGCCGTACCGCCACCGATGATCAGCCCGAGATCATACATGTAGCGCCACTGCCAGGCCCCGCCGGACCTCAAATGCTCGCCCTCCTCATAGAGGATGCCAAGTTCGCCCAGCGCATCGATGGCCAAGGCCGCGATCTGGTGATTGAGTTCGCAGCCCTGAAGCTTCACGATCAGGCCTGCCAGCCCCGCCGCCTCGCCCTTGAGCCTGTTTGTTGTGATCCTCAGCCCATTGGCCTGCATGGCGTAGACTTCGGCCTGCAGCGTCATGAGCCGATCACGCAGCACCGGATTGTCGATCAGGCGTTGCCCGTTTACGGTTTCAACCTTCATCAGCTCGACCAGTTCGATGAACCGGGCCTTGGTGGCATTCGGGTCCCCCAGCATGCCCCGCTCGTGAGTGAGCGTTGCGTTGGCGACTTGCCAGCCCTTATTCACCTCGAACACGACGCCGCTTTTCGGCACTCGTACATCGGTGAAGAAGACCTCGTTGAAGTTTGCCGAACCGGTCATATCGACAAGTGGGCGTACTTCGATGCCGGGCGTATCCATCGGGAACAGGATATAGGTGATGCCATGATGCTTCTTGGCATCCGGATCAGTTCGGACGAGACAGAATATCATGTCGGCCTGGCGCGCCGTGGAGGTCCAGATCTTCTGACCATTGATGACGAAGTCATCGCCATCCTCGACTGCGCGCGTGCGCAGCGCCGCAAGATCAGATCCCGCGCCCGGCTCCGAATACCCTTGGCACCAGATCAGCTCTCCCTTGAGCGTCCGCTCAATGTACGCCTCTTTCTGTTCCGGTGTTCCGAGTTCAAGCAATGTCGGCACCAGCATCGAAATGCCCTGACCGGCGAGCGGCCGTGGCACCCCGGAACGCGCGAACTCTTCGGCAATGATCCGGGATTTCAGGATATCGGGCTCGGCGCCATACCCGCCGTATTCGGTGGGAATGGTACGCGCCGTCAAGCCTTCCCGGATCAGGAACTCCTGCCAGGCGAGACGTTTCGGATGCTTCAGGCCTTTGTCGTCAGGGCCCGGCGCAAGATGGGCGTTGGCTTTCAGCGTTTCTGCGACCTGGTCACGAAACGCGGCGTATTCGGGGCTCAATGTCAAATCCATAAGCTAACTCTCGAACAGCTTCCCCAAGGGCTGGCAATATGAAACCGAAGTCTGTCTTGCAGAACGTTGGGGAAAGCCTGTTAGCGCTGGCTGTAGTCAAAGGAGGACACTCATGCCCGTCGAGTACAAGAAACAAGGCAATGTCGCGATCATCACCATGAACCGACCCGAGGCACGCAACGCCATCAACGCCGAAATGGCAAGCACTATGGAAGCCGCGATCGACCAAATGGAATCTGATCCGGAAGTCTGGGTCGGCATTCTCACTGCCGTCGGCAAGGCATTTTGTGCCGGCGCAGACCTCAAGGAGATCTCCGCAGGGAATGGTGCTGGCCTGTCCACGAAGAAAGGCGGGTTTGCAGGAATCGCACGTCGCGAACGGACCAAGCCACTGATCGCGGCCATTACAGGATCTGCCCTCGCAGGCGGCACCGAGATCGCCCTTTCGTGTGACATGATCATTTGCGCGGACAACACGAATTTCGGTCTTCCGGAAGTAAAACGCTCCCTCGTCGCCGGAGCTGGCGGCCTGTTCCGCTTGCCCCGCGCTGTCGGGCGCGCTGTCGCGCTTGAAGCCATCCTGACAGGTGACCCACTTCCGTCACAGCGGGCCTATGAACTCGGTATGGTCAACAAGGTTGTGCCAGAATCCGAAGTGATGGGCGAAGCCGAAGCGCTTGCCGCAAGGATCACCGCCAACGCACCGCTCGCTGTCGCCGCCAGCCGCGCCGTGGCGATGGATGCAACCAGCAAGACGGATGACGAGCTCTGGAAAGACAGCGGCAAGGCATTTGCCGGCATTGTCGGGACGGAAGACTTCAAGGAAGGCCCGAAAGCGTTCATCGAAAAACGTGCGCCCGTCTGGAAGGGCCGCTAACGACTATACCTGTGATCTGAGCCACCGGACCGCGCCCAACCCGGCCGCGCGTCCGGTGGCCATGCAGGCCGTCAGCAGATAACCGCCTGTGGGCGCGTCCCAGTCCAGCATCTCGCCCGCGCAGAACATGCCAGGCTGTTCCTTCACCATGAATTGATCGTCCAGCACATCGAAAGAGACGCCGCCCGCCGTGGAGATCGCTTCATCCAGCGGGAAAGGCTTTGCAAGCGGGATCGGCAGACATTTGATCAGTCGGGCCAGACGTTCCGGCTCATTGGAGACATCCAACCCACCAAACTCGAGCAACAATGCGCGCTTCACGCCTTTCAGGTTTGCTGCTTTGCGGAGATGGTTTGAAAGCGACTGTTTTCCCCGGTCTTGTTTCAGACGGCTGACCAGAGCTTCCTCCGAGAGGTCGGGCGCAAGATCAATCTCCAAAGTCGCCTTCCCGTTATTCTCCACCCTGTCGCGTACGGCGAGTGACAGCGTGAAGATCGCACCACTTTCCACGCCCCGGTCGGTCACAACGAATTCTTCCCGGCTGGTCTGGTCCCCGAAACGAACAGCAACATTCTTCACGGGCGTTCCGACAAATTCCGTCCTGACACGGTCTGACCAGTCGACGATGAAGCCGCAATTGGACGGCCGGAAAGGCTCTGTGTGTATGCCCCTCTCGGCGAACACAGATGGCCAACTCCCATCCGAGCCGAGCCGCTTCCAGCTTCCTCCGCCCAGAGCAAATATCTGTGTGTCTGATTGTACAGATATTGGCCCCTCTGGAGTGTCAAAGATCATGTCAAAATCGTCGCTCCATCCCGCCCATCGATGCCGTGTATGTAGCTGGACGCCGTGCGACTGCAGCCGTGCAAGCCACGCCCTCAGGAGCGGCGATGCTTTCATTTGTACCGGGAACACCCGGCCCGTTGGCCCAATTGTCGCCTCGACACCGAGAGCCCGCATCCATTCCGCAATGGCTGCTGGCCCAAATTCGCCAAGGGCAGTTTTCAGCATGGGTGCCACACTTGGAAACCGCGAGGTAAATGCTTCCCCCTCGCGCATATTGGTAATGTTAAGGCCGCTCTTGCCAGCCATCAGAAATTTCCGTGCCGGGCTGGGCATGGCTTCATAGAGTGAAACGGCATACCCGGCGTCAGACAGGATTTCTGCTGCCATCAGGCCAGCGGGTCCAGCGCCGATAATGGCAACATTCGGCGAGTGCTCAGTCATCGCGATTGAAGCGCGCCTTGCCCCGGCCAAGCGCGAGCGCCTTGATCGCGCCTCGGAAAGTCTGCACTTCCTGCCGCGTCCAGTCAGCCCGGACAAGGGCAGCACGCAAATTGTCTTTCATGAGCGGTGTCTTTTCCGGCGGGAAGAAATAGCCGGCGCGTTCCAACTCCTCTTCGAAATGCTCGAACATGCGGAAGAGCTCATCTCGCGGGGCTGGCTCGCCCAGTTTCGCCTTGTCCTGAGAGATCACCAGATCCGATTGCTCGCGGCGCTTTCCCCACTCTGCGCAGAACACACAGACAGCTTGAGCAAGGTTGAGGCTCTTGAACTCCGGATCGACCGGATAGGTCATCAGGAAGTCTGCAACAGCCACGGCATCGTTCGGCAGGCCTGATTTCTCAGCGCCGAACATGATGGCCGACTGACCGCCCCCCAATCGCTCGAACGCCGTATCCGCAGCTACGCCCGCATCCCCGACGCGCTTTTCGATGCCGCGTAGGCGCGCCGTAGCTGCTGCGAGCCAGGTGATGCCCTCCAGCGCGTCTGGCAAAGTCTCGAAGACGCGCGCTACCACACCCGACTCGAACGCCCCGGCAGACATTGTATCTGCGGCAGGATTCGGCCAGCCATCCCGCGGCGTAACCAGACGAAGGTCGGTCAGGCCGAAATTGCGCATCACACGCGCCGCAGCGCCAATATTCTCACCCAATTGGGGGCTATGAAGGATAATTGCGGGGTTGCGCTGATCTGACATGGTTTTCCCTGTTTTGACGCGGCTGTGGGCTCTGCTATAGCCCTGCGAGAATAGTGCAACCGCAGGGAATACAAACATGGCGAAAATCAAGGTCAAAAATCCAATCGTCGAGATGGACGGGGACGAAATGACCCGCATCATCTGGCAGATGATCAAGGACCGGCTGATCCATCCTTATCTCGACATCGACCTCAAATATTACGACCTGTCGGTCCAGAAGCGTGATGAGACGGACGACCAGATCACCATCGACGCAGCCAATGCAACCAAACAATACGGTGTCGCTGTCAAATGCGCCACGATCACACCGGATGAAGCCCGCGTTGAAGAGTTTGGCCTGAAGAAGATGTGGCGTTCGCCAAATGGCACGATCCGCAACATTCTCGGCGGCGTAGTCTTCCGCGAGCCAATCGTGATCTCCAACGTCCCACGTTTGGTGCCAGGCTGGACGAAGCCGGTTGTGGTTGGTCGTCACGCCTTTGGTGACCAATACAAAGCCACGGACTTCCTCGTTCCCGGCAAGGGCAAGCTGACCATGAAATGGGAAGCATCCGACGGATCCGATTCCAAGGAATTCGAAGTCTTCGACTTCCCTTCCTCCGGTATCGCCATGGGCATGTACAATCTCGACGAGTCCATCCGTGACTTCGCGCGCGCCAGCCTGAACTACGGCCTGCAGCGCAAATGGCCGGTCTACCTGTCGACCAAGAACACGATCCTGAAAGCCTATGATGGCCGCTTCAAGGACATTTTCCAGGAAGTGTTCGACGCTGAATTCGCAGACAAGTTCGCCGAGTTTGGCGGCACCTACGAACATCGCCTGATCGACGACATGGTCGCAGCGGCCATGAAATGGTCCGGCGGCTATGTCTGGGCCTGTAAGAACTATGACGGCGATGTCCAGTCCGACACGGTCGCCCAGGGTTACGGCTCGCTGGGTCTCATGACGTCCGTTCTGATGACACCGGATGGCAACACGGTCGAAGCCGAAGCCGCACACGGCACGGTGACGCGTCACTACCGCAACCACCAGAAGGGCGAAGCCACGTCGACCAACTCGATTGCGTCGATCTTTGCCTGGACCCGCGGACTCGACCATCGCGGCCGTATGGATGACACACCAGACGTGCGTGCCTTCGCCCAGAAGCTGGAAGAGACCATCATCAAGACGGTCGAGAATGGCCAGATGACAAAAGACCTCGCCTTGCTCGTCGGTCCGGATCAGGAATGGCTGACGACTGAAGGCTTCATCGAAGCGGTCGACAAGAACTTCCAGGAAGCCATGTCGAAATCCTGATAATCTCAGGCCTTACAGAACAAAGCCCCGCAGCTTGGCTGCGGGGCTTATTTGTTCAAGCGATGTATTTGGCGACAAACCATGCGCCCCAGACGATCCCGAGCAACGGGATCAGCGCCACCAACCAAATTGGGCGAGCCTTTACGTTCCCAAGCTTCTCCTCCGGCTCCATCACGCCTCTCCCAGAAGCGTGCGCACATGGTCTTCAAGATCAAGTTGACGCAACCGTTTCAATCGCTCGGTCAACAATATGCGTCGTAGCCTTTGATAGGCCACTTCCAGATCATCGTTCACAATCACATAGTCATAGCGGCGCCAATGCATGATCTCCCGTTTGGCGTCGTCCATGCGGCGGGCAACAATCTCCGGGGTCGAGCCGGGTCGGGCCGCGAGACGTTGTTCCAGCGCGTTGATGCTGGGCGGGAGAATGAATACCGAAACCACATCGTTTGGCATCTGGTCGTGCAGCGCATCTGCGCCCTGCCAGTCCACATCGAACAAGACATCCTCGCCCGCATCCAGCTTGGCGACCGTGTCGGCCTTTGGCGTCCCATAATACTTGTCGAAAACGTGCGCCCATTCCAGGAATTCCCGCCGTTCGATCATGTGATGAAACTCGTCGACAGACCGGAAGTGATAGTCTTTTCCGTCGTTTTCGCCGGGACGTGGTGGACGCGTGGTCGCCGACACGGACAAATTCACATCGTCGAACTCTTCGATCAATTTTTTCGCGAGCGTTGTCTTGCCTGCACCTGAGGGGCTCGACAGCACCAGCATGAGCCCCCTGCGGTGCCCATGATCCTTTGGATGTCCACTATTCGACATTGGCTGCCTGCTCCTTGAACTGGTCTATGGTTCCTTTGAGACTGAGTCCGGCATTCGTCAAATCAAGGCTAACAGATTTCGAGCAGAGCGTATTGGCTTCACGGTTGAGTTCCTGGGCGAGAAAATCAAGCTTCCGGCCCACCGGTGAGCCACCGGAAAGCAGTTTTCGCGCAGAGTCGAAGTGTGCGAGCAAACGGTCCAGCTCCTCGCGGACATCGGCCTTCGCAGCGGTCAGCGCGAGTTCGGCTGCCAGCCGTTCCGGGTCCACCTGCTGGTCTGCCCCCAATTCTTCCAATTGCTTCGTAAGCCGTGCCTTGAGCAATGCAGGCTGGTCCCCTGCGAGCGAGATAGCGGTGTCCGTCGCCGATACCAGTTCGTCGACCAGGTCTGACAGCATCGCTTTCAGCGCGCGCCCCTCAGCCTGACGTGCCTCGTCCAACTCCGCAAGCGCCGCGCCCGCAGCAGATTCAAGTTCAGCCATCACGTCCGAATTCGCCGCAACGTCCCGTATGTTTGTGGATCCGATTTCCACAACGCCTTTTACGGTCATCAGGGTGGCGATGGCTTCGCTGGAAATGCCAACGCCGTGCGCTTGTTCCGCCGCCGCCAGCAATGTGTCTAGCAAGGCCTGATCGATCGTGGCGCCCCCCGCCTGTTCGCTAAGTTCAATCCTGAGCGAGACCTGAAGGGATCCGCGATTGAACCGTTTCGAAGCCGCGGCTTTGATCACACGTTCCAACGCATCAAACCCGGGAGGGGTGTTCACCCTTACATCCAGTCCTCGCCCATTCACGCTCTTGGCCTCCCAAGCCCAAGCGCCCCATTCCGCTTCCCCTGTGACGCGGGCAAAGCCGGTCATGCCGGATAGGTTTTTCATTTCCCTGCCCGCTCCCTCTGGATTTCTTCGCGTTCATATTTGCGATAGGCCGCGACATTGCGATTGTGTTCGGCCAGCGTCTTCGCGAACAAATGGCCGCCCTTGCCGTCTGCCACGAAAAAGATGTGGCCTGTCTCATCGGGGTTCAGGACGGCCGCAATTGCCTCCCGGCCCGGATTGCAGATCGGCGTCTTTGGCAGACCATCAATCTGATACGTATTCCAGTCCGTCTTCCGGTCGATCTCGGATCGATAGAGCGTTCGGCGCTCTCCACGACGATTGTACAGGGGCTCACCCCTGGAGATCCCGTAGATGATGGTCGGATCGCTCTCCAAACGCATACCTCGCTTCAGACGGGTAACGAACAGGCCAGCAATCTGTGGGCGCTCTCCGGCGATACCGGTTTCCTTCTCGACAACGGAGGCAAGGATTACCGCCTCTTCCGGCGTTGAAATGGGCAGACCTTCAGCGCGTCTGGGCCACAGGTCTGCCAACATGTCGGCTTGTGCCTTGCGCATTCGCTCGACCAGTTCTGCGCGGGTGGTGCCGCGCTGAAAGAGGTATGTGTCCGGGAGCAGCGTGCCTTCACCGATTTCCGTCTCCGGCATCTCGCCAGTAAGGATCGGGTCAGCTTCAACGATTTTTAGTAATTGTGACGTGGTCCGGCCTTCCGGCAGCGTTATCTTGTGGAGGACCGATTTGCCCTCAATCAGGACATCCATCACGTCTGTCACACTCGCGCGCGGCTCGAGAATGAATTCGCCGGTCTTGATGGCAAGTTCAGTGCCGTCGAGCCGTGCCTTCAGGCGTACCAGACGGTCGTCCTGCACGATACCGTCCTGCTCCAGCCGCAAGGCTACGCGGGTCAACGTTTCGCCCGGCTCAACCGTGAAGACGTGCTGCTCTGTGGAGGGGCCCGGTTTCGAGACTTCGTTCTGGAACCAGAGCCATCCGCCGCCAAGGGCTGCGCCACCCACAAACAGCAGGAGCACCAGCACCGAAAGCAGGACTTTGATGAATTTCATGAACGCCTCGCGAATCCTGACTGTGCCAGCCTACATGCCAACCCCAGCCCGGAGAAACAGGCTTACTGAACTTCCTTGAGAACCAGCGATGCGTTCGTGCCGCCAAAGCCGAAGCTGTTGGACATGGCCGCACGCACCCGGCCCTTCTTGGCCTTGTGCGGGATCAGGTCCAGAACAGTCTCGAAGCTCGGATTGTCGAGGTTCAAGGTCGGCGGCATCACCTGGTCGCGGATCGCGAGTGCGCAAAACGCACTCTCGATTGCTCCGGCAGCGCCGAGCAAGTGTCCTACGGCCGACTTGGTCGACGACATGGACATGTTCTTGGCATGCTCGCCGAAGGCCCGCTCTACGGCACCGGCTTCACCTTCATCCCCCTTCGGGGTCGATGTGCCGTGGGCGTTGACGTAGTCGATCTCTGTCAGGTCCATGCCCGAATGCTTGAGCGCCATCTTCATGGCACGGTATCCACCCTCCGCGCCTTCAGCAGGGGCCGTGATGTGATAGGCGTCACCCGTCAGGCCGTAGCCTGCGACTTCCGCATAGATCTTCGCACCGCGTGCCTTTGCATGCTCGTACTCTTCGAGCACGACGATGGCGGCGCCTTCACCCATGACGAAGCCATCCCGGTCCTTGTCATAGGGGCGCGAGGCCTTTTCAGGCGTATCATTGAAATTCGTGGACATAGCCTTGGCAGCGCAGAACCCTGCGATACCGATGCGGCCAATGACAGCCTCGGCGCCGCCTGCAACCATGACATCCGCATCACCATATTTGATGAGGCGGGCAGAGTCGCCGATCGCGTGAGCGCCGGTAGCACAGGCCGTCACCACCGAATGGTTAGGCCCTTTGAATTTGTGCCGGATCGATACCTGGCCAGAGGCCAGATTGATCAAAGCAGCAGGGATGAAGAACGGGCTCACCTTGCGCGGCCCGCTCTCATGAAGCGTGATCGCAGTCTTGTAGATCGATTCAAGACCACCAATACCGGACCCGATGAGAACGCCAGTGCGCTCCTGACCTTCGTCATCCTCGGGCTTCCATCCGGCATCCTCTACAGCTTCGTCTGCTGCAGCGATCGCATAAAGAATGAATTCGTCGATCCGACGCATCTCTTTTGGAGAGACGAATTTGGCCGGATCAAACGCATGGGGATCTCCTTCGCCGCCGCCGCGGCCTGTTACCCACGGAACCTGAAACGCAATCTTGCACGGCATATCTTCGGGATCGAACGTATCAATACGTCCAGCCCCAGATTTGCCTTCAAGCAGGCGCTCCCAGGTTGCCTCACGGCCAGCGGCCAAGGGTGAAACAATCCCGATTCCGGTAATAACAACGCGGCGATCTGACATAGAAATCCTGGAAATCTTAGATGTGGGCTTTGATGTGCGTTACCGCATCACCAACTGTGCGGATAGATTCCTGCACATCATCCGGGATCTCAATGTTGAACTCTTCCTCGAAAGCCATGACCAGCTCGACGAGGTCAAGAGAGTCAGCGCCGAGGTCGTCGATGAAGCTTGCGCTCTCAACAACTTTGTCACCATCCACGTCGAGATTATCGACAACGATTTTTTTAACGCGTTCTAGAACGTCAGACATGAGTACCTCTCTGAAAATGCCTGAGGACTGGCCCAGATTCGAACCATTGTGTTGCGCCTAGCATACACTGGGGACGAGCGCCAAGTCCTATGAGTGGGGCTTGCTGTAGTGAAATCAGATCATTGCCATGCCGCCATTCACGTGGATTGTCTGTCCCGTGACATATGCAGCCTGGTCTGAAGCAAGATAAATGGCTGCAGCGGCAATGTCTGCACCCTGGCCGAGACGACCTGCAGGAATCTGTCCCAAAAGGGCGTCTTTCTGCTTTTCCGGCAACACTTCCGTCATGGGTGATTCGATGAATCCGGGCGCAATCGTATTGGCGGTAATACCGCGGCTGGCGACTTCCTGGGCCAATGATTTGGTAAATCCGATCATGCCAGCCTTGGAGGCGCAATAATTGGCTTGGCCCGGATTTCCGGTAACACCGACAATGGATGTAATTCCGATAATCCGGCCGTGACGGCGCTTCATCATGCCTCGCACACAGCTCTTGGTGAGGCGGAAATAACTGCCCAGATTGACCGACAGAACATCGTTCCAGTCTTCATCCTTCATCTGCATCAGCAGCTTGTCGCGCGTGATACCGGCATTGGCGACGAGAATGTCGAGCGGGCCGATTGCCTCCTCAGCCCGGCCCACAAGGCCATCGACTGATTCCGCGTCAGACAGGTTGCAGGGCACGATGGCGCTCTCGCCTTTCAGTGTGCCGGCAACTTCTTCCAGCACGTTCTCACGTGTCCCGGAGAGAGCCACTTTGGCGCCCGCTTCGGACAAGGCTTGTGCGATGGCGCGGCCAATTCCGCCGGAAGCACCCGTCACGAGGGCCGTACGGCCGGTAAGATCAAACATCTTGTCTATCCCTTCATTGCTTCTGCAAAGGCTTCGAGATCCTCGGGAGTCCCGAGCGTAAAACCGTTGAGTGACTTGTCGATTCGGCGTTGCATCACCGTCAGCACCTTGCCATTGCCTGCTTCGCCCGTCGCTTCAACTCCCTGAGCGACCATGAATTGCACACTCTCGGTCCAGCGCACACGGCCTGTGACCTGTGCGACGAGGTTCTTCCGGATCGTTTCCGGGTCGGTGACAGCACTTGCAGACACGTTCGCGACCAGTTCACTCACCGGCTGCGCAATCGACACCTCGGCCAGCGCCTCGGCCATCGCATCAGCGGCTGGCTGCATCAGGGAGCAATGGAACGGTGCGGAAACATTGAGAAGCATGGCTTTCTTGACGCCGCTATCCTTCGCCTGCGCGCAGGCGGCTTCAACCGCATCCTTGCGGCCAGATATGACAAGCTGACCCGGCGCATTGTCGTTCGCGATATCACAGGCGCCGCCGGTTTCGCGTCCAGCTGCACAGGCGCCTTCCGCCTGATTTATGTCGGCTCCCAACAAGGCTGCCATTGCACCCTCTCCCGGCTGCACGGCGGCCTGCATGGCATTGCCGCGAATGCGCAGGAGGCGCGCCGTATCCGCCACACCAAGCGCGCCTGCAGCAGCAAGCGCAGAATACTCGCCCAAGGAGTGACCCGCCACATAGGCCGCGTCCTTGGCCGACAAGCCAAACTCAGCTTCCAGAGCGCGGGCGGCGGCAACACTGTGCGCCATGAGCGCAGGCTGAGTATTTGCCGTCAGGGTCAACTCGGCAATATCGCCGGCCCACATGAGGCCAGACAGATTCTGTCCAAGGGCTTCATCTATCTCGGCAAAGACATCGCGTGCGGACTGAAAGGCCTCCGCAAGCGACTTGCCCATTCCGATTTCCTGGCTCCCTTGACCAGGAAAGATCAGCGCGAATTTTTTCATGTCTGGTTTCTCCAAATTGCGCCCGTGGTTAAAGGTGACCGCGAATGTAAGCAAGCGCTTGAAAAACAGGCCCAAATGCGCTTTACACCCGCATTCACTCGCAGGCATGCGGCCCTCGTTAGTTTGGAATGAGCCAGATGAAGAGGGGCCATCTCCCGGCAGTTTCCCGCTGTCTGGCGCCGCATGGCTCTACTATGGGACTGAAAACATGGCACTATATGAGCATGTCGTGATCACACGACCTGACATTTCGCCTGCTCAAGTCGAGACTTTTGTCGAAGAACTGAGCGGCTTTCTCAAGGAAAAAGGCGCATCTGTTGGCAAGACCGAATACTGGGGTCTTCGCAACCTGGCCTATCCAATCAAGAAACAACGCAAGGGGCACTACTCGCTTCTGAACATCGACGGCCCCGCCGACGCAGTTCAGGAACTTGAACGCCGCCTTCGCATCTCCGACGACGTCATGCGCTACATGACGATCCGCGTTGAAGCCCTGAGTGATGAGCCGTCGCCGGTTCTCTCTCGCAAAGACCGTCGTCGCGACTAGGGAAGGACACTCGAAATGGCTCAGAAACTGAACATCACGAACATTCCTGCTCGCCGTCCGTTCGGACGTCGCCGCAAGGTCGACCCGTTCACCGGTCAGAACGCACAGGAAATCGATTACAAGGACGTGAAACTGCTGCAGCGCTATATCTCTGAAAAAGGGAAAATCGTGCCCAGCCGCATCACGGCCGTAAACCTCAAGAACCAGCGCAAGCTTGCTCAGGCGATCAAACGCGCCCGCATGCTGGCCCTGCTTCCGTTCGAAGTGAAGTAAGGAGACACGAACATGCAAGTCATCCTTCTTGAACGCATCGAACGCCTCGGCAAAATCGGCGAAGAAGTGAATGTGAAGAACGGGTTCGCCCGGAACTTCCTGATCCCTCAGGGCAAAGCCCTGCTCGCCAATGATCGTAACCGGGCTCGCTTCGAGTCTGAGCGCGAAGCCATTGAAGCTCGTAACGCAGAAGCTCGCGCAAATGCCGAGTCCGAAGCTGAAAAGCTGAACGGCACCGTCTTCACGCTCATTCGCCAGGCTGGCGATACGGGGCAACTTTATGGGTCGGTTACTGCTCGCGACGTTGCTGATGCGGCTGAAGCGGCAGGTCACGCCGTACCACGCTCGGGTGTACGCCTGAACCGTCCGATCAAGGCCATCGGCCTGTACGACGTTGCAATTCGCCTGCACGCAGAAGTCACCGTCACGGTTCAGGCGAACATCGCCCGCTCCGCTGAAGAGGCTGAACGCCAGGAGAAAGGCGAGGACATCGTTGCTTCGCTCCAGGCTGCAAACCAGGAACTCGCTGAAGAGCAGGCTGGCGAACTCGCCGAAGCTGCTGCTGAGCGCGCCGAAGCCGGCGGCGAAGACGAAGAATAGTCTTCTGCAAATTCGAATTGAGGGCCGCGGCTATCCACAGCCGCGGCCCTTTTTTTGTGAAGTGACGGTGAATTGCGCAGCTCAATCCGCATCAAGGCGATGAATTCGCGTCGCAGGTAAGGTAAAAGAATCGCATGCCTCTAGATGATGCCCCCGCTGCCACAATCGCGCCGCCCCACAATCTGTCGGCGGAAGCCGCAGTGCTGGGTGCCATCCTGTTCGACAACAACGCCTACCAGCGCGTGGCAGATATCCTGCGGCCCTCAGATTTCTATGCGCCAGCGCATCAGGAGTTGTTCGACGTGTCGGCAACGATGATTCAGCAGGGCCGCATTGCAGACGGCGTCACGCTGCGCGAGCACTTCGAAAAGGCTGAAAAACTCACTGAAATTGGTGGCGCCCGGTATTTGGAGCAATTGCTCGACTCAGCTGCCTTTGGCCCGGAAGTCGGCGACTATGCACGGATGATCCGCGACCTTGCCATGCGACGGTCGCTGGTCGGCATCGGCAGCGAACTGACGGGTCGCGCCTTGAACCCGACTCCGGAAGAAAATGGCGAACGCCAGATCGAACTGGCTGAACGGCAGCTCTTCGACCTCGCAGAGCGCGGCTCGTCGGGTCGCGGTTTCACGACCTTCTCCGAAGCCCTGACAGAATCTCTCAAGAACGCTGAAGCTGCGTTCAAGCGCGAAGGCAAGATTGCCGGCATCCCGACCGTGCTGCGCGATCTCGATGAGAAGCTGGGCGGACTGCACCGATCTGATTTGATCATCCTTGCCGGGCGCCCCTCAATGGGGAAAACCTCTCTTGCAACCAACATTGCCTACAATGCCGCAGCGGCCTATCGCGCAGAAGTGCAAGATGACGGCTCGAAGAAGACTGTAGACGGCGCAATTGTCGGCTTCTTCTCGCTGGAAATGTCGAACGAACAGCTCGCAACAAGGATCATCGCCGAGCGGACTGGCATCACTACCCATCGGATTCGTCAGGGCGATCTCGACAAGAGCGACTTTGAACGACTGCGTGAAGCGACCGAAGAACTTCAAAACCTGCCGCTCTATATCGACGATACAGGCGGTATCTCGATCAGCCAACTGGCCGCCCGCGCCCGACGTCTGCAGCGCTCTGTAGGGCTCGACATGATCGTAATCGACTATCTGCAGCTGATTACAGTCACCAGTGGCAACGCAAATGCAAACCGGGTCCAGGAGATTACGCAAATCACGACTTCACTGAAGGCGCTTGCGAAAGACCTCAACGTACCGATCATCGCGCTGTCGCAGCTTTCACGTGCCGTAGAACAACGCGACGACAAGCGCCCCCAATTGTCTGACTTGCGGGAATCCGGATCGATTGAGCAGGATGCTGACGTCGTCATGTTCGTCTATCGCGAAGAATATTACCTGTCGCGAACCGAGCCCGGCGCCGATCCGAGCGATCCCTCCTCGAACGAAAAATGGAGCCAATGGCGCGAGCGCATGGACCAGGTCTATGGCAAGGCCGAGGTCATCATCGGCAAGCAACGTCACGGTCCGATTGGCCGCGTAGAACTGGCGTTTGACTCGAACATCACCCGCTTCGGAGATCTCTCCCGCGACCAGCAAGGCTATGGAAGCGATTTCGACGAATAGCGACTAAAGCTGGCCCAGCCAGTCCAACAGCAGGCGATTCACCTCTTCAGGCCGTTCCTGCTGAGTCCAGTGCCCGCACCCCTCAAGCAGCTCAGCGCCGCGCAGATCGCCAAGGCTCTTTTTCATCGCTGCGACCATGTCACCGGGGTACATCTTCAGAACCAGGTCCTTGGTGCCCCCGATGTAGAGAGAAGGTTGAGCGATCACAGCGGAAGAAGGGTGCCTCTTCAGGTAAGCATGATCGCGATGCCAGTTGCGGTACCGGTTCAGCGGGCCACGAAACCCGGATTGACGGAACTGGGCATCATAATAGGCAACGTCTTCATCACTGAGCCAGGGCAGCGGCATGTCCGGCTCCGGCAGTCGGTGAAGCAGCGTGTCACCATGCTTCTTGTCGACCGGCCAGGTCCCCTCGGGCGCGTCACCTGAAATCGCGTAATAGAACTTTCGGATCGTTTCTGCGGGATCGGCTTCTAACTCTGCCTCAGGTGGACCTTCATCCTGAAAATAGACCTGATAGAAAAACAGGCCACGCTCTGTGAAGAAGGTGCGGGCCGCATCGATGAAAACCACATCGCCCGGCGGCACATAGGGCACCGACAGCCCGGCGACTGCCCGGAACCGGTCGGCATGGAGCCGCGCCGTATTCCAAGCGATCGGTGCGCCCCAATCGTGCCCGACCACAACCGCCGGCGCAGCCGGAGACAAGGCCTCGGCAAGCCCGGCAATATCTGCGGTCAGGCTTTCCATATCGTAAGCTTCGACCGCGTGAGGCCGATCGGACCCACCATAACCGCGCACATCCGGCGCGGCCACGCTGTAACCTGCCTCGGACAATGCCTTGATCTGGTGTCGCCAAGAATACCAGCTCTCAGGAAACCCATGCACGAGGACGACCAACGGCCCTTCCCCCGCCAGCGCTACGCGCAAGCGGAGTCCGTTCGTTTCGATCATCCTCAATTCAGGGGTCATTGCCGGATCAGTCCTTGCCGCCAATCCATTTGAACTCGGGCTCGTCCCACCACGGATAAAAGTTTGGCATGCCATCCGAGACCTTAACCGGATAGACCGGCTTGCGCTTCTCCAGGAAGCTCATCACGCCTTCCTTGGCGTCTTGCGTTTTGCCGCGGGAGTAGATCGCCGCAGAATCTACGATGTGCGCCTCCATCGGATGGCTTGCGCCCAGCATGCGCCACATCATCTGGCGAGTCAGGCTGGTTGATACTGCGGCCGTATTGTCAGCGATCTCTCTCGCCATGGCGCGCGCCACATCCATCAGTTCAGATTGCGGATGGACTGACCGCACGAGCCCGCCATCCTTTGCTTCTTGTGCCGGGAAAACGCGGCCGGAATAGCACCATTCCAATGCCTGCGAGATGCCGACCAGACGCGGCAGGAACCAGCTGGAGGCCGCTTCCGGATTGATGCCCCGCCGATTAAACACAAATCCAAATCGCGCATTGTCTGATGCGATGCGTATATCCATTGGCAGCTGCATCGTCACGCCAATACCCACGGCTGCGCCATTGATCGCGCCGATCACAGGCTTCAAGCTGTCGAAGATACGCAGTGTCACACGGCCACCACCATCGCGCTGGATGTCCACATCGTCGGTCCGGCCAACTTCGCCACCTTCGGCACGCTTGTCATAGTCGAACGTTTTGGCACCTTCGGACAGATCTGCCCCGGCGCAGAACGCCCGATCACCTGAGCCGGTCACGATGACGACACGCACATTGTCGTCGGCATCCGTAATATCAAACGCCTCAATCATTTCGTACATCATCTTGCCGGTGAAGGCATTCATCTTGGCTGGACGATTCAGCGTAAGGGTCGCGATACCGTCTTCGATATCGAGGGTGATCTGTTCAAATTCTTTTGGCTGCGCCACGGCTGGCCTCCCTTGTGATGATTTTCCGGGCCCAAGCTGCCTGTGCCTCAGCATTCGTCAAGACTTACCCAGCGGCATTCAGCCCAACGCTTGACCTTGCCGCAGACGCGGCTCGATAAACCCAGTCCTCACATTCAAAGGATCTTCACGATGAAACTGACAGCCCTGCTAACCGGTGCATCCATCGCGCTGCTTTCGCTGCCTGCCGAAGCTGAGACCCTTTATCTCACGGCTGGCAAGTTTGTAGATCCAGTGACCGCGGAAACTGTGAACCGGCCAGTCTTCGTGATTGAAGATGGGGTCATCACGGCGCGAGGGACGGCGAACAAGCTACGCAAACCGTCAGGTTCCACATCTATTGATCTGAAGAATGCGACATTGGTGCCCGGCTTCATCGACATGCACACCCACCTAACCTCGGATCCCGAAGATCCGGCCTATTTCTCGCTGAGCTTTTCAGATGAGCGCCAAGCTATTACGGGCGTCAAGAATGCTCGCAAGACCTTGCTCGCAGGGTTCACCACCGTGCGGAATGTCGGCGCTTCCAGCTACAGCGACGTTGCGCTTCGGGACGCAATCAATGAAGGCGATGTCCCCGGCCCACGCATGTACGTCTCCGGGCCTCCGGTTGGCATTTTGGGCGGACATTGCTCGGACACCAATCTCTTGCCATCCGAGTATGATCTCACAGGCGAGAATGTTGCCACAGGCCCTTGGGAAATGCGGGAAAAAGTTCGCCGGAACATCAAATACGGCGTCGACCTGATCAAGACCTGCTCCACGGGCGGCGTGTTTTCGAAAGGCACCAGCCTTGGCGCGGCACAGGGCACGCTGGAAGAACTGACGGCCATCACCGAAGAGGCTCATGCGCGCGGCATCAAGGTCGCCTCCCATGCACATGGCACGATCGGTATCAAGAACGCGATCCTCGCGGGCATCGACACTATCGAACATGCCAGCATCCTCGACGAAGACACAATCCGCCTCGCCAAGGAAAACGGCACCTATCTGTCGATGGACATCTACAACACTGAATACACGCTGGCTGAAGGCGAGAAGAACGGCGTGCTGGAAGAATCTCTCGCGAAAGAACGGGCGATCTCTAAAATTCAGAGAGACAGCTTCACTGCGGCGGTCAAGGCCGGGGTCAAGGTCGTGTTCGGCTCAGATTCGGGCGTCTATCCGCACGGGGACAACGGCAATCAGTTCTCCCGCATGGTCAATCTCGGCATGACGCCGATGCAGGCCATCCAGGCTGCGACCAGCCTGTCGGCTGAAGCACTGGGAAAAACAGGAGAACTCGGATGCGGCGACGTCGGTTGTCGTGCTGACTTTATCGCCGTGGACTCCGATCCGCTTGCGGATATCTCCGCATTAGAGGACGTGGATTTCGTCATGAAGGACGGCACGGTCTACAAACGCGATGGCAAACCGCAGGTTAGCATCTACTGATCCAACCCCGTTTGTGAAAGCGACTGACTCGTCTAGAAGCATGCGAGGTCACAAACTCGTCACGAGAGCGCCATCCAAGGCGCAGCCAAACTGATACTTTGTAGGACGGTACCCCCACAAGATGGAATTCAATCCCCTGCCCGCCGTAACGACCTTCGCCGCGCCAATATTCATTTTATCGGTCGCGCTGGAATGGTGGGCGGTAAAGTCCGGACGTGCTGCAGGGAGATATGACACCAAGGATGCACTCGCTTCCCTCACAATGGGGCTGGGCAATGTCGTCATCAATACACTCACTGGGACACTCGCCGTCTGGATGATGCTGATCGCCTGGCCATTCCGTATTTTCACGCTCCCGTTCACGGTCGTGTCAGCCGTTATCGGCTTCGTCCTTTATGACTTCATCTATTACTGGAAGCACCGCTTCGCACATCGTGCCCGATGGTGGTGGATGGAGCATGTGACGCACCATTCCTCAACGCACTACAATTTGACCACCGCACTACGCCAGCCCTGGTTTGGCCCACTGACCGGACTTATCTGGATCGGCCTCCCCATGGTCGTCATCGGCTTTCATCCCTATGTCATATTCTTCGTGGGTGGCCTGAACCTGCTTTACCAGTTCTGGATTCATACTGAAGCGATCGACCGGATGCCACGCTGGTTTGAAGCAGTGTTCAATACGCCCAGTCACCACCGGGTTCACCACGCGACCAATGCCAGGTATCTCGACACAAATTTTGCCGGGGTGTTCATCATCTGGGACAAGATGTTCGGAACCTTCGTACCGGAGTTGGAAAACGAAAAGCCGATTTACGGTGTTGTGAAGCCTCTAAACAATTATAACCCTTTCGTCATAGCATTTCACGAATTCTTCGCGATCCTGAAGGATTGCGCATCCGACGGATTTCGCCCTCATCGCTGGGTCGGACGCCTGGTCAGCGAGCCCGGCTGGTGCCCGGAAGGTAATCACAATCGCTCGACTGAGCTCAAACAGGCTTATCTGCAGGAAAATCCCGAGAAACGCGGAACACCAGGCTTTCCCGAATAAACCCGGCTGACGCGACGTTGCCCGTGGACGAACGCGAATGTCCCGCTAGAAACGCCTCCAGACCATCGAGCGCGCTCACCAGAAGCGCCGCCGATATCAGGAGGAAAACATGCATCCCTGCCACCACGCGAAGACCCATCCTGACAAGGCCGCCTATATCATGGCTGCCTCCGGAGAAACCGTAACCTTCAAACAACTGGATGAGCGGTCGAACCAGATAGCGCACGCATTTCGCGACGCCGGCCTGAAACCCGGTGATACGATTGCGCTTTTCGCAGAGAATTCGGCACGCTATTTCGAGATTTGCTGGGCCGCTCAACGCTCAGGCCTGTATTTTGTGTGCGTGTCTTCACGCCTGACGGCGCCCGAAGTTAAATACATTATCGAGGATTCCGGCAGCTCCCTCCTGATCGCCAGCGCCGGAAAAGACGACGTTGCAAAACAAGCGAAACAACTGGTCGCCATTGATCAGTTCTGGTCCATTGATGGTGACATCGAAGGCTTCCAGCGGTTGGAGACGCATCAATCGGCCTTTCCAGTGACGCCCATCGCGGACGAGATGGCCGGTACGGACATGCTGTATTCCTCCGGGACAACGGGAAGACCGAAAGGCATTCGTCCGCCACTCGAGCGGGATATGCCTATCGATGCTGACAATGTCCTGCTTCAGATTACACGAGGAATGGCAGCTGCAGGACCAGACAGCGTCTATCTTTCACCAGCTCCACTCTATCATGCTGCCCCGCTCCGCTGGTGCATGACGTTCACACGCCTTGGCGCCACGCTGGTGGTTATGGAAAAGTTCGATCCAGAAGCCTTTCTCGATTGCGTGCAGGCTCACAAGACGACCCATGTTCAGATGGTCCCAACCATGTTCGTAAAGCTTCTGAAACTTCCGGAGGACGTCCGAAAATCCTACGACGTCACAAGCTTGAAATTCGTAATTCACGCAGCCGCGCCGTGTCCAATCCCTGTAAAAGAGCAGATGATCGAATGGTGGGGACCGATCATCGACGAGTACTATGCAGGTTCGGAAGGCAACGGCATGACATGGGCCAAAAGCGCCGAATGGCTCGAGCACAAAGGTACAGTCGGGCGCGCGATTTTCGGCGAACTTCATGTGTGCGATGAAAACGGGGATGAAGTGCCGGTTGGAAGTGAAGGCCAGATCTACTTCGGCGGCACCACCCCACCAAATTATCATAATGATCCTGAGAAAAATGCCTCGGCACTTAATCCCAAACACCCAGACTGGTCGTCTCTCGGCGATGTTGGCAAAGTCGACGAAGATGGTTTCCTGTACCTGACCGACCGCAAGGCCTTCATGATCATATCGGGCGGCGTGAACATCTATCCGCAAGAAGCGGAGAATGTCCTGATCACTCACCCCAAGGTCGCCGACGTGGCAGTCATAGGGGTGCCCGACGAAGAATTCGGAGAATCTGTAAAGGCCATCGTCCAGCCAATGCCGGGGATAGCCCCATCTGATGAGCTTGCCGCGGAACTGCTTGAATTCTGCCGAGGCGAGCTGTCAAAGATCAAATGCCCGAAAAGTCTGGATTTCGACCTCGAGCTGCCCCGGCATCCGACCGGAAAACTGTATAAGCGACTGATCCGTGACCGTTATTGGGGCAAGAAAGAAAGTCGCATCGTTTAGGCTGAGCAGAATATGGAGGCGCTTCCCCTCATTTTTCTTTCACGCTAGGGAAGAAATATGAGCGTCATTCCAAACCAGCGCCATTTGTTCGATATCCCGGACGATGTTGCCTATTTCAACACAGCAACGATGGGACCGATGACGACAGCCTCGGTCGAAGCCGGTAAAGCCGGACTGGCCCGGAAGCTGCGGCCCTGGTCTATTCTGGACACAGACTTCTTTGCGGATACTGCGCGCCTCCGACCCCTACTGGCCCAATTAATCCATGCTGACACCGACGGCATCGCCTTTGTCCCATCTGTGAGTTACGCGCTAGCCACGGCTGCCGCCAACATAAGCTTGGCAGAAGGTCAGGAAATTCTTGTCCTGGAGGACCAGTTTCCCTCGAATGTTTACGTGTGGCGGGCCTTGGCGGAGTCTACCGGCGCCCAGCTGAAAACCATCACCCGCACGGGCAGTTCGACTCTGTCCGACTGTCTTCTCAACGAAATCGGGCCCAATACCGGACTTGTGGCTTGCGCTCATATTCGCTGGACCGACGGTGCATTGGTCGATGTCGCGGCGGTTGGCAAGAAATGCCGGGATTATGGGGCCGCCTTCGTGCTGGACCTGACCCAGAGCTGCGGTGCCCTGGATTTCAACACGCAAAATGTTCAACCCGATTTCGTGGCAGTCGCCGGTTATAAATGGCTGCTCGGTCCCTATGCGACCGGCTTCCTATATGCGGCCCCAAAGCATAGATCGGGCCGTCCATTGGAGCAGAATTGGATCACCCGGAAAGGCGCCTCCAATTTCGCGAGGTTGATTGACTATTCTGACGAATTCGGAGCCGGGGCCGAACGGTTTGACATGGGGGAGCGTTCGAATTTCGCGCTACTTCCAGCCTTCGAAAGCGCCGTTCGCACAATTCTGGATTGGGGCGTCGAAAACTTGGAGCGCACGCTTCGCACCCGCAATGCCGATCTGTCGCAAAGGCTCAATTCAGTTGGAGTGTTGTGCCCTCCAGAGGCCGAGCGCGGCCCCCACTATCTCTGCCCCTTACTGCCGGACTCTGCGCCCGAAGACCTGACGGCACGCCTGAAGGCCGAAGGAATTTTTGTGTCTCGCCGAGGCGACCGATTGCGCATCACTCAGCACCTCTTCACGAATGACAAAGACACCAACCGGCTCGTGGAACGCCTCGCCTATTTCCTCCGATCCTGAGCAGCTCAGCCGGTACCTGCTCTGCTACAATCTGCACTTGCCGCTCGGTCAAGCTTGCCGAGACGTCAATCGCACGCCAAAACAGGGAAAATTTCTAATTGGAGGAAAACATGGCGGACCCACGCACAGTTGCATATGACGATCTCGAATCCCTGGCTGGCCAGGAAGTCGGCGTGTCCGATTGGCACACAATTGATCAGGATCGCGTCAATATGTTTGCCGAAGCCACGGGCGATCATCAGTGGATCCATGTGGATGTCGAACGCGCCACGAAGGAACTCGGCAGCCCCATTGCGCACGGCTTCCTGACCCTGTCGCTGCTGCCAATGCTGGGCTCTGAAGTCCTGCGCGTCTCCGGCACGACACGCGGCATCAATTACGGCTCCGACAAGGTCCGGTTCACGAATATGGTGCCGGTCGGCTCCAAGGTGCGCCTGCGCCAGAAATGCCTGTCGGTTGAGCCGAAGGCTGGCGGCAAGCAGATGAAGATGGAGGCCACGGTGGAAATCGAAGGCCAGGAGCGCCCCGCGCTGGTCGCAGAATCCATTACGGTTCTGTACGGCTAGTTTCAACGCCCATTCCCAAACCATTCAAGGGATCGCTCTCCGGCGATCCCTTTTTTCTTTGCCGCTTTCCCTCCAGATTACATCACCTATCATGGTGTGATGCTCCGAACCGCCTATATGATACGCGAACACTCTCATGGAGCTCATGATGACAAAAACCAGGATTCAGCGGTCCGACCGCGAATGGCGCGAAATACTGACTGAAGAGGAATATCGCGTCGGTATCAAAGAGGGTACCGAGCGTGCCTTCACGCCCGGCAATCACAATGACGAACACCGCGAGGGACTCTTTTACTGCAAGGGGTGCGATACGCCGCTCTGGTCGTCTGAGCACAAATTCGAGTCTGGAACGGGATGGCCGAGTTTCTGGCAGCCAGCAAGCGAAGGCGTGGTTGCGACCAAGACCGACTTCAAGATGATCTTGCCGCGCACTGAATGCCATTGTGCAATCTGCGGCATGCATCAGGGACACGTTTTCAAGGATGGGCCGCCGCCCACCGGAGAACGTTGGTGCATCAACGGCGTCGTTCTTGAGTTCAAACCGACCAAACAGGCCTAGACACGATCAGAAGCAGCTGGTCCTATCGAGGCTTGCTCACAGCTTCGGAGTCTTTGATATGCGCCTCCTTCCCCTTTTCATGATCAGCGCTGCCGCGATGGCGCTTACGACCGGATGCACCATGACTGAAACACCTTCCCCAGATCTGACCCAGGCCGACACCTCATCGCCGAATGCGCAAGCGGCGGCGCCCCTCACATCGCCAGTTGCCCCGCGTATTGATCATGAAATCACGCAGGTTGGGCGGACCCGCAACGATCCCTATCACTGGATGAAGGATGAGAACTGGCAAGAGGTCATGCGCGACCCAAGCGTCTTGCGCCAGGATATCCGCGACTATCTCGAAGCGGAAAACGCTTTCACAAAGGCAGCACTTGAGACTCCAACCACTGCTCTGCGCGATGAACTTTTCAAGGAAATGCGAGGACGCATCAAGGAAGACGACAGCTCGGTTCCCGAGATTGACGGTCCTTACGCATACTACACCCGCTACCGTGAGGGTGGCGAGTATCCGATTATAGCCAGAAAACCTGCCGAAAAGGCCTTTGACCCCGATGCTGAAGAAACCATCCTATTGGACGGGGACGCACTTGGAAAGGAAGAAGACTATTTCTCATTCGGCGGTATTGATACCTCACCGGACCACAGTCTGATCGCTTATGCGACGGATACGCAAGGCAGTGAGTTTTATACAATTCGTCTAAAGAATATCGAAACTGGCGAAGATCAAGGCGTTGGCATTGAAAACGCCTATGGACCGTTTGAATGGAGCGCCGATGGCAAGCGGATTTACTGGATCCATCGCGACGAAAACGCGAGACCGGATTCAGTTTGGCAGAGAGATCTCGAAACTGGCGAAGACACTCTGATCTACAAGGAAAGCGATCCGGGAGTCTTTCTCAGCATCAACAAGAGTGCGAGCGAAGAAGTTATTTTCATTGGAGCGTCCAGTCACACGACATCGGAGGTTTACTGGTTTCCCGCCGACGAGGCAGACCCGGCGCCCCGAATTATCGCGCCGCGCCAAACCGACAATGAGTATAATGTCGTCCACTGGGACGGTCAGTTCTACATCTATACCAATCTCGACGGCGCCGTGGACTTCAAATTGATGCGTGCCCCGATGGAGTCGACCAGTCGCGATGCATGGGTAGAAGTAGTTCCGCACCGTCCGGGCACCTTGATCTTGGGAATACAACCCCAAAAGGACTTTCTCGCCATCATGGAGCGCGAGAACAGCCTGCCACAGATCGTTATTCGGGCGCGTGAGGACGGCTCCAGCCACAGGATCAATTTCGAGGAAGCGGCATATTCGCTGGGCCTCGATAGCGGATATGATTTTGCGACGCCAATCCTGCGATTTGAATATTCGTCTCCAACGACTCCGGACCAGGTATTCGACTATGATCTGAACACACACGAACGCACGCTTCGCAAGACGCAGGAAGTGCCATCGGGCCACAAACCAGAAGATTATATTGCCGAGCGATTGATGGCGCCGTCATGGGACGGAGTGGAGGTGCCGATCACGCTACTGCGCCACAAATCAACTCCCGTTGATGGCTCGGCGCCCATGTTGCTGTATGGATATGGATCATACGGAATCACCTACCCAGCTGATTTCCGCACCAGCCGGCTCAGCCTTGTCGACCGCGGCGTGATCTATGCGATTGTGCATCCTCGCGGCAGCATGTCCAAGGGGTATCAATGGTATCTCGACGGCAAGCTCGAAAAGAAATCAAACACGTTCAAGGATTTCATCGCGGCCGGACATTATCTCGTCGATCAAAACTACACGTCTGAAGGCAACATCGTTGCCTATGGCGGATCTGCCGGAGGACTTCTCATGGGCGCGGTCGCAAACATGGACCCGGAACTGTTTGGCGGCATTATCGCAGCCGTACCATTTGTCGATGTTGTGAATACCATGTCTGACGAAAGCCTGCCGCTGACGCCGCCGGAATGGCCGGAATGGGGCAACCCACTTACGTCCGCCGAAGATTACGACACGATCATGGCCTATAGCCCATATGACAATGTAGCCGACAAGCCATATCCGCCCATGCTCATCACTGGCGGCCTGTCGGACCCGCGTGTCACCTATTGGGAGCCCACAAAATGGGCTGCACGCCTGCGCCACGATGCGCCCGATGCTGGCCCTTACTTTCTGCGCATCGAGATGGAAGGCGGCCATGGCGGTGCATCCGGTCGCTTCGAAGGCCTGAAGGATATCGCGCTCGATTATGCCTTCGCTCTTGCGGCCATGGGCAAGGTTGATGGTGTGGATTTTAGAGAAGAATAGTCCGGCCCGGATGCCGCCACTTCACGCCCAATTCAATCTCCGGATTGGATTGGGCGGTGAATGGTCGGAGCGATAGGATTCGAACCTACGACCCCTCGCCCCCCAGGCGAGTGCGCTACCGGGCTGCGCCACGCTCCGACACCGGCGGCTTGTACCCAAGCCGCCAATATTCCGCAATGTCTTATGTGGGTTCAGGCTGCGCGAGTCTGGCGAACCGCGTCGAGCCGGGCTTTCAGATCTTTCAGTTCGACCAATGTATCCTGAAGGCGTTCTCTGGGATCGCCTGATACTTCAGCTGCCACATCAGCTTGGAACGCGTCTGCCACGCTTTTCTGAAGCTCGCGCGCCGGGCTCGTGCCGAGCGTTGCTGCTCCGGAAAGGACCGCTGGGACACCCTGCTCGGCAAGCAATGCCTTGGCACCTTTGAGCGTCATTCCTTTTTCGTGCACGAGAGTCTGGATGGCCCGAAGCGCATCCAGGTCCTGCGGACGGAACATGCGGCGACCATCGGCGCGCTTGATCGGACGGACATCCTTGGTGAATTTGGTTTCCCAATATCGTATCACATGTGTCTCGAGCCCAAGTTCGCCTGCAGCCTCGCCAATCGAACGGAATGCCTGAGCTGATTTGGTGACGCGGGCTCGGTTTGCCGACATGAGGGATCCTTCCTGACTATTTGTGGTCCACCAATGATTTCAACATTGGTGAAGGGCGGAAGGTGACGACGCGGCGCGCGGCGATGACAGCTTCCTGCCCGGTTTTCGGGTTGCGGCCTTCCCGTGGCGCTTTTGATCGCACCACAAAATTACCGAAGCGAGAGAGCTTGACCTCATCCTGAGTTTCCAGAGCCGACCCGATCAATTCCAGCGTTCTGTCCAACAAGTCCGAAGACTCTTGGCGAGTCACACCGACTTCGCGGACGATGGCATCCGTGACTTCTGCCCTGGTGACGGTCTGATTGCTCATGGGATTCTCCCGCTCTGGTTAATGGTTAAACGCGTTTCGTTAACGGATCCCTAGCGAAACCGTTGCGTCAGTTCTTTGATAATGCTGATTTTTGAGGATCAGGCTAGAGGCGGAAAAGGCTCGCACCCCAGGAAAATCCACCGCCCATTGCTTCCGAAAGAATCAAGTCGCCCGGTTTAGCGCGGCCCGTGCGAACGGCATGATCCAGCGCGAGCGGAATGGACGCTGCAGATGTGTTGGCGTGCTGGTCGACCGTGATGATGACCTTTTCGTCATCAATCTTCATCCGTTTCGCCACGGCGTCGAGAATGCGCTTATTGGCTTGATGAGGAACAAACCAGTCAATCTGCTCAGAACTCAGACCAGTTTCATCCAGCACGGCCTGGATCGCCGAGGAGATGTTGGCGACAGCATGGCGGAATACCCTGTTTCCTTCCATACGCACGTGACCGATCGTTCCCGTCGAGCTTACACCACCATCTACATAGAGAAGATCAGATTTCGTACCATCGGTCCGTATATGATGTGTTATTATCCCGGCATCATCAGCGCCAGTCCACTCCTCAGCTTGCAGCACGACCGCACCGCCGCCGTCGCCGAAAAGAACGCAAGTTCCCCGATCTGACCAATCCAGAATCCGCGTGAAGGTTTCGGCTCCAATCACGAGCGCGGAATTGAACAGGCCCTGCTTAAGCATGGAATCGGCGGTCGCGAGCGCGAACAGGAAACCTGAGCAGACCGCCTGAACGTCAAAAGCTGCGCCATGATCCATGCCGAGCTTGGCCTGAACAGCGGTGGCAGTCGCGGGGAATGTCTGATCGGGCGTGGTGGTGGCCAACACGATCAGGTCTATATCGCTCGCTTGAAGGCCTGCAGCCTCTAGCGCACGTTTCGCCGCTGCGGCCGCGATGTCGGACGTGACTTCGCCGTCAGCCGCAATATGTCGACGTCGAATTCCGGTGCGCTCCACGATCCAGTCGTCGGTCGTCTCGACCATTTTCGACAGGTCCTCATTTGTCAGGACCTTCTCTGGCAGATAGCTGCCGGTTCCACGGATAAAACTGCGCCGCGCCATGTCTTGCCTATCAATAGGACGGCCTATTCGGCCGCCATACCTTTCGTTCTGATTTTCTCGAGATTGGCCGCAACCTCATCCCTGAAGTGACTTGCCGCGAGATCTGCTGCCAACTCGCAAGCCCTGGCAAAGCCTCGACTGTCTGTGCCGCCATGACTTTTGACTGATACGCCGCCCAAGCCCAATAGCACACCGCCATTTACATTGCTTGGGTTCATTTGCTCTCGCAGACCTTTCAAACCACCCATGGCGAGCAATGCGCCGATCTTGGACAGGACGCTGCTTGTCAGCGCTTCACGCACGCGTGTTCCCAACATACGGGCAACGCCTTCGCCAGCCTTGAGCGCGACATTTCCGGTAAAACCATCAGTCACGATGACGTCGACGGTACCCGATGAAATGTCATCGCCTTCGATAAAGCCATGGTAGGCAAGGTCGAGCCCGGAATTGCGCAACCATTCGTGCGCCTCACGGATCTCGTCATGCCCCTTCATCTCCTCGGAGCCGATATTGAGGATACCTATGGTCGGCTTCTCGATGCCAAGAATGGCGCGTGCATAAGCTTCGCCCATAATCGCGAAGGTAACGAGTTGTGCCGCGTCCGCTTCAAGGTTCGCGCCGACATCCAACACGACGCTCCGCCCCCGAAGAGTCGGCCACGCCGCTGTCATTGCCGGACGGTGCACGCCATCCATCTTGCGCAGGACCAGCATGGAGATTGCCATCAAGGCACCCGTATTGCCCGCCGAAACCGCAGCGCTCGCGCGGCCATCTTTAACGTCATGAATAGCATTCCACATCGAGGATCCCTTGCCGCGCCGAAGGGCCTGGCTGGGCTTCATGTCGCTGGTCACATGAAGATCGGTGTGAACGATTTCGATACGCTCCGACGGTTTGGACAGGAGCGGCTTCAGCTGAGCTTCGTCACCATGCAGACGCACGGAGGCATCCGGCCGCGCTGCAAGAAAGAGTTCTGCGCCCGCGACCGTCACATCGGGGGCCTGGTCGCCCCCCATTGCGTCAATTGCCAGTATTAGGCCTTGGGCCATTGGGCTTCCGTGCTCCACCAGTTCGTTCGGGATACTTTTCGGTGTTTACGGCGCGCCTCTGTCATTGGCAACGCCGGGGATGTGAACGATGGCTAATCTTGACCCGGCAGCTGCCAGGACAATTTGCCGGCGAGCACATCGTCGTCCGCTGCAGCGGCAAAGCACGTCGCGTTGTGTAACAAAAAGGCCGCAAGCAGGGGTTCCCGGCCCGGTTCGCTTATCCCGTTTCGTTTGGCACATTCAGACACGGTTTGATGGATCTCTGAATGAGGAACGCTCAAGGCCTCCATCAAGGCCTTGCCGAGACCATAGTGCAGCTCCGCCAGTTTTCGAACTTTGCGAGCAATAGACGAATCACCGACCCCCAATTCGCGGAACGCTGCGTCAAATCCATCCAGCGCCAGACGATTCACATGTTCGGCGATCTTTCGTGCGCGGGCCGAGTCGATGTGCTTCAAACGCCGTATGACCAATGTGGCGTTTGCCGTAATCATCGCAGCACGGCCCTCGAATGTGTCCCGCGCCGCCCCTTGCTCGTACAAGACCGGCTGCAGCGCGGCGGCGGCGAGGTCTGTGTACAGCATGTGGGCTGAGGCCTGGACCGTGCCCCCCCGCCCAATCCAAAGATTGCGAAACCCGACCACACCTGCACTCCTTCGCTTGCCAAGACCGGCCACCAACAGCTAGGTCTTTCAGAACGAATTAACAGGAGTAGTCCTATGTCGCGATGTGCGATACTGGCACTGTCACTACTGGCTCTGCCCCTTACAGCTTGCTTGACGCCATCGCGCGATTATCACGGCTATGTGGCGGACGAAGCTCAGCCGCGCGAAATGAAGCCAGGCGAAGATACTCGCTCCAGCGTGTTGGCCCAACTTGGGTCGCCCTCCACCACCAGCATCTTTGACGAGAACACCTGGATCTACATGTCCGAACTTCAGGAGCGCATTGCGTATCTGAACCCGAAGGTGAAAACTCGCAGCGTTGTCGCCATACGCTTTGGTGAAGACGACAAAGTAGAAGAAGTCGTCGAATATGATCAGGATGCTGGCCAGATCGTGAATTATGCGTCGCGTGAAACGCCAACTCGCGGCCGGGAGCTTGGCTTCTGGGAGCAGATCTTCGGTACGATCGGGGCAGTTCAGCTGCCACGCACCAATGAAGCCACACCGGACAATCCGACCGGTCGTCGTTAGGGTACTGGCCTCTTGGCTCCATAGCAAAAGATGCAGCCCATATAGGGACCGCTCTATCTCGCGTGGAGTGAATTATAGAAAAGTAACTCGCCTCTTGGCGGATTTCGGGGTAGTCTTGGCTTATTCCGTCACGATTTGGCGAAAGGCGACGCGATAGACGTTCCAGCCTCAGGCGGAAAAGGTGTGTAGTTGTGTGGAATTTCGGTTCCGAACGAACAACCTTGAAGCAGGAGGATGGTGATGGTCTGGAGACTACCTCTCTTAAACAGGACCTTGAAGTCGCTGCAAAAATCGAGTGAACAGTCATCAACACAAATGTTGGCGACGGACGATATCCAAAAGCGCTATGAAGCGGTCAAGTGCTTGGCCAAGCAGCGTTTAGATCGTGCAGACAGGCTGATTTTCGAGGAAGATATCCCTCAACAATTTGGCTGAAGCCAAGCGTCTTCAGTCCTTGCGCTTAGTCTGTTTTGATTCCTGAGCACGCAGCTCATCCAAAAGATCCAACATGGATTGTGGGCACGGCTCCGCGAGAACTTCCGCATAGGCTTCGCGCAATGCCGCTCCAAGTTTGGCGGCACGCTTGATGCGTGCGACATCGTGTTCTCTTAGATGCTTAGCGACCGCTTTCACGCTGCCCCTCCCAGTGCGCTCCCCAGATTCCGATCATCCATTCTGACCATAATCACGCCAAAAAAATATATGGTGGAAGCTTTAATATGCTCTTACCATTCTCCCTTTAGGCGAAAAATATTCTCGAGCCTTGCCTGTGTATCGCCCATGCATTGCTGTCACCACATCTGTCCTTGCTTGGCGAAAAAGCTGTTTCACTCGTTTAGCCGTCGCCAGAGGCGCATGCCGCTACGGAGAGACTGGACAAGCTTGGCGAGGCCCGAAACTATAGCCAGATGATACATGGACCAACCTCCCAAACCTATATTTCGCAACGCCTTCGTCTTCACTATGTGGATTGGGGCAATGAAACCGCTCCGCCTTTGATTCTCTTGCATGGCGGACGAGACCACTGCCGTAGCTGGGACTGGGTTGCCCAGGAACTTCGCAAGGATTGGCATGTCATCGCCCCCGATTTGCGAGGGCATGGTGATAGCGCTTGGTCGGCCGATGGCGAGTATTCTGCGCGGGCCTGCCTGTACGATTTTGCTCAACTCATCCATCAGAAAAAACTCGCACCGGTTACGATTGTTGCCCACTCCTACGGCGGCAACATCGCGTTGCGGTATTCCGGGATCTATCCAGACAATGTACGCAAATTGGTGGCCATTGAGGGTCTGGGCCCCTCCCCCAAAATGCTGAAAGAGCGGTTTGGACGCCCGATCGGCGAGCGCATGCGCGAGTGGATCGATTCCAAGCGCGGCATGGCCGGGCGGACGCCGAAAAAGTATGGCAGCCTCGAAGAAGCATACACGCGCATGAAGGATGAAAACAGCTATCTCAATGACGAGCAGGCGCGACACCTGACCCTGCACGGGATCAGCCAGAATGAAGATGGCACATGGTCGTGGAAATTCGACAACTATTTTCGCACGTTCCCGCCCTACGACATGGCGCAGGAAGATGTGGAGCAGTTGTGGGGAGAAATCACTTGTCCGACCTTGCTGCTCTATGGAGAAAAAAGCTGGGCATCGAACCCCGCAGAGGATGGCCGGATCGAGAAGTTCAACACGGCGACCGTCAAACTCTACAAGGATGCCGGTCATTGGTTGCACCATGACAAGTTCGAACAATTCATGGGCGACTTGAAGGCGTTTCTCTGATCGCCTGCCCCGAGGACAGTGCTGGCGCGCAGGCGCAACTGCACTAAGCTCTCCAAAAATACTGGAGGGATAGCCATGAACGATCCACTATTGAATTTCGAAGGCAAGGTTGCCCTGATTACCGGCGGCAGTCGCGGACTGGGATACCAGATGGCAAAAGCGCTTGCTGCACGCGGCGCAGATATCATCATAGCCAGCCGCAAAGTGGATGCCTGTGAAGCGGTGGCTGAAGAGGTTCGGGCAATGGGTCAGCGTGCTCTCGCCGTAGGTGCACATTGCGGGAAATGGGACGAGATCGATAAGCTGATCGAAGCGGCATACGCCGAATTCGGGCACGTCGACATTTTGATAAACAATGCCGGCATGGGGCCGCGTATGCCGAGCCATGAGGTGCCCGAAAGTCTGTATGACAGTGTGCTGAACTTGAACCTGAAAGGACCCTATCGTCTGGCCAGCATCATCGGCCAGAAGATGAAAACGCAGGGCTCTGGCAGCATTCTCAACATCTCTTCGATTGCCTCCCTCCAGCCACTGGCCCAAGTCGTTCCTTACAGTGCGGCCAAGGCTGGTCTCAACGCGATGACGATTGGCATGGCCAAGGAGTATGCGCCGCACGTTCGTGTAAACTGTATCTGCGCAGGCCCCTTCCTGACCGATATTGCGGACGCATGGACCGACGAAGCCCGCCAAACAGCGGATAACGCCCTTCGTCGCCCCGGACGCCCCGAAGAAATCGTATCGGCTGCCCTTTATCTATTGAGCGACGCGGCCAGTTTCTCCACCGGATCCGTGTTCTCGGTAGATGGCGGGACCTAGTCGATCCCCAATCCCAACTCGGACAATACGAGCTCCGTATGTTCGCCAATTCTTGGCGCCGGAGCGATTTCTCGCTGCTGCGTGCCTCGAAAAGTGACGGGTGGCTGCGTTTCCCAATAATGACCTTCCGTCGGGTGCTCGCGTCGTTGAAAGAAGCCTGTCGCCACAAGATGCGGGTCTGATTGCAGATCCGGGAAATCGTTCACACGGGCCGCCGGAATATCTGCTTTCGCCAACGCGTCAATCCAATACTCCGTCGTCTGCTTGTCAAAATATTCCTGCACGCGCGACATCATGTAGTCCTGATTGAAAAACCGCCCCTTGCGATCGGCGATGCGTTCGTCCTGCAATTCTTCCGGGGCACCCATGACGTCGAACAGTTTGATCCAGCGCGCGTCAACATAAGGTGCAATCACGATCCAGCCATTCGACGTCTTGAGCGGCTGTCGTGAAGGGTCGACCTGACGCTGATACAGGAATGGTCCGACCGGTGGATCGAACTCAGCCTCGTAGAAATGCTCCTCCAAGAGGAAGTGCGTCACGCATTCGAACATGGGAACTTCGACATGAACTGCCTCGCCCGTGCGGTCGCGATGGTGAAGTGCCGCAAGCGTTGCATACATTGCATGCATTCCGGAAACCTTGTCGGCGAAGGCGGTGGGAATAAAGCGCGGTCGCTCGTTTCCGTCGACCTTTGGCAAGAGCATGGTTGCGCCGGACAGGCCCTGAATCAGGTCATCATAGGCAGGGCGACCTGCATAGGGACCATCCGATCCGAAGCCCAGGCAATGGACATAGACAATGTCGGGCTTGATTGCACGGACCTCTTCGAACGTCAGGCCGAGGCGCGTAACCGCATCTGGGCGAATATTGTGGATGAAGACATCGCTCTGCTGGATCAGCTTTCTTATGGCCGCCTTACCGGGTTCAGATTTCAAGTCCCAGACGACGGAGCGCTTACCTCGATTAATCGTCAAATGGCATGGTCCCATGCTACGATTGTTCGCAGACTTGCCAACATTGCGAAAATCATCCCCTCCCTTTGGCTCTACCTTTACGACATCCGCGCCCATGTCGGCCAAGGTCTGCGTGCAATAAGGACCGAAAATGACTGTGGTCATGTCCGCAATCTTGATGTCCGACAGAAGGTTGGTGCCTGGCATGTTGCGCATCCTCCAAATTTAGTCTTGCTGCGATTGGCGAGCCGCAGATGCTTCCAAGGCAATTAGACGGGGTGTCGTTAGGACAGACAAGCCGGATCAGCGTTGTTTCCACGCATAAATAACCGGTACGAGGATCTGCCGTTTTTCAGATTGCGCTGGCTAGTCGAGAGACTCCGGTTCGGACCCCCAATCGCACACCTGTCAGGCGCCAAAAAAGCCCCCAATACGCTCGGGCGCGCTTGAAATCACGTTCCGAAAGTTGGATGCGAATTCGATAGGTGAGCAACCCCGCAATCCGTGACAAGGCTTCATTTCGGTCTTCCAATGGAGCCAAGACATCCCTGACCCGGTCCATCCATTCCGGATGCTCTACCAGTTCATCAAGACCATAACGGCATCCAAGCATGCCGCTCAGGATATGGCCTTCCAATGGATTGAGCGGAGTAACTCGGTCGGCCTTCACGGCTCCGTGGAGTGCCTCTATCGCACTGGGCCACAGCTTCTTGCGCGCCGCGATTACCGCCTTCTGAAACAGCGCCCGGCGGGCACTGAATGGATCACCCTGGCCACCACTCAGTTCATCTAGCGAAAGTGTAGGCAATATTCGCTCCATTAAGCCAGTGTCCGCGGCACACCAACGGGCATATCGTGTATCGGCGGCATAGCGGATATCGCTCGGGCCGCGTGGGCCCTCATGTTGCCGCTGGAACAGAGTCACCGCGTCGACACGACGGGCTTCATAACGGCGCGCGAGTTTTATCAGCACCGCATAATCCTCCGACACCGTTATATGCTCAGGCAACGGACCGATAGCGTCGTAGCAAGATTTCCTTACGAGCAAGCATGGCTGGCCGGTGATGAAACAATCCTCGAGCACATGTAGAAAGAATGATCGCCCATCTTCTGGCGGATAGGGGAACGTCTTTACATACTCGGTCCGACCGGTGCTCGCGTCCACGGAGAATTTCTGCAACGCACCATACGAGATGTTTGTGTCCGAACACTCCAGAAATGGTGTGATCAGGTTCTCTAGCGCATCCGCTGGTGCGATATCGTCATCATCCATGATCCAGATGAGGTCGCCGCTTGCGCAGGTGAGTCCGACGTTCAGAGCTGAAAGTTTCCCGCCATTCGCCTTCTTCAAATACCTGACTTGCCGCTCATACGCTGCCACCACACGATCCGTGTGGTCGGTAGAACCGTCGTCAACGACAATGATTTCTTCAATGGGCCAAGTCTGCGCCAACAAACTATCGATACTTTCCGCAATCAGATGAGCCCGATTAAAGGTCGGAAGGATTACGGTTACGGATGGCGGGGCAACAGACGTCATGTGGATGCTTGGAACTCAATGGCATGCAAGAGGAAGATAATAGGGACAGCGCAATATTCGAGCCAAAGAAATTGATGTTCTTCCAGATTTCGGTATGAAAATCGCATGGGATGCTATTGTTTTTCCAGTCACTTCCCCATGACTCAACGTATTTGAACTTCGTTTTTCTCGAAAAGAAAGCAAATTCGTACAAATGAACAACGAAATCACGCCCCCACAAATTGCCCGTGTAACGATTGTCGTTTCACCGAGAGAGCGTTTCGAACAGGCTGAGATGTCATTGAGTTCCTGCTTTGACATGACCGATACGCCATTCCAAATGGTCTATATTGACGGTGGTTCGCCGCGAGACATCGCACATGTTCTGAAGACTGAAGTGGAAACGCGGGGACACACTTACATCCGGCGGGACGGGTTCCTGACGCCCAATGACGCTCGCAACACCGCGCTGCCACTAATTAACACCGAGTACATAGCATTCATCGACAATGATGTTGTTTTTCAGCCCGGGTGGCTGGACGCTCTGATCCAATGTGCAGATGAAACCGGCGCAGGACTGGTAACCCCCACTATTCTGGTTGGACCAGCGGCCAGAATGCCGGACCTCAGCATTCATCATGCGGGCGGCATTCTCGATATTGACGAGGGTGAGAATGGCAAAACCATCCACCGTCGTCATGGTTTCGAACACCAACCTTACCTGTCCACCAAGAACGACCTCGTTCGGCAGGAAACAGGTTGCACCGAATTTCATGTTGTCCTGGCCCGCACGGAAATGATCCGGGAAATAGGGCCTTTTGATCCGAACCTTGTTGGGTTCACCGATGAAATAGACATGGCGCTGATGGCGCGCAAAAAAGGCTGGAAGATCTTTTACGAACCGGAGTCGGTCGTGGCCTACGCAGTCGGCAAAAAGCTGACTTGGCGAGATCGACCCTATTTTTGCGTTCGCTGGAGTCGTGCGCGCGTTATGCGCGCCGAGAGATATTTCTACGATAAATGGGGGCTGTCGCATGACTTCGAGCGGCAAGAGAATTTTTTGCGCGATCACAAGCGTCACGCTTTCCCGTTCAAAAAACTTCAAAGACTGGCCGGATGGCGAATAACCGTAACGGCAACCGCTTTGGTCTGTGAGGCTGTTTCTGCCTGGGCGTCTCGGCGCCTTATCAAACCGGATCAGTCACCATCTGTGCCTCTACCCCAATTAGCCAATCCAACGCCCGATTCTGTTCCAGGCTGACAACAGACGGTGGCGACCGCGAAACCGCTTAAACTCAGGGGTTAGCGAGAACACGTCTTCTTTCGAGAAGCGGTGAAGCAGGTCTTCTCCCTTCAAGTACCGGGCGTAGTTTTCCTCGACCATATCCAGCGTGCGGGAAGTTCTGTCAGGCATTTGCGGTGTGAAATGCGGCGTGATCATTAAGTTTGGCGCTGACCAAAGCCGATGCCATGGAGGAAGCGGCTCATAGGGGTCTGTTACGTCCAGTCCCGCGCCTGCCAGGTGTCCGGACTCCAATGCCGAGATCATCGCCCCCTCATCGACAAGCTGTGCACGCGCAACATTGATCAAATAGCTCCCCGGCGTCATCGCAGCAATTTCACGCGCCCCCAGCATTCGATAACTGTGGTCATTGAGCGACGCACACATCACCACGAAATCCGAATCCCGCACGGCATCCAGCAAGCTATCCCCGCGCATAGCGCTATACATTTGCACGCCGGGGACTTTGGCCGGAATATCTTTCCGCCGATATGCCCTGATATTCATATCTAAGCTCTGGCATTGACGGGCAAGGCACTCTCCTGTCGCCCCGTAACCTATGATGGATATGCTTCGGCCATTTAGCCCGCGTAAGCTATCCTGATCCCGGATGCCCCAGACGCGGCGCCGCTGGGCGCGCGCAAGGGTAGATGCCCTGTACACGAGCGAGAGCATGAAGAAGACAGCGTGTTCGGCGAGCACCGGACCAGACCGGCCCTTCGAAGAAGTCACAACAAGATCGCTGTCACTCAGCCTCTGTGGTGCATAACCATCGAGGCCAGACTGGTCGCAATGAACCCATTTCAGCTGGGGCGCAGCAAGATAGCGATCATCCATCACGCCATCAATCAGGGCGACTTCGCAAGTCTCGAGAGCTGTGTCGATGGCGACCCGATCCTCTCGCTCGACGAAAACCAGTTCAGCAGGCGCAAAGATCTCTTGAAGGCGTTCGCGATGTTTCGCGGACCATGGAAGTCGTGCCATGATCTTTGGTTTGGACTCCAAGAATTTGCGTGTTGTCATGACTAACTTCCAAGGATGGGCAATTGCACCGATGCGAAATTCTGCTGTAAACTGAAAAGAGCAAGAAGTGCGCCGTTTCTCTTCAACTATCGTCTCATTCGCACTCTTCCCTTGGTGAACCCATTACAATCGATTGTATTTATATATTGCAATCGATTGTATTTTGATATTATGAAGAGCCAACCGGGACGTGCCGGTCTAGAAATCGACTGGTGCACACACCAGCAGTGATAGGGAGGAAAAAGTCATGTCGATTGTTCGCAATACACTTTTGCTTAGTGCTGGCGCATTTGCCCTAGCGAATGGCACCGCGTTCACTCAAGAAACTTTGAGTGCAACTGAGGCAGAGGCTCGACAACAAACCATCATCGTGACCGGCATCGTAAAGGCAGGCGGTCAAAACCGACTCGACAGTTCCATATCTGTCAGCAGTCTAAATCAAGACGAGCTGATGAAGACTGCTCCGCGCAGCACCGCAGAAATCTTTCGCGCCCTGCCCGGCATTCGTGCCGAAAGTTCCGCCGGCGGCGGTAACTCCAATATAGCGGTCCGAGGAATGCCGCTATCCACAGGTGGGGCAAAGTATGTGAGCCTTCAGGAAGACGGGTTGCCGATACTGTTGTTCGGAGATTTCGACTTCGCGCCTGCCGATGGCTTCTACAAAGTGGACGGTACACTTGACCGCGTTGAGTCGGTTCGGGGCGGTACGGCCTCCACGCTGACCACAAACGGCCCTGGCGGCATCATCAACTTCATTTCCAAAACTGGAAGCACAGAAGGTGGCTCGATCGCACTCAGCACCGGACTTGATCATGATGATTACCGGGCAGAATTCGAGTATGGGGGCGCGCTGACTGACGCTGTCTACTTCCATGTTGGAGGCCATTGGCAACAAGGTGGAGACTATCGTGATCTTGGCTTTGATGCGGTCAGTGGCGGTCAAATTCGCGCCAGCCTCACCAAGGAATTCGAGAACGGCTTCATACGCGTGAACTCGAAGTGGCTGGACAAAGCCGACGCGACATACATGCCACAAGCTGCTGGTCTGTCTGGTGATGAAGTCACCGACAGCATCGCTGGCTTCTCAGCGACGAATGACAGCCTGCACAGCCCCTACATTCGGAATGGACGCGATGTTGATGGCAACAATACCGTCAACAATTACGACCTTGCAGATGGCATCCGCACACAAATCAAGTCTCTAGGTGTTGAGGCAAACTTCGATATTGGTGCAGGAATAAATCTAGACGCCAAGGCCCGTTACCAAGACATCTCAGGCTATTTCAACGCTCCTTTCACGCACTTAGTGGGCGATGCCGATACTGTTCTGGCATCCACTTATGGCGGCGCGTCAGGGAGCTTCTTCAACGGTCCCGGCGCGGGCAATCCGGTGACCTCCGCATCGCTGGCGGCCGCAACGGGCAACCCCTACGTTTCGGAAGTTGCCTACTTCAACACCGACCTCGACGATATGAGCAATTTTGCGAGCGAGTTGCGCGCCTCCAAATCGCTGGCCTTTGAAAGCTCTTCATTGGACCTGACGGCCGGGTACTTCTTCATGAATCAGAAATTCGTTCAGGATTGGCACTGGAATCGGTTCCTGACATCAACTGACACCAATGCGGCTTTGATCGACGTGAATGGCTTCACCGACAATGGAATTCTTGGCTACAACCAAGCTTTCGGTTGGACGGGCACCAACCGCAATTATGACCTCGAATATCAGGCCCGCGCACCTTTTGTGGCAGGAAGTTGGGCACTTGATAGCGGTCTGACGATTGACGGTTCAGTACGCTTCGACACGATAGAGCAAACCGGGACACGCACCGAAGGCGCTGGCGGCGCATTCGATGTAGATGGCGACGGCATTATTGACGCCCCGGAAATGATGGTATCGCTCAATACTGGCCAAGGTGGCATCGCCAACTTCGAGGTAGACCACACCTCCTTCACTCTCGGCGCGAACTATCTGGTTTCAGATACACTCTCCGTATTCGGACGCTACAGCGACGGTGCGGCCTTCAATGGCGAGCGGCAATTGTTCAATTCGCTAAATGCAGGTGGCGGACTCGTCCCTGGTGGTGAAGAGACATATGTCGATGAGACGGAACAATTCGAAGCAGGTGTGAAATGGCAAGAATCCAGTGACGCCATTCCGGGACAGCTTGACCTCTATGTCACCTATTTCAATGCAGAGACAAAAGAGGATAATTACGAAATCACGACCATGACGTCACTGGGCAATACCTATGTCTCGCAGGGATTCGAAACTGAATTCAAATATGGTTATGGCGGCCTGGACCTGTCAGGATCGGTGACCTTCACTGATGCCGAAATAGACGATAGCGATACCGCGCCTGCCAATATCGGAAACACGCCGCGCCGTCAGGCAGATTGGATCTGGTCCCTTACACCAACTTACACGATCGACGGCCTGGGGCGCATCGGAGTGAACTTTACCGGCACCACGGACACATATGTCGATGATGACAACGTCTATGTGATGCCCGGCGCAACGATTACAAATTTCTTCGCTGATTGGGACATCACCGAACAGGCTACCTTGTCAGTTGGCGTGAACAACGTGTTCGACGAAGTCCTGTTCACAGAAGCCGAGAACGGCCGAGTGTTCGACACCGATGGCGATGGTGCTGCAGATGTCATCGTTGCCCGCTCGATCAACGGCACCTCCGCGACCGCAACTCTCAGATACCGCTTCTGATTGCCTCCTGCATTGTAGCTGAGAAAGCCAGTCCTTTTCGGAGCCTGCCATTCACACTGGCAGGCTCCCATCTTTTCAGGACGAAGTGCTAGCCACGCCCACAGTTACATCTGCAAGATCACACAATTTCGAGGTCTCGCTATTCCCTTTGTGACTCAGCTTGATTTATAATGGATAATTCGCCCTGTGTGCGGGACACATCGGTCCTTATATGCCCGTTTAATCGGCAATTCAGGCCGCAGACAACAAGACGTCATGACGAGAGGAATTCAGGCGACATGAGCGAGCACGCAAGCAAGTCGCACCGAAAGATGACTATGGCAGAGCTTGCCAAGTTGGCCGAGGTTGATGTCTCGACGGTTTCGCGCGCTCTGAACGATAGTCCGTTGGTGAAGGAAAAGACCAAGCGTCTGATCCTCGATATCGCGGCCGAGACCGGCTATGCAGTCAATGCCTCCGCGCGAAATCTTAGGCGCCAATCGTCCGAGGCAATCGGAATAGTCATCCCGCTACGACCGGAATCTGGCCAGACTATCTCAGACCCCTTCTATCTGGAAATGGTTGGAGCGGTCAGTCAGGCCGCCTCAAGAAATGGCTATGACCTGATCGTGAGTATTCCACGTGAAGACGAAACGATCGCGGAACGCCGCCTTCTGCAGACGGGTAAAGCCGATGGCCTGATCGTGATCGGCCAGGCAGGCATGTCGCAACGGCTTGAAGAGCTAGGACCCCTGGGTCGCAAAGTCGTCGTCTGGGGTGGCAACGCTGGTCACCTAAACTACACACTTGTCGGAAGTGACAATGTCGAAGGCGGTCGACTTGCGGGTGACCATCTTCTTTCGATTGCTCGAAAACGTATATTGTTCCTGGGGCCGGGTCGCCTTCCTGAGGTCCAGCTGCGATACAATGGATTTCTCAAGGCACATGACGAACGTGGCGTACGCTGGGACGATACGTTGACTCTGGACATTGAATTCGGCGCGAAAAATGCGTTCGAGGAAGTTCTTCAATTTTTGGATTCGGGCAAGAAATTTGATGCCATCTTTGCCGCCTCTGATGTTTTGGCAATGTCCGCTTTGCTGGCGCTCAACGCACGCGGCATTTCTGTGCCAGATGATGTAGCTGTGGTCGGTTACGACAATATTGCACAAGCTGGTATGGCAACCCCGTCACTCACGACAATTGACCAGAACATAGCCCGTGGCGGCGAACTGATGGTGGAAAAACTACTCGCTCAACTGGCCGGTGAGACTGCCAAGTCGGAGTTGACGCCCACGCAGCTGATCATTCGTGAATCAAGCGGTGGATCGCGCTAGGCTACGCTGCTGGACCAGACACCGAAGTCAGAGAAACATTTCGCACTGGCGGAAAACTCAGCTGCTTCTCCGGGCCCGCTTGCTCAGTAAACGGACCGAGTACGCTCAACGTACCCGCCACAAGATCATGGTCCACAAGACTACATCCGAACATGCCATCAAGGCCTGTCAGCACGCTACCAGACACCAACGCTGACTCCCATTGCCCATCCAATGATGCTGATGTGTACAGTCTTTGCTGAAACTCAACTTCGCTATCAGGCTGGCCTTCATATTGGCGATTACAGGCTGATACGAGGAGTAGCCAGAGATCCGATGCTTTGTCGTGATAGAGTTTCGGGACTTCAGACTGAGTATACTCGGCTGCGTCGGGCAGTTCGATCGGAGGCAGTAACTCCGTCATCGAGACGCCAGCCGGCCCTTCCGTGAGTCGCGCGCGCGCTATGGCAGGCCTCGTTGGTCCGATCTTGGCAGACCAGAAGGCATTGAGTTCGTCATTGTGATTCCGCACCAGGAACGGATCGCGCCAAGCCATTATGGGACCGCCCTCTTCTCCAGCCCGGTCACCCAGTCTATCCAGTGGCCCCAGATAAAACCCCAGGCGGGTGATCTGGTCATAGTCGCGCAGGGGACAACTGATCGCGGCAGCAGGCACAGTGGTCATGGCATCCGGTGTTGGGCCTGCCCCTACACAAATAGTCTGGAGGAAAGTTCGCGCCGGGGAGATGTTACGGACCCCGGTATATCCGAAGAGGGTTTGGCCCGTTTTTCCCATGATGACAGAACCACTCCACACGTTGAACGCATCTGCGCCATCGGACGCGCCGCCGGGCTGGATCGCCACACCTTGATCGCGCCACGAGAGACCATTGTCGGCTGAACGGAAATGCCGAATATGAAAGGAATGGTCGTTGCGCTGCGGCGGCAGGATTGCTGATCCATCGAAGTCCGTCCGACTGAGCGCCAGACAGTATAGATGCAAGTGCCCTTCCCCCGACTGAATCGTCCAAGAGTCCCACAACCAAAGATCTGGATGACGAATGTCTCCCGAAAAGGATAGCTCGCATGGATCAGGGATCGGCGCTGTACGGCGACTCATAAACTATCCTCAGGAATATTCCGACTGGTCTGCAGCCTTGAGAGCCGCCGCTGCAGGGTTTGCAATCCAGTTCACAAGCCCCATCACGAACAATAAGCCTGCAAAGCCTGTCGCGAGGACGAAGCCAATCCGCATGTCGCCTCCGCCAAACATATCACTGGCCACCGCCATCAGCAGAGGCGCAAAAGCCGCCGACGCGGCGGTAAAAAACAGGATCAGTCCTGCGACTGCGCCATGATCACTCTTTGGAAAACAGCTGATGCCCTTGGAGTTCAGAGTCGGATAGATCATCGACATGAACAGGCCCGATAGCGGCAGCAGGAAAACCGCCGCAGATTTACCGATCAGCGCACTTGCGAGGAAACAGCCAAAAATGATCGCGGTGAACGCCATCATTACCAACTTCCAGTCAACGATGCGGAGAATCCAAGCCCCAAGAAACCGTCCGACAGCACGCAATACAAAGAAAATCATCACCGCATATGCCGCAAACATCATGGCGGTGTTGGTTCCGGTGAACCCTTCGAGAAAGGTTGGCAGCCAAACAAAGATAGCGACTTCGCAGGCGACATAGAGGGCGATGGCCATGGAAAAACCAAGCGCGTGCGCATTACCCAAAAGTGACAGCGTGTGTCGTACCGACGCTGGCGTCTCCTTCTCACCGGTAATGGGTGGATACTCTGTCACCAGCGCAGCGATGATCATCAGCGCGCACAAACATGCGGCAATCATGTACAGCCAGGTCCAGGACAAGCCCTGTCCCGTCAGCCACACTACCAGCAATGGGCCGATGATGGCCCCGACGCCGAAGAAGCCCTCGACGGCGTTCATGCGTGACGTGTGATCATCCGTGGAATTCGCGAGGTCTCCAACCAACGCCAATGCGGAGGTCTTGAACACACCGATGGCGAGGCCAGAAATGAAGAGCAGTGTAAAGTAGAGCTGAAAGGACTGGCCTGTCATGAAAAGTGCGCTGGCGACGCCATACATTGCCAAACCACCTATGATCGTCTTCTTGCGTCCGAAGCGATCCGCGAGAAAGCCCAGACCGATCCCGCTCATGGCAATCGCAATCATTGTTGCCCAATGAAACGCGCTCGCCTCAGTATTGGAAAGATTCATGTCCACACGCGCGATCTTGATGATCTCGCCGACCGCATCGGTCGTCATGGCGAACATAAAGAACATCGCGTAAGTGAGTGCGGAAACGAGCGCTACAGAGACGCCCTTTTTGCCAGACCCTACTTGTGTTCTTGTCATCTTGTTGTCTCCTCCGCGATTGTGATAACAAAAATACAATCGATTGCAAATGAATATTCGAAGTTCTGAAATGATCGGGGAGCGGGTTATGTCGACCAGAAACTTTCGCGGCGGAATCGATGCTGGCGGCACCACGTTCAAATGTGGCATCATGGACGATAAAGGTAACATCGTTCAGAAGTTTCGCGTCAAAGTCTCGACACCAGACGAAACTATTTCCAGCTGCATCAATTTTTTTCGGCCCGTTTTCGAAACCGACCGCCTGTCTTCGTTCGGAATCGCCAGCTTCGGGCCGATCGATATCGATCCGCGGTCTTCAACTTATGGCACCATTTTACAAACACCAAAGCCCGGTTGGTCCCTAACCGACCTCAAGACCGCGTTCGGCTCTGCTATGGGAGTACCTGTTCGCTTGGACACGGATGTGAACGGCGCTCTAAGGGCAGAGATGGCATACGGAGCAGCGAAGCATGTGGACTCCGCTGCCTATGTCACTATTGGCACCGGTATTGGCGCAGGTGTTTTTGCCAATAATCAGCTCTTGGCACACCCCCACCATCCGGAGTTTGGCCACATACCTGTGAACCGTCATCCCTTGGACTCAAGCTTCAATAGCGTTTGCTCATATCATGAAGATTGTCTGGAAGGTCTTGCCTCCGCCACGGCCGTGCACGCCCGGGCCGGGGACCCTAGTGAACTTCCACAAGACCATCCTGTTTGGGACGTCACGGCTGATTACCTGGCTCAGGCATGCCGCAGCTTGTTCCTGACAGCCCGCCTGAACCGAATCATTCTGGGCGGGGGGCTTATGTTGGCGCCGCACCTGCTGAGCCGCATACACGTCGAATTCGTTCGTCAGATGAACGGCTATCTCGGAATGGATTACCCGATTGCCGAAGACCTCATTTGCACTCCGGCCTTGGGAGATGATGCCGGTCTGATCGGCGCGATCCTGTTGGGAGGTGACGCAGAACACTAGAGTTTGCGCACTCATAGTTCAGCAAGTACAGCGCTCGCCAAAACGCTCACTACACAGATTTCCTCCAATTCCTCGCGCCAATAACCAGCTGCCAGTTTGCTTCATTTTGGCGCAACTTTTTCAGCTCTAGCGAGTTGGTTGATCATTGTGGCCGGAATGCCGTTGATCAACCAGAAGATGAGGATGCTGTGTCCAGACTCGTAGTTTTTTCGAACCGATTGCCATTGGGATCATCGCCGTCTGGGGGACTGGTCGTTGCCTTGGGAAGAACGATGGAGCAGCGAGGGGGAGTGTGGATTGGCGCCACGCCCGGGAAAGGCGGAACAGGCCAGCATACGCTCCAGTCATATGAAGGAGCCAGCTTTGACCGGCACGCGCTTCATCTGCCGGAAGGCGAATACAACGACTATTACCTGGGATATTCGAACTCCGTCCTGTGGCCGCTTTTCCATGGTCGCACAGACCTTCTGGATGTCGAAGAAGGACAACTCGCAGCTTATAGCAGCGTCAACAGGAAGATGGCGGAAGCATCTGTCAACCTGATCCAAGAGGGCGATGTGATCTGGATCCATGATTATCACTTCATTCCTCTCGCTGCGGAACTGCGCAAATTGGGCGTCAACAATCCGATCGGTTTCTTTCTGCACACGCCATTCCCATCCTCGAACAATGTACGCGCGATGTCTCACAAAGAATTCTTGCTGGATTGGTTGGCTGCGTACGATCTTGTGGGATTGCAAACCCAACGCGATGTCTCTGCACTGATCGAGGTTTGCCGCGCCACATTCGGCGGACAGTTGCTGTCAGACGGGAGAATCCGCTGCAAAGGTCAGGATATCTGGGCGGCCAGCTTTCCAATTGGGATAGATGCAGAGACGTTCCGGCAGACAGCCGAGACGCAGGAAATGACGTCACCCCGGATCGACCCTGGCCAGAAACTTCTGATCGGCGTGGACCGATTGGATTATTCAAAAGGACTGCCTCACAAGTTCCGCGGATTTCAGCGCTTTCTGGAAGATCAGGATTCCGAAAGTGAGCGCCTTACACTGTTGCAAATCGCATCGCCGACGCGCGAAAATGTGGAAGCCTACCAGGATATCCGGCGCCAGCTTGAGCAGTTATCCGGTGAGGTCAATGGAGAGTTTGCCGAGCTTGGATACATGCCTATCCAGTACATCCATCGCGCTGTGCCCCGCGACTATCTGGCAGGCCTCTATCGACGGGCTGCGATTGGTCTCGTCACACCACTGATCGATGGAATGAATCTGGTGGCGAAAGAATACGTGACTGCGCAGGATTCCAGTGATCCCGGTGTACTCATACTCTCGGAATCTGCGGGGGCGGCAGAGCAGCTGGGCATTGGCGCCCTGACGGTCAATCCCTTCGATCCGTCCTCTATTGCTGGCGCGATACGCAAAGCCGTTGCCATGCCCCTGACCGAACGAATTGAACGCCATCAGGCCATGTGGGATGAAATTTCTCAGCACGACGTCTATTGGTGGACTGAAACCTTCCTGAATCGGCTAGACGAAAATGCAAGTTCCCGCAGGAAAAGGAGCAGGTCCATTGCGGACATGGAGACAATGTTGCGCGGTTAATGCGTCATCACGAGTCCCGGGACTCTTCATCAACCAATGTATTTTCAGTCACGACGGGACCGATTTCCGGTTCGGGGCCCAGTTCAACTGAATCGTCCTCACCCTTGAAGTGACTCACCGGCTCTTCCTGTATTGGCTCGAACGGGCCGTTCCCGGGCAGCATCTGCTCGCGCCGTCTCTCGGCAGCGTGCTGGATCTCGCCAACTTCTTTGGCGGTGGATCGCGGATAGCCCAGATGATCCAAAGTCTTGCGTGTCATCAATTGTCTCCTCAAAGACAATCAACCCATATCAATCATATTGGTTGCACAGGCGGGAACCGACAGCATCGCCAAAGGCCTGGAACACCTGCCATCACCCTCAGCATTCAAAAAATTGGCGTCACTAATTATCACCCCTTATCGAACATTAAGACAGTCACGCGCTGACTGTTTGCTTGCCAAAGCCAAGCAAACTTCCGGGTGACCATGGCAACAATCGTCCACGAGTACAGAGAGCAGCTGATTTACACTTTCAATCTCCGCAGTGTAGATCATGCGACGGGCGTCGCCTCGACACTGATCGGCCCCGATTAACGAACCGGAGTGCTTCAGTGCTTCGCTCGCATGACGTGCCATTTGAATGAACCAGGGCGGGAACGCGATTTCATGCTTGCACGCCGATTACAAATTACTGCCGTGCCATGGTACCAGACCATCGTGTGCGCATCATCGAAAACGTCCATTTTGCACCTGTCAGGAGCGATACATGCAGCTTTCACGTATATCTGGGGCCCTGGCAGCCCCGGACGATTTCGATGCAGTCTTCGCGATCTATGAAAGCGCCCTTCCCGCAGCTGAGCGCAAAACCAGGGCCGAGCTTGCCACACTGTTGGAGCGAAATGACTACGCAGTGATCGCGGCTAGGCGAGGCAAGCAGGTGGTCGGCTTTTCGGTAATCTTTCTCCCTGATCAGAACACCTTTTCGCTTCTCGAATATCTCGCGACACGACAAGGGTGCCGAGGACAGGGCATCGGACGAGCGCTGTTCGAACATGCTCTGGAATTATCGCATGGTCGCACCTTGTTGATCGAAGTCGAGGCCGAATGTGGCCCAGAGGCGGAACGCAGACTGCAACGCAGGCGGAAACGCTACTATGAGAGACTCGGGTGCCTTACGTTCGAATCGGTTTCCTACAAGATGCCTCAACTAAACTCCGAGTCACCGCCCGCACTTGATCTGATGTACCATCCGAACGGAATCGACACATCAATCAGCAAGGACGTGATGCGGACTTGGATAACGCGTATATATTCAGGCGTTTACAATCGCCAAATTGGCGAACCAACCATCGAAGCGATGCTGCAAGACTGGCCAGCAAACCAAGGCTAGCCCCAACATGGTGAGTTGTAAGCTGATTGGCACAACATCAACTCACCCCACGCCTCATGTCATGAAGTTCATTCACGAAAAGCAGGATGAATTGGCGTTGCGCCCGACTTTCCCGGTTAATCAGCTGGGTCAGGATCGTCGACTGCCGTATCAGTTACGATCTTCCACTCGCCGTTCACTTTCCGCCAGACGGTTACATAATCACCCGTCGTATCGGGATCGCCATCGACGACGAAACTTCCCCAAGTGATTCCCAAATCACCACTCGCCGCACCCATAGCGCCTTCAGGCTGCCAATGAACGGGCGACGGAACCATGTCCAACTGTCGCTCGGCCATGATAGCCGCCTGGCCTGTCAGAAACCCCTCACCTGCTTCGATCATGAAACCTTTTTCAAAATCCACAAACTTCAGAGACGCTGCTTCATAGCCATGCGCGAGATTGTAGGCTTCATAAGCGCGATCAACTGCCATCAATTCTGCCTCGATTTGCGGGGCTGTTGCGTGCACGTCCGACGTCGGCAGGCTGGTGCACCCTGTTGTGCCGATGGCAAGGCCCAACATGGCCACGCCGCACACCGTATTGACTGTTTGGTTCATGAAAATCTCCTGAGGTGAAGCACGGAATGTATCTGCAACCAAAGCGCACAGGCACTGCGTATTGCGCTAGGATCGGTGCATCATGAGCACCAGGTCACCGACAGATTGCATCACCCCTGAACTGACGGAGATGCTAACCTGACGTCAGTAGGAGAGACAAAAATGCACATCCGCTTACTGATTTTATTCGTTCTTGCTTACGCTGCGGCACACCCGGCCCCCGCCTCCGGAGACAGCCTCAGCAGTCATACTGGCGTTAAAACCGTCAATCTGGACTTGTCGGAAGGAACATGGATGAGCCTGGACGTCAGTCCAGACGGGAAGTTCATTTCGTTCGACCTCCTGAACGATATTTACGTTATGCCAGCGTCGGGAGGTAAGGCCGTCGCGATCCATCAAGGCTCCGTGGCGCAACGTAGTCCGCAGTTCAGTGCAGATGGACAATTTCTGACTTATCTGAGCGACGAAAGTGGTGCCGACAATGTCTGGGTATCGCGTGTCGATGGCAGTGAAGCCCGCCAGATCACGCAGGAATCGCACGCCATGATAGCTGGTCCGGCTTGGGCCGCTGACGGGAAATCCATTGCAGCAGTGAAAACCTATTCGGACATCTTTCGTGTCCGAAATTCTGAAATACACCTCTACAGCCTCGATGGCACGTCCGATGAGATCATCGTTTCTCCCCCGCAGAGTGGCAAGGATGTTCAGGAGCCACGTTTTTCGCCCGAAGGCCGATATCTTTATTATACGGAACGTATTGGCGGTGATCACTATGTCTACATGAATACCGGCCTGAAGAACTTCGCGATCAACAAGCTGGATCTGGAGACGGGGAAAAAGCGTCGTGCCATATCCGGCTTCGGTGGTGCATCGACTCCGCAAGTCTCTCCCGATGGCAATTCAGTGGCTTTCATTCGCCGTCTAGGCGCAAAGACCGTGCTGTTCGTCAAAGACCTGGAAACCGGGTACGAACAGCCAATCTATGACGAACTCGGGCGAGACCTGCACGGAGATTACCTGCCACAGGAACACTACTATCCATCTTTCGACTGGTTTCCGGACAACCGAACAATTGCGATCTGGGCAAAGGGAAAGATTGTTCGCATTGATACGCACTCTGCCTCTGCAGAAGAAATTCCTTTCAGCCTGACCTCGCGGCACGAGCTTCAGCCAGCCATTCGCGTGAAACAGGACCTTGCGCCTGAACAAGTCACCATCCGCACGCTGCGGCAGCTGGCACCTCAGCCGAACGGACAGACCATGCTGTTCCGCGCGGTCGGCAAGCTATGGAAAATCAAGATGGACGCGCCAGCCAGACCGGCGCGCCTCACCACTTCCGATGCAGCCGAATCCGACCCTGCCTGGTCTCCGGACGGACAGAAGATTGTCTATACGAATTGGACGGATCAGACCGGCAGTCGGTTGGTCATCCGCAATGCGGCTACGGGAGAGGAAAGGACTATCGTTGAAAGTCGAGGCGTGATCCGAGAACCACGGTTTTCCAACTCTGGAGACTTGATCGCGTATCGCATCATGGAGCCGGATCCGTCGTTCAATGCGGCCGGTCCGGAAACAGGCATCTACATCGTAGATGCGTCCGGAGGAACTTCCAGGTTCCTTTCACCGTCTTCCGGCTTGGTCGGCTTCTCTGCCGATGACAGCCGCTTGTTCCTGTTCGCCGAACCCGCCTTCTACGACCGACGAGCCTCCGTTCTAATGAGCGTCAACCTGGACGGCGGCGATCCCCAAGAGCACGCCATCGCTGAGACCGCGGACATACGCAATCTCAGCCTCAGCCCCGATCAGGCCTGGCTGGGCTTCAAGTATCACAATCGCCCCTACGTCATGCCGTTCGACATCCGCGACGAGCCCATTGTTCTGTCGATGGAAGACAACTCCTCAGGCCGTCTCCTCAGCGAGACTGGTGGATATGAGATGAGCTGGTCTGCGGACGCATCCAGACTTTATTGGACCATGGGAGCGGAAATCCTGTCGGTTGAGCCTGCCACCCAGTCAGCTGCGATCCAGTCTACACCCATACAAATGGAGATGCAGACCGACATACCTGAAGGCATTATTGCCTTTGTAGGTGGCAAGATCATTCCGATTGAGGGCGAAGTCATCGAGAACGGCATCGTCATTGTTGAAGGCAATCGCATTACGGCCGTTGGCCCGCGTAGCAAGGTCAAGATACCCCGGAACGCGACCCGGATAGACATCAAGGGCAAGACACTGATGCCGGGCCTGTTTGATGCCCACGGCCATATTGAATGCTGTTTCCGCTCTGGCACCATGCCGCAACAGCACCCTACTCGGCTCGCAGCGCTTGCTTATGGCATTACTACGAATTTTGACCCCTACTCCAATGATCTCATGTCATATGAGAGTGGTGAGATGACGCTTACGGGTGACCTCGTAGGGCCGCGCTGGTTGAAGTCGGGCCAGGTAGTGCATGGCCTCGAAGGTCGTACGGACGGAGTTTATCATCCGCTTGCTTCGATCGAGGATGCACGCAATGTCCTCCAACGACGTACCGCGCTTGGGCCATCGATCCTCAAAAGCTACAAACTATCAACTCGGGCGCAACGTCAGCGGTTGCTTCAAGCCGCTCGTGAATACGGATACATGGTTGATGGGGAGGGTGCCGGTCAGTTCTATACCAATATTGGTATGATTATCGACGGGCACACAAATCTCGAACACAACCTCCCCGTGGCCACTTATTACGAGGATCTTCAAAAGCTCATTGCCGCTTCTGATGTGTCGATGACACCAACCTTGATCGTGACTTTCGGGGAGTTGTTTGGCGAGAATTTCATCTACGAGAATGAAGATCCCTGGAAGGAGGACAAGGTCAGGACTTTCATTCCGGATGTGAACAATGCATATAATCCGATTGCAGGCCCAGGTGGCGCCCCATTGCACGTGCGCTGCATGCATTCGATTCACGTTTCCGATGAAATCTATGATATCGGCTTCCGGTCCGTCGGCAGATCACTCACCAAACTTGCCGAAGCTGGCGCTACTGTAAATGTCGGTTCGCACGGGCAAGCATCGGGCATCGCCATGCATTGGGAAATGTTGCTGTTTGCTGAAAGCGGCATGGCCCCGCTGGATATATTGCGTGCTGCAACATTAAACGGCGCGAAGACCTATGGACTTGATCACCAGCTCGGCTCCATCAAAGCTGGTAAACTGGCCGACATCATCATCCTGGACAAGGATCCTACCGTCGACATCCGCAATGCGAACAGCGTCCGCTACACGATGGTCAATGGGCGCCTTTATGATGCGCACACAATGAATGAGATCGGCAACTATGACCGTCCTCGGAAGGAATTCTACTGGGAGACTCAACCCACAAACGGAATCGACTGGAAATGGACATGGTCAGGAGACTAGACATGAAGTATTCAGCGCTGATCGTAGCAAGTCTCGCACTTATGGCATGCTCCAATAATACCGAAACAAGCGTCAGACCGGACATGGCAACAGTTCAAGCAGCCAGCTTCTTCATGGGCGAAACGGTTGATTATGGGTATGGAGAGATCGACGGCCCACGTCATGAAGTCAGCATTGAGAGTCCGTTTGCTTTCTCTGTCACCGAAGTGACCGTTGGCGACTTTCGATCATTCGTTGAGGATTCCGGCTACGTGTCGGAAGGCATCTGCAATATCTATACAGACAACCAGTCCTGGCACATTGCGCCTGATAGGAATTGGGAACACCCCGGATTTGCGCAAGACGACGATCACCCCGTGGTCTGCGTCAGTTGGGACGACACGCAAGCTTACACAGCTTGGCTGAGCGAAAAGACGGGTGAGGCCTTTCGGCTGCCTTCGGAGGCCGAATGGGAATACGTGGCTTCAACCGGCGGCATCGAAGGTGATGATGGACATGTCGGTCATGACGAAGCCAATATTGGCCTTGTCGATTGCTGTGGCGGCGTCGTGGAAGGACGCGATCAGTGGATGGAAACCGCGCCCGTCGCCAGCTTCCCGGCAGACCGGTTCGGCATCCACGACATGCGTGGCAATGTGTGGGAGTGGCAAGCAGACTGCCATCAGGAAACCTATGACGGTGCGCCGCTGGATGGCTATGCGCGCACGACATGCACAACGCCCGGAAAACACGTAATACGCGGCGGCTCTTATGGTGATGCTGGCGACTACTTGTCCCCGCGCTACCGACTACCAGGTCCAAAATCGCAAGGCTATTTCACAGTCGGATTTCGCGTTGCACAGGATGTTGACCAAGCGAACTAGCAGGTGCGGTTTTCGCACCACACTCTTCCCAAATCGCATCTGTCCGCCATTCAGTTGCATAAGTAATCTATTTTCAAAGCCAGCAATCGAGGATCACCATGCGCATCAAGAGAGACAATTTCCGTGGCCTGCGCGCGATTGGTGCTGCAATCTCCGTTCTCACCTTGGCGGCCTGCGCCACGAGTGCGCTAAACGCTTCCGCAGAACCTGACGGCCAAAGTACCCTTCCACCCTTGATCAATGATGGCTTCGAGGGAGAAAGTGCTCTGAAGTTTGATTGGCCTATGCTGGAGATCGGTACTGGGCAGTATGAAGATGGGCCGACGGGCCTGACCGTTCTGAAATTTGGCAAGAAGGTAAACGCCGCCGTGGATGCGCGCGGAGGTGGTCCGGGCACTGTGAATGCAGAGTATCTCAAACTTGGCTATACGCAGCCTGAACTGGATGCGATCGTTCTGTCCGGTGGTTCTTGGTACGGCTTGGAGGCCGCCACGGCAGTAAACACCGCACTATTGGATGATGGCTATCGGGGCGGCCATTGGAACAATGTCGGCCTTGTTGTTGGATCAATCATTTATGATTTTGGAGGGCGCCGCTTAAACGAAATCTATCCGGACAAACGCCTCGCGCAACTTGCCTTGCGCGCTGCAAAGCCGGGGGTGTTTCCGAACGGCGCGTTTGGCGCAGGGCGTTCGGCAATGAATGGCGGGATATTCGGGTGCAACGCACGATCCGGACAAGGCAGCGCCTTTCGGCAGATCGGCGACGTAAAGATTGCCGTCTTCACCGTCGTCAACGCATTGGGTGCCGTTACCGACCGGGATGGCAATGTCGTCGCCTGCCATAAAGGGACAAACTGGCCCGAAACCCTGAAAGCTTCCGACCTCATGGGGGCCGCACCTGCCAGTCTGCAGCCGGACTGGAATGGCGATAAGGACACTCAGGAATTTGAGCGGAAGAACACGACGATCAGTGTCGTGGTCACCAATCGCACGATGTCCCCTGCAGAGCTTCAACGCCTCGCTGTTCAAGTTCACACATCCATGGCGCGTGGCATTCAACCCTTTGCAAGTGAATTCGATGGCGATGTCCTGTACGCTGTTTCAACCAATGAAGTTGAAGCTGGGCCGGGCGTGAACCTGCCCAGCATGGAAATTGGTGTGGCTGCATCTGAACTTATGTGGGATGCCATTCTGGCTGCTGTTCCACCCCAACAGGTCACTCAGCCCAAGGCTGACCCCGACCTGGTCATTCCATCTTCGACACTCCGGGAATATGTCGGCACATACAAATTCAGCGATTTCGCATCGCTCACAGTACGTTTGGAAGACGGAAACCTAGTGGCGGAGGCTAGCGGAGAGCGCGACGTGTTTCAGATTACCAAAGCCGGACCACGAAGACTGCTAGCTGCAATGCAGGATGTTTTCACTGTAGACCGCGGCCGCTACCCATTCAGCGTCAAATTCACCGGCGACACCGTGATCGTGAACCCCGGGCGATGGCAACAGATCGGACACCGTGTCGGACACGAGTAGGCCCAACTTCATTCTATCTATCAGGAATTCAGATGACCAAGTATTCTGCCTTTGACTGGGCCGACGCCCTTTCGCTCGCCTCCGATCTGACCGAGGATGAACGCTCGGTGCAACGAACCGCGCACGACTTCGCTGAGAAGCGCCTCCTGCCGGGTATCGTCGAGGCCAATCGCAACGCACAATTCGACCGAGAAATCCTGAGGGACATGGGGTCTCTGGGCCTGCTCGGTCCGACATTGCCTGAAGAGTATGGTGGAGCCGGAGTAAGTCACGTCGCCTACGGATTGGTTTCTCACGAAGTAGAGGCCGTAGACTCCGGCTATCGGTCCGCTCTCAGCGTACAGTCGTCTTTGGTGATACATCCCATTCACGCTTATGGGACCGAAGAACAACGCCAGCGCTGGTTGCCGGGGCTTGTGTCGGGCGAATTGGTCGGGTGTTTTGGGCTCACAGAACCCGACCACGGTTCCGACCCTGGCAATATGTCATCTCGCGCCGTTGCTGTAGAGGGTGGGTATCGCCTGAACGGTGCGAAGATGTGGATCACGAACAGCCCTATTGCTGACGTGCTCGTCGTATGGGCGAAGCTGGATGGCACGATCCGCGGTTTTGTGCTCGAGCGTGGTATGGAGGGCCTTTCCACTCCGGAGATCCAGGGAAAGCTCGCCCTGCGCGCATCAATCACGGGCGAAATCGTCATGGACGACGTGTTCGTGCCGCATGACCATTTGCTCCCGAATGCACAAGGTTTGTCTGGTCCATTCGGATGTCTCAACAAGGCCCGGTTCGGAATTGCTTGGGGAGCACTTGGCGCCGCGCGTAGCTGCTGGATGTCTTCGCGCTCATACACAATGGATCGGAACCAGTTCGGGCGACCACTTGCGGCGAACCAACTCATTCAAAAGAAACTGGCCGATATGCAAACGGAAATCTCGATAGGACTCCAAGCATGCCTAAAGGTCGGGCGACTGCTCGAAACCAACTCTGCCAAGCCCGAAATGATTTCCTTGATCAAACGAAACAGTACCGGAAAAGCCCTTGATATCGCGCGGGCAGCACGCGACATGCATGGTGGCAACGGCGTATCGGACGAATTCCATGTGATGCGCCACATGTGCAACCTCGAAGCGGTCAACACGTACGAGGGCACCCACGACGTTCATGCATTGATCCTTGGCCGGGCACAAACCGGAATTGCGGCGTTCAATTGATATGGCGAACGCACTTGACGGTTTGCGAGTTCTGGACCTGAGCAGAGTTCTTGCCGGGCCATGGGCGACCCAGCTCCTGGGAGACCTGGGAGCTGAAATCATCAAGATCGAGCATCCAGTCCGTGGGGATGACACACGAAGCTGGGGGCCGCCTTTTCAATTCGGTGAGGATGGCGATACCCGTGAAGCCTCATACTTTTTAAGTGCCAATCGCAACAAGAAATCGGTCTGTGTCGACATTTCGACGGAGGCCGGCCAGAGTGTAATTCGTGAGCTGTCGGCTTCAAGCGACGTCCTCGTCGAAAACTTCAAGACGGGTACGTTGGAAAAGTACGGATTGGATGCCGCCTCTCTCAGACTTATCAACCCCCGTCTTATCTATTGCTCCATAACAGGCTTTGGCCAGACGGGCCCCTATGCCGACCAGCCAGGATACGACCTGTTGATTCAGGCAATGGGCGGTCTGATGAGCGTCACGGGCGTTCCAGATGATGAGCCGGGAGGCGGACCGCTGAAGGTCGGTGTCGCATTGGTCGATATCGTGACTGGTCTTTATGCAGCCAATGCCATTCAGGCGGCATTTCTGCATCGGGAGCGGACTGGCCAAGGGCAGATTATCGACATCTCGCTGCTTGATTGCCTCGTCGCCGCAATGGCCAATCAGTCACAGGGGTTTCTCTCAACAGGAGAAAATCCGGAACGGATGGGTAATGCTCATCCAAGTATTGTACCCTATGACGTGTTCAGTACCCTCGACGGACACATTGTCCTGGCGGTCGGAAACGATCTTCAGTTTATCGACCTTTGCGAACGAATTGGATGTGCCGAATTGCTCCGCGACCATCGATTCGCAACCAATGGTGCACGCGTGGCCAACCGGATATCCCTGACCTCCCTATTGACTGAAAAGTTGCGAACGCGGTCAACCGAACACTGGATGAACCTGCTACAGAACAGCAAAGTTCCAGCAGGACCTGTCAACAGGATGTCTGATGTGTTTGAAAACACTCAAGTTCGGGCGCGGGGCTCACGCATCACCTTGCCACACCCTACCCTCGGAACCGTGCCCGGAATCGCTTGCCCAATCCGGCTCAGCCACACACCCGTAACATATAGATCTGCTGCACCGACCCTTGGACAAGACACGCTCAACGTGTTGACCACTGTGCTTGGTTATTCTCCGGATACAGTTGAACGACTACGTTCGGAAGGCCAAGTCGGTGCTCGAAAGGCGGTTGTCACACCCCGCTGACAGGCTAAGCAATACTCGTTTGATGTGATCTCAGTTTTGCAACGCTTCAGAGCATTCAAAACTGGTCTCTGTCCCAGCCAAGCCACCAGAGGTGCGTATTCCGCACCATGCAATTCACTTTTAGCATCTGCACAAATTTTTGTTTGTCCGTCTTACTCGAAGGCAATGTAGCAAAAGCGAGCGGGAGAACACATGAAACGTAAATATCTTTGGACATCGGGGAGCGCTATTATTGCGCTGATGCATGCGGCGAGCGCGCATGCTCAAACAGCTGACGCTCCGGCCGATGATGCAGAACTGGTGCAGTCTGCCATTATGGTAACAGCCCAGAAACGTGAACAACGTCTGATCGACGTTCCAATGGCCATCGAGTCCATCTCTGGGGATGAACTGGCAAAATTGGGCGTAGCAAGCGTGCAGGACTTGTCCTTTAGCGTACCTGGACTGACCATGCGGGAAGATGGTCCGGGCAGCTACACAATATTCATCCGTGGACTGGCGAACCAGTCAGGATCTGGCGCCCTCGTCGGCATGTACATGGACGAGGCACCTCTTTCACTCAGCGGCTATGACCAACTCAGCCCTGTGGCCCTCGATCTTGAACGTGTGGAAGTCCTCAAGGGGCCTCAAGGCACACTCTACGGCCAAGGGGCCGCTGGGGGTGTCATTCGCTACATCACGGCCGATCCTGTGCTCGATCAGGTCGAAGGCAAGGTCAAAGGTGAACTCTACACCGTCTCTGAAGGTGAGATCGGCCAAAAGGGCGAATTCATCATCAACACACCGATCATCGAAGATAAACTCGCTGTCCGTCTGGCAGTAGGGGTCGAAAATGGCGGTGGCTGGATCGACCAACCAGAGGCAGGCATTGAGGATGGCAATGGCACCGAACTCCTGAACGCTCGCGGTAAAATCCTCTGGGTGCCTACGGAAAACTTTTCGGCCAAGGCGATGGTCCAGATCCAGCGCGCAGAAACTGAACTCGGCATGGGGTATGAAGAAGCTGATCGTACGGTCGATGTGGGCCCTGACCGCAGCAAGGTGATGATTCCGAAGAAATTCGACTTCAACATTTACAATCTGGAACTGTCCTATGATTTCGGCTTTGCGGAACTGACCTCCTCAACTACGCAGATCGACCATGACCACCAGTACCCGTTCTCCTATATCGCGCGCGAAGGAAATTACTCGTACGGATTTGTTGAAGGGAATGATGATCGCTTTGTAGAAGCTGAACAGTTTTCTCAGGAAGTTCGGCTTTCGGATGCATCAGACCACTACGCTTGGACGGTCGGCGCATACTATAGCGACGGCGAACGCTCCCTGACTGCGGACTATGAATACGCATACGCACCTGGCGGCGACCTGTATCAAGGTGGCGGCGTTCTGTATGACGATCTGTTCTACTATTCCGCTTCGTCGTCCGAATCATACTCTCTGTTTGCGGACGGCTCATTCGATGTAACGGAAAAGCTGACCCTCGGCGCCGGCATGCGCTATTTCCACGATGAGCAGACCAGCCTGATTGAATATGCACCCGGCACGGGCACGGAACTGGCAGATACATTTCAGTCGTTGGACCCACGTGCCTACATGACCTACCAGTATGATGAAGACGCGACGATCTATGCGAGTGCAGGATCGGGATTCAGAAGCGGCGGCTTCAACTCCGCGCCATTCGATCCGTATGAGCCAGAAAACATTCTTACATATGAAATCGGCACGAAAGGAAATACTCGCAACTTCCAGTATGATGTTGCGGCCTTCTTCACCGAGTACAAGGATATGGTTCGCCGTCGGTTGACCGAGGTGAATGGAGCGTTCCTCGGAGAATCCAGCAATATCGGCAAGGTGGAAGTGAAAGGCATCGAGGCCGGCCTTGCATATCAACCCATGTCCGGTCTCACCCTTTCGGTCAACGCCTCATATCTCGACAGCGAGATCGTGGAAACAGCGGATACCGACCAGGTGAACCAGGTTGGTGATCCAACCGACTACACTCCGGAATTGAGCTATACACTGGGCGTCAATTATGACTTCGACCTGACGCCTGACAATCCGGCATTCGTCAGGGTCGATTTCAACCATAGGGACAAAGTCACCTATATCGACCGGTCAAGCTTCGTGGCCTCCGCGCTTCCGCAAAGTTCAGACGCCCTGAACCTGTTAAACGCGCGCGCAGGTGTCGGCGTCGGCAACTTCGATCTCGAGATTTTCGCCACAAATCTCACCGACGAAAACAAATCCATTGACCCCTACCAGGGCTGGGCCAACGCAAACCGCACGCGTCCCCGTGTTGTCGGCGTCAGCGCTGCGTATAATTTCTAGAGGCAATGGAAATGAGATGATCTGGAAACTCTGGTAGACTCCCGATCGTCTCACCTCCACCCCGTAACTGGCCCGATCTCCTATGGAGGTCGGGCCTTTTTGATTGCGCATGAAGGAATGCGACCAAGTTACAAAAAAATGTGTGCCGACGGATTGCCGGCACACAATTCTGGCGAATAGGGGTGTAGAGGAGTCTTTCGCAGGCCTCAGCCCGGCAAACACATATCAACCTCATTGCGATATACGCGTCCCGCGTCTTCTTCTCCGTAATCTTCAGCATTGCCGGACACTTCGCCGCCACAGATCAGGATAACGCTTTCGCCAGATGCACGGGCACCAAAGGGTGAATTGTCCTGCAAGGTGGTCTCGCGGCTTATGATCCTGGCCGTGTCCTCAGTGTAGAGGCCATCATCCTGATTACCCTTGATCAAGCTGTTTTCTACTCTTGCAGACGACGCGCCATAAGCAGCAACCGCTGCAGATTCGCTGGCGATAATTTCACTGTCTATCAGGTCTATCGCTGCAGTCTCCTCAAGCCAGACGCCGAGATGGGACTTGTTGATAGTCAAATTGCGCGCAACGATCCGACCTGCTTCGCGACCCGTCAGCGCCATCTTGGCAACGCCTTCGATTACAACCCCGTCCAAGCTCACATCACTGTTGATGGTGAAAATACCATGCCCATCATATGTATCATCTTCAGCGACTGCATAGTGGAATCCAGAAATGGTCAGGCCTGAGATCTGAACAGTTGAGTCCTCAATTACGATCGCGCTCAAGGGAAAACCTGCGCTGCCAACGAGCCTTGCCCCTTGCTCCGCCTCAATGCTCAGCTTTCGATCCCGAACGACCACCGCTCCGCGTACATGGAGATCCTGAAACGGAACATCCCGGTAGGATGTCGGCGTGTATGTCCCGGTCTTAATCAGAATTCGACGATCTGAGGTGGATTGATCAATGGCCTCCTGCAGCCCAACCAATCCGAAATAATCGCAACTATCGACAGGACCCCTCTGTGAACAGACTTGTACCGCAGTGGTTTCGTCATCCTTGAACTGGCCAGTCGTCGCGCAGGCGACCACCGCAAGCACAGCCGGAAACGAAACAGTCTTAAGAAGTCGAGCGAGCATTAGAGTGCCTCCTGCTGGAAAGGTGCCTTGGGACTGGCGGACAAATCCCTGTCAAGACGCATCAATCGACTGAGGACGGGTCTCAACACAATCAGGAGTACTGCCGCCGACCCTACGATCGCGGCATGCATCAGCCAAAATTCGGAGGCCGACATCACTTCATAAAAGCGGGCGAGCCAACCGCTGAACAGTCCACCGACAAATATGGCCAGATAGTAGGATCCTACCATCATGGAGTTCACCGAATCCGGAGCAGCGCGAGACGTCAGCGCCAGCGCAATTGGTCCAACATACAAAAACCCGACGGCGCAGACAAAATGGAAGATAATGGGCCAGATCAAAGCGACGGAACCCCCGGCAGATAACACGCCTCCCAACCCGAGCAGTGCGAACGCAATTGCGAACACAGCGCAGCCAAGGGCAAGCTTGATCAGATCTCCTGGTTCTGCATTCCGACGAGACTGGTGGCGCCAATACCACAGCACCAGAGGCGCAAGCAGGAGAACCGCCAACGAGTCGAGAGACTGGAACCATGTCACCGGAACCTCCATTCCGAAGACGGTACGATCCACATCTGATCTCAACCATAATGGATAGGCGTTCCAAACTTGCGATTGCGCCGTCCAATACAAGGAAGTGAGGCCCAGCATCACAAGGATTGCCAGAATAACAACGCCGTCGCCCTTTTCCAGCTTCGGACGATCCTTACTCTCCACAACCGTATCCAACGGCAGATAGTTTCGGCCGGACAGGTAAACAGCGAGGCCAATCAACATGCCTATTCCGGCGGCGCCGAAACCATAATGCCATCCATACACCTCGCCCAGCGTGCCGCATATCAAGGGTGCGATAAAGGCACCGACATTTATGCTGAAAACATAGATTGAATAGCCGGAATCCCTTCTCTGGTCAGACTTCTTGTAGAGACCGCCAACCTGAGCCGCGAGATTTCCCTTCAGGAGCCCCGATCCGAGTATCAGGGCGGCCAATGCCAAGAGAAAACTTGCCTCAAACGCCATGAGGAAATGGCCAACCGCCATGAACAAGGCCCCGGCAAGAACGGCCTTTGTCCGGCCCAGAAGCCGGTCTCCAATCAGCCCGCCAAGAACAGGTGCAAAATAGACGAGGCCCACATAAGCCCCAAATACCTGGGATGCCAATGCTTGTATGCTCAGTGGCCCGAATACCGCCTCAAACAAGCTCCGAAAGGGCTCGAATGCCGCAACATTCCCGGAATTCTCCGGCAGGAAAAGGTATGTCGCCATATACAGGATCAACAATGCCTGCATGCCATAGAAGGAAAACCGCTCCCACGCCTCAGTAAACACGATATAGGCCAGCCCCCTGGGGTGACCGAAGAACACCGCATCGTCTGCGCCTGTGGCATTCACGTCCGCCACATCCGAAGCTCCGGAGGTTTTTGGTAGATCACTCATCAAAATGGTCTTTCATTGGATAACTGTGACAAAGCGCTCAGTGCTCGCCCCAGGCGGGCTTCCAGTTGATATGTTTGGGCACATCATTGACTTCCCAGTAGAACGGTCGCCGTGGACGATCATGATTTCCAATTTCGTTCATGGTCACAGAATCATAGAGACGACCATTCACCATTGTTCGCGAGACCGTTTCGGTATTCCGGATATCCGTCAGCGGATTTTCATCAAGAACGATAATGTCGGCGAGCTTTCCGGCCTTGATTGAACCGATTTGCTCCTCAAGTCCCAACGTCGTGGCGCCGTTGATCGTAGCAGCCTTGAGAACATCAAGATTGCTCATCCCGCCCTCTGAAAGCAATTGAAGTTCCCAATGCATGGCGAGCCCGTAGACTTGGCCATGCGATCCGGCATTCACCCGGCCACCGGCATCGTTCAACGCCTTCATGGAACGCGCAGCCGCGCGGAACCCCAAGTCCCAAATCTCGTCCGCTGCCTGTATATTTGTCATGCCGCGAACATAAGGTGGCGCCCCGACCGGGACTGCCAATGGGCTGTAAGAACTCGTCGTCGTCTGAACATAGGCATCCACCCGCGGGTCTTCCCAAAGCCGAGACGAATTGTAGAGATAGTTTTCCCCCATCAACTCCCCGAAGAGCACGATCAGAGTGGGTGTGTGCGCCACATCAGATTTCGCCATCAACTGGATAAAATCATCATAGAGCGTCTCAACTGGTACGTTGTGTTGAAGGTTAAGATTGCCGTCCAGAATGGCCGTAATGCCATTGAAAAAGTGGCTCTCTCCCTCAACGTCCACCATGATGCCTTTTTCGCGTCCTGCCTTTACCAGCATTTGTCGTTGCTTGCGCTGGATCTGTCGGTAGCTTTTGATTATTGTCCCCCCCAATGCGTTCTTACGGTCCATAACCGCTACGGCATCTGCATAGGTCTCGATCGGGACGTAGACCGGGTCATATTTACGCTTGCGGCCGAAAATAACACTCCCGACCGCAATGGTGCGGGGGCCCACCATCGCACCAGTCTGGGTCATCTCGGTAACTCCGTAGGTCGGAAGCTCCGATGTGTAGGGATCGTAGTTCGTGGTAATCCCGAAAGAGAGTGCTGCGTAGCGAGATGCTTGCTGCTGCGGCAACAGCCCTGCCGACGCATAGTAACATCCATCCAGATGTCCATGCATGTCCACCAGGCCCGGCATCAAGGTTTTTCCGGTCGCATCAATCACATGTGCATCGTTGGGAACGCCGACGTCGGCGGTAGGTCCGACCGCAACGATCCGGTTTCCGTCCACAACAAGTGTGCCGTGTTCGATGATACCGCCCTGATCCAGGGTAATAATCCGGCCACCCACGAAAGCGGTCTTGCCGTTGGGGCGGTCCACAGGAACGCGCAAATCCACCCTCGCAAACAGAGTGGGATCGGCGCCATCCGCGTACACCGAGGCTCGGTACACATCAGGACCAAACGCCCAAAATACGCTTTCTGAGTCCCGAGCCCAGATCAGCTCATACCCTCCCGCATCTGTCAGTCGCGTGCCGCTATCAGCATCGAACACACCGCCCTCTACGGCGGGGTCAAAGGATGCCACGTAATACGTTTGATAGTGCCGATAAGCGATCCAGTTCAGATCCGGGCTAAGCTTCAACTCACTCGTGTCTGAATCCTTTGTTCGCACGTGCACTTCATGGTCATCCCCATTGATCGACACGCTTTCGAGTGTCGTAACGAGCGTCTCGTCGATATAAGCCTCTGTCGTGAAGTACACACGCTCTCCATCCGGAGAGAATCTCGGATTGCCACCGACGACGCCCAATGGGGTTGCTTTGCCTCCCTCGGCAGGAATCCAGTAGATCCCAGGGTCCGCCAAGTGACCGCCGAGACAATCGTCGCCCGATGCAATCTGGAACATGATCACCGATCCGTCCGGCGAAAATGAAGGTTCACGCACAATGCCGGTAGACTTGAACAGTGTGGACACTTTTCCATTGTCGGATTTCACCTTCAGGGTCCCGCCCAATACGTCATCCCACTCGATGAACGCGATGGTTCGACCATCGGGTGAAAAGGCTGGCTCCGATTGCGAAGCTTCCGTCGTCGATAAGTGTTCCGGCGTGTTGTTGGAAGTATCCTGTCGCCATATGCGTCCGAGCGCGCTGAACGCAAGCATCTGCTCGTCCGGCGAAAGGGCCAGTCGCGAAATCGCCTTTACACGTAACGTATCCGGATCGAGGTCTTGTGTGAATCGCGCCGGCTCGATCAAACGATGCCTAGCCGTCAGCGAGAATGGAATCTCATTCGCGCGCCCACTGTCGATATCGACGCGCATGATTTTTCCGCCTGCCCATATCGCGATTGCCTTGCCGTCGGGAAACCAGGAAAATCGGGGGTAATATGTGCCCTGCCCCAGAAAATCAGCCTGCCCATCCCGGTCCAATCCATCAAACACCGGTATCTGGGCGCGTGTCGCAAAATCGTACGTGAACAGCATTGTTTGATCTTTGACCCGGCGGACAAAGGCCATTTTACTGCCGTCAGGCGACATGGACGGAGTCATGGCGCCACCAAAACCGCCCACCACAGTTTTGATCTCGCCGGTTTCAAGACTTTTCCGACGAATGGCAAAATTCTTGTGGTTGGCATCCACATATACAGTGGACGCATGCGGCGGGGTCATTTTCTCGACGAAGTACAGGAACTGACCATCAGGTGAATAGACGGCATCATGCACGTTTTCGCCATTCTCTGGCATCGGGACGATCTGTTCTGCATCACCCCCACTAGCAGGATAGGTTACCAATTCAGAGGAATGGAGCCGGTTCGCCGTATCGAACATGCGGGCCGCAACAATGGTTCGGCCATCCGCACTCCAGGATGGATCGACCAATGCAAGCGTGCTCTCGGACGAGACCTGAACGGGGTTGCTGCCGTCTGGGTCCGACGTCCAGATATTATCGGACCCGTCGACATCACTGATGTACGCAATGCGTGCGCCATCCGGACTGAATACCGGCGAATGCTGAATGGCAGGCCCGCCATGCACCAATTCAGCGGCACCGCCCGCTGCTGGCATTGAGTAAATGTCTCCCAACACGTCGAACACGATCGTGTCGCCAACCGGACTGACAGCAACACTTATCCAGGTTCCTTCTGTCAGGGAGAGTTCGACCTCCTGATAAGGCTGCCCAGTTTGGGTAATATCCCATTCCTGCGCGTTGGATGTACATCCAGTTGACAAAGCCAGGCCCAACAGTCCGGCAGCTATAGTCGTCACTCTCATGAATGCCTTCTCCCCTCTGTGTTGCAGCGCTCAAGCCCGTAGAATGCGCGTTCGCCGGTCCGGCGGGTAGGCTTTCCTGCAGCTTCGACTTGACCATGTCGCGACCGCATCGGCGAAGGGGCCTACGACGCATGAAGAGGTGCGCCAAGCGCACCACTGGTCGCGCACTTCGCATCTGTCACGTGCTCCGAATTCTTTGCGATACATAAGACTGGCAATTTTTCGCTCTTTGGTACTGGAGGTTTCATGCGTTTTCCGAGAGTCCGGTCCATCCACAAATATGTCAGCCTCAGCTTCCTGGCTTTGTGGGCACTCCAGGCCGCATCTGGCCTGGCGATTAGTTTCCGAGCCGATATCGATGATTTCTTCCTCGGGCAGAAGAGCGTTCAAACCGAAACTGCCGCCCTGGCCAAAACGATCGAGACGCTTCAATCGGAAGGCGACGAAATCTCGTCAATCTGGATATCCGGTGGTCGGGACGGTCAATATGATGTCTATTTGGACCGCGATGGTGAAAGCCGCACAGTGCGAATTGACGGTAGCGGTGCACGCATCCGTGATCGGTCCGACGCCAATCGGTTTTCAGACGGCGCTATCTTCGAAACCCTGACGCAATTTCACAAATCGCTGATGTTGGGCTCAACGGGATACCTCTTCCTCACAATCTCCGGTCTCCTTCTGATATCAAATATCAGCCTTGGGCTGATGGCTGGATGGTCTCAACGCAAACGCCTTAGAGCGTTTACAAAAGCCTCCTCCGTCCCGGCAGCTGCGGCATTGTCAGGCTGGCATTGGCGCGTGGGATTTTGGGGGGCAATTCCTGCGCTCTGCGTCATCTTGGCGGGCACTGCCCTCACCCAGTCTGATCTGCTGGCAAATGGGCTGAGCGTGGAACAAAAAACCCCTGAAAGTCAGAAGCCCGCTCCAACGCACATCGTGGACTTAGGCACCGCGATGGATGTTGCACTCGGCGAGTATCCCGGATCCTCTCTCGTCGCGATCAATTTGCCCACCGAAAACCGGCAATGGTACAAGTTTCGCCTGAAGGCACCCGGAGAGATGCCGCGCCTTTATGGTGCAACCCGCGTATTCGTCGGATTGGACGGCACGGTTCTGCTGGACCATGATGCTGCCAACAGCGCTCCGGAAGAGCGTGTAATTGAATCTCTTTACCCACTCCACACCGGACAGATAGGTGGACTGTTCGGGCGACTCATAAATGCCGCCGCCGGCATCTGGTTGTTGTTCATGATCGCTTTGGGCGTACAACTTTGGTTAGCCCGTCGTCGCGGGCAAGGCGCAATGAAATCGCCACCTGGTGGTGAATAAGTGACACGCTATGAAATCAGGCGCGACGAACACATGGTCCCACTGGAATCAGCGCAAAGCTTGACTTACGAACCCGCCGGAAGGTCAATCCCGCGACAAACACACCATGATAGGGAAACCAGAATGGCCGACCGTAAGGACGACCTGATCAAGACCGGGCAACAGCCCCCACTCAGAAAAGCGCTTCCACCATTTGAAGGATTGCGGGCGTTCGACGCCATCGCCCGGCTCGGCGGCGTTCGAAAAGCGGCAAAATGGCTGGACCGGGACCATGCAGTTCTAAGCCGACATTTGCGGGCTCTTGAGGAATGGGTCGGAATAACCCTCGTGGAACGCGTTCCGACGGGCCTGATCCTGACCGAAGCTGGCAAGGACTATCATCGCTCAATTGCTCAAGCCCTTGATATGGTGGCGCACGCCACACTGGACCTGCTCAATCAGGGCATCCATCACCAGCTTCTGATATGGAGTACGCCCGGATTTGCACAGCAATGGCTGTCGCGCCGTTTGGCATCGCTTGAGCGCGCAAACCAAGGTGTGGAAATCGAGCTCAAGCCGTCCGTCAGTGCTCCGGACTTTCTCTCCCATGAGGCCACTGCTGATATTCGCTACTGGGCATCCTACGAAGATCTTGATGAGCTTCCGTCCCACCTGAGAAGCCAGGTGATCGCACAATCTCCTATCATTCCGGTAGCAAGCCCGGACTATCTCGAGAGCGCCCCTGAAATCCACAAACCTGAAGACCTGCTCAATCATCAGTTGCTTCATGAGAATACAACCGAAACTTGGGAGATCTGGCTGAACTCTCTTGGCGTCGATTGTGCCGATGGGCTCAAAGGTCCTCGCCTGTGGCAGGGCAACTTGACGAGCGATGCGTCCCGCCACGGACGGGGCATTGCCCTGACCAACCCCTTGCTCGCCGAAAAGCACCTTACAAGAGGCGACCTGGTCTGGATCGGCAAGGATAATCCGGCTTTTCCAGCAAGGCGGGGCGACTATGTTTTGATCGCCCGTCACGATCGTTGGAACGAACCAAGCTTGCGAAAATTCCGTCAATGGCTGACCAACACGATCGCCAAGGACACGCCTCAGTTCAAGCCAGGCAGCTAGCTCAGCGCGTCCACAGCGGCATTGAAGAAATCATTATCCAGGATCGCTTCCGAGAATTTTGGCTTCGACCGGCAACTCAGAACGGTCAGCACAATTCCACGACTGGGATTGACATAGATATATTGCCCGAAGATTCCCCGTGCGCTGAATGCGCCTTCCTTAAAATCACCGTCGCGGTCAGGCACGGGCCACCACATATACCCGTAGTTCAATGGGTCGGATCCCGCCATACGTGGCTCAGTAGCTTCCGTGAACCAACCTTCCGGTACGACCGATTCCCCGTCGATCACCCCGCCATTCAACGCGAAGAGTCCCAATCGGGCATAATCATGCAAATTCGCGCAAATGCCACTGCCGGCAACCTCAAGCCCATCCGGCGACTCCAGCCACCATGCGGCGTCCGCCTGCATGCCAAGACGCGACCACATGGTTTCGGAACAATAGTCAGACAGCCACTTCCCGGTTGCGGCTTTGACCAGTGCACCCACAACATGGGTCTCGCCCGTGCTATAGTTCCAGACCGTTCCCGGCTCGGCAATGCGGGGCAAAGAGGCCATGAATTTCATGATTTCACCCGGTTTTTGTCCAACCTGGAGATCCAGCATGGTGCGGCGCTCAGACTCCGCCACCGTGTGAGTATCGTCCCACTTCACACCTGACGTCATCTGCAGCAAATGCTTGATGGAGACCCCATCGTAGCCACTACCGGACAGTTCAGGCAGGTACTTCACGAGTTGGTCATCAACGCTGTCGATGAAGCCATCCTTGATCGCCGCACCAACCAGCGTGGTTGATACTGACTTGGCCATGGACATCGACATCCATCGCGTATCCGGCCCGATGCCCTGATCATAGTATTCGTGAACGATATGCCCATCTTTGATCGCCAACAGTCCGACGAGGCGGTTCTGGGATACGTAGTCGAACAGATCGTAGGATTTACCATTCGCCTGAATAGGCATATCGCTCAGCGGCGTCGCCGCATATGGCAAGGCAGACACCGTGTCACCAGCCTTGATGGTGCGAGTGGGGAAAATCTCGTGTGTATGGCTGAACGTATGCATCTGAACATCTGGCATCAATTTGCCAGCATAAGCCGTCACGATGTCACCGAACTGCGGTTCGCGCTGAGAGAATGCTGTCACGAATAGTCTCCTAGGTTAGCGCAGCGACAATCAGGAGGTGGCGCGCGCTTTGTGGTGACAATACATTTCGATACCGGCAGACTCAGGTGCCAAGCAAAGGTATTCTGGTGCCCCTGCCGCACCAGCTGTTATACATTTCGCGCCTCACATTTCTGTCTGTCGACGCGAAGACTGACCCCAGAAAATACAAGGGATATAGTATGACCGATGCAAATGAGACGTGGCACATGTATGTGCCGAAACCTTATCGGGCGTCTGACCCGCTCTCGATCATAGCCGCCTACCCCTTTGGCCAGATAATCACCAGCTGCGGCGACCTGCCCTATGCGACCTCGGTCCCCATGTACGTGGTGACAACATCAACTGGTCACACTGAGCTGGTCGGGCACATGGCACGGAACAATCCACACGCCACCACCCTGGCCGCCGGCCAAAAAGCGCTTGCGACCTTTCATGGCCCGAACGCGTATATCTCGGCAAGCTGGTATAAGGACCAGCCAACCGTTCCGACCTGGAACTACATTGCTGCGCAAGTACGAGGGACGCTTCATCCGATTGATGATGCCGAGGCTCAACTGGAGATCATGCGGACCACGATTGCCCAGAGCGAAGCGGCGTCCCAATCCGCGTGGCGTATGGAGCACGCACCCGATGGCAAAGTCGACAGCCTGATTCCCCGTATCCGCTCCTTCCGGATCACCATCTCAAATATCGATGCGGTGACAAAGTTGAGTCAGACCCATCCGCTTGCGGATCAGAAGCGGGTTGTCGACGCCCTCGAAACTCACAGCAACGTTCAGGATCAGGAAATCGCGCGGCACATGCGCAGTCTTTGGCCAAAATAGTCACATCGCATTGGTCATGCACCATCGGTGCTGAAACCGCACCACTCCAATCGGTTTAGTCATCTTCTCCCTTCCGCCGCCTGAGCCCAACATGGGTTCAAACAATTGAAAGGGACGCACAATGGCGATCGCGCATCGGAATACAGCCCAGTGGCGGGCCATGGACGCCTCTCACCACATACACCCATTCTGCGATCCAAAGACACTCGCAGAACGTGGCGTGCGCGTCATAACGAGCGCAGACGGCTGTTTTGTTTATGACAGCGACAACAACAAGATCCTAGATGGGATGGCTGGCCTTTGGTGTGTGAATGTCGGGTATGGTCGCCAGGAATTGGTTGATGTTGCGACCGCGCAGATGGAGCAATTGCCATTCTACAATTCGTTCTTTCAAAGCTCGACGCCTAGCCAGATCGAACTTGCGCAAAAACTGTCAGAGATCGCACCGGGGAACCTCAACCATTTCTTTTTCGCCAATTCCGGATCCGAGGCGAATGACACCGTAATCCGCATGGCACGCCATTATTGGCACGTCCGCGGCAAGCCAAAGAAACACAAGTTCATTGGCCGTCATCTCGGATATCATGGCAGCACGCTTGCCGCGACCAGCCTCGGCGGCATGAAGCACATGCATGATATGGGATCATCCATGCTTCCTGGCTTCGAGCACATCATGGAACCCCACTGGTACGCTCACGGAGGGAATATGAGCCCCGAGGAGTTCGGTCTCCGGGCAGCACATGCACTGGAAGAAAAAATTCTCGAAGTTGGAGCAGACAATATCGCCGCATTCATCGGCGAACCAATTCAGGGCGCTGGTGGCGTCATCGACCCACCTCCCAATTACTGGCCCGAGATTCAGAAGATCTGCCGCAAGCATGATATCCTTCTGGTATCAGACGAGGTCATCTGTGGTTTTGGACGTCTGGGGGAATGGTTTGGATGCCAGCACTATGGTGTCCAGCCTGACATCATGCCGATGGCCAAAGGCATGTCATCCGGCTATCTGCCGATTTCTGCGGTGGCTTTCAGCGATGAGATATTTGAGACCATCAATGAAGGTGGTCCCATCTCTCATGGCTACACCTATTCCGGACACCCCGTCGCTTGCGCGGTTGCGCATGCCAATATCAACATTATCGAACGCGAAGGCTTGGTGGATCGCGTAAAGAATGATTTAGGCCCCTATCTGCACGCACGGCTCCAGCAGCTATTTAACGAACATGCAATCATTGGTGAAGTACGCGGAGCTGGCTTGATTGCCGGTCTTCAGCTCATCAAGTCACGGGAAGCACGCGAACACTTCACGGCTGAAGACAATGCGGCGAATATCTGTCGTGACATATGCCTCGATAAAGGCCTGATCATGCGTGCCGTCGGACAGGCAATGGTGATCTGCCCTCCGCTTACCATCACGCATGCGGAAATAGACGAACTGATCGACATCGCGTCTGCCGGCCTTTCGGAAACGGCTGCCCGCTTGGGAGTCGCATGACATGTCCGTCATGCAAGTCCCGACTGCGGACTCCGTAGCGACGTCGAATGCTCTGCTGCACCGATTGAAGGAGCGCATAGCCGCATCGTCTGTGGAAAAATCATTTACCGTGACCAATCCCGCAGACGGATCCATTGTGGCAAAAGTGCCGGATCTGGGCGCGCCGAAAACGGAAAAAGCGATTGCGCTGGCAAATGATGCACAGGTTGCATGGGCCGGGCTGACGGCGGGAGAACGCGGAGCGATACTGCGGCGGTGGCATGACCTTATTCTCGCATCAGAAAAAGAACTTGGCGAAATACTGACACTCGAACAGGGCAAGCCTTTGGCAGAAGCCCGCCGGGAAGTGACGTTTAATGCCAGCTATATTGAATGGTTCGCTGAAGAGGCCAAACGCGCTTACGGTGATGTGATACCGACCAGCGCGTCCTCCCGGCGACAGTTCGTCATCAAGCAGCCCGTGGGAATTGTCGGCGCCATTACGCCCTGGAACTTTCCGAGCGGCATGATAACCCGCAAGGCTGCGCCTGCACTGGCCGCCGGGTGCGTGATCATCCTGAAGCCATCCGATGAAACGCCCTTGTCAGCGCTGGCATTGGAATGCCTGGCAGAGGATGCCGGTTTCCCAGCAGGCGTTTTCCAGGTCATCACTTCGAAAGATCCAGCGCCCGTTGCCCAGACACTGACCAGCCATCCACTCGTTCGCAAGATCTCCTTCACCGGATCTACGCGCGTTGGAAAACTACTGATGCAGCAAAGCGCCGACAGCGTAAAACGCATGTCACTCGAACTGGGTGGGAACGCGCCCCTCATCGTGTTCGATGATGCAGACATCGATTCAGCCGTCGCAGGCGCGCTGGTCGCAAAGTTTCGCAATGCTGGACAAACATGCATCTGCGCCAATCGCATTTTACTACACACGTCCATCAAGGACGCATTTCTTGATAAATTCGTGGCAGCGGCAGAGGCCATGAATGTTGGGGACGGACTCGATCCATCATCTGACATGGGGCCAATGATCAACACCGCCGCTAAGAACAAGGTTCAGGCTCTGATAGCAGACGCTGTCGAAAAGGGCGCGACAGTGTCCACGTCTCGTCACTCCTCAGACGTCGGAAATTTCATGCCGCCTACCATCCTGTGCGATGTCACAACGGATATGGACATCGCACACACTGAGATTTTTGGCCCAGTTGCGCCGGTTCTCGTTTTCGAAAACGACGAAGACGCCATCGCATTGGCCAATGATACGCCTTATGGGCTCGCCGCATATTTCTGGACCCGAAAGCTTTCGCGCGCCTGGCGTGTCGCTGAGCAATTGGAAGTCGGCATGGTTGGATTGAACGATATTGCGATCTCAGGAGAGGCAACACCTTTCGGAGGCGTCAAGGAATCTGGCATCGGGCGCGAGGGGTCTCGCTACGGCCTCGATGACTATCTGAATGTGAAGTATATCGCGATGGGGGGAATCTGATGTTCTACCCGAATACGGTTTCGACAAAATTTCACCTCCTGAAAGCCAGCGCTATCATAGCTATCGCTTCTGCGACGGTGCCAATGGCCGCACTGGCCCAGGACGCCGCAACGGATAATCCAGCAGCTCTCATCGCCGAGCTGCAGGAAAAACTACGCTTACAGGACGAACGACTGGCGCGCCTTGAGCGGATGCTGAAAGACGCGACAAATGTGCCAGCCAAGCTTGCAACAAGCGACCGGGACACGTCCCGCGCCGTCGTGGCAGAAGCCACGGTCGCAGATACGCGTCCTGCCGCCCCGACTGGGAATCTCAACATAAGTGGCGATATGCGCCTCAGATATGAGCGTAACTCGTCTGATGGCGACGAACGCGATGATGCGCGCGGCGTCGTGCGTGGGCGTATCGCGGCCACATATGCCGCGTCACCTACTCTCGAACTTGGTGCCAGGCTCGTCACTGGAGATCCTGACGATCCAAATTCAGCCGACGTTTCGCTCTCCAACTTCAATGACGATCTTCAGGTAAGCCTGGACCAAATTTACGGCATCAAGACGTTCGGCAAATTGTCCGTGCTGGGCGGAAAATTTGCGAACCCATTCCGGCGCACGGATCTCGTCTGGGATGGCGATGTGAACCCGCAAGGCTTGGCAGCCCGCTACGCGGCTCTCGACAATGGTTCGACTCGTATCGGGGGTAGCGCGCTGTTTTTCCCGATTGAGCGTTCGACCGCCGCCCAAGACAGCACAGCATCCGGATTTCAGCTCACCCTCGATCAAAAAGCCAGCGAAGCGTGGGAGTTCGGATTTGCTGCCGGATACTACGACTATGAAATCGAGGCGGTTGGCACAGCAGACTCCGGTGATACACGCACCAACTTGCTTGATGGTTCAGGCGCTTATCTGTCCGATTTTGATCTTCTCAATATCATGACGGAAGCGTCCTTTTCCGGCTTTGGAGATCGCTGGCCACTGGAAATCAAGGCTGAATATGTTCGAAATCTCGGTGCGGACGATTATGATACAGGCTATTCAGTCTCCGCATCGCTTGGACAGGCGAGCGCGCCAGGAACCTATAGTTTCGGATATGGCTATCATGTCGCAGAAGCCGACTCGGTATTCGCGGCCTTTGCGCAAGATAACATACCATATGCCAGCAACTATCTTCAGCACACATACTCGTTCTCCTACGCACTCAGCGAGCACCTCCAGATGAATACGAGCCTGTATGCGTATCGGCTCAAGGATGAAATCCTCATCCCGTTCGCCACCGACGACTGGCAACAGCGACTTCGCGTAAATCTGATCGCGAACTTCTAGACCCTCCTTCATATATCGGACCCACACCTCAAAGGATTGTTGACTTGCGTATTGGCACCCCAAAAGAACTCAAGAACCGTGAATATCGCGTGGGCCTGACGCCACAAGGCGCCCAGGAACTCGTACGGTCGGGTCACTCTGTATTCGTCGAAACCGGCGCGGGCGAAATGGTTGGATTTTCTGACGAACTGTATGAATCGGCAGGCTGCACAATTTCCACGAACGCGGACGAATTGTTCGACTCTTCCGATATGATCATCAAGGTGAAAGAACCTCAACCAGTTGAGATCGCGCGCCTGCAACCACGACACACGCTGTTCACCTATCTTCATCTGGCACCAGACCCTGAACAGACCCGCGGACTTTTGAAGTCGGGCGCTACCTGCATTGCCTATGAAACAGTAACCGACCGGTTTGGACGCTTGCCTTTGCTTACCCCAATGAGTGAAGTGGCCGGACGCTTGTCAGTTCAGGCTGGCGCCAAGTATCTTGAAATAGCTCAAGGTGGCTCGGGAACACTATTGGGTGGCGTTACCGGCGTCGCTCCAGGCAAGGTACTCGTCATCGGAGGTGGCGTCGCAGGACGGAATGCGGCGGAAATGGCCGTCGGGCTGGGAGCAAATGTCACCATCCTCGATCGCTCACTTGATCGTCTTCGGGAACTGGACGCATTCTTCGCGGGTCGCGCCCGCTGTCTTTACTCCACGTCGGCTGCGATCGAAGCTTCACTTCTGACCGCTGATTTGGTGGTCGGGGCTGTCCTGCTTCCCGGGTCGGCTGCGCCAAAGGTCGTTTCAGCCGAACAAATCTCGATGATGAAGCCCGGATCAGTGGTTGTGGATATCGCCATTGATCAAGGCGGCTGTTTCGAAACCAGCCGTCCGACCACACATGACGAACCCGTCTACAATGTTGATGGTGTCTGCCACTATTGCGTTACCAATATGCCAGCAGCAGTTGCCCGAACATCCACAATCGCCCTGTCAAACGCCACCCTGCCCTATGCGATGGCGTTGGCCGATTTGGGCACCGAACAAGCCGTGAAGACCGATCCACATCTGCATGCCGGCATCAATGTAGCCCATGGTGACATTGTCCATCCCGAAATTGTCGCGGCGATGGCTGGCCTCATATGACGTCAAGCCGGATATCCTGAGATTTACGGCACTTATGGCGACCATCGTCGCGGAACTTGCCCCCCATACGAACCCGGCCTGAACAAGGCCGGGTTTGGCAAATTTTAGAGCAAGACTTGAGCGCTGCGAAAGATGGCGCGAATGACATCCCATTCCGCTCTTCGCAACATTTGGTTAACCTTGATCTCCAAGATGCAAGGCAGCGGTATCGCTTCGGCTTACCACCTCTTTTTCTGGAACTATCTTAATTACGAAGGCCCAAGTGTTCATGCCTGCAGTCAAGCTGTCTGAATCCGCCGCTTCCTTTTCCATCGCTCAAATAATTGCCCGCGATCTCAGCGTCCGCGAAGCGCAGGTTGCGGCGACGATTGCGCTCATTGAAGAGGGCGCGACCATACCTTTCATCGCACGCTATCGGAAGGAACGTACGGGCGGCCTGGACGACACTCAATTGCGGCAATTGGCAGAGCGCTACACCTATCTGACAGAGCTACAAGCAAGGCGTGAAACAATCCTGTCGTCCATTGGTGAGCAGCAAAAACTCACGCGCCCGCTTGAGCGTGCGATCTGGAATGCTGAAACCAAGGTTGAGTTGGAAGACCTGTACCGACCATACAAGCCGAGACGTCGAACGCGGGCGACAATTGCACGTGAACAGGGGCTCGAGCCTTTGGCCGAAACACTCCTGAAATGTGCAGGCGATCCTGAAAAACTGGCTGTTGCCTATGTTGATAGTACCAAGGATGTGGAAACGGTATCGGCAGCTCTCGAAGGTGCCCGAGACATTCTGATCGAACGAATGGTCGAAACTCCATCCATCGTCCGCCACGTCCGGGAAAAGGTCTGGGAGGCGGGTGAATTGAGTTCACGGCTGGTCAAAGGCAAACAGGCTGACAAATTTCGGGATTATGCGGACTTCGCTGAACCGCTCGAGAAAATGCCGTCCCACCGCGCTCTCGCAATGTTGCGCGGAGAGAAAGAAGGCGTACTGAAAGTCGGGGTCGGAATCCAGACACGCAAGGCTGATACGCCGCGTCAGGCAATCGCTCGAATCTGTCAGGAATTTGGCATTAACGCATCGGGTAGCATCGGTGATAGCTGGATGCGGGAAACCGCCGAAAAGGCTTGGTCGACCAAGCTTGCCAAATCCGGTGCCTCTGACTCGCTGGCCCGTTTGAAGGAGCGTGCCGAGGCAGAAGCGATCCAAGTATTCTCCAACAATCTCAAGGATTTGCTTCTCGCCGCGCCGGCCGGAAAGAAAACGGTCATGGGCATTGATCCCGGCATCCGAACCGGGTGCAAGATTGCCGTAGTCGATGCGACTGGCAAATTGCTCGATACCGCCACCATTTATCCTCATGCGCCGCGCAATGATCGCGCGGGCGCACTGACCATCATAACGCGACTTGCCGCCAAGCACGGCGTGGATCTTGTCGGCGTCGGCAATGGCACAGCCGGCCGGGAAACGGACGCTCTGGTTGCTGAGTTGGGCAAGGCAGCACCGGACCTGAAACTGGCCAGCATCATGGTGTCGGAAGCCGGCGCCTCCGTCTATTCGGCCTCACAGCTAGCTGCTGACGAATTTCCGAATCTGGATGTCAGCTTGCGTGGGGCAATTTCCATTGCACGGCGCCTTCAGGACCCGCTGGCCGAACTGGTCAAAATCGAACCGAAAGCGATTGGCGTCGGCCAGTACCAGCATGATGTCGATCAGGCTGCACTCGCCCGCTCGCTCGACGCGGTTGTGGAGGATTGCGTGAATGCGGTTGGCGTCGACGTCAACACAGCCTCCGCTCCCCTCCTCACGCATGTCTCCGGACTTAACACGACGCTGGCCAGCAACATCGTCGCTTTCCGCGACGAGAATGGACCGTTCTTGACACGCAAACAGTTGAAGAAAGTCCCGCGCATGGGCGCAAAGAGTTTCGAGCAATCGGCTGGATTCCTGCGCATCGTTGGAGGCAAGGACCCGCTGGATGGATGTGCCGTACACCCGGAGTCCTACCCAATTGTCGAACGCATCGCCAAGGCAACGAAACAATCAGTGAAGTCCCTGATCGGCAACAAGGCAGTCCTGTCACAACTCAACCCAGCTGACTTCGCTGATGCGACATTTGGCGTTCCTACAATCCGGGACATTATCGCCGAACTGGAAAAGCCAGGCCGCGATCCAAGACCTGACTTCCAGACCGCGAGCTTCCAGGAAGGCGTCAACGAAATCGGCGACCTCAATCCCGGCATGAATCTGGAAGGCGTCGTGACAAACGTCACCGCCTTTGGCGCCTTTGTAGATATTGGCGTTCATCAGGACGGCCTCGTTCACATATCTCAACTGGCAGACCGCTTCGTGGAGTCACCGCGCGACGTGGTCAAAGCTGGCGACATTGTGCGCGTTCGCGTGCTGGAAGTGGATATAGACCAAAAGCGGATCAGCCTGAGCATGAAGTCGTCCGCCGACTCGCAAGCGGGCACGCGTCCCAAACCGGCGCCCAAGGCGCCACCTCGGAAAACTCCCGAGCCGGCAGCTAAAGAGACCACGAGCAGCCCATTCGACGTGCTGAAATCTCTCAAGCGCTAGCCCACTTGCATAACGTATTCGAAAGTTACCCCTCCACTCCAATTCGCAACATGTCAGCCCCAATCCCTCATTGACTGGCAGGGTTGCCGCCAGATGGCCGGCATATGAGTGAATATCTGCCTCCAGGCAGATAGGCCGACACCCCGAATTGGCAGGTGACGATCTAAAAGACTCATTTTGCGAATAATTTTCATTTGCAAAACAGATCACCACGCGCTATCCCGACCCCACATTGCGACTGAGTTGCATTAACGCATTATCTGGAGGGGTCCATGAACCACATCGTAAACCGTAAAACCGCCCTGTTCGGGGCCACAGCGATCGTATCGATCATTATGCTTCAGGCACCAGCCTCCGCTCAGGAAGACGCGAACACTGACAGTGAGGAGTTCCTCGGCACGCTGACGCTCGGCGAGAGTAAAAGGGAAGTCCAGACCGACACCGCCACACCAGTCACGGTCGTCGATCAGGAAGAAATAGAAGACCGCCAAGCTGGCACTGTTGCGGAATTGATTGACTCCGTTCCTGGCGTCTCCCTCGTAAACGGCTCCACCCCGATCGGATCCGGGATCAATATTCGTGGCTTTGGCGCCAACGGCACTTACGGAACTGACCAGAAAGTAGCAATTCAGGTCGATGGCGCGAGCGTGGGCTCGGAAGAACTCTATCGTATTGGCACCCAGCTTTATACCGATCCGTATCTCTACAAGAGCGTCGAAGTGATCCGCGGGACTGTCGGAAGCTTTGAGTACGGATCTGGTATTATCGGTGGGGTTGTGCGCCTTGAGACGATCGATGCGTCAGACCTCACGGGCGGCGAAACGGGGCTCGCCTTCCGTCAAACCCTCGGCGGCGCAACCAATATGGACGGATTCAACTCCTCCAGCACGCTCGCAGTCCAACCCACGGAAAACCTTGAGCTCCTTGCGAACTATTCCTGGCGCGAGCAACACAATCAGGAAGATGGTAATGACAATGTCATTGAGAACAGCGAATTTGAACTGCCCTCCTATCTGCTGAAGGCCCGCTATACGGTCGGGGACCACAGCATGCGCGCCAGCTATACCAATTCTGAGACAACCGAACGGGACAAACCATACGACTCCTTCGGTACGACCGGCGGCGCATTTGGAAATGTGGATCGTGACACCAAGTCCGAAACGATATCGCTTGCCTACAATTTCAATCCTATCACGAATGATTTGGTGAACCTTGATGCGGTGTATTCCTACGCCAATCAGGAAATTGATCAGGAATGTATTGTCGGCAGTGGCCCGTTCGGATGCTTCGCCACGGTCGATGCCGACCATCGCTACGAGACAACGAAGTTCACCGTGAAGAACACAGCCTATATTGAAACAGGCGCTCTGGTGCATGATTTGCGCACGGGCATCGAGTTCATCCAGAAAGAACGTCTTGATGCAAATTCGGCCCCAGGCGGTGAAGACAATCGCATCGCCCTGTTCGTAGTCGACCAGATCAACTTTCTGGATGGATGGACATTCGCACCAGCCCTTCGGTTTGAAAGCTCAGAAGTCGAGGGGACCCTCGATGATGGCAGCGCTGCGAGCTATGACAATGACGCGCTCATGGGCGGGGCATCGCTCCGTTATCAGTTTGACAATGGCGTTGCCCTCTTCGGAAGCTATGCTTACACGGAAAGCCTCCCCATTCTCGATGACCTCGAGAACGAGGTCTATATGAGCCAGCCAGAGATCGGGAAGACTTATGAGTTCGGCGCATCCTACGACCTTATCGGTGTCCTTGGACAGGATGATACGCTTTCCATGAAGGCCAATTATTATCACACGGATCAGGAAGATAACACGTCTTACTCAGGTGTGGACTCGATCGAAATCCAGGGGCTGGAGCTTGAAGGATCGTACGCCCGCCGCGACGGCTACTATGCTGACCTCAACGCCAATATCGTTGATGCAGAACAGACCCGCACAGACAGCACCGTCGCGGATTGGACGAATGCTCCAGCCAACACGCTGCGCCTCACGCTCGGCAAGCGCTTATCGAGATTGGCCGATCTGTCCAGCGAGTTCGTGCTGGCAGATGAAGCAGACCGCAATGGCACGACGACCCCGGGCTTTGCCACTGTCAATTTGCGCGCAACGATCACTCCACAGGAAGGTGTCCTGAAGGACACATCCTTCCGCTTCGGGTTTGAAAACCTGTTCGATCATAATTACACGCCGCTCCTTTCTACGCGTCCGGCGGCTGGGCGGAACATCAAGTTCACGGTGTCGAAAGCCTTTTAGACAGTACCCCACCGATGCGAGCACCATGCGCGGCTGCCAACAGCTGCATGGTGCTCGTAACAATTCGCCAAACATTCCCGCAGCGAACTGAGTTTCAAAGCGAAATCTGATTGGAAACGCGAATGCTCACGATGTTTCAAAACTTATATGATGTCGGCGGTCCCATCCTTACCATCCTTCTGCTTGCATCCATTTTCACGCTCGCCCTGACAGGCTTCAAATACTGGCAATTTCGGTCGGATCAGATCGGACGCCTGAAGCCGCTCAAATCTGCCATCCGCGCTCTGGACGCTGGCGATGAGCAAGGTGCATCGGATCAGCTCCGCGCATCGAAACATTGGCTGGCGAACATTCTTCTGTCCGCTTTGCCGCTACGCGGGCGAGAAGGCCTTGTTGCCCGACTTGAAGCCGAAGCCGACCTCGCGTTGCAACCCTATGAAGGTGGCTTTCGCGTCCTTGATACGATTGCTCAATTGGCCCCCCTACTAGGGCTTCTCGGAACGGTGCTGGGGATGATTGAGGCGTTCCAGGCCCTGCAATCTGCGGGATCACAGGTAGATCCGGCAGCCCTTGCTGGCGGTATCTGGGTCGCCCTGCTGACCACCGCCGCAGGCCTCTCCGTCGCCATGCCTACATCCATTGCGCTGTCCTGGTTTGAAGCTCAGACTGACCGCGAACGCGCTTTCGCCGAGCATGCATTCACAGTCCTCGTTACACCGGAAACGCGCGCGACGTCAGCCAGAGAAATAGTTGCTGCTGGATATGGCACTTAAGCGCACCCGTCCACGCCGTCGCGCGTCGATCACGTCCCTTATCGACGTGATCTTTCTGCTGCTGCTTTTCTTTATGCTGGCTTCTAGTTTCTCAAAGTTTTCCGAGGTCGAGATAGCCTCAACCACTGCAGCCGCCGGTAAGACCTCCGACAACCCCATCCTTATACTAACCATTGGGACTGATACCCTTCTGCTGGACGGAAAGGCGGTCCCGCTGAGTCATCTCGCTTACAGGCTCGAAATACATGAAAATGATGAAAGCGTACCGACAGTGGCGGTGAAGTTAACAGACGATGTTACCACGCAAACACTGATTGACGTCCTCGCTGAACTGAAACGTACGCCCTGGATTGAGGTGCTCGTGGTGGAGCCGACATGAAGCGTAGTAAACTGCAAACCCGCCGCGATCCCGTGATCTCACTGATCAACATCGTATTCCTGATCCTGATCTTCTTCATGATTGCAGGAACGCTCGCCTCCCCACCTGATCCATCTGTAAGATTTGTTCAGACCCAAGATCTCGAATGCTGCGTCCCTCCAGACGCGGTGTCGATCGACAAGACCGGTCAACTACGCCGGGGAGGCGCTCCGGTTAGCCTGGAGAGTCTTCTCGACAGCCCGGCGGCAGATACGTCTTCCCTACGCCTTCTTCCCGATCGCGAACTGCCAGCAGTGCAACTCCTCAAGCTGGTGAAAGAGCTTCGAGCGAGCGGTAGGACCAACATCATTGTCGTGACGGAGGACACCACAGGATGACGAAAGCGAATGTGGTCAAATTCTCGATTGCGCTGTCAGCAGCGGCAGCGGCCCACTTGAGTGTGTTGGCGTATACAGTCCCTCACGCTCCGCCGGCATTGGTGGCAGGAAACAGCTTCGGCGTGCAGTTTGGAACAATGGCCTCGTCGACAAATGCTTTGCAGCACGAAGCCCCGCCATCAGGCGAACCCGAACCAAGCCCAGCACAATCAGAACAGCCGCCCGCCACCCGCTCCTCACCGTCACCTCAATCACCGGAGGCAGCCCCCAAAGTCGAGAAGACAGCTCCGGATGAGCCCAAATCCGAAACTCTCGTTGCAGACGCTGACCCGCTTTTGCCTGAAGAAAACACTGACGAGCCGGCCGTTGTAGACCGTCAAATTAAACCGGCAGCTCAGACAGCGCCAACCACGGCAGTTTCCTCTGCGACCTCAGCGGCACCCCAGACAGAACCCGCCGAGTACAAGCCAGCTGGCAACAACTCACACCGAAAAGCCAAAACGTCTGTCAATGCGAATAGTCCAGCTACCAAGGAATCTGGCGGCGACTCTGCTGCAAGCGCAAAGTCCCCAGCAGCAGGAAATTCGGAGCATTCGAACTATTCGGGAGAGGTGATGAGACACTTGTCCCAACTGCGTAGACCGCGCGCTTCCGGTCCCGGATCCGCTCATATTCGATTCACGGTTTCCCCTCGTGGTACGATCAAACACATTGAAGTCTCCCAAAGCTCTGGCTCATCCAGGTTTGATCGTCAGGCCTTGATCTTTGTGAAGAAAGCATCGCCATTTCCCGCTCCGCCAACTGGCATCAGCCACAGCTTTACCGTCGAGATTGAGGGGTCTTGAGGATATTCCGAGGGAACAACTTGAAAATCAGTCCGTCGAGCCAAACCGAACCGAAACGTGTCCAAGCTCATTCCCAGGCTCAATCTCGTGATTGAACGCATCAGCGGAAAGGGTGAAAGTAACGCTCTCATGCTGATGCTCGCCATGTTCGCGAGCAGCTTCAAGATGCAAGATGTACTCGCCTGGACCAACTGTGTGGCCATCATCTGTCCGGCCATCCCATACAAGTTTGTATTGTCCGGGGCGCCGGGTTGGACCTGAGATCGCATCGACAAGGCTCCCGGCCTTTCGGCCAAATCGTCGGTGCCAGTAATAGTTCTCCTCCATCCAGCGCGCTTGTTGACCGGCAAGCATGAGAATCCGCACCAAATTTCTGTCTTTGTCTGCAATCCATACCGCCACATAGGGGCGCTCATAGTCTGCAATATCTTGATCGGGAATCTCGAACTCAATGGAAAATTCATAGCCCGTCGGCCAGCTTGCCTCTATCTCGCTGGTCGCCTTCCCCTCAGGCTTCAAGCCACCCCATCCTGAAGTCTGATGACGTCTTTCATCCTCCGTCACGATCTTCGCTTCTACGCCCGGCAGACTCTCCACGAGATTCAATCCTCTCTTGAGGTCCATCACCAGGAGTGCCGTTGCAAGTGCGTCTGCGGTGATGGCATCTGACGCATAGACCGTCGCCGTGAGAGCGTGAAAGACTGGCCAGCCATCTGCGGGGGATATGACATGGCTATAGGGCTGCCCCCCAACCAAACGATCACGAGGTCCCGAACCGCTTGTTGCGACTGCCCCTTCATTTATCTGTACACGGCCTTCTAACGCTGATCCGCCTTCTCCAAGCTCAGAGCCGCGGGTGATCGCGACGGCCCATTGTCCGTCTTGAGGGCCTGCGCCCCAGGTCCGTATGTCACCCCCAATGTTCATCAACAGTCCTGAGACCTTTGGGGACGCGGCAATGGCCGCCTCGACTGCCGTGTCCAGAATATACCCCTTTGCCAAAGAATCGGTAGCGAAAATCACCTCATCCGGTCGGTTGACGGTTCCCTTCCCTGCATCAATTTCAACGCTGGCGCGCCGTATCTCTCCAGCAGTTATTCGCATGGCGGGACGGTTTGGCAATTTGTTCTCACGTTCGGCGACGGCCCATGTATCGATCAAGCTGCCAATACGACAGCTCAGCGCATTCGACGTTTGCATCCGATAGGCTTCACAGCGCTCCAGTACACGAACCATATCGTCAGACATTGTCGTGTCGATGGAGCGATTTAGACGTGATATCTCGCTGGAGTTGTCATACGTGCTGAATACGCCGCGCAAACGTTCGATCTCCTTGAGAATCGCCTCCTCTGCCTTGTCGGCATCTATCTCTGAGGGGGCATTCACAACAATATCCAGGGACGTTCCGAGAACATGATCATGATGTCGTTTGAACATATCCGCCGTCGCGACACCGGGTAACATGGCCAGCAGAACGGATGTCAAAGCCATGCCTGACAAGGTCTTTCGCATCAAAATCTCCGTGAATTGAGCGTGCAGACGCGCTGTCTGCACTTAAAAGGCGCTGAGCACGACGGCCGCCGCAAAAATCAAAAATCTCTACTTGCAACTAAATCGCATTCTCAGTACATGCAAGTGATAATTATTCTCAATAACGTGACTGAGGGGTCTTTATGACAATTCTGAAATTTGGCGCAGCCGGAATCTTGTCGGCTACCACGCTTTGCGCAGCAGCTTACGCTCATACATCTTTTATGTATCCCAATGCATTCGTCACGACGGAAGGCGATCACGTCACTGTGCAGGCATCCTTTAGTGAGGACCCCTTCGTGCCAGAGATCGCCGTTCTTTCGGAGGACTATCATGTCATTCTTCCGGATGGCTCGCGGAAAGACTTCAAGACCCTAACCCAGTTGCGCCAGGTGGTTGTTCTTGAAAGTGATCTGGACACCGAGGGAACCTATCGATTTACCACCGGTGTCCGCTTGGGTCGAAAAAGCAAGAAGGCCCTTGTTGATGGTGAATGGCAGGCGGTTTTCGGACCCGATGCGGAAGTTCCTCAAAATGCAACCGAGGTCATCACCAGTCAGACCGAAACGGTTGCTGACGTCTATGTGACGAAAGGAGCTTCCACGTGGGAGGCGGTCAACTTGCCAATCGGCCGCTTGCTTATCACGCCCGTCACCCACCCAAACGAGATTTATCTAGGAGAGGGATTTGAATTCAAGCTCCTCTTCGATGGCCAGCCGCTTGCTGGCCAATCTGTGGAAATCAAACGGCAGGGCGGAACTTATGAAACGCCGAAATACGAACGCCATGTAGAGGCAGATGACTCCGGAACCGTGAGCCTGTCTTTCGACAAGCCAGGCAAATACCTCCTCATGACCCGTCACGCGGTGGACGCGCCAGAAGGCGCAGAGACTGATGAACGCAGCTACACAACCTCCCTGACTTTCGAAGTTGCTCGGTAAAAACCCTTCCACCAGAACGGAAACCCAAACATGAAATCCATTTACCCGGTCTTGTTGACCCTGGCGCTCGCGCCTCTCGCCGCGTGTGCCACCCATGACACCAAAGCGTCGGCTGAAGCCGAGACTGCAAGCGCGGCCGCAGTCACGCCTGAGTCCGAAACTCCACGTCGCTCAGCTGACGGACATAGCAAGGATGCTTTCTTCCAAAAGTATGACCTTGATGGAGATGGGCAAGTCACCGAAGCCGAATTCATTTCAGAGCGTGCGAACGGCTATCTCAGACGCGATGCCAACGGAGACGGAATTGTCCAGTCTGAAGAATATGTTTCCGAATATGAAACCCGCTTGCTCGAGCAACTTGAGGCACAGCGCAAACGCCAAATCGACCAGGCAGATTTCCGGTTTACCGTGCTTGACACAGACGAAGATGGAAATCTCTCGCTCGACGAATTCCACGCCTCCGGCAAGCGCATGTTCTCGACCCTCGACACGAACAAGGACGGATCTGTCAACGATCTGGACAACAAAGATAATTACTAGTCCAGACAGTGCTGAACAAAAACAACCAATCCTCTTACTGGAGTCCAATGGAAGGAGGCGCCTGCCCCCTTCCATTGGATGGCATCCTGACGATTTCCTATTTCGAGACCCGCAATCGCTTGAATTCGCCAACGTCTGAATCGGAACCGGGTCGATGCGCCTTCGAGATTGACGCAAGTCCACACCGAGGAATGTATTGCGACCAACTTCTGCACACTCGGTACCCGCCAGACGCAAACATCCCGCGAGCTTGAAGTCCTCGAATAAAAACATACCGAAGACATTTACATGCATGCTGACCCGATGGGAGCGCTTCCCGGACGACGAGATAGCGTTCAAATCTGCCCAGGATGGCTCCCTAGAAGGTAAAGGTAAGTTGTGCGTATCCGAACAGTGTCCCGTCCCCATCTGGACCACCCGGTACGTCTTTGGCAAACTCGCCATACATCAGGGCGGAGGCACCGAGTTCCAGGCGGAGACTGTCCGGCAGCACCCAGTAGCGTGCCCGCCCGTCCAGCGTGTGTCCGATGAAATCGCCGGATTGGCCGGACGGATCCCGCAGCTTGGCAATGACCCAGCTGTCAGTCTTCGATGCCAGATGCGCCGCATGATAGTAGAATCGGGCGTCCCATCGGGCATTCGGTTTCACTTCCACCCGAAAGCCCGGCGCATTCAGATTGGCGGGAGTCAGAGGCCCGTGAATGCTGGTATTATTGAGATCGGTCCGCCGGGACCCGAACAGGCGCTCATGCTGGTCGTAATTGAGGTCAAACGGGTCCTCGTCGCCGCTGGCATGATAATATTCCAACGCAAAGCGCGGCTGCCATGGCGCATCGAATGTGTACCCGACCGCGGCAAACAGCATGGAGGCCTCCACCTCAAGGCTTTGCGTGTCCATTGGATCGTTTGAGGCGTAGCGGCTGCCGCGTCTCAGGGCGCCTTCTAGGTCAATGTCCCACTGTCCGGAAACAGGCTTCCGGTAGAGACGAAAGCCCGGCGCGAAATAGGACCTGTCAGGCGTCGGGAAGTCGCCGGAATCCCGCTCTTCCAGTCCGTAGGCGAACACTTCGCCCCAGAGGCCCGGCGCCAAAGCCGGCAAGATATCCGCGCGGCGATAATGCACGCCCCAGATGCGCCGCTCCCACTGTTCCTCATCCCCTGACAGTTCATTGTCATCCAGCGCAGGCCGCGCATCCGGATAGCGCGCGGTCGGCACGACATAGACCAGATGGAGTTCGTCCCCGCGCTCAGCCGTGGAGACGAAATGCGCGCCGGTATAGCTCTTGATGACATTGGCAAAATCAACGCGCTCGATCTGGCGTTTCGAGCCGATGGAGACCGTTTGCCGCCCAAGGGTCAGCTTGCTGGACGACCCCTCTCCGAAGACGCCCGGCAACTCGTCGATGCGGGTATAGAGCTGGAGAAGGTCCAGCGGATTGGCGATGCTGCTGGAGAGCGGCGTGCCGGCATCGGCCAGATAGGTCCGGCTGTCCTGTATCTCGACCCCGAAAGAGATCGGCCCGGTGTCTGCTTCAGCCAGCAATAGGCTGCGGAACAGTAGCAATTGGTCGCCGCCCTCACCGCCGGCCCGAAACTGCCCCTGCAGCGTCTCATAGCGGACGCGGGTCTCTCCCTTGAGCGTCAGCCAGGCCGGAGTGTCTACGGCATCCTTGAGCCGAAAAGCCTCCTCCGCCTCGGCAACAGAGCATATGTGCGCCATCAGCGCGAAGGCCCACAAAATTCGTCGCATATTCTCTCCCGCTTCGCGCCCGAGTCACGTTGCGGTTCTAAAACATTATTTGACCGAGAATTGAAGTGTTCCACTGGTCTCAGCTGGAAGAATTGTCTGGCAAATCCCGCTTTCAAACGCGCCGAACGGGCATGTCAGGCCTTCCTCCATCAGTTTCAAGGTGACCGGCGAGGCCCCGGTCTGATAGGTGCAGGCGGCGGTTGAGACATCGCGCACAAACAACATGTCCGTGCTGGTTGAGCCCCGCCCCTTCACGCTGGCATCCGCCTCTCCCCGTCCGGTGACCGCGACACAGTCGATATCCCAGTTTCCAGAGCCGCTTGCGCGCAGCTCCAGGTCACCGGTTGTGGCAGAAGTTTCGGCCGGAGCCTGGACCGAGTCCGGCGCGCCCGCGCAGGCCGCCAGTCCTATACCGGTCAAAGCGATTATAGCGTACGTCCTCAGTCCAGTTCGCATATCATCCTCCCGTGCGACTCTGGAAAGACCTTAGCGTGATACAGACTTTATTTCAATATTCTGCCGAATATTGATTTAACAATTTATTTTCGATTTCCTGGCGAGCGGATCACACACTTCTGGATGACCGTGACAGCAATTGTCGACAAGCACCGAGAGCAACTGGTTCACGCCGTCAATCCTGGCCGTATAGATCATCCGGCGCCCGTCACGCGTGACGCTGACCAGCCCGGAATTCACCAATATGTTGAGATGTCCCGACAGCTTGTTAGGCGCGACGTCCAGATGTTCGGCAATGGCGCCTGCCTGCAAACCGTCCGGCCCCGCCTCCATGAGCGCCCGGAACGTCAGCAGCCGGGTCTCCTGCCCAAGCGCGGAGAGCTGTTTCAGCGTGTCGATCAGATCAGTCATACGGGCGATTCTACCGCGTTTGGGCCGCGTGTACAGAGCGGCGAGAAATGGACTCTCAGGACAACAGGCCGAGAATAACCGTCACCCAGGGCAAAGTCACTATTCCCACTCGATCGTGCCGGGCGGCTTGCTGGTCACGTCATAGACGACGCGGTTGACGCCTTTTACCTCATTGATGATGCGGGTTGCGACGCGGCCGAGGAAGTCGTGCTCGTACGGATAATAGTCCGCCGTCATACCATCGGTCGAGGTCACCGCGCGCAGGGCCAGCACAGCCTCATAGGTGCGTTCGTCCCCCATCACGCCGACCGTGTTGACCGGCAGCAAAACGCTGAAGGCCTGCCAGATTTCGTCGTACAGTCCCGCTTTGCGGATCTCGTCGATATAGATCGCGTCCGCCTTGCGCAGTGTGTCGGCCTTCTCGCGCGTGATCTCGCCGGGAATGCGGATCGCGAGACCCGGTCCGGGGAATGGGTGCCGCCCGATAAAACTCTCCGGCAAGCCCAACTCACGGCCCAGCGCGCGCACTTCATCCTTGAACAACTCACGCAGCGGCTCGACCAGTTTCATGTTCATGCGTTCCGGAAGGCCGCCAACATTGTGGTGGCTCTTGATCGTCACGCTCGGCCCGCCAATGGCCGAGACGCTTTCGATCACGTCCGGATAGAGCGTGCCCTGCGCGAGGAAATCCGCGCCACCGATCTTCTTGGCTTCCTCGTCGAACACGTCGATGAACAGGCCGCCAATGATCTTGCGCTTGCGTTCGGGGTCCGAGACGCCTTCCAGCTTGCCGAGGAACAGGTCCGATGCGTCCACATGCACCAGCGGAATGTTGTAATGCTCGCGGAACAGGGTCACCACCTGCTCGCTCTCGCCCTGCCGCATCAATCCGTGGTCAACATACACACAGGTCAGCTGGTCACCGATGGCTTCATGGATCAGCACGGCCGCAACCGAGGAATCCACCCCGCCCGACAGGCCACAGATCACCCGGCCCTTGCCGACCTGCTCACGGATCTTCTCGATGGCTTCGGCCCGGTAGGCTGCCATTGTCCAGTCGCCCTTCAGGCCCGCGACGCCATGCGTGAAATTGCGCAGCAATTCACGCCCATGCACCGTGTGCACGACTTCCGGATGGAATTGCGTGCCGTAGAATTTGCGTTCCGGGTCTGAAATGATCGCATAGGGCGCGCCCGGCGATTTCGCGATTACGCCAAAGCCCGGCGCCATCTCGGCAACATGGTCGCCATGGCTCATCCAGACTTGTTCGCTGTCACCCGAATGGAACAGGTCTGACAGGATCGGGTCGTCCACGACCTTCTCGATGAAAGCCCGGCCGAATTCACGGCTCGTGCCGCTTTCGACCTTGCCGCCCAGTTGCTGCATCATGACCTGCTGGCCGTAACAGATGCCAAGCACCGGCACGCCGAGTTCAAAAATCGCATCATCGGCGCGCGGGCTGTCGTCCCATGTCACGCTGGAAGGTCCGCCCGACAGGATCACGGCCTGCGGATCATACTCGCCGAGAAACGCCGCATCGACCTTGTTGAAAGGGTGGATTTCACAATAAACGCCGCTCTCGCGCAGGCGTCGTGCGATCAGTTGCGTCACCTGGCTGCCGAAATCGACGATGAGGGCGCGTTCGTGTCTCTGCTCAGTCATGGCGCCCGATAGCCGAGCTTGAGGGATTCGTCCACAGGCTACGGGCGGTTCCCGCGTCACTATTGACGCTGCGCCCGAAACTGGACGACGATCAGGTCATGACTGACACGACTTCACTCAGCCAGTTGAAACAGGCAGCCCTCGACCGGGCCCGCGCCGGAGACTGGAACGGGGCCGCCGACACGCTGCACACCGTGCTGGCACAATCCCCGAACGATCTTGGCAGCCTGCTCCTGCTCGGCGATGTCAGCCATTCGGGCGGCAATATCCAGGCCGCCAGTGACGGGTATCGCGCCGCACTCGCCCTCGCCGGCCAGATGCCGAACCTTCCCGCTACGGTTCAGGCCGGCCTGCGGCGCGCCCAGACCCGGCTCGCCGATTATGCCTCGGACTATGCCGCCCGGCTGGACGGTCTGATCCCGCCTATCGAGCGCTCGGCCCGATTCAACGAGTCCCTCGATATCCTGCTTGGACGCCAGCCCGTCTATCTCCAGGAACCGCGCCGCTATTATTTCCCCGGCCTGCCCCAGATCCAGTTCTACGACACGGCTCAGTTCGACTGGGTGCAGGATATGGAAGACAGAACCCCTGACATACAGGCCGAACTCCGCACCGTCCTCGCCGAGGACCAGGCGAGCTTCCGTCCCTATATCGAGCGCGGCGCAGGCCATCTTGGCGGACAGGACCATCACCTGCTCGACAATACAGACTGGAGCGCCTTCTATCTCTGGAAAGACGGGCAGAAGATCGAAGCCAACTGCGCCCGTTGCCCGATCACCACGGCCGCGCTGGAACGCGTCCCGCTTGATTTCGCAGACGGCAAGTGCCCATCCGTCCTGTTTTCGGTCCTGAAGCCCGGCGCGCACATCCCGCCGCACAATGGCATGGTGAACACGCGCCTGATCTGCCACCTGCCGCTGATCGTGCCCGGCCCGGCCTGGCTACGCGTCGGCAGTGAGACGCATCACTGGCAAGAAGGGCGCATGGTCATCTTCGACGACACGATCGAGCATGAAGCAAAGAACGAAGCGGACGAGACCCGCATCGTGCTCCTGTTCGATGTCTGGCGGCCCGAACTGAGCGAACAGGAACGGCGCGAAGTTGCCACCCTGCTGGGGGCCATCGACAGTTTCAGCGAGAGCTGACCTAGGCCCGCCGCAAGACCGCAAAGAAGAAGCCATCCGTGCCGGACCGGCGCGGCGTCAGGCGCACGCTGCCGGTGGGGCCGCGATATTTGCGCACGAGCGCCGCGCTCTCTTCGGTCAGCAGACCGGAAGCAATGGCAGACTCTGCCGCGTCTTCCTCGGAAAACTCGGAATGCGCCGCCAGGAACTTCGCCACGCGGTCTTCGTCTTCTTCCATCAGGAAAGAGCAAGTCGCATAGAGCAGCCGTCCGCCCGGCTTCACATAGGCGCTCGCGGCCGCAAGGATCTCGTCCTGCTCGCCCATGCGCTTTTCCAGCTGGCGTTCTTTCAGCCGCCACTTGGCGTCCGGACGCCGACGCCACGTGCCGGTCCCCGTGCAGGGCGCATCCACGAAAACGAGGTCCATCTGATCGGATAGGTCTTCCAGCTGAGTCGGCTCGCTCGGATGCACCAGTTGCACATTGTGCGCGCCGGAACGTTTGAGGCGCGGGATCAGCGCCGACAGACGCCGCCCGTCAATGTCATAGGCAAATATCTGACCTTTACCCTGCATCTGCGCGGCCATGGCCAGCGTCTTGCCGCCACCCCCTGCGCAATAATCCATGACTTGCTCGCCCGGTTGGGCATTCGCCGCTGCAGACGCGATCTGGCTGCCCGCATCCTGCACTTCGACCCAGCCCTTGGAATAGGCCGGAATGCTCTCCAGAGAGGCTTCGCGCTCGCTCGGGTCGCGGGCGGGAATATTGAACGCGTTGAGCAATAGCGGCGATGCTTCGGCTTTCGCGCTGCGCAGCGGCTGGGACGCTTTCCCGGCATCCACTTTCAGCGTGTTGACGCGGAGGTCCACATCGGCGCGCACGGCCATTGCCTGTGCCTCGACAGCGGCTTCCTCGCCGAACACACGCGCCATCATGGGCGCCATCCATTCGGGATAGTCGCCTTGTACATGCGGCGGCGCGACCGGGTCCGGGGCCATGACGAGGCGCTCGCGCTCCTGCAGGGTCAGCCTGGAGGGCGCATGGTCTTCATCCATGGCCGAGTCGATTTCCTTGATATTCCAGCCCCAAGCATGTGCCAACGCGCCGAGGATCAGGCCGCGCGGACTGTCATCGCCCATCGCATGCGCAATCGAATTGCGCTTGCGCAGCGCGTCCAGCACGAGGCCGCTGACCCATGCCCGGTCTTTCGATCCGGCATAACGCGCGCGCTTGCCCCAGTCCCGCGCAGCCGATTTCACCGGCTGGTGCCGGGTCAGCACGTCGTTTAGCACGTCTATTGCCGCTGCGATGCGTCCGCCATTGCGCATGGGATTTGCCCCTCAAGTCTCTGCAAACCGCCCTGTTACCCCGCAAAATGGGCAAGGGAAACCGGCAATAGCTTAACCGGTGTTCCTAATCACATGCGCCGCCATGGCGCGGCCGCTCTCGACCGCATCACTCGCGAGCCGTCCGAGCGCCCAATCTCCGCCGACGATCAGCCGTCCATCGGCACTCGCGGCAAAAGGCATCCCGAGCGGCGTGCGCACGCGTGCATACCGCCAGCGATGGGCGGCCAGGTAGTCAGGTTCGCCAGGCAAATCCACCTGCTCCCGGACGGCTTCCAGCAACCGCGCCGCTGCGTCATCCTTTTCCAGTTCCAGATTCTCTGCGCTCCAATCCGGGCTCGCATGCACTGTCCAGCGTTCTAGGCCCGTCTGGCCCGGCTTCGCCAGCATGGGGATCGCTTTTGCAAGCGCGCCGCCCAGCGTGAGAACCTCCTGCTCCAGCCCGGTCGGGTCTGCAAAGGCCATCAACAGCGTCCAGAGCGGCGACATGTCTGCTTTGGTGATCTGCGCTGACAGCGTGGCATCCGCCGCAGTGAGCGTTGCAGCCTGTATGGGCGGAGCCGTCACGATCACCCGGTCAAAGACACCCAGACCTACGCCCTGCTGGTCGCTCAGCCTCCAGGTGTTTTCCGCGCGGTTCAGCGGCTGAACTTCCACTGACTTTCGAATATCCAGTCCGCCAGACATCGCACGGGCGAGCGCGCTCATGCCGGGCAGCCCCGTCTGGCGCATCTCGACCGGTGCGCTGTGCCAAACCTCACCGCGGCCCGGCACGCTGGCTGGAACCCCAGGTGCACCATGGTCAATCGGCCCGAAATCCGTGCGACGAGTCGCCAGACGACCGCCCAGTCCTCGGCTCTTCTCGAATATGACCGGTGTCATACCCGTCTCCGCCAATGCCCGTCCGGCGGCGAGCCCGGCCAATCCTGCTCCGATGATTGCGATCCCGTCCGTCATGCCGATTCCCCGTATTAATTACAGTTCAAGCTAGGGCGCGGTCTGGCCAAGTCCCGTAAATAGTGGCTGGATAACGTGGCTGGAGAGATAATCGATGCTCAAACTGGACCTGCCACCGCAGGTGACGACTGCAAGCCCGGCTGACTGGCGACAGATCGGCGACATCACGGCTGAAGCATTTTCCGAAGATCCCATCAATCGCTGGATATTCGGCACCGACGCCGCCATCCGGGCGACCTTCCGACAGCTGGCGCGAGACATGTATCTTCCAGAGGGTATCTGCCACCAGATTGGCGATGATGCCGCCACAATGTGGGCCTTGTCCGAAACGCGGCATGGGCTGACATCACTCCAGACCTTCCGGCTGGTCCTTTCGCTTCTCAGCAAAGGATCAAAAGGCACCGTGAAGCGGGCGCTGAAGGCCGGCGAGATCATGCAGCAATATCATCCGACCGAACGCCACCTCTACCTCTTCACCATCGGCACACGGAAGGCTGCGCGTGGCAAAGGCCTCGGCAAGACGATATTGCGCCCCATGCTGGACGCCGCCGACCGCGCGGGCCTGCCCTGCTATCTGGAAAACTCCAATCCCGCCAATTCCGGCTTCTATATGAGCCACGGCTTCGAACGCATGAAACTGTTCGAGGTCGGAGAAGGCTCACCGCAGATGGAAGCGATGTGGCGGGACCCATTGGTTCAATGAGGGTCTCATCCTGAGCGAAGTCGAAGGACGAGGCCCGACTCGCATCAAGCCCGCCCAATCGGCCTACCCCCTACTTAGCGAATAATTCGGGCTTTCCCGCGTCATTTGCACGTCGTGGACGTGGCTTTCCTGCAGGCCCGCGCCGGTGATCTGGACGAATTCGGCCTTCTCGTGCAGCTCGTCGATCGTCTTGGCGCCGACATAGCCCATCGCCGCGCGCAGGCCGCCAACCATCTGGTGGATGATCGGACCGAGCGGGCCCTTGAACGGCACCTGGCCTTCAATGCCTTCCGGCACCAGCTTCTCCTGCGCGGCGTCCTTCTGGAAATAGCGGTCGGCCGAGCCACGCGCCATTGCGCCGAGGCTGCCCATGCCGCGATAGGCCTTGTACGAACGACCCTGGTAGAGGAACACTTCGCCGGGCGCTTCCTCGGTGCCAGCGAACATCGAGCCCATCATCGCGGTCGAGGCCCCGGCGGCGAGCGCCTTGGCAAAGTCGCCCGAGAATTTGATGCCGCCATCGGCAATCACCGGCACGCCGCTCGCCTGCGCAGCGTTCGCGCACGCCTCGATGGCCGTCAATTGCGGCACGCCAACCCCGGCCACAATCCGCGTCGTACAGATCGAGCCCGGCCCGATGCCGACCTTCACCGCATCCGCGCCCGCATCGATCAGCGCTTTCGTCGCCTCGGCGGTCGCCACGTTCCCGGCAATGATCTGGACGGAATTGGATATCTTCTTCGCCCGCTCAACCGCCTGCGCGACGGAGATCGAATGGCCATGCGCGGTGTCAATGATGACACAATCCACGCCCGCCGCGATCAGAGCTTCGGTGCGCTCGAACCCGGCATCGCCCACGGTCGAGGCCGCCGCGACGCGCAAGCGACCGGCGGCGTCCTTGGCGGCGTTCGGGTTCACGGCCGCCTTGTCCATGTCCTTCACGGTCAGCAGGCCGACGCAGCGATTATCGTCATCCACGATGACCAGACGCTCGATCCGATGCTTGTGCAACAGGCGCCGGGCTTCGTCGTTCGGCGTGTCCATTTTCACGGTCACGACCTCTTTCGTCATCAGGTTCGCCACCGATTCCGAGACGTCATCGGCAAAGCGCGTATCGCGATTGGTGATAATGCCGACCACCTTGCCGCTCTTGTCCACGACCGGCACGCCGGAAAAGCCCGTGCGCTGTTTCAGCTCGACCAGATCGCCAAGGCTCGCACTCGGCGAGATCGTGACGGGGTTCATCACCACGCCGCTCTCATATTTCTTCACCATGGCCACTTCACCGGCCTGCTGTTCGATTGAGAGATTGCGGTGGATCACGCCGATACCGCCGGACTGCGCCATGGCAATCGCCAGGCGTGCCTCGGTCACCGTGTCCATCGCCGCCGAGATCAGCGGAATGTTCAGCGGAATGGCTTTGGTCAGGAAGGTGGAGACGTTGACGTCAGCGGGCATGACCTCGCTGGCCCCGGGCTGGAGCAGCACGTCGTCGAAGGTAATGGCTTGCCGGATTTTCATGTGGGGAGCTCCCTTTTTGGCCCAATAAGGGAGTCGCGAGCCTTTGTGAAGTCCCCTCCTGAAAATCCCTGCAATGTGCGAGCTTTTCGCAGAATATGGTCTGGCCAATCCGGCGAAAGCAGAGTTAGTTTCAAATGAAATAAAATGCTTTTGGGAGGAAGCACATCATGAAGCTTGCAGATTATGGCCTCAGCCGCGACCGGGGTTTCCTGTCATCTTTCGATCCAGCCAATGTGACCCTGCCGGAATTTCTTCATCCGGTTCGCGATGTCGCGCTGGCCTTGCCGCGCATTCTGCCAACAGGTCGCGTCCGCGCCCATTTCCAATCCCTGCCCGCCTGTCTTGCCGTGCCGATCTGGCAGATCGGAAAAGCCACCGGCCAGCCGCCCCTGTTGCCCCATTCCAGCTGCACGCTGGAAAATTGGGGCCGGTTCGACCCTACGGGCCCGATTGATCTTTCCAATATATTTTCAATCCAGCATTTCGACGGCGGCCGCGACGAAGCGCAGGCGCACCTTCTTCCGGTGTAATCTAGTCTACGCAGAGCGCCGGTGTCACGCGTCCATTTTCGACGGTGGCATAGCATCCGAAGGGGCTGTCAGTCGCTTGGCACTTGCCCATAACAGGCTTGCCGGCTTCTGGCATGTCGTCGCCGAGGCTGAGACGGCATTGGCCAATGCAATCGGCATTATCCGCACACGCCTTTCCGGCGTCTTCGAAGGGTTGAATGCATTGTTCCCACCCCCGCATGCCGTCACGCGCAACGCGACCGCCTGCGGATTCACACGCGGCACGTTCGGTCCCTGTGGCCTTTTCTCCCGCGAACTGGATCTTTTCATAAGGGTCCGCCCCCGACCCATACACGCCGTCGCTGGAATAGACATCCTGCAGATAGGCACAGCCCGACACTACTGCACCTGCGAGTATGATGGAAATTATCCTGATCATTGGCCCGGAAACCTTTCAAATCTGGCGATATTGTCTGGAACATGATGGAAGCTTTGCGCATCCGCAATCTGCATGGCCATTTGGGCCGCACCGAACACGGATGGATCATCAAGTGTGCCGACTTTCAGGATCACCGCCTGCGGCAGTGAGGGGGATCGCGTTGCGATATGCGTTCCGCAATCGGAGCAAAATTCGCGTAGCGCTCCACGTTCCAGATCTCCCCGGCGATATCCTTTTGGCGTGCCGAGCGTGTAACGGAACTCCGCAGTTGGCATCGCCATGATCGTATTGGCCTGCCCACCCGTGAAGTATTGGCATTCCCGGCAATGGCAACTTGCCTTCATGATCGCATCGCCTCCTGCCTCATACCGGATCGCGCCGCAATAACATCCACCTTTGATGGCCATTAACTTTCTCCCTGACTCGCTGACGGATAGTGGAGCGGACACAAATCTAAAGCAATACAAGGTTTTTTCGGAACAATTACTCTGGTCTTGCATAGTACTTGCAAGAGAACCCACAAAACGCAGAAGCAACCTATTAACTTATGGCAAGCGCCCACCCTCCTCTTCGCCGCATCGTCGGCCTGTCACCGATTTCGGTTGACGACGCGATTGATCGGGCCCTGGTTCAGGCGCGCGATCTCTTTGGGGAACCAGACTGGTTCGAAGTCTCGACCGCCCGTGGCTTCATCAGCAAGGGACAAGTCACCCATTACGAAGTGTCGGTCGAATTGGGCTATGAATCCAAGCCCAAAAAATCCGAAAACGACGCCTATCTGAATTCCGTTCTCTCCAGCCGCCCCAACCGCCGCGTACGGAATACAATCGATTGGCGGCTCTGATAGCGCCCTTGAATTAACCCTTGAATCCCTTTGCCACCACGAAAATTTCGGGACTTCCGGCCCGGCTTGATGGCGGTTTGATGTGGCGCACCGTCTTGAAATGCGCCTTCAACGTGTCCAGCACATCCTTCGTCGCGCCACCCTGAAACACTTTCGAACAGAATGTGCCGCCCGGCGCGAGATGTTCAATGGCGAACGCGACCGCCATCTCGACCAAAGCGACGGTGCGCAAATGGTCCGTCTGCTTGTGCCCGGTCGTGTTCGCCGCCATGTCGGACAGGACAAGGTCAACCGGTCCACTCAGCCCTTCCAGCAAGGCCGCCACATCTTCCGGCTCATTCACATCGCCTTCAATGATATGCGCGCCTTCAATCGGCTCGACCGGCAAGAGGTCGATACCCGCCACTTCCAGCGCGCCCTTCTTCAGCGCGACCTGCATCCACCCGCCGGGCGCACAGCCCAGGTCAACAACGCGCTGACCCTTGCGCAGCAGGTCCAGCTTTTCATTTATCTCAAGTAGTTTGTAGGCCGCGCGGGCCCGATAGCCCTCTTCCTTGGCCTTGCGCACATAGGGATCCTGTAGCTGGCGTTCGATCCAGCGTTTGGAACTTTCATTTTTCGCACGATGCGCCGTGACCTTGCGCTCAGTCATCTGGCGACCGGACGTGTTCTTGCTTTCCTTGCCGGGGCCTTTCCAGCGGCGCTTTCCATCATCCGTCATTGCCGGCCTCCGCTGCCGAATGGGTTTGAGGCGTGTTGCCGCCTTCGCGCCGTTTACGCCCGCCTCTGCGACGACGCCGCGCGGGCTTCTGGCCATACATCATGCTGAGCAGCAGGCCTTCCCTCAGGCCACGGTCGCCAACCCGCAAACGCCCCGCCGGATAGGCCCGCCAAAGCGCGTCCAGAATAGCACAGCCCGCCAGCATCAGTCCTGCGCGCTCTTCACCAATCGTCGGCAAGGCCGCCCGCCCGTCCGGTCCGGCTTCGCGCAGCATGTTCAGCACTTTTTCGCCCGAGGTCCGGCTCATCCACGTCCCGTCTACCTTGTCACGGCGATAGCGGTCGAGTTTCAGATGTACGCCCGCCAAGCAGGTCACTGTGCCGGACGTACCGATCAGGTGCGCCCCTCTCAAACCCATTGCAGAACGGATCGCCTGTGTGCCTTGCCAGGCTTCAATAACTTCTCCGGCATGATCCAGCATTGCCTGATAGGCTTCTGCGTCCGGCAGATGAGCAAAGGCTTCGGTGAGGGTCACGACGCCCAGCGGCAGGCTGGTCCAGTTCTGGATAGGGGCACGCTGGATCAGGCCGTTCAGGCCATTGGCCCGCGCCAGTTCGGCATTCAGCCACGACAATTCCGTCGACCCGCCGCCAATATCCACCACCAGTACCGACGGCGCATCATCGCCAATCAGGTCATGACACCCGATACTGGCAAGGCGCGCTTCTTCCTTTGCGCCAATGATCTTGAAGGTCAGGCCGGTCTCGTCGTGCACCCTCTGGATGAAATCCGGACCATTCTCTGCCTTTCGGCAAGCCTCGGTCGCGATGCAACGAACCTTGCCGACTCCATGCGTCTTGAGCTTCCCGCGGATCGCATTCAGCGCATCCATCGCGCGCTCTATCGAAGCTTCGGACAGCCGACCGGTTTCGTGCAATCCCTCACCCAAACGGGCAATTTGGGAGTGCGAATCAACCACACGGAAAGTTTTTCCGTGTGGAGTGGCCACCAGAAGGCGGCAATTATTGGTTCCAAGGTCCACGGCCGCATAGAGGTCCGAGGCCCTGGCTGGGCGCGGTCGGCCGCGTTTTCCGCGCCGTACCGCTGATTTTTTTTCAGCCATAGTGTGGCCCAAGTTTTTCAGTTGATGCATGGTGTATCACAGGAGTGGGAAATGACCAGACGCGCATCGCTCTTGGGAAAGCTGCTAGGCAGCGTGGGAATCGGTCGCCGTAAGGTTGCCGACGACGCGCTGCTGCTCGACAAACCCCTCGACCGTGACCAGCGCTATAACGACATCACCCCCCTGCTCGCAAAGTTCCAGATCGGCCAGGTTGTGCGCCACCGCCACTTCCCGTTTCGCGGCATCATTTTCGATGTCGACCCCGTCTTCGCCAACACTGATGAATGGTATGAATCCATTCCTGAAGAAGTGCGTCCGTCAAAAGACCAGCCCTTCTATCATTTGTTCGCCGAGAACGAGCGCACACATTACGTCGCCTATGTCTCGGAACAGAACCTGGTGATTGACGATTCCGACACACCGCTCAGCCATCCGGACATCCAGGAATGGTTCAACGAAACCGGACGCGGGCGCTATGAGCTCAAAAAGGGCGTCGCCAACTGACGCGCTAGTTCGGCAGCCCTTCAGGAGCTTCACCCGTCAGGCAGGCGATCACCGCGTCCCAGTGCGCCAATGCCTCGACGTCACCCTGCGCGGCCACTTCCGCTGCACGCAGCGTGGCAATCACTTCTGCGTCTTCGCCATATTGTTTGAGCAATTGGGCGGCTGTTTGCGCAGCCGGGCTCATTCTGTCTTGGACTGCGCCCGAGCAATCGCCGCCGTGGTCGACTGTCCATCCACCAACGGCACGATATGAACCGTTCCGCCGCGTGCCTGCACTGTGTCAGCGCCAACGATCGTATCGATGGAATAATCCCCGCCCTTGACCAGCAAGTCCGGCTGCAACGCCTCGATCAGCGCGCCGGGTGTGTCTTCCTCGAAAACAACCACCGCATCCACGGCCATCAGGCCCGACAAGACCCGCGCGCGGGAGTCAGCGTCATTGACCGGCCGCGTCGGTCCTTTCAGGCGCGATACGGACGCATCCGAGTTCAGGCCAACCACCAGACGGCCACAGCGCGACTTGGCCTCTTCCAAAACCCGCAAATGCCCCGGATGAAGGATGTCGAAACAGCCATTTGTGAAGCCGACGGTCAGCCCGGAATCCCGCCAGGAAGCGACCTGTGCCCTGGCTGCGTCGAGGGTCAGATAGCTGACGCCACCATTGCGCAGCCCCATCTGCAACGCCGTGATCATCTCATCCGCAGAGACCGTAGCCGTGCCCGCCTTGCCGACGGCAATCCCGGACGCCGTGATCGCCAGGCTGACCGCATCCGCCACCGAGCCGCCGCCTGCCAGGCCCAGCGCCAGCGCCGCAATGCTCGTATCGCCCGCGCCCGACACGTCATACACTTCGCGCGCCTGACCGCTCAGATGCACGGCCGGCTCGCCCTCGATGGCATAGGACATGCCCTTTGCGGCCCGCGTCACGACAATGGATTTCGCCATCAGCAAGGTCTGCGCAGCCGTCAGGGCCTCACCGACATCCTGATCCGTTTCCACCCTCAGCCCCATGGCTGCGGCCAACTCGCTGGCATTCGGCTTGAGCAAGTCCACCGCGCCATAGCGCGTGAAATCGCGGCCTTTCGGATCGGCAATCACCGGAATGCCATATTGGTTTCCAGCCGCCAGCGCAGCTGCAATGACGCCATCCGTCACCGCGCCCTTGGCATAATCGGACAGGATGATCACGCTTGCTTCATTCGCCTCGTCGGCAATGGAGGCAATCAGCTCGGCTTCCGGGCTCGGCCCGATGGGGCTGGTATCTTCCGCGTCCACGCGCAGCAATTGCTGTCCCCCGGCGACAAAGCGCGTCTTCAGCGTGGTTGACCGGTCGCGCATGGCGATCAAATCGGCATGAACGCCCTCAATGTCTCCCAGCAGCGCCGCCAGTTCCCGGCCTTCGCCATCATCCCCGACAACCCCGATAAGCGAGACCGACAAGCCGAGCGAAGCAAGGTTTCGTGCCACATTGCCCGCACCGCCCGGCATCGCCGCTTCGCGGGTGCGCCGCATGATCGGCACAGGCGCTTCGGGGGATATGCGGGTGACGCCGCCATAGATAAACCGGTCCAGCATGACATCGCCAACACAGACAACACGCTTGCCCGCAGCGGCGTGGATGAGACCCGGAAGATGTGTGCCTGACATTTCGGTTACACTCCGCTGGGGCGTATGATTCTTTTGAACATCGAAAGGGTATACCGCCCCAATTGCAGGCGCGGAAGACCAAGGCTCAGCCCCGCATGATCCATTCCGCGAACTCGCGCGTAGAGGCTTTGTAAACTGTTCAACCCTGCCCGGAGGTCTTGTGTCACAATCTGCGCCTGCCATCGTCTGGTTCCGCGAAGACCTGCGCCTTTCCGACAATCCAGCCCTGCATGCCGCCGTCTCGTCCGGCAGGCCCCTCGTCTTGCTCTATATACTGGACGAGCAGACCAAAGGCCCGCGGCCCCTCGGCGGCGCCTCGAAATGGTGGCTGGACAAATCCCTGCGCGCGCTTGCCGCTGATATCAAACAGGCGGGCGCCCAGCTGACCCTTCGCTCCGGGCAATCCGCCGATGTGCTCGACACCGTCATCGAAGAGACCGGCGCAGAGACCATTTTCTGGAATCGCCGCTATGACCAGCCCGAACGCGATCTGGATGCCGCAATCAAGGAAGACCTGGCCCAGCGGGGCCTGGATGTCTCCAGCTACAATGCGCGGCTGCTGAACGAGCCGTGGCAGGTCGAGACCAATGCGGGTGGCTACTACAAGGTGTTCACTCCTTACTGGCGCGCGGCCCGCAATAACTTCGTCGCGCGCGACACGTATGGCCGCCACAAAACGCTGAGCGGCCCCAAACCCGAAAGCGAATCCCTCGATGATTGGGGCCTCCACCCGTCGAACCCCGACTGGTCTACAGGCTTTGATGACTGGACCCCCGGCGAGGACGGCGCGATTGCCCGCCTGACCGATTTCCTTGATGGGCCAATCAATGGCTACAAGGAAGATCGCAACCGCCCGGACCTAGACATGTCCACGTCCGGTCTCTCCCCACATCTCCGTTTCGGCGAGATCGGACCACTGCAGATATGGCGCGCTGTCCATGCTGGTATAGAAGCCGGCACGCTCCCGGAAAAGGATGGTCACACCTTCCTGTCAGAAATTGGCTGGCGGGAATTTTCCCATACTCTCCTGTTTTACAATCCGGCGCTCGCCTCCGAAAACTATAATGACTCATTCGAGTTCATGCCGTGGCGAAAAGACAAGAATGCCTTTGACGCCTGGGCCAAGGGCCAGACCGGCTATCCGATGGTCGACGCCGGAATGCGCCAGCTCTGGCAGACCGGCTGGATGCACAACCGGGTACGGATGATTGTCGCCTCCTTCCTGACCAAGCACCTTCTCCTGCCCTGGCAGGACGGCGAAGCATGGTTCTGGGACACGCTGGTCGATGCTGACCCGGCCAACAATGCCGCCAGTTGGCAATGGACTGCAGGCTCCGGTGCCGATGCGGCGCCCTATTTCCGGGTCTTCAACCCGATCAGCCAGGGCAGCAAGTTCGACGAGACCGGCGCCTATGTGCGGCGCTTCTGCCCGGAACTGAAGGACCTGCCAGACAAGTACCTGCACGCCCCATGGGAAGCCAGCGAAGAGATTCTGAACAAGTCCGGCATCCAGCTCGGCAAGACCTATCCGAAACCCATAGTCGACCATTCCGGCGCTCGCCAGCGCGCACTCGACGCATATGATACATTGAAAGAAAAGCGAGACGCCGCATGAAACGCATCGCCATTATTGGATCTGGAATATCCGGCCTCGGCGCTGCATGGGCGCTGCGCAATTCCGCACACGTAACACTTTACGAACAATCAGGCCGGGCCGGGGGGCACGCATGCACGCATGCGTTCGACTATGACGGCCACGAAACGAAGGTCGATCTCGGCTTCATCGTTTATAATGCACTCAACTATCCGAACCTGATCGGCTTCTTCGATGCACTTGGTGTCGAAACACAAGCGTCCGACATGAGCTTTGCGGTCTCTGATCCGAAAGGCTGGGAGTGGGCGTCCACACTGAAAGGCATCTTTGCCCAGCGTCGCAATCTCCTGAGCCCGAAATTCCATCGCTTCTGGCGCACCATCCTCCGCTTCAACGACATTGCGCGCGCCGAACTCGCCGATGGCACGATTACGGATACAACTCTGGGCGCATGGCTCGACCGCCATGAGTTCGATACAGATTTCCGCACGAACTATATTCTGCCCATGGGGGCCGCCATCTGGTCCACCTGCGAAGACAAGATGCTCGACTACCCCGCCATGAGCTTCTTCCAGTTCTTCGACAATCACCGCCTCATGCACAAGGAACGCCCGAAATGGCGTACCGTCACCGGTGGCAGTGAAAACTATGTCCGCACTGTTGCGGACGCGCTCGGCGACCGGGTTCGCCTCAACTCGGGCGTCGAGCGCATTTTTCCCTTTGGTGACCATATCGCGGTTGTGACGACCGATGGCCGTCGCGAAATATTCGATGATGTCATTCTCGCCACCCATTCCGACCAGGCCCTGCGCCTGACCGAGGAACATTTCGACGATCAGGCCTTCCTGCTCCGCTCGGTTCGCTATCGGCCAAACCGTATCTATCTCCACCGCGACCCGGCGCTGATGCCATCGCGCAAGGCCGCCTGGGCCAGCTGGAACGTGCTGAAACAGGAAAGCGGCGACATCTGCCTCACCTATTGGATGAACCGGCTGCAGGGCCTGCCCGATGAGCGCCCACTCTTCATCACACTGAACCCCGACACGCCCCCTCGCGACGAGCTGACCTTTCTCGAATATGATTTCGACCATCCGCAGTTCGATGCCGCCGCCGAAGCAGCCGTGCGCAGCCTGAAGCGTATTCAGGGTCAGAACGGTCTCTGGATCGCCGGCGCATGGATGGGCCGCGGCTTTCATGAGGACGGCCTGAAATCCGGCCTCTCAGCCGCCCTTTCCCTTGGCGGATCCGTGCCGTGGACGGCCGAAGGTGTGGACATTGTACAGCCAGCACGCAAACTTCGCCCTGTGGAAGTCGCTGCCGAGGTGTCTATTTGACCAATGCGCATCCCCAGCCCGCACTGAGCCTCTGGAAAGGCCAGACTGTCCATGTGCGCTATCAGCCATTCGAGCGGCGGTTTGCATATGATCTCGTCCTGATTGATCTCGACATCGACCGGTTGGACGAGGCCGCGGCCAGCTCAGCCCTGTTCAGCGTCAACGCGCCCGGCCTGTTCGCCTTCCGCACCGAAGACCACGGCCCCAAGCAGAAAGACGCACCGCTACGTCCCTGGGCCGAATCCGAACTTGCCAAGGCAGGCATTACACTGGACGGCGGCGCCATCCGCCTCGTCACCTTCCCGCGCCACCTGTTCTACAAATTTGCGCCCCTCTCGCTCTGGTATGGCTACGGCCCGGACGGCGACCTGCGCGGGATCATCTATGAAGTGAACAACACATTCGGCGAGACCCATCGTTACGTCGCCGCCGTCAATCCGGGCCGCAACGCGCACAGTGCGCCAAAGTCTTTCCACGTATCCCCCTTCTTCGACGTCACCGGAACCTACCGCTTCACCCTGCGTTCGCCGGAAGACAAATTGGGAGTGGTCGTGGAAAGCCTGAGACATGAAAAGCGCCTTCATATGGCAAACATCACCGCCCGGCGGATGCCTGCCACCAGCGCAAACTTGCTGAAACTCGCAGTCACCAATCCGCTCTCCACGCTCGGCGTGACCCTCGGAATCCACTGGCAGGCCCTCAAAGTGTGGATACGCGGCGCCGCCTATCGCCCAAAGCCCGCCCCTCCGGAAACCGGCACAACAATTGCGTTATCCCAACAAATACGTAATGCTGATAAGCGGAAGGATGCCGCATGACCGAGGTCATCAAAGCCAGCACCCAGACCATTCGGAACCTGAAAGACGTTCCGACAAGCTTTCGTCTGGCCGCCTTCGCGCTGCTCAATACCCAGAAGGGCAGCGTGTCCCTTGTCTTGCCCGGCGAACGCGTGCTCGAATATAGGCATGACGATACCGGTCCTCATGCCACCATCATTGTCCACGATTATAATTTCGTGAAACGCGCCATGGCTGGCGGCGATGTCGGCTTTGCCGAGGCTTACATGGATGGCGAATGGTCAACGCCTGACTTGACCGAAGTGCTGCGCTTCTTCTCTGCCAATTTCGACAATATCGGCAAACTTGCCGTGGGCGGCGCAGTGGTGCGCTGGGTCAACATGGTCCGCCACATCTTCAACCGCAATTCCCGGGAGGGCGCGAAGAAGAACATCATGGCCCATTATGATCTGGGCAATGATTTCTACAGTCTCTGGCTGGACCCTTCGATGACCTATTCCTCAGCCATCTTCGACAGCCCGAACATGAGCCTCGAACAGGGCCAACAGAACAAGTACCGGAACATCTGTGACCGGATCAGTGCCGGGCCCTCGTCGGAAATCCTGGAAATCGGCTGCGGCTGGGGCGGCTTTGCCGAATATGCCGCCAAGCAACGCGGCTCGAAAGTCACGTGCTTGACCATCTCGCCATCCCAGCGTGATTTCGCCATGCAGCGGATGCAGAAACAGGGCCTCAGTGAACGTGTAGAGATCCGCCTCGAAGACTATCGCGACCATCAGGGCCAATATGATGGCGTCGCCTCCATCGAGATGTTCGAAGCGGTCGGGGAATCCTACTGGCCGAGCTATTTCGCGAAAATCTTCGAAAGTCTGAAACAGGGCGGCCGCGCCGCGCTCCAGATCATCACCATCGATGACGAACTGTTCCCGCGCTACCGCAAGCGCGTCGACTTCATCCAGCGCCACATATTTCCGGGCGGCATGCTGCCCAGCGAGACCGCTCTGAAGGAACAGTTCCACACGGCGGGCCTGCGCCATGACGGCGTCACCTATTTCGGTCAGGACTATGCCCGCACCTGCCGCGAATGGGCGCGCGATTTCAATGCCAACTGGGACACGATCGCCAAGCTGGACTTCGATGAGCCCTTCCGCCGCATGTGGAACTTCTACCTGTCCTATTGCGATGCCGGCTTCACTGACGGCCGCATCAATGTCGGCCAGTTCCAGGTGTCCAAGCCTTAGAACCACATCCGCCTTTCGGCGCATGCCGATGATACGGGCTCGGTAGTCCCGCAAGCCCCGCAGAATTCTCCAATAAAATCAAAGACTGTTGAAAGATCACTCCGACCGGCACCCCCACCCCGGATGCTCAGCTCATGTCCGAACTGCGCTATTTACCTCCACAGGAAATCCGCTCCGCCGTCTGGCTGATGCTGAATGTCATCAGCCTCGGCGTGATCCAGTTGCGCGAGCGGCTCGGCCTGACGCCGCATACGCCGCTCCTGCCGCGTCACGCGATTTCGCGCCTGTCGCGCTTCCTGGCCCAGGCCGAACCGGCGCTGCGCCACTGTCTCTATCTCTGCGCGGCCGAACTGGGTGCGTTGCCTGTATTCCCACGAGAGACAGCCAGTTCAGGTCCGGCGCGCCCGCGAGAAACCACGCAGCATTTCGCCCGCACATCCCAGCCAGCTTTCCGTCTGTTCGAGACCCGCGCTCATCGCCCGGATGCAAAGCCGCCCAGGCCGACATTCAAGACAGGCCCACGCATCCGCTTTCTTGATACGGACGACGTCCCAGATATCCATGAATACGATAAACTCCCGAGCGACATCCTGCCCGCCAAACGCCTCGTCCGCCGGCTGATGGCCCTCGACCATGCGATGGATCATCGCGATCTCTATATCGAAAAGATCCGCCGCTGCCTTGGCGAAGCCAGACAACTGATCGCCAAATCCGGCAAGCGCCTATTCCGGCACGGCCCTCTGACGCGCCTGCAATACGAGACAGCCCAACTGATCGAGGCTGAAACGCACGCCGTGCAACCCCACTTCAATTCGTCCTGAGGCGGATTGTTTTTGGAGACACGCACCCGGCCGGAATCTTCCGCGCCGGATAAAAGTGCTGGTCGCCCCCTCCGCGTCACACCCGATGAGCGCAGCTCATCTGGGTGCCCATCTCGGAACCGGGCCGCTAGTGCATGAGGCAAAACCAGAGATGGGCCCTCCGACCGCTTCGCGGTCGAGGGTGACGGATCTTGACGGAAGGATCCTAAACCAGTCGGCTTTGCTTGACCGCCGCGCCGATGAAGCTTGCAAACAGCGGGTGCGGCTCGAACGGACGGGACTTCAGCTCTGGGTGATACTGCACGCCGATGAACCAGGGGTGCTCCGGAAGCTCGAAAATCTCCGGCAGCTTGCCGTCTGGCGACAGGCCGGAGAACAGCCCGCCGGCCTTTTCCAGCGCCTTGATGTAACCGGCATTCACCTCATAGCGGTGACGGTGGCGTTCGGAGATATCGAGCGTGCCATAGATTTCGGCGACCTTGCTGCCCGGCGTCAGGCGGGCCGGATACGCGCCGAGGCGCATCGTGCCGCCCTTGTCGGTATTGGCGTCGCGCTGGACCTTTTCGTTGCCCTTGGTCCACTCTTCCATCAGGCCGACCAGCGGTGCAGACGTGTCCGGGTCATTCTCGGTCGTGTTCGCGTCCTCGATACCGGCCATGTTGCGGGCCGCCTCGATCACCGACATCTGCATGCCATAGCAAATACCGAAGCACGGCACGTTGCGCTCGCGGGCAAACCTTGCCGCGCGCATCTTGCCATGTGCGCCGCGCTCGCCAAAGCCGCCCGGCAGGATGATTCCATGCACGCCTTCCAGAATGTCCAGCGGCCGATGCTCATCATCGAATTCTTCGGAATTGATCAGGCGGATATCGACCTTCACCTTGTTGGCAAGGCCGCCATGCGTCAGCGCCTCGGCAACGGATTTGTAGGCGTCCGGCACATCGGTGTATTTTCCGACGAGGCCGATACAGACATTGCCGTCCGGATGATGCGTCGTGTGCGCAATCTCGCTCCAGCCGGACAGGTCCGGCTCCGGAGCGTCTTCGATGCGGAAATGCGACAGGACTTCCTTGTCGAGCCCCTCGGCATGATAAGCGCCCGGCACATCATAGATATGGCCCACATCGCGCGCTTCGATCACGCTGGAGAGGCGCACATTACAGAAGCTGGCAATCTTGCCCTTCTCGGTCTCCGGAATCGGCCGGTCACACCGGCAGAGTAGCACATCGGGCTGAATACCGATCGAGCGCAGCTCCTTCACCGAGTGCTGGGTCGGCTTGGTCTTCATCTCGCCCGCCGCCGGAATATAGGGCAGCAGTGTCAGATGGATGAAGCAGGCGCGCTCCGGCCCGAGTTCCTGGCCGAGCTGACGGATCGCCTCGAAAAATGGCAGGCCCTCAATATCTCCGACCGTGCCGCCGATTTCGCAGAGCACGAATTCCACATCTTCGCCCGGATCGGACAGGACGAAATCCTTGATCTCGTTTGTGACGTGCGGAATCACCTGGATCGTCGCGCCGAGATAATCCCCGCGCCGTTCCTTCTCGATGATGCGGCTATAGATCCGCCCCGTCGTGATATTGTCGGACTGGCGTGCCGAGACGCCGGTGAAGCGCTCATAATGGCCAAGGTCCAGATCGGTCTCTGCGCCGTCATCGGTGACATAGACCTCGCCATGTTGGCGGGGGCTCATCGTGCCGGGATCGACATTGAGATACGGATCGAGCTTGCGCAGACGGACCTTGTAGCCACGCGCCTGAAGCAACGCACCGAGTGCGGCGGAAGCGATACCCTTGCCAAGGGAGGACACCACGCCGCCTGTAATGAAAATATAGCGGATCATGGGATCACCCTGATGCCGTGATTCGGACAAATGGGACGCAGGGAAAACACCTGCGCGGCGCAATTACTGGGGATTACCTGTTTCCGGCTCGGTTTCCGGCACAGGATCAGCCTCGATATCGGCGGGTGGCATGTCTGCCGTAGGATCGATCAGGACACCCGGCTCAGCCGCTTCCGGCGCGGGCGTGGACAGGCCGTCCTGGCCCTCCAGCAGCGGCGCGGTTGGATCCAGCAGGTCAACCGGGCCGGATGCGCCATCTTCGTCAGCGCCAAGTGCGCGCTCGACATTGGTGCGTGTGTCGGTGTTGCGATTGGCCAGTGTGGTCAGCGCCAGGCTGGTCACGAAGAAGATACCGGCAAACATGATCGTGGAACGCACCAGGGCGCCTGCAGCGCCACGACCGGACATGAGCGATCCCGCGCCGCCCCCGCCGCCACCACCAATACCGAGGCCGCCGCCTTCGGATTTCTGGATTAGGACCAGTCCTGTCACGATAAGACAGGCGAGGATGTGGACTACAAGGATGACGTTCTGCATGGCTGGTGCGTTTCCAGTAAAATTCAAGCGGCCCGCATATCCCCATTGGGGACAGACGCCAAGCCTTCGGGTTCAGTCTTTGATTACTTTGCTTGACCGTAAATGGCGAGGAAATCCGCCGCCTTCAAGCTTGCCCCCCCAATTAGACCGCCATTCACATCCTTGACCGCAAGGATTTCAGCCGCATTTCCCGGCTTCATGCTGCCGCCATAGAGCAGCGGAATGAGGTCTGCGGCCTCAGCACCGAATCGTTCTGCAAGGCGCGTGCGGATCGCGGTATGAACTTCATCAATCTGATCTGGCGTGGCAACTTCGCCCGTACCGATGGCCCAGATTGGCTCATATGCAATCACAATCTGTTCAGCCGCGGCCCCGTCCGGAATCGAGCCTGCGATCTGGCTGGCCACGAATTCCAGCGTCTCACCCGCCTTGCGCTGGTCGAGGCTTTCGCCAATGCAAATGATCGGCGTCAGACTCGCGCGCAGGGCGGCTGCGGCTTGCGCGGCCACGATTTCATTGCTCTCCGCATGGTCTGTCCGGCGCTCTGAATGGCCAACAATGACATGGGTTGCGCCCGCGTCTGCCAGCATTTCTGCCGACACATCACCAGTATGCGCGCCGCTTTCGGCCGCATGGCAGGTTTCGCCACCGACCCGCAGCGCTGAGCCGTGCGCGGCCTCTGCCGCAAGGGTCAGAAGGGTTGCCGGTACGCACAACAGCGCCTCGACCCCGGCCTTGCCCTGACCCACGCCTGCAGCCGCATCTCGGATTTCCCCAAGGCTGGACTTGAGGCCGTTCATCTTCCAATTCCCGGCGATAAGTGTTCTGGTCATAAGCTATCCCTATCTTGAAAGACCTAACGGGGTCGCCTAGCAAGCACTGGACCACCGCTCAACCTGCCAGAAAGACGCTGCCGATATGCTAGCCTTGATGAAAAGCCTGATGAATTCCTTCGTCGGGAAGATTATTGTCATGATCATCATTGCGGGGATGGCGTTCTGGGGTGTTGACCAGATGTTCGCTCAGCTGCGGGGCGGAATCGGCTCCAACATGGCCGCCGCGGGCAGCCGGGGCTTTGATGCCGTCACCTTCGATCGCCGCGTTGAGAGCGTCATCCGGAACATCAATGCGGACTCCGAAGAGCCCGTTACCAAGCCGGAATTGCTGGAACAGGGTGTCATCGACCAGGTCTTCCAGCTCGAAGCCGCCAAGCTCACCTTGCTCGGCTATGCCGACTCCATCGGCGTCCATCCCTCCACCGATGCCGTTGTGGAAGAACTGAAGAACATCGACGCCTTCAAGAACCCACTGACCGGCGCGCTCGACCTCGATACCTATCGCGATGTCCTCTATCGCAGCCGTATCACCCAGGCTGACTATGAACAGCAATTGTCTGACGATCTGACGATGAAAGCGCTGCGCGACGCAGCCGGCGCCGCGATCTTTCCGCCGAAAACGCTTTCCGGATTGCAAGCGCGCTATATTGGCGAAGCGCGCAATGTCGGCTGGTTCATTCTCGACACGAGCAGCCTGCCAGAGCCTGACGCGCCCACGGAAGACGAAATCCGCGCCTATTATGATGAAAATCTCGAAGCGCTGAAACAGCCTGAGCGTCGGATGATTGATGTGCTGCGCATGTCTGCCGAAGACTTCCTGTCAGAGGTCACCGTGACTGATCAGGAAGTGGCCACCGTCTATGAAGCCAGCAAGTCGGAGCGGTACTCAGAGCCTGACACCCGCACCTATGTCGAGCTCATGTTCTCCAGCCGCGAAGCGGCCCGCACGGCCTTTGGCCTGCTCGCCGCAGGCGCAGACCCGGCAAGCGTAGAAGGCGTCGCCTCGCGCGAAACCCGCACCGGCCGCCGTGAAAGCGTGTCCGATCCTCTGCTCGCAGAAGCCATGTTCGGGGCCGGCAAGCAAAGCGGCGCCCTGTTTGGCCCGGCTGAGCGCGGCGACCAATGGCTCGTGGCGCGGCTCGTCTCGGTCCAGCCCGGCGCAGTCTTTCCCCTGGAACAGGTTGAAGGCGAGATCCGCGACCAACTCTCCCGCGAACGCGCAGCCGTCCTCCTGTTTGAGAAAATGGAAGCGCTGGATCGCGCAATTGGCGCTGGCTACCCGATCGGTCAGATCGCCGAGGAAGTCGGCGTGCCGCTCATCACGTTCGCGCCCGTTGACCAGTCTGGCCGCACCCGTGAAGGCGTGGCACTCATGGGCCTGATCAGCGCCGGAGAAGCTTTCCAGCAGGCGTTCGAAATCCCGGTCGGTGAAACCAGCAACCGCATCGATATTGGCGAAGCGACCTATCTCACATCCCCCCACAAAGTGCTTGAAAGCTACACGCCGGAATTTGAGGAATTGCGTGAGGATGTGCGCACCGGTCTTGTTCGCCAGCGTGAAGCCAACGGCGTACAGGCCGCGCTGGATGATCTGACCGACCGGATCAAGTCTGGCGAGAGCACACTGGAAGCTGAAGCGCGCGCTGCCAACGAAGTGGTCGAAACACCCCTCGCGCCGATCACACGGCGCACGGCTGCCGATTCCGGCCTGCCAAATGCGGCAGTCAATTCCGTCTTCAGCGGCAAGGAAGGCGATGTCTTCACCTTCCCGAGCCGGACGGGTGATGCAGTCATGGTGATGCAGATCACCGACATCACACCACCGAGCGAGGCGGACATGTCGGAACTGGCCCCATTGGCCAATTCCAGCCTGCTGACCTCTCTGCAGACCGATCTTGATCAGGCGATGGAAGCCGAGATCGCGGCCACCATGAAGCTACGCACCAATCAGGGCACGCTCAGAGCCTACAAGGCCACTATCACGTCAGACCAATGAGCAATGCCAGACTGATTGTCCGTCGGCGAATCGGGGACATAGAAACCCCGGTTGCCGCCATGCTGAAGCTGGGCGCGGAAACGCCCGGCAGCTTCCTGTTCGAGTCGATTGCAGGTGGCGAACGCCTCGGGCGATATTCCTTCATCGGGCTTGAACCTGACCGCTGGTTCCGCATTCTCAATGGCAAAGCCGAGACGGCCAGCGATGCTGACTTCTCGGACGCCAAGACGCTTGATGCCGAGCCTGTTGCGGCCCTGAAAGCCTTTGCCCGCGATGCCCGCGCCAGCGCCGACGAAGACCTGCCACCTATGGCCTCAGGGGCCTTTGGCTATGTCGGCTATGACATGATCCAATATGTCGAGCCGGTGGAGATTACAAAGCCGGACATGCTGAACGTGCCGGAAGCCCTGCTGGTCATCCCGCGCGTGGTCATCGTGTTCGATCACATCTATCAGGAAATCCTGCTGATCGGCCGCGTCGAAGCCGACAACGAATCCGAGATCGACGCCCTGCTGGATGATGTCGAGGCACGGCTGGAACGCCTGCCCCAGATTCCACCCAAGGATCAGGCGCCCGCGCCGGTGGAACTGCAGTCCAACACCTCCAAGGCGCGCTATTTCGGGATTGTCGAAGCGTGCAAGGACTATATCCGCGCCGGGGACATCTTTCAGGTCGTACCGAGCCAACGTTTCTCCACACCCTTCCCGCGCCAATCGATCAGCTATTACCGCGCGCTTCGCCGCCTGAACCCGTCGGCCTTCATGTTCCACATGAATCTCGGCGCGGTCAGCCTGGTCGGCTCCAGCCCGGAAATTCTCGTTCGCGTCCGCGATGGCCGCGTCGCCATCCGCCCGATCGCCGGCACACGGCCGCGCAGCGGGGATGATGAGGAAGACGCCCGCCGCGCCGAGGGCTTGCTCAACGATCCGAAAGAGATCGCCGAGCACCTCATGTTGCTGGACCTTGGCCGCAACGATGTCGGCCGCGTCGCCGCCTATGGCAGCGTGACGGTCACCGAGCAGTTCATCGTCGAGCGCTACAGCCACGTCATGCACATCGTCAGTCATGTCGAAGGCGACCTGCGCGAGGGGCTCGACAGCGTGGATGCGCTCTTCGCGGGCTTCCCCGCGGGCACCGTCTCGGGCGCGCCGAAGATCCGTGCCATGCAGATCATCAACGAGATGGAAAGCCATCGCCGCGGCATCTATGGCGGCGCAGTCGGCTATTTCGGCTGGAATGGCGATCTCGACACCTGTATCGCGCTGCGCACCGCGGTGCTGAAGGATGGCCAATTGCACATCCAGGCTGGCGGCGGCGTCGTGCTCGATTCCGTGCCGCAATACGAATATGATGAAACCGTCCACAAGGCAGGCGCACTTCGCCGCGCTGCCGAACTGGCCGCCGCATATGAGCATGATCAATGAGCGCGCCAAAGAAGCAGATCCTCGTCATCGACAACTATGACAGCTTCACCTGGAATCTCGTCCATTATCTGGAAGAGCTGGGCGCGGAAACGCGCGTGGTCCGCAATGATGAAATGACGGTCGAGGAAGCCCTCGCCACCGGTGCGAACGGCATTCTCCTGTCTCCCGGCCCCTGCTCTCCCAACGAGGCCGGCATCTGTGTGGGGCTGATCCAGAAGGCGCCCAAAGACCTGCCGATCCTCGGCGTCTGCCTCGGCCATCAGTCCATCGGGCAAGCCTTTGGCGGCGAGGTCATCACCGCCAGGGAAATCCGTCACGGCAAGCTGTCAGAAATCCGCCAGACCGGCGGGGACCTTTTCGAAGGTTTGCCCGAAACCTATCAAGTGGTGCGATACCATTCACTCGCGGTGAAGCCCGAAGACCTGCCGGAAGTTCTGGTAGCCGACGCCTTCACCGAGGATGGCGAAGTCATGGCCCTGCACCACAAGACACGGCCGATCTACGGCGTGCAATTCCACCCGGAAAGCATCCTGACCGAGCACGGCCACGCCTTGCTCAAGAACTGGCTCGACAAGCTCTAGAAGCTGATTTCGAAATGCTCGCCAATGTCCGGCTTGTCGTCGGTGAGATTGGCTTTGGCAATTTCGTAGAAGAACTTCGCGCCGCCTTTTGACGTCCAGACTTCACCGGCATCAAGCGACAGTTTCAGCAGTAGGACGTCAGGATCCTGTTTGCCGTCTTCGTACCAGCTGGCCGCGATGAAGCTCCAGTATTCATCAAGCTTCTCCTTGTTGATTTCTGGCATGAGGCGACCGGACAGGCTGGCATAGAGCCCTTCCTTGTCATTGCACAGAACATAGTGCGCGTTCGTTCCGTTGGCATGTTCGGCCATGAACGTACCCTTGGCGGTGATGAACCACAGCTCGCGCTTGTTCTCATCAACATAGTGGGACATGGGCACAGCCCGGCCATCAATCACGAGCATGCCTGTGCGGCAGTCTTCAAGACGATCCCAGAAAGTTTCGGTGAGGTCCTTGTCAGCGAGTTGGGTCATGGGAGGGGAAGTTCCTTTCAGTGTTTCCCTCTCAACGCCTTTCCGGGCAGCCGGTTCCGCAAGACGGTTCGCGCCCCAATGAAAAAGGGGCCCGGTCAGGGCCCCTTCCCGATACGGATGATGACGCGTCTATTCAGGCTTGCGGAAGCGCAGCGTCATCCGGTCGGATTCGCCAATCTCGGCAAAAGCTGCACGCTCTGCAGAGCCTTCTTCCGACGTCCCAAAGCTCGGTGGCAGGCGCCACACGATGTCGCCTGGACCGGCATCGTCGGCGGGGTTCGCATTGACCTCACTCGACTCTTCCAGTTCGAACCCGGCAGCCTCGAAAGCTTCGACCACGAAGCTGGTCTTCAGATATCCTGCATTTCCATCGGCCCACTCATCCGGCGTGTCTTCCGACGCGCGATGCTGGACCACGCCGACGACGCCGCCTGGCTTCAGAATGCGATACGTCTCGGCAATGGTAGCTGAGAACGTGCCAAGCTCTGCTTCCGTCCGGTAGAGATTGTGCAGTGCGCGAATGAACAATGCGGCGTCGGCCTTCTCGGCCTTGTCGTCCGGCAGGGTCGTCAGCTTGTAGTCATAGACTTTCGCGCCATTCTCGCCGGCCCAGCCTTCTGCGGTCTCGGTCCAGCCTTCAAGCTGGGCCAGGATACCCGCGACGCGTTCCTCGTCAGCGCCTGGAAGGATGCGGATCCACATCTCGTCCGGATAGTGCGCGCCGATCAGCTTGCCCTCAGGACCGAGATAAGGAAGCAGGATCTTGGAGTACCAGCCACGGCCCGGCAGGGCTTCGACGACCGTCATACCCGGCTCAATGCCGAAGAATTCCAGTGTCGCACCCGGATTGCGCGCCTCGTAGCGGGCCTGAACGTCTTCGGGCTGCGATGCGAGCGCCGCGGCAAGCGCGACAGACGAGGAAACATCCATCGCCTCATCAGCTGTCTCGGCCATCTCCGCCATCTCGGCTTCGGCAGACTGGTCAATTTCCACTGACCCTTCGGCTTCCATCACCCTTTCCACCTCGATCGTCTCTTCGGCGGTCAGGTTGTCTGACATATCGTCAGCCGGTGCGGTCTGACAGGCGGCCAGCAAGGCCATGCCAGCAACGCTCGCGAGCGACAAATTGGGTTTCATAATGTCCTCCTCAATCAGGTCAGTTTTCTCTTGAAGTTCCCCTGTTCGGCGAACCTAACCCAATCTTCCTGCAAATGCGATCACGTGTTCGTGTATCCTGCTTGAAGCCTTTGTGGCGGATGCAGTGAAACCTCGCCCTGCGGCGTCGTCAGACTTGATCTGACGCCCCCACACACCCTATGCAGGCGCGAACCAGACCCGGATGACCTTCCTATGCCATCAGACAGTCTCACCACCGCCCTGCTGGCCATTGCCCGCCGCCAGCCACTGGACATCGCTACGCTTGAGGGGGCTTTCGACAAGCTCTTGTCCGGCGAGGCGGCCCCCGAAGAGATCGGCGCGTTCCTGATGGGCCTGACCGTGCGGGGAGAGACCGCCGACGAGCTCGCCGCCGGGGCGCGCATCATGCGCCAACATGCCCGCAAGGTGCATGTGGAAGGGCCTGTCCTCGATACATGCGGGACAGGCGGCCTGCCATGGAAAAGCCTGAACACCTCCACCGCCAGCGCGATCGTGATCGCGGCGGCGGGCGGACGGGTCGCCAAGCATGGCAATCGCTCGGTGCCGCCCAAGACCGGCTCGGCCGACGTGCTCGAAGCGCTCGGCGTCAATCTCGACATGGACGAAGAGACCTTCCTCGAATGCCTGAATGGCTGCGGCGTCGCGTTCATGTTCGCGCGCAGCCATCACAGTGCCATGCGCCATGTCGCGCCGGTGCGCGCAAAACTCGGCATCCGCACCATCTTCAATCTGCTCGGCCCGCTCAGCAATCCGGCCGGTGCCGAATACCAGGTTCTGGGCGTATTCGCGCCCGAATGGGTGCGACCGATGGCCGAGACCCTGTCGCGTCTCGGCACCAAGCGCGCCTGGGTCGTGCACGGCCTGGACGGCATCGACGAGATCTCCATCGCCGGCACAACGAAAGTCTGTGAAGTGGCGGGCGACGATTTACACGAATTCGAGCTGACCCCTGCCGACGCCGGACTGGAAACGAGCCCGCTTTCGACCCTGGAGGGCGGAGGCGTGGAAGACAATGCGCTCGCCATCACCGAATTGCTGGAGGGCCAGGAAGGCCCGTTCCGCGATGTCGTGCTGCTCAACGCAGCCGCCGGCCTGCATGTTTATGGCAAGGCCGACACGCTCAAACAGGGCGCCGCCATGGCCGCCGAGGCCATCGACAGCGGCAAGGCCCGGCAAACCTTGCGGGCCCTGGCTGCTCTCTCCAACGGACAGGATCCGGAATGAGCACCGCCCTTGATCGGATCATCGCCTACAAGGTCGATGAAGTCGCCGCCGCCAAACGCGAGACCCCGCTGGCCGCGCTGGAGGCACGCCTGCCCGAGGCCAGCCCGCCGCGCGGCTTCGCTCAATCCATGTCCATGATTGCAGGCCTCGACGAGAACGCACTGATCTGCGAGCTGAAGCGCAAGAGCCCGTCCGCCGGGGACATCCTGCCGGGCGCGGACCCTATCCAGATTGCCCGCGAATATGAATCCGGTGGCGCGGCCTGCCTCTCTGTCCTGACGGATGGGCCGAGCTTTGGCGGCAGCCTGGAGGATTTCGTTCAAATTCGCTCCGCTGTGGGCCTGCCCATGCTGCGCAAGGATTTCATGATCGATCCCTATCAGGTGATCGAATCCCGCGTGCATGGCGCCGATTGCGTCCTGGTCATCATGGCCTGCCTCAGCGACGCTCAGGCCAGCGAGATGACGGATACGGCACTCGACCTCGGCATGGACGTCCTGCTGGAGACCCACAATGAGGAAGAGCTGGCACGCGCACTCGACCTGCCGTCTCCGCTCATTGGCATCAACAATCGGGACTTGAAGCGCATGGTCACCGATCTGGCCACAACCGAGCGCCTCGCGCCGCTGGTCCCGGCTGAGAAGGTGCTGATTTCCGAAAGTGGCGTCTCATCGCCCGAACATATCAAAAGATTGCGCGAAACAGGCGCCCGGCGCTTTCTTATCGGGGAAAGTCTTATGAAAATGGGCATAAACCGCCACAAAAGCGTTACACAAATGAGGGTAGCTGGCACGAATTGACCCGAAGCATGAACACATGTAGAACATAAGTGAACATAGATTCGCCCGAAGGGAGTCACCCGTGCTGACTAGTAAACAAAAGGAATTGCTGCTCTTCATCAATGAGCGCATTCAGGAAACCGGCGTTTCGCCATCCTTTGACGAGATGAAGGATGCGCTGAACCTGGCGTCCAAATCCGGCATCCACCGTCTTATCACAGCGCTTGAAGAGCGCGGGTTCATCCGGCGTCTTGCGCATCGGGCCCGCGCCCTTGAAGTGCTGAAACTACCGGAATCGGTTTCGCCCGGCGCCCCTCGCGGCCGCAAGGAGTTCAAGCCGGCACTCGTATCCTCCGGTCAGCCTGCGCCGGCACAGAGCGCACATACCGTGCCGCTGATCGGCCGTATCGCCGCTGGTCTGCCGATTTCTGCGATCCAGCAGGACAATGGTCACGTCAACGCGCCGGATGGCCTGACCGATGGGGAAGAACACTTCGCCCTCGAAGTTCAGGGCGACTCGATGATCGACGCGGGTATCCTTGAAGGTGACATCGTGGTCTGCCGCCGCACGGATACAGCCAATACCGGCGACATCGTCGTCGCGCTGGTCGATGGGGAAGAAGCCACACTGAAGCGGCTTCGCCGCAAAGGCGCCTCCGTGGCGCTTGAAGCTGCCAACCCGGCGTTTGAAACACGCATTTTCGGGCCAGACCGGGTGCAGGTTCAGGGCCGCCTCGTCGCTCTGATTCGTCGCTACGACTAATCGGTTTCCACACCGCAAGGTTTCCAAGGCCGCGCTTTACAAGGCGCGGTCTTTTTTGATGGCGCACCTTTCGTGTTGAGGGTGATGGCACCTGTCCGGACCACGTCAGACCACAAGACAGGCTCAGCGCAATTGACGGATCGTTCGCCCGTATCCGTCAGGGCGTGTGGGACAAGTTCATACGCGGCATCGGCGCGAGGATGACAGGCTGTGGCATCGGCGTCGGGGCGCGGCAGCGCTATCCGGCCGATCTCGGCATCCAGAATGCACGGCCAGTCTGCACACAGGCCTGACGGCTCCAACGTGCTGAACCGCATCGGCGACAAACCATCGCCATCGATATAGCGGATCTTGTGCACCTCGCCGCCAGCCAGCCGCACGAACACGTCGCCCGAAGCCGACCAATGCAGCGCCATGGCCGGGGCCGCGATCCAGAGCCAGGTTGCCGGCCCGCTGAGGGCCACCACAAACAGCCAGCGCCATATGCCCCTTGCAATCACAGCCAGTCCCAACGCCGCACTGAACAGGACGAGTGAGACACCCGGCATCTGCTTGCCGGGAGACAGCCCGCCTGGTGCCTGTTCGGTACACGTCTGGGCGATCCAGAGAATGGCCTCCAGCGAATAGCCAAAGACACGCAAGCCCAGATCTCCGTATCCAAATGGTGTGAGGATCAGCGCGGCCGCAGCGGCGGGCGCGCTCACGAACGTGATCACCGGCATGGCTGCGAGATTGGCCAGCAGGCCGAGCCCCGCGAGCCGGTCAAAATGGTAGAGTGCATACGGGGCCGTTGCCGTGCCGGCGACGAGAGACGTGACCGCGAGCGAGGCCCAGCTATAGCTGAAGCTGCCCAGCACCTTGTCGGAAGCGGATCGGCGCGCTGTCCACGCCTCGTAGGTGGCGATCAGGGCGCCTGACGCTGCGAACGACATCTGGAAGCCGGGCGTCATGACGCTTTCCGGCTGCAACAGGATCACCAGGATCATCGCAATTGCAAAGGAGCGCAGGCTAAGCGCTGCCCGGTCGAACAGGACCGCGCCGAATACGACCGCCAGCATGATGAAAGCCCGCTGGGTGGAAACGCCGGCGCCGGAAAGGATGAGATAAGCCAAACTCGCCGCGAGTGCGATGATCGCTGCGGGTTTCTGCACCGCCACGCGCAGCGCCAATGGCTCGATACAGGCGAGCAGTCGCCGCATGAGGTAGAAAACCAGCCCGCCCACAATCGCCATATGGAGACCGGAGATTGCCAGAAGGTGCGCCAGGCCGGAATTACGCAGGGCGACCTGATCCTCCACGCGCATATAGCTGCGATCGCCCGAAACGAGCGCAGCCGCGAAGCCACCCGCCCGATCACCCGCGGCAATGTTCACATGCGCCGCCAATTGCCTGCGGAAGGCTGCGACCTTCATCCGGATATCTGGCAGTATTCCATCCGGCGCGCCAAGCGTGCCACCCCGGCAGCGGCCCTGCACATAGCCGACGCCTCCAAGTTGTTCGAACCATGCCTGCCGCCGGAAATCATATTCCCCCTCCATGCTCGGGGCGGGCGGCGGCCTCAGCACACCCCAGCATCGTACAAAGCGTCCGGAGGAAACCTCCAGCCGGGAGCGATGCGTCAGGCGCACGGTCTTGGGTGTCGTTTCCGGCGTCAGCCCTGCGATGGCGTGCACATCGATGCGCAAACGGGGTCCCTTGGCGCCAGTCTCGATTTCCGACAGCCAGCCCTCGACCATGACCGGCCCGGTCTCTGCAACGATCACGGGCGCTGCGACCAGCCGCGCCCGCAATGCTGCAGAACTCATCCCAAGCGCCGCGCCGAAGGCAAGCCACACGCAAAGTTGAAGCAGGGATGGCAACAGGAATCGTCGCCCCAGCGCGATCAGGATCGCCATGGCAAGCGGCGCCAGCAATACCGGTTCAAAGTCTGGTTCAGCGGGAGCTAGAAAATACGCCGCAGCGCCGCTTGCCATGGCAAAGGCGAGCAACAGGGGCAGTGCATCGACGGTCGCAATTGACCATATCTGACGTGGCTGCGCTGCATGCTGCGCGGCGCGCCCCTTGCCTTTGGCCGGGGAGTTGTGTTTCTGCGGCGCAAGAGCCTCACCCGCGTCCATCAATCGGAGCCTGCCTGTCCCATGAGCGTCATCACGCGTTTTGCCCCCTCTCCCACTGGCATGCTGCACATTGGAGGGGCAAGGACGGCACTTTTCAACTACCTCTTCGCGAAACGGCACAACGGGAAGTTTCTTCTGCGGATCGAGGATACCGACCGCGCCCGTTCATCTGACGAGGCGACAGCCGCCATTCTGGAAGGCATGGAGTGGCTGGGCCTGACACCGGACGCCCCTCCGGTCATGCAGTTTGACCAAGCCGCTCGCCACACGGAAATTGCCCTCGACATGATCGCGCGCGGCACCGCCTTCCGTTGCTACGCAACGCCCGAAGAACTGCAAGCGCGCCGCGACCTAGGCGAAGAAAAGCGCCAGGCTGCCAAGGCCGACGGTGTTTCGGAAGATGCGAAAGCTGCGCTGCTGGCCGAGGCCAACGAATTGCTCGCCCCCTATCGCTCTCCGTGGCGCGATGGTGCGCCGGCGCCTTCCGAGGATGCCCCCTATACTGTGCGCCTGCGCGCGCCGGATGGCGGCGACCGAATACTTGAGGATGGCGTTCAAGGCCGCGTGACCATTCAGGCGAGTGAATTGGACGACATGATCCTGCTGCGCGCCGACGGCACCCCGACCTACATGCTGGCCGTGGTGGTGGATGACCACGATATGGGCGTGACGCATGTGATCCGGGGCGATGACCATCTGAGGAATGCTTTCCGCCAGATCCCGATCTATGAGGCGATGGGCTGGGATATCCCCAAATTCGCTCACGTCTCCCTGATCCATGGACCGGACGGAGCGAAACTGTCCAAGCGCCACGGCGCCCTTTCGACGCTGGCCTATCGCGAGATGGGTTATCTGCCGGAAGCCATGAAAGCCTACCTGCTCCGCCTTGGCTGGAGCCATGGTGACCAGGAAATCTTCACCGAAGCCGAAGCGACGGCACTTTTCGATGTCGAGGGTATCAACAAGGCGCCCGCCCGGCTGGATCTGGAGAAACTCGGTCAGATAAACGCCCATTTCATGCGCGCGACCGATGACGCGCGCCTCTTCGATCTTCTATTGCCCTATCTTGAAGCCAATGCCCCAATGAGCGAAGCCGAGACTTTTCGCATCCGCGCTGCGATGGCCGGCCTGAAGGATCGCGGCACGACGCTCCCCGAACTGGCTGAGGCGTTCGCGTTCCTGCGCGACATCCGGCCAATCCAGATGAACAAGAAAGCGCGAAAGTCGCTGTCAGAAGAAGGACTTGACCGGCTCGCCGGTCTGCGCGACGAACTGCAGCAATTGCGCCAATGGACGGCAGAAACTATATCGCACGTCATAAGTTCCTATTGCGCTGACCACGACCTCTCCATGGGGCAGGTGGGTCAACCGCTAAGGGCTGCGCTGACAGGCGGCTTGCCCGCGCCAGACATTGCACCGGTCCTTGAATGGCTCGGACAGGATGAGGCGCTGGGACGTATTGAAGATCAAACGGCGAAGGCAAGGGATTAAACTCCCACGCCGCGCTGGACAAAAACATGATTTGGAAGGGCTAAAGCTGATGGAAAACAAGACCAAAGACGCTGGTACAGCGAAGATCGAAATTGACGGCAAATCATATGACATGCCCGTCCTGTCCGGTACGCATGGGCCGAACGTCATGGATGTGCGCAAATTCTACGCGCAATCCGGCCAGTTCACCTTTGACCCGGGCTTCACCTCGACGGCGAGCTGTGAAAGCCAGATCACATTCATTGACGGGGAAGAAGGCGTCCTGCTGCACCGCGGCTATCCGATTGGCCAGCTGGCTGCGCAAGCGACTTTCCCCGAAGTCTGCCACCTGATCCTGAATGGCGAACTGCCTTCCAAGGCCGAACTCGACAGCTTCAATGACGAAATCAAGCAGCACACATTGCTGCACACCCAGATGGACCGCTTCTTCGAAGGGTTCCGTCGTGACAGCCACCCAATGGCCATGCTGACCGGAACGGTTGGCGCGATGGCGTCATTTTATCCTGGCGCCATGGACAGCGAAGATCCGGAAGAGCGTCGCCTCGCCTCGATCCGCCTGATCGCGAAGATGCCAACGCTCTGCGCTCGCATCCTGAAGTACAATATGGGCCAGAAATTCGTCGATCCGCGCAACGAGCTGTCTTATGCGGAGAACTTCCTCAGCATGTGCTTCTCGGTCTCCGCTGAAGACTACAAGGTCGATCCGAAGATTGCGAAAGCAATGGACCGCTTCTTCATCCTGCACGCCGATCACGAGCAGAATGCCTCGACCTCGACCGTGCGTCTTGCAGGCTCGTCGGGCGCGCACCCATTCGCGGCTGTGGCCGCTGGCGTAGCCTGTCTCTGGGGCCCGAGCCATGGCGGCGCAAACGAAGCCTGCCTCAACATGCTGCACGAAATCGGCACAGTGGACCGCATTCCGGAATTCATTGAAAAGGCCAAAGACAAATCTGACCCGTTCCGCCTGATGGGCTTCGGTCACCGCGTCTACAAGAACTACGATCCCCGCGCGACCGTGATGCGTGAGTCCGCGCACGAAGTGCTCGACCTGCTGGGTCTGAAGGATCAGCCGATTCTGAAAGTCGCCATGGAGCTGGAACGGATTGCTCTGGAAGATGAGTACTTCGCCGAGAAGAAACTCTACCCGAATGTCGACTTCTATTCCGGCATCATTCTCGACGCGATCGGATTCCCGAAGCAGATGTTCACCGTCCTGTTCTCGCTGGCCCGTACGGTTGGCTGGATTGCCCAGCTCAACGAGATGCTGGTCGACCCGACCCAGCGCATTGGTCGCCCGCGCCAGATCTATACCGGCGCTGCCCAGCGCGATTATGTACCAATGGATCAGCGTTAATCCGCCAACTACGATTCAGAAAGCCCCGGCAGCGTCCGGGGCTTCTTTGGTTTCGGGACAGGCAATACCGCAAATGCCTGTTCCCTTTTCACCCGACTCCCTGCTAAAGGCCTGCGCATGAAAACCGCTGTGATTGTCTTCCCCGGATCAAACTGCGACCGCGACGCGCATGACGCCCTCGCCAAGGTAACAGGCCAGGCGCCGGCCATGGTCTGGCACAAGGATGGCACGATCCCGGAGGGCACCGACCTCGTCATGGTTCCCGGTGGCTTCTCCTACGGCGATTACCTGCGTTGCGGCGCGATGGCAGGCAATTCACCCGTGATCTCGCAATTGCACGATCATGCCGCGCGCGGCGGCTATGTGCTCGGCGTCTGCAACGGCTTCCAAATCCTTTGCGAAACGGGTCTCCTGCCCGGCGCGCTTATGCGCAATGCCTCGCTCCACTTTGTCTGTCGCCCTCAGGCCCTGAAGATCGAGTCGACGAACACGGCCTATACAAGCGCCTATTCCGGCGCATCGGACGTAGTGATCCCCGTCGCCCATCATGACGGCAATTATTTTGCTGACGACACCACGCTCAATACGCTGGAAGGCGAAGGCCGCGTGGCCTTCCGCTATGCCAGCGGCCAGAACCCGAACGGCTCTGCGCGGGACATCGCCGGCATTCTCAGCGAAAATGGCCGCATCCTCGGCATGATGCCGCATCCAGAGCGCGCCATTGGCGGGCATGAGGGCGGCACCGACGGTCTTGGCGTGTTCGAGAGCCTGCTCAGCGCGGCCTGACCCTAGGCCTCCCTGACGGCCCGCCCCCACCCAAGATTATTCTTGACGCGATAAGCGCATGAATATATCGATAATCAATAATTCTGGGGCTGCGGGGAACACCATGACATATCTTGAAGAAAGCCAGGCTGCTGGCCGCGAAATCTTTCCTGACCTTGCGCGCGCATGGGCACTTTTCGGCATCGCGCTGGTCAATGTCGGCGTCCTGTCCTGGCCCATGATGAGCAGCTATCATGCCGCTGGTGCAACGGTGAGCAGCATCGACGAAGCCGCATGGTTTGGCGTCAACGCCCTGTTCCTGATGAAGTCCTACTCACTGTTCTCCTTCATGTTCGGGGTCGGCTTCGCCTATCAGATGCAGTCCGCTGAACGGCGCGGGGTCGGCTTCGCGGGGCGGTACTGGCGTCGCATCGTGGGCCTGCTGGCCTTTGGTGCGTTGAACATTGCCTGCTTCTTCATCGGCGACATTCTCGTGATCTATGCGGTGCTCGGCTCCATTCTTTTCCTGTTCCGCAATGCGTCCCAGAAGACGCTGATCGTCTGGGGCTGCATCATCTACGCAATCCAGATCCTGCTCGTCTCAGCGATCGCGCTCATGATGTATCTAGGGGTCACCTTTGCACCAGAGGAAATGGTGGCGGTGACGGAAGAGTTCGCCGTGGCAGACGCCAAGGCGCTCGAAATCTTCGGGTCGACCGGTTTTGCCGAAACAGCGGCCTATCGCGTGTCTGAATATCTTTCAGGCTTCCCTTTCATGATCTTGTTCCAGGGATTTGGTGCGTTCGCCTTCTTCCTGTTTGGCCTTGCGGCCGTACGCAGCGGCATCATCGCCCGTGCCTCGGCCCCTATCTGGAAACCTGCGCGCCGTTTCGCACTGCCTGTCGGTTTGCTGCTCAGCAGCGCAGGCGGCTGGTTGCTGGTCGACAGCCACGGCATGACCGATCCGAGAATGCTGCTCGGCCTCGTCCTGGTCACGATCGGGAGTCCGTTCTCCACTTTTGGATATCTCGGCGTGATCGCGAAATGGGCCGAAGGTACACCGGGGCCCGTCACGGTTTTCTTCGCACGGGGCGGCACGTCCTCGCTCACCGCCTACCTGATGCAGGGCCTGATCTTCTCGTTGCTGTTCACCGCGTATGGCTTTGGTTACTTCGCGAGCCTGACCGCGGCACAGACCATTGGCGTTGCCTTCCTCACCGCACTCTTCAGCGTCGCCTTTGTCAGCCTCTGGCGGGTGAAGTTCCAGCGCGGCCCCATGGAGGCCATCCTGCGCAACTGGACCTATCTCGGCGCACGTTAGCCGCGTTCGACCGGTTGCCCTTCGCGTCCGATCCGGTTCTATGGGACTGACCCGACAGGAGGCTTCCATGACCGCCCACAAAGATCTCATCGCGCGCTTGCCCAAGGCTGAGCTGCACCTGCACATCGAAGGCAGTTTCGAACCGGAGATGATGATGGCGCTGGCCGAGCGCAATCAGATCGAGATTCCGTTCAAGACGCTGGAAGAGGCCAAGGCGGCCTATGATTTCAACAATCTTCAGGAATTCCTGGACCTTTATTATCAGGGCATGAATGTGCTGCGCACCGAGCAGGACTTCCATGACATGACTTTCGCGTATCTGAAGCGCGCCAAGGAAGACAATGTTGTTCATGTCGAGATGTTCTTCGATCCGCAGGCGCATACAGAGCGCGGCGTGGCGTTTGGAACTGTCGCTGATGGTATAATCTCGGCGCTGAAGCGCGGCGAGGAAGAGCTGGGCATCACATCCGAACTCATCATGAGCTTCCTGCGCCATCTGAGCGAAGAGGACGGGTTTGCCCTGCTCGAAGAATCCGCACCCTGGCACGACCATTTTGTCGGCGTGGGCCTCGACAGTTCCGAGGTTGGGCATCCACCGTCGAAGTTCCAGAAACTGTTTGCACGCTGTCGCGAGCTTGGCTTCAAACTCTGCCTGCATGCCGGCGAGGAAGGCCCTCCGGAATATGTGCGAGAGGCCCTTCTGGATATCGGCGCGGACCGGATCGATCATGGTAACCGCGCGATGGAAGATCCCGCGCTCATCGCCGTATTGCGCGACACCCAGACGCCGCTCACCAACTGCCCCTTGTCAAACCTGTCGCTCTGCGTGCTCGACGACCTGCGCAAGAGCCCGGTGAAACGTCAGCTGGAAGAAGGCTTGCTGGTGTGCGTGAACTCTGACGATCCGGCCTATTTCGGCGGCTATATCGGCCAGAATTACGAGGCCATCACCGAAGCGCTGGACCTGTCGGCCGATCAGATCGTCCAGCTGGCCCGCAATAGCTTCGCCGGCTCGTTCCTGAGCGACGCCGACAAAAGCCGCCACCTGTCAGAAATCGACCGGGTGCGGGGTAGCTGACCCACGTTCGATCCGTCCATTCCAAAATCTAAGGAAATCCGCAATGCTCAAGAAATTCATTTTCGGTTCGGCCGCGCTTGCGATTTCCGCTTGCGGAAACGACGCCGGCTCAGTGACTGACGCCCCAGCGGATCCACCTATTGAGCCGCCTGCCTTCGCGGTGAATGACTATTCCGATACGACGAACTGGCTTTGTCATCCGGACAAGAGTGACGATGCCTGCTCCATCGACCTGACAGCCACCGAAATATTGGCGGACGGCACCACGACCCGATTGCCCCACACCCCGGCAGCTGAGCCCGCTTTCGACTGCTTCTACATCTACCCAACAGTCTCTTTCGACGTCACGCCAAACAGCGACATGATTGCGGGGCCCGAAGAGTTGAACGTTGTAGCCAATCAGTTTGCCCGATACGGCGAAACATGCCGCCTCTTTGCACCAATCTACCGACAGACCACATTGCTGGAACTGCAAAAGCAGATGACCGCCGGTCAGACAGCTGCAGATGACGCGATGCGCTACGCCGATGTGATCGGCAGTTGGAACACCTATCTTGCCAACGAGAACAATGGCCGCGGCGTTGTCCTGATCGGTCACTCGCAAGGTGCCAGCATGATCTACCAGATGCTGGAAAAGGATATTGTCGGCTCTCCCGCTGAGGAGAAGCTCATCGCAGTCCACGCAATCGGCTATGAAACTGTGATCGATCCCAGCACCGGGCGCGCATCCGGTCTGCCAGTCTGTTCCTCCCCGTCCGAAACCGGATGCATCGTGAGTTTCGCCAGTTTCCGCGAATCCTCGCCACCGCCCGAAGATTCCTTTTTCGGCAAGGCCCAGGACGGCAAACGCGCGGTCTGTACGAATCCGGCGGCGCTCGGCGGTGGCCAGGGTGATTTGAAAGCCTACATGCCCCGCCAAAGCCTTGGAAGACTTGCTCCAAATGACTACGGCGTCGCGGTCGACACACCTTTTGTTTCGCTACCCGGCCTGCTCTCAGCCCAATGCCTGGCCAACGACACCCATGACTGGCTGGCTGTCACGATTCACGCTGATCCAGCGGATCCGCGCGCCGATGACATTCCAGGCGATCTTGTTTTCAACGGCAAAGTGGTCCCCGATTGGGGCCTGCATCTTGTCGACATGAATCTCGCAATGGGCAACCTCGTGGACCTTGCCAGAACGCAAGGGCAGGCCTGGTTGGACGCCCAAAACGCAGAGTGAGCACAATGAGGCTGGCGACTCGTGGCAATTGCCGCTAAAGCGCCGGTCATGACTGACAAAACTGCGATCCTCGCCCACCTCACCGCCGAGCAGGATGACACTGCCGGCCTGGAACATGGCATCAAGGCCGACGAATGGGAGCGCCTCGTCACGCGGCTCGGGCGCAAGCCGAACCTCGTCGAACTCGGCATCTATTCGGTAATGTGGTCAGAGCATTGCTCGTACAAATCCTCGCGCCGTCATCTGTCCAAATTCCCGACCAAGAATGACCGCGTCATCCAGGGCCCCGGCGAGAATGCCGGCGTCATCGACATTGGTGACGGCCAAGCTGCCATCTTCAAGATGGAGAGCCACAACCACCCGTCCTATATCGAGCCTTATCAGGGCGCGGCGACGGGCGTGGGCGGCATCCTGCGCGATGTCTTCACCATGGGCGCGCGCCCGATCGCGCTGGTCAATGCATTGCGCTTCGGCTCCCCGGACCATCCCAAGACCCGCAGCCTCGTGGCGGGCGTGGTCGCGGGCATCGGCGGATACGGAAACTGTGTGGGCGTGCCGACCGTGGCCGGGGAAACCCAGTTCGACGAAGGCTATAATGGCAACATCCTCGTCAATGCGATGGCCGTCGGCCTCGCCGATCAGGACAAGATTTTCTATGCCCGCGGCGCGACGCCCGGAAATCCGATCTTCTATGTCGGATCGAAGACCGGGCGCGACGGCATCCATGGCGCGACCATGGCGTCTGCCGAATTCTCCGAGGGCGACGAGGAGAAGCGCCCTACCGTGCAGGTTGGCGACCCGTTCACCGAGAAGCTGCTGATCGAGGCCTGCCTCGAACTGATGGCGACAGACGCCATTCAGGCAATCCAGGACATGGGCGCTGCTGGCCTGACCTCCTCCTCGGTCGAGATGGCCGCCAGCGGCGGCGAGAATGGCGAAGGCATCGGCGTGGTCATGGACCTCGACAAGGTGCCCCAGCGCGAAGAAGGCATGACAGCCTACGAGATCATGCTGTCCGAGAGCCAGGAGCGCATGCTCATGGTGCTCTATCCCGACAAGATCGATGTCGCGAAAGCGGTGTTCGACAAGTATGACCTGTCGGCTGAAGTCATCGGTCACACGACCGATACCGGCCATCTTGTGCTGACGCAGTTTGGCGAGACGGTTTGCGACATCCCCGTCGCTCCACTGGCTGAAGATGCGCCGAATTATGACCGCCCCTGGACAGAGCCGCCGAAGCGCGCGCCTTTGGACATTTCAAAATATCCCGAGCCTGAAGATTACGGCGAAGTGCTGCTCAAGCTGATGTCGTCGCCTGACATGGCGTCAAAGCGCTGGATCTGGGAACAGTATGACCGCCACGTGATGGGCGACACGGTCGACTCGTCGCAAAGCATGGGTGACGCCGCCATTGTGCGCATCCACGGCACGAACAAGGCGCTGGCCATCACATCCGACTGCAACCCGCACTATGTAGCCGCCGATCCCTATGAAGGCGGCAAGCAGGCGGTGGCGGAAGCTTACCGTAACCTCTCCGCTGTTGGCGCAACGCCGATTGCGATCACGGACAATCTCAATTTCGGCAATCCGGAAAAGCCCGCCACGATGGGCTATATCGTCAAGGCGATCGAAGGCATGGCCGAGGCCTGCCGCGAACTCGACTTCCCGGTCGTTTCCGGGAACGTGAGCCTCTACAACGAGACCGACGGCAAGGCGATCCCGCCAACGCCGGTGGTCGGCGGAGTCGGTCTGATCGAGGATGTCTCGAAGATCGCGACGCTGAAGGGTGCGCAGCCGGGGGACGCGTTGATCCTCATAGGTGAGACGAAGGGCCATCTTGGCGCGTCACTGTATGCGCGCGAATGGCTTGGCCTGAAGGGTGAGGCACTTGGCTCCCCGCCATCTATTGATCTCGAAACGGAAAAGAAAAACGCGGACTTCGTACGTGAGCTTATCCACAAGGGCCTCGTCAACGCCGTCCACGACGTCAGCGACGGCGGAGTTGCCTGCGCGGCTGCGGAAATGGCTTTGGCGAGCGGTGTCCGAGTTTTTGTGAGTGCTGAGCATTTGGCTATTCAGAATTCAGAAGAGGTAAAGCAGCATTATGCAGCTTTAATGTTTTCAGAAACGTCAGGGCGATACCTTGTCTCAGCACCGGAAGAGCGTGTTCAGGAAGTATGGGCTCAAGCAGATAGTGCAGGAATAGCTCGCTCTTTTGGCGGCAGTGGCCTTGTTGGTTCGCTAGAGGATACGGACTGGGATGCACAGTATGATCTGGTACTCAGTGAATTCGATATTAGCTTTAAGGACCGTGTAGACCTCCCCCTCTCCCGCCTCCGCGAGGCACATGAAGGCTGGCTGCCGACCTACATGAATACGGTCGACTGAACGAGAAACGCCCCTCCCGCATTCTGCGGAAGGGGCGCTCGGTTTGGGATGCAATCGTTGGATTAGAACTTGTACCCAACACCCAGCATCACACCATTCGTGTCGGTATCTTCAAACGAATAGTAGGTGTAGTCGCCGCGAAGCTCCCAGTTTTCGGTCAGGTCATAGGTAAGACCTGCACCGATGGCCGGGCCTTCCTCGGAATCCTCAACCGTAATCGGCGTACCGCCCGGCGTGGCCAGCGACGCATCAAGATCGATATATGCATAACCGGCGCGACCGAAGGCGCTCAGGCGCTCCGTAAGCGGCACATCTGCGCGGCCATACAGGCCAACCAGATAGTTCAGGCCGATGTCGCCGGAAGCGCCGATCAGATCGTTGAAATCGCCATCATTGTTGTCGTCGAGATTGAACTCGTCTTCGTCAACATTGTAGTCGAATTCGCCATCATCGATGCCCGAGGCCAGTTCACCTTCAAGGCTAAAGACATTGTTGAACTTGTAGCCGAGACGCGCGGCGATGCCGTTCGTGTCAACACCCTGCTCTGCACCATCGGGTTCGATTTCCAGGTACTGGTACCCGCCATCAAGATAGAAGCCCGTGTCACTCTCATAGGACTGCGCCTGAGCGGACACAGCCAGACCCGTGGCTGCAGATGCGATCAGAAAATACTTAAACATGTGGTCTCCTTTAAAGACGTGTTCAGCTCCCGCCAGATCGGCGAGACCACAAGAAAACCGTGTCTGAACTGTGTCTGTTCCCATGACAAATCCGCAACCCTCAGCAGTTGCCGGAAAGTCACATGTTCTTAATGCGGATTAACCACCCTTACCGTTGTTTTATTTATTGAAATACGGTGCTCAGAGACTTTCGTGCAGCATTGCAAATTGGTGACGCACAGTGGGTTTGGAACCAACCCGCGGTGCCGACGTTCTCACGCCCCTTCCTCCTTGAAAGGATTAGTTTTCCTGCCGCTTGGACGAGATGAGCCAGGCATCCGCCGCCTTCACCGCCATAACAAGCGTGTCGCCCGCCCGCACAAAGAAATCATGTGTCAGATCGCCATAATCATCCGAAGGGGCGTGATATCCGGGATGGTCTTCGACCCCAAAATACAGAAATGGAATGCCGATCTCGTGAAAGACGGCATGATCGGACTGGTTGGTCCAGTCATCCTGTCCGAGTTCAGGCGAGTCATGTCCTGTGAGCAGGGTTACCGGCACTTGGGTGGCCAAATCATCAATCATGGGCTTCAGCTGCGGGTAAGGCGTGGTGCCAGCGACATAGAGTTCTCCCGCGTCGGATCGTCCAACCATGTCGAAATTCATGGTCAATGCGACCCGCCCAAGATCAATCAGCCCAGATTCGACCAGAGCCTTTGCGCCCTGATAGCCGATTTCTTCGGCGTCCAGCGCGGCAAAGACGATGTCATGCTTGGGAGGATTTCGCTCGAAATATTCTGCGACACCGACAAGCGCGGCCACACCAGAGGCATTGTCGTCAGCGCCATTATATATTTCTCCGTCAACGATGCCGAGATGGTCGTAATGGGCCGTAACCACGAGCATGGGGCCCCGCCCCGGCGTCTCCCCGGCGATCCAGCCAACAATATTCACACCGTCTGCCGGTTCCGATAACCCGTCCATTGGCCCCGGCAGGACTGGAAAGGCGTACTCGTATGTCCCGTGGAACCTGCGCAGCTCCATCGTCTCGAACCGCTTCAGGATGAATCCCCGTGCTGCGGCATTGCCCGATGATCCCGCAGCACGGCCTTCCAGTGCGTCCGAGGAAAGCGTTTCCGTCAGGTTCAGCATGGCTGGGCCGTCTACATACATCGCGCGATACTCCGTGAGACGGTCCGCCACGTCGTCATCGCGGTTCATGTAGAAGAAGACGCCCGCGACAATCATCACAATGAAAAGAACTTCGGCGAGAATGAAGGCGCGCATTCTGGTCATGGGGGCGAATCCAATCATGATTTCTGTTATTATCACTTTAGAGTTGCCCTCCTGATGTCACAATCGGTTCAGCCGGATGCTTGACGTCGCAGGTGCTAAACGCCAGTTCTGCGACGCAACTGGAAGGAACTGCCCATGGCCATGTCACGCGAGACGCTGCTCGGATATCTCACCGACGCTTTCCCGGAAGCCGAGATCACGCTGACCGACCTGGCGGGCGACGACAATCACTGGCAGGCCGAGATCGTCAGCAGCCAGTTCGCTGGCATTCCCCGCGTGAAGCAGCACCAATTGGTCTATTCTGCCCTGAAAGGCACGATGGGGGGCGAACTTCATGCGCTGGCCCTGAAAACGCGGGCACCGGATTCCTGAATCTGACGCATTGACGATACGGTCGGTTCGTTATTGTTTCATCCGCAACCAAGGATGAGGAAACGACCCCATGAAACGCCTGACCTTAACCACCAGCGCCATCGCGCTGAGCTTCATGATTGCGGCCTGCGCCGCGCCTGAAGCTGTAGATGAAACAACTCTCGACACCGCGCCTGAAGTGGTCGCTGAAGTCGATCATTCCGTGGAAATCGCTGAGGCCCGCGCCTTCCTGGAGCGCGCCGAAGCTGAACTCGCCGCGCAGAGCCGTATTGCCGCGCAAGCCTACTGGAACCAGGCCACGAACATCACGCCCGAAACCAACGCGCTCGCAGCCGAAGCTGGAGCGGCATCGACCATCCTCGCCGTTTCACTCGCGAATGAGTCCAAGCAGTTCGATGTCAGCGTCCTGCCAGCTGATTTGGCGCGCAAGTTGACCATGTTGCGTACCGGGATCACGATCCCTGCCCCGTCGACGCCGGGCGCAGCCGAGGAGCTGTCGCAGATCACGACCAGTCTCGACGCCACCTACGGCACCGGAAAATTCACCTATAAGGGCGAGGCACTGAACCTCGACCAATTGTCGACGATCATTGAAACCAGCCGCGACCCGGAAGAGCTCAAAGCTGTCTGGGAAGGCTGGCGCACGATCTCCGTGCCGATGAAGGACGATTATGCCCGCATGGTCGAGATCGCCAATGCAGGCGCAAATGAGCTTGGCTTCGAAAGCCTCGATCAGATGTGGCTGTCCGGCTACGACATGGCACCGGAAGAGATGGAAGCTGAAGTGCAACGTCTGTGGACGCAGGTGGAGCCGCTTTATGAAGAGCTGCACTGCTTCACCCGCGCCAAACTGAATGAAGAATATGGCGACGATGTGCAACCGCGCACCGGCCCGATCCGCGCTGACCTGTTGGGTAATATGTGGGCCCAGCAATGGTCATCCATCTATGACGTCGTGAAGCCTGACGTGCCGGGACCAAGCTACGACCTGACCGAACGCCTCAACGAAAAGGGCTATGACGCCATCAAAATGGTCGAGACAGGCGAAACCTTCTTCACCTCCCTCGGCCTCGATCCGCTGCCGGAAACTTTCTGGGAGCGTTCCATGATCGTGCGCCCAGAGGGCCGCGAAGTCGTTTGCCACGCCTCAGCCTGGGATCTGGACGATGAGGAAGATGTACGCATCAAGATGTGTACTGAAGTGAACTCGGAAGACTTCTATACGGTCCATCACGAACTGGGTCACAATTTCTACCAGCGCGCCTACAAGGATCAGGACTACTTGTACAAAACCGGCGCACATGATGGCTTCCATGAGGCCATCGGCGACTTTGTCGGCCTGTCGATCACACCGGAATACCTCGAACAGATCAATCTGATCACCGCTGAGGAAAAGCCGGGCGCTGATGCCGACACGGCACTTCTGATGCAGACCGCGCTCGACAAGATCGCCTTCCTGCCGTTTGCGCTGACCGTTGATGGCTGGCGCTGGGATGTCCTGTCTGGTGAAACTGCGCCAGAGGCCTACAACACGTCATGGTGGGATCTCCGCCTGAAAAATCAGGGCCTCGTACCACCGGCCCCGCGCCCGGCAGACGCCTTCGATCCCGGCGCGAAGTACCATATTCCGGGCAACACGCCCTATTTGCGCTACTTCCTGAGCTACATCCTGCAGTTCCAGTTCCACAAGGCCGCTTGTGAGCAGGCTGGCTGGGAAGGACCGCTGCATCGCTGCTCGATCTATGACAACAAGGAAGTGGGCAAACGCTTCAATGCCATGCTGGAAGCTGGCGCGTCACAGCCTTGGCCGGACACGCTGGAAGAATTCACCGGCACTCGCGAAATGGATGGCAGCGCGATCATCGAGTATTTCGATCCGCTGATGCTCTATATGAAAGACCAGAACGCCACCGAGAGCTGTGGCTGGTAACAGAAACATGCCCGGCAGCATCAAAGCTTGACGCTGCCGGGTATCCACCACACATGCTGTGACAACAGCGGAGATACCAGAATGACCGATCAAGCCACGCTCGATGCCATCGAAAAGGCCGTCAAAGCCAATGACGTCGTACTTTTCATGAAAGGTACACCGACGTTCCCGCAGTGCGGGTTCTCATCAGTTGTGGTGCAGGTTCTGGACTATCTTGGCGTGGACTATGTCTCGACGAACGTTCTGGAAGATCAGGCCGTGCGGGAAGGCATCAAGGCCTATTCGGAATGGCCGACCATTCCACAGCTCTATGTAAAGGGCGAATTCGTTGGCGGCTGTGACATCGTCAAAGAGATGTTTGAAAGCGGCGAACTGCGCGACTTCATGAAGGACAAGGGTGTCGAGCTGGAAGACGCCTGAGGCTCAGGCCTGAAAGAATCCTGTGATGCTGGCCTGGATCATGTGTCCGTCAGCATGCACCAGCGCTGGTGACGCAACAAACATGACGCTGAAGGCTAGCCCGCTCAAATAGCTCTTACGACGCCTGAACGGCATCGGATGGCAGGCCCGCGCGGCTCGACGCCACTTAATCAGCGTATATATGACCAGATAGATGCCCAGCATGGCCGCCCCCCAGGCTGCGGTAAGAATCATCAGGTGCGTCATGGGTCTCCCCTCCCTTAACTACCGGTTCCCAGATTACGCGACCTGCATTTCCGGGTGTCAAACATTTGCTGGAAATTTGCTCTAGTGAGCGAAAGGGTTTGGTAACCAAAAAAACGGCCCGATGTGCGCCCGACCTTTCCAGTTCGCAGCATTCGTTATAGCAGGGCGATCATGACCACGACATCCCTTGCCCCTGCTCCGATCCGGCCTGCCAAGGCCCCCAAGGTCGGCATCGTTTCCCTCGGCTGCCCGAAAGCCCTGGTCGATTCCGAGCGGATCATCACGCGCCTGCGCGCAGAAGGCTACCAGATCGCCCCGGACTATTCCGGCGCAGACCTGGTTCTGGTGAACACGTGCGGATTTCTGGATTCCGCGCGTGATGAGAGCCTTGAGGCTATCGGTGAAGCGATTGAAGCGAATGGCAAGGTTATCGTTACAGGCTGTCTTGGCGCCGAACCGGACGTGATCGAGAAAGCGCATCCCAAAGTGCTCGCGATCACCGGGCCTCACCAGTATGAGGCCGTGATGGACGCGGTCCACACGCACCTCACCCCGCCGCACAATCCTCACACCGACCTGGTGCCTGAAAGTGGCCTGCGCCTGACACCGCGCCATTACGCATATTTGAAGATCTCAGAGGGCTGCAACAATCGGTGCAGCTTCTGCATTATTCCGAAACTTCGCGGCGATCTTGCCTCCCGCCCGATCCATCATGTGCTGACCGAAGCCGAACAACTGGTCCGGGCCGGTGTGAAGGAATTGCTCGTGATCAGTCAGGACACGTCCGCCTATGGACTGGACGTGCGCTACAAGCCGGAAACTTGGCGTGGCACGGAATACCAGACGCGCTTCCTCGATCTGGCCAAGGGGCTGGGTAGCCTCGGCGTGTGGACGCGGATGCATTATGTTTATCCCTATCCGCATGTGGACCAGGTTATTCCGCTGATGGCCGAAGGCCTGATCACACCCTATCTCGACATTCCATTCCAGCACGCCTCCGCGCCGGTGCTAAAGGCCATGAAACGGCCCGCCAAACAGGACCGCGTACTTGAACGCATCCTTCAGTGGCGCCGGGATGTGCCTGACCTCGCCATCCGCTCAACCTTTATCGTTGGGTTTCCGGGCGAGACCGAAGAGGATTTCGAGATCTTGCTGGACTTCATCCGCGAAGCGAAGATCGATCGCGCAGGGTGCTTCCAATACGAAAACGTCGCCCATGCTGACAGCCGTGACCTGCCCGGTCATGTGCCAGATGAGGTCAAGGAAGCGCGCTGGCACCGCTTCATGGAAGTGCAGGCGAAAGTGTCTGCTGATCGCGCCGCTGCGCAGGTCGGAACGGTTCAGGACGTCATAATTGACGGCCCATCTGACTCGACCGGCGAAATGATAGGCCGCACCAAGGCTGATGCGCCGGAAGTCGATGCCGTGGTCTATCTGGAAAATGCAAGTCACCTGAAAGCGGGCGACATCGTCTCGGCGGCAATCACTGGAGCAGATGATTACGACCTGTTCGGACAGCTTGCCAGCAAGGACGGCTAACCCCTTAATGGTCGTCAACTTGTCTTCTGCAATGCCGACACCGGACAATAGAGCACACGCACGGGTTTTTTCGTATTATTGAAAAACAATATGTTGACTTATCGTTATTCGATACATCATACTTGCCTCATCAAATTGGAGGCACCCCCATGAAACGCGCGCTCATATCCCTGTCCGCCCTGTCCATCGCAGCCTTGCCGGCTCTGGCCGAGACTAAGGACTTCCCAGTCGGCTCCTTCTCCAGCATTGATGTGAATGGTGGTATCAAGGTTCTGTACGAAACCGGCGCTGAGACCACAGTCATCGTTGAACAGGCCGAAGGCGACTTTTCAGATATCAGCATCGAAACTGATGATGGAGAGCTGCAAATCGGCCGTGAAAGCCTCGGCTTCCTGAAATCCTTACGGGCCAATCTTCACGTGGATCTCGTCGAAGGCGACTTGCGGGTGAAGGTGAACGGAAAGCGCATGCCGTCCTACACGGTACGTGTAACGTCGCCGAGCATTTCCGAACTGGACGTGGCGCAATCCTCAATTCTTGAAGCCTCCGGGATCGATGCGGGGAAAATCGAACTGGACGCTTCTTCGAGCGCTAAACTGATCGTTTCCGGTCGCGCCGCTTCAGCCGACATGGACGCATCGTCTTCCTCCAGTATCGACGCATCCGACTTCATTGTCGGGGCAATATCGATCGAGGCAACATCAAGCGCGGATGTGATCGCTCATGCGGTCACCAATAGTCGGGCCAGAATCGACGCTTCCTCCAGCTCTGACGTTAAGCTGGTTCTGGAAAGCACAGCAGATATCGATGTCGATGCCTCATCCAGCACCGATATTGTGCTCACCGGAACATGCGACGAGATTACGGTGGATGCATCGTCATCCGCCGACGTTGAAGCCAAGGATCTGTTGTGCAAGTCCGCCGAGATCGAAGCATCCAGTAGCGCGGACGTGTCCGTCAGCGTGACTGAGGCGCTGGAAGCCAAAGCGTCCAGTGGCGCCGACATCAACGTTCACGGCGCACCGACCCAGGTCGATATCACCGAGTCGAGCGGCGGCGATATTTCCATAAAATCCTGACACCGAGCATTATAGGAATCAGACCATGAGAAAATCAGTTATCATCGCATCCAGCATTGCTGCGTTTGCTCTGTCCGCGTCACTCTACAGCGCGTCCGCCGACACAACCCAAGTGTACAATCTTTCCGGATTTGATGAACTCGATATCTCCGCCGGTGTCTCCGTCAAATTCGTGCGTGCACCTCAGCATTCGATCACCGCGGACTTTGAACGGGGTGGCCCTGAAGATGTCAAAGTGCGCCTCGATGGAGATCGCCTGTATCTGTCCCGCAAATCCACAAAGGGGTGGGGTAACAAGGTGCGCGTCAAGTTCACGGTGACCGGCCCGGAGCTCAACGAGATCGAAGCCAGCTCTGGCTCGTCCCTGCTCGCGGAAGGATTGAAGTCCGGCCCTATGGAGATAGACGTTTCCAGCGGCGCAGCGGTTTCCGTCCACGGCGTATGCACACGCCTTGAGGTAAAAGCTTCGTCCGGCGGCAGTGCCAACGCAAAAGGGCTCACCTGTGAAACTGTGCAGGCCAAGGCCAGCAGCGGCGGATCAGTCAAGGCATATGCCAGCGACGCCGCATCGAGCAAGACGTCCAGCGGTGGCAGCGTAGATATCTACGGCAATCCCGAGTCGCGCTCGGCCAACAAGTCCATGAGCGGCGGATCTACCGCGTTCCATGGCGGCTGATCGAGTTGAGTATCGGAGGGAAACATGTCCCTCCGATCCTACCCGATGTCGAAGTCTTCCGGGTTAAATCCAGGATTTGGCCATTCAAGGTTCAAATCTTCCAGCGCGCCACGTACGAGACGGGCGATCATGGCATTTCGACGAGTCCGGCTGTCTGCGGGCACAACATACCAGGGCGCATGCGGTGTCGAGCATCGCTCAACGGCGGTCTCATAGGCCGACATGAATTTTGCCCAATCCTTGCGATCATCCAGATCCGCCGGATTGAATTTCCAAAGTTTGTGAGGCTCGACAAGGCGCTCTGCGAGCCGGACGCCTTGTTCCTCATACCCGACATTCAGCATGCATTTGACGATGACGACGCCGTTCTCCGTCATGTGTTTTTCGAACGCATTGATCTGCTCATACCGCCGTTCCACGTCTTCCGGGCTAGCGAAGTCACGCACTTTCACGACCAGCACGTCTTCATAGTGCGAACGATCAAAGATGCCGACATTGCCCTTTTTGGGCACGGCATTGTGAACGCGCCAGAGATAGTCGCGGGCCAGTTCGTTCTTGCTTGGCGCCTTGAACGCTTTCACCTCCATGCCAAGCGGCGTGGTGTCGGCGAAGACATTGCGAATGGTGCCCGACTTGCCTGCCGTATCCATGCCTTGCAGCACGACAAGCACGGACTGCTTCTTGTGGGCGTAGAGCATGTCCTTCAATTCGTTGATGACGGCCGCGTCCTTTTTCAGGCTGGTTTTGGCGTCTTCCTTGTCCGCAAAGAGATCAGGGTCCCGGGTCGGCCGCGCTGCCAGCGAGAAGGGTTCGCCCGGCTTGGCAATGAGGTGCTGGCGAACTTGCGCGATATCGGGAATGTTCATGCGATCAGATTCTCCAAAAAGAAAGGCCGCACCAGTCTGGCGCGGCCTTTTAGATTGTTCAAGGAATTCAGTCCACTTACGAGGAGTAGAATTCGACCACCTGGGCTGGTTCCATCTGGACCGGATACGGCACGTCAGACAGTTCAGGCACGCGGACATAAGTCGCGCTCATGGCTTTCGGATCGACGTCCACATATTCCGGGATATCGCGCTCAGCGCTGCCGAGAGCTTCCAGAACGAGCGCCATGTTGCGGGACTTCTCGCGGATCTGAACAACGTCGCCCGGCTTCACGCGCGCGGAGCCGATGTTACAGCGGCGGCCATTGATCATGACGTGCCCGTGGTTGACGAACTGGCGGGCTGCGAAGATCGTCGGCACGAATTTCGCACGGTAGACGATGGAATCGAGACGCGATTCCAGCAGGCCGATAAGGTTCTCGGACGTGTTGCCCTTCATGCGGTTCGCTTCTTCATAGATGCGAAGGAACTGCTTCTCCGTGATGTCGCCGTAGTAGCCTTTCAGCTTCTGCTTCGCCATCAGCTGCAGACCAAAGTCAGAGACCTTGTTGCGGCGGTTCTGGCCGTGCTGACCGGGCTTGTAGTTACGCTTGTTGACGGGGGACTTCGGACGGCCCCAGATATTTTCACCGACGCGACGGTCGATCTTGTACTTCGCGCTGTGGCGACGTGACATGGTAGTACCTCATTGTCGACGCAGGTCGGTGGGCGGCGCTCATTCGCACCCACGATTTCAACGGCGGCCCTGCACCATCCCGTTTAGAGACGCGGGGTAAACCTCAAAACCATTGGCAGGTCAAGCCATTCCACTGCTACATACAATGCAAAAAGCGGGAGGAAAACATGGGCCAGGTCGACGGCAAAATCGCAATTATAACGGGTGCTGGCAGCGGTATCGGTCGGGCATGCGCACTCGTGCTTGCTCGGGAAGGTGCCGCCATCATGGCGACCGACATTGATGACGAAGGTCTGAGGGTCACCGAGCGACTCGTCACAGATGCCGGAGGGCGCATCATCACCGCGCATCAGGACGTGACGGATGAGAGCATGTGGGAAGCAATCTTCAGCCAAACCGAGAACGCATTCGGGACACCATCTGTATTGGTCAACAATGCCGGCATCGCCATCGCAGGCGCGATCACGGATTTTACGCTGGATGATTGGCGCAAGCAGATGAGCGTGAATGTCGACAGCGTGTTTCTCGGAACGCGCGCAGCAATGCGGTACATGGGTTCCAAAGGTGGTTCGATAGTCAACATTTCATCGGTTGCCGGCCTGCGTGGCGCAGCTGGGGCGAGCGCCTATTGCACATCGAAAGGGGCCGTTCGACTCTTTTCAAAGGCAGCGGCGGTCGAGTGCGCCCAGATGGGTACGGGCATCCGGGTCAATTCGGTGCATCCGGGCATCATCGATACGCCGATCTGGCAGAAATCGATCACCCGCATGACCGAGGCCATGGATGAAGAACGCGTCGCCGCGCTTACGGCGCATTCGGGTGCCAATCAGATGGACGTCGAGGCGATTGCGACCCAGTCAAGCCCAATGGGTCGGGCCGGACGGCCAGAGGAAGTCGCAGAATTGGTCCTGTTCCTGTCCTCGGATGCTTCCAGCTATATCAGCGGGCAGGAGCATGTGGTCGATGGCGCCATGACGGCGCGCTAGCGGCCAGTAGTGATACGCAACCGCGAAACTGCCCCCAAAAGCCTAGTCCGGCTTGACGGTGGTGCGGTATTCGCGGCTCGCATAGATCAGAGAGTTGCCATTGTCGCCGAGCACAGCGTCAACAACCTCACCGATGCAGACATGATGCGTGCCGACCTGATTGTGCGAAACCAGTTTGCACTCGAATGCCACGAGCGCTCCTGAGATGACAGGCTGACCAGACCTGCCCGGCGTCCAATCTGCCCCATCAAACTTGTCCTTGAATTTGTGGGTCATGCGGCTGGCAAAAACATCTGCCACATCCGCCTGATTGTCCTTCAAGACGTTCACACAAAACGTGCCATTGCCCAGCAGAACCGGCGTTAGCGACGAGGATTCATTGATGCAGACAAGCAAGGTCGGTTTGGGCGTATCGGCGCTGACTGAGGACATTGCGGTTGCTGTCGTGCCCGCCCGACCAGCAGCGCCGTCTGTCGTGATGACATTCACGGTCGCTGCAACCAGGCTCATTCCTTCCAGGAAACGCTGCTTGAGAAGCGCGCGGTCTGTGAGGGGCTGCAAGTCATCTGTCATGGTCATCACTTTCGGTCACATCAGTAGTATGGCGTGGACGGGCGCCGACAAGAGGTTGCAGCGCATTGATTACACCACAGACGCAGCAAGGGACCGGCAAGATATGGTTGAAGACCAGGCCGCAGCCAAACTCTTTACACGAGACGCACAAAATATTCGTCATCAGCCCGGCTGGAAAAAAGAATCGATTGAGGCCCACACGTGCGGTGAGGCTTGCTTGGTACACAAACAACGCCAACAACAAGCTGCGCCCAGAGTGGCGCGCTTGAAACTAGGCTGTCTTGAGAAAAATTGGAGCGGGCGAAGAGATTCGAACTCTCGACCCCAACCTTGGCAAGGTTGTGCTCTACCCCTGAGCTACGCCCGCATCCTTATTAGGGTATTCACGGCGTTGCCGCCGAGAGGCGTGATAAAGCGCATCAGCCCCGGCTTTGCAAGACGGAAATTCTGCGAAACTGCACAATTTCCAAACTGTCGGTCGGAGACTTGAGCAAACCTATCCCCGCAACACTGGACGTATCTGGTCGGGGCGCACTTCCCGGCCTTCAACATCAACAAATGCCGCTCGGATGGCACTCTTGGATCCCGCCTTCGTAAAGCTGATCGGAGGCGCCTCGCCCTGTCCGAGACAAGCGTCGCCCCATTGCGTCAGGCCGATCAGGATCGGCCGCAGCGAAAGGCCCGTGGCGGACAGAACATATTCCGGTCGGGCGCGCTTGCCAGGCGCCTTGTAAGGCTTTTTGGCCAGCAGGCCGGCATCCACCAGTTTCTTCAACCGCCCCGACAACACGGTTCTTGGGCATCCCAGCTCAGACTGGAAGTCATCGAAGCGCCGCACACCATAAAGTGCTGCGCGAAGGATAAGCAAAGTCCACCTGTCACCAATCAGGTCTATGGCTTTGGCCAAATTACAGGTGTCTGGCGGGACTGGCGAGCGGCGGACGAGCGGAATTTGGGACATAATTCATATCTGGATAAGTTCGCTTTTGAAATCCAGCCAGTTTCCCTATTCCTGCCTCATATTTTAAGGCAAATGCCCAGAGACTCACCACAAGGCGAAACAAATCATGCGGAAATCGATCTACTCTCCCTTGTTTGGCTTGGCCGTAGCCGCGCTTGTAGCCTGCGCGGTTCCAGCCGGTCCGCCGGCAATCGGTACGGCCGACACAAACCAAGGCCGGGGCCATCCTGCATTGTCGCCGGGTACGCTGAAGGCGCTATCCTGCCCCAGCGGGACATCTTATGTGGCACCGTCGGAGATCTCCATTGTTGCGGAATCCGTGCCACTATCTGAACGCGCCAACATTTCGCTGTTCCCAGGCGTCCGCTTCGCGCAGGGCTGGGCGCTCACTTCCCCCAATAGGAACTTTGGCGGATTGTCGGGTATTGAGCTACATGCCGACGGAGGCTTCCTGGCGGTTTCCGACATGGGCGCATTTGTCTGGATTGATCGTGACGGTGGTGAGCTGACCGGAACGGGCCGAATTGCGTATATGCGGGGACAGGACAACGAGTTGCTCAAGGGCAAGGCCGAGGGCGACTCCGAAGGGCTCGCCCTGAAGAATGGCGCTGCATATGTCAGCTTCGAACGTCGGCACCGTATCGAGGCATTCGATCTGAGCACTTGTGGCGCCGCCGCACGCGCCACGCTGGTCGCGGATCTGCCGAGCGAGATCGAAGGCACGGAAATCCGCGAGAATTCCGGCGCAGAAGCGCTATCTTTCGGAAAAGCACTTCGTGCAGGATACGAACAGCTCATTGATGGCAAGTCGCCGATCGTCGAGCTTGTCCCGATCGGCAATGCTGTTACGCTTGTCGAACCGATCAATACCGATTTTGACAGTCCGCTCGTGGGCATGACAAACCGGATTGCGCTCGGCGATCAGTCGATGGCCGGATCCGTGGTTTACAGTCTACGCCGCAACTATAATCCCGTATTCGGTAACCGTTTGGCCGTGGAGGCCGAATATCAGGATGCTGGCGGGTCAAGCCGACGCGGTCTGTTTACGCTGTCCCGACCCATGAATGTCGACAATTTCGAAGGCATCACGGTTGAAACCCTGCCAGACGGCGTCCACCGCCTCTGGATTGTCTCTGACGACAATTTCTCGGATCGCCAGCGCACGCTACTTTTTGCCTTCGATCTTGTCGGAGAAGCACACTGAGACAATTCAACACGTGACCGCATGCTGGCCCCTTACAATCAGCGCGTCACCGAATTACATCATCAACCAGCATGAGGGCTGCTTCGTTTGCGACGGACTGATCTCCGGCGACCTTAATTTCCGTCAGGGAGCTGGCATTCTGGCTTGGGCCGTGGTCCGGGCTCATCCGGCGCCCACCTAGTATCTAGGTTGACGGGAGTGAATATGCCCCGCGGCGTTCGTGGTTCTCATGCGCTATTTTTCTGTGTGCCATAGTCAGGCGCCGAACAGCCAACCCGATGGATACTCTGATGGACAAGACCGACCTGCGACATCGGATGCGAACCCTGCGGGCCGAAGCGGCCGCGCGCGATCCTGATGGCGCAGACTCTGTGGCTGAAAAATTTCCGATGAAGCTGCTTGAACGCTACGGGCCGGTTGTCGCTGGATATGTGGCGATCAATGAAGAGCTTGATCCCGCGCCCCTAATGATGCGTTTGGCAAAGGCTGGCGCAGAATTATGTCTGCCCCGGATAGAGGACACTGGCGAACTGACCTGGCGCACATGGCATTTCGGCGAACCACTGGAGCGCCGGCCATTTGGATTGTCCGAACCGTCAGAAGATGCACCGCTGGCTCATCCGACGTTGATTCTGACGCCTCTGCTCGCCTTTGATGGCATGGGCAATCGGCTTGGCTATGGCAAAGGGCATTATGACAAGGCGTTTGAAAAGCTCCGGGCAAACGGCCGGGCATTTGCCTGTGCATTGGCCTACCCGGCCCAGCAGATCGACTCCGTCCCCAGCGAACCACATGATCAGCCGCTCGACTGGGCCGTCACACCAATTGGCTCAATTCCGCTATTCATGATGCGCAACATGAAAAGTCTGACACCCCCCCAAGAAAGCGGCTAAATCGGCTTGGGTATTGCTAATTTTCCGTTAAAGGTAAACGGAAGGTAAAGCGATGTCCCATTTCGGCCTCATTTCGGTAACCACCGCCAGAAGGACTGTGTCAGTTCTGGACGTTATGATGTTTGCCGTCGTATCTGCTGCACTTGTTACAGGTTTCGCCGTGAGTGTAGCCGGTGGCCAGGACGCGCTCGCATCTTCATATCAACAAGCGCAGATTTACTATCCCGTTGAAAAACCCGCTGCCGCGGCGATCCAGGAACCGGTGGCCATCAAGCCCGCAGCGCCAACCGAGAGCAATCCCACAATCAAGCAGCTCGCCAAATCCGGTCATGGATTCCGGTCGACATTTGGATCAGAATCCATCGAGGACAAATTCTGGTTGTCTGAGACGCATGCGATTGACACCTTCTATGGCGGCAGGTGGGCTCCCGAAAACGCCATCACGACACCTCAAGGTTTGGCACTTCAAGTCAAACGCGAGCCAGAACAGGACATCCCGTTTTCCATTGCCGAAGCAAGATCAAAGCAACGCGTCGGTTATGGACGTTATGAGGCGGTGATGCAGGTCGGTAAGGGGTCAGGGCTGGTCTCTGCCTTTTTCACGTATACCGGACCCTATGCAGGCGACCCACATGACGAAGTGGATATCGAGTTTCTGGGCAAAGACACATCAAAAGTGGAGTTCAATTACTGGCGGAATGGAAAGCACGGAAAGAATGCCAAGTTCGATTTGCCATTCGATGCGTCAGCCGCGCCACACCTCTACGCATTCGAGTGGTTGCCTGATCGGATCACCTGGTATGTCGACGGGGTTGCCTATTACTCCACCGAACCAGATGACGCGTTCATTCCGCGCACGTCCGGACGCCTCTATTTCAGTCATTGGACCGGCGTACCAAAGATGCAGGGATGGCACGGAAAGCCCAAATTTAAATCCGGTGAAGCCACCATCGTGAGCTGCACGTCATTCACGCCAGTCAATGAAAGCACCCAGACATGCGGCGACAGTTTCCGGCCAACCCTCGCAGGTACGGCCGAAAACCACATCTACGCTACTTTGAGTCCTTGAGAATCTGTTCGCGCGCAACCGGCAGCAGTTCTGCCATCTGTTCGCGAATACGAGCATCGGTGCGATCTATGCCAGCCGTATCGAAGTCACCGCGTACCTTGCGGAACACGTCATCATCGCCCGCTTCTTCAAGATCGGACAGTACGACCGTCTTGGCATAAGCCTCAGCATCTGAGCCTGTCAGACCCATGAGATCGGCGGCCCAGAGACCGAGCAGCTTGTTTCGGCGCGCCATGACCTTGAATTGGGTTTCCTGATCAAAGGCGTATCGAGCCTCCTCGGCGCGTTCGCGATCGTCAAATGTGCTCATGAGAAAGGCCTTTCTGAACGGTGGTAATTCACCAGTGCATATAGTCGTTGAGTTAAGGTGTGCGCAATAATTGTTTCTTTGCCCAGATTGGCGTAACAGTCGCGCTTTCTGGGGTGGCTGAAAACGATTCCTGTTACAGCGATCCGGTACCGTCAGGAGATCCGTCCGCATGAGCAAGAAGCGCATTATCTATGAGGGCAAGGCGAAAATCCTTTATGAAGGGCCGGAGCCAGGCACCCTCATCCAGTATTTCAAGGATGATGCAACCGCCTTCAACGCGCAAAAACGCGCGGTTCTGGATGGTAAAGGCGTTCTGAACAATCGCATCAGCGAATTCATGATGACACGCCTGTCGGCCGTTGGAATCCCCACCCATTTCATCCGCCGCCTCAATATGCGCGAGCAGCTGGTCAAGAAGGTCGACATCATTCCACTGGAAGTAGTCGTGCGGAATGTGGCGGCTGGCACGCTCTCCAAGCGTCTCGGAATTGAGGAAGGCCAGGTCCTGCCCCGGCCCATGGTGGAGTTCTATCTGAAGGACGACGCGCTAGGTGATCCATTGGTCACAGAAGAGCACATCGCCGCCTTCGGATGGGCCGCGGCTCAGGAATATGATGATCTGATCGCCATGTCGCTCCGCGTAAACGACTTTATGTCGGGCCTGTTCGCAGCGGTCGGCATTCGGCTAGTAGATTTCAAACTGGAGTTCGGCCGCCACTATGAGGGCGATAGTGATGTGCCGCGCATTTTGTTGGCTGACGAGATCAGCCCCGACAGTTGTCGACTTTGGGATTTCGAGACCGGTGACAAGCTCGACAAGGACCGGTTTCGCCGTGACCTCGGCGGCGTGACGGAAGCCTATGCGGAAGTAGCCCGGCGCCTCGGAATTCTGAAAGAATCTGGTGAGAGCGACAACGTGGTGAGCTTTACCAACGGCAAGTAGGCTACTTGAAAGCCCGCCCCTAAACGAGAGATTTCCCTCCATGAGCCTTGCAACAAAAGCCAAGAATCGCGCGAAATTACCTCGTGCCACCGGGCGAAAGCCAATCCTTGCGACGGCACTTGTTCTTGTCGGCATGGCTTACGCGGTAAGCTTGTTTCAATAGGACTGAAATCGGGCTATGGGGGCCCAACTCAGACTTCCCAGGAGACCTCTCATGAAAGCCATCGTCCACGTCGCGCTCAAGAATGGTGTCCTGGACCCGCAGGGCAAGGCCGTTGCGGATACACTGGCCCGCATGGGGTACAAGGAAGTCGAGGCCGCTCGCATCGGCAAAGTGATCGAGCTCGATCTCGAAGACGGTCTTTCCTCTGACGCGGCCGAAGCCCGCGTCAGAGAAATGTGCGAGAAGCTGCTGGCAAACACCGTTATTGAAAGCTACCGCTTCGATCTCGTCAGTTAGGCTGACTTTTCAACTACTGAGCCACATCCGGTCGTAAGCATTACGACATCCAGTTATGCCGATCGCATATGTGAGCGAATAATCACTTGCATCTAGATGGATCTGCGCCTAGATTGGTATCAGAGACATGGAGGGCCAGATGGCGAGACCATCAAGTACAGATCAATCCAAGACAAAGCCTCGCGCCCGGAATGCGCGGCCGAAGATCGAACGCGCAGCGCTGAAACTGTTCATTCATGAAGGTATCGATGCTGCCACGACACGCGAAATCGCCGAAAAGGCCGGCGTTTCGGAAGGGGCACTCTATCGCCACTACAAGGGCAAGGACGAACTTGCACTGTCCCTGTTCATGGAAACCCATAATCGCCTGGGCGCGATGATGGCGCAGGCCCTCTCGGCGGATGGCTCACTCGAAGAAAAGGTTCATGCAGCTGTCGAAGCCTATTGTGCCCTGGCGGACGAAGATTTCCTGCTGTTCTCGTTTCACCTCGTCTCGCTCAATCGTTTCCTTCCCTATGACAAGCGCCGCGAAGATGATCCGGTCTCAATCACTGAAAAGATAATTGCCGGCCTGATTGCGGACGGACATATTCCAAAGGGCGACCCGGCGCTGAAAGCCGCCATGGCGCTTGGCGTGGTCATGCAGGCTGGCCAGAACAAGATTTACAACCGCCTGCCCGGACCATTTTCCCAGCACGTTGACGCGTTGTCTCGCGCGGTTCTGTGCGTCTTGAATTCCTAGTGATCAGATAACGAAGGAGCCCCTGCAATGCGCGGCCTCGTCTTCACAGTCGTCTATTATATTCTCTCTGTTCTTTACGTGCTGGTATCGCTGCCTTTCCTGATTTTGCCAGGGCGCGGCCCTGTCCGCATGATCATCCGCAGCTATACACGGGCGATGAATCTGAACCTTCGCATCGTCGCCGGAATTCGCAAGGAAGTACGTGGACGAAGCAACCTTCCGGACGGTCCCTTCATCCTCGCGGCGAAGCACCAAAGCTGGGGCGACGGATACCTCATCTACCCGGAAGTGAAGAATCTTGCGTTCGTGACCGGCGATCATTTGGAAAAGTTTCCACTGGTCGGCGGAATTCTGCGAAAGCTGGGTGCCATCGTCATCGATACTTGCGGCGGCGGGGATCGCAAAGCGGCCTCGTTGAAGGAAGGCATGGCGCGCGCGCGTGACGAAGGCCAAAGGGTGCTGATTTACCCTGAAGGCCACCTCGCGCCGGTCGGGTACCATTTTCGCTACAAGGCGGGGGTCTGGCATATGGCGCAGGCAATGAATGTTCCGGTCATTCCCGTCGCCACCAATATTGGCGTGTTCTGGCGCCAGCAGGAACGCGACAAAACTGCCGGCACCGCGATCATTGAATTCCTGCCCCCTCTGGATCCGAATCTGCCTAAAGCAGAATTCCTACAGACCCTAACCGAGACCGTGGAGCTGCACACAGCAAGACTCGTGGCCGAGGCAACTGGTGCGCCGGTAGAGCCGAGCATCCTCATTCCGGATCCTCCAAAGGGCATGGAAGCAAGCCCTAGCTCCGACGACCTGGCGGCTTTTGGAAAGCCGTGAGACTCACCGCTCACCTTAAGCTTTACACACACAAAAGTTATTGATAAACAATAATTGCTCAGGCGATCCCGGGGGCCATATCGGGATTGAACAAATGACGAAATCAAAATCGAAAACAGCAATCGGCCTGTTGGTAGCCGTTGTTGCAACCGCTTATCTGCCTGCCTCCGCGACCGGATGGAAAGTTTGGGACGGACACAATGAAAAGGCGCCTCGCGCCATCCTGACGACCACCGCCGATCAAGCTGGCGCAGTGCTCGTATGCGCGCCAAACGGCCAGATGTCCGCCATTCTATCGCTTGAGACGGGCGATATTTCTGATCAAATCGACAAGCATGCCACATACAGACGAGGAGAGACCGCTTCAATCACGGCGGGCGACACACCCGGCGTCGAAACAGTTGTTCAATACGCTCCGGCAAACAGCACAATCGAGATCGGATCGCACAGCCCGGCTGCCAAGATCTACAACTCCGTCATTCGGGGAGATACTGTCAGTGTCTCAGTGGAACATGCCGGTAAAGTTGAGACGAAATACCCAGAGCCGGATGATGCGTTCAAAGCATTCGCAAAAACCTGCAATGCCGCCCGCGCGGCGAGTGCGAACTAGGGTTCTCTCAAAGAGTGCGCATCGGTTCGGTTTAGGGTTGACGAGCCAGCATGGCTCATGCCCAATCTTGGGGAAGCACGCCTCAAGGAAAGCCCAATGTTCAAATACCTGATTACTGTAGCTGCCATGGTGATGGCAGCTACACCTGCACTCGCCGACTCAGCACCACGCGTCTGGATCCAGGAAAAAGATCAGTTGATCAGGGTCGACAGTTCAGATGCCGGCAAGGACCCGAACTTCAAAAGCCTGGTTCGGATCATAAAGGCGGAAGGCGGTGACCACCCGACCATCCAGCTGAGCTGCCAGATTACGACGAGTGGATACAAAGCCCTGAATTTCAGCGTCCAGCTCGATCCGGAAAACACCTATGAAGATGATGCTGATCGCAGTCCGCGCTTCCATCATATCTCAGGCATAATGGAGATCCGCGACGAGAAATTTCCGGACCGATACGCGTTTCATGCCAAATCAACCAAGCTGATCCCGCTTAGCCGTGAGGTGCCTTCGCGCATCTACAATTCCGTCGTGCGCGGAGACCAGGTGCAGCTGAAGGTAAAGGGTAAGAAGCGCGATCTTGCCTTGCCGGAAAAGAACGACGTATTCGTCGCCTTTGCCAAATTCTGCCCGGTGACCAATGGTGGCAAGTTTGATGTCTCGGTCTTTGAAATCCTGAAGGGCATGGATCTGAGTCCAAATCTCTGAGCGTGTAACTGTAACCTGCGCCTCACATTACTACGCTCCTTTCTGACGAGATAGATTCCATGACCCTGTCTTTGCCCAGGCTTTTTGCCTTGCTTTTTCTGAACGTTTTGTTGGTACAATCCGTGATGGCTGATGAGCCAAGAACCGCGGAACCCTCGGCAACACCCTCATGGGTGCCAGCATCTACGCTTAGTATTGAATATGATAGCAAAGATCCCGGTCGGTCCCCTGACTTCACGATGACTACGCGGGCGATCCGCTCATCCGGCTCGGAAAACTCGCCGATTGTATTTTCATGTGCGGTTTTCTCGGATGGCCGGTCTCGGATATACGCATCAATTCAGCTAAATCCGGGAGATCCCATACATAAGGACGTCAAACGTTTCGGGCAGGGTCGCACTCGTTTTGCGAAAATTGAAATCGATGGTGAGCGGTTTTCAACGTTGCTGATCTATCGCCGTCGGTCAAATACGGTTCATGTTAGTCCGCTCACTTCCACAGCACCGAAATTATACAATGCCGTTTTGAAGGATGCTGAAGCGACACTGATCATGGGTTCAAAAACCTATATGATCAATCTACCATCAAGGGATGATGTCTTCACTTATTTCGCAACGTCCTGTCCTGTCACGAACGGCGGAAACGTTGAGCGTTGGAACAGCGAACTCCTCAAAAAACCGCCGGTTCAATTACAAGCACGATAGTACATTTCAGAGCGGCCTTCATTCAGACCGCAGTCAATGCATCTCTCCAGCGTTCGCATTTCGCTTCGTATCGTATCGCCGCATAGGCCGGGCTGGTAGAAGGTGCGCTTCTGACAACTAGTTCTTGGAAAACTGGCGCAACATATCTCTCAAAGCTGCTTGACGCCTTTCCCCCATTAAGGACCACGCGCTGAATATGGGGATGATGCGCGAAGAACCTCTCGAAGTCGTTTGGCACCTCGTCCTTTATGTTTGAATCCAGACTGCCTTCGCGATGGCAAAGCTTCAGCACATCCCAGACTGCCACGCCCTGCTCTTTCAGGATCGTCGTGCGCTCGGCATAGGGCCGCTCCAACCCGGCCCCATAGACATCTCCCATTATGCGCCAGAAAGCGTTCCTGGGGTGTCCGTAATACTGATTGGCTTCCAGTGAGGCGATGCCAGGCATGCTGCCCAGGATCAGGATACGCGCATCTGAATCGGCTATGGGATCAAAGCCCTGAACAATCATCGGCCTTACCTGCCCCGCAGGCTATACCGTCGCCGGGATAATCGTCACGCTCTCTCCACAACCACAGGCATCGGTCTGGTTCGGGTTACGAAAGACAAATTTCTCATGCAGCGGCGTGACTTCATAGTCCACTTCGCTGCCGAGCAAAAACAGCACAGCCTTGGCGTCGATCAGGATGGTGACCCCATTATCCTCGACCACTTCGTCCAGCGGCTCGGGCGCCATGGCATAGTCCATGACATATTCCATGCCCGCACAGCCGCCATTCTTGACGCCGACACGCAGGAATCCTGCGCCGCGTTCCTGCATGATCTCCTTCACGCGCATTGCAGCAGCGTCGGAAAGCTTCACGGGCTTGGGTCTGGGTCTTCTGGCCATGACAATCACATAGGAACGAAAGCGTTCCGGTTCAATTAAAGCATGTTTAGCGCAAGACGGGCTTCGTCCGACATGCGCGACGGGTCCCAGGGCGGATCGAAGGTAAGGCGAACCTCCACATCCTGCACACCATCAACGGTGCGCGCGGCAGTTTCGATCCAGCCCGGCATATCGCCGGCAACTGGACAGCCCGGCGCCGTCAATGTCATGTCGATATCGACCTTGTAGTCGTCATCTATGTCGACCTTGTAGATCAGGCCGAGTTCGTAGATGTCGACTGGAATTTCCGGATCGAACACCGTTTTGAACGCTGTGATCAGATCATCGGTGATCCGGTTCAACTCATCTTGCGGAATCTTCGACCCTGCTTCCTCGGAGGAAACATCAACCATGTCGCGAGATGTCATATCGTCTGCCATGCCGTCACCTATACCAGCATTTCCCGCGCCTTGGCGAGCGCTTCAATGAACGCGTCCACTTCGGCGAAAGTGTTGTAAACTGCGAAACTCGCCCGCGCCGTTGCGCTGACCCCCAGATGCTCCATCAGGGGCTGGGCGCAATGGTGGCCGGCACGGACAGCGATACCGTACCGGTCGAGAATTTGAGCAATGTCATGAGGGTGCGCCCCTTCGAGGCTGAACGCCAGCACGGCACCCTTGTGCGGCGTCTCACCATGGATGGTCAGGCCATTTACGCCCCTGAGTCCCTCATAAGCGCGCGCGTACAGCGCATCTTCATGCGCCTTCACATCTGCATGATCGAACGCCGTCATCCAGTCCAGCGCTGCTCCCAGGCCGATAGCCTCAAGGATTGGCGGTGTACCTGCCTCGAATTTGTGAGGCGCCGTATTGTAGGTCACCCGATCGCGGGACACGATTTCGATCATCTCGCCGCCCCCCTGATAGGGCCGCGCACGATCCAGCGCTTCTGCTGTCCCATAGAGCGCGCCGATACCTGTTGGACCATAGAGTTTGTGCCCGGTCATGACATACCAGTCACACCCGAGCGCCTGAACATCGACCTGCAAATGGACCGCAGCCTGGCTGCCATCGGCCAACACTTCAGCGCCAACTTCATGCGCGAGGCGGCAAATCTCGGCCATGTCCGTCACGCTGCCGAGCACATTGCTCATATGGGTAATCGCGACCATACGCGTTTTCGGACCAATTGCTTCCGCCAGGTCTGTCATGTCCAGCGAACCATCTTCGTTCAGGCCCACCCATTTCAGGACAGCGCCATGGCGCTCCCGCAAGAAATGCCACGGAACGATGTTGGAATGATGCTCCATGATGGAGAGGACAATCTCATCGCCAGGCTCAATCCGGGCGGAGAGCGCAGAGGCGACAAGGTTGATGCCTTCCGTCGACCCCTTGGTGTATACGATATTTTCTGTCGACGGCGCGTTGAGGAATGCTCGGACTTTCTCACGCGCGGCCTCATAGGCCTCGGTGGTCTCGTTCGACAGGGTGTGAATGCCACGATGCACATTGGCATATGCCGTGCGCGACTGGTTTGCGATCTTGTCGATCACCGCATTCGGTTTTTGCGCACTGGCAGCATTGTCCAGATACACCAGCGGCTTGCCATTCACTTCACGTGACAGGATCGGGAATTCCGCGCGGATCGCATCGATGTCGAAGGAACGGCTCATACAGCGGCCAGCCAGGCTTCGGCTTCCGCGCGCAGCACTTCCTCTAGCGCGCCAGCTTCAGCAAATGCTTCGGCGACGAAGGCTTGTGTCAGCAGGGCGCGGGCCGTCTTCTCCGGCAAGCCGCGCTGGCGCATGTAGAACAATTGGTCATCATCAAGCGCGCCGCTCGTATTGCCATGCGCGCACTCGACATCGTCCGCATAGATCTCAAGCTCGGGCTTCGCGAAGACAACCGCGCCGTCTTCCAGCAACAACGCCTTGTGCTGCATGTCGGCATCCGTGTACTGGCCTGCCGTACGGGGAACAAAGAATTTCCCCTGGAACACGCCGGTGCCGCCATTCAGGACAGCGCCCTTTGTCAGCTGCCGGGTTACACAGGAGTTGGCCCCGTGACGCACATGGGTGGTAAAGTCCGTATGCAGATCCTTGCCGACAAGATAGGCGGCATTCAGCGTCGCCTTTGCACTTGGCTCTTGGTGCGTAACGCGCGTTTCGAGCCGCGCAACCTTGGCGCCAAAGGCGAGTGAGGTCTGTGTATAGTGCGAATCCGCATCGAGATGGACGAGCGCCGTTGAAGCAATCGTCTCTTCTGACGTACCGCGCTGATAGACCGTCCGGTTGACCGCGCTGCCTTTCTGGAGACCAAACTCGATCACGGAGGATGTCAGCCCCGCCCCGCCCAGATGGCTCTCCGATACGGTGAGCGCCATATCGGAGCGAACCACGACAACAACACGCGCGAAATTCGCTTCTCCTTCGCCGCTGAACTGGAAATGGAGACGCGGAAGTTCTTTCGAGGTCACTTCCAGCAACAGGGTGGCGGGTCTGGCCTTGCCGCCAGACAGGGATGCTGCCAACGCACCGAGCGGCACGTCTTCGGCCGCTCCCAAGGCCTGAGCTTCGTCTTTCTCGAAAACGTTCAGCCCGTCCGGAATATGGTCTGGCGGGAAATAGCCATTTGGCGAGAACCGGAAGACCAGTGCGCCAGCATGCGGAATCGGATCGTGCGCGGGCGGCGTGGAGGGACAGTCGAGCCCCTGCAGCGCCACCTTGAAGTCGGTCCATTTCCACGCTTCCAGCCGGCGATGCGGCAGTCCCGTCCTGGAGAACGCCTCAAACAGCCGCTCGCGGCGGGAATCTTCCGGTTGCATGCCATAGCGCGCGACCAGCTCCAGCTCCGCCGTCGTCGGATTGGCAATCATGTCCCGCAGGGCTGTGGTCACGCCACCTCCCCGAGGATGCCTTCATATCCTTCTTTTTCCAACCGATGCGCCAGTTCCGGGCCACCGGTTGCCACGATACGACCTTTGGAGAGGACGTGCACCTTGTCCGGCTGGATGTGGTCCAGCAGGCGCTGGTAGTGCGTGATGACCAGCATGCCGCGATCTGGCGAGCGCATCGCATTCACGCCGTCAGCCACCGTCTTCAGCGCATCAATGTCGAGCCCGGAATCCGTTTCATCCAGGATCAGGAAGTTCGGTTCCAGCATCATCATCTGGTAGATTTCCAGGCGCTTCTTCTCGCCGCCAGAGAAACCGACATTGAGCGAGCGCTTCAGCATTTCTGCATCCAGCTTCAAGGCCTTGCCGATTTCGCGGGACTGTTTGATGAAGTCCGGCGCAGATATCTCGTCTTCGCCACGCGCCTTGCGCTGTGAATTCATGGCCGCCCGCACAAAGGTCATGACGGGGACGCCGGGAATCTCGACGGGATACTGGAAAGACAGGAAAAGGCCCTTGGCCGCCCGCTCTTCCGGATCCATATCCAGAATGTCTTCGCCATTCAGCGTCGCGCTTCCGCCCGTCACCTCATAGCCGTCGCGACCGGTCAGCACATAGGACAGGGTCGATTTGCCGGCACCGTTCGGCCCCATGATCGCATGGACCTCGCCTTTCGGCACGTCCAGCGTCAAGCCATTGATGATCGTCTTGGCGTCATCGTCTTCACCGACAGTCGCGGTCAGGTTTTCAATCTTCAACATGGTGCGCATGTAAGCTCCCTAGCCCGGTGCGAAAAGCCCCGGATGCAGGAAATGGCCCGTATAACCGCTTGAAACAGGTCTGGCGGTCCGATTCTTCGGTTTTGCCGCACCTGGCCTCGGGTTTTTCAGGCGTCACGCTGGGACAGCATGTCAGATTCGCGGACCGAAAGGGTTTCGGTCCAGAGCGTCAGTGACGTGCATAGACCTGCGGCGTTCAGTTCGGCCTTGAGAATACCGTCAGTGCGGTACGGTTCATCCAGGGCCTCAATCAGTCCCCCGGCCTTCCAATGGGCCCAGTTATCCGCAATTTTTTCCACCTTGAACGACACGTCCACGATCCGCGCCCAATTCTCGGCAAATACAGCAACGATCTTCTCTACGCCGGTTACCGGAGCATTGAACGGCGTTTCGAACAATTTTGCGTCTTTACTCAACAGGGACTTGAGAAGCGCGACATCTCCGCCCTCCTGCGCCCGTGCATAGGCATTGAGCCAGTCTCCGAATGCGTCCGGATCAGCCAACGCTGCCCTCCAGGCTCACCTTGAGCAGGCTCTGGGCCTCGACCGCAAACTCCATTGGCAATTCCTGCAGCACTTCGCGGACAAAACCGTTCACCAGGAGCGCAACCGCTTCCTCTTCTCCGATGCCACGCTGGCGGACATAGAACATCTGGTCGTCCGACAGTTTGGTCGTCGTCGCTTCGTGCTCCAGTTGGGCATCAGCCCGGCGGTTCTCGACGTAGGGCACAGTGTGCGCGCCGCAGCGATCCCCGATCAGCAAACTGTCGCACTGGGTGAAGTTGCGCGCCTTGTCGGCCTTGCGGTTGATCGAGACGAGGCCGCGATACGTGTTGTTGGACTTGCCAGCCGAGATGCCCTTGGAGATGATTCGGCTGCGCGTGCGCTTGCCGAGATGGATCATTTTGGTGCCAGTATCGGCCTGCTGACGGCCATTTGTGACAGCGATGGAGTAGAATTCGCCCACACTGTCATCGCCGCGCAAGATACAGCTCGGATATTTCCACGTCACGGCCGACCCCGTCTCGACCTGCGTCCAGCTGATCTTGGAGCGGTCGCCCCGGCAATCGCCGCGCTTGGTCACGAAATTGTAGATCCCGCCCTTGCCGTTCTCGTCGCCCGGCCACCAGTTCTGGACCGTTGAATACTTGATCTCGGCGTCTTCCAGCGCGACCAACTCGACCACGGCGGCATGAAGCTGGTTCTCGTCGCGCATCGGCGCGGTACACCCTTCGAGATAAGAGACGTAGGCACCCTCATCGCACACGATGAGCGTTCGCTCGAACTGGCCGGTGTTTTCGGCGTTCATGCGGAAATAGGTCGACAGTTCCATCGGGCAGCGGACGCCCTTGGGCACATAGACAAATGTTCCATCAGAAAAGACGGCGCTGTTCAGCGTCGCAAAGAAATTATCCGACTGGGGCACGACAGTGCCGAGATACTTCTTCACAAGATCTGGATATTCGTGAACCGCCTCGGAAATCGACATGAAGATCACGCCGGCCTTTTCCAACTCCTTGCGGAAGGTCGTGGCAACAGAGACAGAATCGAACACCGCATCGACGGCAACGCGGGGCGTTTCGCGTGCGGTGGCTGCGGTTTCTGCCGCGCCTTCGACACCGAGCAGAACTTCAGCTTCGCGCAACGGGATACCGAGCTTTTCGTAGGTTTCGAGAATTTCCTTCGGAACGTCGTCAATCGACTCATACTTCGCGCCGGATTTGGGGGCGGCGTAGTAGTAGTAATCCTGATAATTGATGGTCGGATAATTGACCATCGCCCAAGTTGGCTCTTCCATGGTCAGCCAGCGCTTGTAAGCGGCCAGGCGCCATTCGAGCAGCCATTCCGGCTCTTCCTTCTTGGCCGAAATGAAGCGGATCGTATCTTCGGACAGGCCTTTTGGCGCCATGTCCATTTCGATGTCAGTGACAAACCCCGCGGAGTAATTCTCCGACTCGAGCGCCTTCGCGGCCTCGACCGTGCCCTGGTCAATGCTGTCCTTCACCTTCACTTCGGTGCAGTCCTCATCATGATCTTCCATACCGCCGCAGCAATCCATCCTATCCTACCTTCCCGGGTCCCGGAGCGCGATGCCCGCATCATACGGCCGGTTCGGTTCCTCAAGCCCGCGATGGCACATGCTGCGCGCGTCAACCGAACGAGCCTCCGCACAATCGCGGTGTGCGGCGCTACCAAGAGTGAATTTGCCGATCGGCTTGATCATCGCGCAGCCGGACAAGCCTACTGCGCAAGCCAGTATGCCAAAGGGAAGAGCGTGTCGTTTGAGTGAGACCATCAGGCCGTTTCCTTCAATACCGTCCGCCGGGCTGCGTCGAGCCAGGCATCTGCCACACCGGTGAAATCCTCCGGTGTGCTGTTCCATCCAAAGCTGGTGCGGATTGCCGATTCCGCAAGGGCGTCAGATGCGCCCATCGCCAGCAATACGAGCGAGCGCTTCACCTTGCCAGACGAACATGCAGATCCGGCCGAAATGCACACACCTGCCAGATCCATCGCCATGACCTGTGTTTCCGCCGCAAAGCCGGGCTTGGCGAAGTTCGATGTCCCAGCCAGCCGCTCGGCGGTCTTGCCCATAATCGTCACGCCTGCTTCGCGCTCCAATCGCGCTTCCATATCGTTTCGATACGAAGACAGCATAGCATATTTCGGCAGATCTCTCACGGCAGCCTCCACCGCCGCGCCAAAGCCCGCTTGCGCAGCAACATTCTCAGTGCCGGACCGCAATCCACGCTCCTGCCCGCCGCCATGGGTCACGGCCTTCAGCGGCGCACCCGCCCGGTGCCACAGCGCGCCTGCGCCCTGCGGGCCGCCAATCTTGTGCGCCGACAGGCTGAGATAGTCGACGCCGAGCAGGCCGACATTGACCGAACTCTTACCGAGCCCCTGCACCGCATCGCAAATCGTCAGACCGCCTGCCTCGCGCACGATACGAGCAGCTTCTCCCACTGGCTGGATCACGCCGGTCTCATTATTGGCGAGCATCAGGCAGAGCACCGGCGTGCTGAATTTGTCGTGATCCCAGTCCGCCAGTTGAGCCTGTAGCTGGTCCAGGTCCAGAGTCCCGTCTGGTGTCACATAGGCCGTCTGGACCCGGGCGCCGGAATGCGCCGCAGCCTTGGTGATTGCCTCGTGCTCGATCGCTGAAACAAGGAAAGTGCAGTTTCCGTCCAGCGCCGCGACCACGCCATGAATCGCCAGATTGTCTGCTTCGGTGCCACCACCTGTCAGGATGATGTCTTCTGCCCGGCTACCGATCGCGCCGCCAATGGCGGTCCGGGCCCGCTCGAGTACGCCGCGCGCGGCCCGGCCTGACGTGTGAACGGACGATGGATTCGTCGCGCCCATATCCCACACATCCAGCATGGCATGACGCGCTTCAGGCCTTAATGGCGAGGTCGCATTGTGATCGGCATATATCATGTAGCTGGATATACTCGCTTCCGGGCATTTTTGCAGGTGTAGAAAAATTTGCATTTCGCAGTTCAAATGGCTTATGACCGCGCCCTTCCCCCGAGACCAGCGAGTATAACATGGCAGAACTCATCATTCCGGGCCCTCAGGGCCGCATCGAAGCCCGTTACACCGAGCCGCCGCTTCCCGGCGCGCCGATTGCGCTAATCCTCCATCCTCACCCGAAAGCGGGCGGCACGATGCAGGATCCTATCTCCATCATGCTGTATCAAATGTTCGAGCGTCATGGGTTCGGCGTGCTGCGCTACAATTCGCGTGGCGTAGGCCGCAGCCAGGGTCAGTATGATCAGGGCATTGGTGAACTCGAAGATGCCGCCTTCGTTCTGGACTATGTCGAAAACCTCGCAGAGAGCCCGCGTTTTGTCTGGTGTGCCGGCTACAGCTTCGGGGCGTGGATCACGTTACAGTTGCTGATGCGCCGCCCGGAGATTGACGGCTTCCTCGCCATCTCTCCCCCGGCCAACCACTATGACCTTTCCTTCCTGGCACCATGTCCGGCATCCGGCCTGATTGTATCCGGCGATTCCGATTCGATCTCATCGCCTGAAGATGTTGAGCGTGCGCTGACCAAAGTGCGCGTTCAGAAGGGCGAACAGATCGACCGCACGACGGTCAAAGGTGCGAACCACTTCTATCAGGACAAGCGCGACGAACTGATCGGGCTCTGCGAAGATTACCTGCTACAGCGCCTTGCCGCCGCAGAAGAAAAGCTCCGCCTCGAAGCCGAGGAAGACTAGAAAATCAGCTTCCCGCCCCGCATCGGGGCGGGAACACCAGTGGTCGATGGCCAACTGATCGGCAATCCGCGCGCAGTGCGCGCGGCGAGGAAGGCAAATGCCTCCGCCTCGATCGAATCTCCCCGCCAACCAACCGCTTCTGCCGAATGCACTTCGCACCCAGCCGCGCGTGCCAACGCAGCCATAAGGACAGGATTGTGCCTGCCGCCACCGCACACGATCAGGCGCGCTGGATATTCCGGCAGCTGGGAAAGACCAATCGCGACGGCGCGCGCCGTAAACTCGGTCAGCGTAGCCGCGCCGTCCTCGACGGATAGACCGCGCACCATACTGGCGTTGAAGTCGTATCGGTCCAGAGATTTTGGCGGCGGTTGGTCAAACCAATCATGATCCAGGAGCTGAACAAGTAAGCCATCATGCACGCGGCCAGCCCCAGCAAAACGACCGCCCTCATCATGAGTCCCCAGGCCATGTCCCTCAATCCATTCATCGATGGGTCCGTTCGCCGGGCCTGTGTCAAACGCGACGAGGGAGCCACTGCTCATACGAGCGGTAATGTTCGCAACACCGCCAAGATTGAGAACGCATGCCGCGTCGCCGCCGAGGCGCTCTAGCAGTGCGGCATGATACGCGGGTGCAAGGGGTGCGCCCTGCCCGCCGGCGGCCACATCATCAGACCGAAAGTCATAAGCGAGCGCGACACCGAGCGCAGCCTGCATAGCGGGGCCGTCGATCAGCTGGAGGGTCGCCCCGGCCTGATTTCCCTTGGGTGCGCGATGCAACACGGTCTGACCGTGGACACCCGCAAGACGGGGCGCAGGCCCCGTCCAAGTCGCGAGCAACTGCTCCCATGTCTCAAAATGGGTGCGGGTAACAACCGAACACGCCGCATTGAAAACACCGTCCGGCTGAGGGCCAACCCAATTCCACGCGCGTGCAGCATCGGTGGCGCGCTGCAGTGCGGCGCGCTCTTCAGGTGCGTATTTACGCTCCGCAGTCGCTCCGAATTCCAGAACCTTTTCGCCATCAGTCAGTATCAGCGCTGCGTCAACGGCGTCCAGCGACGTGCCAGACATGAAGCCCGCCACCCAATACGGTTCAGATTTTTCACTCACAGAGTTCAAGATATCAGTTTTCCATGTTACGCGCGGCAGCTTCACGGAGACACGAGAAGATGAGCGAATACAAGTCAGAATTCCTGAAAACCCTGTCAGAGCGCGGTTACCTGAAACAGGTCACCCATCCGGCAGAGGTGGATGCCTATTGCGCCAAGGGGATTCCGACTGGCTATATCGGCTTTGATGCGACGGCTGACAGCCTGCATGTCGGCTCGCTCTTACAGATCATGATGCTTCGCCACCTCCAGAAGAGCGGCGGTAAACCCATCGTGCTGATGGGCGGTGGCACGACCAAGGTGGGCGACCCGACCGACAAGGAAAAGTCGCGCCCCTTGCTGACCGACGAGCAGATCGCGGCCAACATGGAAGGCATCAAGAAGGCCTTCCAGCCCTTCCTGACCTTCGGCGACGGGCCGATCGATGCGATCATGGTCAACAATGACGACTGGCTCGGCAAGCTTGGCTACCTCGAAATGTTGCGCGAAGTTGGCGTGCACTTCACCATCAATACAATGGTAAAACAGGACACGGTCGCCCGGCGCCTTGCGGCAGAGCAGCCCTACACCTTCCTCGAATTCAATTATCTCCTCATGCAATCCTACGACTTCCTCGAACTCTACCGCCGGCTGGACTGCCGGATGCAGATTGGCGGATCAGACCAATGGGGCAATATCGTTGGTGGCGTGGACCTGGTTCACAAGGCCGCCAGTGGCGACGCATACGGAATTACGGCTCACCTCATCACAACCGCGTCCGGCGGCAAGATGGGCAAGACCGCAGATGGTGCAGTCTGGCTGAACGCGGACCGCAAGAGCCCCTATGAGTACTGGCAATTCTGGCGCAACACAGAAGACGCCGATGTCGGACGATTCATGCGGCTGTTCACAGAGCTACCGCTCGACGAGATTGCCCGTCTTGAAGCGCTTGAGGGCGCGGAGATCAATACGGCGAAGGTCGTTCTGGCCAATGAGGCCACGAAGCTGTTGCATGGCGAAGCGGCCGCGAAAGAGTCGGAAGCTGCAGCAGCCGCAGTATTTGCTGCGGGCGGCCAAGCTGACGCGCTGCCAACTGTTGAAATCGCAACATCCGATCTTGATGGTGGCATGCTCATAGCCGCCGCATTCACAGCGGCGGGTCTCACAGAATCCAACGGCGCCGCGCGCCGCTTGATCAAGCAAGGCGCAGCAAAGGTGAATGATACTCCGGTATCAGATCAAAATGCATCCCTGTCAGCGGACGACCTTGTAGACGGGACAATCAAACTGTCCGCCGGCAAGAAGCGCCATGCGCTGGTCAAGGCAATCTAGAATTCCTCTTCGGGGATCGGTGGCAGCTCGGACGGGATAGGCTCATCTTCCGGTCGCGCTTTAGCCTCCGGAATATCCGTATCCGACGGGTTTTCAAATATCCGTCGGATGACACCCGGGGCGAGAGCAGACAGAGGATTGACCGACACGTTCGCCTTTTCGAGACTGCCGCGGATGCTATAGGTCAACGAGAAGATGCCCTCACCATCCCGGCCCACCACAAGGTCCCCAATAATCGGAATGCCCCCAAGGGCTGAATTCATGCCGAAACTTGGTACCAGCACGCCATCGACACTGATCTCGCTGTCGGCGCCAAGATAGCCGTTGGCGGTCAGGCCTAGCGCCGGGCCCTGCGCTTTCCCGCCAGTCACAACGTAACGATCCCCCGCCACGGTCAATGGAATGTCGATCCGCGAGAACAGAACGCCGTCACCTCCCAACGTATCTGCAAGTCCACGAAGAGAGGCGAGAGAGAGAATTTGAGTCAGGAACGGGGCATTGTGCAACCGCCCGTCCGTCACAACAATGTTGAACCGAGACGGCGCTCCATCGCGCGCAAGCGTGCCATCTATGTCCAGCCTCCCTCCTTCGATGAAGTCGAGATCGAGAAATGCGCTGGTAATGAAGCCGGCATCGCTGCTGACAACTTTGATCGCCGTGCCCTCCGGAGACGAGCCATCCAAATCGATATTGAAGGCTGACCCGTCATCCGTGTTTCCGGTCGCTGAGAGCTTCTGCATTCCGTTCACTGTTGACCGCCACGTGACGTCTGCGTTTCGCACATAAAGGCCAGCGCCAAGGGTAAGTGTGTCGACGTCGGCCCTGACGCTCAGCGGCGTACCATTGCTGTCATTCGCGTCGCCCAGCGCACCGATGCCTGGTAATGCGCCCGACAGATCAAGATAGCTGCCGGTCAACGCAACTTGCAAATTGCCATTCGGACCTCGCGAAATCTGTCCGTTCACGTCTGCAGTGTCTGCGAGAAAGGCCCGCCTCAGATCCGCCGAGACCAAACGGGAATCTCCCCCCAGTGTAAACTTTCCATCCAGATAAGCTTCTTCGCTGGTAAAGAGTACGTCGGAGGAGAAGCCCTCTTCGGCGCGCTCATACAGGACGGTCACCTTCCCCTCCTTGCCTGCGGTCTTTACCCAGCCGATTTCGGACAGGTCGAGACGGGCATTGGTCAGATCCATTACAACGTTTGCAACCGACACATCCTCACCTTCAACGGTCGCCTGAACTTCTGTGGGTACTTCGCCAGTCAAGTACGCCCTCCCCGGAAGGCCGAACCGATTCAACACATCCGGCGTGATAACCGCTTGTGCCGACAGCGCCGACGGAGCCTCACCATCCTTGAAACCGTCGCGCCAACTGAACTGGACAGGTGACGGACCAAGATCACCCAAGCCGGTAATGGTCATACCATCTTGGTCAACCTTGATGTCAGCCGTAGCGTTTGCCAGATTCAGGCCGAGCGCGGCGCGCTTGAGGCCACCATTGGTCAGCCGACCGATTGCCGTGTAGCGAACCGCTTCGTCTGGGACATTATCGAGTGCCGGTCGGAACAACTCGAATGTCGCCTCGGCATCGCCACTTAAACGCTCCTCATCAAAGCCTAGATCGAGCCGGGATTCATTCAACGTCGTGATAACGTTTGCTGCAGGGCCATGCCCCTTTGCAAATACGCGGAAATCCTCCCCTTTCGGATTGAAGGCTGGAAAGTCTATCAGGGCCTCGTCAATGTCCCAACCACCATAGTCGCCCTGGTCAACAGTTACCCTGAAACTGTTGCCCGTCAGGCGCCCCTTGCCGACGGCATTCCGGGCGGCGGGCAAGTCATCGAGAAACTTAACGTCCGCCGAGTTGATATCGAAGGTAAGGTTCAGGTCTTCATCCCTCAGATAACCTTCCGCGAAACTATCGCGTTGAAGCGTCATCTGCGCACGTAAATTGTCTACGTCCGTATTGCTGATCCGTTTGGCCGTAAAGGATCGCGCTCCCGTGCCCAGCGATACGGGCCAAAAGGCCAGCACGGTGTCCTTCGTGACTGTTCCCTCAGTTTCCAGCTCGATGGCTCCGATAATCGGAGATTCATTCTTCTCACGATCTGGGGTCATCGCGATATCAGTGATGAACTGGAACTGTGCGTCATTGGATACGAACGAAATCCGGGTGTCTTTTAAGCTGCGATCCGGAAAATTCACTTCTCCATCAGCGCGGAGATCGCGCAAACCAAGTGGCTCTGCAAAGGATGGTGTGAAATCAAGCGTCGCAGCATTGCTTCGCAGTTTGAATGGGCGTGGTCCGGTCCCTTTCAGCGCGTTTTGAAGTGTTAAGTCTGCTGAACCAGCGAACGGGCCAAATCGTAGTGAGTTCCCTGAGATGAGCAATTCATCGCCCGTCGCCGCATAGGTCATCTCGAGATCGAGATCCGTCACATTCATGCCGCTCTCACCGAACGGTAGTTTGCCCTCAGCAAGGTTGGCCTTCACCACAATCTTCTCGACGCCCGCTGCGCTGGACGTGTCAAACTCAACGGTAATGTCTGCTGGCACACCGGACAGGAATTCGCTGTCGGTACCCAGCCTCGCAGCAAGGTCCGCAAGAGACCATTGAGCGACGGCGAGAGAGGCTTGCATACGGCTGCCCAAATCGCTCGTATCAATGTCCAGCGCCAACCCAGCCGGCAAACCGGCCCCCACGCCACTGCCGGACATGGACAAATCTACTCCGTCTTCCGTGACGGAGAGCAGCCCTTTCGACTCCGTCAAGGTAAACAGAGGCGATCTGTCAGAAGCGAAGACGCGCATTTCAAAGTCCTCGTAGGACAAGCGCTCGAGACTGATGTCAGCCTTCTCTTCTTGTAGCACCACAAGAATTTGGGGAAGTACGGCGTTTATCCGTTCCAGCCATTCGCTCGGATTTTGTGGCATTTCACCGACCGGAATTTCAGGCAGTGGATCGCCCGCGATGTGCCAAATGCCATCGTCAGCTTGAGCAACATTGATCCAGCCATCGACCAGGTCGAGCCCAAGGACCTCCACATCACCCATTACGAGCGCGGAGCTGGACAGCACGATGCGGGCACGCTCGGCCTCCGCAGCCACATTACCTTCACTATCCAGCATCTTGATGTCATTTCCGGTGACAAGAACGCGCTTGTCTTCCGACGACCATTCCAGAAACACATCGCCGACAGTTACCGGTCTGCCATTGCGCGAATTGGTCAGGCCCTGCTCGATATCGTCTCGGAACATCTCCAATTCGATCGGCCCACTGGACAAACGGAAGACGAGCAACCCCGCCAGAACCAGAACAACCAGGATAAGTCCGCCGAGTATTTCAAGAATTACAAGTGAGGCTCTCTGGCGGACCAAATTAGGGACTCCGAAAATCTACGTCTAAAAATTGCGTTCTATGGCGATATATGCACACCAAGCTGACCGCACCATAGGAGGAATACATGGCGAAAGTACTGCAAGACGGTGAAAAGGCTCCGGATTTCTCAATGCCCTCCACGACCGGGCAGATCGAACTCAAGGACTTCTCGGGCAGCTATCTGGTTCTTTACTTCTACCCCAAGGACGACACACCCGGTTGCACGAACGAAGCGAAAGACTTTTCGGCGTTGATCGACGCATTCGCAGACCGGAATGCCAAAGTCGTCGGCGTTTCGCGCGATCCGCTTTCCAAACACGAAAAGTTCTCGGCCAAGCACGACCTCAAAGTGATTCTTGCCAGCGATGAGTCGGGCGAAACCACGGAGGTGTACGGCACCTGGATCGAGAAAAACATGTATGGAAAGACCTATATGGGCATCGCCAGACAGACCTTTCTGATCGGACCGGACGGTTCAATCATTAAATCTTGGAAAAAAGTCCGGGTGAAAGGCCACGCAGAGGATGTGTTGAGCCACCTGCCGGACGGAACAAAAACGAGCCAGGACAAGGTTTAAGCCCCTAAAAACGAGTATTAACGAGAGATTTACCCTAATGGGGGAATATTTTCAGGAATTATGCTCGCAAGGGGTTCCGTCCCTTAGTGATTTCGGTATTTATATTTCTACGGGTTTGGGAACTTGCTGTAGGTGTGATTGCAGTAGGCGGTGTGTGATTCCAGTCGACGGGTGGCGTTAATGGCGAAATGGAGTGCGAACCTCAAGGCGACGTTCGATCGTGCATTTCCTGAACGACAAATATATCACCGGAGCGGCGGTACCGTCCGGTACATTTCCATTTCTCCATGGCAACAGGCAATTTGCGCCCTCGGCGCCACGGCGCTTGCTGGATGGACAATTTTTCTGACCGGCACCTTCGCCCTTGGCGGCTCAACCGGCACGCTTACCGGCAGCTCCGATGATCGCGAACTCGCCAAGTATGAGCGCTGGGTTCAGGAGCTTCGCGCCAAGGATGCGCTGTCGCGTTCACTGCTGGAAGAGCGCACAGATGCCTTTCAGCGCGAAACGGCCGAATGGGAAGACCGCCAGAAAGCGCTCGAGGATTTGTTTGAGCAGCTGAAGGGCGATGAAACGCTCGATGTTTCGGCCCTTACAGGCGATGGCGCGGACCTGCTGGTTCAGGCGTCTATCGAAGAAGCCGACGACCGTCAGTCTCGTGACAGTTTCCGCATGACGGCCACACTCGACACGCGAGGCAATCGCGTCAGCGTCAAGAACCTAAAATACAATCAGGAACGCATGCTCGACGAGGCGGAAGACCTCGCCATTGAGCGCGCTGAACGCGCGCGCAGCGTGATCCAGCTGACCACGATTGGCAGCGACCGCATCATGGAAAGCGCAGAGATGGGCGGTCCGCTTGTCTCGATGGCAAACCTGACGGCTGGCGGCGAGACGCTGTCGGCGCAGGACGCCAGCTTCTACAACCGACTGACCGAGACCCAGGCTCGCGTCGCCGAGATGCAGTATTACGAACAGATTGTTGAAAGCCTGCCCCTTGGTGCCCCGGTTGGCGTGCCCTTCCGGTACACCAGCCCTTATGGCATTCGGGTAGATCCTTTCATCAAGAGACCGCGTTGGCATAACGGAATTGATGTCGCTGCCTATGGTGGGGCGCCGATCGTGGCGTCCGGGCCGGGCACCGTCAGCTTCGCAGGCGCACGGTCAGGGTATGGACGCGTGGTCGAAGTGGATCATGGATACGGCTTCAAGTCGCGCTATGGTCACCTCCGCTCGATTACTGTATCAAAGGGCGATACGGTCGAAGTGGGCGATCTCGTGGGGAAGATGGGCACGACCGGAAGAAGTACCGGATATCACCTTCACTTTGAGGTGTTTTTCAACGGTAAAGCATATGATCCAGTAAAGTTTTTGAAAGCAGGCCGTCATGTTCACGAAGAATAGCAAATCCAATGACACCCCTACCCCACCAGAACCCATGAAGACGGCGCCCGCGCAGGATGCGATCCGCGGCGCGTCTTCCAAGCCTGCCGCCCGTGCAGCTTCCATCATCTGCGCCGACATGAAGATCAATGGCTCGGTCTCTTCTGAAGGCGCCCTCCAAATCGACGGCACTGTCGATGGTGATGTCGCCGCGACAGACATTACGATTGGTGCCAGTGGCCACATAACCGGCGAAGTGAAAGCCGAAGTTGTACGCGTCAAAGGCCGCATCAAAGGCTCCATCCGAGCGCGTAAGGTTGAACTCGAAACCGGTGCCCACGTCAAAGGCGACATCGTTCATTCGTCGCTCCAGATCCAGTCGAACGCCGTATTCGAAGGTCAGGTCAAACATGCGGATGATCCGCTGAAGGACACCTCACCTAAAGCAGCGGCGGCCGCCAATGAATCCAAGCCTGTCGCGTCTTCCGGCCCATCGGCATACGGAATTTCGACGTCCGCTTCCTGATCATTTCAGAACCCAATTGAATAAAAAGGCCAGCTCGATTGAGCTGGCCTTTTCCGTTTTATTTTCAGCTATCAACTATGACATTACGCGACGCACAATCGCGGTCGTCATCTTGGCACCTTCGACCACTACAGTGTCGCCGGTTCGTACCAACTCGCCCTCCACCGCTTCGGCCCGCCACACGGTATCACCTATCCGAACCTGCCCGGTCCCGGAAATGAAGTCACCCATTGCAAGCCCTCGCTGGCCGACCAGGGAAGCCATGCGTCGATTGAGCGTCGGATGCTCAGGAGACGTTTTTCGAATCCCGGACAGCACCGTGCGTCCAAGGATGACCAGCACGGTTGCGGCCATGCCGAATACGATCATCTGACCCTGCCAGCCCGACAATGAATCTGGGGCAAAATAGGTGAAAGCGCCCGTCAGCCAGGCGGCTATGGAAACCATGAGCAGGTCGAATGTCCCGCTCATCATCTCGATCCCGAAAAGGATCAGCCCCAAGGCCAGCCAGTGCCAGAATGTGAGTTCAGAGAAGACTTGTTCCATTGGATTAATCTCCCTTATTGCCGGTCAGCCCCTTGATGCCCTCAAGTGTTCCGATGAGGCTCGAGAATTCAGCCGGGATGATAACCGTCCGCTGCTGATCCGACTCCGCCAGTTTTGCGAACGCTTCGACATAAGCCTGACCAAGGAAGTAGTTGACCGCATTGACGTCGCCCCGCGCAATTGCTTCGGACACCATCGCTGTGGCCTTGGCTTCGGCTTCAGCCTCGCGCTCGCGAGCTTCAGCATCGCGAAAGGCAGCTTCCCGGCGTCCCTCGGCTTCGAGGATTTGCGCCTGCTTTTGGCCTTCAGCCTTCAGGATAGCCGACTGTTTATCGCCTTCAGCGGTCAGGATTTCCGCCCGCTTCAGGCGCTCGGCCTTCATCTGGCGCGCCATGGCTTCGGTAATATCGGCTGGCGGGCTCAGGTCGGCAATCTCAATTCGGGTGACCTTCACGCCCCACGGATTGGTCGCCGCATCGATAACAGTCAGAAGGCGCGCATTGATGTCATCCCGGTTGGACAGGACTTCATCAAGATCCATTGAGCCGACAACAGTACGGATATTGGTAAGGGAGAGGTTCGTGATGGCGTGGTTGAGGTTGTTGACCTCATATGCCGCCGCCACTGCATCAACCACCTGGATGAACACAACCGCATCGCACGACACCATCGCGTTGTCTTTGGTTATGACTTCCTGCTGCGGCACATCGAGCACGGTTTCCATCATGTTCATCTTCCGGCCCACCCGCTCCAGAAAGGGTGTGATGATCGACATGCCCGGATTGAGTGTGCGGGTGTAGCGTCCAAACCGCTCCACCGTGTAATTGTAGCCTTGAGGCACGAACTTGAACGCAGATGTCAGGCCAATCAGGCCTACGACGGCCACCAGAACGACCACAGCAAAAAACGGATCCATGTATTCCTCTCCTTCTGTTACTCAGAATTAATGTGGGAGAGGTTTTCCGTTTTTCAATAAATTTTTGACGAAAAACGGCGCGCCCAGCCCCACCAGACACGCCGTTCTTCTCATAAGTTACTTAAGAAACCTTGTCTGATTTAGAGCTGGTTTAGCATGTAGTCCGCGCTGGAAACCTTGAACTCGCCGCCGTCTTCCACGTTGAGTTCGGCAACCGCGCCATCCTTGACGATCATGGAATAACGCTGCGAACGCTGTCCCATACCAAAACCGCTTGCATCCATTTCCAGGCCAAGGGCCTTGGCAAAGGCGCCGTTACCGTCAGCCAGCATGCGCACGGTCTCTCCTGCACCGGCATCCTTACCCCAGGCGCCCATGACGAACACATCATTCACCGAGGTACAGACGATTTCGTCCACGCCCTTGGATTTCAAATCTCCGGACTTGTCGACGAAGCCCGGCAGGTGGCGTGCGGAACAAGTTGGGGTGTACGCGCCGGGTACCGCAAACAGGGCGATCGTCTTGCCGCCAAACACTTGTTCGGTTGTGCGAGGCTGTGGGCCGTCTGCCGTCATTTCCATGAATGTGGCTTCCGGAAGCTTGTCTCCGACTTTGATGCTCATCAGCTGGTCTCCTTGATGCTGTGTTGCCCAGATAGGACGCCAACGCCTCCACGACAAGCGCACCACACCTTGCCAAAGCGATACAATTCGCCCAGCATCATCCTAGAAAGGGTCACCAGATGGACGCCGACCTCACAGGCAAACTACTTATCGCCCTTCCCGGTATCGGCGATCCGCGTTTCGCGCGCTCAATTATTCTGGTCTGCGCCCACTCTCCCGAATTCGCCATGGGAATTGTACTCAACAAACCAATGGTCGGGCTGACCTTGCCGCAATTACTTGAACAGCTTGATGTCCCAGTGGAAATTGACGTTTCGGAAGATCTGGTGCTCGACGGAGGGCCGGTGAGCAGTGATCGCGGCTTTGTTCTTCACACTGATGACATCATCAGCGAGGGTGCTACGCTCGAGATCGACGGTACTTTCTGCATGACGGCAACCCGCGACATCTTGCACGCCATAGGAACTCGGGACGCGCCAAAGCGCTCCGTTCTCGCGCTGGGTTATTCAGGCTGGGGTGCTGGTCAGCTAGAATACGAGTTGGCCGAGAATGCCTGGTTGATTGGCGAACCCGATACGGAACTGGTATTCGGCGAAAGCCATGAGGCTAAATGGGAAGCCGCACTTGGCCATCTGGGTATAGACAGCGGTCGATTGCAGATACTGCCTGGAAACGCCTGATCAATTGATCAGAAAGGCAATGGCTGCGGCTTCCTCCATCGGACGCGCAAAAGCAAAGCCTTGAGCGTAGTCAAAGCCCAGACTGCGCAGCTTTGCTGCATCGTCCTTGTGTTCAACGCCTTCCGCCGTTGTGGTCATGTCCAGTCGCGCCGCCAGCAAGGTTAGCGTGCCCAGTATCGTGTCGGTGCGGTGCTGGCCCAGACGGCGCGTGAGCCCGTGGTCCACTTTCAGACTGTCAGCTGGAAAATCCGCCAACCAGGCGAAAGACGAATGACCCGTCCCAAAATCATCCAGCACCAATCCCGCCCCCACGGCCTTCAAGGCCATGACAGCCGCAAGCGCGTGGCTTTCGTCGCGGAGTGCAGCTTGTTCCGTCAATTCGATGCGGATTGCCTTCTCTGGCAAGTCGTATCCTTGCATCAGCGCCTCTACGAGCGCTGGCAGCGTGCTGCGCGACAAATCCCGTGCCGTCAGATTCACGTGCATGAAAAGATCGGATCTGCCGGAAGACTCCCGTAACTTTGAAAGCGTCTCGGCAGAGCGTATCAACATGTTGGACGCGAGGGCTTCATCCTCGTACCGGCTCGGTGGATTGCGAACTTCACCATCATCCCATCGGGCCAGCGCTTCAAAACCGGCAATATGCCCGCTGCCAAGTGAGATAATGGGCTGGAAAACTGGGTAGAGATCGGGACCGGGCTGCAAGTCAGACGGATCAATCTCCGCAAACTCGTTCCCGGCCAACAGCATGCCGTGCGCGTCTTCTTCACTGATGAAAGCGCCGACCAGATGAATATCGGCCCCGCTGGACAGTCTCAAATCGCAACGAACGGGTCCGTCTGACGTGCTGAATGCCTGCGCCAGTCGCCCTCGGCTAAGCCCCTCGAACATCTGCTCAATGGCATCGATAGACCATTGTCCGGCCAGATCAGAATGATCACTACCCTTTGGCGCCTCAATCAGGAGATGCCTGCTGGCGGCATTCCAGTGCCAACTACCTTGAGGCTGGGTCGACTGATCTGACATCATCTCGTGCAACCTATCGCGAAGCACTGGGCCTGACGAGTGCGAAAAGGACATGGTCGCGGCGTACGCCCGCGATCTCGAGATATTCTTTAGCATGTCCTTCTTCCCGAAAGCCGTTTGTTTCCAAGACTTTGCGGGAACGCAGGTTTGATGCCAGAATTCCGGCCTCGACGCGATAAAGATGTAATTCCCGGAACGCCCAGTCGCAGACCGCGCCTACGCCTTCCTGCATCAGTCCCTGACCCTGATGATCCTGTCCAAGCCAGTAACCAAGACTGGCACTGTTGGCGGGCCAGCCACGGACATTGGTCAAGGATATTCCACCGACAAGCTTTCCGTCCTTCAATCGCCGGATCATGAACACGTAAGCGCGACCGGACTTCCACCCATTCTTCCAGGCTTGCAACCGACGCGCCCAATCTGCGCGGGAGTTTGCATCCTTTGGCCATGTCGGCTCCCAGGGTTGCAGATGCTTACGGCTACGCTTGCGCAGGCCGGACCAATCCTCAAAATCCTTCTTGCGCGCAGGCTCGATGACCAGGCGGGTTGAAACAATGACCGTGTCCTTGCGGTGCGCGGCCATGACCTAGTCGGCCAATCGTTCCACGCGCGAGCGCACAACACCGAGGGTCGGCTCTACCCGTTCGAACACTTCTTCATTGGACATCACGCCTGTGGCAAAATCTGGCAATTTCGCCTCGCGCCCTGTCGCTTCAAGTACCGTTTCCGGGAACTTGGCGGGTGATGCCGTGGCAAGGACAACCGTGGCGACGTCCGAATCGGGTGCGAGGCGGGCGACGCGCGTGCCGACGGCGGTGTGAGGACAGATCAGCCAGCCTGTATCGGATTCGAACTGGCGCATCTCTTCCATCGTGTCTGCATTGCTGACACTTTGCACACGAATGCCTGAACAGCCCAGTCGACCCGTTGCAGTCTCGGGCAACTCCGCTTCACCCGCCTGTTTGAACCGCTCATAGACGCTGCGCACCGCATCGCTGTCGCGACCCGACAGCTCGAACAGGATCCGCTCAAAATTGGACGGGATGGAGATATCCATGGCCGGGCTTGGCGTCGCCACAGTCGGTCGTTTGGACATGACGCCAGAATTGAACAACCGCATAAGCGCATCGTTTTCGTTCACCGCGCAAACAATATCCAAGCCGCCCGGCAACAGTCCGCAACGCGCCGCTACGTATCCAGCCAGGGCGTCACCCATATTTCCACTTGGGACAACAAAGCGGATTTGCTGGCCTGCAAGGGCAGCTTGCGAAGTGGCATAGTATACCATCTGGGCTGCGATGCGCGCCCAGTTGATCGAGTTCACGCCCGATAGGCTGACGCGATCAACAAAATCGCGGTCTGCGAACAACGATTTCACAATCGTCTGGCACTCGTCAAAGTCGGTATCAAGGGCGAGGTTGAGAACATTGTCCGCACCGGTTGTCGTCATGAACAGACGCTGGATGGGAGAGACACGTTCGAATGGGTGCAAGATCACGAGATCGGCATGCTTGGCACCCGCGAAGGCCGCCGCGGCTGCGCCGCCTGTATCTCCAGAGGTCGCGCACATGATCGTCATACGCCGTCCTGTTTTGCCGAGCACAAGATCATACAGCTGACCAATCAGCTGCATGGCGACATCCTTGAAGGCGAGGGTCGGGCCGTGATGCAGTTCCAGGAGCCAGCTGCTCGGACCTGACTGGGTCAGCGGTGTCACCGATTGGTGAGCAAAGGTGGCATAGGCGCGTTCGCACAGGCCCAGTACTTCTTCCTGCGTCAGCGTATCGCCCGCAAAGGCCGAAATGACCCGCGCGGCGACCTGGGAATAGGGTTCTCCGGGTTTGGCTGGCGCGATGGCAGGATAGGATTCGGGGATGTAGAGGCCGCCATCCGGCGCCAGTCCCGCAAGGCATGCACCGATGAAATCAACGGGCTCTGACTGCCCCCGAGTGGAAATATACTTCATTCCCCGTTCCTTCTGCGAAACCGCAACCGGCCCTTTTGATAATGGAAGGCCAGATACACACCCAACAGCGCCATGGCGAGCCCCCACCATGTGATCGCGTATCCGAAATGCCGCTGTGGCGGCAGATCATCATCCATGCGCAATCGCGCAAACGGATTTGGCCCTGCCATTGCGCGACCATTTTCAATCAGCCGCAATGTCTGGGGCTCGAATGCTTCCGGCACCACGCGCTCGGCGACATCCGCCGGCAAAAGATCTGCGAGATCATCAATACTGTAGGCGTAGAAAACACCTGCCTCCGGCGCATCGGGGCTCGCGAAGGCATTGCGGCTGCCTGGGGTCTTGTAGATGCCACGCGCCGAGAAATTCAGATTGGTCCCGCATTCGGGCCCCTGACATGGCGTTGGTGGCTCCACCTGATAGAGAAGTTCGATGGTCGTAAAGATGACTCGTTCGCCTTCATCAATCGCCACTACGCGTCGCCATGACGATGCGCCGTCGGCATAGGCATAGACCATGGCTTCACTGCCCGGCACGACCCGACCGTCCAGGCTCACCCAGTTTGGCTCTGTTTCATCCAATGCCATCTTTGCGCTGAACCGACCATATTGCCAGTTCCCCAGCATGACGAGGATCGCAAGCGATACCACCGTAAACAGCGTCAAAACGGGATAGGGGCGAAAGCGCATGGGCGTGTCCGAAAGGTTTTGAAAAAAGGCCCGCCAGGCTGTGCGCCGGCGGGCCTGTTGATTACGCTACGATGGCCGGTGCCAGTCTATCCGCCATAAACAAGGAATGGCACGACATAGACGAAGGCGAACAGGAACAGCCAGACCACGTCAACGAAGTGCCAGTACCAAGCCGCAAATTCGAAGCCGAGATGCTTCTCTGCGCTCATGCCGCCCATCAACAGACGGATCAAGCAGATTGCGAGGAAGATCGTACCGATCACGACGTGCGCGCCGTGGAAACCGGTCGCCATGAAGAAGGCGGAGCCATAAAGCGTGCCGTCAAAGGTGAAAGCCGCGTGGCTGTACTCGTAAGCCTGCAGCATTGTGAACACCATGCCGAGCAGCACGGTGAAGACGAGGCCAAGCTTGGCACCGGCGCGATCATTGTGCTGCAGCGCGTGGTGCGCCCAAGTGACTGTGGTGCCCGAAAGAAGCAGGATCAGCGTGTTGATCAGCGGCAGATGGAACGGGTCAAAGGTCTCGACGCCAACTGGCGGCCAGTCTGCAAAACGCGACAGGCCGTCTGCGTATAGCGCGTTGGCCGAATCCCATGTCTCACCGACGCGCGCACTTTCATAGATGGCGAACTCGAAGAAACTCCAGAACCAGCCGACAAAAAACATCACTTCAGACGCGATGAACAGGATCATGCCGTAACGCAGGCCAATCTGTACGACGGGCGTGTGATCGCCAATACCGCCTTCCTTGATGACTTCGCGCCACCAGCCGAACATTACCCATATGACCATCGCCAAGCCTACGGCCAGCAGCCACCAGGTTCCGGCTTCGAGGCCAAACAGGCCTTTCATATAGGTAACACCACCGAGTGCGGTAACGATTACCGCCAATGACCCCAGCAATGGCCAGGGAGACGGATTGACCAGATGGAAATCGTGTTTGACTTCGTCGTGAGCCATGGCCCTTTTGACCCCTCTAAAAAATCACATGAATCAGAGCGCTCTTTAGACCGCTCCGGCCTGTATGTGCAACTACATCAGCCGGCATTGGCTGAATTCGCCGCACCCTTCTGGGCGGCTTTTTTCTCGCCCGAATAGCTGGAACTGTCAAAAAACGTGTAGCTGAGCGTGATCGTCTCCAGGGATTTAGCTACCCGGTCCTCAAGCATGTCAGCAGAGACGAAATAGACGATCGGCAGTTTCTTTGTTTCGCCAGGTGCAACCACCCGTTCCTCAAAGCAGAAACACTCAAGCTTGTTAAAGTAGAGACCCGCATAGTGCGGCGTCACATTATAGCTCGCAATGACCCGGATTTCCTGATCAGTCGGGTTGGAAACCTCGTAAAAAGCGAGGCCATGTTGGCCGAGCTTCAAAGTCTGAGTTGTCTGGAGCGGATGGAAGGTCAGCGGCGTATCGGCGACATTGGCGTCAAAACGCACCATCACTTCCTGTTCGACCATCCTATCCGGTGCGGCCGTGGCAATACGTGTGGTGCCGCCAAATCCCGTCACTTTGCAAAACGTGTCGTAGAGTGGGTCCGCTGCGAAACCAAGCCCGAGCATGCCCGTGAAAACGCCCAGTGAAACAAGTGCAACCTTTGTGTTCGACAGCTTCATGGCTCGCCCTCTTCCGGCTGCGTTTCGTCGATCGGCGTCAGATTTGGGGGTGGTGCCGCCTGATCCGGCGTCATGCCCTCGGGCAGGTCATTGATGCGCTCACCCTTGTCATCGACAGAATAATAGAAACCACTCTGGCTCAAATCAGATGACGACAAGCGGATAAACGTGACAACGCCCACGAGAATCACAAAGCCTGCAAGCGCCAGTCCCAACCAGAGATTCCTGCTTTTGCGCGCCCGCAATTCCGCCTCTTGCGGCGTGTAGGCGTCGGTGAATTCACCGGCATATTTCTCTTTTTCGTCAGACAAATCAGGCCCCTCCTACAGGGAAGTGCAAACCTGCGGCATGCTCAACAATCAGCGCCGCAAAGACGAGGAACAGGTACAGGATGGAAAAGAAGAACATGCCGCGTGCGAGTTTCATGTCGGCAGCGCTAGCTCCAGCGTCGCCCGCCTTCGAGCGCCAAACACGGACTGCATAAGCCAGGAAGACGAGCCCCAGAGCCAACGTAACCAAGCCATAAATCCACCCGCCAAGACCGGACGCAACCGGAAGTAATGCGAGCGGCACGAGCAAGATCGTATAAAGCAGTATCTGGTTTCGCGTGGCTTTTGCCCCGTGCGTGACAGGCAACATGGGCACCCCCGCCTTCTCGTACTCACCATGTGCCAACAGGCTGAGCGCCCAGAAGTGCGGCGGCGTCCAGAAGAAGATAATCGCGAACAGTATCCACGCATCGACCGGTGTGTTGCCCGTGACCGCTGCCCATCCGATAACAGGCGGAAACGCGCCTGCACCACCACCAATGACGATGTTCTGAGGCGTCGAGCGCTTCAGCCACATTGTGTAGATGACGCCATAATAGAATATCGAGAATGCCAGGAGCGCAGCCGCCAACCAGTTGGAGGCCAGCCACATGAGCAGCACCGATACGCCGCTCATGATAAGACCCATTGCAAGGGCCTCTTCCTTCGGCACAGCGCCCGACGGAATCGGCCGTGTCGATGTGCGCGTCATGATCTGGTCGATATCAGCATCATACCACATATTGATGGCGCCAGCTGCGCCCGACCCGAGCGCGATGGCCAGTGTCGCAATCGCGGCCATGACAGGGTTTATCAAAACGCCGGTAACGCCGACTGCAGCGACGAGACCGGCAATTGCGGTGAACACAACCAGCATCATGATGCGCGGCTTCAGCAGCTGCACATAATCGCCTGCGGTGGCGTAGCGCTTGGGCGCCATGTCAGAAGTGGCGGACGGCTCGGTCATGCGTCTCCGGGGGCTCCTTGCCCGTCTTGGTGCGGCGGTAAATAGCTTCTCCCATGCATATGGCAAAGGCCAGCACTGAGATCAGCGTGACAAAATACCCGATCATCTGCAGTGTCTGATACCGGACAAACACGTCGCCATACTCCACATAGCGTTGCGGCATGCCCGCCTCCAGCGACAAGCCCGGCCAGATCAGCAGCGCCACACTGGCCGACCAGGCAACCCAGTGGATCCCGCCCAGCACCCGGTTGTACCTCACGCCAACGATCGCCCTGAACCAGCGATACAGCGCCCAGAAGGCCAGCGTGATGACCAGCAACGCGGCGAGAAAACGATTGCGCGCGGCATTGTAATAGGTGTCTTGATACAGGGCTGCGGAATCCATCACCTGGCCCAGGCCGGCGATCATCAGGGCGCCTGCCACCGACAGCACCAGGAAAAGCACCGAGACAGGGTCGCGCACAAATCTCCGGCGCGCCACCAGGAACAGGCTCGCCAGAAGCAGGCCGGCCAGAACCATCATCACTTCCGGCTGTCCCGCAATCCAGATGGCATGCTGGGCCCAGAGCGGCAGGGCCACCTCGGATGCTTCATTCATGATCGCCTCCGCTGATCACCGCGCCGGGTCCTGACAGAGCCTCTACGAAAATGACCCCGCGACACGTCGCAGGGCCATCATTCAGGTCAGGCAGGGGCCAGTCTAGTGGCCGCCCTTGTTGGTGACATGCGGCAGCTCATTGAATTGGTGGAACGGTGGCGGCGAAGGCAACGTCCATTCCAGCGTCGTAGCGCCCTCGCCCCATGGATTGGCTTCACCCTTGCGGCGGCGGATCATGGCTTCGACGAGGCCGACGAAGAAGATCAGCGTCGCAACCAGCGTGATCGCGTAACCGATCGACGACCACATGTGCCAGGTGGCAAAGCCGTCAGCATAGTCGATGTAACGGCGCGGCATGCCCTGAAGGCCGAGGAAATGCTGCGGGAAGAACAGGACGTTCGATCCGATGAACATCAGCCAGAAGTGCAGGCCGCCGATCATGCCATTGTACTTGATGCCGAACATTTTCTCGAACCAATAGTACCAACCTGCGAACAGGCCGAACACGGCGCCGAGCGACAGCACGTAGTGGAAGTGCGCGACGACATAATAGGTGTCGTGCAGGGCATGGTCGATACCAGCGTTTGCGAGCACGACACCAGTAACACCCCCCACAGTGAAGAGGAAGATAAAGCCAATCGCCCAGAGCATCGGGACCGTGAAGTCGATGGACCCGCCCCACATGGTCGCGATCCAAGAGAAGATCTTGATACCCGTCGGAACGGCGATCACCATCGTGGCCGCAACGAAGTAGGCTTTCAGATCCACATCCATACCGACTGTGTACATGTGGTGCGCCCACACGACGAAGCCGATCACCCCGATGGAGACCATGGCATAGGCCATACCAAGATAACCGAAGATCGGTTTCTTGGAGAAGGTCGACACGATGTGGCTGACGATGCCGAAGGCCGGCAGGATCATGATGTAGACTTCAGGGTGACCAAAGAACCAGAACAGATGCTGGAACATGATCGGGTCACCACCACCCGCAGGCGCGAAGAATTGCGACCCGAAGTTACGGTCGGTCAGCAGCATGGTCAGCGCGGCAGCAAGCACCGGCAGCGACAGCAGCAGCAGGACGGCCGTGATGAGCACGCCCCAAGCGAACAGCGGCATCTTGTGCATGGTCATTCCAGGCGCGCGCATGTTCAGAATGGTCACGATGAAGTTGATGGCGCCGAGGATCGACGCGATACCCGCCGTATGCAGCGACAGGATGAGCACATCCATTGCCGGGCCGGGATGGCCTGTGGTGGACGACAGCGGCGGATAAAGCACCCAGCCCCCTCCGAACCCGTCGCCGGGTCCGCCTGGAACCGTCATCGAGATACAGGCAAGCACAAAAGCTGCAACTGTAAGCCAGAACGAGATGTTGTTCATGCGTGGGAAGGCCATGTCTGGCGCGCCGATCATCAACGGAACGAACCAGTTTCCAAAGCCACCAATGAGCGCCGGCATCACCATGAAGAAGATCATGATCAGACCATGATAGGTAATCACCGTATTGTAGAAATGCTTGGCATTCTGAATGGCCACGTCGCCTTCACCGGCAACGAATTGTGTCATCACCCCGATACCCGGCTCAGCAAGTTCCCAACGAATCAGGCCAGACAGCGTGTACCCTACAACCCCCGCGATCAGCGCGAAGATCAGGTACAGCGTACCGATGTCCTTGTGATTGGTCGAAAACAGCCAGCGCGTAAAGAAGCCGGGCTTGTGATCGTGTGAGTCGTGATGGTCGATGGCCACTTCATCCATAGGCATGGCGTGTCACTCTTCCCTAATTACTGTTTGGCGGCGAACTGGGTCGCCTGCTCAGTGGATGCAAAAACGTCGACGGTCGCATAGGCGGCTTCATAGTCACCCGCGAGCATAAACTCGGCCCAGCTGTCGAATTGCGCCTGGCTGACCACGCGCACTTCAATGGGCATGAAGGCATGGTTCACGCCGCAAAGCTCAGAGCACTGGCCGTAGTAGATGCCCGGCTCCTCGACGAGGAACCAGCCCTCGTTCAGGCGACCCGGAACGGCGTCCGTCTTCACACCGAAGGCTGGAACGGTCCAGGAGTGGATCACGTCAGCCGCGGCCGTGTAATAACGCACAAAACGATCTTCCGGGATAACCATCGGGTAATCGACGGCGAGATTTTTGGGCTTGGACGCGAAATCGGTACGGCCTGTTGCCGCGGCATAGTTGTCGCCATCTGTCGAAACACCAACATGAACCGGGTTGGAAACGAATTCCAGCGGGTAACCCGAATCATCAATCAGGTCCGGATAAGTGTAGGTCCAGTTCCACTGGTTGCCCTGCGCCTTGACGTTCACGAAGCCTTTTTCAGCTGCTTCCGGGAAATAGTCCTTGGCGAAGCGCTCATGCTGAGCCGTCTTGCCGTCAGCAATCATCGCATCCGACTTATCGGTAATTTGCTGAAGGTTGGGAACCACGTCCTGATAATACAGGTTCGGGAAAGACTGGCTCGCGATTGCAACGAGGATGAGCGCCGGAACAACCGTCCAGATGATTTCAATCAGCGTGTTATGGCTGAACTTCTTCGGCACCGGATTGGCCTTGCGATTGTGACGCAAGATGATCCACATCAGCAGGCCAAGCACCAGCAGAGTGATCAAGACGATGATGATCAGAACGAAGTGGTGGAAGGTGTGAATGCGCTCTGCAATGCGCGTTGCGGCAGGCTGGAAACCCAGCGCACCGTCTTGAGGAACGAATGCCAGCGCCGGACCGGCCATGACGGCAGCGCACAAGGCGGCAATAAGGTGTCGCACGAAGTTATCCTCGTCTCATTGGAATCTGTGTCCCTCTATCTACAATACGTGATAGCCGCAACCTACCACTTTACGCGCTCAATATTGTCGCAGGTTGTCGGCGATGCCTTCGATCTGTGGTATGTTCTCCCTACGACCGGCACGTGAAATGAAAGGTCAAAAACAATGAAAAACTCAATTCTTACCGCCTTCCTTCTGCTCGGACTGGGCGTCGGACCCGCCAACGCGCAGGTATTGGTACTCGGGGGAGGAATTGCCGAGGACTGCTATGAAGCCGCGAAGTTTGGATCCGTATCTCCACGAGAAGGCGCTGAAATCTGCACCCGGGCGATCCAGCATGAAGCGATGAAGCTAAGCAATCGCGCCGCCACATACACGAATCGCGGCGTGCTCTACATGCGCGCCGGGCTCTACGAGAAAGCGCTTTCCGACTATGAGAAGTCCAAGCGCATCAGCCCTGACACTGGCGAAACCTACCTTAATGAGGGCGCAGCCTATATATTCATCGAAGCGTATGACAAGGCGCTCCAATCCCTGGACCAGGCCATCGTATATGGTTCAAACGATTTGCACGCCGCCTACTACAATCGCGCGCTGGCAAAGGAAAAACTGGATGATGTGGAAGGCGCCTATTACGACTTTCGCAGAGCGTTGGAATTGAAGCCTGATTGGGAGTTGGCCGAATGGCAGCTGTCACGCTTCGAGGTCAGCACGAACTGATCAGGAACGGGTTTCTGCGCCTTTGCCCTTGCGACGCGCCGGGGTGTCACGCATCTATTCAAGATGACACAGACATCCCTGCCCTTCGACCTGACCAAGGCTTCTGAAATCCTGTCCGACGCCGCAAAAGGCGCCGACGATGGTGACCTTTTTGTTGAGCGCTCCCGATCAGAAAGCTTCGTATTTGATGACGGGCGGCTGAAGTCCGCCGCGTTTGATACCGATCAGGGCTTCGGTCTTCGAGTCGTCGCCGGTGAGACGACCGGCTCCGGCTATGCTTCCGAATTGTCGCTGGACGCGATTCGCCGCGCGGGCGAAACAGCCTCGCAAGCCAAGCGCGGCTATTCAGGCCATCTCGCGACTGGACCGACTCCAACAAATCGTCGGCTCTACGACCCGATTGATCCAACCTCTGCGCCAGACTTCTCCTTGAAAACCGGCCTGCTGGCTGAAATCGATGCTTGGGCACGCGCCTATGACCCGCGCGTGGTTCAGGTCTCAGTCTCGCTCGCGGGCAGTCACAAGGAAATCGACATTGTTCGCCCGGACGGTGCAGTCTTCTCGGAAGTCCGGCCGCTCGTTCGTTTGAACGTCTCGGTGACACTGGAAGAAAACGGACGCCGCGAATCGGCTGGCGCCGGTGCCGGTGGCCGTGCTGCTTATGAAGATTGGATCCAACCGGATCGCTGGAAGGCGATGGTCCAGCGCGCCGTGAAGAAGGCGTCTGTGAATCTCCAATCCATCCCCACGCCTGCCGGACAGATGGAAGTCGTGCTTGGGCCAGGCTGGCCGGCCGTTCTATTGCATGAAGCGGTAGGTCATGGCCTTGAGGGTGACTTCAATCGCAAAGGCACAAGCGTTTACTCCGGTCGCATTGGTGAGCAGGTCGCTGCCAAGGGTGTCACCATTATTGATGATGGCAGCATCGAACGCCGCCGGGGCTCACTCTCCTTTGATGATGAGGGTACGCCGACCCAGAAGACCGTTTTGATCGAAGACGGCATTTTGAAAGGCTATATGCAGGACCGGATGAATGCGCGCCTTATGGGTCAGGCCCCGACCGGCAATGGCCGCCGCGAAAGCTATGAATCCGCCACCATGCCGCGCATGACCAACACCGTGATGCTGGGCGGCGACAAGGACCCGGACGAAATCGTCGGCTCCATCAAACGCGGCCTGTGGGCCGTGGATTTCGGCGGCGGCCAGGTTGATATCACGTCCGGAAATTTCGTGTTCCAGTGCACCGAAGCCTATCTCGTCGAGAACGGAAAAGTCATTGCACCGGTCAAGAATGCGACCCTGATCGGCCACGGCCCGACTGTACTTCAGGATGTCACCATGATCGGCAACGACTTCGCCATGGATGATGGCGTGGGGGTCTGCGGCAAGGCCGGGCAGTCCGTACCTGTGGGTGTGGGCCAGCCAACGCTCAAAGTAGGTGCCCTGACTGTAGGCGGCGCTGGCTAAATTTGCCGTCATCTTGGGTAATCGGACTTGCGATGAACCGCGCCCTTTGACACTTTGCCGCCATAATTGAGTCTTGGCTCAATGCGGTGAAGTTAGAGTTGAGTTTCCTATGGCCCGTCCGGTTTCATTTATCCTGTCCGTAGCGTCAGCAGTTTTCGCGCTTGCCCTGCCCGCCTCCGCCGATGTGCAAACCCTATCCGCAGACGCTGCCCACACCCTCGTCCAGCGCGGAGAACTTATTCTTCTGGACGTGCGCACTCCGTCCGAATGGGCGATGACCGGCATGCCGCGCGACAGCGTGGGCGCCAATGTGAAAGACGTGGATTTTCTGGCTCAGGCGCGCGGTGCGGTTCTGGGAGATCTCGACTACCCTGTCGCCGTCATCTGCCGGGCGGGCAACCGCTCCACTCTGGCGGCAGCACAACTGGAAGCGGCTGGATTTGCAGACATCTACGAGATTGTCGAAGGCATGGCCGGGTTGGAAGGGATTGGTGAGGGCTGGATCAAGCGTGGCTTGCCGACGGACCAGTTCCTGCCGCCGGATCGCTGATCCGCAAAACAGGACCACGAAAGAAAAGGGCGGCTCCCCACGGAAGCCGCCCTTTTGTTTTGCTCACAGAATAATGACTAGAACATCTCGTCAGAAACCATGGAAGATTCTGCTGGCAACTCGCTACCCTTCATCCAGCTTTTGATGATCGGCGAGATGAGCAGCATGAAGACGCCAATTCCCATCGCGACATAGCCGACATTCGCATAGACACTGACATAGGTGGCCTTCGCCGCCGCAACGTCCGTGATCTGGCCACCGATAGTCTCGGCGCCGGTTGTGCGGGCAATCACGCCCGCGAGATAATTCGACAGTCCGGAATAGAGGAACCATGCCCCCATCGTCATGCCGACCACACGCGCCGGTGCCAGCTTTGTTACCGCCGACAGGCCAACCGGCGACACCATCAATTCGCCCATCGTGTGGACCCAATAGATCAGGAAGATGAATCCAACAGCGGTCATCCCGGCGCCGGACATGCCGATGCCCCCAACCAGGGAAAGGAAACCAAGGCCTGCTAGGAACACACCAATCGCGAATTTCACCGGCGTCGACGGCTCCATTTTCCGCTTGGACAGGGCAATCCACATCCAGGCAAAGATCGGGGCGAAGATGACGATGTAGCCCGCGTTCAGGAACTGGAAGACCGGCGTCGGCACGTTGATCCCAAGCATTTCCTTGTCGACCAGACGGTCCGTAAACAGGGTCAGCGATGAGCCAGCCTGCTCGAACAGGGCCCAGAATGGAATCTGCGCCAGCACGAAGTAGATCGCCGCAAACATGCGTTTCCGCTCGGTCCCCTGAAGCTGCACGAAGGAATACCCCACGAGACCAACGAAGATGGCAATACCAAGTGAGCCGACAAACCAGTCGGGAATCACTTCAGCATTCATGACGAGCAGCATGGCCACACCGATCACGAGGGCGCCGGCAAGATAGCAGGCCATCTCGACATTGATCGGGCCGAGGAAGGATTGCTTCAACGCTTCCGGGTTCGGCGGCTCAGCTTTTCCATCCAAGTATTTCTGGCCCCAAAGAAAAACGAGCAGACCCGCCAGCATACCGATACCAGCAAGTCCGAAGCCGTATTTCCAGCCCCAGAGGATGCCAATGATGCCGCAGCTCAGAGATGAGAGCAGCGAGCCGAGATTGATGCCCATATAGAAGAGGCTGAATCCGGAATCCCGCCGCGGATCGTCAAACTCATAGATCGCGCCCACAATCGTGGAGATGTTGGCCTTCAAATAGCCAACGCCTGCAATGATGAAAGCCAGCGAGAGAAACAGGATGTTTGTATAGAGTTCCTGCTGCTCGATCCGTGTCGTGTAGGCGTCTTTTGCGATCTGCTGATAGACGGCCGCAGTCGGCTCTTTGGCATCATCAGCGCTTTCCAGGATCTGCAGATCCCCACTGCCCTGCTCGAAAACGATCCGGCGGGTTTCTCCATCCATGTCGACAAACAGCTGGCGTTGGTCACCGCGGCCCTCATGCTGGATCTCGATCTCGATCTCGGAGCCACCCGTGACCACATATTCCTTTGAGCCACTGCCCTCGAACGCCATGCCGAAATGACCGAGGCAGAGCAGGATCGCTCCAAAGGTCACCGCCTTGCGCTGGCCGAGGTATCGGTCGGCCAGTGTCCCGCCGATAATCGTCATGACATAAACGAGCGCCGTATAGGCCCCGTACATGATCGACGACTTCTCATCCGAGAAGAGGAAATGCTGGGTCAGGTACAAGACCAGCAGGCCGCGCATCCCGTAATAGGAAAAACGCTCCCACATCTCGGTAAAGAACAAAATGGCCAACCCCTTAGGATGGCCGAAAAATGAGGTATCGCGGGGTTTGCCCGCTGCACCATTCGCAGTGATGTCTGTCACGCGTTCAACTCCCCGGAAATTCTTACGAACCGGTAGTTTGACCACGCAAACGCCTAGCTCTCAAGGCAGCTTGTGCCAATTGAGAAGCCCGGATGAGGGAATTTATTCCCTTAATAGGCCTGATCGACGAAAATGCGGCTCAGATCGCCCTGCCACTCGCCATGATATTTTTCGAGAAGGCGCTCGGCGGGCGTGAGTCCTGTCCGCGCGATCTCATCAAGTTCACTGAGATAGCCCGTTTCATCATCGCCCGACACAGAAAGATTTGCGCGACGTTTCAGACCGGCCCGGGAAATGTCCAGCACGCCAAGCGCGAGGTCCTGCATGGTGCGGCCACCCGGCACAGGCGTACGCAGGCCTAGCGTACGTACTCCCTGCCGCATCGATTCGCGTTCCGCATCTGACCAAGACTTCACCAGGTCCCAGCAGGCATCCAGACTTTCTGAGCAATACAGCAATCCGGTCCAGAAGGCGGAAAATGCACATAGATGACTCCATGGACCTCCATCAGAACCGCGCATCTCCAGAAATTGCTTGAGACGGACTTCAGGGAAGATCGTCGAGAGATGGTCCGCGAAATCGTCCATCGCCGGCTTCTCGCCGGGCAGAATGGGCAGTTTCCCATCCATGAAGTCGCGGAAAGAGAGACCGCTTGCGTCTAGGTATTTGCCGCCGCGCCGGACGAAATACATCGGCACGTCCAACGCATAATCCACGTAACGTTCGAATCCGAACCCGTCCTCGAACACGAAGGGCAGCATGCCCGTACGGTCGGGATCTGTGTCAGTCCAGATTTGCGACCGGTAGGACAGGAAGCCGTTCGGGCGACCTTCCATGAAGGGCGAGTTCGCAAACAGCGCCGTGCCGAGCGGCTGTAGCGCCAGCGAGACGCGGAACTTCTTCACCATGTCCGCTTCGGAGGCAAAGTCGAGATTGGCCTGAACCGTACATGTGCGAAACATCATCTGCCGTCCCAGACGGCCGACCTTGTCCATATAGTCCATCATGATGCGGTAGCGGCCTTTGGGCATCACCGGCGTTTCGGCGAGACTCCAGACCGGGCTCGCACCGAGGCCCATGAAAGCAACGCCCAGCGGATCGGCAATGTCTCGGACTTCGCGCAAATGCGAGCCCACTTCATTACAGGTCTGGTGCATGGTTTCGAGTGGCGCACCCGACAGCTCGAACTGACCGCCCGGCTCCAAAGATACGCTTGCGCCATCCTTCTTCAGACCAATCAGCTTGCCGCCTTCGACGATTGGCTGCCAATCAAACCGGTCGCGCAGGCCTTCCAGAATTGCCAGAACGGAGGCCTCACCTTCGTAGGGAAGCGGGCGCAAACCATCGCGCAGAAAGCCGAATTTCTCATGTTCAGTCCCAATGCGCCAATCTGCTTTCGGCTTGTTGCCAGCCTCGAAATACTCGACCAGCTCGGATTTCCCCGAGATACGCTGGGAGTTTTCGTCGATATCCGACGTCGGCGTGGTCACAATGGAGGCCTCCCCTCAAACTCTTGCTGTGAGTGCACATAGGGATGTTTCGCTCGAGCGCCAACCGGGTTATTCTCACAAGTTCGTTTATTCCCGCAGGTGAGACTGATGACGCGATTTACCACAGAAGAACGCGATGACCTCAAAGTCTGGGCACGCATCCATGTGCGTGGTGGCTATGAACCCGTCGAGGAAATCGAGGAAATCCTTCTGGATCTGACCGAGGAGTTCGAGTCGCCTATTTCAGAGCGTGACCGGCAATCCGAGATTCGGTCCGCGCTGATTCAGGAAATCGAGGCCGTGCAGTCAGAGCAGACCAAGTGGCCGGTGCTGACAGACTTCGACCGTCTGGAACTCGCCTTCGACATGCTGGATGACAAGGATATTGTCGCCCGACAGAATTTCACGTGCTGCGGCACATGCGGAGCTGCGGAGATCAATCTCGAAATTGAGGAGTTCGAAGCCTATGGCCGTCGGGCACGCGGCTACGTCTTCTTTCACCAGCAGGACACGGAAAGCGCGGTCGAATCCGGCAATCTCTATCTCAGCTACGGAGCCTCAAATAATACGGCGGACGCGGTGTTCCTCCAGATTGGCCAGGAAATCTTCGATACGCTGAAGGCCGTTGGGCTGAACGCTCACTGGGACGGCAAGCTGGAACATCGCATCGGGATTACGCTTGAGTGGCAACGTCGATGGGAAAGTGCCGTACCGAAGCCCATGAAGCGGTGGCCCTTCTAGGTCCAGTCACCACACACCGCTTGCCAAAGGGTGAGCGCCGAGACGACCGCCGTTTCCGCCCTTAAAATTCTGGGGCCAAGGCTAATAGGATAAGTATCCGCACGCGCACGCAGGAATTGGCGTTCATCCTGGCTGAATCCACCTTCAGGGCCGATAAGGATCGCTGCACTGCGATCTTTCAGGGAGTCCAGCACCGAAAGAGCGGCGCCTGCCCGTCCGAACTCCCCGCCCCAAGGCTTGGACTCGTCCTCACCAGCTTCATCACAGAAGATTAGCGCCGTGTCGTCGTCCAGTTGAGCAAGCGCTTCTTCCAGAACCACGAGGTCAGAAATTTCCGGCAGATCAAGCCGTTCAGTTTGTTCCGCAGCCTCGAGGGCAATCTTGTTGAAGCGATCCAGCCGGACAGTTCGAGTTTGCGTGAACTGCGTGATCACAGGATGAATGGAGCGGGCACCAAGTTCGGTTGCTTTCTCGACGATGAAGTCAGTTTCCGCCTTTTTCACTGGCGCAAACAACAATGCGAGATGGGGTGTGTCTGCGCTCATCTGTTCGCGCGTTTGCTCGACCGGGATTATAATGGCCGTCTTGCCCTCAGGGGCCCCGAGTTCGCACAACCACTCTCCGTTGAGGCCATTGAATGTACGAAGCCGGTCACCCGGAGATAAACGCATGACCCGCATCAGATATTTTGACGCGTCCTCTTCCAACCGGAGTGGTACAGAAGGCTCGAGAAGGGCCGACACAAAAAGTCGCGGTATTGAACTCATATGTACGACATACCTTCTATCAGCAGGAAACTCAGCACGAGGTGATCATGGCGGACCAGACTATCAAATCCGTAAATCCGGCGAATGACACAGTCATCGAGGAATTTACACCCCACACTCCAGCACAAGTAGCAACCGCCATAAGAGACGCGGACGAGTGCTTTGCTGACTGGCGCAAGACGAGCTTCGAATATCGCGCCGGGCTGATGCTGAAGGCGGCCGACGTGTTGGAAGCCAATGCTGACCGTTACGCCGCTGACATGACCGCCGAAATGGGCAAACCTCTCGGTCAGGCCAGAGCCGAGGTGAACAAGTGCGCCTGGGTGTGCCGTCACTATGCAGAACGGGCCGCCACCTACCTTGCCGACGAACCGATCGAGAGCAGCGGCACAAAAGCCTATGTCCGCCACCTTCCGCTCGGTGTGATCCTCGCAGTCATGCCTTGGAATTTTCCCTTCTGGCAGGTGTTTCGCTTCGCTGCTCCGATCCTGATGGCGGGCAACACGGGCCTGCTGAAACATGCATCCAACGTGTTCCGCTCTGCCCTCAACATCGAAGAAGTCTTCGTGGAAGCAGGCTTTCCGCGAGGCGCGTTCCAGACGCTCCTGATCGGTTCAAAACACGTCGAAAGTGTTATCAAGGATGATCGCGTAAAAGGCGTTTCACTCACAGGCTCCGGCTCTGCAGGTGGAGCGGTTGCAGCAACTGCGGGCAAGGCCATCAAGCCCTCCCTTCTCGAACTTGGTGGATCCGACGCATTTATCGTCATGCCCTCCGCTGACCTCGAAAAAGCACTCGACACAGCCGTCAAAGCCCGGACCCAGAACAATGGTCAGTCCTGCATCGCCGCAAAGCGTTTTTTCGTCCACGCCGACGTTTATGACGCGTTCAAGAGCGGCTTTGAGGCTCGCTTCAAAAACCTCAAAGTCGGCGACCCAACCGAGGACGGGACCCATATTGGACCTCTTGCTACCGCGTCCATTCGCGATGAGCTCGTCGAACAGGTCGAAAAGTCGGTCAAGGCTGGGGCCACCGTTTTCCATGCGGGCAACACCCTGCCCGATACCGGAAACTGGTTTGATCCATGCATAGTGATCGGCGCTCCAGAGGGCAGCCCGTCAGCCGACGAGGAAATGTTCGGACCAGTCGCCAATCTCTGGAAAGTGAATGACCTGGACGAGGCCATCGGCCGCGCAAACCACAGTATTTTCGGACTCGGATCAGTCATTTTCACGCAAGATAAAGTCGAAATGGATCAGGCCGTCAGCGAATTGGAGGCTGGTGCCACGTTCGTCAACGCGATGGTCTCATCTGATCCTCGGATGCCGTTCGGGGGGATCAAACAGTCCGGCTATGGGCGAGAACTGGCCGCTGACGGCGTCAAGGCCTTCGTAAACCGCAAGACCGTGTTCATCGCCTGAACCAGACTGCGTTAGCGCCAGAGGGATTTTCTGGCACTATTCGCCTCGTGCTTGTCTGTGGCTGTTTGAAACACAGAATTTCGGTATAAGCCGCTGCGATGGACGACACACGCACGATTCCAGCCGATAGTGCCCTGCCCGGATGGCTGTCTGGCCTGCCGCTTGGCTGGCAACCCTATGCCATGCTGGCCCGGTGGGACCGGCCGGTGGGCATCTGGTTGCTCTATCTGCCATGCTTGATTGGTCTGGCATTCCAGCGATTGATTACGGGCGTTTATGTTTTTGATCTCGTCTGGGCGATCCTGTTCCTGCTCGGCGCGGTAGCCATGCGTGGAGCAGGCTGCACATGGAACGACATAACGGATCGGAACTTTGACGCCAGCGTGAGCCGCACAGCACTACGACCACTTCCATCCGGCGCGGTCACGCTAAAACAAGCCTACTATTTTCTCGGAGCCCAACTTCTGATCGGATTTACTGTCTGGCTCCTGTTGCCATTGGACGCAAAATTCGTCGCGCTACTATCGATACCGCTGGTCGTCGCATACCCCTATATGAAGCGCGTGACCTGGTGGCCTCAAGCCTGGTTGGGCCTGACGTTCAATTGGGGGGTCCTGGTTGGCGCGGCCGTTGCATCCCATGTCAGCTTTCCCGTCATCGTGCTGTATGCTGGCCTGATACTGTGGACGATCGCTTATGATACCATCTACGCGCTTCAGGATCGTGAAGACGACGCCCTGATTGGTGTCCGGTCCACCGCGCGCCTCTTCGGCAAGCGGGCTGTACTGATCAGCTTCTGCTTCCACCTCGGCGCAGCGGCGCTTATCGCCCTCGCAGCTGCCATGAATGAGGCCGGTCGAATAGGCGCGCTGACCGCGTTGTTATTCCTCGCTCACGGCGTCTGGCAGTCAGTGCGACTGAAGTCGAGCCGTGAGCAAGCCGCGCTTGCCGTGTTCAAATCCAATGTCTGGGCGGGCGCCCTTGTTGCATTTGGCTTCGCCCTGTCCGCCATGGCACCGGAGCCGACACAGAGTTCGCTATTTGCTGACCATGAGCTTGTTCCAGACGGTCCTCCTTCCACGATGAGCCTGCCCTTCGGGTTCGAGATGAAACATGCACGCCCGTCTCCTTCAGAATCTGGTGAGACTTGGTTTGCGAGTGCAGCCCTCAGAGCCCTAAAGCGCGAAGGCGTGATTGGACCGGACGAAGACGCGCCCTCAGCACCTTGACCCCTTCAAGGTGCGACGCATGCGCTCGCCCCTGTCCGACCCCGTTGTCTCCGCAGCAAAAAGGCGAGATCGAAGAGTATGACCTCTTATGACCAAACGCCGCCGCCATTTTCCGAAGACAGCCTGGATCCATCTGACTGGAATGCCTTTCGCAAGCGGTTGCATGCCATGGTCGACACTGCCGTCGATAAGATGGAGCATACGCGCGAAGGCAGAGTCTGGACGCCGCCTCCCGAGGATATGAAAGACGCTTTCAGTCTTTCGGAAACCGGCGTGCCGCCGGAAAGTGTAGACTCTATTATGCGGGAGTTGCTGCCATATGGTGTCGGAAACACGCATCCGCGCTTCTTCGGCTGGGTGCATGGGGCAGGCACACCGTCCAATCTGGTTGCAGATATTATCACAGCGGCGATCAACGCGAATACTGGCGGTCGCAATCATGGTGCGATTGAGGTGGAGCGCCAACTGATAGAGTGGTGCAAGCGTCTCTTCTCTTTTCCGCAGGATGCGAGCGGCCTGATCGTTTCAGGCACATCAATGGCGACCATCATTGCACTGAAGGCCGCACGTGATGCCCATCTCGACTTTCACAGTCGCGCCGAAGGCATGGGGACACACAGACTGGTCGGCTACACATCCAGTGAAGCCCATGCCTGCATTGCGCGGGCATTCGACTTGCTCGGCCTAGGCACCGCTGCATTGCGCAAGATTCCGGTTACGCCAGCACATCAAATCGATGTCTCGGCGTTGCAGGAGGCGATAACAGCAGATCGCGCAGCAGGATTCGAGCCCTTTCTGGTCGCAGGCACGTGCGGCTCGGTGAATGCAGGTACCGTCGACGACCTCGCCGCGCTGGCGGAAATGTCGGAAGCAGAAGACCTGTGGTTTCATGTTGATGGCGCATTCGGTGCACTCGGCATGTTGAGCGACCGGTTGCGTCCGCGTCTGAACGGGCTGGAGCGTGCGGACTCAATTGCTTTCGATTTTCATAAATGGCTTCACGTGAATTACGATGCAGGTTGCATCCTGATCCGCTCGAGCCAGACGCACCTGAAAACTTTCTCAGACCGTCCGGATTATCTCAAATCAGCAGACCGCGGGCTGGCCGCGGGTGGTACTTGGCCGGTTGAACTCGGGCCAGAATTATCGCGCGGGTTTCGGGCGCTTAAAGTCTGGGCGCAGATTGCCGAGCATGGTGAAGCCAAGCTTGGCAGGCTGATCACTCAGAACTGCGACCAAGCCGCTTATCTGGGCGAACTGGTTCGGACCACACCTGAACTGGAGTTGCTGCTTCCTGTCTCAATGCAGATTTGTTGCTTTCGATATCTGCGCGAAGCCCTGTCCGATACAGAATTGGACGAGCTGAACGCGGAGATTGTCGTCCAGCTGCAACTGCAAGGTATAGCCGCACCTTCGACCACGAAGATAAATGGGCGCGTGGCGATCCGCGTGAACATCACAAACCACCGGACCCGGCGCTCTGACCTGGACCTGCTTGTTCGCGAAATCCTGCGAATTGCGCGGGAAGTTCTGAGTTCTGACTGACACGTTATTTGCGTCTGGGCAGATGCATACCTAGATTGGTCGCATGACACTTGTAATCGAAATGGTATCGGACCTGGTTTGCCCCTGGTGTTGGCTTGGCAAGCGCAGGATGGACGACGCAATCAAACTGGTCCCGGAACTGGACGTGGAACTGATCTTCCGTCCTTTTGAACTGGACCCGACAATTCCTGTCGAAGGCGTCGACTACAAGGCGCATATGAAGGAGAAGTTCGGCTCTGATTCCGGAAGGGATCGCGCCAACACCATGCGTGACGCCCTGATCCAATACGGACAGGAAGAAGGCATCCCTTACCAGTTCGACCGGATCACGCGCCGCCCGAACAGTTTCAATGCGCACCGCCTTGTGCGCTGGGCACAGGGTCAGCAGAAGGGTGCAGAAGCCAAGGAAGCGCTTTTCAAGGCATACTTCTCCGATGGACGTGACATTGGAGAGACCGAGGTACTGGTCGACATTGCGCGTGAGATCAATCTCGACCCATCCATTGTCGCTGAATTGATGCCCACCGATGCCGACGTCGAGAATGTCCGCAACGAAGAAGCCCTGTTCCAGCAAATGGGCATAAGCGGTGTGCCGACATACATCGCGCATCGACGTATCGCCGTTCAGGGGGCCGAGACAGCAGAAAAGTTGGCGAAGTTTCTCCAACACGCAGCAACGCAGTTACCGGAAGAACGCCCAGCCCAGGGCTGATCAGACGATCTACCACTCCCAAAACGCAGAACGCCGCCCCGAAAGGGCGGCGTTCCTGTTTGCCTAAATGTCGGTTCGGTTAGTGAACCATCGCCGCCTTGAGGCTTTCGAGATAATCGTAGTGCTCTTGCAATGCGAGCTTGGCGCTGTCGCCCTTATCCAGCGACTGGATTTTCAGAAGCGTCTCGTCGAGCTCCTTCTGGACATCCTCGACTTTCAGCTTGTCCAGCATGCGGGCTTCTTCCGCCAGAATGGTCAGGCCTTCGGCCGTCACATCGGCAAAACCACCACGCACAAAGATGCGCATCTTGACAGTGTCGCCTTCCAGAACACGAACAACACCATTCTTGAGCGTGGTCATGAACGGAGCATGATTTGCAAGCACGCCGAACTCACCTTCCGAGCCGGGGGCAATCACGTGATCCACCTCGCCGGAGAAAAGTTCTCTGGCGGGAGATACGAGTGAGAAGTGGAGTTTGTTGGCCATTCGTCCCTGTCCGTTATCGCTTAGGCGTCAGCCAGCATCTTTTCAGCTTTGGCTTTCGCCTCATCGATATTGCCGACCATGTAGAAGGCCTGCTCTGGCAGGTGGTCATACTCGCCCGCGATCAGGCCTTTGAATGCCGTGATCGTGTCTTCGAGTTTCACCTGCACGCCCGGCGAACCGGTGAAGATTTCAGCCACATCGAACGGCTGCGACAGGAAGCGCTCAACCTTACGGGCGCGAGCCACGGCCAGTTTGTCGTCTTCCGACAGTTCGTCCATGCCGAGGATGGCGATGATGTCCTGCAGTTCCTTGTAGCGCTGTAGGATTTCCTGCACGCCGCGCGCCACGTTGTAGTGGTCTTCGCCGACGACCATCGGATCGAGGATACGGCTGGTGGAGTCCAGTGGGTCCACAGCGGGGTAGATGCCCTTTTCAGAGATCGCGCGGTTCAGAACCGTGGTCGCATCAAGGTGGGCAAACGATGTGGCAGGCGCAGGGTCGGTAAGGTCATCGGCCGGCACGTACACGGCCTGGACCGAGGTGATAGACCCCTTGTTCGTCGAGGTAATGCGTTCCTGCAGCATACCCATGTCGGTTGCCAGCGTGGGCTGGTAGCCCACAGCGGACGGGATACGGCCCAGAAGTGCGGACACCTCAGCACCGGCCTGGGTGAAGCGGAAGATGTTGTCGACGAAGAACAGAACGTCCTTGCCTTCTTCATCGCGGAAGTATTCAGCTTGGCAGAGTCCCGTGAGGGCGATACGGGCACGCGCGCCCGGAGGCTCGTTCATCTGACCGTAGACCAGTGCGATCCGGCTTTCGCCTTCCAAGTTGATAACCTTGGATTCGATCATCTCGTGGTAAAGGTCGTTTCCTTCGCGGGTCCGTTCACCGACACCGGCGAACACCGAGTAGCCACCGAACAGTTTCGCGATGTTATTGATCAGTTCCATGATCAGAACCGTCTTGCCCACACCGGCACCGCCGAACAGGCCAATCTTGCCGCCCTTCACGTATGGGCAGAGCAGGTCGATGACCTTGATACCGGTGACGAGCACTTCGGATTCGGTCGATTGGTCGACGAATTCAGGCGCTTCTGCGTGGATCGAGCGGCGCATGTCTGTATCTACCGCGCCGCGTTCGTCGATCGGCTCACCGATCACGTTCATGATGCGGCCGAGTGTGGCCGGGCCGACGGGAACCATGATTGGAGCGCCGGTATCGGCAACTGCCTGACCGCGCACGAGCCCCTCAGAGGCGTCCATGGCGATGGTGCGGACCGTGTTCTGGCCGAGGTGCTGGGCAACCTCAAGCATCAGGCGGTTGCCATTATTGTCGGTTTCGAGCGCGTTGAGGATGGCGGGCAGTTCGCCGTCGAATTCGACGTCGACAACAGCACCGATAACCTGGGACACGCGGCCTTTAGCGTTTGCGGGAGTGCTCATGCGGGTCGTCTCCTTTGGAGCGGGTATATGGATACAGTCTTGGCCATTTAGAGTGCCTCAGCTCCGGAGATGATCTCAATCAACTCCTTCGTGATCTGGGCTTGGCGGGCGCGGTTATATTCCATCGACAGCGAGTCGATCATCTCGCCGGCATTGTTGGTAGCATTGTCCATCGCCGTCATGCGGCTGGCTTGTTCGCCGGCAGCGCTTTCCAGTATCGCAGACAGGATCTGCGTGTTGATGTAGCGCGGCAACAGTGTCTCGAGAATGGCTTCTTCGGATGGCTCATAGATATAGAGTGCATTGCCGAGATTGACCGTTTCCGTATCCTCTGGCGCAGACGCCGGGATCAATTGTTGAGCCGTCGGAAGCTGGCTGAGCACGTTTACGAATTGGGAATAGACCAACGTGGCGACGTCGAACTCACCTGCTTCGAATTCATGGGTCAGCAACTTTCCGAGGCTAATGGCGGATTCCGAGAAGTCCCCGCCCTTAACGCCGGACAAATCAATATGGTTGACGATGAGGTCGCCATATTCGCGGGACAGCTGTTCGCGGCCCTTCTTGCCAACCGTGAGAATTTTCACGGTTTTACCCTCGGCGCGCAGCTCACCAATTTTTTGCTTGGCAAGTTTTACAACATAGGTGTTGAAGCCGCCGGCAAGGCCACGTTCCGCCGTCAGAACGACGATCAGGTGAGTCTTGTCCTCACCGGTTCCGGTCAGGAGTTTTGGTCCGCCCGCGCCAGCCGAAGCTGAGAGGTTGGCCAGAACCGAGGCCATGCGTTCGGCATAGGGCCGCGCAGCTGTCGCGGCGTCTTGCGCCCGCTTCAGCTTCGCTGCCGCGACCATCTGCATGGCCTTCGTGATCTTCCGCGTGGATTTCACGCTGCTGATCCGGTTCTTGAGGTCCTTCAAGCTGGGCATGTCAGGCCTTCTGGTTCTTCGTTCTCAATCTGCGGGCGATATCAGGCGAATTTCGCCGTGAAGTCGTCGAGCGTCTTTTTGATGCCGGCTTCGATGTCGTCCGTGAGGGCTTTCTCCTCACGAATTTTCGACAAGAGATCCGTCTTGGCACCGCGAATGTGAGCAAGCAGCTCTTTCTCGTACCGGGTGACGTCTTTCAGCTCGACCTTGTCGAGATAGCCGCGTGTACCGGCATAGATCACGAAGACCTGTTCTTCCATCAGCAACGGCGAGTATTGTGGCTGCTTCAGGAGCTCGGTCAGACGCGCACCACGGTTCAGCAGGCGCTGAGTTGCGGCGTCGAGGTCAGAGCCGAATTTCGCAAAGGCAGCCATTTCGCGATACTGAGCGAGTTCACCCTTCATTGAACCGGCGACCTTCTTCATCGCCTTGGTCTGAGCAGCCGACCCCACACGGGACACCGACAGGCCGACGTTCACGGCTGGGCGGATACCTTGGTAGAACAGGTCCGTTTCAAGGAAGATCTGGCCATCGGTGATCGAGATCACGTTCGTCGGGATGTAGGCCGACACGTCGTTGGCCTGGGTTTCAATGATTGGCAGGGCCGTCAGGGAGCCGTTGCCAGCCGCATCGCCCATTTTGGCGGCGCGCTCAAGCAGGCGGCTGTGAAGGTAGAACACGTCGCCCGGATAAGCTTCGCGACCTGGAGGACGACGCAACAGCAGGGACATCTGGCGATACGCCACAGCCTGCTTGGACAGGTCATCATAAATGATCAGGGCATGCATGCCGTTGTCGCGGAACCACTCACCCATGGCGCAGCCGGTGAAGGGTGCAAGGTACTGGAGCGGAGCCGGCTCGGAAGCCGTTGCGGAGACGACGATCGTGTAGTCGAGGGCGCCGCGCTCTTCGAGTGTCTTGACGACCTGGGCCACGGTAGAACGCTTCTGACCGATAGCGACATACACACAGAACAGCTTTTCGCTTTCGCTCTTGGCGGCGTCATTGGTCGGCTTCTGGTTCAGGATGGTGTCGATACACACGGCGGTCTTGCCGGTCTGGCGATCACCAATGACGAGTTCGCGCTGACCGCGGCCAACCGGGATCATGGCGTCAATAGCCTTGATACCCGTCATCATGGGCTCGTGAACGGATTTGCGCGGGATGATGCCCGGGGCCTTTACGTCAACACGTGCGCGCTCAGCAACGTCGGTCAGCGGGCCCTTGCCGTCGATCGGCTCACCCAGCGGGTTCACGACGCGACCGAGCAGGCCTTTGCCTACCGGCGCGGCCACGATCTCGTCGAGACGTTTGACGGTGTCGCCTTCCTTGATCGAGCGGTCGTCGCCGAAAATCACGACGCCGACATTGTCGCTTTCAAGGTTCAGCGCCATGCCTTTGATGCCGCCGTCGAATTCAACCATTTCGCCAGCCTGTACGCTGTCGAGACCGTAGATGCGGGCGATACCGTCGCCAACTGACAGAACCTGACCGACATCGGAAACTTCAGCTTCAACGCCGAAGTTTTCGATCTGCGATTTCAGGATGCCCGAAATTTCTGCTGGTGAGATGTCCATCGAGCTACTCATGCTCCCTTCATGGCGGTGTTCATGCGATCAAGTTTGGCAGCAAGGCTTGCGTCAACGAGCTGAGAGCCGATGCGCAGCTGAATGCCGCCGATCAGCGAGGGATCAACCTCACTGGACAATTCGACCTCGCCGCCAACGGCCTTGGCGAGGATAGATTCGATACGCTGGCGCTCAGCACCAGACATTTCCTTTGCGGTTCGAACAACGGCGCGCTTCACGCCGCGCTGTTTCGCATACAATTCGTCAAAGGCGATTTGGGCACCCAGAATATCCTGAGAACGGCCATTGCGTGCCATTACGCCCACGAAATTCACGAGAAGTCCGGAGAAGCCGGCCTTTTTCATGATTGCCGACAGGCCAGAAACTTTTTCATCTGCAGAAAAGGCCGGAGACGCCATCAGTGTGGCGAGGTCTTTAGCCTCTCCCGGGAGCTTTGCAAAAGCCTGAAAATCCTTGTGGACACTGGCGAGCTCACCCTTGTCCTGAGCAAGGTCGAACAGAGCGCTGGCATAGCGCCGGGCAGCTTCGCTCGCTTGTGTCACTTTAGATGCAGCCAAGGTTCTGTCGTCCGTGGTTGAGTCGGCCAAATCGACCGAAAATACAAAGCAAGGCACCGCACCCTTCGGCACGCGCCCATACAAACTGTGCGCCGCTTAGCATCAGTCTTTCAGCCTGACAACAGAGCCAAAGACGCAATGTATGCGGCGAAATGGCATTCACTGCAAAACCATGGGCTTACAGGAAAGAGTAAGGATCAATGTCGACTGACATCCTCACCGCATTTGGCAGCCTCAACCGAGCGATCCATGCTGCCATATAGGCTGAAAGGTCAATGTTCTTGGGCGATTTCACGAGAAAGCGCCGACGGTGACGGCCCCTGAGCACGGCGATTGGAGCGGGCGCTGGCCCGAAAACCTCAACGCCCTCACCATTGGGCGCTTGCTGTATGATTTGCAGCGCGATTTCATCCACTTGCTGCGCAGACGGCGCAGACAGAATCATTGCGGCGAGTCGTCCAAATGGCGGGAGGCCAAGTTCCGCGCGAACTTCCCGCTCGATCTGCAAAAATCCGTCACGGTTATTGTCGGCCAGCGCCATCATGGCAGGATTGTCGGGCGCATAAGTCTGAACCAGTGCGCGCCCGGGGCGCTCGGCCCGCCCTGCCCTGCCCGCAACCTGGCTGAGCAATTGGTAGGTCCGCTCACCAGCGCGCAAGTCTCCGCCCTTCATGCCGCTGTCAGCATCTACAACACCAACCAGGGTAAGATTTGGGAAATTGTGTCCCTTGGCCACGATCTGCGTGCCGATCAGGACATCAATTTCACCCTGCTCCATTCGTTCCACGATGCCGCGCGTCGCTTCGCCACCCTGTGCAGTATCGGAAGAAAAGATTTCGATGCGTGCGTCCGGCAGCAGGGTTCTGACCTCTTCGGCCACGCGCTCAACGCCCGGCCCGACCCCCATCAGCGAGTCAGCGGCCCTGCAATGGGGGCAGACCTTTGGCTTGGGAATGGAATAGCCGGTCACATGACACACCAGACGCCCCGTATAACGGTGCTCGGTCAGCCAGTTCTCTGTACCGGGTGTCTTTAAACGTTCACCGCAACTCTTGCAGAGCACCAGGGGGGCGTAACCCCGGCGGTTGAGAAACAAGAGAGTTTGTTCGCCCACCGCCAGCGTTTCCTGCATGGCATGTATCAGGTGAGGCGACAGCCAGTGATTTCGCTCTGGCGGCGCGCGGCGCAAGTCAACCAGATCAACATCCGGCAATCGTGAAGCACCCGGACGCGCGGACAGTTGCAGGCGGTGATACCGGCCTGTCTCGGCGTTCACCACTGTCTCAAGCGCGGGCGTCGCAGAGGCAAGCACGACAATTGCCCCTTCGAGCTTCGCGCGCATCACCGCCATATCACGCGCATGATAGGTGACCCCGTCTTCCTGTTTGTAGCTGCCATCATGCTCTTCATCGATGATGATGAGTTTCAGCTTATGGAATGGCAGGAACAGGGCGGATCGCGCCCCGATTACAATGCGGGCACGACCATGCGCCACTTCCCGCCACGTCCGACGGCGTTGCTTGTCGGACAAGCCGGAATGCCAAGGCGCCGGCTTGGCGCCAAACCGCACTTCGAACCGAGACAAAATGGCCTGCGTCAGAGCAATTTCCGGCAATAGAACCAGTATCTGCGCCTCCGGGTCCGTTCGCAAAGACTCTGCGATGGCCTCGAAATAGACTTCGGTTTTTCCCGAGCCGGTGACACCATCAATCAGGAAGGTCGAAAAGCCGCGCGCGCTGACGGCCTGCTTCAACGCTTCAGCAGCCTCAGACTGTTCGTCTGTCAGCGTAGCGCCTGGCAAGTTAGGTGATGGCACATCAAACGGAAGATCTGTCTGCATGGATCGAGCCCGCAACACGCCCGCTTCAGCCAGTCCCTTCACGACGCTAGACGACACGCCTGCTGCCTCGGCAAGCGTCGAGGCAGTCTGAGCGCCCAGCTGCTCGGCTGCCTCGATCAGTTTGGTGCGGGCTTCGGTGACACGTGGGGGTGACTCACCGGTCAGGTGATAGACCGTCTCCGTAGGTGACGGCTCAAGCCCCCCCCGCGAGCGCAGCGCCATACCCAATACATGTCCCGGATGAGAAACTGTGTAACGCGCAGCCCATTGGACGAATTCCCGCATGGCAGCCGTCATGGGTGGCGTTGGATAGACTCCACCCACGTCTTTCAGTTTCCGACCTTCGCCTGCACTGTCTGGCAATAACTCCAGTACAACGCCCAGCCGTTCATACTTGCCGAGCGGCGCCGCGACATAAGAGCCTTCCTGAACGTCGAGCCCGTCCGGAACCGCATAATCGAATGGTTCGGGCAACGGCAATGGAAAGAGAATCCGGGCGACAGGCATGGGCAATCCCCTAGCGCTTCCCCCTTATAGTGTCGAACCCCTCACGACATTCGCAAGCGTCAGCGAAACTCCACACCTTCAAACTCACCACTCTGTCGCCAAGCGGAAATATGCGCAAAATAAGCGCGCGGGCCGCCCGGATGCCCAACCGCATACTTGTTCAGCTCCGTCAGACCCTTGCCTTCATTATTGTAGTAACCGGGCGTACAGTCGGGGGATCCGATCATCATGCCAGAACCACTCAGCACAAGGTCCACCCAGGCATCCTGAGCCGTGTCGGTCGGCTCGACTTCAGAAAATCCATTTTTCTCCGTGTGCGACACAATCGCGGAGATGGTGTTTGCATGGTCCACGATGTTATGCGGCACATTGGAGATCAGGTTCGCTGCCTGACTTGGCTGGACAATGAAGGCGTTTGGAAACCCGTGAACCTGATTGCCATGTAGCGTGCGCATACCGTCACGCCAACAGTCCGAAAGTGTCTGCCCGTCCCGACCGACAAGATCAAAGCCAGCGCGCGATGTATAGGTCGACCCCACCTCGAAGCCCGACGCATAGATGATGCAATCGACTTCATACTCCAAACCATTGGCGACCAAACTCGTCTCGGTTATCCGCTCAACTCCCTGACCGTCTGTGTCGACGAGTTGCGTGCCCGGCTCGTTGAATGCTTGCAAATAGGAGTCGTGAAAGCACGGACGTTTGCAGAGTTGACGGTACCACGCTTTCAGCTTGCCTGCGGTTTCGGAATCTTCGACGATAGAATCCACGCGGCTACGGATTTCCTCCATCTTTTCAAAGTCGGCATCTTCGAAGGCAACCATCATGTTTTGGGGCGTCCACTCACTCGGGGGAAGCGCTATGACTTTCTCGCGGATGCGGCGCGATAATTCGGTCCAGCCGTCCATTACGAGATCTGTCTCCGGCAAGCCCTGCGACTGGTTTTCGACGAAATTGTCGTACCAGCGCTGTTGCCAGCCGGGCCCCGCGACTTCCTTGAACCAGTCCGGGTCAATAGGCGCATTGTTCCGAACGTCCACGGAGGATGGTGTACGCTGGAACACCAGCAATTGTTTCGCTGACTTGGCCAGGTGCGGTACGCACTGGATCGATGTGGCGCCTGTCCCGATCAGTGCGACCCGCTTGTCGGCAAGCTTGTCCATATGAGCACCGGACGGATCGCCGCCGGTATAGTCGTAGTCCCACCGACTGGTGTGAAACGCCTTTCCGCCGAACGATTCAATACCGGGGATGCCGGGCAGTTTCGCGACGTGCAGCGGCCCGGTCCCCATACCCACATATTTTGCCGTGAATGCATCGCCGCGAGAGGTGCGCACCAGCCAGTGACTCGCGGCATCACTCCATTCCAGCGCCGTTACTTCGGTATGGAATAGCGCCTTGTCGTAGAGATCGAACTGCGACGCGATGCGTTTGCAGTGGTCTCGGATTTCCGGGGCATGGGCGTATTTCTCGGTGGGCATATGCCCTGTCTCTTCGAGCAGGGGCATATAGATCATCGACGCTGTATCACATTGCGCACCCGGATAGCGGTTCCAATACCAGGTGCCGCCAAAGTCGCCGCCCTTTTCAACAGTTCGAACATCATCAATACCGGCCCGTTTGAGCCGAGCGCCGACAACGAGGCCGGCAAACCCACCACCAATAAAGGCAAACTTCACATGATCTGTTACAGGCGCCCGCTCGATCACGGGCATATGGGGATCATCGGACAGGTCTTCGAATTCGGCCAGTCGCTTGTACTGGGCGTTTCCCTCGGGCCTGATCCGCTTGTCACGCTCGGCGCGGTACTTCTGCTTGATCTTGTCCTTGTCCAGCGCGGTGATGCTCATTTCCTACCCCATAAGTATGCGGATTAGGTCCGCTTATAGGATCACCTTGCCGACCTTCCCCAAACGGAAATCAAGCAGGTTTCAAGTTCAAAATGGCACGTTCTATTTCCTGCATGAGATCTGCCCTGGAGGGGCCTGTCATGCCTTCATCATCGGCCACTTCAAGCATCCTTGCATCATAGGCCCAGCGATGCAGCAGTTCGAGCTTGATCTCGTCCGAACAGGGTATCCGCATGAGGTCACCGACCGAATGGAATACAGACGCGGGATCGAGCATTGCCGCGTCGAGGTCGATGTCAAGCGATCGACTGGATTGGTACAGTTTCTCAAGATATAGCTGCCGCGCCAGGTACGATTCTGCGGCGGCACGATCTGGGAATATCTTGCCTGATACATAGAAAACGCCGCTACCGTCGTCGACAATCGTCTCATCTTGTTGATCACTCGCCCGAACGGTAAGCACCGGCGCCTTTGGAGCATAGCCATGGTCTGGAAGGCCGTGCAGATGAACATCCTTGCCCGAATGAGCCTTTAGTATTTGCACTGCGCGACGCTCATCCCCCGCATTCCATGTTCGAACCCAGAGGGTCAGGCCACCGTGCTTGATCTGATCGGCAACATATTCGCCATGCTCTTTACCAATCAGCTTTGCCAACACAGCGCCAATAGCGGCGCCGCTTCCGCCGCCGAGAACCAATGCCGCGAGCGCAGCAGCCATAGCACCACCGGACGCCACAACCGGAATGAGGCCTGCAACCGCACCAATGTAGATGAGGCCGCCAATCACCGCGCCCTCTGCGTTGCCAACATCCTCCTCTGCCACATAGGCGATCCGGGGCGCGGAAAAATCGTCCTCGATTTCAGCGACCCTCCGATAAGCGTGTCCAAGCTTCTTTTCCACACTATCTGTTGCTGCGAGCAGCGATATCTCGGCTCGATTGAACCCGTGGGACAGAAGGTCGTCGATGGCCGCTTGCAGGGCATCCTCGGATTCAAACACGCCCACGGCTTCGCGAACCTGCAGTTTTTGTACGTCGCTCACCATCCAACCTCCTGTGTCTAGGGCGCAATCTATCGCAATACTGACCGCTGAAATAATCCGGCACACTACGTAGACGACCGAGTGCCTACCCCAGCGATACACCTTGCCAGTTTCAGCCAGCGCCCCTACCCCTTTCAGGGATGACAAATACAATCTCCACCGGCTATGAGCCCATGACGTCGATTGAAGCGATCACGTCTGGCCTCGAATCCGTCGGCTACATTTCGACTCAGCAGATCTCGACTGCTGTTTTCCTTGCACTTGGTCTGCGCAAACCGATCTTGATTGAAGGGCCTGCAGGCGTCGGCAAGACCGATCTCGCTGCCTCGCTTTCGCGTTGGCTGGACGTGCCACTGCTGCGCCTGCAATGCTATGAGGGCCTTGATGAAGGCAAAGCGCTGTATGAGTGGAAGTATGGCAAGCAGCTCCTCTACACTCAGTTGCTCAAGGAAAAGCTGAACGAGGTCGTCGGCGATGAGAAATCGCTCGAATCCTCGCTGGCCAAACTCGGTTCCTTTGAAGACCTTTTCTTTTCGGAACAGTTTCTCGAGGCTCGCCCCCTGCTGACCGCCATGCGCCAGTCCGCAGGCAGCGTTCTCCTGGTCGACGAGATCGACAAGTCTGATGAGGAATTTGAAGCCTTTTTGCTCGAAGTCCTGTCAGACTACCAGGTAACCGTACCGGAGATCGGCACGATCAAGGCCAATGTTCCGCCGATAGTTATTCTGACTTCGAATAATGTACGCGAATTGGGAGACGCCTTGAAGCGGCGCTGCCTGCACCTTCATATCGGCTTCCCGGACCACAAGCGCGAGCAGCGCATTGTGCAAGCGCGCGTGGAAGGCATCTCGGAAGACTTACTCAACCAGATGGTCAGCTTCGTTCAGTCGGTGCGAGACCTGGACATAAAGAAGCAGCCTTCGATTGCCGAGACCGTCGATTGGGCGAAAACATTGCTGTTGCTCCACGCAAATGCCCTCGATGAGCGCTTCGTCAAGGACACGCTGAATGTATTGCTCAAGCATGAGAGCGACATTGCCGCCGTGTCCGGAGATGTACCAAAACTTGTCCGTGAAGCGACCAATGGCAAACCTGCCTATGCGGGACAGATCACACGCTGATCCGGAACTGATATGGACCGTCAGATCACCAGCTTCATTCGGGCCCTGCGCGCATCAAATGTGCGGGTATCAACCGGTGAGGCATTGGACGCGGCACGCGCTGTATCCGTCGCGGGCTATGCTGACCGCACCCTCCTGAAGGATTCCCTCCGGTGCACGCTGGCCAAATCTCCGGATGAGGCCATTACGTTTGACGAGTTGTTCGATTCCTTTTTTGCCAAGCGAAATCTTTCGAGTGCGGACAAGTCTGACTCCGACGGCGATGCATCACGGGACTCACCCTCAGGCCAGCCTGACCCTGTCGAGTTGATGGATTCCGGAGATGAGGTCGCGATCGCCGCTGCACTTGAGCGCGCCGCCGAGGCAGTCGATGCGGACGATATCCGATTTTCAACGCAGATCGCCTACTACGCCCAACAAATGCTCAAGCAGATGGGGGGAGAGAAACTGCAGGAACGCATGATGCAGGCGTTCGATGAGCGCAGCGAGGAAGGCGAAGCTGAAGCTGAACGCCTGATCGAGATGCGACGCGAACTGACCAAGCGGGCGCGCGAGCGGGTCCAACGAAGCTATGATATTTTCGGCAAGGGCGAGACTGAACAGTTCCGCAATGAATTTGCGGAAAACAAGAAGCTGTCGGCTATTGAGTTGAGCGACATGGCGAGAATGAAAGTGCTTGTCGCACGGATCGCCAAGCGGCTTGCTGTGAAACACTCACGCCGGCGGAGAAAGAAAAATCGTGGCCAGCTCGACATACGCCGCACCATGCGCGCAAATGCTGGCGTTGATGGCGTGCCATTCAACGTTGTGTGGCGCCAGAAGAAGCGGGAGCGGCCCAAGATCGTCGTGATTTGCGACGTTTCCGGTTCCGTGGCCCGCTATGTTCGCTTTTTGCTGTTGTTGTTATGGTCCATGAAGGACGTCGTTCCGGACATGCATGCCTTTGCCTTTTCTAACAAGCTGGTCGAGGTGGACGATATTCTGGAAGACAATCCCTTTGAGCACGCGATGGATATTATCATCCGTGTGGCCGGCATGGGGTCGACTGACTATGGCCAGGCCTGGTCTGATTTGAAGAAAGATCACGAAGCGCTGGTCGATCGGCGAACAACCATCATCGTTCTTGGCGACGGCCGGTCGAACTATGACGATCCACGAACAGATCTGTTCCGAGGCTTCGCCTCGCGCGCCAAGCGCACCATCTGGCTAAATCCAGAGCCGCTGGCTGCGTGGGGCACAGGGGATAGTGAAATCCCGCGCTACAGGCCCTATTGCTCGACCATGAGCCATGTCGCAACCCTCAAGGATCTTGAGCGCGCCGTAGATGACGTACTGAGCGCGTATTCCTGAATCAAAAAACCCCAGCGCGATGGCTGGGGTTCTTCGTTGGGTTCGAACTAACTACTACTAAGAACGCTGTGCGCGGCATTCCGGTGTGTTGTTGAACTTCTCCTGAGCTGCCGTAAGGCGCTCGGGCACCGTCTTGCAGTTTTCCGGGACATTCTCTTCACCCAGAACCGCGAGACGCTTACAAATCTTCGCTTCGTTCTCGACATTGAGATAAGCCGACTGGACTTCAAAACAGACCAGCGCATCAGCGGTGGCTTCTTCCGAGTCCATGAACTGCAGCCAGCTCCGACCTGCGCGGTTACCTGCCTGGCGGAACGCTTCACGTGCACCGGACCGATCCTCCCGCTCATAGCGGGACTGGCCAATCATGACATAGGCCGTCGCACGATCCTTGAGGCCACCCATTTTGAGTGCTTGCTGGAGCGCGTCTTCGGTCTCTTCCCATTTCTGGAGGTCAGCATAAGACCGGCCGAGACGTTCGAGCATGGCACCGCCACCACCAGCATCTGCTGCCTGGCGGATGACCGGGATCGCCTTTTCGTGCTCACGAGCAACCTGATAAAGGTTCGCAAGCAATTCGAGGTTTTTGAGAGACTTCGTCACTCGGCCCGCATTCATTTCTTTTTCAAGAATTTGAGCGGCGTGGTAAGGCGCGTTGAAGCGGTTGTAAAAGTTCACAACCCGCATGATCTCGTCTTCCTTTGTCAGCAGGCCCGCCAGATACATGGCCTTCTGCACTTCAAAGGCTTTACGCTCTTCATCGGCCGCAAAATAGTTGCCGGCAATCGCGTCCCAATACTTCCGTTCTGTCGGGTTGCGAACCAGAACTTCTTCCAGAACCGCCGCGAGCTTCGCTTTGTCGTCTACCGCGTTGTAGAGATAGATCAGCAGGTCATAGACTTCCTGCTTGTAGTTATTGCCGTCATCACGCTTGACTTCTTCGGTCCATTTGATGGCCGTGCGGAAATCATCGACGCGCTGGTAGAGGACAGCAAGCTGCCACTTCTGCTGACGGTCTGGCTTGCCGCCAGCCTGTTGCCACTTCTGCATGTATTCGAGCGACTTCTCGACGTTCTCATCCTGCAGGTAGATTTGGGCAATATTGTAATAGGTTTGCGCGGCGTCTTTCGCCGGGATGTAGCCCTTGTCGAGCGCCGACATCAGGTCGCGAATGGCGCCCTGACGATCTCCGCGTTCGATGTTGATATAGGCGGACAGTTTGAGAACTGCGCCTTCCTCGTAGCAATTGAGCTCCATCGCCTTCAGCTGGCCGAGAGCCTGTGCCGCGGCATTGAAGTCCTTGTTCGTCATCGCGGCCTGTTCGGCCTTCAGATAGGTTTCCCCGGTCTTAGATGAAAACTGAGTCTCTTCACAAGCCGCCTGCGCCATAGCGGCGCCGGCACCAAATGCTGCCATCATGCCGGCAAGAACGGCACCTTTCAGGGTAGCTTTAAATCCCATAATTCCTCTCCTGTCCGCAGGGACCGCGGGGTTCAGCTCTTTCAACCGGAATTGACCGGTCGGATCAAGGACTTCCGCGCGCTTTATAAGGCTTTTTATGCTCGCGCGTCGTCCGAGTGTAAATCTGTTACGTTTCGTGCCGAATATGGGTGCAAGCGACACGGTGCGTCAACGATGTACTACAGGGTTTTAATGATTATCACTCCTCATTAAGGCGGAATTCGAGCGGGTAGGTCAGACCGCGCGATTCCTGTGCTTGTCCGTCAATAATTTGTGGGAGGAACTCTGCCCTGGAGACGGACCGACGGGCCTCCGATTCGAAACCTGAGGGCGTGCATTCAGCGGTAACATCAAAGGGCAGACCTCGAGCCGTCAGATTGAAGCGAACGACGCAATCACCTTCCACGTTTCGTTTGGCCATCGCGCTCGGATACGCTGGCAATGGAGGCCGGACGGGCACAGGGGTTCGGTCTCCAACGGGGCTTGCTGTTGTAATGATGGGACCAAGGGACCCGATGGGTGTGCGCGTCGGCACGCCGCCAACATTCACGATGGGCGGCATACCCACGCCTGAAGGTGACATTGTCACTCTCGGTGGAGGGGGAGGTGTTTTGACCTCAATAGGCTCGAATACGAGACGATCTGGTCTCACCGGATCTTCCATCGGGTCCGCGTCGAATACGATCTTGTCCCAAATGCGCTCCGATGGCGTTGCCAGTCTCACTTCGTCCACATGGATCAAATGGTTCATGATTGCGAACAAGCCAATTGTGACAGCAGCGGCAGGAATGGAGGCCATGAGAAACCGACCGGGGTCGGATTGGATTGGAAACCGTGAGCGCCATTCTTCGCCGAAGGATAGCGCGGTTCCCGTGCTCGAATTCAAACTGGCTGACATTTCACTTCCTCCATTTTTGTTACTTTATATCATTACTATTCCCTAGCGGCAAGCAAAAGCTTTTTGGAGACACAATCCGGAATCAAAAAAGGGCGCTCCCTGGAGCGCCCTTTTCAAATTTCGTCGTCGAACAGGCCTTAGTCGGCCAGTTTGAACTCCAATGGATATACCACATTGCGACGCTCGGCCGCTTTACCGCGAATGATCTTCGGAGCAAATTCAACCTTGCTGACAGCCCGTTCTGCTTCCCGCTTGAAAACACTATCTGTGCAAGTGGCAGAGATGTTGTACGGACGACCGCGTGTATCCACATCGAAGCGAACATCACAGCTGCCTTCCGTGCCACGCTCTGCCGCACGTTGCGGATAAGACGGGGCTGGCGGACGGATTGGCTGGGCATCCCGGTCAGAAATTGCGACCGGGTCGATTGCCAGAGAGTTCATCCGGCCAAGGTTCAGATCCGTCGGCGCAGCACCCTCAATACGGGGCGTTGGCAGATTGATCTGAGACTTGGTTGCCGAAACTTTCGGCGGTGGAGGCGGCTTCTGGGCGGAATCGATCCGCTTCGGCTTCGAGCGCTGACGCACCCGGACATCGGCATCCTGCTGTTGTGGCGTAATCGCCGACAGGACCCGCTGTTCGCTCTGATCAAGTTTCACCTCTTTCACGCTGATGAGATAACTCATCATCATGAAGAGTGCGTACACGATCGGAATAGCGATACCGAGTGCAATCAAGAGGCGAAGAAAAGGATTATTTAGCATGTGAATGTCTCCTATTCTCTCGACGCCGACACGTCGATCACGGTCGAACCATCAAGCTTGTTGATGGTCTCCATCAGATCGACGAGCACTTCAGCTTCTGAAGCTACATCGGCTTGAATGACAATCTTACCACGAGGATTGTCTTCACGCATCTGTTTCAGCGTAAAGGACACCTCATCTGGCGAGACTTCCTTCTTGTCGATGTAGATCTGACTTTCAGCATTGATCGCAACCAAGATCGCAAGCGGCTTGGCGATTGCCTTGTTGTCCACTTCGGGCCGGACGATATCGACGCCGGGTTCCTTGATGAACTGAGCCGTAACAATGAAGAAGATCAGCAGGATGAAGACCACATCCAGCATTGGAGTGAGGTTTACATCATCCTCAGCCCCTCCACCGCCGGCCATCGATTGACGTTTTCTGCGTGCCATGCGGTGCTCCTCTACTCTGTCTGCGACAGGACAAGGTTCACCCCTGTCGTGTAGCCAGCGTTATAGGCGGCGTCCCGGATAAGGACGATTACCCCGTTTCTCGACTTCGGATGAGCCTGGATCACAACCTGGCTTTCCGGGTTCTCGGCCCGCACGCGCTCAATATTGGCACGAACAGATCCGATGTCAGTGACGCGGCCATTGACCGTGATCAGGTTCGACTCGTCGATATAAATCAGGATAGCCGGAACTTGCGGCTGGTCCTGCGTCTCTGGCGTAGGCGGAGGCGGAGGCTCAAGGCCGATCGTCTCTTCCTGGGCAAAAGTCGAGGTCACGATGAAGAAGATAAGCAGGATGAAGACCACGTCCAACATGGGCGTGAGGTCAACATTCGCCTCTTCCGGTGCTCTGTGTGTACGTCCTCGCATCAGCTAATCTCCATCGCATCTTCGACCTGCTGGACCGAGCGGTTAACGCGGCGGTCCATACCGGACGTGAATAGAATGCCTGAGAGCGAGGCGACCATACCTGCCATCGTGGGGATCGTTGCACGAGACACACCGGCCGACATGGCCTTTGCGTCTGCACCGCTGGTGATCGCCATGATGTCAAACACTGCAACCATTCCGGTCACGGTGCCCAGCAGGCCGAGCAGTGGCGCAAGCGCCACCATTGCCTTGGTCAGCTGGACATTCTGTTCCGCTTTCATACGGACTTCGGATACCAGCTTGTCTTTTACCCAGTGCGCGAGTGTGGATTTCCGGTCGGAGCGCGAACGCCACTCCGCAATCGCATCGGCGGCTACCTGCTTATGTGCGAACCTGAAATAGAACACGCGTTCCAAAATCAGGCCCCACATGAAGAATGTTGCAAGCATAATGACCAGCAACACTGGACCGCCACGATCGAGGAAAGCCTGTAAATCTGCAAAACCCATATCGGGTTACTCCTCGGGTGAACGAGGGGGATGGCTTACGCCATCGCCCCGCGCGTGGATTCCGCTTTCTCGGCGACCAGACCAGCAGCCTGCTCGTCAAGCATCTGCTGGTTGCCGCGTGCCATTGCGGACACAACTGCGTGGACCAGAAGAAGCGGGATAGCCGCCACGAGACCGAACACGGTCGTCATAAGGGCAACGGAGATACCACCAGCCATCAGCTTCGGATCGCCGGCACCGTAGATTGTGATCGACGTAAAGGTGATGATCATACCGATAACGGTACCGAGAAGACCGAGCAGAGGTGCAACAGCAGCAAGCACTTTGATGATGTCGTTGAAACGCTCGATGCGTGGGCTCTCGCGCAGGATCTGTTCGTCCAGTTTGAGTTCCAGCGTCTCGATGTCGTTCTGCTTGTTTTGCTCATAAGCTTCGAACACGCGAGCCAGTGGGTTGCCGTCGCCAGCCTGACGGGTTTTCGCCGTCTTGCGCATGGCTCCGCCCATCGTGAAGAGCGTGAACATCTTGTAGAGACCGAGCAGCAGGCCAACAGCCAGAAGCGCCATGATAACAGCACCAACAGGGCCACCCTGCTTCAGGCGATCGCCGAATTCTGGCAGGTCGCCCAGAATGCCGAACAAGTTACCCTTGGATGGGTCAACCGGCGCACGAACGATTTGGTCCGGGCCCGCTTTGACAAGGCTGTTCATCGAAGATGCAAAAGCACCGGAAGGCTGCTTTTTGAACGCCTGGAGGAACGTATCTCCATTGTCCTTTTTCTTCACTTCAACAAACTTTGTGCCGTCGACAGTTGCCGCGGTGAAAACGCCAACGCGCATCACTTCAGCTTCTGCGTTCGACGCGTCCGGGCCAATGCCATCAACCATTGCGGTGAACGACTTCACTTCGGACTGAGCAACCATTTCCTGGATCATGGCTTCCGGAAGACGCTCAAGTTGCGCGCGGTTCGGAAGCGTACGAGCCTCAGCGATTTCAGCGATGCCCTCAACGCGGCCCTGATAATCGAAGTTGGCGAAGGAGTTCGCAATCTCCGGCATGGTTTCGCCAGCTGCGGACCGGAACTGACCAAGCAGTTCCTGGAAGTCACCTGCCTGCTCAGAAACCTGAGCTTCGAGGTCAGCAAGCGTTGCCTCGTTGGCATCAAACTGAGCGCTCAGAGCGCGGCCGCGAGATTCTGCAGCCGCAAGAGCGCCACGGGCGTCCGCCATCTTCTGGGATTGAGCTGCAGTATCAGCCTGGAATTCCCGCAGGCGCTGCTGGTCTTCAGCAGACATCTGGCTGGAGTCCTGACGGACTTTGGCAAGAACATCCTGGAGTGATTGAGCGGAGGCCGGAGCGGACACCGCGATTGAGCCGAGGCCGAGCAGCGTAGCTGCACCGAGAGCCTTCAGCGAGGAATTGAACTTCAACATTATATTACCTCTTAATTCTCTGGTGCCTGCCGACTACTCGACGGAGAACTTCTGAACCGGGGCGAAAAGAACGTCTTGCTGGGCTTTTGCCTGTGCAACGCGGATCGCCTTGTCGATATCGGCAGCATAACCGCCCTTGATCTCTTCCCACTCACCGGTCGTGCGGTTGTACCGAGCAGCGTCGCCGTTTGGCGCAGCATAAACGAGCGCAACGCGCCCATACAGGAACATGTCCACCGTGGTCGGGTTACCGTCCAGCGTGATCTCTTCCTGCCAGGTGCTGATCGTGCGGCCGTATTCCATTTCCGCCTGATAGGCATCCATGATCAGGCGATACTGTTCAGCTGGCGTGACGTTCGGCGTTTCCATGACGGCGTCGAGGCCCTCAAGGCGCGTCGTGCGTTCTTCCTGCTTGAATGGGAGGTCAGCCGCGACGAATGCCTTCAGGTTTTCGATCATTTCGAGGAGCATCGGAACCGTTTGGGCGGTGATGTCGTCGATCGAACCAAGTTGTTCGGTCAGAGATTCGATCTCTTCTTCCTGGCTTTTCACAACGAGCGCCTGTTGCTTGGCGTACAGGTCAGCTGCGTCACGGCGCTGAAGCAGGGAGCGGTATTCACGCACCATATCCGTACGCTCATCGTCCAGCTGGTTGATCTGATCCTGAACTTGCTCGGCGCGCCGGGTGGCCTGCTCGCCGGTATTGAGCGCTTCGCGCAATTGGGCCTGGGCCGGCATGGCCAAGCCCGCAATCAGCGCAGCGGCGAGAACGCCGCGAGCTGGTGACAGAAGTTTCTTCATGAGGTTTGCCTCTCACTCTCCAAACGGTCGCGCAGGTATTGCGCGTAAAAATCGACAGTCAGGCGCCCTGCTCATGAGGACGTCCCGGTTTCAATGCCATGGCCACACACACAATTGGCCTGGTAGTCTAGTGGAAGCCGAAAGGCGTAGAGACGCCCGACCTCTCCCCTGAGCTTTGGAGCGTGGGCCGCTCTCTGTTTATACCCTTTGCCACTCAGACGCCGGGTACGCAACGCCCTTACTTTTGATCCTCAAGGCTAACAACCCTGAATTCGGGGATCAATAAGATGCTTTACGATTCAGTAAGGAAAATATCGGGCGCGCGCCTATTGGCAACCGGCGTGATACAGTAACGATCAAATTTGTCTCGCGTTGTCTTCCCGCATGGTCGGCGATCTGGAAGACGATGGCTGGGGTGCCAGGATTCGAACCTGGGAATGCCGATACCAAAAACCGGTGCCTTACCACTTGGCGACACCCCAATGAAGGCGCCGAGATAGCCACTCTTGCCGTTGCTGGCAACACCCGATCTCATCCTTAGCAGCGGATTTGTGCAGGGAACGCGATGATCGGCGATAATTTCACAGGTGCTGAAATGCTCGCCTTTACTTTTTATCGATAATCGGCAATATCGTTTTACAGAAAGACACGACTCCCAGACCGTGTGCATGGAGACCGTTCATACATGAAGACCTTTTTCCTTTCCATGGCAGGCGCTCTTGCCGCCATGTTCATTTTCATCTTCCTGATGTTTTCTTTTCTTATGTTGCTCATTGTTGGGGCATCAAGCTCAAAACCTGAGCGCCCGGACGCAGTTGTCCTGTCCCTCGACCTGAACTCGGAAATTTCCGACCAGGCGCCAACAGGCGGTTTTGCTGCCTTGTCCGGTACGCCCGGTTTCATCGATCTGCTAACCAAGTTGAAAGCGGCCGAAACCGATGACCATGTAAAAGGTCTGTTCATCCGAGGTGCATTCATCGGGACTGGCAGCGCACGCGCCGAAGAGTTGCGCCAGGCGATCCAGAGTTTCCGCGATCAGGGCAAGTTCGTCATCGCCCACTCACAGGGCACCCTGGGCGTCAGCGGTCCGTCGGCCTATTGGTCGATCTCCGCAGCCGATGAAATCTGGATGCAACCGGGTTCCGACCTGGTCGTCCCTGGGCTGACGTTCGAAACGGAGTTCTTCAAGGGGCTGTTCGACAAGATCGGCGTGACACCTGAAATCTATCCGTTCTACGAATACAAGAACGCCCCGAACTCCTACAACAAGACCGAGTATACCGAGCCGCACAAGCTTGCGCTGGCCACTCTGGCTGAGTCGGTCTGGACCGTCGCCTTGGGCGACATCGCAGCAGACCGCGCACTGAATGCTGCCAATGTCCGAACGGCTCTTGAGAGCGGACCAATCCCAGCGGAGAAAGCCATCGAACTGAAGCTGCTGGATAAGACAGGCTATCCGGAACAAGCCTCCGAAGCCGCCCTGGAAAGAGCAGGCGATGATGCTGAACTCGTCGACCTTGCCTATTATGCAGCACCCGCCCCGAGCTTGCGGGCACCACAAATCGCCATCGTTGGTGGTGAAGGCGCTGTTGTCACAGGCGGCGGAGATGGCAATTCGCCCTTCTCCTCCCCGCCCGGTTTTGCTTCGGACAATATCGCTCGAGCCATCCTCGACGCTGGCAAGAATGAAAAGATCAAAGCCATCGTCTTCCGTGTCGACAGCCCAGGGGGATCCCCCGTCGCAGCGGACCAGATCTGGAATGCCATTGAGCGGGTTCAGGCTGATGGGAAGCCTGTGATCGTATCAATGGGCTCGCTTGCTGCTTCCGGCGGATACTATGTGTCCGCAGGGGCCGACTACATCATTGCCAATCGTGCAACCATCACCGGCTCGATCGGCATTTATGGTGGCAAGTTCGCAATCGAGGGCGGACTGAACAAACTTGGAATCACCTTTGACCGCGTGAGTGTCGGAGGTGAGTTTGCGGATGCCTACGGAGCTGACACGTTCACCGAAACTCAGGAAGCCGCCGTCAAGGACATGCTGAAACGCGGCTATGATCGGTTCCTCGGCATCGTCGCCGACGGTCGTGGCATGACGTATGATGAAGTGCACGAAGTTGCCCGTGGTCGAATTTGGAGCGGCGAAGATGCGCTTGAAGTGGGCCTGGTTGATGAGTTGGGCACGTTCATCGACGCCATCGAAAAAGCCAAAGAGCTCGCTGACATCGAAGCTGACGTCACACCGCGCCTCGTCTATTACCCTCATCGTCCGACAGGGCTTGAAGCCCTTGAAAGCCTGTTCGGCGTGTCGGCTGAAGGTGCCGAAGCCGCGATCATGTTGAACCGCCTTGCCGACGACAAGAACGTTCAGTCCTTGCTAGAGCAGCTCGCCGCAGCAGAAGCGGTAAACTCCGGTCAGACGCGGGCTGTTATACCGCGCTTCCGCGAGAGGTAACGCGACGACCATTCAAAACGAATAAGGCCCTTCGGAAACGGAGGGCCTTTTTCGTGGCCAGCTAATCAGGAAGACTCAGCCCTGTCTGCACCGCCATTTTCACGAAACTTTCGGGCGGCGGCGCAGAGAATAATTTTCTTGTTCCATCCGGAAGCCCAATCTCGAGCGACTGCGCATGCAGCATCAGACGCTCCGCTGACTGCGCGCCTGTTCCGTACAAGTGGTCGCCAAGGATCGGACATCCCGCGCCCAGCAAGTGTGCACGGATCTGGTGCATCCGGCCCGTTTCAGGTTTCAATTCGAATAGCGCGTAATCGCCGTGGCGAGCCCGGATGCGCCAGCCCGTCAGCGCCTTTTGAGCACCCTTTCGCTCAGCTTTAGCAATCAGCATGCGAGGACGCCCCCCCTCCTCGACCTTCACCAAAGGCTGGTCAAACACCCCTTCGACATCAACGGGCAGTTTCCCAGATACAATGGCCAGATACGTTTTCATGGCTTGGCGAGCGGCAAACTCTTCAGAAAGAAATGCAGCAGCCGGCTTGGTTCGCGCAACAATGACCACGCCCGAAGTTCCCCGATCAAGACGGTGCACGAGCCGCGGCTTCTTCCCATTCGATTTGGCAAACGCGATGAGCAGGTCATCAAGTGATCGGGAGATGCCGCCCCCGCCCTGAACTGCCAGACCCGATGGCTTGTCGAACACAATTACCTGACTGTCCTCGAATATGACGAGGCTCTCAGCATATGCTCGATCTTCAACGCTGATATTGGGGAGCGACCGGTTCTTCATGGGCTATCGACGATTTCGATCCCTGATTTCTGCAACAAACCTCATGCGTTCCATCACGGCTCGTTCGCGCCCATGGCCTTTTGGTTCATAGAAAACCGGCCGGGGCATTTCATCCGGGAAGTAATTCTGTCCGGAGACACCCTCTTCCGTATCATGATCATAAATATAGCCATCGCCATATCCCTGATCCTTCATCATGCTAGTCGGCGCATTCAAAATGGCCTTGGGTGGCATGAGGCTTCCGGTCTCTCTGGCGGCGGCGCGCGCCTTCTTCAGCGCCATATAGGCTGCATTAGACTTCGGCGCTGTGGCGAGATGCACGACGCAATGCGCCAAGGGGATCAATCCCTCCGGCTCACCCAGACGCTCGAATGCACGCGCCGCCTCACCAGCCACCATCATGGCAGTCGGATCAGCAAGTCCGATATCCTCGCTGGCCATCACGACCAGACGGCGCGCAAGGAAACGCGGATCTTCGCCACCTTCCAGCATGCGTGCAAACCAGTACATCGCGGCATCTGGATCTGATCCGCGCACAGATTTGTGAAGCGCAGAGATAAGATTGTAGTGTCCCTCGCCGGACTTGTCATAGGCCGGCGCACGCTTCTGAAGCGCGGCCGACATTGCCGCGACCGTCAGCGGCTCGCCCTTACCGGCAAAAGTATAGACTTGTTCCACGAGGTTCAGCAGGTATCGCCCGTCGCCATCGGCCATATCGATTAGCGCGTCGCGCGCCGCAGGCTCCACCGGAAGCTTCTGCTCCTCCATGGCCTCGGCGCGATCAATCAAGAGACTGAGACCTTTCTCGTCCAGGCGTTTGAGCACCATGACCTGACAGCGCGACAGGAGCGCACCATTGATTTCAAAGCTCGGATTCTCGGTGGTCGCCCCGACCAATGTCACGACGCCCCCTTCGACAAAAGGTAGGAAGCCGTCCTGCTGGGCTTTGTTGAACCTGTGAATTTCGTCAACGAACAGCAAGGTTCCCTTCCCGGTCGAACGCCGTGCTTCCGCGCGCTCAAAGGCGGCCCGCAGATCTTTCACGCCGGAAAAAATGGCGCTGATTGCCTCGAATTCCAAATCAGTTTCGCTGGCGAGCAACCGCGCAATGGTCGTCTTGCCGACGCCAGGTGGCCCCCAGAATATGATGGACGATAACCGGCCAGCCTCCAGCATGCGCCGCAAGGGTCCGTCAGGCCCAAGCAGGTGATCCTGCCCGACCACGTCGGACAAGGTTTGCGGACGCAATCTGTCAGCCAGCGGCTGAGGCGCACCTTCCGAAAGGCCCGAGGCAGAGAATAGGTCGTTCATGAGCCCGTTCTAGGCGCGATTGCAGAGCGTGATAAGGTGCCAAGTGGAGGAGACACAAAATGACACTCGAGATCACACCATCCGGGCAGGCATGCGGCGCTGAGATTCGCGGCGTTGACCTGTCTGCTCCCCTGCCTGTCGAGATCGTTGCAGGTATTCGCGCGGCGTGGCTTGAACATCAGGTTCTCTCCTTTCCGGACCAATCAATGAGCGACGCAGACCTGGAACGCTTCACATTGTATTTTGGTCCCTTTGGCGAGGACCCATTCATTGCATCGATCCCCGGTCATCAGCACATAATCGCGGTTCAGCGCGCGGCCGACGAAACGGCACCGATCTTCGCAGAAAGCTGGCACACTGATTGGAGCTTTCAGGCCGCTCCTCCAAGCGGCACCTGTTTGTTCGGTATTACCATTCCGCCGCGGGGTGGCGACACGCTATTCGCCAATCAATATCTGGCGCTGGAGCAGATGCCCACGGAACTGCGTGAAAGGCTGGACGGCAAGAAAGCCATTCATTCCGCCAAGAACGCTTACGCCCCAGACGGCATGTATGGAGAGGCAGACAAAGCGAGCGGGCGCAGCATGACCATCATTGCATCCACTGAAGCCCAAGCGACTCAAATGCACGATATTATTAGAGTGCATCCTGAAACAGGTCGCGAGAGCGTCTTTGGCACGGCGGGCTATATTACAGGGTTCGAGGGCATGGCGCCCGACGAAGGTTGGGAATTGCTCGCTGAACTGTATCGCTGGCAAACCCGACCGGAATTTCAGTATCGGCATGTCTGGCAGGAAAACATGCTGGTGATGTGGGACAATCGCTGCCTGTTGCATATGGCAACCGGGGGCTATCCAGGACATGCGCGTCTGTTGCACCGCACAACAATTGGCGCGGCCTGATAGCTAGCCCACTGCCGGTTTCGCACGTACTGTGAAAAGAAAAACCGGGAGGAAAGCATGGCCGATACAGAGTATGAGGCGGAAGGCACAATTCCAGATCCCTGGAGCCTGCCGCTCGAAACCTTTGATGTCTCAAAGGCAGAGATATTCCTGAACAATAAGCAGGGGGAGTATTTCCGGCGACTGCGCAAGGAAGCGCCAGTCCATTATTGCCCGGAAAGCTCTGTCGGCGCGTATTGGTCCGTCACGAAGTATCATGACATCATCGCGGTTGATTCAAATCACAAGACGTTTTCGTCTGAACCCAGCATCGTGATTGGCGACCCGAGCGATAATTTCCAGCCGCCCATGTTTATCGCTATGGACCCGCCAATTCATGACATCCAGCGCAAGGTGGCCCAGCCAGCTGTCGCACCGACCCAGCTCTCAGAACTCGAAGACCTGATCCGCCAACGTGTGTGCACGATCCTGGATAGCCTTCCTGTTGGCAAGGAATTCGACTGGGTAGAAAAAGTGTCAATCGAACTGACCACCCAAATGCTGGCGACATTGTTCGACTTTCCCTTCGAGGACCGCCACAAGCTGCCATTCTGGTCGGATGTTGCCACAACAAGCGATGCGGTCGGCATTGTCGGCACCGACATGGAGTGGCGCATGAAGCATTTGAATGAATGCGTAGCCTATTTCACCGAGCTCTGGCGCGAACGGGCGGCACAGCCGCGCAAATTCGATTTCATATCGCTGCTCGCCCATAGCGAAGACACAAAGAACATGGTCGACAATCCGATTGATCTGCTCGGCAATTTGATGTTGCTCATCGTCGGTGGAAACGACACGACCCGGAATTCCATTTCTGGCGGCGTCTATTTCCTGAACCAGTTTCCTGACGAGTACGACAAGCTTCGAGCCGATCCGTCCCTGATCCCGAATATGGTTTCGGAAATCATCCGGTACCAGACGCCGTTGGCACACATGCGACGCATTGCAACCGAAGACACTGAACTTGGCGGCCAGAAGATACGCAAGGGCGACAAGGTCGTCATGTGGTATGCGTCAGGCAATCGCGATGAAGATGTCATCGATGATCCCGATGATTTCCGCATCGACCGAGACAATGCGCGGCGACACCTGTCTTTTGGTTTCGGCATCCATCGCTGCATGGGGAATCGCGTTGCGGAGATGCAATTGCGCATTCTGTGGGAAGAAATCATGAACCGGTTCGAGCGGGTCGAAGTAACGGGCGAACCCACGCGGGTCCTCTCCAATTTTGTGCTCGGCTATGAGAAACTTCCGGTTATTCTTCACGCGAGAAAAGACAGCTAAACGCTCAGGTTTTGGCCGGAATGCCCTACAAACATGCCTTGCGCCCCGGAGTTCAAATACCGTCGGTACGGGTAATCGACTCGTGGCGCAATTCATGCATTAAGATCGGCAAAGGCGCAGAATGCGTGGGTTTCCAAGGGTATATTTGTCATGTTTTCAAATACGAAAAACGGACCGGTTCTGGTTCTGGAACTGAATGAGCTCTGCCCCCCCATCATCGATCGCATGATGGATGATGGCGAGCTTCCGAACTTCCGCAAGCTCCACAAGAGTTCAGACGTCTATGTTACCCATACCGACGACCCGACTTTGGAGCCTTGGGTACAATGGCCTACTTTCCACACGGGGCAGACGGAACACGTACACGGCGCTACAGAACTCGACGAAGGGCACCTGATCAAGACGCCCCGCATCTGGGACGCGCTGGCAGAAGACGGCATCGACAGCATCGTTTTCGGGTCGATGAATGCCGACACGGCCCACAAGGACACAGTGTTCCTCGTTCCTGACCCCTGGTCTGCGGGCGTGCGCCCAAGCGATCCGGCCTATGAAGCCTTTCACAAATTCATCAGCTTCCATGTGGCTGAACACACCAATCCGAATGCCAAACCCACCCGTGCTGACGCGCTCAATTTTGTGAAATTCATGCTGGGCCACGGCCTTTCACTCCAGACGATCACGAAGGCGATGAACCAGATCGCTGGTGAGAAGACATCTTCCGCCGACCGCAAATGGCGACGCGCGCTCGTGCTCGATCTGCTGATGTGGGACGTGTTTGCAAACACATGGTCGAAGCGCCGACCGCAATTCGCGACATATTTCGCCAATTCCACCGCCTATCTCCAGCACCGGTATTGGCGTCATATGCAACCGGACGTCTACCAGGTGAAACCTTCTGACGAGGAAATGCTCAATTACGGCAACGCGATCGAGGATTCGTATCGTCACATGGATGCGATTATCGGCAAGGCGTTCGACATGGTCGGGCCGACTGGCCGGATCGTCCTGGCCACTGCGCTCAGCCAGGAAGCAAACACACGCTACGAACATATTGGTGGGAAATTTGTCTATCGCCCCCACAATTTCAAAGACCTGTTTGCTTGGGCGGGTGGCCCGCAACCGGTCAGCTTCGAACCGGTCATGACCCATCAGGCTTGGGCAACGTTCGCCTCCGAGGAAGAGGCAGCTGAAGCAGAAGCAACGCTCGACGCCCTACAGTCGAATGGCAAAACGATCATGGAATGGCGGCGAGCAGCCAACCGGATCATGTTCTGGTCCGGGCTGATTTCAAAGACTGACCCAGGTTTCGAGATAACCAACGCCAAAACCGGTGAGCGTAAAGCCTTTGACGAACTCTTCATGCTGGTTGGTCAGGTCAACAATTCCCAGCACAGCCGCAATGGGGCTTTCTGGGTGCAAACCGCCGATGGAAGCGCCATCCGTCATGCCGACAGGCTACCGCTTGAGGATGCCTATGGCATCATGATGGACATGTTCGAGGGGTCCGCGAGCGCTGCATCGCAAGTTGCCGCGGAATAGCCAGGCCGCCTAGAGCCGGACCGTTCCTCGCACCACACGACCATTCCGTTCGATCTCAATATCCCAGCTGCTCGCATCCTTTGCGAGCGCAGATTTGAGCTCGTCTACGGTCTTTGTTTGCGCACCATTCACCGAGCGGACGATATCCCCTGGTCGGAAGAAATTCCGGGCAATCGAACGCCGCATCACTGAATGCACATAGATTCCGGATCCCTTCTGGAACGGGTCGAGCCCGTTCTCCTCGGCGAGCCGGGGAGACAGCTCTACAACTCGCGCACCCGAAAAAGCCGTTCGTCCATCTAGAAGTACAATATCCGCTTCGCGAGCGCCGGGTGGCGGCTCGACCGTGACTCCGATGTTCTGCGTCTTCCCCCCCCGCAGCACGGTCAGTATCGCTTCGTCGCCGGGGCTACGAACAGCGGCCAGAAACTTCAGGCCCTTTTCGTCAAACACTTCCCGCCCATCGATGGCGGTCACGAGATCGCCTCGACGCAGACCGGAATTGTCCGCTGGGCCATCATCGTAAACTTCCGTCACCATGACTCCGACAGGGCGATCCAGTCCTTGCGCCTTGGCGATGTCGTAGCTCACAGACTGCGCGGCGAGCCCCAGCCATGGACGGACGAAGGTGCCTTCATTCATGCCGGCGTCGACAACGCGCTTCACCATCTCAGCCGGGATGGCAAAACCGATACCATTGGACCCACCGGATCGGGAGAAGATTGCAGTGTTCACACCGACCAACTCCCCCTTCGTGTTCACAAGCGCCCCGCCGGAATTGCCAGGGTTCACCGCAGCATCCGTCTGAAGGAAGAAGGCGTAGTCAGAGATGCCCACATCCGTGCGGGCCGTTGCTGAGATGATGCCGCTGGTCACCGTTTGACCAACCCCGAATGGGTTGCCGATCGCCAGCACAAGGTCGCCGACTTGGGCTGCCCGGGTATCCGCGTATGGTAGAGTGGGCAGCACAGCGCCTTCAGTGTCGATTTTGAGGACAGCCAGATCTGTCCGCTCGTCCGCAAGCACAAGTTCGGCCGGATACTCCCGGCGATCACTCAAGACGACCCGAAACGTGTCCGCACCATCTATGACGTGGTTGTTGGTTACGATCACACCATCTGAACCCACGATCACGCCGGATCCCAACGAATTCTGACGGCGCTGTTTCGGGATCGCATCACCGAAGAACAATTGTTCCATGGGTGAGACCCGGTTGGCGACCATGCGCTCGGTGAAAACGTTTACCACAGCGGGCGAAGCTTCCCTGACCAGCGGCGCAAAGCTGAGATCAATCTCGGTTTGCGATTGGGGTAACCGTTGGGCGTGTGCAAAAAGTGGCAAGACCGCCACGACAAGCAGAGCCAGAACCGAAAGCCCGGCAATCGCCAGGAACTTCGAAACGTGTTTTGTCATGCGAATTGTATGGACCATGAGTATGGCTCTATTGCGGCGCGAAGCGGGACGCAATTCCTTCAATCATGACAAATCAGTGAGTTTTTTCAGGGGGTTGGGTCTGTGTCGTCTCTCGCAGCGAGCGCCGCGAGATTGGCTTCATGACTTTCCCGGCTGATTCGATAGAAGCTGATGCACAGGATCATGAGCATCCAGATCACGAGCAACGAGGCTGCATACCCCCATCCGAGTTTATTCAGCGAAGTCTCGGCTACTTCCCCAGGCTGCATGCCGGGACGCAGATCTGCCATCGACAACACGACCGCCGCAGTCAGTATCCCCGCACCTTGCGACAGCTTCCGAATGAAGCTGATACCTGCGAAGAATATCCCTTCCGAACGACGCCCCGTGGACAGTTCGCTTTCCTCGACAATGTCAGCAACCATCGCCGCCATGAGCATTTGCGTTGCAATGATCAGCGCCAGATCGAAAACTGTGATGAACAGTACGAGATAGTAAAGCGTATCGGTGCCATTGGGCGGCATGAAGCCGAGCAAGCGCGCGAGAACTGGCGCAGGTGCGATGGTGAATGCCAGAAGGCCGATAATGATTGAGCCGCGCTTCTTGCCCAGCGTCTTGCCAATGATGGGCGCGACCACCAACGCGATCGCTGCTGACACGAACACTCCAGCAGTAAGCCCGGCAATCTGATCAGTATCGAATTCCCAAAAGAAGCCGTTAATGTATTGGTTCAAGGCTGCAGAGATGCCGCTGGCGAACAAGCCAAATAGTGTTGCTAGAAACAATGCACGGAAAGACGGGTTTGAAACCGTTTCGAAGATTTCTCCGAATACCTTGCCCACACTGAGTTGGCGCGCAGCTGGCGCCGCCTTCAAATACGGAATGTATTTGTGAGTGCCGGCGGCACAAATCGCGATTGCGCCGACAATCGTGAGCGCTGCCCACAATCCATACGTATGCCAACCGTCGAGATTGAAGAATCCCATCTTCACGGTTTCAGTTGGCCGCAACAACATCGTCAGCAAGGCGACCTGTATCGCCAGTCCCCCGACCCATGCAAAGAAGTAGCGAAAGGACATGAGGCTGGTTCGTGCGTCATAATCCTGCGTCAGCTCCGCGGCGAGCGCGAGACTTGGCACTTCATAGAAGGTGAAACACAGCCTCACCGTGATCGTTATGACAACGAGCCACAAAAACAGTCCGTGACTATCCAAGCCCGCTGGTGGATTCCATGCGAGAAAATAAGCAACGCCCAGTGGAAGCATAGCGGCATACATGAACGGATGCCGCCGGCCGAACCGGGTTCGCACATTGTCAGACCAATAGCCGACGACGGGGTCCGATACGGCATCGACCACAAGCGCCAGGAACAATGCGCCAGCCACAAGAGAGGCTGAGATACCGAGTACCTGACTGTAGTAAAGCAACAGGAAGTACTCGAATCCGTTATTCTTCACGCCGCTGGCCGCACCGCCAATTCCATAGGCGATGCGGGTCAGCAGGCTTGGCTTACGCGCAACCGATAAGGACGCCGCCATGTCTGTCAAAGACCAAGAACCATCTTCGCCATGATGTTGCGCTGGATCTCATTTGAACCAGCGTAGATGGAGGCTTTCCGGTAATTGAAGTAGCTCGGCGCGACCGGCACCGCATATTGCGGCATCGGCAGGTCGGCATTCTTTCCAGCGCGGGCCACGGCAAAACTGTCCTGAATGAACGGAGCGGCATAAGAGCCCGTGGCTTCGAGAACAAGCTCGGTGATCGCTTGCTGAGTATGGGAGCCTTCGCACTTCAACATGGAGCTTTCCGGCCCAACCGCCTGCCCGGCCGAGAGTGCGGAGAAAATCCGCTGCTCGGTCGCGTCCAGACTATCGATCTTGATTTCCATGTTCGCCAGCTTGCGAGAGAAATCGTGATCCCGGATCAACGCCTCACCATCTGACTGTTCCACGCTCGCAATCTTGCGGGCCTTGCGCAACATGTTGCGCAGTCCGGGCGCATAAGCATTGCCCCGTTCGAACTGGAGCAGGTACTTGGCATAAGTCCAGCCCATATTCTCTTCGCCCACAAGGGCGTCGGCGACAGGCACGCGAACATCCTCGAAGAAGACCTGGTTGATTTCCTGCTGGCCTTCCAGCGGACCGTCCAGCGTCGGCAGCGCGGATATTGTGATCCCCGGCAGGGTCATTGGGAACACAATAAAGCTGATCCCTTCCTGCGTCTTGCCTTCCTTGGACGTGCGCACAAGGCAGAAGATCATGTCTGCCCATTGGGCATGCGTGGTCCAGATCTTGGAACCATTCAGCACATAATCGTCGCCATCCCTTACGGCGCTCATCTGCAACGAGGCGAGGTCGGAACCAGCGCCCGGCTCGGAATAGCCCTGACACCACCACACATCGGAACGCAGGATTGGAGGCAGGTATTTTTCCTTCTGCTCCTCGGAACCAAACTCCATCAAGACCGGCGCGACCATGGAAATGCCCATCGGACTGACGGTAGGTGTACCAGCAGCCGAAAGCTCCATGTTCAGGATGTATCGCTCAGACCCTGACAGGCCGGGACCGCCATACTTTTCGGGCCAGTTCGGCGCGACCCAGCCTTTTTCGTATAGTCGTTTCTGCCACTCGACCTGGCCCTCCTTGTCGAGATAGCCATTCTTGGACATGGCCTTTTTCGCGCGGAGTTCAGGCGTATAGGCTTCCGCAATCCAGTCCCTGACTTCTTGCTGAAATTCAAGGTCTTCCTTGGTAAACGAGAGATCCATAACCGCCCCGAACTAGTCTATGCTGTCAAAGTAGGAAATTTCCGGCGCGCCCGCGAGGCAAGCACCGAGCCCCGGCCCGGCAGCTTTGAAATACTCGGTCTGGCCGTGCGACTCCAAGTCAGCCTGACTCGCATACTGCTCCATGAAAATGTAGGTGTTAGCCTCTTTCTTGGATTTGTAGAGTTGGTAGGTCAGGCAACCAGGCTCGTTGGCCTTCACTTTTGCCATCAAATCCTTGGCCACCTGTTCGAACTGTTCGTTCTTGCCGTCCTGAATCGTCAATTTCGCGATCACACCAATCATGTCTGCTTCCTCCTATATGTTTACACTATCCATAGGAGGTTCGGGGCTGACGGCAAGATTAACGTAAGGGAGGGGAATATTTGCACATTCATCACGCTTTCAGCGGACTTGCGTCATCTCATCGTAAAAATGGAATGCTTTTTGCTCTCTAACGGACAACAAATACTTCGGGGACCCAAATGTTTGGCGATGTAATGGAACGAAACGCAGGTCGACTTGTCAGGGAAGCGCCCGCACAAACTGTGCTGGCGGTCATCCCAACGCTGAATGAAGAACGGCATATCGAAGCATGTATTCGGTCGCTGATGGACGGCGATGAACGCCTGAAGCATGTCCCCCTGACCGTGGCAGACGGCGGCAGCACTGACCAAACGGTGGCGATTGTGGAGAGCCTGAAGGGTGAGTTTCCGAATTTGCGCGTGCTTCACAATCCGAAACGCCTTCAGTCGGCTGCGCTGAACCTTGCGGCCAACCAGCATTCCAGCGAGGAGACACAATTCCTGATCCGCTGCGACGCCCACTCCATCTATCCCAAAAACTTCATCATTGACGTGGCTGACGCGCTCGAGACCACGCACGCAGCCTCGGTCGTTGTCCCGATGGACGCAGTGGGGGAAACCTGTTTCGAACGCGCGAATGCCTGGGTTGTAGATACGCCTTTGGGGTCGGGCGGCTCGGCTCATCGGGGTGGTCGCAAATCAGCCTATGTCGACCACGGGCACCATGCCGGTTTCGATCTCGCCGTGTTCAAGATGATTGGCGGATACGATGAGACCTTTTCCCACAATGAGGACGCAGAGTACGACAAGCGAGTGGTTCAGGCGGGTGGCAGGATATTCCTCGACGCCGATATTCGCATTCAGTATGTGCCGCGCGGCAGCGTAAAGGCGCTCGCTCGGCAATACTTCAATTACGGTAAGGGCCGCGCCCGCACGGCCCGGAAACACCGCCATACCCTTAAAATGCGTCAGGCCATCCCGATACTTGCCTTGCTGGCCAGTGTTTTCGGTCTCGTAGTATCGCCACTATTCTGGCCAGCACTGATCTTGCCACTCGGCTATGTCGGCGTGCTGGGGGCTGCCTCAATCGCTGTGGCAGTCTGGAAGCGCTCGACATGTGGTCTGTTTGCGGGTCTCGCATCGGGAACCATGCATATGAGCTGGGCGGCAGGTTTCTTGCGAGAGACTTTCCTCCCCAAAAGCGACAAACGCGCCCTACCTTTGGTTTTCCGGCAAAAAACACTATAAACGAGTCATTAATAGCAGAGCATCCATGCCCAAGCTGACGCAACAGATTCAGAAGTCGTTTATCGCGAGATTGGCTCAATTGACCCGCTCGACGACGTCTCTGCGTGCGCGCATGCGGCAAGGCTTCAATGCACCCGCAGACCAGGTTGAGACACCCGTTCGGCAAGAGCCGGTCGCGGTCGCGCCGCGTATTAGTCACGCTCCGGATGGCGAATGCATCTACGCGATCGGAGACATTCATGGGCGTTGCGACCTTTTGGAGCGTCTTGTAGAGCAAATCGAACAGGATTCCGAAACCTTGCCAGCGGGGACAAAGCGGACTCTGATATTTCTGGGTGACTATATTGATCGCGGTTTGCAATCGCGCGACGTGATCGACTTCCTGATCGGTGATCGTCTCAAGGAATTCCGAACCATTTTCCTGATGGGCAATCATGAAGAAGCATTGCTGCGGTTCCTGAGCGATGCTGGTTTCGGCAAACAATGGGTCCGCTACGGCGGCGGCGAAACCCTTTATTCGTATGGTTTCCAACCGCCAAATACCCGCTCCAGTCTAACCTCCCACGAAGCCATGACAGCAGCCCAGAAGGCCTGGGAAAAAGTCTGGACGGGCTTTCGGGAGAGGCTGCCCGACGAACACTTGAATTTCTACAACTCCCTTCAATCGTACCATGTTGCTGGAGACTATCTGTTTGTACATGCGGGAATGCGCCCTGACGTGCCCCTTGAACAGCAATCGGCACGGGACCTTCTATGGATCCGGGATGAATTCCTGGATGATACGAAAGAATTCGAACATATCGTGGTCCACGGACACACACCTGCAGAAGGTGTGTTCCGCGACAATCGTCGCATCGGTCTCGATACGGGCGCCTTTATTAGTGGCCGCCTGTCAGCAGCGAAACTTTTTAAGACCGATGTCAGCTTTCTGGAAACGAGTCCTGTTTAGGGATCAATTTGCAAAGCGGCGTTTGCCGCCAACAACGGAGAATATGGGGACATGATGACTCTTCGCTCAATCTGCTCAGCCTTGGTGGCTGGCGCTTTTCTGATTGTGTCTGCCTGTCAGGCTGGCACAGCAATTCAGAGATCAGACGCACCTGAGACCAGTCACGAGCAACGTACGGCTCCGGCCTATATCCTTGGCAATGGAGACCGGCTACGTGTCACCGTGTTTGGACACCCGGACCTTTCCGGTGAATTTGATGTGGATGGCTCCGGAGCGATCTCGTTGCCCCTGGTTGGCCAGGTCGAAGCAATCGGTCTGACAACCCCAGAACTGGAAACCAAAATCGTTGAAACGCTTGACGGGGATTATATCCTGAATCCCCGCGTCAGCGCCGAAGTTATCAACTACCGCCCCTACTATATTCTCGGCGAAGTCGGCTCTCCGGGAGAATACCCCTACAATTCCGGTCTGACGGTGCTGAATGCCGTCGCTGCGGCAGGCGGTTTTACATACCGAGCCAACAAGAAAGTTGTATTCGTCAAAGGCGCTGACGCCACATCCGAAGAGACTTACACGCTGGATACCAATACGGCCGTTAAACCTGGAGATACGATCCGTATCGGGGAGCGCATCTTCTAGGCACCACAAAGACGCGAATCAACGAAAAGGCGGCCCTGAAACAGGGCCGCCTTTTTCATTCCAGACTGTGCCGCCTTGGCACGCGACTGTCCAAAAATCGATCACCGCTGACGCACGAGGCAAAAATTGCCTCGAACATGCCATTTTTGTGTACAGATTGCTCGATTATTTGCGCTTTACTTTCCCCTGTGGCGCGAAATTTGTCTCCAACCGTTAATTATTTTCATATTTCGCGGTACAGAGATTGCAAACCTCCCTGAAAGAAATAAACATCCAACGGCTCTTGCGAGTTAACCGCTCGTTAAGGTCCGCACTGGGTGAGGCAGTAAACCCGGCGCAGATGAGTAGATTCTAGGGGACGTAAAATGGGTTTGAGACTTTCAAAAGAGTCACGTGAAGTGGAGATGGCTAGGTACGCATCGCTTCGCCACAGCTCCGATACTTCGGGTGCGGAACAGATTGCCAAACGCGTCTTCGACGTTGTGGTGGCATCTTGCATTCTGCTCTTCACTGCTCCCCTGATTTTGACAATTGCCATCTTTATCCGTCTGCAAGATGGCGGCCCCGCCGTTTTCAAGCAAATGCGCCTCGGCAAAGACGGTGAACAGTTTGCTTGTTACAAGCTTCGCTCGATGGTGACGGATGCAGGAGATCGCCTGCAACAGCTGCTGGCAACAGATCCGGATGCACGTCGCGAATGGGCCGAAACGCAAAAACTGACCAATGACCCCCGTATTACGGCACTCGGCCAGTTCATCCGCAAAAGCTCGATCGACGAACTCCCACAACTGGTCAACGTCATCCGGGGCGACATGTCGCTGGTTGGGCCGCGTCCGATCGTCGAAAATGAAATCACGAAATATGGCGACCAGTACAAACACTATTGCGCGGTACGCCCTGGCCTGACTGGCCTTTGGCAGGTCCGTGGCCGCAGCGACACATCCTACGAGACCCGCGTCGCAATGGATGTTGAATACGCGCGCACCAGAACCTTTCTGACCGATGTGAAAATTCTTCTGCTTACCGTGCCGGCCGTGGTGAATTCCAAGGGTGCCCGCTAACCCTGACGCGATAGGTGCCGAGGTTGGAAAACCCGGTTCAAACAGTCATGGCAATTTACCCCCCGGCCGCTGCCCAGTCTCGTGAGACTAGAATGATGTGGCAAGCAAACCGGTTCCGATTTACTATAGGCCAGCATTCATGCTTGAGCCGGATCAAGACAGTTTAGTTGAGAGCGTACCATCATGGCCGATATCGTAGTCGGGACAACAGAAGCCGAGACATTGACGCTCGCAGGTGATTATCTGGTCGAGGACAATTCCAACGCTTCGGGCGGGCAGACCATCAAGTCGACCGGCACTGGCACCGCGACAGGTGCCTTCACCGGCGAAGACGGCACCTACGAATTTGCCGTCAACTTCTTCAACGAAAACGATGGCGCATCGGAATATGTCGTTTACGTCAACGGCATCGAGGTCGAGACATGGACCGGCACAGGCGGCTCAAATGGATGGGTCATCGATACCCATACCTTCCAGTTGGATTTGAATACGGGCGATGTCATCTCCATTGAAGGCTCAAAGAATGCTGGCGAATTTGCGCGCATCGACACGATCACCGTGACCGATGCGTCGCTCTTGCCACCACCTCCACCGCCTCCACCGCCCCCGCCGCCTCCAGGCGAGATTGCAGTCGGCGAGACCGAAGCTGAGGTTCTCACACTCGGCGGCGACTATGAGATCGAGGACAACGCAAATGCGTCCGGCGGGCAGACCATCAAGTCGACCGGAACCGGCACCGCGACAGGCGCCTTCACCGGCGAAGACGGCACCTATGAGCTGGCGGTCAACTTCTTCAACGAGAATGACGGCGCGTCAGAGTTCGCAGTCTACGTCAACGGCGTCGAGGTCGAGACATGGACCGGCGCAGGTGGCTCAAATGGATGGGTCATCGATACCCATACCTTCCAGTTGGATTTGAATACGGGCGATGTCATCTCCATTGAAGGCTCAAAGAATGCTGGCGAATTTGCGCGCATCGACACGATCACCGTGACCGATGCGTCGCTCTTGCCACCACCTCCACCGCCTCCACCGCCCCCGCCGCCTCCAGGCGAGATTGCAGTCGGCGAGACCGAAGCTGAGGTTCTCACACTCGGCGGCGACTATGAGATCGAGGACAACGCAAATGCGTCCGGCGGGCAGACCATCAAGTCGACCGGAACCGGCACCGCGACAGGCGCCTTCACCGGCGAAGACGGCACCTATGAGCTGGCGGTCAACTTCTTCAACGAGAATGACGGCGCGTCAGAGTTCGCAGTCTACGTCAACGGCGTCGAGGTCGAGACATGGACCGGCGCAGGTGGCTCCAGTGGATGGGTCATCGACACACACGCCTTCCAGCTCGACCTCAACACGGGCGACGTGATCACGATCGAGGGCTCCAAGAATGCCGGTGAATATGCACGTATAGACACCATAACCGTAACCGATGCATCCTTGTTGCCGCCTCCGCCGCCACCTCCTCCGCCTCCACCGCCCCCGCCGCCTCCAGGCGAGATTGCAGTCGGCGAGACCGAAGCTGAGGTTCTCACGCTCGGCGGCGACTATGAGATCGAGGACAACGCAAATGCGTCCGGCGGGCAGACCATCAAGTCGACCGGCACTGGCACCGCGACAGGTGCCTTCACCGGCGAAGACGGCACCTACGAATTTGCCGTCAACTTCTTCAACGAAAACGATGGCGCATCGGAATATGTCGTTTACGTCAACGGCATCGAGGTCGAGACATGGACCGGCACAGGCGGCTCAAATGGATGGGTCATCGATACCCATACCTTCCAGTTGGATTTGAATACGGGCGATGTCATCTCCATTGAAGGCTCAAAGAATGCTGGCGAATTTGCGCGCATCGACACGATCACCGTGACCGATGCGTCGCTCTTGCCACCACCTCCACCGCCTCCACCGCCCCCGCCGCCTCCAGGCGAGATTGCAGTCGGCGAGACCGAAGCTGAGGTTCTCACACTCGGCGGCGACTATGAGATCGAGGACAACGCAAATGCGTCCGGCGGGCAGACCATCAAGTCGACCGGAACCGGCACCGCGACAGGCGCCTTCACCGGCGAAGACGGCACCTATGAGCTGGCGGTCAACTTCTTCAACGAGAATGACGGCGCGTCAGAGTTCGCAGTCTACGTCAACGGCGTCGAGGTCGAGACATGGACCGGCGCAGGTGGCTCCAGTGGATGGGTCATCGACACACACGCCTTCCAGCTCGACCTCAACACGGGCGACGTGATCACGATCGAGGGCTCCAAGAATGCCGGTGAATATGCACGTATAGACACCATAACCGTAACCGATGCGTCCTTGCTGCCGCCTCCGCCGCCACCACCAGCAGCGGATATTGGACTTGGCCGCACAGAGGCAGAAGACCTGATCCTCACTGATGGGTTCATCACGGAATCCCGTTCGACCGCTTCGAACGACGCTGTTATACGCGCGGAAGATGGCGCAACAACCAGCGTCGCCGAGGGACAGTTCACAGGTGCTGACGGCGACTATCTGGTTCGCCTGTCCCATCTTGATGAGAGCGACGGAGTCTCGGCCTATCAGATCAAAGTAAACGGCCAGATCGTCACAAGCTGGCTGGCAGATGCAGATAATGATGTGTTCAATATTCATGAAGCTTCGGTCGCTCTCGAAACCGGCGACCAAATCTCCGTGGAAGCGGTCTATGATTCAGGCGAGAAGGCCCGGATCGACTGGATTGAAATCGTCGAAGACGATTCAATCGCCCCAATTTCTCACACACTCAACCCGGAAGATTACGATTATATCGCCTTCACCGGTCAGTCGAACGCCGAGCGGTACTTCTATCGCCATAAGGATGACGAGAGCCCAGGCGATATCGGATCGGTTGTGTTCGAGGACTCCATCGAGGCTTATCTCAATGGTGACACCACGCTGATCAACGCCGCCAAAGGCGGCAGCGGCTCCAACCCGCTGGCCGATGCCAATAGTTATTGGTGGAATGTGGATACAGATTCCCCGGGGCCAGCGCTGCTAACCGCGGTTTCAAAGATAGATGCAGCCCTCAATGCGGGCGAGGATCTCGACGCCATTATCTGGGCACAAGGCGAAGATGATGCGCGCGCGATTGATGGAAGCAACACTTCTTCAATTGTCGACGCTCTGATCGACGCTACGACCAGCGTGTTCGAGTATCTCTGGAACCGGTATGGCGCAGACATCCCCGTCTTCATTCAGGAATTGGGTGACTTTCCGGAGCTGGGCCCCTGGCTCGATGGCCCCGAAGGCGCGCTGTCAGCTATCCGGGATGCCCAAGCCTACATCGCATCACTTTACGACAACGTTTATATCGGGGCGATGACCACGGATGTCGATGAGCAAATGGACGATGGAATCCACTTCAATGTGGAAGGATTTGGTCTGATCGCCGAAGAACTTGCCGAGACCGTCGCAAATGTATTGACGGGTGAAGTTCTGGCGTAAATCGTGCACTCATCATTTCGTCTGGCACAGTCGAGAGCACGATATGCGAATACTCATTGCGAGCGCACACCCCTATATCCCGCAGATTGCGGGCGGCGCCCAATCCAGCACGCATGAACTCGTTCTGGAATTGCGAGCTCGAGGGCACAACGTCAGCGTATTTTCAGGCCTGACCGGAGACGGTTGGCTCGGCTTGCGTCATCGTACAATGTTGAAAGTGAAGTCTGGAACGATCGTCAGCGATGACGTATGCGGCTACACCACTTATCGTGCTTGGCACCCTGTGGATTCAACATCCGAAGTCGTGGACGCATTCAAACCCGACGTCGTGATTCTACAGTCAGGGTTTCCAGCCCGGCTGGCGAAAGGCTTCAAATCCCGGAATGTACCGCTGGTTTTCTACCTGCGAAATGTAGAATTCGAAGATTTGGGGGGAGACCTCAAAGAGTTTTCAGATTGCCAGTTTATTGCAAATTCCGAATTCACGGCGCGAAAGTTCGATGACGCATTCGGCGTGAAGTCGGAAATCATCTATCCTCTCATTCGTCCAGAAATGTACCAGACGGAAACGCGGCGTGAGTCTGTCCTGTTTGTGAATCCGCACAAGCACAAAGGACTCGACATCGCGCTGAATTGCGCCCGCGCCTGTCCCGAGATCCCGTTCACGTTCCAGATGACCTGGACCCTATCCAAGGAAGACCTCGACGAACTCAACTCCGCGCTGGCGACTCTTCCAAACGTTCGGGTTCAGGCCCGGACCCAGGACATGAAGCAGGTCTATGCCGAAGCCAAGATTGTGCTGGCCCCAAGTCGATGGGAAGAGGCTTTTGGACGCATTTCGGCTGAGGCTCATATCAACGGAATTCCTGTTGTAGCATCGGCCCAAGGCGGATTGCCAGAATCTGTAGGACCCGGCGGGGTTTTGATCGATTTGTCAGAGCCTGAAGAAACCTGGTCAAGCGCCCTGAAGAGATTGTGGACCGATAAGGCTCATTACGATGAACTGGTCCAGGCCTCACTAGACTATGCAGCGCGCCCTGCCCTGCAACGCGATCATCAACTCGATACACTGGAAGCGGTGCTCGGACGTGCAACGTCCCCAGCCGACCAGTAACCCGCCCTACCGAACAGGACACACCATGAACCTATTGTTCGTCACTGCTCATCCGCATACGCCGCAAATTGCAGGCGGATCACAATCCAGTACGCATGAATTGTCGCTGGAAATCATCAAACGCGGTCATGAAGTCTCAGTACTGTCCGGCCTCTACCACAAAGACCGGCTCGGTTACCTTGTACGGGCTGCGCTCAAGTTGACGCCTATGAAGTATACGCGCGACAAGCTGCCCGGGTATCCTGTTTATCGAAAATGGTTTGTCTGGGAAGAAGGTGACGCGGTTCTGAAACAAGCCAAGCCGGACGTATTGATTGTCACAGCGGGCAAGCCCTTCAAGACCGCAAAGCATTTCGCCCAGTTTGGCATTCCACTCGTAGTCTACGTCCGAGACGTGGAATTCCACAAGTATGAAGCCAGCCCTGCCGACCTTCCGGCTTCAACAATCTATGTCGCAAATTCCCAATTTACTGCGGATGCTTACAAGGAAAAGTATGGCATAGACGCGGTACCCATTCCGCCCATGTTCATGGCCGAGCGCTATATCTGCGATCATGCACCAGAGGTCGTCTCCTTTATTAATCCACACCCCAAGAAAGGGCGAGATATCGCGTTCCAGATCGCTGAACGCTGCCCTGATGTTCCGTTCGAGTTTGTTGAAGGCTGGCCACTTCCCGAAGATGTCAGCAAACAGAATGTCGAGTGGGCACGAAAATGCGGAAATGTGACTCTGAAGCCGCGCACCAATGATATGCGCAAAGTCTATTCCAGAACCAAGATCCTCCTCATCCCGAGCCAATGGCAGGAAGCCTGGGGGCGCATTGCATCAGAAGCTCACTTCTCTGGCATTCCGTGCGTCGCCACAAAAATTGGAGGCTTGTCGGAATCTGTTGGCGAGGGCGGTATCCTGATCAGCCCGGACGCACCAATCGATGACTGGGTGACGGCGGTGAGGAAGCTTTGGGATGACCAAGGATTCTATGCGGCCATGCAACAACAGACGCGTGATTATTCCAAGCGTGATATCCTGAACAAAGATCACCAGATCGACACGCTTCTGGATGCGTGCAACCGCGCGAAGGCAGCTTTTACCGCCGAACCAGAAGCAGCTGCGACAGCGAACTGATAGACACGACAGTTAGGTGAAAGAAACCAGCTCTGCGGGTCTCAGGTTTCCGAGAGTGACTGTCCGATCTTCCGCCGCCCCAGCAAACGCAAAACGAGATTGCGGCCGCTCCGCATAACGGGATAAAGCACGCGTGCTCGCTTGGGGCTACGAAATACCCAGCCGTTCAACTTGTTGAACACTGTCACAGGACTGCTGATCATCGACAATATGTGGATGCAATCATCCCCATAATACCATTCGCCACCGATGCGCGCGGCCATACCCTGATCCATATCGTACTTGCCGCGGGCGAAGATAGCCGTTTCATCGGACGACCGGGCATCTATCAGACGGACAGTCCCCACCGACTCGCGTATCCGCAGCATCTTCACATACTGGCTACAAAACGGGCATTCACCATCATAGACGATTACATTTTCAGTCATTTTGATCGCCGCTAGTTTACCGGAATGATGTCGGTTTTTGTGCTCACCAGAACATCTCGCTTAAATGCGCCATCTTGCCAGTCGAGACACACCGTTTCGACATTGTAACGATAGCCTGCGATGTTTTCCAGATTCAGCGCTTCAAACCCCTTGTATCTCACCGGCATGGAATAATGATGGTGAGGATATAGGTGGTAAGACGGCGTTTTGCCCGATTTAATTTTCTGCTGCAGCATCATCTGGTGATGAGAGCCGATGAAGCTCGACGCGGCTCCGGCATCAAAATCGACGATAGACGCATCATTTTCGTACGGTGAATGATAGGAGCAAGTCTTGGTAGCTTTCATGATATCGTAATTGGCGATTTCGTCCGAGTGAACGCCGATGCCAATCTGCCCCCATTGCGACGTCGGCACGTGACGAGACGGTCCGCGATGCTCGCGATATCCAAAGTTACGTGTGTACATGAGATAAGAAGACTGCCGGAAGAAGCTATTGGGGACCCGGTACTCTTCACCTGTATCGGTGATCGCGGTGAAATAGGAATCTCGCAATTCCCGGCTATCATACCAACCAAGGCGTGCATTGTAGAAAACTGTATGTCCCATGATCGTGACAAGTACGCCAGCAACGATCGCCTCCTTGGGAAGTCGATCCATCTTCATCGCGACAAAAGCCGATGCGAGAAGGCTGTTCAACAAAATCCAGGGAACGAACAACGCGCCGGTCAGCAGAAAGATTGCGATGTGCATCATGTCGAAGAAGACGGTGAAGGCCAACATGGTTCGCACGCGCAAAAAAGCGAGGAAGCACAAGAACTGCGCCGCCAATGTTACGACGTTGAGATACGGCTCGACTGCGCGAAGAACTGAATATGCAAAACCGAAAAGCCCGGGCGCATACGCCCCTGGTGCGGCACCGACATTATAGCCAGCCAACATCAGAGAACTGGTTGGATTGTCAGAAACCCAAGCAAAGACACCTCCATCAAGGTGAATCTTCGCCAAGCCAGACATGAAGTAGTTGCCCAGATGAGCGCCGACCGCCATGCAAAGAATGATGAGTGGCAACGCGGTGATGCCCTGCTGAATACCCGTGTGAAAGCGCTCCGGGATAATCTGCTTCCGCTTGGCGATCTCTACCGCTTTTACGAACAGGCCAAGCGCCACAACCGCGCCGGCCGTGAAGACAAGCACTTCCACAAGCGGCGCATAATCATTGCGACCGAGTTCCTTCGCGCCAGACAGAACCCGTGTCAGGTCCTTGTGGATCAATAGATACAAGGGAGGTAACAGCGCCAGGGATGGCCGAAACATGGCGGCAATCGTGGCGGCGAAAACAATGAATGGAACGACAACAATAAAGTTTCCAGCGCCGCTCTGAACGTTCTCGTTTACACTCGAAAAATCCGCGCCCAACCACAGGCTGTAAAAGCCGAGGAAGAGGGCGAGACCCTTGATGATTATACGAAGATACTTTGGCACATCATCATACTTGATGATGGCAGCCAGCGCGCAGCAAACTGCGATTGCAATGTAAATCGCAAGCGCGCGTTCAGGGTGCCAAGCGGCCGAATAATTGGCAATGAAGTTGAAAATCGGAACCAGCAACAGGCTTGCCAGCACAATGATGCCGATTGTCCCAAACTTGATGATTGGTGTCAGATTGTCATCGTCGGATAGGTTGGATCTATGCCCGAGTGTTGCCCACCGTAGCCCTGCCATTTTATTGTCACCCCACTAGGTCTCCGAAGCAGCGTTCCTCCACCCGGAAACAGAAATATACATTACGACCATTTAACACGCCGAAGAGTTTATCGGAATGGAAAACCGGCCCGGTCAGACTAGTTTTTATTGATAATTACTACTGATCGCTTCAGCGAAATAAGTATTAGTCCGTATTCATCTTAAAAAAACTCTGAAACGATAACGCTAACGAAGGGATTTGCGTCAGGATCTACCCGACACCTTCTTCATGAGCGCGTATCCTCTGTCGCCCACAATTGAACGAACAAAATTCTTCATCGACTGTTTGTTTGACAAGGGCGTCTTCTGAAGCACAATCCGCCGAGGCAACCCTTTCATGGATTGCTGAATTGTGCGCAGATCACCGCTGGCAGGCATATGCATTTGCTGCGTCTCAATGCATAGCGCTGGCTTGCCAGATAGACGGGCGATTTCAACCGCTTGGTCGTGTTCGCTTTCAATGAACATAATGCTGTTCTTGTTGCGATAGACTTCCGCCTTGAACGACCCATGCGCCTTTGCTTTCTGGCGGGCCTCCTTGTTTGGCAGGTCTAGCATGTTGAGCGACTCGTACTGGATGCCCCACTTCTCGAGCCAAGCTTCCGTTTCCGGGCGATACTTTTCAAGTCGGCTCGTTACCAGATGGCCTAATGGCTTTGTCGGACGATTCAGGGGTATCGCGTTGAGGATAAATTCGCGATAGCGGTTGCCGTCATCATTTTGCTGGGCCGTGGGGTCCAGGCAAAGGACGCCATCAATATCGATGCAGCATTCCTTAAGCAGGCCGTGGTGGAAGAGGTTCCATTGAAAAATTCGCGGCTGGGGTACAGCGTCCAGAACAATGTCGATATCCGGGTGCGTCATCTTGGGACCGAAAACGGCGCAATACGTCAGATTGTATCCTTCAAGTTCGACATCCAGCCGCTCCTTTACAGCGCGAATGGAATTGCCGTGGAACACGCTGTCATCAATCACCAGCACATTCTTCATCTCGGCGAAGGTCTTGTTCACCGCCGCACCGCGACGCGTGCGTCCCGAAGCCATGACGCGCCCCTCAATCAAACCTTCAACATCCGTGATGGGCAGGTTCAGCAAAAGGCCAAGGAAGTTCGCCGGAATCAAGCCGCTGCGCGGAACGCCCACGATTAGATCGATGTTGTCCGGCAACCGGCCAAGCCCCATCGTTATGGCGTCATACATATCTGCGAGAGAGCGATAGTTCATTCCTGCATTCCCTTTTGAGCCGCTCGAACCTGTCGCTTGGACTGAATGCTGTTCCAGACCATTTCAAGCAGTTCTCGCGCCATCGAAACCTTTTCTTTGAACAAGGTCAGAACAGCAAGGTATATGCCATAAGAGAGCGCCAGAAGCAGGCCAATTTGTAAAAAGCCGATCTGCTGGAACGACTGCCCCGTGAAATAAAGTGCAGCAGCTGCGACTGCCAACGCCAACAGGTGCGGCATGAGCAGACGCACGAAATCTCCGAACCTGACGGTCCCATTGCGGGATGCCATGAACCAGACATAAGGCGTCTTGAACACCAGATCGCCAATGGCATACGCCGCAGCCACGCCTACGGCCCCTTGGGGCAATCCCACAACGAAGGAGGTTATGGAAATCACGGCAGTAACGGCGCCGACCATGAGATAGTGCTTGCCTCGCCCCTGGCTGACGAACAGCCAACCCATGGTCGAGGTCATGACCTGAATAAGACCAGCAATTCCGAGCCACATGAAAACTGGCGCCGCCGGCACCCACTCCTTGCCCAGCAGGACGAGGAAAATTTCGTCGGCGAACAGTATGCCGACCAGAACGCCCGGCTGCGCGGCAACAAGAATAATGGTGACGGCCACAAAGTAAGCACGCTTGTAGCGCTCAGGCTGGTTCACATTACGAGAAAGGAACGGCACCATCACCCTGGAGAGCGGATAAGTAATTTTCTGCAATGGGAAGAGCAGAAGCTTGTAGGCCCGGTCATAAAGACCGAGTTCGACCGCATCATGAAAGCGCGCGATTAGAATATTGTCGGCATTTCGTGAGGCAAAGTTGAGAAGGTCAAATCCGGCGATACTGGAGCCGAACCCGATCATCTCCCTCATGCCTTCCGCACTGCCTATTTTCATCGGCTTGAACTTGCTGGCCATCCAGCTGGCGAGTGTGGAAACAGCCGCCGTAACAATCGTGCCGTAGAAGAGCGCCCAATAGCTTCGGGTCAGATAGGCGGTTGCGACCGCGACAATGAACCCGGCGAGCAACGAAACGACCTCGATGATCGCGATGGTCTTGAACGCGAGCTTGCGAGCCAACAAGGCGGCTGGCTGGGATTGCAGGCCCCAGACCACGATCGTTGCAGCATACGCGACCGCGAGCGCCTGGACTTCAGGCTCTCCATAGAAATCGGCAAGCAAAGGCGCACACGCCGCCATGATGACGGCCAGCAAAATGCTCATCGAAACGCTGAGCCAGAAAAGATTGCTCACAATCTGCTGCGATATCTGGTCTCGCTGCACCGTCGCCTGGTTCAGACCGAGTTCCTTGACCATGGCCGCGAAGGCGACGGCGGGCGCAACCATGGCAACGAGACCGAAGTCAGCCGGCAGCAACAGGCGCGCCAAGACGATACCCTGAACAAACCCCAGCACAACTCGAAAGCCTTGAGCGACGCCGGTGATCGCAGCTCCACTCGCCAGGCCCGCCGCAGTCGTATTGATATTATTGAGTTCGTCATCCTCGGGAGGCGTGTCGTTCTTGGACATGTTCTGAAATGGAGGCTTTCTCTGGCTCGTTCTCAATTCTGTTGCAGGCTGCTACAGTGCGAAATTCTGGCTGGTTAATAGTACAAGGACGTCACTGCCGGATCTCTATCTAGATTTTGATAATTTGATCCGGTTGATTTTCATTGCGCTCGTCATTGGAATGCTCGCTTGTTGTGCACCCATGGCGCTTGCCTTGCCTCAATTCCCCTTTTTCGGTCATGTCCCAAGTTTCCGGCGCGAACACGCCCGGGTTTCGGGAGACGCCCCCGTGTAGAAATGTTAGATGGAGAGCCTGACTATTTGGGGACGATCCCCTCTAGCATGCGAATTGCAAATATAGCGCCAGATGAATAAAGAATACCGGCGCTATCGGGTCTCTTTTCAGACCCATGCTGCAGCGCTGCATGAATGGGGATCAAAGGTGGGGTCATGCTAAAAAATCTGGCACAGCCGGAAACTGTGAATTCACAGCATTACGACTTTGTCGTGGTCGGCTCCGGCTTTGGCTCCGGTTTCTTTCTGTCGAAATTACTGCAGACAATAACCGGTCGAGTGCTCGTCATCGAACGCGGGGATTATAATGCCCATTCGTGGCAAGTGAACGAAAACCGGAACAGCTCGATCGACCGGGCAACGACTTATCATTCCGACAGCGACAAGCCGTGGAACTTCACCATCGGGTTTGGTGGCGGGACGAATTGCTGGTTCGCCCAATCGCCCAGATTTCTGCCAAATGATTTCCGGCTGAAGTCCAAGTACGGCGTCGGCCAGGACTGGCCTGTCAGCTATGATGAGCTGGAACCCTACTATTGCGATGCAGAAACCATCATGTCGGTTTCAGGCGATCCGGACATGCACGGCATCGCGCCACGTTCGAAACCGTTTCCACAACCACCGCATCATCCTTCTACGCCCGATCAGGTGATGAAGGCGGCGCGACCCGACACACACTTTATTATTCCCACTGCTCGTGCCCGAGTTGCCACGGAAGGACGCGGCCCCTGCTGCGCCTCCTTGCGATGCATGATTTGCCCGGCCGATGCGAAGTTCACGGCCCAGAACGGCCTGATGGATGTGTATAACGACCATCGCGTGACGGTGATCCTGAACAGCCGCGTCACCAGCTTTGACTCGACGAATAATACGGTAAAGAGCGCGAGTTTCGAGTCCGCGGGAAAGACATTCTCGGTTACCGGAGACGTGTTTGTACTCGGCGCAAATGCCATTCATAGCCCTGCTATAATGCAGGCATCTGGAATGGCCGATGCGCTGACCGGTGCCGGCCTAAACGAGACTTATGGGGCTGATCTAGAAATCCTGCTGGATGGTATGGAGAATTTCGACGGTTCCACTATCACGACTGGCTTGGACTATAGTTTCGCAGATGGCGACTTCCGCGCCGATCGCGGCGCAGCGCTTATCTACTTTGAAAATCGTTGGAAGTTTGGCCTTCGGACAGAGCGCTCGAAATGGCGGCAGACGCTTCCAATCTCTATCGTTGTCGAAGAGATGCTTGAAGACGGAAATCGCGTCGAACTCGGCGAGAACGGAGATCCAATCGTTCACTTCATGGGCGCCAGCGACTACGCCAAGAAAGGTTTGCAGGCAGCCATCGACGGTTTGGACGAGATCCTTCAACCCCTACCCGTAGAAGAGGTTGTGTTCCGCCGGATACGCCGGACGGAGTCGCATCTGCAAAGCACGATGCGCATGGGGTCCGATCCGGCAAGCTCCGTGGTGGATGGAGATCTCATTCACCACAAATACCGAAATCTCATTGTGGTCGGCTCGTCTGTGTTCCCAACATGTGGAACCGGCAACCCCAGCCTGACCGTTGCCGCTCTCAGCTTGAGGGCAGCTGAAAAGCTGACTGCGAAGGTGACCATATGACCCGGAACAGACTCTCACTTTCTCGCCGGGCCATGATTTTAGGCGGCGTTGGCGTAGCGGCAGCAGCTGGGGCTGGCACGGTTCTGCTGACGACCGATCAGGGGCATATCCGGCGCACGCTGAGACGGCTGGTCGGTCCGTTCAAAATGGACAAAGCGGAATTTGAGACCTTCGTACGAGACTTTCGGGAGGCTGAGGCTGCACCTTCCTTCATCAAGTCGGCCACGCTGCGCGGACTGGAATTGATTGGGCTCGGATCAACTGTATCCGGGGGCGGAATTCCGAAATTGTCTGATCATCAAGCCGATTTCGAACGCGCCCTGCTCACCGCCTTTATCGTGCGCACCGACTATACGTTGCTTGATGAGCCCGCCACTGAACCCACGACCTATCTCGGCTCCATGACGGCTTGCTTCAATCCATATGCCGAGTTTGCCTAGGGCAGGCACCTGTATGCTGGCGCTCATGCGGTGCTTGCACAATACCTTGAAAAGATTTGCGTTATGACTTCACAACCAATTCTCCCAAATCCTTCTTCGTCTGAGCAGGTGACGTTCTCAAACAGTCTTGCGAGCCTGAGAGGCACTGCCGCCTCTTTCGTCGTGATTTATCATGCATTCCTGTTGTTCAAGGTTTCTGGACTGGATACACCGCAACGGCACGGTCTCAATTTTTCTGAACCGTTCCATATGCTGGTTCACGGCCTGATCGGATTTTTCAACGGACCTGCCGCAGTTGTTCTCTTCTTCGTGTTGAGCGGGACAGTTCTCACGCTTTCCCTGCGCCGGTCGAAGGGCAAAGGACTTGCTCATCTGGCTGGCTATTATGTTCGACGTCTCTTTCGCCTGTATCCGCTACTGATCGCGGTGACATTGTTTGCTGCGGCCATGCACTGGCTGTATTTCAGTGATGCGCCCACGGCTGGGGCCACGAGTTGGATGAATGGATATTTCAACCAGGACCCCGGTCTCATAGAAACGCTTCTCAATGCCGTCGGCTACTCCAATAGCCTGAACTCTCCGGCGTGGACCATCCGGACAGAGATCATTGCATCATTTTTGATGCCTTTGTTTGTCGTTCTGACGCGTCGGCCGGCCCTTATAGCCGCTACGCTTGTTGTGCTGGTGGCACTAATGTACGCACCGCTGCACATCGGCCATGTGAATGTCTATCTGATCGCATTCTTTCTGGGTGCTCTGATACCGAACTATGGACGCATGGTCGCCGACCTATATTTTCGGTTTCCGAAATGGTTTCGCTACCTTCTCATTGCCGGTGCACTTTTCGCTGGCATGTTCGTCCAGCGGATTTTCCGGCCATGGGTTCACGTGGACCCGTCTTCTGTTCTGGTCGTATCTCTTGCCGCAACATTTCTTGTCACCATAACTTTTTATGGTCGTAGTGAAGGCTGGCTGGCCTCCAAGAAGCTCGTCTTCCTCGGAGATATCTCCTACGGGCTGTACCTCTTGCATTTCATCATCTTGTTCGCATTCGCAGAATTGCTTGGGCCGATGCTTGGTGCCGATCCTTCACCTGTCTCTGCACTTGCCATGATGGCGTTCATTGCAGCGTTGACGCTGGCAGTGACCATTCCGCTTGCAACGCTGAGCTATCACTATCTCGAACGCCCGCTGCAGGACCTCGGAAGAAAATATTCCAAGCAAATTCAATCGGCTGACAAGACCGCAGAACTGTCGGCGGCAAACACCCGGCCCGCTGTCGAGACGCCCTGAAATGCTCGCCTATTCTTCTTTGAACGATACGGCCGTGAAGTCTGCAAGTGGCTTGGTCAAGTATGACAGAGCCGTGCGCTGACCTGTCTGGATCATGGCGTTCGCTTGCATACCGGGCGTCAGCTCGGTGCCGACGCGCTCTTTCTCCTGCTCAGTCAGCTCGACGACAGCGCGGTAATACGGCGCGATGCCATCCTGTTCGACCAGGACATCAGCCGACACGGTCTTCAGAGTGCCTCTGACTTCGGGCGTACGAGACGCATTGAGCGAGGGAAAGCGTATCCGCACGGAATCCCCATTCTGCACCCGGTCGATTTCGCTTGGGGATATTCGGACGATCATCACCAACTCCTCGTCATCCGGGACGATGGATAGCAAAGGCGCGCCCGCACCGATCACGCCATTGACCGCATGCACATTCACACCAAAAACCTGCCCTGCATAAGGCGCAACAATTTCAGTACGAGCCAATTGGTCAGCCGCGTACTGGCGACGCTCCATAAGGTCTTCAATACCCAACTGGATCTCTTTCAACTGAGTCAGCACAGTCTCACGCGTATCGGTTTCCAATCTCGATATCTGCAGCCGGCCTTCCGCCATCGCCGTACGTATCTGAGCGATCTCCGCTCTATGAGACGCTTGTTGGCCAGCAAGACGTTCCTTCTCGCGCTTCAGCGCCAGCATTCGGCTCTTTGGCGCGTGCCCTCTTTCGAACAATGCCTCAAGCCCGTTAAGCTCGTCTTCAAGGATCAATATCTGTTGGGAATTCGAACTCATGAGGTCTTTCAGACCCGCAACGCGTTCACCCTGTTGATCTATTTTGTATGAGAGCAATTGGACATCGGTTTCGAGTGCTTGAGTACGCGTATCCAAGATGGCCTGCTGAGTTGCAATAACGCGCGCCACGCGTCGCTTGCCGTCCTCTAGAGTTTCCAGAAATTCGATTGTGGGGGTCCGGACAACGACGTCACGTCCCTCCCGCTCCGACAGCAACCTCGCCTCTTCTCCTGCCAAGGTAAACAATTGGGCCTCAAGGCTGGCAAGAGAGGCCGCAACACCTGAAGTATCCAGGCGGATCAGTGGCTGGCCGATTTCAACAGTATCTCCATCCGCGACCAGAATCTCCTTTACGATCCCACCTTCCAGATGCTGGACCGTCTTGTTGGCACCCGAAACCTGCACTGTACCCGGCGCGACCACCGCGCTTTCAAGTGGCACCACTGCTGACCAGATGAACAAGCCACCAAACAACACACCAACCACCACCAGGCCCTGCACCATGAGTCTACGCAGGCCGAGGTCGATCAGCGTCAGACGGTCGCTGTCCTCAAATACGATCGGACCCGTGGTCATTGCGTCTTGCCCTTCTCTATCAGCTTGATGCCGGTAGCAGACCGCTTCTGAGTTCTCAGAACCTTCGACAGAATTTCATCTCGCGGTCCGAGTGCCTGCACTTTACCCTCATGCATCAACACTATTTTGTCGACATGGCGCAGCGTGGTTGGGCGGTGTCCGATTATCACAACAGCCACCTTCTCATCCTTGAGCAGCTTGAGTGTGTCATTCAGCGCCTCATCGCCCTCATGGTCGAGATTGGCATTCGGCTCATCCAGGATCACCAGCTTGGGATCAGAGAACAAGGCGCGCGCCAACCCAATACGTTGGCGTTGACCGGCCGAAAGACGTTCGCCACCAATACCCAACTCAGTGTTATAGCCATCTGCAAAAGACTGGATCATGTCGTGGGCGTTCGCACGTTTGGCCGCAGCCACGATTTTTTCTGGGTCGGCGTTTGGACGAAGGCGGGCAATATTCTCACTGATGGTACCGGGTAAAAGTTCGACCGCCTGCGGCAAGTAGCCAAGCTGTTGTCCCAACTGGTCCGGCTGGTACTCCTTGATCTCGGCACCATCAAGTCGCACTGCGCCAAGCGCATAGGGCCAGACTCCGGTCAACACCCGGGCCAAGGTCGTCTTGCCCGAGCCACTCGCTCCGATCACACCGACAATCTCGCCCGGCTCAACCGAGAACGAGATTGCTTGAAGAAAAGGTTTTTGCTGGCCTGGCAAGGCTGCGAATACATTCTCTACCAACAGCTTTCCGGTGATGGCCGGAAGGGTCATCGGCGCTGCCTTCTGCTCGGTAGCGCCCGTCAAAGACGCAAGCCGTTTTCGCGCGGCCCTGGCACGAACAATCGAACGCCATTGCGAAACTATCTGCTCAATTGGAGTGATCGCCCGCGCGCCGATGATAGAGCCTGCGATGATCACACCTGGCGTTGCAACACCAGCAATGGCGAGCACGGCGCCCGCACCAAGCAAGGCGGATTGCAAAAACATCCGGAAAGCACGTGTGGCGGCGGCGGCGGTATTGATTGTGTCAGATGCTCGAATAGCTGTGGCATCCGCTTCGGTGGTGGCATCAACCCATTTGTCACGGACTGTCATTTGCATGCCCAGCGCGTGAACCGATTCAGAACTGCGCCACGCATTCTGGGCGAAGACAGCGCCCGTATTACTGACTTCACCAGAGGTGAGCAACGAGGCTTCGCTTGCCTTTTGAGTATATAGAGCCAGCGCAAAAATCACGGCTGAACCAATCAGGGCCAGTACACCGAGCGTCCAGTGCATGAGGAAGAGGATCAAAAAATAGAGTGGCGCCAGTGGCAGGTCAAAAGCCGCCTTGACCGTCGGGCCAGCCATGAATTGCCGAAGTTCCGCCAGGTCTTTCATTGCCCGACCGTCCTTGGCACCTGAATCCTGGAGTGACCTACGATGAATGGCATCGAAAACCAAAGGGGCCATTTCACGCTCAATCCGGGCAGCCACATGAACCAGCATCGACGACCGGATCGCATCAATAAGCGCGTATCCAATGAACAATACGGCGATTAAAGCTGTAAGCGCGATCAGCGTTTGCAGGGAACCACTGACCAGCACCCGGTCGTAAACCTGCAGCATGTAAAGCGGACCTGCCAGCATCAACACATTAAGGGCAACACTGAAGCCCCCGACTGCGAGAATAGCCCTGCGGGATTTCCGCGCCGTCTCGATCAGGGTTTCTTCATGACCCAACTGGTTCGGTCTTTGATTGGACACGCATCCACCTTTTCCGTGCGAGACGTCGTCACGTCAGCGCTCTATCAAGCAGACATGCACCGTCTCGCTGATCTTGTGCCCACCGGTTCGCACGAATGCGCGAGTTTCCAGGCACTATTCACCATACATGGAATTTGGTTGAATCTCTATTTACCAAGCCTTTGAAAACAACGACTTCTCGGAGATCTTACTTAATTTTTAGGCTGTCGGAGTTCGTGAACTCACGCGCGCGCCGGCCTGTCTTGCAAGATTCCCTATGACGTGAAGCGTTGCCAATGGTGAAATCACCAGAGCTCTGATGGCTTTGGCCGGATTTCTTTCGCGAACAGCCTCGATCATTGTCCACCAGGCCAGCTCTCTTTCCGAGTATCTCAAGTGACCCAGAAGCGCGCGCCGGTCCGTACGCGTCAGGCTCGGATAATTCAGCATTTCCCGACTGATTTCAACCAAGCGCTGATGATCCCTGCCCGACTGGGAATGGGAAGCTGATCCTCTCCGGCGAACAAGGTAATAGCCCTCGGGATCGACAAGATCCGCCTTGGCACCTGACATCAGTAACCGCGTATACAATTCAAAGTCTTCGCCGAACCTCAACTGGTCTCTGTAAGGTCGCGAGGCGTCGCCAAGACAGCGCCGATTGATCAGGGGCTTGATGAAGCCGAGTTCCGACCGCTCAATGTCTACATCGTAGGATTGTTTGACGAACAACTCAGTCGTCAACCGGACGGCCCCTTCCGGCTTATCGGGCCACAAGACACGCTCGACCTCTTCCGGAGTGTCCTCGGAACTCATCAGGAGATTGTCTGCCACCCAGTCGAGATCTCTCGCGCGCGCTTCGTCCAGCAGGCCGGCAATGCGCGTCGGCAACATGAAATCATCACTATCGAGCGGCGTGAACCAGGCCGCATCTGTTTGCCGTATCGCGCAATTTCGAGCGGCCGACGGCCCGGAATTCTGAGCCTGCTGGACAAATGTAAGATTCGGAATTGTCCGCGCCATTCGCTTGGCGATCTCTGCTCCCTCGTCTGAAGAACAATCGTCCACGACGATCACCTCAACCGCAACAGTGTCCGGAACCTTCTGTTCGACGGCACTACGAATGGCACGTTCAATATTGGGGGCGTCATTGTAGAGGGGAATAACAATCGCAATCTTGTTTTCATCAAGCATTGGTCTTGCCTCCATATCTAAACCCTTGAAAATCTTCAGTGTCCGAATAGATTTTCATGACACTTTCCGGAGATTCGCGATCGCCATCTTCCGGTCCCCCTTCAGCAGCATTACCATAGACGACATGCCGCGCTTCGCCATTGCGGGGGCCGCAATCAAAAGGCCTGCGACGTAGAGCGCTATTCCGAGCCCGATGATCGCCGCAACCCTGGTGAGGTTGGACCAGTCATCAGGAAGGTGGCCAGCGGCCCACCATATCCCGCCGCCCATTACGAGTGCGGCAATTAAAACCGACGACCCCGCAAGAATTTGACGGGTGATAGGGAATTTCACAGCACGGTAAACGGCCCAACTGCTGAGGAACCAACCGAGGAATTTCTGGAAAGCCAAGGCGATCATTACGGCCTCCAAACTCACCCGCGATGCGAAAGGCAGCATCACCAGAAGAACCAGCAGCGCGAAAACACTGACCTTCAGCAAAAGGCCCGGTCGTCCGACACCGCGAAGCACCCCGCCATTGAACGCGGAAGACGGAAGGCGAATACCCATCAACATGGAAATCTGAATCGCGATGATCGCATCATTCCACTGGTCACCAAACACGACCGGCACAATGACCGGAGCGGCAGCGGCAGCACCGATGAATGCCGGATACGCAATAAATCCGGCGAGCCAGATCGCGGTAGACATCGTCTTGTAGAGCGTCGGAAGATCGTTCTGAGTTTTCGACGCTACCGGGAATGCAATTGCACCAAACGGCGACACGAGCGCCTGCATCGCCTGATTCTGTATCCGCATGGCAAGATTGAACATACCGAGCGCCGCCGGCCCGAGAAACAAACCTACAAACAATCGCGGCAGACCCAAATCCCCTGCTGCTACCAGCCTCAATCCGATTGATGCCATCTTGAATCGGAGCAAGGACTTGAACTCAATCAGATTTGTCCGAAAAGACGGCCACCATTTGGCAAAATACAGGAAAGCCAGCATCCTCGCGAAACGACGGGACATTTCCATCGCGACCAGCGCCCAGGCATTCTGAAACAGGATCGCGCAACTTACGCCGACAATTGCGCCAACGATGTAACCCACGACATCCACAATGGTAATTTCGCGAAACTGCATATGTCGCTGTAGCAAGGCAGCTGGAACCGCACTCAGCGCGCCCATGAACAGAACCAACGACATGACCCGCAGGTAGTCGACCAAGGGCGGCACATCAAAGAGCACCGCAATGTAGGGAGCACTGAGTTGGATCAGTCCAAAAAACAGGGCTGCGAAGCACAGCGAGGACAGAAAGACTGAGTTGGAATGTTCTGTTTTCAAATCGGTCCTCTGAATGAGAACCTCGTTGAGACTGTCGCTCGAAAAGACTTCCGGGATGACAAGTACAATCAAAAGAAACCCGTAGACGCCAAAATCCTCTGGCGTGAGCAACCGAGCGACCACAACAAGCGACACCAGACCGCTCAGCAAGCCCAACCACTTACTGAAAGCTACCCAGATGGCGGCTTTGCCAGCAGACCTCATCAGGCCTTGCGATGGGCTCGAGGGAATTTCGTCGGAAGAAATGGCTGCTGTTCCCATGGAAGCTGAACGCACTCAAAAGCTGGATTCGGCTTTTAACCTTGCAAGGATGGTGCCTGAAAGGGCAGATTTTGCCAATTGCAGTACCGGCGAGCGGTAAGATTACTGTCCTGCAATGCTCAACAAACGAGAGAAAATTCCTAGAGAATTCAGCTATCTGCGCAGATGGTTAATATACCGGTCGCCCATTGCAGCCTGTTGGTGTTTCGTCAGCCTGCTCAAATCCCCAGTAACGGCGGGATACCGTCCCAAACCAACCACATTGATGCCGGATTCGACGTCGAGACTGAGTCAATGATTATGGGTGAAATCACGTGTCGGTTTAAGTCACCTTTAATAGTTGGTCGCCAAAAAAGAAGTATGCGCAATGCGAATTCGTCTCTGGCAAGGAATACATCCATGATGCATCTGGCTGCAGAGCCCACCACAATTCGCCACTATCAGAGTGACGTCCAGACCGATATCGAGAATTTCGGCAAATGGCCCGTCTGGCTGCGCATCACGTTGATCGTTGGTCTTAGCGCTTCGCTGTGGGCAGGCATCATTTTCGCCATCGGCGCCCTGTTGTAATGCAGCCCCCAAAAAGTGGTTACCTGGTCGCTACGCCTTGGCGTAGCCCGGACTGGAACTCAGGTAAACGGGCGCCTTCCCTACGTATGTGCGACGCACCGGCGATAGTGTCGCCAAGGCGCCAAGATACAGCAAGTTAAGGGGGGTGTTGAAACTCGCCCACGCCAAAGACTCCGTAAATGTCGAAATGAATACGATCGCGCCGAAGACGAGCAGCGCAGACATCTCCAAAGACGAATCCCGGAAGAACTGCATTAGCAGACGATAACCGCACCACGCCCACATCAACAGGTAAAGTCCGAGACCGATGTATCCGAGATGCACACGCACTTCGAGATACGCATTGTGGAAGGTCAGCTTTGTCCCGTATGGCTTGAAATCCATTTCATTGATCGATTGTGCCGCGCCATTTGACGGGTTCCAAAATCCCTCAAGCCCCAAACCGATAATTGGCTGCTCTTCCGCTGCCAAGCGCCCAGCAGACCAGATATGAGTTCGCCCAGTGAAAGTCGTATCCTTACCTAGCGCGCCCAGGAAGTCCGCCACATAGTCCTGGTGAGTCTGGTTCAGCACAATCATGGCGCCTATCAAAACAACGCTGACGCCAGCAATGAATATGATGGATCGCAAGTGGCGCACCTTGCTAATGGATTGCCACGCGAACTTGACTAGAAACAGGCCGATGATCCCGACACCGGCAAACACGAGTGCCGTCGCCGACGGCGCCCGTAGCATAAAGATCAAAGCAACTGGGAAAATGAGCGCGGCCAATAGCCGTGTCCAAGGCCATGACTTTTCATTCAACAATGTCATGAAGCTGAGCAATGCCACGAACAACATTTGCTGGGCGAAATAGTTCTTTTGCGGATACGGCCCGCCGGAGGGCATTGAATCATAGAATGGAATACACACAATGATCGCCATCACACCTGCGAAGAACATGCATCGCAGGATAGTGGTGATATCAAATCGCGTAATGATAATGACAGCGACCAGAGGGGTTAGAAGGTAAAGTGCGCCGCTCCGGATGGCTGCCCCCATATAGGGTGACCACAGAATCGAAATGAAACCGAATATCGGCAGGAGGAAAAGAGGCCACGCCTTGAGCACGATCGGAATGACCTGCTCCTTATGCAAGGCGAGAAGCCACAGAAACCACAAAACCATCAGATAGCGTAGTGGAGTTTCAAGCGGCAGTGGCACGAATGAATTCAGGAACCAAACCGAGATAAGCGCTTGCTCCCAGTATGGGATTTTCCGCGGCTCCTCATAGACTTTGGCCATGACAAGAGATGAATCGCGGTCAGTCGGAATACGACTTACAATGTTCATGCGACAGCCTCCTGGCCAAGACTGGTCGAGATCATGTCGCGCATGAATCCAGCCGGCTGCACGAACAGGTCTTCTGGCAAGCTTGCAAGACGCTTGGCGTAAGCGGCAATCTCCCGGCGATCTGTCAACAAATGTCCCACCAGTTTCGACAGCGAGCGCTCAAGGGGCTCCTCAATCACGAACCCGCAGTCATTCCGTGCGATCCAGGCTGCTGTCTCTGTACCGGCCGGCGCGATCGAGGGCGTCGCGTAATAGCCTCCCTCATAGATCCGGTTCGGCAACAGCCAGACCGAATTGTACCCAGCCTCCATGAAGTCCCCTGCCCAGACCACATCCAGCGACGCATAAATGCTGGATAGATCCTCTGGTGACCGGAACTTTCCAAAGAAGGTCATGTTTGGTCGACGCTCAATCTCGGGTTCGAACACAGGAATTTCGGTGCGTGCCGGGATTCCATGTAGCCGAATTTCCAATGTATCGGGAAACGCGTCAGCCAGAGCGCATAGCAGGTCCAGCGAACGCTGGCACCGCAACATGCCGACCCAGCCGAGTACAAGTTTTCGGTCTTCCAGAATCTCCACCGGGAGCGCAGTATCCGGCCGTGGGCCAAAGTTACTGTCAGCACTCAAACGGTTCTCTACGACATAGGCCGTGAAGTCGCCCCCGTAGTGAAGTTCGAAATGGTTCCGCAAGAAGCCGGGAGAACTCACAACAAGCGCCCGTGTCCGCTTCAGCAGAGCGCGTTCGAGGCCACGAAATATCCGACCCACAAAATCGGAGCGCGTCAGCAAGCGATGCACATCGAGGCTCTCGTAGATGACGGGCGTCTTCAGTCCTGTATGGCGCTTTGCCAGGAACGCACACGCCAGCATGTCGAGATTTCGCGCATATATGACGTCAGCTGCAGCTAATAACTCACGTTGCTCAGCCGCCTTCCGCGCGCCAGCAAACACCTGCTTGATCCGCTGGAGGAAGGCGCCATCACGCGTCTTGCCAAGATCGACATTTTTCCATTCCGGAGAGACATCACGGCGGCGCATCATGAAGCCAACAACATCCATTCCGTCGCCGACGAACGACTTCACACGTCGGCGCACAGCGGCATCTGCCGCATCATGTCCGAAGAATGCAATTGTCGTCATCGCTCGATCCAATTCAGGGTAAGCGAAGCGATCATCGCATGATCGCTCCGTCTCACACCTTAGTTTGCGTCAACTTTTTCAGGAGACTCTGTGCTGTGCTCCGCGAGGCTCGGCGGGGTCTGGATCGCTGTAGGGCGAATTTCGCCCTTCTTGGGCTTGTTCGGATCCCGGCGCATGAAGCTGAACAGAGAAGGCTTCGTCTCCATTTGATAGTACTTACGATAGGCATCATATCCTGCACCCGGGTCGCTGTAGTGGCGGCGGCGGTTGAGGTTCACCATGTTTAGCGTAACACCCAGCAGGTCGGCCTTGAAGGATCGCAAGAGTGCCAACGACTGACGCGCTGCTGAGCGGTTCGTGTGACGCCAGCGCACAACCAGAATGGCCTTGTCCGTCTTGCCTGCAACAACCCGCGCCTCAGCCATCAGCAGCAGTGGCCCCGTATCGATCAGGATGAGATCGTACATGGAGCGCAAGCGAACCAGAAGATCGTCAAAGGCGCGCGTCCCGAACACGTCATGTGGCGTATGGCCCGTCAGAGACAGCGGCAGAATATCCAGCATGCTCTTGGGGTCCTTGGAGATCGCATCAGAAAGCTGTCCTGCGCCGAAGAGATACTCAATGAAACCGATCTCAGGCTTCAAGCCAGCTGCGTCAGTCAACTGGCGGCGGCGGAAATCGCCATCAATGACCAGTGTCCGCGCACCCGACATGGCCGACATACGACCGAGCGCGAGCGTCAGGCTTGTCTTGCCTTCATCCGGCAGGGACGAAGTGATCGCTACGGTCTTCGTTTCGCTGTCCAAGTCCGAGAAAGCGATTGCTGCTCGCAGATAGCGAATACTTTCGGCAAACGCTGATAACGGGTTTTCTATGAGATAATCGGCAGGATTGGTTTGAGCGAAGCCAAGAGCATTGCCGGTGCGGATCAGTGGCACCGTGCCGAGGGCATTCTGAGCAAGCTTCTTTTCAATGTCTTCCGAAGACGAAATCTTCATATCGAACATTTCGGCCATGATGGCGAGAGCGCCACCGAGCAAACAGCCAAGTATCGCACCAATCAAGAGGTTCAGTGTGGTACGAGGTGAACTTGGAAACTTTGGCACCGATGCATTGGACAGGATCACGGCATCCGGCTGGACAAGACCATCCTGCTCCCGGGTCTCCTTGGATCGCGCAATGAACTCTTCATACAATACGCGGCTGGTTTCAGCATCGCGCTCAAGCTCGCGCAGGCGTACCATTGCGAGGCTGTTGCCGCGGAGCTTGGAGTTCGAGTTGCTGATTTGTGACTGGAGCCGGCTAACCTGGTCCTGACGAACACGAACTTCGTTTTCGAGATTAGTGGCGATCCGGGTCATTTCGTTCTGGATCTGACGCTCGATATCCGCCTGTTCAGCGCGCGCACCAATCAGTTCAGGGTGCTGCGGCCCGAGACGGGTTTCGAGGTCACCCACCCGGCCGCGGACAGCAGAGAGCTGTTGTTTCAAGCTCGTGATAAGAGGAGATTCCAGAACTTCGGAAATCCCATCCACGCCAGCGCCGCTATTGATCTGCCGGCGCATACTGTCAAAGCGTGACCGGACACGGTTCAGCTCGACTTCAGCCTGTGTTTTCTGCGTGGTCAGATAGGCAATGTTCTGCTCGGTGAGCGTGTTACCCATCGCCGTTTCCATGTCGTTGTCGGCAATGAATTTGGCAACGCGGTTTTCCTTTTCCTCAACTTCCTCACGAAGGGCAAACACACGATCAGACAACCATTCGGTAGCGCGCCGTGTGGCGTCCAGCTTCGTTTCAAGCTGTTGAACCCGATACTGATCTGCGATGGCATTGGCGAGACGGGCAGATGTTTCTGGCGAGGTGCTCGTGACCTCAACGTTGATAAGATAGGTGGTGCCGATACGCGAAACACCAACACGCCCCATCAACGTGCCGACGACGCTATCCAGAATGGCGCTCTCGCGCTCATCGACACTCATGCCTTCAAACGGGTCGACCACGCGCGTATCCATGCCGACCAGTGATTTGACCTGGTTCTTCAGCTTGCCCAGTGCGCTGGTCTTTCGCTCGCGCAGTGTCCAGTTGAACTCAGGATCCTCGATGAGCTTCTGTTTGACGGCAACCTTCGTCAGAAGTGACTTTGACTTCATGATCATGACTTCGGTGTCGATCACCGCCGTGCTGACCGCCAAACCACTGAGAACACTGCCCAGGTCGATCACGTTTTGCTGCTCAGTATCCAGCTGGACCACAGAACTCGATTGGTAGAGCGGCGTCTGGTTGAACGTCATGTACGCGACCAGCGTGAAGACCGAGAGGAAGCTCAGCGCAATCAGCCAGAAGCGCCGGTACACAGCCCCCAACAGCGACTTCAGATCTGTCGGCATGTTGTTGCCTTCGGTTTCCGCTTCTGCGGGAACCTGGGACGGAAGTTCAAAACTGAATGTCTTGGTCAAGATAATATACCGCGCGTTGGGGTTGGAAGCTTTCAGGCGACCGGCCGGATGGTCGGTCGCCTGGTATGGAAATTAAGGGTGGATACGAACCGAAATACCGAGAAGGTTCGCAGAGAAGCTCTCATCGGCCGCAAACGCCGTACCACTCCGGTCACGATCAACGCGACGTGCGAAGGCGTTCAGGTGCACCCGCTTGTTCATTTTGTACGTACCGATCACACCGAATTCGGTGATGTCGTCATCCCTGTCGGTCTCATCGTATTCATAGCTGGTGAACTCGCCATATCCTGACAGGATGATATTGCGGTACAGTTCGTGATCAACACGGGCGCCTAGCGTCGTTTGAATGGAGCTCGCGCTGGTCCGAATGCCGCTATCGACTGTTCGGCGTGCACCATTGAAGCTCACAGTGGTGAGACGGGTCGGGAACCATTCTACATTCGCATCGACGGCCAGACCGTCAGTGTCTTCGTAGAAAGTGTCATCCTTTTCTTCGCTCAGGTAGCCAATGGCCACGTCACCGCGGATCAACGTGTTCAGTTCGAAGTCCACACCACCGTAAACAGTGTAGGAATCTGAATCCCTGGACCGTTCCGCACCATCGACGACGATCAGATTATCGTACTCACGCTGTTGGATCATGCCTTGGCCAAAAACAGCCACGTTCGGCGAAATCGCATAGCTGAGGCGCGAATTGAAGAGCGTGTCAGACCGGTCACGGAAGTCCTGATCGATCGGCGTGCCGTCAAGGGAGACCGTGTCGTCATAGTCGACTTCCGCAAATGTCACAGAGTTCGTCCAGCGAATACGGTCATTTGTATAATTGGCACTCAGCTCGACGCCTGCGCGGGTATACTCGATCGGCTCGCCCAGTCCGGATGTGTTCGATGGGTCGGACCGCTGATCCGTAGATTGCTGGTAGAAGACCGCGCCGCCAAGTGCGACGTCGCGCGTGACGTCCAGACGGCCCCGCAGCCGCGTATTGACGTCATTGGCTGACTGGTCACTGAAATCCTGGTACTCGTCACGGCTGACAGACACGGAAGCGGCCACTTCGTGCACGCTCCAGTTTGTACGAGCCGCAATATCAACACCGATGCGGGCGATGACATCAGATTCTTCGTTGTCGCTCGTTCCCAACGCATTGTCGGTATAACCAAGGCCAGCGAACAGACTGGAATTTACCGTAAATGCTCCGAGCCGGATGGGCTCCGGATCATATTCGGGCTGACGGCGGTCTGTAACCGCCTCATACTTGTCCCGACTGTAATAGTCGCTCGACTGCGCATACGCCGTCCCAGACATCGCCGCAATCAGAGCGCCTGTCGCGACTCCTGCAAGGCTAACCCGCTTAGTATACAACATTTCCACCTCTTCCCTGGATTATGTATTCCGGTTGCTCGAACCGCCATGTTTACCAAAGGTCCCAAAGCAAGACCCATACCACTTTTCTTACAAAGAGTGAGGGCTTCATAGGGGAATACGGTGTCAGTCAAGTAATCAAAGTTAGGCAAATTCGAGCGAATTATTGGAAGGTTTCAACGGCCCGTAAGACCGAGAGGCGGATTGTCGGCAATAATTTCTCAATTAATCAAGACATAAGAAGAGGCCCGGGACGCTGTCTTCGCGTCCCGGGCCGTCTCGTCAGACTAATTCGGCAGAATATTAATTATTAAAAAGCCCGTAGGTCCAATATTCAGCCTGCACAGTTACTGGACTCTGATGTCTATTCCGCCGCTGCCGGAAGTTCCATCTCTGTCAGTCCGGTGTACCGCTTCAGATGGTGATCGATATTGCCGAACTCGGAATCGATCATCGTCAGGCGTTTGAAATAGTGTCCGACAGCCAGTTCGTCTGTCATGCCCATGCCGCCATGGATCTGCACGGCTTCCTGACCAATGAAGCGACCGGCTTGACCGATGCGCACCTTGGCAGCGGATGCCGCCTTCTTGCGCGTGACTTCGTCTTCATCAAGCTTGAGCGTGGCCATGTAGGTCATGGAAATCGACTGCTCATGCTCCATGAACATATCGACCATGCGGTGCTGCAGCACCTGGAACTTGCCAATCGGAACGCCAAACTGCTTACGCTGGCGTGAATATTCGACCGTCATGGCGTGCGCCACCTTCATGGCGCCGCAGGCTTCGGCACAGATCGCGGCGATGGCCTCGTCGGTAACGGTCTCGATCAACGGCAGACCATTGTCGACTTCGCCAATCACCGCTTCTGCGCCAACCGCGACGTTCTCGAAGTAGACTTCCGACGCGCGGCGACCATCGACCGTCGGATAATCGCGGGTGCTTACGCCCTGCGCATCCTTGGCAACGACGAAGACTGAAACGCCATTGCTGTCACGGCGATCACCTGACGTGCGCGCTGTCACAACGAAGTGGGTTGCCCAAGGCGCACCAATGACCACGGCCTTGTGCCCATTCAGGACAAAGCCGGCGCCGTCTTTCTTGGCGGTCGTCTCAAGATCGGCCAGATTATAGCGACCGCGCGGTTCTGCGTAAGCGAATGCAAAGATGTTCTCGCCCGACATGATGCCGCTAAGGTATTCTTCCTTTTGCGCATCCGTGCCGCGCTTGAGGAAACCACCACCGCAAACAACGCTCGGCACGTAAGGCTCGACCACGAGGCCCTTGCCGAACTCTTCCATGACGACCATCGCATCAATCGGGCCGCCACCAAGGCCGCCATCTTCTTCGCTGAACGGTGCCATCAAGAGACCAAGCTCAGCAAACTGTGCCCACATTTCAGGACGCCAGCCCGCTTCGGACTCGACCACCTTGCGGCGCGTGTCGAAATCATACTGCTCGCGGATCAGCCTCGAGAGGCTGTCGCGGATCATGTTCTGCTCTTCGGTGAAATTGAAGTCCATCTTCTATCCTCCCTGCCTCGTGCGCCCTAAAGGCCGAGGATCATCTTTGAAATAATGTTGCGCTGGATCTCGTTGGATCCACCGTAGATCGATGTCTTGCGCATATTGAAATACGTTTCAGCCGCAAAGTTCGCATGGTCGGGACCGACGCCAAATCCGTCATTCCCCGTATTTTCCATGCCATAGCCATACGGAGCACCATAGTTTCCAACGGCCTCGAGCGTAAGCTCGGTCAAGCGCTGCTGGATCTCGGTTCCCTTCACTTTCAGGATCGAACTTTCGGGCCCGGGGCCTTTGCCTGCTGCCTCGGAAGCCAGCGTGCGAAGTTCAGTGAATTCCAAAGCGGTCAGGTCGATTTCGAGTTGGCTGATCTTGCGCGCAAAATCTTGCGATTGAAGCAATGGCTGACCATCAACCAGTTCTTCTGACGCGATACTGCGCAAGCGTTCAACGCCCCGCTTGGAGCGCGCAACGCCAGCGATACCGGAGCGCTCATGAGCAAGCAGGAATTTCGCGTAGGTCCAGCCTTCATTTTCCGTGCCGACGAGGTTTTCAACCGGAACGCGGACATCCGTCAGCCACGTCTCGTTCACTTCGTGCGTACCATCGATCAACTTGATCGGCTTCACTTCGATGCCCGGCGTGTTCATGTCGACAAGGATGAAGCTGATGCCTTCTTGAGGTTTCTTCGCCGTCGGGTCCGTACGGCAGAGGAAGAATCCCCAATCCGCGTGCTGCGCCAGCGTGGTCCAGGTCTTCTGGCCATTCAGAACATAATGGTCGCCGTCGCGAACCGCTGTCGTCTTGAGGCTTGCAAGGTCAGAACCTGCGCCTGGCTCGGAATAGCCTTGGCACCACCACACTTCGCCGGACCGAATGCCTGGCAGGTGACGAGCCTTCTGCTCTTCATTGCCGAATGTGTAGATAACTGGCGCAACCATCGACACACCGAATGGCAGAGGCATCAACGCATCAACGCGAGCATTCTCTTCCGACCAGATATAGCGCTGGGTAGAGGTCCAGCCGGTGCCGCCGTATTTTTCAGGCCATGCAGGTGTTGACCACCCCTTTTTACCGAGCACTTTGTGCCAGGCGAGGAATTCTTCGCGCGTAAGATCCTCACGCGACCCGATACCCTCAAGTTCTTTCGGATAGTTTTCGCGAATGAATTCGCGGACCTCATTGCGGAAGGCAATCTCTTCCGGCGAAAAATCGAGATTCATGACGGCTCCTCACTGTGCGCTTGATGCGCATCGTACTTATCCCCTCTAATTCAGCCATTTTCGGCTAAAGGCAAGGTGACGTGAGCGTAAACGTCAGGTTCTCGTCGCGTCAGGTCGCATTTGCCGCTGAAGGCTCAGCAATGAAAGGGGCACACGCTGTCTTGAGCAACCCAATTGCCGTAGCGGAACCCAGTCCGCCCCCGGTTTGAAACTCGAGTTGAAGGAGGGGTTGCAGGCCCAACCGCTCGACTGCCGCCTCATGAGCTGGTCGCCGTGTCACGTGCGATGCTATGCAGTGACTGATGGCCTTTGGTTCGATTGAATGCACAACCGCGGCGGCGATAGTGGTTGCAAATCCATCCAGAACCACCGGGATTCCCTGATGCCGCGCCGCAATGATTGCGCCGACACAGGCCGCCAATTCCCGACCGCCAAGATATCTGAGAGCTTGTAACGGATCAGCCAGATGCCCCCGATGCAAAGCCAGCGCGCGCGATACGACGTCCACTCGCCGCTCTACCAGATTGGCCGTGGATTGATTGTCCGGCCTGACCCAGTAATCCGGCGCTCCGCCATACAATGCGCACGCGACAGCCGCGGCGGCGGTGCCGACCCCTGCTCCGGAGACGGCAAGCGCGAGCAGATCCGGCTTTTCCTCGGTGGCCTCAAACCCGTATGCGATGGTCGCGGCACATTCCCGCTCGGTCATGGCCGGCTCCTCCGCAATACTTGGAGTTGGCTTGTCGATGGCAAGATCGAACACGCGTATGGCGGCTCCGGCCTGTGTTGCTATTGCCGACAGCGGCGCCTTGCCTTCCCGCAGTGCATCAACATGTGCGCGCGTATCCGTCTGACTTGAGAGCGAGACACCCTCTGACTGAAGGCCGTGTGAACTGGCGAACACTGCCAACACCGGGTTTTCGATACGTGGAGGAAAGCGATGCTGCCAATTAGCAAGCCATTCTGCGGCCTTGCCGAGACGACCGAAATCTCCCTCACGGCCCATTTCGAGCAATGCCGCACGCACTTTCTGGCCAGGGGCCGGATCCACATCCACCGACGCCTTAATTAGTGACCTGGCATCCGCCAATGGTGAAGTTTGTTGTGCCGGCTCACTCAAAGCAGGTTGCTCCCAATGCATTTGAAATCGATTTCATCTTATAGCAGACAACACATGTTAACTGCGACAAGGTTTTGTTACCTCGTTTATGAGATACTTGTGTCCTCTCGTGAGCTGACTAACCTAAATACATGACCACTCAACCCATAAAATCCCCTTGCATCAAAGTGTGCGCTGTAGACGCCTCTACAGGACTCTGTCTCGGTTGTGCACGGTCACTTAAGGAAATCGGAAGTTGGGTAAGACTGGGACCAGACGGACGCGAGAAGATAATGGCCGAATTGCCTGAGCGGATCACCCGGCTTGAAGCGCTCGGCAAACGCTAGGATTTCTCGATGTCCATAGGAAAGACCCTCGTATCCGGATTTGGCGCAGCTGTGCTGATTTCCGCAACTGTCGCTTTCTTTCTCGTCCCTAGGCTGGAGCAGCATCAGGCAGAGATTGCCACAATGCAACCGGACCCGGCACCGGCCCCGTCCGAGAAGCGCACATCGGTAAACTTTGCGGATGCCGCCATTATCGATCGCGAGTCAGATGGCCATTACTGGACCCGCGCCGAAGTGCATGGAACAGCGGTCAAGTTCATGGTCGATACCGGAGCCAGCACCGTCGCCTTGACCTTTCGTGATGCTCAGCGGATTGGTTTGAAACCGGAAACGCTGGACTACAAATGGGAAATTCGTACGGCTGGCGGCATCACATATGGCGCTGCCGTCACGCTGGATAATATTCGCATAGGCCAAGTCGAAATCGAACGTGTCGATGCCATGATCCTCAAGGACGGGCTCGAACAATCGCTCTTGGGTATGACCTATCTTGGCGAACTCTATTCATACGAGTTCAAGCAAAGCCAATTGATCATACGCCGGTAATTTTCTCACCGTTCTGGCCTTTTCCGACACCAACTTCCCACGCGAACCTTTCTGCATCGCCGGCCCATCGGGCATAGGCCACGCGACCCTCAAGTCCCGCTGCATCCATCAGGTCGCGATACCAGTAGTCAGCCCCGGCATTCAGCCTTTGCGGATGCACGCCCCAGAGCAGACAGGCCGTGCGCAAGCGCTGATCGTCCAATGACCCGTAAAGAATCGGTGCCGTTCCTCGGACTCTGGCAAAACGGGCGAGCCGATCAAAAGCGCCAGTACGTAGGGCCAGCGCTGTCGCACCTTCCGCCTCGGCCATACCCTGGGCCGTCTCTGCAACAACATCGATTGCGCTTTGCGCAGGTATGTCACCCGAAAACTGTTCCAGCGACCGCCGATAATCCTCAGCGCCCTCTGTAGCACGGATGATCCGGGACATGATGGCCACCGTGGTGGCGGGATGGCGTCCAACTGCGGTCTCACCTGACAGCATGACTGCGTCTGCGCCTTGATAGATGGCCGTGGCCACATCGGAAGCTTCGGCGCGGGTCGGGGCGGCATTCTCGATCATGGATTCCAACATCTGCGTCGCCACGATTACCGGCCGGCCCAGTCCGCGAGCACAACGTACGATCCGGCGCTGGATGACCGGCACGTCTTCAGGCGCATACTCAACACCGAGATCCCCTCGCGCGACCATCACAGCGTCGGCCGCGGCAACAATAGGCTCCAGGTTTGAAATGGCGGCAGGCTTTTCGAGTTTGGCGACAAGCGGTGCCCGACCAGCAATGATGGCCTTCACTTCTTCGATGTCTTCAACTGTCTGCACAAAGGACAATGCGACGAGATCAACGCCAATCTCGAGCGCGAAATCAAGGTCGGCGCGGTCTTTGTCGGTCAATGCTCGCACCGGCAGGGCCTTGCCGCGAACCGTGAAGCCCTTCTTGTCGGTCAACTTGCCAGGCACGTCAGCTCGCACCATCGGCTTGCTGCCTGCCTGAGTTACGGTGAACATCAGCTTGCCGTCATCCACCAGGATAACGTCGCCTTCTTCGAGGATTTCGACAATCTCGGCGTGCGGTACTGGAATGGTATCTTCCGCCTCGGTCGTCTCAGCGGCAACGACCGCATATTCCTTCTGATACCGCAGTCGCAGCTCTCCACCCGGCAGCGATCCGACGCGTACTTTGGGCCCCTGCAGGTCTCCCAGCGTAGCGAGGGGACGACCCGTTTCTTTTTCTGCGGCGCGCACAGCATCCAGGGCATCTTTGTGTGCACTGTACTCGCCATGGCTGAAGTTCAAGCGGAAGACGTCAACGCCTGCATAGGCCAATGCCAGAACTTCCTTCGGCGAGCGACTGCCCGGACCGAGTGTTGCGACAATCTTTGCGTTCTCACCAATTAGCCGATTTTCAGTCATTCCGCCCTCCTATGACAAGGTTGACACCGGTCCTATACGAGTCCCTTCGGGTATGCCAGCCGATCTGTTTTTCCCCCGCTCAATACACAAAAACTTCATGTGCGTGCATCCAATCGACCAAGTCGATGCATCTTCCTATGCAAAAGGAGAAATCGAGCATGAAATCAGCCCTCTTGGCCCTGTCTGTCCTGGCCGCCTGCGCCGTGCCCCTGTCACAAGCCGAAACGCCGCCCACCGAAGATCGGGTCGAACCTGTCCAGGTCATGGTGCTCGGCACCTATCATTTCGAAAATCCGGGCCTGGATCTGGTGAACACGGATGCAGATGATGTGTTGGCGCCGCACCGCCAGGCGGAACTGCAAGACCTGGCCGAGCGGCTGACCGCGTTTCGCCCCACCGCCATCGCCCTGGAGCGCATCCGCCAGACCGATGATGCGCTCGACCCGAACTTTGTGGACTTCGTCCCCGAGGATTTGACCCGAAAGCGCAACGAGAGGGTCCAGATCGGCTACCGCATCGCGCACGAGACCGGAATTGACCGGGTCTACGCAGTCGACACTCAGGATGGTGAAATCGCCTACTTTCCCTTCGATCGGGTGGAAGCCTTTGCTGCACGCACGGGCCGGGAAGACAAGATCACCAGTCTGATCGACACAATCAAGACCCAAGCCGAAGTCCTCATGCAAGACCAGGCCTCAACCCCCATCGCAGAATTGCTGGTCCGACAGAATGACCCGGCTGTGATCCGCACCATGCATTCAGACTTTTACTATGGCCTGCTCGACATGTCGGATATCGAAGATGCTGCGGGTGCCGTACTGAACTATGGCTGGTATGCTCGCAATGCCGAAATCTTCGCGAACATCACCGAAATTGCAGAACCAGGAGACCGGATCCTCATCGTATACGGATCAGGACACAACTATTGGCTGCGCCACTTCGCGCAGGAAACGCCCGGCTTCGAACTGGTCGAAGCCACCCCCTACCTCACCGACTAATCGACAGCAAACGGATCATAATTGAGAATCGGCGCAAGCCAACGCTCCGCCTTGCGCGTCTCCCACCCCTTGCGCCGCGCGTAATCCTCAACCTGGTCTTTTTCGATACGTCCAACCGCAAAATATACGCTGTCGGGATGCGCGAAGTAGAGTCCCGAAACACTGGCTGCAGGCGTCATGGCGAAGCTGCTGGTCAGCGAAACGCCAATGCGCGCCTCAGGTTCGAGCAGGCGGAACAGAGTTTCCTTCTCGGTGTGTTCCGGCTGGCTCGGATAGCCGGGAGCCGGCCTGATGCCGCGATACTTCTCCTTGATCAGTTCAGGATTGGACAGGTCTTCATCGGGAGCATAAGCCCACAACTCCTTGCGGACACGCTCATGCATGTATTCCGCCATCGCCTCTGCAAACCGGTCAGCCAGCGCCTTGACCATAATGGAGGAATAATCGTCGCCTCTCTTAATGAAGTCTTGCGCAATTTCCTCCGCGTGCGGACCTGAAGTAACGCAGAATCCACCGATCCAGTCATCGCCTTCCGGTGCAACAAAGTCGGACAATGCAAAGTTGGCGCGGGAATTATCCTTCACCATTTGCTGGCGAAGCGTATGAAAGACATCCCCTGAATCGAGGCAAATATCATCGCCATCAGAATTTGCCTTCCAGAAGCCCACCACAGCTTTCGGCTTCAACCACGCTTCCCCGACGAGTTGTTGCATCATGGCTTGAGTGTCATTCCAAAGGCCGGTCGCAGCCTCGCCGACAATCTTGTCTTCCAATATCTGGGGATACTGACCCGCCAGGTCCCATGCCGAAAAATAGGGAGTCCAATCGATATAGCGCGCCAACGTCGCGAGATCGAAATCTTCAAAAGTCCGCGCACCCTCAAACGTTGGCTGTGCCGGCGTGTAAGTTTTCCAATCTAGTTTGAGCCTAGCCTCGCGCGCCTGACCTATCGGCAGTCGCGGTTTCGGCGGACCGCCCGCGCGCGCTTCGCGCATCCGCTCATAGCGTGCTTTGGTCTGCGTTACAAAGGCCGGTTTGTCGTCTTCGCTCAATAGCGTGCTGACGACGCCGACGGCACGGCTCGCATCGGACACATGCACAACAGGGGCTGTTCGGATGACCGGATCAATCTTGACCGCCGTATGAGCGGGACTGGTCGTAGCACCACCAATCAGGAGTGGCTGTTTCATACCACGCCGTTCCATTTCGGAAGCAACATAGACCATCTCATCAAGACTTGGTGTAATCAGGCCTGAAAGCCCGATGATATCGACACCCTCTTTTTCGGCCGTATCCAGAATGGTTTCTGCGGCCACCATGACACCAAGATCCAGGATCTCATAACCGTTGCAGGCCAGAACCACGCCCACAATATTCTTGCCGATGTCGTGAACATCTCCCTTCACAGTCGCCATCAGAACCTTACCATTCGAAACATCCACAGTGCCGAGGCGCTGCTTCTCCTCCTCCATGTAAGGTTCGAGCCAAGCGACAGCCTGTTTCATGACGCGCGCGGACTTCACCACTTGCGGCAGGAACATCTTGCCGGAGCCGAACAGGTCGCCAACGACATTCATCCCGTCCATCAGGGGGCCTTCGATGACATGCAGCGGACGCTCGACCGATTGGCGCGCTTCCTCGGTATCCGCATCAATGTATTCGGTAATGCCGTGCACGAGCGCGTATTCGAGCCGCTTCGCGACAGGCGCCTCGCGCCAGGACAGATCCTTCTCGGCCGTCTTTCCTTTCTGGCCCTTGAAGCCTTCAGCTATCTCGATCAGCCGTTCAGTGGCATCCTCGCGACGGTTCAGAATCACGTCTTCGACGCGCTCGCGCAGGTCAGCCTCGATATCATCATAGATATCGAGTTGGCCGGCATTGACGATACCCATGTCCATGCCTGCCGGAATGGCATGATAGAGGAAGACAGAATGCATGGCGCGCCGAACGGGCTCATTGCCTCGGAAGCTGAATGAGACATTCGAGAGCCCACCGGATATATGACATCCCGGGCATGTTTTGCGAATTTCGCGCGTCGCCTCAATGAAGTCGACCGCGTAATTGTTATGTTCTTCTATGCCCGTTGCGACGGCAAAGACATTCGGGTCAAAGATGATGTCTTCAGCGGGGAACCCGACTTCTTCAGTGAGAATTCTGAAAGCACGTTGGCAGATCTCGACCTTGCGGTCTTTGGTGTCGGCCTGACCCACTTCATCAAACGCCATAACCACGACGGCCGCGCCGTAAGCGAGGCAGGCTCGCGCCTGCTTCCGGAACGTCTCTTCGCCTTCCTTCATGGAAATAGAGTTGACGATCGCCTTGCCCTGAACGCATTTCAGGCCAGCCTCGATCACCTCCCATTTGGAAGAGTCGATCATGACCGGGACACGGGCAATGTCCGGCTCGGCGGCGATCAGGTTCAGAAAGGTGCGCATGGCCTCGGCGCCATCCAGCATGCCTTCATCCATGTTTACGTCGATCACCTGCGCGCCGCTCTCGACCTGCTGTCGCGCAACCTCAACGGCATCCGCGTAACGACCTTCGGTGATCATTTTCCGGAAACGCGCAGAACCTGTCACATTGGTACGTTCACCAATGTTCACAAAAGATTGGGAAGCTGCAATTGTCATTTTCTCGTTTTCCCGGCGTCTAGCGGCCAGTTGCCATCGACCACAGAGGGAAACCCGTCTGCAGGACGATTATACCAATAAATCCAGGCGGTTTCGCCTGACTCAGCCCCGGTGTCATCCACCAGGGAAATTCGTTTACGCAAGTATAGACTGGTCACCGGGTCGTTGGTTACGTCCTCGAAGGCATCCATTGCTGACATGATCGTTGTATCGCCGATCCGCCAGCGAATACCATGGCAAAGCTCATCACCCTCGATGACACCCGGAAAACCTCCAAGATCGATCATCCGCCCTCGAAAGCGGCAGGGCGCCCCGAAGACACCCGCACTGTCCAGCGGCAGATCGGCGGGTTGCCCGGCCGCGCCCAGCTTGAGCAGTCCATAGAAAACGAAAAGGTCTCCGACCTCCACGGCTCTGGCCGTCATGAGGCCACCTCGAATGGCTCCAGCCCCGACAGGCGCATCGTGTGTTTGCTCGGCGCCGGGTCACGTGGCTTTATGCTGTCGACTGCGTTGGCGATCGCCGCGATATGTTCCGGGGTGGTACCACAACAACCACCCAGAATGTTCACAAGACCATCGTTCGCCCAACCACCTACAGAACCGGATGTTTCTTCAGGTTGCTCATCATACTGGCCCATTTCATTCGGCAGACCAGCATTCGGATAGGCAGCGACAAGCGTGTCCGCTACGCGTGACAGAGCCGCAATGTGCGGCCTCATCAAGTCAGCGCCAAGCGCACAATTGAATCCGATAGCAAAAGGCTTCGCGTGACGTACCGAGTTCCAGAACGCCTCGACCGTCTGGCCGGACAGTGTACGACCAGACCGGTCAGTAATCGTGCCGGAAATCCAAATGGGCAGTTTGTCCATGCCCTCTTCTTCAAGGTCCATGATCGCTTTTATCGCCGCCTTGCAATTCAGAGTGTCTGTAATCGTCTCAATCAGGTAGAGATCGACCCCACCCTCGTTCAGCGCACGGATTTGTTGGCGATAGGCTTCATAGACCTCATCAAAGGTCACAGACCGAGCGCCTGGATCGTTCACATCCGATGACATGGACAACATCTTGTTTAGAGGCCCGATGGAGCCCGCCAGAAACCTCGGCTTGTCCGGCGTCTTCGCCGTCCACGCATCGGCCGCAGCCCGGCCGAGCTTCGCCCCTTCCAGATTGATGTCCCAGACAGATTGCGGGTCCAGCTTGTAGTCATCCTGCGCGATGACCGTTGCGCTGAACGTGTTGGTCTCGGAAATGTCGGCACCTGCTCCATAATAGGCATCATGCAGGTCGGTCACGATATCCGGCCGCGTCAGGCACAAGATATCATTGTTTCCTTTCATCTGGCCGGGATAATCAGACTCGCTGAACCGAGTCCCTCGGTAATCTCCCTCCTCCAGGCCGCGCCTCTGAATCATGACCCCCCACGATCCATCGAGAATGAGAATTCGTTCCTTGGCGGCTGCCTTCAGGGCGCTGATGCGATCTTGTCTGTTCATGGCTCAAGCGGCCTCAACTGGTTTGGGTTTCAGTCCGAGCAGGCGACAGGTGGACAAAGCCAACCCAGCCCGGTTCAGCGTGTAAAAATGGAAATCGGAGACCCCCTCATCGGACAATTTCCGACAAAGGTCCGCCGCAACATTAGCTGTTACTAGTTCCCGCGTTTCCTGATCCTCCTCAAGGCCCTCATAGAGCTCATGCAGCCAGGTCGGCAGTGATGCGCCACACAGTTTAGAAATACGCTTCAAGCCCTTGAAATTCGGTTGCAGCATGATACCCGGCACAATGGGCATGGTAACACCACCTGCACGAGCCTTTTCCAGAAAATTCAGGTAGATTTCCGGCTCGAAGAAGAATTGCGTGATTGCTCGATCCGCACCTGCATCTTGCTTTGCTTTCAGAAACGCGATTTCGGCGTCCCACCCCTGACTCTCAGGATGAAGCTCAGGATAACAGGACACAGAAATCTCGAAGCAGCGACCGAGATCGGGCCGATGGGCACGAATGCCTTCAATCAAATCGATTGAATCCCTGAACCCACCGGGGTGCTGTTCGAATTTCTCGCCCATGCCACTCGGTGGATCACCGCGAAGGGCAACAATATGCCTTACCCCAGCGTCCCAGTAATCTTCCGCAACGGACAGCACTTCATCCTTGGTTGCACTGACGCACGTCAAGTGACCAGCCGGTCGCAAATGGGTCTGTTGAGCAATCCGGCGAACAGTGTCGTGGGTGCGCTCACGCGTAGATCCCCCGGCGCCATAAGTGACGGAAACAAAATTCGGAGTCATCGGCTCGAGGCGCTCAACCGTTTCCCACAGGCGGTCAGCCATCGCTTCGGATTTCGGCGGAAAAAACTCGAATGAAACAGACGGCGAGCCTGCCTGCCGAGGGGTAGCGAGCGAGCTCATGCGACATGCTCCTTGGGTTTGGCGGACTTGACCGCCTTCCAGATATTTACGGTGAGACCATCCTGTTCACCTTCGGGAGGCGCAAAGGAACGCGGCTCGAAGAGGTCGAGGCCCACATCGGCAGACCACACAGCCATAGCTTCGTGCGCCATACCCAACCGGTGATGGCCATACTCGGCGCGCAAAAACTCCAGATCATGCGGTGCGAAATCCACGATCAGGAGCTGGCCGCCGGGCTTCAGCACACGGCTAGCCTCCGCGATCGCCCGATTTGGCGCGTCCATATAGTGAAGAACCTGATGAATGATCACCAAATCAGCAGAGTTGTCGTCAAACGGTACAGCTGTCACGTTCCCCTGACGCACGCGGGCACCAAGCACGCCTTGCTGTTCCAGATTTGCCCGCGCGACAGTGAGCATATGATGACTTAGGTCAATGCCCTCTGCTTCTTCGGCCAAAGGTGCGAATAGGCTCAGCATACGTCCGGTACCGGTTCCGAAATCCAGGACGCGTCCAAATGGTCCCTTCCCCGCGAGTTCGACTAGAGCCCCCTCGATCAGATCGTTGGGATAGTGAAGAGATCGCAAACGGTCCCACGTCTCAGCGATGTTTGAGAAGTAAGCTTCAGCTGATTCCGCACGCGCAGCGCTCACTTCGTCCAGACGTGCTGCATCACGAGCCAGTTCCGGCTCGTCTCGATCCAGTTGCGCAAACAAGGAATCCAGAAATGCTTTTCCATACGACCCGGTTGAAGCGCGATAGAAGACAAATGAACCTTCAGGCAAACGCTCAACCAAACCTGCAGCCGTGAGCGCCTTCAGGTGGTGAGACAGGCGAGGCTGGGACTGCTCCAATACCTGCACCAGTTCCCCGACCGACAGGTCGCGCTGGCGCAACAGGGCCAACACCCTCAAACGGGTGGGCTCCCCTGCTGCGCGCAGAGCCTCAATCATGGATGACAGCCGTGAAGTCATTTAATGATATAAACATTGATTTATATGTTTTTGCAACACAGCTTTACAGAAATATCACCTATGCGTGTTTCGGTAGAGATTGAGAGTTGAAGCGCCAGCGCTTAACTACCATCTACCGGCTTCCACAACGGGGTTATCCACACATGACACAGCGACTCTTTGCTGCGGTTCTTGCCATGGGGCTAGGAGCCTGTGCGTCCACACAAAACCTTGAATCCGGCACCGTTCCCGATCCTTACGAAGGCTTCAACCGTCAGATGTTCGCCTTCAATAGTGGCGTAGACAAGTATGCGCTCGGCCCCGCAGCAGACGTGTATGAGACGGTGACCCCCGAGTACGGTCGCGACCGACTGAGCGACTTCCTTCACAACTTGAAGTCTCCAGTGATCTTTGTAAACGATGTCCTGCAGGGCGAGAGTGATCGCGCTAGCGAAACATTCGCTCGATTTTTTCTGAACTCGACGCTGGGTATCGCCGGACTTTGGGACGTTGCTGAGTATACCGGTATTGAGAAGCACAATGAGGATTTTGGACAAACCCTTGCTGTGTGGGGTGTCGACAGCGGCCCCTTCCTGATCCTGCCCCTCATGGGTCCAACAACGCCGCGTGACCTGTTCGGTAGCGGTGTGGATCGTGCGCTGGATCCGCTTGTCTGGACAGAGTTCGATAACAATCCCGACCTCGACGATCACATCGAAATGGGTCGTGGAATTCTCGGAGGGCTGAATGCCCGCGTCGCCCTCGATGATGCGCTGGAGCAACTGAATGCTCAGCCAGAGCCCTACATCGCTTTGCGGAGACTTTATTCATCCCAGCGTCAGGCAGAAATACGTAATGGTCGCATAGACGAGGAAGATGCTTACGAGGATCTCCCTGATTTTGACGAATTTGAAGAGTAGGTCCGGGGCGTGATGACCACCAACAGGAGCGAAATGTGAAACGCTACTACCGATATTTTGCATTGGCTGGCGCTGCAGTATTGATGCTTGCCCCAACCAGCCAGGCAGACGCAAAGACAGAATCCTATGTTCAGGAGAATGCCAGTGACGTATTGGCATCGCTGAACGATCCGTCCCTGGACTCAGAAGAGCGCACAGAAAAATTCAATACTTACATGGATGAGTTCACCGACATGACTGCGGTGTCCAACTTTGCCATTGGCAAGTATGCGCGCCGCTTCAGCGAAGATGAGTTAGCTCGCTACCGGAAAGTTTTTCGGGAGTATGCACTCGCAGTTTATGAGAATGAACTCGACGCCTATCGCGGAGAAGCCGTGATCGTAAAGGATTCGGTGGATCGATCTGCGACCGATTCGATCGTCAACACGGTCATTAAGCGTCAGGACGGCAAAGACATGGATGTGCGGTGGCGCGTTCTGACCCGCGACGGCAAGTATCAGGTCGTAGACGTTGCCCTGAATCTGGACGGTAATTTGATCTGGCTCGCAATCGAACAGCGCGCCCAATTCCTCGCTTTGCTAGACCGCTCGAACGGCTCGGCCGAGGCCTTGATTGACAAGATCGAAAGCATGAAGCGGAAGCTGGAAACCGAGAAGCGAAGCTAGTCGTCTGAAATCAGCCAAAGATCAATAGCCCCCACCAGACGGCTGGTTGGGGGCTTTTTTACGTGTGGCTTACACGCTCCAGCTGCGGAACGGTTTTCCAGTCAGCTCCCGAAAGCGACTCGCATCAGTTTTCAGCTTCTGCGCCAGATTAGAACGAATCCTGTCGTCGAATTCTGGAACTTCGACCGGTTTCCTCGTTTTGACCGCTGCGCGCAGGGAGTCGATGAGGACTCGCGGCGTGCGCGAACGGACGTATCTCCCCATACCTGTATCTCGCATTTGCCCCCACCAACGAGGCATTTTGCGAATTTCCTCTCCCGAATTTGCCTCGGGCAGATTGCTCAAATGTTCGACGGCCGAAGGTGCCAGACCGATATGCTCTGCGATCCGCCTGAACACGGAGGAAGAGTTGGCAAGCAGATCGTTGAAATCTACGATTAAAATGTCGTCTTTAGACCAGTACTCAAAGTAGGGCTCCAACTGGTAAGCATATTTGCTAACCATAAGTATGTGCTCACCCTCATGTGTGTCGAACACATCAGCCGGCTCAGCGAGAGATGCTGAATGCATGAATGTATGCTTGTATTGGGACTCGGCCCGCGCAACGGGATCCCGGGCGATAAAGATCAGCTTCGAGTTCGGAGCATTTTCATACGTCCGCGCTGGTGCGCCTGGAAACATGTCCCGCTTTGTATAGTTCGGACAAAAATCCACCCAAGGAAGGTCCGAATTGCCGAACTGTTTGCGATACCAGCCCAGGCCTCGCGCAAAATTTTCTTTGGACAGATAAAAGTCGGTTTCCTTGCATTCCGGCACGGCCACTAGACCGCTCTCAAGGAATACTCGGTACAGGGCGGTCGTGCCAGCTCGCATCGCCCCAATGACGATTGCGTCAGCCGCAGTCTTGTCCCCTGGTTCGCCGGTTTGGATCATCGTCGAACATTCCCGCATTGTCATGGGCACAAATGCCCAATTCGAGCATATACGCACATTCTGTCCCCACCCTTCAAAGGGTGAGCCTCTTATCGGCAAAGGAATGGCAACGCGCAAGCATTTCGTTAACCAATGTTAACGAAATTCGAATTTACACCAAAATTCGATCACACTTCTCACTACCCGCAAAGCAAACGCTCATCAGTAATGCGATGACAATTCATTTTTAGTTTGGGCCAACAAGTACGGCCCGACTTCCAACGGGCCGAAAATCTTGCCAATCAGCGGGCAAATTTCTTGAACTTCAGACGCTTGGGATTGACGGCATCCTCACCTAAGCGGCGCTTCTTGTCTTCAAGGTACGAAGAAAAGTCGCCTTCGAACCATTCAACATGGGAATCGCCCTCGAATGCGAGAATGTGCGTTGCCATACGGTCCAGGAACCAGCGATCGTGCGAAATGATCACCGCGCAGCCGGGGAAATTGTCGAGACCTTCTTCGAGCGCCTGCAAGGTTTCCACGTCGAGATCGTTGGTCGGTTCATCTAGCAGAAGCAAATTGTGGCTACCTTTGAGCATCTTGGCGAGATGGACACGATTACGCTCACCACCAGATAGGAGCCCGACTTTTTTCTGTTGATCTGTGCCCTTGAAGTTGAACGCGCCAACATATGCGCGCGACATGACTTCAACACCACCCAAATCGATGACATCCGTCCCCCCGGAGATTTCCTCCCAGACATTCTTGTCGGAATCGAGTTTGTCGCGGCTCTGGTCAACATAGCCAATCTTCACCGTATCACCGATGCGCAGGCTACCCTGGTCTGGCTTCTCCTGCTCAAGGATCATTTTGAACAAGGTCGATTTACCCGCACCATTCGGGCCGATGACACCAACAATACCACCAGGAGGCAATTTGAAGTCCAGATTTTCGATCAGGAGATTGTCGCCGAATGCCTTTCGCAACCCTTCCGCCTCCAGAACGACTCCACCAAGGCGCGGGCCGGGGGGAATCCGGATTTGTGCGGTCATGACCTTCTCGCGCTCAGCCTGCGATGCCATTTCCTCATAGGCGTTGATACGCGCCTTGGATTTTGCCTGACGCGCCTTCTGACCAGAACGAACCCACTCAAGTTCCTTCGCCAGGGTGCGCTTGCGACCGGACTCTTCACGCGCCTCCTGCTCCATCCGCTTGGCCTTTTGCTCAACCCACCCGGAATAGTTGCCCTGGAAGGGAACACCGCGGCCACGGTCGAGTTCGAGGATCCAGCTGGTAATATCATCAAGGAAGTATCGGTCGTGGGTCACGAGGATCACACAGCCCGGGAAGTTGATCAGATAATTCTGCAGCCACGCGACGGTTTCGGCGTCGAGGTGGTTGGTCGGTTCATCCATCAGGATCATGTCGGGCTTCGAAAGAAGCAGCTGGCAGATCGCGACACGGCGAACCTCGCCGCCGGACAGGCTTTCCACATCGGCGTCATCATCGGGGCAGCGCAGCGCGTTCATCGCCATCGAAATCTTGGAGTCGATATCCCATGCGTCAGCCGCATCGATCTTCTCTTGCAGCGCCGTCATCTGCTCCATCAACTCGTCGGAATAGTCTTCGCCAAGCTTTTCTGAAATGGTGTTGAACTCGTCCAACATCTGCTTTTCAGGGCATTTTGAGGCGACATTGTCGAACACGCTAAGTTTGGGGTCGAGTTTCGGCTCTTGCGGCAGGTAACCGACTTTCACGCCCTCGGCCGCCCAGGCTTCGCCTTGAAAGTCCTTGTCTTCACCCGCCATGATACGCAGCAGCGTGGACTTACCAGACCCGTTGACACCGACGACACCGATCTTGGCATCCGGCAGGAAATTCAGGTGAATGTTCTCGAACACCTTCTTGCCACCGGCATATGCCTTGGTCAGGCCTTGCATTTGGAATACGATTTGGGGACCGGCCATTGAAAGCGTCTCCTGAAACTTTGGGGGAATATGTCGCCTCAGTTACGCGGACGTGGCCGAAAATCAAGCGGGTAAGCGCAACCTGTTCTGAGAAACATCTCTGGCAAACCTCGCTCAGCCAGAAACCTCCTCTTCTACCAAATTGTCGATTAGCCTTCGATGCGTTTGCGCTCGTCGTCGGTCAGCACACTTGCGAGACGCTCGAGCTCGGTTTCAGCACTTTGATTTCCCATATCCTGAGCCCGACTGAACCAGCGCCAAGCTTCGACAAAGTCGGGCTGGTCCTGGCCATGCCCACCAGCATGAGCAATTCCGAGGTTGAATGCGCAGCGATTGTCGCCGAGCTCTGCGCCCTTGTCCCACCACGATTGCGCGGTTTTAAACTCTTTAGGGCCACCAGCGCCGGTCATCATCATGACGCCGAGGTATGTCATCGCGTTCACTTCGCCCATATGCGCGGCCTGCTCAAACAAACGGCGCGCATCCGTCTCGTTACGTTCGCCACCAAGGCCTCGTAACTTCATGAACCCCAGATTGAACAATGCGGGTGGCAGGTCAGCCTCCGCCGCCTGTGCATAATATGCTCTGGCAGCGGCAAAGTCCTGATGGACGCCCCGCCCATGATGTAGCATTGCGCCGAAATTGTTGGCAGCCGCAGCATGTCCGGAATCCGCAGCCCGGCGCATCAACGCCGCGGATTTCATCAAGCTCTCTCCGCCCTCGCTATCGAGTAGCAAGGCGACCGCTTGTTCGAACAGAACATCCCCTTCCGCCATAAGTGCACGATATGCATAAACCACTACTTGCATAGCGACTTTTGGCAGTTTTTGCCTCACAAAAGTTGAAACAAGTGTTTAGTTTTGGCGATTGGTTAGCTGTCCGATAGTCACTGAATCTGCATGCATGAGTGGCGAACACGAATACTCAGGGCACACTTCGATCAATCTCAAAAAACTTTCCTCAGGACACTATCCATCCATGACAGAATTGACCCTGGATCGCCTCTTTGCGTCGCCTTCCCTAACTGGCCAAGCAACACTGGGCATCAAGTACTCTCCCGATGCTGCACGGGTGACCTTCCTCAAGCCTCGGCCCGACGACCAGCAAAGACACGATCTCTGGCAATTCGACGTTGAGACAGGCGCGCCGTCCCTCCTTGTGGATTCCCTATTGCTTGAACCAGAAGAAATCGTTCTCTCAGAGGAAGAAATAGCCCTACGCGAGCGCAAGCGAATTGCGGGGAGAACAGGCATCCTTGACTACTCATGGGGTACAGCCACGACGATACTCGTCCCACTAGGGGGAAACCTGCACTTGGCCACCCTTACTGAAGACAGTCCGCAAGTTCGGCAACTAACCGATACCGATGCCTTTGACTATGATGCGCGCATTTCACCCAAAGGCACGTATGCCAGCTTCATTCGCGACGGGGCGCTCTGGATAGTTGATCTTGCGACGGGCGACGAGAAACGCGCCTCTCCCCCGGCCGAGCCGTCAAAATCACTGTCGTATGGCGTCGCCGAATTTGTCGCACAGGAAGAGATGAGCCGATACACCGGATATTGGTGGAGCCCGGACGATAAGTACATCGCCTATACGCGTGTGGATGAGACATCCGTGGACATCGTTCCACGCTTTGATATCGCCGCAGAAAATGTTGCCGTTATTGAGCAGCGCTATCCTCGCGCGGGTCGCCCCAACGCCATTGTGGACCTATTCGTTCTGGAGGTGGAAACCGGCATTGTCACGGAGATTGGATGGCGGCGCAACGACTGTGGACATGCAACCGACCAATATCTCGCGCGGGTCAATTGGACTGAGAGCAGCCTCTACGTCCAGCGCGTCAATCGGGCTCAGACACAGCTCCAAATGGTCCAATTCATGGCCTTCAAGCATTCCGAGAAAGGGTTGCGCCTTTATGAAGCCACCGTCGCTCAGCTTGATGAGCAACCCAATTGGATCAATCTGTCTTCAGATTTCGTGAGCTTGGGGGATACAGGCATTGTTCTCACGGAAGAATCTCGTGGTTACCGCCAAATTAGTTTGTTACCACCTTCGACAACCCACCCCAGACAACTGATTGGCGGTGACTGGGTTGTCGACAAGCTGCAGCATGTAAAAGCCGACATGTCCGAAATACTCTTCACAGGGTTTCTGGATACTTCGCTTGAGTGCCACCTCTATCGCGCCAAGCCAGCAACTTCTGGCTCAGCAATTCCTCCAGAGGTCGAGCGCATCACCTCCATAGGCCAAACATGGTCCATTGCCATGGCGCCAGACGGGCGATCCTTCGTCGGAACATCATCATCCCCAAGCCACCCTCCTCAAACGGGTCTGTATGCTTCTGACGGCAGTTTGATTTCCTGGATTTCGGAGAATGCGCTCGATGCAGATCATCCATATCACTCCTTTCTGCCGGATCACGTCACACCAGAGTTCGGAGTCCTGTCCGCCGATGACGGTCAGATTCTACACTATTCCCTACTGAAACCGCCCGGTTTCGATGCTAGGAAATGCTACCCGGTTATTGTGGAAGTGTATGGCGGGCCACATGTCCAAACTGTCACGCGCAGTTGGGGGAGTCTGTCAGATCAATATCTCGCCCGTCAGGGATACCTCATCTTCAGGCTCGATAATCGAGGCAGCTGGAATCGCGGCAAGAAGTTTGAGGATGTGATCCATCACCGCACGGGCCTGCATGAGGTCAGCGACCAGATGATGGGCGTGGACTGGCTCAAGACACAACCATTTGTCGATCCCGGCAGAATTGCCATTCAGGGCTGGTCCTATGGCGGATACATGACACTGATGACTATTCTGCAAGCGCCAGCTGATACATTCGCGTGCGCTGTCGCGGGAGCTGCGGTTGCAGACTGGAGCCTCTATGATACATTCTACACGGAGCGGTATATGGGGACACCACAAAACAATCCAGGCGGCTATGAAGCCTCCAGTGTTTTTCCAATCCTCGACGCGCTTTCGACCCCCCTCCTCCTCATTCACGGCATGGCAGATGACAACGTCACCTTCGACAATGCCACACGACTGATGGCCAGACTTCAGGAATTGGGCAAACCGTTTGAATTGATGACCTATCCGGGCCAACGCCACGGCATTCGGGGAGAAGCGCTGCAACGCCACCTGATGCAAACGCGTATGGCCTTTTTGGACCGCAAACTGAAGAGACCATCAGAATGATCAAACCCTGGAAAATCCTGGAAAGCCGTCAAACCTACAAAGACGACTTCCTTTCGGTGCGCACGGATGTCTGCCAACGTGAAGACGGCCATGTAGTGCCCGCCTATCATGTGTTGGAATTCACAGATTGGGCCACGATTATCCCGATCACTGACGAAGGCAATATTGTGCTGGTCCGCGAGTATCGGCACGCCGGCGAGATCGTCCTCTTGGGCGTACCCGGCGGCGTCCTAGATCCCGGAGAATCCGATCCGGAAATAGCAGCCCGGCGGGAATTACGCGAGGAGACCGGCTACACGGCGCGCGAGTTGATCCCCGTTGGCACCTGTTATCCGAACCCGGCAACCCAGAATAATCAGCTTCATTATTTTTTGGCCACGGGCTGCCAGAAGACAGATGCTCAGTCTCTTGACGCAAACGAGGAAATCGAGGTCGTCGAGATGCCTTACAAAGACTTCCTGGAATACGAAGCATTCGAGACTCAACACGGCCTTCACGCGGCGGCACTGTTTTACACCGAGCGGTATTTCGGGAAACATCCCGAAAAACGACCGTGAGGAAATGCCCATGCCTGCCTTCCAGCCTACTGCCGACCAATTCAGGGCGTTTCGTGACGACCCGAACGATGGCCCCATTACCCAGGTAAATTTGCTGAAGTTTCGAGTTAAAGCTGAGTATCAGCCGGATGACCCCGAATTTGGCGAAGAGATCAGCGGGGAAGACGCCTATATTCGTTACTCCGAAGCCTTCACTTTCGCGGCAAAAAAGGTCGGCGGCTCCACATTGCTCCTTGCATCGACCGAACGCTATTTCATCGGTCAGGGCGATTGGGATGGCGTGCTGGTCAACCAGTTCCCAGATCGACAGGCTTTCATCGCTACGCTCAACCATCCGGACTACAAATCCATGTCTCGCCATCGCGAGGCAGGCCTGCTTTGCCAGGAATTGATCGTGACCCGTCCCACTTGGATAAACGGGAGAAAGCTGTGAGCCGCTACGAAATCTTTGGCGCGCTCGGCTCGCCCTATTCCATGAAAGTGCGCGCCGCCCTGCGGGCCAAACGCCTTGTCCATACCTGGACCGGTATGACAGCCGACGACCGACAAAGCGTCATGCCAAATGTGCGGGCACCCGTGATCCCTGTCATCCGCCAGCCTGACGGCAGCTGGGTGAATGATTCAACCCCCTTCTTGCTGTCACTCGAAGGCGAAGGCCGAGACCTCTTGCCACCCGATCCGGTGGCCCGGTTTGCCTGCCTGTTGCTTGAGGACATGGCCGACGAATGGTTCATGAAAGCCATGTTCCATTACAGATGGGCATATGACCTGGATGCTGAATGGTGCGCCAATTGGCTGATCTATGACACGCTTCCCAACACAAGTCGCCTTGGCGTGGAAGAAGCTGCTGCCACCATCCGTGACCGGCAAATCAGCCGCATGGCTCTTGTTGGCTGCACACCCCAGACTGCCCCTCTGATAGAGGCCAGTTGGAAGCGCATCTGCAAAGTTCTGGAGGCGATGGCAACCGGGCCAACACGCTTCTTGTTCGGAGATCGCATTTCGCTCGCGGATCTTGGCTTTTACGGTCAGTTGAAAGTCATGAGTGTTGACCCCACTCCCATGACCTGGCTGCGAGCGGACACACCGTACTTGTATCGCTGGATTGATCACGCCGATGATGCGAGCGGTATCGAAGGTAACTGGTCTGATAGTATCAGCCCGGTGGTCCACGACCTTCTCGCAATAGCAGGGGAAACCTATTTGCCATTCCTGAAAGCCAATCTTGATGCGCTCAATTCCGGATCAGACAGTTTTTCGCTTGAAATAGAGCGCGGGCGCTATGAACAGGGCGTATTCAAGTATCAGGCAAGATGCCTGCAAACCTTGGGCGATGCCTGGAAAGATCTGGATGTTGTCGCGCGAGACAAACTTGCTGAGTGGATTGGACCAAACGCAAGCATCCTTTCAACAAACGTTTAGCAACTCGGGTACAAGACTGCGCCTGAAGAACGAAATTCTGTTTTCTTGTGGCTCGGCTCAACGCAGAGTCAGCGCGAATCCCACTGCGAGGCATATTATCCGTGACGAAAAAACCGTCTCCCATCTCAGAATTGCTGCACCACCGCGCCCGCAACCTTTCCAAGGGTGCACCAGTATCGCTTCCTATCATGGCGAGTACGACATTCCTGTTGCCAGGAGATCCGGACGGCAGCCATTTCTATGCGCGCAATGGAAATCCAACAGTCGAAAGTGTCGAAGCGGAGATAGGCATTCTGGAAAATGCCGAGACGGTGCTGTTCCCATCCGGCATGGCCGCTATCGCCGCAATGTTTCACACAGTGCTGCGCCCGGGAGACAAGGTTCTGGTGCATGCAGACGGCTACTACAATGTTCGAGCCCTGTTGAATGAACACTTCGCACCCCGGGGCATAACCGTCGAGACTTGTCCCACCGCCCAGATGGCGGATGCCGACCTGTCGGGCTGCCGAATCGTAATGATTGAAACACCGTCAAATCCGGGCCTCGAAGTTTGCGACATCGCGGCTGTGGCTGATCGGGCAAAATCAGCCGGAGCCTTGCTGGTGGCTGATAACACGACTGCAACACCCCTGTGCCAGCAACCTCTCGATCTTGGGGCGGATATGGTCGTGATGGCTGACACAAAGGCCATGGCGGGCCATTCAGATGTTCTCTGCGGACATGTAGCAAGTCGGGACACATCCCTGATGAATCAGGTGCGTGGCTACCGTCGTTTGGGCGGCGCCACGGTAAGCCCGTTCGACGCGTATCTGCTGCATCGCGGGCTTGAGACCCTGGAATTGCGCGTTTCGCGGGCAAACCAGAATGCTCTAATTCTGGCAAATCACCTATTATCGCACCCCTCTGTGCAGACCGTCCGGTATCCCGGTCTCCCGCGAGACGCGAGCCACGCAGTTGCGTCTCGCCAGATGCGAGACTTTGGTCCGATCGTGAGCTTCACGTTAAAAGATCGCGCAAGCGCAGAAAAGTTTATTGATAACAATCCACTAATAGTGCCCGCCACGAGCTTTGGAGGTGTTCACACCTCTGCTGAGTGCCGAGTCCGCTGGGGAGACCACGTCGCCGACGGATTCGTCCGCTTGGCGTGCGGAATAGAGCCCAGTGAAGACCTTGTAAAAGCTACGGAAAATGCTTTACGAGATATCAGTCCGGTTTGATGCTGGGGAAGTGACTTTCACGGACAAGTGGTATAGCGTTTGCTCTCAACGAGCAGGGGTCTCGTTTCATGAAGCGACTGAGTATTGTCCTTTTCTTCGCCCTGCTGGGCTTTGGCGCTTGGGGCTGGTTCCGTCTGAACCAGCCTGAGCCGCCTATGGCGTTGACTGAGCCCCTGCGGATCGATCAAGGCGAGATCCAGGGCGGTGTTGATCCAGACAATCCGGAAATCCAGGTTTTCAATGGGATTCCCTATGCCAGCGCCCGTCGTTGGTCAGCGCCAACTTCCCCGCCGCAATGGGGTGCCATTACCCGGGATGCGAGGGAATTCGGCCCGCAATGCCTGCAACCCCGCGGACATATGAATGAGGTTGTCGACCGTATCATCGATGGTAACGGCTTGCCCTGGTGGAAACGATTGGCCGCCAGGCAATACCTCGCTGCCCAGCCTGAGCCCGCTGAAGCCGAGGACTGCCTGTTCCTGAATGTCCGAACGGCAAATCGCGGCAAGCCTCGGCTACAGCCGGTAATGGTATGGATTCACGGCGGCTCTCATCAGGCTGGGGCGGGTTCGGCGTCATATTACCAGGCAAATGGCCTTGTGGATAAAGGCGTCGTTCTGGTCACAATCAACTACCGGCTCGGACCATTCGGCTACATGGCGCACCCTGCCCTGACCGAAGAAGCCGGAACATCCGGCAATTACGGCCTGTTGGACCAGGTCGCAGCACTCCGCTGGGTTCAAATGAATATTGCGCGCTTCGGCGGCAATCCAAACAATGTCACCATATTTGGCGAAAGCGCAGGCGCTCAATCTGTCAGTGAGCTGATGGCAACGCCTCTTGCTGACGGCCTGTATGACAAGGCCATCTTGCAGAGTGGCGTCAGCAGTTACAATGCGCTTCACCTGTCCCACTCGCCATTGCCCAATGTGCAAAGCTCCGAAGAAGTCGGTGTCGAGTTCCTTTCATCGCTGGCCGATGGCACCGCTACCGCAGACCGGCTTCGCGCCATCCCGTCGGGGGCGATCATCGACCGTGTTCTGTTGAGGCAGGATTTGGTCAAGTACTTCTTGCCGACAGTGGATGGTAACGTCCTGCCCGTGCCAATCGGCGAAGCTATTCGGGACGGTGGCGCCAATCGGGTTCCAGTCCTTGCAGGCTATAATGCTGATGAAGGCACTCTATTTTACAGTCAGCGCAAATCGCCGACAGCCCTACTGCCGAACATCTCTGGTTCCATCACACAACGCGAAGCGATGCTGGAAGGCGTGTTTGGTGTGAACTCATCGAAAGCGCTACAAGCCCTCTACGGCATGACATCCTTGGAAACGTGGGATCGGGGCGCCGAAAAAATGCTGGGCGATGACTTGTTCGGCGTCCATACGCGTTTTCTGGCCAAAGCCAATGTCGCTGCTGGCCAGCCAACCTGGCTCTACCAATTCAGCCGGACGCCGCCAGGAAAGTCTCAAACGCTCGGTGCATATCACGGGGCCGAGATCGCGTTTGTCTTCGATAGCCACAACGGCTTCCTTCCGGCAGCTGATGACGATGAAATCCTGACTGACAGAATGATTTCATACTGGACCAATTTCGCCAAGACGGGTGACCCCAACGGCAAAGACCTGCCTGAGTGGCCAGCTTATGATCCGGACGCCGATATCTGGCTGGAATTGGACCATGAAATCAAACGCATCAGCGGCCTTCGCGCGCGCAAACTCGACATACTGGAAGACAATCTCAATTTGCGGATCGACGCCATCAAGCGATCAAAAACACCGTTTGAGCTGATCGAGAATACCGCACTTCTATCGACAGCCGCCGGGCTAGGCGGTGAGGAGCGTTTCGCAAATAGCGACTAGGCCCGCCTGGTCGACAGCGTCAAAAGCATTCAGTTCTGTCGAGTCGACATCCAGTACGGCAGCGAGATCGCCATTTGCGTCGAACACCGGAACGACAACTTCAGAATTGCTCGCTGAGTCGCATGCGATGTGCCCGGGAAATTCATGAACATCCGGAACAATGATCGGCGCGCGCGTCGCCGCCACATGCCCGCAGACCCCTTTGCCAAAGGGGATGCGCAGACAACCAAGCGTGCCCTGATACGGCCCAACAACCAGTTCGGACTCCTTCAGAGGGTCAACCATGTAGAATCCCGTCCAGAAAAAGCGGGGTGAAAAGGCCTGTGACAGGATACAGGACGCTGTCGCATAACGCGCAGTGATCGATGTTTCTCCCGCAACAACGCTATCAATTTCCGCCTTCAATTCCTTGTAGCGTTCTGCCCTGTCCATATTCTGCCTCATCTGTGCCTTGAGCGGGCTATATCGGCTGGATGCAGGCACTTCGCAATAGGGCGTTGAAGCTGACACCAACCTCTGAAATAGTCGGAGCAGTCAAGGCGGTGGACGGGGCCGCTGCCATGAGGGAGACAGTCATTGAGCCTGACGGGACGCCTAAGCGCCGCCTTGCTGATCGCAGCCTGTCTCACCGTCCCTGCGGGGGCGCAGACAGGCGACGACTATGACGACCTCACCTTGGACGCCCCAATCGAGATTCCCGACTCGAATGATTGGGGCGAGGTCACCCACCATCCCGAAACAGACCTTGAAACACTTGAACAGGCGCATCGGGACTATCTTAGAAAATCGACCCTCCAGTTCGAACGACCGGAAGCCGATCCTGTCGAGTTCGATCCGCCCTCTCCTCCGCCTAACTGGCTACGAGGATTGTTTGAGTTCCTTAGTCATTTGGGCCCGCTTCTAACGCTCATTTTCTATGTAGCTATCGCCGCCTTGATTTTGGGCGTGTTGTACTTCCTTTTCGGAGAGGCGCTGCGTATCCGGTTTGGCAAAGATGGCAGCAAAGCCGACAAAGTCGGCGACGATGTCATCCCGGACTTCCGCCCGGCAGAATCCGTCGCCCGCTCCCTACTGGAAGAGGCCGATGCGCTTGCCCGCGCAGGAAAATTCGCGGAGGCCGTGCACTTACTCTTGTTCCGGTCAATCGAGGACATTCAGACGCGCATCGAGATCGGCGTGCCTCGCTCACTCACGGCACGTGAGATCGGCAAGCTTGGCTTCCTGCCAGATCGCGCGCGGACCGCTCTCAGCCCGATCATCGCCATCGTCGAACGTAGTTTCTTCGGCGGCCGGGATGTCGACGAAAGCGGCTGGCATACGGCGCGGGCTTCCTACGAAGACTTCGCATTTGGGGAGCAGTGGACATGAAGGATCGTTCTCACGTCGACTCCCCGTTCAGTGGCAAGATCGTCGGCATATTGCTGGCAGTGGCGCTTTTTTCCTTTGGGGCAATCATGGTGCTCGCAGGCTGGGCACCCGAATTGCGGGACCGGAATGTGGCCGGTGCGCACCCGTTCTCAACCTCGGCGCTCGGTTATAATGGCTTCGTGCAACTCCTTCAGGAACAAGGCTATCCGGCGGAAGTCTCCCGGCTGGAGCGCACGCTTGAAGACAGTGATTGGGGCCTACTCGTCTTAACTCTCCCCCAATGGGGTGCAGCAAAGGCGCTCGAAGACTTCGAGCCACAGCGGACTACTTTGCTCGTCCTGCCGAAATGGACCGGCATGACTGATCCTCTTAACAAGACCCATCAAAAGGATACGCGCTTCATGAATGCGCGCGTCCTGAACGACTTACTGGAGACGATAGCTATCGATGCGGAAATCGGACGTATCGATGTGCCAAGTGAAACCTCAACCCCCTTCGGATCAATCGCGCTCAAACCAGACGTGAAGATGCAAGTGCTACGCGGAGACTCGCTTACGCCGATTGCTGAGACACAGGATGGGATCCTGCTCGCCTGGGCGCCCGATGCGGACATGTATGTTCTGTCCGACCCCGACATGATCAACACTTTCGGTTTGTCGCAGTTTGAGAACGCTCGCTTTGCGACTCAGATGATCGACTTTCTTCGTAATGACTACGACGAGCCCATTGTATTTGATGCGACTCTCCATGGTTTCGTTCGGTCCGAGAATCTGCTGCAGATGATTTTCGACATCCCCTTTATCGGCGCAACGTTGACTGCGTTGGCGGCCGCTTTCCTGCTGGGCTGGGCCGCGCTCATACGATTTGGGCCACCTGTGAAGGAAGGACGCGCCATTGCGCTTGGAAAACAGGCGCTGGCTGACAACTCCGCAGGCTTGATTACGATGGCGCGCCGGGAGACGCGTATAGCACCCGCATATCTCCACATGATCCGCCGTCGTGTATCCCGGGATATAGGCGCTCCGAAGACATTGAATGAAACCCAACTCACCGCCCTGTTCGACCGGCTTGGCCCGGAAGAAGAGTCCGGCAAACACTTCACAGACATGGCATCGGGACTGCGCGGTCCTGCCACCAGCCGTGAAGACCTCATGAACAAGGCGCGCGAGCTGTTTCGCTGGCGCAAGGGAATTATCGGGAGATCCATGAATGAACGTGAATGACATCAAGGCGCTGGCGGACCGGATCCGTAACGAAGTGCGCAAGGCAGTCGTGGGACAGGACACAACGGTTGATGTTCTTCTGACTGCGATATTTTCGTCAGGACACGTCCTTCTTGAAGGCCCACCGGGAACAGCCAAGACCCTACTGGCGCAATGCTTTGCGAGATCGATTTCACTCGACTTCGGTCGCATTCAGTTCACACCCGACCTGATGCCGGGAGATGTTCTCGGCACGAACCTGTTCAACTTTCAAACCAATCAATTTTCCCTCACCAAGGGTCCAATTTTCACCGATCTCCTTTTGGCGGACGAGATCAATCGAACACCTCCGAAAACACAAGCCGCGCTGCTAGAGGCCATGCAGGAACGCAAGGTGACGATTGATGGCGACACCTACCCGTTGAATGACCGGTTCACGGTGATCGCGACCCAGAACCCTATCGAACAGCAGGGCACATATCCCCTGCCGGAAGCGCAGCTTGACCGCTTCCTGTTCAAGCACACGCTGGACTATCCAAGTCGTGAAGAAGAGCTCGCAATTGTTTCCAAGCATGGCACACGCACGGGCATGAAAACCGCAGCAGCGTTCGGCATCGAGCCCGTTGTCTCGGCAGAAGAACTCAGTGAAGCTGTCAATTCAGTTGCTGAAGCCCGGCTGCAGGACGATATCATTGCCTACATCGTGGATATTATTCGCGCGACCCGGACAACCCCGGCCCTGGAAACTGGCGCTTCGCCGCGCGCCGCTGCCGCGCTGGCCACTGCGGCCCGTGCCCGCGCCGCGCTCGACGGCCGGGACTTTGTTATTCCAGACGACGTGAAACTGCTGGCCCTGCCAGCACTCCGCCACCGCGTTTTGTTATCCCCCGCCGCAGAAATCGAAGGCAAGACGACCGACGAAACTCTTTCAGCTATCATCGAACAGACGGCCGCACCGCGGTGATTTCACCCACACCTCGCGCCATCTTCCTGATGCTGCTCGGCGTGCCGCTCATGGTGGCTATAGCTCTGCTGCGTCCTGAACTCTGGGTCATATCCGCTGGCTGGGTCGGCGGCATCGCCAGCCTGATCTTTGCGGATGCCGTCCTGGCCGCATCCCTGCGAGCCTATGAGGCAAATGTAGACGCGCCGGCACTGCTTTATGTCGGCGGGTCTGATCCAGCGGACCTGACGCTGCGGTTCGCGCGAGGTCCGCTTCCCAGACGAATCGAGGTGTTATTGGAAGTGAACGCTTTCCTGCAGACCATTCCACCCGCAGGATTAAGAGGCTGGCAGGACCGGGCCCGGTCATACTCGTTGCCGCTCACGCCAACACGACGGGGTCTCGCCAAGCTGGTCAAACTTTGGAGCCGCTGGAAAGGTCCGCTCGGGCTGATACAAAAACAACACACTACCGTGCTGGATAGAGATATTCCAATCACACCCAATATCCGCTGGGTGAAAGACGAAGCTATCCGTATCTATTCTCGTGATGCGGAATTCGGCGTGAAGATGCAGATCGAGCGCGGCGATGGCAGTGAATTCGACGCTTTGCGCGAGTTCACGACCGGCATGGATCGGCGCGCAATCGACTGGAAACACTCGGCACGCCACCGCAACCTGCTCGCCAAGGAATTCCGAACCGAACGCAATCACAATATCGTCTTCGCTTTTGATACGGGGCGATTGATGAGCGAGCCGCTTGGCGGCGTGCCCAAGATTGATCGCGCCATAAATGCCGGACTACTCCTGTCCTTTGTGTCTCTTCGCAGCGGCGACCGCGCCATGATCTATGGCTTTGATGCCAAGCCCGGTTTCATGAGCGGGTTCATGTCTGGTCAACGCAGTTTCACAAAAGCTCAGGATCTGGCGGCTCAACTGGATTACTCCGCTGAGGAGGCCAATTTCACGCTTGCACTCTCCTCACTCGCGAGCAAGCTGGAGCGACGCAGCCTCATCATTATTTTCTCCGACTTTGTCGACACGATTTCGGCCGAACTCATGCTGGAAAATGTGAAACGCCTGACTGATCGGCATCTGGTGATATTTGCCACATTCGAGGATGAATCGCTCGCAGAAATGGTAGATGCGCCACCAAGTTCAACGGAATCTGTAACTCGCGCCGTCATCGCAGACACGCTCATGGCTGAGCGCGACACCGTCCTGCTTCGGCTTCAGCGCATGGGCGTACAAGTGATCGAGACGAGACCGGAACAATTCGGCGCGGAACTGATCTCCCGGTACCTTCAGATCAAACAGAGGGACATGCTGTGAGCGACCTTCTCAAATCCTACCGCTTCCGCGAAGAGCGTGAGTCCGACTGGCGCAAACTGGACTTGATCCTGACACGGGCTGAAAACTCCGGCGTGAAAGCGCTCAGCGACGAAGATATGACAGCCTTGCCTCGCCTCTATAGGCAGGCGGTTTCTTCCTTGTCGGTGGCGCGCTCCATTTCGCTCGACCAGAATGTCATCGCCTATCTCGAAAGCCTCTGCACACGTGCATATTTCTTCGTCTACGGCGCCCGGACCTCCATCGGCGAGCGCATGATGGATTTCCTGCGACGCGACTGGCCTGCTTGTGTCTCCTCGGCCATCGGGCCAACTTTGCTGGCAGCTCTGTTCCTGTTTGGCGGATGGGCGCTCGCATTCTTTCTGTGCATGCAGGACATGGAATGGTTCTGGACTTTTCATGGCCAGAACTTCTGGGACGGGCGCAATCCGGATGCGTCCGTCGAGTATCTGAGGTCCACAATCTATACCGACGAGGGAGATCTCGGCGACGGCCAGCTGACTTCCTTTGCGAGTTTCCTGTTCAACAACAATGCCCAGATTGCGCTGTTTGCTTTCGCGCTCGGATTTGCGTTCGGTATCCCCACCGCATGGCTGCTCGTATACAACGGTGTCATGATGGGCTCACTTCATGCCGTATTCTGGGACAAGGGGCTTGGCTATGAATTTACCGGATGGCTGTTGATCCACGGAACAACCGAGTTGTTTGCCATCATACTGGCAGGAGCAGCGGGCTTCGTGATAGGGGGCGCAGTCGCTTTCCCCGGCCAGATGACCAGGTTGAACTCGGCGCGCCATGCCGGGCAAAAGGCCGCCACAATTGCAATGGGGTGCGTCATCATGCTGATCGTCGCGGCTTTGCTAGAAGGCTTCGGGCGGCAAATGATCAATAGTGACGCGATCCGCTATACGATCGCTCTGAGCATTCTCGGTTTGTGGTGCGCATATTTTTATCTGCCAAGACGAACGGACACCGTATGAGCTCTACCGTTCCTCCGGCACCAGACACCGTGAACCTTGCGAATGTTGAAGCTGCGCGCCGCCGCCGCGCCCGCATGCAAGAGCAAGAGCGTCAGTCGAAACTTGTACGGAAACTGGTCACGCCGGAAGGCGCCGCGATACAGCTTAAACTGGCTACTGCATCCGAGCGTGCAGGCGCGTTTCTTATCGATGTCGCGATACAATGGGCCATCGTAATCGCGACCGCTTTGGGGCTCTCTTTTGCAATAAGGGCCATGGACCCCGAGAGTGCCAATATCGCTTGGGCGGTTTGGCTTGTCTTTTTCTTCTTCGTCCGAAATTTCTACTACATCTTCTTCGAACTTGGCACGAAGGCTGCCACACCCGGAAAGCGCGCCCTTGGCGTCCGGGTCACCTCTCGCAATGGCGGGCGTCTGACTGCGAACTCGGTTCTAGCCCGGAATTTCATTCGTGAAATCGAAATCGGTCTACCCTTTCAGTTCCTTATGATGGGCGGGGATCAAGTGACCAGCTGGATGGCCCTGCTTGGCTTGGTCTGGTCCGGCATCTTCCTGCTCTTCCCAATCTTCAACAAGGACAAGATGCGCGTTGGCGACCTGATTGCTGGCACCTGGGTAATCAAAAACCCCAAAACCAAGCTGATGGGCGATATCTCATCGACGACCCGAGCCACTACGCATGAGCGATTTGCCTTCACACCCCAACAAGCCGAAGCCTATGGCATTCATGAATTGCACGTATTGGAAGATGTCCTTCGCCAGTCAACGCAAGATGTAAAGGCGCAGGTCGCGCTTCGCATTCGGCAAAAGATTGGATGGCAAGCCCAGCCGGGTGAAACCGATATCGCCTTTCTGGAAGCCTATTATGCAACCCTTCGAAGGCGGCTCGAACAACGCATGATTTTGGGCGAACGGAAAACCGACAAGTTCGACGTGCGCTGACTATCTACAAACGCCCCTGCACCCAATCCCGGGTCAGGAAGCCGTCGATCAGGTCACACACGAGACCCAACTCAACCAGCGCAGACGCATAGCGACGTGGATCCACCAATGTTTTGAAGATCGAACCCGCTTCGAACTGATCTTCCGCTTCCAGCGCCAGAGTCATGTGACCATCTTCGAACACACCGCGAAGCTTGCCCCCGGAAAAGTGCCGTTCCAATGCGATCAGGCGCTCCATACGGTCTGGGGACAACAACGCCCGGGCCTCCACCTGGTCTGTCGAATAGACGGTAAAAGCTTCCTCGAGTTCGCGGGAAATCAGATCCACTTTCTTCAGGTCACCCGAATACCTGCCCCGCTTCCACCATCCAGACCGCGCGATCACGGTTCGACCAAGAAAGCGCTCTGGGTATTCGACATGAACCAGTATGCCCTGAAATACGGTCTTGCTATTCTTGCCACCGGTTTCAAGTTTGGCTTCAACCAATGCAAAGCGAGTCCCCGCACGCTCACCCGAAATCAGATCTTCGAATTTGAGACGCGAGTGACCCGGTAGCAATTTGACAGTTTTCAGTATTTCAAAAGCTGGCGTCGGCGCGTCAGGACCGTTCGTGGAACTCATGTTGATCGCGCCTAACGGCGTATTCACTGTCGAGTTCATCTTGCCAGAATAGGCCGCATTCAACTCCTTCGCCCGAGAAGCCAGCGTCTTCAAATCGACAATACCGGACAGGTCTGGATGCAATGTGTCATAGGTGAAGCCAAACGGTTCACAGGCAGCTGAAAGGATCAACTGCTTGGTCTGCGACTTCATTGTAAAAACCTTGACCCAAGCGGTCGCCGACACAATTGCGCCTGACACCATGACCAGAAATATGAGTCCGGGTGAGATGATATCAACACTTACGAGCGTAGAGATCATCAACAAAATAATAATGAAGACCGGGATGCCAGCACCGATAATTGAACGCGTTATCGCTGCACGTATTGTGGCTTTCCGACTCTCTTCCCGCCGGGACAGTTCGGGCTCAAGTACATTCGACCAAACACGCTCCGCCTGAGCAAACTCTGTACGACGACCCGATAACGCCGCGAGGGATGGCGCGCGCGTCAAAGCGTCGTTCAACCTGTTTGGACTAATGTCTGACATACTGAGTCCCCCTCAGGTATCAGGCTTAGGGACCCGACAATTTGGGATCAAGCCGCGAGCGTAAGTTCCTTGACGGCCGTGACGCAATTGCGCCCCTTGGCCTTGGACTCGTAAAGCGCGCCGTCCGCCTGTTCGAGCATGTCGTCGAAATCCGAGTTGGGCGGTAACATGGCCAGGCCGAAACTCGCAGTGACACTCACGGGTTGTCCGTCCACGATGACGACATGGTCTTCAATGGAAGAACGAAGACGGTCACAGACGCTGAGCGCCTTCTCCATATCGACATTGCTGAGCAGGACAACAAACTCTTCACCGCCCCAGCGCCCAAGTCGGTCGAATGGACCGCGAAGTTCAGAATATGCGACCGCCGCGATTTCTCGCAGCACACGGTCGCCCGCTGCATGACCATGCTGGTCGTTTACCGCCTTGAAATAGTCGATGTCGAACAACGCCACCGCCGATGTCATCTCCGTCCGGCTCATGCGCGCGAGTTCTTCACAGGCAAATTGTTTGAAGAACTTGCGGTTTAGCAGTCCCGTCAGTGCGTCAGTAGAGGCCATATCTTCCAGCGTGCGCTGGTAAATTCTCATTCTGTACTCGTGTTGGGCAGCAATTGCGGCCGTCGGAACGGCCACACAGGACGCAATGAAAAGGTTCGCGACAATGAAATTCTGGGGATCAGACGGGAACCCCATTGAATAGACAATGACGGAAAAGGTGAAGCATAGGCAAAGCGCCGTAATCGCCACAAAAGCGAAAAAGGTCAGCGATTCGACCACATCTTCGAATTTACCCTGCACGTCCCGACTCCCGGTTGCTGTAGCGGTTGTGACATAGGAAGTATATTTTACCGTCAATCGATTGAGGAATTTTAACGCCTGACCATTCATCTTTTGGAAACAAGCAGACAAGCCGGTCGCTACGCCTTGACGTTGCGCCAATGCTCACCCAATCAGGCATGGGACTGGCTGAATTTTTATTGTTAGCGCTCCGAAGCCGTCGTTCCCGAGCCGTCCAACAGCCTTTCTCGCGTTCTGAAATTACAAAAAATTTCGCAATGGCGCGGTTGACGCTGTGGTTCGCAGCTCTTAACTCCGCAGCATCGTTAGCAGTCGTGCCGGGTGAGTGCTAAAGCCCCCTGACATTTGCTTGCTGACGACCGTTTTCAATTGAACTCGTCAAAGAGACAAGAGGGCTAAATCCAATGAAACTTCGTCCCCTGCACGACCGTGTCGTCGTGCGCCGCGTCAAGGAAGAAGAGAAAACCAAGGGCGGGATCATCATTCCCGACACCGCAAAGGAAAAGCCGCAGGAAGGCGAAATCGTCGCCGTCGGCGCTGGTGCGATTGGTGACGACAACGAGCGTGTCGCGCTCGACGTCAAAGCTGGTGATCGCGTGCTCTTCGGTAAATGGTCCGGCACGGAAGTGACCGTCGATGGCGAAGAACTGCTCATCATGAAAGAGAGCGACATCATGGGTGTCCTGGAGGGCTAAGCCCCCACACTTTCGCTTTCCACCAGACAGAATTCTCAACAGAGGTAATCCACAATGTCAGCCAAACACGTAGTTTTCGGCGCAGAGGCCCGCGAACGGATGCTGAAAGGCGTCGATACGCTTGCCAACGCCGTTAAAGTCACGCTCGGTCCAAAAGGCCGTAACGTCGTCATCGAGAAATCCTTCGGCGCTCCGCGCACCACGAAGGACGGCGTCACCGTCGCAAAAGAGATCGAGCTTGAAGACAAGCTGGAAAACATGGGCGCACAAATGCTGCGCGAAGTGGCTTCCAAGGCCAACGACGTTGCCGGTGACGGCACCACGACCGCAACGGTTCTCGCCCAAGCCATCGTTCGCGAGGGCCTGAAGCGCGTTGCTGCCGGCATGAACCCAATGGACCTGAAGCGCGGCATCGACAAGGCATCCGCCGAAGTCGTTAAAGACCTCGCTCATCATTCCAAGAAGGTGAAGTCGAACGAAGAGATTGCCCAGGTCGGCACGATCTCCGCAAACGGCGACACCGAAGTTGGCGCAATGATCGCCGAAGCCATGGCGAAAGTCGGCAATGAAGGCGTCATCACGGTTGAAGAAGCCAAGTCGCTCGAAACCGAACTCGATGTTGTCGAAGGCATGCAGTTCGATCGTGGCTACCTGTCGCCTTACTTCATCACCAATCCGGACAAGATGATCGCGGAACTCGAAGATCCGTTCATTCTGCTGCACGAGAGCAAGCTGTCTTCCCTGCAGCCAATGCTGCCGATCCTCGAAAACGTTGTTCAGAGCCAGAAGCCGCTCCTGATCATCGCTGAAGATGTCGACGGTGAAGCACTGGCCACCCTCGTGGTCAACAAGCTGCGCGGCGGCCTGAAGATCGCTGCTGTGAAAGCTCCAGGTTTCGGCGACCGCCGCAAAGCCATGTTGCAGGACATCGCTGTCCTTACCGGCGGCCAGGTCATTTCCGAAGATCTCGGCATCAAGCTCGAGAACGTCTCCATGGACATGCTCGGCACCGCGAAGAAAGTCGCCATCACAAAAGATGACACGACCATCGTGGACGGCGCTGGCGCCAAGAAAGACCTCGAAGCTCGCGTGTCGCAGATCCGCAAGCAGATCGAAGACACGTCTTCCGACTACGACAAGGAGAAGCTGCAGGAGCGTCTCGCGAAACTGGCTGGCGGCGTAGCTGTCATCAAGGTTGGCGGTGCCACTGAAGTGGAAGTGAAAGAGCGCAAGGATCGCGTCGATGACGCCCTGAACGCCACGCGTGCCGCTGTTGAAGAAGGTATCGTCCCTGGTGGTGGTACGGCGCTTCTCGCTGCTGCAAGCAATATCGACGTCAAAGGCCTGAATGCTGACGAGCAGGCCGGTATCGACATCGTGCGCAAGGCTCTGGAAGCTCCGGTTCGCCAGATCGCTGAAAACGCCGGCGTCGAAGGCTCGGTCGTTGTCGACCAGATCCGTCGCGGCAAGGGCAAGGGCTTCGGCTTCAACGCCCAGACCGAAGAATATGGTGACCTCGTCGCCATGGGCGTGATCGACCCGGTGAAAGTTGTGCGCTCTGCTCTGCAGAACGCTGCATCGGTTGCTGGCCTGTTGATCACGACGGAAGCGTCCATCGCTGAAGCCCCAAAGAAGGAAGGTGCCGGCGGCGGCATGCCTGACATGGGTGGCGGCATGGGCGGAATGGGTGGCATGGGCTTCTAAGCCCGGCCCTCAAAGCCAAATTGTCAGAGGCAGCACTTCGGTGCTGCCTCTTTTTTTGGGCGAAATGATCCTTCCGACGCACTCGATTCCAGCTTCTCTACCGCTGCGGCAACCGCTTAGAGTTGCCAAAAACACAAACGGGAGAGAAACAAAGTGGCATCTGCTTCGGATATGAATTTCGGTGACATGCTTGATGCTGTGGGCGAGATGCTTGGTCCGGAAGACCTGGCTCTGGCCCACGGGACACGGCGGACATACTGGCCAGACTTCACGGCTCGATCAAACCGGCTTGCGCGGAATTTACGCGAGATGGGGATCGAAACAGGCGACAAAGCTGGCTTCTATCTACGTAACCAGCCTGAATATACTGAAGCGCTCGCCGCTTGTTTCAAAGGTCGTTTCACGCATGTGAACGTCAACTATCGCTATCTCGCCGACGAACTCTTCTACATTTTTGATAACTCGGACGCTGCGGTTGTGTTCTTTGATGCACAATTTACTGATCAGGTTGAACTGGTCCGCGGTCGCTTGCCCAAGGTGAAGGCCTGGGTCCAGATTGGCGGCGGAGACGTGCCTGACTGGGCGGTAGACTATGACTGTCTCGCCGCCGACGGTGACCCGTCTCCGCTCGGCATCGACCGATCACCAGAAGATTTGTTTTTCCTCTACACCGGCGGAACCACCGGAATGCCCAAAGGCGTGATGTGGTCACAATCCGTCTGGCGACAAGCGTCCAGAGAAGGCGCAGAGAAAGCCGGTCTGCCCTACCCGTCCACTATGGAAGAGTTCAAGATGGCGGTTCAGCTTATGGGGAAAACGGCGCGGCAGGTGCCCGCCTGTCCCCTGATGCATGGCACAGGGCTGTTCACGGCGATGGGTGCGCTGCTAGGCGGCGGCGCAATTATCACGCTGGAACAGAACACCAGCTTTGACCCTGAAAATTTGTGGGAAACCGTCTCGGAACATGGCGTGACGAGCATGGCGATCGTCGGAGATGCATTCGGAAAGCCGATGCTAAAAGCTCTCGACGACAATCCTGGCCGTTGGGATGTCAGCTCTGTACAAACCATCGTATCGTCCGGCGTAATGTGGAGCGCGGAGGTCAAACAAGGCCTCCTGAAGCATATGCCTCAAGCCGCCATGATGGACAGCTTTGGCTCATCTGAAGCGGTCGGCTTCGGGTCATCCACAACGACGCTCGAAGGCGGCACCCAAACGTCCAAATTCGAGATCGGCCCGAACTGCAAGGTGTTTTCCGAAGATGATCGCGAGATCGTGCTCGGCAGTGGCGAGGCCGGGATCATCGCCCGCGGCGGCGCAGTCCCTCTTGGCTACTACAAGGACGAGGCGAAGACCGCCACAACGTTCCGGACAATCAACGGGGTCCGTTACGCCATTCCGGGCGACTGGTGCACGGTGGAGGCGGACGGCACGATCTCATTGCTGGGCCGGGGGTCAAATTGTATCAACACGGCAGGTGAGAAAGTCTATCCAGAAGAGGTCGAAGAGGCCTTGAAGGAACATGCTGCCGTCAAGGACGCACTCGTTGTCGGCGTGCCCGATGAGAAGTGGGGCAACGCCGTGACGGCCGTCGTATCCACAGATTCAGAGGTCAGCGAAGACGAACTGCGCAGCTTTGTGCAATCACGTATTGCCCGCTACAAGGCTCCCAAGTCTGTTTTGTTCAAAGATGATCTTGGGCGCGCGCCGAATGGCAAGGCCGACTATAAGTCCATCAAGGCATTTGCGCTCGACAAGCTGGGCATCAGCCAATGAGCAACAGGCCTCTCAACGTGTAGGCCACGACAGCGACCACCAGCATCGACACAAGGGCTATGCCGACAAACCAGATAAGCCGTCTGGTGAGCGGCGGCTCCTCGTTGTCGTCTGCTGGCTGTACCGGATCAATGCGCATGATAGCCATCTCCCGGCTTAACTTTGCCCCAGAACAGGCTGTAGACGTATGCTGTATAGGCCAGAATGATCGGCAGCATGATCACGGCGCCCACCAACATCAGAACGAGTGCATTGTCCCGCGCAGCAGCCTCATGGATGGATATTTCGTACGGCACGATGAATGGGTAAAGGCTGACGCCGAGGCCCACGTATCCGCTGGCAAAAATGCCCGCCGCCAAAAGGTAAGGTCGCCAGTCCGGCGCTGTGCCCACCGCGCCCTGTTTCATCGATAGGTCTCTCCACAGCCAGACGACAAGTGCCATGCCGACCAGGGGCACCGGCGCGAGCGGCAGGAAGCGTGCAGGCTCAATATGGCTCATGGAAAAGCCCCACCGATCGCCAATGGATGCGTCCACTGAAAGCGTCGCGAAACTGACTGCCAGGAAACAAATTGCCACGCCAGCAAGTGCCATCCGGCCCCACTTGCGCGCCTTGTCATGCAACTCACCTTCGGTTTTGAGAACCAGCCAGCAAGCGCCGAGCAACATGTACCCGATGACAACAGAGATACCGGTCAGAAGGGTGAATGGCGTCAACCAGTCGAACGCGCCGCCCGCGAAGGCACCGCCCTCGACATGAATGCCCTGTACCATCCCGCCAAGCATGATGCCCTGTGAAAATGCGGCGGTGAACGATCCACCATAGAAAGCGCCATTCCAGAAGATACGAGTGGGTCGACGCACGGCCTTGTGTCGGAATTCAAACGCGACGCCGCGGAATATCAATGCAGCCAACATGATAAGCACAGGCAAATAGAAGGCTGGCATGATGATCGCGTATGCGGTGGGAAACGCCGCAAACAGGCCGCCACCACCAATGATCAGCCATGTCTCATTGCCGTCCCAAACGGGCTCGACGGTGGCGGTCATCATGTTCCGCTCTTCTTCAGACTGCGCGATCGCGGTGAACATGTCAACGCCGAGATCGAACCCGTCAAGCAAGACGTACATCATGACGCCGATGGCGAGGATCAGGGCCCAGATGAAGGGTAGGTCGATAGCCATGTTCGCCTCCTATTCCGCCGCAACGATATCGTCGGATGTTTCGGCCTTGTCATCGACTGCGCCCATTGGAGACCCAGGAGGACGCCGCTCACGGCCAGAAGGGTCCGTGGGACTGTCATCAAAGCCGCGCGTGGCAATGCGCGCCATATATACGACACCGGCCGTGAAAATGATGGCATAGACGACCATGAACACGAGCAAGGACGTCGCCACCTGCCCGGCAGAGACCGGTGACAGGCTGTCCACCGTGCGCAAATGTCCATAGACCGTGTAGGGCTGGCGACCGACTTCCGCAGTAATCCACCCGGTCACGACAGCAATGAAACCAAGCGCGCCAGCCGGGACAGCCGCAATGTGGAAGAGACCCGGTGTGTCCAGCTTTTTCCTCCACCAGAGGAAGGTGCCCCAAACGCCCATGGCCAGCATGCCGAGCCCGGCCCCTACCATAATGCGAAATGCATAGAAGACGAGCCATAGCGGCGGCCGTTCGGATTCCGGAAAGTGGTCGATGCCATGAAGCATTTCGCCCTCCTCCAGGCCGGGGAAAAGGAATGAACTGGTGCCCGGAACCGTTATGCCCGCGTGGCCGCATTCGGAACCATCCGGCCACGCGATCAGAACCGTGCCCTGCACTTCCTTGGATTCACACCATCCCTCCACCACTGCGATCTTGGCGGGCTGGTACTTGTGCGCAACTTCGCCCGACCAGTGTCCAACCATGATCTGGATCGGCAGCAGGACGGCCAGAGTGCCCGACGCCATACGAATTTGCCACTTGGTGGGCTCGGTTGTCCGACCTTTCAGAGTCTGCCACGCACCCGCAGCGAGAATTACCGCCGCAGTCGTAGTATAGGCAGCCAGCAACATGTGTGCGAGCCGACTTGGCAGGCTCGGATTGAAGATCGCCTCGATCCAGCTGGTTGCATAAAAATTGCCGGTCTCTGCATCAATCGCAAAGCCGGCTGGCGTCTGCATCCAGCTGTTTGCGGCGAGGATCCAGAAAGCTGAAATCGTGGTGCCGATTGCTACAGCGCATGTCGCAGCAAAGTGCAGCTTCCGACCAACTTTTTGCCAGCCAAACAGCATCACGCCCAGGAATGTTGCCTCCAGGAAGAAAGCGGTCAGCACTTCATAGGCCAACATGGGGCCCATGACGCTGCCGGTGATCTCAGAGAACAGGCTCCAATTCGTACCAAATTGGTAGCTCATCACGACCCCGGATACGACGCCCATGGCGAAAGCGAGTGCGAAGATTTTCACCCAATGCAGATAAAGGCGCTTGAAGACTTCCCTGCCGGTCTTCAGCCACAAGCCTTCGCATACCGCGAGAAAAGCCGCGAGACCGATCGTGAAGGCAGGAAAGAGAATGTGAAAGGCGACGACGAAAGCAAACTGAAGTCGCGACAAGATGAGTGCATCAAATTCCATGAGGCTCGCTCCGCATCATATATGCGATTTTTCTAATATAGTTTGCAGGCTGGCCAAACTTGACGAGCTGACGCGCGCCGGTCTGACGCAGGCGCGCCCAGTCAGCCCTTCCGACGCAATGTCCTGAATATGGCGTCAGCGCGCGCCGCAATGCCCCCATCGTCCTTCACCAGCCTCGCTGTAACGTGAACATGGTCACCGTCTATCAGCGTAACATGCGGATGCGCTTCCAGCCAGCAGCCCTCCCGAACGATGTCCATGAACTCCATGGTCAGCTTGAGCGTGACCGACATCTTGCCGGTCGCGCTCCAGACAGCCCACGCCAGCGCACTATCGGAAAAAGCGCAGGTCATTCCGCCGTGAAGGAAGCCCATGCCATTGCAGTGACGATCCAGCACCCACATGCCGGTGCGCACATCGCCTGATGCCGACGCACGATACGTGGGACCATTGTGTAGCGTGAATTTCCCGCGGGATGGCGTTGGCGCAAATCCCGGCGGCGGTTGTCTCAGCGGCTCAACCGCCTCACTCACCCATGTTTCCGAATACGTCGTGATGGACTGTATCGCCGGGCTCAATCCCCAGTTCGGCGGCACGCCCCCCCGCCAGTTCCAGCACGCCCTTCACCGGCACGCCCGGATTGATCCGACGCAGCGATCCTGGAACAGTTTCGCGAGCAATCGCCAGCACTTTGCCATCAGGATCAATGAACAGCATGTCCAGAGAGATCAGCGTATTCTTCATCCACATATTGGCTTCGCGCGGCTGGCCGAAATCGAACAGCATGCCAGCATTTTCTGCGAGCTCTTCCCGATTCATGAGGCCTGTCTGGACTTCTTCCGGGTCATTCGCCAATTCGACCGTAAAGCTGTGCTCAGTCTCTCCCGACATGATTGTGAGAGGGCCGGTTTCCAGCTGGGCGAAAGCCGCAGGCAAGAACAGGACGAGCGATGCAAAAGCAGAAGAGATGAAACGTATCATGGGGCTTGTTTAGACGGGTGCCCGCAAGGCGGCAAGCTGTCTTGGCTGCTGCTTACCCGCGTTTAATGTGGCTAACGTGCTCACCTTTTGAACCGGTTTCAATGCAGACTTCCAGATCCGTGCCAGGCTCAATATCTTCGTAGCCAGCTTTGCGCAGAACGACGGCGTGCACAAAGATATCCGTGTCATCGCCTTCGCGCTGAACGAACCCATAGCCGCGGGTGCGATTGAACCATTTCAGCGTGACCGTCTCGTAATCGCGCTCAACACCTTTCTCCTTGGCCACAGTGGCCCGAGGGCGTTCCATCTCAATTATGTTAGCGGTTTGCCAACCGCGGTCGCCTTTCACGGCGTCACAAACGATGCGCGCACCCTCATCGGCAGAGGATTCACCATACCCCCTCAGGCATGTCACATGCAGCATCACGTCTCCCGTCAGACTTGCGTCAGACGTCGACTCGGCGACAATAAATCCGTAGCCCTTGGCACTATCGAACCATTTCACATGGCCAATTACGCGCACGGCATCCTCCACGGATGCAGGCTCTGATTCTGATTTGGCGGCTATTCTCGTCATCAACCCGTATTCCCCAATCAGGCAACCTAAAATGTGTTAACGCGCTTGTCACGCGATCTTCACATCAAAGAATGGCTTTCTGCGCCCCTGCCCGCCGCTTACCCCCGCAATGTGGACAGAAATGGGCAAGCGCGGTGAGACACTGCAGCAACGCCCCGTCATACCTCCCTGCCGTGATCATCCTCACAGCCCATTTACCAAGAATATGCTTGCAACGTTAAGTAACGGAAAGCTATACATTGCTGCCAAACTTGGCGCGTAGATTGGAATATATGAGCAATCATACCCTCGACACCTTCAAAGAATTGCTCTTGGAAGGCCTGTGCGACAGCGATGTCCTGCCCCGGGCGCTCGAGATGGTCAATGCGCATTGTGGTGCGGAAACTACACAACTCATTTCCGTCAGTGATGCGACCTTCATTCTGGATTCCGCCGTCGAGGGCACCGTCGATCGCGACCTTTTCCAAAATGAGCAGGAGTATCTCGCCATCAATCCGCGCACCCGGATTCTGGCCTCGCGCGAGATCGGCCGAATCATTCGAGACCATGAAGTGGCAGATGAGGAGACCGTGGCCACCAATGCCGCCTATCAGGAACTCCTGATTCCGGCCGGCGTCGGCCAGTTCGCCGGCACGGTCCTCGCCAGCGATGACTCGACCGTGGTGGCCCTGGCGATTGCCCGCCCCCGCGATGATGGTCCGTTTTCGGATGATTCCATTGCCCGCTTTTCTCAGATGGTCCGCGCAGCCATTCCGGTCACGCATCTTGCAGGGCGCATTGTCAGCCGGCAGGAAACGTCCCTGCTGGACATGTTCGGCCGCCAGGCCTGCGTCGCCATCCTGCACAAATCCGGCACGGTCGTCCGGCAGTCAGAACAGTTCGAGAAACTGCTCGCGTCCGGCGTGGTCCGCACCGATGGGCTCGGCCGCCTGGATCTCCTGTCCGACGAGAGCAACCGCGATCTGGCCCTCACCCTGCGCGGCCAGAGCAACGCCATTGGCGGCCGCTTTTCCTTCGCGCGCCTGCGCCCGGAATGCACCTATATCTGTTCGGTCACACCGGTGCCCCCCATCGGGCATTTCGGCGCCCGCTCCGGCCATGCGGTCCTGTTCATCGACAAGCTCACATCCGTGAAATCCCTGGACCGGAACCTGTTGCGCCAGACCTACTCCCTGACCTCAGCAGAATGCGATGTCTGCGAACGGCTCTATGCCAGCCAGACCGTAGCGGAAATCGCCACAGCCCGGGCTGTGGCAACCAGCACGGTCAAGACGCTTCTCAAGTCGATCATGCAGAAGATGGTGGTCAATCGCCAGGCCGAAATTGTGATAAAATCGTCACGTTTCGCGTTCGATTCTGGTATGTCCGTGCCCGTGCAAACGAATGCAGGCGATAAACTTTACGGATAAATTGTCCCTTCCCCCCGTTTGGGGGATGACAGCCCACTTTCTTAATGTTTCGTTAGCACTCACAAAGGGTGAAACGTTCGCTGAACGCGAGCCGGGAGTGGGGACACGCCCGCAATATCCGGCCCAATTCGGTGAGCCGTTGCTGTAAGATTGGCAGGGCAGAATGCGTGCGACAAAATTCAGTAAGCCACGGGCGGCATCGTATGCGGCAGTTGGCCTCATGATCGCATTTCTAGTGCCGGCCAGCGCATCAGCGGGACACCCGTCCACGGGGCATGATGCGATGACGCTGGATATTGAAGATTATGTCGGCACGCTTCGGATCATCCCGAACACCGAGGACAAGATCGAAATCATCTCCGTCGAGGACGGCGTCGGAAACCTTGGAACCCTGTCCGTGAGCACCGATGAAGATGGCGGCGTCTCGGTCCGCGGGGCCCCTGCCTCCCTCGCCATGAATTGCGCCCGCACCAATGGCGAACTCAGCATCTCCTTCGACAATGGCGAGATGCACCCGATCGGCGACTTCCCGACCGTGGTGATTTCCGCACCCACTTCCACAAATGTCCGCATATCCATGCGGGCCGGAGATGCCGAAATCGCCGATGCTGACAATCTCGAAATTCTGGCTGGCGGATGCAGCCGTATCATCGCCAACAATGTCACCGACACGTTCCGTCTGACAACAACCGGCGCCCTGGCCCTGGAAATGTCCGGCGCCGAAGTCGCTGAAATCGACGCCAGTCATGGCGGCCACATCCGGATCAGCGAAATCCGAAACCGCCTGCATGCCTGTCTTGGCCGGACATCCCGGCTGGTCAGCGACCATCTCACCGGCACGGCTGAAATCTATCAGTCCGGAACCAGCCGGATCACGCTGGATTCCGTTACGCTCACGGACATCACGGCCGAACTCGATGGAACCGCGACGCTTCAAATGGCCGGCACCGCATCGGATGCACGTATGTCACTGGGCGGTGCCTCGCAGGCAAAGGTTTCGAATGGCATCACATTGGCACATGTCGATCTGCAACGCGCAGGCCGCCTCCTCGTGGATGGCGTGCGCTGGAAAGGAACAGGAAATGACTAGTCACCCAATCAGGATGATCCGCACCGGTGCGTGCGCCGGCATGGTCGCACTCGCCCTTGCCGGCAGCGCGGCAGCGCAGGAACTCGTCTATACGCCCGTCAATCCGTCCTTCGGCGGAAATCCGTTCAACTCGGCCCACCTCCTCGGCATCGCAAACGCCCAGGATGATACCGAGGCGCCATCCTCCGCCAGCGGTGATCCGCAGGCTGACCTGTTCATTCGGCAGCTGCAAAGCCGCCTTCTGTCAGGACTCGCCTCCGAGGTCGCCAATGCCATCTTCGGGGAGGATCCGCAGGATTATGGCCGGGTCGTCTTCGGCGACCAGACAGTCGAATTCGTGAGGGGTCTGGATTCGATCACACTGACCATTTTTGACGCAACCACAGGGACAACGACAGAAGTCGTGGTGCCGATTTTCACCACCGGCGGCTAACCGGGAATTTGTAGGGGACGCACACTATATGTGGGGACAATCTGGCTTCAAGCGTTGGCTGGCAACGCCTGTACTGACACTTCTGCTTGCTGCGTGCGGCACGCCGCCAAAAGCGTCCATGGACATGGCGGAGCCGACCGTGAATCCGCGCACGCAGACCGAGTATGCTTTGATCTGGCTGCCAAAGCCGACGGAGCAGATTCCGGTCGCCGTCTATGGCGTCGCGGACGAGACCGGCGCCTTCAAGCCGAGCGATACTGTCCAGACGCTGTCGCGCGCCGTGACCCAGGGCGCAACGCCGATCCTGATCAAGGCCCTGCAGGACGCAGGAGATGGCAGCTGGTTTACCGTCATCGAACGGGAAAAGCTGGATAATTTGCTCAAGGAACGCCAGATCATCTTGGAAATGCGCCAGCGTTATCTGGGGGAATCTGCAAAGGAATCGGTCGCACTTCCCGCGCTGCTTTTCGCGGGCATCCTGATCGAAGGAGCCATCACGGGTTATGATACGAATACGCAAACGGGTGGGGCCGGCGCACGCTATCTGGGAATTGGCGCGAACACACAGTACCGGGAAGACGCCGTTTCGGTGTATTTGCGGGCTGTCAGCGTCAAGACGGGCGAAGTCCTGATCTCGGTAACGACCGAACAACGCGTCGCGTCTGTCGCTTGGCAGGCCAACGCCTTCAAATATGTCGCCTATCGGGAGCTTCTCGAAGCAGAGGCCGGAATCACCCTGAACCAGCCTCGCCATGTTGCTGTACGCCAGGCGCTCGAAAAAGCCGTTTACGGATTGATCGTGGAAGGTGTAAAGTCTGGTCTCTGGAACTTCGAAAACCCCGATCTCGGCAAGACAGCGGTGGATTTCTACGATCAGAAATACCGCACCGAATTTCCAAAGGACGCCCTGAAGGGTGTGCCAAAGGAATTGCTGCAAGAGGGCGAAAACTGGGAGGCCAATGAAGCAAGTTGAGCTGATGCAATCAAAGCCCTGGACCGACTAGGACCAGGCAAAGACAAGATCGCGCGGCGCGAGCCGCAATAAGGGTGGGGAGAGACCGACTTCAAGTTGGCGCTCGGACCGGTCTCTCCCCGGGGATCTGCCATTTGGCGGATCTCCCGACCAATACTGCCTCACGTCGAGGCAAGCAACTCGGGAGCGGCACTTTATGTTGCCACATACTGCAATCGCATCTGCACGTCCGCCCGCTGAGAACGCGCGCAGACACTCGACGCGCAATTCATTCGGCGTCCTGTCCATCTTGTTCGGCTTGGCCCTTCCCGCCGGGGCCGACACGGGCTCATTCGCTAATATTGAGCAGATTTCCGACATTCTTGAGCGCACCCGGCAGGCCGAGGCGCAACGCGCAAACACGCTGGAAGTCACCCAGTCGGGGCGCAATCTTGTCGTGGACGCCTATGTTCAGGGTCAGATGAACCGGGCCAATACGGTCTCCCAATCCGGAGACAATGCGTCGGCCCGCATATCCGTGACGGGAGACTCGAACTCGTTCGCGATTCGCCAGGATTCGTCCCCCGTCGGCAGTCAGCCTGCAGGCCGCAATGATGCCACCCTCACAATCGAGGGCGACTCCAACGACGCCCTCATACGGCAGACAAATGATTTTGGTGAACTGTACTATAATTCCGCTTCCCTCACGCAGCTGGGACACGGCAACACCGCCGCAATCTATCAGACCGTCTCGCCTGGCGATCTTGTGGAAGGCGGCAATGTCGCCTCCATCGTGCAGAACGGTGACGACAACGATGCGCTGATCGAACAGACCGGCGCCGGAAACACCGCGTCAATCGAGCAGGACGGAAACAACAACCAAGGTAAAATCTACCAGGACGGCGAAGGCCTGTCCGCCCTGCTCGTCCAGACCGGCGATGCGCTGGAATACACAATCAACCAGACCGGATGTGTCGTGGCCTCTGGCTGCGGCACGGTCACCGTGACGCAAGGCGCATACTGATGCGCGCCCGGTCTGAAACCGAACATGCCTCCAACTGTACACCAGCGGGGCGTGGCAGAAGCCATCGGGGGGACGCACTCAGCTTCCAGAATGGCCTTTTGAACAAGCTGATCCGAGAACGGATCAGTGCGAAATGTGCACTGACAAGGAGACATCTCATGCGCACGAAACTTCTCGCCACCGCCGCAATCGCGGCACTTTGCTTCGGGGGACCTGCCTTCGCAGACGAATCAGAGGCGCTCATCAACCAGAGCGGCGTTTCAAACAATGCCGACATTGATCAGACCGAAGGTCTCGAAAACGAAGGCTATATCGACCAAACCGGCGACGAAAACTCGGCGTCCATCACCCAGAAGCACACACCTCCCGGATCGCAGATCTACAGTATTGCCACCAATACGGCCGACATCGATCAGACCAGTGCCGTCGGCGCTGCGGTTGGCAACTCTGCAACGGTGACCCAGACCGCTGACACCGTTACCGGGGCCGCCCCGAACTCGGTTGACATCGACCAGAACACCGCAGGTTCGCTCGCACAGACGGCTTCTGTTGACCAGGTCGGTGGCCAGGGCAACAGCGTGACCGTCGCACAAGGCCTTACCGACGATACGGGCGGTGAAGTCGCCACAGTCAGCCAGGAAGGCAATGACAACAGCGCGGTCGTCGCCCAGGACGGCACGGGCGACACAACGACGGTTGCACAGCTCGGTGATGCCAACGCGGCTTCCGTCACCCAGACGGGCAGCGACAATAATTCGACCGTTGACCAGATCGGTAACGACAACGACTCCACTGTCACCCAGAATGCAATCGGCGCCTATGCTGACAATGATCAGACAGGCGACAACAACGTGTCCACGATCGCGCAGACGGACGATTCCTCCAATGGCACGATCAACATCCCGAATGCCGATCCGGAATCGACGGTTATTCAGGCTGGCAACAACAACACCTCCACCGTGGATCAGACGAACACCGGCGGCGGTTTCAACCAGGTTGCCAATGTGAATCAGAACGGCGACACCAATTCCTCGTCCGTGACTCAGGAAGGCACCGGCCCCGGCTTCACGGGCACGCTGCGGACCAATGTGACCCAAACCGGCGGTTCCAACTCGACTGTCAGCCAGACCGCTGTTGACGGACAGGCCAACAATGCCTTCGCCACGATCAACCAGTCCGGCGCTTCGATCTCCGAAGTCAACCAGTCCCTGGATGGCAACCGGGCAACCGGCATTACGGCCAATGTGACGCAGGATGGCGGTTCCAGCGCCTTTGTAGACCAGTCCGTCGAAAACACCGCGACAAGCGGTGCCGTAACGTCCGGGTCCGTGATCGCCACGCTCGATCAGAATGGTGGTTCGGTCGCAAACGTGAATCAGGGCATCGCTGGCAATGGCTCCACGAACATCTCTGCAAGCATCACGCAGGATGGCGGCGCAACGGCGAATGTCGACCAGTTCATGAACGGGGACGGTCAGTCCGGCCTGAGCACGACCATCCTGCAGGATGGCATGAGCACGGCCAATGTGTCCCAGTCGTTCAACATGGATGGTTCGCAGAACTTCGACGCCATCGTCACCCAGTATGGTGATGGCAACACGGCCAATGTCGACCAATATGACAACGCACCAGGTGAAACCGGCCAGAAGGCTGACAACAGCGTTCTGGCTGACGTCTATCAGGATGGCTCCGGCAACACGGCGAACGTCACCCAGGAAGGTCGCGTCTGGCAGGACAGCTCGCTGAACGCCTATGTCACCCAGATCGGCTCCGACAACGAAGCCAGTATCGATCAGGACGGCAAGTCCAGCACGGCGGCCATCGACCAGATCGGCGGCGCATCGTTCAACATGGCCAGCATTGACCAGAGCGGCTTCTCGAACGATTCCTACATCGTGCAGACCGGTCATGGAAACACGGGTTCCATTCTCCAGAATGGTGGCCGTGGAGATGCCGATATTGATCAGAGCGGGGACGATAACTCCGCGACGGTCACGCAAGGCAACAATTCCGGTCGCGACCTGACCGCCAGCGTCACGCAGAGCGGAAATGACAATACCGGTGAGATCACCCAGACGGGCGGCGAATTCTCCACCGCCTCGATCCTGCAGTCGACCGACGGCAACATGGCGACGATCTCGCAAAGCGGCGGTGACTTCAACGACGCGTCGATCAATCAGACGGTGACCGCCGGCAACATGGCCTCCATCGTCCAGACTGGGTCCTATAACTCGGCCACGGTCAACCAGTAACCCCTGCCGTCCCGGGCCGGTTTTCCGGCCCGGGACCTTCATTCCACACACCGGAAGGACTGAGCCATGACGAGCCACACATCCTCGTCGACCGCCTATCCGCGCCCCGCGAACCTTGCTGGCGCCCTGCTCGTCCTTGCCCTCTGCACCGGCTGCACCACGCCGTTCGAGCCTCCCAAAATATTCACCATGCCGACCGGCGGCCTCGAGGCCGACACGCCTCCACCGCCCCGTCCCGATGGCCAGCGCAAGGATGCCGACGCAGCGGCCTACGCCATCAGTGCAGAACAGGTCGTTCCGGCCTCCGAAGACACCAGGCAGGATGCTGCGTCTGCGGGTTTCGGCCAAATTCCAGCGAACCCGGCGGCTGCCCGCCTGACTCCTGTCACGGATGCAGACGATCCCTGTATTGGCGACCTGGCTGGAACAGAGCGCTGTCGCACCAGCCTGGAGCCGAATGACGGGCTCACCCTGACCTCCGGCGAAGGAGATGGAACGCTGACCGTTGTCGTGCCCAGCGCGCGCGCCGTGACCGTCATAGATCCCGCCAGCGCCGTCAACGAGATCGGTCGTGGCAAGGCCGTGTCGCAGGCCGCCCAATCGGCCGGCAGCGAATTTCTCATGGGCACCGGCTCCGACGGCACCCCGCCGCCTCCGGACGAAGATGACATGTTGCCGGATTTCGGCACGGAAGGCCTGCCGATCGACGTCCTGATTCCCGGAACACAGCAATAAGCCCTGCAAGCTCCGGCCCGTCCGAGCGGCATGGCATGAAACGGGCTGACACGATCTGACACACGCTGGAACGGGAGCAAGCTCCGGCCTCAATGCAGTTGAACCGAGGACACCTGACAAGGCGCGTGCCTCAGACGCGTCGGCCCCAAGCCTCCATGTCTTCCGGAATCAGTCGGCGCGATACTGAAAAAACAGGTTCAACACCGACTCAATGTGCGCGTCCACGATTTCTGGTTTCCGCACGTCAATACCAAACAATGCTTGAACCTCGTGCGCCAGCACGAATGGCATCTGACAGACAGACGTCGTGATATAGAGGAAGGATAACGGGTTGAGGTCTGGCAGCTGTTCCAGAGTACTGGCACGCACCAGGCGCTGCGCAATCGCTTCGCGTCGCGGAATGAGAAAATTGTCCACTATCCATTGGAGCCGCTCGCCGCCTATCATCGCTTCGGACACCATGATCCGGGCGTGGTCAGGATTGGCGGCACAATGCCGAATGTAGCGTCGGAGGAGGTCTTTGAAGCCCTCTAGCCCGTCAATGGGCGGAACGTCTGCTGTGTCGAGGTCGATCGCCTTGTCCAGGACCTCAAACATGTCCCGCACGGCTTCACGCCATAGCTGCTCTTTCGAGCCAAAATGATAGCGGATCATCGAGTGTCGTGTTTCGGCAGCCGCAGCAATATCCCGAACATTCGCTGCGTCGAATCCCTGCTGGGCAAACACGATCCGCGCTTCGTGAAGAATACGTGCTCGGCTCTTTTCAGCACGGTCCTGCACCGGGACACGGTGGGTCGGATTATCAGTTGTCCGGGTCAAAAGGCGTCTTCTCAATCGCTCCGCTCACGAGCCGGATACGTAAATTGGAATGGCAGGTCAATCATTGGAAGTCGACGTTCTCCAGACGCAACAGAGCCTTTCCGCTCCCGCCCGGCACAAAAGCGTCCATCTGGACGAATTATTATTGACAATTCGTCCAGATGGACGCTTTCACAGGATGCATACGCAACGATTCGCAGAAATCTGGAGGATACAATATGACGCTTCGGTGGTTGAAATGGCCAGCAATCATCCTGTCTGCACTCGTTGCGTTGCTCCTATTCCTCGCTGTTCTGGCCTACGCCAATCGGACCCGAATTCTTGTATCCCTGATGAGCAATGAGCCTTTCGTGGAGTGGGCGGGCACCTTCGAAAGACATGATGACTACGAATCTGAAATCCCGGGATCGCACGCAAAAGCCGCGTGCCAGAACAGTCACGCAAACTGGGGCGAAACGACACGGCAAACCGTATCACTAGATGGTCTCTGGGAAATCGAGGAAGGCTCGCTGACAGAAACCGCGCCTCACGCGTTCACACACAGTATTGCCGTCCCCGGATTAATTACCGAGGCGAGCCCTTCATTTGAGGAAGTGGGTAAAAGAAGTAAGTACCGCGACGCCTTCTGGTATCGCACGCAATTCACGTTGAGCGACACCCCCTCGACGCAGGCTTACATCTGCCTGCACAAAGCAGTATATGGGGCGAAAGTCTGGCTGAACGGCGTGGCCTTGGGCGAACATTTCGGCGCATACACACTGTCTGAATTCGATGCCAGTGAAGCAATCCGGTACGGATCAGAGAATGAGCTGGTCGTCAGACTGGGCGCTGATCGAAGCCAGCTACCCGAATTCCTTCCATTGGGCGACGATGACGAGATCGAAAGGTGGCATCCAGGGTTGTGGGACAGTGTGAGCCTGGTCATGACCGGCGAAGTATCAATTGCCAACATCAAGATTGAACCCAACATCGACACAGATCAGGTCACAATCAAGGCGGACGTTTACAATAGTGGCCAAACTCCCAAACATGTGCGCCTTTCGCAACAAATAGCGCCCTGGCTACAATCAGATGCGGTGGTCGCGGCTGACACTATTGAAGTGGCACTGGATGCTGGTTCGCACACCACAATCTCCATGACACTCGACATTGAGGCCCCTCAACTTTGGAGCCCGGAAAATCCGTTTCTCTATTTGAGTTCTGCTGCCCTTGAATACCAAAACGACAATGGCGAATGGCGTGCGTCCGATGATCGAGCCACAAGGTTTGGCATGCGGAAGGTTGAATGGCGAAGCGGAAAGAACAAGGGATTCTATCTAAACAACCGCCTCTATTATCTCAGAGGAACGAATATAGCGCTGCACCGGTTCTTTGGCGATGCGGAGCGCGGGAGCCTGCCATGGAACGAAAACTGGGTTCGCCGTTTGCTGACTGGACACCCGAAGGATTTCCATTGGAACTCGTTTCGATTCCACAATGGCCGCGCGCCGAACTTCTGGTATGACATCGCGGACGAAACGGGCTTCATCATCGCAGACGAATACAATTTCTGGTCGGTGGCCCGCGGGACAGAGTCCGGAAAGTGGTCGGCCGCCGAACTCGAGAAGGAATTTCGGGGATGGATGCGTGAAAACTGGAACCATCCCTCCATCGGCTGGTGGGATGCAGCGAACGAAAACAACAATCCTCTGTCGACCGACATAATTCGCAGGGTACGGGAATTGGATTCCACGCGCCAATGGGAAAATGGCGGGTACCAAGCGCCGGTGGGACCAAATGACCCGATTGAAGAGCATCCTTACAAGTTGAATTCTGGCGGCACGCTCAATCTGAATGACAGGGCTTACACACTCGACGATTTCTCGACCATGGATGGACATCCCCCACAGGCCACCTGGGGACTATTCGCAACCTATGCCGACGCGCCGGATCACCCTTTCATAAACAATGAGTACGCATTTCTCTGGATTACCCAAGCGGGTCGCCCGACACCACTGGCCCAATCCGCCTTCGACACCATGACCGGAGGATTGGAGCTCTCGCCGCAAGAGTATCGGGAAGCCTACGCCTATGTGACTTCCGAACTGAGCGCCTACTGGCGTGCTATGCGCGGCTATTCTGGCGTTCAACATTTCGTCTATCTATCAAAATGTAATGACAAGGATGACCTACCAGAGAACTGGCAAGTTCAGACGACTAGCGCCACATGTGACAGCTTCCTTGACGTGGAGGCGCTTGAACTGGAACCAAGATGGCGAGCCTATGCCCGGAACGTGTTTGCGCCCCAACTTATTTATTTAAAGGAGTGGCGTAACGCCGCCTATCCGCGCGGCGAAACAGTCGCGATACCTATGGTGCTTTTGAACGATGGTTATGACCCCCTCACTGGCATAGTTCGCCTCTACATTGTAGACGGCAACGGAACTGTCGTGCAGGCTTCAAGCCCGGCATCAGTCTCTTTGGAGCCCCTTGGCAAGCAGGAGATAGAGATTACGCTGAACATCCCCGATATCGATGCATTTACAGTATTCGCGGAGCTGTCCTCCCCGACTGAAGCGTTCGAGACTGTCTGGAGCCGCAGAAAGGTCGGGCACCCACATCCCGGAGTAGCGCTTCCTGATCCTCCCTTCTCTGGGCGCTAAGAGATGAAACATTCGCCACCCGCTTTCGCTTGCGATCGGTTGGAGAATGTCTCCTCTTAAGTCAACTCCCGTCGCTCTCCCTTTATCAGGACAGCCAGACCAGCGCATGTGAAGAAAATCAGGCTCGGCCAAATGAGCTGGCTGCGAAAATCTGACAGCGCTTCACGATACATAAGTTCGTCCACGAACAACAATTGAACTGCAGAGGCCAGCATCCAACAGAGCGTTAGTCCGTTGATCAGCTGCAGCCCCCACCAGGCCCGGGTGTGCCCACCAGGCTCGTCAATCGGCTGTCCCGACGCCAGGTATTGCACTTCAGTCAGCTTGCGGTCAGCTATGCGCTGCTCCTCTCTTTCAGCTTCTGAGTAGGATTCGGACGCGCCGAGCGCCATTGCAGAAATCACATATACTGCGGTGGCGGTGACCCAGGCCGGGACAAGCAAAAAGAACTGGTGAATGCCGACTCCGAGATAGAGGACGAGAATCACCGCAAAAGCAGCCGCCCACGCGACAATGGCCGCCCAGTTCAACGACGAATGCCGGTACGACGCCCAGTATCGCTTCAAACCCAAACGCGGAAATAACCAGTGTTCAGCCACAATGATCGCACCGACTGGCGACAGGCTCAGACCCATCCAGCCGACATAGCCGAGAAGTTGAGTGAACACGAAGGGCGAACAAGCAAGCATCATGGTCACCATACCGACGATGATGGTCACCTTCGCACGTCCCCAAGAGGGATTCAGGCTCTGGAAAGCCAGGCCGGCGCGATACAAGGTCGGGTTGGATGTAGTCCACCCCGCGATGATGACAGCGATGATGCCAGCAAAGCCAAGCGCCTGCATGGCGACCGCTCCGGGATCAAGCAGCCCGATACTGGTGTTCAATGCGTACGCGGCGCCAGCTCCCATTACGCCTGCACAGATCCAGCAAACAAAGTGGCCTATGAACATGCCAAGTGCCGAGAACCAGCCATATGATTTGCGTTTGGCAAACCGCAGCAAAGTCATGTCACCCAGCGACCCGTGCATGGCCAGATTGGCAACCCAGGCGAAGGCGGCAATCGACCAGAAACTCTTGGCCTCATTCGGGACGCTCCAAAACTGTCCCTCCATCGGGGTTGGCTGGTATACTTGCGTGGAGATAACCGTCCAAAATGTTTCACCTGACAAGGCGGGCAAGTCTGCACTCGCGGCCAAGGCGAGCAACGGATACAGCGCCATGGCGCCAATCAAAAAAATACAAATCATCCAGGGCACGACTGCTCCGGCAAACTGAGCGAGACGTTTGAATCCCATCACAGCTAACATGACGACTACGGCGCCGACTGCGAGGGCGATCAGCACGAACCGAATATCCGTCGGAAGCATTCCCGTCTGAGATGCGATCGGTGAACCAGGAATTGCTGCGTTGTAAAACACGCGAACCGAAGAGGCCGACACTGTGATCATGGATCCTGCGAGCCCCAGGAACATGATGCCGTTCACAACCGAATAGAGTTTGATAAAATGCCGACCGGCAATTTTCTCTAAATACGCATACAGCGTAAGACGCGTATCAACAGCGATTGGAGCGGTCACACAAGCCCAGGTCAGCACGGCCAATAAGTTACCAACAAGCAGGCCGAGAATAACATCTGATGCGGCCGCGCCTGCCCCGGCGAACAACGCGCCGATGACAAACTCTGTACCCGCCACATGTTCACCCGCATAGTTTCCAGCGAAGTAACTCGACGGCTGCAACTTGTTTGGGGGCACAGGATGTTGATCCATATTGTGCGCCTCCGCCTGACCGCTATCGCGCATGATGTCTGGGTTCACGACTGACAAAACGGCATCCCTCCCTATTGATTACGGCCACGCCTGATGATTTTTGATTGATTATTATTGATTTTGATTGCATTCGATTTCTTGCAGGTCAAGCCAGAACACGTCAGGTTGCCCGCGTTCGAAATGGGAGACGGCTGTAGTGATCATTTCATCTCCGGAAGACTTCCACGCCGTAGCCCGCCGTAAGTTGCCGCGTTTCCTGTTCGACTACATCGAAGGCGGGGCGAATGCAGAACTGACAGCAAACCGGAATGTCAGCGATCTCCAATCCCTCGTATTGCGTCAGCGGGTCCTTCGCGGCTCGGAGCAAATCGACCTGAAGACATCCATCCTGGGACAATCAATGTCTTCGCCCCTCGTGCTTGCACCCGTAGGGCTGACAGGCATGTATGCCCGGCGGGGTGAGGCGCAGGCCGCCCGCGCTGCTCAGCGGGCTGGAATCCCCTACACATTATCGACTGTATCCGTCTGCCCCATCGAGGAAGTGGCGAAAGACGCAGGCCAATCAGTCTGGTTTCAACTCTATGTATTGAAAGACCGCGCTTTCATGAGGAGCGCGCTGGATCGCGCCAGAGCAGCGGGCATACAGACGCTTGTCTTTACAGTCGACATGCCGGTGCCGGGAGCCCGCTACCGGGACGCTCATTCTGGAATGAGCGGTCCAAACGCCTATGTCAAACGACTGGTTCAAGCGGCGACCCATCCGCGATGGGCAATGTCGGTAGGGTTGTTTGGTCGGCCGCATGACCTTGGGAACATTTCAGTTTATCGAGGAAAACGAACAAGCCTGTCTGATTATATTGGCTGGCTGGCAGAGAACTTCGATCCCGAAATTTCCTGGGCAGACCTCGAATGGATTCGGGACGCCTGGTCGGGCAAGCTGATTATCAAGGGAATTCTCGACTCTGACGATGTTCAAAATGCCATTCTTCTGGGAGCCGACGGGATCGTTGTTTCCAATCATGGAGGCCGCCAACTCGACAGTGTCTCATCCACCATCAAGGCACTTCCAGAAATCGCCGAAACCGCAAACGGCAGGTTGAGCGTCCTTGTTGACTCCGGCTTTCGGAACGGGCTGGACGTGGTGAAGGCGCTCTGTCTCGGCGCCGATGCAGTCATGTTTGGAAGAGCCTACATCTATGCACTGGCGGCAGGCGGACAAATGGCGGTTGAACGGTTCCTGGCGCTTGTCGCACAGGAAATGCGAATTGCTATGGTGCTGATGGGCGTAGAAAAACTCTCGGATCTCTCTGCCGACCTACTCGCGCCAGCCTGACCCGTCGGGCGAGTGTAGGGCCTCGTCTGCGCGTCAAGCGTTACGTGTCTCAACCATTTCTGCGTTCTCTCGCCAAGCGGTCGCATATGCAGACAGATCCTGGTCAAGAGGACGCACGCGTGTGAGCCTCTCTGCTGATTTCATGAGTGGATCTATCAACCTCAGCGCCCCAAAAGACACATCCGACTGACTGTCAGAGATATAGATGTCGCTGTCAGGCCGCAACGATGCCAACGCACGGACAAAGACATCGGATTTCGCAAACCGTCCCTCGATGAGTATCGCTTTACAAGAGCCGACAAGATCGAGACTCGCATTGGCGACCATTCCCGCATACAGGCAAATCGCTGCCGCTCGGGCTTCGCGAGACAAGGCTGCAGCATTCCACTTCCCCTGCCCGTTTGGGAACGGACCGTTTCCAGGCATGAAGGTCGGGCTCAGACTACATCCGGCATCGATCACCTCCGCAACACTTTGTAAAAATGCCGCCTGCTCACCCACACTGTCGACGCGAAGAGTGTCCGGTTCCGACAAAAGTTCGATCTCCCGCCCCCCCATGAAGCGAGCCGACGGAATTGGCAGTCCGTGCACATCAACATTTACAAGACAGTCGCGCTTTTCCGAGAGGCTGCTGGTGTCGCAAGTCATGGCGGGCCGACGCATGGCGACAAACCACGTCCCCGTCGATAAAACGGTTGCCTCGCCGGATTCCATCTGCGGAAACGCCTGAGCTGCCACCAGTGCCGCATTGGAATCATGAACGCCACAATGCACCTGCACATCCCTGCCCAGTCCGGTGTCTGACGCCAAGTTTGGTCGCAAATGTCCGATCGCCTCGCCCGCGAATGCCATTGCGGGAAACATGTCATCCCATCCGAATCGTTTCGTCATCGGAGAGAATTCATTTCGTAGCGGTGACCATAAATCGGTATGACAGCCGAGACTGCTGACTTCTGACCGCATGACGCCCGACAGGAACCATGCCCAGTATTGCGCCCACGGCATGATCTTCATGCGATCAAGGACACAGTCGGCTTCTTTCGTTCTCCAATAGAGCTGTAGCGCGGCATTCAGACCATTGTGCAAAAATGGTGACCCGGTCACGGAAAATGGATCGCGTTCCCGCATGTAGGATTGCCGGACGCTTTGAGGAATTTGGTACTCATAATCAAGCGGTGGCTCGACCAGTACTCCATCTCGCACCAATGCGAGACCCGCCCCATGGGCCACGGGAATGATGTGTCCAATTTTGGCTACCGTGGCAAAAGATTTGAGCGTGGCGACCAACCATGCCGCGATGCCCTCGACGTCCAGCACCGCCCTGCCCGCCTTGCCGATCTGCGCGTTGGGCCGGGTCTCACGTTTGATCAGATTCCCATCCGGTTCCCACAGACTCAACTTGCTCACAGTCTTTCCAACATCGAGCACGACGATTGCGGTCATTGGTTGATCTCCCCCGAACTGCATCACAAGAATGATTGCTTTTTATCGTTTTTGATTGTATTTGGCAATTTGCAATGATAGCTGTCTGGCCAGATGAAATCTGGAGGCCTGTGTTCATGACCATCGATTCCGCGACTGTCCATAAGTCGGCTACAAAGTTCACAATCCCCGAGAGCCTGTGGGACGACGCATTTGCAAGCAGCTTCTCGCCAGCCGAACTTCTTCTGTACCGGTCCAACCTACTCGGGTCTGATCTGACCGTCACGAATTTCGGCGGCGGAAACACGTCCGCGAAACTGCAGGCAGCAGATCCCCTGACAAACGAGGAGGTCGAAGTTCTATGGGTCAAAGGTTCCGGCGGCGACATCGGCTCAATGAATCTGGACGGATTCGCCACGCTCTATCAGTCGAAACTCCTGAAGTTGGAAAATCACTATTCCGGGCCGGATGACGATGACAAGATGGTCTCGTACCTGCCGCATTGCACATTCAATCTGAATGCCCGCGCCGCCTCTATCGACACACCACTTCACTCATTGCTTCCGTTTGCGCACATAGATCACGTTCATCCAGACGCGATCATAGCACTTGCCGCCTCTTCAGGTGGTGAAGCCGCGACGAAGGAGATTTGGAAGGGTCGGATCGGCTGGCTTCCCTGGAAGCGCCCCGGCTTTACGCTTGGCGTCATGATCCGGGATTATGTCAGGGACCATCCCGACGTTCAGGGCGTCATGCTTGCCGGTCATGGCATCATCTGTTGGGCAGACTCCTCGAAAGATTGTTACGAACATACGATACAGCTGATCGCCGATGCCGCTCGCTATCTGAATGAGAAATTGGGACAGGCGCCAGCTTTTGGCGGCACGATCGTTCCGAACAATCCGGACCGACGCGCAATCGCTGCAGAATTGATGCCGAAACTGCGGGCATTCATGACGAGTGATCGCCCAAAGCTCGCACACTTTTCTGACGATCCAGAAACGCTGGAATTTGTCGGGTCTTCTGACTTCGAAAGATTGGCCAAACTGGGAACCTCATGCCCCGATCACTTTCTCCGCACCAAAATCTCGCCCTTGACGCTTGATCCCGAACGGCTCGGAGACGAGATTTATCTGCGATCATCGATTGAAGATTATCGGAAGAATTATGCGGACTATTTTCACCGGTGCGCAGGTCCTGATGATCCGGCAATGCGGGACGCGAACCCAGTTGTGGTGCTGGTTCCGGGAATTGGACGCATTACATTTGCCGCCAATAAATCCACTGCACGCATTGCCGGTGAATTCTACGGCAACGCCATAAATGTCATGCGGGGAGCCGAAGCGATCGGATCATACGTGGCACTAGACGAGCAGGAAGCCTTCAATATTGAGTATTGGAGCCTGGAAGAAGCAAAACTGCAACGCATGCCCAAACCTAAACCACTTGCGGGGAAAGTTGCGGTTGTCACCGGAGGCGCCGGAGGAATTGGCGCAGCCACCGCGACCCGCCTGTTGAGCGATGGCGCCTGTGTCATGCTGCTGGATCGCGACGACATTGCGTTGTCGGAAATCGCAGCGCGACTGACGGGACAGTTCGGCAAGGATTCTATTCAAACGTCTGTTTGCGATGTCACGGATGAAACAGCTGTTACTGCCGCCTTCAGATCTTGCGCAGTCGCGTTTGGTGGATGCGATATCTTCGTGGCGAATGCCGGTATCGCTTCCTCGGCACCGTTCGAAGAGACAACATCGGCCTTGTGGAAAAAGAACTTCGACGTTCTGGCAGAAGGCTACTTTCTGACGGCCCGCTCCGCCTTCACGCTCATGAAACAACAAGGAGAAGGGTCGATGATCTTCATCGGTTCAAAGAACGGTGTTGCCGCGGCCAAGGGCGCTGCCGCCTACGCATCGGCGAAAGCCGCTGCAAACCATCTCGCACGCTGCCTGGCGCTTGAAGGAGCCGCCCACGGGATCCGTGTGAACACAGTAAATCCTGATGCAGTTATCAAGGGCTCCCGGATATGGGATGGCGACTGGCGCAAGGAGCGCGCGAACGCGCATGGCATCGACACTGGCGCGGAACTGGAAGAACACTACCGACTGCGCTCCTTGTTGCAGCGAGACGTGCTGCCCGAGGATGTCGCAGAGGCGGTCTATTTCTTTGCCAGTGATATGTCGGCCAAATGCACCGGCAATATGGTCAATGTTGATGCCGGCAACGCGCAAGCGTTCACGCGGTAAACGGGAGCTTCGACATCATGACAGACCTTCCCATTTCAGCGGAATTGATCTCAGAGCAGAATGATCGTGCGCATGAAGCGCTTGAGGAGGACTACGCGGCACTTTCGCGCAAGCTCTCGCGTCGTGGTATCAACATTGCCGCGGTTCAGCAGCAAGTATCGGATTTTTCCGTTGCCGTGCCCTCATGGGGTGCCGGACGTGGCGGCACACGGTTCGCCAAGTTTCCGATTCCGGGCGAGCCGACCAACATTCACGAAAAACTTGCAGATTGCGCGGTCATCCATCAGCTGACTCGGGCAACACCGCGCGTCAGTCCTCACTTTCCTTGGGACAAGGTGGCGGATTACTCAGCACTGAGACAAGAGGCTGAAGCCTATGGACTTGGCTTCGATGCCGTGAATTCAAATACGTTCCAGGACCAGCCTGGCCAAGCCAAATCCTATGCGACCGGGTCTCTGTCATCGACCGATGCGGCCACGCGCGCTCAAGCCGTGGAACACAATATTGAATGTATCGAGATCGGCCAGAAGCTCGGCGCCACCGACCTGACAGTCTGGGTTGGCGACGGAACGAATTTCCCAGGCCAGCAAGATCTCGGCCGTTCACTCGACCGCTATCTTGAAGCTGCCGCCGAGATATATGCCGAGCTGCCGGTTGATTGGCGCATGCTTCTTGAGCACAAAATGTTCGAGCCCGCCTTTTATTCTTCCGTGATATCCGACTGGGGATCATCCATACTGGCAGCCCAGACACTCGGAGAAAAATGCCACTGCCTGATCGATCTGGGTCACCATGCTCCAAACGTGAATATCGAGCAGATCGTTGCGCGCCTTCATCGGTTTGGCAAGCTGGGGGGATTCCATTTCAATGATAGCAAGTATGGCGATGACGACCTTGATTCCGGATCCATCAATCCACATCAACTTTTCCTGGTGTTCAATGAACTCGTGGAGGCCGAATTGCACCCCCGGAAAGGGTTCAACCCGTCCTATATGATCGACCAGTCGCACAATGTGACTGACCCTATTGAATCGATGATGTCATCTGCCGATGCCATCCTGACCGCCTATGCAAAGGCTGTCCTGGTAGATCGAGAGGCACTTCATGGGGCTCAGGAAGCTAATGATGCCATGCTCGCCTTCCAGACTTTGCGAGACGCCTATAAAACCGATGTCTCGCCAATACTTGCCGCCTCCAGGGCGGAAAATGGCGGCGCGATAGATATGATCGGCACTTATCGTGCGTCCGGATACCGTGATCTCAAGTCGCAAGAGCGTGTGGCTGTGGAACTCGGGTCCGGAATTGTATGATCGATATTGATTGATTCTTAGCGTTCTGTCTGCATGATATCACGATGCATGCCACCGAACGCGAATCCATCATCCTAAATTTGCTGGCCAAACGCGATTTTGTCAGCTTCAGGGACCTCGAGTCCAAAATCGACGGATCTCCAGCGACAATCCGCCGGGATCTTGAACGCCTCGACAGTGAGGGCAAGATCGCACGCGTGCGGGGCGGCGCAAAATCGGTATTGTCAGACGATACCAATATGCAGCCCGATCTGAAACTGTTCGGCACGCCGTTTCATGAGAACGTAACCCAGAACACAAAGCAGAAAAGAGCCATCGGCCAGGCTGCAGCGGAGCTATGCAAATCGGGTGAAGGAATCATGATTGATGGCGGCTCGACAACCTTGCAGATGTGTCCTTTCCTCGAAGAACTCAATTTGCAGGTCCTCACCAACTCACTCCACATCGTTCATGCACTTGGAATGCAATCAGGCACTCGCGTTCTGGTTCCGGGTGGCGCGGTATTCCCGGAACAGAATATCATTTTGCCGCTTTTTGGCGAAGACCTGACACCTGCTTTCTATGCTCCGAAGCTCTTTATGGGTGCAGCTGCTCTCAATGCACGCGGCCTGTTACAGGATGATGTGGTTCTTGTGGCGAGCGAACGGCGCTTCATGGAGCGAGCGGAAACAGTCATCGTTCTGGCCGACGCATCGAAATTTGAAAACTCATCCGGAAACGTTGTTTGTCCTCTGGAAGAGATCGATATCCTCATCACCGATGCCCGCATCAGCGAACAGAATGCTCAATCGATTGAGTCGGCAGGGATCCGATTGATTGTCGCTGACACGTAAGTATTCGCGCTCAGCCTGACAGAAGAAATTGGCCACCTGGCTCAGATCGCCTGCTCCCCGGCTCCTGCCAGCGCACTGGTTTGTGTTCGCCCCCGGAGTTCAGTTCCAAACTGTTTCCTATGGACGCAACAAAAAAATTGCATTTGAAATGTTTTGCCCTCATTGTGCCTGACATAAAACTGCTCGGGAGGTTTCATGAGTCTGCTGAAATTCGCAGGTATTGTCGCTGCGTCATTGATTGTGCTGGCCGCGTGTTCTTCTGACTCCAAACCATCAGGGTCGCTGGCACTTGAGCGCTCCCCTCAGGAATCCACCGTCCGCGCTGTCGAGCAGGGAGACGTGATCGGCACGTTTGGCGCAGAGCAATCTCTTGCCTGGTACGGTGTCCCATTTGCGCAGGCGCCGATCGGCGACTTGCGATGGCGGGCGCCTCGCCTCGCAGCGCCCTGGAAGGGTCGTTATGAGGCCACAAGGCCAGACAAACGATGCACACAGTACGCGCCACCCTATGAGCCGGAACATGAAGACTGGTCCTTTCTCGGCGAGGAAGACTGCCTGTACCTGAACATCTGGGCGCCAGCGGACCAAAGCAAGGAGCCATTGCCGGTAATGGTTTGGATCCACGGTGGTGCAGGCGTCTGGGGACATGCCGGTCAATACGAAATGGGACAGTTCGCCAATCGAACCAATACGATAGTCGTCGCCATCAATTACAGATTGGCCATGATGGGCTGGTTCGCCCATCCAGCCATCGCCGAGACCGCAGAAACCGATTTGGACCGGTCTGCAAACTTCGCAATTCTGGATCAAATTGCAGCTTTGGAGTGGATACAGAGGAATATTGAAGTGTTTGGTGGAGACAACGAAAACATTACCGTGTTTGGACAATCTGCCGGCGGTTTTCACATTTCTGCCCTTCTGAGCTCTCCCCTTTCGGAAGGGCTGTTTCACAAGGCGATTATTCAGAGCGGCGGTTTCAACAGCTTGGCTTTGGAAGATCTGGCAAACTCAAACGACGTGCCTGGAACTACGCCACAAGAATTCCTGCAAGCACTTGAAAAACAGCACCCAGACTTCGCTCCTCACGATGGTTCTGAGCTGTCGCTGGCCAATGCCTTGCGGGACCTGCCTGCTGAATTGATCTTCGAGATCTACAAAGCCATGCCGAAGGAGCGGGAAATGCCCGGGCTCATCGATCCGGTTGGTAGCGTGTCGGACGGCATTTCCATCCCGGATATCGGCGTGCGCGGCGCGCTGACTTCGGGACGCCTCAAAGACATCCCATTGATGATCGGGACAACGAGGGACGAGATCAAAGGTATGTCGTTTTTTGATCGCGATTTGGTCGGCAGCTTGTTCGGGGTTGTGTTCTGGCCAAAGAACAAGAACGTGTATGAGGCGGTGAGCTACTATCCTGATACTGCCTGGGCCGGGTACGGTGTTCGGGAACCCGCCGAAGTCTGGGAGGCAACCTACACCTCGCCCGCCTTCACCTATCGGTTTGACTGGGATGAACAGGGCAAGGCCTTTACGACAGATATCGGTTTCCTCGTCGGCGCTTCCCACGCCTCGGAAATTGCCTTTGTGATCGATGGGTTTGACCAGCCCGTGACAGACTATATGGGCGTCTCCTGGAAAAAGCACAATGCGCCCGGCCGCAAAGCCCTTTCATCCAAAATGATATCGTATTGGGGCGCGTTTGCGCACAATGGTAGCCCTGGAAAAGGGATGGAAGGCGATCTGCCGGATTGGAAGGCGGTGGCTCCGGGCGACACCTCCCTCATGCTGCTGGATTCGGACAAAGATGGCGGTGTCAGAATGGCGGAACCCGTTCCCACTGCGACCGAGCTCTTCGACCAGTTTCTGGCCGACACACGATTGAAGTCCATGGAACAGCGTTGCAAGTCCGCCCTCCCCCTGCTTGAAGTCGTCGGCACGGTTGGAGGGGATATCGAATCGTGGACCCGGTTTGCGGACGAGAACTGCTAGATCCACATGGAACAACATCGCGATGCGATTTGAGATTGGCCTGCTCTCGATGTTCCCGTGATGTCCTATGTCATTGTACACAGACGAATGGATCAAGAAGAGTTGTACTGGAGACCGTTTTTCGACTCTCCTGCGCGCTCTGAGAGCGCACTCGCCAGAGAGGAGAAGTCTTAGGGTAACGTGGGTATAGTCACCCCCTTTCCTCGGCATTTACCCTGACAAGGATGTTGAACTGCCCATACTCTGAGATGCGGCCGGATCGTCGGGCAGATCCAGCTTCAGCAGGCTGTTCACAATCCTCATCGTTCTGAAGCAACAGAACAGTTTTTTCCATCGATTGGAGCCAACCAGCAGTATTGGTCAACTCGGGTCTGGTTCCTTTGACAAGTCCGTCGCAAACGGGATGATCTTCTGCATTGCAATGAGTTAGCAAAAAGGTGATTTCATCCCTTCGCGAAGGTACGCCTTAGAGACCCCCTCCTTGAACCCAGTTCTCATCTCAATACCGCTGCGGCAAATGTGTGATACACATCAACAATATTGTGTCAGAGTCTCAGCTTGTGCAGAAGTCTTCTGTACTCCATCTGCAAACAAACAGGGAGTGAGATGAAACATCATGACATCAAAGCAAATGAAGGTCAGCGATCTGCACCCTCAAGTGCAAAAGCAAGTTGCGAGGATGCCGACCATATCTCTTCGAAGTCCGTTGTCGCGGATGCTGATGAAATCGGTCATGGCAATCGCCTTCCGGTCGCATGACGACGCCAATGTTCGTAGGCACACCGTAAAGCTCGAACATGTCAGCGTTCGCGTTTACGAACCGGTCAGCGAACACGCCGGCGCTGGAATGCTGTTCATTCACGGCGGTGGATATGTAATGGGCCAGGCAAGAATGAACGATCCTGATTGCAATCGGATTGTCAGCGAACTCGGCATGTCTGTGGTGTCAGTAGACTATCGACTGGCGCCTAAGCATCCGTATCCGGCGCCGCTCGACGATTGCTACAAAGCCTGGTTGTGGTTTCTGGACAATGCTGAACTCTTGGGAGTCGATCCTTCCAGAATTGTCGTCGCGGGTCAGAGCGCGGGGGGTGGTCTGGCAGCCGCACTCTGCCAGAGGATTCTGGATGAAGGAGGCTCGCAGCCGGCCGTGCAGCTTCTTTACTATCCGATGATCGACGACCGAACGGCAACACGGGAAGACCTCACACCAGTCCGGCATATCGCCTGGAACAATGAGAACAATTTTTTCGGCTGGTCTGCCTATCTGGGACATCCGCCGGATGACGGATCGGAGATTCCGCGTTGGGCTGTGCCGTCACGTCGGCCCGACTTGTCGAATTTGCCGCCAGCCTGGATCGGGGTTGGCGACAAGGATCTCTTCTACGGTGAAAACCTCGACTATGCGGAACGGCTCTCGAAAGACGGCGTAGAGAGCGAACTGGAAATTGTTGAAGATGTTCCCCACGGGTTTGACGCCCTGGCGCCCGAAGCAGACATCTCACGTGATTTCCGCGAGGCATCATTCGATTTCCTGCGTCGACGGCTTGGCATTGATAGCTGAAAAAAGGTCCCGGCTCCGCTAACCGGCGCCGAGACATTGGCAGTCCATCTGAGAGAAAACCTAGAACTTGGCAGAAAGCGAAACGCCGGCGGTCCGGGGCGCCGAGTGAATGCCGATGAACCCACCGCTCGACGCCAAATAGCTCCCATTGTTCAGGATGATTTCGTCGGTGGCATTGTTCACAAAAGCACGAAGCTGGTAATTGCCAGACGTATCTGTAAACGTCGCTGACAGGTTTATGTTCGTGTATTCAGACTGCCTCAACTCCGGATAGTCAATGAAGGCCAGCTTGTAATCAGCTGAGTGAAAGACATCTCCGCGCAGGCGCACGCTACCTAGAAAGCCGGAATTTATTGGAATATTCCACTCCGCCCCGAAATTCGCAGTGAACTCGGGTGCCCGGATTAGTTCTTCCCCGTTGAGGTCGACAGCGGGCGTCCCTGGCAATGCCTGGTCGGTCGTGATCAGGTCCGTATATTCCGTGTCCAGAAGCGAGACGCCCATATTGAAGGCAATATTATCCGTTGCGGCATATATGAGTTCGCCTTCCAGCCCGATCAGCTCCGCATCCCCATTCTCAACCAAGGTCGTCGCAGGCGGAATGGTGATGGTCGCTTGCAGATTCGTATAGTCATAGGAGAAAAGCGCGGCGTTCGCGGTCAGGGCACCATTCATCCATTGTGACTTGATGCCAAGTTCGTACGCATCCAGTTCTTCGCTGTCGAACAATTGCGGCAAGCTTAGCTGGTGTCCGCCTGATTTGATGCCCTTTTGCCAGTTCGCATAGACATTCACATTATTACTGACATCGAATTGCATGCCGAGCTTCGGCAAGACGTCTTCAGAGTCGATGTTTCCAGCCGGAGACGGCGCACCAAAAAACGTAAACTCTTTTTCCTCTGCGTTGAAGCGCAATCCGGCATTGATGCGCAGCCGTTCCGTCAATGCATAGGTCACATCGGCGAATGCCGCATAGGATTCCGTATCTTCAACCAAATCCCCCGCAATAACCTCGAGACGCGGCACCGTGGGGACGCCAAACAGAACTCCCGGAAACTCCACAGGCAGGCCAAGTTCAAACTCTTCGCTGAAATAGTAGGCCCCGATCAACCAATCCAGCGCACCCGTCTGGCCATACAAATTGAATTCCTGGCTAAACGATTGGGACGGCCTAGACGATCCCGTAAGATCGGCGAAGAAGAAGTTGGTCCCGTCCGCATCAAATGAATTGTCGATCTCATGATCGACATAGCCGGTAATGGAGCGGAAGGAGACTGTTTCCGAAACATCCCAGTTCACCCGCGCAATCGCAATGGTCGTCTCGGCATTTCCGGAATGATCGCCGTCCGCGTACACTTGGTTAGGCGTTGTTGTGAAGTTCGCGTTGGTCATGAACAACGCCGCAGTTCCAGCAACAACAAATGGTTCGGAAACAACCGACTGCCAACCAAAATTTCCAGTGTCCTCTTCATGCTGAACAGAAAGGTCGATCGTGACGTTGTCTGATGGCTCAATCTTTAGAGCCCCGCGCGCATGCCACAGATCCTGATCACCAAGATCCTGACCGGTATTCAGCACCTTCACATAGCCATCCTGCTTTTGCACGCCGCCGCTCAACCGGAAGGACAATCCCTCCGAGATGGGACCGGACACGACGGCATCGACACCACGGCCGTTACGCTCCTCAAACGTGGCAACAATTTTCCCTTCGAACGTGTCGCTCGGTCCGCGCGAAACATAGTTCACCGCGCCGCCCGTCGCATTGCGCCCGTAGAGCGTGCCTTGCGGTCCCCGCAAAACTTCCACGCGCTCGAGGTCCACCTGGCGCAGCAGCGCCATTGTGGCGCGCGGGAGGAAAACGCCATCGACATAGGTTGCAACGGAGGGTTCAGCCACGCCCGAATCGACCGTCGTGCCAATACCGCGCACTGTCACGAATGTGTTTCTCCCGAATTTTCCGAATGTCAAATTCGGTATCTGCAGGGCGAGGTTTTCGACATCATCGACACCGCGCGTCTCTAGATCATCTCCACCGACCTGCGAGATTGAGGCGGCGACATCCTGGATGCTCGCCTCTCGTTTGGTCGCCGTGACTATCACAGTCGCCTGACGAGATTCCGCTTCGACACCTTCACCCATTTGCGCGACCGCAGGTGTGGTCAACGGCATTAGAGCAACGCATGCCGCCAGCCCGCCCCACCTTGCCGCTGCGGTCGTTCTTCTTGCGGTACCGGCTTCGCCAGACGCAGTTGTGGTGTCTTGATTGTTGGTCATCCTCGTTCCTCCCATGCGGACTAATTGTATTATGCGTTCCGCTTTTTGATACAAAGATTACGTTTTGTGTCTTGTGTCAACTCAGGGGTGACAATTGTATATTATTGTGTCATTCAATCCGTCATGAACAGAAGGAGAGGCGGGTTCAAAACCTCTTCCGTGCTTGCAAATCGAGGTTTGCAACAAACAACCACAGAGAAGGGATGGAACGACAAATGACGGATTTTGATCTAATCATTTCAGGAGGATTTCTTGTCGATGGCACAGGCAGTCCCGGTGGCTATGCAGATATCGGAATCATTAATGATCAGATCTCTGAAATTGGCGATCTGCGGGGCCGCAGCTCAAAGCAGACCATTGACGCCACCGGAAAAACCGTCGCGCCCGGTTTCATAACGCAGCACACCCACTACGATGCAGCCTTGTTCTGGGATCCGTACTGTCTGGATGCCGGTCGCAATGGTGTCACGACCGTCGTGAATGCAAATTGCGGTTTTGGAATTGCTCCGGTTCGAGAAAAAGACCGCGAGCGGATCATGGGCATGCTGGAAACTACGGAGCAAATCCCTGTGTCCCACCAGAAAGCAGCACTGCCGTGGGACTGGGAGTCCTTTCCCGAATACATGGAACGCATCCGCGGTTTGCGGAAAGGGCTGAACGTCCTGACGTTTCTCCCGCTCAATCCCCTGCTCGTCTATGTGATGGGTGTAGATGCCGCCAAAACGCGAGGACCGAATACAGAAGAACTGGCCGAAATACATCGCCTGATCAATGAAGCAATGAACGCCGGGGCCATAGGTATTTCGATGTCGGTTATGGGTGCCGAAGGCAATTCACATGTCGATACGGACGGCACCCCCATGCCGACCGACCTCATGGACCATGACGATATTCTGAATATTTGTCGTGCAGTCATAACGCGCGGCGAAGGCGTCATCCAGATGTTGCCCCAGATCATGTATTTCGGCGATCGTTCCATCACACAACGTGTAGCCGAATTGGCCCGCGGGACGCGCGTGCGGGTCATACATAACGTATTCCTGACACATGATCTGGTGCCCCAAGTGGTCGACGAAGACCTTCAATGGCTAGACTCCATGCGCGAAGCGGGATTCGACGTAACAGCTGGTGCCCTGATCAATCGCGGTTGGGTAGAGGCCGGCATCCGAGAACTCGATACCGCCGCAGGCCAACTTCCCGCAGTCCGCAAAATCGTCGGCTGCAGTTCCGATGCCGAAATTCTTGCATTGATAAAAGACCCCGCTTTTGTTCGGGAGTTTGAGACGCAATACGCGGAAATGGGTGCTGCAAGCGGCGCGGCGGGCCTGGAAGGCCAAACCGTCATAGCGGTCGGCGAACATCCCGCGCTTCAGAAATTCCTCGGAAAAACTCTGGCGCAGGTCGGCTTAGAAATTGGCGTGAGTGCTGTCGCCGCCTTGCTGGACCTTGGCGTCAAGTCGGATCTGGACCTGCAAATGAAGTCGCCGCCGATCGCGTCAATCACGCCGGATCAAGCGGTACGCCTCATGGCGAATCCAGCCGTGGTCCCCGGTGGTTCAGACGGTGGAGCCCACACAAAGGCGTTTGGCATGGGGCATTACGCAACCGACCTGTTGATCTGGTTGGTACGAGAGGAAAAACTCAAGACACTGGAAGAAATGCACTTCCAGCTCAGCTTGAAACATGCGCGTTCGGTCGGCATTCGTGATCGCGGCGCCCTACTCCCCGGGTTCAAGGCGGATATCCTGATCTACAATCTCGACCAGCTTTACTTCGACATGAGCAAGTATGAGATTGTCCACGACATGCCCGAAGGCGACTGGCGCCGCCAAGCTCGCGCGGGCGGCTACGACTGTGTTATCGTGAATGGTGTGGTCACTCACCAAACGGACCGCCCCACCGGAGCAACCCCCGGTGCATTCGTTCGTGTGACGTCGAAATCCGCCCCATCACCACTCATGGCCGCTGAATGACGTCAACTTCAGGGGGCTGCCATGTGTGCTCGAATAGACTGTGAAGTATGGACTAAATGCGGTCCGGCAAGATACTTACCCATTCAAGCAAAGGCCTGTGAAATCCTGTATGACTGACACTACCGCTCCCGGCCCCGAAACGACACATTCCGGCGTGTCCAGAAAAGCGGTGGTTGACGCTGCCCTGAAGTGTTTCAGGCAGTTGGGACCTCACAAGACGTCAATGAGTGACATTGCTCGCGAGGCCGGCATATCTCGGAAAACGCTTTATCGCATGTTCGAGGACCGGCCCGCGCTGGTGAATCAGGTTCTGTTCCAATTGCTGCGAGGCATGGGATCAAAGTCTGCCGGTGCGGTCGCCAAATATTCGGACGTCAAAGAAGCCCTGATCGAAGGCTCGATCGAAAACATACGCATCGCGCAGGAAGAAGAACTGTTCCAAGCGATCATACTGAACGAAACGAGCACTCAAATGGAGCACTTTCTCGTTCAGGGCAACGATGCCGTCCGGGCCGAGATTGTGAAGATCTGGGCCCCGGTTTTCGAGCGCGGGCGGGCAGAAGGCACGCTTCGCAACGATCTGTCCGATGAACGCCTTGCGGAGATCATCCAGAACGTCCATTCGCTGGTCCTGATGCGCAAGGATGAGACCGAATCCGCTCAACGGGCGTTTCTGGAAGACCTGCTGTGGGCTGCACTTACAAATCAGTCTGGCAGTTGATGTTAGGATAGGCCGTTACGCCGGACCGAGTGCCGGTTGCCGGGCATGGCTCCACTGCCTGGGAGACTGACCGTAAAGACGCTTGAACTCCCGGCTGAACTGCGACGAGCTTTGATAGCCCACGTCCCAGGCGGCCTCGGACACAGTCTTGCCCTCAGCGATCTTCATAGCGGCATTATTCAGGCGCATTGACTTAACGAACTGGATGGGGGTCATCGTCGTCGCCTCCTTGAATCGCCGGTGGAACACCGCGCGGCTCATGCCAACATGGTTGGCCATGTCGTCAATGGTGACCTGTTCGCTCAGATGGCTGGACAGGTAGTCGATGGTGCGCGCGATTTCGTTGCCAACACCGAAGGCGCGCCGCGCGGCGGACCCTGCCTCCCCCTTCAACAGGGCATAATACAGCTCGCGCAGACGCCCCGGGCCCAGCACCGCCGCGTCCACCGGATTATCGAGCAGCTCCAGCAGCCGCAGCAGGGCCTCAGTAAATCCGACATCCCATTTCGCCAGCGCCAGCGCTGGCTGCGACAGGCCGTCGTGTCTGAAACCGGCGCCGGCGGTGGTCTCCATCTCAATGGCAAGATCCCGCATCATGCGTGGCTCCAGCGCGATCATCACTCCCAGCAGCGGGTTGTCGTCCGATGCCTGCGGGGCCCCCGCTTCAACAGGCAGGGTCATAGGGCACAGCAGGTATTCTTCGCTGCCATACGCGTGATGTTCGCCGTCTAGGATGGCCTCTTTCACACCGCTGAGAATTGCCACAACGGTGGGCTCATAGACGGCGGGCGCGCAGGGAACGGGTTCGGTCACGCGGAAAAGCTGCACGCCCTTCAGCGCGGTGTCGACCACCCCCGCCTCGGGAAGGCGCTGGTCGATCAGGTGTCTGATCTGGTCTTTGCTCATGATGCTAAACTGGCAAGGAAGATGCTGCTTTACAATACGGACGAGACAATCAGGCATGTATTAGCGACGATTACGTCTGTTTCCTGCACTTTCCGAGAGCCATCTACCTTCTAGGAAAAAATCAGACATCCGAACAGACGGCCAGTAGCGCTGGCAGGAGAAAACATTGGCAGACACGACATTCGGACCCAAGGGCTGGACGCCCGAACGCCTCGGCGACCTGAGCGGCAAGACATACCTCATCACCGGGGCGAATTCGGGCGCGGGCTTTCAGGCGGCACGAACGCTTCTGAAGATAGGCGCGAAGGTGGTAATGCTGAACCGCTCGACCGAGAAATCGAAAGCGGCCATCGGAGAACTGAAACAGGAAATCGGCGAAGCGGCCGATGTCAGCTTTGTTCGATTGGATCTGGCGGTTCTGGATAGTGTTCGCGATGCGGCTGCCGAGGTGTTGACGACCGTGCCGCGCATTGACGCGCTGATCAACAACGCCGCCATCGCCCAAGTGCCCACCCGCAAGCTGACAGTGGATGGGTTCGAGAGCCAACTTGGCACCAACCATTTCGGTCACTTCCTGCTGAACGGCCTTCTGTTCGAGCGGATCGCGGAAAGCAAAGGCCGGATCGTTATCGTGGCCAGCCTTGGCTACAATATGGGTCTGAGAACCATCAACTTTGACGACATGAACTGGGAAGAAGGATACGGCGCGAACACAGCTTATTCACAAAGCAAACTGGCGCAGATGATGTTCGGCTATGAGCTGCAAGACAGGCTGGCCGCTGCGGGGCGCAACGATGTCGAGGTTTTCGTCTGCCACCCTGGTTCGTCTGCCACCTCGTTGATCTCTACCAGCGGCAGCCGCACCATGCGGTTTATCTGGTGGTTGATGACCAAGACACCGATGGTCCAAACCGCTGAGCAAGGGTCTTACCCGGAAGTCATGTGCGCCACCGAAAAGGCCCTGACCGAACAGCGCGCCCTCTACGGCCCCACCGGCACCCGCGAATTCGTAGGACCGGTCGGCAAGGGAACCCTGAACGCCCATGCCTATGACAAGGCGGTGATGGCGCGGCTTTGGGACGTGTCCGAAAAGGCCGTCGGATTCGAATGGTCACTTTAATTCCCTGAAGGTCCCCGGCCCCGCGCGGGTCGAGTCAACCTGACGGACTGTTGCCATCTGCTTGGACGCGCGCAGGAAATACGCCATCGCAACGGGTCCTTGCATGTCCCGCCAAGGTGGGCGCTGTCAGACGGCTTCGAACCAGTCTCCGCTTTTCGCGGATGTACAGGTCTCAGGCGGCGATCAACGCGCGCCATTCGAGAAGAGCAGCGTCACGTAGCAATTTGAATCCGGCCCTACTCTCGATATTCCTTTGATGATTGAAGTGATTGTGCACCAACGAACCGATTGAAGCTTTTTCCCAAAGCCTTCGGATACGCTGAAACGAGACATTTCGTATATGCCGTAGGTTCAACCCGACAAGTACACTTCGCCTTACACAAACAAGAGTTTGCCACCCGCAATCACCGACGAGAACCGCTAGATTCTTCCTATCGACAACCAACCGAAAGGAAGACCAATGCTGTTCCCAGAACTTGAAGAAACACCTTCAAACCACCGGATGTCCCGGTTTCTCGAACTCTCTTTCGAGTACCGGACATCCACACCCGCCGAGCTTGCCGAAAAGCTTGGATACAAGAGAGACACAACCGTCGTTCAATGGATGCGCGGCTCTGCCAAGGTCCCGCTCCGACATCTTTCAACAATCGCCAACTTCTTCAGTCACGACGTTGCCCATGTGCTTTCCGCCTGGCTCGCTCAGGAATGCCCGGATGACCACCAGATCGTGTCGGTTGCAGACCGGGTGATTACCATTTGGGAGTGGCAACTGGTCTACTTGGCACGTGACATACACAACTACTACGACGAGTAGCTTCAGAAAGCTCTGAGAGAGAGTCACCAGAGCGCGTTTGACAACTTCAGAAAGCCAACCAGTACTGAAGGGTGAAACGCGCTCTACGGACTCCTGAGAGCGCAGTCCATGCGAATGGAAGAAGTCTCAGGGATCACCAACCTCCTCCGCTCGGGTGCGACCAATATCTTCCGCTCAAACCGTCGAGAAATACCCGTACCGTGAACCCGATTGAATGGCGGCGAACTTGTGCGTTGGAAGGTAGATCATGATGTCAGGCGTAAATAGACAACGACCACTTCCCCTGACAATTGCCTCCAGCTCTCCTAACGCGCAGCCGCCAATTTGAGATACCTCTCCCGATTGGCGCTCGACTTCTGCCGCGCCTCCTCGATGGCCTGTCGTTCCGACGCGTCCAGAAGCGCTTCCAGCAGGCGCTCGAAATGGCCCTGCATTGCTTCACGAGCGGCTTGTGGATCTCTGGCTTCCAGAGCATCGAGGATATTCGAATGCTCATTCACGCGATGTGACGTGTCATCGAGACACACGGCTGAATAGACTTTCCGGACTGCGTCAATTTCATTGCGCATACGCCAGAGGTTTTGCAGGAAGAACACGTTGGCCGCATTGCCCGTGGCCTTCGCAATTTGAAGATGGAAGTCGCGATCAGCTTCGTCGCCGTCAGGAGTATCGTGCGTCGATGACGCCATCTTTTCTATCGTTTCCCGCAGTCCTTCAATTTGCGCGTCGGTGATCTGCGTGGCAGCGAGAGCGGCGCACTCGGATTCAAAGATCAGGCGGGTCTGAGTTAGCTCGAAAGGTGTAACACGCGGCAGTATAAGTCCGCTCGATTCGTCGGCATCGCGTACATAGACGCCGGACCCGACCCTGATGTCGAGTCGCCCAATGGCCTCCAAAGAGATTTCGGCCTCTCGCACCACGACGCGGCTCACGCCAAATCTCTCTGCCAGTTCGCGCTCTCCAGGCAACCGCGTGCCCGGCGGATAAGATCCGGACTCGATCATATCCAGAATAGCTCTGGCAACGGTGTGGTAAAGGCGCTTCTCTGACATCAAATGGTTCCTTCAAGCAGCATGTCAGGTCTAAGGGTAGACAACAAAATCCCGATTGCGACGACATTATACGTAATTTTAAAAGGTTTACAAATTGGTTGGACCAATTTGTAAAAAAATTCGCGCGAATCTCCGAATATGCCTCTAAACCGCTAAATCCAGTGATCATGCACGAAAACGCCCCACACACGTGGGGCGTTTCCTGTCGTGAATCGGCTCACTACTGTCTTCTAGAAGCTGTAGCTGGCGCCGAATGAAATCCTCCGATCAGTCAATCCCTGGAAACACAAGAGCGCCCCTTCGTTGACGCAGGATTGCTGAACCTCAGATTCGGTGAGGTTCACGCCTTCAATTCCCACACTCAGGCTCTCGGTCACATCATAATTGATGCTCGCATTGAGCTGTCCCCGAGCCTCCTGAACAACGGGGAATCCCCAAGGGAAGCTGGACGTACTGCCGAAATCTGTTGATCGGTACGCGTCACGCCACGTGTAGCGGGCACGGGCAGAAAGGCCATATTTCTCGTAGTAGAGTGTGGCGTTATACGCATTCTCCGACAGATCAATCAGTGGCTGCTGGAACGTCACAGGTGTTGTCGCACCCAGGGCGGCAAACACCTGATTGGCGCGACTCGTCGCAGTGTTCACCGTTTCACCGCCAGAAAATTTCTGATTGGTATAGTTTGCAAGTACACCGAAGCCAGACGCCCAGCCGAGTCGATCCTCAAACTCAGAAAGATCATACTGGAACGCAAACTCGAAACCTTCCTGTGTAGTCTCACCGGGATCGTTGACCGTCGTCGAAACTGGCACACAGATACCGACTGGCGTGCCGCTGGCCGCAAACACGTTCGGATCGGCAATTGGGTTGAAAATACCCCCCGCCTCGCACGGATCGGTCAGATCACGGAAACCTGTGACCGGATCTTCGAATGGGTCTTCCTGCTGAGTAACGAACAGGTCGGTACGCTTCTTGTTGAAATAGCCGATGCTTACCACAGCGGAGGGCGCGAAATACCACTCAGCTGCGATGTCGAAGGAGTCTACCTGCTCGGGCGCCAAGCCAGGATTGCCGATCTGAACCGGCGGGTTCGGACTGGTGCTGAACGTCCGCGACGTTGACAGGTCATCAAAGTTCGGGCGCCTGATGTCCCTGCTCAAGCCAAAACGCAGAATCACATCTTCGGTCGGGTTGGCCACAAGGTTGAAACGCGGCAGCAAGAAATCATAGCTGCCTTCCGTCGAGACCCGCATCGCGGTGCCATTGAGTATAGAATTCCCGACTGAAGTAATGTCCGTTTCCAGATAACGCAGGCCTGCATTACCGCGGAACATACCGTATTCGAAGTTGGCTTGCGCATAAAGGGCATGGGTTTCTTCCTCGATGTCGAAAAAGGCGCTTTGACTCGAGGTGGGCGAGTCAATTGATCTTGATCCACCATGTGCAGAGATGGCCGCATTTAGGGCAGCAAGCACACCATCGGGATTGGACGCGGCGAGTTCTGGATTGATCAGCAGAAAATCTGAAACGTACAGCGCCCGGCCATCGGCTGCATTGAAGTTGTCCGGACCGGCAACAAGGAGATCCGCAAAAAGATCCCCCCGCGGACTATCAGCCATTGAACGCAATCCGACGTTTGAACGAATTTGGTCGCGGGTGCTGGAGGTTTTGTTGTAACGATACCCCGCATCAATAGATGTGATGAATTCGCTTACGGAGCTGTCTGTCAGATCATAGGTGAAGTCGGCACGAAACGCGTCTTCACTGTTGTCGGACCTGTCCTCGCCGATATTGACATCACGCAAAACAACGTTAGCCGGATCAAGCAACTGTGCGGTTGTCGGACCAAATGCGGCATCCTGCGCAACGGCAAAGGTCAGCGCCCCCCCACTCAGATCGTAGACGAATGGGACGGCGTTGTCGTTTCCGCCACCAGCATCCAGCGGAGCGTTGGGATTGATGAAATTGAGCGTGGTATTGAAGCTCGGCGTCGTGGAATCCGATGTCGACGTTGAGAACTCGACACGGCCCGAAAGATTGCCGCGCTGCCAGTCGGCCCCCAACCGGTAGATTCTGCTATCTGTCAGGCGGGAGTTTGTATCGGATGAAAAACGAAGGTTCGGATCGTCATCATCATCAGCCAAGTCGACCGGTATGACACCTCTGAGCGCCGCCTCAATGCTACCGAGGAATTGCGCGCCGTCTTCGCCGCTCAACGTGCCAAAATTCACTGTTTCGAAGGCAGACGGAATGGAGATGTTATTTAGGCTGCTGACCCCCGAGGCCTGCACCCTGGAGCTTTCTTGCCGGCGCTCCTGATCGTTCAGAACAGCATCAAAGTACAGCTTCACGCCATCATTCGGCGCCCACTCTACCGTACCGGCTATATTGGTCGTCTCGTACTCAAAGTTGTCGTAGTCTTGATTCAGGAACTGTATTGGCAGAAAATCAAAAGACTGCGCACTGTCGGCACCACTATCTGACGCAATCAGGTTATCGCGGTCTGCACGAGGACGAAACGCGGTAACGTCCTGCTCAGCGTAGCTGACGCTGATGACGGTCCCGATCTCACCCATGTCCGTTGACCATTTATTGCCATAGGTCCCAGCGAGCCTGGGAGTGATACCATCGGTTGTGAGGCTGCTGTCCTCGCCCTGAATTCGTATCGTCGTCAAACGCTCAGTAAGGTCAAGCGGACGAATTGTTCTGAGATTGATTGTCCCGCCCACAGAACCTTCAATCGTCTTTGCCTCAGGAGCTTTGGTTACCTCAACAGCCGCGATCATGGCAGCAGAAACATCTTCAAAACTAATGCCACCCCGACCAGAACCAGACCCCACGGTGGACACACCGTTTATCTCGGTGCGGTTTGCATTTGTACCGCGGATCTGAACCCCGGTGCCCACACCAGCTTCGCGAGTAATCTGAACACCCGTGATATTCTCCAGAACTTCAGCAAGGTTTTGGTCCGGCAGCTTACCAATGTCTTCTGCTTGGATGACTTCAATCAGATTATCGGCAGCACGCTTTTCACTAAGTGCGCTTGCGAGCGATGAGCGGATTCCCGTCACCACAACCGTATCCTGGCGCGCTTCACCTTCAGCGGCCGGTGTTGACACGGTGACCGGTTCTTTCTGCGCCCATGCTGCGGCACCCAACGGCAGCGCGACACCGGCAAGCAGTGCCGCCCGCCAAACCCGCTGCCTCCTCAGACTGACAGACTCATCCTGTTTAAACGTGCGCATATTGAATTCCTCCCATTTATATTTTTGAGGCCTCGTCTCGACGCAAGGCACTTCGAAGACTACCAACACCCTCCGCCGATGGCATGTCAACCACTTTGGTATGCATATTTGTCTATATTGGTATGACCTCTAATCAGTTTTCCAAGCTAGTATTGTAAATTTGCGACACCCTCCCGAAGCGGCGGGGATCGAAAAGAACATTTTCAACAGCGCAAGAATTAATTGGTTGACAAATTGGTCCGACAATTTAGCACTGCAGAAAAGCCGGATTACACGGCCTCGGGAGAAAAGCATGCGTTTAGGGCTCATCAATGCGACGGTAATTTGTTTTGCTTTGGGCGCTTGTCAGGCTGTCCCCGCACTGCCTGAAGTTTCTGAAGCCACACCCCAACGCCCTCATAGCCATCGTGTCATCCCCGTCTCCAATCAGGAAGACTATTTCAATGCAGCGACCAATGCCCAGCCAGGAGACCAGATCGTTCTCCAGAACGGTGTTTGGCGCGACTTTGATATGCTTCTCGACGCTGAAGGGACAATCGAAACTCCCATTACCGTATCGGCTGAAACACCTGGCAAGGTTATCTTGTCCGGACAGTCGAGCCTGAGACTGGCCGGCAAACACCTTGTCATATCCGGTCTTGTTTTTCGGGAAGGTTATACGCCGCGCACTGAAGTTATCAGCTTCCGGCGAGACAATGACAATCTCGCCTATAATTCACGTGTCACCGAAACAGTTATCGAAAACTACTCCAACCCAACCAGGGCGCAGCGTGACATCTGGGTTGCGATGTATGGCCAGAACAATATGTTCGATCACAATCACTTGTCGGGCAAGCTCAATTCCGGTCCTACAATGGCAGTCCGCCTCAATACGGAAGACAGCCAGAACAACAACCATGTCATTCGAAACAACTATTTCGGGCCTCGCCCAGTGTTCGGGTCAAATGGGGGCGAGACGCTTCGTATTGGAACCAGTCATTATTCGCTCACGCACTCGGGCACACTCGTGGAGAACAACTACTTCGACCGCTGCAGCGGCGAGGTCGAAATCATTTCGAACAAATCAGGCGGTAATACGTACCGTGGGAACACGTTCTTCCGGTCGCGTGGTACACTCACCTTGCGCCACGGCAATGATACCTTGGTTGAGAACAACCTCTTTGATGGAGATGGCGCTCCTTATACGGGAGGTGTCCGCGTTATCAATGCGCGCCAGACCGTGTGGAACAACTATTTCAAGGATCTGACCGGAGAGAGATTTTCTGGTGCGCTGGTCGTAATGAATGGGGTACCGAACTCGCCGATCAACCGCTATCATCAGGTTGATGGCGCAATTATAGAGAATAATATTTTCGATACTGTCCGCCGCATTGAGCTGGCCGAAGGATCCGACGCTGAACGCACCGCCGTACCTGTCAATTCCATTTTCCGAAGCAACATTGTGATTGGAGAAGGTAGCGACGCGCCATTTCGAATACAGGACGACCTAAGCGGAATTACTTTTGAGGACAATGTGACGACGGCTGCTCCGCCGTCGGAAATAGCCTACGGGTTCGAAGTGTTGCCAGCCGTCACAGCCAAAACACGACTACCCGTCGGGCATTCCCTTGGTGTCCAACGCACTGAGACCGGTGCTGACTGGTATCCCAAGCCATCTGTGTCATCGCCGTTCGACGGAGGGGAGCGGATCGAGGTCGTCGCAGGTCCCGATGCGTTGGGAACAGCCCTCGCCCACGCCAAGGCGGGCGACACACTGGTACTAACATCGGGTCAGTACCGCGAATCCAAGCTGGTCAACTTGCAGGTCCCGGTCACGGTGGAAGCCGTAGACCCAGATAATCCACCAGTCATCACATTTGAGCGGCCAAATTTCGTACAGCTTTCGGGTAAGGGAAGCCTTCGGATGCAAGGCGTGAGTGTTTCGGGCGCAGCCTCCCCCGATGCCAGCGGTAACAGCTTCATTTTTACCACTTCGATGGGTGGCAGCGGAAACCACACGGTCGAGTTGGCAGACATGTCATTTACCGGATTCGACGTGAATAAGGGATTCTCGGTCGTATCTGCAGCCAAGGGTACGTTTTACGACCGGATCAAGATTTCCGGATCCGACTTCAGCGATATTTCTGGCACCGTCATCAAACTGGATACCGAAACGGATGACTACGGAATATACAATGCCGAATATGTCATCATAGAGGACAGCTCGTTCGAGCGTATCGGCGGACCTGTTGCCGCCGTTTATCGTGGCGGTCGGGATGAAAGCACGTTTGGCCCTCACGTCTGGGTCAGCGACTCGAAGTTCGACGATGTTGGCCTGCGAGGTGGCCCTCTCATGGAGCTACACGGCGTTCAGAATCTCAAAATCAGTGGAAACCAAATTGCCAACGCGAAACCGGCGCAACTGACCATTACCACCGGCAATCCGGAAGTGGCATTGTCCGGCAATACGCTCGTCGATCAAAGCGCCGCGGCTGTGTTGACCACTGTGGACCTGAGGTAAAGTGATGAAACTCGTCTGTTCCCTTCGCACCACTGTCGCAAGCGCGGCGTTGTTGGCGATGGCGCCGACACTATCTGGCTGCGCACGCTCTGGTAGTCCCGGTACTTTCTCAGCAGTCGAAACGTCCAGCGCCCCTCTCTTTGAACAGTCCGTCGACAAGATAACACTGGATCTGGAAGCGCGCATGAAGACCGGCGTGCCCGTGCCGGTTCCGGTCGACGCGGGGGGCGGCTATACTCATGAGCAACATAAGCAAAACGCCAAGACGATCTACGAAGCCGGCATGCTCTACGAGCTCACGAGTGATGAGCGTTACAGAGAGTTGGCGACATCCATTCTACGGGACTATTCGGATCTCTATCCGGAACTGGGATTGCACCCCCAGCGAAAGGAACAAACGCCCGGCAAACTCTTCTGGCAAAGCCTGAATGAAGCTGTCTGGCTCGTCTACGCAATTCAGGGCTACGAGGCCATCAGGGCAGACCTGGACACAGGTACACGAGCTGAAATCGAGTCCGGCGTCATTCGACCGATGGCCGATTTCCTGTCAGAGGGCCAGCCACAAACTTTCGACCGTATTCACAATCACGGCACGTGGGCAGCAGCAGCAGTCGGCATGACCGGATATGTGCTCGAAGAAGATACCTGGGTGAACCAAGCGCTTCTTGGCCTTGATCAGTCTGGTGATGCCGGGTTCCTGCGGCAGCTGGACGAACTGTTTTCGCCCGATGGGTACTACGCTGAAGGGCCTTACTACCAGCGCTACGCCCTGATGCCTTTCGTCCTGTTTGCGCAAGCAATTCAGGAGAACGATCCGGAACGGGATATCTTCGGGTATCGGGACGGCGTTTTGCTGAAAGCCGTGTACGCCACCGTTCAGCAAAGTTATGCCGGGCGCTTCTTTCCGATCAATGACGCAATCCGGGAGAAAGGACTTAACACGGTTGAGCTGAAGTATGCTCTGGCCATCGTCTACGACCTGACTGGCGACTCATCACTGCTGGATGTGGTGTCCATGCAGGGTGGCGTCGTTCCGACGCACGAAGGAGAAGCTCTCGCGCGGGATCTGTCATTGGGGTTGACGACCCCATTTCCATTCAAATCCTCCCTGCTTCGCGATGGGTCAAATGGCGATCAAGGGGCACTAGCGATACTGCGCGCGGGGGACGCCCGCGGTGTAGCCGTCGTCTTCAAACCAACCTCCCAAGGCTTGGGCCACGGCCATTTCGATCGCCTCGGATTTCTGTACTACGACGATGGTCACGAAGTCGTTGCGGACTATGGCGCGGCGCGCTTCCTGAATGTCGAGCCCAAGAACGGCGGACGCTACCTTCCCGAAAACGAGACTTGGGCCAAGCAAACTATCGCTCACAACACGCTTGTTGTTGACCAGGAGAGCCAGTTCGGCGGGGATTGGGAGACGGGTCAAAACTACGCGCCCCACGTCATTGCCTATGAAACGGTCAACGGAATTCAGCTCACCGCGGCAGAACTCGATACTGCATATGAGGGTGTAAGTCTGCAGCGTCTCCTCGCCTTGGTTCCACAACCTGATGGCGGCCAATACATCGTTGATATCGTGCGCGCACGTAGCGATACGCAGCACACCTATGACCTGCCGGTCCACTTCAAAGGCCAATTGATCGAGACTGGCTTCAAACTGGACCACGCGACGAGCCAGCTAACTCCGTTTGGCACCGCCAATGGCTATCAGCATCTTTGGCAGAAGGCTGTCTCACAACCACTGACGACACTCTCGGACTTGTCATGGCTGATCGAAGATCAGTTCTATACATTGAGCTTCGCTGCAAGCACGCCGCCGACCGCATTCCTCACAGAACTCGGGGCAAATGACCCGAACAACAACCTTCGCCGCGAGCAGGCGCTCGTCCTGAGGTCTGAGGCAAGCAACATAGATTTCGTATCCGTCTACGAACGTCATGGGCGCTACGATAATGACGAAGAGATTACTGTTTTTAAGGGCAGCTCCTTAAGCAATATCAGCCATGCGTCCGACAGCGACGTGTCAGTGTATACGGTGACTACGAAGACAGGTGACAACATCGTTTTCGCCTTCGCGGAAGACACTTCTGCGGAGCTGGAACATGCAATCGATATCGATGGCATCTCCGTTGAGTGGACCGGCCCAGTCTACGCATACACCCAACCTAGTAATCAGTGAAAAGACTGGTGCGTCGATCGCACCGAAAGGACCAGACATGCCTGCCACACCAAATCAGTCGGATCTGTTCATGAACAGCCCCGCCAGCGATGCTGAAGATATCGGGAACGGCATGCGCCGAAAGATCCTCGGCTATGACAACAATCTGATGCTGGTGAAGGTATGGTTCGAGAAGGGCGCGGTCGGTCCTGTCCACGCTCATCCTCACACGCAGACGGCGTATGTCGTGGAAGGGAAGTTCGAAGTCTTCGTCGATGGCGAGACACAGGTATTGGAAGCAGGAGGCTGCTTTTTCGTGCCGTCGGGTGCTGGACATGGTGCTGTGTGCCTGGAGGCCGGCATTCTGCTCGATATCTTCAGCCCCGCTCGGGAAGACTTCCTCAATGACGAGGGATACTCGTCATGAAACTTTCGGGCCTAAGATGGTGGGTTGTTGGTCTCGTCGCGTTGGCGACTGTTATCAACTATATCGACCGGCAGACATTGAGTGTTCTTTGGCCAGACATCGCAGCGGAGCTGTATCCGGAGAAATCGACAGCACAAGTTGACCAGATTTACGGCTTCATCTCCGTGGTTTTCATATTCTCCTATGCCTTCGGCCAGGCGATCTTCGGCAAGATTTTTGACTGGATCGGCACGCGTCTCGGTTTTGCTTTGTCAATCGGCGTCTGGTCTGTTGCGACAGTGATGCACGCTTTTGCGCGCGGTGTGGTGTCGTTCAGTATATTCCGCTCTATTCTCGGTATCGCTGAAGCAGGCAACTGGCCTGGCGCGGCCAAGGCCAACGCAGAATGGTTTCCAACCAGAGAAAGGGCTTTTGCCCAAGGCATTTTCAACTCCGGAGCGGCGATCGGCGGGCTGATTTCAATCCCAATCATTGGCTTCCTTTCGATCCACTTCAGCTGGCACATCATCTTTGTTCTGGTCGGCGCTTTGGGCTTCCTTTGGCTCATCCCGTGGTGGGTGTTGGTCAAATCTCCCCCCAAGAACCACCCTTGGCTGAATGAGATCGAGCGGGAATACATCCTGACCGGTCAACTCAATCAGGATATCGACCAGGACGGCGAGCCGGATGAGGGGTACGCGCCTGGCACCGGAGAAATCCTGAGCCGGAAACAAAGCTGGGGTGTCATCATCTCGTCAGCCGCGATCGATCCCATCTGGTGGCTCTTCATCGTCTGGATTCCGCTCTACCTGAACCGCGTCTATGACATGGAGGTCAAGGAACTCGCACTGTATGCTTGGGTCCCATATTTCGGTGCAATGCTAGGTGCCTGGTTTGGAGGGCTTCTGGCCCAGAACCGCATCAAGGCGGGCTGGACCGTAGACGCCACGCGTAAAATGGTCATTTCTCTTGGCTGCCTGATCATGCTTCCCTCCCTTCTGCTACTCGCTGATCCGACGCTGGTCGCATCAGTGTTTGGGATGGCCGATCCTGCGATGACCACGCTCGCAACCATCGCTGTCATCATCATGGCGACCATTCTGTTCGGCTTCCAGACTGCGATCGGCAACGTTCAAACACTGCCGAGTGACTTCTACAGCGGTAAATCTGTAGGCACGCTCTCCGGCTTTGCAGGCATGGCTGCAAAGCTCGGCGCTGCCGGGCTGACCTTCCTGGTTCCTGTTATCACGCAGGGCGACAATTACGCGCCGGTCTTCATCATCGGTGCCGGACTCGCCTTGCTGGCACTCTTCGCGGTGTGGGTTCTCTGTGGACGGATCGAACCGCTCAAGCCACGCGGCGCGCTAACGCGCTAACTTATCATCGAAATATTTTGGAATTAGGAGTCATGAATATGTCAAAACCCGTCATTGGTTTCATCGGTCTTGGGCTGATGGGCGGCAATATGGTCGAAAACCTGCAGAAGCGGGGTTTCGAAGTCATCGTGATGGATCTCAACAAGGATGCCGTCGCTGCTGTCTTGGCAAGAGGAAATGCGACCGAAGCCAGCTCGCCCAAGGAGCTCGCCGAGAAAAGCGACATCATTGAGCTCTGCGTGACGACGTCCGAAGTGGTCGAAAAGCTCGTCTATGGCGAAAATGGCATTCTTGAAGGGATCAAGGAAGACTCCGTCCTGATCGACTTCGGAACGTCCATCCCTGCGTCCTCTCAGAAGATCGGCGCCGACCTCGCCAGGAAAGGCGTGGGCATGATTGATGCGCCCCTCGGTCGTACGCCTGCGCACGCCAAGGACGGGCTGCTGAATATCATGGCTGGCGGTGACAAGGCGACGTTCGACAAGTACGAGCCGGTCCTCAAGGAACAGGGCGAAAACGTCTTTTATCTCGGCCCGCTCGGTGCCGGCCACACGACGAAGCTGATCAACAACTTCATGGGCATGACAACCGTCTGCGCCATGTCGCAGGCTTTCGCTGCGGCAAAACTGGCCGGCGTAGACCGCGGTCAGCTCTACGAAATAATGTCATCTGGTCCGTCCAATTCGCCGTTCATGAAGTTCTGCAAGAACTACGCGGTCGACGGTGTGAGCGACCTTGGGTTCTCCATCAACAATGCAAACAAGGATCTGCGTTACTTTAACCAGATGGTCTCGGATCTCGGTTCTCGTTCCCTGATTGCCGAAGGCACCTCGACGAATCTCTCAGCCGCCGTCGAAGCCGGAATGGGCTCAGGAAATGTGCCGGAGATTTTCGACTACTTCGTTGATCTAAAAAAGTAGCTGATCACGAGATCAGTCCGTTTCCGGATTGATTTTGGTTTGCATCCACACCGGACTAGCCAATTTCCGGCAGAACCGCGCACTGAAAGGCGTCGACCATGTCAAAGACAATCGTCACACTTGGCGAGCTCATGATGCGCTTGAAGCCCCCCGGCAAGTTGCGTCTGCGCCAAGCGCAGGCCTTTGAGGTATGCCATGGAGGCGCCGAGGCCAATGTCGCCGTATCGCTTGCAGAGTTTGGTCTCGCCTCTCGCCTGGTCACGGGGCTTCCGGAAGGTGAACTCGGAGCGCAAGCGCTCCGGTTTCTCCGGGCCCACGATGTCGATACGAGTCAGGTCATTCGGCGTCCTGGCCGGCTGGGACTTTACTTTATGGAAGAAGGTGCCGATTTTCGCTCCGGGTGCGTGGTGTATGACCGGGCCGGCAGTGTGTTTTCCGAGTTCTCCCCCGATGATATCGACTGGAACGCAGCCTTTGACGGAGCAGATTGGTTTCATATCAGCGGCATTACGCCCGCGCTTTCAGATGAGACCCGCCAACTTGCGACTTTTGCCATGGAGGAAGCCCGGAGACGGAATATACATGTTTCGCTCGACCTGAACTATCGCGAACGGTTGTGGGAATATGGTCGATCGGCCATTGAGGTGATGCCAGCTCTTGCTTCGCTGGCCGATACATTGATCGCCGGAAGAGGCGACTGCACCCATTGTCTCGGTGTGGACGGCGAAGGTGAGAATGGCAGTCAGGCGTGGGCGGAATCCCTGACCGAGCAGCTGTTCAGACGGTTCAGCCAGTTAACAAATGCGTCGATCACGCTAAGAAATTCAAAGTCGGCAGAAAATCATAGTTGGAGCGCGCATCTGCGCACGCAGGCTGGCTCTTATTTTTCGCGCACGTACGAAATGACAGCCATCCTAGACCGCGTCGGAACCGGCGACGCTTTTTGTGCTGGGCTGATTTATGGACTGGTCGACGCCCGAAAGCCCAGTGAAGCACTGGAGTTTGGCGCCGCCGCCAACTGCCTTAAACACTCGATACACGGAGACAGCAACGCAGTCTCTGTCAGTGAAGTAGATGCTCTCGTCTCCACGACACGCTTCGGGCAATTGCGTCGCTGATGGGGTGGTGTCAGTTTAATGCGAACCAGTCTCCGTCATTCGCGAACGAGCAGGTCCTAGGCTGCTCTACGGACTCCTGAGGGCGCAGTCGACGCGAAGGAGAGAAGTCTTAGGGATCGCCGCCTTCCCCCACCCCGGTGCATTCAATATCACCGGCTCAAACCGTCGAGAAATACCCGTACCGCGAACCCGATCGAATGGCGGTGAACCAGTACGTTGGAAGGTCGATCGTGTTGTCATCTTCCAACGGCCACGCCCTGTCGAACGGGTCCGACTTGAATATTACATTTAGCTCTTTGGTGGTGTAGGCTCTTCTGCTCGGTCTGGTAACTGAGCTGGATTCGGTGACCCCCACCGCAGGATTGCTCACTAAGTGTCCTCGAATTACGGCCAGCTGAAGAACAGCTTGGATGTGCCTGAGCCGGTCTTTAATGGTTCCTGGGTCCAACTTGGCATAATTACTGCCATTGCGGGCTTTTTTGAGCTTCTCCGGAAAACTTAACCGTCTGAGCTCAGATATGGAACCCGACCTGGCTGGTGCTCTTTTCAGGGCATCTCGATACGCCCAGATGTGAGATTTTTGCACCTTAAATATCGGAAGAGACGAACCGGTGAGTTCATGAAACTCAGTCCACGCAACCCGTCTACGCTCCAAAGTCTTTGCTTTCACAGGTGTCGTCGAATCCTGTTTGACCTGTTCGTAGACCTCCCAATATTGCTCCAGAGATTTACGCCCCTCCGGCGTTAAAGGTGTATTATCTCCAAGTGCGGGCAATACTGTTGGCTCAGCCTTCAAAAATGGAGACTTTGGTTGAGGAGGTCTTGCTAAGCCGCGAATTTCAGCCAAACCGTGGGTGTACGCATCCGACAGCACACCGGCTGCAGCTTTGAGCATCGCATTGCGAATGGGTGTATCCCTTGGAACGGACGCACTTTTGCTGGTGGTCACATCCAAATAGTGATCGACGAGCCACCCAACTAGCGCTTCAAGTTGCTCGGTATCGGTAGTTGTCAGGGCGCTCCGAAGATCCCCTCAGCGTTGATCGAGGCGACCGCTCTTGCCTGTCTCCGTGCTCAGGAAGCTTTCCGTGATGATTGCAGTTTCCTGTTCATAAGCCACTCGGCAAAAAGCTTTGAAATCATTGGAAGCGACGCCTTCTCTCAGAACGGAAAACGCACCTTCAAACTCCTTGATGCACTCAATGGCTGCTTTGTTGGCATCGTTCTGATCCCGCGTCGAAAGTGACTTGATAATATGAGTTCTGAACCGCTTGCTATTTGGTTTTGGAAAGTAGCTCACGACATCTGAAGGGATCGGATACCTGATCTCAAAGAGTCCATTGGATCTCTCATAAACATAACTCATAGATCGATACCTTCTAGCACGCATAATGAACCCTTCCGACGATCAAGTGACCCCCGGGGAAATGCGTTCTAGCGACACTGAATCGTGTTGAAAAGTGTGTTGAAAATCAGCGATTTTGCATCGCGCAACACATTGTTTTTCAATGAAGTTCAAGCCGTGGCAGTCCCTAGGGGAATCGAACCCCTCTTTCCAGGTTGAAAACCTGGCGTCCTAACCGATAGACGAAGGGACCGCACCGGCTCGAAGACAGGCGATATAGCTGCTCATTTCTGACTCGTAAAGCGCTTTGAGGCGGGTTTCTGCAGATAAATCATGCCTCAGCTGCATCACTGACATCCAGCTGTACCCGCCGACGGCCATTCCACTCATCCGCCTTCAATTTTCCAACAACATGGAGCCGCGCATTCGGACGAATTACTTCCCCCAAAGGCTGGCCAGCGCTACGCCAAGCGATGCAATCAAGACGCCCACTAGAGTCTTCGGCGGTGAACTTCAGATGATTTACGCCAACCTGTCGCACGCCCGTGACATGTACCGATTGCAGCGCGAAAACAGGCTCGGGGGATCCGACACCAAACGGGCCAATACCGGCGATCTGATCAACCAGCGCAGGTGATGCTGCGCCTGGCGACAGGATGGCATCCACGGCGAGTTCCAGTGCCGCAGCACGCTCTGCCGTAAACTTCGCCATATGGCTGACCATCCATGCGTCGAAGGCTGGAATTTGCTCAGGTTCAAGGCTCAGGCCACCCGCCATCGCATGGCCGCCCCCTGACAAGATGACTCCTTCACGCGCCGCAGCTGCAATCGCATCACCAATGTTCACACCGGTTACCGATCGTCCCGATCCCTTGGCGACAGGACCCAGGCCTTGTCCCCACCCAATCACGATGCTGGGCAGATGGAACCGTTCCTTCAGGCGTCCGGCCACGATGCCGATCACGCCGGGATGCCAGCCTTCGCCACCGGCGACCAGGATACCCCGGTCTGGATTACGCTGTAGCGCCTGCTCAGCCTGTGCGGTGGCCTGATCGAGAATCGCCGCTTCGACGGCCTTGCGTTCGTCATTGAGTGCGTGCAGCCGCTCGGCCAGCGCAATTGCCTCTGACCGGTCATCCGTAGCCAGAAGTTTCGCGGCGATCCACGGATCACCCACACGACCGCCTGCGTTAAGCCGTGGCCCCAGCATGAATGTAGCGTGGTACACACTGTCCACTTTGCTGATCCCGGATACTTCGGCCAGCGCGCGCAGGCCTTCATTTTGACCGCGGGACAGAATGCTGAGCCCTTGTCGCACGAAGGCTCGGTTTACACCGCGTAGGGGTGACATGTCGCAAAGCGTCCCAAGTGCTGCGAGGTCAAGAAACGACATGATATCCGGTAGACCTTCCGGAGGCGCAATGCCTCGCTCCCGTGCCAATCGGTTCAATGCGGCCGCAAAAACAAAAACGACGCCCGCCGCAGCGAGATGACCACAACCAGAGTTGCAGTCGGGCCGGTTCGGATTGACCAGTGCAGCCGCTGGAGGGTTATGCCCGGCCATCAAATGGTGATCGATGACGACAATGGGCAGACCGATAGACTCCGCCTCTTCCAGCGCATTGACCGCAGCTGCGCCGCAATCGACGGTAATGACGAGTTCCGCGCCTTTTTCCTTCAAGTGTCGAAAAGCTTCGGGCGAAGGACCATACCCCTCTTCCAGGCGATCCGGCACGTAAAGCCCGAGGTCTTCGCCCCATGCCCGGAAATATCGCGCGAGAATTGCTGAACTGGTACCGCCATCGACGTCATAGTCAGCAAAGACCGTGACGCGCTTCTTTGCGAGAATCGCGTCGAGCACAATCTCGGCCGCCTTGTCCATGTCTGAGAAACTCGACGGATCAGGAAATGTCTCCCTTAAGGTCGGGGACAGATAAGTCGCCGCTTCGTCTGGCGTCACATCTCTGGTGGCGAGCAACCTGGCCAACAAATCGGATCCACCGACGCTCGGCTGGAGCCGCCGCACCAATGCCTCATCCACAGACGCAAGCGTCCAGAACCGGCCCGTGGCCGATCTCTGCACATCGAATAGCGTCGTATCTTGCTTTAGGGCTGGGTCAGCCATGGGTTCTCCGGGAATCGCTTCCCGGAGATTCTAACGCATCTAGGCTGTCACGGGAAACGCCCGGCTCAGACCTTATGATCGGAGCGCACATAGCGCACCATGCCGTCAAGTGACGTCATGACGAGCGTGTGAGTGTGCACACGACCGTCTGCGGATTTGACGCCGCTGAGCATCGATCCATCGGTCACGCCTGTCGCGCAGAATACTGTGTCACCCGAGGCGAGTTCATTCAGGGAGTAAGTGCGGTCGAAGTCGGTAATGCCCGTGCGTTCAGCACGTTTGCGCTCATCATCATTGCGGAACACAAGGCGTCCCAGCATCTGGCCGCCAACACATTTGAGGGCCGCTGCTGCAAGTACGCCTTCGGGCGCGCCACCTTGACCGACATAGAGATCAATTCCGGTGTGTGGGTTGGTCGTCGCGATTACGCCGGCCACATCGCCATCCGTGATCAGGGCCACACGCGCGCCAACCGAACGCAGGCTCTCAATGATGCCTTCATGACGCGGGCGGTCCAGCACACAAGCGGTCATGTCGGTGACATCCATGCCCTTGTGCTTGGCCAGCGCCTGAATGTTCTCGGCAGGTGTCGCATCCAGACTGATAATGCCTTCCGGATAGCCAGGGCCTACGGCAATCTTGTCCATATAGGTGTCTGGCGCATACAGCAGGCCGCCACGCGGCGCGATGGCCAGCACGGCCAGCGCATTGGCCATGGCTTTTGCGGTTAGTGTGGTGCCTTCCAGCGGATCAAGGGCGATGTCGATCTCGGCTCCTTTACCAGTGCCGACTTCTTCCCCGATGTACAGCATGGGCGCTTCGTCGCGTTCACCTTCGCCGATGACCACGCGACCCTGGAAATCAACCTCGTTGAATGCCGTGCGCATCGCATCCACAGCGGCTGCATCGGCTTTCTTCTCATCTCCACGGCCAACCAGTTTGGCGGCGGCTATGGCAGCAGATTCCGTAACACGGACCATGGAATCGGCAAGGCTGGGCGTCAGAACGCTATTTTTCATGAATTCTCAATTCTCCGAACGCGCAAAACATAAAGGCTCTGCGCCTATCTAAAGCAATTAGCTTGCCGACTCGATCCTGATCAGGCGCGGCGGATCAACAGCAATTGCAAATTTTTCCAATCGCGCCAAGGCCGCGTCCATATTTGATCGTTCGCATCGGTGTGTGACAATCGCAATCGGGCTTGCACCAGTATCATCTGCTGAATCTTGAAGCAGCTTGTCGACGGATACGCCTTCAGCGGCCAAAGACTCCGAAAGTGCCGCCAGCGCGCCCGGCTTGTCAGCCAGTCGTACCCGCAGGAAGAACTGGGCCACCTCATCCTTGCGCCCAGTTGTGAAGGGCCGCGCCATGTGGTGTTCTGCGCGTCCAAAGGCCGGTCGGATCGCCGGGCGGAACAGCTTTGCGACATCTCCCATCACGGCGCTCGCGGTGGGACCAGCGCCCGCGCCAGGGCCCGTCAAGGTGACGGCACCCACAGGATCACCTTCGATACGCACCGTGTTCAGGGAGCCATCAATGCGGGCAAGCGGATGCGACACAGGCAAGGCCATTGGCTCAACCCGGCACACAACGCCTTCATCGGTCAAAACACCCTCTGCTATCAACTTGATCCGTAACCCCAGGCGATCGGCAAGGCGCAAATCGAGCAGCTCGACCCCATCTACTCCAGAGACTTCCACCTTGGAGAAGTCGAGGTCAGCAGAGAACGCAATGGCAGAGAGAATCGCTGCCTTGTGCGCGGCATCCATGCCAGAAACATCCAGCGTAGGATCAGCTTCGGCATATCCAAGCTTCTGGGCTTCGGCGAGCACTTCGTCATAAGCGCGGCCCGTTGCCAGCATTTCTGTTGTCAGGAAGTTGCAGGTACCGTTCAGGATACCCGCCACGCGTTTGATTTCGACCCCTGCCAGACTGTCGCGTAACACGCGCACGACTGGAATACCCCCAGCGACAGCGGCCTCGAACAACAGATCGACCTGCTTTTCTTCAGCCAGCTTGGCCAGCGCCATGCCATGCTTGGCCATCAGGGCCTTGTTGGCGGTGACCACCGGCTTACCTGCCTTAAGGGCTTCTTCTACCGCAAACTTCGCCGGGCCGTCAGATCCTCCGATCAATTCAACGAATACGTCGACTTCCGGGTCTTCAGCCAGGGTCGCAGCGTCATCAAACCAGCGATACTTGCTTGTATCGACGGGCCGGTTGCGAGACTGGCTACGCGCGCTCACACCTGCAATCTCGATCTTACCCGGAATGCGCAGGCGCTCCTGCCGCTCAACCAGTTCGATGAGACCACATCCGACGTGGCCCAAACCCGCAATACCTATTCTCAACGGCCCCAATTGGTCACCCTTTCAGTTTGAGTGTCTGACTTTCAGGGGCAGCGCATAGCGGGTTTGGTCGAATGCGTCGAGGGCGCGCGCTACTCTGCCGCGGCGGGCTGGATATCCTTGATCCCGCGGGACTGCAGGAATTTGCGAATATTGCGCGCTGCCTGCCGGATACGCTGCTCATTCTCGACCAGCGCAATCCGGACATGCCCATCGCCTTGCTCCCCAAATCCGGCACCCGGCGCGACGGCCACATGTGCTTCATTGATCAGCTGTAGCGAGAATTCGAGACTACCCATTTCCTTGAGAGGCTCAGGGATCGGAGCCCAGGCGAACATCGAGGCTTTCGGCGACGGGATGGGCCAGCCGGCCCGCGTGAAGCTCTCCACCAGCACGTCGCGGCGTGACCGATAGATCTGGCGAAATTCGTCGACACAATCCTGAGGGCCATCCAGCGCAGCTGCCGCCGCGACCTGGATCGGCGTGTATGCACCGTAGTCGAGATAGGATTTCACGCGCCCCAGTGCGCCAACAAGCTTCTCGTTGCCGGCCACGAAGCCGATCCGCCATCCAGCCATGGAATAGGTCTTCGACATGGTGGTGAATTCAACGGCGATGTCCTTTGCACCATCCACCTGAAGGATCGAAGGGGTCGGCTCGTCAAAATAGATTTCGTTGTAAGCAAGATCGGACAAGACGATCAAATCGTGCTTGCGCGCAAACTTTACGGCTTCCTTGTAGAAGTCGAGATCGCAAACTTCAGCCGTGGGGTTGGAAGGAAAACACAGAACCATCGCTGTCGGCGGTGGCACACAATATTTTACGGCCTTGCTGAGATTGGACAGGTACTCTTCCGGCGTGTGCGCAGGAACGCTGCGAATGGATGCCCCGGCGATTATGAATCCGAACGAATGCAGCGGATAGGACGGGTCGGGAGAAAGAATGACATCGCCCGGCGCCGAGATGGCCTGAGCGAGGTTCGCAAACCCCTCCTTGGATCCGAGCGTCACGATGACTTCCCGGTCCATATCGAGGGACACATCGAAGCGACGCTGGTAGTAATTGGTCACAGCGCGGCGCAGGCCCTTGATACCGCGCGAAGCAGAGTAGCCATTCACGTCAGGGCGACGGGCCGTCTCGCACAGTTTGTCGACAATATGCTCTGGCGTTGGCATGTCGGGATTGCCCATACCGAGATCGATAATATCCGCACCTTGCGCGCGCAGCGCCGCCTTGGTGCGGTTCACTTGTTCGAAAACGTATGGGGGAAGTCGGCGGATCTTGTGGAAATCTGTATTCATCTGTTGGCGGCCCGTAGGCCCCTCGTAACTCGTGGAACATCAAAAGCGGATCGTATGGCCTCAATCTCCTCATCCGTCAGGAAGTTGGAGTTGGCCTCAAAGCCCGCAAATCCGCGCCGAACCGATTCCCTGAGGTCTTCGATCTCGGCGGCGGCATTTGCGGGCGCGACCGCTCGCGCGTTTTCCGCAAATACTGCGCGCAACTCAGCGCCGCGCGCTTTCGATGTTTCGAGTGTTTGCCCCGGTGTATTCCCCTTTTCAATTGTCGGAATATCGACAATCTCGGGATAGCCTTCGCCACGAATTTCCACACGGCGCGCATCATACCAGTCCGGTGCCTGGTCGATGGCTGTCCGAACCTTCGAAAACGACCCCGTACATGCTGCCAATAGCAGACAACATACACTTGTCAGGGGAATCGCCGTGTTTTTCATGGTTAAACTCATTAAATCACAATTATTCCGTAGAATAGTTAGAGGCGGCTAAACAAGGCGATATTGGGACGAATGGTCGACCGCAAGAACAATAAAGACAGCCAGCCACTGCTCGCCGAGATTCTCGCCCAGCAAAACCCCGTGCAAATGCAGTCCCTGCTGACCACGCTGGCGCTGGCCAATACAGAATCTCACGCCCTGTTGCTAGATGTCCTGTCAGGATCCGGGCCACTCGGCACTGTGACGAATGGCGACCCTATGGGTGTGGGCGAAGCTTTCCAAGCCGTGGGCCAAGGCTTCGCGAAGAACCCCGTTGCATTGATGAACGCCAACATGCAACTCATGCAGGGTTGGATGGAGCTGTGGCAGGAAATGGCACTGGAAGGCATGACCGGCGCCGCCAATGCGGTCCGGGACAAACGTTTTTCCGACCCTGAATGGGATCGCAATCCCGGCTTCAAATTTATCCGCAAAGCCTATGACCTCAATGCCAAATGGCTGATGGGCCTGGCCGATCATGTGAAGGACGACCTGCCGGACAATATTCACTTGCGCGCAAAATTCTTCAGCCAGCAATTGGCCGACAGTCTCGCGCCGACCAATCATCTCGGCAGCAATCCGCAGGCCCTGCGCACCTTCTTCGAAAGTGGCGGTGAGAGCGTGCTGGCAGGCATCCGGATGGCTCGCGACGATGTAAAAAGGGGCAATGGCAAACTCTACATCACCCAGACTGACGAGACGCCGTTTAAACTCGGCGAAAACATCGCGACGGCGCCCGGTGAAGTTGTTTTCAGGAATGATTTGATCGAACTGATCCAGTACAAACCAATTGGCGAGCAGACCTATGCGCGTCCGTTGCTGATCTTCCCGCCCTGGATCAACAAATTCTACATCCTCGATTTGCGCGAAGAAAACTCGATGATCCGCTGGCTGCTAGACAAGGGCCTGTCAGTCTTTGTCGTCTCGTGGCGCTCGGCCGACGAAGTGACCCGCGACTACACTTGGAACGACTATGTGAAGAATGGCATCTATGCCGCCGTCGAAGCCACGCTTCAGGCGACTGGGCAGAAGGGCCTCAATACAGTCGGGTATTGTATCGGGGGCACCCTACTCTCTTCCGCCCTCGGCCACATGGCCGCCAGCGGCGACGACCGTATCAAGTCAGCCACCTTCTTTGCATCCCAGTCCGATTTCAGCCTAGCCGGAGACCTGAAAGTCTTCACCGACGATAATGGCCGCGCCTATATCGACTCCATCATCGAGGAACATGACGGCATCATGCCTGGAACGATGATGTACGAAACCTTCAACTGGCTGCGCCCGATTGATCTGGTCTGGCGCTACGTCATTGACCAGTACATGCTGGGCAAGGAGCCGCGGCCGTTCGATTTGCTGTATTGGAACGCTGACCAGACCAATATTCCGGGCAAGGTACACCGCAGATACCTCAAGGACTGTTACGCAGAGAACAAGCTCGCACGCGGCAAGTTCAAGGTGCTCGGCGAAACAGTGGACCTGAAAAAGGTCGATATCCCGATCATGGTGCAGGCCAGCCGCGACGATCACATCTGCCCCATGGAAAGTGTCTACCGCACCGCCAAGGTATTTGGCGGCAAGACCAATTTCATCCTCGCCGCCTCAGGCCACATCGCCGGCGTAGTGAACCACCCGGATTCCGGAAAATACTGCCATTGGACCAATAATGGCGCGCTGCCAGAAACTGGCGCGGAATGGCTCGAAGGTGCGGAGGAGCATGCAGGCTCCTGGTGGCCGACCTGGTGGGACTGGCTACGGCCGAAGTCCGGTCGCAAAGTTATTGCGAAGCAGCCAAAGGACATGGGCCTCGGCGCTGCGCCGGGCACTTATGCCAGAGTTCGTCTTGAGGATATCAGGCTCAAGTAAGCTCAAGCCGTCAATCCGGCGTCCTCGTCCAGCCCCAACGCAATATTGAGGTTCTGAACCGCCGCGCCAGAAGCGCCCTTACCGAGATTGTCAAAACGCGCCACAAGTCGCGCCTCGTCATCCGTGCCGAAGACAAACAGATCGATCCGATTGGTTCCGTTGCAGGCCTCTGGCTCAACACCCTTCAAGGCATCGCAGTCTGCGAGGGAGGCCACACTTACAAATCGCTCGCCTTGATAGGCTGAGGTCAGTGCCGCGTGAATTTGCGCACGGCGTGGCTTACCCGGAATGGCCCAGAGCGGCAGGCCGATTTCAACGATCATACCCTGCGCATAACGCCCCACTGACGGCATGAAGACGGGAGCGTGCTCGAGCCGGGAATATTTCTTCATCTCAGGGGGATGCTTGTGCTTCTGTCCCATCGCATAGATGCGGTGATTGTCTTCAGAATACGTTTCGGACGCCTCATCCTCGAACTCGGCGATCATGGCCTTGCCGCCGCCGGTATAGCCCGACACAGCAGAGACCACGATGGGCCAAGAGGTTGGCACCAGCCATTTTGAAACCAGCGGACGCAACAGCGCAATCACACCTGTGGGATAGCAGCCTGGATTGGAGATCCGCCGGGACGCCTGGATCGCGGCGCGCTGCCCCTTGTCCATTTCCGGAAATCCGTAAGTCCATCCAGTCGCAACCCGGTGCGCTGTAGATGCGTCGATGATCACCGTGTTCGGACTGTTCACGAGGGAGACCCCCAGACGCGCGGCGTCGTCCGGCAAACAAAGAATGACCGCGTCGGAAGCATTCATCAGGCGCGCGCGTTCGGTATTGTCCTTGCGCTTGTCCGGATCAATGGAAATCAGCTCAAGGTCCGTGCGAGCCCGCAGTCGCTCGGCAATCTGAAGGCCGGTCGTGCCGGCTTCGCCATCAATGAATACTTTGGGCAGCATAATCTGTGTGTTCCCGATTCCGGACAAAACAAAACGGGCGCTCCGTTTCCGAAGCGCCCGCCTGAATAATGATATTCGGTGTGCGGCCTAGCGCTTCGAGAACTGGAAGCTGCGGCGTGCTTTCGCACGACCATACTTCTTGCGTTCGACAACGCGTGGGTCGCGGGTCATGAAGCCGAATGGCTTCAGCACGGCGCGCAGGCCTGGCTCGTAGTTGACGAGGGCACGCGACAGGCCGTGACGCACAGCGCCTGCCTGACCGGAAAGGCCGGAGCCCTTCACAGTTGCAATGATGTCAAACTCGCCTTCGCGGCCAGCTTCGACCAGTGGCTGAGCAATTACCATGCGCAGCACAGGGCGCGCGAAGTACTGTTCCTGATCGCGACCATTGATCGTGATCTTGCCAGTGCCGGGCTTGATCCAGACGCGGGCGACGGCCTCTTTGCGGCGACCGGTGCCGTAAGCGCGGCCCTGAGCGTCGATCTTCGGCTCGATTGGAGCAGCCGGAGCTTCAGCTTCGGTTGCGCCGGACATGGCGCCAAGATCCTGGAGGGAGTTTGCAGTGTCAGTCATGTTGATCAGGCCGCCTTGATGTTCTTGCGGTTCATGGCTTTGAAGTCGACAGTGTCGGGCTTCTGGGCCTCGTGTGGGTGCTCCGCGCCGCCATACACGTGCAGTTTCGAGAACTGCTTGCGGGCCAGCGGGCTTTCTTTTGGCATCATCCGCTTCACGGCGAGTTCAAGCGCGCGCTCAGGGAAACGACCATTGAGGATTTTTTCCGGCGTCGTGGACTTGATGCCGCCCGGATAACCGGTGTGGCGATAGTACACTTTGTCCGTCATCTTGCGACCGGTGAATTTCACCTTGTCAGCATTGATAATGACGACGTGATCGCCCGTATCGATGTGAGGTGTAAAGTCAGCACGGTGCTTGCCGCGCAGGCGCTTGGCGACATATGAAGCAAGGCGTCCGACGACGACATCGGTCGCGTCGATCACGACCCAGTTGTGCTCTACGTTGGCTGGTGCGTTATAGGTTTTCATCGCTCTACTAAGAGCCTCTCGCTTTCGGAGTTCATGGAATGCAATTCAAGCGCTGGCGTTTAAGCGCCACTTCCCCGGTTGTCAACGCAGGGCTTGGCCTCGCCCTGCTTTTTACAGCAGTTGGATGCTCGAAGAAAGCCGAAGCCCCCGAAGTACCGGCTTCTGCCTCTGAAATCGCTGCTGGTGTGGAGCTTCCCGCTGTATGGTCCACGCGCCCACTGGAAGGCAAAGTGAACGCTGTGGCGCTCTCCGGAGGCCTCGGAGGCCTGCTGGCAGTCGCCTATGAGCGCGGCGGCCTGCAATTGTTCAATATGAATGGCGAAATTCTGGGGGAACCTGCCAACTTCAGGCTCACTGACCTCGCCAGCGGCCAGAGCGCCACGCTTGGCGGCAGTACGGTGACCATATTCCCGGGAATCACCCGCGAGGGCCAGCTGAAAGCATATCTTTATGGCGAAGGCCTCCTCGCCCCGGCTCAGGTCGACCTGCCCGTTCCAAATACGAGCTCCATTGCCGGCGTTTGCTCCGGTCCGATGCGGGCAACCGGTATCATGCGAGTGGCTTACTGGACCTCGACCAATGATCGCGTACTTCAGACCGGCATCGTGCGGGAAGAGAATGGCGAGTTTTCCTGGGATGCCAGCGAATCGACCTTCACAGATTTTGGGATCAGGTCCTGCGCCTATACGAGCGACACACTGGTTGCCTCCCCGCGTGCCAAAAGCGCAGCGTCGCTCACACGTGGCGATTTTGATGCCCTGCTCTCCATCGAAGACGGCAGTGGGCTTCAGGTCTCAACAGATTTGGGCATGACCAACACCGAAATCACCGTTCGGGATGGCATTACCGTTATTGCGCCAGATGCACCGGATGCGATGGCCGCCATGGGCACGATGATGAGTGGTGGATATCCAGGCGGTGTGATTGTCATCGCGGGCGAAACCGCCCCGGACCAGCATCAGGCCGTGTTCGTTGATCCAAGCCCCCTTACGCTGGACGATTCCCGCTAGACGTCCCACGCGATTGCCAGACAAGACGCACTGCCATCAGCGTAACGATCACGCCAAGACCCTGATGAACCAGAGCCAGGTTCATCGGGGCGGCGTGCACAAGCGTGAGAATTCCCCACACTGCCTGTAGGGTCACGAGCACAGCCAGCCAACGAAATTCCTGTCGCAGTGGCGTGCTCCGGAACGCCACTGCGGATGCCAATGATCCGGCCCAGATGGCATAGGCCAGAATGCGGTGATTGAATTGCGTTGCAGCGCGGCCTTCAAACAGGCTGCGCGCACCGAGGCCTTCTTCCACATAGTGTGACGGAAAGAACTCTCCCGCCATCAACGGCCAATCATTGTAGGACCGGCCCGCATCAAGGCCGGCAACCAAGGCGCCAGCAGCCATCTGGATGAAAATCACGACCAGAAGTATTACGGCAATGCTTCGGGTGAACTCAGCTACCGCCGGTCGGCGCTTTTCGCCAAGATCGTGCCAGAGCCAGGTGACGTAGGCGATAATCAACAGCGCAAGTGTGAAATGGGTCATCAACCGATAAGGCGCGACGTCCACGCGCGTGGTCTCGCCAATGCCGCTGGCCACCATCCACCAGCCTATGGCGCCCTGCAGACCACCGAGTCCGATCAATGCGATCAGATGCCAAGTGAGATGTTTGGTCAGCCAACCGCGAACGGCAAAGACCGCAAAACCCGCAACAGCCACCAAGCCGATCATGCGCCCAAAAAAGCGATGCCCCCACTCCCACCAGAATATTTTCTGGAACTCCGCCATGGACATGCCCTGATTGACGAACTGGTATTCAGCGGTTTGCTGGTATTTCGCGAACTCGGTTTGCCACGCACCTTCTGAGAGCGGCGGCAGCGCACCACTGACCGGATTCCATTCAGTGATGGAAAGGCCGGAATCCGTCAGGCGTGTGGCACCACCAATCAGGATCATGGCATAGACCATCAGACCGACAAGGATCAGCCAGCGGCGGATCCAGGTAGCGGAGGGGCTGACTTTTGACGTTTCGCTCATGCGAGATACATGATCCAAGCAGACGCCCGCGCAAGAGGCGGCAAAGTCGCATGTGCAGTTGAGAGACATACCCATGAGCTATCCGACCAGGAAAATCGTCGCGAGCCTGATCCTGCTGGCCTTCATGGTCTGCTGGATTATCATGGTCGGCTCAGTCGGTCCGATTGTCTCAGGCTGGCCGAAATGGGCTGAAATGCTGTTCTACGTATTCGCAGGAATCGGTTGGATCATCCCGTTCAAGCCGATCTTCGCGTGGATGAATCGCGATGCGCCAAAGCAGGAAGACTAGTCTTCAGGTTTGTTCTTGGTGGCTTCCTTCAACCGCGCCAGCATAACAGCGGGATCGTCAGGTGTATCTGCCTCGTCGGGCTCCGGATAATCGTCCTCCTCGACCGATTCATCCTCCGTCACGCCTAATGGCAATTCACCTGCCTCTCCCGACATCGTTTCGAAAGAGCCTTCGTCGCGATCGGATTCCAGACGGCCCAGCACGGTTTCCCCCCCGATCAATGTCTGGCCAGGCCAAATCAACTGGCCGGCTTTGGCCGGAACATACACATCGCACCAGCCGCCCAGCCGTCGTTTTCCGAACACGCGGCCAAGTCGCATGATATCGCCCGATTCAGCGTCCAATTCCTGACGTGGGCCAAGACCGCCTGTCGCGATGCGCACACCTACCTGCTGTGCACGGCTTTCAAACAACAGGTATGAAATCGCCAATCCGTCTGCATCTGGGCGCATGGCAAATGGGACAGTTTGTTCGCCGTCTTCCGTAATGAGGCTTTCCAGACTGCCAGCAATCGGCGCGTAGAGTCGGTTCGTTGTGGCCGGCGACGAAGATATCCGGATGCGTGTGGTTTCCGCGCCGGCCATGCGCAATTCGCCCGGCGGATCGGCTGGGGTCACTGATACCACCACCCCATCGCACGGCGCCACAATGCCGCTGGCAAGATCTGGCGCGGTTCGCTTGGCCCAGCGCGCCGCCATCAAGGCAGCGATCATCCCGGCAAACCCAACCCAGAAGAGTGGATCCCAGACCCAACTTAGCAACAGGCCGACCAGAAGGGAGGCCAACGCAGCCGCAACGCCCTCCCAATCGAGCCCGCCGGTCATCCAGGGCGTCGTCTTCCGTTCGAGGTCTTCGGTCATGCCCGCCAGCCTTTTCTATTCCGCAGCGAGCGCGATCTCCGCGCTCTTGGCCTGTCTTTCCCACATATCAGCATATTTGCCGCCTTTTGCCAGCAGGTCTGCATGTGTGCCGCGCTCAATCACTCGCCCGGCATCGAGAACGATGATCTCGTCAGCAGATTTCACAGTAGACAGGCGGTGGGCGACCATCAATGTCGTACGCCCCTCGGCGGCATCCTCAAGCGCGTCTTGCACGGCCTCTTCCGTCGCACTGTCCAGCGCTGACGTGGCCTCGTCCAGCACGAGGATGGACGGATCGGCCAGAATCACGCGGGCAATTCCCACGCGCTGCTTCTCACCCCCAGACAGTTTCAAGCCTCGCTCGCCAACGCGTGTTTTCCAGCCATCGGGCAGCGATTCGATGAAATCGAGTAATTGCGCCCGGCGCGCAGCATCCCGCAGCTCCTCGTCGCTGGCATCGGGACGAGCGTAAGCGATGTTGGCCCGGATCGTGTCATTGAACAGAACAACGTCCTGAGGCACGAGCCCAAGCGCCTTGCGCAGGGATTCCTGTGTCAGCGATCTCACATCATGCCCATCGACCAACACGCTGCCCTGATCGACATCGTAGAAGCGGAACAGGAGCTTAAGCAGCGTCGACTTTCCCGCCCCAGATGTGCCGACAAACGCAACCTTGCGGCCGGGCAGCAAGTCAAAACTGACATCCTGCACGCCAACTGCACGGCCTTCATGATTGAAACCCACATTGCGGAATTCGACATGCCCAGTCGGCTTCGACAATGGCATCGCATCTGGCGCATCCGCCACTTCGGTTTTCATGGCGAGCAGCCCGTAGAGCTTTTCGAGGTCCACCGCGCCTTGCTTGATCTCGCGCCAGGCCCAACCGAGAATATTCAGCGGCGCATAGAGTGACAGCAGCATCAGCATGACGGCCGTCAGGTCGCCGACCAACATGGTTCCCTGAATGACATTCCAGGCCGACAGGACGAGCACCGCCAACAAGCCTGCATTCATTACCACCGCTTGCGTTGCGTTCAGGACGTACATGGACCGGACAGCATCGACATACCGATGATTGTAATTGCGCATCGCGTCGTTGAACCGGCCGGTTTCGCGGCGTTCTGCAGCGAAAGCCTTCACGGTTTCGAAATTTGTCAGAATGTCGACAGAGGTCGCTCGGAAATGCGTGTCGGCTTCATTCATTCGGCGGCGCTGGCGCACGCGCCATTCGGTGATGATTACCGTGGCGATGACATAGATGATGATCGTGAAGACCGCGATCAGGGACAGGCGGTAATCATAAGCGACGCCGAGCGCGATGGAGGCGAGCACCAGCCGCACGAAGGTCGGCCCTATATTGAAGGCGAGGAAGCGAATCAAATAGTCGATGGCACTGGCACCGCGCTCGATGACCCGATTGAGTGCGCCGGTCCGCCGAGTCTGGTGGAAGTTCAGAGAAAGAGACTGCGCATGCCCGAAAGCGTCCACGCTGGCGACGCGTTGTGCGTCCTGACTGACGGGAGAAAACAGCCAGTCGCGCACCTGCGGCATGGCCGCAGCGAGAAAGCGGACACCAATCCCGATCGCGAGCCAACAAGCGGCCGCGCCGAAGGCCGCCGCCTCGCCACCTTCCGGAACAGCGCGGTTGATCGCGTGTCCCAGCAGCAAGGGCGAAATCACTTCCAACACCGAAGCAGCGAGTGTGATCAAGATTGCGATCACCATGATTGGCCGCCATTTAGACAGTTCCGGCCGCGCGAGCAGCTTCAGGATTCGCAGAATGGAGACGCCGATCCCACCATCAGCGCTCTCAATCTTGTCATGGTCAGCGGCGGCAGCGTGAGGATTCGTCATCGCCCGCATATGGGAACAAAATGACAGATCAGCAAACCCTGCATGTTGCGCCGAACAGCGAAACGTCCTGAAATTGTCACTGGTCGAGGAATACGAGGCCCCATATAGGGCAACGGCACGCCTCGCTGAGGCAAGTTTGAAAGGCGAACCCCGCATGACGAATATCAAATCCATCTGCGTTTATTGCGGCGCGTCCGACGATGTTCAGCCGGGCTATATCAAGCTGGCCGAAGAATTGGGCCGCGAACTGGCCAAACGCGATATCCGCCTCGTCTATGGCGGCGGCGGCGTTGGCCTGATGGGGGCGTGCGCGCGATCAGCCCATGAGTCCGCGGGCGATGTGCTTGGCATCATGCCACGCTTCCTGCTCAACAAGGAACGCATCTACGAGGATGTTGAGCATCGCATCGTCAACGACATGCACACTCGTAAACAGATGATGTTTGATGAGTCTGATGCCTTCATCGTTTTGCCAGGCGGCATCGGAACGCTGGAAGAGGCCGTCGAAATCTTGTCCTGGGCACGCCTCGGCCTGCATGCCAAGCCAATGGCCTTCCTCGACGAAGACGGATTCTGGTCGCCCTTCTTCGAACTGATGGAACACATCATCGACGGCAAGTTCACACCGGAAGGCTTCCGTGCATCACTGGTTCACAGCGATACACCACAACAAGCCATCGACGCGCTGATGGACAAGGTTATCGTCCTGGACAATTAGGCCGGGGACAGGCGCGTTCAGCCCTGAAAGCCTGGAACATCCTCAATCGGTTTCTTGTTGAGATCCATGCCCAACGCCAGAACGATGGTCGAGGCGATGAAGATGGACGAGTACGTCCCGATAAATACGCCCCAGATCAACGCGAAGCTCATGCCGCGCAGGACTGGACCGCCCAGAAAGAAGATCGCCATCAAAGCCAACAGGGTCGTGCCAGAGGTGAGCAAGGTCCGGGATAGCGTGCCATTCAGCGCAAGGTCGATAACCTCCTTGTCGGCCATCTTCTTATACTTGCGCTTCTCTTCACGCACCCGGTCAAACACAACGACCGTGTCGTTCATCGAGTAACCAATGATTGTCAGCAGGGCCGCAATAGTGGTCAGGTTGAATTCCATCTGAAGGAACGCAAACACGCCGAGCGTGATGATCACGTCATGTGCGAGCGCCGCCACGGCGCCGACCGAGAACTGCCACTCGAACCGGAACCAGATATAGACCAGCATCAGCGCAAGGGCTGCAATCAGCGCCGTGATCCCGTCCCTAAACAATTCCTGCGAAACCTTGGGGCCCACCGAGTCGTTGCGGAGTATCTGCTCGTCAGTTATGCCCAGCGCCTCTTTCAGCGTTTCTGTCACCAGTTCGTTGGTCGCGCCCGTTGCGCGTTCGGCCTGGTCGGTGGCAGACAGCGCCTGAAATTCTTCCCCGAGAATGGACGCATCTGCTTCGCCGTATTTCACGACCACGATACTGCGAGCATCGGTGCCGACCGCGCTGTTCACATCGGCGTTGAGCGGCATCGCCTGGCGTACATCTTCCACAGTGATTGTGTCCGTCTGCTCCAGCTCCATCACTGTTCCACCGGCAAAGTCGACACCGAAGTTAAGACCCCGCGTCGCGAGGAAGAAGATGGAGGATGCAATCAGCACCGCTGAGACAACTGCGCCAATCAGGCGAAGGTTCATGAAGCTCAGATTGGTCTTTTGGGGCCAGTATTTGAGTAGCATATCGTATCTCCTCCGGGCCTAGACCGCGAGCTTCTTGGGACGGAAGGTTTTCAACCACATGACCGTGAACCAGCGGGTCACGACAAAGGCGGTGAACACCGATGTGACAATACCGATGGCCAACGTCACGGCGAAGCCTTTCACCGGTCCTGAACCGAGCAGGTAGAGAATGATGGCGGCGATCAGGGTTGTAACGTTCGCATCGAGAATGGTCGAAAAGGCACGTTCATACCCGGCCTGAACGGCCGTGAGGGGAGAGCGCCCATTGCGTTGTTCTTCGCGGATACGTTCAAACACGAGCACGTTGGCGTCGACCGCCATACCGATGGTCAGGATGATGCCTGCGATACCCGGCAGGGTCAGCGTAGCGCCGAGCCCAGAGAGCGCCCCAAGAATCAGAACGATGTTCGCCGCAAGCGAGCCAACGGCAAAACCTCCCATCAGGCCATAAGCAATGATCATGAAGATCGCCACAAGCGCGAGGCCGATCATGGATGCACGTGTACCGGCGCGAATGGAGTCATGCCCCAGCGTGGCGCTGACCGTGCGCTGATCCAGGAATTGGACCTTGGCTGGCATTTCACCAGCCTCGATGATCGCGGCAAGGTCCTGGGCCTCTTCCTGCGTGAAATCACCCGTGATGCGAACATTGCCGCCAGGGATCGGTTCATTGATGCGCGGCGCTGACATGATCACATCATCCAGAACAATCGCAAAAAGCTTGCCGGAATTGTTGCGGGTCGTGTCGTAGAATTTCCGGGCGCCATTGCTGTTGAGACGGAACGTAATCTGTGGCCGGTTACCTTCGTCAAAACCTTGCGCTGCGTTGGCAATATCTGCGCCGGTCACTTCCGGAATGTTCCGCACGAGCAGCGCCCCGGTCGTCGGCCCTTCCAGCAAGCGATAGCCCGCGCGCGCCACGCCTGCCTGCGCCGAGGTGATCGCGGATGGGCTGTCATCAACAAGATTGAACGTCATCTTGCCGTCACGGCTGAGCAAATCCTTCAAGCGTTGCGGGTCGGGTTCGCCTGGCGCCTCAAGAATGATCCGGTCATTGCCCTGCGGCGTGATCGAGATTTCGGAAACACCGTCGGGATCGACGCGGCGACGAACGATGGTCATCGTCTTGCCCAGCGCGTCTTTCATCAACGCTTCTTCTGATGCGGCGGGAACCGTGACGAGAATCCGGTCTGTGCCAAGCTGTTCGATTTCGTACGTCTTCGCGCCGCCAATCGCGCCTTCCACATTGCCGTTCAGCTTGCGCATACGACGGAGCGCCTCGTCCATCGGGAAGTTGCCTTCGGCGTCAGGACGCGTCAGCGTAATCTCCAGCTGGCGCCCCTTCACGTCTGGCAGATGGCCAATACGCTCGGACGGCGTCACGTTGGTAAACGCGCTGCGCACATCACCGGCAAACACTTCCAGACGGTTGGCAATCACCTCGTCTGGATTGATTTCCATCATCAGGTAAACGCCGCCCTGAAGGTCTAGGCCGAGATTAACGCCCTTTTTGGGCATGAAACCCGGCGCATCATCCATGTTCACGACATTCGGCAGCGCCATGACGACACCCCATGCCAGTGTCAGAAGAACAAGCGCGACCTTCCAAGGTGGAAACTGAAGCATGCGGAATTCCTTGTCATGCGAAGGGCCGCAAGCGGGCCCCGCAGGCCCTTAATCGTTGGCGGCGACCGGCTGGTTCTTGCCACGAACGTCGATCACCATCTGCTTGATGATCTGGACGCGAACGCCTTCGGCCAGTTCGACCGTGACTTCCTCGTCGCCCGCCTTGGTCACCTTGCCGACGATGCCGCCGGACGTGACGATCGTATCGCCCTTCTTGATGTTCTCGATCAGGGCCTTGTGCTTCTTCGCGCGCTGTTGCTGCGGGCGGATCAGCAGGAAGTAGAAGATCAGGATCAGCGGCAGGAACAGCAGCACCTGGCTCATGATGCTCGGACCCGACGCGCTTGGCGCGGCCTGCGCCAAGGCCGGCAGTGTTACAATGGCGGCGCCTGCGGTCAGCGTGGCAAGTCTGGTCAGCATTTGGTTCTCTCCCATAGACCCCTGAAAATGTGTTGCTCCTATAGCTGTGGGCAGTTGCATTGGCAAACAAGCCCTGCAGATGAAACCACTGCAACTATAGCGCTTGGGAACTTCCCGGCACCATAGGCGCCAACTCATGCGACAGACCGAACCATTCAGTCGTGCCGTCGCGCGCCATCCGCGCAATCTGCTGGCGCCCATCGTGTTGCATCGGTGTGATCACCAGTCCACCAGGCTTGAGCTGGTCGAACAGAGGCTGGGGGATCGCATCCACTAGCCCCGTGATGAGGACGCGGTCATATGGCCCGCGTTCAGCCCAGCCGAGCAGGCCATCGCCGTGGCGCACCGCAAGATTGTCGAGGCCAAGGCTCACAATCCGTTGGCGCGCATGATCGGTCAGCTTGTTGTACCGCTCGACGCCAAATACATCCGCGGCAAGCTGACCGGCCAATGCGGCGATATATCCAGACCCCATGCCAATCACCAGAAGACGCGCCTTGCGCTCGCGGCCGAGGCCCAGCGCCTGAAGCAATTGCCCGGTCGCCGCCGGGCGCGGGATTGTCTGGCCGCACGGGATGGGCACCACGCAGTCAGCAAAGGCAAGGTCTTTCAGGGCGGCATCATCGACAAAGGCTCCCCGGTCGACCGTTTCCATCGCTCTCAGCACGCCATCATCCGTGACCCCCTCCTGACGCAAGCGCAGGACAAGTCGGGCGGCACGGAATGGATCGGTGATCAGGTCTTCCATAGCTCCCGCAGCGTCCGGAGGAATACTTCATGCGTCAAGTCCACATGAAGCGGGGAGATGGAGACATAGCCGTCATAGATCGCCCGCAAATCGGTGCCAGCATCCGGTTTGGAGAGTTTGCCCTTGTACCCGATCCAGTAATAATCATTGCCGCGCAGGTCTTCGCGGCGGTCGGTATGGATGATCGATTCGTCGCGAAAGCCCTGACGGGTGATCTGGATGCCCTTCACCTCATCGGGCTCAACATCCGGGAAATTCACATTCATCACCGCATCGCCAGGCCAACCATGCTCGATCAGCGGCTTGATCGCCTTGCTGCCCCAGGCCCGGGCGGTGTCCCAAGGCAGGGAGCCGCGCTCGCGGAAGCTCTGCGACTGGCTGAGGGCGATGGACGGAATGCCGAGCTGCATACCGAACAGCGCCGCCGCGATCGTGCCGGAGAAGCTGGTATCCTCGGCAATGTTCTGGCCGCGATTGACGCCGGACAGCACAAGGTCCGGCTTTTCCGGCATCAGATTGTGCGTCGCCAGCAGGACGCAGTCGGACGGCGTGCCCGCCACGGCCCAGGCCTTGTCGCCCACTTCGCGCGTACGGACCGGATGGGTCAGCGAAATGGCGCGGCCCTTGCCGGACTGTTCCTCTTCCGGCGCGGCGATCCAGACATCGTCAGAAATTTCCCGCGCAATGTCTTCCAGCACAGCAAGGCCCGGCGCGTTGATGCCGTCATCATTGGTCAGCAGGATTCTCATGCCGAAATCACCTCAAGGCCGCCCATGTAGTTGCGCAGGGCTTCCGGGACGGTGATGGAGCCGTCTTCATTCTGATAGTTTTCGAGGATCGCCACGAGCGTGCGGCCGACCGCGAGGCCGGAGCCGTTCAGCGTGTGGACGAATTCGGGCTTGGCGCCAGTTTCCGGTCGATAGCGTGCGCTCATGCGGCGGGCCTGATAGTCGCCGCAATAGGAGCATGAGCTGATTTCGCGATACGTGTCCTGGCTCGGCAACCAGACTTCGAGGTCATAGGTCTTGCGTGCCCCTGCCCCCATATCGCCTGCGCAGAGCAGCATGCGGCGGAATGGCAGGTCGAGCTTTTTCAGGATGGCCTCGGCGCATTCGGTCATGCGCTCGAGTTCGGCCAGCCCCTCTTCCTCATTCGCGACGACCGAGACCATCTCGACCTTGTTGAACTGGTGCAACCGGATCATGCCCTTCGTGTCGCGTCCCGCGCTACCCGCTTCAGAGCGGAAGCAAGGCGTATGAGCGGTGAACCGTTTCGGCAGTTCGCCGGGCTCGATGATGCTGTCGCGGACAATGTTTGTCAGCGGAACTTCAGCGGTGGGGATGAGGTAAAATTTCGACTCGAGTTTCTCTACTTCAGCCAAAATTTCGGCGTGTTTCGCACCATACCGATCAATCAGGTATGCCATGGTTTTTGAATCGATACCCGTGACTTTGAACAAGTCTTCGTCGAACTTTGGCAACTGCCCTGTGCCAACGAGCGCCTGATCTTTGACTAGCAGCGGCGGCGAGCATTCCGTGTACCCATGCTCTTCGGTTTGCACGTCCAGCATGAAAGCGGCAAGCGCACGCTCGAAGCGCGCGAGCTTGCCTTTCAGCAAAACAAAACGTGCGCCGCTCATCTTGGCCGCAGTTTCGAAATCCATCATGCCGAGGGCTTCGCCGAGATCGGCATGGTCCTTCACCTCGAAATCATAGGTTTTCGGCTCGCCCCAGCGGGCCTGCTCGACATTGCTGTCTTCGTCCTGGCCTTCGGGCACCTCGGCCAGTGGGATGTTCGGCAAGCCATAGAGCAGGTCGTCAAGCAGCTTGCGGGCCGCCTCTTCCTGTTCGCCCGCCGCTTCAATCGTGTCCTTGGCGTCGGCCACGACCTTGCGCAGGCGCTCGAACTCCGCCTCATCGCCCGAGGCTTTGGCCCGGCCAATCAGCTTGGAGGTCTCGTTTCGCAGCTTTTCCGCTTCCTGCTTGTCCGTGACAGCCGTGCGCAGAGCCGCGTCATGCGCGTGAATATCATCCACGGAATCGCCAAGGCCCGGCTTCTTCCGGTTCCAGGCGGCGCGGAAAGCCTCGGGGTTTTCGCGAATGGCGCGGATGTCGAACATGTCTGATGGTCCTGTGTGGTCAGTCGGCCATTGCTCTAATCCGCGCCGGGCCCGCCTGCAACCGGGGGATATGCTTAGGCGTTTTAGGAAATTGGGACGTGAGGTCGCGCCCTGCACTTGCGCTTGCGCCTGCTCGGGCAAATCACAGGACGATTTCTTACTCCCTCGCAGCATCCTCTTCGGCCTGCTTCTTCTCGATCAGCTTCACGCACCAGATGGAGATTTCGTAGAGCATGAGCACCGGCACGGTCAGCAGGATCTGCGAGATTACATCGGGCGGGGTGAAGAAGGCCGCGAAGCAGAGAATGCCGACAATGGCATATTTCCGACCCTTGGCGAGCGCGTCAGAGGAAACGATCCCGATCCGCCCCAGCAGGCTGAGGATCACCGGCAGCTGGAACGACAGGCCGAAAGCCAGCATCAGCGCCATCACCAGCGAGAGATACTCCGATACGCGCGGCAACAATTTGATCGTCGCGACCGTGCTCTCGATATTCTCCTGGGAAATCGAGAAACGCGCCAGCATGGGCAGCATCAGGAAATAGACAAACGCCGCGCCGAGCGTGAACAGCAAGGGTGCAAAGACCAGATACGGCCAGAAGGCCCCGCGCTCATTCTTGTAGAGGCCGGGCGCCACGAACTGGTAGACCTGCCAGGCGATAAACGGGAAGGACAGGAAAATGCCGGCGAATACGGCGAGTTTCAGCTTGGCAAAGAAGAACTCCATCGGGCCAGTAAAGATCAACTCCAGCGGCGCCCCGCGAATGCCTTCGGCCACGCGCGCAAATGGCGCCAGCAGGAAGTCATAGATCGGCTCGGCGAAGAAGAAGCAGACAATCGAGGCGACCGACAGCGCCAGCAAGGCCTTGATCAGGCGCGCGCGCAGCTCGACCAGATGCTCCAGCAGCGGAGCCCGGCTCGCCTCGACTTCATCATCGGTGAAGTCTGGCTGTTCGTCCTTCGGCGGCACGTGGGTCACGCAGCATCATCCCCGGTTTTCGGCGTTGCCGGCGGTGTCGTTGGTTCGGATTTCGGCTCTGGCGCTGCGTCCGCTTCAGGCGCGGCAGGTTTGGGCGGCGGACTCTTTTCCATAACGGCAGAGTTCACATCCGCTTCAAAGGCAGCGAGGTCGTCCTGCGCCTTCTGCATCGTGTTGTCTTTCTTGAGGTCCTCGATCTCCTTGCGGAGTTCGTCGAGTTCGCTCTGGCGGGCAATATCCTCGAACGCGGCCTGGAATTCACGCGCCATGGCGCGGCCCTTGCCGACGAACTGGCCGACCCGGCGCATCATCATTGGCAAATCTTTCGGGCCGACAATGATCAGAGCCGCAAGGCCCAACAACAGGAGTTCGGAAAACCCGATTCCGGGCAGCATGCTAAGCGCCCTCCACTCGGCAGCTTATGACGAGGCCTTCGTCTCGTCTTTCTTCGGGGTGACGTTGACCATGTCGTCATTGTCGACGGATTTGGTCTCTTCCTCATCCTTCAGGCCCTTGCGAAAGGCCCCGATACCCTTGGCCATGTCGCCCATGATGGAGGAGATGCGACCACGTCCACCGAACAGAAGGAGGGCAACGACCACGACGATCAGCAATTGAATCCAGCTTGGCGACATGCCTCTCTCCTTCAAGAATTCCCTGAATATATACAGCAGCTCACGCTGGAACAATGGAACGAAGCTGCTAAAGAACAGCCATGCGTATCGCCACATGGAATGTCAACTCGATCAAGGCACGGCTTCCCACAGTGTTGGAAGTGCTCGACGCCATCAATTGCGATGTCGTCTGCCTTCAGGAAATCAAATGCGAGACTGACGCATTTCCCTATATGGAGCTGGAGGAACGCGGCTGGAATTGCGCTGTTCTCGGCCAGAAAAGCTATAATGGCGTCGCCCTACTCTCCAAGCACGAGATTGAAGACGTGACCAAAGGGTTGCCAACGATCGAAGACGAACAGGCGCGCTATATCGAGGCGCTGATCCTCAGCGACACCCCAATCCGTGTGGGCGGTTTATACCTGCCGAATGGAAACCCTGCCCCCGGCCCGAAGTATGACTACAAGATGGAATGGATGGACGCGCTGGAACAGCATGCGCGTGAGCTGCTCAAGCTGGACGAAGCCTTTGTCCTCTGCGGCGACTATAATTGCATCCCCACACCTGCCGATTGCTGGGACGAAACCGTCTGGCAGGACGACGCACTCGCCCTGCCCCAGACGCGCGCAGAACTCCGGAAACTGAAATATCTGGGTCTGGCGGATTCTTTTGAACTGACCGATAATCGTGCACACCAGTACACGTTCTGGGATTATCAGGGCGGCGCTTTCAAAAAGGATCACGGCATCCGGATCGACCATCTGCTCTGCTCGCCCCAGGCTTGCGACAGACTCCAATCGGTAGAGATCTATCGCAAGGCCCGCGAGCTCGAGAAACCTTCAGACCATGTGCCGGTCATCGGCGTCTTCGAAGACTAGCGCTTATTTCGCACGGTCAATGTCGTCGGCCCAGGCTGCCAGCCAGAACGTTGCCGCCTGCCAGTTGATCGCCACTTCGTTCAGCTCATACGCGTCTACGTGGTCGGCGTAGCAGGTCTGGGCCTGGCATTCGTCAATAATGGCCCTGGAAACCGGACCAGCAGGATTGGTGTTGTTCGGTCCACCCGACACAGCGCCCGGAGGCGGAAGCGGGAATCCCCGATACTGTGCGCCGGCCCAATGACGGTGATGCGGAGCCTTGAAGGCATTCTCACCATGGCCGGAAATGTACGAGATATCGCGGGGGTTTCGGCCAAGGATGTAATCCAACAGGTCCAACGCGCCATCGCGATACTGAACGTTGCCGGTCATGTCGTAGGCAGTGCCAAGAATAAGACCGCGATTGGCCAGAGTTCCAACCGATCCCCACGGCCAGACACCGCGATTGAGGGGGATCTGGTATCCTTCAAACCGAATTTGAGTGAGGTACGCATCTGCCGTCTGCAGCAAACCTTCAGCCGCTTCATCCCGCAGGGATTCGTCCGGAGCAACACGCGCCAACGACAGAATACCGAGGCCCATCGTGTCGCCCCAGTTGGGCTCCTGAAGGCCGCTGACTGGCCATGCGTCCAGCTCGCCCTGATAGGTCTTCAGGTCATCGGCATAGGCGGTTTCGCCTGTAGCGACGTACATTTCAGCGGCGGCCCAATAGAACTCACCTCGAATATCAGTCGAGCCGTAGGGCCCTGTGCCGGGGAAATTTCCATAGGCATATGCATCTGGAATCCGCTGCGCCGCGGCATAGGCGCGCTTGGCTGCCGCGAGGCATTTGTCGGCATACGCATCATCGACGCCGCGGAACACACGGGCACACTGCGCGCCAACGGCCGCCACATGCAGGGTCGCCGCCGTGGAGGGTGCGAACAGGGCACGGGGGCCAGTATTTTTGTGGGGCATCATCGGCAGCGATGGCCACTCGGTATTACCAGATTTGTGATGCACCATACCGGATACATCCGTCATCTTCGGTGCCTTGGTCTGCCACTTGCCTTTCATGTTGCCCTGGACAATGGCGGCTTCTGCGCCCTCAGGCGCCTGCATGGCGAGCATGTAGTCGAGATTGTAGCGCGCCTCATCCAACAGGTCATTCAGGCCGTTACCGGATTCCGGAATGTTCGTCGCGCCATCCTCAAATCCGGATGTGCCGCGCTCATAGGCATTCAGCAACGTCCAGACGCTGATGCCGCTATTCACCACATATTTGCTCTGGTCACCGGCATCATACCACCCGCCGGAGACATCCAGCGTATAGTCACAGCGGGGCCAGCTGATCTTGTACATGTCCTTGCCATGGAAACAGGTCAGCACTTCTTTTTCGTGTCCGGCCGGACGCGCCCACTGCTCGCCGCCAGCATGCTCGGATTCAATCGGAACGCCGGCACGGTTGTGGTAGAAGTATCTCAACGTATCGTATTTGAGGTCGCGGAAGATATCTTCCGAAACGTCAAATGGATGGCTCTTTCCAACACCCTCCACAACCAGCACGAGGTTGGTCGCTGGCGTGCGTAGTCCGCTGGTCACAACCAGTTGGACGTTGGCGCCGGAGCCGCTGTCAAATCCGTAGGGAATTGTGCGCCCCTGCTCGACCACAACCCCATTCGGCGCAACGATCTGCCATTCAAGGGTTTCGGTGAGATCGGTTTCGGCGACGCCGACAAAATTATATCCGGGGCGAATGCCGGTCTGGGTCGCACGAACCGGCCCGCGCGGCGCGTTGAACGCTGCCAGATATTCCTGCTGCTTCGGCGTCACCACGCTGGCGCCGCTGGCCATGCCATCTTCCTCAGGCACGGGAACCGACGAACACCCAGCCAACAGCGCGGCCGATGCCATCGCGGCCAGACTTGCTTTGCGGAGGTTGAACATAAGTTTCTTCCCTTTACTGCGCCTTCTTTGGGCTTCAGCTTGCAATAATAGGGCCAAACAACCTCGATCGCGAGACCTGAATAGGGTCGGTGAAGTCAGTTCACCGAGCCATAATCCGCGCCCGCCTCGCTGAAATAGGCACGCCAGAACGCCTTAACGTCGGCCATGGGCAGGTCATAGATCTGACGTGGCACGATACGGGCAACGACATCGACGTTTTCCAGAGCCGGACTCATCTTGGCCAGATCTGAGTCCAGATAGGCCTCATAATCGGCACCGAGGCGGTAAAAGCTGAACCCTTCCGAATGCTGCATCAGGTCGGAGACCAGCACGATCCGGCGATTGGTTTCACCAGCCTGGAAATCGGCGCGGTCGGCGATCGAGTACACAGCTTCAACGAGCGGAGAACTCGGCTGGCGCGTGTCGGTCAGTGCTGCTTCAACATTCTCCAGAAGCGGCGCATAGAACTGGGTCTGCCAGGTTTGCTCGATCATTTTCGGGTTCTGGAAGATCGGGTTGGCCTCTGCAGCGCTCCCCGACGAACACGCATAGTAAACAAGCTTTGGATCATAAGGGCTTGCCGCGTTCGGCGTCATGACCGTCAAACGTCCGTATTTGGGCAGGGCGCGGGCTTCAGCGTCCACGAACTCATAAACCCAATCCAGATCATTCGGATTGAACGGGTCTGACTGGTCGATCAGGATGATCGTATGGGCCGGGTCCTTGCGGTCCATACGGCAGCTGGAATCAGCCATCAGGGATGGCGGCTGATTGAACGCCACAACGGCGAACAAGGCAAATACGACACCCAGCATCAGCGCAATCATTCCACGCCAGAACCATGGGCCTTTGTCACTTCTGCGACGTGGCATCCCTTATGTCTCCTTCTAGGCCCGGCGAGCCTGGTCCACGGGAACATGCGTAGATCCCTTGGCCTCGCGGACTTTGCCGATTTCGTCAGCAACTTTCTTCTCGATTGAGGACAGGCCTTTCTGGACCTGCTGGATGTGCTGTTCAAGCCATTCGCGGGTCTGGTTCAGCGCTTTGATATTGTTGTCAATCGCTGCAATCGCCTTGTTCGCCTGATCCCGCTCCTTGGAATAGTCGAACGGCGGCAATTGTGGTGTGACGATTTCACTAAAATATTCCGGGCACGGGGCCTGATCACCCAGACGGTCACGATTGGCGTTGCGCGCACGGCGATGGGCCTGACGATAGGCGACTTTCAGGCTGCGCTCCTGATCGGCGGCGCGGGCTGCAATCGCAGACGCATAATCGCGGCGGGTTTCGAGCAGGTTCATGGCCTTTTCGATCTCACGCTTGGCTGAGACGTGGCGGGATTGCTGAGTTTCAAACCACAGACGGCAGCTAGAGAAGTAATCGGACAGATCATCCCGCACGCCATTACGAACTTCCTGGCGACGCTCATAGGCGCGGCGCTCCTTGCGCCAGACGCGGCCATAGCCAGGGTAGCGATCGGAAATACGGTCATAGCCTTCATACACAGCCAGCCCGAACACAGCGAGCCCCATGAAGAGCAGGCCAAGGGCGAGAAAGCTTTCCAGGCCAAAGATGTTCGGGAACATCGACATGACGACGTCGCCGGGCGCAATCGAGAACATTGAGAAGGTTCCGAGCGTCCCCGCCTCTGTCGCCGCAAGCAGTCCCGTTTCGACTGCGTCGCGAAAATGCGCGACAAAGAAATTGAGGAAGATGCCGGCCAGGACGAAGACCATCGCTATGGTACCGCCCATGATCTTCGCCGGAAGCGCCGGATGGTTCAGATAACGCAGGCCAAAGAAGCCTGCGATCACGCCAAACACGACATTTACCGAAGACACGCCGAAGGCAATCATCAGGCCGCCCATCAGGCCATTGGACTGCGCGTCCTTGAACAGAAGTGCGTTGAAACCGCCCTCAAGGATCATGATGAAGATCAGGATCGCAACAGCTTGTTCGATGTTCTTCTTGATGTCCGGCGTGCGATCCCCGATCCGGTCTCCATGACGCAGTTTGAATTGCTGAAGCTCGATGATTGCTGCCGAATGCGTCTCCTTCGCATCATGCACATCGTCCAGCTCGTAGTGACGGTATTCGTTCTCTTCGGACTTGATCGCCTCGCGCAGCTGGTCCGGATAAATATCTATCGGCGTATAGTCGCTGATGTAATTGCGCACCGACGCCGCCGTCGTGGTCAGCCATGTCCCGAGACCGCGGCGCACGTCTTCTGCGCGTTCAGCGATCTGCTGCTCGCATTCACTCCACTGATCAGGGGTCGACGCATCAGACGCCGGGAGGCCGTCGCGGCCGTCCTTCTTCGCTGTCACCTTCGTGAATTGGCGATTCAGCCCCAGATACCCTTGGGCGCGCTTGCCCTTCAGCCCATGATCGGAAAGGTCGTTGCGGATTTCCAGCGGCTTGACTTTGCTCTGGCAACCAACATCTGCGCCCCAGCGCACAGCATTTTTCGACATGCTACATCCTCTTAACAGCTCAAGGCTTTTCATTAACTTTCGCGAAGATGGGCTGCCTTGGTTACTGAAGCGTGAAAGCTGAAGCAGGAAGTGCGGATCGTAATGTTTTTACGTGCGTTGTTGCTTGCGGCTCAGCTCACGAAAATGTAACAGAATAACCATGCGCGTCCGGCAAACCCATACGCACCGTTTGGCATTCCTCGCAGCCCTGTTCGTTTTCGTTCAGGCGCTGGCGCTGGGGCATGCCGCGGCGCATGCCGACCAGCCGCACGATCACTATGGGGTTACTTGCGACCTGACCGCTGTGGCGAGCATTCAAATCGTACTGCCAGATGTGCCGACCAGTCCGTATATTTACGCAATCGAAACCAAGGTCACCGAGCCGCAATTTTCGCAGCCAACATGGACCCGGCCGCCCGGCCGCGCCCCACCGCCGCGAAGTCCGCCTTCCCTTCAGCAATAGCGACCAATTCTGCCGCCTGCGGGTGGCATTCCCTATTGTCTGAAGGACTCCCGGAACATGAAATCCCATATCTCCCGCCGCGTCGTTGCGGCATCGCTAATGCTGGGCGTCAGCCCCCTTGCCTTCGCTCAGGACGCCCCCGAGACACTTGATACGGTCATTGTGACCGGCGTCGGCCCTCAACGGGACACCGACGAAATGGTCGGTAACGTCACCGCGATCAATCGCGGAGAAATCATCGAGAAGCTCTCCGGCACACTCGGCGACACACTGGCTGGAGAAGCCGGTGTGTCCACGACCTTTTTCGGGCAAGGCGCGAGCCGCCCGGTCTTGCGGGGTCTTGGCGCTGAGCGCGTCCTGGTTCTGACGAATGGAATCGGCGCGCTCGATGCCTCTGCCGCCTCGCCGGACCATCAGGTCGCAACTGATGGTATCGACGCCGAGAAGATTGAAATCCTGCGCGGTCCGGCGGCTTTGGCCTATGGCGGCCAGGCAATTGGCGGCGTCGTCAATGTCATTGACGGCCTGATCGTCGAAAGCCTGCCGGATGAACCGGTGTCATTTGAGGGCTTCGCCGCGAACAATAGTGTGAATGAAGGTACAGAGGCGGGCGGAAAGGCACGCTTTGCGACGGGCCCGCTTGTGCTGACACTATCAGCCTCTGCACGTGACTTCGGTGACTACGATATTCCGGGCTTTGCCGAATCTTCTGCTGCACGCGCGGCTGAAGAAGCCGAGCATGAAGAAGAGAGCGAAGAGGAACACGAAGAGCACGAGGAGCATGAAGAAGTCCGCGACACGATGGAAAACTCCTTCCTTCAGTCTGAAACCTACTCAGCCGGCATCTCGTGGGTTGGCGAAGACGCATTCCTCGGCTTCGCCCTGCGTCAGCAAATGTCGAGCTATGGCGTTTCAGGCCACGAACATGATGAGCATGAGGAAGAAGAGCATGAGGAAGAAGAGCACGACGATGAGGACCATGAGGAAGAGGAAAGCCACGAGGCAGAATCCCCGTTTATCGATCTGGAACAGACCCGTTATGATATTCGGGGTGGCGCGAAGCTGGATGCGGGCCCTCTGACCCGTATCTCGGGGAATTTGTCCTATGCTGACTATGAGCATGTCGAATTCGAAGGCCCAGGCGAACCCGGAACGAAGTTCACGACGGAGGGGACGGAAGGACGCTTGGAGCTCGGTCATCAATTTGGTGAGATCGAGGGTGCAGCCGGTGTCCAATTCCTCGATAAGGACTTCAGCGCAGATGGGGACGAAGCCTTCCTGACTCCCACTTCAACGAAGACGTTCGGTGCCTTCGTGTTCGAGACCTTGCAATTGGACGATTATTCGGTTCTGGAAGGGGGGCTTCGCTTCGACAGTACCGAGCTCGACAATGATGTTCAGGGCGAACGGAGCTTCGATCTGTTCAGCGCATCCGCTGGTGGCCACAGGCATGTGGCATCAGGCTGGTGGATCGGCGGTCAGGTCAGCTATACTGAGCGCGCACCAAATGAAAGCGAACTGTTCGCTGATGGTCCACACCTTGCGACGAGCCAATATCAAATCGGTGACTCCTCACTCGACAAGGAGAAAGGCACGAATATCGAAGCCTCGCTCCGCTGGGAAAATGATCTCTTCAGCATCAGCGGCAACGTTTTTCATGCGGACTTCGACGGCTTCATCTATCTGACGCCGGGCGTCGCGATAGAAGATGGACTGGAAGTTGATGAGCTGGATGAACTTCCGGTCTTCCTGTTCCAGCAACAGGGCGCGAAGTTCACGGGTGCAGAGATTGAGGCTGAAGCTCGGTTCCCGGAGGGTCTGCTCGGTGCCAGCTGGGTGACCTCGGCCAGCCTGGATATTGTTGAAGGCGAACTGGATGATGGCAACAACGTGCCTTATCTGCCGCCGCTCACATTCCATGCGGCCCTGGACGCTGATTGGGGTCTCTGGTCTGCTGGCTGGACCCTGACGGCGGCAGCCGACCAGGATGATCCAGGTGCAGGTATTCTGCCTACCGATGGCTATGTCACGACGGGCCTGCGCGCGACAATTGATCTGGCTGAAGCTGGCTTTGGCAAGGATGGCACACAGCTGTTCGTGGAAGGCCGCAACCTGACAGACGAGGAAGTGCGGTATTCGACGTCAGTTCTGAAGGATGCGGTTCCGGCACCGGGCCGCAACATTCGCATGGGGATCAGGGTCTCATTCTAAAACCGGATCAGGCCTGATTTGCCCAAGCGCAAGTCAGGCCGTTTCCTGCCCAAGAAACGCGGAAAGAATCGCCTGATCCACCACCGTGCGCACATGCAGTGGCTCGAATGGCTTCGGGATCAGATAAGAGGGCTCGTTGTCCTGCCCCTGTAGCAACATTTCCGGATAGGCGGTGATGTAGATGACCGGCACTTCGGAATTCATGTTCGCGAAGATTTCCTTCACAGCGTCAATTCCAACGGATCCGTCGGCGAGGCGCAAATCTGACAGGATCAGTCCAAACGTCTGTTCTGCTGCCAGTTCGACCGCCTCGGTCTGCGTCGTTGCAATTCCGACGACTTCATGGCCAGCCTCTTTGACGATCTGCGACAATTGATAGGAAATCATCGACTCGTCTTCGATGATCAGGACAGTTGTACTGACCTCATTGGCGATATTTGTTTCCGCTTCCCTGAGCATGTCTTCGATATCGGTGATCGTCACGGCCAGAATTCGGGCGGCTTCCTGAACGGAAAAGCCCTCCACAACCGTCAACAACAGCGCGCGCCGCTGAAGTGTGGTCATGGCATTCATGATCTTGGCAATACCAGTCTCGTCGGACAGTTCAGAAACGCTCTTGCTGATCGATTTGTCGAGCTCGGCAAACAGGTCTGCCTTCTGGAACTTGAGGTCGGGAGCGACCGAGATCCGGAAGATCAACGACTCGATCATATCCTCAACAGCTTCGTCGCCGTTCTGCTGTTCTCCCATCAGTCCGCGCGCATAGCGCCGCAGATAAGGCAGTTCAGATGATATCAAGTCTGAGAGCATCGCGCTTTCGTCCCCCTTGTTCGATGGCGTCCTAAACTGGACACAACGGATGGCCAACCCGCCTTAACCATCGTGTTCGGCACAAATGCATAACCGAGCCTTAAGAACAATATATGTCGCTGATTCCCGGCGGCGCCCCTCTCGCGTGCTTTTTCTATTATCCACTCGCTAATTCTGCAGTATTTTCAACACAACCCGGATCACAGCGATTGAGTTGTGGGCGCTCCCACAAGCTTGTTGTTCCGAGGCAGCAGGCCCTCACTCAGCGGCGTCCGCGCCTCGCGTTCTGCTGCATTTACTACAGGATGAGCCCCACTCACCAGCATCTGCGTCGCGCAGGGTCAAGTTTTAGCAGTTCCAGCTGTCATTCAAGCGCCTGAGAGAGCCGGTTCATTGCCAACGCGTAAGCCAACAAGAGGTGCGAGCGGGCTCATCCTGGAAGGGTCAACACCATCCGATAGCCTTTGGGGCCCGGACCGTTTTCTAACGTCGCGCCGATCTGGCTGGCTGACGCTTTCATGATGCGCTTACCGAGCCCGCTGGCGGATGTCTTGGCGGCGGTCGATTCCGGGTTTGCGTCGCCATTGTCCTCGCAGGTGATTTCGAGCGTGCCGTCCGCCAGGGACTTGCCGGAAATGGCGACATGGCCGGACTGGCCGTCGACAAAGGCGTGCTTGATCGAATTGGCCACGAACTCGCTGACAATTACAGCGATGGAACTGGCCACCGAGGTCGAGATGGCAACCGGCGATGCGTCGCAGGAAATGCTGACATTGTCTGGCGCGGAATCCTGCAGCAGGCTGGCAATTTCCTTGAGGAAGTCATCCATCATGACGGCATCATCCAGCGGCGAGTCATGCAGCATCTGGTGGAGCGCAGCGGTGGCTTCGATGCGGCGGCCGATGGCGTCAAAGGCGTCAGCCATATCCTCGCCCCGTTCCGCGCGGCCCTTGTAGACCCGCACAAGCGAGGCGACGGATTGGAGGGAGTTCTTGACGCGGTGATCGATCTCGTTGCGCAGGACTTTCTGCTCCCTCAGCGCGAGGCGCAGATCCAGTTCGCGCATCACCTGGCGGGCAAGCGTGTGAAGGGCAGCCTTCTGGAAATCATTCAGCGCATTGGGCTTGTTGTCCAGCACGCAGAGCGTTCCGATTGGCATGCCATTCTTCGCCTTGAGCAGCGCGCCGGCATAGAAGCGCAAGCCATCTGCTGGCATGCAGAGTTCATTGTCGGCCGTGCGGGGATCCTTGTGGGTGTCGTTGATCTCGACAAAATCGGAGCTGAGCACGACGTGCGAGCAGATCGAGGTGACCAGCGGGGTTTCGCGCGCGCCGATGCCGACTTCGGCCTTGAACCATTGGCGGTCTTCATCGATCAGATTGACCACCGAGATCGGCACATTGCAGATCTTCGAGGCCAGTTCCACGATCTCATCGAAGTCCGTCTCGCGCGGCGTATCGAGGATTTCATACTTGCGAAGGGTTTCCAGCCGGAGCGCTTGTTGAGGGTGCGGGGCGGCTTTCATGCAGCAGATATTCCAGTTCGTGTTGCGGGACTGGCACCTACTATAGCCGAAACTTCAAAAAAAACAGCCTTAAGTGCGCCCCGCCGCACCGGGCGGATCGGGGGCCATGCGCCAACAGAGGCGACGCCCGTGAAGGCGCTTGGAGGTCAGGATGGAAATGTCGGGAGGAAAAGGCCGGGTCAGGTGTCCGGCAAAGGCAATATGGCGCCGTACGTGTCCATAACTGGCCCATAAACGGCCCATAAGTGGACGCATCCATCGCGCCATTGTCCGGGCCCTTTCGCGCGGCACACGGCGGGGCTGGCATCCAGCAATTCCCCGCTCAGCGCAGCATGCAGGGCGCGCGACGGCTCCGCCCCCGGCAATGGCGCGCGTTTGCGACCTGACAAATCGTCCGACAGGGCCAGGATGGTCACCCTGCCCCGCGCGTCCACGCCCCACAGCATTTGCGAGCCCGGCCCGCCCGCGCGCCGGAACCATGCCTTCAGGCGCTGGATGCGCCAGAAGATCAATGGCCAGACCGGGTAGAGATACCAGGGCAGGTTCTGAATGGGGGAGAACAGCGAGCAGTCCATCACCGCCTATTCTACATCCGTCCACAGAGGGGGAGGACAAGTTTATTTTCGGGGCAATGCCTGCGGCAGGATGGGCTGATTTGAGGGGGGGGGGACAGGATTGCGCTCCTTCAGCTACCAATCTTGTCATTCCGGAAAATCTGCAGGATTTATCCGGGACCCGGATGCGGGCTTGACCGCAACCAGTCATCCTTCGACTTCGCTCAGGATGAGTCCATCAGGCATCGCCCACCCTATAGCGCTCATGCTGAGCGAAGTCGAAGCATCAGCGCGGGCGGGTCGACGCGGCTCAGCCGGAGGCGCGAAACCCCGCCGCGTGGACACGCCTTACATTCGCTGCAATGCGCGCCTATCTGACTCCCATGCCGCTGCGCCATTCCGGGCGCACCTGTCCGGCAAGTCCCTCTGCAATGACTGTTTCTGCCCGGATCGCCGGCGCCCGGTTTCCTGCGCCGCACCAAATGGCGCAAGCCAAAGGAGACCCTCATGGCCAAAGGTCAGAAGAAGTCGAACAAGGAAATCCGCAAACCGAAAGCGGAAAAGCCCAAGACCAATGCGTCGAACCCGACGCTTAAAGCTGACTCCATGCTGGGCGTCGAGAAGAAGAAGCGCTGACGCCTTCGCCGCAGATCTGAATGCGCGACGGCCGGGCGTATCCTCACGCCTGGCCGCGTGCGCTCAAACGGCTCAGCTAGCGCGACCATCCACGCGCCAGTCCGGGAAGCGGCGAGCCCTTCCGGTGAACATCAGGCAGACTTCATTGCCCGCCGGGTCGCGCAGCCGTGCCTCGCGCCAGCCCCAGGATTCGTCAGTCGGTGGACTGTCAAAGACAAGCCCCTGCGCTTTCAACGCTTCGACATGCGCATCCAGTGCATCGGCGGAGGGATGGTCGAAATAGATCACCGTGCCGGAGCCCGCAGACGCGCCGACCGGCGGGCTGACCGTATGGAGCGACAGGGTCGCGCCGCTGCCATCTGGGCTCTCGAATCGGGCATAGCGCGGCGGAGCCTCCACAATCTGCACCATGCCCAGCGCCTCATAAAAAGCAACGCTGGCGGAGTAATCGAGGCAGGGTATGGTAATCTGGTTGAGGATCATGGACGGGCCTTTCATGCACGGAGTTCGTGATCGGCCTGTCTTGTAATTGCTCAAGTTTGGTTGAGGTCAAGGGCAAGCTTAACCACATCGCTCAGGCATCAACATCATAAGAAGCAGCAATAGGAGTGTGTTTACCTAGAAAGTGTACACTCAAGAGAGTGTGCATGGTTGATGCCCCGGGCGCTCTAAACTACGGCATGTTTCAATTGCGAAGAATGGACGATCACCAATTAAATGAGATTTCAAAGATCAGAAGGGCTTACAGAATCTGAACGAGTTCTCGCTGAATTATGCGATCGTTCGTATTTGAAGCTCTGGACTTATCCGAACCTGTTTAAAGAGCCTGGTAAGGAGTTGATCGATTTGATGATCATTTTCCGAAACAATGTTCTCCTCTTTTCCGACAAGTCGTGCACATATCCGAGGTCCGAAGACGAGTGTTTGAACTGGAATAGGTGGTACAAACGCGCAATCTCGAAGTCTGCCCAGCAAGCTGCGCAGGCTCGGCGCTGGATAACAGAAAGACCAGATCAAGTCTTCCTCGACGCAAAGGCCACCGAACGTGTGCCAGTCTCCTTGCCGTCGCGCGAAAATATGAACGTGCATCTAATCTGCGTAGCAACAGGCGCCTCTGCACGCTGCCAAGAGGCTACGGGGCAACCGTATTTAGGCATAAATTTAACGGCCACTGATGCAGAAATACCGCTGCAAATTGGCACGGTGAGTCGTGCTCATGGCCATCTGCATGTTTTGGACGAAAACTCTCTGAGGTTATTAACAAGCGAACTCGATACTATCAGAGATTTTGTAAACTACTTGGATGCGAAGCGAGACCTCTACGCTGGAGGAAAATTCAAAGCGGCGGGATCGGAAGCAGACCTTCTGGCTTACTACCTTTGGAACGATCGAACTTTCGTCGAAGGTAATGACGAATTTGAACTCGAGAGAGGTTTATGGGCAAGAGTTGAAGCCAATGCCGCCTTTCTAGCGGGCCGGGCACTGAACCTTCAACATCGTATTTGGGACACGTTACTCGAAGTCGCTATTGATGCATATCTAGACGAGGCACTTGAGTATGGAAACGAAGTCGAAATGGAAGACTATGAGTTGCTCGTACGCACGATGGCTTCCGAGAGTCGATTTCGACGACGAATACTCTCCGAGAACATCCTTGAGCGGGCCGCTAGAGCCAGAAATGAGCGAGTCGCGTCTCTGCTTCCCTCGGAGCAAGACGGCGTTTTATACGTATTACTGATCGGGCAAGGAGCACCAACAAATCAATACAATGCCTACCGAGTAGAACGGCTGCAGGAGCTGCAACTTAGGTGCCATGCGGCAAAAGCTGCTTATCCAGAATTTACCGTTATTATTGGCTTCGGCCTAGACGCACTTGGTGTTGAAGGAAGTTCGGAAGACTTCATTTATATGGATACTTCTCTGTGGACAGAGGAAAACCTCGCTCTCGCGCAGCGAATTGGCGCCGAGGCGGGATACTTCCAAGCGGACAATGTCCAAGTACAGAACAATCACGCCGATGAATATCCCGAAATCGAATAAGAAGAACTCTCGACTCTTCCACATTGATCCCCCGAACAGCAGCCCGATCTAAAGCGGAATATTATCGTGCTTTTTCCAGGGGTTTTCCAGCTGCTTGTTGGCCAGGGCCCGGAGGGATTTGGCGATGCGGCGGCGGGTTGAGTGCGGCATGATGATGTCGTCGATATAGCCCTTGCGCGCGGCAACATAGGGGTTTGCGAAATTGTCCTCATACATCTTGGTGTGCGCGGCGATCTTTTCCTCGTCGCCAAGATCCTTGCGGAAGATGATCTCGACCGCGCCCTTGGCGCCCATCACGGCGATCTCGGCCGTCGGCCAAGCATAGTTCACATCGCCGCGCAGATGCTTGGAGCTCATCACGTCATAGGCGCCGCCATAGGCCTTGCGGGTGATGACAGTGACCTTGGGCACGGTGGCCTCGGCATAGGCGAATAGCAGCTTGGCGCCATGCTTGATGAGGCCGCCATATTCCTGCTTGGTGCCCGGCATGAAGCCCGGCACGTCCACGAAGGTGACGACCGGAATGTTGAAACAGTCGCAGAAGCGGACAAAGCGCGACGCCTTGCGGGAGGCGTCAATGTCCAGAACGCCAGCCAGCGTCATTGGCTGGTTGGCGACAAAGCCGACCGTGGAGCCCTCAATGCGGCCGAAACCGCAAAGGATGTTGGCGCCGAATTTCGGGCTGATCTCGAAGAAGTCGCCTTCATCGGCCACTTTCTCGATCAGCTCGCGCATGTCGTAGGGCGAGTTCGGGTTGGGCGGGATCAGCGTGTCGAGGCTGTCTTCCACGCGCTCGGCGGAATCATAAACCGTGCGGACCGGCGGGTCTTCGCGGTTTGATCCGGGCAGGAAGTCGATCAGGCGGCGCATCTGGACCAGCGCCTCGATGTCGTTCTCGAACGCGCCATCGACCACGCCGGACTTGGCCGCATGGACGGATGCCCCGCCGAGGGATTCGTGGGTGACTTCCTCGTTCGTCACGGTCTTCACCACGTCCGGGCCGGTGACGTACATGTAGGACGTGTCCTTCACCATGAAGATGAAGTCGGTCAACGCAGGCGAATAGACGTCGCCGCCGGCGCACGGGCCCATGATGACGGAGATTTGGGGGATCACGCCGGACGAGAGGACGTTTTCCATGAAGATGTCGGCATAGCCGGCAAGGCTGTCGACGCCTTCCTGGATGCGCGCGCCACCCGCATCGAAGATGCCGACCACTGGCGCGCCATTCATCACGGCGGCCTTCTGGACCTTCACAATCTTGGCGGCATGGGTTTTCGACAGGGAGCCGCCGAAGACGGTGAAGTCTTTCGAGAAGACATAGACGAGGCGGCCATTGATGGTGCCCTGGCCGGTGACAACGCCGTCGCCGGGGATCTTCTGCTCATCCATGCCGAAATCGGAGCACTGATGCTCAACGAACATGTCGTATTCTTCGAAGCTGCCTTCATCCAGCAGCACTTCGATACGCTCCCGCGCGCTGAGCTTGCCTTTGGCGTGCTGGCGTTCGATTCTTGCAGCGCCACCGCCCTGACGGGCCTCTTCGCGTTTGGCTTCCAGCGCTTCGATCACGTCCTTCATGGGGCTCTCCCGGCCTTCTGTTTCTGTTTGCTCCCCCGTGATTATACGGCAGCGCAACAAAGGCAAGTGCGGCGTTAGGCCCTTGAAAACGCAAACGCCCCGGATGTCTGGTCCGGGGCGCCGCGGCAGGGCGATCATTCTGGTCGGCCCGCCGCCAGGGGTGCCGTTGCGTCAGTAGCCGTAGCGGCTGTGGCCGTTCTGGCCGCGATTGCGCGCCTGACCCGTTTGCGGAATACCGTCGAGCCGGGCGACCTGTCCCCGCCGAACGAGACAGGTGACGTCGCGTTCCCGCTCGCGGCGGCGGTTCTCGAATTCCACATCATCAAAGCGGATGCGGAAGCCGTTCGGGCCGATCTGCTGGATTCGGCGGTCATCATCGAAATCGACATCGTGGAAGCCGGCGCGCCATGCCGTGCGACTGATCGCGGCGCGGCAGGCCTGAACGGCGTTGCGACGCAGCTGGCGTTCCTGCCGGAGCGACTGGCCCCATTGATTGGCGCGATACCGGCCATGACGGCCCGTCGGGGCATTGTGGCCGATTTGGATCGACAGGCCTGTCGCGCCAAGCCGGGTCTCAAGTTGGGCGATGCTGCCCCGGGCCGGGTCGGCCATTGCGGGGGCGGCGATGAGGGCGGACGCAGCAAGGGCAACGGCAGCCACTCGGACATTCATGATTTTCTTCATCATGTGCCGAGCAGACCACGCGCCACAGGAACACGGCCTGAGCGCGGCGTTCATCGCAGGTTTCGCTGCGGTTCATCTTCGTTCAACTGCGGGTGCGCGCTGTTGCGCAGGGCGATCAGCCGAGGCCGACGAGCCAGGTTTCCAGCGCCTTGGCCTCGATCCGGCGCAGCGCCGTGGCGGCCTTGGCTTCATCATCCTCGCCCCAGTGCTGAGCCTGCCAGGCCTCGTCAATGCGGGCGACCTCGAACGCGTCGGTCGCCGTCAGTTCGCCTTCAACCACGGCCATGGCCAGCACAGCAGACCCGTAAAGGCCGCATCCGAACAGAAGGCCTGTCAGGGCAAAGTCATCAAGACCGAGCGCATAGGTCCGCGCCGCTTCCAGCGAAGCATCCGGCTGGGGCGAGGCAATGATGCCTTCGACCGGCACGAGGATCACGTCCAGCGCCTGCCCGGCCCAGGCGCGCAGTGGGGCCCAATGGGCCTCTTCCAGCTCGGCCAGTTCCTCAGGCTCCTCGGCGATGTGGCAGACCAGATCGGTCTCGCAATAGCGGGCCAGTTCATCCGCCATCTCGTAACGGGTCTCCGGCACACGATCGATCGCAACATTGGCAAGCCGCGTGAGGTGCATCGACATCAGGTCGATCTCTGCGTCCTGCGCATTCCATTCAGCGGCAACCGCCTTGGCCAGCTTTTCGGTCGGCAGCTTCAGGGCGACGCGCGCAGGCGTCTTGATGGAGCGGCCATCCAGTTCCACGGTCCAGCCGCCGGGGATCTGCTCCGGCTTGGCACTCTCGTAGAAGCGTTTCGGCTTTGGGGTCTCTTGGGTCTCGGTCTCGTCAGTCATGGCCGGGCATGTACGCCCATGAGGGCGGGTTTCCAAGAGGGGAAGTGCTGCAGGATCGATTGGCCGATTGTGATTCAAAAACGCTCAGCAAGCGATGGTAAGACAAGAAAGCATGCGAGCATGATACCGATCCATATGCCCTGCTCCATCCGGCTGCGCGAACCAACGTTTCGGAAAATCGAGGCAAGGACCAAGCCATTAGGCACCACTAGCGACCAGACAGGCACCTCGTAATACAAAAGCCAGTTCGCGTTGCAAAAGCCCCAAAGACCGACAATCCAACCTCGTTGTGACCATCTTCGTTGGACTTCCCGTGATACGCCACGAAGCTTGAGAGCCACGAGCGAGACTATTGCCAATCCGGGAAGCAACACCAACCAACGCGCCCCATCCAGCCGCGTTGACAGGGCCACGAACACCGCAAACACCAGCCCCCAAGGCAGCCAGGCACTTTGCCACGTAACCTTACCGGTCGCCGCACGATTGTATTGCGTCCGCATGTCATCTGTCATGGACGGACTGTTCAGCACAGCACCGTTCAACCCGAATTCAGGAGGTCGCGTTCGTTCCATGCGAGAACGCTAAACCGCAACCTTCAAGAGATCAACACTCCCTACAGGGTTGATGGCGTCGGATCAAACGCCAGCAGGCTTTTGCGGAGCGTGTCGAGCTCATGGTGGATTTCGTGGGCGCCGACTTCTTCGAGTTCGTGGGCGGCGCCGAAGCCCCAGCTAACGCCGTGCGTGTAGACGCCTGCCGCGCGGCCCATGGAAATGTCGTGGATGGCATCGCCGATCATGAGGCGTTCATGTGGCGCGCAGCCCAGCGCGCCCATAGCCTGTTCCACCATGTGCGAAAGCTGGAACCTACGTATAGGTCGCGCAAGCAGAGGTACTGGCTAATCTAAGTTCAAAGATGGACAGCCGGACACAAGCCCTCCTTGGCAGCTATTCGCCGAAAATAGACATCCGCCATGCAGTCAAATAGGGTATCGGAACAGTTCTCGGGGGATTCACAAAATGTTTAGCTGGCGAATGCTGCTGGCCGTTTTTGCGCTGGTCTTTGTCGCCTGCCAGCAACGTTCTGACACAATTGTTTCCGCACCTGCCTGCAATGGTACCGCCGAAGAGGCCACGGCTTGCATAGAGAAAAAGGTTCAAAGTTGGCGTGCGTCCGCTGATATGTCCGACGCTGATTCAACATACAAATTGTTCAAAGCCGCTTGTGAAGTGGACGATCCCGACGGATGCTGGATGCTGGGCCGGGCCCTTCAAGGCGACGGATTCCTGTCAGAGGATATGCAGCAAATCGGTAGCTTCAAACAGGATCGCCTCGATCCAGAACGGGGGGCAATGATGATCCAGAAATCCTGCGAACTAGGATCAGGGTACGGTTGCTTGAATCATGCCGCAAGTCTGGCGGTCGAGGTTCACTGGAATCCGGAAGGGCTTCAGAAAGCCGATCTAGAAAAGGTTATGGATAGCTTTTACCGCTCCTGTGAGCTGGGCTTCGTAACCGGGTGTGGCGGTTACTTCGATTTATCCGTCTCCATGCAACCTTCACCAGATATTGAGAAAGAAAAGTACGCTGCGCAGGAGCTTTGCGACAACAAGATCGGAAGCGGGTGCCACCTTCTCGGCGTTTACATCATGCAGGAAGCCCTAGATGAGGGTGGGCATAAACTCGCATTGCCGCTGTGGAAGCAGGGTTGTGAATACGGATACGAAGATGCGTGTCGTGCATACGCAGGCAACATGGGCCATTTTGGGATCGACGCTGAGTATGAATGGGCTATCCGAACTGCGTGTGAATTTGGTTTCCACACGGGTGATTGGGGGACCGTAGACAGTGTCAATTATCCACCATTTCGTTCATTAGATTCTGGATCAGAGGATTGATATACGATCTCACGGCTAAACGCGGTTATGCACCGGACAGGTTCCTAGTTTTGTGAGACTTCTGGCTCAAACGCCAGCAGGCTTTTGCGGAGCGTGTCGAACTCATGGTGGATTTCGTGGGCGCCGACTTCTTCGAGTTCGTGGGCGGCGCCGAAGCCCCAGCTAACGCCGTGCGTGTAGACGCCTGCCGCGCGGCCCATGGAAATGTCGTGGATGGCATCGCCGATCATCAGGCTTTCATGCGGCGCGCAGCCGAGTGCGCCCATTGCCTGTTCCACCATGTGCGGATGCGGCTTGCCGGGGCCGTCATCGGCGCACCAGACCGTATCGAAGAAAGACTCGATGGCGTGCGCATCGAACAGGCTGCGGATGCCCTTATGGGTCTTGCCGGTCGCCATGGCGATCAGCCAGCCTTCGGAGCGGAGCATTTCCAGCGTTTCCAGTGCGCCGTCATAGAGCGGCTGAGTGAAGTCCGGCCGGGCGCGGGCGCGAACCCAGCAGTCCCGGTAATCATTGACCAGCCGGTCGATTTCGGCGGCATTGGCCTCCGGCGCGAGTTGGCCGCAGGCCTCGTGCAGGCTGAGCCCGACAATCCGGCGCGTCGCATCATATTCCGGCGGCGTCAGGGCAGACATCCGGAAGGTCTCCACCATGATTTCATGGATCGACTCACGACTGTCGACGAGTGTTCCGTCTACGTCCCATATGGCAAGCTTCAATCCCGACATCAGATAAACGGTGCCAGCGGGTCCTTGCCCGCCTCCTGTTCGAGGAAGCCGAGGGATTCAAATGTCTGTTTCATGTGGGGCGGCAGCGGCGCGACGATCTTGATCGGCTTGCCGTTCTGGCGCGGAATGATGAGCGCGCGCGCATGAAGGTGCATGCCGGGCGCGAGGCCCTGCGGCACTTCCCGGCGGCTCTGGTATTTGAAGTCGCCGAGGATGGATGTGTTCATTTCCAGCATGTGGAAGCGCAGCTGGTGCATGCGGCCGGTCTCCGGCTTCAGCGCGACCCAGGCGGCCTTCTGGCCAGCCGTGGAGATCACCGCATAATCCGTGATCGAATGACGCGCGCCCTCAACGCCCTGCGCCGAGCGGAACATGCGCTCGCGGTCCGCGTCGCGGCGGCCACGGGCCTTCGGATGGATGACGCGGTAGCCGTCTTCCTCGTTCTCGTCTTCGATCCCCTTCACCATCCAGCAACGGATCTGGCCAAAGGGCGGGTTCGGCACGCCGACGGTGATGGCCCAATAGACCTTGCTCATGTCGCGGCTGCGGAACTTCTCCGACAGCTGCGCGGCGGCCTTGGGGTATTTGGCGAGCAGCAGTACGCCGCTCGTATCCTTGTCGAGCCGGTGGACGAGGACCGGGCGATGCTCGCCATCGCCGAGCGCGGCCAGCATGCCATCAATATGGCGGCCCTGCCCCGATCCGCCCTGCACGGCGATGCCAGCGGGCTTGTTGATGGCAATCATCTCGTCGTCTTCATACAGGATGAGGTCGCGGATGAATTGGCGGTCTTCCTCGGAGACGCGCTCGGCCTTTTTCTGGGCCGGACGGGTTGCGTCGGCATCCATGATCGGCAGGCGCACCTGCTGGCCGGTCTCAAGGCGCGTATTGGCCTTGGCCCGCGAGCCATCGACGCGGATCTGCCCCGTGCGGAGCATCTTCTCGATCTGGCCCTGCGTGACCGGCACGCGGCGCTTGACCCAGCGATCAAGCCGGGTGCCGGATTCCTTGTCGGAAACCGTTTCAGTGACAATCTGGCCGCTCATGCGAATACCTTCCGGGCAATCCAAAGTCCTATGAACAGCGCGATCACGCCCAGTACCAATGAGAGCCCCGCATAGGTGCCTGCCTTCAGGGTTTCGCCCTTGCGCAGGAATTCCGCCACTTCCAGCGAGAATGCCGAGAAGGTGGTGAAGCCGCCGAGCACACCCGTCGCCAGGAACAGCCGGGTCGTCTGGTGCAGCCCTTCGGCCTTGAGCGCCAGCCAACCGACCAAGAGGCCCATCAGCAGGCTGCCCAGCAGATTGACGGCAAATGTGCCATGCGGCCAGCCAGCCGGCAGGTGGCGCACGGCCATCAGGCCGACCCCATGCCGGAGCGACGCGCCAATGGCGCCGCCTGCTGCAACTGCGAGAAATCCGTTCATGGCGGCCTTCTAGCTTCAACCGGCCCGCTTAGCCAGTGCCGCATGACTCTGGCGCGGAAACGATTGCAGCTTGACTAAGGACCCCGGACCCGCCGAATGTTAGCGCTAAAATAAAGAATATCGTAGGGAGCCAATCATGAAAAACCGTATCGCCGCGAGCCTTGCCGGCCTTTTGTTCTGCATGGGATCAGCCGCCGCCCAGGCCACACTTGATGTGGATCTCGACGCCCCGACCCACACAATCGCGCCGGAAATCTACGGCCAGTTCCTCGAACATGTCGGCACCCAGCCCTATGGCGGGATCTGGGTAGGCCCCGACAGTGACATCCCCAATACCGATGGCATTCGCGATGATGTCTTCGACGCCCTGAAGGCGCTGGACGTGCCGGTCGTGCGCTGGCCAGGCGGCTGCTTCGCCGATCTCTATCATTGGCGCGATGGCATTGGCCCTCAGGCTGACCGCCCGGCACGGGTCAACATGGTCTGGGGCGGCACGCCGGAAAGCAATGAATTCGGCACGCATGAATTCTTCAATTTCGCCGAACGGCTGGGCGCCAAGACCTATCTCAATCTGAACCTCGGCACGGGAACGGCCAAGGAAGGCGCTGACTGGCTGGAATATATCACGGCCGAAACGGGCGACCGCGCCGAAGAGCGCCGCGCGAACGGCCGCGATACGCCCTGGACAGTCGACTATCTGTCCATCGGAAACGAGACCTGGGGCTGCGGCGGGGCCATCACGGCGGGCGCTTATGCCGATCTCTACGCGCAATTTGCGAGCTTTGCGAAGACGGCCGGCGACCAGCCGGTGCGCATCATCTCCGGCGCGCATGACGCAAACCCGGAATATGCCGACACAATCCTGGAGCATCCCTATATCGCCGATCTGGCCGAAGGCATTTCGCTGCATGTCTACACCCTGCCCACCGGCAACTGGGGCAAGAAGGGCGCCGCGACCGGCTTCCCGGAGGCGGAATGGGCCTCGACGATGAAGCGTACCCTGCGCATGGCGGACGTGATCGAGGAGCAGAAGGCCATCCTTGAGAAACATGACCTGCCCGCCGAGACCTTTGGTCTCTATGTGGACGAATGGGGCATGTGGGTGGACCAGGATGAGGCGACCGATCCGCCCGCGCTTTACCAGCAGGGCAGCATTCGTGACGCCATCGTCGCCGGTCTGAACCTCAACCTGTTCCATGCGCATGCCGACGTCGTGAAGATGACGAACATTGCCCAGATGGTGAATGTCCTGCAGGCGATGATCCTGACCGACGGGCCGGACATGGTGCTGACGCCCACCTATCATGTGTTCGACATGTACCAGCCCTTCATGGGCGCCGAAGCGCTTGAAATGAATCTTCAGTCACCGGACTATGTGTTTGGGGATGTTACGGTTCCGGCCATCAGCGCCAGCGCCGCGCGGACGGAGGACGGCCGCATCGTGCTGGCCCTGGTGAATGCGTCTGCCCATGACGACCATCTGGTCGATGCGAGCGCTTTCGGCGCCAGCAAGGCCACCGGCCGCATCCTGCAGGGAGAGGAGATGGATTCCCACAACACGTTCGACGCGCCGGACCGGGTGCAGCCGGCCCCCTATATCGTGGACGGCACTGCGGACGATCTCGTCCTCTCCATTCCGGCGCGCTCCGTCGTGGTGGTGACACTCGACTAGGGCCCGGTTGAAATCGCCGCTGCGCCCTCTTGCGCGGCGGCCATTTCCGGCTCAGATACATGGACGGTCGCGGGTGTAGCTCAATGGTAGAGCAGCAGCTTCCCAAGCTGACGACGAGGGTTCGATTCCCTTCACCCGCTCCAATGAAGAAAGCCGGCCCCTGAAGGGACCGGCTTTCTTCGTATCTGGAGAGAGTGCGCAGCTTAGAACAGTGAGACCGCGGGGCCTTTGAGCGTGTAGCGGTCCTTGCCGAGCGCCATGTCGATGGTCAGATAGCCTGACTGGCCCTTCAACTCGCTGGCCGGGACGCTATCGCCGATGCCCTTGGCGAGCACATTGCCGGACGTGGAGACAACCGACCAGCCAAGTGGCTCAGCGCGGGATTCCGCGAAGACGGCCTTGAGGTCAGTCTTGCCGTTCATCTGGGTCGGCATCGGGGCCTGCAGCGTCCCTTCAACACGGGAGAACAGCTGGACCAAATAGATCCGGCCATTGGCGCGCACAGCCGCCACACCGGTATGGTCGAACTCGCCGCGCTTGAGATTGGCCTTGTTGGCGGGGTCTGCCATCAGGGCACGATAGGCTTCTTCAGGCGTAGCCGAGTCATCCACAATGGCCATGTTGGCGCCGAATGCCCCCATGAGGTGGGTGCGGTCCAGCAGGCGGACCCGGTCGAGATGACTGCGTCCTTCCATGTCCTCGTGGGCCACATAGCCCCGAACCGCCATGTCATAGGCATGGATACGTGCAGCTTCGTTCAGCGTTGCAAGGTTTTTCAGGCTCGCCTTGCCCGCATCGCTGCGGTCAGCGGCCGCGAACTGACCAAGCTGGCCTTGCATGAACGTATCCGGCGTGACGCCATTGAGGCCCTCAAAACAGGCTTCGGTTTCAGTCTGGAATGCAGCAGGCTGCAGGCCGAGACCATCCGACAGGTCACAAGCCTGTTGGGCATTCGCAGTCAGTCCCAGCGCCGCAAGCGCCAGAGCGGAGATTGACATATATCTGTATTGCTTCTGTAACATAAGTGTCACAATACAGTGTGTGACAGATTTGCGTCAAGTAATGACACGTTTGCGTATCTTATCTGTATGCTACTCGGAGGTGTCTTGCCGGAAGGCCCTGCAATCACTCAGAATCCGGCTGGCACGCCCGCAAACCCGCCACAGGAATCACGGTCTCCCAACCTCCATCATTCAGTAGCTTGATGCGGCCAGCTGAGATTTTTTGCCCGCCCTCCACCATCTCGCCGGGCGTGATTCGCAGGGACATCGTCTCGCCCTCGATGGTCGTGTAATCCATTTCGGTCATGAATTGTCCGAACAAGGTCCCGCCCTGGCGGACCAGAGCCATGGTCTGCTGGGTTTCCGACAGCATGGTTTCGGCCGTCTGACTACCTGCCTTGGAGAAGTAGATGAAGCGTCGCGGCGCGCCCTGGGTCCACAGGAACAGCGCGCACTCGCCATCTGCAAGATCCTGCGCTGGTAGATTGCCTGCCTCGGGAACCTCCGGCGCCGGCGGAACGGGCCGCTTCTTGTCGCCGCTCGCACATGCCGCCAGCAGCAGCGCCCCCGCGACAATCGCAATTACCTGCCTCATGGCCTTGTCTCCATTCTGTTCATGGACCGCGTGTAGACCAGCGCACCATTCCGGTCTGTAAATCCCGCAGCCAGCAAGGCAGCGCGCAATTCATCATCAAAATTGGTCAGTTCCAATTCAAACCCATCCTGTGCAACAGCCTTGAGGACAATGCGTGTGCCGTCCCCCGCATCCCCAGACAATTGCGCAGTCAACCGGGTGTCCGTGCAGGTCAGTGGACCGCTGAGGACGGGCCAGTCCCGGCCAAACGATGCTGCGGCAAGGCGGGCCACATCGCTCGTCACACTCCCCGCCGCCGCCTCGCACCGGTCGCCAGACAATTTCACAGAGCCGTTCGAGAGTCGGAGGCTACTGCCGAGCTGCGCAATAACAGGATCGGCGCCGACCTGTTCCGTTAGCGGAATATTCAAGGACACTTCTTCCGCCACAACAGACGATCCGGATGCCTTGATCCTGCCCCGCCCCTGGCCAAACGGCCCGCTCCACGACACGTCATGCGACGGGCCGCCTGTCACGAAACGCAAAACATCGGAATCGAGATTGACCGCACCGAGCGGCGTGCCGCGCCATGACAGGCCGGTGACCTGACCATGCCAAACCGACCCACGCGCCTGCTGCCAGCTGACGCCACGATCCGCGATACCGGACTGGCGCAAGGCAAAGGACAGGGGCGCGAAAGCGACCAGACCGCCAATCAGCGTGATGACGAAGAGCGCGACAAAGAGAAATCCTGTCCGCATCATGACCCGCCTCCCGCAAACTCAAAACTTGCCCGCACATAGCCAGCCTCCTCGGCGAACATGGTCACGCGTTCAGGCACGGCGCCATAGCGCATATCCGCATCGGCCAGCCAGGCATAGACCAGAGTCGGCACCGTCCGCTCAAACTGCAGGATCAGTCGGCCGTCATCTGCGGTCTGCAACCGCGACACGGACAGGCCTCTCGCATTGGCAAGCTGCAACAGATCCGAACGTAAGTTCTGACTGGAGGCGCGGGCGGCAGTGGCACCGGCCACGCGCGTCGTTTGTGAGGTGAGCTCCGCCGAGACCACGTCGAGCTGCCGACTGGCGGCTTCCAGAGCCAATTTCGAGTCCGCCTTTGCAGCCATCAGGGGCCGCACGATCGCGAATTGCAGGAGCGCGACAATCACGAGCAGGAGTGCCACGCCGATCAATCCCCGCTCTCGTCCGGTGCGGCTGTTCCAGTATCCCATCATGACCGGCCTCCAATCGACAGATCGCCCACAACCCGTCCATCCTCAAGGCGCGTATCCCCCAAACTGACCTGCAGGCCGGTGGCCTCAACCGCCGTCTTCAGATCTAGGTCAGCTCCAAAGGCCGGATATGTCAGCGTGGCGCGGAGCTCACCGATGGCGCGGTCATAGCGCAAGCTGACCAAATTCGCTCCGCTGACACTCTCCACCGCTCCGTATAGCGCCGCACTGGTCTGCTGGAAGCTGGGCGCGGCGACGCTGGTCGCTGACCCGGTGCGCGAGCGCAAGGCGGCGGCAGGATTGGACGGCACTTGCTGGCCCGGGAAAGCGGCGGCATATTGCGCGCGGGATTCCGCATCCAGCGCCGTCGTCAAATTCTTCATCGTATGCACCGACAGCGCCGTCTGCACGCCCCATGCCACAAACAGGGTGGCCGCAAGCGCCGCGGGCAAGCGAAACTGTTTCAGGGAGATGCCGGTTTCAGAGGCGCGGGCATATGTGCCCTGCCGGAGATCGGTCAGGCGCGGCGCCACCTCGGCCCAGAGCGCCAGTTCGGTCAGGGACTCTGCGCGACGGGGAGCGGCGTTTGCCTCCGTGCCCTTGAGGAGCGCCGACATGACATCACTCGGCCAGTCATTGTCGAACGCAACGGGACGTCCCTCGACGGTCAGCATTTGATAGCGACCGAAATCGACCTGTTCGGTTGGCGGCAACAGGGACAGATCCGGCACAATCCGGGCCGATCCGAGGCCGGCCGCCTCAAGCTGGGCCAACCAATGCTGCATGACTGTGTGGGACACGGCATAGACTATCCGGAACCCCGCATCGTCCTGATCCGCAGACACGGCGACGTGAACGGACTCAACCGGCACGGCGAGATCATCCTCGATCGCAAACGTCGCAAGGCGCGTCAGTTCTACCGGCCGCCGGGCCGCCGCACGCACCCGGTGCGCTGTCACTTCGGTGCCGGGAACGAAGACGACGACATCCGCACCAGATGGAATGCCAGCGCTCTCCGGTACGGGCTCCAGCCCGGACGGACCGCTCCGCACGAACCGCCAGTTTTCGCCGTCCCTCGGGATTTCCGTGTAAAGTCTCGGGCGCATCAGCCAGATCTCCTGTTTGAGCCCTGTAGGACATAAATGCCATCGGTGCCACGCCCATAGGTCGCATCGATGCGAATGGTGCCCGTGTCGGAGGCAATCGAAATGGCAGCCCCAATCTGATCGGAGCGTATCGACAGCGCGCTATCCCGGCGCAATTCCGGCGCGATACTGGCCACATCCCGCGACAGGAGGAATTCTCCAACATTCAGCCACCCCCCTTCCGGGCGCGACAGGATCAGTTGTTCGGCTTCGCTTGTGGACAACTCGTCGGAGAAGCGCGCTGCCAGCAGTGGCGCCTGAGCCGCTGTCAGCGTATTGATGTTTAGCGGTGCATCATCCGACCTTGAACGGACGCAGACCAGGTTCGAAATCTCGTTCATTACATCCGGAGTGAAGCCGTCGATCGCGCGCAGGTCGCTGATAGAGACGAGCCGCTGTCCCGGCGTCCGATGAGGGATTGCCCGGCCTCCATACGCGCCATCTTCGGCGCCGGAGGCGCGGGGACTGGTATCCGCGTCCATCCAGTCGGACAGCGAATCCACCAGATGCTGCGCCTCGCTGTTGAACAGGCCTGCGCCCTCAAGCATGCGGTGGAGTTGGTCGGGGGACACGCTCCCGGCGGAGGCTTCACCGTCCCCCAGCGAAAGCGCATTCAGATTCAGGCAATTCGTGGCCTCGTAAAACCGGACGGAAATTGTCCCACGCGAATACGCAAATACAATCGGCTCACGGAACAACAGGGAGTCTGGCGTCAAGGCTCCGTCTGTCTTTGCCAGGGCCTCGTTCACAAATGCCTCACCCACAGACAAGGCCCCGCGTGTTGCCCAGAAGCTGTCGGCCCGGCTGGCTGACACTCGCGAAACGCTGACGGATCGCGCCAGCGCATCGGTCGCCGCGAGCGCCGCTGTCGACATCAGGACGATGATGAGCAAGACGCTGAGCAGGGTCGCGCCGCGCTCATGATCGGAACGGTGCGAGCGTTTCATCCTGCGCCCCCAACAAGGAAAAGCTGGCGCAACTCATCGCCTTCTCCGAACACGAAAGTCAGCTCGACCAGATCCGGTAGCGTGTCTGATTGGCCCGGCCAGTCCAGTTGCCAACTGGTGCCGGTCAGAAAGCGCAGACCGACGCTGTCGAGGTCTTCGGCAATCACGCGATCTGCATAGGGCGTGTTGTAGACCGGATCAGGGCGCAGCCAGGCGCGGCGAACAAGGCTTCCGTCGGTCAGGAAGTATTCCACCCGTTGCAGGTCGCCCCGTGGCTCGACCTTACCGGGATTGATCCAGCCAGCCCGGGTGAAGGCCAGCAAGGGCTCCAGTGTGGAGAATCCGCCGCTGAAGGCCTTGGGAGCATCGAGCCCATTGGGCGGTTGGGTCAGGCGCAGGGTCGCATTGGCGAGGTCATCCCGCAGCAGGCTATGGGCCGTATCCTGATCGCGAACCATCTCTGTGCGGGCCTCCACCATCTGACCGGACCGCAAGGTCTGGATCAACAGGGTCGATCCCGCCACCATGAGCAGCGAGGTCACGGCGAGCGCCACCAACATTTCGATCAAGGTGAACCCGGCCGACTTGCTCATGATGTCGGCACCCGCATCAGGGTCTGGCGGTTCACGAGTTGCTGGCCCGTTTCAGCATCGCCTATCGTGACAGACACCGAAAACAGGCCTTCCCGTCCGGTGGCGCTGATCGTGCGCATCCAGGTCAGCCTGCGCCCGCGCTGCGTACTTTCCCCGGTGTTCACACCCGGCGGAATGGCTCCGGGGCGAACGAGCGCCTCGGCCATCAGATTGTCCGCTTCGACAGTGGCAAGGAAACGCTGGTCCACATGGCGCGCGCCAACAAGGGTTTCGTTCCCGAGATGCGCCAGCGACATGGCAGCAATACTGAACACGCCGAGCGCAACCAGCACTTCGACCAGCGTGAAGCCTTGCTGTGAACGCGGAGACGTCATGTCAGCGCTCCACCTCGACCATGCCGGACGAAGACACGGTCAGGACACGCCGGTCCGTGCCCTCGATCAGGGTCAGCGGCTGCGCTGACACGATGCCGGTCGCGTCGGCCACGATGTGCGGCCAATCCTTCGGATCACTCTCCTGAAGCCCCCGGCGCGATGTTGAGACAGAGATCGCCAGAGGGGATGGCAATGTGTGCGCCGATCGCGGCAGCGCGACCCAGCGACTGTCACGCCAGGCTTCGGCCGCATATTCATCTTCCCCCAGGCGGATGGCGCGCACCTCGCCCGAGGCGATGGCCTCGTCTGCCAGACGGTCAATGGCCAGCTCCAGCCGCGCCACTTCCCGGTCAAGACGGGACGGCTGGCGGGGCAGCGTCATGACGATTGCGGCGCTGGCCAGCGCCAGAATGAAGAGCGCAACCAGAACCTCAACCAAAGACATGCCGGATTGAGAGGACAGGATTGGCGTCATCAGCTTGCGGGATCCCAGTTCCCGATATCGTCGTCCGTTCCGGCTTGTCCATCCGGACCAGTGGAGAAGACGTCATAGGCGCTGCCCGACCGTGTGCCAGGGAAAGCGTACTCGTATTCATTGCCCCAGGGATCAGTCCGCATGCGTTTGATATAGCCGCCGGGGCGGTACTGCGCGGCCTGTGCACCGGTGGGCGCCGTGCTCAGCGCCGCCAGGCCCTGATCTGCGGAAGGGTATCCGTACATGTCGAGATTATACATATCGAGCGCGCTTTCGAGCGCCGCAATGTCGGAATGCGCCTTGCCGATGCGGGACTGGTCGGTCGCCGGGGCGACATTCACGACGATCAGCGTGGCGAGCAGGCCCATGATGAAAACCACCACCATGAGTTCCACGAGCGAGAAGCCCGCCGTCTTGCGGCGCTTTTCCTGAGGGGTGCGGGGCGTGACTAAGTGCATGACTGCCTCCTATCCGATAGCGAGAGTATTGAGTTGCAGGATCGGCAACATAACCGACAGAACGATCAGGCCAACCAGCCCGCCGAGCACAACAATGATCAGCGGCTCCAGCAGGGACAGGAGCGTGGACGATCCCGTTTCGAATTCATTGTCCAGATAGTCTGCCGCGCGGGTCATCATGCCGGGAATGTCGCGCCCGGCCTCTCCGCTGGAGACCATGTGCACCATCATGGGCGGGAAGACACCGGTGGCCTTCAGCGCGCCGGCAAAGGAGCCGCCTTCGCGCACACGTTCGCCAATCTGTTCTGCCGCCTCACTGAAGACGAGATTGCCCGAGGCACCCTTGGCCCCGCTCAAAGCCTCAAGAATGGTCGCGCCAGAGCCGGAGAGCGTCGCGAAGACACGCGCGAACCGGCCCGCGCAGACGGTCCGGTTTAGCGGGCCCACAATAGGCAGGTTCAGGCTGTAGCGATCAATTGCGCGGCGCACCGCGGGAACCCTGAAGGCGCGGACCACGGCGAAGACCAGGGTCGCGAGCGCCAGAGCGATCAGGATACCATGTGATTGCAGGGCTTCGGACAGATTGACCACGATACGGGTGATCAGTGGCAGATCGGTGTCGAACAGGTCGAATTGCTCGACCAGGCGCGGCACGACAAACAACATCATGGCGATGATCATGCCGACAGCCATGATGCCCAAAACCGCCGGATAGATCAGCGCTGCCTGAACCTTTTGGCGCAATTGGTGACTACGCTCCAGATATGTCGCGAGGCGCTCCATGACGTCGCCAAGCCGTCCCGACAGTTCGCCGGCAGAGACGACCGAGCGCACGAGCGGTGGAAACGCCTTTGGCGCGACTGACATCGCGTCTGCGAGACGCGCGCCTTCGGTGACTTCAGTCTTGATGGCGTGCAGGACACGCTGGGCCTGCGGGGTTGCCGCATCCTCTGCGGCTGCGCCAAGCGCCTGTTCGACCGGAAGGCCCGATTGCAGGAGTACGGACAATTGCCGCACCAGAAGGACACGCTGCTTTTCGCCGATCCGGCCGCCGATGCGGCTTGCCTTGGCCGATTGCTCGCTGACGGGAATGACATCGAGCGCCATGAGATCCCGCAGGCGCAATTCGCGGCGCGCAGAACGCGGGCTTTCGGCGGAAATAATCCCTTTCTGGCGCCTGCCATGATCATCGACGGCGACATACTCAAATGCCGGCATCACCCACCTCCCTTGCGGCTGACGCGGAGCACCTCAGCGGGGCTGGTTTCCTGCGAGACGACATAGCGCCGCGCATTGTCGATCAGGCGGTCATGTCCGGAAAACGCGGCTTCGTCGATCCGGTGCTCGCTGGCCTCGGACCCGAGCAGGTCGCGGATATTGCTGTCCACGACCAGAAGCTCATAGATACCGATCCGGCCATCAAAACCGGTATTGCCACACGAGAAGCAGCCATTCGGCTCGCCCACCATGACGGTGTCACCTGCGCCAAAGCCGAGGGCATCGAGCTCGACCGCAGTGGCCGGACGCTCCGTCTTGCAATTCGGGCAGAGGCGGCGGACGAGGCGCTGTGCCATCACCGCGCGCAGCGTGGACGCGAGCAGGTAGGCCTCGACGCCCATGTCACGCAGGCGGGTGATTGCCCCGGCAGCGCTGTTCGTGTGGAGTGTGGACAGAGCGAGACGGCCCGTGGAGGCGAATTCAAACGCGACTTCCGCCGTTTCGGAATCCCGGATCTCGCCGACCATGACGACATTCGGATCCTGACGAAGAATGGAGCGGAGCGTCGCCGCAAAGGTCAGGCCGACCTTGTGGTCCATCTGGGTCTGGCTGATGCCCGGCAGACCATACTCAACAGGGTCTTCCAGGGTCATGATGTTGTCGCGACCGTTGTTCAGGCGCGAGAGCGACGCATAGAGCGTCGTCGTCTTGCCGGAGCCGACCGGCCCGGTGACAAGGATCACGCCATTTGGCTGGGCGAGCGCATCGGAGAAACGCTCCAGCGTGTCAGCATCCATACCAAGCTCCGGCAGGCCGACCAGCGCATTCTTTGTGTCGAGCAGACGCAGCACAACCCGCTCCCCATACCGGGTGGGGAGTGTGGCCACACGCACATCAATAGACCGTCCGCCTACTGACAGAGAAATCCGGCCGTCCTGCGGGAGACGCTTTTCGGCAATGTCGAGCCGCGCCATGACCTTGATCCGAGACAAGATGGGCGCGGCCAGTTTGCGCGGCGGAGTCAGAACTTCGACGAGGTCGCCATCGATCCTGTAGCGGATCGAGAGATGGTTTTCGAACGGGTCGATATGGATGTCGGACGCGCGGCGCTTGATGGCTTCGTGGATCAGGCCGTTGATCAGGCGGATCACCGGCGCGTCATCCTGCCCGTCGAGCAAGTCTGCAGCTTTCGGGATATCGTCGATCAGGCTCTCCAGACCGCCCCGGCTCTCCACGGCGGCATCGACGTCATCATCCGCCATCGGTCCAGACGCAAAGGCCTCGGCCAGCAACCGGTCATAGGAGTCCTTGTCCAGAGATTCCAGAGCAAACACGCTGCCGAGCGCGCGTCGTGCCTCCACCAGCGCCAGCGGATCTGCGCCCTGACGGACAGCCACGGTCAGCTGCTCCCGTCCGGGCAGGACGACCAGTCCCTTCTCCTTGGCAAAGGCGTACGTGAATTGCGTCGGGGCGAAATCGGTCGGCGTCATTGCGGCGGCGGGCTTCCCAGCACTTCTGTGATGAAATTGTCGATAGAGGACGTGTCGCTCCCCTCTCCGTCCCAGAGTTCTTCGGCGCGGATATAGTTGTAGGAGCGTGATGTAACGGCTTTTGCTCCGGCACGGTCGCGAACAATCGTCGGGCGGATGAAGACCATCAGATTCGTCCGACCAAGCGACTTGCCTTCCGTCCGGAACAGGCGACCTGCAACAGGAATATCCCCAAGCAACGGCACCTTCTCATTGGAAAAGGCTTCGGTCTGCTCAATAAGGCCGCCAAGGACAATGATCTCACCATCGTCGGCGATCACGCTGGTATTGATCTCTCTCGTATTGAGCACGATATCTGTCACACCTGCCGTAATAGCGCCGGCCACATTGGATACGGTTTGCGTTATTTGCATACGGATCGTTCCATCATTCGACACTCGAGGCGTAACGGTCAGCCCAACCCCCACATCCTTGCGATCCACGGTCGTGAAAGCGTTTGTGTTATCGTCCCCCAGCACCTGACCGGTTGTGATTGGCACATTCTGCCCGACAAGCAGCGACGATGTTCCGTTGTCCAGAGTCATGTTGAATGGCTTAGAGAGAATGCGGGAATTTGTGTCCGCTTCCACAGCCGTCAGTACAGCGCCGAACAATGTATCACCATCCTGCCCGCCGACCCCAACCGTGATCCCGGTCAATCCCAGTAGCGAGTTGAGCGCCGCCGTTGTCAGCGAGTCGCTGACTGCGCTGTCCTCGTCCCCTGAAAATGGCGTGTCACTGCTGATCGCTCCCGCAAGCGTGAGCAGGTTTGGCGCCGATGCCGAGAAATTTGTCGTGGCGAACGGGACTGAACTGCTGCCGGTGCCTGACAACAGGAATTGAAGACCGAGTTGCCGCGCCGTGTCGTCAGCCATTTCGACAATGATGGCCTCCACCAGAACCTGGGCGCGGCGGCGGTCAAGATCGCCAATGACGCGCTCGAGGCTAAGCAGGGTTTCCGGCGCCGCGCTGATGACCAGCGAGTTGGTGGAATCATGGTGGGCGATTGTGGTCGCCTCACTCGCATCCGCGAGTCCGCGGCGCTTGTCGATGGCAAAGGCCACCTGCTGCAGGATCGGCACCACATCGGCCGCATCCGCATTATTCAGCGGGACGACCCGGATCGTGTCCTGAAGCCGGTCGCGGCCATCCAGATCCGCCGTCACGAGCTTGGCGCGCTCAACGGCGGCCGGATCACCGCGCAGGATCAGCGCATTGCCCGCCTCGGACGCTATGGCCCTGAAATTGGATTTGTAGGCGTCCTCGCCGGCACTGGTGTTCAGAGAGGTCAGGATGTTCGCGACTTCCGTGGCGGAGGTGTTGGCCAGCTGGATGGTTTCCGTCACCGAAGGGTCGGCATCAATCTTGTCGACCATGCTGCGCAAGCGGGGAATGTTGGACGCATAATCCACAACGACCAAAGTGTTCGACTGGGCATTGGCAATCACCTGTCCCTGCTCGTCAATCACCGGCTTGAGCATCTTCGCTGCTTCGAGGGCGTTCAGATGCTGGAGGCTGAAGATTTCGGTCGTGAAGGCGTTCGATCCGTATGCCCCCATGCCCGCCTCACCCACAGCACTTTGTTCCGGGACAATGCGATATGTGGCCTTACCGGCCGGGATCGCCGTAAATCCGTGCACGCGCAAGGAGGACAGGAACACATCGAACACTTGCTGGCGCGTCAGCGGCGTGGTGGAGGAGACCGTGATCCGCTTGGTGCGCGCTTCCGGATGCACGACAAACGTGTAGCCCGTCACCGTCGACACGTCCGCGATAAGGGCGGACAGCTCGACATCCTCGAAATTCAGGATGTGCCGCGCCGTATCCGCCGGCGTCTCATTGGCCAGGGCAAAGGCCGACGGAGATGCTGCGAGAACTGCCGTTGCGGACAAGAGGGTTTTCAAATTCATGTCTATCGGGCCTCCTCGGGCGCGAGGGTATGGTCAATTGTCTTTCCGTCCCGGTCGATCTTCAGACGAACGGGATTAGGATCGGAGAATTTCCGGGCAAGCTCTGCCGGAGGAACGTCATTGATGTCTGCGCCATCCAGGCCCACGACCACATCGCCGGGCTGAAGACCCGCGCGGGTCATCACGTCAGCGTCACCCCGGGAGCCGATACGGTAGCCGACAAATTCCTGACCGTGATGGACCGGATCTATCGTGATGCTGGACATCAGGTCGGCGCGGGCGATCCGAGCGCTGGTGGAGCCCGTGGCAGAATTGTTGCTCTCGGGGTCAGGCTGGCCCGACGTGGTCAGGACCGATAGCAGGCCGGCGCCGCCTTCCATCATCAGGGCCTCCGTCTGGCCGCCCTTCCGGAGCGTGACGCGGTCCCCATAAATCCGGTGAAGGGTGACCCCCTCAAGGATGGCTTCGCCGGGCGAATAGGCTGCAGTCCGGTTGTCTGGTGTGGTGATGAGGGCGATGCCGCCGGCCTCTTCCGACGATGCGCGGACACCCCGCAGCTTGAGGTTCAGACTTGTTTCCGGCGCGTCCGGGATATCCGCCACGAGGGCGGAGGCCGCGCCGAACGGATTTTCGTGGAGGAGCCGGGACGTATCCACGGATATGTTGGTTGCGATACCTTGCGGGGGCTGCACGACGGAGCGAACCGGGATGTCCGGAGAGACTGCCCCGCCCGGTTCTACCGCCAGCCAAATGAGCTTTGCCGTCGCCAAGCCAATGCCCACGACCAAGGCGACCTCAATCATGCGTAAGGCAGGCCCGACGCTACGCCGAGCGAAAACTGCAAGAGATTCAAGCCGTTCCGTCAATATCAAGCCCCTCGAAAGAGGGTTTCCCCTAAGCTAACAGGTCCGCGACGACAATGGCCGCGGACCTGTAATTGATGATATGCAATATCAGAGCCGAAGCTAGAACATACGTTTCAGGCCAATACTGAAAATGGTACCCTGCTCGTACGTATCGACATCCACGCGGTCACCCCCGCGCTCCTGAAAAGCTTCATAGTCTTCCTGAAGGATGTTTTCGATGTTGAGGGAGAATTCATACTGGCCGCTGCCAGACTGGAAGCGCTTGTTCCAGACAAAGTCCACCGTCATTGGCGGCTGCTCCAGAATTGCGGGCAGGTTGCCGTTCTCACCCGACCGGATACGCTCGCTGACATAATTGAACAGCAGGTTGTATTCGGACTGCGCCTCTTCATTGAGAAGGCCCAGCTGGACGTTGAAGAGGTGTTCGGACTGGCCCTGCATCCGGCGCCCGTCTTCGAGACGCCCGGCAGCCGTCGTGGTGCCGCGCACCGGGTTCAGATTCGTGCCGATATTGAAGGCCACTTCACCATCTGCGCCGATCTCGGAATCTGACCAGGTGTAGTTGGTTTTCACCTGAACTTCGCGATCATCAAAGAAGCCCAAGCCGGTCCACTGGTCGAATGGCAGGAGCTGTTCGTATTCGACTTCAAATCCGTACAGCTTGGCAGAGGGTACGTTGATAAACGTCGTCTGAATTGTCTCTGTACCGGCCAGAATCTCCTCGATCGGGTTTTCCAGATCCTTGTAGAACAGGCCGAGCGTCACGAACTGGTCACGGGCGAAATAGTATTCGCCGCGCAGGTCATAGTTCTTGATCGACGCGTTCACGAGATACGGGTTACCGAAGAAGGTGGCGTCGGTTTCCGTATTGACGAACACAGCCGGGGCCAGTTCGCGGAACTGGGGACGCGTCAGCGTTTCGGAATATCCCCCACGAACCTGCAAATCCTCGATCGGGTTCCAGGTGATGGTCAGAGCCGGCAACCAGTCAGACTGGTCGATGACCCCTTCCACCGTGTTGCCGGTGAGATCGCCACTGATGTTCTGCGTATCAATGGCCTCGATCGCGTCTTCAAAACGCACGCCCAGCGCAGCCCGGATATAGGGCGTGATCTGAGCATCGATCCCGGCATAAGCGGCATCAATTTCCAGCGTTGCAACATAGAATTGCGGGAATTGCTCACCAGCTACTTCCGTAATCGAGCCAACACCCGACCGGAAGATATAGTCATAGATGTAATCGAGACGCTGAGTGCGGTCCGTGCCGCCGACACCGTTGATATCGTAGAGCAGCGAGGTGGCTGCGCGATCATTCTCAACATAGCTGTAGCCAAATTTCAGGTCAGCCTCACAAAGGAAAGTACACTCCCCGTCCCGCGTCATCGGCAATGTGCCGTCGATCCCGAAATCCGTGGTATCATCCTCAACCTTACTGAACTGCATACGGTTCGCAGCAGGGCTGGTAGAGAGGATCGGCACGCCGGCATCATTGATGTTGTAGATGTTCGACAATTGGTAGGGCGCATCCCGAAGCGCTTCGGAATATGACGCGCGCCATTCCACCTTCATATCCATGACTTGAGGCAGGAAATGCTCGCCCTGGACCTGCGTGGACCAGAGCTGTTGCTCGACCCATTCCAAAGCATCGAGGCGCTGGTCGACGTCTTCATTGTTCTCGCCGGTAATAATCCGCGCTTCCTTTTCAGAGGAGCGGGTCACAAGCCCGGTGAACTTGATCTCATGGTCGGAGAATGCCTCGAAACCAATTGTCGCCAAGGCGTTCGTATCAATCGTATTCTGTGTGCTCAAACGATCCAGCTGGAAAGCTGACCGGAGACCGTCACCCTCAAGGTCGCCATACCCCCGCGTTCCCCGCTTCGTCTGCCAGGAATTGCCATATCCGACAGCGGCGATCACGCCCATCGAGATATCAGACGTGAGGTCGAAATTGTTGCCTGCCGACATATCGATGCTGAAGTTCGGAGCAACCTCCCCTTCCTGCATGACCAGGAGGGATGAATTGTCAGTCAACTGACGGCCGAACTCAGTTGTGAGACCATCTGCCAGGGAAGGCAGGTCGCGAGCACCATCATCGAAGCCCAAAATGTCGGTATCTGTCCCGTCATACATCAGGCCATTGCGAAGCGTCGTCGACGTATCGCGGGCAACTTTTGCGCCGACAGTAAAGAAGGCTTCATCCGGCACGGTCTTGGTGCGCAAATCGACAAGACCGCCCCCAAATTCGCCCGGAAGGTTTGGTGAATAGGTCTTCTGGACCAGAACGCTCTTCAGAGCGGATGTCGGAAACAGGTTCAGCGGCACGACCCGGCGCAATGGCGCAGGGCTTGGCAGCGGTGATCCGTTGAGAAGCGCGGTCGAGTAGCGCTCATTGAGACCACGGACGTAAATGAACTCGTCTTCAGCCGTGGCGATACCGGCAACACGCGCGAGGGCAGCGGCAGCATCGCCGTCTCCCTGCAGCGAGAAATCGCCTTCATCAATGAGAGCGGCGACTTCGGAAGTGGAGCGTTTTTCGTCCGGAATGAACAAGCCACGCACGACGACAGTTTCCTGACGGGCTTCCTCCTCCTGCTCGACAGCAGGAGCGGAGTCGGATGGCGAGGAGTCTTCTTGAGCGAATGCCGGTGACAGCCAGGCAAGGCAGGCTCCGGTCAACAGCAAGGAACGGGCAGACAGGAGGCGTTTCATTTGAGGTTTCCTGTAATGGGCTGACGGGACTCAGCCCCGCCGAAATGTCTCTGGTCTGAACGACGGAATGGGGCAGCAGAGTCTGCCGCCCCATCCAATCTGTTCAAGGCCGGCTTAGTTGGTCGATGTCAGGTTACCTTCCTGATCGATCGTCCAGCCGAGGAACCACTTGTCATCAGCATCTTCGACAGCGCCGATATATGTTGTGGCTTCGAGGTTGCCGATGCCGGTCACGTCATAGACGGGAACAGCGTTCTCATTGGCGCCCGGGACAAGACCAGGACGGCCCGACCGGAAGGCAAAGCCGGACATGGTCACCGTCTGACCGGTCACAACATTGTCAGCTGTGACGAAGGTCACGTCGTCCGTGTCACCGCTCTCGATGTCTTCACCATTGTCGGAGAGGAAGAGCGAGCGGATCAGCAGGTCGTCATTTGTAACGTTGGTCTGCGTCTGTGGATCATCGACATCCAGACCGGCATCTGGCCAGCCAAGGATGATGGCGTTCACAAGCGTACCCTGCGTACCGCGACGCAGCACGGCGCCCGTGTCTGCAGCAGCGTCGCCACTGGCAATGATCGTGATGTTGGACAGATCCGGGCTGGAGACCGGCGTCTTGTCGTTCTCACCATTACGGTTGTCACCCTCGATGCCGCGTGGGTCACCCGAAAGGCCGCCCGTTGCACTTGTCGCACCGGCGTAGACGATGCCGTACTGCAGCGAACCGGTCCAACCATCTGTCCAATCGATGCTGTCGTCACCGCAACCCGTTGCGACCAGGTGTTTGGCGTTTACCGCACCACCGAACCATTCGAAGCAGTCGTCGAGGTTGTTGTAGACTTGGACATAATCAACTTCGGTGCCCGAACCGACACCCTGGAAGGCAATGCCGTTCAGTTCGTCCGTATTGGTCAGGCGTGTACCAGCATACTGAACGCGGGTGTAGAAGATCTGACCGGAGTCATCGTCGGCAGTTGCACCACCGAACAGGCCGGAGGAACCTTCGCCTGACTTTTCACAATCAACCGTGCCGCCCGTCGCAGTGGTCTCGTTACAGGCATTGATCGGAGCGCGACCGTTGATGACGATCCCACCCCAAACACCCTTGGTGTCCTGGTCGAGGGCCGCGATTGTGCCATCCACAACCGTCTTGGCGGTGAAGACGACCGGCTGAGCTTCGGTGCCGTTCGACAGGAGGCGAGACCCCCGAGCGATGACGAGGTAGTCGTCATTGCCTTCACCGACGACCGTCACACCCGCATCAATCGTAAGCGATGCGGCAGCAGAGCCTGCGAGCGGTGCAGCCGGATCGGGACCACGGTCAACCCCGACGAAGACCGGACCGACCAGTTCATAGATCAGCTCGTCTCCATTGGAGAGACGCAGGTCTGACGTGATGGAGCTGGAGCCATCAATCTGGCACAGCTTCTTGCCGTCCAGTTCGCCATTTTCAGTCGTGCCGGTTGGGCACTCGGCTTCTTCTTCGTCGAACAGCGTGCCAGCGAGGGCAAAGTTAGCCCAGCTGTTTGCACTGGTTTCGGTTGGTCCGAATGCACCGATATAGGTGGTTGTATCGAAGAAGGCGTCAGCTGCCAGAACCGTGGACACAGGAACGTTCAGCTCCTGCTGGCCAGGGAAGAAATTCTCCACCAGCGAGTTGTTGCCCGTCCGAATGTTCGCAGAAGCCGCGAAGGTCGGAACACCGTCGGAGTCCGTAGCGAAATTCTCAGCCGTGTCGAGGAGCAGGGATTCGATCACCAGATCGCCATCCGAGAAGCCGGTAAAGGTCTGAGGGTTATCGACGTCGATGCCGGTTGCGTAGCCGGTCACAATGCCGTTCACGATGTTGCCCTGTGTACCACGGCGCAGCAGGATGCCCTGCTGATTGCCATCTGTGCCGACGAGCGTGAAGTTGGAAACACTCGGGCTGGAGAATGGCGTCTTGTCATTCTCGCCGTCACGGTTGTCAGCTTCGATGCCGCGCGGATCGTCAGAGCTAGGAACTGTCGAGCGGACAGCTGCGAACTGCAGCTTGCCCTGCCAACCATCGGTCCAGTCCAGCGAGTCATCGCCAGCGCCGGTGATGACAACGTGCTTCGCGTTCACAGTACCGCCAAACCATTCGATACCGTCATCGAGATTGTTGTGGACCTGAACATAGTCAACGTCCGTGCCGGACCCAACGCCCTGGAAGGCGATGCCGTTCAACTCGTCCGTATTGGTCAGGCGGGCGCCTGCATACTCGACGATTACATAGTTCAGGTTACCGGAATCATCGTCAGCGGTTGCGCCGCCGAACAGACCGGATGACCCCTCGCCGCTTTTCTCACAGTCAGCGGTGCCGCCGGTTGCAGTGGTTTCGCCGCACGCATTGATCGGTGCGAAACCGTTGATGACCAGGCCGCCCCATTGAGCATTGGTGCCAGCTTCGATCAGGTTGGAGCCGGTCTCTTCATCATTCATGGCTGCGCGCGCCGTGAAGCGGATCGGAGCAGCCTCAGTGCCCGTTGCCGCAATCGTCGAACCGCGCGTCACAACGATATAGTCATCGGTGGCTGTCGCGGTGCCGCCTGCGGACGCGCCGAAGAAGCGAACGCCCTCATTGATCGTCAGCGTGACGGGCGTTCCAGCGTTATCCTTGTTGTCTTCACCGATGAAGACGGGGCCCTGAATGGCGATCGTGGTGTTGGCTGGAATTTCAAGGTCGGCCGTGATCGTCGTGCCGCCTGTGGCGTCGGATCCGAGCACACACACGTCGACGTCGGAGAAGCCATCGGCAGCCACAGCAGCAAATGTGGCTTCAGCCGTGCCCGTAGGACAGCCGGCTGTCGGGACCAGATCGATAGTCGCTGCGGCCGGCGGCGGTGGCGGAGGCGGTGGCGGCGGTGGGCTCACCGGCGTTTCGGATGCTCCTGGTGAGGAAATCGTCGTGTCCGAACACGCAGCGAGTGTCAGCACGGCAACACTCGCCATGGTCGCGAGCTTCAAGGTCTTCCCGAGTTTCATTCTTTACCCCTTTGTGGCCCCAATGAAGGATGCCGGTCTCAGCAATAATTCGTTGGATCGGGCCAATAGTGATTCCATGGCCACCTGCATCCGAAGCGGCTTATCGCAGTGACCCGCGACGGTTTCCGCACAGTTCCGCAAAGTTTTTATGACGGCCGCACTTACCTTCATGAACCCGCAGTCCACGGCCTGTGAGCGCGCCGCCAGAAACGTCAGGCACGCGAAAAAGGCTCGATAATCAACTGTGATCGCGGCACTCCTGAGAAGGAGACCGACGCGGCCGTGTTAACGCTGCATCGCCCGGAACATTAAGGGATCAGGCGTCAGGATTACCGGCAAGGACGACCGATACGGGAATCTGGAACAGATCGCCTTCCCGCGAGAAAAACAGCGTTTTCCCATCCGCGGAAAGACCGGGCCCATAGTCTATACCTGCAGAATTCAGAGGCTCTCCGGGATTTCTCGGCGCGTCCCAAGTGCCATCTTCTTGTCGGCTGGAAATCCAGATGTCGACAATGCCGATCTTGGGGGCGCGATGCGAGTAGAAGAACAGCGTCCGTCCATCTGCCGTAAGCGCCAGATGATCATTGGTGCGGAAATCATTGACCTCTTCCAGGTCACGCTGCTTGATCCAGTTGCCCTCATCATCCCGGCGGGCGTCGGCCAGATTATAGCTGCCGCTCTTGTTCGAAGCGTACACCATCAGACCGTCTGCCGAGACAACCGCCATAGTTTCATTCGCGCCCGTATTCACGTCGCCCGACAGGGGTTCAGGCTGCCCCCATTCGCCATCCAACAGTTCCACTTGCCAGATGTTCAAATCTTTCCGGCCAGGCCATTGAGGCATTTCGGCATCTGACGCGAACAGGAGCGTGCCGTCCACGGGGTTGAAGCTGGGACCGACCAGAATACTTTTTGACGGAAATTCAAGGCGTACAGGTTCGCCCCAGGCCTTGCCGTCGCGGCGCACCTCGTACAGCCAGGTCTCGTCGCCATTCTCCTTGGCAAAGACGCGAACCTGTCCGTCCGGACTTTCGGTCATGGAGTAGGCGCGGGTGAATTGTGTGGCTGGCTCAGCGTCCGGAAAAACGGGCCGTGGCGCGTCGTCGGCACCATTGGAGCATCCAGCCAGAACGAAAGCAGCAGCCGAAGCTGCGAGGGAGGTCATCAGTTTCATGGGATCTCAAGTCAGTAAATCTACAGGAACGTCAAGCGCATCAGCCAATCGCTTGGCTGTTTTGAGGCCATAGGACATGCCGCGCTCTATGGCCGAAATATGGTTCGGGCGAATGCCGCACACATCACTCAGATCCTTTTGGGTCATCAGGCGGTACTGGCGGACAACCCGTACCGGGTTCTCGCCTTCCCGAATTTTCTCGGTGATTTCGTCAGGAACATTGAGGGTGGCTTCGTTTTCAACCGAATGCAGCTGCTGCGTGAGGCCTGCGATTGATTCTTCGAGCTCCAAAACCTTCTTCTCGAGATCCAATACCTTGATTTCCAAGGAGTAAACCAATTCAAAATCACTGGTCACAGCATTGCCCCTTTGCAGCTGTCGCAGCGATATGCGGATTTCTGTACGGTTTAATGTCGGCAGTGATAAAGTTCTGTGACAGCGACAGCGGGGACGGCTGTCTGCCCACTTTCGCTTAACCGAATCACGCGCCTTCTGGGATCGGCCGAAGCAGGGAGCTTGAGATGTCGATCAAATGGATTCGCCGCCGGGCACATATGCGCCGTCTGCCCTCCGGACAGATGGTGGAGGTCGCGTCCTCCTGGATGCCGATCGAGCGAAGCGACAGCGGCGGGCCGGAAAAATCCTGCCATTCCGCCTGCCCCGTCTGCGATGCGCCGATCCTCAGCCAGCGCATGCCCAATGGCGGCTGGGTCCATTATGAGCGGCACAGGAATTTCAGCCGCATCAAACACCCCTGTTTCTATCGCGGTGACGATATGGCTCCAGCGCGCGACGTGGAAACAGGTGATCTCTTCGCCTGATCACGATCGAAGCAGTTTTGTTTCAACATTCGGCGGCCAGACGCACTGACATGCCCTGTCATTATCATCGGGAGGGATGATCTGCCGCTCGGCTGATGGTACGAACCTGTATTCAAATTGCAGTCCGCCCGGCGCAGACTGCCAGAACAGGGCTTTTCGCAATGACCGACTTCGAGGCGCTGAAATCCATGGAGCAACGCCTGCTTTGGCTGTCCTCCTGGATCGTGCACAATGCCAACCATCTCCGCGAAAAAGAGGAAGGCGACGTGAAAGTCGGCGGCCACCAGGCCTCTTGCGCCTCGATGGTGTCGATCATGGCGGCCCTCTATTTCCATACACTGCGTCCGGAAGACCGGGTCGCGGTGAAGCCGCATGCCTCGCCGGTCTTCCATGCCATGCAATACATGATGGGGAACCAGACGCGCGAAAAGCTCGAGAATTTTCGCGGCTATGGCGGCGCGCAATCCTATCCGAGCCGCACCAAGGATGTGGACGATGTCGACTTCTCCACAGGCTCTGTTGGCCTTGGCGTCGCGATCACGGCCTTCGCTTCGCTGATGCAGGATTATCTCGAAGCCAAACCGTGGGCGAGTGATCGTCAGCTTGGCCGCATGATCGCCCTCGTGGGGGATGCCGAGCTGGACGAAGGCAATGTCTATGAATGCCTTCAGGAAGGCTGGAAGCATGATTTGCGCAATACCTGGTGGATCATAGACTATAACCGACAGAGCCTTGACGGTGTCGTGCACGAGGGACTGTGGGAGAAAATCGATGCCATCTTCAAGGCCTTTGGATGGCGCACAGTCGTTCTGCGCCATGGCGTCTTGCAACGCGCGGCCTTCGAGGAACCGGGCGGCAAGGCCCTGAAGGAATGGATCCAGACCTGTCCAAATGCTGACTATTCGGCTCTCACCTATCAAGGCGGTGCAGCATGGCGCAAACGCCTGATGGATGACATCGGCGATCAGGGCGACGTCACGACCTTGCTCGAAAAACGCAGCGATGACGAACTTTCCGCCCTGATGAACAATCTCGGCGGTCAGTGCGTCCAGACGCTGACCGAAGCGTTTGACGGGGTCACAGACGACCAGCCCACCGTCTTCCTCGCCTATACGATCAAGGGCTGGGGCACGCCGCTGGCGGGGCACAAGGACAATCATGCCGGCCTGATGAACCCGTCCCAAATGGCGGATTTCCAGAAGCGCATGGGCGTGCCGCAGGGCGAGGAATGGAACGTGCTCGCCGGGATCGACAATCCTGATGGCCTGACGGCGCTGATGAATGACGCCGCCTTCTTCGCGAAAGGCCGCAGACGGTTCGACGCCCCTATCGTGAAAAGCTCCGGCCCGGTCTTCCTTGACGATCGCAACCAATCCACACAGGCCGGCTTCGGAAAGATCCTCGATACCATCGCCAAGACCGACAGCGAACTGGCTGACCGTATCCTGACCACGTCCCCGGATGTGACCGCGTCAACCAATCTCGGGCCATGGGTCAATCGGCGCAGCCTGTTCGCACGCGAAGCCAAGGGCGACACGTTCCGGGAACAGCGCATTCCCTCAACGCAAAAATGGCAATTCTCTCCCGAGGGCCAGCATATCGAGCTTGGCATCGCCGAGATGAACCTCTTCCTGATGCTCGGCGCGGCCGGCTTGTCACACAGCCTGTTTGGCGAGCGCATCATTCCCATTGGCACGGTCTATGATCCGTTTGTGGCGCGCGGCCTCGATGCGATGAATTATGCCTGTTATCAGGACTCCCGGTTCATCATTGTCGGCACGCCCTCTGGAGTGACGCTGGCCCCGGAAGGCGGCGCCCACCAATCTATCGGTGCGCAACTGATCGGTATGAGTCAGGACGGGCTTGTTTCTTTTGAACCAGCCTTCCTCGATGAACTCTCGATCATCATGGATTGGTCCTTCGACTATCTCCAACGCAGCGGTGAGGGTGACCCGGATGAGCGCACTTGGCTACGTGATGAAACCGGTGGCTCAGTTTATCTGCGCCTGACCACACGCTCCATTGACCAGCTCGGCCTAAAAGCGCGCGATGATGCGGATTTCAGGCGCGGCGTGGTCGATGGCGGTTACTGGCTTCGGGAACCGGGCCCGAATTGTGAGGTCGTGATCGCCTATCAGGGCTGCGTCGCGCCGGAAGTCATCGAAGCAGCCGGACGCATCGGCAATGACCGGCGCGATATCGGCGTGCTGGCCATTACCTCTGCCGATCGCCTGAACTCCGGATGGACCGCTGCGCGCCGCGCCAGAGCGCGCGGGCAGGATAACGCCGTCAGCCAGATCGAACGCTTGATGGACTCAGTCTCGCGCGATGCGACGCTGATTACCGTTACGGACGGCCACCCGGCAACACTTGCCTGGATTGGTTCAGTCATGGGCCACCGGACCGCGCCGCTTGGCGTCGAACATTTCGGCCAGACCGGCACGATTAATGATCTCTACAGGCACTTCATGATCGACGCCGACGCCATCGTCGCCGCCGCCAACCACCTCTCAGCCGGGCGTAAGATACGCCTCGCAAATCAAGTCTGATCAGTCGTCTCCGCCAAGCGATCACCATTCGATCTCCGGCTCTCCGACCCAGATTGGCGAACTCCACGCGCGCACCGGCCTGTCATGGAGCGTCGGGATCGTCACGCGGATCGGCGTCGCTTGTTCAATTCGGGCATAGTAGACTGCGTGTCCGACGGCTGGCTCAGTCCATCCCTCCTCGAAGTCCAAGCCCAGATCACCACTGCGATGGAACACTGTTTCCCACTCCGCGCCTTCTTCGAACACGTATCGATAAACCTCAATCTCGGAAATATCAGCGGTTCCATGTACCTCAAGACGGAAATCCAATTCGGTACTGTCTTCCGGGAGAACACTACCCATCGGCTGACCATTTACCGAGAAATCGAGCAGGACGCGTTCCCCGGTGGTGCCATACATGGTCCCCTCACGCATTGATTGAAGCAACGCACCGCGCGTGAGTTCAGGCGACATGATTGCTGTCAATCCGTTGGCTCGCTTGCCCGGCTGGCCATTGTGGTCATCCGATGCCGCCAGCGTGAACAACTTCATTCCTGCAGCCCAGGCGTCGCGCACATAATGTGCCCCGCGTTTGGACAGGGAGAAGCCAGGCGTGCTGCCAGCATACTCATAGGAGAGCGGGTCAGATGGATCATACATTTCGCTTTGGCCATGGGCGCTGAAAACTTCGATATGGCGCATCTGGCGTGGGAACCGATGTGTGCCGTCAAAGTTTGCACCTCCCCAAGATATACCTGTGTGGTGCGTCGCAACAATCATCTGCTCCCGGTCGATATCCTCTTCAAGCGCGGACAATTTTTTCTCGTTCATCCCCCTGCCCGCACCATAGCGTTGGCTTTCGATGGCGGGTCCGGTGCAGGTCGGGAAATAGCCATCCAGATGATAGCCTATGCCACCTTCAAAACCGAGGATCGTGACGAATTCGCCGGGCTCATTGTATGACTCGCACCAGTCTTGCGTCTTCTGCCAATACCCTGCTTCCAACCCGAATATGTGATTGGTCAGCGCCGCATAGTCGAGGGCTGAGACATCCCGCGCATATGTGTAGTGGTCCGGATCCGTGAGCGAGCTCAGCGCGTCAGCACTCCAGGCATTGTGGGAATGCAAGTCTCCCCACCACGGCCCGTTTGGATTTTCCGTGATCCGAACAGGATTGGACAGAGTTCCGCTGACTTCGAAACGGTAAATTCCCGGTTCGTCCAGCGTGACTTCACGTTCGGTGCGCCCCGTATACAGGAGCATCTCTTCCAGGACTTCACCGTTCAGCGAAAAGCTTACGCTGTCTTCGCTGGCCGAAAGATTGTCGTACTTATCGCCCGAAATGATCTCAACCTTGAACGTCTCGCCAGGACGCACCGAGGACGGAACAACGACCTGACGCGAAGAGGTCGATCCCGCCTCGACTACAAAAGTCGGGTCCTCAGCCATGCGAACCTTGTTCACATCCACGCGCACGGGAAACGCTCCACTCGCGACCCAGGGCGTGGTCGTACTGTAAGTCATGATGACCTCACCACCTGGAGGGATGTCTGCCCCCTTGAGGACAGCAGTCACACGTTGCCCATGACGCTCAGCTGACGCTTCTCCAACATCATCAAATTGCAGTCTGCGAATGCGAAGATCGAACTTGGCCTTTGGAGCATCGGGAGATGTGACGGCAACGGTATCCCACAGCATGACTTTGCGTGTGTCAGCGCGGCCCGTGAATATGTAGCCAATTGCGACGCCAATCACGTCTGCAATGGAAGCTGGCTTCTGAATAGTTTTGGTAAGCGAGTAGCTAAGATCATAGGCCAGCGCTGCGTTGGGCAATTGCGTGCTGATATTCGACCCCCGTTTGAGTCCCTCCGGAAACGCCACGCGAACCCGAATGGGGGCGGATACGTGAGCGGGCATGACAGCAGGTTCTACAGCAGCAGAAATATTGGAGCTGATCGCATCGGCTTCCTTCTCGAACGCTTCCATCCGGCTGATTTTCTGCCAAAGAAAGTTCAAGGCAATCAGCACGGCCACGGCGACAACCATGTATTTCATGATACGAAATATTTTCATGTAACTCCCTCCCCGGAGTTCTCTCTGTATGTCAGGGATTGGCGGTAGACTGGGTGACGAGACGGACATCTCCAATCAATCCGATCTTCGGATGTTTCTTGTCTCCGAGCCCCGCCATGAATTCCATTTTTGGCTCTTCACCGGACTCTGCTCGCGCCACCAATTCATGGAAACGCGGTGGCGTTACCGTCAGCTCGATCTGATTTTCACCGGCTTGCAGAGCGGATGAAATGTCGATCTCATACGGTGGCAAAACGAGTCGCCCCAGTTCATTTCCATTGACCGAGACCGAGGCGCTTCCCTCAACCCGGTCCATGACCAAATATGTCGGGCCTGCGATTTCAGAGACTGAGGTCATGGTCGAATAGATCAGGCCTGACCCTTCGTCCCTGAACCCTGCCAGACTTGCCGCATCAACGAGTGGCGCCGCCAAATCAGATTCGAAAGCGCCTGATTTGAGCGACCAATCCATCAATGCAGTGCCCTGGCCAATTGGAAGGGCCTCATAGGCAACAAGGTCAGGCAATTCGTCTGATGTCTCAATCAGAAAAAGCGACGCCAACGCCGGCAAAGCAAGCTCAACCTGCCCTTCCTCTGCCGTATCGAACTTGAATGTCTGACCTGTTTTCGGGTCGAATGCGTAGAGGCTGCTACCCTCTTCCAGCGTTACATCCACCGTCACGCGCGTCGCGGCCGCGCTCTGGTTTGAGAGGAAGTGGATAAGACTCCCGTCAGACTGGGTGCGAGTGACGCGTCGCACAGGGCTAGCTTGGGTGAAGACGAAATTCCCTTTCGCCCATGCTTGCAGCGCGCTGACATCCTGCAGTTTACGGTTGGTTTCCAGCGCACCCATAATGTCAGCGATCTCTGCATCCCTCGCCTCATAGTCGAGATAGCCCGGCTGACGCGTTGGTGCTCCCTCCATGATCGCGACGCGGTTTGATATGGCCGAAAGCGACCTGGCCGATTCCAACTCTATCCAGGGCGCGTCAAACAACAGGACTTTCTGGTCCGCGTCGAGCGCGTTGACGCGATACATAAGCGCATCATCATTTACCCAAGTCCAAGTGATGCCACGCTCATCAAGCTCTTTAACAATCGGCATCAAGCGCTCCAGCCAGAGCGTGCTTTCCAATTTCTCGATCTCAGGCAACTTGATAAAGGGAATACTGCCCCCCGCTTCTTTGCCATTGGGGTCGACTTCGTCGGGCATCGCGCCCATGAAGAGGAACAAGTCCTTTGCCTGCTCACTGATGGACAGTTCGCTCGGAAAGCCCAGGAATGGATAGTAAATCAGGACGTCGGCATCCGGTTTACCCGCCTGCAGAAGATTCTGCGACCGGACCAGATATGTGTTGATCTCTTCCAGCGTATTCCAGATTGACGATTCAGGACCATAGTTTCCGGAATAATTGAACTCTCCCCCAACACCATGGAAAGGGTGCCAACCCATTTCTCCGAATGCCTCGGCATATTCAGGCCGCTCGGAATCATAGGGCACACCATGATACAGAATCTGGTTTACGCCTGACAGGAACAGTTTGTCTGCGGCTGCCTTGATGCGCGCTGGCGAAACGGCATAGCCCATTTCAGACCAGACAAAGGATTCACTCGCAATGATTGGCCGGTCATAGAGCAGACCTGCGGCGCCAGCGAGCTTCAGCGAAAACTCCGAACCACCGCCATACAATTGCTCCATCTCCGGAATGTGATTACGGCCAAGCGCCCGGATCGCATCCAGATCCATTCCATAGCTTTGTCCCTTGGACAGCAGGCCCCGCGCCTCTGCCCAATCCGCGCTCCCCCCGACGAAACGATCTACGAGCAGGTCAGAGATTGTCTTCTGATAATCGAAGCGAATACGCGCGTCGTCCTCGGTCAGTTTGAAACTTGGCGCCGCGTAGACCCTGGCAACGTCCCGTACATAGAAATTGTCGCGCACATCGACAAACACGGTCGGAATGTAGGGCTCGAGATCATATCCGCGACGGGTCTCGAATTCCTGCAGAATGTCAGGCGTGCCCAGGCGGTCAGCCATGAATTCGATACTGTCATTGAAGAATCCAGTGAACCCCTCCCCATAGTGTTCACTCAGCCCTGTGCGCTCACCAAACGCATATGCATAATGACCGCTCAAAATTTCTGTATCCAGATGATCAACAACAAAGCCGGAAGAATCCCCGGCAACCAGAACCGGCGCAGAACCGGAGGGCTGGCTCCACGCCGCCACGACCACCCACTCACCCTCTGGTGCGTCCCAGGAAAGGCGGCCATCGACCACTCGGTCCGTCAGGACGGTTGTTGTCGTCCCGTCCAACTCCACGGTGTCGGTAGCCACAAGAGGATTTCCATCTCGCTTTCCGCCTGTTTTTCTTGCCGCGACAACGCTTACAAGCTGGCGAAACTCGGGAACGAAATTGCTGAGATCTGCCCCGGCTGATGCATGGCTGAAGGCCATCTCGCCCAAGGCCATCAGATGATCCCCGAAACCCGCCTTCGGTGCTGGCAGATCAAAGCTGACCTCTCGACCGCCAGACACCGCCTTCTCGGAGAAGCGCAATTCCCGCAAGCCTTCGTTGACGGGTACCTGAGGGCCACCGGCCGGCCAACCGCTCAGATGATTGAGATACAAGTCGAAGTTCAAGTCTGATGCACAAGCCATGATTTTGGAAAGCTCAGCATTGAACGCGTCAGATCCAAATGAGCGGATACGCGCCTGAATCTCGTCTGACTCAATATCAAGTCCAGCGGCGAAAGCCTGTATTTCAACGCCGCCAAACCCTTTGGCATCGAACGCCTCCAATTGCGCGCATGCTGTCTCTGCGGTGACATCACCGCCGGGCCACCACCAGCGCGTCCATGGGCGGCGCTCCTCCGGCGGATTGGTCAACGCGCCAGATTGAGAAAGGTCCAGATCATAGTTGAGATCAATTGCGCCTTGCGGTGCGCTGACCTGCTCGCGATACTCAAGCAGACTGCTCACCTCGGGATTATTGTCCGGAAGCGTCATATGGGACTTGATCTTTCCATTCAGCCAGAACCAGCCGATCGCCGCCGCGAGCAGCGCAAGCACGACCAGCGATCCGATGCCGATTCCCAGCCACTTCAGTATCCGGCCCATATTTCTTCCCTCGTATCTTTTCAGCTGACGGTTTTTCCAGCCAGCAATGATTGTTCAGCAGGTGTGCGGCGCCGTCAAAGGCGCAGCGCACCCTTCGCCAGAGCGTCCCTGTCGCAGATGGTATAAGGCCTGTAACTCTTTTGCTGCTCGTCCAGAATGAAAACGCCTTCCGCACCTGCGAGTTCATCAATGCCTTGCTTTACCAGGTCCACTTTGGACAGTTTAAGCGTTCCCGTCGTGTCATGGCCGTCCACGACACGCATAAAGACTGGCCGCGCGTAAGTCGGCAAGTGCTTCGCTATCTCTTCGTATACAGATGCTATTGAAAACGTCTCGTCGACTGATACCGCCGCCATGCCTGCTTTTCCGTCAAACCCCGGAACCGGCACGCCGAAGACATTGGCGATGGTCACACCCGGGACATGAGACATTATTTCCGTAACCTCTGTCGTTGATACGTTTTCCGACTTCCAGCGGAATGTATCGCCAACCCGGTCCACGAAATAGAAGCGCCCCATCCGGTCCCGGCGCATAAGATCGCCGGAACGGAACCAGGCGTCATCAGACTCAAATACGTTGCGCAGGATCTTCTTCTCGGTCGCGGATTTATCGCGGTAACCTTCGAAACTGTTGCGGGCTTCCGACTGTTTGATGGCGCCAATCGCCTCGCCAGGTTCGTCGACTTCTGCTTCGACGCAGAAGCCCCCAGACGTGCGAATAGTCTCTCCTGTGACAGGATCTGTTTTGATTATTCGTATCAACATGTGCTTACGAATAATTGGGGGCACACACCCAACCGACCCGATCGTTCCGTCGAGATTGATCAGGGAAATATTGCCTTCTGTCGATCCGTAGAACTCGAACAATTGCTTGATGCCCGTTCGGTTTTCAAACTGCCGCCAGACGTCAGGCCGCATACCATTCCCAAGGCCGCGGGTCATCTTGTGCGCCTGTTCAGCCTCGCTGGGCGGCTGGTTCATCAGGAAACGCCCAAGCTCTCCAACATAGATGAACATGGTGGCGCCGAACTCGCGCGCCTCATCCCAGAAAGCGCTGGCAGAGAACTTTCGCCGCAACAGGATTGCAGCCCCAGTGGTCAACGCAATGCCCACACCGCAAACGCCGGTCGTCCCATGATAAAGCGGAAGCGTCTCGTAGATCACATCATCCGGCCCGACCTGACATGGGGTCGCGAAGCTGCGCATCATGATCAGGCAGCGCGCATGAGTCATCTTCGCTGCCTTGGGCAGGCCAGTGGTGCCGGACGTATAGATCAGAAGCGCCACATCCTTGCCCCGCAAAGCATCCCTCTGGGACCGGTCGGGACGATCTGCCGATAGGGTTTCAAGCCAGTTGGAGAATGTGCTGTCCGGATCGAGAATTTCGATAGGCACATTACTATCCGCCAGGTCAGCGCGAATATCCTGCACGCGGGAGTTCAGCTCCTGACAAGTAATGATTGCCTTGGCTTCTGCCACGTTGAGGCAATGCGTCAGACCGGCGCCAGACAGGTGTGAATTGATCAGCGCCGTTACCACACCAATCTTCGAGAGGCCGAACCAAACCGCCACATAGTCCGGCCTATTGTCCATGAACAGGGCGACTGTATCTCCAGGCTTCAGCCCGATATTCTGCCCCCAGGCCGCGACCCTGTTCGCCCGCGCCTCAAGGTCTGCATAGGTGGAGCGCGCGCCTTCGAAAATGAACGCAGTATTGCCCCCGAAACGATCAATCGTGTCTTCGAGCACGTCAGGAATCAGAACCAAGCCTTGAGGTGTGAACGCTTTGGTGTCCTGATTGATCTGACGAAGCTTTGCCGAATAGACAATCTGCTTCCACAAACGTGAAAACGCGCCGCCGTCGCGACGATCAGAACGTTCCACAGACTTCGCGCCCTGCTTCGCAAGCGACGGATCCAAAGCTTCCTCCAATTTTTTCTCCACTTGTAATCTTTTTATCGCGTCGCTAAGCTTGCGCAACAGATCACAAATGGCAATTGTATTTTTCTCCAATTGAAATTATTTCTATTTGAACCGGTCGGCAACAGGCTTGGACAAATTATTTACGGGAGGACGTCGGCAACCATTGCCGATGTTGGCACTATATGAACTCTATCGCTTCTCAGGGCCTGTCCGTCTCGCCTGCCACTCGAATAGGATTCGGACGCCGAACAGGCTTTGGTCTTGGCGATTTCGGCATCAACATATTCTGGAACATGACGAATCTTTTCGCCATGTTCTTCTATACTGACGTCGCGGGTTTGCCGAACTTCATGGCCGGTCTCGTGATCTTCGGCGCAATGCTGTGGGATGCCGTCACCGACCCACTGGTTGGCCTGCTCGCCGACCGCACCCGCACCAAACTTGGCCGCTTTCGCCCCTACCTGTTCATTGGCGCCATTCCTCTCGGCCTGTCCTTCATGTTCATGTTCAGGACCGGCAACCTGGAACTAGGTGCTTTGGCACTCTACGCTTTTGCAACTCAGATCGTGTTCCGAACCTTCTACACGATTGTCAGTGTGCCCTACGGTTCTTTGTCGGCCCGCATGACCAAGGATCCGAACGAGCGAAGCACGCTCGCAGTCTACAGGATGGTGTTCGCCACAACCGCAGGCATCATGGTCGCGGCGTTTACACGCGACGGGGCCATGTTGCTCGGCGACGGCGACCTCAAGCTTGGTTTTGAACGCCTCGCCATTGTATACGCCGGGCTGGGTGCCTTGGCTGTTCTGGGATGCGCCGCGTTCACACGCGAGCCTGACATCGGTCGAGGCGAAAAGTCTCCTGCCTTGCGCGACCAGGTTCGCATGATGCGCCAGAACTCAGCCTTCTGGATCGTGTTCGCCACAACGGTGATTGGCGGCATCGGGTCAACGGTCGCCGGCAAGGCAATGCTGTACTATCTCAAATACAATCTGAGTGCCGAGCACTTGTTCGGGGTCGTCATGTTCGGCATCACTCTGATGGTAATGCTTTGCGTGCCGATCTGGGGGTTTCTTTCCCGCCGGATAGGCAAGCGGGCCGTGTGGGCGTGCGGCGCTTCCATTTCTGCCGTCACGACGACGCTTCTGTTCTTCAACCCTGTCGAAACGGCCCTCGTCGTAACGTTGATCCTGATGTTCGGCGCGACGGGATCGGCCGCTAGCTATGTCAGCGTCTGGTCAACACTACCTGATACGGTCGAGTATGGGGAATGGAAGACAGGCGTCCGTTCGGAATCCCTTGTCTTTGGCGCTATCGCATTTGCGCAAAAACTGTCGCTTGGTGTTGCGACACTGTTCAGCGGAATCCTGCTGGATACCTTCGGCTATGTTGCCAATCAGGAACAGACACCACAGGCGCTGTTCGGCCTGAAGATAATGATCTCCGTCATTCCGTTCATGGCGGCGGTCACCTGCCTCATCCTGATCCTCAACTACAGGCTCGACCAGTCGCGTCACCGAGAAATCGTTCGCGACATCGAACGCCGCCAAAGCAATACAGACACCCAGTAAAAGGACATCTCAAGCCCCATGGCCAACGCACACAAGGACTTCAACACGGCCCCGCTGGACCCCGCTCTGGAGCAGGAAGTCAGAACCATCGTCAATGACCTGTCGCTGACTGAAAAAATCAAGATGTTGTCTGGCCACGGCTTCTTCGAGAAGTTCTTTGGTGAAGAGAATCGACAGTTCGGACAGCGCGCCTATCCTGCGGGCAGCGGCAATGAACGTCATGGCATTCCGTCGCTCCACTTCTGCGACGGTCCGAGAGGCGCACGGCACAAGCGAAACACCACCTGCTTCCCCGTCACCATGGCGCGCGGAGCAACCTGGGACCGGAACATAGAACGCCGTGTTGGTGAAGCCATCGCAATCGAAGCCAGAGCGCTTGGTGCATCCATTTCCGGGGCGGTTTGTATCAACTTGCTTCGCCATCCGGCCTGGGGCCGCGCGCAGGAGACCTACGGCGAAGATCCGGTGCATCTTGGCGAAATGGGTGCGGCACTGACAGAGGGTCTGCAGACTCACAACATCATTGCCACCGCCAAGCACTTTGCCGTCAACAGCATCGAAAACTCGCGCTTCAAGGTGGATGTTCGCGTGTCCGATCGCGCATTGCATGAAGTCTATTTGCCACATTTCAAACGGGTACTGATGTCGGGCTGCGCTTCGGTCATGAGCGCCTATAACAAAATCAATGGAGACTATTGTGCGCACAGCGTTCCGCTGCTGAGGAAAATCCTCAAAGGACAATGGGGCTTCAAGGGGTTTGTGCACTCTGACTGGGTCAAGGGCTGTTACGGTGCAGACGCCCTAACAGCCGGACTGGATGTCGAGATGCCCGAAGGCATTTTCTATGGCAGCAATCTTGAAGGCGCGGTTGGGCGAGGCGAAGTCGACGAGGCGCACATAGACGAGGCGGTGACGCGAATCTTGCGCACTCAGTTCACGTTTGCTCGCACCGACGATCCCAGAACCTATTCTGACGAAGACCTTGCTTGCAACGCACACATACAATTGTCGCGTGCAGTCGCTGAGAAAAGCTTCGTACTGTTGAAGAACGACGACCTTCTACCACTAAATCCCAACGACACACAGACGATTGCCGTCATCGGCAAGCTTGCCGACGAAGTGAATCTTGGTGATCGCGGCTCGTCCAGCGTAAATCCGCCCTACGCAGTTACACTGCTCAACGGCCTGACGTCCGCCGCCGGACCAAACACGACGATTGTGTTCGATGATGGATCGGACCCGAAACGCATGACGAAATGCGCGGAGTCCGCTGACGTGGTGATCGCGATTGTTGGCTACACTTGGGAGAATGAAGGCGAATTCATTCCAGGAAACGAAGCACTCGAAGGTCTGGATCCGGATAAACAATTGCCGTCGCGGGGCGGCGACCGCGACTCACTGACCCTGTTGTCATCTGACGAAGCCATGATTGCGAAACTGTCGGATACGAATGACCGCCTTCTGGTGGGGGTAATGTCTGGCAGCGCCGTGATCATGGAATCCTGGCGCGACAAGCCTGCCGCAATCATGATGACTTGGTATCCTGGTATGGAAGGCGGCAATGCCTTTGCGTCAGTCATCTTTGGCGAAATTAATCCGGAGGGGCGTCTACCATTCTCCATCCCGGCCGACGCAGACCACTTACCCTTCTTCGACGCGGAAGCTGACGAAATCAAATATGGACTGTACCACGGGTATACGCTCTTGGAAAAATCCGGGCATCGTGCGGCCTTTCCGTTCGGTTATGGCCTGAGCTACACAGACTTCACATATAGCGACATCCGGCAAACGAAAGGTGACAGCCTCCCGACATTCGAAATCGATGTGACGAACACAGGCGACCGACCGGGCACCGAAACCGTGCAGTTGTACATTGGTTTTGGCGAAAGCCTGATCGACCGCCCCGTCAAATTGCTTCGCGGGTTTGAGAAAGTCACTCTTCGCCCCGGCGAAACGAGGACGGTCGCCTTCTCTGTCTCCCCTCAGGACCTGGCCTATTATGATGCAACCGCCCAGTCTTGGCAGGTCGAACCTGTCGGCTATACAGCGCACATTGGCGCGAATTCCGAAGATGCCGTCACACGCACCGTTCGCTTCGAATTGAATCAAGCAGCCTACTCATGAAGATTGCCGTATGGCCCCACCTCCGAAGCCAGTGTAAGGAATTTGCATGACAAATTCGAAAACGGACACGAAATCACCGCAGCAACCCGTGCAGGCCCGCGCCATTGAGACGCGCGCCCGCATTATCGAGGTCGCCATGAAAACATTCGCCGAGCGCGGATATGATGGCGCGAACACGCGCGATATCGCAGACGAAGCTGGCGCAACACATGGCGCAATCCGCTATCACTTCGGCACAAAAGAAGAGCTCTGGAAGAAGACCATTGAAACGATGTTCCGGCAGCTGCGCTTGGAGGTTTACGGCGAAGATGGCGCCGAGCTTCTTGAGATCGAGGATCCCGTCAGAAGCATGCGGGAATTTCTCTCCCGGTACATTCAGTATTCAGCGAACAATCCTGATCATGCCCGTATCATGATTTCGGAGTCTGTACGCGGCGGGCCAAGACTCGAGTGGATGGCCGAAAACTTCATCAAACCCTCCCACAAGATCTTGATGAAAGAGACTCGCAAGCAAATCAAATCCGGACTGCTGCCCGATTTGCCGCCCGTCTCAATGTTCTACATTATCGTTTCAATGTGTCAGATGCCGTTTGTGCTCTCCAAGGAAATCAAGCTACTGCACAAGCTGGACCTGCAAAAGAAGCCCGCCATTGAACAGCATATCGACGCAGTCATGGCCGTACTCGTTCGCAACGACCACTAATACTCGGTCTTGGAACCGAAAATTATCGTACCGTTATTCGATAAAAACATTTCCATTGAAATGTTTTATGTGTATCTTCTCCGCAAATTAGAAACGGACAATTTCCGGGGAGAACATGAAACGCATTCGAACAATATCACTTGCCCTCATCGCAGGATTGACGCTTGGGGCGTGCGGCGACAATTCCGACTCAGACGTGGCGCCCCTGACCTACGAACTCGATGAAGCAACACGGGTGACCCTTGCGGATGGCACGGTGATCGGAACGCGCGGGCGCGACAATGCATTCGCTTGGTACGGACTTCCCTACGCGGCTCCGCCTGTGGGGGATTTGCGCTGGCGCGCGCCTCGACCAGTTCAGGCATGGGAGACGCCACTGGAAGCGACCTTCCCTTTTCATCGCTGCTCGCAATTGACCAGCGGTTTTGAGCCTGACCGTGAGGAAGGCGAACTGGCCGGAAAAGAAGATTGCTTGTACCTGAATGTATGGGCTCCATCGGACGCAGGCAGTGAGCCGAAGCCGGTCATGGTCTGGATTCATGGTGGTGCCAATGTCTGGGGCTTTGCCGGACAATATGAAATGGGGCGCCTGGCACAATCTCAAGACGTAATCGTCGTTGGAATCAATTACCGCCTGGCGATGATGGGGTGGTTTGGGCACCCCGCGCTTGCAGCAACCGCCGAGAACGAACTCGACCAGTCCATGAATTTCGGCACGTTGGATCAGGTTGCTGCACTACAATGGGTTCAGGACAATATTCAGGCCTTCGGAGGAAACCCGGACAATGTCACCGTATTCGGCCAATCGGCCGGGGCCTTCAACGTCGCAGCTTTGATATCCTCTCCGCTGACGGAAGGACTGTTTCACAAAGCTATCGTGCAGAGTGGAGGCTTCAGAAGCACTTCATACAAAGATGCCGTTGACGGACCCGAGCTGGAATCCCGCCGGCGCGGAGCCGCGTCAAAGGAGTTCATTGCGCACCTTGTCGAGACCGACGCCTTGCCACCCGTTGAGACGCTGTCCCCTGAACAACTAGCAGCCCATCTCCGCGCCATGCCTGCATCGCAAATCTTCGAAGCCTACAAGGAACTGCCCGTCGCCATTGATGCAGCTGGCCTGATCAATCCTGTCGATATTTCCGACGATGGAATCGCCGTGCCGTCTGAGGGTATTCGATCAGCACTGATCAATGGTGCGGAAATGCGGGATGTTCCCCTGATGATCGGGACGACACGAGACGAATTCAAAGGGCTCGCCTTTTTCGACAAGGAAATGGTCGGGAAATTCCTCAATATTGCCTTCTGGCCGAAAAATCGGAAAACCTACGAGGCCTACGGATACTATCCCAACGCCTTGTGGGCCTATCATGGCGTAGAGGAAATTGCGAAACACTGGACGAAACACCGCTCATCGCCTGTCTACACCTACCGGTTCGACTGGGATGAGCAAGGCAAGGCTCTCACTACCGATATCAGTTTTCTTGTGGGCGCGTCGCATTCGATCGAGATCCCCTTTGTGATCGGGGGGTTTGAAGACAAGGTTTCAGATCCGATGGGCATATCCTTCAGCAAGAAGAACAAGGCCGGCCGCGAGCTATTGTCGGCAAGGATGATGGAGTACTGGGCTAATTTTGCTTATGAAGGGCAGCCAGGACGCGGACGCTCCGGCACACTTCCGAAATGGCTGGCATGGCAATCGGGAGACGACGTAGACCGGCTAATGATACTCGATACCGAGGCGGACGGTGGTGTCCGGATGGGTGCCAATACTCCCCCGGCCGAAGTCATTTTCGAGCAATTTCTCGCAGATGACCGGTTCAAGAAGCAGAGCGTCAGATGCAAAACGGTCGATATGGCCCTTGAGATAACCAATATTATCGGCGGCGATATGGAAAATTGGGAGAACTATCAGCAAGAGCGCTGCTAGGTGCAAACTGTTATACAGGATGGAACAACGGGAAGCATCGACCTGAACGGCGAAGCTCCGAAAGTTTGTTGCACCACGGACATAATTTTCGAGAACAAGGCTTGCCCCAAAAAGATTTCACTTGACATGTTTTTATGAATGCGAGCATCGTTTTGACGAGAAATCAGCTGCTTAACGCATTGACGGTAACCAGCACAAAAAAGTCGAGCTACAGGCTCACGCACGCAAAAGTGCAAAGGGAGGAAAAAATGTACAAAACTCAGCGCAAGCTGTTACTTACAACTGTAGCTCTGGCCGGCATCGGCTTTGTGGCGCCGGTCGCGGTCTCTCAAGAGGTCGCCGAAACTCCGTCAGCGGTATCCAGCGTTGATGAGCGCGAACTTGATACCGTTACTGTTACGGTATCAACCGGCACCCTGCTTCGCGGCGTCAGCCCTGTTGGTGCAAACGTGCTCAGCATAGATCAGGAAGCCATCGCCGAGATCGCACCAGCATCTTCCATCGACCTGCTGGCCCGGGTGCCGCAAGTGACCAATGCCTTCAATACGCTACCAACCTCACTGGGCAATGTCGGCGTACCATTCCCGCGACCCAACATCCGAAATCTTGGGAACGCCGGGTCAGATACCACACTGACGCTTCTCAATGGCCACCGGCTGGTCGGCTCAGGCGCGCTACAATCTGCGCCAGATGTCACAACGATTACACCGGGTGTTCTGGGCCGCCTGGAAGTTGTCGCGAATGGTGGCTCGGCCACCTATGGTTCTGACGCTGTCGGCGGCGTGATCAACTTCATCACACGTAACGAGATTGACGGTATTGAAGCCAGCTACCGTCACGGTTTCGGTGACAAGTACAAATCCTCAGACGCCTCTCTCTCTCTCGGTAAGGTGTGGGAGTCAGGTGATGCGTACATCACGCTCAACCATACGAATAATGATGAAGTATACGGTCGCGATCGCGACTATGTTCAGCAGGACCATACATCTCGCGGTGGCGATGACTTCCGTGTTTTGAATTGCTCGCCCGGACATATTTCGCTCGGTGACATCCATTTCTTCCTGCCAAACCGCCTGCCGGGCGAGAACCGTTGCGCTGAGACTGACTTCACGACCCTGTATCCCGAACAGGAAAATACACGTGCTTTCGCCAACCTCACCCAGTCATTTGGTGAGTCTCTCGTATTCGACGTTACGGCCTACTACTCAGACCGCGAAGTCACCAACCAGGGAGGTGGACTGCTTCTGGGAACAGGCCTCAGCGGTAGTGGCCTGATCACCGCAGCCAACCCGTTCTTCCAGACCATTGTGGGAGAGCCTGCCCACCAGGTCAGCTTCAGTTATGACGATGTTTTTGGTGCCAATACGGAAGAATTCACGACAAATCTGAGTGCTTGGGGCATCACGCCCAAACTTACCTGGAAGATCAATGATTCCTGGAATCTGACCTCGTCACTGAATTACGGCAAGAGCGACAATGAAATCCTCGAACCCAAGATCAACCCGGCGCTTCAAGCCGCAGCTCTGGCGTCCTCAAACCCACTAACTGCGCTGAACCCCTATGATCTCAGCCAGACAAATCCAGCAGTTCTTGCGGCTTTGCGCGATTACACAACGGGCGGGGTTTCCGAGCAGGAATTGTTCCAGATCCGGTCTGTACTGGACGGCGATGCGTTCGAATTACCAGCCGGAACAGTCAAGCTGGCAGTGGGCGCAGAATACACCGAGGAATCTCTGGACGCCGCAATTCTGGAAGGATCACGCAGTGATCCATCCCGCTACGAAGCAACCCCCTCTCGCGAGGTCACATCCTTTTTCGGAGAGGTCCTGGTTCCAATCCTGTCGAATGAATCCGGCGCTGGCAGTCTTGAAGTGTCACTGGCAGCCCGTCACGACTCATACAGCGATGCGGGCGACACGACGAATCCGCAAGTCGGTTTCAACTACAAGCCAATTGAGGATCTGACCATTCGCGGATCCATCGGCACATCGTTCAATGCGCCTTCGCTAAACGACTCTGTCGGCGGGGCAGATCTGCGCTATCAAATCATTCCGGTCAGCCCGGTACGCGCCCCGGACTCGCTGCCGACCGACCTGTTCCGCCCCACAGTCGTGGTCGCTGGGTCAAATCCTGACATAGAGCCTCAGGAAGCTGATACAATGACCATCGGATTTGACTGGGTGCCCTCGAGCGGTGCGCTTCAAGGTTGGCGGACCAGCCTGACCTACTACAAGGTGGACTTCAAGAATCAGATCGCTGTCCCTCCAATTCTTGAGCCTTCCTTCTTCCTAATCCCCGCCTATGAAGATCTGTACGATATCAATCCAACTCTGGAACAGGTGCTCGCTCGTGCAGGCGACCTGCGGGTCGAAGGGTTGCCGAGCATCGCCGCTGTATTTGCAACGTCGTCACCATACGTCGTGCTGGATGCCCGCCGTATCAATCTCGGCTCGGTCGAAACAGATGGCCTGGATTTCGAAGTCAGCTATTTGCACCCAACTGAAATGGGATCCTTCTACTCCAGCCTCGGCGGAACCTATGCACTCAACCGAGATGTTACACCTTTCGAGGGTGCGTCAACGTCAGATGGCTTGGAGTTCGGCGTTAGCCGACTAAAGGCAGTCGCTACGTTCGGCTGGCATGCTGATCGCTTCGACACAACCGTTCGTATAAACCATAACTCAGGATACGATGCGAGCACGACGGCAAGCGTCGAAGGCTTCACAACGGTCAACTATTATGCCGGCTACGATTTGCCGACTCCGGACTATGTGGATGAGCTCAAACTGACGCTAAACGTGGACAATCTCATTGACGAAGATCCCCCCTTCTTCGCAGACAATGATGGTTTTGCAAACGGATCCACCCTCGGTCGCGTTATTTATCTCGGCTTGAAAGCAAAGTTCTAACCAGTCCCAAATGGAGAAAGGCAGTCAAGTCTCCACACCTTGAAGGAGTTTGCATCCAGACCGGATGCAAACTCCCCTTTTTTCATCGAGCTCCACACACCCTGCCCCGGCCACTTCCTCCTAGAGCATCCAAGGAGATACCCTTGAGCGACACCACACCCGACTTCACCCCACGCAAAGGCCTGAACGAAACCGATATCAGCGAGATGGTCGAAGGCGTTATCCAGAGCGCCACGCTGGAAGAAAAGGTTGCGATGATGTCGGGCCGTGGATTTATGGAATCCATGCAGCGCACCAACAATCAGTGGGGCGCAGAACCTTACCAAGCTGGTGGTGGTTGCGAACGGCTGGGTGCGCCAACGTTCTACTTCACGGACGGTCCACGTGGTGTGGCCCGCGGAAACTCTACATGTTTTCCCGCAACCATGGCACGCGGTGCGAGCTGGGACAGGGATTTGGAGCAACGCATCGGCGAAGCCATGGGAAAGGAAGTTCGCGCGCAGGATTGCAACCTGTCCGGCGCGGTCTGCATCAACCTGTTGCGGCATCCAGGCTGGGGTCGCGCGCAGGAAACCTATGGGGAAGACCCCTATCATCTGGGCGAAATGGGCGCAGCTTTGTCCACTGGTATCCAGACGCACAACGTCGCCGCAACGGTCAAACATTTTGCTGTCAATTCGATCGAGAATTCCCGCTTCAAGGTCAACGTGAAAATTGACGACCGGACACTGCGCGAAGTCTACCTGCCTCACTTCAAACGCGTTGTGGATTCTGGCTGTTCGACGGTGATGAGTGCCTATAACAAGATGAATGGAGAATATTGCGGCCAGAACCATGAATTGCTTACCGGCATTCTGCGCGGGGAATGGGGGTTTGAGGGCTTTGTACACTCTGACTGGATTTTCGGCGTATACAAACCTTATGGAGCTGCTGCCGGACTGGACGTCGAAAACCCCGAGCCGATTTACTTCGGCCAAAACCTGATTAAGTCTGTCAAAAAAGGTGCGATAGCACCAAGCGTGATTGACACGGCGTGTCGACGTATCCTGACCACTGCTTACAAAATTCTCTCAGCCGAAGACCCGTTCGATACCTATACAATGGATATGGTAGCGAACGAAGAACATATCTTGCTTGCGCGGGAGGCTGCCGAGAAGTCAGCCGTACTTCTTACCAATAACGGCATTCTGCCTCTGCAAAAGGCAAGTGAGATATCCGTCTTTGGCAGTCTCGCGACCGTCGCCAATACAGGCGATCACGGATCTTCTACGGTCAGGCCCCCGCATGTAATCACTCCTCTTCAGGGGCTCTCCGCCTATCTTGAGAAAGACCTGGCATTGGCGGGCGATGAAACAGATTTAGAGCAAGCCGCTGCCGCCGCACGGAATGCCGAGGTCGCCATTGTAATTGTCGGGACCACCGCAGATGACGAAGGCGAATTCATTCCGGGAAACCTTAGCACCCAGACCGAATCGTCTGGGAACAAGGCTGACGAAAATTCCGGACCGCTTGGTAGCGGGAAAGACCGCGGTGGAGACCGGCGGAAGTTGCGCCTGCCCGACCCTCAACAGGCACTTGTCGACACGGTTACGGAGAACAATCCGAATACGATCGTCGTGTTGGTTTGTGGATCTGCCATTATTTGCGATTGGGCCGACAAGGCCGGAGCCGTTCTACAAACCTTCTACGCTGGCATGGAAGGCGGTGCGGCATTGGCGAACCTTTTGTATGGTGACGTCAATCCATCAGGAAAGCTTCCTTTCTCGGTCGCGCATTCAGAAGAGGACTACCCCTTCTTCGATCCGGATGCAGACGAGATCGAGTATGGCCCACTTCATGGCTACACGCTTCTGGAGAGCACTAATACTGCCCCCATGTTCCGGTTCGGACATGGCTTATCCTACACCCAATTTGGCTACCGTGCCCTGAAAGCACGGCGCACGCCTGAGGGAATTGAAGCTGAAGTCACACTCGTTAACACCGGAAACGTTGCTGGGACAGAAATTGTTCAGCTCTATATCGGATTCCCCGGCGACCTGGTCTACCGGCCGGACAAATTGCTGCGCGGCTTTGAACGTGTCACGTTGGATGCGGGTACGCGCAGGACAATCCGGTTCCAGGTGCCAGTGGAACAATTGAAATACTACGACTCCGACACGCGAAGCTGGCGCATCGAGCCGGGCGCACATACGATTCATGTCGGCGGAAGCAGTGACCCGGCAGCCCTTCTGAACGCCAAAGTATCGATATGACTATGCACTGAGAATTGGTGCGTATGGATCCGTCTAGCCTGGCCACCCTGCTCCTCTACGGACGCCACAGCAGTCCTTCCAGTGCGACGGCAATGTTGAGCCGGTTGGCATCGCCCAAGGGCTGAGGCAGCAAATCATTGACCCGGTCCAATTGCCGATTCAGCGTATTCCGGTGAATGCCAAGCTGTTCAGCCGTGTAAGCAGCGTTGCACCCTTGCTTGAGGTACATCAGCAAGTTGTGTTTGAGGTCTTGCGATGCCCTGAGACAGTCACCGAGCACGTCTGACACAAAATGCTGAAATGCACCGTCATCCGATACCAGTATGGTCTGAAGTCTAACGAGTTCATGATCGGCCACGCGCCGGCCGTTTCGGGCATTCGCAAGGATCATCTGCACCATTCGAGCGGAATTTGCGCTCTCCAGAAAACCCGAAAACCCTTGTCCAGCTTGCCCCACCGCGACCATTACGCCATCGGGACAGTCCGATTCAAGACGCGAATAGTCAATAGGCTGATCGAAACACAAGAATAGCGAGCTTTCCCCCTCTTCAATCCGCAAACCCGGAGCGCACCCCAATATAGGCACAATCCGGTCTGCCGCACGATTTACAAGATCACTGTCTCGCTGAATTTCACTTGTCCAGATGCGGACAACTGTATGGGGTCGATCAAACTTGTAACCGAGCCGTTGCCCGGCCGAGAATGGATCGGCAAGCTTTCCACTGAGCACTTGCTGCAGCACTTCCCGCTGCAGTGCTGGGGCCCCTTTCGCCAGTTCAGCCCGCTCGGCGTCAATGTATCTGGAGAGGATGGCAATCGCCGCATCGGTATAATTGCCGATGCTGCGGGCCGACCGGTCCAGAACGGCCTGAAGCTCGTCTTTGTCAGATGTCAGATCGAACACAATGCGCATCCAGCGCCGCCAGGTAATGTTTTGGGCCACGCGGTACCCGTTCAGAGAAATGTCGAGCTCTCCTTTGCGGACCTGCTCGCGGATGATGGCATATAGTTCGGAGGAAATGACCGGCGTGATCGGCCCATTCGGATCAGACAGGATGGAGTTGGCCCAATGCATAACGCCAATCAGGTTTTCCCTGCGAATAACGCTTTCTATAAAGGGCATATTCTCGGAGTCGATGGCCGCCACGACGGCCTTGCCGACCTCGTCGCGCCAGGACTGAGGCGCCTTCAGAACGCGCTCAGCCCCTTGTCGCAATAGCTCGTCTACCCGCTGATCAAAACTGTTCATCATGCACCTATTATAACCAACAACTGTACGTTTCGCACATTTTCTTTTTTCTGCAATAGGTTGATCGTGCAGTCTGATGGAGACCGACCATGCCGAACAAAATCAATCCTGCTTTTTCCGCAAAACCGCTTGATGTATTGATTATCGGCGCAGGAATCTCCGGAATTGGCTGCGCCTGCTATCTGCAGCGCGAGCTACCAGGCAAGAGCTGGGAGATCTTGGAAGCGCGGGCAACTTTCGGCGGAACCTGGGATCTGTTCAAATATCCCGGCATTCGCTCGGATTCTGACCTCTATACGTTTTCCTATGACTTCAAACCGTGGACCAGCCCCAACGCCATCGCGTCGGCCGATGAAATCATGTCCTATCTCGAAGAGGCGGCGGAAGAGTACGATGTGCTGGAGCGGATCTCCTACAATCGGAAGGTCGTGAGCGCGTCGTGGGACAGTGATGACGCGCTTTGGACAGTCACAATGGAAAACAGCGAAACCGGCGAGCGTGAGACTCGAAAATGCCGTTGGCTGTTCGGTGCGACGGGCTACTATGATTATGACGAAGGATTTCGACCTGTCTTCGAGAGTGAAGAAACATTCAAGGGTCCAAAGATCCACCCGCAGTTCTGGCCGGAAGACTTCGACTATTCCGGAAAGCGCGTAGCGGTGATCGGCAGCGGTGCCACGGCCGTCACGCTGGTGCCGTCCATGACAGACGAAGCTGCGCACGTCGTTCAGGTGCAACGCACTCCGACTTATATCATGCCAAGACCGAAACAGGACAAATTGGCGTTGTGGCTAAACAAGTGGCTGCCGACCAAACTTGCCTATGGCCTGACCCGGTGGAAAAATACACGGTTACAACGCTGGTTCTATCTATACTGCCAGAAATTCCCGGATCGGGCTCGACGGTTGATCCGAAAGGCAAATCGCAGGCACCTGCCTGCGGACTATCCCGTGCATGTGCATTTCAAGCCACCCTACAATCCGTGGGATCAAAGACTGTGCGCTGTTCCCGATGCTGATTTTTTCCGGGACATATCTGCAGGGAGAGCGTCCATTGTAACGGGGCATATCGAGAAGTTCACCCCAACTGGTATCCAGATGAAGTCAGGCGAACACGTCGATGCGGATGCGATCATCATTGCCACCGGACTAAAGCTGAAAATGATGGGCGGCATAGACTTTGAGGTAGATGGAAAGCCGGTCGACGTGTCAGAGCATCTGGTATTCAAGGGCCTGATGCTGGATGGGGTGCCGAACTATAGTTTTGCAATCGGCTACACCAACTCCTCCTGGACCCTGAAAGTGGGGCTGGTATGCGGCTATCTCTGCAAGTTGCTGGCAGAGATGGATCGACAGGGCAAAAAAATCTGCATTCCAAAGCGCCCGGAGGGCGAGATCGTCACGCGCCCCCTGATGGATTTCGGCGCAGGGTACGTACAGCGCGCGGTAATCTCCATGCCAAAACAAGGCGAGGCCTACCCGTGGGAAATGTCATCTGACTACACAAGCGATATTGCCTTGTTCAAGCGTGGCAAAGTCATCGATCCTGCTCTCGAGTTCTCCTAGTCTCAGCGATACATTCCCCAGCACAAGACCGTCAGGATACGTCAAATGATCAATACCTACGCAGGCAAGACATGTGTGGTTACAGGAGCCGGCAGCGGCATTGGTCGGGAGCTGTCGTTGGAGCTAGCGCGTTTTGGCGCTCAGCTAGCAATCTCCGACATTGACCCCACAGGCGTTGAAGAAACTCGGATCATGTTGGAAGCCGAAGGGGCTAATGTTCATAGCCAAATACTCGACATTGCCGACAGCGCGGCGATTTATGCGTACCCGGAAGCCATTCTCGCCAAGTTCGGAGCGATCCATCAACTCTACAACAATGCGGGAATCTCTGGCGGCGGACGTTCGATCGCAGACACGTCTCTAGAGACAATCCAAAGAGTCATCGACATTAACTTGATGGGCGTTCTTCATGCCTCGCGCGCCTTCATGCCTCATCTGGAGAGCAGTGGCTCTGGTGTCCTCGTGAATATCTCCAGCCTCAATGGCCTGGTCGCCCAGCCGAATGTGGCGATCTATTGCACAACCAAGTTCGCTGTGCGGGGACTGACGGAGGCAATCCGGACAGATGCTCTATTTACGGGGTCCAATCTTCAAGTGGTTGTCGTTCATCCGGGCGGCGTCAAAACAAACATCGCCAAGGCGAAAGAAGCAGACCTCGCCAGGATGACAGCCGAAGAACGCGAGCAGACCATGAAGGTTCTGAAAGTATACGAAAAGAAATTTCTAACCTATCCAGCGGATGCTGCGGCAATGGATATTCTGAGGGGCGTCGCCAAAGGAAAGTGCCGTATCGTCGTGACGCCGCAGGCCAAGCAACTCGACCGGTTATCGCGCCTGCTGCCCGAGTCGTACCCCAAGATCATATCCAGCGCGACGAAGCGAATTCAGCGCAAGCTCACTCGCAACACCTGATTGCAGACCTCTTCCCACTCTGCCGTGGCGTCATCGGCGACGTTCCAAGAAAGCTTCGTTAGATAGTGTTTCGAAGACAGTCGATTTCGGAGCACAATCAATGACAATATGGAAAAAGGGGCTGCCTGAACCGCAGGCTCTCAATACTTTCAAAACAGCGACTCTTGTAGAACACTTGGGGATCGAGGTGATCGAAGCGACGGAGAATTCCCTGACCGCACGAATGCCTGTCGATGGTCGGACTGTGCAACCCCATGGCCGTCTTCATGGCGGCGCGTCTGTCGCCCTCGCAGAAACGGTTGGGTCTATCGCGGCCAATCTTACGCTCAACTCCGGCGATCAGGTCGGTGTCGGCCTGGAGATCAATGCCAACCATGTCCGCCCTGTAATGGATGGATATGTCTATGCCACTGCGACACCGGAAGCGCTTGGCCGCACAACTCAGATCTGGTCGATCCGAATTACGGACGAGCATAAGCGGCTCGTCTGTATCTCTCGATTCACTGTCGCAGTGATCCCAGCGAGACAGGCTTGAAACTCCGGGCCCAATAGAAAAAGCCCCCGATATCCGTGAGGACATCGAGGGCCAGTTTGGGTGCGGGAGTAGGATTTGAACCTACGACCTTCAGGTTATGAGCCTGACGAGCTACCGGACTGCTCCATCCCGCGTCAGCTTGTAGTTACATTTAGGAGGGTAACCCCTTAAATGCAAATCCGGCCGCGAGGGCCGGACAAATCCGCCTGGAAAATCCCGGCGGCAGGCCGCAAAAGCGACCAAAATCGTCGTAATGGAAAGATGTGTCTGCAAGTTTGTCTGACTGGGCTCTGCGGACCCGGCAGCGACCTACTCTCCCACGCCTTAAGACGTAGTACCATTGGCGCAAGGGGGCTTAACGACCGAGTTCGAGATGGGATCGGGTGGGGACCCCCTGCCATAACCACCGGGTCGGCGGAAACCAGTCAGGGATATTATACCAACATGTTCTTTATCGAGACTGTGTAGAAGCAAATACGCTTTCAACTACACATGAATTTCAACAATCAAGCCTATCGAGCAATTAGTACCGGTTAGCTCCACGCATCGCTGCGCTTCCACACCCGGCCTATCGACGTGCTGGTCTTGCACGGCTCTCAGGGATACCTGGTTTTGAGGTTAGTTTCCCGCTTAGATGCTTTCAGCGGTTATCTAGTCCACACATAGCTACCCTGCAATGCGGCTGGCGCCACAACAGGTCCACCAGAGGTGTGTTCATCCCGGTCCTCTCGTACTAGGGACAAATCCTCTCAAGTATCCAACACCCACGGCAGATAGGGACCAAACTGTCTCGCGACGTTCTGAACCCAGCTCACGTACCACTTTAATCGGCGAACAGCCGAACCCTTGGGACCTGCTCCAGCCCCAGGATGTGATGAGCCGACATCGAGGTGCCAAACGATGCCGTCGATATGGACTCTTGGGCATCATCAGCCTGTTATCCCCGGAGTACCTTTTATCCGTTGAGCGATGGCCCTTCCACTCGGGACCACCGGATCACTATGACCGACTTTCGTCTCTGTTCGATCTGTCGATCTCACAGTCAGGCAGGCTTATGCCATTGCACTCAACGACCGATGTCCGACCGGTCTGAGCCTACCATCGCGCGCCTCCGTTACTCTTTAGGAGGCGACCGCCCCAGTCAAACTACCCGCCACACAGGGTCCCGGCCCCATCCAGGGGCGCGGTTAGACATCAAAGAAATTAAGGGTGGTATTTCAAGGTTGGCTCCACAGCATCTGGCGACACTGCTTCAAAGCCTCCCACCTATCCTACACATAAGTTCTTTAATGCCACTGTGAAGCTGTAGTAAAGGTTCACGGGGTCTTTCCGTCTGACCGCGGGTACCCCGCATCTTCACGGGGAATTCAATTTCGCTGAGTCTATGTTGGAGACAGTGGGGAAGTCGTTACGCCATTCGTGCAGGTCGGAACTTACCCGACAAGGAATTTCGCTACCTTAGGACCGTTATAGTTACGGCCGCCGTTCACCGGGGCTTCAATTCAAAGCTTGCACTTCTCCTTTTAACCTTCCGGCACCGGGCAGGCGTCAGACCCTATACGTCGCCTTACGGCTTCGCAGAGCCCTGTGTTTTTGATAAACAGTCGCAACCCCCAGTTTTGTGCCCCTCAGACCTGGTTGCCCAGATTGAGGCCTCCTTCTCCCGAAGTTACGGAGGTAATTTGCCGAGTTCCTTCAACATAGTTCTCTCAAGCGCCTTGGTATGCTCTACCTGACCACCTGTGTCGGTTTCGGGTACGGTCTAATAGGGAGGCTATTTCCAGGAACTTCCAGGCTGCATTCCCAATCCAATAAGGGAATACAACTTTCGAAATCCGTCACTCATCCCTTGGCCCACGAATATTAACGTGGTTCCCATCGACTACGCCTTTCGGCCTTGCCTTAGGGGCCGGCTAACCCTGCGCAGATTAGCTTTACGCAGGAACCCTTGGTCTTTCGGCGACAGGGTCTCTCACCCTGTTTGTCGCTACTCATGTCAGCATTCTCACTTCCGATACCTCCAGCAAACCTCACGGTTCACCTTCACAGGCTTACGGAACGCTCCGCTACCACTCTTTCGAGTCCGCAATTTCGGCGAATAACTTTAGTCCCGATACATTTTCCGCGCAGAGGCGCTTGATCAGTGAGCTGTTACGCTTTCTTTAAAGGATGGCTGCTTCTAAGCCAACCTCCTGATTGTCTCAGCACCTCCACATCGTTTCGCACTTAGCTATTACTTAGGGGCCTTAATTGGCGGTCTGGGTTGTTTCCCTTTTCACGACGGACGTTAGCACCCGCCGTGTGTCTGCCACGCATAACTTCTGGGTATTCGGAGTTTGAGAAGGTTTGGTAATCCGGTGAGGACCCCTAGCCCATTCAGTGCTCTACCCCCCAGAGTCTAATCGTGACGCTCTACCTAAATAGATTTCGCGGAGAACCAGCTATCAGCAAGTTTGATTGGCCTTTCACCCCTAGACACAGGTCATCCGAGAGCTTTTCAACGCTCAACGGTTCGGCCCTCCAGTGCATGTTACTGCACCTTCAGCCTGCCCATATCTAGATCACTTGCCTTCGGGTCTAATGCTACGTACTCATTCGCCCTATTAAGACTCGCTTTCGCTGTGCCTACACCTATCGGCTTAAGCTTGCACGCAACACTAAGTCGCTGACCCATTATACAAAAGGTACGATGTCACTCCGAAGAGCTCCATCAGCTTGTAGGCATCCGGTTTCAGGATCTGTTTCACTCCCCTCATCGGGGTTCTTTTCATCATTCCCTCACGGTACTTGTTCACTATCGGTCGGTAAGGAGTACTTAGGCTTGGAGGGTGGTCCCCCCATGTTCAGACAGGATTTCACGTGTCCCGCCCTACTCTAAAAGGTCTTCATTTTACGGATACGGGGCTATCACCCACTACGGCGTACCTTCCCAGATACTTCTCCTTATTTCAGACCAGGCCTGGTCCGCGTTCGCTCGCCACTACTAACGGAGTCTCAATTGATGTCCTTTCCTCCGGGTACTTAGATGTTTCAATTCCCCGGGTTCGCTTTTTAACCCTATGTATTCAGATTAAAATATCTCACTATTGAAATGTTAGACAGGTCGAGCGCCGAAGCGCTCGAATTATCCAACATCTCGGAGATGGGTTTCCCCATTCAGAAATCACCGGATCAAAGGGTGCTCTCGCCTCCCCGGTGCTTATCGCAGAGTGCCACGTCTTTCATCGCCTCTTACCGCCAAGACATCCCCCGGATGCCCTTTTGACGCTTGATCGTTATTTGAAATCCATGTGCAGTGGAAAACGCATTTGCGCTCCACACACTGGATCTCGATCAGACATGTTGGTTTCTTGCAGACTGACCCTTTACCAATACCGCACATTGCTGCGCGGCCGGTTATTCGGCTGAGGCTGGTGACGCAGACCCACGAGGGGTGGCGGCCAGCCGGATCAATCTTTCCCTTACGATAACAAACATCCTGGAACCCTGAGGTCCCAGAAACGGACTAAACTTCTTTCGTTCGTACACCCACCAAGCAAATGGTGGAGCCAGACGGAATCGAACCGACGACCTCCTGAATGCAAATCAGGCGCTCTCCCAACTGAGCTATGGCCCCGTAGTCTGGCATCCCGCCAGGTCGCGTGCCCTGCCCTGCGTTGCCGCAGGCTTCGATGGTGGGCCGAGGAAGAGTTGAACTTCCGACCTCACGCTTATCAGGCGTGCGCTCTAACCACCTGAGCTACCGGCCCGTGACCAAGTCAGGGCCAGGCCCATCGCGGTCAAAGTCGAAGACAGGCGATAAAGCGCCCGCGGGGCTCGCTTAGTATCCAGACTAACTGAAAGCAAGCCTGAACAACGAACGAAGGAAGAGAAACGGAGACGGCGCGATAGCCGCATAGTTTTTTGTCCATCAAAGTGGACTGTCTATAGAGCTCTAGAGCCTCGCGTGAGCAAAGCAATCCAGAAGCATCCTTAGAAAGGAGGTGATCCAGCCGCAGGTTCCCCTACGGCTACCTTGTTACGACTTCATCCCAGTCACTGATCCTACCGTGGCCGCCTGCCTCCGAAGTTAGCACAGCGTCTTCGGGTAGAACCAATTCCCATGATGTGACGGGCGGTGTGTACAAGGCCCGGGAACGTATTCACCGTGGCATGCTGATCCACGATTACTAGCGATTCCACCTTCATGCCGTCGAGTTGCAGACGACAATCCGAACTGAGACAGTTTTTGGGGATTAACCCATTGTCACTGCCATTGTAGCACGTGTGTAGCCCTACCCGTAAGGGCCATGAGGACTTGACGTCATCCCCACCTTCCTCCGGCTTACCACCGGCAGTTTCCTTAGAGTGCCCACCCAAACGTGATGGCAACTAAGGATGAGGGTTGCGCTCGTTGCGGGACTTAACCCAACATCTCACGACACGAGCTGACGACAGCCATGCAGCACCTGTATCCGATCCAGCCTAACTGAAGGAATCCATCTCTGGAAACCGCGATCGGTATGTCAAGGGTAGGTAAGGTTCTGCGCGTTGCTTCGAATTAAACCACATGCTCCACCGCTTGTGCGGGCCCCCGTCAATTTCTTTGAGTTTTAATCTTGCGACCGTACTCCCCAGGCGGAGAGCTTAATGCGTTAGCTGCGTCACCGACAGGCATGCCTGCCAACAACTAGCTCTCATCGTTTACGGTGTGGACTACCAGGGTATCTAATCCTGTTTGCTCCCCACACTTTCGCACCTCAGCGTCAGTACCAGTCCAGTTAGCCGCCTTCGCCACTGGTGTTCCACCGAATATCTACGAATTTCACCTCTACACTCGGTATTCCGCTAACCTCTCCTGGTCTCTAGACTTCCAGTTTCAAATGCAGTTCCGAGGTTGAGCCCCGGGATTTCACATCTGACTTAAAAGTCCGCCTACGTGCGCTTTACGCCCAGTAATTCCGAACAACGCTAGCCCCCTTCGTATTACCGCGGCTGCTGGCACGAAGTTAGCCGGGGCTTCTTTACTAGGTACTGTCATTATCATCCCTAGCGAAAGAATTTTACAACCCTAAGGCCTTCATCATTCACGCGGCATGGCTGCATCAGGCTTTCGCCCATTGTGCAAGATTCCCCACTGCTGCCTCCCGTAGGAGTCTGGGCCGTGTCTCAGTCCCAGTGTGGCTGATCATCCTCTCAGACCAGCTATAGATCGTCGCCTTGGTAGGCCATTACCCTACCAACTAGCTAATCTAACGCGGGCCGATCTTTCACCGATAAATCTTTCCCCCGAAGGGCGTATACGGTATTACCACTCGTTTCCAAGAGCTATTCCGTAGTGAAAGGTACGTTCCCACGCGTTACTCACCCGTCTGCCACTATATCGTTCGACTTGCATGTGTTAAGCCTGCCGCCAGCGTTCGTTCTGAGCCAGAATCAAACTCTCAAGTTGAGTTGATCTGACGATACCATCCATTGGAATATGGACGGCTACTTTAGCTGTTAAGCATCAAGTATTGCGTTCTTTGACGAGAAACCCTTAGTCACAAAGGCCGGGCCGAAACCCAACCGATGGAAAAAGAATTTTCTCTTAAGAAACGCATCCGTCGCGATCGTTTGGACCGTGGCCGAAGCCCGTGTCCGCAAGCCATCACGCCGCCTGCGTTTCTCTTCCTAATCTCTTACGATGTCAAACAGCTGGAACCGAAGCTCCGAAGGTCTCCATCAGAAGCCCGTGGGCCCGTCCGGAAGAGGCGGCTTATATGGGCCGCCGCTTAGCCCGTCAACACTCTTTTTCGCGCCTTCTGCAGTTGAGTGTTTAACCACCGTTCCCGCATCAATTTAAGCGCAAAAGAACCACTTGCCGAAAAGATCCGGCTCGCAAATTCGAGCGTTTCGAGGAACCGCATATATAGCCCCTGTTCGACGAAAAGTTCAAGAACTTTTTCACCAATCAGGTGAGCTTTTCAGCGGGCCCGCTTCAGATGCCCGAGGGCGTCGTCTGCGGAAGAGGCGGCTTATATGGACCGCCCTTCTTCCCGTCAACACTCTTTTCCGCCTCTTCTGCAGTTAGGTGCCAGGCACCGTTTCCGCTTCAATTTTGGCGCAAATGAACCAGCCTGCCGAAATCATCCGGCCCGCAAATTCGAGCGTTTCGAGGAACCGACATCAACGCTCTGACTGGGGAAGAATAGAAACTTCCAAGCCATTCAGAGAACCCGGTGCCGGGCCGCCTCAGAGATCCGAAGAACTCGTCAGCGAGTGGCGGCTTATATGGACCGCCGTTCTTCCCGTCAACACCCTTTTCTGCGCTGTGTGCAGTAGAATGTTTAACCATCCATCCTGCTATGTTTACAGCGCAAAAGATCCCGTTGGCCGAACATGTCCGGCTCGCAGATCCGAGCGATTTTCAGGGAACCGATATCGAGCTCTGTCTGGGGAAGATTAGAAAACTTCCGAACCAATCAGGTGCGCCGTTACCGGGCCCCGCGTCTGAAACCCGAAGGCCTCGTCAGCGGAGGTGGCGATGTACCCCCGCCCCCCGGATGCGGCAACCCCCTAATGCAGGAATTCATCACAAAACTGCAGGAAAAAGACGGAAGCTTGTCGCGGCTTCCTGCCGGCCAATCCCAAAAGCCCAATGAATACGGGGGCTGCCCCCTAATACTGAGCGGACAGGTACGATTTCATCGCTTCTGCTTCAGCTTCCGTTTCAGCGATCTTCCACTTCACCAGATCCCCGATCGAGATCACCCCGACGAGGCGTCCGTCTGTCATGACGGGCAAATGACGAATCCTCCTGTCGGTCATAAGCTGCAACGCGTCATCTATCTTGGTGGTCGATTCGACCTTGATCACGTCGCGTGTCATCGCGTCGCCAACGTTCAATTCCAGCGCCATGGCGCCCTGACGCGCCACATGGCGCACAATATCCCGCTCAGACAATACGCCGATGATGGTGCCATCAGCGTCCAACGCGACCACCGCGCCGATTCGCTTTCCATCCAGCGTGCGGGCTGCGGCCGCCAATGTTTCACCGGCCTTCACCGAAATGATGGCGAAACCCTTGTCTTTGAGAATTTGGTCGATGGTCATCCATTGCCTCCCTGTGCATACGGCCCCTTTTTTGAGTGCCTGATTTTCAGAAAGCCTATCATAATTCCAATCATGACGCGATCAGGCGTGAAATTGTGCCCGTCCGAGATTGCGTGCGAGGTACCGGAACAACAGGGCCCCGGCGATGTATCCACCAATATGGGCCTGCCAGGCGATTGCCGAGCCGAACAGCGAAGGCCCCAGGAAGGCGAGAATCAGGTTGCCGACAAAAAAGACCGCGCTCGTCGTCAGGAATTTTCGGTCCAGAAGCCTGACGGGAAGCCCATTCTGGATCATCAGAGCCCCGGCAATCAGGCCGGAGACGCCACCTGAGGCCCCAATGGCCGGTGGCCCATCCGGATAGTGAGCCAGGAGATGGGCAACGGAGCCACCCACGACGCTCGCCACAAACAGGCCGAGAAAGGCCAGATTGATGCTGAGGCGAGATCGCGCGATTCGCTCGATCACAGCATAGACCGGCTTGCCGACCGCAATCAGCATTACTGTATTCATGAGGACATGGGACCAGCTGCCGTGAACCAGCGCCGTTCCCGCAAGGGGAATCAGCGCATCCAGCGCATTTCCATACGGAGCATAGCCTCCAGCAATGGGAGAACCGCCTATCCAGCCCCAGAAGCGATCCGGGAAGACTGCGCCTATATCCACGAAAAGCGGGTCCAGCGCGGAGCCTGTGATGAGTCTCAGTCCGTGCATTGCAACAATGGCGAGCGCCAATGCGGTTACAAAGGGAGGCGCATTGATAATGGGGGGCGCTCGCCGTGATTGGCGCATGGACGGTCTCCTGAAACACTCGCTCACTGATAGATGGGCCTTTGAAACAGGATGTCACCCCGATTCGCGGAATGATCATCGTCGCCCTGATGCTCTACAGAGCCCACATAGGCCCGACGGCTAGCCCAGCGCGCCACCGCCCCTTTACACCTGCAACTTCCGATCTAGTTCCTCGGGCATGTTCATACGTATCTTTCTCGGCATTATTGCCCTGGCGTTCCTTGTGTTCGGAATCTGGTCCTTGCTCGACCCGGTGGCCATGAGCTCATCAATGGGCGTGATCACAGGCGGCCCGAATGGGGTGTATGAAACCCGCGGGATCTATGGCGGCGTCAGCCTTGGCGCAGGTCTACTGGCAATTGCAGGCGTTTTTCGCCCGCGCATGGTCCGCCCTGCCCTGTGGTTTATCACGACTTACATGGGTGGATATGTTTTCGCGCGCATTGTCGGCCTGATTGCGGGTGATGCCCCAACGACGGATTTCCTCATGTTTGCAGGCTTCGAGGTCGCCTGCCTCGTTGTTGCCGTCGTCTCATTGGTCGCTTACCGGCCGGATTGAACTGACCAGCGCCGCATGGAAAAAGCCCCGCCGCAAGCGACGGGGCTTCCTGTTGATTCGAGGCCAAAGCCCTAGAAAGATTTGCGAACCGTCAGGCCATAAGTCGCTGGCTGGATCGGATAGCCAGAGATAGACCCCGCCTGCGCAACGGCCGGAAAGGCAACGGTGATGTACTCGTCATCAAAGATATTCCGTCCCCAGAGCGTAAAGCTCAACCCGGACTCGGTCGTCAGACCTGCCGACGCGTTGAACGTACTGACTTCTTTCTCGTCGCCGATCAGGGCCTGATTGGCCGGTTCGTCGAAATAGTCAGACGGGCTTTCATATTGCCAGTCTGCCCGCACGAAGGCGTCATAGGTCTTCACATCAAATGTGTAGGTCGCCGAGGTAGAGGTCGAAACATCCGGAATGCCGTATGGCTTTTGGCCGGAAATGTCGCCGCTCGCCGACTCCTCGAAGCTGTCATAGACGGGATCAAGGAACGTACCGGCAAAGCTGAGCAACAAATTGTCGGTCGCATTCCATTGCGCGTCAAGCTCAAGACCTTGCGTGGATTGTTCGCCCGCATTCGCCAGCGCAAAGCCGGTGCCCGTGAAGATGTTCGACTGGAATCCCTCAATGGTCTGGTCGAAGATCGCCACATTGAACGCAAAGTCAGAATAAGCGCCTTTGACGCCCAACTCGTAGACTTTCGATTCTTCCGGCCCGGCAAAGCGCGTACCTGTGGTCAGGTTCGGCACAAGCAAACCACCTTGGGCGAGCAGCGCGTAATCCGCAGATGTTGGCCGACTGTCACGGGACAGGTTCCAGGAAGATGCCTTGAAGCCCGTCGCGTAGGAACCATAGACATTGATCGAATCGGTCAGGTCATAAGCCAGACGGAAAGTGACGGACGTGTCCTCATCATCCGTCGAGCCGGTTTCTACAGCATTCGGGAAGTTCAGGAATGGCGGCAGGAACTGCAACTGCTGCAACGCGCCGGGTGCGCCGGCTGCTGTTGCCTGAATGGTCGCAAACTCCGTCGGATAAGCCGCAGCGAATGCGCCGACCGCCGCAGGATCGGTCGGATTCACGCCCGCCTGCAACAACAAGCCACCAGCCGTGGCCTGAGTGATGAACGGCGCGGCGGTATTGAGGTCCACGGCCGCAAATGTGTCAGTCGAGACAGCATTCGCAAAGGCGTCCTTGTTCACCTGGGTATAGTTCAGGCCAAAGGTCGCCGTCAGTCGATCAGTGACTTCATAGTCAATTGTACCGAACAATGATGCGGACGTGTCATCCTGACCATAGAATTCAGTGAATCCTTGTCCGGGCTGGAAGAACGTGCCGGGCGCGACACCAAAGACAACCGGCTCCAGTGATGTCAGGAGGCCGGATGACAGGATGTCGATATAGCCCCGAATATCCTGACCGTAGAGCAGTTGGTTCTCGATATCGACGGTTTCATCGAAGTAGAAGCCACCCACCATCCAGCTCAGCGGACCACTGCCATTGGAGGTCAGACGCACTTCCTGAGTGAAGGTTTCGATTTCGACATCATCGGACTTTCGGCCGAGCAGGTCGGCACTCGTGAAGTCGGAGTCCTGGTTCGTGCTGAGATCGGATGTCCGGTAGGAAGTGATGCTGGTCAGCGTGAAGGCGCCGAGGTCGAAATCCCCCTGCAGCGACAGGCCGCCATTCTTGATAAGGTTCTCGGACCCGAAATTGTAGGCCACATCATAAGAGAACGGATCCTCTGCAACCAGGTTTCCGCCCAGCGCCAGGATGGCCGCACCGGTTGGACCATTGATGACGTTCGCGGCTGCACAGCAGATTTCGTCGATCTCGTCATAGTCCGCGATCAGGCGGAACGACATGTCATCATTCGGCTCCCAAAGCAGATCGCCGCGCAGGCCCCAGCGATTGCGCTCATTGGTATCCGGGCCGTCGCCAAGGTCTTCGACATAGCCATCGCGCGTATTGAAGTTTCCGCCCAGGCTGAAGGCCAGCGTGTCAGAAATCGGGCCAGTGACAAATGCGCCAGCACGGTAACCATTATAGTTGCTGACAGTGCCCTCAACATTGCCGCCCCACTCAAATTGCGGCTTCTGGGTCACGATCGAGATCACACCCGCCGATGCGTTCTTGCCGAACAGAGTCGATTGAGGTCCGCGCAGGACCTCGACGCGCTGAAGGTTTGGCAGGTCAGAAATCTGCGAGGTCGACCGAGAACGATAGACACCATCCACAAACACACCAACCGACGGCTCAATGCCGGCATTGTTGGCGCCGTTGCCGAAGCCCCGAATGATGAAGTTCGTGTTGGACGAAGACTGCTGCTGGCTCACGCGCAGCGATGGCACGACAGATTGCAGGTCTCCCAGATCCACAATCTCTGCCTTTTCGATGACGCTCTCATCCACGACCGACACTGCGACTGGCACGTCCTGGAGTGTCTGCTCGCGCTTGGTAGCCGTAATTGTCACCGTCTGGAGCGTGCGGCTTTCATCTTGGTCGGTGTCCTGCGCGTGGGCAGGCGTGGAGAGGGTTGCGAATGCAGCAATGCCAGCACTGACATAGAGCGCCGACTTGAAATGAGCCATTTCAAGAACACTAAATTTTCTGGATTTCACGTGTGGGTCCCTTTGAACAAGTTTCGATTTTTGTAGGTGGGAGGAATTCAACGGCAACGGATGCCATACTTAATTGTCTAGTCAGATGACCATTCATGACAAGTCATGACCATGAGTAATGGTTAAGAAACCGCATATGCTCTGCTTTCTGGATAGCAGATAGCGAGTTCACAGCCGATCGCGGCGCGAGAGTTCTCCGAGGGCGCGCCTGCGTGATTCGAGTTCGTCCAATCTGTGTACCGAGATGAGACTCGCGCACCGTGCCCCAAATGACGCTTCCTGAAAATTGCTGCCTTGGAGCCGGCAAAACCTCCTCAATGGGGAAAACCTGATCACGGCGCACCCGAAATTTCCCCCGCGGGGGGAAAGCGGAACTGGAACAGATATTGCGGAACTGGTCTCCGAAGCAGGCCCAGCGGGCTTTGATATCTTTTACGGAGCGAACGCCCCTCATGCACGACCGGTCTATTCACCCGAACACACGTATTATGCTTGAAGCCTGGAAGCGCATGAGCGTTAATCCAGCCTCAGAAGAAGACCGCACACCGCGTGCGAACGACCATCCAGACCTGATCACGAATATCTTCATGATCCAGTCCACACAGGATGGCGCATGGATCTTTCGCACTGCAGGTGACGGCGTATCACAGCTGCTCGGCCGGACGTTGCCGAATCATGACTTTCTCGCGCTTTGGACAGGTCCCGACCGGTCCATGGTCTCGGGCTTGCTGGATGCTGTAAGGCTGGACAGCGCTCCGGGCGTGATCCGCGGCAGCGGCGAAACCCTTACCGGCCAACGTGTTGAAGTAGAGATCACGCTGATGCCGCTGGCTCAGTCTTCCGTAGACGGAAATGTGACCCGTTTCCTCGGCCTTTACCAGACGCTCGGCGGCCTGCCGATGCTCAAGGGCCGGCCAATCTGGCGCCACCGGCTGGCTATGCTGGTGCCCCCGGATACGCGTCGCTCGGAACCAGCCCTGAAACTGGTCGCAAGCAACGCGCACTGAACTCTTCGAGGGTCAGGCAGCCACAGTCTCCGGCTCTTCCGCCGCGAGAGGCTCCTTACCAAGAATCATGTCGGCAGCCTTCTCGGCGATCATGATCGTCGGTGCGTTGGTGTTGCCACCGATCAGTGTTGGAATCACGGACGCATCGACCACGCGCAAGCCTTCGACACCCCGTACACGTAATTCTCCATCGACAGGCGCGTCGTCGCCCGCACCCATCGCGACAGTGCCAATCGGGTGATAGATCGTCTCGCCGGTCCGCCGGATGAAGGCATCAATATCCTCATCCGTCTTCACGCTCTCGCCGGGCATCATCTCTGCGCCTGTGAACGGCCGCAAGGCATTCTGCGAGCATAGATCACGCAGCATCTTCACCGCTTCGCGCATTGCGCGGCGATCTTCCTCAGCTTCGAGATAGTTCGGATCTATGGCCGGATGCTGGAACGGATCAGATGAGGCCAGGCATACCGTACCGCGGCTTTCCGGGCGCAGCTGGCAAGCGTGGACCGTGTAGCCGTCCTTGTTTGCCTGGTGCTTGGCGTGGTCCATCATGATGGCATTGACGAAGTGAAGCTGAAGATCCGGCATTTCCAGGCCCTCACGCGACTTCAGGAATGCTCCCGCCTGAAGATGGTTGTCGGCGCCTGCGCCTGTCTGGTTCATGAGATACTGCAAACCAACCCCGATCTTCTTGAGCCCCTTCTGCATGGAGTAGGCAGAAATTGGCTGGGTCATCTCATGGATGACGGTCAGGTCCAGATGGTCTTGCAGGTTCTGGCCGACATTCGGGGATTTGACCTCCGTCTTGATGTCAAAGCGGCCCAGATGGTCCGGATTGCCAATGCCTGAGAGTTGCAGTAATTGCGGCGACTGAACTGCGCCAGCACAGACAATGACTTCGCTTGATGCATGGATTTCCTGAGCCAATCGGCCCTTGCCTTCAACCACTTCGACGCCGGTCGCCCGCCCCTTCTCCATGAGAATCCTAGTGACAAGCCCCGTCGAGATCACGGTGAGATTGTCCCGGACACCAACTATGGGGCGCAAATAGCCATATGACGCGCTCCAGCGCTCACCCTTGTGGATTGTCCTTTGATAGCGGCCAAAGCCCTCTTGCTCTGCGCCATTGAAATCTTTCGTGCTGGCATATCCGGCCTGTTCTCCGGCTTGCAGAAAGGCCCGGTAGATCGGCGACGATAGCGGACTCTCGGAAACTTTGAGGGGCCCACTCGCCCCATGATAAGCGGAATCGCCGCCTTCATAGCCCTCTGATTTCCGGAAATAGGGCAGCACATCTGCGAAACTCCAGCCGCGCAACCCCATTTGGGCCCACTGATCGTAGTCGCGAGCATGTCCACGAATATAGATCATGCCATTGATTGAGGACGATCCTCCCCAGCCCTTGCCACGTGGCCACCAGAGTTTGCGTCCATTCATGTGCTTTTGGGGTTCGGTCCAGAATCCCCAATTGTAAGCGCCCTCCGCTTTGATGAGATTTCCTACCCCAGCGGGCATTCTTACCATCAGAGCATTATCTTTCTTACCAGCCTCAACCAGACAGACCTTGATCGTCGGGTCTTCGCTCAACCTGTTGGCAAGAGCGCAGCCTGCACTACCTGCACCAACAATCACATAATCATACGTCTCCATGAATGGAGCACCTCCCATTAAACCCTATGGTGAAGGAATTCCGCAATTCCATCTGTTTCCCGCAACAGTTTGTGAACGAAACTGGCGTAAGTAAAGTCTAGATGGAGAAGTACAGGCAGGTTGCCCCAACGGCCTCAGGAGATTCCACATGCCAGCACTAGACTTGTCAGTGCCGCAGTTCAAACCGGTGATCAACACCGAAGAGGATCGTCGCCAATACAAGCGAGTCGATCTCGAGCTGGAAGGCTGCTTCCTCGATGAAACCAGCGAAGATCATCAACTTGTAACCGAAAACCTGTCCTGCTCCGGTGCCTTTATGCGGGCTGCTACGGTCCCAGTGCCGGGCTCCAATGTGATTTGCTATTTCGACGATCTGGGTCGCGTCGCCGGGACAGTCGTGCGCACTTCCAAGGATGGGTTCGCGGTTGAATTCAACGTCGTGCCACACAAGCGCAAGAAACTTGCAGACCGCCTGAGCTGGCTGATCAACAAGGATTTGATGGAAGCGCCCGAACAGCGCGCGGCCGCCCGCTTTCCTACCGGAGGCCCGGCCTTTATCGGCCGCAAGGATGGCATGCAGATCCCTTGTACGGTCGTCGACATCTCCCTCACGGGCGCCAGCTTCCAGACCAATGGCCAGTTCCAGCCTCCGCCAATTGGTGAAGTCGTCACAGCCGGCAACTTGCGGGGCCGCGTCGTGCGCTCCAGCCAGACCGAATTCGCCGTGAACTTCCTGCGCCCGGACGAGGACGACGCCTAGTCGATGCGTTTTACGCTGTTGCGATGGCGTTTCCAGTTCTCCACATAATGCACTGCTGACATTCGGATCACCTGTATCTGGTGGTCGGAGATCTCCTTCACCACCTTGCCCGGCGCGCCCATGACGAGCGAATTGTCGGGGATTACCTTGCCTTCGGGAATCAATGTGTGCGCCCCAATGATGCAATTCTTGCCAATCTTGGCGTTGTTCAGAATGGTCGAACCAATACCGATCAGCGTTTCTTCGCCGATCGTGCACCCATGAAGCATCACCATATGGCCGACGGTCACGTCTCGCCCAATCGTTAGCGGGCATCCGACATCGGTGTGGAGCACGCTGCCATCCTGGATATTGGAATTCTCGCCAATCGTGATCGGGTCGTTATCGCCGCGCAGCACGGCACCATACCAAACCGAGGCGTTCTCCTTCATCACGACATTGCCCATGACCTGCGCATTGTCGGCTACCCAGTAACTGCCACTCTCCGGTAGGGTCGGTCGGGTTCCGTCAATCTCGTAAATAGCCATGGGTCTTGCGTCTCCTCATTATTTCGCGGGCGGAATTATCATTTAATCTTCTGATAACCTTGGTACACTTTAATCATCAACAGATTCGGAGTTGGAGACGGTCATCACCAGACCTTGTCACACCCCGCCGCCCGGAGAACGCTCCCGGGAACTGGCCACACCGCCCACGGGGCGGATGGCCCTTTCTTCCTCCCAGTTTCCGCCAAGCCATCGCGCGATTCCGCCGGTGGCTTTTTTCTTGCCCGCAACCAAGGAGAACTTCCATGGGTAAACGCAATGCAGCAAAACGGATGAAGCAAGGTTCAGAGATGAACCCGAATATCTGGTTCGAGGAGGGTGCCCGCGGCAAAGGCCCGAAGCTGCAAGCCATAGAAGGCGGACGAGGCTGGCATCCAGACGATGCCGACCCGAAACAAGAACATCAGCGTGCTGAAGGTGGTCGCACACAACGTTACCAGAAAACAGTCAAGCCCCGCACCGAGAACCAGGCCGAACTGATGAAGGCCATGGATGACAAGGCGCTTGTCGCGGCACTCGGCCCTGCCGGGACGGGCAAGACATATCTGGCCGTCTGCAAAGCGGTCGAGGCGCTGCAGAAGGGCAAGGTCGCCCGGATCATTCTGTCTCGCCCTGCGGTCGAAGCTGGCGAGCAGATCGGTTTCCTGCCTGGCGCAATGGAAGACAAGCTCGCCCCGTACCTGCGTCCTCTTTACGACGCACTGTCCGACCGGCTCTCGCCCGGACAGCTGAAACACATGCTGGCCGAAGGGGTCATCGAGATTGCCCCGATCGGGTTCATGCGGGGCCGAACCCTGAACAATGCCTTCATCGTCATCGATGAGGCACAGAACTGCACTTACACCCAGCTGAAGATGTTGCTCACCCGACTGGGCTGGCACTCGACGATGGTTATCACGGGTGATCCGGCCCAGTCTGACCTGCTGCCGGAATTCTCAGGCCTCGCGAATGCCGCCGAACGGCTCGAAAAACTCGGCGGAGCCTCAGTCATTCGCCTCGAAGGCAAGGATGTTGTCCGCCATCCACTTGTCGCGGAAATGCTCGACGTTCTTTAGTCTGACTTCAAATGAGTATCTCGCCCGCCTCGAGATTCTTCGGGGCGGGCTTTTTTTTAGCGTCAGGCGTTTCGCGTGATCCAGTCCGGATAGCTGACATTCGACCAATCGCCAAAGCCAAACCGGTCCACTTGCCGGGTGAGTTCAGCGGGGTTTTCATGTTCCAGGCACAGTGTCGAATACTGCTGCCCGCCCAGAGATGCCTTCGCGATCTCCGCGCGCAGGCCACCCGCATCGGTAGCCATGTGACGTCGCTTGTCGACCACGACTTCGTCTCCTTCCGCGAGCAATTCCTCCCGTAACGCCGCCAGGCTGGTCAGCGCTGTGGGAATGGTGGGAAAGAGACGCGCCAGCGTCGCCCGGTCTTCATCATCCAATGGAAAACGGGAGGAGACGACCGGCCGCCAATGTTCGAGGCCGCCGTCACGAGTCAGCAATTCCTTGATCCCGAACTGCGCCCCGCCCCGCAATTTGGCTTGGGCTGGCGCGCGGGATGGCACACGGAAATAGATATCGGTGCGGGGAGGCTCGGCGGCGAAATCCAGCGCGGCCCGCAGGCGCTGCTCAATCGCGACGCCTGCCTCTGGCCAGATCCGGTATTCCCATAGAGCCGGATTAGCTGTCCCCATGCTCGTCCCCTTTTCCGATCGGGGGTTTTCCGAACCAATGTGTTTCCAACATTCGGATCGGCAGCAGGATCAGGACCGACAGCAGCACAGCAAGGAAAGCGAGCCGGAGATAGCCCGCCCCGCAAGCCAGGCCAATCGCGCCTGCGAGCCAGATACTGGCGCCGGTCGTCAGTCCTCGCACGGACCCACGGCCATGGATGATGGTGCCAGCCGCCAGGAAGGCAACCCCCGCCGTCACAGCTTGCACGACACGCGTCGGGTCAAGCTGGGTGATGTCGTCATCCCCGCCGAAGGAATGGATCATCTCGATGGCAATCAACATGAATACGGACGAAGCAAGCGCCGTCAGCATATGCGTTCGCAAGCCGGCGGGCCGGTCGCGAACCTCGCGTTCAAACCCGACGATCAGGCCCGCCACACACGCTGCCAGCAGCCGCGTAGACATGACGCCCAAGGGCACATCGCTGTCGAAGGAAAGCTTCAGCAGATCGTCCATTCAGGACGAACGTCCAAGATGCCGTTTGGTTGCGCTGGAAGGCCTAGGCTTCGTCGTCCTCGCCCTTGGCTACCGACGCGGCGAGCGCCGCCGATAGGAAGAGATCAATATCGCCATCCAGCACGCCGGACGTGTCGGAAGTTTCGACCTCTGTCCGGAGATCCTTCACCATCTGATAGGGCTGGAGCACATAGGAGCGAATCTGGTGGCCGAAACCAATAGCGCTTTTCTCTGCATACTGCGCATCGGCGACTGAACGGCGGGTCTGCAATTCCAGCTCATAGAGCTTGGAACGCAGCATCTGCCAGGCCTGGTCCCGGTTGCGGTGTTGCGACCGGTCGTTCTGGCATTGCGCCACGATGCCCGTCGGCTCGTGCGTCAGGCGGACGGCGGAATCGGTCCGGTTAACGTGCTGGCCACCCGCGCCGGATGCGCGATACGTATCGGTGCGCACATCTGACGGATTGATTTCGATCTCGATATTGTCGTCGATCACGGGCGTGACGGCGACCGACGCGAAGCTCGTATGGCGGCGCGCCGAGGAGTCGAATGGCGAAATCCGCACAAGGCGATGCACGCCCGTTTCTGATTTGAGCCAGCCATAGGCATTCTCGCCCTTGAACTGGAGCGTGGCAGACTTGATCCCGGCTTCCTCGCCTTCGCGCTCGTCGAGTTCCTCGACCTTCATATCGTGCGCCTCGGCCCAGCGGACATACATGCGGCGCAGGATATTGGCCCAGTCCTGGCTTTCTGTGCCGCCTTCGCCCGCATTGATCTGGATGAAACAATCATTGCCGTCGGCTTCACCGGACAGTAGCGCCGCGAGTTCGGCCTTCTCGGCGCGCGCCGCGGCCTTTTTCAGATTGGCCTCAATATCGGCAATCATGTCGTCATCGCCCTCGGCGAGTTCGAGCAATTCCTCGGCATCATTGGCTTCGCGCTGCAGCGCTTCGACGGTCTCAATGCCGTCAGCAAGGCGCTGGCGCTCGCGCATCATGGCCTGGGCGGCCTGCGGGTCGTCCCAGAAATCCGGGCGCTCGGAGAGTGCAGTCAGCTCATCGAGACGTTTTGTGGCTGTATCCCAGTCAAAGACGCCTCCGTAGCAAATCGGCGGACTGGCGGATCTGGTCTGTAAGCGTTTTGATTTCTGCGGACATGGGATCAGCCTCTATTTGCACACGTCATTGAAAATGCGAGAGGCGGGGCATAGCGCGCCCGCCTCTCTGCGTCAAAAGTCGATTTGTCAGTAAATGTCGCCGAGATTGTCATCCACTGGCGCTTCCGGCACTGGGCGTGGCTGTCCGGGCTCGCCCGGGAACAGTCCCTGATCCTCCTGAACAATGCCGGCATCTCGCTCCGGATCGAATCCACCCGATGCGGCGCCTGTGCCTGCTCCACAATTCCCCGAAATGGACAGGCAGTCGCTGGTATCGCGGAAGGCGCTCATGCCGGGCTCGGTGCCGGGGCGGAAGGCTTCATCAATGATGACTGCCGTGTCCGGTCCGGGCAGTTCACCCGTGCGCGCATCGATTTTCACGAGGCGTACGCCAGGCGGAATACGGAACGGAATGGCCGGATCATCTGCCAGCGCCTTTTCCATGAATTCGGTGAAGATCGGCGCAGCAACCGAACCGCCAGCCTCCCCCTCACCAAGCGAACGGTTGTCATCGAAGCCGACGCGAACACCGACGACGAGGTCCGGAGAATAGCCCATGAACACCGCGTCGCGATACTCATCTGTCGTACCGGTCTTGCCAGCCAGCGGCTTGCCAACCCTTCTGGCCCGGCGGCCTGTCCCGCGTTCGACCACGCCTTCCAGCATATGCGTCACCTGGTAGGCCACGATCGGGTCCAGAACCTGCTCGCCAACTTCCTCAAGTTGAGGCGGTTCCCCGCCGTTCCAAACTTCAGCATGACAATCTTCGCACGGACGCTCGTCATGCTGGAACAAGGTGCGGCCATGACGGTCCTGCACCCGGTCCAGAAGGGTTGGGTTGATCTTCCGGCCACCATTCACAAAGCCCGCATAGCCACGCGCCATGTCGATCAGATAGGCATCCCCGGCGCCCAGCGACATGGCTGGATAAGGTGGCAGGTCTTCATAGACGCCCATGCGTTCGGCAAGGTCAGACACTGCATCCATGCCGATGTCCTGCGCAACGCGCGCCGTGACAAGGTTTAGCGATTTCTCGAGCGCAATGCGCAACGTGACCATGCCGTAGGTGCGCCCTTCGGTATAGTTTGATGGGCGCCAATAATCATCCGTAGACACGTCGAACGCCACGAAGGGGGCATCCAGCATCCGGCTGGCCGGCGTATAACCCTTTTCCAGGGCAGCCGCGTAGACAAACGCCTTGAAGCTCGAGCCCGGCTGACGCTTCGATTGCGTGACCCGATTATAGCTCGACTTGAAGAAAGAATACCCTCCCTGCATTGCCAGGATGCGTCCGGTATGCGGGTCCAGCGCGACCAGCGCACCATCCGCTTCCGGCACCTGCCGCAAAATTGCATTGCCAACCGGGATCATCATCGGCTCGGGTTCTGGCTGGTCGATCTCGTCGCCATCCGGGTCGAGTTCCAATTCTGCCGGCGCAGCTGTCTCTTCGGCATTCAGAACTTTACGCTTCAATTCGGCGATCACGACGTCGCCCACATTCAGGCCGCCCTTGCCTTCGGCCGGCTTGTAAGTCGCAGCCCATTCGACTTCCTCGGTGGGCAACGGGATGGTCGCGCCATCTGTCAGCAGCAATTCAGCGCCTCTGGAGCCAAGCTTGGTAACCAGCGCAGCTTCCCAAGTGCCATAGCCACCGGGCAGTTTCACATCGTCCAGCTGTTCGAGAATGTCTTCAGCCTTCGGGTCCAATGTCGTGACAGGGCCGCGCCAACCATGACGACGGTCATAAGCAATCAAACCGTTCTGCAACGCATCTTGCGCGGCCAGCTGCAGCTTGGTGTCGATGGTTGAACGAATGGAAAGCCCGCCTTGCTGGAGCGTGTCTTCACCATATGACTTGATCAGGTCCCTGCGCAGCTCCTGTACGAAATAGGTCGCTGCCGCATATTCCGGCCCTTTCAGGCGACGCGTCGTTGTCAGTGGCTTTGCAACAGCTTCGTCGGCCTCTTCGCGCGTGATGTAGCCATCCTCGACCATACGGCGCAAAACATAGTTCCGGCGCTGAAGCAGGCGCTTGGGACGACTATAGGGGTTCACCGACGAAGGTGCCTTGGCCAGCGATGCGAGGATCGCAGCTTCCGAGAGGTCGAGTTCCGGCAGTGACTTGTCAAAATAGTTCAGCGCCGCCGAGCCGACACCGTATGAGCGATATCCGAGATAGATTTCATTGAGATAGAGTTCCAGAATCTCTTCCTTGGAGAATTCCTTCTCCATGCGCTGTGCGATGATCGCTTCCTTGGCCTTCCGGGTCAGGTTCTGGTCGCGTGTCAGCAGCATGTTCTTGGCGACCTGCTGGGTGATCGTTGAACCACCTTCAAGCCCACCGGACCGGGTGATCTTGTTCTTTGCAGAGTTCAGCCCACCGCGCACAATACCTTTATAATCGAGCCCGCCATGCGTGAAGAAGCTCTTGTCCTCGGCCGACACGAATGCGTACACGACGTGGTTCGGGATGGATTCATACGGAACAAACACCCGGTGCTGGTCTGCAAATTCGGCGATCAGCGTGCCATCACCCGCATGGACTCGCGACGTAATCGGCGGCTCATATTGCTTCAGCTTGGCGATGGACGGCACTTGGCGGCCAAGGGCTGCGAAATACAGCCACAACGCCACGAAACCGAGCGCTGCAAGCACGAAGCCCAGAATGACCAGGCGGCGGGCCCAAACCCAAACCCAAGGGGGGCCGGGCAGAAACCGGCGCTTTGGTTCAGGTTCCTGCATGTGAGGATTCATATGATTCGACATAGTTTTCCCGTCAGCGTTCGCATCGCGGAATCGCATTGATATCCGGCAATAGTAAGGCGCGTCGGGGGCCGGTAAAAGGTCTCAGCTGCCTGACAATTCAGTCAGATATCCTGCCGGTCAATCTCCCCGTCCCCGATGGAGACGCTAGGCAATGGCCGGCGCTCGGGTCTCGGAGACGAGAGGCCATCCGCCAACTTGGCTTCCAGCTCCGCTCGCTCCCTGGCCGGCGGACGATTGTCGATCGCGTTTTGCCAGGCTTCGCGCGCCTCTTCCTTCTTGCCTTGATGCCAGTAGATGTCGCCAAGGTGCGTTTCGATTTCCCAGTGCTTGTGGGGTTTCAGCTCCGCGCGAGACTGTTCGATCAGCCGCTGGGCATCCTTCAGGTGCCCCATCTTGAAATAGGCCCAGCCAAGCGAGTCCGTAATGTAGGGATCGCGCTCGGCCAGCGAACGTGCCCGGTAAAGCACCTTGAAGCCTTCTTCATGCTTTTCGGTATACTCGATCAGAAAATACCCGAGCGAATTCAACGTGTAGGGATCGTTTGGTCGGCCCAGCAGCTCGGTGCGCAGAATGGCCAGCGCCTGATTGACCTCGCCAATCTTGCCCAGAGAGTTAGCCAGCGCCATGCGCCGATCATGCGTATCATCCAGTTCACGGGCCTTCGCCGCGTGTACGGCAGCGGCTTCCAGGTCGCCAAACTGGCCCTTGATCTCAGCAGCGAGACCATGAGCAGAAGCGCGCTCCGCCTGGTTCGAGGCCAACGAAATCACCTCGTCCACCAATTCGGACGAACCATTCTGATCATTCAGCAAGGTGCGCAACTGCAGCGCACCATACAGCGTCCGCAGGCGGTCATCTTCATCCGTGATTTCCAGCGCGCGCGCCACCGCAGCCCGTGCTCCTGCCTCATCACCCGACATGATCAGCGCCTGTCCGGCCGCGATCTGCAGTGAGGCCGTCTCTTGCGGTGCGCTCAGCGCAACATGCGCCACGCCATCATACAGCGCGCTTTCGTAAAGCTGGTCGATGACGGCGGCACGCAGCCCTTCATCTTTCGGATTTATCAGCAATGCGACCTGATCAAAGGCCGAGCGCTGGTCATCAAATCCCTCAATCCTGCCACCCATCATGATCGTGCGAATAATGCGCTGCTCCTGCAGAGCGCGCGAAACATCCGCCAGCGACTGCGCAAATGCAGCCGGCACATCCAGGGGTTCATTGTCGAGATTTTTTCCGGTCTCAAGGCTTTCAATGGCGGCTGCGTAGCTGATCGCCTCTTCAGGCTCTGCATCAGCCAGCTTTTGGTAAACCGCCTTGGACTCCTCGATCCGACCAAGCCGCTGCAACAACAGTGCATGGCGAGAAATTACCGTGCGGACGTGGCTATAGAGCAGGCCCTTCGGATCAAACTGATGTTCCGGCGCCTCGATCTCGGCAGGTGTCATGAACTCATAGACCGCGAGCGCCTGCTCTGGCCGTCCCGATGCTTCCAGCATGGCGGCAAGGGACAGGTCTCCCGTCAGACCGGGCATGGCCCCCGCAGCACCGCGATGGCGCTCGATCGCCTCATCCGGACGCCCGTCCATGGCGAGCAACCACGCATCAAGAAAGGCGTAAAAGCCGGTCTCGCCCTCTTCATCGCTCTGGCTGTTGGAGGTCTTCAATATGTTGCGCGCCGCAACCGTGTCGCCGTCAGCCGCCCGGTCCAGCGCCAGGAAGGCATCAAATAGTGGACTGACATCGCGGTCTTCCTGCGACAGGCCGGAGGTCATCTGAAGGAAGGCGGCCATGTCACCGGCCTTCACCGCATCCAGCGGCGCCGGATACGCGGAAATACCGACCGGCTTGCCGTTTGCCCCTATCACGGCCGTGGCGCGGGCCGCCGGGGAGAGTGGCACAGCGCTTTGAGCGATCGGCACTTCGGCCTCGACCTCCTGCAAGGCAGGCGCGGGCTCTGTGGCGCAGGCCCCAAGGGCGAGCGAAAGGGTCAGGATAGAGGCAGTAAGAGTTAGTCTTGGGCGCATATGAATGGCTCACTTCGGGTTCGCTTTGACGCCGAGTGAAGCAGTCCGATGCGGCAAGAGCAAGGCGCGAAATGGAGAAAGCGCGACAGGGTTAACCCCATCGCGCTTTCCGGAAACCATAAGGCTTGAAGCCCTGATTACATGTTCGGATAGGCCGGGCCGCCACCACCTTCGGGCACGGTCCAATTGATGTTCAGATTTGGATCCTTGATGTCGCAAGTCTTGCAGTGAATACAGTTTTGGGAGTTGATCTGGAACTTCAGTTCGCCGCCCTCCTCAATCCACTCATAGACGCCTGCCGGGCAGTAACGCGCCGATGGGCCAGCATAGACATCATGCTCGGAAGCCTTCTGAAGCGCCATGTCCTTCACGACAAGGTGAACGGGCTGGTCTTCGCCGTGATAGGTATTGGTGAAGGACACATTGGTCAGCTTGTCGAAGCTGATCTTGCCATCCGGCTTTGGATAGTCGATCGGCTTGAACTTCTTGGCTGGCTTCAGCGCGGCTGCATCCGTCTTGCCATGCTTCAGCGTACCAAAGAAGGAGAAGCCGCCGAACAGACTGGAAATCCACATTTCGAGGCCGCCCATCGGAATACCGATCGCCGTTCCCAGCTTGGACCAGAGCGGCTTCACGTTCCGCACCTGCTTCAGCTCCTTGTAGACCGAAGAAGCCTTGTAGGCGTCCTCGTATGAGGTCAGCACGTCGCCCTGACGGCCAGCCTTGATGGCTTCATAGGCAGCTTCCGCACCCATCATGCCCGTCAGGATCGCATTGTGGCTGCCCTTGATGCGCGGCACGTTGACGAAGCCTGCACCACACCCGATCAGCGCGCCGCCGGGGAATGAGAGTTTCGGCACCGACTGAAAGCCGCCCTCGGTGATGGCCCGCGCGCCGTAGGCGACACGCTTGCCGCCTTCCAGGTGCGGCAGCACGGAGGGGTGGTGCTTGAAGCGCTGGAATTCCTGATAGGGCGAAATGTACGGGTTCTCATAGTTCAGATGAACCACGAAGCCGACCGATACGAACGGCTCGCCATTGTCTCGGAAATGGTATAGGAAGCTGCCGCCGCCGGTCGAATTATCGAGCGGCCAGCCCATCGTGTGCTGGACGTAGCCCTCATTGAATTGCTCTTCGGGTATGGACCACAGCTCTTTCAGGCCGAGGCCAAATTTCTGCGGGTCGCGGCCTTCATCCAGATTGTACTTGGCGATCAGCTGCTTCGTCAGCGAGCCACGGGCGCCTTCGGCGAACAAGACATATTTGCCGAGCAACTCCATGCCCGGCTCATAGTCCGGCTTGTGCGTACCATCGGCGGCGATACCCATGACACCGGCGACGATGCCTTTGACTTCGCCATTTTCACCCAGCACGAGATCTGAGGCGGCAAAGCCGGGGAAGATTTCCACGCCCATATTCTCGGCTTCCTGGCCCAGCCAGCGCGCCACATTGGCGAGCGAGCCAGTATAGTTGCCATGGTTCTTCATGAAGCCCGGCATAGGCAGCCAGGAAATGTCTGCCTCGCCCTTCGGGCCGAGGAATTTGAACTTGTCGCCGGTGACTTCGGTCTTCAGCGGACGGTCGTCGCGCTCACGCCAGCCGGGGATCAGCTTGTCGAGGCCGACCGGGTCCATGACCACGCCGGACAGAATGTGAGCGCCAATCTCGCCGCCCTTCTCGATCACGACGACTTCAATGTCTTCGCCAGCTTCCTGTGCGAGTTGTTTTGCCCGGATCGCCGCGGACAGACCCGCAGGGCCACCGCCAACGATGACCAGGTCATATTCCATCGACTCGCGCTGTACAGCGTCATCAGCCATTGGTTTCTCCTCCTTGCGGGTGATAGGGTGCCCGCTCATAAGCCCATTTGATTAAGCAATTACAGCGTCTATCAGGAAGGTCCAGAGCGTCCAGATGCCCACCCCTGCGTCAATTGATGCAATTAAGGCCCTCACCGAGTGGTGGGGCGACATGGGCGTGGAAGTCGATGACGCTGCGGTAAAGGCCTATCTGAAGGTTGCCGACAGTGCCGCGCCGCCTGCTGCAGTTGCCCAGGATGCCCCTGTGCGCCGCCCACGCCGGAAGAAAACGGACTGGGTTGAAGAGGCCAAAATTGCCGCAGCGGCCTGTGATTCGGTCGAGGCGCTAAAAGCCGCCATCGTAGCCTTTGAAGGCAGCCCGCTGAAAAGCGCATCAGAAAATACAGTCGTCTATGATGGCACGCCGGGTGCCAGCCTGATGGTGATCGGCGAAGGGCCGGGCGCCGAAGAGGACCGCAAGGGCCTGCCCTTTGTGGGCAAGGCCGGACAGCTGCTCGACAAGATGCTGGCGGCCATTCACCGTGACCGCACGGAAAATGCCTTCATTACCAATGTGAATTACTGGCGCCCCCCGGCCAACCGGAATCCGGAAGCCGAGGAGCTCGCCGTATGTCGTCCGTTTGTGGATCGGATGGTGGAACTGGTCGCTCCGAAAGTGATTGTTGCCGCGGGCGGCGTGCCAGCCAAGTCCTTGCTCGATAGCGCAGATGGCATCATGCGCCTGCGTGGCACGGAACATGTTTTCAAGACCGCCGGTGGATTCACCGCCCCGCTGATCCCGATCCTGCACCCGGCCTATCTTTTGCGCCGCCCACAGGACAAGTCCCGCGCATGGCGGGACTTGTTGCTGGTCGAGCAGCGTCTGGGAGAACTTGGAGGCTAGAGGTCAGCCACCCGGAGGAACTATTCCTCCAGAGCCTCCTCGGCCTTCTGATCAACCAGCTTCATTTCGCGTTGCTTGCGCTCAAGGAAGGCTTCGCCGATCGAGCCATCTTTATCAGGGCCAATCACGTCCTTTGCGACGGGGAAGATTTCGGTCTCTTCCTCATCGATATGATGCTCGTAATCATGGCGCAGCGTCTTGAAACGCGTCAGCCAGCCAGGGGAACTCATGTCCATTTCATCCAGTTCCTGAATGATGTCGTCCAGTTCCTTGTGCTCGGCAACCGAGTGACGGCCCTTCGGCTGGCCCGCCTCGCCCTTCATCAGGGGCGCATAAAATGTCTCTTCCTCGGCGGCGGCATGCCCGCCCACATCGTAATAGAACTCCTTCCAGAGCTTGCGGCGCTTGGACGAGTCGCCTTCTGTCTCGGCCAGCTGGGCCAACAGGTCGCGATGGGAGTCATGGTCTTTCTTCAGGGTTTCGTAAATCGAGGGCATGTGAGGGATCCTTTGTCTGGTTTCTCTCAAACGCGTTAATCCCTGCCCGGTTCCGCGCCATGCGATTGCCTGATAGGGAGAAAAAATGCCCGCACCGCTCTCGATCATCATTCCCACACTGAACGCCGCCAGCGACCTGCCGGAGTGTCTACAGGCCTTGATGCCGGGGCTTGAGCTGGGGCTGATCCGTGAGGTGATTGTCTCAGATGGCGGCTCGGACGATGCTACGCCGCGCATTGCCGGGGACACCGGCGCGACGTGGATCGCCGGCGCCAGCGGTCGCGGCGCGCAACTCGCCGCCGGCGCCGACACTGCACGCGGCGACTGGCTGCTCTTTCTGCATGCCGACACGTATCTCTCGCCCGACTGGGCTGAACGCGCCGCCCACCATATGGAGCGCCGCGCTGAATCGGCCGCGGCTTTCACACTGAGATATCGCTCGGACGATCGCGCCGCCCGCTGGCTGGAAGCTCGCGCCAATCGGCGCGCGCGCATGTTCGGCCTGCCCTATGGCGATCAAGGTCTGCTGATCTCCCGCAAGCTGTACGATGCGGTCGGCGGCTTTGCCGACGTGCCCTTGATGGAAGACGTGATGATCGCAAGGGCCCTCGGCAAGAAACGGCTTGTCCTCCTGAGCGCCGACGCGCGCACCTCGGCTGAAAAGTATGAGCGCGATGGCTGGCGCAAACGCGCCTGGAGCAATGCCTTCCTGCTCACCCGCTTCTTGTTGGGGGCGAAACCCGAAATCCTCGCCAAGGCGTATCGTTGATGCGGCGCACCCGCGTCCTCATCTTCGCCAAGCCGCCCCGCATGGGGCTGGCCAAGACGCGACTCGCCGCCGGTTTGGGCCGTACCGAAGCGCGCCGCATTGCACACTTCACGCTCGCCCGCACCATGCGAGCCGTCCGCTCCAGCGGCCTGGACGTGGCCCTCTATCTCGCACCGGATTGTGCACTGGGCGAAACACTGGGCGGAACTTGGCCGCCACACCTGCCCCGCTTCAGTCAGGGGTCAGGCACGCTGACCGAGCGACTTGGCAAAGGCCTCGCCGACTCGCCGAATGGGCCGGTCCTCTTCATTGGCACCGATGCTCCGGACATTTCTGCCACTCTGCTACGCCAGGCCGTTCGTGCGTTACAACGCAACGATGCCGTATTTGGCCCAGCAGATGATGGCGGCTTCTGGCTTTTCGGTGTGAACAAACGCCCCGGTCTTCCATCACTTTTCGACAATGTACGCTGGTCCGGCCCTCATGCACGCGCTGATGTGCAAGCAAACCTTCCCTCCTCATTTCGCCTGACACTGTTGGAAACATTGCAGGATCTGGATGAAGAGCCGGATTGGCGAAGGTGGAATGCAAACAAACTTCGTTAACTTGACCCAGGTTATCGTCCCCAACGGAAAAGCATTGTCCAACAGAATTCTTGGCCCCAGAGAGCAGGACGCCCATGTATCGACTGATCTATATCAGCACTGCGTCTGACGCCCTCACGTCCGCCGATGTCGATGCGATTGTTGACGCGTCGATCCGCAATAATGCACCTCGGAACATAACGGGGGTCCTGATCTATAATGGTTTGAACTTTCTCCAGGTGCTGGAAGGGACACGACTGAACGTCGAAGAGGTCTTCAACCGTATTGTCCAAGACCCTCGCCATATTTCGGTCACCACGGTTCTGGCCGAATCCGCAGAGCTGCGCATGTTTGCCGGCTGGAGTATGGCCGGACGAAAGACCTCGGCGCTGGCTGGCCGACATGAATATGAGAAGATCGGTGAAACGCAGGATGTCCTGGCCCGCCAGATGCCAGCCCGTGTCCGTCAAATTCTGGAAAATTTCTGCTCGCTCAAGGGCATTTGATTCCACAGGTTTTCGGCATTCACGGAAACTTATGTTCTTGATTTGTTCTGCCATCTGTGGCCTGTTCTGGTCATGAGAACTGGACAGAAACTCTCCCCCACCGGCAGAATAAATTTGATCGACACACGCCAGGTTGAAGAACGCTTCCAGCAGCGTGGGCGCGGAGCGATCTCAAACCAGACCGGCCGTTTCGAGCTCGAAACACGCCAGGCCTTTGATGATGGCTGGGGCACGATTGAGGATGATGACAGCCGGATGGAGACCCTTCTGATGAAGGATTCGGCCCGCACCATCATCACCTTCAACAAATCGCCTGACATCTCGTTCGACAGAACGGTAAACCCGTATCGCGGCTGCGAGCATGGCTGCATCTATTGCTTTGCCCGACCAACCCATGCCTGGGGCGGGCTTTCGGCAGGGCTCGATTTCGAGAGCAAGCTGTTCTTCAAGGACAATGCCGTCGAGCTGCTGAAACGGGAATTGTCGCGGCCGCGCTATATCCCCCGGGTCATCGCGATGGGTATGAATACCGATGCCTACCAGCCCGTAGAGCGGGAAAAGCGCCTGACCCGTAGCCTGCTGGAGGTTCTGTCCGCGCACCGCCACCCGCTCAGCCTTTTAACCAAGTCAGCTCTGATCCAGCGCGACATCGACCTGATCGCGCCGATGGCCGAAGCGGGGCTTGCACGAGTTGGCATCTCTCTGACCACGCTGGATCGCACACTCTCACGCAAGATGGAGCCGCGCGCCGCCACGCCGCAGCGTCGACTGGACACGATCCGCGCCCTCAGCGACGCAGGTATTGAAGTAACCGTAATGACTGCGCCAATCATTCCCGGCCTCAATGATCATGAGATCGAAAACCTGCTGGAAGCCGCCGCCGATCATGGCGCGACCCGTGCGGGCTATGTGCTGTTGCGCCTGCCCTACGAGATCAAGGATCTGTTCCATGAATGGCTGGTCCAGCATGTACCGGATCGGGCCGCCCGGGTGATCAACCACATCAGGGACATGCGCGGCGGCAAGGATTATGACGCTAACTGGCATGAACGGATGCGCGGCGGCGGCCCGGTGGCCGACATCATCTCACGGCGCTTCGGCCGCTGCGCTGCCAAGCTCGGCATGAACCAGCCACGGGGCGCCCTGCGCACTGACCTCTTTCGCATCATTGAGGATTGCGGCGGCCAGATGCGCCTCGATATCTAGGAGAAATCGAGCACAATCCGTCCGTCGATGTCACCCGCGAGCATCTTGTCGAATACACTGTTGATCTCTTCCAGACGTGCCGTTGCCGTATGGGCTTTCACGGCGCCAAGCTTGGCGAAATCCAGCGATTCCTGGAGATCCAGCCGCGTCCCGACAATGGACCCGCGCACCGTGATCCCATTCAGCACCATGTTGAAAATCGACAGAGGAAAGTCGCCGGGCGGCAATCCGTTCAGCGAAACCGTCCCACCCCGCCTGACCATGCCGAGCGCTTGCTCAAAGGCCTTCACTGACACGGCCGTGACGAGAGCGCCATGTGCTCCGCCAATCTCCTTGCGCAGGAAGGCTGCCGGATCCGTTTTGGCGGCATTCACAGTCACTTCCGCGCCCAGCTGTTTCGCGAGAGCAAGCTTGGAATCATCGATATCCACCGCCGCCACACGGCGCCCCATGGCTTTTGCGTATTGAACCGCCATGTGGCCAAGACCGCCCACGCCTGAAATCACCACCCAGTCGCCGGGCTTGGTGTCGGTCACCTTGAGCCCCTTGTAGACCGTAACGCCTGCGCACAGGATCGGTGCGATTTCCACGAATGGAATATTATCCGGCAAATGCCCCACATAGTTCGGGTCCGCTATGGCGTATTCGGCAAACCCGCCATTCACGGAATAGCCGGTATTGCGCTGGCTCTCGCAGAGAGTCTCCCAGCCGCCCATGCAATGATCACAATGCCCGCACGCTGAATAGAGCCACGGCACGCCCACCCGGTCGCCTTCCTTCACATGCGTGACACCCGCTCCCACGCCCGAGACGAAACCAACGCCCTCATGACCCGGTATGAAGGGCGGATTGGGCCTTACCGGCCAGTCACCATGCGCGGCGTGCAAATCGGTATGGCAGACGCCGCACGCTTCGATCTTCACCTGAATTTCGCCCGGCCCCGGCTCCGGAGTTTTCACCTCCTCAATCACCAGCGGTTTGCCAAATTCACGCACCACGGCGGCTTTCATGCTTTTTGCGGTCATTGTCGTCTCGCCTCCATTTTCCGGAAGTGTAGGCAAAGCCTCAGAAAGCGGGATAAGGACAAACCCTGAATTTGGTTGGGTAACGGGTCTTTTCCGAATTGTGGCCTTGCATGCCGCACCTTACACACTGCCAATTCACAGGCTTTCCCCGATTTTATCCACAGCACTATCCACAGGGAAAATCTGCGGTTAGTTTCGATATCGAAACATTTCGGGCTGATTCGGATGCGCAATAATTAGGGATTCAGAAACCGGCGTCCGGCACTGATTCGCGCTTCGATAAGACACATAGCGCAAGCGGGGCTGAACCAATGGAATTACAGAAGAACGTGATCATGCAGGGCGATTGCATCGACATCCTGTCACGCCTGCCGGACAGGTCGGTTGATCTCGTCTTTGCCGACCCTCCCTACAACCTCCAGCTTGGTGGTGGTCTGACCCGTCCCGACCAGTCCGTGGTCGATGGTGTTCACGACGATTGGGACAAATTCGACAGCTTCGATGCCTATGACCTGTTCTGCCACCAGTGGCTGGAAGAGTGCCGCCGCGTCCTGAAGGATGATGGCGCAATCTGGGTGATTGGCTCGTACCACAACATCTTCCGCGTCGGCGCGATCCTGCAGGATCAGGGCTTCTGGATCCAGAATGACGTGATCTGGCTGAAATCGAACCCCATGCCGAACTTCAAGGGCACCCGCTTTCAGAATGCCCACGAAACCCTGATCTGGGCCGGAAAGTCCGAACAGTCTAAATGCACATTCAATTACGACGCGCTGAAAGTCTTCAATGACGACAAGCAGATGCGCTCCGACTGGATGATCCCGCTTTGCACAGGCGGCGAGCGCCTCAAGGATGACGACGGCAAGAAAGCCCACCCGACGCAGAAGCCGGAAAGCCTTTTGCAGCGCGTCCTGCTGGCAACGACCAATCCGGGCGACACGGTCCTCGACCCATTCTCCGGCACCGGGACCACCGCCGCCGCTGCCAAACGCCTCGGTCGCAACTATGTCGGCATCGAGCGCGACGAGACCTATGCGCGCCTGTCGCGGGCCCGCCTGAAGGCTATCGAGCCCATTGAAGGCGCTGTGCTCGAAACGGAGCGCAGCAAGAAATCCCTGCCGCGCGTGCCATTCGGCGCACTACTGGAAAATGGCTGGCTGAAACCTGGCGACCGCCTGTTCAGCCCACAGCGCCGCTATCAGGCACGCATTCGCGTCGACGGGTCGCTGACCACCGGCACGTCCACCGGATCGATCCACCGCCTCGGGGCACATGTCCAACAGGCGCCGGCCTGTAATGGCTGGACTTATTGGCACTATGAGGATCCCAAGCGGAACCTCGCTCCAATCGACATGCTGCGCCGACGCTACCGCGAGGAAATGGGCCTCAACTAGCGCCTGTCCGACCCCTTGGACGAAGGCGGCGCTGGATCAGTCCTGCGCCGCTTTTTCTATGGCATCATAATAGCGTTGCCAACAGATCTGTCCGATCTGGTTGTATTCCAGCATCTTGTCCGCCATCCGCAGGAACCCTTCTTGGTCTCCGAGCGCCGGTGGCAGCAATGGGTCGAAATTGATCGCCCGGATCACCGGCTGCCCGATCAGGAGGGTCTCGCGCGCTGCCTCATCCACGCTGCGCGTCATCAAGCCAGCCAGACTGGTCTCCATGGCCTGGATCGCGCGCGCATAGGATTGCGACAACTCTTCCGGTGACCACAGGCGCGTCCAGTCAAACGCCCCCGCCATCGCGACCTGAGAGGTTCGGGTCAGGATAATACCGTCATCCGCGCCGATATCGATCAGACTGGTCCGATGCGTGTCCAGTTCACTCGCCAGGTTGGCAGGACGAACCCAGAAACCTTCCTCCGTCTGCTGGTATCCGAACAGGGCCAACGCCCGCTCACGTGCCCGAAGCTGCTTGCGGTCGCTCCGGCCAAGATGCTTGGTCAACGCCACCAGCCAGTCGCCATTCCAGTCGACCACCCGGTCAGCCACATTCTGCCACTGCTGCACCCGACGCTTGAGTGCCTGCGCTCTGGGGCCTGGAACATAGACACCGCGTTCTCGGCTCTCCAGCAGATCATCCTTCATCAGGCGCGTCACAGCCACACGCAGGGTCGCCGCCTCGATCCCGAACAGTGCCGCCGCATTGATAAGCCGACCAATCGGCTGGGGCGCATCCGTCGTACTGCTCATCAAGGACAGGATAAGCGCGCGCGCTGACACGTCTTCAGACTTGAGAGGTTCAAAATAATACACGAATTGACTCATAATGAAATTATATGTAACAAACCTTAAAGCACAGGATGGAGACCTGCCATGTCGAACACGATGAAGCTATCCGAAGCGCTGACAAAGGATGAGCTTCGCGAGTTGCGCAAGAAGTCTGATCTTCGCGCGTTGGCGACGCTTGTCTGGAATTGGGGGTTGATCATTGCGGCCTTTGCGGTCGCCATCATCTGGCCAAATCCGCTGACAATCCTCGCAGGTATCCTCATTCTGGGCGGTCGCCAGCTCGGCCTGGGCATCATCAATCACGATTGCGCCCACCACGCCTTTTTCAAGAGTCAGAGGGTCGATGATTTCGTGGGCCACTGGATCGCGGGCGCGCCGATGAATATCTCCCTGCCCGCCTATCGCGCCTACCATCTGAAGCACCACAAATATGCGGGCACGCCAGAGGATCCGGACATCATCTTTGTAAAGAACTACCCTGTCCCGAAGGACAGCCTGCGTCGAAAATTCGTGCGCGACCTGACCGGCCAGACGGGCCTGCGCGATACGCTGCGCAAGATCCGCAGCTTCAAACTATCGCGCAACTGGCCGTGGCTCACGTTCCATATCGTACTGGCCGGCACCCTCACCGCTATTGGCGCACCGTGGGCCTATCTCATGTGGTGGGCGGCAGAACTCTTCATCTATCCAGCCATAGTGCGCCTGCGCCAGATCGGCGAGCATGGCACCGCGAAAGACCGGACCAGCCTCGATCCGCGCCTCAATACCGGCACCACGGTCGCCCCATTCTGGCAGCGCGTGCTGATCGCGCCGAATGATGTGAACTATCATCTCGAGCATCACATGTTTGCATCAATCCCGCCTTACAGGCTGAAACGGCTCCACAAGCTGCTGTCATCGCGCGGCTATTACGAGACATTTGATTGCATCTCGCATGGCTATGACGATGTCATCCGCCGCGCTGTCCGCAATGACGCCCCAGAGATGGTGCCTGCTGAATAGGCTGGCGCTACTCAACCGCGATCCAGAACGGACCGGCCGGCATCCCGGTCCCGTCGAAGAGATTGCAGAGGGGGGAATCGCCCTGACAATACCGGACCTCGGACACCGCCTCATCTTCTGCCTGCACGACCACAGTATCGCCATCAAGCTTAGCTGAAGCATATCTGCACGCATCCGCATCACACAGCTCCATGCCAATCACATTCCCTGCACTGACCGTCACCAAGCCGTCTTCCACACCCTCAAACGCAATACGAATTGTGCTGCCGTCTCGCACCGTCCGACTCGCCACGGCGCCAGACGCGCCTGCATCCACCTCACCATAAACGAGAGACTTCATCACCCGCACGACCCGTTCGGCCACCGCGAGCTTGTTTGGCGGATGAATGTCCACCGGATCGCCCATATCAATCGTCACGGCGAGCGCCACACGATCATCCCTGGCAGCGACGCGGCGCATGGATTCACGGATCACGCCCCAGCCCGGCTTGCCAGCTTCTGTGGGTAGCGCGCCATATCGCGGCAGCTGCACAACAGCTACGGGCAAGTCAGCTCCAAACTTCGCGCGCCAATCCTGCACCAGCAGATCAAGCAGACTTTCATAGGCGACGCCATCGCCCGCATTGGATTCGCCCTGATACCAGATTGCCCCTTTCAGGCGGATGCCAGACAACGGCGCAATCATCGCATTGTGCAACATCGTGTAGCCCTTGATCGTGAACCAGGGCGCAGGCTTCGGAGCGCTTACGGCCGAATCCACTTTGCGATAGGCCCACCCGTCGGCCAGCGACAGGCTTGAGCCGTCCTCCAATTCCACGCGCAATTCAGAAGCCGGTCCGCTCATACCACCATCGCCATAATCATTATGGGCGTTGACCAAAATAGTGTTCTTGCCCGGCTTGAGGAGATCGGCTGAAACCTCGTAAGTGCGCAATCCTCCCCAATGGAATGTCGTGCCAATTGCCGTGCCGTTCAGCCAGGTCATGTCGGTATCATCGACCGCGCCAATATGGATCGTCGCAGCCTGCTCTGACTGCTGAGGAGTCAGATCAAAACTGACCTTGTGCCAGACCATGCCGAGATGATCGGTGAGTTCCGGGTCTCCCCATTTGCGCCAGTCGCGCAGCGTGCCGGGCACGGGCTTCCACTCGTCTGCGTCCGCATCTTCCCACGGCGCAGTTCCTTCGGTCGCGGGGTCGTCCCGCCAGCTCTGCTGCCAGCTTTCCGAATAGATCTTCGCTGCCGCGCCCCGGTCAGTCTTGTAGGTTTCCAGCAAAGCCACTTGTTCGGCATGTTCCGGCATTGCGCCGATGATCTCGCCATCAATCCATGGCTCGATGCGTGAGCCGCCCCAGCTCGAATTGATCAGACCGACAGGAACATCATAGGCTTCTGACAATGCCCGCCCGGCATAGTAACAGACTGCCGAGAACCCCGCTGCGGTCTCCGGCGTCGTGACGGCCCAAGCGCTGTCGCCCGGCAAGTCCGCATTCGGAGCAAGCGAGAGATCCTTTTCGACTTGCAGCAGGCGAATATTGGAGTGGTCCGCAGCGGCGACTTCCCGTTCAGCATAGGTCACACGTGACAGTGGGTATTCCATGTTCGACTGGCCGGAACACAAGAACACATCGCCCGACAGCACATCCTCTAACGCCTGCACTGTATCACCTTCGACGGTGACGGAAATTTCATGTGATCCGCCTGCTGAAAGCTCGGGAAACTCGACCCACCATCGGCCGTCCCGGCCGGCACGAACAGGCGTGGACGCCGCGTCCAGCGAAACGATGAATTCCGCGCCGGGATCCGCCGTTCCGAACAGGCGCACCGGTGCATCGCGCTGGATCACCATATGGTCACCGAACACGCTGGCGAGCTTCGGCGCCTCTGCATGTGCGCCCAGTCCAATCAGGGCCAATGCCCCGCATGCCATCATCGTCTTGCTGGTAAACATGTCCTGTTCCGCCCTCTTGTATTTTGGCAGGAACTTTCCCGAAGGCGATGATATTGTCCAGTGTTAGCGGTAACTAAATTTACGCAACTGCCAGCCGGAACGCCTTGGCAAACACGCTTGGCAGGCCTTCGACCTCATCGAGTTTAACCCACCGGCCATCGGCAACTTTCGGCTTGCGCGATGCCTCGGCGCGCATCACCCGAAAGCGAAACGCGAAATGCGTGAAGACATGGCGTACCTCGCCGACCTCCTCCCAGGCCGCTTCGGCAGGCGAAGGCGTTTGCGGAAAATCGCCCTCCACCCAATCGCCCGTCGGCAGCGCCAGCATCCCGCCAAGCAGGCCCTGGTCCGGGCGGCGCACCAGCAGCGCTTCCCCCTTCACGACTAACACATAAGCAATTCCAAACCGTACGGGCTTTGGCACTTTTGCGGGCTTGATCGGATAGCGTTCAGGCGCCCCTTCGGCCCGCGCTGCGCACAGGGACGACAGTGGACAGATCAGGCAGTTCGGCTTGGTCGGCGTGCACACGGTTGCGCCCAGATCCATCAGCGCTTCAGCAAATTCTCCCGGCCGGTCCTCCGGCACCAGCGCCCGCACTGTTTCGGCAATCACCTTCTTCTCAGCGGCCCATTCGCCTTTCAATGCCAGCAGGCGCGCGAACACGCGATCGACATTGCCATCCACCGCCGCCGCTTTCTGGTCAAAGGCAATCGCCGCGATCGCGCCAGCCGTATATGGCCCGATACCGGGCAGTTTGCGCAGTTCGGCCTCTGTTTCCGGAAAGCCTCCGCGTGCAGCGACTTCACGCGCACATTTCAGCAAATTCCGCGCTCGCGCATAATAGCCGAGGCCCGCCCACGCAGTCATCACCTCTTCATCCTTTGCCGCCGCCAGCGCCTCAATGGTTGGCCAGCGCGTAAGGAAGGTATGAAAGTATGGGGTGCCATGCGGGATGGTCGTCTGCTGCATCATGATCTCGCAGAGCCAGACACGGTACGGGTCAGGCCGCTCGCCCACAGCCCGGTCTGCCGGCAGCGTGCGCCAGGGCAAGTCGCGTGCATGACGCTCGAACCACGGCAGCAATTTGCCCGGCAGGCTGTTCAAATCTCTGTGCTTTGCCGGTGCCATGCCTTTTCCTCGCCCGAAAGCCGTGCAATCTCGTACGAATGGTCACGAGATCAACCCTTGATCCCATAGAGGAAGCTCGCGCGCGCGTCCGCCTGCGCTACCAGCGCGCGACACGCACTTATTCCAACATGCGCCAGGTCGGGCTTGCCGCGGAACGGGTCGGCCGTAAATCCGGCGCCAAGAAACTGCCCCCCATTCAGGTACTCCGCCAGCGCTGGCGCGAGATCGCAGGCGAACAACTCTATAAATACTGCCGCCCGGAGCGGCTCAGCGGTGGCAAGGATGGTCGCGTGCTGACCCTGCTCGTCGTGCCGCAAGCCGCCCCGATGGTGCAGCACCAGTCCGAAACGCTGCGACAGCGCGTGTCAGTGTCCGCAGGCGGCGACATTACCGCCATCAAGATCAAGCAGGGATCGCTCGGCACAGAACCGCCCAAGACACTGCGTCGCAAAACGCGGCCGCTCTCACTGAAAGAGCGCAAGGAACTTGAGGAATCGACCTCCGGAATCCAGAACGACAAGCTGCGCGCCGCAATTGTTGCGCTCGGCGAGGCCATGTTAACCGCAGAAGATACGCCGCCCCCTGCCAAGCCTGGCAAGGATGGCGGCCTGCCATTCTGACCCCGCCCTGCCCGCAAGGAGCCCCGACATGCTGAAATCCATTCTGACTGCCGTCACGGCTGCCGCCTTCCTGGCCATGCCTGCCCTTGCCGAAGACCTGTCTGTTGGCCACTCCAAGGGCTCGAAAGACGCGCCACTGACGATCATCGAATACGGGTCTCTCACATGCGGTGGATGCAAATACTTCCACGACAAGATCCTGCCACGCATCGAGGCCGATTATATCGAGACCGGCAAGGTCCGTTTCATCTTCCGTGAAGTCCTGCGCAATGATGTCGATACGGCCCTCGTCACCATGGCGCGCTGCGCCGGCCGGGACAAATTCTTCGAGGCAACCGACACAATGTTTGCGCGCCAGCCTGATGTCATCAAGTCTGCGCAAGCTGGTACAGTGCTCGACACTTTCATCGAGATCGGCACGCCCTATGGCATTCGGGACGTCGACACGTTCAATGCCTGCTACACCGACATGAATGTTCGGCTCGACATGGCCGAAGTGCAGGAAAGCGCCGAGGCATATGAGCTGCGCGGCACGCCAACGCTGGTTATCAATGGCGAGGAAAAATATGTCGATGACGACTTCAAGTCGGCCGATGCGTTCGCCGCTTACCTCGACACACAGCTTGCCGCGCTCTCCGATTCGACCGGTTCAGAGGCAAATTAGTTAACAGAACAGGTGGTTGCAGTTAATCAATTGGCAACCAAACCGACTCAATCCTTAACGCGAAGGTTATGACCATGAATTTCTTCTCACGACGCACTGCGCTTGCAGCGATTTCAGCGCTGGCCCTGGTCGCCTGTGGCGACACCGGTGCCGACACATCGCCTGCAGGTGGCAACGCCGTGACCGCTGGCAGCGAGCTTGGCCATGTCAAAGGGGCGGCCGACGCACCTGTCACCCTGATTGAGTATGCCTCACCCACCTGCCCGGCCTGCAAATACTGGCATGACGACATCCAGCCAGTTGTCCAGTCGGACTATATCGACTCCGGCAAGGTGAAACTCGTCTTCCGCGAATACCCACTGCACGCACCGGATGTGCCTGCTTACCTCGTCGCCATGTGCGCTGGCGAAGACAAGTATTTCGACGTGCTGGACGAGCTGTTCGAATACCAGTCCGGCATCATTGAATCTGCGCAAAACGGCGTCCTGAAGGCCATGCTCCAGACCATTGGCCAGCGTCACGGTATTGAAACCGAAGCCGACTTCGATGCCTGCATGAACAATCGCGACTTGCGCCAGCAGATGGCGGACATCTACCAGACATCCGAAAAGTTCGGCGTCACCGGCACACCAACCTTCATTATCAATGGTGAAGTGCACCAGTTCGCCAACATGAACTCCGCTGACAAGGTCACAGCCGCGCTGGACGCTGCGCTTGAAGCTGCCGGCGTCTCCACAGACGAGTAGGGATATGGGGGAGCCAGTATGAAGATAACCGAACTCCGTATTGCTGGCTTCAAATCCTTTGTGGACCCTCAGGACGTGCCAATCGAACCCGGCCTGACCGGGATCGTCGGGCCGAATGGCTGTGGCAAGTCCAATCTTCTGGAAGCCCTTCGCTGGGCCATGGGCGCAAGTTCTGCCCGTGCCATGCGCGGCGGGGAGATGGATGACCTCATCTTCTCCGGTGCGGATGGCCGCCCCGCCCGCGAGACCGCTGAAGTCACGCTCGTGCTGGACAATTCCAAACGCACCGCGCCACCGGAATTCAACGCCTCCGACACACTGGAAGTCATCCGCCGCCTGAAGCGCGGCGCAGGCTCCACCTACAAGCTGAATGGCCGGACTGTACGCGGCAAGGACATCCAGCTCCTGTTCGCGGATGCTTCGACCGGCGCGAACTCCCCGGCTCTCGTACGCCAGGGTCAGATTTCGGAACTGATCGGCTCCAAGCCGCAGAACCGCCGCCGTATCCTTGAGGAAGCCGCCGGCATTGCAGGCCTCAATTCCCGCCGTCACGAAGCCGAGCTGAAGCTGAACGGCGCCGAGACCAATCTGGAGCGCCTGTCGGAAGTCTCCGCTGAAGTCGAGCGCCAGCTCGCCAGCCTCAAGCGCCAGGCCGCCAAGGCCCGCAAATACAAGCGCCTGTCTGAAGAGATCCACGCCCTCGACGCCCTGATCGCGCACCTGCGCTGGCATGAGGCCAAACTCGCCTGCGACACGGCCCGCACGCAATTGGACGAGGCCCGTCGCACGGTTGAGGAAAAGACACGCGAAGACGCGATGCGGGAACGCGAGCGCATTGAGGCCGGTGAAGGACTCAATCCCCTGCGCGAAGCTGAAAGCGTTGCCGCCGCCAAGCTCGGACAGGCCCGCATCACGCTGGCAAGGCTGGAAACCGAGCGCAAGGTCGCCGCCGAGACCCATGAACGCCTCGATGCCGAAGCGACCCGCCTGATGGAAGACATCGAGCGCGAGCAGGACCAGAAACTCGAAGCCGAAGACGCCCTCGCCCATGCGAAGTTTGAGCTGTCTTCGCTGCCGGTCCTGAACGAAGCCCAGAACGAGGAAATCGAGGCCGAGACGCGAAAGGCGCTCGAAGATGCCCGCACACGTCTCGCGGGCGCGGAGAAAGCAGCCGACGAAGCGCAGGAACGCCTGTCGGAAGTGCGCGCCCAGCGCCGCGCTTCGGAGGAGAATGCCTCCGCCCAACGGCGTCGCCAGTCTCAGCTCAGTTCTGAAATCGACCGCCTGAAAGGCGAAATGGCCCGGATCGAAGATGCCGTGTCGCTGGTCGGCCGCCTGCGCGATGCCAAAGCGGCCGAACAGGATGCCGAAGCCGCCCTGCAAGACGCCGAACGCGCCGTCGAAACCGCCGAGGCCACACTCAATTCGACCCGTGAGGCGGAAACGTCCGCACAAGCCCCCCGGGATGCGGCCCAGCAAGACGTGCGCGCGCTCGAGGCCGAAATTGCTGGCCTGCACAAGCTGCTTCGCAAGGCCGAAGGCCCGAGAGCCCCGCCAGTTGTCGAGCGCATTCGTACGCAGGATGGGTACGAAAAAGCCATTGCCGCCGCTCTGGGCGATGATATCGAAGCGCCAACCGATCGCTCTGCCGCAATGTATTGGGGCGGCGCGTCGCTGGCTTCGCAATCCCTGCCGCAGGGTACCCGCCCGCTGACAGATGTGACCGAGGCTCCCGGCGAACTCGCAGCGCGGCTTGCCCAATGCGGCGTTGTGGACGTGGCCGATGGCGAGCGCCTGATGGCCCAGCTCCAGCCCGGCCAACGACTGGTTTCCGTCGAGGGGCATCTCTGGCGCTGGGATGGTTATATCCGCACACCAGATGCACCGGTCAGCGCAGCTGCACGTCTTGAACAACAGGCCCGGCTTGAAGCCGCCGAAGCTGAACTGCCCGCTCTGACCGCCACCTATGAGGCGCGTGAGGCAGACCTTGTAGCTGCCCGTGACGCCCGTCAGACGGCTGAGGTGAAACTCCGCGATTTGCGCCAGGCCATTGCCCCGGCCCAGCGCGCGCTCAGCGAGGCACGCAATCGCGTCTCACAGGAAGCACAAGCCTCCGAACGCGCAGCCATGAAGCGTGACACAAGCGGAGAAGCCCTTACCCGCGCCGAGGCCGACCTCGCCATCGTCAATGAGACGCTGGCCATGATTGCGCCGGAAGGCCCGGCGGAAGATGAAACCGCGCTCGAGACCCGGCTCGCCGAAGCCCGCACAATGGTGGCCGAGGCCCGCACCGCTGAGATCGAAGCGCGCGGCCGCCTGACAGACATTACACGCGGCCGCGAACAGGCTGCTGCGCGTCGCGATGGCCTCGAACGCGACATCAAGACATGGTCCGGCCGCATTACCGCGACCGAGGAGCGCGTGGCGCGCCTGATCGAGCGCCGCCAGTCTGCCGCTTCCGATGCCCTGGCCGCCAAGGCACGCCCCGAACAGCTGGCCGCCGAGATCGAGAACCGCAGCAACGAAGTCGAAGCGCTGGAGACCGAACGCAAGCGCGTCGCAGACCAGCTCGCCGAAAAAGAAGCCGCCATCCGCGAGGCCGAACAGGCCGCCCGCGCAGCCGCCAATGCCGCCTCAGAAGCGCGCGAGAACCTTGCCGGTTGGAAGGTGAAGCTCGAAAACGCCGAAGGCCGGCTCGAAGAATCGGTCGAGATCGCCCGCAACAATTTCCAGCGTACGCCGGAAGGCCTGTTGGCGATTGCCGAAGCAGGCCTCGAAGAAGAGACGATGGGCGAGTTCACGCCCCGCGATGCCGAACGCCGCGCCGATGAGCTCCGCCGCACGCGCGACCAGCTGGGCGGCGTGAACATGAATGCCGAGGAAGAAGCCGAAGAACTCGAAGAACGGCTCGGTTCGCAGGTGACCGAGAAGGAAGACCTCGTCGCTGCAATCGCCAAGCTGCGCCAGGGCGTCGATGCCCTGAACGCCGAAGGCCGCGAACGCCTTCTGAAAGCGTTCGAGCAGGTCAATGAACACTTCAAGGCGCTGTTCACGGCCCTGTTCCGCGGCGGCCAGGCTGAACTGCGCCTCGTCGATGCCGATGACCCGCTGCAAGCCGGGCTCGAAATCATGGCCCAGCCACCCGGCAAGAAGCTCGGCACGCTGAACCTCATGTCCGGCGGCGAACAGGCCCTGACGGCGGCCGCGCTGATCTTTGCGGTCTTCCTGTCCCGCCCCGCGCCGATCTGTGTGCTGGACGAGGTGGACGCGCCGCTCGATGACGCCAATGTCGACCGTTTCTGCAACATGCTGAACGAAATGCGCCAGCGCACCGATACGCGCTTCGTGGTGATTACCCACAATCCGGTCACGATGAGCCGGATGGACCGTCTTTTCGGCGTCACGATGCGGGAAAAAGGCGTTTCCAAGCTGGTTTCTGTGGACCTGCAGGCAGCCGAAGAGCTCGTTGCGGCGGAGTAGCGCACACCCACACCATAGAAATCCAATAGAATCAGACCTCTAGCTTTCTGCAATCGTGGTTGACTTGCCTGCCCCCAATACATAGTTTGCGCCGAAATCCGGGGGGCACCCCATCAGAAGGGATTCGCTTGCGCGAAGCTTAGCAAACCATGTCCAGTGAAGGCCCGAACGACCTCGGTGAACGTATCGCCCAGGCTCAGGCGGCCAGAGCGGCAAAGGATGCGGCAAAACGCAAGTTGGATGCAGATGATGGAAGTCTTTCGGCCGGGGCCTACGCCCTGCGATACGGCGCGGAATTTGTCGCCTGCATCTTTGTCGGAGGCCTCATTGGTTTCTGGATCGACGCATTCGCAGGAACAAAGCCCTGGGGCCTGCTGATTGTCGGGACACTCGGCTTCGCAGCAGGTATACGAGCGATGATGCGCGCCTATCGGGAGCTGAATGCCCGGGCGCTAGGGAATTTATCGGAGCCTGAGGCTCCAACAGACGGGACCGGGAACGAATGAACTTCGCTCTGCAAAACACCGCGATTGATCCGATCCACCAGTTCCAGGTCACGAAGTGGCTGGACCTGCGCCTCGGCAATATCGACATTTCCTTCACCAACGCCTCCGGCTTCATGCTGCTGGGCGTGGTGCTCTGCATCGCCTTCTTCGGCTACGCCGCTTCCAAGAAAGCGCTTGTTCCGGGCCGGACGCAATCCATGGCCGAGATCGGCTATGGCTTCGTCGCCGACATGGTCCGCTCGACCGCTGGTGAAGAAGGCCTGCGCTTCTTCCCGTTCGTCTTCACGCTCTTCTTCTTCGTGTTCTTTGCCAACATGATCGGCATGGTGCCTTACGCCTTCACCACAACCAGCCATCTGGTCGTGACCGGCGCCCTGGCCCTGCTCGTGATCGGCATCGTCATCGGCTTCGGCATCTGGAAGAACGGCCTCAGCTTCTTCAAGCTGTTTGCCCCATCGGGCGCCCCTTGGCCGATCTATTTCATCCTCGTGCCTATCGAGGTCATTTCCTTCCTGGCCCGTCCGGTCACGCTGGCGCTGCGTCTGTTCGCCAACATGCTGGCTGGCCACATCATGCTGAAACTGTTTGCAACCTTTGCAGCCCAGCTCATCGGCGCGGCCCTGTCCGGCGCGGTGTTCATGGGTGTGGTCGGCATCCTGGCCTTCGGTATGGGTATCGCGCTCAACGCTCTCGAACTTCTTGTGGCAGGTCTTCAGGCCTATGTTTTCGCAATCCTGACCTGCGTTTACCTGAACGACGCACTGCACCCGTCACACTAAGGACTCTTCGCCAGTGCGGCCCTTGGGCACGCACTAAAAAACTTGACGCAGCCTAACGAACACGCTTCACGGGCCGCAAATTATTGAAACCCTTGCATTCCAAACAGGAGACGACCATGGAAGGCGATATCGCACTCGGCCTCAAATATGTAGGCGCTGGCCTCGCAACTCTCGGCATGATCGGTGCCGCGATCGGTGTGGGCAACATCTTCAGCTCATTCCTCGACGCTGCCATGCGCAACCCGTCCGCTGCTCCACAGCAGACTGGTAACCTCTTCATCGGTATGGCTCTCGCAGAGGCGCTCGGCATCCTGTCGTTCCTCGTGGCCGTCCTGATCCTGTTCGTCGTGGTCTAAGACCAATTCGAACACGCCAAGAACGGGCCGGAGGATCTGAACGTCTCCGGCCCGATCCAGCCTGATGCTGCACTTGAGGTACTGAAATGCTGCTCGCCCTGCTTGCGGAAACTGCCCATCACCTACCGGATGACGCGCCGCCTCCGTTCCCGCCTTTCGAGGCGTGGCACATGCCGGGCCAGTTGTTCTGGCTCGCGATCCTTTTCGCGACCCTCTACTTCTCCCTCTCGCGCTTCATCCTGCCAAAGATGTCGGACACGATCGAAAAACGGTCTGACCGCATCGCCTCTGATCTTGATCAGGCAGCCAAGCTGAACGAGCAGGCCACCGAAGCCCAGCAGGCGCTCGAACTGCGCATTGCCCAGGCCAAGGCGAAAGCCCGCGAAACAGCGAACAAGGCAGCGGCCAAGATTGATGCCGAAATGACGGCTGAAACGGCTCGCGTCGACGCCGAGATCGAAAAGAAGCTGGACGCTGCCGAAGAGCGGATCTCCGCCCTGCGCGCAACGGCCATGCAGAATGTCGAACAAATCGCTGTAGACGCAACTGACGCCATGACGGCCCGTTTCGGCCTCAAGGCCTCTGCGGCTGACCTCAAGAAAGCCGTTTCGACGGCTCTGAATTAAGAGAGACATGCAGATGACCCTTCGTCTTGCCCCTGCCCTCACCTTCGCTGCGCTGGTCGCATCACCCGCCTTTGCCGCATCTGATGCGCATGGCGGTGGCGGCTTCATCGGCGGCTTCATGTATTCGCTGACCGATCCGGTCACGCACACCGCATTCCTGGCTTTCGCGGCCTTCCTGTTGATCGCATGGCGCATGGGCGCCCTGAAGACGATCCTCGGCGGCCTCGACAAGCGCGCAGACGACATCCGCAACGAGCTGGAAGAAGCCCAGAGCCTGCGCGAGCAGGCGGCTGAAGCCCTCGCCCTCGCTGAGCGTCGCCAGCAGGATGCAGACAAGGAAGCCGAAGCGATGATCGCCCAGGCCAAGGACGACGCCAAGCGGATCATGAAAGAGGCTCGCAAGGATATTGCAGACCGCCTCGCCCGCCGCGAAGCGCTGGCCGAAGCCCGCATCACTCGCGCCGAAGCCGAAGCGACCGAGGAAGTCCGCCGCGCCGCTGCAGACGCCGCCACGGCCGCTGCGAAACGCCTTCTGGCCGAAGACACGGCCGTCGACCAATTCGAATCCGCTGCCCGCGAAATCGAAAAAGCCCTCGGCTAGAGCGGGGACACCTTTCAGCCTCTCCCCAGCTCATATTTTTCAAGACCCCTGACCTGCCGCGCAGTTCAGGGGTTTTTTGTATCTGCTATCCAACCGCCCTCTGCTCGACGGCAAACTCTGGGGCATGGACACCCTGCTCGCTCCACTGGCTTCGCCCCTGCCTTCCTGTCTGGAACCCCATAGGTTCTGGATCTGGCTGCAGATGGTCGCGTGGCGTCTCTATGTGCGCGCCGTGAAAGGCAGGGGCATCCCGTTCATGACGGTCATTGATCGGCAGGGAACCGTATACCTGAAATGGATCGGGCATCCTCCGCACGAATTCCCGCAAGCTCCCGACGACCCGCTGGCCTTCACACCGTCAAAAGCCTTCCGCATCGCGCTTGGCGATCTGCCGTCCGCCCATCCGGGTGAGCGTGGGAGACTCAGCTCACCTACCACGAGCCCCTCGACCTGCGCCCCCGTCAGCGCATCAGTCAACTCACCTGTCAGCGCCTCGGTCAGCGCCTATGCGGCCGCTGTGCCCGCTCCGGACACCTGACCGCAACCCTTCCCCCGGAAAACTCATCAGCCCACCCAGCGCCCTCACAGGCGTCGCTCAGGCTTGTCCAATTGCGGGCGGACTGGCGCGGCGTGCCCGACCCGGCGTCTCTCCGACATGCTTCTTGAATGCCCGTTTGAAAGCTGCCTCGGAGCTGTAGCCCACAGTTTCTGCCGCTTCTGCGATCGATACGCTGCTGTTTGACAGCAGGCTGGAAGCCAGTTGCATCCGCCAGCGCGTCAGGTAACGGGATGGCGGCTCGCCCGTATATGCCGCGAACCGGTCAGCCAGAGCCGAACGCGACATGCCCGCTTCCTTGGCCAGCTTGTCCAGCGTCCACGGCTCAGCGGGACGTGTATGGATCAGGCGCAGTACCGCGCCCACCCGCTCATCCCGCAGGCCCGAAATCCAGCCAACCGAATCTTCACTCAAGGTCTCGATATAGTGGCGCAGCGTCTGAACGAACATCAGCTCGCTCAACTTGGCCAGAACCGTCTGGCTGCCGGCTTCCGGGCGCTCATCCTCGTCCAGCGCCGAGACGATCAAATTCTGCATCAACGCCCATGTACTGTCGGTGGGCCGCACGATCATCATCCCTGGCAAGGCGCTCAGCAGCGGATTGAATGGCCGGGCATCACAGCCGAAATATCCGCAAACAAACGTTGCGGGCGTGCCGTCTCCGCCAATCTGGACGTGATTATAGGGCGTCACGCGCTTGGCCGCATCCCGATACGGCTCCACGTCAACTTTCGGGATCATGTTCGGCTTCTGATCGGATGCGATGAAATGCTCTGCCCCCTGAGGCAAGATCATGATCTCGCCAGACCGCAGGGTCTGCGGTTCGGTATCGCCTGCGGCTGACCACGCCCACGCATCGCCATCAATCATCACGTGAAACGGAATCACATGCTGGACATGCGGCATCACGATGGAGCCGATCTCGTCCATTGACGGGTTGGTCGTTACCCAGGGCGCCGACGCATTGACCTTGAAATAAAAGGCCGCTTCAAATCGAACGGCACTCAAAACCTGCGATAATACATCCATACGCGTCCCCCTGAGACCGAAACGGTCTCGATCCGAGCCACACTCTGGATGAATGAGCATTTTTTCCGGATGCAGGAGAATTACGTATTTAGGGCAACAATGCAAATATCCTCCCACGAACAGCGCGATTGTCGTGCTTATGGGGGACGGAGAAACGCAATGACCAATGTTGTAATCAATACACTGGGCGGGAGCACGCAAAGCTATTCCGCAAACGAACTTCAACAGTCGACCGGATGCCGGATCATCACGCCGGAGGCCGATGACTATGACGCGCGCCGCGCCATCTGGAACGGCATGATCGACAAACGGCCGGCCGCCATCCTGGTCGCCAGGGACGAAGCTGGCATCGCCGCTGCGGTAAGCTTCGCTTCCACCAATGGCTTGCTCATGTCGCTGCGCTCTGGCGGACACAACATCGCTGGCATGGCCCTTTGCGATGACGGGCTCGTGCTCGACATGCAGGACATGAAATCGGTCACTGTCGATCCGGAGGCCCGGACGGCGCGGGTTCAGCCCGGCGCGTCTCTCGGCGATGTCGACCGGGCCACACAGGAATTCGGACTGGTCGTGCCAACTGGCATCAATTCAACAACAGGAATAGCCGGGCTGGCGCTGGGGGGCGGATTTGGCTGGGTGACGCGGAAGTATGGACTGACGGTGGACTGCCTGAAATCCGTACGACTCGTGACCGCTTCCGGCTCGATCATCACTGCAAGCAAGACTGAAAATTCCGATATATTCTGGGCCCTTCAGGGTGGTGGTGGGAATTTCGGTGTCGTCACCGAATTCACATTCGACCTGCACCCCGTTGGCCCGGAAGTGTTTGCAGGCATGCTGGTCCATCCGATTGCAGATTTTCCAGATGTGACCCGCGCACTTCAGGCGCTCGTTGCAGACGCGCCGGACGAACTGACCTGCTGGGCCGTTTCGCGCAAGGCCCCGCCCCTGCCCTTCATACCTGAGGAATGGCATGGCCGCGAGGTCATGGTGGTTCCTTTCTGCTTTATCGGTGATCTGAACGCTGCAGAGGCCGCCACATTGGGCGTGCGCTCCATCGGAAATCCGATTGCAACTCATTTTGGCCCGATGCCGTTCGCCGACTGGCAAACCAGTTTCGATCCGCTGCTCACCGAAGGCGCACGCAATTACTGGAAAAGCCATGATGTCGCCGCCTTCAGTGACGCCGCCATCGACATTATACATGAAGCGGTCAACAATCTGCCTTCGGATGAATGCGAGATTTTCTTCGGGCATGTCGGTGGCGCTGCGACGCGCATTCCGGCGGATGCCACGGCTTGGCCAAACCGTCAGTCCCATTTTGTGGTCAACGTCCATACGCGCTGGCAAGACCCGGCCGATGACGGAAAATGTGTTCAATGGGCCCGAAAACTGTTCCAGGCATTGGAGCCCCACGCCATGGGTACGCGCTATGTAAACTTCATTCCCGAGGGGGACGAAGCCAATAATCTGGAAGACGCCTTTGGGGAAAATCTTGACCGGCTTGTACGCATCAAGGAAGCAACCGACCCCGACAATCTGTTTCGCACGAACATCAATCTGACGCGCAAGATACCAGCCGGGGTGGCCGGCTAGCTCAGCTGGAGCTCGACCAGGCGCTTATAGGCGCCACTGGAGGCCATCAGCGCGTCATGCGTGCCTTCCTCCACCGCGCGGCCGTCTTCCATCACAATGATGCGGTCGGCCGCGCGAACTGTAGAAAGGCGATGCGCAATAATCAGCGTGGTGCGGCCCTTGGAGAATTCCGCAAGGGCCGCCTGCACTTTTGCTTCGCTCTCGGCGTCGAGGGCCGATGTCGCCTCGTCCAGCAACAGGATCGGCGCACCGCGCAGGATCGCCCGCGCCAGGGCCACGCGCTGGCGTTGGCCGCCGGAAAGGTTGCGGCCCATCTCACCCGCCGGCGACTGGTAGCCGTCCGGCATGGCAGTAATGAAGTCATGCGCATTGGCCGCCTTGGCCGCCGCCTCGATCTCTGCATTGGTCGCGCCAAGACGCCCGAGCGCAATATTGTTCTGGACCGTATCGTCGAACAGCGCCGAATCCTGCGCCACCAGCCCGATATTGGCCCGGAGCGTATCGCCCACAACGCCGCGCACATTCTTGCCATCCACGCTTACCGCGCCGGACTCGGCATCATAGAGGCGCATGAGCAAGTTGAAGACAGTCGACTTGCCCGCGCCCGACGGTCCGACAATCGCCACCGTTTCGCCCGGCGCCGCAACAAAGGACAATCCGTTCAATGCCCGCGTGCCATCCGGATAGGCAAAGCTGACCCCATCAAACACCACATGTCCGTTGACCCGGTTCAAGCGCTCAGCATCTGGCGCATCCGCAATATGAGTCGTCGCGTCGACAATCTCGAACACGCGATCAGCTGCTGCGCCGCCTTCCTGCGCCACAGCATTCAGTGTGCCGAGTGCTCGCAATTCTGGCGAGACGATGCCCAGCGCGGCAATGAAGCCGAGCAGGTCGCCAAGGGTCATTGCCCCCTGCGACATACGCCAGGCCGCAAAGCCGAGAATCCCGGCCAATGCAGCGCCACCCGCGACTTCAAGAATCGGGTCAACCGCCGCCCGGTCCGTCAGCACTTTCAGGAACAGTTTGGAACGCTCGACAAAACCCTGCCGCGCACGGGATTTCTGGTACGGCTCAAGCCCGTAAGCCTTCACCACCCGCGCCGATTGGAAGCCTTCCGACAGGAGCGATGTCACCTGCCCGACCTGCTTCTGGGCCTGTTTGGAGCGTTTGCGAATGCGGTTGCCGAGGCCGATGACCGGCCCGAACGCAATCGGATAGGCGACCAGCAACAGCAGGGTCAGCTGCCAGTCGATGACCAGCATCACACCGAACATGCCGATCACGGTGATTGTGCTTTTGGTGAAATTGTTGGCAAAGCGCAGCGCCGCATCGCGGATCGCGTTCACATCATTGATGAAGCGCGAGACAAAGTCGCCGGACGCATCCGCCGCCACACGCGCATAATCACCATCGGTCAGGGAATCGAACTGGCTCGATTGCACCGTCACCAACCCGCGCTGGACGCCGGTATTGTTGAACAGGGTCATCAGGTAGAGCGAGAGCGCCCGCGCACAGGACAGGGCCACGATTGCGCCGCCGATCCACCAGATCCAGTCAGGGCCGGACACGGGCACCTGCACCTCATCCCCGAAACTCGCCTGCAGCCGATCGCCAAGCATCTTCAGCACCAGCGAATAGCCCATGGCGCTGAGCGAGGTCAGCAGGGCCATGAGCGTGCCGGCGGCGAACCAACCGATATGCTGGCGGAAATAGGCTGCAAACAGGCGCCTCAGGCTCCCCTTCTGCTTGGGGGCCTTAGCTGTCACCACCTCAGACGTGATGGTGGTCTCCCGTTTCCGGGTCCAGCAGCTTGTGAGCGTGCAGGATGAAATAGCGCGTTTCGGCATTGTCGACCGTACGCTGGGCAGCATTCTTCCAGGCGTCGTAGGCTTCCTTGTAGTTCGGGAAAGCCCCGACAAAGTCGACCTTGGACAGGTCTTCGAATTCCACTTCGGTCACATCCTTCAGCTCGCCGCCGAATACGATGTGGAGAAGTTGTTTGGTCTCGCGGGTAGTATCGCCCATTTTGGCTGGCTCCGTAGTCGCTGGAGGCACCATTTTCGGCGCCCTTTCCTGTGGGTCAGGTATATCCACAAATTCTGACCTGCGCACTAACAGAGGATGCAGGGCGTTTCCAGAAGCAATAACGCTCCTTTGTGCAGGTACTGCCCGGTTGAATATGAGTTTTTCGCCGCGATGTGTCGTGGCAACACCACCCGCTTCCTCGATGAGGATCGTGCCCGCAGCCAGATCCCAGTCCGCCTTCTGACCCAGAACGAGCGTTGCATCCCATTTTCCTGCCGCCACGAAGGCCATCCGCAACAGGGTGGAGTTGGGCTTCGGCCGGGCGACGGTAACGGGCGGCCAAGGCTCCGGCCAGCCTGGGTGCTCCAGCATTGTCTCCGCCGCAATCAGGCGGCAACCTGCCTCGGCGGCGCACTCACTGACCCGGATGGCGGCGCCGTTCAGAAACGCCCCCTGCCCGCGATGCGCCTCGTAGAATTCGTCCAGTTCCGGCGCATACAGCACCCCGCCCACCGAGATGCCCTCTTCCACAATGGCAAGCCCGATGCACCAATGCGGATCACCGCGAATATAGGCGCGGGTGCCGTCAATCGGGTCCACGACCCAGCAGCGATCCTTTTGGCGCGCATGGGGATCGTCGAGCGTCTCTTCGGACAGCCAACCATATTCCGGACGGAAGCGTGTCAGTCGATCCGAGCAGAGCTGGTTCACGGCCATATCGGCTTCGGTCACCGGACTACCGCCCCTCTTGTGCCAGGTCTCTGCCGTTTGGCCGCCAAGCATGAAGGACTGCGCCAATTTCCCGGCTTCCTGCGCGAGCTCACGCAGGATTTTCATGTCTTCAAACAGGGTGCGGTCAGCTACCCGCAAGACTCATATCCTCGATGAGAATGCTCGGCGCGTCCCGTGTTCCCCGGAACTCGAGGTCCGAGGCCGGGATGAGGCGTGCAAACATGGAGGGCAAGTCGCCCGCGATGGTGACTTCGGACACTGGATAGGCAATCTCGCCAGCCTCGAACCAGAAGCCCGACACGCCGACCGAATAGTCGCCATTGTTCGGATTGATGGACGGCCCGAACATGTCGGTTACCAAAAGGCCCTTGCCCGCCCCCTTGACCAGTTCGCCGGGAGTCTTGTCTCCGGCCTTCAGGTAGAGGTTCGACGTGGTCACGCCGGGAGGATCGCCAAAGCCGAGCGCGGAAAAGCCGTTCGGCTCCATGCCCAGCTGGCGCGCCGAAGAGGAATTCAGCAGCCAACTGGTCAGTCGGCCATTATCGATCAGGTGAGTTTTCTGCACCGGCAGGCCTTCACCATCATGGCTGCGCGAACCCATGCCCATCGGGCGGAATGGATCGTCGATGATGTGGATACCATCCGCGAAGACCTGCTCGCCCATCCGGTCTTTCAGGAAGCTGACACCGCGCGCAACTGACGGGCCGGAAATCGCCCCCAGGAATGCCCCTATGAGACCCGCAGAGACCCGCCGATCATACAGGACAGCGGCCTTCTGCGTGTTCAGCTTGCGTGAGCCAAGGCGCGAGATCGTGCGCTCACCTGCCGTGATTCCGATCTCGGCAGCTGTCGGGCGGTCTTTCTTGAAGCGGACTGACCAGCTGTCATAGTCCCGCTCCATATGGCCATCGCGCTCTGCCACCGCAGCAAGGCCAAGGCTGGTCGACGTGCCTGTCTTGAAGGCGGAAAAACCATTGCTGGCCGCAACCCAGCGCGAGGAACGGTTCCAGGATGCGCCACACCCGGCGACCGTCTTGATGCCTTCAATGCCCAAGGCGGCAGCTTCGGCTGTCAGCGCTTCGGATTCCAGGATGTCGGCGGAGATTTCCGGTTCGCCGGTCAGATCCATGTCGAGATCGCCTGTCGCCAGCTTGTCCGCATCCGGCAGGCCGCAATATTTGTCTTCGGGCACAGCGCGCGCCATCGCCACGCAGCGTTCCGCGAGCGCCTTCAGCCCTTCCGGCGACAAATCCGCGCCGGATACGTGCGCCTGTCGCTTGCCATACAGGCAGCGAAGGGCGACCGAGCGCCCCTCTTCACGTTCAATGCTCTCCAGCGCGCCGTCGCGGACGGAAACGCTTACGCCTTCGCTCTCGCCAATCCGGGCGTCGGCAGCGTCTGCACCTTCCTTTCGGCAATGGTCCAGTAGTCCGGCAAGCAATTCGGCCGGCGGTATCTTGAAATCAGCCATTCTGGCTAGATGGACGCTGCGCTCGCCTCGCGCAACTGCGCAAATCAGGCGAAGGCGTGGTACAGGATCGCCAGCGCCGTCAGCACCATTGCAATCCAGCTGAGCAGGATGCCTCCGGCCCGCATGGCCATGATTGTCCCGCCAAGCCCGATGACATGCATCAATCGCCCGAGCGTGAAGACGCCACCTGCAACATGGATGGCCCAGGCCGGCAGTCCCATCAGTGCCAAAATGACAAGGCCGACCAGCATGGACGGGATGTATTCCGTGGCATTGCCGTGCACTCGCGTACGCAATTCCAGCATCTCATTGCCACCGGTCCCGACCGAGACTTTGGCCGACTGCCGCACGGACACGACCCGGAACGCCAGATAGATCAAGAGCAGCATGTTCACGGCGACATATACGCCGGCCACTTCAAGTGATGTCATTGTGGTTTCCTCCCCATTTGAAAAAGGCCACCGACGCGAATCGATGGCCTGTTCTTATTCAATCGTGATTCTGATTGAGTCGCTCAGTCGTCGCGACGCGCATCAGGCAAGCGGTCGTTTATGTCATCGCGAATATCCAGCAATGTCACGATCAGGCCGCAGACGAGGCTGGCCGCGATCCATCCGCCCACTGTGAACACCGCAAAGTCGGCTACTTGAGCAATCGTATCGGTCAGACCAAGCAACTCGCCCGTAAATTCACCCCGATTGTAAAGGCCAAGCGCGATGCCCCCAACGATGATCGCAATATATGCGACATAGACCATCGTGCGGAAGCTATTGATAATAAAGAACTTCATGAGATCCCCTTCCTATATTCCAAACTAATTCTATGCAGATTGGTGCCACCCGTCGCCCAATTACACGCGAGAAGCGAACTTCCCATGACCGGGCGACGTCGATTTTGCGACAGGCCCTGATTATTCATCGTCTGCCACCGCCAGTTCGCACGAAATCATTGCGGTCAGCGAAGATGCAAATTCGAGCTGGTCAGCCATGGTCAGGGATTCCACGAAATCCTCGACATCGCGCTTCTCGCGGCCGATCGCAGCGGCTGTGCGCCGAAACAGGTCCGGACTCAGCTTTTCTTCCATGGCGCCGGTGATACACGCGCAGGTCTCCGGACCTTCACCATCGGCGATGCAGGCCTCGGTCAACATTTCACGGTCGGATTTCTGGCTGCAGGCGGCAAGCATGGCCAAGCAAAGGCCGGTCAGGATCAGGACGCGCATTCTGGCAGCTCCGGTATCTGTTCGGCTCAGCCAAGCACGAAATTAACTAACAGGAAAGCAACTATTCCCGTTGCAGGATCTTGTCGACCTGGATGCCTTTTCCGAACTCGCGCAGGAAACTTTCCTTCACTTCCATCCGGTCATAGTCGTCTGAAACCCAGTCGAGAAAAGGTTTCCAGTCTTCAGGCGCGCGCCCGGCATTGTAATCGGCATAGGCTTGGAAAAACGCGTCCAGCATGCCGGTCTTGCCATGTTTGACGTGAAGGTATTTCAGCGACAGCTGCTCCACCGCTTGCTCGAACGGAACCTTTTCCCGCAACAGCTTGTAGAGCACGGACATCAGCCCCGCCCGATCTGCGCCCGACTTGCAATGCATGAGAGCCGGGTATTCGATCGATTCGAACAAGTCTTTCGCTGCGAACAATGCCTCTTTCGTCGGTGTGTCGCGGGAGAAGACCTGGAAATCGACAAGCGTGATTCCCGCTTTTTCGCAGGCCTCCTTCTCCAGAAGGTAATAGCCCTTGGTGCTTTCCCCGCGCAGGTTCAGGATGGTGCGAATGCCGAGCGTCTCGGCATATTCAACCACCTTCTTGGGCGAGGGCTGGTTGGCGCGCCACATCTCCGGCGAAATCTGGTGCAGGTTCGAGAACGCTGCCCGCAGAAACCCGTGGTCTCCCCAGACCAGTTCCCGGCGCGCGCGGGCACGACCCTGCGTCGACGACAGGTCCGGCGCTATATGCGGCTTGCGATTCTTTTTCGATCTCAGCTTTACCATTGCCCCGCGATTAGCGGTCGGGCCCGCCATCGGCAAGCACAGGCGACACAAAGAAAAAGTCAGGTGCGCTGCATCCAAACGCGCCTCTGCCGGCATCTACCCTACAAAGGCGCCGAACACGACGCCCCGGAACAAGCCTGAAGGAGCTTTTGAAATGAGCGAAGATATTGTTGTCCCCGTAGTCTTTTTTGGTGCCATTGCCGGGATTGTCTGGTTGGTTAGTCACTACAATTTCAAGAAACGCCTGACCCTGCATGAAACTGTGCGGCATGCGGTCGACAAGGGCCAGGACCTGACCGGCGAGACGATGGAAAAACTCGCCCTGATCACCGATCCGGTCCGCGCCGATTTGCGCCGGGGCGTCTTGTTCCTTGCCGTCGGAGTGGCCTTCGGCTTTCTCGGTGTGATGGTTGGCATGGAAGAAGGTGAAGCCGTCAAACCCATGATCGGCGTCGCATCCTTCCCTGTCTTCATCGGTCTGGCCTATCTTGGTCTCTGGGCGGCGAGTCGTCGTGGGCAACAGGGTTGAGCTGAGGCTGGTTGCCAAGGGAGGGCGCGACATGCGCAGCGATCCGGACCTGGCCGCAAGCGCCGCACGAGGTCATGAGGCAGACTTTGCCGAACTCGTGCGCCGCCATCAGGCCCGCATACGCGGCATGGCGAGGCGCCTGACCGGCTCGGCCAGCGACGGGGATGACATCGCGCAAGCGACGTTCCTGAAGGCTTGGCAGAAGATTGGTTCCTATGCCGGCGGAACCTTCTCGGCCTGGATCTGCACGATCTGCTGGCGCGAATATCTGCAAGCCCGCCGAAAGCAGAAGATCGAGATAGAGTTTGACGAAACGGCAGAGATCATTCCGTTCGAGCGCACCCAGTCCGATCAGGTCGGTGACCAGATGGACCTCAACCGGGCGCTGGACACCTTGTCTGAAGCCCAGCGGGTCTGCGTGGTGCTGTGCGTCGCCTCAGGCCTGTCCCATCGCGAAGCGGCCGAGGCCACCGGCTGGCCGCTTGGCACGATAAAATCCCATGTAACGCGCGGCGTGGCCGCGCTCCGCAAACACCTTGAAAGCAGCCATGTGGCGTGATGGAGTACGATGATGCGTGACCAGGAAACCTATTCAGACCTGACCGATCTCTTCACGGCGGAAGACCGCGCGCTGGATCCGGCCCCGTTCGTGAATGACGTGATGGGCGGCATTCGCCGAAAATCCCTCTTTCGCAAACTGGTGCTGGGCGCTGTCGGTATGGTGGGTGCTGGCGTGGCGGCCGTGCAGTTACCGGGCTTGCTGACAGGTTGGAGCGGGCTGGATACGCTGGTCACCCAGACTGTTACCGATGCCCAGCAGGATGCCAGCCTGCTCGCGACGGCCGATCCGATATGGCTCTTGGTAGGCGGCGTGGTCGCGCTGAGCCTTCTGGCCATAACGGCCTGGGAGAAAGCCTAGGCCTTCACGCGCCAGCCCATGCCTTCCAGCAGGGATTTCGTCTCGTAGAGCGGCAGGCCGACAATCGCGGTGTAGCTGCCGCTGATATGGGTGATGAAGGCGCCGGCCATGCCTTGAATGCCATAGCCGCCCGCCTTGCCCTGCCATTCGCCGCTGGCAATATAGGCAGCGATTTCCTGATCTGTCAGGCGCTTCACCTTCACCCGAGCAAGCACGGTACGGCTGCTCACGCGGCCATCGGGGGCTTTCACGGCGATACCGGTAAGACATTGGTGTGCCCGGCCTGAAAGAAGCCGCAGGAAGGCCTCGGCCTCTGCCGCATCGGCAGCTTTTTCGAGGTTTCTCTGGCCCAGCGAAACCACGGTATCCGCGGCCAGCACAAACCCAGCCTCCGGACAGGCCATGGCCTTCTCCCGCGCCAGCCTTTCGGCCAGCGCACGCGGAGATTCGTCCTTGCGACGGGATTCGTCGATGTCAGTGGGGCAGATCGCGTCCGGCACAATCCCTATCTGGGCGAGCAGGTCTCGCCGCCGGGGACTCGCACTGGCGAGGATCAGGGGAACATGCCCTGAGGACGCCATATCTCTTATTTGAAGCGGTAGGTGATACGACCCTTGGTCAGGTCGTAAGGGGTCATCTCAACCATGACCTTGTCCCCGGTCAGCACGCGGATGCGGTTCTTGCGCATCTTGCCAGCCGTATGGGCAATGATTTCGTGGTCGTTCTCGAGTTTAACGCGGAACGTCGCGTTCGGCAGCAGTTCCACGACTGTGCCTTCGAATTCAATCAGTTCTTCCTTCGACATGCAGTCTCCAATAAAGGGCGGTCCATTGCGCCGCCGAAACGCATATAGGGGGCGCATAAAGGTTTGCACGGATTCCGGCAAGATTTGAAGTTCAGCAAAATGCCCCGTCATGCGGGCATTTTCAGCGTATTCCCGCCCGTCTCTTGCAGACGCGACCCTGTTTCGCACCATCTTAATGCTTATATTCGCATATTGGCTGATACGCCGCCCGCAACAATCACTACGAGCACATCCTGATGAAAGCCCAGCACAAACCCCAGACGAAGGATGCCTTTGACCTCATGTCGGAGCGCATTCACGAGGCCTCAGACGTGCTGAAGGCCATGTCGAGTGATACGCGGTTGAAGATCATGTGCGCGCTGAATGAAGGCGAGCACCCTGTTCATCAGCTGGCCGACATGACCGGCCAATCGCATTCCGCTGTATCCCAGCACCTGGCAAAGCTGCGTGCGGCCGGTCTGGTTGAAAGCCGCAGGGATGCGCAGACGATCTATTATCGTTGTGCGGGCGGGATCGGCCGGGCGCTGGTCGACACGCTGTGCGCCTATTACCGCTAGGCCTGTTGCAGCAACGCCATATTTGAAAACATCCTTTTGAATCAGGATACGTTTTCGATACAGATTCCTGCTATAAGACCCGCATGTCGCAGTCACTGACCCGGGCGAGTTTCGAACTCCACCAGATTGAACCGATCCTGTCATGGGCCGGAACGTCGGGTGTGGACGTTGACGGCCTGCTGGATCGACTGGGCATCGATCCGGGCAAACGCACAAGCCAACCCGGCAAGCAGATTGATTTGGTAGACTATTATCGCATCCAACGCGAGATCGCCCGGTCCTTCGACGACCTGACTGCGCAACTTTCTGAACGAAAGCTGCTCTACCAGACCGGCACATTTGTCGTGACGCAGATCCAGGCGGCCTCGACCCTGCAAGACGCAATCCGGAGCCTCGCTTCGCATTTCAACATGATGCATGGCGGGCGCTACAACTATGTCCGCCAGACCGACTCGATGCTGGCGCTGGTGGTGGATGATTCGACTTTCCCCTATCGCTTTCGCGATGATCGTGCGTTGACGCATTTCGTCGGCGACGCCTTGCTGATCAAGACTCATGCCCTGCTCGACAGCCTGACCGGCGGCGCCGCAGGCCGGGCGCTCAAACGGGTGAGCCTGCTCAGGAACCGGAATGATGACGGCAATGGCCAGCTGCAATTCTGGCAGGTGCCCATCGGCTACGGTCATGCAGCCTATGAACTGATCTATGATATCGACATAGCCTGCGAGACCATTCCCGCCACCCCGGAAGTCGATCTGACCGCTGACGGGATTTTCGCGCGCGTCATCCGCCATCTTGAAGCCATCGCGCCCTCTTCCGACTCGCGAAGCTATTCGGTGCGCACAGCCGACCTGATCTCGGATGGACACGAAACCCAGCAAGCTGTCGCCCGGCATCTGGACGTGAGCGTTGCAACCTTGCGCCGCCGCCTGAGCGAAGAGCACACAAGTTTCCGGGACATCCTCCAGGAAAGCCGCGCCGAACGGGCCGGCCTGATGCTGGCACAAGGCACAAGCGTCACCCAAGTTGCGGAATTTCTTGGCTATTCCGATGTGCGCGCCTTCAATCGGGCGTTCAAGAAGATGCGCGGTGTTTCGCCTGCCGTCTATGCCAGGTCCAGTATGGAAACTGCTCAAGCCTGACGCGCCTGAGCGAAAATGTTCACTTGTGTTGAGCCCTCAGGTCATCGCCCAAGCGCGCATGTTCTGGATAAATCCCGTCAAATACAAAGAATCCTCGGGAGGAAAAATTGGGAAATCACAAAATGAATACGCTGAGATTCGGTCTCGTGTCGGCGCTGGCGCTGACCGCGGGCCAGTACGCTGCGCATGCGCAGGATGCGGATGATGAGGCCCCGGAAGAGGCCCGCACGCTAGGCCGGGTGACGGTTACCGCCCAACGCCGCGAAGAAGACCTGATCGATGTACCGCTGTCCGTTTCTGCGTTCAGCGCTGACCAGCTGGAAGCTACCGGCACGGTCGATATCACGTCCATCCAACGTTCGACCCCGAACGCAACGATCGAAGTGGCACGCGGCTCCAACTCCACCCTGATCGCGTTCATTCGCGGCGTCGGCCAGCAGGACCCGCTCTGGGGCTTCGAGCCCGGCGTCGGTCTCTACGTTGATGATGTCTATATTGCACGCCCACAAGGCGCGATCCTGGACATTTTCGACATCGAACGGATCGAAGTCCTGCGCGGACCGCAAGGCACGCTCTATGGCCGCAACACGATTGGCGGCGCGATTAAATACGTCACCGCCAAGATGGACGACGAGCCGGACCTGAAAGCCAAGGTCAATGTCGGCTCCTACAGCCAGCTCGACACGATCGTATCCGGTTCGGTACCGCTCAGCGACACATTCAAGGTCGGCGGCGCAATCGCCAACTACCAACGCGACGGTTACGGGGAGAACCTCTTCACCGGCGCAGACCATTACGACAAGGACGTCCTCGCCTATCGCGTAAGCGCCGAATGGGCACCGACCGACTCGCTGTTCTTCCGCTTTGCCTATGATAAATCTGAAGACGACTCCAACGCCAAGCATGGCCATCGCCTGATCCCGAGTGGCGACGGCACCCTGCCGGTCACGGATAATGTTTATGACACCCGCGCCGGTATCGGTGATGACAACTCTGTCGAAACCGAAGGCTACTCCCTCACCGGCGAGTGGGACGTCAATAACGAGATCACGCTAAAATCGATCACGGCCTATCGTGAAGGCGCAACAGTTACGCCGATCGACTTCGACGCCCTGCCCGGTCAGGATTTCGATGTCCCAGCTTACTATAATGACGACCAGTTCAGCCAGGAATTCCAGATGCTGTACAATGGCGACCGCCTGTCTGGCGTTGCTGGCATCTACTATCTTGATGGCAGTGCCGACGGCGCATTCGACCTGTTGCTCAGCGCGCTGGGCCTGACGGTCTATCAGGCTGGCAAGCAGGACAAGGAAAACTTCTCCGTCTACGGCGATTTCACCTATGACCTGACTGACCAGTGGAGCGTGTCCCTCGGTGGTCGCTTCACGAAGGATGAAACCACTGCAGACGTGACGCGTGAGCTGTGGCTCGGCATGGGCTCCGGCTCGTTCGACCCGACCAATACCAGCTCGATCTTCTTCGTCACCCAGACCGGCTATGAAGGCCTGAACCGGGAAGACGAGGAGTTCACTCCGCGCATTTCGGTTTCCTACAAGCCAACGGACGACCTGAACATCTACGCAACCTACGCTCAGGGCTTCAAGGCAGGCGGCTTTGACCCGCGGGCACGTGCTGACCTCGATACGCTGGGACTTTCACAGGAAGGCTTCGGACCGGAGAAGGTCGACAGCTATGAACTCGGCATCAAAGGCAGCTTCTTCGATGATCGCCTTTTGCTGAACACAGCCGTCTTCTTTGCTGAATATACCGACCAGCAGATCACGGTTCAGAGCGGCGCGGATTCCGACAATGACGGCGTCAACGACACGTTTGTGTCGTCGGTCTTCAATGCGGGCTCCTCGGAATATACCGGCCTCGAGCTTGAGGGCAGCTGGTTCATCAATGACGAGTTCACCCTGATGGGGAACCTCGGCTATATCGACGCCGAAATTCAGGAAATCCTGTCCGCTGGCACCAATATCGCCGACCAGTTCGTGACGCAGAATACACCGGAACTGCAGGGCCAGCTCTCGCTGAATTACATGCGCGACTTCGGGCCTGAATTCGGTGCGATCTCGATCACAGGATCGGCTTCCTATCGCGACGCCTATTATCTCTTCAACGTGGAGAACCCAGGCTTCGCTCCGGGCACGAACGTGCTGTTCCCGAATGGGGGTCCGGCGCTGGATCCGGACTCCTATACGTTGCTGGACCTCAGCTTCGTCTGGACATCGCCGTCCGAGCGCCTGCGCTTCGGTATCCACGGCCGGAACCTCACGGACGAGGAATACCGCGTCGCAGCCTACAACTTCGTGACGCCGAGCCAGCTTGGCTTCGACAGTGCGTATTCGGCCTTCTACGGCCCGCCGCGCACGCTTACCGCCTCAATCTCGGTCGACTTCTAGTCAACTGAGCGGACCGGCGACCTTTACCTCCGTGGGTCGCCGGTCCGTCCCTTCCAAACCTTGCAGATACCGGTAACCGCTTCGGCGTAGCCTGAAGGACAGCCATGACCGATCTCGCGGCCCCACCCTCTCCGACGTCCCGTAATGCATCTCGCGCCTATGTGCTGGCATTGCTTACGCTGGTCTACACATTCAACCATATCGACCGGCAGGTCCTCGTGATCCTGCTGGAGCCGATCAAGGCTGACCTGAAACTGGACGACGCTCAACTCGGCTTGCTGACAGGCCTCGCGTTCGCGGCTTTCTACGCAACGCTCGGCATTCCGATGGCAATGTGGGCCGACCGGGGCAATCGCCGCACGATCATTTCTCTCTCACTGGCCGTCTGGTCGGGCATGACCGCGGTCTCCGGCCTTGCTCAGAATTTCTGGCACTTGCTGGTCGCCCGCATGGGTGTTGGTGTGGGCGAAGCAGGCGGTACTCCGCCGGCCACATCCATCATTTCTGATCTCTACGCGCCTCACGAACGCGCCACCGCGCTCGGTATCTACACGACGGGGATTGGCTTCGGCATCCTTGGCGGTTTCGCACTGGGCGGTTTGGTGTATGAAGCGTTCGGCTGGCGCGCGGCATTCTTTATCGCGGGTATACCCGGCCTCATCCTGGCCCTGCTGGTTCGCTTCACACTGAAAGAGCCGAAACGCGGTGCCATTGAACAACGCGTCGATGATGGCGAAGCGCCATCGATTGGCGAAACCCTGAAATTCATTTCAGGCCAAACGTCATTCTTGTTGTTGTTGTTGGGCTGTTGCCTCATCTGTGTCTCGGCAAACGCCTTCCTTGTCTTCACGTCCAGCCACCTCCAGCGCACCTTCCATGTCGGCCCTGGGGATGTCTCCATTCCACTCGGCCTGTTGATTGGTGGCGTCGGCGGGGTCGGCGCAGTCGTCGTCGGCAAGATCTGTGACCGCATGTCTTCGAAGAACCTGGCCTGGCGCCCGTGGACAATTGCAGCCTGTGGCGCGCTTGCCCTGCCATTCGCGTGGCTGTTCCTTCAGGCAGACAGCATCGGTCTTGCCTATGCGTGGAACGTGGTGCCGAGCTTTGTCGGCCTGATCTATGCCAGCGTTGCCTATACAGCCTCTCAAGAATTGGTGGGTTTGCGCATGCGCTCCTTCGCATCTGCCTTCATGCTGCTCTGTCTGACCCTGATTGGCATTGGCGGCGGCCCGACCTTTGCTGGCTGGCTAAGTGTTCAGTTCTCTGATGCAGGTTCGACGACCCCGCTGAAATCGGCGCTGGAAATCATCCTCCTGCTGAACGCTGCGAGCATCCTCTTCCTGGTCCTGTCGGGACGCTATTATGCCCGCGACGCTGCCCGCGCGGCCAAGCTGGTCTGAGCCCCGCCATGGAAAAACGGGATATCTTCTACACCGCGCATGACGGACTGAAACTTTACGCCGCCGAATACGGCCCACATGACAGCGACATCACAGTGTTGTGCATGCATGGCCTGACCCGAAACCATAAGGATTTCGAGCCAATGATACGCGGTTTAGAATTACCCGCTCGGTACATCTCGGTCGATGTGCGCGGCCGCGGCCGGTCGGATCGCGATCCGAGTGGCGAGACCTATGCGCCGCCCGTTTATGTGCAAGACATGGCCACACTGATTGACCACCTGAAACTGGACAATCTGATCCTGGTCGGCACATCGATGGGAGGGCTGATGGCAATGCTGATGGCCAAGGCTTTCCCGGATAAAATCAAGAGCATCGTGATCAATGATGTCGGGCCCGAAGTAAATCCCGCGGGCCTCAAACGCATCGCCGGCTATGCTGGCGGGGATGAAACATTCGACAATCTGGACGATGCCGCTACAGCAATTGGCCGAACACAGGCGAGCGTCTACCCGGACTATAACGCAGACGACTGGCTCGAATTTGCCAAGCGAACTTGCACGGTACGCGATGATGGAAAGATTATATTCGACTATGATCCGGTAATTGTGCGGGGCATGGGCAGTACGAAGCCGAGCTGGCGCGTCAACTTCGCGATGTGGCGTATCTACTCGACGCTCAAGGCCATCCCGCTACTGATTGTTCGCGGTGAAACCTCGGATATCCTCACAGAAAAAACCGCGAACCGCATGCTGAAACGGCATAAGGGCAGCCGATTGCTGACTGTGCCGAGGCGCGGCCATACGCCGTTCCTCAATGAGCTGGAATCGCTACATGCGATCAGGAAGTTCATCTCAACAGCGCTTAAATGACACTTCCAAAATAGAGAAGTCAGGTGCCACTTCGCTGTCCTCCGCTGGAGGTTGTCGTACGCCCGCCTGCTCGCTCGCTGGACATCAGTCTTTCATAAGCAGAGACATCCCCTGCGACCCGCCCGGCAACGGCGAACCTGAAACTGATGCTTTCAAGATCCTGTGAGGAATTCAGGATAGCCATCAATTCAGCTTTGGATATGGCCTTGATGTATTCTTCAAGCGTCAGCACGCGCGTTACACGCGCACGAGCGAGCGCCAATGGTTCGTGAACCTCATGTCGCTGCAGGGGCCAATATGGATCAATCAGCGTTCGCCGCTTCCGCTGGCTGACGCGATCACGCAACAGGGAAATCATATCGGTCTTTGGTAGCGTTGAAAAAGCCTGCACTTCCGCCCAGGACTGGCCGACGCTATCCGGTAAACGGACCTCAACAGGACTGACCAGCAGACCTGCCTGACGTGCCCGCTGCCCTGCCGACTCTTTCGCGGTCCAATAAGATAATGGAGCCGCAAGGACCATGCCGACCGTTGCCGGAGCCAGCCAAGCCGCGTAGACGGGTGAGATTGCGGTAGCCGCCATCATCAGCGCCGCACCCAGCAGCGTGGCTGGAATATTATGGCGCAGCGTCGCAAGGAAGCTGTACCCGCCCTGCGCGCGTTCCTGCGGCGACCATCCGCTATCCTTGCCCCGGAAGACATTGATAACTGCGCCCGTTTGCGTCGCCATGAGGATCGGGGCGATCAGGACCGACAATGCTGTCTCCGTCAGAGCGCCGAGAATCGTCTTGCCGACGCCCACGGACTGACGCCACTCGCGCGACACCAGTCCGTAGACCAGCCCATACATCTTGGGAGCAAACAACAGTCCCATTGTGACGAAGAAGAGGGTCAGGGCACGCTCAGAGTCAATCACCGGCCAAGTTGGGAAGAGCGATGCCTCATCCCCAAAATACGCGGGTTGCATGAAGCTGTTCTGGAGCGACAACAGCATACCAAGTGTGATGAAGACCAGCCAGAGCGGTGAGGCAAGGTAGGAAAAGATGCCAGTGATGAGGTGGAAGCGATTGGTCCAGCTGAGCCCGCCTGTTTTCAAGAGAACTGCCATGTGCTGCATATTGCCTTGGCACCAGCGTCGGTCGCGCTTGACCAGTTCAATAATAGTGGGCGGCCCCTGCTCATAGGATCCGCCGATTTCGGGGCGAATTTCCACATTCCAACCAGCGCGGCGCAAGAAGGCGGCCTCGACGAAGTCATGGCTCAGGATCGAGCCGCCAAACGGCGCTTTGCCGGGCATCTCCGGCAGTCCAGCAGCCTCGGCCAGAGCTGAGATTCTGATGATGGCGTTGTGCCCCCAGAAATTGCCTTCATTCTGCGCCCACCAGGCCATCCCACCCCCAAGGATCGGACCGTAGAGCGCAGATGCAAATTGCTGACAACGTGACAGCAGGGTGCGCCCACCGACAAGCTGAGGGATGGTCTGGATCAGCGCAGTATGAGGCGCCCGCTCCATCTCCTCCACAAGATGCACAATCGTGTCACGCTCCATATAGCTGTCAGCGTCGAAAACGATCATATGGTCGTAGCGCCCACCCCACCGCATAACGAAATCGCGAATGTTACCGGATTTGCGATGGTGATTGATGGTACGCCGACGATAGCGAACAGGAACATTGCCCCTGACCGTTTTTAACAATTCTGTATACGCCACCTCTTCCGCAAGCGCTATTTCGGGATCAGTCGTGTCGCTCAGGATGAAACACTCATAGATACCCGGCGCATCTTCGAGCATCCGCGCCGTAGCGGACACAGTTGCGAAGACATCTTCAACCGCCTCATTGTAGATTGGGAACGTAAGGACGGTGCGCACGTTTCGGATACAGACGGGGTCAGCCGAGCGCGCCGCATGCCTCGGCGTCACGGCACAGGCAAAGCCAATGGTTGCGTTCACGAAGGCAAAGCAAATCCAGCTGATATTGATTGCGAACACAAACAGCAGAACCCATTCCAGCAATGTCATTCCCGACACTGCCAGAACCTCGTACATCTCCCGCGTGGTCCAAAGGGTCAGAAGAACTGAAGCCCCCAGCACGAACAGCTTCCGCCAGACATGAGACGTGGTGCCAGCCCGCACCCTGGCAATCCGGGACTGCAAGGGCTGGTTGGGCATGGTAAGCGGAAATTCCGTCGGGCGCGGGCGAAGGTCCGTCATTTTGTGCTCCACCGATAAAGCCACGTCTCCGTCAGCGGGCGACTGCCCCGCATCACAACCGCACGCAGTTCCGCCATGTCCGCGCCTTCGGGATCGAGCTCGAAACTCATCCGGTAATTGTCACTGGAAGGGTGGCGCCGCATCACCGGATTGAGGATCTTTCCTGCTGATGTGCTGATCTCCAGTTCGGCATTCTCGAAGAACCCTTCCGGGACATCCTCGTAGTCGAGCACGAACATGCGCGCCTTGCCGCCTGGCTTACGGCCAGCACGCGTGTCCGACACGGACATGACTTCGGCCAGGGCACCCGGCCTGTGTCCCCAGTTCATCGTATAGGAAATCGTATGTGTGCCACCGGGTCGCCAACCGGATGCCGGGCGCCAGAATACGGCGATATTGTCATTGTACTCGTTCACCGTAGGAATCTCGACGAGCATCAACTGACCTTCGCCCCAGTCTCCATGCGGCTCCACCCAGACGTCCGGACGCTGATGATATGCGGCCTCAACATCCGAATAGTCATCAAATTTCCGATGCCGCTGCAGCAGGCCAAAGCCCATCGGCTGTGTTCCTGCCAGCACCGATACTTCCAGATCGGCGGGGTTCTGGAGAGGACGCCAAACCCATTCGCCGTTCGACATCTGGATCGCCAACCCCTCGGAGTCGTGCACGGCTGGGCGAAAATCATCGCCCTGCTTGATCACGTCATGTGGCGAAAAATAATACATGGAGGTCAGTGGTGACAGGCCGACACCATCGATTTCCTTTCGGGGGAAAAAAGTCGCCTCCACTTCGACTTGGGTGCGCGGACCCGCCGAAACCTCAAAGGCAAACGCGCCCGTTACGCTCGGGCTGTCCATGAGCGCATAAATGCTGACGCCCTGAGACGCAGGGTCTGGACGGACAACCCAGAACTCGCGAAACGCAGGAAATTCCTCCCCATCCGCAGATGCGGTTCCAATACCCAGCCCCCGCGCCGATGCGCCGTACACGCTGCCCGCTCCCAATGCCCGGAAGAAACTAGCGCCCTTGAAGCTGAGCACTTCATCGAACTTCCCGGCCTTGTTGATGGGCGCCAGCAATCGCAAACCTGCAAAGCCGAGTGTTTCCCGCGTCTCCTCGGAAAGGGGCAAATCCTTGAAATCAAATGCGTCGGCAGAGTAATTATGGGGCGTGACTGTATCCCCGTCGATAATGTTAATGCGGACCTCTTGATCAAACAGGTAACCACGAGGATCGAACAAGACACGCGATCCTGTCGCAGGGTCGGACCACCCCATGTCGCCAGCAACCGGAAGGATGCGTCGGTACTGATCATAGTTCAAACGCTTCGCATCATCCGGAAGGGGTCGAGATGGCTCATATGGCTCTGCGGCCAGCCGCCGGGCCTTCTGACGTATCTCAGGCAAGCCAAATGCAGCAACGGTACTGGCTTCCGCCATATCTTCGGGCTGAGGCCGCACCGGCACGGATGCCGGCTCGGGCTGGACGCGTTCCAAGTTGTAAATAGATGAAGGTGCTGGCTGGCTCTTGGCTGGCGGCTCCTGCTCGGATGGCTCTGATTCTGACGGGAGGATCGGCGCCTCATCTATTGCCACCGGAGCCGATGTATCATCGGCGGGAGAACACGCAACGAGAAGCATCGCGAGTGTGAACACACGAATACATTTCGGCCGAAACAAAAATTGCCTGCTCAAGTCTCACCTATTCGCCAGCTCGCGCCCCCATGATCCCCATCATGAATGCTGCAGCGCAATACATTCCGAGACGAATGAATGAGCGAGCCTGCGAATGGTTGCAAAATGGGCCGCCCGATCCGGGATTGGTCGGATCATGGGCGGCCCAACTTAGCCAATTGAGTCTAGTCTAGTCGTTGCTGGAGATCCTTCATGACACCTGAAAAATCGAGCCCGCCATGCCCTCTAGTGTCCAGATCCTGATAGATTTTTTCCGCCATTTCACCCAGCGTCACCTCTGCCCCGGCGGCCCTTGCTGCAGACGCCGCCAGATGAAGATCTTTTAACATCATCGCGACCGCAAAACCGGGCTGATAGTCCCGGTTTGATGGCGCGGTGGGCACCGGCCCCGGCGCCGGGCAATAGCTCGTCATGCTCCAGCACTGGCCGGAGGCTGTGGAGGAGATATCAAAGAAGGTCTGCGCGTCGAGACCCAGCTTTTCCGCGAGATTGAACGCTTCACATGTGCCTATCATTGAGATGCCGAGCAGCATATTGTTGGCGATCTTGGCCGCCTGGCCGTTCCCGCTGCCGCCGGCATGGAAGATATTCTTGCCCATTACGTCGAGGATCGGCTTGGCCTTGGCATAGGCTTCATCGGGGCCGCCCACCATGAAAGTCAGCGTGCCGGCATCTGCCGCAGCCGTCCCGCCGGAGACAGGCGCATCCGCCATCAGGAAGCCTGCCGCGTCGGCCTTGGACGCCGCTTCGCGGGCATCCTCCACCGCAATGGTCGAGCAATCAAGAAAGAGCGCGCCCTTGGCTGCATGGGCCGCCACGCCGTCATCGCCGAAATAGACCGACAGGACATGCTTGCCGGCTGGCAGCATGGTGACCACAATTTCGGAGTCCTTCACCCCATCCGCAATTGTGGCCGCAGCAACTGCCCCATGGCCTTCAGCGGCCTTCACCGCCTCGGCATTGAGGTCGAAGGCACGGACCTCATGGCCCGCCTTGCAGAGATTGACACACATGCCCGAGCCCATGTTTCCGAGCCCGATAAATGCGATCTTTGTCATGCGATACTCCCTTGTCCCCGCGCTCTTGCGGCGCGATGTTTATGCACTCCGGTGCAGGCTTATTTGTCCTTGAAGTCCGGCGCGCGCTTCTCTGTGAAAGCGGCCATGCCTTCCTTCTGGTCTGCGGTTCCAAACAGGCCCTGGAACAGGCGGCGCTCGAACTTCACGCCTTCAGCGGTGGAGACTTCCAGCGCGCGGCCAACCATTTCCTTGGCCGCCATGATGGACGGGATGGAATAGCCGGCGATTTCCTTCGCCGCGCCCATGGCCGTATCCATCAACGCGTCATGCTCGACTACGCGAGAGACGAGGCCGATCCGGTCAGCCTCAGCGGCGTCGATCATGCGGCCGGTGAGCACCATGTCCATGGCTTTGGCTTTGCCGACGGCCTTGGTCAGGCGAATGGAGCCGCCCATGCCGGGCGTGACGCCCAGCTTGATTTCCGGCTGGCCGAACTTCGCCTTTTCGGACGCGATGATCATGTCGCACATCATGGCCAGCTCACAACCGCCGCCGAGCGCGAAACCATTCACCGCCGCAATCACCGGCTTGCGGCATGCTGCGAAACGATCCCAGAGGCCGAAGAAATCCTCGACATACATGTCGGAGAAGCTTTGCGGCTGCATTTCCTTGATGTCGGCACCGGCAGCAAAGGCGCGGCCCTCGCCGGTCAGCACGCTGACGGCAATGTCCTTGTCGCGGTCAATGCGCGCAAAGACGTCGGCAACTTCTGCCATGACCTGTTGGTTCAGCGCATTCAGGCTGTCCGGCCGGTTGATCGTGACCAGCGCGATGCGGTTCGAGTGTTCAAAAGTGATCGTGTCGTAAGTGCTCATCATTCAATCCAATCAGAAGCAGTGGGTTTCAGCTCGCATTCCATTCGGTGCGCCATCTGTTCCGGTGTCGGCGTATCGGCATACACACCGCGCTGGGAATAGGTACAAACACATTCCTTGGATGCCTTCAGCCATATGCCACCACCATCCGCGCAACTATCGCGTTCCATCCATCCCAGCACAAACACGGCAAAGCCAGCGACTGCAGCGATGATACCTAATCGGAAAACTAGCGAGGCGACTTTCTTCAAATCTCTATCCCATCGTCGGAATGATAAACGCCTGGTCGCCAATGTCGCCTTCGGGCCAGCGCTGGGTGACCGTCTTGATCTTTGTCCAGAAGCGCACGCCCTCCGGGCCATGCTGATTGGTATCGCCAAAGGCCGACCGCTTCCAGCCCCCGAAAGTGTGATAGCTCACCGGCACCGGGATCGGCACGTTCACGCCCACCATGCCGACATTGACCTGCGCGGCAAACTCGCGCGCGGCGCGGCCATTCGAGGTAAAGATCGCGACACCGTTTCCGTATTGGTGATTGCTCGGCAGCGCGGCAGCCTCTTCCAGCGTCTCAGCGCGCACAACCTGCAACACCGGACCAAAAATCTCTTCCTTGTAGGATTGCATCGTAGGCTTCACATTGTCGAACAGGTTCGGGCCAATAAAATATCCGTTCTCATTGCCCTGCAACTTCAGGCCGCGACCGTCGAGCACAAGGTCTGCGCCCTCATCGACACCCATCTGGATGTAGCTTTCGACCTTGGCCTTGTGAGCGGCCGAGACCACCGGGCCATAATGCGCATCCGCATCGGTCGAGATGCCGACTTTCAGGTTGCGCGCGGCGTCCACCATGCGCTCCACGAACTCGTCGCCAGTCTTCTTGCCGACGGTGACGGCCACCGGCAGCGCCATGCAGCGTTCGCCCGCCGAGCCATAGGCCGCGCCGACGATGTCCTTTACCGCCTGCTCCATGTTGCAGTCGGGCATGATGATGCCGTGGTTCTTTGCCCCGCCCATGGCCTGCACGCGTTTGCCGTGTGCTGTGCCAGTGGAATAGACATATTGTGCGATGTCGGAGGACCCGACGAAGCTGACGGCCTTGACGTCCGGATGCGTCAGGATGGCATCAACAGCCACCTTGTCGCCATTGACCACGTTCAGCACGCCTTCCGGTGCGCCGGCCTCGAGCAGCAATTCGCCCAGGCGCATCGGCACCGACGGGTCTTTCTCCGACGGCTTGAGGATGAAAGTGTTACCGCAAGCAATGGCCACAGCCGCCATCCAGCACGGGATCATGGCGGGGAAATTGAACGGCGTGATACCGGCCACGACGCCCAGAGGCTGACGCATGGAATAGACATCAATGCCGGGGCCTGCGCCTTCAGTGTACTCGCCCTTCTGCAAATGAGGGATACCGCAAGCGAACTCGACCACGTCGATGCCGCGCTGAACATCACCGCGCGAATCCGCGACCACTTTGCCATGCTCGGCCGACAACAGCTCAGCCAGCTCATTGATATTGGCTTCCAGCAGGCGCTTGAATTCGAACATCACTCGCGCGCGGCGCTGGGGGTTCATCATGGACCAGGCCGGGAACGCCTCTGACGCATTCATGATGGCCTGTGAAACTTCATCACGGGTCGCCAGCGCGACGCGGGCCTGAACCTCACCGGTGTTGGGATTGTAGATGTCGCCGAACCGCCCGGACGTGCCGGTGACAGACTTTCCGCCAATGAAGTGGTCCACTTCGCGCATGAGAAACTCCCTTTGATTTTGACGGGACCGTAGCGCGCGTATAAATTCCGGTAAATGGACAATATCGCAGCTACGAGCTGCAAAATCGCAGGCAACAAGTAATGAACTGGGACGATCTCCGCCTCCTACTCGATGTGAGCCGCCATCCGCGTCTCGCCGATGTGGCTACGCGCACGGGGCTTGACCCGACAACGATCAGTCGGCGCCTGAGGCGGCTTGAGACCGAGTTGGGGCTCGAACTGTTCGAACGGACACCCAAGGGCCATGTCCTGACGCCGGTTGGCCAGACCGTGGCCGACAAGGTAGAGGGGCTGGAGCATACGGCGTCCGAGATCGCCGCGCTGTCAGACAATGACGGCCCGCTCGCCGCAGGACGCGTCCGGCTCGGCGTGACCGAAGGACTCGGCAGTCTCCTGATTGCGCCCGCCATGACGGACTTCGCCGCGCAGAACCCGCATATAGGGCTCGACATCATTGCGGTCTCGGGTTTCGTCAGCGTGCCAAAGCGAGAAGCCGACATGTCGATCATGCTGACACGGCCAAAGACAGGCCGCGTGAAGGTGCGCAAGATGTCTGATTATGTGCTGCAGATGTACGCCCACCCGGATTACCTCGCCCGCACGCGCCCGGTCGAACAGGTCAGCGACCTCAGCGAGCATGATCTCATCGGCTATGTCGACGACCTCATTTACTCAACCCAGCTGCGTTATCACGAAGACATCGCCCCCGGCCTGACGCCGCGCTTCTGCAGCCCGTCCATCGTGGCGCAATGGCAAATGGCCCGCGAAGGCGCAGGAATTGCCGTGCTGCCCCACTTCATCGCGGCGGGCGACCCGAACCTCGTCCATGTGTTGCCAGAGGAAGTCCGTATCGACCGCGCCTTCTGGCTTGCCGTCCATGAGGATGTACACGGAACAACCCGTGTGCGCGCCGTCAGCCGCTTTCTGGATGATCTGTTCGCCGCCTCAACCGAGCGGCTCACCGGCACCAGCTAACCTATTCACCCTGCCCCGGCGCATTCGGGAAAGACAGGCTCTTGTAATGGTCGAGATCATGCGCGGGCGGCTCTGCACCCTCAGGCAGAGGCAAGCCGTTCACGCTCTGCCAGTAGGCGATGGAGGCGTCACGCCACCAGATAGCTTCCTGATGCTGGATTCCGAGGAAAGCCGAGACCTGCGCGAAACGCTCGGCATCGATCTCGTTCTCCAGGCTCGCCCATTGCGCCTGCATCGCCTCCACCGCGCTGACGCCTCGGTCATAGCGGTTCACGAGTTCCTGCCAGAGCGTCTGGCCGTTCGAGAGCTGGTAGTCCCACGGCACGCGATGGAACCAGAGCAGCAATTCATCCGGCACCGTGTCGAGACTCGCCCATTCCTGCGCCACCGGCCCGGCATACTGATCGACTGCGCCAGAGCCTGTATCGGTCCGGTCAAAGCCGACCGCATCCTTTGTGGCCTTGTGATAATAATATGGGGTCCAGTCTGCCCGTCCGAGATCATCGACCCAAGGCGCGGGGCCATAATGGTGTCCGGTTCCCATGAGATGGGTGAGACCAAGCGGCGTCATATAGTTCACGACCGCCTCGCGTGAGCCCATCATCATGCCGGTAATTTCGTCGGCGACTTCTGGCGCGCGGCTGAGAGTCTGTTCCACCCAATCGCGCGCGATGGCCTCAGAGGAGGCGTCAGGATCCCAGGCAAGCCGCCCGAAAGCGTACCAGTTCGCCTGATCGAAGACTGAGCCTGACCAGTTCCGATCACTGCCGATATTGGCAACACCGGCCATGCCGGTAAGCTCGTACTCTTGCGCGACGCCATCGATCACGGAGGCAACGCTTGTGCCCTCACCCTCGGCGTGCGTATCGGCCGACAACACCTCTTCCCAGAGCGTGCCCAAATAGGCGAGATGGGTCGAGAAGCCGAGATATTCCTTGGTGATCTGGAGTTCCATCATCAACGGCGTTTCCGGCATCGCGCCGAACAGCGGATGGAAGGGCTCGCGCGGCTGAAAGTCCAGCGGGCCGTTCTTGACCTGTACCAGAACATTGTCTGCAAACTGACCATCCAGAGGCACGAATTCGGTATAGGCCTGCTTCACGCGGTCTTCGGGTTCTTCGGCCGAATAGACGAAGGCGCGCCACATCACGATGCCTTCATGCGGGGCAAGCGCGGTGGCCAGCATGTTCGCGCCTTCGGCATGGCTGCGCTCATAATCCTGTGGGCCGGGCTGGCCTTCGGAGTTCGCTTTCACGAGGAAGCCGCCGAAATCCGGCACATGGGTATATATCTCGTCCACCTTGGTCTGCCACCAGACCTGCACCTGGGCGTCGCGCGGATCGGCTGTGTCGAGGCCGCCCAGTTCCATCGGCGCAGAGAAGCGCGCGGTGAGATAGACCCTGATCCCATAGGGCCGGAAAATGTCTGCGAGAGCTGCGACTTTCTTTAGGTATAGCGCGGTCAGCACGGTCGCGTCGGCGTTCACATTGGTCAGCGAAACTCCATTAATGCCGATGGACGCATTGGCGCGGGCATAGTCAGTATATTTCGGATCGAGATAGTCTGGCAGCCGGTGCCAGTCCCAGATCGACTGACCCGCATAGCCGCGCTCGACATGGCGATCCAGATTGTCCCAATGATTGAGCAGGCGCAGCTTGGTCTTGGGACGTGAAATGACGTCGAGATCCGTGAGCGCCTCGCCGCGCGACATGCGCTGGAGATAGTCGAACGTGCCATAGAGGACGCCAAGGTCGGATTGCGCGGCGATCAGTGTTACGCGCTTACCGTTCAGTTTCGTTGCCCGCAGGGCGAAGCCCTCGGCGCCAACGGTTTCAGTGGTTGGCAGGTCCGCCTCATCGATCACGTCGGCGCAGTCCGCACTGGCGAGCACAAGCGTCCGGCTGCGCAGCTTGTCCGTGGATTTGAGGGCAGTCCCCAGCAGGGACTCCGTGGCCCGGTCGATTTCGGCAAGCGCAGCCTGAAGCGTCTCCGACGGCTCAGCGCAGGCGGCCATCACATGGCGCGGCGCGTCGGCGGGTCTGGCCTCAAGCTGTTCGTACCGAAGCCAGAGTTCGTAGCCATCCTCTGCAACAGCCGGCAACACGCCGAAACCAATTGAAATCGAAATGAACAGACTAGCGACGCGCTTCAGCAGATTCTTCACAACCCTTGACCCATTTATGTATCGAGAAGCGACAGCCGTGCGACCTCCGCCCCCGAATGTTTGCGTTATCATTACCTAACGCGACAGGCAGGATGTGTCACCGCCCCTCTTTGTCAGAGGAGCGGCACCAGATCAGGGAGCGTCGTTCATCACCTCGCTCATGTCATCAAACCCGGCGGCCACTTTCGGCTTCACCGAGCGGCCAATCACACTGACAAGATAGGCCGCGAGGCCTGACAGCAGGAAGCCGGGGATCATGGCATAGACAAGAGTTTCGAGCGGCACCGCACCGCCCTCAGCTGGCAGGAGCGGTACGTAGAGCCAGACCAGAACCGTAACCGCGCCAACAATCATACCAGCCAGCGCCCCATCACGCGTCAGATGGCGCCAGAACAGGCTAAGCAAAATGATCGGGCCAAAGGCCGAACCGAACCCGGCCCACGCATTTGATACAAGATCAAGAATGTTGCTGTTGGGATCGAAGGCGAGCGCGATGGCCACGAGGCTGACCACAACCGTCGCAATCCGGCCGATCATCACCAGCTCCGACTGCGAAGCCTCGCGCCGGAAGAAGGTCTTGTAGACATCTTCGGTGATCGAGCTGGAAGACACGAGCAGCTGCGAAGAGATCGTGCTCATGATCGCCGCGAGGATCGCCGCGAGCAGGAAGCCGGCGACGAGCGGATGGAAGATGATTTGCGAAAGCAGGATGAAGATGGCTTCAGAGTCGGTCAGCTGCGCGCCGAGGTCATGTTGCTGGACATAAGCGACGCCCACGGCGCCGACAAAGACGGCTCCGATGACCGTAACGAGCATCCAACTCATGCCGATAATGCGAGCGGTCTTGATGTCCTTGAGTGACCGGATGGCCATGAAGCGCACAATGATGTGCGGCTGACCGAAATAGCCAAGCCCCCAAGCGAGGAGGGAGACGAGGCCCACTACGGTCATACTCTCGGGCCACATGTCGAAAAACTGACTACGCGCCGGACCAACAGCTCCACTGTCAGCATCCACATACGAAGGCGCGCTTGTGATCGCACTTTCCATGCCGCTCCACCCACCAATCACGAAGTATGCGATAACGGGCACGAGGATGAGCGCGATGAACATGATGCAGCCTTGCACGAAGTCCGTCAGGCTGACCGCCAGAAAGCCCCCAACGACCGTATAGGCAAGCACGACGCCAGCGGTGACAAACAAGCCGAGCTGGTAGTTCAGGCCAAAGGCGGATTCAAAGAGCTTGCCGCCCGCGACGATGCCGGAAGAAGTATAGACGGTGAAGAAAACAATGATCACCAGCGCAGAGATGGTGCGCAAGGCGTGCGAGGAATCGTGAAAGCGCTTCTCGAAGAAGTCGGGAATGGTAATCGAGTCATCCGCCATTTCTGTATAGATACGCAAGCGTGGCGCGACAAATCGATAGTTGAGATACGCCCCGATTACCAAACCAACGGCAATCCAGGCTGCAGAAAAGCCGCTCACATAGATCGCACCGGGCAACCCCATCAACATCCAGCCACTCATATCAGAGGCCCCGGCAGACAAGGCACCGACAGCTGGGTGCAGATTGCGGCCGCCAAGCATGTATTCGGACACGTCGCTGGTAGACGTTTTGTAGGCATAAAGTCCGATGGCCATCATCAGGACGAAATACGTCCCAAGCGATATCAATTCGGGAACGCTGATTGTCATATATTTCTCGCTGTCCTCGTAAAATTACGGAAAAGCGCGCCCCCCGTGGCCGCGCGTATCATTTAGATCAAGGCCGGGTCTGGCCGTTGCCATGTACCAGATATTTGAAACTGGTCAGTTGCTCCAACCCCACCGGCCCACGCGCGTGCATCTTGCCCGTCGCAATGCCAATCTCGGCACCCATGCCAAACTCCCCGCCATCGGAGAATTGGGTTGAAGCATTGTGCATTACGACGGCGCTGTCGATGGAGGTCATGAAACGGCGGGCTGCATCGGCATTTTCGGTCAGGATGGCATCCGTGTGACCGGAGGAGTGCTCGCTCACAAAGTTGATCGCTTCCTGAAGTCCACCGACGATCTTCACCGATGCAATCGGGTCGAGATATTCGGTCGACCAATCTTCGTCGGTCGCTTCGACAAGATCGGGCGCAATACGACGTGCCTCAGTATCCCCGCGCAATTCGCAGCCTTCCATGATTTTGACCAAGCGCGGAATGACGATTTCGGCGATCGCCCGATCCACCACAATGCTCTCTGTCGCACCGCAGACGCCGGTGCGGCGCAGCTTGGCATTGCGAACAACGTCGAGGGACTTCTCGATATCCGCATCGGCATGGATGTAGCTGTGGCAGTTGCCATCAAGATGGAGCAGTGTCGGCACCTTGGCTTCGTCACGCACCAGCTCCACCAGACCGCGGCCGCCGCGCGGAATGACGAGATCTACATAGTCGACAGCATGCAGCAGCGCGGTTACGGCATTCCGGTCGGTGGTCTCAACCGTCTGAACGGCGCCTTTCGGCAGGCCAGCAGCTTCGAGCCCAGCCTGCATGCAGGCTACAATCTCGCGCGTTGAATTCTTGCTTTCCGAGCCGCCGCGCAGGATCACGGCATTGCCGGATTTCAGGCACAGCGCACTGGCATCGGCGCCGACGTTTGGACGAGATTCGTAGATCATCCCGATCACGCCAATTGGCACGGCCACGCGCTCAATGGTCAAGCCATTCGGGCGCTCAGTGGTCGAGAGCAACCGCCCGACCGGGTCCGGCAACTCCGCAATCTGTTCCAGGGCGCTTGCCATCGCCTCGACCCGTTCGTCGGTGAGTCGCAGCCGGTCGATGAAGGAGTCCGGTCGGCTGTCGCCGACGCTGTCGATATCTTCCTTATTGGCGGCAAGAAGGTCCGCTTTTGCCTCACGCAATGCCTTGGCGGATGCGCGGAGAGCGTCATTTTTCTGCTCGGTCGTCGCCGTCAGCAATGCCTTTGCAGCGTCGCGGGCATTCTGGCCCAGACCGGAAATATATGCGTTCAAACGGGAATCCAATGTGGTCACGTTTCGTCCTTCATGGTTCTTGTTCAGGTGCCTAGCGCAGCTCGATTGCGCGCTTGTAGGCCGACTCGGTGGTGGCTTTCAGGAGATCTGACAACTTTCCGTCTCCATTCAGGGCCTTCAGGCCCGCTTCGGTCGTGCCATTCTTGCTGGTGACGGAATTGCGGAGATTTTCCGGATTGTCGCCGGTTTCAAGGATCATGCGGATGGAGCCATCCAGCGTGCCGAGCACAAGATCGCTGGCCTGTTCGTCACTGAAGCCTAGTTCCTTGGCCGCCTCGATATAGGCGCGGGCGATCTCGAAGACATACCCCGGACCGCTGCCAGCGACGGCGGTTACCCGGTCAATCTGGTCTTCATCATCTACCCAGACAGCCGTCCCGGCAGCCTGCATGAGGGTTTCGACAGTATCCCTTTGGTCGGCACTTGCCGCGCTGCTGGCGTAAAGGCCCGCAACGCCCGCCCCGATGGCAGATGGAAGGTTCGGCATGATCCGTATAACCGGATAGCCCGGCAGCGCAGTCTGCAGGCGCTGCACCGAACACCCCGCAGCGATCGACGCAACGGCCCCATCCGGATTGAGCACGTCCTTATAGGCCGGCAGTATCTCATCAACCATTTGCGGCTTGATCGCGACGATCAACAGATCAAACTTCTCGTCTCCAAGGGCGTTGATATCCTTGAATAGACGGGCACCTTCCACAGGTTGGTCCAAGAAAGGATCGACAATGGTGAACTCATGCTCCACCGCGCGCATCCACTGCGTCAGAAGCGCGCCGCCCATCTTTCCGCATCCAACGAGAAGTACCTTCATGCTATACTAGTCCTTTGCTCACCTGACCCGCGAGATAATGATATTTGTTTAGAATTCAAACCATCTATTACAGAAACTCAAGCTTTCGGCGGATGCCGCAAAATAGACGAATTTCCCTGATTCGTGACTTTTCAGACTAGGTATTGAGACCTTGAAGAAAGTCTGAAGGTATTTTGTAAGCTAATTATTTGCATCGTAACCCAAACCTTCTTATGTCCGCCCCTAAGCAACCACCGGAGCCTAATTTGCCTTCCAAGAAACGCATCGTCGTGAAAATCGGATCGAGCCTACTTGCCAATCCAGACCTTCTCACACCGCGCTGGGCATTCATGCAACGGCTATTGGAAGACATCACCAAATTACGGAATGACGGCTACGAAGTTGTCCTGTGTTCGTCAGGTGCCGTGGCGCTCGGTTTGAACATGTTGAACGAGAAGCCGGAAACCGCCGGGCTGCGCGACAAACAGGCCGCTGCTGCGTGTGGCATGCCCCTGCTGCTGAACGCCTACAAACAAGTTGCCCATGAGTTTGGATTCGATATCGCACAGGTGCTCGTCACCCTTCAGGACATGGAAGAGCGCAAGCGCTTCTTGAACACCAAGAACACTGTCCACCGCCTGTTGCAGGGCGATATTCTGCCAATCGTGAACGAAAATGACTCGATCACGACCGAAGAAATCCGTGTGGGCGACAATGACCGCCTCGCCGCAAAAGTCGCCCAGATGATCCAGGCGGACCATCTGGTGATCCTCACCTGCATTGACGGCCTCTACGACAAGAACCCTGAAGAGCCAGGCGCCAAACTGGTCGAAGAAGTCCATGATGTCAGCGAGTATATCGCGGTTACGGAAGGCACCAGCAGTCTCGGTAGCGGCGGCATGCTCACCAAGATGCAGGCCGCAAACATGGCGCAGAATGCCGGATGCACGACCCTCATCGCGAATGGGGAACATGACGCGCCCGTGTCTTCAGTTCTCTATAATGAACGACCGCACACCAAATGCATCGCGCACACCAAGCCAGCTTCAGCTTGGGCGACGTGGCTGACTGATCGCCTTCAGATTGCCGGCAGTATCGTGATCCGTGACGAGTTGGCAAACACGCTGGCCGATAGCCCAGAACATGTCCTGCATGAAGACATCAAGTCAATTCAGGGTCAGTACCTCAAGGGTGACGTGATTCACGTTTATGACGAAAGCGGCGCGGAGATCGCGCGCGGCATGACCAACTTCTCGTCAGAAGAAACCATGGTGCTCGCGCGTCATCCGGAAATTTCACCGAAAGAACTGCTCGGCTACCAAACTGGTGGCACGGTCATCAGTCGCGAAAATCTGATTGTCCTGGAAGATCGCCACCTCCTCTGGGACAAACCGGAAGAGGAAACAATGGTGGAAGTCTCCGAGAGTTGATCAGCCCTCTTTCTGCAAATCTCCAACCTCCAGGATCGGCGCCGCATCAAGGCTTCCCGCATTCATCATGGCAGCCAGCCGCTGCACCGATGAGATGAGCAGACTCTGTTCCCACAACTCCAGAGAGTCAAAACGCTTCAGGAACCCTTCCTGAAGCGCTTCCGGCGCATCTTCGAGGCTTCTACGACCAGTCTCCGTAATCGAGACATCTACGGCGCGGCGGTCGGTTTCGTTCTTCTGCCGCTCGACGAGGCCCGCCGCCTCCAATCGATCCACGATGGAAGTGATCGTCGCTTGGGATAAATGCACTTCGCGGGCGATCTCCGATGGCTTGACCGATCCGGCACCGGACAAGGTCTGCAATACAATGAGCTGTGGCGCCGTGAGGCCGGTCGTTTTCGCCAATTGCTTGGAATTCAGGTCGATCGCACGCGTAATCTGTCGAATTGCGGTCAGGAGGTCTTTGCGGTGGGCCATGCCCGCACCTAAAGAGACACTCGGTGCTGCGTCAATTCCCACAACTGTTCAGAAGGCCGGCTCGGGGTGGCCGAACAGCCAACGCTCGCATACAGAAATTGTGCAACAAGACTTATCTGAAGGATTAGAGCATGACTTCCCAACGCATCCGCATCGAGGTCAGTAATGGGATTGGCGAACTGATCCTGAACAAGCCCGAACGCCGCAACGCTCTGTCGAGTGATATGTGGGCAGCAATTCCCGGTAGGGTGAAGCAGCTGGAGGCCGATCCCGAAGTGAAATGCGTCATCATTCATGGCGGAACGGCAGGCGCATTCGCAGCGGGCGCAGATATTTCGGAGTTCGAGACGATCTATGCCACGCCCGAAAGCGCAGAGCATTCGGCAAACCTGATTTCCGATGCGGTTACATGTCTCGCCCAATGCCCGAAGCCGATCATCGCTGCGATCACCGGCGCTTGCGTGGGTGGCGGCGTCGCACTTGCTCTGACGGCAGACATTCGCATCGCAAGCCCCGAAGCCAGGTTCGGTGTGCCTCCGGCGAAGCTGGGGCTTGTGTATCCGGTGAACGATACACGGCGCTTGATAGAAACCGTTGGTATTCCTGCCGCCAAGGACATCTTGCTGACAGGTCGTTTATTTGATTGCGACGAGGCCTATCGTATCGGTTTGGTTACACATATGGCAGAGTCCGAATCAGCCTTGGAATTGGCGCGAGAAACGGCGCGTCTGGTTTCAGCCAATTCACTCTGGTCACATAGCGCGATGAAGCGCACCTTCGATGCGATCAAGATGGGCTGGCGAGACGATAGTCCTGAAGCGAAAGCCCTGTTCCTGGAAAGCTTCGAGAATGAGGACTTCCAGGAAGGTTACAGGGCCTTCCTCGCAAAGCGCCCGGCCAAATTCAGCTGGCGCTGACGGGGTTAGAACCCGCCTCCCACTGCGACGTAGAGATCAATGGCCGCAGCCAACCGGTCCCGACGCGCCTCGAGGGCACTTTGCGTTGCAGAATAATAGTTCTGTTGTGCAGACAAGAGACTCGTCAAATCGTCCGTGCCGACACGATATCGCAGTTCAGCGGAATCCAGTGCGCGGCGACTGGCAACGAGTGCAATCTGGAGCTGTTCTTCACGTTGGGCGCTGGTATTGATGGCAGACAGCGCAACATCAACATCGCGTAACGCGCTGAGAATGGCCTGCTCATAATTCGACAGCAACGCCTCCCTTCGCGCTTTGGCACTGTCGAGCTGAGCCTCCAGCGCTCCCCCAGAAAACACAGTCTGCGCAAGGGACGCCGAAAGACTGGCGGTCGGGTCAGACATAGAGGTCAGGAGTGTCGTCACACCCGCGCCAAGATCGACACTTGGCAGCATGGCTGCTCTCGCAATCTGAACATTGGCCTGCGCCGCCCGCAAATCAGCCTCGGCCTGCAACAAGTCCGGGCGCCGCCCCAGAAGCTGAGATGGTAGGCCTGCTTCCGGTACTGGCAAGCCAGTCTCGTAAAGGTCTACGTCCGGCACTTCGAAATTTTGCGGCACCTGCCCGATAAGGATCGCAATCGCCGTCCGCAGAGAGAGTATCTGCTGCTCGATCTGCGGGAGTTGCGCACGCGAATTGGCCAATGCAGCTTCCTGGCTGGCAAAATCAAATCCGGAAATCTCGCCCGCATCGTACCTTACCCGCACGATTTCAAAGATACGCTCGGCAATTTCCAGATTGTCTTGCGCGACTTCAAACTGCTTACGCGCGACCTGAAGGTCAAAATAGTTCGCTGCCAGATCAGATGTAACACTCAGCTCAAGCGCTCTTTGCGCGAACTCAGCCGATTCGAGATTGGCCCCTGCCGCATCACGTGACGCTGCAACACTGCCAAACAGATCCAGCTGATAGCTAGCCGACAGGCGGGCACTGCGAGAAAAATCACTGAAGTCGGAATCACTGTCGGTGGAAACTGACGCCCCTGCTGAAACAGATGGCAAGGCGCTGGAATCGGCAACACGCAACGCAGCGCGTGCGGAGGTAACATTGGCAAGTCCAGCTTCAAGCGACTTGTTCCGCGTGAGTGCGGTGCTGACCAATGCGTTCAAGGATTCATCGCCGAAGGTTGACCACCAGAGCCCTGTGGCCGGCAATTCTGTTTCCGCTTGCATTGAGGTTTCATAGGACGCCGGAAGCTCAACCGAGGACAAAGGCGTATCGGACGATTGCGTTGCGGTACATCCTGCAAGGACGACAAGCAGACTGAGAGGAAGAAGAGGAATTCTGGTCATGATTACTCCGCCGCAAGGGCCCGGACCGGATCAAGCCGCGAGGCATTGCGCGCCGGCAGGAAGCCGAACACGAACCCGGTCAGGAAAGCTGTTGAAAAGGCGAGGATCGCGGGCATGGGCGTTACGGCGATGCTGGTGCCGAGATTGGCGAGGATTGCACAGATCGCGAAGCCCGTAAGAATACCGATCAAACCGCCCAGCGCGCAGACCACGACGGCCTCCACAATGAATTGGACAAGAATATCAGACCGACGCGCCCCCGTCGCCATGCGCACACCGATCTCGCGCGTGCGTTCTGATACGCTGACAAGCATGATGTTCATCACACCGATACCGCCGACGAGCAATGAGATAGAGGCAACCGCGCCTAGCAGGATCGAGAACGAATTCTGTGTGTCCTGAACGGACTCCAGGATCGATGCCGTATTCCGTATCCGAAAATCCTGTGTTCCGTGTCGTTGAAGCAGCAGCTCGTTTGCTTCAGTCTCCGTCGTCGAGATTACGTCCGTGTCTTCCACAGCGATGGTTATACTCGACAGGTAGGAACTGCCGAACACGCGCATCATCCCGGTTGTGATGGGAATAAGCGCGATATCATCCTGGTCACGGCCGAACGAGCTGGCGCCTTCTTCTTTAAGCACGCCGGCGACCTCAAATGGTGCGCCCGCAAGAAAGACATACTCGCCGACGGCTTCCGAGATATTGTCGAACAATTCCCCCGCGGTCGTTGTGCCCAGCACAACCACACCTACGCGTCGGTCGACATCTTCTGCCGTGAAGAAAGAGCCGTATTCAATATTGCGGGTATTGGCGAGCAACCAGTCTTCCGAAACACCCTCCACGGAGCCACGATGGTCATTGCTTCCTCGCCGCAATGTTGCAGATCCGGACCGCGATGGCACCGCAGCCAGGACATTGTCCAATTCGCCCAATCTCTCAGCATCTTCGAGTGAAAGGGTTGCAATGGCGTCACCGCGCATTCGCGCGCCCCGGTCACCCCCCGGCTGAACGAAGAGCAGGTTCGCACCCATGTCCTCGAACCGGGCCATAACCTCGCGCTGGCTACCTTGCCCGACCGCCAGCATTGCGACCACCGCCGCAACGCCGATCACCACGCCCAGCAAGGTCAGTGCGGTGCGAAACAGGTTCGCGCGCAATGACCGGAAGGCCGTCTTGATGGATTCCGTAAGCTGAAGAAAGAAGGAGGGGGAGGATTTCACGGCGCGTTGGTCAAACGACTCCAGAGACCGTTCTACTGAACCGGAATCGGAAATGATTTTGCCGTCGCGAATTTCAATCGTGCGGTCTGCGCGTTCAGCGACTTCCTGGTCATGGGTAATCAGGATGACTGTGCGGCCGGAGCGATGCAGCTCTTCCAGCAATTCCAGAAGTTCTTCACTCGTGCCGGAATCGAGCGCTCCCGTCGGCTCATCCGCAAGGATGACTTCGGCATCATTCATCAGAGCTCGGGCAACAGCCACACGTTGCTGCTGTCCCCCGGACAATTGACCGGGGCGACTTTTCTCGCGCCCGCCAAGGCCAAGCCTACCGAGCAATTCCTGTGCGCGGGCCTTCCGTTCCGATTGGCGAACCCCGGCATAGACCGCAGGTATCTCCACGTTCTCCGATGCGCTGACATTGGCGAGGAGATTATAGCGCTGAAACACAAAGCCGAATGTCCGCCTGCGCAAGGAGGCCAGTGCATCGGCGTCCATCTCGGACACATCCTGCCCATGAATGCGGTAGGTTCCGGAAGTCGGGTGGTCGAGACAACCAAGCAAGTTCATCAAAGTCGACTTACCGGAACCCGACTGTCCGACAATTGCAACGAACTCGCCTTCGCGAATGGTCAGGTCGACGCCATCAAGGGCGCGGACCTCTGCGTCACCCCGTCCGTAGACGCGCTTTATGTCCTGCAAATGCAGCAAGGGTTCTGACATGATCTGGCGTCCTAAACCGGGGGTGGACCCATACGGCGTGGCCGGTCATTTCCGGCACGCTCGGTCGCCTGTTTCGAACGAATGCTCACTTGCCCGGTCACGACCTCATCACCCTCAGACAAGCCGAACAATATTTCGGCACTTGTACGCGTCTGAAGACCAACCAAAACAGGCTGAGGGACAGCTTCGCCATTCGCATCCATTTTCAGAACCATACCCATTTCTGCGTCGGGATATTGCGCGCGTGCCTCACGGATAGCCTGGCCTCTGCCGTCGCCAACACGATCACCCTGGGCGGCTCCGCGTTCAGGTTGCGCAGGACGCCTGGCTTGTGCGCTCTCTGGGCGCTCGGGACGTGACTGCAAGGCCGTTACCGGGATCAGGACGGCATCTTCGGCCTGCCCCAGAATGAAGAAGACCTGAGCGGTCATATCACTTCGCAAAATTCCATCGGGGTTCTCAATATCGAGCAGCGCCTTGTAGAGCACGACGTCATTGACAACTTCAGGCGTGGGAAGGACCTGACGAACTTCGGTTTGCCACTTGTGATCAGAATCGCCCAGCGTGGTGAACCAGGCTTGCTGCCCCTTTGATACGCGCAACACATCTGCTTCGGAGACATCGGCCTCCACGGTCATTATACCGAGATCCGCAATGGTCATGATGACGGGTGCGGTCTGGTTCGCATTGAGGGTCTGGCCCTCGGATGCACTGAGCGAGACGACTGTACCAGCCATCGGAGCGTAAATCTTTGTAAATTCCAGATTGGCTTCATCGGCACGGAGGCTGGAGGTCTGCTGCGCGATCTGCGCATTGATAGCGTCGAGCTTCCCTTCCGCGATCTCCAATTCCGATACCGTGGCCTCATAGTCAGCGCGCGCAATGGCATCGGCCTCAAACAGCATATTGGCGCGTTCAGACTCGGCCCTTGCAAGTTTCAGAGAAGCCGCCTGTTGACGTTTCGAGGCATATAGCGAGTTTAACTGAGCTTGTTGGGCTTCGACCGTGTTCTGTGCAATCGTGGCATCGATCTGCGCAAGGAGTTGGCCCTTCTCGACCTCGTCGCCGACATCAACGAACAACTCTTCCAATTGACCCGAGACCTGTGCGCCAACCTCAACCATCTCCTTTGGCGCAAGAGTACCTGCTGCCGAGATCGTAACTTCAATATCACCCGTGCGTGCGGCTGATGTTTCATAAGTCGGCGTTGTGGAGTTCGCCAAGTTTGACTTCGCAAACCATACGGCACCGCCTGCTGCCAATACGACAATAATCGCGATGATCCAGCGGGATCGTTTCCCAAAAACTCTCATTCTTGTCTCTTTCCAGCAATTCTGGCTGTGAACATGTTCCCGGGTTAAACGACCCAAGTTTCAAATTCCGTCGCGAAGACCGGCATTTTATTGCACTTTCCAGCAAACCCGGCTCAAGCCCGCTCCTTCACCACAGCTTTGTCACCAGAATGTTGCAGATCATTTGCTTGCGCATGAATCCTGAAAGCGGAAGACGACAGCAATGTCCCGCCAATTATGTCAGGCTGACACACTCTCGCTGACAAGCCGCACATTTCGGCAAAGTTCAGACAAGACGCTCCCGTAACGCATTGGGACAGGACGATCTGGAGCGCGCCAACATGAACATTTTTTCATTAAATAACAATCATTTAATGATGCACGCTTCCGGTCCACAGGCATCCGCTCCTGAGGTGGTTGCACGTGGACTGATTATTGTTCTGGGTATGGCTACGGCCCTCCCTGCATGGGCCGTCGAAATCGAGGAATCCACCGTCGCCCCCGTCGAGACCTCCACCGCGAATGACGGACAGCCCGACGACATTACAATCACTGAAGATGGGGAAATTGATCTCAGCGACCTGCCAGGTACCACCGCGATTACGGTCGACTCCGACAATACCATCACCAATGATGGCGAAATTCTCGCAGAAGACACCGACTACGTCACCGCTATTGCTGTCCGAACGGGTACGACGACAGGCATCACCCACACGGGTTCCATCGAATTGTCGGAAGACTATGACCGGGAAGACGAAGACGATGATGACGATGTGGACGGGCCACTCGCCATCGGGACGAACCGCGTGGGCATCGACGTCGAGAATGGTGGCACGATCACAGGTAGTATCCTGCTCGATCATGGCTCCACGCTATACATAGAAGGCAATGATTCAGCGGGCGTACGCATCGGATCCGCGCTCGATGGCGATTACACGCAACAGGGCACAATTTCGGTTATCGGCGACAACGCCCTGGGTCTGAGCCTCGAAGATGACGTCGCCAGTGATGTATTGATCAGCGGCGCCATTACGGTTCAGGGTGAGAATGCGTCAGCTGTCACGATTGATGGGGATGTCTCCGGCAATGTGACGATTGAGAGTTCAATCAGCTCGACCGGCTTCACCAGCACCAGTTCTTCCAACTATATCGCGCCTGTCTATATCGATGACGATACTGAAGCGGTGGAGGATCGCCGCGATGCCGACGACCTTTACGACAATGCGAACGGCGTCCGCATCACGGGCAGTCTCGGACAAGGCTTGTTGATCAATGGCGCGGTCGACGACTTCACATCCGAAGAGGATGAGGATGACGAAACAAAGGATACGATCGACGATTTCGATGAGAATCGAACTGCTGGAAGAATCTACAGTTATGGTTCAGCCCCGGCGCTCGCCATCGAAGCCAACGCTGGCGAAAACGTAGTCTTCTCGAGCGTCGTAGAAACCGTTCGCGATACCACCGATGATGATGATGACGATGACGTAGATGAAGTACTCGCCACGTTTTCTTTTGATCAGGGCCTCATCAATCGTGGGACGATTTATGCCAGTGGCGTGAATATCGGATTCGATGCGACGGCGCTCTCCATATCCGGATCAGAAGACGGAACCGGAACGGTTACAATTGATGGCGGCATCCTGAATTCCGGCACAATTCAAGGAACCGCCTACGAGGCTTCCGCCGTAGGCCTTCTGCTCGGCAACGGCACAGCAATCGGCACTCTCGAAAACTCCGGATCCATCGCCGCAACGACCTATACATTAACGGACGACACCGCCAAAGCGTTGTTCATTTCCAATGGAAGTACGCTGGAAGCGATCCTGAATAGTGGATCCATCACCGCTTCATCAAATGGCTATGGTGGCGCAGCAACGGCGATCACCGATGAAAGTGATACGCTAAGATACATAACCAATACCGGCGCGATATCAGGCCTACTCATTTCAGACGGACGGGAAGATTCGGAAACAGGATCGTCCATCGCCATTGACCTGTCCGCACAAACGGCTGGCGCAACCATTATCCAGTATCAGGAAACTCCCACTGAAGATGTGAACGGCGATGACGAAATCGATGAAGACGATGTGACCGAACCTACAATCTATGGCGACGTCCGGTTCGGAACCGGCGATGACATACTGCAAATTCTGGACGGGGGTCTGGCAGGCGACATCTACTTTGGTGCCGGCGCCGCAACTTTCGACCTATCGGATGCCGAATTTCTGGGAGACACCTATTTCGAGGGCGATACACTCAGCCTGTATATCGAGGAGAGTGAGATCGAGGGAGATTTCGACTTCGGCTCTGCGAGTGGAACGATCGACTTCCTGTCTTCAACGTTGCTCACGGGCGATCTGACGAGCGATGCTTACAGACTGGCCGCGACAATTTCAGATTCTGAAATTGTTCTGCTTGAAGACACGTCCTTGCAGCTTGCCTCCCTCTCCGTCACGGATGGTTCAACACTTGAATTCGAAATTGATCCTCAGAACCTGCGGACCACAGCCTTTCTGTCGGTTTCGGGAACCGCAGCACTGGGCAGCGATACTCTGGTACGCCCAACACTTACGTCATTCATCGACGGTGATTTTGCCGTCACACTGATCGAAGCGGGTACACTGATATACAACGAGGAAACCGCTGAGTTATCGACCGAAAATATACCGTGGATATACAACGTATCACTGGAGACAGAGACGTCTGATACAGACAAACTCAATCTCGACTTTCGCCTCAAGACTGCCGAGGAACTCAGTCTCGACACGAACCAGTCCAGCGCCCTCTCCGCTATACTCAATGTTGCCACGAGTGACGATGATGTCGGATCTGCCATCACGCAGCTTTCGACCGAACATGACTTTCTAGAGGCCTACAATTTGCTGCTGCCTCAGCGCACTGAAGCCGCAACGCGCTATCTGGAATCCCAGTCGAACGCCGCTTTTGGCGCGTTGAGAAGCCATCTGGAGTTCACCCGTAGCTCCAGTGAATCCGGAAATGGAGCATGGGTGCAGGAAACCTATTCCCATGTCAGCTATGATGGGTCTGACGATGGGCCGGGATATGACGGCCGCGGTCTTGGCATCGCTCTGGGGTATGATCGCTCGCTGCTAGGCATAGATGCAATCGGCATCATGGGTACGATGAGCGACGGCAAGTTTGAGGAAAAAACTGGCGGCGAAAATCCTGTGACCATGAAAAGTCTGGGTGTCGGGGTGTATGCGACGGAGCAGATCGGGCGCGTAAACCTTCAGGCCGTTGGCCAGATCGCGAAGGTCGACCATTCCAGCTATAGAGAAATCGAGTTCGACGAGTATGTTTCAGAGGTCAGCGGCACATGGGACGGGATGACCACCGCGGCTTCACTCTTGGCATCAACCGAATTCGGGTCCGGGGCGTTCAGGATGACGCCATCAATTGGTCTGGACTACTTCAAACTTGATCAGGACGGATATTCAGAAACGGCATCAAACGGATTGAACCTATGGGTCAGCGACGCCAGCACAGACCGTGTCACCGCTGATGCCGGAATTGGCTTTGCCTATGTCTGGCGGGAAGGCGCAGACTCGTCTCGCACGGGTCCGGCCTATACCAGTTACAACAATTCCAATCGCTACCGTCCCATGGTTCGGGCTGGATTGGATATTGGCTATCGCTCCACGTTGTCTTCGACACCTTACGAAGTCGACGCTGGATTTGTCGGCTATGAGGACCGTTTTACACTCAGCGCCACCGAGGTGTTTGAAGATGCCGCCACGGTGGGACTCTCGCTACTGGCGGGGTCCGAACTCCTGAAAATTCGGTTTGGCGTGGATGGTGAGTTTTCAACCGACTCAACCGCCCTGACGGCCAACGCCGCCGTCAAACTCCGCTTCTGATCTCTCAGACACCATTTCTCTCTTCTGGATGCCGACTTCATGAGCCACAAAAACAAAACGCTCGCGCTCTCCCTGATCCTCTCTGCGCTCGCCGCTTCGCTGCAACCGACGGCGCTTGCGCAGGTGGGCGCAGAAGACAGCACAGGAAACATCGAAGCCATCATTATCAATGGCAACCAGCGGATCGAAGACCGAACCGTGATGTCCTACCTTCTAGTCGAACCTGGCTCACCTTTTGACGCGAACCGTATCGACCTTTCCCTCAAATCCCTCTTCGCAACCGGCCTCTTTGCTGATGCAAATTTTGACCGGGTCGGGAACCAGCTCATCATTACATTGGTCGAAAACCCAATTGTAAATCGGGTCATGATTGAAGGCAGCAAATCGCTCGGGGAAGAAAAGATCCGCGAAGAAATCCAGATATCGCCGCGCGGCGTATTCACCGCCGCTCGCGTGCAAGCAGACGTACAGCGCGTGATGGAACTCTACCGCCAATCCGGCCGGTTCGCGGCGAAAGTCACGCCCGAATATGTGCCGCTCGATCAGAACCGTGTGGATGTGGTCTTCTCGATTACAGAGGGACCTGTGTCTGGTGTACGAGCGATCAACTTCCTGGGAAATGAAACGTATTCAGACGACCGTCTTCGGTCGGAGATTGTCACCCGTCAATCACGGTGGTGGCAGTTCTTCTCATCAAACGACAATTATGACCCAGGTCGCTTGGAATATGACCGCGAATTGCTTCGTCAGTTTTACCAGAACAAGGGGTATTACGACTTCCGCGTAGAGTCAGCCGTGGCAGAACTAACGCCTGATCAGAAGGATTTCTACATTACCTATACAATCGACGAGGGCGAGATTTATCGCTTCGGCGAGATCAATGTCGAAACCGAGCTGGAAAAGCTCAACACGGACGCCTTGAAAGCGTCACTGGTAGCGCGATCCGGTGACCTGTTCCGAGGCGACACAATTGAAAACTCAATTGATGGCCTGACCTATGTCGCCGGGATCGGAGGTTATGCCTTTCTTGATGTGCGCCCTGAAATCTCCGCCGATCTCGAAACGCATACGATCAACGTGACCTTTCATGTCAATGAAGGTCCGCGTGTTTACATCAACCGCATCAATATTGTCGGTAATACCCAAACGCTCGATCGCGTGATCCGGCGGGAATTGCGCGTGACTGAAGGTGATGCCTTCAACCGCATCTTGCTGGATCGCTCGCGCAACCGCGCACGGGCCCTTGGCTACTTCAAAGACGTCGAAGTTACTGAGGTTCCCACCGCGGACCCTGACCAAATTGACGTGAATGTAAAAGTCACTGAGCAGCCCACTGGCGAGATGAGTTTCTCAGCTGGCTTCTCATCCTCAGAATCTTTCCTCGTAGATGTCAGCGTGGCACAGCGCAATGTGCTCGGGCGCGGGCAATCCGCGTCTGCTCGCCTGTCCACATCCAGCCTGCAGCAAATTGTGGACTTGCAGTATACGGAGCCACGTTTCCTAGACCGTGACATGTCCGCAGGTGTGAGTGCGTTTGCTACCCGCCTCGATTATTCTGACACCGATCTTGGCGGCTATACGACTGAATCTGTAGGTGTCAGCGGGCAGCTAGGTTTCCCCTTGTCAGACCGGCTGCAACTTGGCTTGAAATATACGTTGCAAAACGACAAAATCGACGTCGTCGATCAGAGCATCGTGATTGCCTCGGACAGCGGCGAACGCCTGACAACCGAATACACTGTAGATGACAATGACACCCCGGGAGACACAAGCGATGATGTCGTGGGTGTCGCCTTTCTCACCGCTGATGACGTGCCATTGCCTGATGGCTCGCTGATCGTGGATGTATGCGATGCGCGCTATCTCAACAGATACTCGCTGTGCTCAAGTGAACGATCAGAAATCTCCTCGATCGTCGGGTACAATCTCCTCCTGGACATGAAGAATGACCCTATTGACCCCACTGGCGGGTTCGACCTGCTGTTTGGTCAAGACGTTGCTGGCCTGGGCGGGGACGTGAACTTCATTCGCACCAACGCATCGATGAATATCTATCAAGGCATCACGAAGGGCGTGACGGCCAGTTTGCGTCTTTCCGGTGGATACATCGAACCCTATGGCACGAGCGACGCGGAATCCGAATACGGACAAACCACTCCCCAAGGCGTACGTATCAATAATCGCTTTTTCAAGGGCGGCAACAGCTTCCGCGGGTTTGATACGGCAGGTCTCGGGCCGCGCATTGTGCAAATCATCCAAAATGATGACGGCACAGAAACAGTGAAGCGTCTCAACGCCCTGGGCGGCAACGCGTTCTACCAATCCAGCCTCGACATCTCGATGCCAAACTATCTGCCGGAAGAATACGGCATCAAGACGGGGCTGTTCCTGGAAGCCGGCGCGGTTGGCTTGTTGAGCGACATAGACAAGAGCGACCCGGTCGAGTTCACGGATGCTTTTGGCCGTGATGCCGTCCAGTTGATTGAAGACGACTTGTCCTTGCGCGCATCTACAGGCCTCAGCGTCTATTGGACATCCCCTTTCGGCCCAATCCGCTTCGACTTCAGCCATATCCTCAAGAGCGAAGAGTACGACCGCACGGAGTCCTTCCGTTTCAGCACTTCCACCCGGTTCTGATAGCGTGTCAGCCAGCGGCCTTCAGAGGCAAGGTCACCGTTACGAGCAGCCCCCCGGTTGGTGGGTTCGACAAATCGATGTGCCCACTATGGGCTTCAATCAGATTCTTCGCGATATGAAGTCCGAGCCCATGCCCGCCGGTCTCGCGGTTGCGTGACTGTTCCAATCGAACAAGGGGTTCGAACACACGCTCCAGAGCATCTTCCGGGATTCCCGGACCTGTGTCCTGGATCGTCACAATAGCCTTGCCGGCTTGTTCACTGAGACAAACGTGCGCCATGTCTCCATAACGCACCGCATTTTCAATCAAGTTGCGCAAGGCGCGTGTCAGTTCATCTGATCGACCCATGACAATCGGGCGTACATCGATTTCATTGAACGAGACAGAGAGGCCCAGATCCCGCAAGTCTTCGATAAGGCTGTCGACCAACGAATACATGTCCAGCGGCTGGAAAGGCTCATCTGACTGGCCAGCCGTCGCCGCAGCAAGTGCGGCTTCTGTGATACGCTCCAACTCTGCCAGAGCACGACTCATCCGCTCGCGCTCACTCGCATCTGATAGCATCTCAACCTTCAGTTTCAATGAGGTAATGGGTGTCCGCAAATCATGACCAATTGCTGCGAGCAGCTGGCGTTGGCCAGCCACTGTGGTCTCGAGGCGGCGGCCCATGCGATTGAAAGCACGCAGCGATTCGCGCACGTCATACGGACCTTGCTCGACCAGCGGCTCATGCTTGTAGTCGGACGCCAGCGTATTCGCGGCCTTCGCCATTTGCCTCAATGGATTGATCGCATTCAGGGCGGCCCATATGCCGATGCCAACCATCAGCACGATGAGCATGACGGCCGCCAGGAGAGGTGGACGCGGCTCTTTCACACTGATGTTCTCGGTTCTTATATTTATCCAATTGCCATTCGCGATCTCGAGAGACACTCTTGCGCGCTGCTGGCTGGCAGATCTCCCACGCTCTGACGGCGGAGGCCTCAGACTCATTGGCCCGGGACGGCCCGGTTCTTCATCCATGAACCTGTCCGGTCGACCGGGAGGACCTGCGAGCCTGTCCCGATCACCCCACCCACTCAGGGAAATACCAATCGGCGTATCCTGCGCTAGCCCAAGATTTTCAAGAACACGTTCGGCTAGCCCCCAGGAGAAAGGCTCAATATAGGGATATTCTGACAGCGAGTAATCGGTTATTTGAAGACGCTCCAGCTCTTTGTCGGAGAGTGAATCGGGCCAATCCTTCGCCTGCAATTCCTCCAAGGCGACCGTCGCAACATGCAGCGCCGTACGTGGCTGGAGGCGTTGCGATGAAATGCTGAATTCCACAATGAAATACGCCAGTAGAAATGTAGACAGCAGAGCCGCTGTCACCAGGATTACAATCCGTGTAAGAAGCGTATCAAGCCTTGCCAGCATCACAGTTTCTTCACATCAGCTGCAAAGACATACCCCCCGCCCCAGACGGTCTGGACGATATCCGGATTCTTGGGGTCACGTTCGACCTTTTTCCGAAATCGACTCACCTGACTGTCGACACTGCGGTCGAACACATCTGCGCCTTCGGCATGAGACAGTTCCACGATCCGTTCACGCGACAGCACGATCTGTGGTCGGGCTATAAAGATCATCAATAATTGGAATTCGCCGGTGCTTAAGGAGACGATCACGCCATCATCGCGGGTCATTGTGCGTTTCGCCGTATCCAGCGTCCAACGGTCAAACTCAAAATAGCGCGTTTTCTCAGGCGTCATTTCTCTTTCGCGACCATTCGCGCGCCGCAGGACCGACCGCACACGCGCAAGCAGTTCCCGCGGGTTGAATGGCTTGCACACATAATCATCTGCGCCGACTTCCAAGCCGACAATCCGGTCGATCTCATCAGTTCTCGCGCTGATGAAAACGATCGGAATTGCGGTGAGCCGAACGATCGAACGACAAAGACTAATCCCGTCCTCGCCCGGCATCATGACGTCCAACAGGATGAGGTCTGGTTCTTCAGAATGAATCGCCCGGCGCGCAGCGGGGGCATTTTCAGCCGTCGACACGCGATAGCCGTTTTCCGTGAGATAGGATTTCAAATCTTCCCGAATATCGCGGTCATCATCGATGACTAGAATGTGTTCGGGCGTCGTGGTCTCTGGATCAGGCATCTCCGCAGTCTCCTGAATATGTATCGTCGGTCTGATGATTACAAATAAGATAAACTTGTTGCCAAGGTGTGTCGTGATTGCAGTTAAACTGCGCTTCGAACCCCACCGCTCCGGATCATCCCGAATTGCTGGTGTCGCCACCGAAAACCCATACCTTTCAAGTCGGTAATGTCATGTTGCAGACTGCCATATATTGCCATCACTTTCGTCCTAACCGGCATATCCTCTCAACATGGCTGAGGCATCTTGTTCTCATCGACGCAGGGAAACTTCCCGGCACTTCGTCCCCAGAGACTGCATCAAGAGCACTCAATATGCCTAGTTCCACCCCCTATTCCGGTCGCTCTGAAGAGAAAGTCTCGATCTCAATCACCGAAATCATCGCATCCACCAGGACAGTCCCCGTCCGCTCCTTGAACACCGAGCCTCCCTTTGGGTGCCAAGACCGATGCGATGAGAGGGAGGTGTCACACCCCCCCTACGTCTCACCCTGTGGCACCTCCCTCACCCCCTTCTCTTCCCGTTGCAAACGACTGTCAGGAGCAATGAAAGTCACAGTCCTGATGATTGCTGGACTGTCCCTGGTGGCCGCATGCACATCCTCCCCGCGCAAGGGGCCAGGTGCCAGCGGTCGCGATGGCGGAGACCGCGCACGCCCGACTCGGTCGCAAGGCCTGTCTGCCCCACCAGTGGCACTGCTTTTCGTCAGCATGGACAGTAATCACGATCACTTCGTATCACGCGAAGAAGTTGATAATGGTATTGATCTCGAATGGCGCGCCTTGGCGGGGCCTGATCGGGTACATCAATCTGCGGTACAGATGTCAAATTGGGCAGCTGAGACCCTTGGCGACCTGAATGCACTCCCCAGCCCTATTGCCTTCGACAGCAATCTGGATGGAACCATCACGGCCTCGGAATTCCGAATACGACTTATCGATATATTCGGTCGGATCGATAAAAACCGAGATGGGCTTCTATCACGCGCAGAATTTCTGACAGCGCCGCGCGCAGTCGATTCCAACGAACTCACCATGCCGCAAGATAGCCAGCGCCGCGGACCTCCTCCCGGACGACGGCAATAGATTCCGGTGTCTATCCTGAAATCCTCCGCGCTTGTCCGAGCACCAGTTTTCCCGCCAGCGGCCAACAAGCCCGAAGCGTATCCGAAAGAGCAAGTGTTCCAGCCTGGCCCCAGCCTGGCAAGTCTGTGGGCCAGCGCAGGTCTCATCCGAACCGACATAACAAGGGGTTTCAATGGCTTGTCAGGAGCGGCCGATGGCGCGCCTCTCGACTTGCACTTGCGCTTGCAATCTCTATCCACAGATCAACAGCCGCTTTCCCGTTATGCGGTGTATGTCTGGCACGCCGACGCAGCTGGCGAGTACTCTGTCTTCAATCGCCCGGATACAAACTATCTACGTGGTATAGGGATCACAGACCAACGAGGACGCGTAAACTTTCGGACCGTGTACCCAGGCACTTATCGGGGACGCCCGCCACATATCCATTTCGAGGTCTATCGCAGCCTGGATACTCTGGGGTTGGGAGTGGCGCCACTGATACGGTCCAGCATCCTGTTTCCCGACATGGTTTCCCGATCCGTCTATACTCGGAACCCGGCCTATGCCGATAGCTTGGACAAGTATGCGGCGCTAAGATTCCAGCTCCCGGTGCTGAACCCAACCGGTGACAAGCGCGCCGTTCAGCTGGCGAGTACGAGTGCCTCCAGCAACTCCACTCTCAGAGCCAGCTTGGACATATTCATCAATGCGGAAGAATGAACCGCGATATCGTTGTGGTTTCGCTCTACTCCACAGGAAGGTCATCACTTGCAAGAATCTTCGTGATGATCGGCTTCATCATTTCGATGAATTGCGGACGTTCATGCTCGGGATGCCTCAGCGTGCGGGCCGGAATGCCGCCAAACAAGGTAAACAACATCTCCGTCCGCAAAACAGGCGTTGTAATTCCGGCATTCTCCAGGACGCCACAAAACTCTTCCCGTATTTCACGATCATAGTTCTGCAAGATCTCGGCAACCGACGGATTTCTCTGCGCCTCGGCAAGAATCTCGAAATTCAAAACCGTTCGGAACGGGTCCTGATGCTTGATAATAATGTCGATGACGAGTGGAGCGATTTGATCTCGGATTTCAGTGCCGCTCAGATTACGGAAGTCTTCCATTCTGTCTTTTTGGCGCAACAATTCGCGCTCCACCACAGCCTCTATCAACAAATCCTTGGACGCAAAGTAATGATACAGATGGCCAACACTGATGCCACATTCTTTGGCGATCCCGGAAATGCCCGCGCCATGGAATCCCTTCTCAACGAAGTGAATCTCAGCGCAGTCCAGAATTTCAGCAACGCGACTCTCACGTTTCGCGGCCGTCTTCGATTTGCTCATAACTGTCATGCAGAAAAACACCTAAATTCCACTATGCCCTCTCCTTGACATGCTGCACCGCAACACTAGATAGAGCGTTCACTCTAGAATTGTTATATTGAAGCCATTCGGCTCGTCAAGGAATCCTCATGGAAGTTCTAAGAAAAAGTATTTCGGCAGCGACCTTGTCCGTCGCCTTCCTGCTGACGGCCTGTGGTAACGAAGGCAGTACAGTAGAGGTTCCGCAACAGCCAGCTCCAGTTGTAAAGACTCTCACGACCGAACTCGTATCGGTCCCCAACGCCGTTGAGTTGACTGGACGCGCGCGGGCCCACGCCGAAGCGGAGATCCGCCCGCAGGTCACCGGCATCATCAAGGAGCGGCTGTTCAAGGAAGGCGACCTCGTCTCGCGTGGACAAGCGCTCTATCAGATTGATGCAGACGAGTATGCCGCAGATGTGCGAAGTGCCGAGGCCGCATTGGCGCGTGCCCAGGCTTCTGCAAATGTCGCAAAGGAAACCGCCAAGCGGTTCGCCGACCTCGCAAAGATCAACGCTGTCAGCCAGCAGGAATATGATCAGGCCGCGGCTACGGCCCAGGAAGCAGAAGCGGATATTGCGCTTCAAAAGGCTGCTCTGGACCGCGCACGCATCGATCTTGCCCGCACCAGGATTTCTTCCCCCATCGCCGGACGCATTGGTCGATCATCGGTCACACAAGGCGCGCTCGTCACTCAAAACCAGACTGAAACACTCGCCAACGTGCTTCAAATCGATCCGATCTATGTGGACCTTACCGTTTCCAGCAATCGCGTCCTCAACATGCGCCGCCAGATTGCGTCCGGGCGGGTTGCCTCCAAGGGAATCGACACGGTGCCAGTGAACATCATCCTCAGCGACGATACGACGTATCCCCTGCAAGGTGAACTCGAATTCAGCGAAATCAATGTCGACGAAAGTGCCGGTACAGTAGCGGTACGTGCGCTCGTACCAAACCCTGATGGTATTATCCTGCCGGGCATGTTCGTCCGCGCAAACTTCGTTGCCGGCATGTACGAAAATGTCATTACGCTGCCGCAATCGGTCGTCTCGCGGACCCCAACGGGCGAAGCCTCCGTCATGGTCGTCAAAGATGACAACACAATTGAGCAGCGCGCCATCCAAGTCGAGCAATACAACGACAATTCATGGATTGTGCTGGACGGCTTGGAGGAAGGCGAAAGAGTCGCCGTTTCAAATCTTCAAAACCTGCGTGCAGGTGTGACAGTTGATCCGATTTCCAGCGCAGCACAAATATCCGCCGCCCGCGACTCGCGCAGCGAACTGAACTAGCGAACCCTGGACACTCGACATGGCTAAATTCTTTATCGACCGCCCGGTGTTTGCCTGGGTGATTGCAATCATCATCATGCTTGCAGGCGGCATGGCGCTGCGCGCGCTTCCAATCGCTCAGTATCCGGATATCGCGCCCACAACGGTCAGCATTTCAGCGAACTATCCGGGGGCATCCGCCGAAGCAGTCGAGAATGCGGTGACGCAAGTCATCGAACAGCAACTCACCGGCCTTGATGGACTCGACTATATATCGTCGTCCTCGAATTCCAACGGTTCAATGTCGATTACGTTATCCTTTGAGCCCGGCACAGATGCCGATATTGCCCAGGTTCAAACCCAAAACAAAATCTCGCTCGCGACACCGCTTCTGCCGGAAGAAGTGCAGCGTCAGGGCGTGACCGTGAGCAAGGCAAGCGGCAGCTTCCTGCTGGTAACAGCATTTTATTCTCCAAACAGCACACTCAACCAGATCGACATCGGCGACTTTGTTCGCTCCACCGTCTATGACACAATCAGCCGCATCGACGGTGTCGGTAGCGTTCAGGTGTTCGGATCGCAGTACGCAATGCGTATCTGGCTAGAGCCTGAAAAGCTGGCGCAATACCAACTTACTCCGTCTGACGTCACGCAAGCTATCCAGGCCCAGAACGCACAGGTCGCCACTGGCGCACTAGGCGGAACTCCTTCAGTGCCAGGCCAGGAGATCAACGTCACCGTGACGCTTCAATCCCTGTTGTCGACTCCAGAGCAATTCGAGAAGCTGCTGATCCGCACAACGCCTGCGGGTGGATCCGTCCGACTGGAAGATGTCGCACGGGTCGAACTCGGCGCCCAGGATTATTCAACCATCGCTCGCTTCAATGGCAAGCCGGCAACGGGTGTGGCGATCTCTTTGGCGACGGGCGCAAACGCGCTCGAAACAGCCGAGCGAGTCAAGGAAGCCGTCAGGAACATGTCGCCATCCTTTCCAGCCGATCTGGAGTACCAGTTCCCCGTTGACTCGACACCCTTCATCGAAACCTCGATCCATGAAGTTCAGAAAACGCTGTATGAAGCGATTGTCCTCGTATTTGTCGTTATCCTGATCTTCCTGCAAAGCTTCCGTGCGTCGTTGATCCCGATCATTGCGGTTCCAGTTGTCTTGCTCGGCACGTTCGCCGTGCTCCTCCTGTTCGGCATGTCCATCAACACACTTACCATGTTCGCCATGGTGCTGGCCATCGGTCTCCTCGTGGACGATGCCATCGTAGTGGTGGAGAATGTTGAACGGGTTATGCATGAAGACGGCCTCTCCCCCTATGATGCCACCGTTAAATCCATGCAGCAGATCACCGGAGCCCTGGTGGGTATTGCCGTGGTCCTATCCGCTGTCTTCGTGCCTATGGCCTTTTTCCCGGGTTCTGCCGGCATTATCTATCGCCAGTTTTCGGTTACGATCGTATCTGCCATGGCGCTGTCCGTGCTAATTGCGGTGGTCTTATCACCGGCCTTGTGCGCCACACTATTAAAGCCATCCTCCGGGAACGGAAAGTCATGGCACATGACCCCGGCGCGCGCATTCAATTCCGGCTTTGACAAACTCACCAATGCATATGAAGGCGCGGTCACAAGGATCATTCGCCGCAGATGGATCATGCTTGCCAACTTCGCGGTAATCATGGCGGTCACCGGCCTATTGTTTGTACGCCTGCCCACGGCATTCCTGCCCGACGAAGACCAGGGCACATTGATGACCATTGTCCAGTTGCCTGAAAGCGCAACCCTGGAGCGGACTGCTGCCGTGATGGATGATGTGCGGAAGTATTATGCTGCAAATGAAGAAGACAATATCATGGGCCTGTTCACCGTCGCTGGCTTCAGCGTTGTCGGTCAGGGCCAGAACAATGGCATGGCCTTCGCGGCTATGAATGATTGGTCTGAACGGCCGGGTCCTGAAAACTCTGTCCAGTCTATCGCAGGCCGTGCTTTTGGCGGTCTGTCCCAAATCGACGAAGCCCGGATTTTCCCGATCGTTCCCCCGCCTATTCGGGAGATGGGCAATTCGAACGGCTTTGATCTCTACATTCAGAACACAGGCGGACTTACCCACGCTGAATTTGTGGATGCCCGGAACCAACTTCTCGGCATGGCCTCTCAGGATCCGCGCCTGATGGGCGTCCGCCCGAATGGCAGCGAAGATGGTCCACAGTTCAAGATGAATCTCGACTACCAGAAAGCTCAAGCTCTCGGCGTGTCTGTTGCCGATGCCACAAGTGTCCTGTCCGTTGCCTTCGGGGGAAGCTATGTGAATGACTTCATCGACCGGGGCCGTATCAAGCGTGTCTATGTTCAAGGGGATGCGGAAGACCGTATGCAACCGGAAGACATTTCCAAGTGGCACGTGCGCACCTCGTCCGGCGAGATGACTCCGCTTGACGAGATCGTGTCCGGCGAATGGTCATATGGTTCTCCCCAGCTCCAGAGATTTGGCGGCGTACCCGCAATCAATATTCAGGGATCTCCGGCAGAGGGCGAAAGTTCCGGTGTAGCCATGCAGATCATGGAAGACATGGTCAGCCAGTTGCCTGGCAACATCTCTCTTGAATGGAGCGGGCTCAGCCGTCAGGAGCGCCAAGCTGGCAACCAGGCAACGATGCTATACATTCTGTCCCTTCTCTTTGTATTCCTCTGCCTAGCTGCTCTTTATGAAAGCTGGACAATTCCAGTCTCGGTCCTGCTGGTCGCCCCGCTTGGCGTTACGGGCGCTGTATCTGCGGCAAACCTCTTTGGTCTCGCTAATGACGTCTTCTTCCAGGTCGGCCTCTTGATGACTGTTGGTCTCGCCTCCAAGAACGCGATCCTGGTCGTCGAGTTCGCGCGGACCCTCGAAGATCAAGGCAAGGACGTTGTCACGGCGACCATCGAAGCCGTACGGCAGCGCATTCGCCCCGTCTTGATGACGTCGTTTGCTTTTGGCTTTGGTGTCTTGCCACTCGCCCTCAGTACCGGCGCAGGCTCAGAAAGCCGAAATGCAATGGGCTGGATCATGGTGGGTGGCGTTATAGCCGCCATGACCTTCAGCCTGCTGTTCGCCCCTCTCTTCTATGTTCTAGTTCGCCAGGTTACGACGCGCCTGCGCGGTCAACGCCCTGCCACGTCCGGAGATCAAGCATGAGCCGTCAAAAATACCTCGCCGCCCCGCTCAGTGCGCTTGTCCTGACCGGCTGTGTCAATCTGGCACCAGACTATGAGCGCCCGATAGCGCCCGTGCCGACAGAGCTTCCCATTTCGGAGCCTTCGGTGACTGGGGTCTCCACACTTGCATGGCAAGACATCGTTCAGTCGGATGAGTTGCGTGCACTGATCGATCTGTCGCTGGACCAGAACCGCGACCTGCGAACTGTCGCCGCCACTGTCGAAGTGGCACGTGCGAACCTCGTCACGTCTCGGTCAGGTTTCTGGCCGACCTTCACCGGGTCCGGTAGCGCGCAGAAGGGCGGCACCTTTCGGGATGACGCAACATATTCGTCTTCCTTCGGTGACAGCACTTCCGCGCAAATAGGAGTCTCTGCTTGGGAACTAGACTTCTTTGGGCGTATCCGGAACACGAACGACGCCGCCCTGCAGACCTATCTGGCGAGTGTCGAAGGCGAACGCGCCACCAAGATTTCCCTGGTGGCATCTGTCGCGGAAGCGTGGCTCAAACTCGCGGCAGACCAGGAATTGCTGAGACTGGCCGAACAGACGGCGAGCAGTCAGAATGAAAGCCTCGACCTCACACAGGCTCTGTTCGATGCGGGCACTGCCAGCGAGATCGACTTGCGTCGGGCCTCGGCGTCTGTTGCGTCAGCCCAGGCACAAGCGGCAGAGTTCCGGGCAACTGTCCGCCGAGACCTGAATACCCTGCGTTATCTGGTGGGAACAGACTTGCCACCGTCCATTGAAGCGCACGTCGAGCTGACCCCATCTCCCGTTGTGCTTGACCTGCCGGTTGGCCAGACTTCCTCAGTTCTGTTGCGCCGCCCGGATGTCATTCAGGCAGAACGCAATCTATTGGCGGCCAATGCCAATATAGGCGCTGCACGCGCTGCCTATTTCCCATCGGTCTCCCTGAACGGCGGTGCGGACGTGGTCGGCGGCGACTTGGCGGACCTGTTCGAAGGCGACTATGCGACGGGCTGGACTTTTACGCCAAGTGTTTCGGTGCCCATCTTTGACTTCGGCACGAGACGCGGAAATCTGGACGCAGCCCGCGCGAATGCCGACGCGGCTCTCGCAGCCTATGAAGGCACCATTCAGCAGGCCTTCCGCGAAGTTGCAAACGCCCTCGCCGTATCCGAGACAATCTCCAGCAGACTGGATGCTCTGGAACAGCTTGCTGACGACACAGGCGTCACCTTCTATCTGTCGCAAGAGCGCTTCAAATCAGGCCTTGATGATTATCTGACGGTGCTGGATGCCCAGCGTGAAAACTACAATGCTCAGCAACAACTCATTCTCGCCAACTTGGATCGCGGCCTGAATAGTCTTGCCCTTTACCGCGCGCTGGCGGTCTGGGATGCTTCTCTGGATGAGGCTTCCGGGGATTAAACTCGCTCACGCCCCACGGGCACGAGAAAGATAATTCGACAAATATTTTGTATGTTGAAACAAAACATACAAAACCTCTGGACATGAAGGCATACAATATACGATATCCGCGAAATTCAGGTAACCTTACCCTCCGGGAGTCATGAGCATGCAGATCGGCGTTCCAAAAGAGATCAAGAACAATGAGTTTCGGGTCGGCCTTACGCCGGAGAGCGTCAGCGAATTCACCGCGCGCGGGCACAAGGTACTGGTGGAAACGCAAGCAGGCATGGGCATTGGCGCAACAGACGATGCGTATCGCGCCGTCGGCGCGGAGATCGCGGAGACAGCCGCAGATGTGTTCGCCACTTGCGAGATGATCATCAAAGTGAAGGAGCCGCTGGCACCCGAACGCACACAATTGCGACCCGGCCAGATCCTGTTCACCTATCTCCATCTGGCTCCAGATCCGGAACAGACGCAGGATCTGATGAAATCCGGCGCGACGTGTATCGCCTATGAAACCGTGACCGACCGCACCGGCGGCCTGCCCCTGCTCAAACCGATGAGCCAGGTTGCCGGACGTCTCGCCGTTCAGGCCGGGGCCTCGGCCCTGGAAAAAGCAAAGGGCGGCCGCGGCGTGCTGATTGGCGGCGTGCCGGGCGTACACGCCAGCCGGGTCGTGATCATTGGTGGCGGCGTGGTCGGCTTCAATGCGGCACAGATGGCCGTCGGCATGCATGCGGACGTTACCATCCTCGACCGCAATCCGGATGTGCTCGAACGCCTCGCCACGCATTTCGAGGCTGGCGCGAACACAGTTTACTCGACCCGGGCAACGCTGGAACAGGAAATTGCCCAGGCCGATCTCGTAATCGGCGCGGTGCTCGTCCCCGGTTCTGCAGCGCCGAAACTCATCACGCGCGAAATGTTGTCTATCATGCAGCCCGGCGCAGTGATGGTGGATGTCGCGATCGACCAGGGTGGTTGTTTCGAAACCTCCCATCCCACCACGCATGATGCTCCAACTTATGTGGTCGATGACATCGTCCACTATTGCGTGGCGAACATGCCCGGCGCCGTAGCACGCACATCCACCTACGCGCTCAACAATGCGACTTTGCCCCATGCTTTGCGAATCGCTGACAAGGGTTGGAAGGCCGCACTCAAGTCGGACCCGCACCTGGCAGCAGGCCTCAACGTCTGGGATGGCAAAGTTACGTGCGAAGCTGTCGCGGAAAGTCTGGAACTAGAGCTAACGCCATTGGCGGAAGCGCTCGCCTAGCGTTCCGGAAAAGTGGGGTCAATTGGTGAGTAGTTCTGCTCGCAATTCGGCGCAGCCCGCAGGCAGTTCAGCATTGAACATCCTGGTCTCAAACGCTGATACCGGTTGGAACAGGCGCAGGCTGTTGGTCAGGAAAACCCTGTCCGCGGATCGAAGATCATCAAGCGAGATCGACCGCTCCGAAACGGCGAAATCGCCAACACGCCCCCTACCCAAAATCCAGTTCCGCATCACACCGGGCAGAGCGCCATCCCCAACGGGCGGCGTGAAGATAGCTCCATCCATCTGCACGAACACATTCGCCACACTGGCACAGGCAAGATGCCCAGCGGGCGAGAAAAAGAACGCTTCATCAAAACCAGCTTGAACTGCCGCGCGCAATGCAACGATATTGTCTGTGTAGGACAAGGTCTTGTAGCGAGCCGTGATGGAAGTTGGATTGCGCAGGATCGTGCTTTTGTGCACTCGCACAGCTTCTGGCGTCAGACTCACACTATATTCTGAAACACGCGCGATGAGGGTCGGCGAAGCCGCCATATCATCCGCGAGCCCGCGAACCCCAGCGCCGCGTGTGACCGTGATACGCAATGCACCCGACGCAGAGTCTTCAATTGCCGTATCCATGACACGAGCAACGGCCTTGCGCTCAAGATCAATGCCCAGTGCAGCAGCACCTTCGATCAAGCGGTCCAAGTGTGCATCGCGCAGAATGACGCGTCCATCGCTGACGAGCGACGTGTCGAACACGCCATCTGCCAACAACAAGCCGCGGTCCCGCAGGTCAAACAGTTCGGACTGGTCAGACAAGGCAGACGGCTGAGACAAGATCATTCCGGTTTCCAGTTCTTCGCGAGCTGTACAAAATTCCTGATCAGCTCAGCGCCATGCTCGGTAAGCACAGACTCTGGGTGAAACTGGACACTGAATAGCGGAAAGTATGTGTGTGACAGCGCCATAATGTCTCCCTCCGCAGATACCGCATCAATTTGAAATTGGTCCGGCAAATCATCAAATGTTGCCACGAGAGAATTGTACAGACCGACATCAAAAGCGCGGGGCAAGCCAGCAAACAAGGCTCCGCCCTGCACTGACAACGTCGTGGTGCGTCCATGGCGGGGAAAATTGGACCTGACAATCTTGCCCCCATAAACCTGCGCGATCGCCTGGTGCCCAAGACACACTCCGAGAACTGGCAGCTTCCCAGCGAAGTACTGAACTGCTTCCAAGCAGATCCCTGCCTCATTCGGTGTACATGGTCCCGGCGACAGGACGAGCGCTTGAGGCGCAAGATCGGTGATTTCATGGAGAGTAATCCGGTCACTATCAACGACCGTCACATCCGCGCCTTCGCATGTCAGATAGCGCGCGAGATTATGAACGAAACTGTCGCGATTGTTGAGCACGAGGATCATGCCTTCTTCCCCACCCGGAACAGGGACGGCGCGATCCGCTCTGCCTTCAGCTCTGACTCTGCCAGCTCGCCAACCGGGTCCGACATCAAAGTGATACCCCCGCCGGCCAACAGCGTGCTCTCTGTCGGCAAATGATCAATTGTGCGGATCAGGATGTTGAAATCCAATGCACCATCAAAACCGACATACCCAATAGCTCCGCAATACGCGCCACGAGGACGTTGCTCCAGTTCGTCAATGATTTCCATCGCGCGCAATTTCGGCGCGCCTGTGATGGATCCACCGGGAAACACTGCCTTGAACAGGTCAATGCCATCCTTGTCGTCCGACAAGTCGCCCTCAATGGTCGAGACGAGGTGATGAAGATTGGAGAATGTCTCCAAGCGGCAAAGCGATGTCACTTCAACCGATTCAGGTTCGCACACGATGGACAAATCATTCCGTAGAAGGTCAGTTATCATGATGTTCTCGGCGCGGTCCTTCTCAGAGGCCAACAGGCCTGCCTGCGCCAGATCGTCCTCGATCAGGTCAGCCTCGCGTCTGACGGTTCCCTTGATCGGCTCCGCCACGACTCGCCCCGTGGCCGAAGCGGAGATCAAGCGCTCTGGCGATGCGCTTGCCAGAACACGCCCTTGAAAATGGCCGAACGCCGCGAAGGGCGCAGGCGTCCGCTCGCGCATCTGCAGGTAGTTGGAAAAAGCCGATGACACGTCGCAATGCGATGCCACCCAATTCTGCGCAATGTTGGCCTGATAAATGTCGCCATCCAGAATATAATCCTGTGTACGCTTTACGGCCGCAATATAATCAATAGCCTGATCCGGGCGTGACCAGCCCAATGGCACGTCGACATCCGGGGCACGCCGCGTGTCGCCCAGACGGGTCAGCACCTCCGCAATCTTCGCATCTGCCAGCGCGTCATCCTCTTCTGCGTTCGCCGCCCTCAGCCCGGCCGACATGACCCAAGTCTTCTGACCCTCAAGATCGAATGCCAGCAACGTGTCGTACAAGTTGAATTCAATCAAATCAGAGCGCGGCATGTGTCGCGACTGGAATCGCCCAAGGAAGAGTGGCGCAGCGTCATAGGAAACATAGCCCGCCGCGCCGCCTTGGAACGGGGGACCTTCCGCAATGCGCTGCCGTTCGGTGCTGCGTATCCAGGCCCTTACTTCGTCCGCCCTGTCTGCGAAGCCATCCTCACCGCGTGACAGCTCCTCCGCACGAACCTGCAAAGTCGCGATTGGTGCAATGCAGAGATATGACCAGCGTGATGAAGGGTGATCGGTATCCGCGCTATCGAGCCAGAGGGTTGCCGCATCGCCATAGAAAAGTGTGGCGGCCCGGACGGGATCACATGAGTCTAGAAGAGCGTAGCGCATTCAGATGCCTGGTCAGGAAACGTATACGCCTTGGCTAGACCAACAGGCCCGCAGCAAGTCAATTGCACACACTCATTGAGAATGACTTGCAGACGCATATTCGCGCATGTTAGGAGGCGAAACTCCACCAGACCGCGCCGAACTTCAGACGGCGCAATACAGATAATGAGCCCTGACGGAATGAGCCTCTTCCAGACCGCCCCCGCAAAACGCGCATCCTTGAAAATGTTCATCAAGCGTCAGGTGCGAACCGTTCACTGGATGTCTGGCGCGCTCTGTCTTGTCGGCATGATGCTGTTCGCGGCGACTGGCATTACGCTCAATCATGCCAGCGATCTTACCTCAAAGCCAAGAACCATCGAAGGCGAGAGCATCCTGCCAGGCGAGCTGGTCACGCTACTGGATGAACATGCGAAGACTGGCGCCGAGTCCGGCCTGCCCGCCGAGGTCGCGACCTATCTCAAATCTGAGACGAGCTTTGATACAACAGGCCGCCCGGTCGAATGGACCGATTTTGACGCGTATATCACCCTGCCCCGGCCCGGTGGAGATGCCTGGATCAGCATTGACCGTGAGACCGGCGAAGTCATGTTCGAAAAAACCAGTCGCGGCGCGGTCGCCTATCTCAACGACCTGCACAAGGGCCGAAATACTGGCTTCGCCTGGACATTGTTTCTCGACCTGTTCGCCATTGCAGTTGTCTTGTTCTGTGCGTCTGGGCTCTGGTTGCTGCAGATGCATTCCACGCGCCGCCCCAGCACATGGCCACTTACGATTGCGGGCTTTGCTTTGCCGATCCTGCTGCTTCTTGTTTTCACACATACCTGACGGCCGACACGCGGGCATTTGTCGCCAGCGTCAGCACTGCTCCACAGATCTTTCTGCTACGGCTTGGCCAACCTCGTCCTGAATAATCCATTACAGGACAAGTCCGTCAGAAACCGCCACTGTACCTGTTGAAATCCTTTCTGCTCGACGGAGTCAGTTGACTCAATGCGATAAGAACAAATAATGAACAAATGGCATCAATCCCATCTTCCCTGAAGGACGCGTTTCATAGCTTCCCGCCTCAGCAGCAGCCGAGCCTGTCTTTTCCACTCGGTCTGGGAGAGGTAGGTGTCCATGAGATCTGCGAGGCCTCACACGGGGACTTTCCGGCGATGACCGGCTTTGCGCTCGCGGCACGCACACGTCGCAAGGGCCCTGTTATCTGGATCCGCCAGTCCAGCCTGAAACAGGCCCATGGCGGCCTCCTTCAGGCTGGCTGCCGAGAAGTCGCTCCGGACCTGCCCCCAAGCCTGAACATTACCCCGCGCAAGCCTGCAGAAGCTCTCTGGGCCACCGAAGAAGCCATCCGCTCCGGTGTGGCCTCACTGGTGATTGCAGAATTGGAGGATGCCAGTTTCACCGCCTCGCGCCGTCTCGCACTTGTATCCGGGCGGCATGGCACGCCGGTCATCCTGTTGATGCCCTATACGCGGGACGGCGCCACCGCTGCCAATGCCCGGTGGCGTCTTTCCCCCCGTCCCTCATCCCCCAACCGTTATGACACGCATGCCCCCGGAGCGCTCCGCTGGAAGGCTGTGCTCGAACGGTCCCGCCAGGCCCCGCACATGGCAGGACAATCCTTTGATCTGGAGCTTGACGATGAAACGCTATCTTTGCGTGTGGTTTCCGGACTGGCCGCTGACCCGGCTCCGGCGCGCTCGCCGCGGCCTCAGGACCGGATCGGCCCGCCCGGCCTCCGGCAAACCGCCTGATCCCCACCTGCCCTTTGCCCTGCTTGAAAACAGCACCAAGGGTCTGCGCATCGCCGCTGCCAATGACCCTGCCCGTCAGCTTGGCATAACAGAGGGGTTGGTCTTCACCGATGCACGGGCCCGCGTGCCCAACCTTGTTACCGAGGACATGGACCCGGTCGCCAACATCCGTGCCCTGTCCGCACTTGGCGACTGGATGATCCGGTTTACGCCGCTGATCGCGATCGATGGCACTGACGGCCTCATCCTGGAGACCACGGGGTGCGAACACCTCTATGGCGGCGAACTGGCCATGATGGAGACACTATCCGATCTGCTGGAGCGCAATGCCATCCCGCACAGGCTGGGCCTTGCCGGCACGCCGGGCGCAGCCTCCGCTCTGTCCCGTGCCGCGCCGGGCACCTGCCTGAAAGAAGGCGAAGAACAGGCTGGCCTTGCCGAACTTCCCGTCGCAGCCCTGCGCCTGTCGCCTGACGCCGAAACCCTGCTGCGCCGCTTCGGCCTCACGCGGATCGGCCAGCTTTACGGCATCGATCGTAAAGCTCTGGGGCGGCGCTTCCAGTCAAGATCCGCCGCCGATGCGGTACTCCTAAGGCTCGACCAGGCCTTGGGCCTGCGCCATGAACCACTGGCGCCCCTGCGTCCCCTGCCGATCCGATCCGCCCGGTTGAACTGTCCGGAACCGATTGCCACCAGCGAAGCCATCGGAATTGGCCTCGAACAACTGGCGCAGGATCTGTGTGAGGCCCTCGGTGCGGCTGGTCTCGGCGCGCGGCACTTTCTGCTCATGGCTTTCAAGTCTGACGGTACACGCGCTGAACTGGAAGTGAAGACCGCCCGCCCTGCGCGTGAGCCGAAACACATTCTCCGCCTGTTTCGTGAACGGATCGATTCGATTGACCCCGGCTTTGGTATCGACCTGCTTTTGCTCGAAGCCCATCGCACGGACAGGATGGAGACCAGCCCTATGGCGCTGTCGGGCGACCTCGCCTCAGCGGACATGAACACTGCCGCCCTGTCCGCGCTGGCCGACCGGATCATGGCCCGGCTGGGCGAACACACCGTAAGCTTTGTCCAACCACGAGAGAGTCATGTGCCGGAACGCGCCGAACGGCAAGTGCAGTTCATCGGCGATGTCCCGGTCCTCGCCACCCACAGCACGGCTGCCGGACCGCGCCCCATTCGCCTCCTGTCCTCACCGGAACGCATCACAGTCATGGCCGAAGTGCCGGACGGCCCGCCGCTGCGCTTCATCTGGCGTCGCGTGCCGCGTACAGTGACGCGGGCCGACGGACCTGAACGGATCGCTCCGGAATGGTGGACCCATATTGCCGTGCCACAGCCCCCACCAGCGCTGAGAGGCCAGGCCCGCCAATGGCTCACCCCCAAAATGGACCCGCGTGCCGATGCTGCCCAGATCGCGCATGTGCGCGCAGATCTCGAGGCCATGCTGGATGCCCCATCCGGACCGGTAAAGCTCCTCCCGCGCGCGCGGGACTATTACCGTGTAGAGGACGCGGCGGGGCGGCGTTATTGGCTGTTCCGCGAAGGACTTTATGGCGATGGGCGTGGCGGCGCGCCCGAATGGTATGTACACGGCCTCTTCGCATGACCGACTATGCCGAACTCTCCGTTACGACGAATTTTTCTTTTTTGCACGGTGCCTCACATGCAGAAGAACTCGTCCTGACCGCCAAACAATTGGGGCATATCGCCATCGGTGTTGCAGACCATAATACGCTTGCCGGTGTCGTGCGCGCCCATATCGCGGCAAAAGAAGCCGGCCTGCGTCTCCTCGTCGGTGCGCGCCTCGTGCCGACGGACGGTCCGGAAGTGATTTGCTATCCAAAGAACCGGACAGCTTATGGGCACCTTTCGCACCTTTTATCGGCCGGTAAATTGCAAGCGGAAAAAGGCGACTGCCTGATTACGCTGGAAAACATTCTTGCCCATGCCGAAGAACAGACCTTCATTTTCCAGCCGCCGGACAAGTTAGACACGACCTTTGCCGAAGTCCTGGAACGGTTCGCGGCACGCGCGCCAGGCAACGTCTATGTGGCGGCCAGCTATGCCTATCATGGCCGTAATCGGGAACGGATTGCCCGCCTCGCCGATTTTTGCGCCCGGCAGGGTGTGCCGATCGTAGCGACAAATGACGTGCTCTACCATACCCCGGAACGCCGCCCGCTGCAGGACGTGCTCACCTGCATCCGCACGCACTGCACGATAGAGCAAGCAGGCTACCGACTGGAGGCCAATGCTGAACGTCATTTGAAATCACCAGACGAAATGGCTCGACTTTTCAAAGGGTTCGAGCCAGCCTTGCATCGAACCGTCGAGATCGCAGAGCGCTGCAACTTCAGCCTAGATGAGCTTTCCTACGAGTATCCCGACGAACCTGTCCCGGTGGGAAAGACACCGCAGGAACACCTTCATGACCTCACCTGGAAAGGCGCGCAATGGCGCTATCCGGATGGCATTCCAGGCAAAGTCAGCGCCGCCCTCAACAAGGAGCTCGCCCTGATCGAGGAGCTGGATTATGCGCGCTATTTCCTGACCGTGAACGATATCGTGGCTTGGGCACGCGAGCAGGACATCCTATGCCAGGGGCGTGGCTCCGCAGCGAATTCGGCAGTTTGCTATTGTATAGGAATCACCAATGTAGACCCGGCCCTGACCAGCCTCCTGTTCGAACGATTCCTGTCAAAGGAACGCAAAGAGCCACCGGATATCGATGTCGATTTTGAACATGAGCGCCGCGAGGAAGTCATTCAGTATGTCTACAATCGCTATGGCCGACACAAGGCGGCCCTGACCGCCACGGTGATTTCCTATCGACCGCGCTCGGCCGTGCGGGAGGTCTGCAAGGCGCTCGGCCTGACCGAAGATATATCCGCCGCCCTCGCCGGAACGGTCTGGGGTAGTTGGGGCAGCGCCATCAATCCAGATCAGATCCGCCAGGCCGGGCTCGACCCGGCCAATCCAATGATCCGCCGGGCCATTCTGCTCACCCAGCAGCTGATTGGTTTCCCGCGGCACCTGTCACAGCATGTCGGCGGCTTTGTTCTGACGCGCGGACCCTTGGTCGAGACAGTCCCCATCGGCAATGCCGCCATGGACGAGCGCACTTTCATTGAATGGGACAAGGACGATATTAATGCCCTCGGTATCATGAAGGTGGATATTCTGGCCCTCGGCATGCTGACCTGTATCCGGAAGGCATTTGACCTGCTTCAGCTGCACAAGGGGTTGGAGTATACACTCGCCACCATCCCACAGGATGATGAGGCCACGTATGAGATGCTCTGCGAAGGTGACAGCCTCGGTGTATTTCAGGTGGAAAGCCGGGCACAGATGAACATGCTGCCGCGCCTGCGGCCACGTACTTTCTATGACCTTGTAATCGAGGTCGCGATCGTCCGGCCCGGCCCCATTCAGGGTGATATGGTGCATCCCTATCTGCGTCGCCGGAAAGGCCTTGAAACCATAACTTATCCTTCACCGGCACCTGAGCATGGACCGCCAGATGAACTCGAACGCATCCTCAGTCGCACGCTGGGCGTGCCCTTGTTTCAGGAGCAGGCGATGCAGATTGCCATGGATGCTGCAAAGTTCTCAGCCGATGAAGCCAATGGTCTGCGCCGGGCGATGGCCACTTTCCGCAAAATGGGGACGATTGGCAACTATCAGGACATGATGGTCGAGCGTATGATCGCGCGCGGCTATGATGCGACCTTCGCGGCACGATGCTTCGACCAGGTGAAGGGCTTCGGCGAGTATGGATTTCCAGAAAGCCATGCCGCTTCCTTTGCCCACCTTGTTTACGTCTCGAGCTGGCTAAAGCGGCATCATCCGGATGTTTTCTGCGCAGCGCTGCTGAACAGCCAGCCCATGGGCTTCTATGCGCCCGCGCAGATTGTGCGGGATGCCCGCGAGCATGGCGTGGAAATCCGTCCCGTGGATGTGAATCTTTCGGATTGGAACAATACGCTGGAACCAACGGACGGGACATATTGTGCTGTTCGTCTCGGTTTCAGACAGGTGGACGGTCTGCGCGAAGACGAGATGGAAGCGATGATGATTGCCCGGGGCAATGCCTACGACCACCCAGAAGATATTCGCCGACGAGCAAGAGTCAGCCGCCGGTCGCTTGAACTACTCGCCGCAGCAGATGCATTCGGCTCAATGCAGCTTAGCCGGCGCGAGGCCCTATGGAGCGTACGTGGCGAAACCAGCGGCAACACGCTGCCCCTGTTCGCTGCAGCTGATGCGGCAGAACAGGGAGCCGAACAGGTGCCAATACTCCCCCTCATGCCGCGCTCAGAACAAGTCCTGCAGGATTACCAAACGACCCGCCTCTCATTGAAGGACCATCCGGTCTCCTTTCTGAGAGCGGGCTATAACAGGATGGGCGTCGTCTCAACGCAGGAGGCGTGCCATTTGCCAAATGGTGCACGGGTACAAACAGCAGGTGTCGTACTGGTGCGTCAACGCCCGGGTTCGGCCAGCGGGGTCTGTTTCATCACCATTGAGGACGAAACCGGCATCGCCAATCTGGTTGTCTGGCCGAACGTGTTCGAACGCTTTCGGCCAGTCGTGATGGGTGCGCGTGTCTTGATGGTGAAGGGCCGCGTTCAAACCGCCGACAATGTTACCCACATCGTGGCGAACCAGTTGATAGACCGGACGGGAGACCTTGTTCACCTGTCAGAGGATATTGGAGATGATCCGTTGAAAAGGGTTCTCGACCGCGCCGACGAGGTCACACGCCCAATTCCCGAACGCAAGGGCCCGGCACAACGGACAAGCGGTCAACACCCCCGCAATGTCCGAGTGATCCCGCGAAGCAGGGACTTTCATTGAAGTCAGGCATAGTTTGCCTCAGCCAGCCTGAACAGTCGTCGCTGGCTCTGCACTGAACCGCTTGGACCAAAGCGCCCTCGCAACAAAAGCTCCCCCTGTGGCAAGCAGAGCCACGGAGATGGTCACCATGTAGGCATTGGTCCAATCCATGTCGCCGCGCAGCAGATGAACCAGAGATGCAGAGAGCAAGGCCGCGCCAAAGATTGCGCGGAACATCAGGCCCGCCGACGCTGCACTCATCCATACAGTTGCGACACCTGAAAACACGATTGATCCAAGCCAGAACATCGCGATCAGCCAACCGCCACTGACACCCAGAAGACTAACCGTCAGCGTAATCGGGAACATGGCCATACTGCCCCAGATCCAACCACTCCACATCGCTTCCAGACGCGGTGCCGCACGCCCCTTCTCGCGGCGCTTGAGGAAATAGATGTTCAAGCCGGTGGCAACGACAATACAGAGCATGATGCCCAACAGGAAATAGATCGACTTCATCAGCGCGCCGCCGAAATCACCGAAATGAAGCCGATACATCGACATGGCGATCTGTTGACCAACCGGCCCGTCGGAATTGTGCCCGGTCGCAAGCAACTTGCCATCCGTCGAATAGGTATAGGTTTCCCCATAAATCAGGCGATTGGTCTCGTCGCCATAGATCTCGATGTGCTGACTTTTGGTTCCAGGCTCATGAATGATCACAATGAAAGGGTTTGCCTCAGGTATATCGCGATCGAGATTGATGAGCGCCGTATCCACGCCGGTAATGGGTGCAGGCGTGGCGTCAGCTTCGAGGATTTCACCGCCGAAGATCGCCTCACTAAGCTTCTTCGTGTCGCCACCAAAATTGGTCTGTGCAAAAACGAATGCCACGACACCGAACAGTCCGATCATCGCACCAGTTCCCGCCACAGCAATGAGGAAAGGCGTCGTCCAGACGCTGAGACGATTATGAAGGTCGGCCTGAGCCAGCCGCGCCTGGCCGGTGCGCCGAAATCGGAAAGCATCCCGGAAGATGCGCGGATGCGCGAGCAGTCCCGAGACTGCCATAGACACGAGCATGACACCGAATATGGCAACAATGATAATGCCGAGACTGTGCGGCATGGTGAGATAGTAATGGAGTTCAATAAGGAAATCGTTCCAAGGCGCCTCCAGTTGGCGCACGAATTCACCGGACTCATTCAACACGAATATGCCATTGTCCCCACCAGCCACAAACCGGGGCCAGTTTTCCCGCGGAGGATACATGTAGAGATGTGTCGTTTCGGGATCGCGCTTGAGCACTTCCTCGGCAGTCGCTTGCATCACGGATGGAGAAACTTCGTGCACCGTCGGAGTGCCCGCTTGCTCCCACCATTCCAACTCGTCCTCAAACACCGCAATCGTGCCACTCACACAGATGACAAACAGCAAAGCGCTGATTACCAGCCCCATGACAGAGTGCGCCGACAGGGCGGAATCAACACGTTCACTTGAAGATTTTGGCCAGAGGGATTTTGCCATAGGAAGAGTCTCGACAAGCTAAATGAGAGCGGCGCAGAGCACGGCCGCCAAGGCGACCACCACATAGACGCTGCGACGTAATTTGCGTTTTTCCATGAGCACCAACGTGCTCAATACGGCCCATAGGGATAAGCTGACGAGGAAGGCCACCACCACGGCATTCGTCGGATTGCCTATTTCCGGTTTGGTAAGGCGCAGGAGCGCCCCTCCAGCATATAGAGAGATCGCACCTGCAGCCGGTCCGGCCAGCAGAAACGTCCATATTCCGGAACCGATGTCGGCTGTCATCTGCAAGGGTGACCGGCGTGCGCGATCAGGTACCTCGCGATTTCGGACAGGCGCTTGCAGGCCGTTGGTTCCGCGCAGCCCCGGCAGAGTGATCGCCCCGGCCACGATCAGCATCAGGAGCGAGGCGACCTGTGCGACACCGCGATCAAAATTGACAATAAACCATACGACAAGACTTGCGGCCACCAGCGCCCATCCGAGCACCAGAAGGACCGGGCGCCCCGGCTTGCGCCACACTGCGAAGAGCAGCGCAAGACCGAATATGCCTCCGACCGAGGCAAGGATCGCCAGGATATAGTCAGCATGGCTCATATAGCGCCCGCCTTAGAATTTGTAGCGCAGGCTGGCTACGACCGTTCGGCGCTGGCCAGGAAAACAATCCCCCCGCGTCAAGCAACCCGTGAGATAGTCTTCGTCGGTCAGATTGCGTGCATTGACCTGAAAATCCCATGTGTCCCACTCGTAACCGACCATCAGGTCGCCTAGCGTATAGTCTGGCGTCACGTAGCGGACGGTTCCGTTCTCGGAAACGGTCTCGCCCACATAACGGATACCTGCGCCTGATTTGAAACCGGACCAACGACCGTCTGGACGCCATGTAGTCCACAGAGACGCCTGCGTTTCCGGTGCAGCCGCCAACTGGAATCCGTTCGGGTCTTCCGCATCGAGCGTGGAAATGGATGCCTGCAGATAGACTTCATCAATCTGAACGTGGCTCTCGAATTCGAAGCCTTTCAGCTTGCCAACGCCTTCCTGTTGCGAGGCGGCACCCGGCAGGGAGTTCGGGTTGGACAAATTGGAGATTTCGATGTCGAAATAGTTGAACGTGATCAATCCCGGTAAGGCTTCAGGTTCATACTTGATACCCACTTCATACTGACGGGCCTCCTGAGGTTTCAGCGGATTGTTGGTGAGCGTATCAGTTCCGACAACGGTCTCGAAGGATTCCGAATAGCTGGCATATGGCGCAAAACCGTTGTCGAATCGATAGAGTACGCCAACGCTGGTCGATATCGCGTCGTCATCCTGGACGGTCGTACCGCTGTCATTCTCGACACTATCGCTGCGCAGGCCCAGCGTGAAACGCCAGTTTTCGTAGGATATCTGGTCGGAAAGATAGATGCCGAAGTCTTCGACGTTCGAAGCGGGTGTGTCACTGTAGATCGCGTCAAATGTCGCCTGGTCTGGATAGTTTCCATAAACCGGGTTCGCCAGATCGAGAACATAACGGAAGTCGCCGGCCAGAACCCCGCCGCCGAAATAGTATGCAGAGTCACTGTCGGTTTCGACGTCTTGATACTGCATCCCGGCGAGGACATGGTGATCGAACTTGCCGGTGGAAAATTCTGCGCGGAGGCGCAAGTCGCCTGCCATCTGGTCGAACGTATTGTCACCTTGATAGAATGTACGGGGCACGGTCGTGTCGGTGAACGTCAGTCCCTGCAGGTCTGCCGCAGCCTGCAAGGCAGGTGTGGCATCGAGAATCTGGTTCAGATAGCGCGGACCGTAGAAGACCGGCCAAGCTTGTTGATAGTCGGCCTCGCCGGACCGCCAAAGCGCCGTGCCCTCCAGCTTGAACACATCATTGATGCGATGTTCACCCAACAAGGTAATTTGCTGTGAGTCCGTATTATAACGGTTGAAACCAGGTTCACCGGCATAGACATTGTTGTTCAGGTAGCCGCCTGAAGAACTGAGCGGATTGAGCGTACCTTCGACCGGAATGAACTGGGCGGCTGCATCGCTATCGGTATCCTGAAGAAGTCCGATCACTGTAAACTTGGTATCTGTCGTCGGCAACCAGCTGAGTGATGGCATGAAAACCGTCGTCGTCTCGTCAACCTGATCAATCTGCGTACCTGTGTCGCGATAGAGGCCAACCAGACGATACAGCAGCTTGCCATCTGAACCTGCGACTGGCCCGGTTACGTCACCTGCAATCTGGTAGTGATCATTGTTTCCCACTTGTGCCGCGATCTCGCCGCCAAAGTCTTCCAACGGCGTTTTCGACACATAGTTGACGATACCGCCCGGTGACCCCTGACCATAGAGTACCGAAGCTGGACCTTTGAGCACTTCAACTTGCTCAATCGTGTATACGTCGGCACGAGTGGAGTTGTAGCTACCGAAGAGTTCCTGAATGGAGTCACGATAACGCGGTATGCTTAGACCACGGGAGAATGGGAAATCACCGCGGGTTGAGAAGCCATAGGGCTCGGCAGTCACACCCGCCACATAGGTCAGCGTATCGACCAGCCGCAAGGCGCCCTTGTCTATGAACATGTCGGATGTTTCGACGGAGAGCGAGCGTGCCGTCTCGACGATCGGTGTTTCGTTCTTGGTCGCACCAAAAGATCCGGTCGTACCGGTCACGATCACCGTTTCCTGACGGCTCTCTTCGGCCCGGTCCGTGTCCGAAGTCTGCGCCCAGACCGGAGCGGCAGATGCCACACCTATAAGAAGCGCAACAGTACTGACAGCGCTGACCCGCGATACTCGCATCAAATTTACCCCTTGGATTTGCATTTATGAGAATGTGTCTCAGTATTAACTGCCGACTAGGGGAAATGTTATTGCAAGTCAATTGCATCTTGGGGTTTGAAATGAACTTTGCCGTCACGACGAGGAAAGCGCACATCCCATGGGGATGTGCGCTCTGACAGGAGATAGGAATTTCCGGAACGATCCGAGAGCTATTGAGCGGGAATCGCTGTCACAAGACGTGTCGTCAAGGCTTTGCGAAAGCCAATCTGGGCGTTCAGTACATCAACGGTCAGAACCATCTGACCTTTGCCGGTTTTGGTGCGCACAGCAACCGCCGTCTCGCCATCCCGTTTTACGTTCAGCACATCGCCGGTGTTCTGGAACGTTTCCTCTCCCTGATTAAGCAGGGTGAAATTTACCGGGCAAGTATTGACGATTTTCGCGGAGATCACTGTGTAGTCACGCACGGCCGGTTCAGCCTCAAGAGTGAGACAGGCATCAACCACTGCCTTCACATGCTCTTCCCGGCCGAGCAGGTCGTCATAAGACCAGGCCACTGTACGGCCATCAAACAAAGCCCGTTTGAAGGCCGCTTCGCTACGATCCGAAGCCAATACGAGCGTCATCGGGCGATGCCCGCCAGCTCCGGCATTATGGGTCCAATCCACAAGGCCATGGATGTCAGACGTGCCCATTACGGTCAGATTATTGTCTAGGGCAATCTGGAGCGCATGTTCGGAGTGCCCATCCAAAGTTCCATTCACGACCTCGATGCCCTGAAGCAGGCCCTCCGCGATCAGATCCTTGTGATAGTCACTGAGACGCGCAATCCCATCCGACACATGCGGCAACCAATTCGGATGGTTCAAGAACACAAACGCCCCTTGGGCCTTCGCCGCCTTCATGGCCTGCTTTGGTTCTTCAGTCAGAAGCGCGTTCGCATCACTCAGGAAGATGGCGTTGATGTGCCCATAGGGCATATCGCGAGTGACCTCCGCGCCATTGATAACCATCAGATCGAACTCCGAATCTGCCCGTACGCCTTCAGCAATCTCATAAGACCTGTTCCGGTCCGGATGCGGCATGTCGGCCTTGTGTGGCTGATGCTCCAAATGCTCAGTTACCGCCAGAACTTCCAGTCCGTCCAGATGGGCCTCCTTGACCCGAATGGACGGCCAGACTTCGCCGTCTGAAAATACCGAATGAGTGTGCAGGTCGGCAGCCAGAACGACGCTGCCATCTTCCGTGTCAGGAAACTCTACCGCACGCTCATGCGCAACAGCGGTGGAGACATAAAGCGCTGTACACGTAGCAATCAGGCTGATCTTTGAAAACATGGGCTTGGTCCTCTTTAGGATAGGCACTTGGCTTGAGTGGTGCCGGGTTCGGGAAACATCAGATGTCTTTGGTTCGAATTTCAGTATCGGTGAAAACAGGTGAATTGGCTCGGCCAGCATCCTCGACGACGCGGAACTCTCCATGACAATTGTCGGAGGTAAACGTGGCTCGCAGATAGCCCCGCTGCTGTCCATTCAAGTGGGAAACGTGAGGGTTCGCGCTCCGCATGACCTCCATATCCCGCGCCCAGGGGCACCCGGAGGAAATGGGACCACCCACGAGTTCGTGCCCGATGCGCTTCGATGTTGGATCGAAGGGCTTTTCATACAGAGTCGATGCCATGGCGGTGTGCCAATCCCCTGTCAGGAAAACGGGGTTCGACACGTCATTTGCCACGACGGACGAGAGCCGGTTGCGCGCAGCCGGATAGCCGTCCCAGCTGTCCAGATTGGTGACCGGACCGTCAGGCGGCGCATTGTAGCGATAAGGAGTGAACCAGGTTTGCGTTGCAATGACATTGAAAGCGGAGCTGGACTGCTTGAGCTCACGGCTCAGCCAAGCTTCCTGTTCTGCACCCAACATGGTGCGAGCCGGATCTGTCGCATCTGAACAAAGCGGCTTGCGGCCATCGCCACATGGCTGGTCAGACCGGAACTGACGCGTATCCAGCAAATGTATCTGAGCAGGGCCGAACACATACTTGTTGTAGAGCTTGAGCGCAGGCCTCATATCTCGCAGAGTGGGCGGCTCTTCGATCGGCATATGCTCATAATAGGCCTTGAAAGCTGCATATTTACGAACCTGGAATTCGAGCTGCGTCTGCTTTTCCGGGTCCTGAGGCGTGTTTGAGGCCCAGTTATTATCGACCTCGTGATCATCCATCGCGACGATCCAGGGCGCAATAGCGTGTGCCGCCTGAAGGTGTGGATCGGAACGGTAGAGCGCATAACGATTTCGATAGTCCCATAAGGTGGTAATTTCGTTGCTATTGTGCTGGCGCACGGTCTCAAACAAACGCCGCTCCCCGCCCCCCACATCGCGCATCCGCGCGCCAAGCGGACTGATGCCGCCCTCATAGATATAATCTCCGGTATGAACGACGCAGTCGGGCACCCATTCCGCAAGATCACGATAGGCCGCGTAGTGACCGGACTCGTAGTGTTGGCAATATACCAGCGCGATCCTGGCAGAGTCGTCATCGGGGCTTGATGTTCGTGTCCGCCCGACAGGACTTTCTTCGTCGCCATAATAAAATTGATAGAAATACTCCCGACCCGGCCGCAAGCCTTCGATACGCACATGCACCGAATGTGCCTTGTCTTCGGCTGTGGTGGCGATGCCATCCATCAACGTCTTTCGCATTTCCTCATCAGTGCACACACGATATCGCACTTGCGCCACGCCCGACGGCATACCGCCGCCTTGCAGCGGATTGGGGGCCAGTCGCGTCCACAAAATCACACTGCTGGGCCGGGACGATCCTGATGCGACCCCCAACGTGAAGTGCTGCTTGCCGTTTTGAGCGTTTGCCAGTTTAGGCACCCAAAGAGCAGCACCACAAGACGCCAGAAACAATCGACGAGAAAACATTGAGAGTCCTTCCATCCACACGCGAAGAGGGGTGGCTGCCGACATGTGGGACAGACGCCGGCAGCCTTTAATCATCCAATCGGGGCGAGCCTGCCCCTGTTCACACAGGGTCAGACCATTGGATGACTAGAACGAGTACTCGTACTGGATCCAGAACGAACGCGGTTTGCCGTTCCACCCATACTGGCGGTAGTATGCACTGTCGTTCGGGCCCACTTCTCCGCGCACCACGGCACGGTCCCGGCTATAGCCCGAGCCACCGGAAGCTCGCTCGTAATATTCTTCATCCAGCAAGTTCACGCCGCGAATGAGGAAACGGTGCTGCTTCTCCTCGCCAAGGAAATACTGAACGGATCCATTGAGGACGAAATAGTCACCGAAGTTCAGATCTTCGACTACTCGGTTTCCGTTCTCATCCACCATGCGCGCCAGGCTGGTGCCCGCATATGCCCATTCCGGCCCTTGCAAGCGCGGGTTCAGTGCAAATGTCCAGCGGTCTGTTGGCGTGTAGGTGATGAGGCCGGACAGCGTCCACTCCGGACGTTCTGAAGATTGGCGATACTCCGCGCTTCCAGCCTTCCCCGGCACGACAAAGCCAAGGTCGGTAGTGGAGCCATCCAGGCGCGCCATCGTTCCAAAGACTGGGTTCGGCTCCAGCGACTCCATATCAGTATAGCTGAAGTCTGCCTGCCACTGATCAAAGTCGAAAGCGACGTCAATCGTAAAACCTTCAATATCCTGCTGACGCAGCGCGTTCACCGCAACTGTTTCGCCAGGATCATTCAGGCCCGCTGCAGCCGTGGCGCAGAATTCGCTCGGCGGAATGATGTTCCGACGGTTCTGCTCAATCGCTGCGGTGTCATTGTTCAGATTGTTGAACAATGGGTTTGCAACATCATTGGCATATTCATAACAGACCGCACCAATAGCCCGGCTGGAGAAAAGATTTTCGATTTCTGTTTCAAAGTACCCAATCTCGACATTGTAGGTTCCGCCAAAAATGTCACCATCGATACCGGCCCCGACGTTGAACGCGCTGACTTCCTGTGGTTCCAGACCAGGGTTGATGTTCGCGCCCGATCCGAATGCGCCGATTTCGTCGATCTTCGGCAGACTGTACGACGTGCCGCCAGACCCCCGCGCATAGATACCGTATCCCAGGTTCTGACGCAGCCCGACTTTCCAGATCGACTGATCATCGAAATTGTCGTTGAAGTCCTGACGAGCGGCAAATGACCCACTGAAACCATCCAGCACTGGCAGGGAGAGCCTTAGGTCGCCATAGACACCCGTACTCGTGAGCTTGACATCCTTGACGCCGAATGAGTCGTCAGAATTGTCTTTATAGGTAGTATTCTGGAGACCTGCGACGAGTTCGATATACTCATTGACCGTATAAGTGGCCCGTGCATTCAGACCGTAATCGACATAACCAGACTCCCTCTGATCAGTCGTCCCGAAACCTTTCGTCAGACCACCATCGCCGAAGCTGGCGGTAGATTGCACGACATATCCAATGGGTGCGCCGATTGGGAACGGATTCTGGTGCGTGCCGTAAGGCTGGCCGAAGTACGGGCTGTCTGGATCCTGATTGATGTAGAAATTGCTACCGCCATTCAGACGATCATCAGAAGCGCTGCCCGCGCTCCCGACAGGATTGGTGACACAACCCGCAGCGAGACCGGAAATACCCGCCGCGAAGCTTTCGAACTCAGTTGCTGTAGAAAAGCTTGAAATCCCCTGACCCGCAGCAATGGCTTGAATATCCTCCGGCAAATCCGAGAGGCGGGGGATCTGACAGATACGGGCATCAATCTCGTTATTCTTGAGCTGAGGGTCCTGATAGTGCGCCTCGATATTCAGCTTGAGCTTGTCATTGAAGCGATGCTTGAATTCGCCGGTGTAAATCGGGAACTCTGTGAAGTTCGGCTGAAATATAGTGCTTTGCGGGAAGGAATCTCTGAAATCGATCGTCGTGTACGAAGCACCGAGCAGAAGCTCTGTCTCAGGTGCAATATCCCACAAATATTTGATGCCCAGACTATTGAAGCTGTATGGGAATTCGTGACGTCCGCCGAGCGCAAGCACATTGTCACCATAGGCCGCCTCGTCGAAGAGTTCGTGCGCATCCGTCTCATAAGAGCGGCCATAGACCAGCACGGAGTGTTTGCCGGCCTTGTCCAGAGGGAACGACATGTTGCCATAATACTCGCGGGTTTTGAATGAACCGGCATAGACACCGAATTCGCCTTTCTGAGTACCGTCAGGGCGTTTTGTTTTCACACTGACAACGCCCAGGCCGCCATTGGATCCGAAATAGAGGCTGTTGCCACCACGATAGACTTCAACACCGTCGATCATGCGCGGATCAATGGCTGTCGCGGGCCACAGATCTTCCAATGGAGACGAGCGATCAAAGAATGGGACGCCATCGACCAGCAACAAGGTATCGCGATCAGTGCCGCCATCAATGCGAATGGTGAACTCGCCTTCGTCCGGCGAATAGCCAATGTTCGCACCGCGGATCAGGCCTGAGGCCAATTCGCCAAAATTCGTGAACCCGCCCGTTTCAATTTCTTCCGAACTGATCAACTGAACTTGTGTGCCGTATTCAGCGAAGTCCACAGCGATGTCGGATGCGGACGCATCGACAGTCTGGCCTTCGACGCGAATAGTCTCAAGGCGGCGGGAATCTTCCTTGCTGTCTCCCTGCTGTGCCAAAGCAGCCGGGATCGCCGCACTCGCCATCAGGACGCTCAAACCGAATTTCAAACTTCTGTTCTTATCAAGTCTCATCGCTGGTCTCTCCATCTAACCCCAACACCCGCCAACCATCAGCGGGCTGTGGCCGAGCGCGATTGCCGCCGCTTGCCACGAGGCTGCTCTAGAGGCGGAACGCGACACTTAGATGAAGATTCGAAAAACATTGCGTGAATGATATTTACTTCAAAGAAGATTTGTAATTGAGCATTTCTCAATAACAAATTGTCCTTCATCGGAGTGGAATATGCCCTACGCGTTCGCTACGCCGCGATCTGAAGAAATAGCCAACATGGGCCGGTCGGCCAAAGGGTTTCTCGTAGACTGGGATGGCTGCTGCGCACTCGGCAATACGTTGGTGCCCGAGGCCGCAGACTTCCTGCGCGCCAATCAAACACGCACCGCGATTGTCTCGAACAACTCCACATGCACGCCGGACGACTTCTTGCACATACTGGCCTGTAACGAAATTCAATTGGAACGCAACCAAGTCATCCTGGCGGGGATGGAGGCGCTCAAACGCGCAACAGGTTTTGCTGGCGCAAAGGTTATGGTGCTTGGTGATCCGCACATGCGCGGAACCGCCAAGAAAATGGGGATAGACCTGGCTCAGGAAGCCGCAGACGTGGTCGTACTGCTCCGCGATGTACGCTTCACCTATCGCCGCCTGGAACGCGCGGTAAACTCCTTGAGCAATGGGGGCCACCTCATCGTCGCCAATCCCGACCAAACCCACCCCGGGAAAGACGGGGGAATAAAGCCCGAAACGGGCGCCCTGCTTGCGGCCATCAGAGCATGCGTGAAACTGGATGAAACAAAAATAGACGTCGTGGGAAAACCCTCCCCACATCTGTTCCAGATGGGATGCCAGGCGCTTGACCTGTCACCGGATCAGGTTGTCATGCTGGGTGACAACCCTGCAACGGATCTCGCTGGCGCAAACGCGTTGGGAATCAAGGCGGTCCTGACCTCCGCCAAATCACCGGATGTGTTTGAGATACTGCTAGAAGCGCTTTAGCGACAGCACATCGAAGGTCTTGCGAAGCGTTTCGGTTGCCCGGTCATAATTGGCCAGCGCGAGTGCTGCAATCAGCGCATCCAGTACGCATAGCTGGGCGATCCGGCTGGTCATGGCCTCGGTCCGGAACTTGGTTTCCCGAGCCATGGTGAAAAGTTTCACATCCGCGTAGGCCTGCAGCGGCGAACTCGAAAAATTGGTCACGATGATCGTCTTCGCGCCCGCATCCTTGGCCAATCTGGTTGCGGCCAGTGTCTCATGCGTTGCACCAGAGTGCGAAATGGTCAGCACCGCCACATCAGGGCCCGTTTGCGACGCGCTGATGGCCTGGACATGACTGTCCACCACCACCCGCGCATCAAGACCTATTCGCAGCATGCGATACTGCGCATCTTCCGCAATGGGCGCGGACGAACCTATTCCGTAAATTTCAATTCGCTTGGCTGCCCGAATAATATCCACCGCTGCGGATACGGCGTCGGCGTCCAAAATCGAGAGCGTGTCCTTCAGCGCCTGAACCCCAGCATGGAAGGTCTTCCGACACACAGTCGGCGTGTCATCTGTCGGTTGCAGATCTTCATGAATGAACTGAACCGGTTGCACCACTTCCTGGGCGAGGCTGAGCTTCAGTTGCTGAAAACCGGAAAGATCCAATTGGCGGCAGAAATTGATAACACTTCCATCACTGGCACCGGTCGCTTCAGCCAGCTCGGTAACCGACATCCCAACCACTTGTCGGGGATTGGCGAGAACGAAGTCGGCAATCGAACGCGTACTCGGCCCAAGCGAGGGATGCCGCACTCGAATGCGCGTCATGACATTGTCGACTATCGCCACATCAGACCGTCGCTTCGGCGCCACTTTCCGCTTCGATTTGCTCTCAGACATACACGCCCCTCTGGATTTCACACTCTTATAATTGAATTCTACTCAATTATTATCAAGGATATATGAATTGCGTAACACCAATGTCACAAGCAGATGCTACGTCTCTCACTATCGATGCTGCGGCGCATCAAGCTCATACGCAGCGAGGTGAATTTGGGAACTCGGATATGCGCATTCTGTCGACCATAACGCTTCTCCTGCTAACCGCCATGCTCGCGTTTACAACGCACGCTCAGGAAGCCGGCAGCCCGCAAAAGCCTCTTCGCGTCATGCTTATCCCCGCAGATGGTGGTACGGAAGACGGTACGAAAGCCGATTTTCAGCCATTGTTTGATGCCATTACGCGATCCAGTGACTTGCATTTTACCGTCAGTACCGGGCAAAGCTATGCCGCCGTGATAGAAGCCATGTGCGCTGGCCTGACAGACGTCGTCTGGTATGGTCCGGCCTCCTATATAGAGGCGCGAGACCGCGGATGCGCGCAATTGTTGGCTGTCGAAGAACGCAATGGTTCATCCACTTATTATGCTGGTCTGTTTGTCGCGGCAGATTCCGACGTAAATTCTGTATTCGATCTTTCCGGCGGGTCGCTCGCACTGGGATCAAGTCACTCCGCCAGCAGTTTTGCGTATCCGCTTGTCATGTTGAGAGACGACGGGCTCGATCCGCTAAAGGATCTATCAGCCTTGCGGATCACGGGAAGCCACACCAACAGCCTGTTGGCATTGAAGAACGGGTTGGTAGATGCTGCAGGCGCGTCTTTCGTGTCGTTCGAACGTGCGGTGAACCAAGGTAGCCTGGATCCACGCGCATTCCGGGTGCTCACCAAATCGAAACCAATCCCGAATCCACCCATAGCGATGAACACCGCATTGCCAGCAGACATCAAAGCAAAGCTCAAGCGCGCCATGGCAAATGTACATGAGGCTGAAGGCATTGGTCCGGCCGCCATTCGGGGATATGGCGGCAAGCTTGTGGATCGCTACAATACCGAAGTTGACGAAACCCTGTTTGATAGCGTGACCTCCGCGACATCTTTTCTGGATGACGACTATATGGCCGCGATCCTGCGCAAGGCTGACGCAGCTCAACGCGGCTGATATCTTTTCACCACGGCACAATTTCCAATATGACAGACCAACCCACTTCTGCGTCCACACTCCCGGCGCTGAAACTCTCCAACGTGTTCAAGTCGTACAAGGACGGTCCGAGAGTCCTCACTGATTTTTCGCTGGACCTCAGACCCGGTTGCTTTTGCGTTCTGCTTGGGTCATCGGGGTCAGGAAAGTCTACCTTGCTGAGGTGTATTGTTGGGCTGGCGCCTGTAGACTCCGGAGACATTCGGCTTCACGGGGTGCGCCTTTCGAAAAAGCAACGACGTCACGTCGGAATGGTGCATCAGGATTTTGGCCTGACCGACAGACTGACGACAGCGCAAAATGTGATGTCAGGCAGCATTGCGGCGCTTTCCTGGTGGCGCGTCGCGCTTCAATTGTATCCCCACTTGATTCAAGAAAAAGCGTGCGCCCTGCTTTCGCGTGTCGGCTTGTCGGAAGATCATGCCAATCGGCGTACTGGCCAACTGTCTGGCGGCCAGAAACAACGCGTGGGCATCGCGCGCGCATTGATGTGCGATCCGAGTCTCATTCTCGCCGATGAACCCGTCGCCAGCCTTGATCCCAGATCGTCTGCGGATGTAATGGACCTACTGAAGAGCGCGGCCCAGGAACGTGATGCAGCTGTTCTCTGCTCGCTGCATCAAATCGATCTTGCTCGCGAATATGCGGACCGGATCATCGGTCTCAACAATGGCACTATCGTTTTCGATGGACCACCAGCTGCTCTTACTAGCGACGCAGTTCAGGCTATCTTTGAAATCGACGATACTTCACCCACCCTGCGAAGGGAGGTCGCGTGAGATGATGGATGCTGAGCACGACTCGCTACCTCACATTTGGCATCTAAAACAGCCTTTCGGGTGGAAATCACTACTTGTATTGCTCCTCATAATCATTGCCTCGAGCATCTCCGCAGAGCGTATGCAATTGGATCGCATGGCCAGCCAGATTGGAGACTTTGCGCTTGAGGCGGTCGGTCTGCGCGAAAGTTCGCAAATCGGCCGGGGAATGGGGAGTGTGACCCGCGACATGTTCCCTATAGCCATCTCCGACCGTCGCCCCATTGACCTGATGGACGGACTGGATGAATCCAGATTGCCCTTCCTGGCGCACATAGAGACGGTGGAAGTCCAAACAACCGAGCTTGATCCGGATACATTGCAAATGACCACGAAAGTGTCCGAGCGGCAGTTTCTCGTCGAGCCAATTGGATATCTTCTCTTCGTGCTCGGCAAGATGGTTGAAACAATCGAAATTGCAATCTGGGCCAGCCTGATTGCCATACTGGTAAGCCTACCGCTGGCGTGGCTATGCGCCAGTAATTACTCGCCCCATCCCCTCATCTACGGCGTGGCACGATCACTCGTGTCCCTGCTTCGCTCAATTCCCGAACTGATCAGCGCACTGTTCCTCGTGCTTGCTTTTGGGTTCGGTCCGATTGCAGGTATATTGGCCCTGTCATTTCACAGCATAGGCTTTCTGGGAAAATTCTACGCCGAAGATATTGAAGCGGCGAACAAAAGCCCTCAACAGGCGCTCAAGGCCACCGGGGCCAGCGATTTCGCCATCCTCAGGATCGCCGTCCTCCCCCAAGTTCTGCCGAGCTATACTGGTCTCTCCCTCTACATTCTCGATCGAAACATACGCATGGCCACGGTGATCGGCCTTGTAGGCGCAGGGGGCATCGGACAGGAATTGAAAGGCCGGTTCGACATGTTCCAGTATGATCGCGTCGGCACCATGTTGCTGGTAATCTTTTTGACCGTAATGGCGCTCGACCTCATCTCCGCCCGCTTCCGAAAAAGGCTTGTCTGAGCCAGCTTCTCAAAAGGGAACCGAACTCTTCGGCGCAAGCGCGGGACAGCGCAGCATTCTCTGCGATTTGGCTGACCACGCGCTGGAGTTTGAGGGCAAGTCAGTTGACACTTTCCGCATCATACCGCGGGCCTGTGCGGTCATGCTTCTTAGATACACTGTATCAAAACGACTTCCTGAGGACATCAAACAACAGGCAGACTTGTCCTTTTCTTGCTCAAAGCCGCGGAAAATGCAGCTTTGATTGCTATTCAAACTAAGAGATTTGGAAAAACAGTCCCTTTCTATCATGTGAGATTAGGAGGGAGACTGTATTGAACATGCCGGACCGAGCCGATTTATCAGCACTGTCTGTGCTTGTTGTCGCCAACGCACAGGACGACGTCGCAAATATACTGGAGGGTTTACCAGAAAGCTTCACGATAAGATTGCTTGATGAATTCTCTTTCGTAAGCATAGCCACCGAGCTTGAAGGAATCAGAGCCGACCTGCTAATTCTTTCGTCAGAGTCAGCAGGCACCGAGCAGATATCGATCAGCGAGCGCCTGGCTGCATCAACTCAGCTTCCTATCCTCTGGTTCGTGAAGCGTGACGAAGAAAACCTTGCACCGCAGGCCATTCGGGGTGGGGTGACGTCGTTCGTGGTAGATGGACTTAATGCTTCGCGAATAGGTCCCTTGATCACAATCGCCGTGGAACGCCACAAACTCGTTTCGACGCTACAGGGTGAATTGCAGAAATCCAAAGACAACCTCGCTGCGCGAAAGACTGTGGAACGCGCAAAAGGCCTTCTGATGCAAACCCGCGGCATGAGTGAGCAGGAAGCCTATCAGTCACTCCGATCCACGGCCATGCGCCAAGGAAAATCTCTGAAAAGCGTCTGCGATGCTGTGATCTCACTATCGGACTTGTTGCCTTGATGTGACGATGTCAGCCTGGCTGGCTTGAACCGACCTCACTGCTCGAAGTTTCACCTAAGCTGAGCGAGGGTGCGTGAAAATCTGGCAAATTGTATTCATTCATCATCACAGAATACGTTCCGCTACCCAGCTTTTTTTTGACCTGAAAAGATTTTTCCAAGCCCAAAGACGGGCTTCAGTTCTGAAGGCACAAGGGGGTGTCTTCTGCAGCAGATAGCTGTCCTGGCCCAAAGGCGGGCCTCTCGAAACCGACTCGATCACCAGTGCCTTTGCTGTGCCCTGGCATTCGATTTCCAGTCCGTCCTTAGGCGGTCAAATTGTATTCGTCGTGCGGCGAATAGAGGGGTCAATACACTATGAGAGCATCCAAACTACGAACACAACTACTGTCGTGTGCCTTCGCCACAGTCAGTCTTTCCATGATCACAGCCGCGCAAGCCCAAGAGGGAGAGACAGATGACGTCTCGGTTCAGGAAGCGGTCACGGTAACGGGGTCTCGCGGGAAACCTCGCTCCATCCAAGATTCGCCAGTTCCAATTGATGTTCTTGGTGAAGATGAACTCAATGCGGTTCCATTCACGGACACGAATGATGTTCTGAAAACACTCATTCCATCCTATTCTCTTTCTCGCCAGCCAATTTCTGATGGTAGCTCATTTGTTCGCCCTGCTGAGATGCGAGGCCTGCCGACCGACAAGACGCTTGTACTGGTAAACTCGAAACGGCGCCACCGCGCCGCACTCGTGACAATTGGCGGATCCGGAACTCAAGGCCCGGACGTGGCCACCATTCCGGCTTCTGCCCTCAAAAGCATCGAAGTCCTCCGGGATGGTGCCGCGGCGCAATACGGGTCGGATGCTATTGCTGGCGTCATTAACTTCCTGCTCAAGGATAATTCTGAAGGCGGTTCGGTCAGCGTCGACATCGGCCAGTATTATGAAGGTGACGGCTTCCAATACACGGTATCGGGCAATTACGGCTTCGATCTGGGCGGAAAGGGCTTCCTGAGCGTTTCCGGCGAAGTCAGCAAGGCGGACGCGACCAGTCGAAGCGAACAATATTGTGAGTCCTGGTTCTGTCTCGACCCGAGCAATCCGGACTTCGACCCCACAGCTGGTTACGCAGCCAGCCTGACGCCCGAGTTCATCGAAGGTGTCCCGTCTGCATCGCTGGGTGACTTCGGCGTCGTTCAACCCTGGGGCCAGCCCACCAGCGAAGCCTTTCGCCTATTCTACAACTCCGCGTACACGATCAACGACAATGCCGAACTTTACTCCTTCGGCAACTATTCCAGCAGTAAATCCGATGGCAGCTTCTTCTATCGCTATCCCGGCAACGGCACGATTGAAGACTTGCGACTCGAAGATGGATCGATTTATTCGCCGCTGGAGATTTTCCCGGGTGGTTTCACCCCGCGCTTCTTCGGTGATGTCACCGACTATTCATTTGTGGGTGGCTTGCGAGGCCTGTTTGCAGGGTTCGACTACGATCTGAGCGCGCGTTACGGACATAACGAAATCGAGTATACGCTGGCAAATACGATCAACCCGTCCATGGGCCCCGACACGCCAACCGTGTTCCGTCCTGGAGACCTGATCAACGAAGAGGCACAAATTCAGGCTGACTTCTCGAAGGAATTCGAAGTCGGGCTTGCGAGCCCGCTCCTGTTCGCAATGGGCCTTAGTTATCTGGACGAGTCCTATGAACTGGTCGAGGGTGACAAGGCGTCTTATGAAGATGGTCCGTTTGCTGGCGCAGACCCGTTTGGCTTCTGCGATTCCATGGCTCCGACTGCGGCCGGTGTGGCGGTCATGGCCGCAGGCTCCACGCTCGACTGCTCGGATCCGGATGACCCAGTCTACCAGGTCGTCGGTGTAGGATCGAATGGCTTTCCTGGCTATTCACCGGCCTTTTCAGAAGACTATACGCGGGACTCCCATTCGATCTATGCGGATCTGAGTGCGGATGTCACCGAGAAACTCTTCTTGCAAGGCGCTCTGCGTTACGAAAGCTACTCAGACTTTGATGCTGAAACCGTCTGGAAAATTGCCGGTCGTTACGAGATCAATGATATTCTGGCGCTTCGCAGTTCGATCGGCACCGGTTTCCGCGCGCCGACGCCGGGACAGCAGGGTACCACAAACGTCTCTACCCGACTGCCAAATGGCTTCCCGGTAGCGACTGGTCTCTTCCCGGCCAGTGGACCAGTGGCGCAGGCACTGGGAGCGACACCTCTCGAACCTGAGACATCCACAAACTACACACTCGGCATGACCTCGAACTTCGAGAACATGAGTTTGACAGTCGACTTCTACCAGATCGATCTGGCGGATCGAGTCAATGCAATCTCCACTCAGGACGTTTCAAGCGATCCGGCTTCAGGGACAGCGTATGACAACTATCTCGCGCTCGTCGCTGCCGGTGTCACCGGTGCTGAGTCGATTGGCGGTGTGTTCTATTTCACCAATGCTTTCGACACGACCACATCTGGCGTCGACATCGTGGCAACATACACCATGCCATGGGCGAATGGCCAAAACACAAGCTTCACTGGATCGGTCAACTATAACAAGACTGAATTCGACAGCGATGTGGACGCACTCTTCAATGACGAAAGCCAATTCGACTTCCTGAATGGCACACCCAACTGGCGGGGCGTGTTCACCGTACTCCATCAGGCTGGTCCGATCAGCCTCCTTGGTCGCGCCAACTATTATGGTGGATATGAAAATGCGGCCTCATCCACCCTCGCCGATATCCAGGAATGGGACGGAGAAATCCTGTTTGATTTCGAAGCATCCTATGAAATCGACGATGCTCTCACCCTCTCCGCTGGTGTCAGAAACGCATTCGACAACTATCCAGATGCGGGCGATGCGGCGATTGGCGAAACCTGCTGTGGACGGATCTATCGATCTGACTCCGTCGTCGACTGGCAAGGCGGCTACTACTACGTCAAGGCATCAGCGACGTTCTGATGTTCACCAACCGAGCCACCGTGCAAGTTGATTTGGAATTGGGGGGCGTTCCCGGACGCCCCCCACACCTTCTTCTTCATCAGAACTCATTCTTTTCAGAATTGGACCTTTAATGCTGGGACTTGAATACGATCCAATGCAATTGACACAGCTAATCAGCGTTTTGATGGTCGCTGGCTTGATCGCCGGCTTTGTCGCAGGATTGTTTGGGATTGGCGGCGGATTCGTCGTGGTACCTGCTTTGCTTCTGGTATTCAGTTTTTTCGGCGTAGATGGTGAAGTGCTGACACATGTGGCCATTGGCACTTCTCTGGCAACCATCATCGTGACCTCATCCCGATCCGTTCACGCCCACAACAAACGGGGTGCCGTCGACCTTCAGATAATAAGGGACTGGGCGCCCTGGCTACTCGTGGGCGTCGTAGGGGGCATCATACTGGCCCAGTTCATGGATGGCAGATCCCTGAAGTGGGTTTTCTCGATTGGTGTTTTCCTGATGGGCTTGCACTTCATCATGCCCGTTCTGAAAGATGTAAAACTGTCTAACGAAATGCCCAAAGGGGTCGCTTTGGCCGGTCTTGCTTCCTTTCTCGGGGGATTTTCGGCTCTGTTGGGCATAGGGGGCGGAACGATTGCCATCCTTACCATGACCATGTGTGGCCGCCCCATACACCAGGCTGTCGGGACAGCTTCCGGGTTTGGCGTAATCATCGCAGTGCCCGGCGCAATCGGATTTGCGCTTCTGGGGTTGGGCGCCAGCCAGCTGCCCATTGGGTCTTTTGGATATGTGAACGTTCTCGCTGTCGTTGCCATCACGGCGATGTCGTTCATTACCGCGCCGCTCGGTGCGCGGGCTGCCCACGCACTGAACGGGCCTGCCTTGAAGCGGGTGTTCGGAGTATACTTGGTCGCAACCTCCGCGATCGTTCTATGGAATTCGTTCACCTGATTTCAGGTGACAAAAGATCAAACGCGTTGAGTAAAAAATGAATCAGGAAGGAAATGAAAATGGCATTTGACGTATCAAGACGGTTCTTGATGGCAGGTGGCCTCGCCACGGCGAGCCTTGCCGGTTGCGCAACCACAGCAGCCGAAACACAAGGCGCCTTTCCCGTAACTGCAACGCCGGACCCATATCTGCTGGGGCCTAAGGAAGGCGTGGCCCTGCTCTCCCGCAACGAGAATCCATACGGACCCTCCAAAGCTGCATTGAAAATGGTAGAGTACGCTGCCAACAAGGGCGCGTACTACACATCACCTGAGGCCATTCAGATGCTTGCACAGCTCATCGCGGACAAGCATGGTGTTGCGCCTGAACAAGTCGTTCTGACAACCGGGTCGGGCGAGGTGCTCAGCGCTATCGCGATGATCTACGGTAAGACGGGCCCAATTGTCGCCCCCCGCCTTTTCTGGGACACGACCGCTCTGTATGCAGTCAACCAGGGCGTTGGCAGTATCGATCGGGTACCACTTGCAGCTGATATGAGCGTAGACCTCGCGGCGATCGAGACAAAAGTGACATCAGACACAGGCATCGTACAGCTGTGTAATCCAAACAATCCTACGGGCATGGTATCAGACGCGGCAACGCTGAAATCGGCCGTGAAGCGCATGGCTGCAAAAACCACCGTTCTGGTCGATGAAGCCTATATGGAGCTCGCCGATGATCCTGAAGGCAATACCTGTATCGGGCTGATCGATGAAGGCCACGATGTCATTGTGACACGCACCTTCTCGAAGATTTTTGGCATGGCTGGATTGCGCATGGGATATTCAATTTCATCCGTTGAAACGGCGGAAAAAATCAGAGGTGTCGTCATGTCATGGTCTCCCTGCACTTCTTATGCTGCCGCTATAGGTGCCTACCAGGATGAGGCGTTCATAGCCTATTCCAAACAGAAAATTGTTGAAGCTCGTGAGATGGTGAACATGACAGTCGACACGCTCGGTCTTGAGCGGCTACCGTCCCAGACCAATTTCGTTTACTTCAAGTCTGGTAAAGAAGCGAATGATGTTCAGAAGGCCATGGCGGCAAAGCTCATATCCGTTCGCGGACAATACATGGACTATAATGAATGGACGCGAGTTTCGATGGGAAAGATCGAAGATGTAGAGCGGTTCTGCAAGGCTCTTCCAGCAGTGGTCGGCGCGTAGTTGGTGCGACTCGCTCACGTCAATCCACATCAGACAGACCCAGCATAGGAACCTGTTGGCCCCTGCTGGGTCTGGGCTGCATGGTGTGGACTGAGTCGCATTGAGCAGTTTCACGGTGGTTTTGACCGGTCTTCAAATCTCATTCGCACTACCGCGATGAGTCAGAGGTCAAACAGTTGAAGCAACTGTCTCCAGTTTTTGACTTTGAAGTGCTCCGCTGAATGGCTTGTCGCCGGCTATTGTCACCCTGTAGCCGGACCGAACCTCTGGAAAATAGTCCCACACCGCCAGATGCTGAACGGCACGATTGTCCCAGAAAGCGATCGAGTGTGGTTGCCACTGAAACCGAACCTGAAAGTTCGGGTTCTTGACATGGTCAAACAGAAACTTGAGAAGCGCGTCACTTTCCTCTGAAGGAATTCCCTCAATCCGGGTCGTGTAAGACGAATTGACGAAAATACACTTCTTTCCGGTGACAGGGTGGGTGCGGATAACCGGATGCGTCGCAACCGGGTACCCCTTATCATAGTCCTTGAACAGAGCATGATAAACCGGATTGGCATCATGTACCGCTTCAAGCCCATCGAGATAAGCCTTCATCCGATCAGACAGCGCATCATAGGCCTTGTACATGCTGGAGAACATTGTGTCTCCGCCCGTTTCCGGGATCGTATGCAAGTAGAGAATGCTTCCCAGAGGCGGCGCCTCATCAGCGCTCAGGTCAGAATGCCACCCTTCGCCGGCAACATATTTGGAATCCGCATCCGCATGAATGGCGACGATCTCCGGGTGCCCGTCAATCCCTGCAACGGCCGAATGGATAGCCAACGGTCCAAACAGCCGCCCCAGATCCTTATGGGCATCATGGCTGATGGGCTGGTCCCGGAAAAATATCACCTGAAACCGGGCCAGCGCATCGCGTAGTTCATCAGCCTGAATCGGTGACAAGGGCTTCGTCAGGTCTATGCCCTCAAGTTCTGCGCCAAGATAGGGTGTCACCCGTTTGGCCGTAAAACTACTATAGTCCTTGTCACCGTCAAAGTCTGACACGTCAGTTACCTTTCGTTTCGATTAGCACAGTGTCTGGATCAGAATTCGAAGCCAAACGTAACGAGCAGCTGGCGCGGTGGCACATACTCATTGCTAACCGTTCCGCTGGAGTATGGATCCACAAACCGGCCAGACACCCCTTCTTCATCCGCGATGTTTGTCACAGAAGCAGAAACGTACCACGGACCCTCATTCGGCTTGTATTGGAAATAGGCATTCCAGAGGCTGTAGGAAGATACATCATCGGCTCCGTCCGTATTAAAGATACGAGCTTCGTATTCACCCACATACACATTCTCGATCCGAGACGTGAGCTCTCCATGATCGCCAATCGGCTGGAACCAAGCGGCATACAGATTATACGTCAAGTCAGCCAGATTTGGTGGCGTGTTGCCATTGACTTGCACCGCAGCGGATTGGCGCGCCAGGAACCAATCGAAGGTCCAAGGATAAATCGTACCGGTCGCCTCGGCCGACGCAGCAGCGATATCCGCCAAACGACGATCCAACGCTTCGTAGTCCGCTGTAACTTCGCCGTCCAGCAAAGCCATATTACCGCCAAGCATCAGCTGGTCATCAAATGCCAGATAGCTACCTTCGAGTTCCAGACCATAAGTCTCCGCTTCAGGAATATTCCCGATGCCACCCGAATAAGGGATCGGATCCTCTTCAATGAACTGCATGTTTTCATACTGGTTGAAGAAGATGGAAGCGTTCAGTGTCGCGCGCCCATCCAGGAAAGTATTCTTCGAACCGAACTCAATCGCCTCGACGACTTCCTCATCATAGGTCGTGGACACGGTCAATGCACCAGAAGAGCCGCCGTTCAGGCCGCCCGGTTTGTACCCTCGCGACCAGCTCGCATACAGCATGGAGTCTTCAGAAAGATCATAGTCCAGCCCGACTTTCCCAGTCCAAGTCTGGGTATCGAAAGAGCTCTGAGTGGGAGTTGAGTAATAGGAAGCGCCTTCGCCCTCATATTTATCATCATTGTAGCGAGCGCCGATGGTGGCGTTCAGATTTGTCATGATTGGCACCGTCGCCTGAAAGAATGGGGCGATGGATTCCCGGTTCACCGAGGAGATGTTTTCATAAGCCAGATTACCCGGGATTGCCGATTGAGGCGTATCCTTCGGAAGTACAGGTAGAGGCGGAATGGAGGTGACCCCCAACTCACGATACTCGACCACGTATTGAGCGGAATCTGTGTTGGAGTAAAAAACACCCGCGATCCAGTCAATTGGGGCCTCCGGCAGTGAGCTGATCGTCAACTCTTCCATGAAGGTCTCGGCATCTGTCGCCCAAGTCGCAACATGGTCATATCCACCATATGTCGCAATATCCAACCGATCAGCATCGAATGACTGGTCGTGCGTCAGATCTTGATAGCTTGTCACCGACTTGAGTGTCGCGAACGGCAGTTCATAAGCAACGTTCAACGTCGCCAACTCTGAACGCAGTTTGAACTTGGCGGGGAAGTCCTGTGTTAGCTCTCGAATGTCGGGGTTTGGATCCTCGAGATTCTTCAAGGCACCACCATTATGCTTGTCATTGTAGAGCGTATAGGAAAGCGTCGTGGACAGCTTGTCTGTCGGCTCCCAAAGCCCCGCGATGCGATAGTGCTCATTGTCGGCATCATCGAGCTCATATCCGCCATCTACACTGGTGGCAGTCGCATAGCCATCATGGGACGTTTGCTGAATGGAGCCACGAATAGCTGCCGTTTCACCTATGGGGACGTTGTAAGACGCAAACCCTTGAACGTAATTGTAGTCGCCGAGCGTTGCCTTGAAGGTGCCCTTGTACTCATCAAGGGTTGGCTGCTTGGTGATAATGTTGATTGATCCGCCCGTCGAGCTTTGCCCGAACACAGTGCCTTGCGGACCTCTCAGAACCTCAATGCGGTCAACGTCGAAAAAGCCCATATTCAACGCGATTGAATTCGGCAGGAACGCACCATCTACGTGAAAGGAGACGCCCGGAATAGTTGCAAAGTTTTCTGGCGTCTGCTGACCCACTCCCCGGATTGTCACGATGCGCTCGGACCCACCACTCTTGGTGATCATCAAGCCAGGCACATAGCCATTCAATTGGCTGGGGTCCGTAATGCCAGCCTGGTCAAGAATATCACTCGTGATCGCGCTCAATGCGATTGGCGCATCCTGGAGAGTAGTTTCGCGCTTTTCTCCGTAAACGGTAATTTGGTTCATATTACGAACCGAATCGTCATCACCAGCAGCATCGTCCGCAAACGCGCTTCCACCCTGAATAAGGGCCAAACTCATTGCCGCACATGCGACGCTATACTTCAAAATGATTTTTTTGTTCCGACCCATGACATTATCCCTCAAGCTGCAGAAATCACAGAATTTGCGATACCCTACGCTATGTCCGGGTTTTGGGTCTGACTTGATTTCCAGCGCCAAAATAATTGAAAACTCTTTAAAATTGGCACTTAACACCTATTCTCTACACCCACAAACACAGCCCACCACCTCGCTGGACAGGCCGTGCAAAATGATCGAACAATGGTTATTCTTGCCGCATTCTAAACCGGTCGAGTGAACGCCTGAGAAGGCTTCAACATTCCAGGGTCGCGAAGAACCTGTATAATCAAAGCCAGCACACCAAGGGCCACCGCGAACGCAAAGAAGACGGGCGCGAACGAGCCGATTTTGTCAGCTGCCATTCCAGCTGCCAACGGGCCAAAGGCAGCAATAGACGAAATCTGGTGAGCCGCGCCTAGCAATTGTGCACCAATTACCCGCCCAAAGCAGTCCACAAGCAGAACCATGGTTGCGACAACAGTGATACCCCAGCCAGCGCCAAACATTAGTGATGACACCAGAACAAGGGCCGGGTTGGTCGCGACAGCAAACATGACGACCCCGACAGCCTGCAGCGCCATACTCAATGCCAACATGTGGCGGGACGAGAACCGCTCACAGAGCGGACCTGCCAGTCCTTTGAACGCCAGCGATACGAACGCCATGAAGCTGAGCCCCAAGGCCCCGACAGCTGGAGACAGGCCAAGAAGCTTCAAGTGGCTCACAGCAATGGAATGCACCGTCGTAACGCAGGCGAGATTGAACGTGATGGCGGCCGCTATGATCAGAAACAGAGGCCGTCCGATAGCCACTCTCCAGGATGGAATAGCCCCGTCGACTTCCTTTGCATCGTTGGGCCCGCGCGAGTTGTCAGTCCTCGCCTCGCCCCCGGATACGTCTCGGCGCTCTGTGATGAATGCTCCACCAACAAGGATGAGAACGCCGCAGATGACAGCCAGCAGCATCCAATTGAAACGCCAATTGGTCCATTCCATCATGTAGTGGCTGAGGCTGGGACCCATAATGTCTCCAATTCCTCCCAGCATGAGATAGAGACCAATCATGCGGCCAGTATGCTCCGGAAACCATTCACCGATCAGCCAGACGGCCGTGACGTTCCCGGCCAGAGAAAATCCGGCACCCGCAAGGCACATTGCCGCGAAGAACATGCCAAGCCCCTGGCTGGCGCTGGCCAGCCCAAAACCCAAGGCGACGCAGAAAAAACCGAAACAGAAAGTCAGGCGCGCGCCGATCCGCTGCAACAGGATGGCTGGCAGGAAGCTGGTCAAACCCACGGCCAACCCCAGAATCGTGAAACTCAAACCAGCGGACGTGTAAGACCAACCGAGGTCATCCGCCATGACGAACAAAACGACCCCAAGAGAAGCAAATGTACTCGCATTCAAGACAAAAAAACCGGCAACGACAACCGCAAAAATTATCCATTTTCGATACATGCCCGCTTCCCTTCAAAAAGGTGCGAGACGTCGATCAGATACGGCCTGATGCCGGACGTCCACCACGACCATACAATCGCACATGTTGGCGGCGCATTATTGACGGCATGCGAACTGATTTTTTAATCTTCGAGCAGAATGCAAAGTTGTCTCAGCAGCTGCTTTGTCAGGCCTCGTCCGAAATACCGCTCCAAGCAGAAAGAACCGACTTAGTATCTGCCAGCAAAGCGCAGTTCTTTTCGAGCGCCAACAACCCCCCGGTGTGCAGCGCATCTTCATAAGCCGCGCATGCATCAGACACCACTATCACGTTGAAATTTCGATGGAACGCCGATCGCGCGGTCTGGTCTACGCAGCAATCAGTCGTCACGCCCGCGACCAATACTGTGTCGATTTCACGTGCGCGCAATTGCTCCTCCAGATCCGTTCCATGGAAGCCATCAAACAAGACTTTCTCAATCTCGATGTCTCCGTCCTCCGGGAACAGTCGATAATAGTCGGAACCTGGCTCGTCTGCACGGCAGATTGCATGCTGGCCAGGACGTCCGCGCCGGGCATATAGATTCTTGAGGGCGGTGGAATCTGTTTCCTCCCGCGTAACCACTCGGACGAAAGCTACAGCTGCTCCTTGCACCTTGGCTACAGCACGCAATGTTTCCATCTTGTCGATGGCAGAGTTGATACCGGACATATCAACGCCCGCCATTCCGATCACGCCATCCGGCGATACGAAGTCAACCTGCACATCAATCAGCAAAAGAGCTGTTCGCGCTGGCGCAATGATCCCCTTCAAGAGGGTTGGATCGACATGCGGAAGCGCATCAACAGAAAGCGACGACGTCATCTACGCGGCCCCGGCAAGCGCAGGAAACTTCGCCCGCAATTTCGGCATAACGTGTTCAGCAAACAGAGGCATGGCAGAAATATAGTCCGGGAAGATCAGCATGAGCCCATCAATTCCCGAAACTTCCAGCAACTCACCGATTTTCTGGATAACAGTGTCTGGTGAGCCAGCCACATGAGGTGCCATAAAGGATGAGCGTGCCTTTTTCACGAAAGCATTCTCCTCGCCAATCTCTGCGTCGAGAAAGCCGTAAGCACGCATCATTCCGCGTAAGGCTTCTTCATCCAAGCCTTCCCGGTAATGCAGGGCGGTCGCCTCGGCTTCCGCGTCGGTCTCGCCCAGCACGATAGTCTGCATGGCATATGTGCGGATGTAACGCCCCATATCAGCCGCTATGCCCTTTACCTTGTTACTCGACTGCGCCAGCTTTTCAGGTACATCGCCGGAGAGAAAAATGGCGTCCATTTCATTGGCGCTGAAGCGCATGCCCACTTCCGACGAACCGGCACAAACCAAGAAAGGCTTGGTCGATGGTTTGGGGTTGGACACACAGTCCTCCAATTGAAAATAATCCCCCTGCATCGTCACCGATGGCTGGGTCCAAAGGGCCTTGATCGCCTGAATCCATTCCTTGGCGAGATCGTACCGGGCGTCGTGATCGACACCTTCCGGCCACATACCCATTTGCGAGAACTCGCCCTTGTAGGCACCGGTCACAACATTCAGGCCGGCTCGGCCTTTGGTGACCTGGTCCAACGTTGCAATCATCTTGGCCACGGTGCCCGGATTCTGAAGAATGGTATGAACCGTCGTCCAGACCTTTACCCGCTCAGTCACCTCCGCGAGTGCAGCCATTGTCACGGTCGCATCAAGCGTTGAATTCCAGTGCTCGGTTTCACCACCATAGCCGCGATACTTTGCCATAGACATGATGAAATCATATCCATGCTTCTCGGCAAGAACCGCCACCTGGCGATTGTAGGCATACGACCCATCAAGCTCTGGCTTGTTCTTCGACAAAATCCATCCGCCATTCGCAATTGGCATAAAGATGCCAAGATCCTTGCCCCCAACGTCGGACGGCAGATCGAATTTTGTTGGCACCAGTTGCTGAGACATGCTTCACTTCCCTCATTTCCTGACTGGAATATCACCCGACATTTACCCAGCATTCTTGACTATTCGCGCCTCAACTATTGATCGGCTTTCTTCAAAGCGCATTTGCTCAATCTTCTTCCGGCGCCACTTCCACTCGCAAACCTGCCAAGGCCTCGGTGATGATGATCTGGCAAGATAGCCGCGATTGCGGGCGTGCATTATCTGAAAAGTCCAGCAATTCGCGCTCGGATTCCGAGGCGGCTCCGGCAAGCTCGCTAAATTCTTCCGCCACATACACGTGACAGGTCGCGCACGCGCATGCTCCTCCGCAAATCGCAGCAATGTCCTCTACGCCCGAATTGGTGATGGCTTCCATCACACTATGTCCAGCGGTTGCGTCGATGATCGCTTCTTCTCCGGATCTTTTGACGATGCGTAGTTGCGGCATTCAGGTCATCCTCTGTTTTTAACGGCTACGCGCGGCGTTCCGATTGCTCGGATACCTCAGGATATCATTCGTGGAACAGCGGCGTCCGCAATCTTGAATTTCCCCGCATTGTCATCGTCTGCACCCTCGCGCGGCTTTTCGCGAACCTGGACAACTCCATTCTTTCCAAATCCGTCGACGACAGGTCGTCCTGCATCCCGGCTCAGCCAGAGCCGCAAAAGGTGACGCTTGCGTTGTGGTTCCGGGAAATCGAAAAATTCGGTTCGAGAATGCAAAGCGCCATAGTTGGAGAGCCACTGAATATCACCGGGGCGGAAATCCATCTCGATGGCCATGCCAGGTTCATATGTGATCTCGTCAAACAGCTCCAGCACCTCTTTCTGCGCGTCGCTCAACTGCGGGACGCCGGGATAATCCTGAGCCGTCAGAATGTACAACGAGCCCGCATACATGCTGAACACGCCTTCTTCGATGCTGATGATCGGCGAGGTATAAGTGTTCGCTGGCGCATTGTGGTCTTGCCGGCGCCAGTCCCAGTGGAATGGCTCAAGCAGAAGCGGCGCCAGGTCCGGCCGGCGTCGCAAGATCTCATTATAAATTTCGGCGCCCGAAACGAGGCAGGATGCCCCCCCGGCTTTTGCAGGCCTCAAGCACATCAGGGCCACGACATCCGAGCTGTCGGAGTGGAAGACCAGCTTGTCACGAACCTTGGACGACAGCGCGGTTGGGTCATCCATCGTCTTGTCGGAGGTTGCATAAATGTGATCCAGCAGGTCGCCCATCTCGTTTTGTCGGATCGGATCACCCATATGCAGGCCGAGAATGTAATAGATCGCAGATGAAAGTGCGTCCGAGTAGAGATGTGTTCTCAATCCACGAACGAGCACAAACCCGCGACCTGTATCTACATCACTTCCCCATTCCGCGATCGCGTCGGCACATGCTTTCAGCGGATATTCAGAGGCTTGAACGAACCGCAAGTCTGGGTCGTCTTCGACGAACTTTGCACCCAGATCCTCAAGCTCTGCGATCTGAACCGGAGACAAATGGTAGATCCAATCTTCGCCCGCCTTGATCTGGTCACCCCTCCACGCAGCGGCGCTGGTGACAGGCTCACATGTTTCCATCGTGCTCATGATGATCTCCAAACTCGGTTTACGGGGTTTTGCATCCTGGAGATGCTAGAATGAAAGAGTGAAGCGGTCTTGCCCGGTGTCACACAAATTCTTTCCGACAGTAGTGAAGGCATCGGAATTCTCACATGCCGTCTGCAGAGACGGCCAAGCTGACATTTTTGAACGCTTCGATGCCGTCACTCAAATTCGCCAAGTGACCTATAGCGTACTTATAGGCATCACTCCCCAAGACGAGCAGCGTGGGTGGAACATCCATTTCTGTCATCTCGCATATCGCATGCGCAATCTTCGTGGGGGAACTCGGTTCCTTTCCTTTGCCTTCCGTCAGAACTTCATGAGCCAAATGCGCCGTGCCATCATAGTCCGATATACTCGGCGGGGCCGAATCCAGCGATCCACCTGAAAAATCGGTGCGCATGCCACCCGGCGCCACATTGGTCACATGGATACCCAAGGGCTGGACCTCATCAGCGAGTGTCTGCCCAATACACTCCATCGCATATTTGCTGGCTCCATATATTCCAGTGCCCGCCCAGGGTGCCAGACCACTCACCGACGTGATGTTAATGATATGGCCGCTTCGATGTTGGCGCATGCCCGGCAGCACCGCCTGGATCATGGCAACCGCGCCGAGCACGTTGACCTCGAACAGGGCCTTGATCTTGTCCAGCGGCGTCTCCTCGATCGCACCGGTGAGCCCATAGCCCGCATTGTTCACGAGCACGTCGATTTGGCCAAAACGCTTCTCGACCTCGTTGATCGTTTCACGGATGTCGTCAAAGTGTGTGACGTCCAGAAAAATCGGCACGGCAAGTTGCGGATCAGTCTCCGCGAAGGTTTGCGCATCGCGTTCGGACCGCACTGTGCCGACAACCCGATCTCCGCGTTGCAGGACTGTCTCAGCCAGGTCTTTTCCCAAACCTTTTCCCACGCCTGTTATTAGCCAGGTTTTCATCCTGATACCTCCGCTGCGGTCATTTCAAAAATCGCAAGCTCAACGTCTTCCAGACTTGGCATTGATGCAGCTGCGCCGTTCTTTTCCACAGACAAGGACGCTGCAACCGAGGCGAAGTAGATCGCTTGGTCAAGTTCAGCCCCCGTTGCCAATCGCGCACAGAGCGCGCCACAAAAGCAATCGCCCGACCCCGTTGTGTCGCGAACCTTCGTGAGGCGAGCCGGTGTGAAGTCGAGCCCATCCTGGGTGATAGCCAAAGCACCGGCAGCACCACAGGTGAGAACAATGACCTGGTTTTCGTGAGCAATAAGCTCTCTCGCAAGCATTGTAATATCCTCGACATCTTCTGGCAGGACCTCTCTTCCGGCGTAGAAGGCCAACTCGGATTCATTCAGGATAAGGATGTCTGTTAGCGGGAAAAGGGAATCCCGGGCTTCAGCCACGGCTGGGGCGGCGTTTAGTACTGTAATTGTTCCCCGGTCCCGGTGTGTCCGGAAAAAGTCTACGGTCGAAGCGATAGGCGTTTCCAGTTGGGCAAGCGCAACTCGGCTTGGCTCAACTGGCTCAGCCATTAGGCTTAAACGATCATTTGCGCCAGCATGTACGATGATGAGATTTTCGCCGGCCTGATCAACGCATACATAGGCGCGTCCACTCGCTTCACCGGCAATGACTTCTACGTCTGCAGGCGTCACCGCGTGTGCGGCCAATTGCGCAGTAAGCCATTCGCCATCCTCGTCGTTGCCCACACAGGCGCGAAACCTCAAATCGGCGCCCGTTCGGGCGGCGCTCACCGCTTGGTTGGCGCCCTTGCCGCCAAGATACCGCTCAGATTGTGTCGCGTGCACAGTTTCACCTGGTCGCGGAAGGTCATGCACTCGCAAAACTATGTCCAAATTCACGCTTCCAAGAATGTCGAGTTTGCTCATGACGCAGATGCCTCCAGTGATGCGGAGGGTCGCTGTATCTCAAACGCAGGCAGTAAAAGGATAAGCGCGGCCCCGATGGCCAACAGAACAGACAGCACCCACACCGACGCCTCGTAACTGCCCGTCACGTCGAATCCCACATCCATAAGGACTGGTGCGCCACCCTGAAATATAATGACCACGGAGTAGTACACGCCGATGATCATACCGAAGGCTTTGAGACCAAAGTATCGAGACACAAAATAGGACAGACATCCGAACTCTGCGCCAAGACCAACTCCCATCAAGGCCGCCCCAAAATATATCACAACCATGGACTGGCTGAACTGAAAGCAAAGAAGGCCCAGTATAGCGGCCGCGAACATGGGTACCGCGACAATTGGCGTGTAGAATTTATCGAGCAGATATCCCGTCACCACCTGCCATCCCGCTGTGACCAGCGCGAAGATGCTGATTGCAAGAGTGGCCTGCTGGATAACGATACCTCGATCCATGAGCATCGGAACCACATGGGTAAAGATGGCAGTCATACAGCCCGCTCCGAGCGCGACTGCCGCCATCAAAATCCAGAATGTCCGAGTTGAAGTTGCCTCTGCGAGATTGACGCCGGGCAGAGGAGCCGCAGGGATGTCCGGCACATCAAGCTGTCGCTCGCGGAGCTTGATTTCCTCGACCCTCCCAGGCGCATCCCTCAGCAAGGCGAGAAGCGTTGGAAAGCCCAGGCAGAATACGATCAAACCGATGCCAATGTATGCGCCGCGCCACCCGAACTGGACCAGCATCAGACCAGCCGCGATGGGCATGAAAGTTGATCCGATGCCGTTGCCGAATCCCGCGGCTACGCCGAGCATCAGCCCCCGCTTCTCATCGAACCATTCGGATATGACTTTGGAATAGGCTGGTGTGGATGGGATTGCTCCAGCCGCTCCTACGATGGCAAACAACAAGTAGAATTGGACCACTGAACCATCGGCCAGAGCCAAACCCGCAATCGCCGGAGCGAAAAGCGCGTTTCCAACAAGAATAACTCGGCGAGATCCCCAACGATCCGACAGCCGACCAGCCAAGGGGTAGATGATAGCGGACATCACCGCAGTTAGAAGCAGCACGCCCGACACCACTGCCCGTGGCCATCCGAATTCTGTTGAAATAGGGATCAGGAACAGGCTGAAGACGGCACTGATGGCGGGAGTGGTGCTGACAATGTTGCCGACAGTTGCAGCTACAACCACTCCTGCCCGGCTAGCACCTTCCGGTTTCCCGGCCACATCCGCTCCCATCACTTCGGTCACTCGCTCGTATAGCCTTCCGGAATAACGGGATCGACGCCACCTTTCCTCCACAGGATGATTTCGTTCCCCCAAGGATCACGGAATGCGTCATTGAAACCATTAAACTCTTTCCAGTAATGGTTCCGCCACAGAACTTCCGCTCCATGCTCAACTGCGGCGGTCATGATCCTGTCGACAGAGTCGTCTTCGCTCACTAACACCCACAGGCGGGATGACCTCGCAAACGGAGACAAGGTGCGCGAATCCACGCCAGCGGGGTCAGGATTCGGGCGCAAGTTTGCGACATCCCCAATTCCGATATGCAGGTTCCCGATCTCACTGTCAGATCCGTCGGGGTTTTTGAAGTTCCCGCCTGGCACCATGCGGCAGAACTGGCCATCCATTCGAACATCGTCTTCCCAGCCCATGACAGTTGCATAGAATTTTCCGGCCTTGACCGGATCGTCAGACATGAGGTCGACGAAAATCAGAGTGTTCGGAGAAGTCATATATAATCCCTATACTTACTTTCACGCGCCCTTCCGGGACGCCATCTGCTGAAGCCAAACTTAAAGGCGGTCTTTCGACAGCTCTTGATACTGCCCCCACAATTTGTTGACCTTCATTTCATCCTCGATCTGGTTCGCCAGACCGGAACGGCGATGTTCTCGTGGCGACAGCCCGAAATGGTCGCGGAAGCTCCGGCTGAAATGTGCCGAACTGCTGAACCCCCAGCGGTATGCAACTTCCGAAATGGATTCCTGCGCATGCAGCGGGCTGATCAGGTCGGCATGACAGCGCTCCAGTCGCCTCTTCTTGAGGTAGCCGCTAAAACTCCGATTATCAGCGGCAAACAGACGCTGCAGATACCGTGGTGAAACGCCGACTTCGTCTGCCGCCTTTGCGATTGTCAGATCGGGGTCCCATATTAACGTTTCCAGCGTCTGTTGGATTCTGTGCAAATGGGCAGCGCGTGCACCTTCCGCACCACCCAACGAACGTTTTCCGGCAACACCGAGTAGTTTGCTGGACAACATCTCGATCAGGGAAAGCTCGACCGGTCGAAGATCTTGCGTGGAGATATCTCCAATCTCATCGGCCAGTATGTGAAGTATGCTGATCAGCATACGTCCAACTCCGGAGTTGCCGTCGAGCGTGCCAGCTTGATAATGGGTCGGTGCAATCAATCGTCCGCCCAGCGCCACGGCGGGAATTCGGACGAATAGTATCGCGTTGTTTTCACTCACTTCCAGGCGGGAATCATGACGTGTCGCGCCAAAGACGATCATCTTGTTGTCAACATTCACCGAGAACTTGCCTGCGCTGAACCTTGCATCCCCCTTCAAAAGGACGAGCAGCCAGAGGCCCTCGCCCTGCTCAAGTTCCCGACCATCAATCACCTGACGACCAGACTCAATCCAGGCGAACTGCAGACCCATGGTGGAGGTCTGAATAATCATCTGTCCGTCAACGGGCTGGCCAGCGGGATCAGACACAAATGGCAACCGCAATCTACGCATTGCATTCGCCCAAGCTGCATTTCTGTCAGCTGGCGGAACCGACCGCGTATTAAATCTCCAGGTGGTTGGATGCTCGGGCGGCCTCACGTGATCGGCCTACTCTACTCTGCCGCAATGCTGGCATCATCCGTCGGCTCAGCGCGGCGGTTCCATTCCGAAACATACCGGTCAACGAGCCATTCATTGAATTGCGCTTGCGCTCCTTCCTGCCAAGAGTAGCGCCCCCGTTTGGCAAAGCGCGACCGCAGTCCGAGCTGGACCATTTCGTCAACATGCCAATCCTGAGCAATAATATGGGATGTCGAATTCATGATCATCTCCATCTTGTGCTCATAGGCTTCGTCTTCCATGGCCCCAGGCGCAACAAGCACGCCCGTGTCCATGTAATGCGTTTCCGGGCTGTCAGGACGAATGATCAGATAGATCACCATGTCGCTTGTCATCACGAGCGACAGGCTCGGTGGGATGTTCGCAAACGTCATCCGCTGGCGCGCCTCGTCAGAGAGGCCAGGGAATACGGGCAAGACAGCCTTCTGAGTCGGATTGAAGCTCGCATCCGGATGGAGCGTACCATTGAACCTCAGATAACCTGCCGCTCCCTCCGGTGCGTCCGGAAAGCTTGCACGCTCGGAAGGTACAAAGTCATGCAGGGGTCCATGATGCAACCGGCTGGCGTGATAACCGTCATTGTTATTCTCGAACATGACTTTCCAATTCCACATCAGGCGTGGTGCCGGATCCGGGCGCGGACCTTCAGCACTGGCAAGGTCATATCCCTTGATTGCCTCCTGCACGTGGACCAATCGAGGGGCTAGCGGCGCTGCATCCTGATCAAAATTGATAAAGATGAAACCTTCCCAGACCTCAACCTTGAAGTTCGGGAGCCCATTCGCCTTGCGATCAAACTCGCACGTCTTGTTCATTGCAGGGGCGCCCACAAGGTCACCGTCAAGCGAATAGCTCCAATGGTGATAAGGACACACGAACCCGCGCGCATTCCCGCTCCCCTCGGCCACGAGCATGGCGCGGTGCTGGCATACCGATGACATGGCCCTCAACTCACCCTTGCGATTCCGCGCAACAACGATCGGCTCATTCACGGTCGAAGTCGTGAAATAGTCACCGGGCTCCGAAACCCACTCTTCCCGACCAACACACAGCCAATCGTGCGTGAAGAGCGCCTCCTTCTCGAATTCGTAAAAATTGGCGTCGGTGTAGCATTCAGGTGGCAATGTTTCGGCTTCCAGCACGTCCTGTTTGGATGTCGCCAGGGACTGGATGAATTGCTCGGTGATGGTGATCGGCATTGTCCGGTCCTTCCTGCTTCTGTCAGCTTCAATCTGTCATTCACAGCGTGCACATTCTTGTCTCTGCGCGCACAACATGTTTCCCGGCAGCCTTTTTAAGGGAAACATCGGGAGAACATCGCGCTCAAATCACGCAGTGAACAACTCTTTCCGGATGATCGCGTGAACGCCCCAGTTTCCGTTGACGACTTGTGTGATACCGAAATCGACACCAACAGAGAGCAGCGAGATCGCTTCGTCCTCGTCGAGGTCGCGAGCCGTCATCAGAAACCGCCGCGCCTTGCGGAAGGCGTCCCTCATCGCGAGGTCGATCGAGGACTTTTTATAGATATCGCTCTGCGCCGAAGAACCGAGTTCCTTCAGATAATTCGGATGGCTGAACCCGAAGATCACCCATGCATCGGAAGTTTCCAACAGCGGATAATCAAGATCGCGGATATGCCCCATCTTCTCGCTCGCGCGATGCAGGATCGGCTGTATCAAGGCAGTCATCGAACACTCAATTGCCGTACCGCAAAGTTCTGAGTCACCTTGCGATGCATGCGGGTCGCCAAGCGAAAGAAGCGCACCAGGCACTCCAACGGGCAGGAACAGGCTGGATCCCGGAGCAATTCGCCAATTGTCGAGATTTCCGCCAAAATTTCCTGGCGGGATCGAATCCACGAGCTTCGTCTGCGGCGGTGCCAACCCGATTACCCCGAAATGAGGACGTACCGGTATTTCGATGTTCCGTAATACATCATAGTTCTTTTCGATCGTGCTGGTGTCCACCGGCAGGCCTGGGTAGTCATACAATTCGTGCACTACCCCGAAGGGATCAGTCTGAGGGGTCCAGCGATAATTATAGACCGCGCGAGCGCACGAACGGCCCATCTCACTTTCGACTTCATAAATTGTGATCACTTCTCGCTGTTTTGGCTCGGTCAGCAGGTCATTGTACTGAAATCCCCAATACGCCGCCGCGTTGCTCCCGAAAGACTGCCCGGAATATTTCGGATTGGCACTCGTTCTCGGCTTCAGTTCCAGGATACGGATTTCAACAATGTCGTTGGGTTCTGCGCCGGCAATCTCGATTGGACCGGTACAGATATGGACGCCAAACCCCTCACCAGCACCGCGGCCTGTCGACGAAGAGGAGTCGAGTGCGCCAGCGCCCCGGCGATTGACGGTTTTGCCCTCCGCAGTCCAGCGATAGATGTCCTCAACCGCCTGATCACCCTTCACCATGCGATCATGATCATCATTGGCGTGATGCGTGAGTGTCTCGACCGTCACATAGTCACCGGATTCCACCGTGAGGACCGGCTTGAGTGAGCTGCTGAAATGGCCCCAATGGATCGTATCCGGTGTAACGGGCAGATAATGGTGTCGCGCGCCGCGCTTTACGGGCACAGGCGCAACAGTCCCTATCTCACCAGACTCATCATCGGCATCGCGAAAGTCATCTGTTTGTTCCGGCTCTTCGGGCTCAATCACCTGATCCTTCGCCGTAGGGGGCCGCCCGCGCTGCAGCACTTCGGATTCTGATTCGTCGCCCGGCGGCATCCGGCGATACTCCCGCGGACTCATACCGTACTGTTCGCGGAATGCCCGACTGAATGAGGCACTGTCATTGAAGCCCCATTGGAACAGGATATCCGAAATCGATCTCTGCGCGTGCAAAGGGCTTCTGAGGTCGAGTCGGCATCTCTCCAATCGCCGCAATTTTACGAAATGCCCGAAACTGTCTCCAACGGATTCAAACAGCTTTTGTAGATAACGTGGGGAGATATTGTGCTCTTTGGCAATCTGATGAAGGTTCAACTCAGGATCGCTCAATCTCATCTCGATGGTTTGGAATATACGCTCCAGCAAAGCTGCCCGAACACCAGCAGCCCCGCCAAGTTCCTTGGTCGAGGCCTCGCTCATCAAGGCCGTAGAAATGAACTCTGGCAGCGCAACCTCAGTCGGACGCATCTGGTCGTCATCAACATCCGTGATCGTGTCCGCAACAGAGCGCAACAGGCCTGACAGCATGCGGCCAACTCCAGCTTCGGATACCAAATTCGAAATATCTGCTTGAGGCTTGGACCTTATCCTCAGCGCCGGATGAGAGACCGGGATCTGTACCATCAAAAACCGGTTGTCACGCTTGAAATCGAGCGACACGTCCAGATCACCGACCCCATACACAACATCGCCCTCGGAGACTTCAATCGTTGTGGTATCAGTCTTGGCGACGAGATCGCCCTCCAGCAGCATTATGAGCCAGAACTGGGATGGGCCTTGCGATAGATCGAGTCTTATCCGGTGCTGGGTGGAGGTGATCCGGACAAATGTAAAATCCTGGGCACTACGAAAGCTTACCAGTTCACCGTAGAGCTCACCCTCATGCGCAAGCAACTCCATCGAAAATCGCTGTAGCGCGAAGTGCCAGGCATCCTTTCTCTGCTCTTTTGGATATGCGTTGGTTGTAAACTGCACAGATTGGCTCCGATCGGATTATGGCACCCAGCCATCAACATCTTTGATCCTCAGTTTGCCGTACCGTCGGTCAACGCATCCCGCCCATGCCGATCCGGTTGACGACTGCGACTGCCTAAAAGTCGAGCAGTCCTGATCAAGCCTCGCCTGAATACTGCGTTCAACTGGATAAAATCGTCATAAATCAATGACGTCCAATCTAGTCGATATCTTTGACAACACCTTTTTCAGGGAAGATGCCACGGTCAATCTTGACGTGAATTCCTTGCGTGCCGTCCACGACTTGGGTGACCCCAAAATCGGTCGCGACACTCATCAGAGAATAGGCATCATTTCGACTAAGCTCCTGATGCTCAGTGAGCAGATGAAGCATGTCCAATGAGGCATTCTTCATTGCCTGGTTCAGGTCTTCGTCAAACCCATGGACAATCCAGTGATCCGGGGTTTCAAGAAGCGGCGAAGGAAACTTGAAGTCCTTTCGGAGTACGATCTGGAACAGCACGTCGAGGGAAGCTTCAATTGCCGTGCCGCTGATCTCACCATCGCCCTGGCTGACATGGGGATCACCGATCGAAAACAGCCCGCCCTTCACCTGCACAGGATAATACATCGTGGCGCCGGCTCCGATGCGCCAGTTGTCGATGTTTCCCCCATGCAGGCCCGGTGGAATTGTGCTGATACGCTCGTCAATGGCGGGCGCGACTCCCGCAGTTCCCAAATGCGGCCTTGCCGGCACGCGGACGCCAACCAAAGCAGGTTCGCGGTCACACTCAGGACAATGTGTAACGGTCCCGGGGATCAGATATTTTCCTTCGAAATCATAGGCATAGAGCGCGTGAGCCGTGTTCGCATTCGGATCAAGCTCATAGATGGTCACGCGCTCCTTCTCATCGAACTCCTGATAGAGGTGGCCCCAGTTCGCAGCGAGGTTGGATCCGTAATTGCAGCGGGGAACCATACGGAAGTAGCGCACTTCCAGCATGTCACCTGGTTCGGCACCTTCTACATAGATCGGACCGGTCATGATATGGACACCCGGCGCACGATCTTCGGGTTGAACACCCTCCCAGATTGCCTTGACAGTCTCATCCATCATCAGTTCCGGAGCATCCCCGGCATGGTGCGTGATCGCTTCAGCCTGAATGAGATCGCCACTTTTAACGCGGAGCGCTGGCTTGATGTTGGGGTGGAAGTATCCCCAGTGCACGGTTTCCGGTGTCGCTTTCAAATGGTGCAGATTTTCCGGCTGAACCTTGATCTTGCTTGTTCGTGTCTCTTCCACCAACGCCATAACTTACTCCTTGAACCAAATCGCCTACCGGTTGGATCAGAGTTCAAGCCCGCTATTTGGTCTTGTTCATATGCGCCCAACTAGTTGCGGCACTGGTTTCGAGCTCACACATGATTGGCCCCGGCGCGGACAAGTTTGCGGACGCGAGAAAGCAAGACACCCGGCAGCCACATGCACTAAAGACACCATGTATCGATCAGCATCGGGAATAGAAAATGACTGCTTCCTCCACGAAAATGCCCACCCTGTTCATTCCACATGGAGGTGGCCCATGCTTTTTCATGGACTGGACACTGATGGGCGGACCGGTCGATACGTGGGACAAGACAGCCGAATGGCTGAAAAGCATACCATCCAGCCTGCCCGAGAAACCAAAAGCCCTTTTGGTTGTATCAGCCCATTGGGAGGAACAGGAGTTCACCGTCTCCACGGCCGCCTCGCCAGACATGATTTACGACTATTCCGGGTTTCCGGCTCACACTTATGAGCTCAACTATCCTGCTCCGGGCGCACCGGATCTCGCAAATCGCGTTCAGGAATTGATGGTGGAGCAAGGCCTTGATGCGCCCTTGAAAAGTTCCCGGGGCTATGATCATGGCGTATTCGTGCCGCTATTGGTTGCATTCCCTGATGCCGACATTCCGATATTGACCCTGTCACTCACCCGCGACCTCTCTCCGGAAAAACATCTGAAGGTCGGCAAGGCAATCAGCCAATTGAGAGAAGAAGGCGTCCTCATCATCGGCAGCGGCATGAGCTATCATAATATGCGCGCCTTCCGGACACCCATGGCCACCGCACCGTCTGCTGAATTCGACGCATGGCTGACAGATGTCCTCGAAACAGGTGATCTTGAAGAACGCTGGGTCAAGCTCAGCCGATGGCTGGACGCACCTCAGGGCCGGAACTCGCATCCTCGGGAAGAGCACTTGCTTCCACTCATGGTCGCAGCTGGCGCGGGCCATGACGAGACAGGCCGGAAAGTCTTTTCAGACAATGTCATGAACTCGACCGTATCGGCTTTTCAGTTCGGCTAGGCGCTCGCCTCGCCGAGCACCTCTGTCTCTTCGGGTATTTCAGTCCGCTCGCCATAGCGCCGCGCGATCATGGCGCATACGATCAACTGCATCTGATGGAATATCATCAAGGGCAGTATGATGACGCCAACTTGGGCTGGGGCAAACAATGCCGCAGCCATCGGTACGCCGCTTGCGAGACTCTTCTTCGATCCGCACATGACCAAGGTGATCTCGTCCGACTTGTTCAGCCTGGCCACTTGCGCCGCCTTGCGCGTCAGGAACAACACCACTGAGAGCACCAGTGCGCTCAGGAAGAGGATCGTAACAATATCAAATCCCGATACGCGCAACCAAATTCCATCTACGACGGCCGCGCTGAATGCAGTGTAGACAACGAGCAGGATCGCGCCACGATCGAGCTTTGAAAGAACGCCCTTGTTCCGGTCAATCCATGCGCCGATGAGGGGCCTGCTGAGATGGCCGACAAGGAAGGGGGCCAGCAGGGTCAATATGATGGACTGCATCACCCCCAACAGATCTCCCCCACCCGACTGAAGCTCAGACCGCATCAGGAGGCCCGCCAGAAGCGGCGTGATGAACACGCCAAGCATGTTCGACAGTGATGCCGTGCAAACTGCTGCTGCTACATTTCCTCTGGCCATGGAGGTGAATGCGATCGAGGACTGGACCGTGGAGGGCAATATGGTGAGGAACAGGAAACCCATCTTCACTGTAGGGCTCACCAGAGAATTAGGCAGTGTGCTCACTAGCAGACCGAGCGCCGGAAACAGAAGAAAGGTGCTCATCAGAACGAGTGTGTGGAGTCTCCAGGCACCAATACCCCCGAGGATGGCTGCGCGAGACAGCTTTGCACCGTGCATGAAGAACAACAGGAATATGGCTACTTTGGTCAACCACTCGAAGCCGACCGCCGCATCTCCACGACATGGCAAAATGCTCGCCGTAACTACCACGGACAGCAGCACAAGTGCGTACGGATCTGGCCTCAGCCACTTAGTCCAGGTTGTTTTCGGCGAAACTGACTTTTGACTGGCCAAATTGGGTACGCGATCTGACGGCATGGCAGACTCCATCGGAGGAAATTGAAATCGAGGCTTGATCGAAGCTGGTCAGCTTATTGAGATTACTCAGCCATCTGCCCGTACTTGATGTCAGCGTCGCCAACTGGGTCGCCTTCAGTAGAGGACAGATCCTCAAGATAAGGCGGCTTCATGAAAAGCACGACCATGAAGACGCCGGCTGACAGAACTGACAGCAATATGAAGATGAGGGAGAAGCTTCCCGAAACGTCGCGGATTACGCCTCCGATCAGAGGTCCGAGCGCCGAGATCGCACCGGTGACACACATGGCGGAGAACAGTTCGAGATTGTACTTGCGACCAAAATAGTTGAGCAGCAGCACCGTGCACGCGAGCTGCGTCGTACCGAAACCAATACCCGTGCCTACCGCGTAAAACAGCAGCATGACATGATCTGTTGTGAGCGCGAGCACAGCGCAACCAATCATCGTCGCAAATAACGCAAAGCTCACAAGATGCTTGGGATCGAAGATATCCCCCAGAACACCGGAAAATGCCCGGATCAAAACCGCGATCAACGCCTCGATGCTCAACATGCCTGCGGCAACAGTCTCGGAAACACCGCGCTCAACCAAATGGCCCACCGAGAGGCTGGTTACCGTCACCAGGCACATCATGTTCAGGCAATATGCGGCGGCAAGAATCTTGAACTGCGTCGTCCGCATCGCAGCTTTAGTCGTCCAGTCCACAGTCGTCCGGTAAATATGGCGACTGCTCCGTGTCGGAGGCAGTTCGACTTGGTCAGGCATGACGGTCGGTGCCGCCGCTTCAGCCTCTGCTGCGACGAGTTCCTCACGTGCGGGCCGAGTGAATCTGCGCTCCAAACCAACGATGATCGCGCACAAAACAGCCGCAGCCAGTAGTGCGATTGCCTGATATTCCCAATAATTCCGCCACGTCTGACCTTCAAGAGCCAATACGCCAAGTACCATCAATGGCCCGACCACCGTCCCTATTCCGCTGATCGTCGCCGCCACGCCGAGCGCGGTCGATTGCCGCTGGAACAGTCGGCTCACAAGGAAGGTTGTCGGGATGGACGCCATCATGGGGTAGGCCAAACCGCAGATTGCTGCCGCAATATAGTACTGAGGCAGGCTCTCCACTCCATGCAGAAGGTACAAACCGATGCAGGCCAGAACACCACCAATCAGGATTGTGTTCCGCACCCCCACCCGGCGGATGAGAAATGGCGGCACAGATGACGCGACGCCGGTAACTGCACCGAGCACCGTAAATCCAAACCCAGCCTGCGCCCAGCTCCATTCCAGATCCATCACCATAAATGGGAGGACCACGCCGAGTGAAGAATATGTCGCCGCGGCCAGCAAAAGCTCAAGCGAACTCATTGCCAGCAATTGGCTGCCTGCCTTGAAAGGAATTCTTGCATTCATGGGTCAGGATACTCCAGCGGACGAAAATGGGTTGTCGCCATAGACATCGGAACCGCTCAGCGGCTTTTTATTTTCGGATGTGGGCGCACGCCCACAAATCGACAGCGCGGTCAGCGCATAGATCAAAGTGCTTTTGACCATGTCCTCTGGCGTCGGACGCCAGCGTGGAAAGCCGGTTGTGACGGCGGGAATGCGGTTCATGTTGAAGACGTTGTGGTCGCGCCACATGCTCGAATAAACAGGATGCGCGAGCTTCAGAGGCTCGCCCAGTGTATGCCGGGTCGCAGCATCAACAGCCGAAACGAGCGGGGACACGCGTTCTTCATCGGCAGCAAATCCGTGCCGGACCACGACTGGCTCCAGGCCGAACTCACCTATGCCTTGGCGTCTCAAATGACTCTCAAGGCTTCTATGGACCTGCCCGATTTCTACATGCGGCGGCAAACCGACTTCAAGATAGAGTGAGCAAATTTCCGTTCCGGCCCCGAACGCATATGGAACGCCACCACGGACAGAGGAGATTTGCGTCTTGGGTTTGGCCACACCGCCAGACGACGTGTAGATGTTCTCCTGCTCATAAGTGCGCCCCCAGTCCAAAATCGACTGGATGGTGTCACCGAGACGATAGATCGGGTTGGGGTGATCAGCGGCCTTTTCTGGGCTTTCGAGAAGTGGTGTGAACACGCCTTCGCCAAATAGCTGGATGCGGAATACGGCATAACCGCATGCAACCCACGTCAACCCGAAGTCACACCCCTCGGCCGCGATCGCATAATCGGGTGACACACCGCCATGATAGAACGCGTAGTGCGTGCCGATTTCCTTGCCCATATACTGTACGCCGCGAGCCTCCTCGATCGGCTCAGGACCGATCTCGCCGGGAGATGCGGTAAGGTACAGCCGTCCCGACAGATCAATACCGCAGGATTTCAGCGCCTTTGCGGCCATAAGGAAGCACACCATCGGCCCGCGATCATTCGAGATTGGGTAGCCGTGGAATGCCCCATCCTGTAGCCAGCACTGGTTCCATTCCGGGTTCGCCAGCGTTTCAGGACGGAACTTGTGGGCGTCCAGATCCGCATTCCAGGTCGGACTTTCAGTATCAAGGTGGGCTGTGTAGAGGAGGCTCTTTCCGTCACCCTTGCCGCCATAAGTCGCGATAACATTCGGCCGTTCAGGCGTTGCGCCAACTTTTCGCGGTGCAAAACCTTCTGTTTGCAACCAATTGAACACAAACTCTGCAGCTGATGCCTCGCTCATGGATGGGCTATCAATGTTCCCAAGGGCAAGTGCGGTCTGGGTTAGCTCTTCGATATCAATAGCTGCGGATAGTGCGGCGCACTCTTCTTCGCTGACCACGTAGTTTACGGGCGGAAGATTGTCGAATGTTTCACTCAAGGCCGGCCCAACTGTTCATGATCTGCTTTCGAATTGTCACTAGCTGAGCATTGAAGGGAGCATTCTTGCGCCTCACAAGTCTTGATTACCGCCGCACGGATTGTTGCAGCAGACACGCAAGAAAAGCGAGCACTGGCTATTACGCTTGAACTCAGAGTAACAACGAGCAAAAGCTATTCTGCGGGAATGACGGCCTTGTCCATCCCCTGGCTCTCCGACTCCAACTTGCGCGCAACATCGCCTGGAGACCCGGACCCTCGAGCGATCAGAGCATAGGCTGTCGGCACGAACAACACGGTCACCAGCGCAGCGGCGATCACTCCAAACAGGATCAGGATACCAATCGCCGATCGGGTTTCGGCGCCTGCACCGCTGGACAGGATAAGTGGGAGAGCACCGGCAGCTGTGGTCAAACTCGTCATCACGATTGGCCTGAAGCGAGCGAGCGACGCTTCCTTGATGGCCTCGTAAAAGGGGCGGCCTTCGTCGCGCAACTGGTTCGCGAACTCCACGATCAGAATGCCGTTCTTCGCTGCAAGGCCAATCAACATAATCAAGCCAATCTGCGTGTAGATGTTCAGCGAATTTCCGGTCAGCCAGATACCAAGCATCCCTCCAGCCAATGTCGCAGGCACGCACAGCATGATGATGACCGGGTGGCGGTAGCTCTCAAATTGCGCTGCAAGCACAAGGAACACGATCACCAGACCCGTGATGAATACGAATATGAGGGACTGGCCAGACGTCTTGAAGTCGAGCGACTGCCCTTTGAAGTCCAATGTGGCCTCTTGCGGCAACACTTCACGAGCCTTGGCCTGCATGGCGTCGAGCACAGTGCCCAGCGACGCACCCTCCGCCAACCCCGCTTCGATCGTGATTGCGCGCACGCGATTATACCGGTTCAAAGTCGGGCTATCCGCAATCGGACGAATTGTGACCAGATTGGAGAGGGGGATCAATTCACCTGACCGTGTGGATCGCACATAGATATTCTGAACATCGTTGGGCGTATTTTGCTCAGACCTCAGGCCTTCCAGGATGACATCATATTCTTCGCCATCATCGATATAGGTCGTAACGCGTCGCGAGCCCAGCATGGTTTGAAGCGTGACGCCAATATCGGTCACCGTCACACCAAGATCAGCCGCGCGATCATAGTCGACCTGAACCCTGTATTGCGGTTGGGTTTCCTTGTAATCCCAGTCAATATCGACCAGTCCTGGATTGTCATCTTCTAACGCGGTGACCAACAAGTCTCGCCACTCCGTCAGCACTTCGTAGGATGGTCCACCCAACACGAATTGGACAGGCTTGCCAGTGCCACCACCAAGTCCCTGCCGCATGATTGCGAAAGCTCTAATGCCCGGCAGGTTGGATAACTTGCCGTTCACTTCCGCTATGATTTCGTCCGCCGGACGCCGCCTGGACCAGTCATCCAACACCACAACCACAAAACCCTGATTGAATGACGAACTGCCAAATCCGGGCGCCCGCAGCAACAGGCGGCTCACCTCGCCGCTCTCTGCATAAGGGATCAATCGCCGTTCAATTTCGTCCATATAGCGTTCCATATACTCAAAGGACGCGCCTTCAGGACCCCGTATACTGACGAAAAATGCCCCGCGATCTTCAACGGGAACATATTCCTGCTCAATCGTTTGCGACAGGCTGTATGCGCCCGCAAACAAGCCGACCAGAACGACACCAACTGCTATCGGCCTCATGATCAGTCGGTCCAATACCCAGCCATATCCTGTTCGAAGGCGGCCGAATGCGCCGTCTATCGCGTTCGGGATAACCGCAAGCCATCCCGCACTCTTTTCACGTTTCAGGAGTTTTGAGGCCAGCATGGGCGCTAGTGTCAGGGCCAGGATGCTGGAGAATGCGACGGCCGCAGCCATCGTCAGGGCGAACTCGGTGAATAGTCGCCCAACATCACCCTGCATAAAGGTGATAGGCACGAAGACCGCGATCAGGACAAGCGTAGTGGCCACCACCGCAAAACCAACCTGCCGGGTACCGCGGAACGCGGCAACCAGCGGCGTCTCGCCTTCTTCTTCCATGCGGCGAACGATGTTCTCCAACACAACAATGGCGTCATCCACGACCAGTCCGATTGCAAGAACAAGCGCCAGCAGTGTCAGCAAGTTGACTGACAGGCCCAGTGCGTAGAGCACAATGAAAGTGGCGATGATCGAGACCGGAACAGTGATTGCCGGGATAATGGTTGCCCGGACGCTGCCGAGAAACATGAATATCACCAGTGTCACCAGCGCCACTGCGATGGCAAGCGTGGTGTAAACTTCTCGAATCGAGGCGTCGATGAAGACTGAACTGTCGAAACTACGCGCGATCACCATGCCTTCTGGAAGCGTCTCGTTCAGTCGGTCAGCAAGTTCCCGCGCTCCAGCCGCAACCTCGACTGTATTCGCAGTCGACTGCTTGATGATGCCCAGCCCCACCATCGGAACGCCGTTGCCTCTGAACATGTTGCGGTCCTCGACCGTCCCACGCTCAACCCGCGCCACGTCTCCCAGTCGCACCAGATATCCGTCCTCGCCTTCGGCGATCACGAGCGCGGAGAACTCTTCCGGCGTCTTGAAAGTGCGATCAATTCGGACCGTGAAAGTTCGCTTTTCCGATTCCAGACTGCCGGCTGGTGCTTCGATATTCTCACTGCGCAATGCTTGCTCAATCTCGGCCACGGTCAGATTGCGTGCCGCCAAGGCTCTACGATCTATCCAGACGCGAAGGGCATAGTCTCTGGAGCCACCAACTCGTACGCGTGCCACCCCATCCAGGGCGGAGAACCGGTCGACAAGATAGCGCTGAGCATAATCTGACAATTCCGGCGTAGTCATTGCCTCGCTGGCAAGGTTCAGCCAGATAATGACATCATCATTGGAGTCGGCTTTTTCGACCTCTGGCGGGTCGGTATCCTCAGGAAGATTGTCCAGCACACCAGAAATCCGGTCGCGGATATCGTTCGCGGCCACATCAATGTCCTGGTCTATGCCAAACTCCACGCTTATACGCGAGCGGCCATCGCTCGAATTGGAATCGATGTAGCGAATGCCCTCAACACCAGCGATGCGGTCTTCGATAATTTGGGTGATCCGTGTTTCTACAACACTGGCAGACGCCCCTGGATAGTTCGTATCGATGGAGACGATTGGCGCATCGATGTCAGGGTATTCTCTCAGGGGCAACCGATCGAACGCTACCATGCCAAAAATCACGAGTATAAGCGCAAGCACCGACGCGAATACGGGCCGCTTGATCGAGGTATCCGACAGCAACATCGTCAGCGACCTGTAGAAGCAGGAGACCCGGCTGCACCCCCGCTACGATTCTTGCCGCTGATGGCCTTGGGAAGGAGCATTGACTGGTCCTGAATTTCCACGGCGGCACCCTCGCGAACACGGATGATACCTTCGGTAATCACGTCTTCGCCAGCCGTTAGACCTGACATCACTTCCACATACCCCGCCTGGCGTAGCCCGAGTTCGACTTCCTTACGCCGCGCGATGAGTTGTCCACCTTCGTTTTCAACGACGAATACAAATGTGCGCGGCCCTACCGGCTGTATTGCTTCTTCAGGTACAGCCAGAGCTTGCCGTGGATCCGCCACCAAGGTTACCTGCACAAACATGCCAGAGATCAGCAGACGCTCCGGGTTGGGCAAAGTGGCACGCACACGAACGGAACGCGTCACAGGATCAATTGCGTTGTCAATTGACGCAATCACTCCATTGAAAGTTTCCCCGGGAAGATCCGCTGTTCTTGCTTCAATTTCCGTACCTTTGGCCAAGGTTCTCAAGAATGTCGACGGCACGGAAAAGTCCAGATTCATTTCGCTGTCATCTATCAGCCGCGCAACGATATCCCCTGGCTGAACATATGATCCAACACTGACCATCCGGAAGCCTAGCACGCCATCAAATGGAGCAACGAGAACGCGATCCTGTTGGCGAGATTGCACCGCACGCAACTGTGCCGCAGCGCTATCAAGATTACGATTTGCCTGATCGAGTTCTGACTGGGATACAGCCTGCTGATCTGCCAGGCGCGCGAGCCGTTCCTGCTGGCGCCGCGCTTCATCGAGCGTTGCTTCAGCAGCTTCTACAAGTGCTGCCTGTTCGCGCTGCGCAAGCGAGAGCAAGGTCTTGCCCTGCTTCACGCGATCACCATCGTCAAAATAAATCGCCCGCACTCGGTCAGCCGCATTCAGGGTCAGATCGACTTGCTCGTTGGGTTCTAGCGTGCCCAACGCCTCAATCCTCATCGCAAAACTGCGTTCCTGTACCGGCTCAACGAAAACACTCGCGGGACCACCCCGCTGCGCCTGAGCTGATAGCGACGATACAAACACGGCAGCTAAAATGAAAAGCAGGTTTCTGGTAAACATATCTATTCCAACGCGATTGCGGGTTCTGTCCCATATTGATTCGGCATTTCTATACCTCCCAATGCTCGATACGCGGCAATCGCCCGGCTAGATGACTGAAGTCGGCTTTCAGCCAACTGATCTTCCGCCGTCAACAATGTTCGCTGCGCTTCCAGCACATCCAGATAATCGTCGAGACCTTCTTCGAACCGTAGACGCGCAAGTTCTATCGCCCGCTGCGCTGATGCCGCCGCTCTCTTTAGATCGTCGCGGCGCTTCAACTCATTCGTGTATTCCGAGAGAGCGGATTCGACTTCGCTCAAAGCATTCAATACGGTCTGTTCATATTGCGCAATCGCCGCGTCTGTTCGTGCGTCGGTCGCATCTATGTTTGCCCGCACCCGCCTGAGATCAGGCCACGCCCAACTTATCGAAGGGCCAACGCCAAATCCGAAGCTCGTCAAATCGCCGATATCATTGGCATCATCAAACAAAGCCAGAACGTTCGCATTGACGGTTATCGTCGGAAACAAGTCCGCACGTGCAGCGTCGCCCAATGCCAGTTGGCGCGCGATCACCACTTCTGCGCTGCGAATATCCGGACGTCGGCGGACCAGATCTTCAACCGACCCTGCCATGATCGCGCCGCGGTGCTCTGGAATATCATCCGCGCTGGTCACCAATTCCATCACCAGACCCGATCGAGAATTTGCCGGCTGTCCAGTCAACGCGGCGAGCGCGCTCTTGGCTGATTCTATGGCCGCCTCGTAGCGAGGAAGCGACGCGAGCGTCGTACGATACTGAGCCTCTGCTCGCTCCATATCCAGTCGGGTTGCCCGGCCATTGTCTAAAAGTGTCTGTAACAGGTCCAATCCTTCAGACTGGGTGTCGGCATTCTTGCGCGCAACCGCAAGTCGTCTTTGCGCACCGCGCAATTGCACATAATTCAGAGCCGTCTCACTGGCGACGATCACCGCAACATCTCGGCGAGCCTGCCGAGCCGCTTCGACATCAAATTCTGCGGCGGCGATTTGGGCTTCAATGCGACCGAATGCATCGTACTCCCAACTCGCTCCAAGCGCCCCTTGAATCGAGGCCCTCACGTCTTGGCCTGGCTGAGCGGACCGCCCAACATCTCCATCAAATGACGTAGAAGCGGAGTAGCTGCGATCAAGCCGAGCTCCAGATGCAATCGCTTCAGCAACTCTTACATTTGCAGCAGCTTGGTCGAGAGACTTGTTTGCGGATAAGGACTGGGCGATGAGGCTATCGAGAACCGGATCTCCAAACTGTTTCCACCACTCCAACTCAAGGCTCAAATCAGCAGCTTCTGACAGATATGTTCCATGAACCGGCACATCCGGCATTGTCGGACCAGCGGGCGCACTGACGCACCCCGCCAGCATTATGGCAGTGGCACCTATGGACGCGTGGCAGGCGACGTATCTCATAGCGCTCATGTACCCTAACTGACCTTAGTATCCAGTTACATTCGGGCGCCAAAGTCCTCACATCTTCGTTAGCTCCGAATACCGGGCAGTATTCGTCAAGTATGCTCAGGCAAGTCAGCGCCTGCCTCGATTAGCGCTGAAGGCTCCTTCGAATGTTCGACCATTTGCTTGCCCAGCTGTCGAACCATAGTTTCCAGCATCGAATCTCTCATCCACTCGCTGGTGGTTATTTGGCATGACGCTCGCGCAGAGTCCGAACATAAAAAAACCACCGAACGACTGACCTTACACAGGGCTGCCGTTTGGTGGCGATGTTTGCACCAGCTGCGCTGGTAAGTGCTTATCTTAAAAGCACTTCTACCCCTATGGGCGCTTTCCGAAAATCCAGTCCCAGATGTCGCGCTGTGTTGGTTTTGTTTGCTTCTGCATGATGTAACCTTTGACATGTTAAGGAGCAGTCCATCTGCCCCAGACGTCAAAGGTTAACTGAATTTTGCAAATTTCAAAGTAATTTTATGGAAATGTTAAGCTTGCGCTACAGCTTGCACACTACTTGAGCTTTCTAGAATAGACAGGATTTCTTCCGCACCGACGGGCTGTCCTATAAAGTATCCTTGCGCCAGATTGCATTCCAATGTGCGAAGAATTGCCAACGTATCCGGGTCTTCCACACCCTCGGCCACAACATGCATTCCCAGTGATTGGGCAACGCTGATGGTAGACTGGATCAAGAGCTGGCTACGCTCATTGTACCGAAGCGTGCTAATAAGCGTTCGATCAAGTTTGACCTCGTTGGCGGGCACCTTCAACAGATAGGTCAGCGTGGACAGGCCAGCTCCGTAATCATCAATGGATATCCCGAAACCGGCGTCCCTGAGCCGCCCCATAGCATCCTGGGCTCCGGAATTGTTTAGTAACTGCTCGTTTTCAGTGATCTCAAGCATGATGCTGCTAGCCTTGACCCCATACACACGTAAGGCAGCGTGCAGCATGAACTCAAATTCCGCGCTACCGATCAGGCTGGGCGAGATATTCACTGCGATGTTGAATCCGGGATCAATTTTTTGAGCGTCACGCAGAAACTGAAATGATGACTGAATGACATATTGTGTAAGTTGGTCGATGCGCTTTCCCCGTTCAGCCATCTGGACGAATTCGGCCGGCGAGATGACGCCCATTTCCGGGTGTGTCCAGCGTACCAATACCTCGGCGCTTGAAATCCTTCCGGAACGGATATTCAACTGGGGTTGAAGCGCTATATAGATCTCGCGGTTACGAAGCGCCTCATCCATTTCAAAAAGGACCCGGCTCTGCCACAGCAGCGCGTCTTGCGCATCCTGATCATGCAGCTTGTACGTTTTTCTCTGTCGCGCGGCAGCCTGGGCAGCGGATTCCGCCGTTTTCAGCCGCGACGCCAAAGAGGCAGAGGCGATGCGTTCAACACCAAAGGCAACCTGAACTATCAGAGTTCTCTCGCCAACAATGACCCCCTTGTTGAGTTGGTTTGCCGTGGCTTCGAACAGGTCTTCCATTGCTGCTTCGTCAAAATCGGTTTGCAGCCAATAGAATTGACCGAGGTCGCCTTGATATACGGCTCCAGAACTCGGTAAAGCATTCGCTATCGTATTCGCGGTGATCCCTTCTTGTTCGGGAGTGAGGCCAGTCGAAATAGCCGCATAGTTTGTCACCACAGCTGCCACCATGACACGCTGGTCTTGGCCGACATGAGCGCTCAAGCATTGCGCACTGGGAAGATGGGAAAGATTGTGCGTGAACGCCTTGTTCGCAGTTTCCCGTTTTTTCAAACGCATCCACGCGATCAATGTCCCGAACGAAATCATTCCGATCGCATGGCCGCTACTCGTGCGAATGGAAAACATGTCCATGACAATGGGGAACACGATCATGCATGCCAGCGCGACTGGTGCCCAACGCAGCGCCATGGAGCCAAAACGTCGACTGAGCATCAAGCCCACTACGCCTACAGAAAACAGCCAGGCAGGAAGAAATCCAGCGTTAAGGGGACGTTCTTCGCCCAGAGTCATCGCCGCCATCAGGATGACTTCTGCCAGAGAGCCGTTTCCCTGCGAGGGCATCAAATAGGGATGGTTGTCGCCTTGACTGGCTTGCGCCACGACAAGCCGTTTCCCGCGGACAAGCGCCGCGTCGAAATCTGGCGCCAGCACAGTGCTCAAATCAAGCCGCTGAAACGCCTCAACGTCAAAAGCATAGTCAATTTCGAATGAAGGGCCGATATTGTCGGTTTTGTCAGAGAGCTTACTCTCCGGAGACTGCAGGAAAACATCGCCGTACTCGGCACCAAAAGACCCAAATTCGACGCCGCCCCAGTATCGTTTGAAATAGTTTGAGGACGTCAGGTGGTCTCGTAATCCCTCTGATGGAGACTCCAGTTTGAGATTTGGAGCGGCGGACACCGACACGGTATTCGTGGGCTGTTCCAGCGCCCTTGTCAGCAAGGGAAATTGAGATGTCGACGTGAAAACGGGCTCGACAATAACTGCCGACTCCACATCGAGCGTATTCAAAAATGACACAAGCTCGCTAGTGAACATATCCGACCAGGTATCGCCTGCCGCGACGTGTTCGAATCCATCATTCACTTCGAGGATGATAAACCGGTCGTCGACCGCCGGAGACCTGAGCCCGTTGGATATTCCGTTGAACACCAGATCCAATGGGGAGAACAGATTCACCAGGCCCGCGAAGCCGAAAAACAACGCGGCAATCACAAACGTGCGTGCACGTCGTGGGGCAGCTGGTGGTCCATAGTCTTGCATGTCTGACACCTGTAGTGGAATCTACAGTTATCAGCGCGTAGTTTAGATCTGTGAAAGCGCAGCCGTTGAAATGACCACTCCGTATTCAACAATTGTTAAAGGGTGCTGTCAGACTAACTCGAACCAGTCTCCTTTATTCGCGGACCAACGGGTCTCAGGCAACGATCAGCGCGCGCCATTCGAAAAGAGCGACGTCACGTAGCGATTTGAACCTGGCCCTGCTCTCGATATTCTTTTGATGATTGAAGTGATTGTACACTGAGGAGTGAATTGAAACGAACTTCTGAAGACTTCGCATGCGCCGGAAGCGAGACATCGCCCGCTCTCGCCTTCGGAATGGCAAGTGTGAGTTTTCGGCGCGGATATTGAGATGACGCGCTGCTTCTTGGCGACCTTCGTTCCCAACAACTTTCATCGCGGCCCGGTAAGAAGGACAATTGTCCGTCACGACAACATGCGGATTGCCGTACCGCTTCATTGCTTTCCTTAGAAATTTCAACACAGCAGCCTTATCCCGATTCGGGCCGATGCCGCTCGCATGCGCCTTCGCAACCGCCTTGTTGACGCGATTAAGGAAGCTGCCGGGTGATCTGCTCGCGCGCCCTATAGACCCGCCTAAACGCAGCGTCAGGGACCGGGACGGAAGCTGCTGGTCTTGCCGTCCTGCGGGCGTCTGGGGCGAACCTCTCGGCCACCCGGAAAGAGGTCCTCCTCGGCCATGCACCCGGCCTTGCAAGGACCGTTCCGAAAAGAGGTCTGGGAGCGCCTGACACTGTACGTACAGACGGCGCCAAATTGGTGCCACAAAAGTAATCGTATTTACAGGCCGATAGCCGCGGGTTCGCCCGACGGGGGAAGTTCGCTTGATCTTGCTTAACCTTCAAGCGCTATTAGCATTGTGCTTCTCGATAAATGCGAGCAGCTCATCAGCGTTCAATTCGGGGCAATGTTCAAGCGTTTGGACCATTATCTCGGTTGGAGGGATTCCCCCAGCGATACCCAGAAAAACCGTCGTGCGAACCGCATCAAAAAGTACGAAATTTTTACTTATGACACCGCCTTTTTTGACTAGCTGGAAAAGGCTTTCGGCCGAGTCTAAATGCATTTGAAGGCCGTCGACGAACAGTTTTAGATCAGCTACTGAAACTATATCAATACCAGAAATTTGTAAGCATTCTCCGATCTTATTAGTCTGTCTGTTGGGAGCAGTCACATCACGGAAAGATGTCGAACCGGCACATGAAATGGTGATTGCAGCAAATGCTACGCTATGACCTTTAGAGAGGTCAAACTTCATCCTTTTGATGCCAGAAATACCGCTAAGTTCGTCTGAACTCGATACTAAAAATTCTCCGAACGGTTTCGAATGAAGAGACAGCGCGTAATCTTGAACACCATCGAATTTACGGCCAAGCCCTATTCGTAAATCTGCTATCCTGCCTCGCAAAATCCGAGTACGCCGACCTTTGTTCAAGCCAAATCCTACGTTACCGCTCTTGGATGTCATCATTGAACCGAAGTATAGTCTTTAAGTGCCTCCTGAAGCCGCTCGAATTCTTGTTGTCGAGCCTCAGGATCGGCAATTCTTTTTATTCGAGACGTATTAAGGACCTTGTCATGGCTCTCGGCGCTCCATAATTCCCATCTGATTTCAACGTCTCCGTCCATTTCGGATAGTGTCTGTCCTGAACCGAACTGGGCACCAGTCATAGTGATGTCTCCGTCTAATGTGATATCAAAGTATAATTGGCGCAGAATACCGACTGCATTCGCAACTTTTCCTGGAATTCTTGCTTTTCGAGAAGGGTCAGCCCTCCTGAGAACTTTTCGCACGATTGATTTTTGGCTACCGGCCGATGCTCGAAACTTCACCTCTGTGTCAAAAATTGTTCCACCCTTTTCAGAGATAATATCGTACTGTCGTCCCCTTATGTACCAATCCCCATCCCGGCGAGCGTAAACAGTTTGGCCAGCGCCCTGAGTACTTATAATCCTATGACCATCTTCTCGGAGTCTGCGGGTGGCTCGCCTCACAGCGTCTTTCTCATTTTTCGCTTTCTCCATCCCGGTCGGATCTGTATAATTCATCGGATCATTGGCAACATAGGCATAGAGGTTCATCTGGTCCTCATAGCCGATCGGGTCTGTCTGCAAGAACCGGCCGAGGGCGGGGTCATAGATGCGGGCTTGGTAGTAGTAGAGGTCCAGCCCCGTCAGCTCGATCTGGCCGGTATAGGCAAACCTGCCAAACGCCGTGTCGGTGGGAACGCCGAACGGACTGTAAGTGCTTGACCAAACCTGATCCCCCGCCGCATCCGATACCGCAATGATCGACCCCTGATGATCCGCATGGAAATAGTGCGCATCATTTGATGCGCTCCCGTCATACCAGATCAGAGGACTGTCCACCCGCGACCCATGCACATAGCGCCGCAACAGTGTGCCGGCCGCATCATATTCCGCGATGAGTGCGTCACCGTCATAAAGGAAGCTGGTAACCACGCCATTGACCGTAGTGCTCTGCAAACGCCCCAAGGGATCATAGGTCAGCGTTGCGCTGTTGCCCGGCCCGCTCACCGATATCAGACGGTTCTCAACATCATATAGATAAGTGGTCTCGCCATCCGATGTCAGATTGCCATTTGCATCATGCGTATAGCTACTCCCCGCAACACTCTCATACTGATTGAGGCCATTTACTTCATACGCGCCAGAAATCGCCCAAGGACCGGTATGGACATAGTCGACATTGCTCAGCCCTTTCTCAATAACTTGACTGACAGGATTGAACGCAAAGCCAGTTGTCACATCATCAGACGACAAGCTGAAATCATGCGTATAGGACTTGAGTCTGGAGAGACTGTCATAGCTCAGGCCTGTGATTGCGGCAGAACCGCCGCGCTGAACTTCGGACATCAGGCCACGCGCATTGTACGTCGCCTCAACCTGAAGAACAGACCCGTTAGCCGAGATAGAATCCAGGCGATTGAGACCATCATAGCCATAGGCGAAGAACACACCGTCAGGATGCTCAACATAAGTGCGATTGCCATCATTGTCGTAATCGTATTTTATCGTCTTGTTCAGGAAGGCGTTGCTCGTGTCCTTGAGACGTCCAAAACCGTCATACTCATTTGAAATCCCTGCACCCGCGGACGATGCGAACCGGGCATACTTCTGTAATCCCTGGAGATTGTAGTCGTAATAGACATCATCCTGCGAACTGCCAGGAATGTCCTTCCATGTTACGCGATTAAGATCATCATACTGATAGTTGATTGTCTGCCCGTCGCGCTTACGCAGTGACGTTCTGTTTCCATTGTCATCATACCCGTACATTTCATAGTCATTTGAATTGACTGAGCCAGTATTGGTCTTGGATGGAAATACGGTTTTCTCTAACCGATGAAAGTCATCATACTTGTACTCAGTTCGATTACCGTTTGCATCTGTGACGGAGGCTGGCTTGTGGAACTCTTTATAGGTGTAAGACTGATACGTCTGCTGGAGCGTCGTACCAACAGCACGCTCGACTGATGTTATACGGTCGAACTCGTCATAATTGGTGCGGGTAATTCGATCCGGACCGAAACCACCCTCCGTTCCCAGAGAACACGCATCGCCGGGCAAGGACTGGAAACTGTTTGGGTTCATTCTCTGCGCAGTACAGACAACACGTCCGAATGCATCATAATTCGATTGTGTGACAGCCTTTATGGATGTTCCACCATAGGCAACTTCTTTGGTCTGCCGCCCCCAAGTGTCATACTCATAGTTTAACTTTGTAAATATTGTGAACCCGCTCCAGTTTGCAGGCGCTATATCAGGCGCTTGCCAAGCACTGAGCTCACCGTTCTCAACCCAGGCAACCTGCCCCAGCGAATTATGAACTGTACGCGTTGCCGGAAACCCCAACGGACCGACACCATCAGGATCCGGCGCAATCGTACCGACGAGGCGTTTCGCATCATCATAGCGCATATGGCTAGTATAAGGCGATGTGCCGTCAGGAGTCTGAGCTTGCACAATCCCCGCCAGCAAAAATAGCCCACCAATCGACAGGAAGGTTCTCATGAGACTCAGCATTGGTATATTCCCCCGCTTAAGGACACGACGTCAAATTGGCGTTTGGTGTGGTCTCGGTAAGCTGGTTTCCGAACACGTCATATGTATAGCAAGTGCGTAATGAGACGCCCTCTGACGTGACCGTCTTCCCGCGCAACCAAAGATTGTTTGGACCTGAATCCGGGCCATAATCATAGGTCGTCACAACTTCATCCGCGGAACCTGCGGAACATCCGTTTCCAGAAGCGGCCGAAGTACGGCAGTATTCCTCCTGCGTCAGGACCCATATCGGAGTGCCAGACGCAACATAGCCGCCATTTGAGGATTTCAGCCAAGGCGACCTCTGCTCATAGTAATAGCGAATTTGGGGGCGGACACCGTGGTCATCTGCAGGAGCCGTGATCTTGGTAACACTTCCATGCACGGGATTATACTCATAGTCTGTCTGGTTGCCCTCAGGGTCGATAACCCAATTAGGCTGGTTGCATGTGAGCTGATTGGCACACACGGCATCATAGTTTGCAGACTGAGGAATGCTGTCCGAACCGGCGTCTTTGAAGCGCTCAAGAAGCGTGACATTTCCGCGATCATCATATGAAACTTCAGAATATCCACCACCAACATGGTCTATCTGTTTTACAATCTGGGACCTGTAATTGTATGGACCGGGGACTGGGAAAAAATGAAACTTGTCCCCAGTCTTGTCAGTAAATCCTGCGATAAACGATGGGTATTCGAACTGTATGTCAGATGGATAGTCTGGATGTGTGTAAACCCTGACGTATTCGCTGCCTATCACACTGTAACCACGTCCGTCCACCACACTAGAATCATATTCCCACGCACCAGGAAGGCGCTGCAGCCCACCTATGCCCTCATCAATTTCAGCGTCATACAAACCGAGTTGCGTCTGAATGTCATAGTAGCCGGTTTCTGATGCAACCGCCCCACAAATCATGCTAAACCCGCTAGAACTAGGATACTCTAGTATCCCATCACACGTCTTTCCCCACACAGCATCACTAACGACGACAACGACATAAGACTGGCTAAAGCCGGGCGTGGGCCAAGCAATATAGAACAGCAGGCTCAAAATCGAGACTCTACTGATAAACGCAGGCACCGCCCACAAACTAGTAAGTGCTGTAGTAATAGTCATACAACCATTCCTTTCCCGCCTTCGTAGCTTTACGGACTTTCCCCTCTGCCATCTTGCCAGATACGCACTGCGGTTGATTGAGGGGGCAAGACACCATCGGACAAGACACATACCAAGGAGCGCAGAACTCATAGGTGATCGTCGCTGTCTCTTCAGCACCGACTGGCTTCACCTTGTAGTAGTGGTATCCTGAATAATTATTAGTCATGTCCCGGGCATAGTACTTGGCCACTTGTCCTGCCATATCCTGAACGTATGCAACAGATGACGTTTGTGTTGGTCCTCTGTATATGACTGCGGTCGGCCACGCTTGGCTAAAACTGCAACTCGTTGCATCCGCTTCACAATAATCAACTGCCCTGTTGAAGGCGGTAACTGTGCTCGTCTCCCATCCGTCTACTGTTTGCTCGCGAATTGAGTAACCGCGACTGGACTCATACGTTACCAATCCAACGGAACGGTGTATGGTAACGGACTCTCCGCTTGGATAGTGTATCTCTTGGAGGCCGAATTGATCTGTCTCGGAAACACGGCTGGCTAACCCTGTTTTGGAAATGTACTCCACCCCAGCCGAGTTCTTGAACGTGAACAATCCGTTGGAATATGTGAACGTGTCACCGCCGAGCCCTTTCGGCGTGTATCCGTCTGTCAAACTTCCGCAAAAGTAGGTTCGTGCACCGGCAAGTTCAAAATATGCATTACAGTCTGGTTGGTCTGAACCTCCGATTCCGCCGATACCCCCTACTCCACCAGAGTAGTTATTAAAGTGAAATATGGGCTCAAGGCCGGACCCGACCCCCCCCCCTCCACCAGCATGCGCCAACGACGGGATCACAACCGAATAGGTCATGCCCGAACTTGAATTCCCTATGGAGACAGCAGCTATTGTGTGTCGAATTGAGCCTGACAAAACATCAACTCCGTTTTCGTCAACGCTCGACATCTCAAAGCTTGGCGCGACACTGCCCAGTTGCACCGCATCTTCCTGCGCTTTGGCCACACCAGGCATGATTGCAATTAAAACTAGGCCGGCAAGGTGTGCTTTTTGCGCTGTGACCTTGATTCTCTCGAGTATCCGCATCAGTCAAACCCACTCATGTTTGCAATATCATCGAAGTAATAGACGTTTCCACCGCTTCCCCCGCCTCGTATTTCGATCGCTTTGAAGTCGGTGACTCCCAGCGCCTGAACGTCAATCTCCACAACACTCCATTGATCAGCAGTCAGACTGCTCACGCCGGTCTGCCCATCCGCGCCATCAATTCGCCAATATGTATTGTTGGTGGAATTGAGTGTGATGGTTGACCAGCCCGATGTGTGGCGCACCACAAGGTTTCCAGAACTGCCGGACACTTTATAGACCGCCAGGCGAATTACCGGGTTGTTGCTCGAAATAGCTGTTCCGTTCGCAGCACCCACCGAGCTGTAGCTTCCGGCCGTAATTTTCAGGGACGCAGACCCGCTATAAAACGGCTCGCCAGATGCGGAGAGCCCCATGCTGGAGCCACCTCCCACATGCGCGGATGTGCCAGCCAGATAGTCATCATCGAAAAATTGTTCGACCAGGCTGGCCGTGCCGCCGCCGCCAGACGTATCAGCTTCCACCGTGACCGAGACGGTCGCATCGTTGGAAAACATGCCGTCGGGGTCACTGACCCGGTAGGTGAAACTGTCGCTGCCACTAAACCCGTTCGCCGGCGTATAGGTAACCGTCCCGTTTGCATTGGCGACCGCTGTCCCATTGGACGGATTGGACCGGATCTCCACGCTCAGTGCCCCGCCTTCCGGATCGCTGTCATTCGTCAGGACGGAGATTACGGCCGCCGTCTCATATGCCGTGGTCGCACTATCATTGGACGCTGCAGGAGACTGATTGGCCGATGCCGAGCAGTCACGGTCCCAGACGCCGCCTCCCGCAGACACGCGGTTGCGATTGCCGGCCTCATCATAACACCATGCCACATAGTCTGCGTCACTATCGCTGTAATTTGCGAGAATGAGGCGGCCGAGCGCATCATACTCATACTGGACGAGATAATCTGCATCGAGAGGCGGATCCGTATCGGGATTGCCGGCAACCGTGATGGTCGCCACACTCGAATCCCGCCCGTCCGATATAGAATACTGGAATGTGTCACTGCCGGTGAAACCGGCTGAGCGCGTATAGGTGATGACAAAGCCCGACAGGCTGACCGTACCGCCGCCGGGCTGGGCCTGGATCGAGAGCGATAGGAGGTCACCGTCGGCGTCCGAAACGAGGGACGAGATATCGAGCGTGGCAGAATTGGCATCGCCTAGTGAGAGGGCCCCATCATTCGCCTCCGGGGGCGTGTTGGAAGGGGTGCCCGTACCGCTCCCAAACCCGCTCATATTTGCGATGTCATCGAAATAGTAGACATTGCCATCACTGCCGCCGCCTTTGACCTGGATTGCCTTGAAGTCCGTGACTCCAAGCCCCACGAGGTCCACCTCCAATACATGCCATTGGTCTGCCGTGAGATCGCTGACCCCGCTCTGCCCGTCTGCCCCATCAATACGCCAATAGGTATTGTTGCTGGCATTCAACGTGATGGTTGACCAACCCGACGTATGACGCACCACCAGACTTCCTGAACTTCCAGACGCCTTATAGACGGCCAGACGTACCACCGGATTGCTGGCAGAGATGGCGGTTCCATTTCCCGGACCAACTTTGCTGTAGTTTCCTGCGGTAATTCGCAGGGAGGTAGATCCACTATAAAATGGTTCTCCAGACACAGAGAGCCGCATGCTGGAGCCTCCGGCTATATAAGCCGATGTTCCACTCAAATAATCATCATCGAAGAACTGTTCAATGACGGTCACACTGCCAGATCCACCACCTGATGAGCCAGCCTCAACGGTCACAAACACGGTCGTATCGGAAGATGTCAGCCCCTGCGGATCGGTGACGCGATAGGTGAAACTATCGCTCCCGCTGAACCCGGCATTCGGTGTGTACGTTATCGTCCCGTTCGCATTGGCGATCGCAGTTCCGTTCGACGGTGCAGACCGAACCTCAACACTTAGAGCGCTGCCCTCTGGGTCGCTGTCATTCGACAGAACAGCGATTGTAACAGATGTTTCATACGCCGTGCTCGCACTATCATTGGATGCCGAAGGGGCCTGTGGCTCAGGCAATGGCGACTGGCTCAGCACCAGGCTGACAAGCGCCGTGTCGGCTCCACCCTTGCCGTCGGATATCTCATAGGAAAAACTGTCCGATGTCGGGCCCGCAACCTCGACCGGCTCCAACTCTCCCGATCCGGGATAGGTTTCCTGGAATTCCCATGTCGTGCTTGGCACATAGGACGCATCATAAACAAGCATGCCGGACGGGGTCAGCGTCACCACACCACCCGTCGAGGAAAGAGTCACGCTGCTGCCGGAACTGACCGATGTCGAATTGATCTTCACGATCTCGAGGGGATCATTGTCTCCGTCACTGTCATTGGCCAGGACATCCAGCGTTATGCTGGCGCCGACTTCGACCGTTCCGGTATCAATTGCTGCGACCGGCACTGCATTGGGCGGGCCACCGACCGTGACCGAGACGGTCGCATCATTTGAGACCATGCCGTCGGGGTCACTGACCCGGTAGGTAAAATTGTCCATGCCGCTGAACCCGTTGGCCGGCGTGTAGGTGACCGTCCCGTTCGGATTGGCGATGACCGAGCCATTGGACGGGTTGGACCGGATCTCGACGTTCAGCGCCCCGCCTTCCGGATCATTGTCATTCGACAGGACAGAGATCACAGCCGCCGTCTCATAGGCCATGGTTGCATTGTCATTTACTGCCAAGGGTGCCTGAGGTTCCGGCGGCGGGGTATTGGTCAGGGAGATCAGCACCTGGCCTGTCGCGACACCCCCTTGTCCGTCCGAGACCTGGTAGGTGAAATTGTCAGATGTCGGCCCGGGCACCTCGACTGGCTCGAACTCACCCGGTGCGACTTCCTCCATCCGCCAGGTCGTCTCAGGCACATTCGAGGCATTATAGAGAAGATCGCCTGACGCGTTCAGCGTGACGGTGCCGCCCGTATAGGGAAGAGTGACCGTATCGCCGACGGTTACATTCGTCGAATTGATACGTGTGATCTGGAGACTATCGCCATCGGAATCTGTGTCATTGGCGAGAACGTTGAGATTGGCCCAGCCACCAACAACGATTGTGGCACCATCTGTCGCGGCTACCGGGACCGAATTTGGAGGTGCCCCTACATTCACCGACACAGTGGCATTGGCCGAATTCAGCCCCTGCGGATCGCTGACCCGGTAGGTGAAACTGTCACTGCCGCTGAACCCGCTGGCCGGCGTATAGGTAACCGTCCCGTTTGCATTGGCGATGGCCGTGCCATTCGACGGATTGGACCGGATCTCGACGCTCAAGGCCCCGCCCTCCGGATCACTGTCATTCGACAGGACCGAGATCACGGCCGCCGTCTCATAGGCCGCACTCGCACTGTCATTGGTCGCTGAGGGAGACTGGTTTACGGATCCGTTCAGCGTAATGGTCACCGCCAGCACACCGCCCCCGATTGTCCGGTCTTCTGTTGGATCATAGCCCAGAATGTGTAGCGTATAGGTTCCCGGCGCGCTCGTGGGTGTGCCGGATAGAACGCCGCCACCGCTGAGACCAAGGCCGGCCGGCGCTACAACCGAATCCGACGGCCAGCCGAAGCTGTTTTCGACAAGATCAAATACGGTTGTCTGGGAGTCAGGATCAAAGCCGTACCCAGAATAATCAATCGATACAGACTGACCTTGCGTGAGCGTGAGTGAATCGGGCGCAGTTGGATACCAACCCCAAGGCTCGCCAATTTCATCGAACTGCGAATGCGCAGTTTGCACTGCCAGCGCCGCCGCCAGGAACGACACCCAAAAGTAGATTGTTCGACGCAGCAAGCTTCGCCTCCCCAAGTACAATTTGTCGTCATGCGAACAATCGCAAAACTCCCCTTGATTGAAACAAGGATTGATCCCCGGACAGGGTCAATGCGGCAAGGCAAAAAAATATGAATTAGTTGTGGATAAGTTCTTAAGCCTGGACTGAGCGCCTCACAGAGAGGCGTCTATCCCCAGAAAATATCCCGCTAAGCGTTTCCACTGCAACAGAATCGGAAAAATCTGCCCTGTGGGGCCATCCATTTTGGCTGGAATCCTCATTCAATTCTCGGGGGTTTTGCCGGATGAGACAGAAATTCTTTTTCTTTACCGTGTCGTCAGCCGCCTTGTGCCTGCCAGCCTGTCAGTCGCTTTCTGCCTTCCCCTCCAAGATTGATCCCAATCCGAACCCGAATTCCATCCGCAGTGCTCCGGCATCTCAGGCACATCAACCAGAAGGAGCTGACCTCACCGAGCCCGGCATGGCAGACGCTCCGGGGTCGTCTACTCCCTCGGCAGAAATGATTTACGGAAACAGCCGCTATTTCAACTCGCTTGAACCCTCCGCTCAGGCTCCGTCAGGTGTGGCGGGTGAGGGAGAAAGTTTCCTGTTTCGCAACACGCCGCTCGAGGCGGTGCTCAACGAGATTCTCGGAGAAGCCTTCGGCCTGTCCTATTCGGTTCAGCCCGGCGTGTCCGGAAATATCAGTATCCGGCTTGAAGACATAAAGACCGCCGAAGAAGCGGTGCGGAGTCTGGACGCTGCCCTCTCTCTGCAGGGGCTGGAAATCGTCGACAGCGGGTCCGGGTTCGTGGTGGCAAGGGCGGGACAGGTCAAGGCCTCGTCGGATACGGCCGTATTCCTGCAGGCCGGAGAAGCCCTGCCCGCCGGCGCCTCGCTCGCCGTGATCCAGGTCCGGTACGGCAATGTGGCCGATGTGACCTCCCTTGCCCGCTCCATGATGAGCACGGATGTCATTCGCTATAGCGACGAAAACCGGGGCCTTGTTGTCCTGGGCGGGTCCCCGGAAGCGGTTGCCTCTGCCAGTGACCTGATCAAATCCCTGGATGTAAACTGGCTGTCTGCGGTCTCGACCGGATTGATACCCGTGGCCAATACGACACCATCGGAACTCGCCGCAGATCTCGATCCGATCCTGTCCAGAATGGGCGGCGTGTCGGTCGTGCCACTTGACCGGCTGCAAAAGCTTATGGTGATCGCGAGGCGGCGGGAGACCCTGGATCAGGTCCGGGAATGGATCTCCCGGCTTGACCAGGATGCCCGGCCGCAAGTCATGAGGGACATTCTCGTCTATGAGGCGCGTTATGTGAATGCCGAGGATTTGATCGAGCTGACAGATACCTCCGGTGCGCGGGGGCCCGGAAACTTCTTTGACCAGACCCTTGGCACACCCAATTCGGCCGGCTATTCGCCGGAGACCCCGATGCGCCAGGACCTGCAGGCAGATCCAGGCCTTTATAATCGCCGGGCCTCGGACTCCCTCTACCAGAATCTCTCCATCCGCGTGGATCCGGGGCGCAATGCCATTGTCGCGCGCGGCGCGCCCGATGAACTCCAGTCGCTTGGAGAATTGCTCAGCATGCTCGACAAGCCCAAACGGCAGGTCCTGATCGAGGCCACCATTGTCGAGGTCTCGCTGACCGATGGATCATCCCTCGGCATACAATGGGATCTGGTCCAGGACCGGCTGTCTGCCACCCTTTCGGACACAAAGACCGGAGATCTCTCATCCCTGTTTCCAGGCCTGTCCATTTCCTACATCAATACCGATATCGGCGCTGTGGTGAATGCACTGGCCTCAACCAATGATGTCGAAGTCGTATCGTCGCCGAAAATGCTGGTGCTCAATAATGAGACAGCCAAATTGCAGGTCGGCGACCAGGTTCCGATCATCACCCAGTCTGCTGTCAGTGTCACCGATCCCGGCGCACCGCTGGTGAACTCGACTACCTATCGCGACACGGGCGTCATCCTGACCGTGACCCCGCGCATCCGAGCCGGCGGCATGGTGGAAGTTGATGTCAGCCAAGAGGTCAGCGGCGTGTCGGAAACCACGACGTCCGACATTGATTCCCCCACCATCTCCCAGCGCAGCATACAAAGCGTGCTTGCCGTGCCGGATGGTGCCACGGCCGTGCTTGGCGGATTGATGAGTTCTACCCGGTCCTACACCCAGACCGGCGTGCCAATTCTCAAGGACACGCCAATCCTCGGCTCCGCGTTCCGCTCGACCTCGCACTCGGAGCGGCGCACCGAACTCGTGGTCCTAATCGAACCGACTGTGATCATGCCGGAGGAAACTGCAACTGACATTCCCGCCCAATTACGCCTCGCCCTGCAGCGTGCGCGAGACGGAATGGGATCATGATCCGGCAGGAGGGATATGCCACCCTGTTTGTCACTGGCCTTCTGGCCGGCCTCGCCATCATTGCCATGGCCTGGCTCAACCTGTCCCTCACCGCTGCGCGGGAAGCAGGCCGGCAGGCTGACAAGCTCAGCCTCGATTTGCTGGCAGAGGGTCGGCTGAATCTCGCGCTCGCAGACATGCTCAATACAGAGACTCCCCTCTCCCCGTCGGGCCGTCAGGTCAGCGATGACGACTGGAGAATACACACACGCTCCCTGAAAGGTCTGGTCGACATCAATCGCGACGATCCGGACCAGATCTCTGACGCGCTGGAAATGGCTCTGACGGATGCCGGACAGGCTGAGGCAGTGGCCGATCACATCAAATCATTGCGGCTGCGATTACCGACCCCGGTGCTGGGAAGCCTGGATGAACTCGTTACCGGCGACTTGCCGGCCTCTGCCCTTGCCTGCCTAGACCGCCATTTGACGGTCTTCCATGATCCGGCACCTCCGCCCCGGCGGGGACGCCCCCAGATGGCGACCGATGGCGGCCTTGTGCGTATACTAATTGAACCCCGCAATGGCGAGCCAGGTGGCAGGCTCGATGCAACCATCTTGCTGACGGGTCGCCGGGACACACCATTCTGGATCATGGACTGGCGCCGTCACAGCCCGCAGAAGGATACATGCCATGAAACCCTCTGATCTTCGAAAGGCCCGATTGTCCTCCCGCACGGCAGGCTTCACCCTGACCGAATTACTGGTCGTCATGGTGATCCTCGGTCTGCTTGCAGCTGCGATAACCCCGCAAATCATGGGACGGCTCGATACGTCCAAAGTCCGTGCGGCAAAGCTCCAGACCGAAACCCTCGCCGCATCTCTTGACCTCTACAAAATCGATATGGGCTATTATCCCTCGCAGCAGGAAGGCCTGGTCATGCTTGTCCAGCCGCCGGCCAATTCCGGCAATTGGGATGGTCCCTATGTCCGGTCAGGAGCGAGCCTTGTCGACCCTTGGGGCCGCGACTTCATCTATCTCCCAGATGCCTCCAGCAATGCCTTCCAACTGGTTTCCTATGGCGCGGACGGCAAGGAAGGCGGCGAGAAACATGATGCCGATATCGTGTTTCCAGATTTTTCCGGTCTCCGGCCTGGGTGAAGCGTGATGGATACCCTCTGGCCAGATGTTCTCAAGGGTCCGGCGCCGGAATCTGCGGCGTTGGAATGGCTAACCACCTCCGGACTGCTCGATCCATCCGGTCTGGAACAGGCCGAGCCGCTGATCGCCGATACCGGCCGCTCCCTGCTCCTGACCCTGAACCAGATCGGCGTGCTGAAGGATGGCGATCTCGCCCGCGCCTGTTCTCATGTGACCGGCCATCCGGTCTTGCGGGATTTTGTGCCGGTTCCGGATACGCTGCCAGACGATATCAATCCCGGCTTCCTCAGGGATGTCCAGGGTCTTCTGCTCGGCCCGTTCGGCCCCCTCGCCGCCGTCAATCCCCTGGACGCCCGGCTTCTAGCCGGAATTGAATTTGCCCTCGGCTTCGTGCCGGAGATCGTCATCATGGAAGCAGGTGACTGGGCCAGGACCTATGCGCGTTTCTATCCGGATACGGTCCGGCTGGACGGGTTCGGACAGGAAGACCATGACGCGCTAGCCATTGAACTAGCCGACCAGGATCGCGATGCCCCCATTGTACGGCAGGTGGCCGCCTGGCTCAGTGAAGCGGCAGACCGCGGCGCGTCCGATGTGCATTTCGATACGCGGCGCTCCGCGCTTGAAGTCCAGTACCGGATCGATGGCATCCTGCAACCGCTGTCGCGCGAACCGAAGGCGAGCGCGGCCTCGGTGATCGCCCGGATCAAGGTGATTGCCGATCTCGATCTCGGCGAGCGCAATCGGTCGCAGGACGGGCGCGCCACCATCGCCGTGCGCGGACGGCGGCTCGATATCCGCGTTTCCATCATACCGACCATTGATGGGGAAAGCGCAGTCATCCGGCTGCTCGACCGGCCGGATGGATTACTCACTCTGGAAGGACTCGGCTTTGAAGGACCGGTCGCCTATGGGCTTGAGGACATTTGTGAGCGGCGTCATGGCATGTTTGTTGTGGCCGGCCCGACCGGCAGCGGCAAAACAACAACCCTTTATTCCTGCCTCGAACGCCTCAAGGGGTGCGGCCTGAAAATCCTCTCGGTCGAGGACCCGGTCGAATACCATTTCGACCATGTCAGCCAGGTCCAGATATCCGAAAAGGCCGGCCGCAGTTTTGCCGGCGCCCTGCGTGCCTTTCTGCGCCATGATCCGGACGTCATACTGGTGGGTGAAATCCGGGATCCGGAAACTGCCATGGTAGCCGTTCAGGCTGCGCTGTCCGGTCATCTGGTCTTTGCCACCCTGCACGCCATCGATGCGGCGCGCATTCGAACGCGCCTGACAGATATGGGCGTCGAACCCTTCAAGCTGGATGCCTGCCTGGTTGGCTCCATGGCCCAGCGGCTCGTTCGGCTTCTCTGCCCGCATTGCCGGCAGGATTCCCCGCCCACCGATCAGGAAAAGGCGGTGTTCGAAGATCATGGCCTGCCGGTTCCAGCCTGGATCTACAGGCCGTCCGGTTGCGGAGAGTGCCGCAATGAAGGCTATGCCGGGCGGACCGCGCTGGCCGAATTTGCCTATGGCAGCGGCGCGCCGGACAAGGCCGGCAGCTTGATCCTCCAGGCGCTGGCCCTGGTTTCAGACGGCCGGACCAGCACTGCCGAAATTGCGGGGCTTGTCGGCTCATGACCATTTTCCAATATGTGTCCATTGCCCAGGATGGCCGAAAACGGAGCGGCCGGATCGAAGCCGACAGCGAGCCGGAAGCCCGCCGGCTCGTCACATCGGCCGGGGACTTACTGATCGATCTGTCGGAGAGCACCCGGCGGTCATGGTTCAGACTCGAACGCCGCAAACCTCTATCCCTGCAGGAGGCCGCCGAGTTTGCTCAGGAACTGTCCAGCCTCCTCTCGGCGGGCGCGCCGCTCAAACGCGCCCTCGGCATTCAGTCGGAGGGGACCGGCACATCGGCAAGGCTGGCGCGATCGATCAGCGCGCAGATCGACAATGGCGCATCGCTCTCGCGCGCCCTTCTCAGCGCCGACGGCGCAGCGGGGCTGCTGGCGGAATTTGCATCTGCGGGAGAACAGGGAGCGGGGCTCGACCGACTTTTGAAGAGCGGTGGCCATTTCCTGTCGGCCCGTCATGACGCGGTCAGCCGGATCCGCGCGGCACTTGCCTATCCGGCCTTTATTCTCGTCCTCGGCCTTGTAGCCTTGGCCACCATCATGCTTCTCGTCGCGCCGGCCCTGGCGCCAATCCTCGAACAATCCGGTCAGACCGGTCTTGTCTCCTGGCTTGCACAATTGGGCAGCTGGCTGCAGGCACGCAGCCAATGGGGCGCGCTCCTGCTGGCGGCCCTTGTCGCGGCAGGCTGGCTTGCATGGCGCCAGCCAATTGTGCGCCGGCATGTATGGGACCGGCTCCTCTCCCTGCCCTGGCTCGGAGAGATTGCGCGCGACCTCGATGCCGGACAATCCTGCGATATCCTTTCAGCGCTTCTGGACTCCGGACGACCGCTGGAAAGTGCACTGCGATTTTCGGCAGGCCTGTCCGGGCCGCGCCTGTCCCGCGCCTATACCGACATTGCCCGGCGCATCCGGGATGGAGAGCCTGCCGGATCCGCCTTCCTGGCGGAATCCGCCTTGCCGATCGAAGTACGGCGGCTGGCTCATCTCGGAGAAATATCAAGTGGACTGCCGGCCGCCTTGCAACAGGCCGGGCAGATCTGCCACCGCCGCGCCATGCGCCGGATCGACCGGTTTGCCGCCCTAATCGGACCAGTCCTGGTGATCGGCATGGGCTGCGCTGTCGCTCTGCTCATGCTCAGCATACTTGGCAGTCTGGCATCGCTCGGAGACACGATCCAATGAGACGGACGCAGGGATTTGTCATGGCAGACGCGCTGATCGCGACCCTGATCGCGACCCTGTTTGCGTCGAGCCTTCTGGGCATCACCCTGGACACTCTCAATGCGGTCCGATCAGCCGAACAGCGACTGTCCGCAGCCCTGCTTGCAAAATCCATTCTGGTCACCAGCACGGCGGCCTCCAGCCGCGGCACGACGGCTCTGTCCGGCGTGCGGTTCAACTGGTCAATCGACCGGCGCGAGCGCCCGCCAGCCTCCGGTGACCTGATCCTGATCACAGATGTCGAAATTCGGATCGACTGGACGGGCCGCCACCACATACAGCATTTTGAACTCGACACGATCGAGATACGGAGCCGCCATGCCTCGTGACCAGGGATTTACCGTTGCGGAACTGCTCGCCGCCCTTCTAATTCTCTCACTGGTGACGCTCTTTGTCGGCGATCTGATCCGGCATGTATCTTCCAGCTGGAGCGATGCGCGAGACCGGATCGACCGGCTGGACAGTCTGTCCCGGCTGGCTGCGCAGATTGACGCTGCAGAGAATTTGTCCCCGGATGATGCCGCACAAGCCACACTGCCAGCCTTGCGCACCGATAGCGGTGCGCGCCTGGCCCTCGCGGACCCGAAAATCGATCAGACCGCTGAATGTGTGTTCGACCTTGTAGGTAGGAGGTGCCGATGAACCTCGCCCTTCCCCTCTGGCCCACACAGGGCCTTGTCGACAGACTTCTTGCCGGCATAGGGCACCGACTGAACCTGTTGACGCGGCGCCCGCACCCCGTCCGGCACATCCCCCAACATGAGTTCGAAACCCTCACTCAGACTCCCGGACCGGATATCTGCGTGACCCTTCCGGGATCGATTGCCTTTGCTCAGAGTTTCAATGGGCGCACACGTTCAGACGCGGAATTGCGCAAAATCACCGCCAACGAATTGGCGCGGCTGAGCCCTCTGGATCCGGCCAGCTGTAGAACGCTCGCCGTGCGGGATGCCGGCTCTGACAACGGGGTCTGCCTGCTTCATATCCGGCAAGACCGGCTCGACGGCCTGGAGGCGCAGGCGGGCCGTCTCGGCATCCATCATCTCTTCCTGGCAAGCGAGGCACACCCGGACTGGAGTTTTGCGGCGCCAGCGAGTGTCAGCTTCAAACGGCGGGACCGATATCTGACCGCGCTGTCCCTGTCGGCGATCATTGCGGGCGCAGCTTTGTTCCTGGCCAGCGCCGAACATCACCTCACCGATCGGCTGGCAGAAAGCCGCGCGCGGGAAGCCGGGCTCCGGGCCGAACTCCTCTCCCGCCGGGAACAGGAAAGGGAAACCGGGGCGCTTGGCGAGCTCGCAGCCCTGTCTCCGGCGCAGCTTGCTCCGGGCGGACGACTGACCTTTTTGTCGAATCTTTCTGCGGCCATGCCGGAAACGGCCTGGTGGAAACGCGTGGAATTGAACGGGCGCGTGGCCCGGATCACCGGCGAGGCCAACAGTGCACCAGATGCGCTCAAAGCCCTGTCTTCGGCTTTTCCGGAGCACAGGGTCCGGTTCGACGAGGCGGTGTCAGATACGCAGGATGGCAAACAGGCTTTTGTGATTGAAATCGCGGGCGGGCGGGAATGAAGATTCCCGCCGTCTCCCTGCGCGCCCGTCTTGAAGGGGCCCTCATCCTGCTGGCACTGGCCGGCCTGGCCTGGTTACTGCTCGCGCCGCGTATCCTGGCGATTAAGACAAGCTGGCAGGCCCTGGCGCGCAGCGAAACCCTGACCCGGTCCCATGTCGAAGACTTGTCGCGCCCGCTGCCGGCAAATCCGCATGATGTCCTTCGTACCTATGTCAGCAAAGCCGCGTCCGAGGAATCCGCGACTGATCTGAACGGGAATATTCAAGCCGGGCTGATTGATCTGGTCCGCCAGAAACAGGCCCGGCTGGTCGATCTCAAACAGATCGCTCCGGACGAACGTATCGCAGATCTCACTGGCCTGCGATTCAGTCTCCAGGCCGAGGGCGACATCCAGGCCATGCTGGAACTTGTCGATGCGATCGGAATGCTCGAGGCACCAATCCTCGTGGATGAACTGGATTTGCGCCCGCTCGGCTTTTCACAACGCCCCGATCAGCGCATGCGGCTGAGCCTGACGCTTTCGGCATGGACAGGAGATTTGTGATGAAGCGCGCCTTGCCTGCCGGCCCGGCAATCGGCTTTCTGCTCGCGATACTCTTTCTGGTCGCCGCCCTATTCGTCCAGTTACACCAGCCGGTACGCCTTGCCGATCTTGCCCTGCCGGGTTTGCCTGCAACCCACGAGGCCGCCCCCCTCGAGTTGGATGCGATGCGCGCCTATGATCTCAACAAGTCACGCGCCCAGGCTCGAATGGCCCTGCTGGAATCTTCGCCCTTCCTGGAGGGGCATGCCGCATTCAGCCGTCACAGACCGGTGGCCGCCCGCCCAAAACCACCCGAATACACCCCTCAAATGATGGGACTACTCGGAAAAGGCGATGCCCAGCGTGCCATGATCCGCTGGCGCGACGGCGCGGACATAGAAACCCATGCCATAGGAGACATGACGCCCTGGGGCTTGCTTGAGGCGATCACAGGAACACAGCTCATTTTCAGAGGGGACTCAGGCGAGAAACGTCTAGACCTATACTGATTTAGCATGGTGCACCCGTCATGCCATCCCTCAAAGCACACGCGGTCAACGAAAGATGAGCAAGACACGGACTGGCATAGCAGAAGCCCGCTAACAAACCGTTGAACACTATCGCGGGTAAGCCATACGGGTGCTGTCAGACAATATCGAGACAGTCTCCGTTTTTCGGTGACCAGCAGGTCTTAAGCGATGAGAAGCTCGACTATTCGCGAGACACAACCGTCGTTCAATGGATGCGCGGTTCTGCCAAGGCCCCGCTCCGACATCTTTCAACAATCGCCAACTTCTTCAGTCACGACGTTGCCCATGTGCTTTCCGCCTGGCTCGCTCAGGAATGCCCGGATGACCACCAGATCGTGTCGGTTGCAGACCGGGTGATTACCATTTGGGAGTGGCAACTGGTCTACTTGGCACGTGACATACACAACTACTACGACGAGTAGCTTCAGAAAGCTCTGAGAGAGAGTCACCAGAGCGCGTTTGACAACTTCAGAAAGCCAACCAGTACTGAAGGGTGAAACGCGCTCTACGGACTCCTGAGAGCGCAGTCCATGCGAATGGAAGAAGTCTCAGGGATCACCAACCTCCTCCGCTCGGGTGCGACCAATATCTTCCGCTCAAACCGTCGAGAAATACCCGTACCGCGAACCCGATTGAATGGCGGCGAACTTGTGCGTTGGAAGGTAGATCATGATGTCAGGCGTAAATAGTCAACGACCACTTCATCCCGGAAGCGGTCATTGGTCGAGCCGTTCTAAAAAGGCCGAAAATCGCCAGAAGCTGTTAGTCGCTTCGATACGATGAGTGTGCTCTGCCCCACAGAGGTGGTCCACCGGTAATGTTAGTTCGGCGGTTTCCACGTAGCGGCGTTCGTGCCGCTACATCCACACAGTAAGGTTGAGCGGTGGTCGCAGGCAAGATGGCTTGTGGTGCTTTCGTCTGGTAACCCAGTGAAAAAGTGCGGTCTCGCAGTATTGCGGTGCCACCACGTGACCTGACCGGGTGAAAGTGGTCCAAAAATCGGGTATCAGGTCAGACGCACTGGCAACGAAGCGAGGAGGATCGCCTCAATGGTTCGAGAACTTCCGATCTCTTCTCGAAATTGGGTCGTGCACCATTAAAGGCTGGACATGGTATTTCTATTGCGATGCTCGTCGCTAAATTGGAGATGATCCGGACACTTAGTCCAAAACTTCGAACCTGCATCGTATGGGATCGACGCATCGGATGGCATCGAACTGCTTGAAGCGCGGTGGCCGAAGTTTGGGACCATGTGTATGTGGACATCTGCGTGATAGCTCGCAGTATACTGAGTAAGGGTGAACTGTGGTGAGCCGTTCCGTTAAATATAGCTTCGCACATCACGACGGGGCCACTCATGCCTTGAAAATGTTTGAGCTTCAATCTAGAAGAGAATATCTGCTAATGTGTGGATGCTCTCTGGGGGGGCGATTAATTGGGGGGGGGAATGGCGCGGTCAGAAGTTCTGAAATCGGTTTTTACCAAAGATCTGCCGCTTGGGCCGATTTCTTCGACGGATCCAACTCAGGCTCAGTTAGGCCGGATCTTCAAGGCGTATTTTGACACGCACAACTTTCCCTATGGTCAGCTCCAACTCAACCCGACGATGATTGTGGGCCGCAAGGGGGCCGGCAAGACGGACGCGCTGCTTAGCCACATGATCTATAATACCCCAAAGGGGGGGCAATACTCGCCTATTATATTCTTCCAGGACCGCGACGCCGCCGTGTCAATTAATCTCGTCGTGAAGCAGGTTTCCGACGCAATTCAAGCCTCCTATCCTGGTCCTATGGTTGAGCAGGTAGCCGATTTTTGGAAAGGCTTGTTCCAAATTTCCATTGTCACGGCAATCGCATCTGGCTACTCCGATGATACCCCGGAACTTGAACTGATGCGGCTCTATGTTCGTCAGTATGATATTGTCGACGCAGACACCGGCGAGCCATTCAGAGTCATTCTGAAAGTCATCCAGGTATTGCGGCAGCTATACGACAAGTCGGACTCCAAGAAGATTGGCCTGGGTTTCTTCGAGAGCCTTTCAGAAATTGATCCTGGTCCCGTCGGATTGAAGGAAGCCTGCTTCGCCGCCACGGCGTGGTTGCGTCGGAACTCACGTCAGAGTTTGATCCTGTTCGACTCCGTTGAAAGCCTGTCGCTGGATGATCCAAATCATCATCTGGCAATTTCTGGGCTTCTGAAGGCCATCGGTTCATTCAATTCCGCAGAAAGCTACATGAGCTTCCGGTGCTGCATACCGTCAGAAATTTATTTCTACCTAACCGACCTTTCTTCGAACACGATCAAGGATTTCAATCGTGTTATGATTCTTCAGTGGAGCGCGTCGGAATTGCTGCGCATTGCGGCGAAACGATGCATGAAGTTTCTTGAACTGTGGTACCCGGACGATTATAGACGATTTTAGACGATTTTCGGACGCCTTCGATGTGGGAGAAAGGAGTGGTGCAATTGGGTTTTGGAAGGCCATTTTGCCGGATATGGTAAAAAATCGGGCAGATCAAAGGAATGAGGGTACCCTCACATATCTTCTGCGACACACTCAGTTGCTCCCGCGGCAAATAATACGAATACTGAATAGTGTTATATCGACCTCGATAGCGCAAGCAGTTGAAAATGGTCGGGCGAGACACTTCCCTGAAATCACAACAGATACGGTTGTTCAAGAAGTAGCCAAGGCAGAGGGCAGTATCTGCAGTGGGATTCTGGACAGTTACCAACTCGTTTGGCCGCAAGCTGAAGAGGTGCTGCAGGAAGTCATTCCAAGAATAGGTTCAAACACAATCTCATACGGAGATCTGCAGAGCATTTTTGCCAAAAGTAGGGCAAAGGAATTCCTCGAAGGTTATCGAGATATGTTTCGGCTGTTGTCCGAACTAGGCGCTATAGGGCGTTTAACTCGCAGCACTGATCGGTTCCATGTTGGTGTATTCGAGTATAGTGAGCCTAATCGTCTGATTTACAGTACGCGCGACGTTCTTTGCGTGCACCCGATCTTTTCCAATTTGTACAATGCTGTGGATGCGAACAATCCTCCCAAGGATTTCAAACCGATCTATCCCTATGGAGTCGACCCGGATGGCGAGGATCTAAGGCTTAGTAGATCAACCCTTAGATAGGGAGCAGAAAAGGGTTGTGAGATGATACCAAAGAGTGGGGCGCTGCTCAGCAGCGCCGAACACCTGAAGCGTGTACTCGATGAAATTGACAGGACCGGACCGGCCGTGAAGCGATCTCAGATTGCGAGATCGCAACTTAGGGAGGTCGACCTTGCGGTCACGCCCGAAGCCCGAACAGAACTGTATTTGACGGTGTTTTCTGGGCTCACTTATGACGTAGAATCGTACTTGAAGATCAGGGGGAGAGCAAAGAAAGCATCGACGAGACGAAAGACAATTTATGAACGTATCTCCACGAGCCTCACCAAGATTATTTTGATGAATGCCACGGCGAGGCGCGACCGGGGGGGCTCCCCATCGGACTGGGCAAGACTTGACGAGACGCTGACAACCATTCTTTCGGCATCTGTGGTACGACCCGAATTCAATAATCTCTATGTCCTTGGCTGTTTTGAGCGAAAGAAAACACTCTTAACTCAACAGCAGCGGGCGATATTGCTTACAACCGGCATTCTAAAGTTTTGGTCGGGCAGCAAGGCGCCTCGAATCGCCGTAATCGGAGGTGGAGTCGCGGGGGTAACCGCCTACGCGACACTCTTGCGCGGTGGTGCGGATGTCCATCTGTTCGAGCGCGCTTCCGATCTGATGCATTTACAACGCCACAACACGACTCGATATCTTCATCCGCATCTTTACGATTGGCCGATGCCTGGTTCGGAAAATCCTGTATCGGATCTTCCCTTCATGAACTGGTCTGCGGGGTATTCGTTTAAGGTCGTGGCTCAGTTGGACGTCCAATTGGAGAAGATCATTGAAGCCTATGGTGGCGCACCACCGAGAACCAATTGCACGGTCGATGAAATAGAATTGGAACGTGGGAGCCGAAAATACACAATTGCAGCAGAAGATCATCAGCCTGAGAGTGGATTTGACGTCGTCATTGTGGCGATTGGATTTGGCGTCGAGATACCTCAGACATATCCCGTCGATATTCGCAGCTATTGGGACAATCATCCAATTCATAGTGTCGGAAGGTTCAGTGCTGCAAACCCTGGCAGAATACTCGTTTCTGGTTGCGGTGACGGCGCACTTGTCGATATTCTTCGCGCTACATTCAAGAAGTTCGAACATCAGAAAATTTTGAAACTGGTGCCTGAACTATCCGATCCGGAGATTAGAAACCGTCTGCTTCAGATTGAGTCTGAAGCAGAGAGCCACCGCGTTACCATGGACTCCGACAGTTTCCTTTTCTCCACCGAGTATGAGCAATTACTAAGTCATGTTCGGATCTCGGAAGCGGTGAAAAAGCGAGTCGCTACAAGTTTTGACGTGACTTTTAATTCATCCCGGATTGGGAAGTTTAAATTAGGCACATCGATTCTGAACCGGGTTCTCGTTCACCTTATGCTATCCAATGGGCTCGTAAGTTTCCGCCAGGGCAGTGTGGTGGAAATTAATCAGATAGCGGAATCTCCGGTCTCAGATCCAGGTTTCCAAGTGAAGTGGAAAAAGAAATCAGCTGTCTACGATAGTGTTGTCTTGCGATATGGTGTTGGGCAAGCGCGACATTTCAAATCCCATTTTCCCGACATCTATGCGGCTGGTGAAGCGGCATTTGATCGAATTGCCAATCTTCAGATCAGATCAGAGATTCCGTCTAATCTCGGCGAGTTGCTGGATGAATGCCGAAGTGGCTGGGAGACCTAATCGGGATAGCCAGGTCGAATGAACTGTCTGGTGCTGTCAGACTAATACGAGTCAGTCTCCCTTTTTTGCGAACGAGCAGGTCTCAGACAGCAAGAAGCTCGCGCCATTCGAGAAGAGCGGCGTCGCGTAGCGATTTGAACCTGGCCCTGCTCTCGATATTCCGTTGATGGTTGAAGTGATTGTGCACAGACGAATAGATTGAAACAAACTTCTGAAGACTTCGCATGCGCCGGAAACGGGACATGGACCGTTCTCGTCGTCGGAAAAGAAGGTGCGAATTCTCGGCACGGTTGTTGAGATGCCGGCCACACTCCTGGCGCCCTGCATTTCCGATCTCTTTCATGGCCGCGCGATATGAGTGGCACCTGTCAGTCACCACGACATGTGGATTGCCGTACCGCTTCATGGCTTTTCTCATGAATTTCAACGCTGAAACCTTATCGCGCGTCTTCGTTACGAAGGACTCCAGAACTTCGCCCTCATGGTCGACTGCGCGCCAAAGATAGCGGGTCTTTCCACGGATCTTCACAAAGACTTCGTCCAGGTGCCACTGCCATTGCGGCGATTGTCTCAATCTTTCCGAACGACGTCTGCGGATCTTGTGCGCGAAGTAAGTGCCGAAACGGTCCACCCAGTGTCGGACCGTTTCGTGGCAGATGTCGATCCCGCGCTCGTGGAGTAGGTCTTCGACATTCCTCAATGACAGCGGAAATCGGACATACATCATGACCGCAAGCTGGATAATCTCGGGCGACGTCTTGAAGTAGCGGAACGGGTTCTTGGTCATTTTCCAAGGCTAGACGCCCCTGCCATACGCCTCAAGGCCGTTTCCCCTGACAATGCCCCTGGCAGGATCAGTCGGCTTCGCTGCAAATCGACCCTTGATGTCTGCGCTCTGGCCGGGAGTGTCCGCACGCTCACATGACGGCTATTCGGTCAGGTTGAGGCATGGCAGATATCGCGATTGCGGGAGCCAGGCTCGTTGGAGAAATTCCCTGTTATTCGGACAAAATCGACCTGAACGTAACCCCCGAATAGGTGAACGGAGACGGGTGCCTGGATTCGTCCGATCGGAGACTACAATGTATGGATATATGCTCGTTCGTGTCGCCAAGTCGGGCGCAAGTCCCGGAGAAACGGCCACTATTTCGTTGCTGCACGAATTCAGCCAATCTCTGAAGACTGGCTGGCGGAGAGAGAGGGATTCGAACCCTCGGAACCCTTGCGAGTTCACTAGTTTTCGAGACTAGCCTATTCAACCACTCTAGCACCTCTCCGCGGAGCCTGTGGACGGTTGCCTGCACTATATAATATGCGCGCCACATGCAAGCACCTGAAATCGCCTGAAGATGACATTTGACAGCGCGCCCCGATTGGTGTTTACCCGCCGCTTCGAGCGCGGAACCGGCAACGGCTTCGCGCGCAATTCATTTCGCTTACCATTCCGGAAGGACGAGACCCATGTTCGCGGTCATCAAAACAGGCGGCAAGCAGTATAAAGTCGCGGAAGGTGATACGATCACCGTCGAAAAGCTGGATACTGAAGCCGGTAAGGACGTAACCTTTGAAACCGTGCTCATGCTGGGCAATGGCGACGACGTAACTGTTGGCGCTCCCCTGGTTGACGGTGCAAGCGTGTTCGGTGAAGTCGAGGAGCAAACGCGCGGTGACAAAGTCATCATTCGCAAGAAGCGCCAGCGCCAGACCTATCGCCGTACGCAAGGCCACCGCCAGCACCTGACGGTCGTCAAGATCACTGGCATCAGCACCGACGGCAAGAAGCCAGCCAAGAAAGCCGCGCCAAAGAAGGCCGCCGCTCCAAAGGCCGAGACCCCTGCCGCAGAAGCTGCTGCACCCGCAGCCAAGCCGGAAGTCGATTCCCGCGGTCGTATCGCCAATCTCGAAGGCAAGCCGGACAATCTGAAAAAGATTTCAGGCGTCGGCCCGGTTCTCGAGAAAAAGCTCCACGAAGCTGGCATCTACTTCTTCTGGCAGGTCGCTGCCTTGAAAGAAGAGCAGATCACTGAGCTGGAAGAAGAAATGAGCTTCCCAGGCCGCATCACTCGCGATGAGTGGATCAAGCAGGCCGAAGAATTCGCCAAGGACGCATAAGGGCGCTATAAGCCCTTTATAGAGGATCGGAGCAAAGCATGGCTCATAAGAAATCAGGTGGTTCGTCCCGTAACGGCCGCGACTCAAACCCGAAATATCTTGGCGTCAAGAAATTTGGCGGCGAGCACGTCATTCCGGGCAATATCATCGTGCGCCAGCGCGGTACGCAGAAATACCCAGGCAAGGGCGTCGGCATTGGCCGCGACCACACCCTGTTTGCGCTTTCCGAAGGCAAGGTTGAGTTCACGCGCAAGACGGGCGGCCGTCTCTACGTGAATATTGTACCGGTCGCGGAAGCAGCAGAATAAGCGGCTGACAGCGCGGCCGCGGGATACGTGGCCGGATCGCTTCAGACGATCAGTTTCCAAGGGGAGGCAGGCCACTGCCTCCCCTTTATTATGTCCTCCCCTGCCCGCTTGGTCCTCATGGAGGGAGTTACGGCATGAGTACGCAAATCACGACCGACCGGCTGGTCCTGCGCCCGGTGGAGGCCAGCGACGCGGCACGGATCGCCGATCTGGTCAATGATCCGAGAGTTTACCGCATGGTGGCGCGCATTCCCGCGAACCAGACGGTGGCTCAGACGCTTGCCTGGATTGCCGGTCACACTGCAGGGCGTGAAGAGAATACCAAGCACCCCTATGCGATTGTCGAGAACGGGGAATTGGTAGGCGTGACCAGCGCGCATCGCGACAGCACCTGGTTGCCCTTCGAGATCGGATACTGGCTCTCGCCGGACCGCTGGGGCAATGGTCTCATGACAGAGGCCACCGAGGCGCTTGTGGACTGGCTGAAGCAGCGCGGCGAACGCGGCTTTGTGTCAGGCTATCTGGATGATAATCCGGCCTCGGGCCGCGTTCTGGAAAAACTGGCCTTCATGAAGGCAGATCGGATCAAGGTCTTCTGCCTTGGTCGCGGAGAGATGGTCGGCCACGTCAATATGGCGCGGATCGACTGAAACACGTAAGAGTACAGACATGAAATTTCTCGATCAGGCCAAAGTGTTCATCAAGTCCGGCGGTGGCGGCGCGGGCTGCGTCTCATTTCGCCGTGAGAAATACGTCGAGTATGGCGGTCCGAACGGCGGCGATGGCGGACGCGGCGGCGATGTCTGGGCGGAAGCTGTTGAGGGGCTGAATACGCTGATCGATTACCGCTACCAGCAACATTACAAAGCCAAGCGTGGCGGCCACGGCATGGGCAAGGAGCGCACCGGCGCGGGCGGCGATGACGTCGTGCTGAAACTGCCTGTGGGCACCCAGATATTCGAAGATGATCAGGAAACCCTGATTGCGGACCTCACAGAGGTCGGCCAGCGCGTCCTGCTCGCCGTTGGCGGCAATGGCGGCTGGGGCAATACACGGTTCAAGTCTTCAACCAATCAGGCACCACGCCGCGCCAATCCCGGCGAGGACGGCGAGGAACGCTGGATCTGGCTACGCCTGAAACTGATCGCGGATGCAGGCCTGCTGGGTCTGCCGAATGCCGGCAAATCTACCTTCCTGAGCGTTGTAACCGCCGCGACGCCCAAAATTGCCGACTATCCCTTCACGACGCTGAACCCCGGACTTGGCGTGGTCGATCTGGGGCCTGGCAGCCGGTTCGTGCTGGCGGACATTCCCGGATTGATCGAAGGTGCCGCAGACGGGGCTGGCCTCGGCCATCGCTTCCTTGGCCATGTCGAGCGCTGCAAAGTGCTGCTGCACCTGATCGATTGCACCCAGGATGATGTGGCGGGCGCCTACACGACCATTCGCCACGAGTTGGAGGCCTACAGCCCTGAGCTGGCCCAGAGGCCGGAAGTGGTCGCGTTGAACAAGATCGACGCGCTGCTACCTGAACAGGTCGAGGAGCAGCTTGCAAAACTGAAGGCCGTCTATGATGGCGAACCGCTGCTGATCTCAGGGGTGACCCGTGTGGGCGTGAAAAAAGCCCTTTCGGAGATCTCTCGCCACCTCGGACTCATAGCTGAGGAAGAGAATGCCGGCGAAGACGCCGACTGGACGCCGCTTTAGTGGTGGTGATGCGGCTCGGTATTGAATCGTCCGCACTTGCCGCACTTCACGATCACGCCGTGCGCATCGTGGTGCGCCACGTTGACCAGCAGCTTCGTCTTGCACGATCCGCAGCGATAAGTCTCATCGCCGCCACCTTCGCGGGCGGGCGAGCCAGCAGTGTGTTCCACCACATCGGCGCCTTCGGCCTGGGCAGGGGTCAGCAGGATCATGTCGAATTGGGGCATTGCAGAAAACCTCGTCTTTTCAACTGTCGTGACGGTCAATCGCCCGGCTTGTCAACGGCTTCATTTTCGCTTCCGGCATTTGCCGCAGCAGTGTATCGCTCCGCCAGATGACTGAAACGCCTTTTGCTTCTGCCAAGCGTATCGTGGTGAAGACCGGCTCTGCCCTTGTCGCAGAGCACGGCCAACCGCGCCATGCCTGGCTGGAGAAACTGGCATTCGATATTGTTTCACTGCGTTCCAGAGGGTTTCAAATCATTCTCGTTTCGTCCGGCGCGGTTGCATTGGGTCGCAAAAGTGTTGGCAATTCTGTTTCAAACCGTCTCGACCAGAAACAGGCCGCCGCCGCGATCGGCCAGCTGCGCTTGATGTCTGCCATCGGCCAAGCCTTCGAGCCGCATGATGTCACCATCGGCCAGGCACTGCTGACGCTTGGCGACACCGAAAATCGCCGGCGCTGGCTGAACGCGCGCGCAACCCTCGAGACCTTGCTGGAATCAGGCGTGGTGCCGGTCATCAATGAGAATGACACGGTGGCGACTGACGAGATTCGCTATGGCGACAATGACCGGCTGGCCGCGCGCGTCGCCCAGATGATGGGCGCGGATGTGCTGGTGCTCCTGTCGGATATTGACGGCCTCTACACGGCGGATCCGCGCACCCACCCGGAGGCAACGCATATTCCCCGGCTCGACCAGCTGACCGCCGAACATGACGCGATGGCGACCGGCGCGAACGCTGATGCCGGTGTCGGCTCTGGCGGCATGGCAACCAAGCTCGCCGCCGCGCGAATTGCGCATGCGGCCGGCTGCTCCACGCTGATCACGCTCGGCAATCGGGACCATCCGTTGCTTGCCATCGAAGACGACGCGCGGGCGACTCTGATTTCCGCCGCCACCACGCCCGCCAATGCCCGCGCAGCGTGGCTGGCAGGACACCTGACACCCGAAGGCTCAATCGAACTGGACGAAGGCGCGGCCAAGGCCCTGCGCGGTGGGGCGAGCCTGCTGGCCGTGGGGATCACCGCCGTCACGGGCACTTTCGAGCGCGGGGCCGCCGTCGCCTTGAACGCGCCCTCCGGCCAGATGGTCGGCAAGGGCGTCACCGCCTACAGTTCGGGCGAGATCGCCCGCGTTATCGGCCGTCATAGCGAAGAGGTCGAGGCGATCCTCGGCTATCGCGGCCGCCCGGCCATCGTCCATCGTGACGACATGGTTCTGCTCCGCTAGCCCCGCCCCGATGCACGACATTCGCGCCGCCACCCTGGACGACATCGCAGCGCTGACAGACCTGGAGCTTGCCTTTCCGGAGGAAGACCGGTTTTCGCGACGCACGTGGCGGCGCTTGCTGAGCGGGAATTCGGCAATCCTCGTATCCGACGGAAAGGATGGCCTGACCGGTGCAGCTGTCCTCCTGTTCCGCCGCAACAGCAAAGCCGCGCGACTCTATTCCCTGTCCGTCGCAGAAGCTGCGCGCGGCACCGGGCTTTCCGACCTTTTCCTTGAAAAATGCGAAGACATTTCAAAGCAGCGAAGCTGCGATACACTCAGGCTCGAAGTGCGCGAAACAAATAGCCGCGCAAAGCGTCTTTACGAACGCCATGGTTATCGCGTAATGGCGCGCGCCGCAGGCTATTATCCCGATGGAGAAGCCGCACTTAGATTAGAGAAGCCGCTGGGCGGCGTCTCGAGAGAGGATCAATGACCGATTGGGTCGTACTCGTAGAATCCGCCAACGACATCTCTCAGGCTGAGACGCCTCACAAGGTGCTGAAGGTATCAGACTATATCACCAAGCCGGCGCTTTTTTCCGGGCGACGGCCCTACATCCTGAATCTCTGCCGGTCCTATGGCTACCAGTCAGAAGGCTATTACGCCTCGCTGCTGGCCGAAGCGCGCGGGCACCGGGTCAGCCCCAGCGTCCAGACCATGGTGGAACTATCGGCCAAGGGACTCTACAGGCACGCCCTGCCCGATCTGGGCGAACGCCTGCGCGAAGCCCGCGCCAAGGGCGCGCCGGAGATCGAGCGTCTCTTCGTTGCCTTTTCCAAGCCGGAAACGCCAGGTTATGAGCGTCTTGCCCGCGAAGTCTCCGACTGGTTCCGCGTGCCGGCGCTTGAAGTCGAACTGGACCCGAAATCTCCGCACGGCATTGGCCGTGTCCGGATGGTGCCGCCTCACAAGCTGAAAGGCGAGCGCCGGGACTTCTTCCTTGAGGCAATGCAGGCTTACACAAGCGGGCGCATCAGCGAGCCGAAGTCCAAAGCCCCCGCCAAATGGGCGCTGGCCGTGCTGGTCGATCCGCATGAAAAGACCGCGCCGTCGAAGCCCTCCTCCATCAAGCGCCTCGCGGATGTCGCTGCCAAGATGGGCGTTGAGGTTGAGACAATCGAACCATCGGACCTGACCAGTCTTGCCGAGTTTGACGCCCTGTTCATCCGCGCCACGACCCAGATTGATAACTACACCTACAAGTTCGCCCGCCGCGCCGAACAGGAAGGCATGCCCGTCATTGACGACACGCAATCCATGATCCGGTGCACCAACAAGGTCTTCCTGAAGGAGATCTTGGAAAAGGCTGGCTTGCCTATTCCACACACGCTCATTCTCGATGAGAAGTCTGACCTTGCCGCCGTGTTCGAGACCTTGGGCAATCCAGTCGTGCTGAAGACGCCAGACGGTTCCTTTGGTACCAATATGGTCAAGGCACGCTCTCTCGAGGAACTCCGCGCAGGCGCAAAGCAGATGTTCAAGGACACGGCCCTGATCATTGCTCAGGAATTCATTCCGACGAAGTTCGATTGGCGTATCGGGGTCCTCAATGGCGAACCGCTCTATGCCTGCCAATACCGTATGGCACGCGGCCACTGGCAGATTGTGAAACATGGTCCGGATGGCAAGACGAGCGAGGGAGGCTTCACCACTTTCCCGGTCGAGGATGCACCACCAGACGTGGTTGACGCCGCCGTACGCGGTGCGCGCCTGATCGGCGATGGCCTCTATGGCGTGGACCTGAAGGAAACCGACCAGGGCGTCGTGATCATCGAGATCAATGACAACCCGTCGATTGACCATGATGTGGAAGGCGCCATCCTGAAGGACGAGCTGTGGCGGCGGATCATTTCCTGGTTTTCCACGCGGCTCGAAGAGCGCATGGGCCGGGTCGCCTGAGACCTAGAAGCGGAACGCGCCGGAGATCAGCGAGTCATACCGGTCCTGCGTGAACGGCACATATTGGCGCCGGTCGGGATGGTACATCCAGATCGGGTCATCGACCATGTCCGGATTGTAGCCCTCTTTCATCAGTTCCACTTTGCGATACTTCATTGTGCCGGTCGTATCAGGCTCGCGCTGGATACGAATAAAAATCGGGATGGCATAGGCGGGCAGGCTTGAAGACAGCTCATAGTGCAGGCTTTCGAAATCGACGTCGCCACTCAACGTAACCGCCGCCATGCCAGCCTTACCTTCTGTCCCCGGAATTTCGACCCCATAGACGTTCGCCGTGGCAATCCCGTCAGCGCGGATCATCGCATCGCTCACTTCGCTGGTGGAGACATTCTCTCCCTTCCAGCGGAACGTGTCGCCAACCCGGTCAACGAAGTAGACATAGCCATTTTCGTCCTTGCGCATCAGATCCCCCGTCCGGAACCATTTGTCTCCGGGTTCAAACACGTCCCGGAGAATTTTCTTCTCCGTCGCCTTCGGGTCATGATATCCCGCGAACTCGAATTCGGTATCCGCAATACGCCCCAGCATTTCGCCAGGCTCATTCGTCTCCGCGCGGATCACGAATCCATCGTCGCCGCGAACGACGTCTTCCGTTTCGAGATCAAACTTCACGAACTCGACATGGTCAAACCGCGCCTTGAGCCATTTCGGAATGCGCCCGACCGCGCCCACGGTGCCGTCAATGCTCATCAAATTCACATTGCCATCCGTCGCGGCATAGAATTCCACGAGATGCCGAATGTTGAACCGCTCGCGAAATTCCGTCCAGATTTCCGGGCGCAGGCCGTTTCCGAACCCTGTTTGCAGCCGGTGCGCCCGCTCCTTGGGGTGCGGCGGGCGATTGAGGAGGTAGCGACACAGTTCGCCAATATAGACGATCGAGGTGACGCCTTCATCAACCACATCATCCCAGAAGGCGCTGGCCGAGAATTTCCGGCGCAGCACGATGCTGGCGCCGCTCATCATGGCCTGGCCGACGCCGCAAATGCCGCCCGTCCCGTGATACAGGGGCAGCGTGATGTAAACCCGGTCCCGCGGGCCGGTATAGCAAGGCGCGATAAAGGTGCGCAGCATGATCTGAAGGCGGGAATTCGTGATCCGGGTTGCCTTGGGCATGCCCGTCGTGCCGGACGTGTAGATCAGAAGGCACATGTCCTTGCCGCGCAACTGCGCGCGCAATTCGCGCGACGGCCGTTCCGACGAGAGATTGGGCATCATGGCCGCGATGTCTTCGCCATGGGCGCCGCCCAGGGTCCAGACCTTCGGGGCATTTTCCATTCCAGCCGTGACGGAACAGACCGCACGGTCCTGATGCGGGCCTGTAATCACATGAGTGGCGTCGGAAATGGCGAGGCAATGTTTCAGGGACTCCCCTTCCAGATGCGTGTTCACCAGGGCGGTGACGACGCCAACCTTGGCGAGGCCGACCCAGATCGCGACATAGTCCGGGCAATTCTCCATGCAGAGCGCAACCCGGTCGCCGGCTTTCAGTCCGTGCGCCAGCGCCCAATGGGCAATCCGGTTCGCGGTGGCATCGAATTCGGCATATGTGGTGAGCTTGCCTTCAAACCGAAACGCGATGTTCCCGGCATGCTTGTCGACACTCTCCTCGAAATCGTCCGCAACGAGTTGCCGGGAGTCCGGCGTAACGTCGCCGATCAGCTTGTGCATCCGGATCGCCATGCGTAAAAAATCGAGATCACGCTTCATTTGCGAGAAGGAATCGCGAAACGGGACGGCGGCAGGAAGAGCGGCGGGATTAACCATGATACCTGCCAATACCGGAATATGGTGAACATGTTGTGACCAGAGAAAGGTGGATTGGACAGGAATCGCGCACTTGCACAGTTTGCATCCACGAATGCCTCTGCTAGCTGCTGATCACACGATTTGGAGACCACGCATGACCGACCCTGTTGGAGACCTTCTGTCCCTGCTCGATATCGAGCGCCTGGAACTGGACCTGTTCCGCGGCCAGAGCCCGGATGAGCGCGCCAGCCAGCGGGTTTTCGGCGGTCAGGTCATCGCTCAGTCGCTGGTGGCGGCCTACCGCACCGTGCCGGAAGACCGGACATGCCACTCGCTCCATGCCTATTTCATCCGTCCCGGCGACCCGAAAGTGCCGATCATCTATCAGGTTGACCATTCCCGTGATGGCGGCAGCTTCACGACGCGGCGCGTGGTGGCGATCCAGCACGGAAAACAGATTTTCAACATGGCGGCGAGCTTCCAGACCGACGAGGAGAGCTGGGAACATCAGCACAAGATGCCGGAAGTGGACGGCCCCGACGGCCTGAAGGATCTTCGCGAACGCCGCCTGGAAATCGCCGACCGCCTGCCCGAGGCCCTACGCGAGGATTTTGCCCGCGAACGCGACATCGAAATCCGCGACGTGGCCCCGCTGGACCTGATCCATCCTGAAATCGCAGACGATCACCACAATATCTGGTTCCGGGTCAGCCGCCCCATCGACGTGCCGCCGGCGCTGCACCATTGCCTGCTGGCCTATGCCTCCGACATGGCCCTGCTCAGCTCCAGCTATCGCCCGCACGGCATTACCTGGCTGAACCACAAGGAATTGATGTCGGCCAGCCTGGATCACGCGATGTGGCTGCATGGACCCATTAAATTCGATGAGTGGCACCTCTACTCCATGGACAGCCCATTTGCCGGCAAAGGACGTGGATTCAATCGCGGAATGATCTTCAATATGGCCGGAGACCTCGTGGCAAGCGTTGCGCAAGAGGGTCTGGTGCGACGCTTGCGCACAAAAGACTGAATTCACAGCCGAAAGGGGCTTGCGCCGTGGCGCGACCCCATTATTACGGGAGTCCGGAGCGTAGCGCAGCCTGGTAGCGCATCTGGTTTGGGACCAGAGGGTCGGAGGTTCGAATCCTCTCGCTCCGACCATTCACTTTCTTAGCGGTGAGGTTCATCATGCAAGCGCGTATCTACAAGCCCGCCAAAAGCGCGATGACCTCCGGCAGAGGCAAGACCAAAGCCTGGATTCTCGAATTCGTGAACAATGACGCCAAGCGCTCGGCAGACCCCCTCATGGGCTGGACCAGCATTGACGACACGTCCGGACAGATCCGCCTTTCCTTCGAGACGCAGGAACAGGCGATCGAGTATGCCAAGAGCAAGGGCCTGACATTTACGGTTACGCCATCTGAAGAGCGGAAACGGCTTGTAAAGTCCTATAGCGCTAACTTCGACGCCAATCGCAAGCAGCCCTGGACACACTAGGATGCCCGCCGGCCACGATCCGGCCCCGTAGCTCAGCTGGATAGAGCACCCGACTTCTAATCGGACGGTCGCAGGTTCGAATCCTGCCGGGGTCGCCATGCCTGGCGCGCGGCAGAATGGCGTTCCCCAAAACGAGGCAAGCCCCCCAGAGGCTGGAGGGCTTGCTCAAAATAATCGCTACTGTCAGGCGCTAGTTCGCCGCTGCGCTATCCAGTTCCTTGGTCAGCTGTTCTTTCAGGTCGCGCTTGATGAACTTGCCGCTGGCATTGCGCGGCAGTGCAGTGAGGAACCAGACATAACGCGGCACCTTGTGCTTCGCCATGATGCCCGCGCAATGCTCACGAAGGGTAACGGCAGCCAGGTCTTCGCCCGGTTTCAGCACGACGGCCACGCCGACCTCTTCGCCCAACCGGTCATCCGGTACGCCGAAGACGCTGCACTCTGCCACGGACGGGTGACGATAGATCGCCGCCTCGACCTCGGCGCAATAGACGTTCTCGCCGCCGCGCAGCACCATGTCTTTCTTGCGGTCCACAATAAAGATGAAACCATGCTCGTCGATCCGGGCAATGTCGCCGGTGTGCAACCACCCATCGGTGATCGATTCTGCCGTCGCCTCAGGCCGGTTGATATAGCCTTTGATGACCGAAGAGCCGCGCACCCACAGCTCGCCAACTTCGCCCTGCGCGACGGTCTCACCAAGATCATTGACGCACTTGGCCTCGAAATTGGGCATGGCCGGGCCAGCGCTGTCGGGCTTGTCGATGAAGAAGTCGGCCGCAACAGATGTGATGATGCCGCAGGTTTCGGTCATGCCGTAACCGGTATTCGGCCGAGCGGTTGCCACCGTGGAGTCGATCTTCTGAACAAGGTCCGGCGGCAATTGCGCACCACCGCCGCCCAGCGTTGCCAGGCTGGACGTGTCTGTCTTTTCGAAGTCCGGATGGTTGATCAGTTCGCGGGCCATGATGGGGACACCGCTCATCGCCGTGACCTTCTCGGTCTCAACCAGTTTCAGCGCCTCGCCCGCGTCCCAGCGATACATCAGCACGATCTTGCCGCCCGCAGCGGTAATGAGATACGCGGCGCAATTGTTCGCCGTGACATGGAAGAGCGGCGTCGTGATCAGGCCAACCGGAACCGGCGCTTCTTCAGGTGGCATTTCCCCCGTGGCGCGCGCGGTCGCGAGCTGGGTGGAAGCCCCCGCAAATGCCATGTTCAGCAAGTTGGACACACAGCCCCGATGGGTCAGCTGTGCGCCTTTCGGGAAACCGGTCGTGCCGGATGTATAGAAGATGCACGCATCCGCGTCGGGGTCGACACTGACATCCGGCAATGCGCCGCCATGGGCCAACACGTCTGACCATTGGATGACAGGCGATGGCGCATCCGGCGCGCGTACACCGACGATCTTCATCTTGTCGGCCGCGCCGGAAATGGCGAGCACCCGCTCCAGCCGCTCTGAGTCCGCAAACAGGATCTTGGGCTCGGAGTCCTTTAGCGCGTATTCCATTTCCTCAGGTGTCCACCAGGCATTCATGCCAACCACGGCAATTCCAACCGAGACACAGGCCCAATATAGCAGCATCCATTCAGGATAGTTGCGCATGGCGATCGCCACACGGTCGCCGGGCTTTACGCCCTGGTCAAACATCCAGGCGGCGGCCGACGCCACATCGCGATGTGCATCCGCATAAGTCCAACGCTCATCCTGGTAGACCAGATAGTCGCGTTCGGGGAATTGGAGCGTCGACAGCCAGACTTCCCGCACACTGGGCGGGGCGTTCTTGTAGACGCGGAGCCGGTTGCCCAGAACTTCGGCCTCGACGATCTCGAATTCGCCGCCGGGGCCTGTCAGTTCTTCCCGTGCTTTCAGGAGTTCGGTGTAGTGCATGTTTCCTCCGGATCGTTTTGTCCGATCATACACGGTGTCGCTACGTCACAAAGACCGGACGCTGGGGCAAGCCTTGCCCGTTTTACCTGAACTTTCCTCAGCTTAGGGCTCGATTGTGACAATCACCCGTTCATAGCGTGTCAGCGATGGCGTTCCCTTATCGGTGACTTTCACGATGAAGTGCGCAGTTTCCGTCTGGTCCACCTCCGGCAACTGGAACCAGATATCGAAATCATTGACGGCGTGCCCCATGTCTATGGGCGCCTCCAAAGTCCCCGCTTCGGCATAATTGAACCAGTGATAGCTGAGGCTGTCGCCATCCGGATCATACGTACCAGACGCATCCAATCCGATATGCTCTCCGGACTTCGCGGTGAGCTGGCGCGCATGAGCCAGTTTCACGGCCGGCGGATGGTTCGCATCTTCATAGGATGAAATGGTCCAGTCCATGCGCGCAGCAAAGTCACGCTGGAGGTCGCTTCTCCACCGCAGCAACGTGACATGATTGTCGTGATAGGTTTCCTCTGCAGGGCCAATCGCCCGACCATCCTTCTGCGCCACCCAAGGCGTGTAGGTGTCGGTCGCATTCGTCCAGATCGGGCGCGGTTCCGGGTCCAGCGGCACACCGCCCGAACCAAGCTTTCCGGGACCGACACCGATCTCATCCGCACTCGGCGTATAGAGTTCGTACCGACCACCCCAGCCGCCCCAGTCCGGACGGTCCGGCACGTTGAGCCCGTTCGGGATCAGGGAGAGATAGGCAGGTGTATCGCCTTCCATACCCCAGACCACGTCCGGATAGCGCGCGCCAAGCGGGCCATGATCTTGCTGGATGTTTTCGGCGATCCACTGGTTCGAGATATGATCCTCGAAGCCGGGAAAGCCACGCGTTATAGCGGTCCAGGTGGAGCGGCCATACTCGCCCGGGCTGACAATGTAAAACAGGCTCGGAAACTCGCGGCGCATCCAGATGCCGCTATCGTCCTGATCCGAAATTGTATAGACACGGAGTTTCGAGATCAGGTGCGCAGCGTCTGTCTCGCTCTTCTTTTCACGGATATCATGCAGCGCCTGGGCCAGCGTGTTCGCCCCGCCCCAGACGGAGATCCACAGTGGCCTGTCATCCTCGGCCTCAAGCAGGCGAATGATGGCGTCGGACCCTTCTGTCGATTGCCCGGTCCCCACGCTGGCCATGCCATAGCCCGGCTGACCGCTCATCACGAGGTCCTGCAGCTCGGATTCCGCCGGATAACCCGGCGCATGCTGGCTGAGCGTATCGTAGACCTCGCCATACTTTCCAAGTGTCGTGCGGATGGAATCGGGCCGAATATCCTTTTTCTTCCAGATCGACGTGGTCGCCACCAGCGCCTCGATGTCGATCTCATTGGAATAGAGCAGGAGACGGATCAGCGATTGGGTGTCGTCCGGATCGGCTTCCATATCCGTCAGGATCACGACGCGGTGCTTGTCCAGCGCCACTGGCACCTGTTCAACCACCATTTCGTCGGCCGGCATAACTTGCCCCATGGCACTGCACGCACTTGGCGCAATTGCTGGCACGAGCCCCGCGAGCCCAATCAGAATCCGTTTCGCCATGACTTTCCTCCGCTTTTTTATGATAGCGGTATCATTGCGTGAGCGATCGTGTGTAGCAAGTGGATACGCTTCGGTGACTTTGAATTATTTCCCTAGCCCGCTGCGCGCGTTTGGCCGGCATGGAGGGCGCAGATCAGCGTGAATAGCCGCCGCGACGTGGAGAAGTCGACTTCGATCTTGCCTTCAAGGCGTTCGGCGAGAAGTTCGGAGCCTTCATTGTGGATGCCCCGCCGGGCCATGTCGATCGCTTCGATCTGGTGCGGGGACTGGGTGCGGATTGCATCATAATAGCTGTCGCAGATCATGAAATAGTCGCGGATCACGCCCCGGAACGGCCCGAGCGACAGGATGAAAGTGTGCACCTCCTCGCCCGCCTCGGTACGAATGGCAAAGACGAGCCGACGCTCGGCTTTGGACAGGTTCAGCTGATAGGGTCCCTCATCCTGACCGATCACCTTGAAGGAATTACTTTCCAACAGATCAAAAATGGCAACGCGGCGCTCATGCTCGGCGTCCGGGCCCGATGCGCCCAGGGTCTCATCGTCGATATCGACGCCGATGAGCCGGTCATTGCTCACCCGTCCGTGCCCTGATTGGAGCGGATAGAGATGGAGCGCGCATGGGCTGGCAAGCGCTCTGCCTCGGCGAGACGCAAGGCGGCGGGCGCAATCGCGGCAAACCCCTCAGGCCCCACACGCTGAACACTCATCCGTTTCAGAAAATCATACAGGCCAAGGCCGGACGAGAAACGCGCGGCGCGGCTGGTCGGCAAGACGTGGTTCGACCCGGTGACGTAATCGCCCAGCGCCTCCGGCGTATAGTGGCCCAAAAAGACCGCACCGGCATGGCGGATCAGTGGCAACAGGGCATCCGGGTCCTCCACGGCCAGCTCCAGATGCTCAGCCGCGATGCGGTTCGCGATGGAGGCTGCAGCAGGCAAATCAGGTGCGACGACGATTGCGCCATTGTTCATCCAGCTTTCGCGTGCTCGCTCGCCCGTGGGCAGGGTTTTCAACTGGTTTTCCACAGCCCCTTCCACAGAATCCCCCACAGCCTGGTCCACAACAATGAGGATCGACTGGCTGCTGGGATCATGCTCGGCCTGAGACAGCAGGTCAGCGGCAATCCAGTCCGGATTTGCCGTATGGTCTGCGATGACCAGAATCTCTGACGGGCCGGCAATCGTGTCGATGCCGACGCGGCCGAATACCTGGCGCTTGGCCTCTGCGACGAAAGCATTGCCAGGGCCAACAATCTTGTCGACCGGGGCCATGTTTGACGTGCCAAAAGCCAGCGCGCCAACGGCCTGCGCCCCACCAATTGGGTAAAATTCCTCAACACCAGCTTTCAGCGCGGCGTATGCAACCGCGGGTGACAGCTCGCCCTGGGGCGCGGGCGCAACCATGACGATGCGCTCAACGCCGGCGATCTTGGCCGGCACGACATTCATCAGAACCGAAGAGGGGTAACTCGCGCGGCCGCCCGGCACATAGACGCCGACGCTTTCCAGCGCCGTCCAGCGCCAGCCGAGCTCGACACCCGCAGAGTCGGTAAAACTGTGGTCTGCGGGCCGCTGCGCCGCATGATATGTGGCGATCCGATCATGCGCAAAATTGATGGCTTCGCGCAAATCAGCCGGGCATTGCGCGGCCAGGCTGTGCAGGTTCACATTGTCGGATGTCAGCGTCGATGGGTCCAGTTGCAGACCGTCAAACCTAGCCGTGTATTCGGCCACGGCCTCGCCGCCGCGTGCCTGCACATCCTTCAGGATGCCCGTTACGGTATTCGCAACGTCTTCACCCGTGCCGCGTTCCTGCTCCAGGAACTGGGCGAATTCACCATTGAAGGCGTCGTTTGAGGCAAAAAACCTGCGGACCATGTCTATCTCCGGCGCCGCTCGTGGCTCGGAAGGCGGCGCGTCGGCCACACATAGTCACTGTCCAGCAAGGTTGCATCCAGAACTTCAACCTCAAGGACGATTTCTCCGTCGCCTGCGAAGATCAGCGTGATCTTTCCACCCGGCGGCTCATCTGCCGGGGTGAAGGTCACCTGCAACAGCGACAGGATCATTTCCGGGTCGGTCTTGGTGACAGCGCGGGTCTTCGCGCCCAGCACGCCATCGAAGGCCAGCAGCGACCGCACACGCTGGCCGTCGCCGCGTTTCGCGCCCGCTTCCCAGCGAAAGCGGTTTATCTCCAGCGCAAACCGGTTGTGGCGGGACTCATATTTCAGGTTCCCCGCTTTCACGACACTGTCCTGAATGGCGGCGGAAATGACTTCCAGATCCTCGGCCGTTTCGGCGAGAAGACGAAGTGGTTTGTGATCAGCCATCAGTGCCCCTTGAGCAATTCCTAGTCTTCGTCCTCGGATCGGCGTTCAATGCTAGCGCCACAGGCGTTAAGTTTCGCTTCCAGCCGCTCAAATCCACGATCGAGGTGGTAGATACGGTTCACCACAGTCTCCCCCTCTGCGGCAAGCCCTGCAATCACAAGAGAGACCGATGCGCGCAAATCTGTCGCCATGACTGGCGCTGCGGTCAGCTGAGGCACACCTTTCACGACCGCCTCCTGCCCACGCACTGTGATGTCTGCGCCAAGACGCGAGAGTTCCGGTGCGTGCATGAAACGGTTTTCGAAAATCGTTTCGCGAATGATGCTTGTACCGTCCGCGAGGCTCATCAGGGCCATGAACTGAGCCTGAAGGTCAGTCGGGAAGCCTGGATGCGGCTGGGTCGATACGCTGACGGATTTGAGCTGAGAGCCATTCCGCACGATGCGCAGAGTGGCCGCGGCCTCGTCGGCCTCGACCGTGACGCCAGCCTCTCTCAGCTTGCCAATCATTGCGCCAAGGGCCGCCACCGGTGCGCCCTCAAGCGTGACATCGCCGCCGGCCGCTGCAGCCGCCATGGCATATGTTCCCGCCTCAATCCTGTCCGGCATGACGGAATGCGTCGTGCCGCTCAGTTTCTCGACGCCTTCGATGCAAATTTTGGACGTGCCAGCGCCCGTGATCTTCGCGCCCATGGAGTTCAGGCAAACCGCAAGATCTTCGATCTCCGGCTCGCGGGCGGCGTTCTCCAGAACGGTCTCGCCCTGCGCAAGCGTCGCAGTCAGCATGGCATGCTCGGTCGCACCCACGCTCGGCATGGCAAAATTGATGTGCGCGCCCTTCAGGCCATGAATGGCGGCGGCCTTCACATAACCCTGCTCCACACGCAGATCCGCACCCATCGCTTCCAGAGCCTGCAGGTGCAGATCGACCGGTCGGGCACCAATGGCACAGCCACCCGGCAGCGAGACTGTTGCATGGCCAGAACGCGCAATCAGAGGCCCCAACACGTTGAAACTCGCCCGCATCTTGCGGACCTGATCATATGGCGCGATCGTGCTTTTCAGCTCAGCACCGTTCAGATGACAGGTCGAATCGCCCTTCGGCCAATAGACTTCAACGCCCAGCGTTTCCAGCAATTGCGCAAGGAAGCGCGTATCAGCCAGATTCGGCATATTGGTAAGCGTGATGGGCTCGTCAGTCAGCAAACATGCGACCATCAGCTTCAGAGCGGAGTTCTTCGCGCCAGAAACCGGAATGCGGCCATTCAGATGAGCGCCGCCCTTGATGTGCAATTTATCCATGGATTGCCCTTATACAGCGCTTCGCGGCTTTGGAAGGGCCTGAATGTGGCAAGGCTGCACAGACTTTATCCAAATATTACCGGCAGTTGCTTAAGCCCCCGCAAGCCGGAGCGCGGAATCCACTTCAGCTGTTCCGGCTCAACGCCCAGGGCGAGGCCCGGCCAGCCGTCCAGAAGACAATCGAGCGCCGCCTGCGCTTCGGCGCGTGCCAAGTGGAGGCCGAGGCAGATATGCGGCCCGCCACCCCATCCAAGATGGCGATTGGGCCTGCGGGTCAGGTCCAGGTTTCGAGGGCCCTCAAACACACGCTGATCAATATTGGCCGCCGCAAGCAAGGCAACAAGGCGTTCGCCGCGCTTCATTGACAAGCCGTGGAATTCCAGATCCTCGCGTGCATGCCGCGGCTTGGTCATCTGCACCGGCGCGCAGTAGCGCATGAGCTCATCCACGGCGATGCCGCGCGCATCGTCATCCATGCTCCGATACTGATCCGCTGCGTCCGGCTCGGTCAGCAGCGTGTAGACAGCTGACGAGATCAGGTGCTTCGTCGTCTCATGTCCGGCGATGAAGAGGACAAACACCATGGCAACCAACTCGTCATTGCTCATGCGGTCGCCATCGGCTTCAGCATGGACGAGTTCGGTGACGAGGCCTGGCCCGGGTTCATGCCGGACGCGCTCGAATTCCTCCGCCAGCATTCTCTGAACCGCGCCAAGCTTCATCAGGCCGCGCAGCACATTGAATATGTTCGCTGTCGCGGTCAGGCCATGCAGGACGGAATCAAGCTTGTTTCGAATCTCGCCCGAGAACCCCAGCAGGTCATAGATCACCAATAATGGCAGCTGTCGGCACAGCCCCTCAACCAGATCCGCTTCGCCTGCTTCAACCATCTCCGCCACCAGCCGATCACAGGTTTCGCGAATACGCGGCTTCAATGCGTCGATCGAGACGCGCCGGAAGGGCTGGTCGACCAGACGGCGCAAGCGCAGATGGTCAGGGTCATCCAGCGACAGCAGATTGTTGGACAGCGTCTTCAGGGATTTGGGCAGAAATCTGAGGCCGAACGGTGAATCAAACCCGGCGTTTCGCGCGTCCACCGCAAAACGATCCGAATCCTTGAGGAATTCCAGACATTCAGCATGGCCCAGCACCAGCGTGCACTTGCCCAGAAAGGGCAGTTTCTGCCGAACGAACAGGCTCTCTTCCCTGGCCGCAGCGAGAAAGCCGTGCGGCCCACGCAGATAAGCCTGAGAGTTGAGCGGCAGGCTCATTTCTTCTCTGGATCCGACTCAGCCGGGGGCGCCTTTGCCTTGCGCGTAGCCGCCTTGCGGCGTCGCAAATTCGCCCGCAGAGCCTCGGCCCGGCGTGCGGCATTATCCTGTCCTGTTACCTTGTCTTTCATATGAGGTGCTTTTCGCAGCAAAACGGCCTTTTCATGTCAGTCTGCATAAGCTAAAGCCCGCTTTCCATTCCTGCAATGCCGCGGTAGCTCAGTGGTAGAGCGCATCATTGGTAATGATGAGGCCGGGAGTTCAATTCTCCCTCGCGGCACCAGGAATTTCCCGACAATCAGCGACACTGAGCGCGCGTCTTCCGGCGCGCGCGGGCTGTTTGTCCATCGCATTCAGCCTCAAATGCAAAAAGGGCGGACCATATGGTCCGCCCTTTCGCAATATCGGACTTGTCGTCGACCCTAGAAGGTCTTGGACACGCTCACGAAGGCACGACGACCGCGATAGTCGTAAGCCGTTGCGCTGAGCGGCGTGTTGCCTGCGCTGGTCTGAATGATGTCAGACACTTGCGGTGGCGCTTCGTCGAAGATGTTGCGGATACCGCCAGTGATCGTCCATGTGTCGCCTGTCCAGCGGACAGAAGCACCATGTTCGAACTGAGCTTCGGTGAAGACCTTGTACTGTCCCTCGAGACCAAAATAGGCCGCTGGCTCGTTCAGGTCGTCGTTGAAGTTGCGGTTGTTGTCCTGACGGCCAACAAAGTTCGTGAACCAGGAATAGGTCCAGTCGCCGCGGTCCAAACGGATGTTCGCATCACCTACGACACTCGGATAACCGATTGTGCCGTTGAAGTCGTTGTCTTCCACACCCGAGACGAAGTCCGAACCGAAGACGTTGATGTAACGCTCCAGAGCCCAGTTCATCGAGGTTTCGACAGTCAGCGTACCGAAGTTGAAGTCTTCTTCGTAGCGAACTTCAAGGTCGATGCCGCGCTGCTGCTGGGAGTCAACGTTCAGGGTAAGGGCCTGAATGTTGTCGAGCTGGAACGGCGTCAGCGACGTCGCAGAATCACGCTCGAACAGGTCACAGAAATCGTTCGGGAAGGTCGTTGTTGCATAACAACCGCCGACGATCTGAGCACCGCTCAGGCTTGTGATCTGGTCCTGAATTTCAACTTCGTAGTAGTCGATCGCGATGTTCAGGTTGGCGAAAGTCGGCGTCAGGATGATACCCGCGGTGAAGGTTTCACCGGATTCGGATTCAAGCTCATCGCCACCACCAGAGGTCGTGATCAGAGCAGAACCGCCGAGACCGCCTGTGAAGTCGTCAGGAATACCTGCGGCTGCACAGTTGGTACGGATGTTCTGGTTAGTGGTATCGCCCCAGTTGATACATGGGTCGACCGAGGTCTGAGATACGAAGCCGGTCTGGTCCTGAAGGAACAGTTCGAACAGCGCTGGTGCACGGTAAGATGTACCAAAGCTCGAACGTGCCCGGAGGATCGGGTTGACCTGCCAGTTCAGACCGACCTTGTAGATCGAGTCGGAACCACCGATGTCGTATTCGAAGCCACGCACAGAACCGTTGAACGTAACATCTTCAGCAAAAGGCTGACCTTTGAAGATCGGCACTTCGACTTCAGCGAACAGTTCGGTGACAGTGTTCTCGCCACGGGTCGGGCCTGCAGTCGAAGAACCCCAGATGTCGCCGCTTTGGGTCAGTTCACCTGGCGTGTCATCAATGCTGAATTCGCGATATTCAGCGCCGATGCCGAGACCGATTGGACCAGCTGGCAGTTCGAACAGCTCACCCGCAACGACCGCGGTCAAAGTGGTCTGCTCATAGACCGTTTCACCAGTCTGGTAGCCACCAATGGCCGCAACCAGGTCGTTTACAGCAGCACCGCTGAGGATATCAGGGTCCAGCAGGTTGATGGTTGGAGGACCAACCAGGTCTGGGACGCCATCATCGTTGTAGTCGACGCCATCATAGTTCCAGTCACCCGACTGGGAGATCAGGATCTCGTTGCCTTCGTAGGTACCTTCGCCGCGCGAATAGGTGCCATCGATTTTCCAGGACCATGCGTCGAGAACGCCCGGAGCAAAGCCGCCGGAGAACGACGTGCTGCCGTAGAAGTAGTCGACTTCAACCTTATCGGTCGTCGGGAATGGTGCCACGATCTGGACCAGCGAATTCATGTCATTCGAATAGGTCGGATCAGCGATGTAGCCATACTGCGGCAGAACACCAAACGGCGTTTGTGAAGAGCCAACGATCGGGAAGAACTGGCGCCAACCTTCGATGTCCGTCGTACGACGGCTGAAGAGAAGTTCCGTATCCCATTCGACACCGGCAAAGGTCACGTCGGCAGAGCCGAAGAGAGAAATGTTCTCGTTGCGCGGGATGAAGTCCGAGTTGTCCAGGAAGGCCGCATCGAGAATGTCTTCATAGTATGGCTGGCCGCTGGCCAGATAGCCCGTACCGACGCGTGGGCGGTAACCCGGGATCGAACCACCGAAAGCCGTCGCGCCCGTCACACCGTCCGGGGAAGGCACGAGACGCTCACCTGAGAACAGGTCGATGGCCGTATTGTGGTACAGATTGCTACAGGTGTTGCGCGGGTCTGTCGCCGTAGCCGAATAGTTCAGACGGTCAATCAGGCCACCCGTCTGCGGGTCACGCACGAGATCGCGTGGGCAGGACAGGTAATCGCGCTGGCTGGCGTCGAGCTCTTCGGAGAGACGATACTCAGCCGACAGGGTGAATGCCGCATTGTCGCCAAGTTCAAAACCCCATGCCGCGCTGGCGGAATACTGCTCGCCACCTTCTTCGAAGGGCTGAGTGACATTGAAGTTCAGTTCCAGGTCATCCACGGAATCACGTGTGATGATGTTGACCACGCCGCAAACAGCGTCCGAACCATAGATGGTCGAAGCACCATCTTTGAGGATCTCAACGCGGGAGATGATGGACTGTGGAACGACGTTCAGGTCGAGTGCGGAAACTGCGCCGCGCGTACCTGAAGCACCTGGGCGCTTACCGTCGACCAGAACCAGCGTACGCGTGTCACCACAACCGCGAAGGTCGAGCGTTTGCGTACCGACACCACCATTGGTGACGAAATTCTGGAATGTGTTGTTCAGCTGGGTCGAGCCCGATGCGAGCGAAGAGCCCTGCAGAAGCGCGGCCGTATCGACCAGGCCTTCGAGCGTTGCGACTTCGGCTGTGATCACCTGAATCGGCGAAGACGAGGAGAACGAATCGCGAGCCAGCAGGGAGCCGGTAACCACGATCTTCTCTTGGCGGGACTCATCCTGAGGAGCCTCGTCAATGATTTCCAGAACGTCTTCAGATTCTGCATCTGCGTCCTGGGCTTGAGCCGCGCCGGAAATGACAAGTGCGCCTACAGCGACACTGCCGAAAACCGACCGACGGAACAGTCGTTTGTTCATCAGTATTTCCCCTGAAATATGTTTTTGCTCACCTATTAGCCCGGTGTTTTCCACCCAGCACCCGCATTTACAGCAGGCCTTGCCGCTACGTTGAACGTCGGTTTTGGAAGTGACAAGATTTCATGACACAAATTTCACCCACGAGGCACTTTCTGCCACCAAACTGTGTTGTTTGGGACACAATCTTGCCATGCTCCCATAAGTTGCGGACGGGTTCTTGTCGCATAAGTGCATGACCGTGCTTGACGCTCCCCGCCCCGACTTAAATAGTAAACATAACCAATTCGGAGGAATACATTGATGCGCTATCGCATTTTGGCGGCTGGTATGATCAGTGCGCTTGCGGGATCATTGGCCGCACAGGCTGAACCGGTGACCGCAGAAGACTTCGCGAAATTCCCGTCGGTTTCCAGCGTCTCCATGTCACTTGAGGGTGACATGCTGGTCGGCGTGATTGCTGATCCCTCGAAGGATGGCGATGCGCGCGCAGCAGCCTATTGGGACCTGTCTGGCGAGATTGATACCACCAAGCCGCTCGTCCCTTCGAACATCACGCCTTCCAGCGGAAAGACCAAATTCTACGGGGCAAGCGCGCTGAAGAACAAGAAGTCCCTCTGGTTCACGGTCCAGCCCTATATCGGCGCCCTTGAAGGCTGTGGCGAAGGCAAGACAACCGGCTCGACCAAGAAATACCTTCAAAAGGTCTATATGGGGAACGAGCGCATCAAGAAGATTGATGACCTCCCGGATGGCCGCGCTGAAATTGGCGCAAACAAGATGTTGCTCCGCTGTTTCGAACTGGAAGGCGATACCGGCATTGCCTCACTGCTTCCGCTCGATCCAACCAAGATCGTCCTTCGCCGTACCTCCACGAAGAACGGAACAAGCTATTTCGAACATGATCTTTCGAATGGCCGCGAGAAATTCCTCTTCAAGGCAAGCGATACGCAGCAAATTGAAGTCAGCACCCGAACCGGTGAGCCTGTTGCACGGACGGAACTCGAATATGAAGATGGTGCCTGGCGCCAATATATCAGCTTGCTGGATAATGACGGCAATTTCCGGATAGAAGAGCCACTGACGACCGAAATTGCCAATCGCTTCAATATGGAAGTGCTCGGCAAGCAGAACGATACCGAAAACTACTTTGTCGCGACCGACAAGTTCGACGACAAGGTCGCGATCTATCTGTATGATGCGTCCACAGACTCGTTCAGTGACGATCCCGTATTCGCACATCCCGAGTTCAACGCCTCGGGCATGATCTTCTCTGATCGCGCGCAGGACTTCGGTGCCATTCTTGGATTTACCTACAGCGGCCCTGTTCAGGAAACCTATTGGCTCGATCCTGAGATGAAGAGCATTCAGGATGGTCTGGATGCGGCCTTCCCGGGCAAGAATGTGGCTATCAGCGACTATACGGCAGATCGCAATCGCGTCCTCTTTGCGGTCAGCGCCGCCGACATGCCGCCCGCTTACTTCCTGCTGGTCGACAAGTCCAAGGTCGCCGTCATCGGATCCCAGCGTCCGTGGATCGACGTAGAGGATCTCGGCAAGTCGAAGTTCGTCTACTATTCTGCACGCGACGGCCTGCAGATCCCTGCGATCATAACCCTGCCAGCCGGCTTTGAAGAAGGCCAGAAGGCCAAAGGCGCAATCATCGTGCCGCACGGTGGTCCCTGGGCCCGTGATAGCGCCGGGTTTGATTCGTCAGGCTGGACGCAATATTTCGCGAGCCGCGGATACATCATCATGCAGCCGCAATATCGAGGAAGTGATGGCTGGGGCCGTGCACTCTGGCGCGCTGGCGACGGCGAATGGGGCCAGAAGATGCAGGACGACAAGGATGATGGCGCAGCCTGGCTGGTCGAGAATGGCTATGTCGATGCCGACAAGATCGCCATTCATGGCTATTCCTATGGCGGGTTTGCAGCATTTGCGGCTTCCGTTCGTCCGAACAGCCCTTACCAGTGTGCCATTGCTGGGGCGGGCGTTTCGAACCTTGCAAAGCTCGGCAATGAATGGGGCGACAATCGCATCCAGCGCATTGTTCAGGGTGACACCGTCAAGGGCATGGACCCGATGAAGAACACGGACAAGATCAACATCCCGATCCTGATCTATCATGGTGACTACGATGTCCGCGTGCCGATCTTCCACAGCCGCGACTTCTACAATGCCATCAAGGACAAGCAGCCTGACAGCAAGTTTCTTGTCATGAAGCAGATGGGTCACCAGAGCGCCAAATGGTTGCCTGAGCACAAGGAACAGGTTCTGGAAGAAATCGAGACCTTCCTGACCAATACCTGCGGCATGTAAGTGATCGCAAACGACAAATGAGAAAAGGGCGGACCTCGTGTCCGCCCTTTTTTTGTTTTCGCTTGATAGACGCTCAGGCCAGCGTCTTGCGAAGCGCCGTCGCCCAGCCGCGTCGCAAACGGGCCGAAGCAGTCTTTTCCATTTTCGGTTCGAACCGGGTGCCGGGCACAGTGCGGCTGGCCCACGCGTCGGCAGCCAACCATCCAAGCTGCATAGCCGCCAGAGCTGCGGCCCCAAGCGCCGTCATCTCGCGATAGTCAGGCCGCAGGATCGGACGCTCGCAAATGTCGGCCGTGAACTGCATCAACCAGTCATTCGCCACCATGCCCCCATCGACACGCAGTTCCTTGATCGCAACGCCATCGGCTTCAAAAGCATCGAGCAAGTCACGCGTCTGATAGGCGACAGATTCCAGCCCCGCCCGCACCAGATGTTCGGCCTTGGTGGCGCGGGTAATGCCGCTGATCGTGCCGCGCGCATCGGCCGCCCAATGCGGAGCGCCAAGCCCGGTAAAGGCCGGGACGATATAGACCCCGCCATTGCCACTGAGCGCCGCCGCCACGTCCGCACTTTCGGCCGCATCCTCGATCAGGCGTAAATCGTCACGCAGCCATTGCACTATGGTTCCGGCATTGAAGATTGAGCCCTCCAGGGCCATCGCACCCCTGCCCGCCACTTCATAGCCGACCGTGCCCAACAAGCGATTTGCCGACTGCGGACGAATAGTACCGCAGTTAGCCACGAGAAACGCCCCGGTGCCATAGGTGATCTTGGCAGTACCGGGCTCCAGGCAAGCTTGCCCCACAAGCGCCGATTGCTGATCGCCCGCTGCGGACAGGATCGGCAGCGCCTTGCCGAAGAGGCTTTCCTCGCTGGTGCCGAAATCATCAGCATTCTGTCGAATCTGCGGCAACATGCTCATCGGCACACCCAGCGTGGCGCACATCTTTTCGCTCCAGCCTCCAGTATCTCCGAGCCCAAGCCGATAAAGCAATGTTCGCGACGCGTTGGTGACATCGGTGACGTGCGAATTGCCTCCGGTCAGTTTCCAGATCAGGAAGCTCTCTACGGTTCCGAAAGCCAGTTCGCCTGCTTCGGCGCGGGCTCGGGCACCCTCCACATTGTCGAGCACCCATCCAATCTTGGTACCGGAAAAATAGGGATCGATCAGCAGACCGGTCTCGTCCTGAACGGCGGCCTCATGACCCGCCTTGCGCAAAGCCTCGCACGTCTCGGCCGTGCGACGGTCCTGCCAGATGATTGCTGGCGCGATGGGTTTGCCCGTTGCGCGATCCCAGACCAGCGTCGTCTCACGCTGGTTGGTGATACCAATCCCGGCAATGCGGTCCACACCGCCTGCCTCGGCGATCGCCTTGCGGCAGACATCCACCGTCTTGTCCCAGATCTCCTCGCCGTCCTGCTCGACCCAACCATCATTCGGATAGGACAGCGGCACTTCCTGTTGTGCGAGCGCGACCTCATTCAGATCGCGGTCAAATACAATCGCTCGTGTGGAAGTGGTGCCCTCATCAATGACGAGAATATAGTCGCCCATGTCGCCTGCCCTTCAGTGTTTCCGGCAGGATGGACCGGCGCGATGCGGAACGTCAACGCGCCGTGCGCTGCGCTCCGCGATCGCCGAACCACCAGAGGGTGGCTGCCGTTGCGGCAAAGGTGGAAGTTTCCACAATCTTGACCTGTTCGGCCTCCGGCGAGGCCACAAAGACCAACCAGGTGATGAGCCACAGCAACAAGGTCAGCACGGGCCGGGTCAGGGCGCGCACCGCATTCACCCAGGCATAGCTGTCGCCAATCGCGGCCTCGGCCTGAAGGGAGGCGGCAAGCCCCGCCCAGCTGCCGCTGGTCTCGGCCAGCTGCTCCGCCGCCGCGTGCTCCTCGCGCCGGGCCTGCCTGTGCAACCTGATCAGCTCTGCCTCATGCTGCCAGCGCGCCCGCTCATGCGCTTGTGACTGGCGCTGCTCGAAATAGCCCGCCGCCCGACCGATCACCGTGCCGAGCAGGCCGAAGACGCCGCCCCCGGCCGCACTCGCCGCCAGTCCAACTATGTCTGCCATAGCGCACGGCTCCCCTTGTAGTACCAACGTGCCGGACGGGCCCGCCGATCCAGATGCAGGAAGCTTCGGCCAAGTCCGATTCCAGTGAACCCAAGCGATTCGGCTGCCGCCAGCAGTGCAAAACGGTCATGGCCATCCAGCGCGATATCAACCGCGATCTGTTTGTGCATGGAATGCTCAGCGCCACCCATTTTGGCATTCCAACCGCGACAGCGGTGGCCCGAATTGATGACGAGCGGACCGCCCACCGCCCCCCGCAGTTTTTCCAGCGCATCGAGGAATTCCGGATCGTGCCAGTACGCACCATCACAGAACTGGCCTCTGCATCTGCAGGCAAGTTCTCGCGGCGAAAAATGCGGCCAGCGCCAGCCAGTCGTATCGAACAGGGAGACAGAGCGTATCAACATGTCCCAAGGCTGACATGCCCACGGCCCTGCCGGATTCAGATCGCCGCGCAAGAGAAAATGCCCCTGAAATCACTGGGACTTCAGGGGCATTTTGAAATTTTCAGTCGGGGAGACGCCGAGCTTACTCCGCCGCGACAGGCGCTACTCCAAAGGCCTGGCGCTTGGCGAGCGCCGCGCGGGCCTCGTCATATTCCCGCACCAGCTTGTCCACGAACTCCTGAGTGGACATGCGCTTGTCAATTGCGCCAATGCCCTGACCACAGCCCCAGATGTCTTTCCACGCCTTGGCTTCCTGATTGCCGCCGGAGCCGAAATTCATCGCGCTCGGGTCGCTTTCCGGCAGATCATTCGGATCAAGCCCGGCCTTGGCGATGGATGGCGCGAGATAATTTCCGTGAACGCCGGTGAACAGGTTGGAATAGACAATATCTCCCGCCTTGGAGTCGACAATCATGTCCTTGTAACCGTCGACCGCATTGGCCTCGTCACAGGAGATGAAGGCCGAGCCGATATAGCCGAGGTCAGCGCCCAGCGCCTGTGCCGCCGCGACCGCGCCGCCATTGGCGATGGAGCCGGAAAGGGCCAGCGGGCCATCAAAGAACTGGCGGATTTCCTGAATCAGCGCGAAGGGCGAAAGCGTGCCGGCATGGCCGCCCGCACCGGTGCACACCGCGATCAGGCCATCTGCGCCCTTTTCCAGCGCCTTGTGCGCGAAGACGACATTGATGATGTCGTGCAGCACAATGCCGCCATAAGAGTGGATCGCGTCATTCACTTCCTGACGCGCGCCGAGCGAGGTGATCACGATCGGCACCTTGTGCTTCACGCACATCTCCACATCATGATCGAGACGGTTGTTCGTCTTGTGGACGATCTGGTTGACGGCGAAGGGTGCGGCCTTGCGGTCCGGGTTCTTCTCGTCCCATTCAGCCAGTTCCGTGGTGATCCGGTCCAGCCACTCGTCCAGCACTGGGCCCGGTCGCGCGTTCAGCGCCGGGAAGCTGCCGACGACGCCGGCCTTGCACTGGGCGATCACAAGCTCCGGATTGGAGATGATGAAAAGCGGCGATCCGATAACCGGGATGCGCAAATTCTGGAGAATGGGGGGTAGTGCCATGAGAAATTACCTCAAACGGAAAGGGACGCAGTTTACGTAAACGGAAACTAGCGTTTGATCTATGTTGGGCAAGGCGTGACGTTGCGGACACCTCTTGCCCAAAGCTGTGGTTCGGGCCAGACTGGCCAGCATCCAAGACAGTTTCAAAATAAAACATCCGAGGGAGAAAACGGAATGCGAAAAAACAGCCTTTTGAATGGTAGCGCTATCATGGTTGCCGCGGCTCTGGCCGCCTGCTCTGGCGATGCGCCCACGACGAGCGCCGAGACAGAAGTCGCTGCGCCGCCGGTCGAAACCGTTGAAGCCGAGCCAATTGAGTCCAAGTATTTGAACGAGCCGCTGGTCAGCGAGATCTTCACCGCAGACCCCAGTGTCCATGTCTGGGATGATGGCCGCATCTACGTGTATCCGAGCCATGATTATGATGCGGGCATCCCCGAAGACGATCTTGGCAGTCAGTATGCCATGCGCGACTATATCGTCCTGTCCATGGACGAAGTCGGCGGCGAGGTGACCATTCATGACGTCGCGCTGGATGTCGACGATGTAGCCTGGGCCGCCCAGCAGATGTGGGCCCCGGACGCAGCCCACAAGGATGGCAAATACTATCTCTATTTCCCGGCCAAGGATGCCGATGGCGTCTTCCATATTGGCGCAGCTGTCTCCGACAGTCCTACCGGGCCATTCACCGCAGAGCCCGAGCCAATCGAAGGCTCCTACTCCATGGATCCGACCGTCTATGAGGACACGGACGGCGAATACTACATGTATTTCGGCGGCATCTGGGGCGGGCAGCTGCAACGCTGGGCGACCGGCGAGTACAATGCCGACCCGAACCTCAACACGGACCTCGTCAATGATGACCCTCTGACCAGTGACGATGAAGCCGGCCAGCCTGACGATGTCGCGCTAATGCCGAAGATCGCCAAAATGGGCGAGGACATGGTTTCCTTCGCCGAAACGCCGAAGGACGTGATGATCCTCGACGAACATGGCGATCCGATCAAAGCCAAGGATCATGACCGCCGATTCTTCGAAGCCGCCTGGATGAACAAGATCGGCGACACCTACTACTTGTCCTATTCAACGGGCGATACTCACCTGATCGTATACGCGACGGGCGACAACCCGTACGGCCCGTTCACCTATCAGGGCGTGATCAACCAACCCGTGGAAGGCTGGACCAACCATCACTCGATCTTCGAGCACAATGGCAAATACTATCTTGCCTATCATGACGTTCAGCTGTCAGGGAAAAGCCATCTCCGCAATGTGAAGATCGCAGAGCTGACCCTTAATGAGGACGGCACGTTTGACCCTGTCGACCCAATGCCGGGCGAGTAACCGCGTCCAACCTCCTCAATGAAAAGCCGGTGCGGATTGCCCTGCACCGGCTTTTTTTGTTGGCGTGGAAAGAATTTCCGGCTGGCCAGGGATCCCTCAACCCCGGACCAGCCGGCCCTGCATCATGGCCAGCCAGCTTTGCTGGCGATGAAGCATGGATACGATGTCTTCTGAATCGCCGTCCTCGATGAGACGATCCATCCAGAAGCCGAGAATACGTGTGTGCGTTTCCATCCAGTCTCTCAACGCTTCGTGGCGCATCCCCTCAGGCATTTCTGTCTGGGCAGTGGCTGGAAACCTCAAGAGTTCGGCGGACATGACTCACTCCTCATTTGCGAATTGTTCTCATTCTCACGCTTTGTGTCATCCGAGTCAAGCGACCAAACGTCCCTGACCTTCAGTCACCAGTTCACAAGCCCCCCCAGTTCAGACTAAATCCCCGTCATGGCAGACGATCTCCTTCCCCTGAGCAGCGGGTTTCCCGACGCAACCGAAGCCGAATGGCTCGCAAGTGTCGACAAGGTCCTTAAGGGCCGCGGTATTGAGTCCATCACACGCAAGACCGTGGATGGCCTGGCAATTCACCCGCTTTACCGGGAAAGCGACTTTGATTCCGCGACCGACCCGCGCGGCACGCCGGGCAAGGCACCCTATCTACGCGGGGCTACGGCCGCACCGGACCGGTTCATGCCCTGGGATATCCGACAAGCCTTTGCCCATCCCTCGCCCGCGGCAACCCATGAAGAACTGCTGCGCGATCTTGAGCGCGGCGTCATGTCCGTCGAACTCAAACTCGACTGCACGGGCGCACACGGCATCCAGATCACGACCTTGGACGATCTGCGCACCGCACTGAAAGGCCTGCGCGCCGACATCGCCACCATCGCGCTGGATCATGGTGGTGGCTCGGGTGTCACGGCGGCAACGTTACTCGGCCTATGGGGACAGGAGCAGGACTCTCCTGCATGCCTGAAATTCGATTTCAACATGGATCCGCTCGGCTGCCTTGCGCGCACCGGCGTGCTCAAGGGCGGGCTCAACCCGGCCTTTGCGCGCCTGTCGGCGGCGGCCACCGGTCTTGGTGAAGCCTATCCCGAAGCGAGCCTGATCCGCATCGATGCGCGCATGGTGCATGAGGCCGGCGGCTCAGACGCGCAGGAACTCGCCGCGCTGATCGCCAGCGCCGTGGACACGCTGCGCCGGCTCGACAACCGCACGGACATTTCCGCGCTCATTCCGCGCATGAGTTTCGCGCTGGCCCTTGATGGCAATTACGGGCTCGGCGTCGCAAAACTGCGCGCGGCAAGGCGTCTCTGGGCACGCATTCTGGATGCGATGGATCAGCAAGCCGTTCCGATGCGTCTTCAGGCCGTTTCATCGGGTCGCATGCTGACGCGCTATGATGCGTGGACCAACATGCTGCGCAATACGGCGGCAGCCTTTGCAGGAGCCGTCGGCGGCGCAGACATCATGACGATCCGCCCCTTCAACGAGGCGCTCGGCATTCCGGAAGAGCTGGGCCGGCGCATCGCGCGCAACACCCAGATCATCGCCATGGAAGAAAGCCAGCTTGGCCGCGTGGCCGACCCGACCGGCGGCGCCTGGTTCACAGAAAGCTTTGCAGACGACCTCGCCGAAGCGGCGTGGAAAGAGTTCCAGACCATAGAAGCCGAAGGCGGCTATGCCGAGACGCTGGTTTCCGGCGCGTTTCAGAAACGTATCGCAGATGTGCGCGAGGCACGCGCCAAGGACATTGCGAAACGCAAGGTGCCGATCACGGGCGTCAGCGAGTTCCCGCTGCTCGACGAGATCACCGCGCCCATAGCCGACATGCCAACGGTCACGCCAAAGGATGGCGTTTCCGCTGAAGGCTTCGCCCATTTCGTGAAAGTGGACCTGCCCGCCGACGAGGCCGACGCCACCGCAGACGCTCTGCCGCGCATCCGTCTTGCCGAAGAGTATGAAGCCTTGCGCGATGCAGCGAGCGCTGCGCCCAAGCGGCCGACCATCTTCCTTGCCACGCTCGGCCCGATTGCCGAGCACAATGCGCGCGCGGATTTCGCGCGCAACCTCTTCGCCGCTGGTGGCCTTGAGGCGACGCAGCCGCCTGTGCCGCCGCAATCCCCGTCTGAAGCGGCCGCCGCGCTCAAGGCCTCCGGCAGCAAGATTGCCTGCATCTGCGGCGCCGATGCGCGCTATGAGGACGAAGCCGTCGAGACCGCCAAGGCGCTGAAAGCCGCAGGCGCGCTGCATGTCTGGCTGGCTGGCAAGTTCGAAGGCGACAGCATCGATTCCAACATCTTCATGGGCTGCGATGTGCTGCACACGCTGAAACTTGCCCACACAGAACTGGGGCTTTAGTAGTGAGCATACTCACGTACATGGACTTTCCCGATCTCAGCGCATCCGAGCGAAAGCGGATGGCTGAGGTTGAGGATCGTCTGCGGGGAGAATCAGGACGGCTGCCGTCGGACTCGGAACTCCGTCGGCGCGTCGAGTTTTTGGAGACATCCGGCGTGGCAATACAATCGCGCGACCGGATAGACCGGCGTTGGGCAATTGCGTTCCTCGTGCTCGCTACCCCCGCCGTCGTGATCACACACTATGACGCGTTCGGCATCGAACTGGCGCCTGTCACGGAAAACATCATCCTGGGTTCCGTGTTTGCACCACTCTTCGTCCTGGCCGCCTGGCATACAATCAAATTCAGAAAACTGCCAGTTTCGGCGAAAAATGCAGAACTGGAAATCAAGCTTATCAAGAATATCTTGAACAGAAGGGATCACGAAAGATGACCCAATTTCCTGACTTCACAAAACTCGACCTTGGCACGCCTCATGCGAAAGCCGCTGCGCCAAAGCTTGGCGAAGCCTGGGAGACCCCGGAAGGCGTCGAAGTAAAGACCGCCTATACCGCCGACGACCGCAAGGGGCTCGACTTCCTGGATGATTATCCGGGCCTTGCCCCATTCGGACGCGGCCCCTACCCGACCATGTACACGAACCAGCCCTGGACGGTTCGTCAGTATGCAGGCTTCTCGACCGCAGAAGACTCCAACGCCTTCTATCGCCGCAACCTCGCCGCCGGTCAGAAAGGCCTCTCCGTCGCCTTCGACCTGGCCACACACCGGGGTTATGATTCTGATCATGTCCGCGTGTCCGGGGATGTCGGCATGGCGGGCGTCGCCATCGACTCAATCTATGACATGCGCACCCTCTTCTCCGGCATTCCGCTGGACAAGATGTCTGTCTCCATGACGATGAATGGCGCGGTCCTGCCTATCCTCGCGCTCTACATCGTCGCCGCCGAGGAACAGGGCGTCGGCCCGGAAAAGCTCGCCGGAACCATTCAGAATGACATTCTGAAAGAGTTCATGGTACGGAACACCTACATCTATCCGCCCAAGCCGTCGATGCGGATCATTTCGGACATCTTCGCCTATACCTCGCAGAACATGCCGAAATTCAATTCGATCTCAATCTCCGGCTATCACATGCAGGAAGCGGGCGCCTCGGCAGACCTCGAGCTGGCCTACACGCTCGCCGACGGTATTGAATATATCCGCGCCGGGGTCGCCGCCGGGCTGGACGTCGACGCGTTTGCGCCGCGCCTGTCCTTCTTCTGGGCCATCGGCATGAACACTTTCATGGAAGTCGCCAAGATGCGGGCCGCCCGACTGCTCTGGGCGAAGCTCGTCAAGGAAGAGTTCAACCCGAAGAACCCAAAATCTCTCAGTCTGCGGACACATTCGCAGACCTCCGGCTGGTCCCTGACCGCGCAGGACGTCTACAACAATGTCATCCGCACCTGCCTTGAGGCCATTGCAGCCACAGGCGGCCAGACCCAGTCGCTGCACACGAACAGCTTCGATGAGGCCCTCGCCCTGCCAACCGACTTCTCCGCCCGGATCAGCCGCAACACGCAGCTTTTCCTGCAACAGGAAGGCGGCGCCTGCCAGACAATCGACATGTGGGGCGGCTCCTACTATGTCGAACGCCTGACGCACGACCTTGCCGAAAAGGCCCTCGCCCACATCGCCGAAGTCGAAAAGATGGGCGGCATGGCCAAGGCCATCGAGGAAGGCCTGCCCAAGCTGCGCATTGAAGAGGCCGCCGCCAATACGCAGGCCCGCATCGACAGCGGCACGCAGACCGTGGTCGGGGTGAACAAATTCCTTCTGGACGAGGAAGAAGACGTGCCTGTGCTGAAGGTGGACAATGCCGCCGTACGCCGCATGCAGCTGGACAAACTGGCTCGCCTGAAATCCGAACGCGACGAGGCAGAGGTCACTGCCAAGCTCGACGCGATTGCCAAGGCCGCCGCTGGCACCGAAGGCAATTTGCTCGCGCTGGCCGTGGATGCCGCCCGCGCCAAGGCGACTGTGGGCGAGATTTCCGAAGCCGTTGAGCGCAGCCAGGGCCGCCACCAGGCCGTCATCCGCTCCATCAAGGGCGTCTATGGCGGCGGCGTGAAGGGCGACGACAAGGCCGAGGCCGCTGCAACCCTCGCCTCGGCGTTCGAAAAGAAGCATGGCCGCAAGCCGAAGGTCTACATCGCCAAGATGGGCCAGGATGGGCATGACCGTGGACAGAAGGTTGTCGCCTCCGCTCTGATGGACCTCGGCTGGGATGTCGAGATCGGCCCGCTGTTCCAGACACCGGAAGAGGCCGCCGCCGATGCCCGCAAGGCCGGGGTCGACATTGTCGCCGCCTCCTCGCTCGCGGCGGGCCACCTCACGCTTGTGCCGGAACTGAAACGTGCGCTCGGCAATGAAGGCGCGGCGCACACGCAGATCATTGTCGGCGGCGTGATTCCGCCACAGGATTTCGATGCGCTCTACGCCGCCGGTGCTTCGGCCATCTTCCCACCGGGCACCGTCATCGCCGACAGCGCCATCAAGATGCTGGAAGTGCTGGACGGAGACGATGGATCGAAGACGGCGGCGGAATAGGAATTGGACCGGAAGCCAACAGCCGCGGAGGAAATCCTTGCGGATGTCGCTTCCGTTAGCTGTGTCCTGATCTTGGTGGCTGCGGCGAGTGCCGGTCTGCACGCATTTCTGCATCCTTTGGACAGCCGCCTAGCAGGGTTGTCGATCGTGCTTCTTTGGGGCGGCCTTTTTGCGCACAAATTTGCAGTTGCGCCCCGCCCCTCTGTCATCGAATTGTGCGCAAAACCAATCAAGGCGCTTTTTCTGAAAGGAAAAACCTCTTGAAAACCACTCGGCCCACCCCAGTTATTATTGATAAACAATAATAATGGAGCAAGACATGATCGTTTCCACCACTCCGACCCTGCAGGGCCATGAGATCACAGAATATCGCGGCATTGTCTGCGGCGAGGTCGTGATTGGCGCGCATCTTGGCAAGGACATCCTTGCCAGCTTCACCAATCTCGTTGGCGGCCGGTCCAATGCCTATGAGAGTACGCTGCGGGAAACCCGCGATGGCGCCATGGACGAGATGATCGAAGAAGCCCGCAAGCTCGGCGCGAATGCGATTGTCGGCGCGAAATTTGACTACACGGTCATCGGCCAGAATGGCTCCATGATGATGGTCGCCGTCTCCGGCACCGCCGTTACGGCTGGCTAGTCCTTCGACTTGTGGGCCAATGCTGCGGCATTGGCCTCCCAATTCTGACCATCGAACGCATTCACCGTCACGTCCAGCGCCTGCCAGTTATCGATACACCGCCATGTCACGGCAAACCCATCCTGGTTTGAGCGGGGCACATAGAAGCTCTTGATGCCGCATGTCCTGCAGAAGCGATGCTTCGCACCGCCTGTGTTGAAAGTGTATTCGGCAAGGTTCTCCGCCCCCTGAAGAAGGCGAAAGCGGCTGGCCGGCACGATCACGTGAATATTGCCGCTCATCGCGCAGATCGAGCAATTGCAGTCCTCGACCTCAAAGGCTGCCGGCAGGTCCACCTCAAACCGCACTGCGCCGCAATGGCATCCGCCCTGATGTGTCGTGAACTCGCTCATCTGGCCGCTCTACCCAACCCATACAGGTGGGAAACGGTCGACCCAAGGGTCGGCGCGCTCCAACTGTCCGGCGAGGGAGTACAGTAATTCTTCGCTGCCACAGCGCCCGCCAAACATCATGCCAAGCGGCAGCCCCTGCGGCGCAGTTTCGGTCGGGTCCGTCCAGTGCAGCGGCACCGACATGGCCGGTGCGCCGATCTGGTTGAACAATGGACAGAGCGGCGCAAAAGTCGACACGGCTGCATTCATTTGCTCGGGGGAGGCCGTCAGTGCGAGCACACCCAATTTCTCTGGCGGGCGGAACAGGGTTGGCGTCAGGATCAGGTCGAGCTTCTGATCATCCAGGAAGCGTTCAAAAGTGATTGCCGCCGCATTGAACAAATTGTTCGCACGCGCCAGCTCCATCATCGGTACGGTCCGACCCAGATTGGCCATCGCAAACGTAATCGGCTCCAGCTCGTCCTCGCGCACGTCGCAGCCGAGCATCACCGAGCGCGCATCAATCGCGGCGGCGACATTGGCGGAGATGGTGAACAGCGCCGCCTTGCCCAACTCCTCCCCGTTCAGTACAGGCGCGGCTTCAACCACAGTGTGGCCGAGGCTTTCCAGCAGATGCCCCGTTGCCGTCAGACCCTCGGCTGCTTCGGGGCTCAATTCGGTGCCATTCGGCGCGGTACGCCAAAGTGCGATCTTCAGCGGCACAGGGTCTCGCGACACGGCCTCCAGGAAGGAGCCCTCCGGAGTTGGTGCCACATAGCGGCTGCCAGTCTCGCGGCCATGTGAGGCGTCCAGCAAGGCCGCATTGTCACGCACCGTGCGGCTGACGGCGTGAACCGTAGACATACCGTTCCAGCCTTCAGTCTGAAGAGGCCCCATCGGCGTGCGCCCGCGCGACGGCTTCATGCCAAACAGACCGGTGCAGGCGGCTGGAATGCGGATTGAGCCCCCACCATCACTCGCCTGCGCCAATGGCACGACGCCTGCAGCGACAGCCGCCGATGCCCCGCCCGACGAGCCACCCGATGTGCGCGTCACATCCCACGGATTGCGCGTCTGGCCATAGAGCGTGGACTCGGTGGTTGTAGTCAGGCCGAATTCGGGACTGGTCGTCTGGCCGAACATGACGAGCCCCGCCTTGCGATAGCGTTCCGTCAGCACCGAATCCTGCGACGAGACATGCCCCTTCCAGCTGACTGACCCATTGGTCAGAGGCGCGCCATCGATCATCACGGCGAGATCCTTGGTGATGAAAGGCACGCCGGCAAACGGCCCGTCAGTGGGCAAGTCTGCCAGCTGGGCTTCGGCAAGGTCGGGATAAAGGCTGGAAAAGCAATTCAGTTCAGACTGCGCGGCATGGGCCCGCGACACTGCCTCGTCCAGCAATTCTTTTGAAGAGACTTCACCGGCGCGGACCAGTTCGGCCAACCCCATCGCATCAAACGCCGCATATTCCTTCATCCTGCCCTCCTGTTTCAAGGCAGTCTGGAGCGCCCGCGGTCAGAAGAAAACCCCTAGTCTTTGGGCGGGCGCGAATTCCGGCGATTGCGCCGGTCCCGTTCCGGCCCACGGGCCAGCATGTCGGCCATGGCACGGCGCTGCTCTGGGGGAAGCGCTTCGAGCCGGGCAATCATCGCCTTATGCGTGGCCGCATGAACCGACCCCTCCGCCGCGCGCAGATCGGCAAATGCCGCGCGGACGGCCTCCGCATCGAAAGGATCCGCCTTCAGCGCGTCTGCCAATTGCGCACGCACCGCATTGCGCGCATCGCGTTCTGTTCGGGATTCGCGATAGGATTCCCGCATCAGGCCAAACATAGCCCGGCGTGTTTCAGTATCTATGTCTTGGGCCAACCGGGGCCGCTCTTCACGATGGCCACGATCAGGTATATGGCGCACCAGCATGCCAACAACCAGCCCCAACAGGAGCAGGTTGAACAACAGGGAAATCGTCATCCAGAAAGAAATTCGGCGCGGCGCTCGGGCCGGGGTCTCATTCATTGCGTCGCCTCATCTTCCAGTACCAGTGTGTACGTATCAAATCCAAGCGCAGCATAAACTGCCGCTTCGGCCTGCTCGTCCTGCGTCGTGATCGGTTGGGCTACGCTCATACCGGCGAACACACCGACCGTCAGCGATGCCAACGCGCCTGCGGGAATCCAGACCGGCAACTTCCAGCCGGATTTGCGTGCAGGGGCCGCCTTTGGCGCAGACGCGATCAAGGCGTCGCGCAAACTCTCAGAGGTCACAACATCCGGGACCTCACCCAAAAGGGCATCAATCTCGCGGGCAGCGGCAATTGCAACAGAAAAATGTTCTGGATGCGCCTTCATGCGCGCACGGGCAGCCGCCCGCTCTTCCTCGGGAAACATGTGGGGATCGGCCCCATAGGTCTCGATCAGGGCCAGGATCCGGTCGTCTGAAATCAATTGTCCGCTCATGATGCGGCCCTCTCCAACAGGCTGTCGCGAAGCGTGCGTCGTGCACGTGCCAGCAAACTTTCCAGTGCCTCCACGCTGACATCCATGATGTCTGCGGCTTCGGCTTGAGAATGTCCCTGCAGGGCGCATAGCGTCAATGCTGCGGCCTGGCGTTCCGGCAAGTGGGAGATTGCATCTTCCACCGCACGGACCCGCTGGGACTGATCCAGCAATTCTGCCGGGGTCATGGCCGGATCAGTGCGCTCCGGCAGGTGTTCCATGGTCACTTCACGGCGCTTGCGCAGCCGATCGTAACAGAGATTCAGGGCAACCCGGTGCAGCCAGGTTGAGAATTTCGCACGCGGTTCCCATCCCGGCAGCGCCTTCCAGGCGCGGAGGAAGGTTTCCTGTGTCACGTCTTCAGCCTCTGAAGGGTCGCCGAGCATGCGCGTTGCCAAGGCAAGGACGCCGCTGCTGTAGCGGTCGACAAGGCTGGAGACAGCAGCGGGGTCGCCCGCTGCTGCTCGTGTGATCCGGTCGAGGTCTGAACTGAAAGCCAAGGCAGAGGACTTAACCGAAAACGGGCCGGAAGAACATCGTCATATCGCGGTAAATCACGTTGATACATCTCTGGCTTCCGGCCCATCGGGAGGTCGTCCTTATTCAGGCTGCGGGCCGTCGCCGCGCTTGTGCTTACCGCCGCGACGATCTTTCATCTTCGACTTCATGGCGTCCATTTCTTCCTTCGTCACAATGCCATCGCCATCGGCATCGACCTTGTCAAAGCCGGGACGTTCCTTGCTGGCAAACTCCTCGGCGCTGATCGTGCCGTTACCGTCAGTGTCCAGCTTCGCGAACATCTTGGCCTTGCGTTCCGCCATACGTTCAGCGCGCTTGGCTTCGTGATGCGCATCCAGTTCGGCTTGCGTCACGGCGCCATCGCCATTGGCGTCAACCTCTGCAAATCTCGCAGCGCGGTGCGCATCGATTTCTGCCTTGGAGAGGTCTCCATCGCCATTGGTATCGATTTCAGCAATCATGGCTTCCATATTGCCGCGTTGGCCGTGATGTCCCTTGCCGCGATGACCGTCGCCCGGTTGGGCAATGGCGATCATTGGCAGGGCCAGGGCCGCAATGGCGGCGATCGAAGCGGTTGCAATCGTAGTACGTTTCATTGAGAAAACTCCGTTTGTTTTACTCACCCATCGCGTATTGAACGGGTTGGCCCGGAGTTTCCGTCGCTCAAAGCTGAAGTTTTTTCACCGCCAGCATGTGAATCTTTGATTTCACTGAGGAAATTTCTGCCTCAAGCGCGTCGAATGTCTCCATATCCACCGATCGACAGAGCCTGTCCTTCAAGCCTTCCGGTATGTGCCCGCCCGCCATTTCGCTGCCGAGCGCCAATCTGTGAACCTGCTGGAGCGACTGAAGAAAGGTGACTCCCTCTTCAAGTAACGTCCTTTCCGCCTCCGGAAGCGACGAGCAGGAAATCGCCTCGCGCGTATTGGAACGGATCGCATCCGGTTCGCCACGCAACAGCATGTCGCGCTGAACGACAAACTCGGCATCCACCAGTCCGCCTTCGGCCGTCTTCAGGTCCCAAAGGCCTGTCCCCGGCTTCTCGCGATAGAGCCTCTGGCGCATGTCCGCCACGTCCTGTGAGATCGTACCATCCGTCTTGCCCGCGCGCGCGACGATAGCTTCGCAGGCGATCTTCATGATGCGATAGCAGAGCGCCTCGTCGCCCGTGACCGGTCGCAGGCGGGTCAGCGCCATATGCTCCCAGGTCCAGGCATCATGATTTTGGTAGCGCTCGAAAGCCGGCACGCTGACCGCAACGGGTCCGGCGCCGCCGGAAGGCCGCAATCGCATGTCGACTTCGTAAAGATCCCCCTCAGCTGTGGGAGCCGTCAAGGCCGTTATCAGGCGCTGCGTAAATCGCGTGTACCAGGTCTGCGCCACCATCGGGTCTGCGTCGTAGATCACGATAATGTCGAGATCGGACCCGGCCGTCAGTTCCCGCCCGCCCAGCTTACCCATGGCAAAGATGGCCCAACTGCCCGGCCGCGGACCATAGCGGTCCTCGGTTTCACACTCAGCGGCGCTGGCCATTTCCTGAATGGTCTCATCGGCAAGGTCTGACCAGTGCGCCCCGGCATCGCGCGCATTGATCAGGCCATGCAACAAGCGGTGCCCGATCAGGAAATTCTGTTCCCGGTGGTAGCGTCGCCACGCATCCAGCGCGCCATCGAAACTGACCGTGTCGTCAATCACCGGACGTGGCGGTTCCTGACGACTGACCAAGGCTTCCAACAGGTCGGGGCGGCGTGACAGAATCTGCGCGAGGCGTGGCGCGAGCGCGAGCGTGGATACAAGGTCATCCAGCAGGGTCTGCTCCGCCAACAGCATGGACAGCGTCTGCACGCCAGAGGACATCCCTTCGAAGAAACGCGAGAACCAGCGAAACGCCTCATCAGGCTCACCCGTCTTGCCCATCGCTTCCAGCATGCTTGGCAGCAAGGCTGTCAGCAGTTCCCGGCCCCGGGCCGTGCGCGTTGCTGGCACGCGCCCCCGATGCCAGGACCGGATCGACTCAATGGCCGCGCTTGGGTTGCTGAAGCCCAGCGAAGCAAGCGTTTCAATCGTCCCCGGATCATCATCAACACCCGTGAAGACAAGATTGCCAAGCGGACTGGCGTCCAGTGCCCGGTCTTCATGAGCAAACAAACCGTCATAGTGCGCCTGAACGCAGCGGCGTGTGGCCTGCAAGTCCCGGTCGAATGAGGCAAGATCGGCATAGCCACAAAGCATGGCCACGTCCTTGCGGTCATCTTCGCCCGCCGGGACGGTATGGGTCTGCTCGTCGCGGCGCATCTGGACCCTGTGCTCCAGATTGCGCAAGGCGAGATAGGCCGTCTCCAATTCCTCGGCCGTGTTGCGTTCGACCACACCTGCACCCGTTAGCGCGGCGAGCGCGCCGAGCGTGGAATTATCGCGCAGTTCCGACTGTCGCCCACCAAGGATCAATTGTTGCGTCTGGGCAAAGAATTCGATCTCGCGAATACCGCCCGGCCCCAGCTTCACATCCGGCGAGACGGTCTCGAAATCGGCGCGCCCTACTTTGCTGTTGATCATCCGCTTGATGGCCTGGATGTCGCCAATCGCCCAATAGTCGAGATTACGGCGCCAGACAAAAGGCTGCAGGATTTTCAGGAAACGGTCCGCACTCGCATGGTCTCCGGCGGTCGGACGCGCCTTGATCCAGACCATCCGCTCCCAGTTCTGACCCACACTCTCATAGTAAAGGTCCGCCATCTTCGTTGAGACCGCCAGGGGCGTCGACGACGGATCGGGCCGCAATCGAAGGTCGGTTCGGAACACATAACCGTCACCCGTCGCTTCCTGCATCATGCGGACGAGGTCCCGTGCGATACGCTGTGCGGTCTCCCCGGCGGAAAAGTCACCGTCCATGAACACACCCGGCTCATAGAACACGCAGATATCGATATCGCTGGAATAGTTCAGCTCATACGCGCCCATCTTGCCAAGGGCGACCGCGAAGATGCCCGCGCCGCCAAGCTCCCGTTTGGCGAGAGACGCACGCAATACTGCTTCAAGGCACTCTTCGGCAAACTCGCTGAGCGCGCGCGTCACACCCATCACCGGCAACACGCCGGCCAGGTCTTCTGCTGCGAGCGATAGATGCAGTTGCGCCTTGGCCTTGCGCATGGTTGCCATGACATCGGCTTCGGGCAAATCGGCTGGAATATCCCTGACGGCCTGCAAGGCATCGCGCCAATGCCCGCGCACGCCCGTCTCATGCAGGCGCCGCAAATAGGGCGCCGCTGGCAGAGCCCGCTCCAGCGCGGCTTCGGCGGTATCTGCGATTGGCAGGATCGTCAGCATACGGGCATCACACTCTCGGCAGGCGCAGCGTGGCCTTCAGACCCGGCATGTCCGGATCGCCGCCCGCATCACTCAGGATCAAACTGCCGCCATGCATGTCTGCCACGGAATCGACGAGCGCGAGACCAAGGCCGGATCCAGGCTGAGTGCGCGCCGAATCCATACGCTGGAAGCGCTGTACGACGAGTTCGCGCGAGTCCTCCGGGACACCGGGCCCGGAATCCACAACAGTCATATCGACGGTGCCATTCGGGCCGCGCGTAATGGAGAATGTGATGGCACCGCCTTCGGGCGTGTACTTCACGGCATTGTCGAGCAAGTTTGACAAGGCCTGACCCACAAGGTCACGATCCGCAAGAATGGTAAGGTTGCGAGAAATCTGGCTCTTGAAGGAAAGTCCCGCTTCCTCGCAGGCCGGGTCGAAGAGTTCGGCCAGTTCTTCGCCGAGTTCCGACACGTCCATCCGTACACGCTCGCCTTCCGCGCCCGCTTCCAACCGCGCAAGGCGGAGGATTGCGTTGAACGTGCCGAGCACCCGGTCCACCTCCTCGACCGTCACTTCCAGAGTAGCCTCGGCGCTTTCGCGTGACATCGGTTCGGACAGGGCGATCTCCAGTCGATTGCGAAGGCGCGAGAGCGGCGAGCGCAGGTCATGCGCAATTGCGTTCCCGGTATGGCGCGTAGAATCCACCAGCTTCTCGATCTGGTCGAGCATGGCATTCAGCCGGGACGCCAGCCGGTCGAATTCGTCGCCAGATCCGCGCACGGGTGCGCGCCTGCCCAATTCCCCGCCCATCACGGCCTCGGCCGTCCGCGCGAGTTCATCTGCCCGTCGCGCGGCTCCGCGCGAAATCAGGATTCCCCCCAGCAATGAGAAGACCAACCCGATGGGAGCGGCAATGAAGATTGCGCGCTGTATGCGCCCCACAATCGCCGTCTGCTGTTCGGTGTCAAATGCCACCAGCAAAGCACCACCATTGTCGCGCAGGCGCACGATACGACCTGCTGCCTGCCGCAGGATCTCGGTTCCGTCCGGCTCCTGCTGGCGGAACTCGAAATAAACGGTCTGCACGTCTGCTGCTGGCGGCGCCGTCGGCATCCGCCCGAAATGGCCCGCAATCTTTCGGCCCGAAGAGTCTTCAAGATAGTAGAAATAGGTAGAGCCGGTGCGCGTCATCCGCTCCAGAACGGACTGGCTGAGACGCTCCATTCCGCCTGTGAAATAGGCGTTTCCAAGCTGCTCGAATTCGAGATCCATCCGCCGCTCGCTCTCCGTGCGGATATAGTAGACCGTCGAATAATAGAGATAGACCAGCAACGCAGCCGAAAACGCCGCAAACATGGCGCTGTAGATCAGCGCCAGTTTGAACGTCGTCGTCTTCAGGAAGGTCGGCAGTGCGAGTCTCATGTGGTGCTAGGTGCCAGTCGCCTGCCCGGGCGTCTAGCCCTGCAGGCGATAGCCAGCCCCGCGCACCGTATGCAGAAGTGGCTCTTCGAATTCCTTGTCGATCTTCGCGCGCAGGCGCGAGATGTGGACGTCGATCACATTGGTCTGGGGGTCGAAATTATAATCCCACACCTTCTCCAGCAACATGGTACGCGTCACGACCTGTCCGGCATGGCGCATAAGATATTCCAGCAGACGGAACTCGCGCGGCTGGAGGTCAATCTTCTGCCCGGCCCGCGTCACTTTGCGGGTCAGCAGATTCATTTCAAGATCACCGGCTTTCAGGACCGTCACCTGTTGCTCCACCGGCAGGCGACGGCCGAGTGCCTCGACCCGTGCAGCAAGTTCGGCCGGAGCAAATGGCTTGGCGAGATAGTCATCCGCGCCAACCTTCAGCCCCTGCACCCGATTCTGGACATCGCCCAGAGCTGACAGGAAGAGGGTCGGCGTCTTGCCGCCCGCTTCCCGGTATTCCTTGACCAAGGTCAGGCCATCTTTTTCCGGCAGCATCCGGTCTACGACAAGCGCGTCGAATTCAGAGGCCCGCGCCATGGCCAGGCCGCTATCACCATCGGTTGCCATGTCGACGCGGTGGCCCGCCTCGACCAGAACCTTCTCGATGAAGCTGGCCATTTCGATGTCATCTTCAATTACGAGAACATGCATGGTGTCTTCCTGAACCGTATCAAGCATCGGAATCTCCTATTCGGCGTCCGACAGGTCAATGGTGCGATAATTCGTGATCTGGCCAATACGGACTGCGATCAGAATTTTCGTGCGCTTGGCGTTCTTGGCGTCGGTAATTGCCTTGCGGAAAGCTTCGACGGATGTGGCCGGCTTGTTGTTCACTTCCAGGATGACCATGCCTTCCTGAATGCCGGCCTCTTCCATGACGCCGTCCTTGGTGATGCCCGACACGAGCAGGCCATTTTCGCCTTCACGCAAGCCAAGACGGGTGCGCAATTCGTCGTCCATCTTCTCGAACGTCGCGCCAACTTCCTTCACTTCCTTGCCGGTATCCGGCGCCGTCGTGGCTGACGAAGAAAGCGCCGGTTCGACGATTGCATTCGGATTGCTCGGACGCTCGCCGACGGTGACATTTAGGGTCTGCTTCTTGCCGCCGCGAATAATCTCGAACTTGTTCTGCGTATTGGCGATCAGTTTGCCGACCAGCCGCGTCGTCGATGTGGCATCGGTGACCTTGTCGCCATTGACGGACAGGATGATGTCGCCACGTGCGAGGCCGCCTTTTTCTGCCGGGCTGCCATTGGTGACATCGGCAATGATTGCACCTTTGGCATCCTTGATGCCTTGGGCCTCGGCCATATCATCTGTCAGGTCCTGGATGGCAACACCCAGCCAGCCGCGTGAGACCTTGCCGTCCTTGATCAGGGACTTGGTCACTTCACTGGCGAGCTCTGCCGGAATCGCAAAGCCGATCCCGACAGAACCGCCCGTCGGCGAAAAGATCGCCGTGTTCACACCGATCACATTGCCATTGAGGTCAAAGGTGGGGCCACCGGAATTGCCCCGGTTGATGGAGGCATCGATCTGGAGGAAATCTGTATAGGGGCTGTCCGGGCCTATCTCGCGGCCATCGGCTGACAAGATGCCCGCAGTGGCAGTGCCGCCAAGTCCGAACGGATTGCCAAGCGCGACCACCCAGTCGCCCTTGCGCATAGTGTGGGAGTCGCCAAAGCTGACGAAGCGATACTCGCCCGGCTCTGTAACACGCAGTACAGCCAGATCCGTTTGCGCATCAGTGCCGACCAGTTCGGCGTCGAGCTCTGTCCCGTCCTTCAGGACGACCTGAATGGCCGTAGCGCCCTCAACCACGTGATTGTTCGTAACGATGTAGCCATCCTTGGAGATGAAGAAGCCCGACCCAAGCGAGCGACCCTCGCGCGTTTCCGGTTCTTCTTCCTCTTCCTGACGGCGCTGTTCCATGAACTCATCCAGGCCAGGCATGCCGCGAAATTGTTCGAAGAATTCCTGCATGTCAGCCATACGGCCGACTTCGCGCTCGGTGGTGACGTTGACGCTGACCACGGCAGGCTCAACTTGTTCGATCAAATCGGCAAAACTGAGCGGCGCGCCCCGTGGCGCTTCAATCTGGATCGGCTGGGCACCCGCCTCCGGGCTGAAGATCTGTGGGGCGAGGGAGAAAGAGCCTACCATCGCCACGCCCACCAGCGCAGCTACCATGGCCTGTCTCGATATGCCGATTGTCTTCATTCCTGTCTCCAAGTCACTGAAAAATTTGCCTGTATTGGGCATGTGGGCCAGCATAAGCCTGCCACAAGCATTGTGGTCATTAAAAGACAGTAAGGCGATTTTCACGCGCCGGTAAGAAAATTGCCCCTGATTTCTCCTGGCTTGACGCGACAACCTCCGGTCGACTTGCCCCAACAGTGTGAATCTGAAGGTAACTCTACAGAAAGCTGTTTTTTAATGAAGTTTACGCAAGTCCAGTCAAAAGTCCCTTGTAAGCCAAGTATTTTGCGCTCATTCTATTTGCGGAACAAGGCTATGGGGCTTCGAGCGAAGATCAGGACATCCTCTCAACCGGCACATCGTGCCAGGCTGAGTGTTGGGTTGCCCGTCACTCTTCACGCGAGCTGCCCCGACCCCTTGCCGGCGTCGCACAGGCCCTTTTCAAGGTTCTGCGGCATTCGCCTCCGGAGGCAATGTGTCCCTGCCAGGACGTCATCTCCGGGCCATTGCAATCGTCAAGCGCGTCCCCACCCAGCTGACGAATGTTATGGAGCGGCGTCGGCATCCTTTCCCACAGTCTCACAGACAGGCTTCGACAAGCATTGATTTCTGGCCAAGCGAATGGTCTTCAACCAGATGCCCTCTGGTGGGGCAAAAGGACGAGCAGTTGCATAATAAGCTGACAATAATTCTGACCGGATTGGCCGGGTGCGCTCTACTGGCCAGCGGCATTTCCCTCGCGCCGCCTGGCACTTTGGCATTGACCCTCTGCCTCGGCGCCCTCCTGCTTGGGCTCAGTGTCATTGATATTCGCACATTGACCCTTCCCGATGCCCTGACGGCCTCAACAGTCCTGCTCGGCATCCTGATGGTCTGGCTGACCCGGCCTGAAGCCTGGCGGGCGCACCTGATCGGCGGACTGGTCGGCTATGGCATTCTGGTGATGGTGGAACTCGGCTATCGCCACTTGCGTGGCAAAGACGGACTCGGACGGGGCGACGCCAAACTGCTCGGCGCGCTTGGCGTATGGACTGGTTGGGCGGGCCTTGCCCCCATTATGCTCGTCGCGTCGGCCTCCGCACTGGGGGGCGTGATCGGACTGTCGGCGCTCGGAATCCGCAAGGTCGATGCCGATACGCCCATTCCATTCGGGCCGTTCATCGCGCTGGGCGGATGGGTTGTCTGGCTTGGCGGACGTTTCTTCCTGCCAACCGGACTCTACTAGGCGTCTTCCGGCTCGACGGGATCCACCTGCGCCCTGCGCGAGCGCGCAATCGCGATGCCGATGAACGCGCCAAACAGCAATAGCAAGAATGGCCCGCCCCATAGTAGCCAGCCCGCTACACCGTCCGCCTTCGGACGGAACAGGACAAACTCGCCATACCGGTCCTCGAACCAGCCGCGCACCTCTTCGTCACTCGCGCCATCCTCGATCATCACGCGTACCCGCGCGCGCATGTCTTCGGCAATTGGCGCGGCGGACTGGGAAATCGGTTCATTCTCGCAGGCGACACAGCGCAGCTCGCGCATCAGGGATTGCGCGCGGGCCTCCTGTTGCGAGTTATCCAGCGCAACATCTTCGGCCACAGCGAACCCGGCAAGCACCAGACTGATCAGGATCACAACGAACTGTTTCATGCTTTGCGCCTTGGCCACAGGCTGAAGGCACCGCCCAGCGCCATCAGGATCACGCCGAAATATAACAGGTCAATCATCGGATTATAGTAGACCCGAAACACCCAGCGCGGCGCGCCATCCACCATGCGCTGCTCGCCCAGCGCCGCATAGAGATCGCCGGTGCCCGTCTTGTGGATCGCAGTTTCCGTGGTCGGCATTTGTGCCGCCGGATAATAGCGTTTCATGGGCGTCATGATCGCCTTGGCGCTGCCGCGCGTCGCGGTAAGTTGCGCCCGGTCGGCATACCAGTTCGGGCCTTCGATTGCGCGCACCTGATCAAGGGTCAGCGTCCAGCCGGCCACTGTGCCAGATCCGCCTTCTGCGAGCGCCACCGTCGTCTCATACCGTCCCGTGGTCTCGACCACCGCGCCGATCACAAACAGGCCGAGGCCCATATGGGCCAGCGTCATGCCCCAGACGCGCGGCGGCAGGCGGAAGATCCGCCCCGGCGTGATCGCCCGGCGCTTCAATTCCCACAGTGCGCCAATCACCAGCCACGCACCCAGTGCAAGGCCAAGTGCTGCGCCGATGGAAATGTCCCAAAGGCCAACTCCCAAGGCGAGGAAGACCAGCGCCAGCGTGCCGCCAGCGATCGCCCATTTGGACCAGTTCTTCAAATCCGCCTTGCCCCAGGCCCAAGCCTGAACCACGGGCAATATGAGCAGCAACAGTGCCAGCATCGGCGTGAACGTCAGATTGAAATAGGGCTCGCCAACAGAAATCGTCCGGCCGGCTGCCTCTGCCATCAGCGGAAAAAGCGTTCCGAGCAACACGGTCAGCGCCGCAACGATCAGAACGATATTGTTCGCCATCAGCGCGCCTTCCCGGCTGAGCAACATCCACGGCTTCCCGCCCGGCAGTTTCGGTGCCCGCATGGCAAACAGCACCAGCGCAAAGCCGCCATAGGTCAGCAGGCCGAACAGCAAGAGCATGCCCCGCTCCGGGTCCACGGCAAAGGCGTGCACAGACGTGAGGATGCCCGAGCGCACGAGGAATGCGCCCATGATCGAGAACAGGAAGGCCAGCACCGCCAGCAGCGCCGACCAGGCCCCGAAGCCTTCGCGCTTCTCTGTCACGACAACCGAATGCAACAGCGCAGCCCCGATCAGCCACGGCATCAGCGAAGCATTTTCCACCGGGTCCCAGAACCACCAGCCGCCCCAACCAAGCTCGTAATAGGCCCAGTAGGAGCCGAGCGCGATGCCGAGCGTAAGCGGAATGAAAGCAGCCAGCGACCAGCGCCGTGCCTCCTTCGCCCAGACCGAATCGACCCGCGCTTCCATCAAGCCAGCCGCCGCCAGCGCAAACACAAAGGAATATCCGACATAGCCAAGATACAGCATGGGCGGATGAATGCTGAGCGCCGGATCCTGCAAGAGCGGGTTCAGCCCTGCGCCCTGAAATGGCGCTGGATCCAGCCGCAGGAAGGGCGACGATGCAAACAACAAATAGGCCAGCGCGCCGACCGCCAGCAGGCCCTGAATGCCGAGCGCGCGCGCCTCGAACAGGTCGCGCCCGGTGCGCATCCACAGCGCACCTGCTGCGCCAAAGCCAAGCGTGACAAGACACCAGAGCGCCATCGAGCCTTCATGGTTCCCCCAGGCGCCTGCGATCTTGTAGATCATCGGCTTCAGCGTGTGCGAATTGTTCGCCACCAGCGCGACCGAGAAATCAGACCGGGCAAAGGCCACGATCAGCGTCACGAAAGACAGGATCATCACCGCGAAACCGGCATAAGCGGCCAGCCCCGCCATCCGCCTTTGGCCCGTCAGGCCGAACATGCCCTGCGCCAGCGCCGCTGCCAGCGCCAGGAAGGCCGCAAAATGGCCGAGTTCGATCATCCGGCCACGTCCAGCGGCTTCAGTTCCCGCGGCTGGTAGTTTTCATCATGCTTGGCGAGGATCTGTCGCGCCGTGAACGCGCCCTCCGGCCCGAACTGGCCGGTTGCCACCACACCCTGTCCTTCGCGGAACAGGTCTGGCGCGATGCCGGTATAGCTGACACGGATCGTATGGGGGCTGTTGTCGATGACGGTGAAAATCATGGTCGCGCCATCTTCGGAATAGGCCAGTGATCCCGGCTCGACCCAGCCGCCGACCTTCACAACCTTGCCGTCTTCCGGCTGGCCTTGCTCGGCCAGGATTTCCGGCGTGTAAAACAGGTTGGCATTCTCGCGCAGCGCAAAGAAAGCCAGCACCGCCGCCGCCAGGAGCAGCAGCGCCGCAATGCCAAAAGTATAGAGTCGTCGTGTCCGTGCGCGCATGGCGAGACTTATAAGGGGACTTGCACCGAAAAGGGAGTGCGGCAGATGCAGCCGGACTATTCCGCTTCAGGAACCGCGGTTTCCGGCTGGCTGAGCGCTTCGATCATCGGGGCGAACCGTTCGCGGCGCGGATCATCTTCCGGCAGGCGCGAATAGATATAGCGCATGGCCTGTTCGGCCTTTTCCTGATCGCCTGCCTGCGACGCACCCATGGCCGCCCACATACCCGCGCGCACCTGGGTTTCATCCAGTTCATAGGCCTTGGCGAACAGGCGCGTGGCCTCTGGCGAGACCGCGCCATTGTTCAGCTCGACCAGCGCATCGCCAAGCGCCAGCAAGGCCGGCATGAATTCATTGTCCCGCCGCAAGGCAGACTGGTAGGCCCTTGCTGCATCCGACGTGCGTCCCTGCGCGCGCAGGATTTCACCAATGAAATAGTGTGGCTGCGGGTCTTCAGGGCGTTCCACCACGGTCGCCTCAAGACGCGACAGGGTTTCAGCCTGAGTCAGCGCGCCCGGATCGGTGCGGATTTTCTCCATCAGGCCAGCCTGCCGGTCTTTCATCGGCAAATCGCCCATACCGGGTTTCCCTACCAGCAGATATCCACCAATCGCCACCGCCAGACAAAGTGCGAGGATGATACCGTTCCGACGTGTCATGATTTTGGAAACTTCAACACGGCCTTCAGGCCACCCATGCCGGAATCCCCCAGATCGAGACTGCCGCGATGCAGTTCGGCCAGTTCCTTGACGATGGACAGGCCCAGTCCGGTGCCGGGGGTGGTCTCATCGAGGCGCACGCCGCGCTTCAGGGCGCCCGCACGTTCTTCTTGCGTCAGCCCCTTGCCGTCATCCTCTACCTCTATGGTCAGCGCCTCTGCCCCATCGCGAACCCGCACCATCACTTCGCTCCGGGCCCATTTGCAGGCGTTTTCCATCAGATTGCCGACCATTTCTTCCAGATCCTGTTTCTCTCCCCGGAACACGGCCCCGACCCCGCCGTCAACGGACACGTTGACGCCCCTTGCATCATATAGCCGGTTCAACATGCGTGCGATGCCATCGATCACAGGGCGCAACTCGGTCCGTGCGCCCAATGTCTGCGCCCGCGCCACCATTTGCGCGCGCTTCAGGTAATGCTCGACATTGGTCTGCATGTTTTCCGACTGGCGACGCACCACATCATCCAGCAAAGTATCACCGGTCGCCTCGTTGCGCAGCACGGCCAGCGGCGTCTTCAGGGCATGGGCAAGGTTACCGACATGCGTCCGCGCGCGCTCGACCACCTGCCGGTTATGCTCAAGCAGCTTGTTCAATTCATCGGCGAGCGGGCGCACTTCGGCCGGATAATCCTCAGACAGTTTCTGCCGCGTGCCTTCACGCACCTCGGCAACGTCATCCCCGATGCGCCGCAACGGACGCAGCGAGAACGATATGCCCGCGACCATCGCCGCGAACACACCGCCGAACAGGGCAATCATCGTGCCCAGCAACAAATTCCGGAAGCGCGTCGCCGCCGCATCATTGGCCGCGCGGTCAGCCGCCGCCACCAGAACAAGCGGCGTGTCACGATTGGCGATCAGGATCGCGCGAGACGCCACGCGCACATGCTGTCCGGCCGGACCAACAAGGTCAAAGTCCCCGAACTGCGTCATGCCGGGATTGGCCAGCGTCCGATCCAGTTGACCGTCGCTGAGGGGAACGGGCTCGTCCCAGAGGCTGCGCGAGCGAATGTCTCCCGCGATGTCGCCTTCGGAGCTGACCCCCACAATGGCCCAGTAGCGCCCGGAATATTGCGTGCGAAAACGCACATCCCCGAGAAAGAATTCGCGCTGGGAATCCGTGACCTGGCCATCTTCGAGAAACGCCCCTTCCCGAGTCATCTCGCGGGTCAGGCCAACAAGATTCTGTTCCAGATCCTCTTCCAGCAAGCTGAGCGTCTGCGCGCGATAGACCGCTGACAAGGCGAGCGCGCCGCCGACCAGCACGACCAAGCCCCACACCGCCGCTGCCAGCATGATCCGCCGCGCCAATGACAGGCGCGTCCAGCGGTCCAGCAGGGTCGGGTTTGAAGGGGCGCTGTCGCTCATGGTCCGGGCTCCGGCGCGGTGCGGGCCTTATCCGACGACGCGGGTTTCGGCATCCGGCACGACAAGGCGGTAGCCAAGGCCCCGCTCGGTCTGGATACGGTCCTGCCCGATCTTGCGGCGCAGGCGACCGATGAAGACCTCGATCGTGTTCGAGTCGCGATCAAAATCCTGATCGTAGATGTGTTCGACCAGTTCCGTGCGCGGCACGACGCGGCCCATATGATGCATCAGGTAAGACAGAACGCGATATTCGTGCGCGGTCAGTTTCACAGGTTCGCCATTCACACTGGCACGGGCGGCGCGCGTATCGACCACCAGCTTGCCAGCCTCCAGCGTCGCGGCAGAGTGACCGGCGGCGCGGCGCAACAGGGCGCGCAAGCGCGCCAGCAACTCTTCGGTAATGAACGGCTTGGTGAGGTAATCGTCAGCGCCGGCATCAAAGCCAGCCACCTTCTCGCTCCACGAATCGCGGGCGGTCAGAATCAGGACCGGGAAGGATTTTCCGTCCGCACGCCATTTCTTCAGGACGCTGACGCCGTCCATCTTCGGCAGGCCGAGGTCCAGGATCACCGCATCATAGGGTTCGGTGTCGCCCAGAAAGTGGCCATCCTCGCCATCTGCGGCGAGGTCCACAGCATAGCCTGACTGTGAGAGCACATCGGCCAGCTGGCGGCGCAAGTCTGAATCATCTTCAACTACCAGGATACGCATCTACACGTCCCTCCGATCTAATAAGCAATGTCGGGTCAAGCACCCTGCCGGTCAAGGACTGCACCCGTACGGGCGTCCACCGTAAAGCGCATCTTGCGGCCATCCCCCGTCATCCAGTCGATCTTGTATTGCGGCTTGCCGCCATTATCGAACAGGTCTGCACCGAGTTGATAGCCGCCATATTGCCGCTTCAGGCTCTGGAAAATCTGGCTGAGGGGAACGGTTTTGCCCTGCCGCACCGAATCGCGCGCCTGGCCGGGCGACCATTGGTTACGCCAGTCCTGAGCGATCGCCGGAGGCGTCACCACAAGGCCCATGGCCAGAAGAAGGGCAGAAATCCATTTCATACCATGGCTGTATAGGCATCAGGCTCTGAATACCAAGTGAACATATGCCGTCGGATTCGTTCAGGCTGCGATTGGTGCCAACAGGATGGGCAATCAAGCACGTTTCGGACGCGCACGACGCTGTTGCGCGGCTGCCTCGACGTTCGGGTCTGACGCGATCACGAGCCCGCGCATTACGCCCTTCATCACGGCGGAGGTTCGGTCGAACACGTCCAGCTTGGCAAAGATTCGTTTCACGTAAGTGCCAACAGTCTCCTGGCTGAGGTCCAGCATGTCCGCGATGCCCGCATTGCTGCGGCCTTGCGCCATCCAGTGCAACACGTCGAGTTCGCGGCTGGACAGGTTCATCTCATATTGCAGGTCAGCCGACATCAGCTGGCAATAACGCAGATAGGCGGTCTCGGCGCCAATCTGGAAAAGCGACAAATCGACTCCGTCCAGATCATCTTCTCCGGATTCCGAACTGGCGGCGATGAAGCCAACCCGCGCCGCCGACCCGTAAGTGGCGACGCATATGCCCTTCGCCATGCCCCATTTGGACAAGTCTGAAAGGTATCGGGTTTCCCGCTCATTCAGCACGACATCGCTTGGCAAGTCATGCCAGCGAAAGGCCGTTCCGATCCGCACCGAAATGTCTGGCAGCGGGTCGTCCATATGACGGGCATCGCGATAGGCGGTTTCCCACTCTTCCGGAAAGCCTGCATTGGTCAGCCCGCGACCTACCGAGCGATCATGGCCAACCGGGGACAGACACAAAAGCCGCGGCACACCCATCTCGCCAAAGGCCGAGACGGCCGCTTCGCGCAGGTCCTGCAACGATCGCGCCTCTATCAGGCCCTTCAATTTGTTGAGCACGCCACTGCCTCCCCGGACTCGAGGAGGATTGTGAGGGCTCGCGCGATATTTTCAAGCAGAATAGTAGAAATACTATCCATCTCTTCGACGTTTCGCTCTCATCTGGTCGGCGACAAGCTCAGAAATCGGGTCCGACACGATGACCATTCCCTGACGGACCCCCTTCATCACGGCCGAGGTTCGGTCGAACACTTCCAGCTTGGCGAAGATACGCTTCACATATGTATTGACCGTGTCCTGACGGATGCCAAGCACATCGGCGATGGCACTATTGCTGCGGCCCTGCGCCATCCAGTAGAGGACGTCCTGTTCGCGACCGGACAGCTGGACCGGTATGTCCGGGTCCATGGTTACCAACTGGCAAAATCGCATGAAGGACGACATGCCCACAAACTGAAAGAACTCGCGGTCAATGCTCTCGACTTCCGGTCCGTCAGGATCCGTGCTGGCCGCGATCAGACCCACTCTCGACACATTGCCATATTGGAGCATGCAAATTCCCTGACCCATCTGCATCTCTCTGAGGAACTCCATATAGGCGAGTTCATTCTCTGAGAGCGACACCGATGATGGCAGGCGGTGCCAGTATAGCGGCCCGCCAATTCTGGAAGCGGCGTCCGGGATCGGGTCGTGAACCTGCCAGTTCAGTTCGTATGATTTCTGCCACGTCTCAGGAAAGCCGAAGCTCGCCGTGTTTCGGGTCAGCGACCGGTCACTTCCAATGGGACCCTGAAAATAGACGCGGGTCAGTCCAATCTCGCGCAAAGCGGCAACGGATCTGTCAAATATATCTTCGACCGTACGTGATCGAACTATATGGCGCAGATGGCCCAGCATTGGTCCAATCCCATTTTTCGAATGGGAAGATAGACCAAACCCGCTCTGCGGCAATCATATTCGCCCGCTTTAGGGTTGAATATTGATGGGCCCGCTGCCTCTCTCGCGAGACGGGAGCCTCCGCTCTGTAACAGCTGCGACAGACCTAGCCGCCGAGCAGCAGCAACGTCGTCGCATCGGAACTGATACCCGCCTGCAGGGCATAGAGGTGATCCAGCAGGTTCAGGGTTTCCTTGGCATCATGGCAGCGGTCATCGACATAGAACCAATAGTCACGATACTCGACCGCTATCGTCGCAGTGGTCGGGCGCGCCGCCGCCGATTGCACGGCGAACAGGCCCCCATTCACATCATGCCAGCCTCCCGGTGCCCGACAGGGGTCGTCCGAATATTCCAGGACAGGTTGCGAGGCACGGGCAATGTCGCGGTGCGCCTCGGGCACGTGAACCGATTGCGACAACGCCGACAACACGCCGAGCAGAGATCGCCCGCGCGCCGCATAATCGCCGAGGGCATTGCCCCGCGTTGATATCTCCGTGATGTAGCGGTCACCCGGAATCACACTGACATCCGACACCCAATAGCGCCGAAAGAAGTCGGCGAGTTGTTGGCCGAGTTCCGAGGTACGATCCCATTTGAGGATCACACGCGGCTTGCCATCTCCATCGGTCTCGGATGTGTCCGGATCGACGACCTGCACCATCAATTGTCCGCGTTCCTGCAGCGAACGCATCAGCGCGGCCAGTTCGCGAAAGCGCGTATTGTCCGGCATGACCGGCGGGGTTGGCCCGGCGGCTGCCCGCGCATTCTCGAGATCACCAATTCGGGAGACGCAACACAACATCAACCGTTCGACGCTCCAGCCCGACTGGCTCATCAGGAAGATGGTCGCCGGCGGCAATGGCTGCAGGATCTGTTGGGCATAGTCCGACCCCCTCAACGCCGAATAGGCGATCGAGGGCTGACTACTCATATTGGTGCCGACATTTCCATTCAGGACTTCATCCAGATTCTGCCCGCCCAGCGCCAGCGCTGACGCCAGCATGCCGTTGATCTGGGTGTTTTCGGTTGTGGTAATCCGCTCAGCATCAACAAAGGTGACAGGATCATTGTATCGCAGGCGAACAATATTCATCAGCAATTGTTCCTGCCGGGCATCCGAAATGGCCGAAGAATAGGCAAGCGTGTCGGATTCAATGGGGGAAACCGGCCGGTTCGGATGTGCGCACGCAGACAGAACAGCCAGGCTGGCGAGCACCAGTTTCACATTTTGACGGCGCCTCGAATTTGTCCGGCGGTCGATCATTAATATTTCTCCCCGATTTATTTACTTACACATTTCCGGCCACCGCAAGAACGACACCCCGTCACTTGATTCTGTAATCAAACATACAGAAGGCACGTTTTCGACAAGTTACCGAAAATTTTTCTCATCCTTCCAAAACCGGCAGAGTGGCCCCGGATTGACACAGTAGGGTTTGTTTTTTGGTAACGTAATCATCTGCATGAAAATCCCGTAAAAGGATTTTTACTTTCAGATGTACGAAGTGTTGAACTGCATAACGACGGAGCATGACTGGAAGCACGTGCTTGCCTCCTTGTTCGTCCTGGCATTCAGCAATTGTTGTTCCCTGATCATCTACTATCGCAGCCAGGCTGCATTGGTGACCCGCAACAAGATCCTGTGGGCGATTGCCGCCGGCACAGTTGTAGGCCTCGGGGTCTGGGCCACCCACTTCATCGCGCTGCTCGGTTACAAACCCGGATTCGAAATCGTCTTCGACGCGGGTCGCACAATCGTGTCCGCCCTTATCTCTGTCGCTGGCTTCGTCACCACAGCATTGTTGCTGCGACTGAACGCGGATGGCACGCTTCGTCTGGCATGCGCAGGCATCGCGACCGCTGCCGTGGCCGGAATGCATTTCTATGGCATGTCGGCGCTGAGCGCCTCTGCCGTAATCGAGTACGATACAATCACCATCACAGCCGCAATGGTGCTCGGCTTCCTGGGCTATGTCGGCACCTATTTGCTCGGCGCGAACTCGAATGTCCGCTGGAGCACGGCGATCGCCACAGTCACCAGCGTACTGGCGGTCATCTCCATTCACTTTGTCAGCGCGTCCGGCACAACCCTGATCCCGATCAGGGGCCTGAGTACGCCGATAGTTGCCCTTCACACCACCGGCCTCAGCGCAATCATCGCCGTCGCCATGCTGGTCGTGGTGGTCCTCTCCGCCCTTGCGGCCGGCCTCGATAGTAATTTCCAGCGACTTCGCCACAAGGAACAACGCAAATTGTCCGTGCTGGCTGATTCAAGCAGCGAAGGTCTCTTCATGGTGTCAGCTGATGGTCTCGTCCTCCAGACCAATATGGCCGCACGGATCATGTTCAGCGACCGCTTGAGCGACCTCAAAGACCTGAAGGATCTGGGCCATCTGGCGGATGTGGATCGATTGCCAAAGCTGTCGGGTCGCTCTGTTCAGGACCTTTTCCAGATTGAAGACGAGACCTTCTCCCTGAAGGAAAACCGGGATTATGGCGAACGCCGCATCCGGTTCGCAGATGGCCGTGAGATGATCGCCACGATCTCCAGTCGGCGCACTGAGGACACAAACGAAGATTTCGTCTTCTTTGCGGTTCATGACATGACCCAGCGCATCCGCGCCGAAGCCCGTGTGCGCGCACTCGCTTACCGTGACACTCTGACAGGCCTGGCCAACCGGGTTGCCTTCAATATGGCGCTTGAATCGTCTGTCAGCAAAGACGCTGAGCATCGCAAGAACCTGGCCGTCATGATCATTGATCTGGACGAATTCAAGGAAGTCAACGATCAGTACGGCCACGGCGCTGGAGACACGCTCCTCAAGGCGGTGGGCCGCCGTATTTCCAACCAGCTGTCTGACAAGGACATGGTGGCCCGTCTCGGGGGGGATGAATTTGCTGTTCTGGTGCGCGGCCGATCCACTCCCGAAGAGGTTACCCGGGTTGCGAACAACATACTGGCCGCCATTTCCGAACCACTGGCCATGGGCAAGCGAACGCTGAACTGCGGCGGCAGTATCGGCATCGCAATCGTCCCACAACGCGCGACCAGCCCTGCCCGCATCCTCACCTTTGCCGACCGCGCGCTTTACTCCGCCAAGGCTGACGGACGCGGTTGTGTACGGTTCTATGATGCCATTCTGCACAAACGCCAGATCGAAAAGCGCAATCTCGAACGCGCGCTCCACAAGGCGATAGAGAATGACGAATTCGTGCTGCACTTCCAGCCGAAAGTCAGCGCATCCTCGCGTGCCATTGTCGGCCGGGAAGCGCTGATCCGCTGGAATCGGCCAAATGTCGGCCTGATCGGCCCGGATGAGTTCATTCCCCTGGCAGAGCAGAGCATGCTGATCAATGATATCGGACGTTGGACCATCTTCGCTGCATGTTCTGCAGCCAGCCAATGGTCGGGCAAGGAGACGGTGGCCGTAAATCTGTCTGCCCGCCAGTTGCTCGATCCGGACTTGGTCGACCATGTTCGCACCGCACTCGATCAGACCGGACTTGATCCAGAGCGCTTTGAGTTGGAGATCACGGAAACCGCAATCATCCACAACACCCAGCTCGCCACCAGCATCCTGCTTGATCTGAAAGCGCTCGGCATCAAGATTTCTCTGGATGATTTCGGGACCGGCTATTCGTCCATGAGCTATATTCAGGATTTCCCGTTCGACCGGATCAAGATCGACCGCTCCTTCGTGACGTCCATGAATGCCAACGTAAAATCCCGCGCCATTGTCGAGGCGATCATCCACCTCGCCCATTCGCTGGACATTCCGGTCGTGGCCGAAGGTGTTGAAACCGAAGACCAGGCCGAAGCGCTGGCCCAGCTGGCATGCGAGGAATTGCAGGGCTACCTGATTGCCGCTCCCGCCCCGTTCGAGGACATGGTTGCCCGCGTGCTGGCCGACAATCCTATTTTCGAGATCGAGGTCGCCTAGCGCCCTTCAGCCCAGGCTTTCAGCCCGTCATCTTTCGGATCATCCAGCACGATTTCAAGTCGGGCATAGAGATTGCCCGGCGTGGATGTCTGCACACCCTTGCCGCGCAAACGCAATTGAGAGCCGGTATTGGAGCCCGCAGGAACTTTCAAAGTCACCGGGCCGGACGGTGTCTTCACCTCGACACTGCCGCCGAGCACCGCGATCTTGAGATCGATCGGTACTGACATGCGCAGATCCTTGCCATCGCGTTCCCAGACGCTGCTGGGCTTCACTTCAACCTCCAGCAAGGCGTCTCCGGGCGGTCCGCCATTGGGCGATGCCTGCCCCTGACTTTTCAGACGTAGCGTCTGCCCAGATTCAATGCCTGCCGGAATATTCACATCCAGCGCTGTATTGTCGGCCATGGTCATGCGCCGTCGCGCGCCCGTGACGGAATCCGCAAAGTCGATCGTCACGCGATAGCGTACGTCACGACCCTTGACCGGCCCGCTGCGCCGCGACCGGCCACCCCCGAACATGCCGGACAGGATATCCTCGAATGGGTCGCCCTGCGCGCCGCCAAACGGGTTGCCACCGCCGCGCGTTTCCCAGCGCTGTCCCCCGCCGCCGGGCCCGCCGCCCGGATAGCCGCCGCCAAAGCCGGTCGGATGTCCGTCGCCGTCAATCTCGCCGCGGTCGAACTTGGCTCTCTTTTCCTTGTCGCCAAGAATGTCCCATGCCTGCGAGACCTGCTTGAAAGCTTCCAGCTTTTTGGGATCGTCCGGATTCTGGTCCGGATGCAAATCCTTTGCTTTCTGGCGATGCGCCTTCTTGATTTCGGCCTCGCTGGCCGAGCGGTCAACGCCGAGCACTTTATAGGGATCGAGGGCCAAGGGCGGGAAATCCTTCCAGTCACGAATCTGATATCCGATCACAGTTAGGATGTCCGGAACCGTAATGAAACCCGGATATTACCTTACCGGATCAACCCGCGCCGCAAAGCATCCCGGTTTGGCATTGTGCAAATGCAGATAGGCAACCCCCTCAGACGCCAGCATGGACGGGATTGCCGCGCCAAGTCCAGCCCCCTTGACCACATCGGCGGCCACCATGTCATGCGCTGCATTGAAACCTCGAATCGAAATCAGACGCCGCGCCAGAACCTCCGGCACTTCGCCTTTGGCTGGCACATATTCCGCCGCACCTTCGCGCACGAAGATGGCATGCGAGCCCCGGTAGGGCGTCGCCTCATCATGATAGGTATGGTTGAGGAGATAGAGCGTCTCCCCAATCGCAGCGTCCTGCAAACTCACCCGGCAGGGAAAGCCGGGACTCACATCCGCAACGATTTTCTGAATGTTATGCACCGCAAGTTCGGCCTCGGTCAGGCTCGGCAAATGCGCAAACGTCTCGGCGGCGAGACCGGTAATCTGGAATGTCATGGTGGGCTCCTGAATTTATGCCTGCCAATCTGCCGAAGCGCGCCAAACGCCGCCACCCGATACGTGCTGCAGGTCTTAAATCACCGCCCACAACCCAGTTCGCCCGTCCGCCCCAATCTCCGCCACCCGCGCTGAGGCAGCGCCGACAGGCCATTCCACAAACGGTACGTTCACCACCACTGGATCGCCAAATCCCGCCCCCATATCGAACCCGACGGCAAACCGTCCGGCATTCTCCGCCTCCGGCATGGCCCAGCTTTCTGGCACATCCGATCCGCGCTTGGTCCAGCTGAGTTGGTCCGCCCGCACACGCAGATGCGCCACAGGCCAGGGCAGGCCCGCACAGTCCTCGAACATGGCCGTCTGTGGGATATCATCCGCCCTGGCCTGCCAGACCAGCTCCGCCCCATAGGCCTCCCCGCCAAGGCGTGCCCGCGCCACCGCCGCATCCAGCATCACCAACCGCGCCCCAATCGCTGCGTCGCCGGGCACACTCCCTCGCTGCCCCCGCAACAGCCCGGTCAGACGCCATGTGTCGGGCGCGATCAGGTCAGCCTGTTCAAACTGCACACATTCCCAGCCGGCAGCCGTCTCCAGCAGCGCGGCGTTGCTGCCCGACAGGACACGATCTTCCGGCAGGCTCGCAAACTCTCCGCCCGGACAATACACATCCAGCGCATTTGCGCGGTCCCACCGCCCCACCGGCCCCGCGCCGCACGCTTCCGTCAGCCGCCCGATTACCGCCGGCCGTTCCAGTCGCACCGCCTCGCTCAGCGCGTCGTCGGCCAGACCGGCAGACACGACCACCTCACCCGGCCACGGATCGGCCCACGCCGCCACGAGTGGCCCAACGCCTTCGCCAAACTCCGGCAGGCTCGGCGCATCCATGACGACAAGGTCCACCCCGCCGAATACAGGCGCAGCCGGCGGCGCGCTGCCCGCCTCGCCCGCCCGCACGCGCGGCATCGCGGCAACCTCCTCCCGGCAGGTCAGCGCCCGCACACCGCCCCGGTCGACAACATCCGTGACACGCCAGACCGGCCCGTCCTCCACGCGCAGCCCATCCCCCGGCTCCAATGCAAGCGCCGACAGTGAAAGCGCACACATCGCCGTCTCTCCACTCGCCGCCGATGCCAGCAGCGCCCCGGCCACCGCCTCCGCCCGGCTCGCCCCAAGCGCCAGCGGCAGGGCCACGTCCTGCACCAGCCTTGCATCACCGCCGTCAATTCGCGCCTCCGCCATGCCCGGCTGATAGTCCGCCTCAAGATCAACATGGGTCAACCTGAGCCGCGCCGGTGCCTTGTCGAGCAGGGCGCGGGTCTTCTTCAGTCCGCCTTCGACCAGCGCGCCGGACGCCACATCCAGCACGCCGCCCTCGCCCGCCATGCGAAACACCAGCGCCCCGCCGCGCTCCACGCACTCGAAGCCATACGCTGCCCTGAGCGGCTCCAGCGCCGCCCGCACCGAATGCACCCCGTCCAGCCCATAGCCTTCGACAATACCATCGAGCCCGGACACATCGACCGCCGCCACGCCGCCCCGGGCGCAGATATCCGCCACCACATCGGCCAACGGCGCAAGGCCCGACCGCCCATTCAGCCAGTGCCCGCGCGCCCAATTGCCGCCATCGCTCCAGACCTCCTCCTTCAGCGGCCAGGCCGGAAAGGGCCGCCCGTCCCACGCCCAGAGATAAGCCGCTTCAACCAGCGGGCTCGTCTCCCAGTGCGGCAACACCGCCGCCAATGCCCTCCGCTGGAACACTTCGTCCCGCGCCCCGCTCGAATAGGGTGGCAGCGCGCTCTCGCTGCTCTTGGGATCGTAGAACAGGTTCGGCGCATTGCCGCCCTTGTCGACCGCCGCAAAACCGATTTCCATCAGGCGAACGGGTTTCATCCCCGGCACCCATCCGGTCGGCGTCGCCGCGCGCACCCCGCCCGGACGCTCGTGATGATACGCGCCCGCCCAGCCGGCGATATCCTTCTGTCGGAACACGAAATGCTCGCCATGCGCTGTATCATTGATCGGTGTACGCACTTGCGCATCGCGCGCAGCCTGATCCGCATAATACCAGTCATACGCCTCCCCACCCGCGATCTGGGACGTCAGATAGGCCGGATCATCCTCCGCGGCATATCCTGCCAGCGCATCGAGATGATCGTCGCCATCACGCCAATCCCCCAGCGGCGGATACCAGTCGACGCCGACGAAATCGACATCCGCACTCGTCCAGAGCGCATCCATCGGAAACAGGACATCGCCCGATCCGTCCCCCGGCACATAGGCGCCATACTCGGTCCAGTCCGCGCCGTAAGAGACCTCCGCCCCCGGAAGGATCGCCTTCACCTCCGCCGCCAGCGCCACCAGCGCCTCAACGAACGGAAACGCGCCCGTCGCATCCCGCACGCGGCTGAGGCCCACCATCTCGCTGCCGATCAGGAACGCCTCGACCCCGCCCGCCTCGGCGGCCAGCCCAGCATGATGCAGGATGAAGCGCCGGAACCCGTTCGCGCCACTTACGAAACTATCAATCTCACTGCGCGCCGCCGCGGTGCCATCTGTCGACACGCCGATCCGCCCGCGCCAGGGAAAGCCCTCGCTATCCATGAACAGGAAGGGTGACAGCGTGACAGACAGCCCCCGCGCTTTCATCTCCTGAATAGCGCCGATGACGCACCGATCCGCAGGCGTGCCCCCATAATTCGGATGGCCGTCCTCATCGCGGGAAATGACAAAGGCATCGCCCCGCGCGACACCCGCCACCTGCCACGCATAGGGCACCGTTACCCGCTCGCGCGTTTCCACGCCCGGATGGATTTCGCACGCCCCCGCCTCGATACTGGTCCCGAACCAACCGACCGTCAGCGCCGCGCGTGACACGTTCGGCAGATCACTTTCCAACTGGTCCAGCGACACAAGGAAATCTGCCCGCGCTTCGCCGGACCACGCATTCAATGCGCGCTCATGCCCCGGAAACCTCTGTTCCCGCACAATCTCGGTCGCATAGACGAATTCGCCCGAGGCCGGGATGATGTTCACGCCCGTCACCACATCGCCTAATCCCGGCTCAGACCCGCCCGGCGGCACGCGCTCGACCTCGACGGAGAGCTGCGGCAGCCGGTTGCCAAACGCCTCCAGTGGCAGATCCTCAAACACGATATAGGCCGTCCCGCGATAGGCCGGTGCCTCGCCCTCGATCATCTCGATCAGCGGGTCTGGCTCTTGCGTCTCATCGCCCGGATAAACCCGGTGCACCACGCCCGACAGGTCAAACGCCTCGCCATTCGCCCAGGCCCGCCGCACGCCGAGGATCGGCCCCTCGCCCAGCGCCACGGCAAAGCTGACCGAATAATCATACTCGGTGACCTTCGGCCCACCCTTGCTACTCGCCCGCCGCGTCGTCTTCGTCTCCTTGAAGCGGGCCGCCCAGATCACCTGACCGCCGACCCGCATCCGGCCATAGACCGAGGGCAGGCCCGCCCCCTCGCGCGCTTCCATCACCGGCAGGGATTTGACGCGTGGCCCTTCCTGCGCCTTCACGTTGAGCCGTGACAGCCCACTATCATCGCCGCTGCGCAAATATCGCCCCCAGGCCGCGCTGCGCGCATCCTCGTCGGCCGTCTTCCCCTCGCCTGCCTCCGGCCGGGCCATTTTCAGGCTCAGCGCTTCGAGCCGCCGGTCAATGCGCGACAGCCGCTCATCCGTCAGCGGATCGCTTGTGCCCCTGGCTTCGATCTCGGCAAGCCGGGCATCATTCGCCTCGGTATAGGCGGCAAAGGCGGCCATCAGTTCGGCATCGCCGCCGCCCGCCATCTTGGTTTCCTTGGTCATATTGTCTCCATTCCTCTCAAATCCATCATCCTTCGACGTCGCTCAGGATGAGTTCCGTACTTTCAAAGCGCTCATGCTGAGCGAAGTCGAAGCACGCGCGCGGGTTTCCCTGTCACGCCGCTTTTGCCTCCGCCCCCAGCAGGGAAAACCGCGCCCGTGCCTGCATCGGACTGGTCACGAGGGAAACTTCGACAAGGTCAACCTCGACCAGTTCCCGCCCATCCGGGCGCCGTGCATTCCAGAGGCGCGGGCGAAACCCGATGGAGAGACCGCTGAGCCCCTGCGCCACCAGGGACCGCGCCGCCACGCCCTCGACGAGACCACGCACATAGAGCCCGCGCCCATCCTCGATCATCCGCACCCAGCGTCCGGCCATGGCGCCGGGCCTGTGCTGCAACAGCATGGGCAGTTGCGTGCCCCGCTGCAGGCTGCGGGCAAAGGCGCCCGCCCGCACCACGTCTCCGCTCGCATCCGGTACACCGAACAGCGAGGCATAGCCTTCGATGAGGATTGGCCTCCGCGTTCGAAGACCCCCCTCTAACTCCCCCCTTCCAGGGGGGAGAACAGACCGGACATGCCGTTGGCGTTCCTCCCCCTGCAAGGGGGAGGACAGGTGGGGGTCCACCGGACTCCCCCCAGGAAACACACCCCTACTCATCCGCGCCCTCCAATCGCCGCTCGATCCGGTCCAGCTGGCTTTCCATCCGGTCCACGCCCTCCTCGACACGCGCCAGCCGCTCGACCACGCTGCGGCGATCGCGCACCGTGTCTTCCAGCGTCGAGATCCGCTCCGCTGCCGCGCCCGCCCAGACCAGCGCCCCGCCGGTCTGCACCAGCACGGCGACGAGGAATCCTACCGTCACTTTCCGGTCGAGCTTCATGGCTGCAGCCCCGCAAGCTTTCGCTTCTCTTCGCCGGTCGCAAAGCTCGCGCCCTCGAGCCGCGCCCAAAGTGCGTCGCGCTCGGCCGACAGGGCGGGCACGCGGTCAATGTCCGCGCGTACCTCGACTTCCGCGCCGAACGGCACATCCAGCCAGGCCGACAGCGCCGCCGCCATCTTCTGCACCAGCGGCAAGACGGTCATCCGCCAGAAGGCGAGGTTCGCCTCCTTGTAGTTCGAATACGTATTATCTCCCGGAATGCCGATCAGCATGGGCGGCACGCCCAGCGCCAGCGCGATCTCCCGCGCCGCGCCATGCCGCGCCTGAAGGAAATCCATCTCTGCCGGCGACAGCGACATGCGCCGCCAGTCCAGCCCGCCTTCCAGCAATAGCGGCCGTCCCGCATTCGCCGCGCCGGAATACATGCCTTCCAACTCAGCCTTCAGCGCGTCGAACTGGTCCGGCGGCATCCGCCCATGCCCGCCATAGACCAGCGCGCCCGACGGCTTGGCCGAATTGTCGATCAGGGCCTTGGCCCAGTCGGCGCTCGCATTGTGCAAGTCCAGCGCCCGCCTTGCAGCGCCAAGCGGCGGAAGGCCCATCGTGTCGCTGACCGGGTTGAACAGTTTCAGGTGCAGCACGGGGCTCCAGCCGGTCTCGGCATCGCGCCGGATCAGTCGCTCGCCATGACGCTCACGCACGGCCCAAGCCTCGACCCATCCGCGCGCATCCGCAACCGGCCGCATGGCGGACGGGGCCAGCGCATAAAGCGCCGACACTCCCGCCCCGTCCGCCGCCTCCAGTCGCACCCCTTCCAGGAACGCATTCCCGGTCAGCTGGAGCTGGGAATAGGCCGTCTCGAACAATTCGGTCGCAATGCCGTCCGGCTGGGGCCGTCGCAACAGGCGGCTCGCGCCCTCATGCGCCGTGACCAGCGGCACCGCAGCCGCCGCCTCCGCCACCATGCGGACCGCCCGATAGGCAATGGCATTGGCCAGATATCCGTCCCGCGTCAGGGCCGCGCCGTCCCGGCTGCCCCAACGGGCCTCACCCACCTCGGATAGCGCTACCAGAGGGGGCACGGATTTCGCCTCGCGCGGGCGACGGTTGAAGGGCCAGATCGGGTTCATGAGGGGCGCTGCTCCATTTGCGTTGATGAGCAGAAATTAAATCCTCGCCACCCCCATCGGATTCAGCTTGGAAAAGTCGCGAAAAATCAGTCCGCTATGGCGAAATAGTTGAGGATTAACCGGTCACTATCCCTGTATTTTCTTGGCCCGCAGCCATAGCCAGACGGGCGCAAATCTGCTCTTTCGCCATTCGATCAGGGGCAAAGGAGCTTACAGAATGTCGGCACGTGTCATTTCCGTCGCCAACTCCAAGGGCGGCGTTGGCAAAACCACTACTTGTGTCAGTCTGGCAGAAGCTTTTGCGGCCAATGGCTTTCGCACACTGGTGGTGGACCTGGATACACAGGCCAATGCGTCCCTGCTGGTCTACGGCCATGAAGGCGACGAGCACCTCTTTCAGGCCATCAATGATTACGTCACGATTTCCGACTGGCTGCTGGAGAATTTCTTCGCTGGCGAGCACAAGCGCCTGTCGGAATTCATCGTCACCGACGCTTCTGATGTCAGCTATAATGGCAAGCCGCTCGAACTGGACCTGATCCCGTCCTCGCCGCGTCTGCGCAAGACCGAGCGCGAGCTGATCTATGAGCTGACCGCCAAGGGCTATTCCATGGAAGCGCTGCAGGGCCAGGTTGGCCGCCGCATGCGCGATGATTTCGAGAAGCTGAAGGCGGACTACGACGTCATCATCTGCGACTGCCCTCCCGGCATTTCGGTGATGACCGAAACCGTCCTCGCCGCCAGCCACCTGATCATTGTACCAACCATTCCGGACTTCATGTCCACACTCGGCCTCGACCTGTTCACGGGCGATATCATGCGAAACCTCCGCAACCGCGATATCGAGAACCTGCCCTGCGTGCTCGCCACCCGCTATGATGGCACGCCGCACCAGCAAGTCGTGCTGAATGCCATGCGTGAGGCCGCCAGCGCCAAGGAAACCGAGTTCGACATGTTCGACACGGTCATCCCGATGAAACAGGGCTTTGCCACCAACCCGATCGAGCTTGGCCCGGAGCCGACGCTGCAGGCCAAATGGCCCGGTGACGCGCTCGGAATCATCGAGAGCCTGCTCAAGGAAGTACGAGAGAAAATTCAATGAGCGACACCGCCACTCCCCGCAGCGCCGTAGCGCTGGAATCCCTGCTCAACCAACGCGATCGCTTTGCCAAGCTGGGCGAGAAGGATTTTGCGGCGGCCACAATGCTGCTGGCGAAAAAGCTGATGATCTCCGCCGGTCAGACCACGGACGACATGAAGCATTTGCGCGAGACCGTCGGGGTCGACCTGTTCGAAACCACGCTGAAATCGCTGACCGCCCACCAGGCCCGCCAGTTGGCGCGCCGCATGGATCGATCTGTCCCGGACCTTGAAGTCTCGACGGCTGGCGCCGCCTGCGCCTGGATTCGCGGCCTGATGAACGGCACCAATCCGCCACCGACTGAACCCGCCAAGGCCGCCGAAGACACGAGCGCAGACGACACGCCCCCCGCCCCCAAGAACGCCTATTTCGGCCGGAAAGCCTTCCGCACCGGGGGCTGACGCATCATGGCGGACAAGTTCTCGCGCACGCCTGAGCAAACCCGCCGCGCCCGTGCCCTTCGCCAGTCTGCTTCGAAGACGGAATACAAGGTGTGGCTTGTGCTGAGTCGCAAGCAGATGGGGGTATCGTTTCGACGCCAACACCCGGTCGGGCCTTACTTTCTCGACTATTACTGCCCGTCCCTGAAATTCGCCGTCGAAATCGATGGCGACTGGCATGATCCGAACCGCGATGCCCGGCGAGACGCCTTTCTTGGCGAGCGAGGGATCTCCATTATGCGCATTCCGGTCTCTCATATCGATGAGTCGCTTGAGGCGGTGGCTCAACGGATCAGGTCCGAGATCGAATTGATCCGGCAGCGCGAAGGCTAGTCCGCTCAGACCCCCACCTGTCCTCCCCCTTGCAGGGGGAGGAACGCCAACGGCACACCCGGTCTGTTCTCCCCCTTGAAAAGGGGGAGTTAGAGGGGGTTCTCGCCGACTCCCATCACATCACATATTGCGCGGATCACAGTCAGGCCTCCACCCCACCCGCAAACAATCTCCGATTGGCCGCGAGGATCGCGGCAGTGTCGGCATCGCTCGGTTCCAGCGACCAGTTATGGTGCTGGAAGGTTCCGCCCAGTACGATCCCGTCGCGGCGGCCGAACATGTAGGCGCTGCCGCCCGTGATGATATTATAGTCGATCTCGGCCTGCGGCTTGAGGATCACGAGCTGGCCGCGCACCGGATGGATTTCGGTATCGCCAAACAGTTTGCCCGCGCCCAGCCCGGTGCAATTGAACACCACCGTCTCGTCCAATGCCGCCACCTCTGCAGCGTCCTGAAACGCGCGCACGATGATCCGTCCACCCCGTTCCCTTATACCGTCTTCCAGCTTGCGGAGATAATGCGGCGTGTCCACCATCATCGTATCGAAACTGCGCGCATGGGCGGTCGTGAACGGCAATTCCCCCGGCGCGTAATCGACAACATTGATCGCGAATTCTTCCATCGGGTGGCCCGCCCGCGCGGGTTGGTTTGTCACGGGCCGGTCTGACAAGACATAGTTCACTTCCCAACTGATGCCGTACTCCGGCCCTGTCAGTAACTGGAACCGCCGGAAAGAATGACGCGCCGCCGCGACATGCCGGTCCATGTATCCGGGGCCGATGGCCGCACTGTCATACACCGACGCCGGCCACCACTGCCCGCCTGCGATGTTGGAGGTCGTGTTCGGGCTCAGCGCCTTGGCATAGAGCGTCACCTTCGCCCCGCGTTCCAGCAACAACATCGCCGTCGACAGGCCCAGCGCCCCCGCGCCCAGCACGGCATATTCCGCCACATCCGGATCAAACCCTTCCTCCACGGCCAGCTGCGCCGAGCCCCAGGACAGGGTGATCCCGCCGCCGCCATGCCCGTAATTGTGGACCACCGCCGTCTCGCCCAGCATTTCCCGCTCCACCCGGAAGCCAGACGCCCGGTAGGGCCTCAGCCCCACATCCACGCGCACGACCCGGTCGGCAGACACAAGGACCGGCGGCACGGGCTTCATCACCACGCCCGGCGCCTGCGGAACAGTCGCGCATCCGGCCACTGCTGCGGTCAGTCCGGTCGCCGTGAAGGCCCGGCGTGTCATCTGGCTCATCTGAAATCCCTCGCTTCCGACCCGCACCTTCGATCACGGGTCTGGCAAGATCAAGGCAGATCACAAGACCCGTACCCACGGCCCATTGCCCTGCTGCAAAAGTGCCCAGATGGCCCAGACCAGCGCATCCACCCGGTCAGGCGATCCGCGAAACCCTTCCGCGCCGAACTGGCACATCTGGTCTTCCAGCGTCGGCAACAGGCCGACATGCGCCACCCGCCCCTGCTCATACAGCGTCGCCACAGGCGCGGCCCGTGCGCGCTTGCCCAGCCGCGCATGCACCAGCCGCACCGGCACATCCGCCCCGGCGCTTTCCAGCACCTGCCGCACCATTTCGCCGCCCTGATTGGACTCGGCGATGATTTCCCGCGCGCCAACCTCGCGGCACACCGCAACCGCTCGCCTCGCCCAGTCGAGCGGCTTCAGGCCCGGCGCCGACGCATCGGCCAGCACATAGGCGACCCCGTCGCGCACGCCCGCCGCAATAATCCCGCAGGCATCCGCCGCTGGCCCGCTCGTTGCGGGCGGGTCCACCGTCACGATCACATCTTCCAGCATGGGCGGCGCGCTCACCCGTGCCGCATCAATCATCTGCCTGCGGAACAGCGCGCCTTCGGCATCTTCCAGCAATTCGCCATGAATCTCCTGCCGGGCCAGCGCGCTGTTGCCATAGGCCGCCTGCATGGCCGCCACGAACCCATCTGACAGATTCTCCGCATTCTCGGCCATGCTGGCCTGACGCACCAATGTCCCCGGCCCGGTGAGCAGACCCTTGAAGAAATCCGTCGGTCGCGGCGTGGTCGTCGCCATCACGCGCGGGTCCGCGCCCAGCCTCAGCCCCATCTGCAACGTGTCCCACACGGCCTGCCCCCGCATCCATGCGGCGATCTCGTCACACCAGGCCACATCAAATTGCGGCCCGCGCAAACTGTCCGGATCTTCGGCAGAGAACACATGCGCCTCCGCCCCATTGTCAAAGCTCAGGATCCGCCGGCTGGGCGAGTAGTGTGGGCGGCGGCACTTCAGCGGCTCGATCCATTTCAGCCCGCTCGGCCCATCGATCATCACTTCGCGCACATCGTGCAGGGCGGGTCCCACCAGCGCCGCCCGGTGACACCGCCCGTGAATCATCGACCAGCGGAGCCATTCGGCCCCCGCCCGCGTCTTCCCAGCGCCGCGTCCGCCCATGAACACGAAGCTCCGCCATCCGCCCGGCGGCGGCACCTGTATATCGCGGGCGTGCAGAATCCACGGATTCTGGCTGACCAGGCTGCACTCCCAATCCGCCAGCGTGCTCCAGTCGTTGCTCTGCGCCGCCTGACGCGCCCTTTGTTTGAAATCCGGCAGCAAGGGCGTCCAGCCGGCATTGCTCAGCGGCTGGAGAGAGTTCGTCTTCGGCGTCTTCGCCCGTTTCGTCTTCGTTGGCACGTCCGGCAATCCGCACATCCTCATCCCCTTCCCAAGTCGCCACCGCCATTTCCATCCGCCGGATTTCCGCCGCCAGCCGCATGATCAGGCCACTCAGCGCGCGCAACTCCTCCGGTGTCACATCCGCCGCAATCATGCGGTCCACTGCCATGTCGTGCGCTTCGCTCAGCGACAGGCGCTGACGCTCCAGCGGTCTCTCCGGAGCGTCGAGCCCATTGTCCCGGATCACACGCCAGACTGTGCTGGCGCCCCGGCCAACCTGCGCCGCGATCTCCGCCATGCTCCGCCCCAACAGGCGCTGGAGCCGGACCTGCCGGATCAGGCGTTGACGATGGGGCTGTCGGATCATTCGGGCCTCCTGCGGTGAGAGGGGCAATGTCGCATGGGTGCGGATCCCGTCGAATTCAGGCTCCGAAAACCCTCAAGCTTTCGGGATGATTCGCCTGCTCAACCTCAGAGCGACGCCAATAAGTGTTGCGGGAAAGGCACGAATTTTTCCCCGCATGGCAGGCACTTGCCCCATTTTCCTAAGAATTCCGGGGGCGTCATAAAAACATTACGCATCTGTCATCCAGCCGTAACTCTGGCGTGGGACGGGGCCGCAGTTTTCGAAGCGTAGACTTCTTAATACGGATTCCCAGAGCAAGGACGACCTCCCATGACCTTTACTTCCCGCAAGCTCCTCCTGATCGGAGCTGCCACTGCTGTGATGGCGCAGGCTGCTGCCGCCGACATCCTGAAAGGGACCGTGACCGATGCGTCCGGCGAAGCTGCGCTGCAGGGCGCGATTGTCACGATCGAGGAACTGGGCCGTACCGCCTCGTCCGACCGGTTCGGCAAGTATCGCTTCACCAGTGTCCCGGCCGGCGACTACACGGTCAGCGTCTCCTATGTCGGCGCGGACATGGTCACCGACACAGTGTCGATCTCTGGCGACACCGATTTCAGCATCCAGCTTGGCGGCGATGTGCGCTATCTCGACAACATTCTCGTTGTCGGCTCGGCCGCGGCCCAGGCCGGTGCGATCAACCAGCAGCGCGCCTCCGATGCCATCATCAGCGTCATCGACTCCGATGGCCTCGGCAACTTCCCCGACACGACCGTGGCGGACTCGCTCGCCCGCGTGGCTGGCCTGTCCATCGAGAATGACCAGGGCGAAGGCCGCTATGTCTCGATCCGCGGCATCAACTCTGACCTGATCTCAGCCACCATCAACGGCGTGCGCACGCCGTCTCCGGAAGATCGCCGCGGCGTCTTGCTGGATGGTGTGCCATCTGACCTTCTGGACGGTATCGAAGTCCAGAAATCCCTGACCCCGGATGTCGATGCCGACACAATCGGCGGCGTCATCAACCTCAAGACCATCTCCGCCTTTGACCGCGACGGCCAGTTCATCCGCGCCAAGATCGAAGGCTCCTACAATGAGCTGACCGAAGACGTCTCCCCGAAAGCCACGCTGACCTATTCCAACGTGTTTGGCGACAAGCTCGGCGTTGCGGCCTCCATCAACTATCAGAGCCTCGGCATTCAGGCCCATAACAACGAAACCGGCGGCTGGGGCTTCGACGACGACCTGAACGCTTTCATTCCGAACGATGATTATGAAATGCGCTGGTACGACCTGACGCGCGAGCGCGTCGGCCTCGTCTTCAATGTCGACTACCGCATGACCGAGAACACTGAGCTCTACCTGCGCACATTGGTCAACGAATACACGGACGACGAAGTCCGCAACAAATTCGAGTTCCGCGACCTCGCCGAAGAAGGTGTCAGCGTTGACGGCAACCTCTACAACTTCAACTTCGCCGAAGCAGACGTCGAAGTCCGCCAGCGCGAAGAGACCCGCAAGATCCAGACCTATGCGCTGGGCGGCAAGACTTTCGCCGGCAACTGGACCGTCGATTACGAAGTCTCCTATGCCTATGCCGAAGAAGACGATTCCAACAATCACGACGTAGCCTTCCGCTCCGACGACATGGAAGGCGATGGCATCGTCGTGTGGGACAACTCCGACCCGCAGAAACCGAAGCTCTCCGGCACGGGCATCGATTTCCTGTATGACCCGGCCAGTTATGAAATGGACGCCTACGAGCAGGAGTTCACGGTCAACGAAGACACTGAATGGGCCTACAAGCTCGACCTGACCAATGACACCGTCCTCGGCAATACGCCCGTGACCTGGAAAATGGGTGTGAAGGTCCGCGACCGCGAAAAGGTCCGTGACGAGAACCTCTTCATCTGGGAACGCGACGATGTCGCCCTGACCGATTACATCAATGCCAACAGCCAGATTTCCGGCTGGCGCATGAACAACCCGATGTTCGAATGGCCGAGCGCCGGCCTGACCCGGGCCCTGCGCGGAACCTTCACCGCCGATGAGCTGGACGAAGACGGTACGAATTTCGACAGCCTCGCCGGTGACTACACAATCGACGAGATGATCATCGCCGGCTACGGCATGGGCACCTTCCAGATCAACGACCTGACCGTCGTTGCCGGGGCGCGTATCGAAGCCACCGACGTATCAACCACGGGCAATGTCTTCTATGAGGGTGGCGATCCAGACCAGGTCGGCACACGCCAGTTCGACGATGAATATGTCCACGTCCTGCCGAGCCTGAACCTGAAATATGCCTTCTCCGAAAATGTCGTCGGCCGCGCAGCCTATTACGCTTCGCTGGTCCGCCCGGCCTTCGGTGAGATGCGCCCGACAGCTGCCTTGAATGATGACCGCGACGAAGTCGAAATGGGTAACCCCAATCTCGACCCGTACGAGGCCAACAATTTCGACCTGTCGATCGAATACTACCCGACCAAGCTGTCGGTCCTGTCGGCTGGCTTGTTCTACAAGGACATCCGCAACCCGATCTTCGGCGCCACCTATGACATTGACCAGCTGCCAGGCTCCATCGATCTGGGCTTCCTTGGCGATGCCGGTGCGGACATCGAAGAAGTCGCCACCTACATCAATGGCGAGACCGCCACGGTGCAGGGCCTCGAACTCAACTATGTCCAGCAGCTCGACTTCCTGGGCGGCTTCTGGGAAGGCTTCCTCGCCTCCGCCAATGTCACCATCGTTGAATCTGAAGCGTCCGTCCCGGACGAAGAGGATGTGGCCCAGACCCGCGACGTGCCGCTGCTCAAGCAGAACGATCTCATCTGGAACGCCTCCATCGGCTACGACAAGGGCCCGTGGGATCTGCGCATCTCGGCCAATTTCCGCGATGACTATCTCGACGAGCTGTTCGGCGCCGATCTGGACCGCTACACCAGCGATCACCTCAGCGTCGAAGCGTCAGCCAAATACGACGTCAACGACAACCTCCAGATCTATGTCGAAGGCAAGAACCTCACCGACGAGCCGGAATACTATTATCACGGCGCAGAAAGCCGTTTGTCTCAGTATGACGAATATGGTGCCCGCTATGTCATCGGTGCCCGCCTGACCTACTAGGCTGGGTTGACGAGACTTACCGAAAGCCGGGCGGGGAGCGATCCTCGCCCGGTTTTGCTTGAACGCATGGCACTCAGCCAAAACCCTGTGCATCTGCAATCGTTTGGGTACATTTTCCTTGCGTTAGGGGGTGCACCCGGTGTTTTTCCTGCTAGAAGGATACAATTAGCGGGAGAATTTTTCATGAAAGCACCAATTCTGGCTCTGGCCGCCCTGATCGCGGTATCCGGCTGCGCCCTCAAAAAGAAAGAGGGCTACTCGGTCGCCGATGCGTCCAATGACGAGAACATGATCTGTGAGCGCGTAGCGATCCCGGGCAAAGTCTATCCTGGCAAGATCTGCATGACTGCAGAACAGTGGGCCCGTCATGAGGCTCAAGGTGAGAAAATGGCTGGTGAAGCCCAGCGCGGTGCATTGCGGACCCCGGCGCCAGGTCAAGGCACCTGAGCCAAGTTCGACAAGATCACTATCCGGGAAAAGCAGGCCAATTGGCCTGCTTTTTTCATGTCCGACAGACGCGCATCATGGCACATTTGTGAAAACTCGCCCGCGCGTCTTGATCTTGCGCCGGACGCAGGGAATACCGACCCGAACCCTGTTTGTCCCAGCCCCTGAGGAGTGTTCATGAAACGCTATATTCCCCTCGCCGCCCTGCTTCTGTCTGCCTGCGCCACAGAGCCTGCCCAGCAGATTTACGCCATCGACACTGCGCCCATCCCGGCATCTATCGAAACGGCGCCCATGACAGGCACAGGCGACAAGGCGGACGATCCGGCTGTCTGGGTGAATGTCGCAAACCCGGCTGACAGCCTGGTGCTCGGCACCAACAAGGATGAAGGCCTCCACGTCTACAATCTCGCAGGCGAAGAGCTTCAATTCCTTGATGTCGGCCGCGTCAACAATGTCGACCTCCGCGGCGATGTCGCTGTCGCCTCGAATGACGAAACCAATTCCATCAGCTGGTTTGCCATCGACCCGGTCACCGCCACGGTCAGCCATGTTGGCGACACGCCAACACAGAAAGACGAACCCTATGGCATCTGTGCTGGTCAGGTCGGCACCACCTATTACGCAATGCCCACTTATAAGGACGGCATGGCCCAGGTCTGGTCTGTCCAGACCGACAAGATGAGTGAAGGCCCGGAGCTGGTCGCTGAAATCCAGGTTGGCCAGTTCGGCCAGCTTCAACTGGAAGGCTGTGTATTTGACGAAGCCAATGGTCAGGTCTTTCTCGGTGAAGAAGAGCACGGCATCTGGAAACTCGACCTGAATGACTGGTCTGCCGCCCCGGTCAGCGTCGACACGATCGCCGCACAGAATGGCCTGGTCGCCGATGTTGAAGGCATGGACATCTGGGCCGGTGCAGATGGCGCGGGTTACCTTGTTGCGTCGTCCCAGGCCGCAGACCGGTTTGTCGTCTATGACCTGAAAGCCCCTCATGCGCCGCGCGGCGTCTTCACCGTAACGGCCAATGCCGACGGCTCCATCGACGCTGTAACGCATACGGATGGTCTGGATGTCAGCTCTGCGGCGCTGCCGGGCTTCCCGAAAGGCATTCTCGTCGTTCAGGATGATGGCAATCCGGCCTCAGGCGTCGACCAGAACTTCAAGCTGGTCGACTGGTCCCTGATCGAATCCGCCCTCGGCCTCGACTAGACACACGTCTCAGTGCCAAGCCAACAAACGCCCGCCCTTCTTCTTTGGAGGGCGGGCTTTTTATTTCGGGTCCAGAACGATTCGACATAACCATAGGTTTATGGTAAATAACCATAGGTAGTGGGTCTACTTCGAACTCGGCTGGGGGGCCGATAATGAAAAACATCAGCACAGCTATCGCAATCATAATCATGCTCTTCATGACCGCATGCATATCGAAGGGGCCGCTGCGTACATATCCAGGCGCGATATATGAGTTTAGTGACGATCAGTCCACGCGCATTGAGATAGATATAAACCGAGTTCTATTCAACGAGATCTGCGTCCCCAAGAAGGATCGTCTTGGAACGCCCTTCGAAATTCCTGACGAGTGCTTCAAAGTTGAAGGCGGCCTCCTTCCAGGCGACACGGAAGAACAGAAGCGCGCTAAGGTCGAGGACACCAACACCCCCAGCACGCTCGAATTTCAGACATGGAACACAGACGGAAATCAAGTATTTTCAAGCCTTATTATGGCGCTGGAACATCTGCCAGACGACCGAAAGCTTGCGATACGGAATGCGACAGCCAACCAGCTGATTTTCGCCTCAGAACATGCTTGCCGCAATTACCTTTTCACCCTCGTCGGTGTCCAAACCAATACGCGATTTGGAACGGAAATGTTTGCTGGCATAGCATCGACTGCGGCCAGCCTCACAGATGCAACGGACCCATCAAATCTCTACTCCGCTCTGAGTGCACTCTCGATCATGGGCAGCGCCTCGCTGGACCGAAACTATTTCGCCAATCAGGCCGTAGAAGTGATCCGTCTGGCGATAGACAAAAATCGCACCGAAAAGCGCAATGCGCTAAGGAAAAAACTGGTATCAACGTATGCCGATTATCCGTTTGGAATCGCGATGGCTGATATTGTTCAGTTCCACTCCTCATGCAGCTTGATGGAGGGGTTGGCCGATACCAAGGAGGCCATCATAGATCGTGAGACGGCAATCCGGGGGGCACGAAACATTGCCGCGCGGCTGAATGATACGGGTGCCGATGGCCGTCAAATCGTTGCTGCACTCACGGGACTTGAAGAGAGCCATTTCGGCCTTCCCAGCGACGAACCGGGTGCAATTGCGTCATCGGCCATTGAGGACGAAGTCTCACAGGCGGAGATTCTTCTCATCACGACTCTCAAGCCGGGCGATGTCGATGAAGCATCCAAAGTCGATGCCGTCGAGAAGCTTGCGACGGGCTATTGCGCATCACCAAAAGGACTTTCCAGCCAAGTCTCATGCGAGCTCTCCAAGCCTCTGGATTCCGCATGGTTCTCGGCGGCGAAAGCCCTACTAAAGGCGGCGCCCGCAGGGGAAACTGCCGATCAAAAGAAAGCCCGCCTAGAGGCAAACAGCCAGGCATTTTCTGCCGAGTTACAGAAGGCCCTAGAGGCGAAAAAGCAAGAGGTGGCGGCGCGCCGTCACCTTGCAGCAACCTTCTTGCGCATACTCGCAACGCCCACACTCAGCCAGCAAAGTTTTGATGAGCTTCAGATCACCGACACCTTTTTGTTTGACGATCAGCTGTCACCCGACCCCGCCGTCGCGATGGCCCAGTTGGCCTTGCGAAATCAACCGGGCCCGAACCCTCCGAACACTGATGTAAAGCAGATCCAGCCAGCCGCTACGCGAGCCCTGGAAGTATTCAACGCGGCTATACGTTCGAAGCAGTAATCCTCCGAAGGGATTTCACTATGCGACTGATACAATTTCTGACCATTGTGGTACTCTTGTCATGCCTGTCGGCCTGCCTCACGGCCTACCGCGCTCCCACCGCAACCATGTCATCCTGCGAAGATTATGACAAATATCTCTACAGCAAGTACCCAGATCAAAAGAGCTTGATTCAGTCCGGTCCCCTCGCCGACGAAGATGATGCCAATCCTGGTGCCGAGGATAAGTTCGGCCTGGAGGACCGCAACAAAAAATGGACACCACATCCAAAAGAAGAGCATCTTTCACACATCGACCCGATAATTGTACGCTACAGTGAAGGCGGCGATCTCGTCTCCCGGTGTGACTATAGCCGGGTGCTACATGCGCTGATCAACACCAATGACAAGAAACGCGTTGTCTTCGTCTACATACATGGATGGCGAAACGATTCCGGGAAAGAGAATAACAAGGCTTACAACTACGGGAAGTTTCCCACCCAACAAGAAACGGGCGGCAAGGACCTCCACAAATTCCGCGAGTTTTTGCGCGAGCGGCAAAGAATGGAACGCGAGCGCACAGATAAAGATTCAGCGGTGGTCATAGGTGTTTTCGTTAGCTGGAAGGGGCGCTCAGGTATCCCATATCTGGATTATTGGAGCCGGCGTTCCGGTGCTGACAAGTTGGCCCGGAGCGCGCAAGTGGCTCGGCTGTTTGGAGCAATGGAGAACATTATCGGACAGGAGTGTCCGGCTAGCTCAGAGATGTGCAATGATCCAAGCACAAAGACCGGGACCAAACGATCCGATACCAAGCTCATATACATGAGCCACAGTATGGGCGCACGGGTTCTCTATGGTGCGATGGCCCCAAGGTTTACCTACAATGTCCAACGTGCCTACCCGATCGATAAGACAGCACCGTATGCGGCTATTCCAAGAGGACCCGATCTTGTGCTGATGATCAGCCCTGCGCTCGAGGCGGCGTCATACAAATCGATCGACGAGTTTCGATATTCTGACCGGAGATTTGTTGAGTCTCATTTGCCCCAAATGCTTGTTATCCAGTCGGAAGGCGACTGGGCAACTAGGTCCGCCTTCGCAATTGCCGAATCCTTTGGCCGCCTTAACGATCCCTATCAAAGCGCACAAAGACGTCGCACTATAGGTCATTCCCCACAGTTTGTTACGCATAAACTCGTCAAATTAGACAGCCCATGTATCGGAGAAACAAAGAAGGTAACGCTTACAGGATCCTTCTGTCACGGCAGGGTGAAACTCATCTATTGCCCAAAACCAAACACCAGCACAAAGAATGTTCCGCCTGCAAAGAGAAAGCGAGAGAATCATGTGCTTGTTTCTACTCAGGCCAAAGAGACGGATAACTCGGAGCCATTCGAATTTGACACAGAATGCGTTGATGTACCGGAAGTCATCAGACCCAAGAAAGTAGTAGACAGGAAATTGCGACCATCTCCATTCTTTGTTGTACAGGTAGAAAAAGACGTTCTGTCGGCACACGGATTTTTCCTGGACGCAGAGGCGAATAGCAGAGCGGGAAAAGCAGACGGCGACGGGTTTTTGCCGTGGCTGCACGAATACATCACCAAATTCGAGGCTGAACTGGAAAGGGGAGACGAGAAGGCGGGGCTCGCGAGAACGCAGGCCCAGTAGCGCGTATTCGTCTCGGATGTTCGATCCGCATGGGTCGGCGGCAACCAATCAACTCGCATCCGCCGTTTGACACATACTACCATGTCTCCCCATAGGGACGGATTTCCTGTTCGAAGGTCCAGGCTGTTTCCGGTTGCTGGAACAATTGCCAATAGGCATCCGCGATGGCTTCGGGTGGCATCAGGCCCGGCGGGTTGTCCGGCCCACCTGCCTGCCTGATCCGTTCGCGCACCCATTCGGTATCGACGCCAGCGTCAATGATGAGATGGGCCACGTGGATATGCCGGGGCCAAAGTTCGCGCGCCATGGATTCGGCAACGGCGCGCAATCCGAACTTGGCCGCGGCAAAGGCGGCGTAGCCATTCCCCCCGCGTCGCCCTGCGGTTGCACCGGTAAAGAAGATCTTGCCCTCCCCATGCTCAAGCATCAGCCGCGCAGATTCGCGCCCCGTCACGAAGCCGGCGAAGCAGGCCATCTCCCAGACCTTGCGGAACACGCGATCCGTCGTCTCAAGTATGGGAAAATTCACATTGGCCCCCACATTGAAAATGGTAAGGGCGAGCGGTGCCAACGCGTCCGCTTCGGCAAGGAAAGCGGTGACATCTTCTGGTTCGCGCGCATCCAGAGATCGGGCCGAGATCCTGCCACCGGCCGCCTCTATCTCGGCGACCAGAGGCTCAAGCTTGTCGCCATTGCGCCGGCCTGCCACGACCAAATACCCCTCAGACGCGAATTTTTTCGCAATGGCCGAGCCAATATAGTCGCCCGCCCCCACAATCGCGACGCTTTTGTCCAAATGCGCCATGTCACGCCTCCTTCTTGACCTCTGGTCTTCTCATTCAAGTTATGTGTATATGCACACTTAATGGCGTCGCGGTAAATCCCCCAATCATCGACGACCTAGAAAATCAGTGCAGGACACGCGTCATGCTGACGGACAAGACAGACAAGATCCCGCTGCTGGAAGACCTCCGCCACAGCCCTCACGTGTGCATGGCCGAGGCGGCCCGCGCCGCAAATCGCGCGCTTGCCCGTCATTACGGTGCCTATCTGGACGGAGCCGGCATCGCTCCCGGACAGGCCTCTCTTTTGATGCAGCTCTACTATCTGCAAGATACCTCCGTCGCCGATTTCGCAGCGCGCATGCGCACCGAGCGCACAACCATGGTCAGAAACATCGCGGCGCTTGAACGTACAGGCCAGGTCGAAACCTTCACGCCAGAGGGCCTGCGCGCGCGCCATGTCCGCCTGACCGATCAGGGACGTGCCTTGCTGACCGACATCGTCACCCGATGGAATGATGCCCAAACGGCGCTCAAGGCAAAGCTTGGGGCAGCGCAATGGGACGCTCTCATCAGCGCGCTGAACATGCTTGGAAACATAGATACTCACAATACAAACGATTGAGGCAGAGTTCAGACAATGCACTAGACGTGCACTGGCCGCTCGATTTTGGTCCCATGAGGAAGGGACTGGAAAAATCGGTCGATTTCGCTGTGGACGCCAACACGCTCTACTCCATCTATCTTCTGTCACAGAATGGCGGAGAGCTGCGTCACGAGTTCACGCCCACGGGAATCGCCTATGACTTGCGCATCGATGGCAAGCTGGTGGCACCTGCGCCGGGCGCAGAGACCGCACTGGTCAAGAGTGCCGCCAGCTCGCAACACCGGCTGGGCATCCTGATCCGCCCCGACACCACTCACGCCCCCGCTGGCAAGTACACAGACCGCCTGACACAGGTGATCGTCGGGGATTAGGGCGGCTTCGGTGCCTACCCTACAGCCCCAACTCGCTGAGGCCGGGATAATCGTCAGGACGACGGCCCATCAGCCAGCGGAACTTTCTTTCACCTGCCGAGATGGGAAGGTTGTTGATGCTGGCATGCCGTCGTTGCATCAAGCCAGACTCGCTGAACTCCCAATTCTCGTTGCCATATGCCCGGTACCATTGACCGGTGCGATCGTGAAATTCGTACGCATATCGCACAGCAATCCGGTTGTCAGAAAAGGCGAACAACTCCTTGATCAATCGATACTGGATCTCTCGCCGCCACTTGGCAGTCAGGAAACTGACGATTTCGGCGCGACCATTGATGAAGAGGTCGCGGTTTCGCCAGATACTATCCTCGGTATAGGCCAGCGACACTTTCTCGGGATCCTGCCCGTTCCACGCATCTTCGGCGAGGCGGACTTTCTCGATAGCCGTTTGCACTGTGAAAGGAGGTAAAGGGGGGCGCATATGGGGCTCCTGAAATATCTGAAGGAAAGAATGCGGCCGGACGCACCGCCCGGCCGCCAATGAAAGGATCAGAGATCACCAACAGCCTTGTGCTGGATCGACGGCCAGGTCTTTTCAGCGCGTTTGAGAATCTTCACCTTGTCTTTCTTGTATTTTTCAAAGACGTCTGCGTTCACGAACAGGTAGAGCTTGCCATCGACAATGTCTGCATAGTGAGGATCACCGTCGAACTTCTTGCCAAGGGCGACAGCATAAGCGCAGAAGCCACCATATTGCGGGGCAAAGCGCGCCGGATCAGTCTTGAATTTGCGAGCCGATTCCGCAGATGCAAAATAGTAGGCGACGCCATCTTCAACAACCGTATGCGCGGCGTCGCCTTCGGCGACTGCGTTATAGGTGGTCAGGGCGACTGCGTCGACGCCGTGCAGGCCCAGGGGAACGCCCGCTGTCGTTACGCCGTTCGACACATTGTATTCGTCTTCTGCGAAAGCGGGCATTGAGGCCGACATCGCAATCGCGATGGCCATGCCAGTGAGATAAAGTTTCTTGGTCATGTCAGATATCCTTGAGGGGTGAATGCCAGTCATCTGGCGGAACAGGCCGATGGTTCAGGGGCTGCGCGCAGGAGTACGCATTTTCGGGCGGCGGGAGGCCCGCAAATATCCGCCGACGAAACAAGAGGGCGCCCAGCTGATGGGTGTGGGTGGGTGAGTTCAACTGGGCGCCAAGGGAGCCATCCGGGGAGAGGGCGCAGGAAAGATGGCTCCGAAGCTTATTTCTTGTAGGCGGATCTGATCGCCTTCACCGTGTTGGCGGTGTTATCAACGGCACTGGCAATCATTCGAAAATTGGTGAGGGATGCGTCATAGCCGTTGTAGTGCTCTGTGATGGCTCCGGCCGTTGCATCAGTCACAACCATGACCTCGAAACCTGATTCGATCAGGCTGCGCATGTGGGACTCCGTACACAGATTTGATGACATTCCTGCAAGAATGACCTTGTTGATGCCGGCTTTACGCAGCTGGAGCGCAAGGTCATTGCTATCCGGGCCATAGACTTTGTGCGGGCTGGTCACCACCGTCTCACCATTCTCGATATAGGGCTTGTACTGGTCCAGCCAGTCAGCACCAGACCCTTCGAATCCTTCGAGGTTCAAGGCGGATGGACGGTCGAACATGCCGATGGAGTGCATCAAGGTCTCGAGCGTGCCCTCGAAGAGCCACTCATGATCGTGCTCATAATAGTAATGCGGAGAGACGAATACGGGCATGCCGGTTTGCTCGGCAACCGCGAACAGATCGCCGATATTTTCGACGGTGCCGTTCTCCGTGATGCTTTGCCCGACCACGCCCCAAGTGACGCCGTCAGGAGACAGGAAATCATTTTGCGGATCGGTGACAACGATGGCCGTACCATCCGTGGTCACCACAAATCCTGGCATGGGCAAGCCATCATTGACCGGCGGCATCTTGGCCGACGCCGGGCGGGCGCCTTGGCTCTCGGCTTCGGCTGCAACGCCGATCAGGGCAATGACAGCCGTGGCCGTCGCGATGAACTTGAGAAGCGCTTGTGGCGTACTGGGTGAATTCAACATGGGTCTTTTTCCTCGCGGCTGTTGGGTCTGGTGGTCCAGTTTGCCAGCCCGGCGGGGAGATACTCCCGGTCTGGAGCGTCACCCTGAGCTGATCTGTACTCATCGTATGAGGGGCGACGATGAGCGTATTGACCGGTCGCGACATCCTGTTGACTGGACGCGACAATCCCTTTGGCGCAATGTGAAAGCGTGAGGTGCGATGGGGATCGCGCCCTTGGCGGGAAGGCCAAAGCGGGGAGCGCGCGGGAGATGGCAACAGTTTCAACCGTCTTCGTATTGAGGATCATTGAGCGGCTCAGCGACCGGATGGATCGGGACATGTTGTGCCGTGTGGCCGGACTCGACCCGTCGCCATCGGCCGGCCCGCCGCCCGCCATGATCCACGCCGCCAATTATTACAGCTTGCTGGAAACCATCGCCGAGACCGAGACACCGGATATCCGCTTCCTGCTCGGCGTCAGCATGTCGGCCACCTGCTCCGATTTCGGCGCTGTGGGCCTGGCCTGGAAATCGGCACCGACGCTGCGCCAGTCCTTCCTGCGGATGGACCGCCATGCGCGCGCCTACAATACGGCCTCGACGTTCAAACTGTATGACAAGGGCGACACATTCTGGTGGACGCACCGGCGGCCGGACACGCCGCGCCTCGGCCTGGACCTGTCGAGCGAGGGCGCGCTGGCCACCTATGTCACGCTGTGCCGGGAGGCGACCGGCCCGAATTCGAAACCGGGCGCGGTACAGTTCTGCCACCCGGAACCGGCCGGCTCGCGGGAGCTACTGGAGGCACACTTTCGCTGTCCGATCACTTTCGGGGCGGACATTGACGCACTGATCATCCCGGCCGAGCGGCTCGACAAGCCGAACCTGGTCGGCGACGAGAGCATCTGGAAATTCCTGAGCGCCCAGGCCGAGGGAATGCTGCCGGCCGAGTCCGGGGATCGCCAGCTGGACCGGCAGGTCGTGCTGCAGATTGCCGATGTGCTGACCGATGGCATTCCGTCGCTGGCGCAAGTTGCCTCGGATCTCGGCATGAGCGCCCGGACGCTGCAGCGCCGGCTGTCGGACCAGGGGCTGACCTTCCAGGCCCTGGTGGACCAGGCGCGGCGCGAGACGGCCGAGCGCTTTCTCGCCGACACGCGCTATTCCATTGCGGAAGTGGCTTTCCTGACAGGGTTTTCCGAACAGAGCGCCTTCACCCGCGCCTTCAAGCGCTGGGCGGGCAAGACCCCCGGGACCTATCGCGACCTGACCGCCGCCCCCTGACCCCACAAAAAAGGCCGCCCCACAGGACGGCCAACCGAAATACCTGGTGCCAGAAGAGGCATCAAATTATGCGACTAGTTCCATGATTTATAATAACTATTTTTCTCATCAATTGGATAATACCCGCAAATATACCCGCGTAATTGGCCCTTATGGGCAGTGTGGTAGGCTCAGAATTTCACCCCACACTAGGATGCCCCACTCGACAACCATCCACCGATTACAGCGCCTATCAAAGCCAAGATACCCGTGAATAGAGGAATCCACCATCGCCGGGCCTTGTGCTGCTCCAGTGCACGATCATGGAGATTGGTAGCAACATTGATCAGCGCCGTAATTTCAGCTGGCTCAAGCGGCCTACGGCTTAGACGCTCTCCATCTTCATGGTGCCGCTCCCCATTCGGAAGAGGCAGATCAATCCTTTGGTCGACATGATAGGTCTTCGGGAACTGGCGTCGCCATATCAACGAGGCATTCTTACCCCCGCGATCCACCCGGAAAAATTCGGGATGTTCCCTCAATATCGCTTCCCAATGCTTTTCTCGATCTTCATCCCCGCATATTCTGTCTGACCAGCTTTTAAAATCCAACTTATAGAACTTGTAGGTTCCGAGCGTCGTTATGCCGGCAATCACATCAGATAAACGGTCGGGTCTAAGATAGGCATTCTTCATATGCTTCGCACTTCATGTTGGATCAGCATCATCGTCATTATGGGGCCAGTTCGATACGTGCTGTTTCTGGATTATAGCTGCATTTAGCGATTTCACCTGACTGCAGAAGCTTAACTGCATCTTCAATCGCCGCCAATGGAACGAGAAACCACTCTCGGGGCTTCACCGGGTTTCCGAAACGATCGGCAATTTCGATATCCAGTCTGGCAGGCGAGAAAAACCGGTGAAGCAGATTCTCCAGCTTGTTCCGGTTAATGTTGTACAGCTTGTAGGTCGCGACAACTTCAACTTCCGCCAACAGGAAGGTTGCATCCAGCTTCGCATTGGCGATGCGCGCCTGAACATCGTTTCCCGTGACGCCGATTTTATGAAGCAGTTTTTGGTTTTTCTGAATGTCAGGATGCTCGGACAATGACCGAAGCACATAGATAGTGCCAGATTCCGTGTCGGATACATCAGCGACATTCGCGAACAGAGGTCCCGCTACCGGTTCCGTGATCCGACGACCGGTCCGAGCACCTCCTTCATTCTCGCTATGCAAAGAACGCTGCAAGGACCGCATGAGCATATTGCTTTCAGTGCCGTTGTCGAAGACTACGCGAAGGCGCGCGTCTCGTCTGCCCTGATTATTCGTATACTCCATATCCTTCTCGGCGACATATGCGATTTGCCCCCCCACGATGAAGAAGCGACCTGTATCGATCTCTGATTTCAATTCGAACACGCGAGTTTCCCGTGCACCCGACTCCAGATCTTGTCGAACCTGATCGAAAAGGGGCTCAAATTTCTCGAAGTCCCTGCAAGGAGACCGGCGCGCAACTTCGTCAGCAGCATTGATTTCCGCGCGGGTGCGAACATGCTTCAACGTTGAAATGTCGTCTTGATCAGTGGCAGCCTGAGCGTCCAACGCCGAGAGCAAGGTGTCATCATCGATTTCCCCCTCGTTCTCCATGCCTTTGGAATCCTCCAACCACCCGTGCGTATCGAGTTCCTTCAATATCGCCTGACACTCCGCCTGCCGCCTAAGCGCATCAAGTCGTGTTGCATATATCCGTTCGAAGATGTCGCGGTCGCTTCCATGCTGTGGCAGGCGGCCATGTTCCGAATGGAACTTCTGGATATCCTCGAACCCCGCAATGACCCGCTCTTCCCGCGGTGTACGCGCGGCCTTTTTCTTCGGCTCCGGCGCCGCGCCGAGTGTCTTGAGAATATCATCGTCGCTCAGCTCATGCGTCACGGCTCAACTCCTGTTCCCGATATCGCCGCAATGCCTCAACCCCTTCGGCCATACGCCGCTCCCAGGCATCCTGAGACGTCAGGGAAGGTGCCGTGCCACGCTCTTTCTGGAACTGGAGCGCTCGCAGGGCAAGTTCCCTTGCCTCTTCATGGCTCAGTTTCACACGGCGCGCAGCGATCCGTTCGGCTACGGCGCGCAAGCGCTTCTCATCCATGGACTTGGCCAGAATCTTGTAGGCCGCCTCGAATGGATTGATGCTGTCGATCAGGTCGATTTCCAGTTCCCGCACGCTCATTGCGTAGTTCCGGATACCGTCAACTAGCGCGGTGTTTGCCTTTTCTTCCGGCCCCGTATCGCGCCCCTCTGCCATAGAGCGAGCTTTCTGAGTCAAGTTCAACGCCGCGATGGCATGTTGGCGCACCGCCTCCTGATCTTCATCATCAAGATCAGGAAACTTGTCCTTCACGATCTTGCCCATGCGCTGCAAGGTCAATTCCTGCGGCACAAGCGCATCGTCAAACAGTCCCTTTTCCACAGCGGGCGTATCCTGAACAAAGGCAGTGATAACCTCGTTGAGGTCCTCCTTGCAGATACGGGCTGCCTCTTCGCTCTTGGGCTCTACGAGACCCTTGAGCTCAATATGGAACTGGCCGGTTTCCTCGTTGAAGCCGATATTTGGCTTCGTCTCGTCATAGCCGCCCTCTCCATAGTCGAAATCCTTGATCGGACCGCTGTTTTTCGGGGTGAAATTGAAGCGGGGCGCAAGCACTTGCTCCATCAGCAGGCTCGCCGCAATGGCTTTCAGCGTATCGTTCACGGCTTCAGCAACAGCTTCATCGCTGGCATCGGGTTCAGCGATCAGATTCGTGAATCGCGAGACGGACTTGCCCGGCGCATCGCGCGTGGCCCGGCCAATGATTTGAATGACTTCCGTCAGGCTGGAACGATACCCCACCGTCAAAGCATGTTCGCACCATATCCAGTCGAACCCCTCTTTCGCCATGCCCAGAGCAATGATGATGTCGACCAGGTCTCGATTGTGCTTTTCGGCCGGGTTCTTCAGCGACGATACGACCTTGGTGCGCTCCTTGCAATCGTCTTCTACCAGATCCGCGATCTTCAGCAGACGGCCATCCGGCCGCCGAACGAGGTGGAAACCGGTCTCCGCTTCACGGCCCTCCCACTCCCCCAGGGCATGCAGGATTTCATTCACCTCACGATACTTGTCGCCCGTGCTTTCGCGCGCATTGACGTTCGGTATGTGCAGAATGGTCTTCTTGTCCGGATCAAGCACATTCATGATCGAATCGAGATAGCGCTTTGTATAGAAGTAATAGCCAATATCGAGCGCCTTCAGGTGTTCGTACCCGTTCAGCTGCTCGAAATAAGTGTAGGTGACCGTTTCGAACTTCGCCTCTTCCTCCGGCAACAGGACAGGCACGGCATCGCCCCGAAAATAGCTGCCTGTCATGGCCACAACATGCACCCGGTCGCGATCAATGAAAGCGCCCAGCTGGCGTCCCAAGACATTGTCGTCCGCCGCGCTGACATGGTGGAACTCGTCAATGGCAACCAGGCGATCGTCGAACGCTTCGATGCCCAGTTCTTCCACCGCGAAGCGGAACGTCGCATGCGTGCAGACCAGAACCTTGTCGTCGCTGGCGAGAAACTTGCCCACGGCCTTTACCTTGGATCCGTGCGGCTCATCATCCGGCCCGGGAGCGTTGCAGAGGTTCCAGCGGGATTCGACGTTCCAATCCGCCCAGAAGCCGAACTTGCTCAATGGTTCATCGGAAAAACTGCCACCGATGCTTTTTTCCGGCACCGCGATGATGGCCTGTTTCAGACCCTGGTTTTGCAGCTTGTCGAGCGCGATGAACATCAGCGCCCGGGATTTTCCGGAAGCGGGAGGCGACTTGATCAACAGGTATTGATAGCCGCGCTTGGCATAGGCCCGCTCCTGCATGACCCGCATGCCCAGCTCATTGGACTTGGTTGACGCGCCTGTCTGGGCATAGGTGACGGAGACGGACGGAGCATCACGATCGGAAGTCATGCCGGAACCTCCCCATTACAAAGTTTGTGCATATCTATGGCGATCAGTTCGGCCCGACGCCTAAGGAAGGCATCATAGTCGCCGGCAACCAGCGCATCATAGGGCACGGCGTGGCTTTCGAGTCGCTGCCGGACGACGTCCTCGCCAAGCGACGCGGCCTCCGCACGCGCACGAATGTAGTCTTGGGGTGTATTGGCGCCAACGCGTCGATTGGTGGCCCAGGTGATCAGCGCGCAGTTCAGCGCCCGATTGACCCGTTCGTCGGTGCGATCACCACCCAGGATACCGACCGGATACAGATGATGGTACTCGCGATTGGAAAAATTGGTCGCCGTAATCTGCGCGCCGTCGGCAAAGTCGTACCCGCCCCGGCGCAAACCGGTGGCCAGGATCGCACGTGGGAGACGATCCTTTCGGCCCGGCCAGCCAGCCAGTACGAGCTCCTCCTCGACGGGAAGAGGATAAAACTGTTCGTCGAAAAGTTCGCACGGCCCGGCGTCCTCACCCGCGATCATCCGTCTCAACACCTTGTAATCCGCGAAGGACCGCGTGGCGGAAGTCTTACCGTACCGCGCCGTGTAGCTGGCTCGCCAAAGCGCCTTCCGGATTAGGGCGCGCGCATTGCCTCCAGCATCGACACCGTGTTCCGGCACGTCGGCCCACAGGGCGCAGGTGAGGTAGACGGCGACATCGCTTGGCAGACACTTCTCGTTCAATATGGCTTCGGACCGGAGGAAGTCTATGCCATGTCTGAAACCGAACTTCAGCCGCTCCCAAACGCTGGAGAAGTCCTCGCCGAACGCCGTATCGAGATAAGTCTTCTTGAGCGGCGGGCGCTCCATCAGCAGGGCGGCGACCGACAGGATAATATCCTCGATCCTGCCATACTCCCTGGCAGCCGGAACGGTTTCGATCAGTTCGGCCACCATGTCGTGCAGGGACTCGCCCGTGGCGCTTTCGAGTTGCGCGACCACGATGTCGAAATCTTTAAGGGGCGAGGCCGACGTGTTCATCTTGATGAAAACATCGAGTGCCGTTTCCCGCCCTGTCTTCACATCCAGCGACAGGAATGGAATGTCGTACTTTGCAACGCGCTGTCGCAAGGCCTCGATGCGGCGCGTGATCCGTCGGGTGAGCAGTTTACTATCCTCAACAGCTTCTTCCCAGGCATCCAATTCCGTCTCTCCTTCCGACCCCGGACGAAAAACCGTGACCGGTACCAGGCCACGCTTCAACGCTTCGACGGGGCTGTCGGGCCAGACCGGCTGGCGTACACCGTTCCGGTCCCAGCGCTTGACGGCTTCGATCGCCGGCGCGTCAGCATTCTCGGTCTCTGGATCTTCGGCGCGCGCAATGGCGACGAAGATATCAAGGTTTGGATAGTCGCCCGTCAGGCTGCGCCACAGCGCGGTCAGTCGCTGCTGGCCATCCAGCAAGTGCATGGACGGGCGGCCTTCAGGCGCCGGGGCCCCAACGATTGGGCGGGAGTGAAAAAGTTCCTTGTCGCCGACTTCCAGCGTCAGCAGCGCGCCGATGGGCAGGGGTGGATCGCGCAGGATGTTCTCCAGCAGGCCGACGACCTGGGCAGGCCGCCAGGCTTCGTGGCGCTGGAACCGGGGCAGTACGATTTGCCCCTGCTTGATCATGGAAAACCAGTCTTCAATTTTCTTGTTGCGCGCTTCCATCTGCTGCTCCCTTTTCTACGCGACTGCGCGCGCCCTTGCCTCTGTCTTCAATTTCGGACAATCGCTGTCCGAGCCAAGTTTCTGCACTCCAGTCCTCCTGCCAATCATGAACAGGCCTGGCCGGGATGCCGTAGGTTTTCCGTATCTCCGAAGCAATTTTTAGGACGTTCAGAGCAAGGCGCGCATATGCCTTTTGCCGTTCGTCAAAGTAATCTCGGCTTGGAGGCCAATCGTGCTTCCTATAGTCCGCAAGATATTGCCTTATTTCCTCTACCTCATTCGGCAGAGCTAATATTCTGTACATCAAACCCGCCTTTACACTTTTCCAGTCAATATCGTGTGGATATCGCGGGGGTGAAGGGGGTTTGACCTGTGGCAACAAGTATGACTCGCCATATTCGGTTCCCCCGGCCGATTGGCCGCCTTCTGTTCCATCATCTCCAACGACATCGACACAGCTATCAAAAAATTCGTCGAGCACGCAGACAATATGAATGGCTGCATAATTCGCGCTTTGCTTCTTCTTGAAATGATCTGAAAGACTGTCCTTTGCAATAGTCAGAACACTGCCAATGACGACGCCCCCAATGCCGAATATGCCGGCTAAAATGGCACCCTGATCACTCACGCGGCCCCCTTCTTTGTCATCTTGGTGTACATATCGAACAGCTTCTCCAGGCGTTCCGTGTCGTTTCGGAATCGGCGGCCGATGTAGATTTCTTCGAGCACGGTGTCGTTGCGCTCGTGGGCGGCGCGGAGGTTTTTGGGCATGGCATCGGGTTTGTAGAGGTCGGCGATGGTGGCGGGGAAATGCGCCTCGCGGGCCAGCAGGATATCCTCGGCGCAGCGGGTCAGGTCTTCCTTGTTCTTCGCGGTCAGTTTGGGGACGGGGAAGGTGTTCCAGCCGAGGGTGTTGGAATAGCTGAAATCGGTCCTCATTCGCACGCAGACCGTGCCGATCCAGACCCAATGCAGGCGCGACGCAATCAGCGCCATGTTCCAAAGCGGGGCGTCGTAGAGGGCGAAGTTTCGGTCTCCGATGATGGAGGTGTCGTCTACGAGTCCAACCGGATGATAGTCTCGGTGCTCCGAGCTGACTCGTGCCACGACGATTGAGTGCCTCTTTGCCATCGATTGAATCTGTCGAAAACGATGAGGAAATTGCGCCGCGGGGCGTGTCTCAGCAGCTTTGCTGGAAGCGCGCATCTCCGCAACGCCGTTGATACGACGTTTGATTTCGGGAAACGTCTCCGCTTCTTTGCGCTCGGAGTCAGTGATCCAAAGGCAAAAACGCTCTTTCCCTTGGATAAACTCTTGCGCTCCTAGAAATCGCCGGAGGAATTTCGATGCGTCGGGGTGTTGCTCCAATAGTCCAGTCTTCTCATCCGAAGTGAAAAAGAAGTTTCCACCATCAGTTGGCTTGTTTCCCCATTCCATCAATCCGCGTTCATCGCGTGGTTTCGCGATAGGGTGTACAATTATATTCGGCGCGGCCACCAGATACGCATTGATGTTCTCTACCTCTTTCATCACGGCCTCACCCTCAGCATTCAGGCTGTAAAGCTTGCGTGTCTGGCTCGTTGTGTTGGAGATGGCAATGATCGCCACCGTGACGCCCGCATTATGGCTGGCAAGGTTGGCCCATTTGAACGAGGTATGGGCAAAGCTGATATGCTGGCCGGTGGCAAAGATCGCGGGCCAGAGGATCGGCACCTGCTGCCCCTGACAGATCGAATTGGTGGACACAAAGGCGGCGGTGCAATCGGTGTGCTGACCGAAATCGGCAGCCTTCATGAACCAGCCCGCCACATAGTCGAGCGACTTCCAGCTTTTGACCTGCCCGTCAAAGATAGCCTCGAGGTCTTCCTTCTGTTCCTTGCTCTGCCATGTGGAGCCAAGATAGGGCGGGTTCCCACAGATGTAGGTCTCCCATATATCCGAAGCCGCCGCCCGTTCGGCCGCCCCGCCTCGTTCATCATCAAGACCGGACTCGTTCGATACCGTCGAAGACGGCGGGCAGACCTCAAGCCAATCCGTGCGCAGCGCATTGCCGCAATGAATGTTTCCAGTCTGATGAAGCGGGAGTATGTCCAGCACGGCCTCCTGCTGGCCGATGAAGCGCACATTGCACTGGAACTCCGCGATCAGCAGGGCCAGGCGCGCAATCTCCGCCGGGAAGGAATTGATCTCGATGCCGTAGAACTGGGTCAGCTTGATGACGGATTTCGGGTCATCTGCCTTGTTGTCTCGACGGCGGAGGATTTCCTCCTCAATCTCCCTCAACCGGATATAGGCGATGACCAGGAAGTTGCCGGATCCGCAGGCGGGGTCAAACACACGGATGCGTGACAATCGTTTGCGCAGGTTGAGCAGCTTGCGGGAATTGTCCCCCGCCTCTTCCAGCTGTTGCTTGAGGTCATCCAGGAACAGCGGCCCCAGAACCTTCATGATGTTCGGCACAGACGTGTAGTGCATGCCCAGCGCGCCGCGCTCCCCCTCGTCAGCCACGGCCTGAATCATCGAACCGAAAATATCGGGATTGATCTGCGTCCATTTCAGGCCGCCGGCCGCCAGCAAGGTCGCGCGGGCCATCTTCGAGAATTTCGGCACGTCCCGCGTGCCTGCGAACAGGCCGCCATTCACATAGGGAAACGCATCCGCCCAGCTTTTCACGCCCGCCGCCTCGCGTTGATCCAATGGCAAATCCATCGCCCGGAAAAGTTCGCTGATCACGTCATGCGTGTTGGATGAATCCGGCTCACTCATCTGCATGATGGTGCGGGTGAACAGATCCTCGCCGAAGAAGATACCTGTATCCTCTGCAAAGAAGCAGAAGATCAGGCGCGCCATGAACTGGTTCAGATCCTGCCGGCGTTCGGCCGTCGCCCAGTCCGGGTTTTCTGACAGAAGCGAGACGTACAGCTTGTTCAGGTGGCGGGTCGCCCGAATGTCGATCGGGTTGTTCTTGATCTGCGCAACGGTAGAAATGCCCGCCAGTGGCAGGAAGAAACCGAAATGGTCGGCAAAATCAGAATACGCGCAGGCGACATGCTCGCCGCTGTTCATGTCTTCGGCTTCAAGCGTTTCGCCATCGGTCGCCAGAATGAACTTGCACTTGCTACGCGCGGTCTTTGGATGCTCGCGCAAGGCAGTCAGTGTTTCAGCGGTCTGACCCGCGTCACAGACCGCCATGTGAATGTTGTTCTTCTGCAGAACCGCGCCGGGGATATCGCTGTTGGAATTGTTGCGCAGGCGTTTGATCGCTGGGGGCTTGTTCCCGAAAGCCTGCAGGAACTGGAACGCGAACTCTTCCCGATCGAATGGCGCGGCGGCCAGATCCGAAATGGCTTCTTCGATTTCAACGGCGTTCATACATGCACTCTTGCTTTGGCTTTACCGCCTCTACCCTTGGGGGAGCGGTATATCCCTGCGGATTGGAATCAATCTGTCTGAAAGAGACGTTAAGCGCCTTCATGGGTCAACCGGCAAAAGCCTTGATCCGAGCGTACATCGCTCGCTCGATCGCCTCACTTGCCTCCCAGTCCTGGCGCTCCAGGCGGCGATAGGTTTTCCAGTGCATGCCTTTGGGCTTCTCCGGAAAAACACTCATGAAGCCCGGCTCGGCGCCCAGTCGATCGCGGATGCGTTCAGCGCGAGACAGACCTTTGACGCGAATGTCTTCATACTGGCTGGGATAGGTGGCCTGATAGCACTGCCTGCAGCGGAAATGGGCCCCGCCATAGAGCACGCGGCACCGGCGATTACAGGATCGGCAGCGTATCCACCGGCGGCGACCGCCAAAGGGCTGTTCAGTGAAATCCAAGTTGAACCACTCATCGATTGAGACACGTTCGCCCTGGGTGGGAACACTGTAAATCAAGCGCATGGAATCCGGCGTCAGGCTGTAGCTGATGCTACTCGTCTGCACTCCGCCGCGTGACCATCGCATGGAGCCCCGTCGCCAGCTCTCAAACCATTCCCGCTTGAACGTGGCGAGATCCAGCTTGTGAAACTCATCTGTCTTTGACGCCCAGCGATTCCGGGCACCTGATCCAAACCCGCCCATTTCGCCTATCTCCCTTTTTCGCAATCATGTGGAAAGTGGATGTTGTCGGACGGCGTTGCACCGGAATTTTTATCAATGGGGCGCGACGAACGGCCAGAGCGGCTTGCGCTGTTTGAATGGCCCCGCCGCTCTGGCCGTTCACTCCAGACAATGCCTTCTGTCCTTCTCGAAGCAGTAGCTGTTCTACAGTTCTGTAGGTGGGTGCCAGCCGATTTCACTTCACGCTTCTGAATGCCTGCAAGTCTTTGTTTCAGAGGAATTTTATCCAACTGACCTGCACTTCGCTCATCCACCGAAACTGGCTCATATGACACCCCTATTTCAATCACCTGATACCCCTAATTCGATTATCGGACACCCCTAATTCGCTCAACGGGTCAATCTTTCGTCCAGGTCTGGTATCGGCCACCGATCGGTTTTCCTTGCGCGGTTATGCACTCAATCTCGTAGACGCCGCCTGCCTGACCAGTTGGGCCAGACGACAGACCAATTCGTGTGATCCAGCCAAACTCTTCAAGGCCGGCAATCGCCTTCTTCGCCGTTTTGTGCCCGACACGATAGCGCTGCATGACTCCCTTGCAGGTAAGGCGAACTTGATTGCCCGTGACTCTGGAAAAGTCCATCAACATGTCTTCCAGCAAGACGCGCTGCAGCGGCGTCAAACATTTGAAAGCATCGAGATGGCGCCAATCTGCATAAATGCGCGCATGAGGGGCGTTGGCGTTCAGTAATCGAGGCGAACTACCGCCGCCGTGCAGGCGAACCACATTATGCGGCATCATCATATTCACTCTCGAAGAGCGCGCGGATCTCTTCAGCCTTCCAAACGGTAATGCCCGCACCCAGCTTGCGGGGTTTCGGAAAGCGGCCGTCTTTCACCCCCTGCCACCAAGTGCTTTTGGAAACAGGTATCGGCCCGTAAGGCGCGATGATCTGCTTTATGCGGACCAAACCCGTTTGCGGAAACTCGTATTCGTCAAACATTGTATCACCCCGTATTTTGTAAGGTGATCCAGATTTATCACGTCCAAGAATACAGCGTTTCCGAATACCGATTTCGAGACCCGAATACGGTTTTTAACCCTGTGGCCAGCCGTCCCAGTGCTCTGCAGCGGCGTCATTCAGGTGACGCCGGATCGAATCTTCGTGAAGCGGCTTCATCCCCAGATCGTACATCGCTTTCCCTATCAGTTTTGCCGTCGGGTTTTGCGGCCTGTCTGGATTGAAATCCATTTTCGATACGACTATTGCCAGTAGCATGCGTTGCAAAGAGTTGATGATCTTGGTCTGGCCAGAATTGCTCGACTCCTGTTCCGTTTTATTGGCTTGGGAAGCAACATCTCCAAGGGTTGCCCACATCTGACGCATGTCGCCAGATCTCAAAGGCACTGACTGCCCCAGAGGTCGAATACGCTCGGCAACTTCTCTTAGTTTGCCTGGATATTTCTCGTCTCGGCATTCGAGAAAGTTTAGCGCTTCCAAAGGCGTGATCAATTCGCCGAACTCGCCAACTTGAACAGCCCGCGTGAACAGTTCAATGCGGTATTCAATCTGATCAAGGACTTCGGGCCTGCGCTCAACTTCTTCGCGAGTCGTCTGCTGCAAGGGTCCAGGCTCATACCCTCGGGTGACGCAGGCAGCTTCGACCGTTGACCAACAAGGTAGCTTTGCCCATCGTTCCAAGTTTGCAGGGATGTATGGTGGCCCACAATCAGAAACGCCCGCATCATTGGCGGGCGTTGGCACTTCATGTCGTCGGTATGCGCTGTCGCGCTCAAGCTCGCCGCTTTGTTTATCCGGTTGATCGTCTTTAGAAGAGGCCATGGAACCCACCCGTCCAATCCAGTGCGACCCCAAGCCCACGTAAAAGCTGCAATCATTCGGACACGATCACAACCCCCTGTTCACAGTTGGATCACTTCGGACTTTCCCATTTTCCTGTGAATAGCGAATTGTTTGGCGTTACACTGTAGGAACATTGTCCTACAAAAGCTTTATGAGTGATCTTCGCGTAAACATTTTTGTGGCATTGCGGACCGCCCCCAGAACGGTAAGGCGGAGCTATGCGTCTGCAAAAACGGCCATCGAAGGCGACGCTGCCACAGAGAAGCTGACGGACTTAATCATGCAACAATTGAAAGACTACGAGCTCAAACCCAGACCGAAACCCATGCCAGAGTGGCCCAGCACTCATTGAGAGGCAGGCGCGAGCACGAAGGACAGCTGCGGATGATACATTACGCATCATCCGAAAAGGTATTGCCGCTCATCTGATGAGTGATCGCGCCGCGAAGTTTTGTTGAAATAGATTGGCAACTTCGCGCATGCGCCCAGAAGGGCGCGCCCGCTTTCTCTGCAACCATCTTCTCGCAATGCGCCCGATAAAACTCCAATGCGTCACCCAAGCAGAGGTACTCAGAGTCATTGAGCGTGATTGTGTAGCTATACGTTGTCATCTTCCTTCTCCGGTTCAATCATTCTTGATAAATCCGTCTATCTCTTCGGCCCACCAATCCGCCATTTTCACGCGCTCTTCCCAATAGCGCGCGCGGTGATAGGCGCGGCGGATCTGATCAGCCCCGGCGTGATCCAATTCGGCCTCAATAGCATCCCTGTCCCACAGGCCGCTTTCGTTCAGCAGGCTGGACGCGCTGGCACGAAAACCATGTGACGTGTGCTCTTCCTTTGTGAACCCCATCCGACGCAAAGCCTGATTCAACGTGTTCTCGCTGATCGGTTTGTCGCGCGCGATGAGCGAAGGAAACACGCGATTATCGCGCCCCGTAAGAGCCTGCAGTTCTTCCAGAATGTCGATCGCCATTTTCGATAGCGGCTTGGTATGTTCCCGACGCAGCTTTGTGCGCGCGGCTGGAACGGTCCAGATCGCCTTTTCAAAGTCGAACTCATCCCAATGCGCGAGCCTCAATTCACTTGGTCGCGTGTAGAGCAAAGTTAGCAGTTTCAAGGCTGCGCGGGTCACGGGAGAACCGGAGTGATAAGCCCAAATGGCGCGGACAACTTCTGCGAAGTCTTCCCGTTCGGTCGCGGCCGCCATATGGGTGACTGTTGGCTCAATGAGGGCACCGCGTAACGCATAGGTCGGATCATTCTCGGCGCGCGCCGTGGCAATGGCATACCGGAACACAGATCCAATCGTCGAGCGCAGTCGCCTGGCCGATTCATAGTTTCCCTTCGCTTCCACCTTGCGTAGGGTTTTCAAAACCTGGGGTGCAGTAATGCTGGTGATTGGCTGTTCGCCAAAGTCCGCATTGGCCATGTCCAGCAGCCAGCGTTTCTTTTTCAGCGTTACGTCCGCCTTGCCCTCTTTACGCAGTTTTTCGACGAGCTCGTCCCCAATGCGCGCGAAGGTGTGTTCGGTCAGCGCGGCTTGTTGCGCCTTCGCTTCCTTGGCGTGTTCAGCCGGATCAACGCCGTCTGCCAATAAGGCCCTCGCCGCCTGTCTGCGTTGACGGGCTTTTTGCAAGGTGAGGTCGGGATAAGCGCCGAAGGAAAGCAGCTTTTGCTTGCCGTCGAACCGGTAGCGCATGCGCCAAAGCTTGGATCCTGTGGCGGTCACCTGGAGATACAGGCCGCCACCATCTGCAACCTTGTAAGGCTTTTCCGCCTTTTTGAGGTTTCGAATGCGGGTATCAGTCAGCTTCATGGGGGTACTTTGTGCGGGTATCCTGATCCTTATCCGGGGGTATTTCGCCCCGACTACCCGCAAGGATACCCGCAAATACCCCGGATGCAAACGGACATACCCGCACCGCTCCGGACATCAAATGGCGCCGGATTCCCAATAAATGCTTATTTTTCAATGATTTTCGGACAAGAAAAAACCGCTCCGAAGAGCGGCTTGGTGCCCAGAAGAGGACTCGAACCTCCACTCCCTTGCGAGAACTACGACCTGAACGTAGCGCGTCTACCAATTCCGCCATCTGGGCACGGGGTAGGAAGGCGCCGATGTATAGGCTGATCCGCGAGCCGTCAACGGTAAAACTGTCGTATTTGAACGCGCAACTGCGCCTTGGCGCGCCCGGTCAACGGGATAGGAAAACCCAGGAAAAGCGGCGCTTGGCGCAGCCCTTTTGCCAGCACCCGGGCAGCGTGGCCTGACGCGCTAAATCGCTTGCCTGAAAATGCGCTAGTGCGCTGTAAACTATGGGAACATTGTCTGGAGCGGGTAGACGGAATCGAACCGACATACACAGCTTGGAAGGCTGGTGCATTACCATTATGCTATACCCGCCCAGTCAGGGCCTCGCGAAGACACCTTACACCATCTGGTGCGGGTGGTGGAGGGGACAGGATTCGAACCTGTGTACGCTATGCGGGCAGATTTACAGTCTGCTGCCTTTAACCACTCGGCCACCCCTCCACGGGACCCGCGACCACACGCCGTTTGACGCCGTCGCAGCAGCGCTTCACATAGGCGCCGAAGCACCGCCGATCCACACCGGAAGCGGCCTTATAAGGAAACCCGAAATGGCGCGCAACCATTCTAAACCGCGAAAAGCACACGCTGGCGCAGATAATCCACGCCGCGGCCCTGCCCGACCGCCGCGTCGCGCCGGCGCCGGGCGCGATGGCAGCGGCGCAGATGGCGGTCCGCTCTGGATCTGGGGTACGCATGCGGTGGTCGCTGCCCTGGCCAATCCCGCGCGCAAATGTCACGAATTGCTGGCCACCGAAAACGCCGCCCAGCGCCTGCCTGCCACCGGGCCCATTGCGCCAGTTCTGGTGACGGCGCGCGACATTGATGCCCGCCTGCCCGACGGCGCGGTCCATCAGGGCATCGCCGTGAAGGTTGATCCGCTGGAAGCGGGCGCCCTTGAAGACCTGATCGATGCCGGGATCAGCCATATTGCCGTGCTGGATCAGGTATCCGACCCTCACAATCTGGGCGCAGTCTATCGCTCGGCGGCCGCCTTTGGCTTTGGCGGGCTGGTCTTGCAAACGCGCAATGCACCGAATGTGACCGGTGTCGCGGCAAAGGCCGCTGTGGGGGCGATCGAAACCGTTCGCGAGGCGCGCGTTGTGAACATTGCCCGCGCACTGGAGCAGCTGGGAGAGGCCGGATACCATACGGTGGGCCTTGCTGGCGAAGGCAAACGCCTGATCGCGGATGCGGTCGAAGGGGCACAGAAACTCGCCATTGTCCTTGGCGCCGAGGGCCCGGGCATTCGACCCGCTGTGGCCAAGGCCTGCGCCGAACTCGCACGCATCCCGATTGCCCCGGCAATGGAGAGCCTGAACGTCTCCAACGCAGCCGCGGTCGCCTTTTATGAAAGCAGCCGTAAACGTTTCCCCCTGTCATAAAGCTCTGCTAGGGATTAACCACGCTGTGGGGAAAACTGACGGAGCGCGAACCGCCATGCTGAGACTGCTGTCCATTATCCTTCTGCTCTGTGGCCTCGTGGCTGCGGGCTATGCCGGGTCTGTCCTGATGGACACCTATGCACCACGCGACGAGATGGTCGAAGCGGCCACACCTCAGGAGATGGCGACCGAGGAGGCCTTCGAAGAGGCTTATGCAGAGACGGCCATGCCGCCCGCGCTGGAAGAGGAACTGGCTGAGCTGGAGCCCCTCCGAAGCGAAGAGATGATGATGGAAGCGCCGGGAGACGCCCCTGCCGCAGGACCCACGCGCAGTCTGGGTGCGGATCTGCCGGGTGGCGATGTGTTCCCGGAATCTGTCGGCTCCTCGCCGGGCTTTGATGCGCCCCCCATGACCAGCCGGTCGGCGAATGTGATGCCTCAGGCCAATGAATCCTTTGTCGAAACGCTGAAAAGCGTACCGGTGGCGCACGAAACACCCAGTTCTGCCGAATACAAGCGCGCTTTTGATGTGACGCTGGCCATCGACTCCACTGGCGATGACACCGCGGTCGACGCACTGCCCGGCCGCGGCAATGTGATCGAAGGCGAAGCGCTGGTGTCGGATCGTGTTGAAGCGCGTCTCAGCGGCGCGAATTTCGAGATCGTGTCCATGTCGCCGGAAGTTCAGGCATTGTCCCCACTGACCGAAAATGTCTGGCGCTGGTCGGTGCTGCCGTTAACGGCCGGCAGCCATGACCTCGTCTTCGAGATATATGCCATTGACGAGGACGCCGTCGTGCCGCTGCGCACTTTCCGGGACACGGTGACCGTACAGGTCTCCGGAATCAATCGCGCCATCGCCTTCGCGGACCAGGCCAATCCCCTGTTTGTGTTGCTCGGCGGGCTTGGCTCGGCAATTGCGGGACTGATCGGCGTCATCCGCTTTTTCGGCCGCAGATAGGCGTCCGGCGAGGCGATCCGCAGATTTATTTCCAGTCGCCGTCAGCAGGGCTTTGACTTTACGTCAATTTCCGTCTTTTTGGCGGCATGACAACGACAACATCCCCCACGACTCTCGAAACCGCCCAATCCTTCCTGCGGACACAGGCCGCCCGGATTGAAATCGATCCTCTGACCAATTCGGTCTTCGCGCTGGCGCAGACCCTGTTCCGAGACCTCGAAACCGGAAAGGCCAAGCTGGCCGATCTGTCGAAGCTGGCCGACGAGGTGCATCTGGACCTGATTGAAGAGCGCGCGGACCGCTTTCGCACCCAGCATGCGGGCGGCAAGGCGAAGAATGCCTGGGCGAGCCTCACCGAAGAATTGGAGACACTGGCCGCCCAAGGATTTGACGTATTCAAGGCGCGCGTCGAACAAGCGACCGGCGGCATCGTGTTCACTGGCCACCCGACCTTTGCCCTGTCGAAAGATCTGCGCACGGCGCTGGCCGACCATGTGGTGAGCGCAACAAAGACCAGCCGCAACATGCTGATGCGCCAGATTCGCGCCGATTCCCGTGCATGGAACCAGCAGATCAGCCTTCAGGGCGAGCATGACGAAGTGCAGGGCGCGATTGCTCACGCGGCGAATGCGCAGCTGGCCTATGCAACCGTGCTGATTTCGTTTTCACGCAAGGCCTTCCCGGATGAATGGCGGTCGCTGAAAATCTTCGTTCCGACGCTCGCCTGCTGGGTCGGGTATGACCTTGATGGCCGCGCCGATATCCACTGGTCCCAATCGCTGACCTTCCGTCTGACGGAAAAGGCGGTCCAGCTCGATCGCTATGCAACGCAGCTGGAATCCATCAGCGGCAGCCAGAAGATCGGCCCCATCGCCAAGCTGACTCAGCGCCTGAAGACCGCGTCGGAAGACACCGCACGCCATGCGGCCTTGTTCGCGGCGGATCTGACCGATCCGGACAATCTGGTGCCGGCGGCAAATGCGCTGACCGAGCATTCCAAGCGAAACGTGCTGGACGCGTCTGAAATACTCGACGTGCTGGACAGCGTCATTCCCGAAGCCGAAGACAGCCTTGCTGCAGACCTGATGGCGGTCAGGGCGCAGGTCGAAGCGCTGCAGTTGGGCACAGCGCGCATTCACTTGCGGGTGAACGCAGCCCAGGTGCGCACGGTGATCAACCGCGATCTGGGCCTGCAGACTGAAGACCGGGAACTTGGTCGTCTTGCCCTGGCTGAACTGGCGCAAAAGGCCCGCAAGTCCAAACCGGTTCAGGTGAACTTTGCCGACCTGTTCCTGGAACAATCCACGGCGCGACGTCAGTTCATGATGTGCGCACAGATCCTGAAACATATCGATTCCGGCTCGGTCATCCGCTTCCTGATCGCCGAGAGTGAGAATCCGGCCACCGTGATGGGCGCGCTGTACCTTGCGCGGCAATATGGTGTCGATGACAAGCTCGATATCTCTCCGCTATTCGAAACGCCGGAAGCGCTGGAGACCGGCGGCCGCTTCATCGAGCGCTTGCTGGAAGAGCCGGAATTCCTCGCCTATGTGCAACAGCGCGGCTATCTTTCGATCCAGTTGGGTTTCTCCGATGCCGGACGGTTCATCGGACAAGTCGCCGCCGACATGGCCATCGAGCGCATCCACAACCTGATCGCCCGGGCGCTGGCCGCCAAGGGCGTAAATGTCGACCTCCTGATTTTCAACACGCATGGCGAAAGCATGGGCCGCGGCGCATGGCCGGGTACGTTCGAGCAGCGCTTTGATCATCTGCTGACACCATGGACCCGTGGCGGTGCCCGCGCACGGGGCCTGCAGCTCCGTCATGAGGTCAGTTTTCAGGGCGGTGATGGCTTCCTTCACTTCGCCAACCCGGCGCTGGCCGAAACGACGATGGCCGCCTGGTGCAGCCACACGCTGTCTGACCCGGCCGACCGCACCAAGGATCCATTCTATACGCGCACGGACCTTGTCTGGGATTTCTACCGGTCGCTGCGAGCCTGGCAGGAACGCCTGTTCGACAATGCAGACTATGGTCGATTGCTGGGCGCCTTTTCCAGCGGCTTGACGGTAAAGGCGGGCTCGCGACCGAAACGCCGCGCTGCTGGACCAGTCGGCCCGCGCTCCCTGCGGGCTATCTCTCACAATGCGACGCTGCAACAGCTCAGCATGCCAGTGAATGTGGCCGCTGGCATCGGCTCATCCCTGCAGCGCGAAATGGAGCGGCTGGTTGACCTGATTGATGACAGCCCACGCATGAAGGGCCTGATCCTGCTGGCGACCCGCGCGCGGCTTTTGACCAGCCTGCCCGCGCTTCGCGCCTATGCCCGCGTTTATGATCCGGGCGTCTGGGTGGCACACTCGAAACTGGCCGACCCTGACAAGGCGAATGCCTATCGCGGGGTTTATTACGCGCTGCGCAATAATGAGACGTCCGTTTCGATGAACCAGATCGCGAACTATTTGTCCGTGGACCTTGGAAAGTTTGACCGTCTTCTGGCCCAACTCAAGACCTCTCCTTCACTGGAAGAACGCCATGAGGGCAGATTGGACCTGCACGTTCTGCATGCCGTGCGCCAAGCGCTGATCATGAAAGCCTTCTCCATTGTCGGCGGCCTGCCCCGCCTGTCGGAGCGTCATGATGCGAGCAGCCGCGACCTGGTCGAAATGGTTGCGGAATTGCGGATCAAGGAAGCGGTGGAATTGCTGCGTGAGATCTTCCCGCACTCCCGCGATCAGGATACGCCGCTGAAAGCCCTGACCGAGGCCGGAAATGATACCAAGAGCCAAGCTGGCTACGGGTATGATCGCATTCACAAGGATATCATTGCGCCGCTGGATGACATCGACCGGATTCTGCACGGGATCAGCCTGTCGGTGACGCATGCCTATGGTGCGTTCGGCTAGGGGTACATTACCGCCTGCGATAGGACTGCACTTCCATGCAGACCAGGCATTTCTTGGCTGTGCTATGACGAATTCGCAAATAGAGCAGATTATTCTCGCGATCTATCTGTACACGGAATTGTGACAGAAAGTCCATACCAAGGATCATGACCGGTTCGTCAGCCATGCCCAGATGTTCGAACAGGGCGGGGTCTGATACGATCATGTTGAACCCCGTCATGTCGACGTCATCCAGTTCAAAACGGGAAACGTGGGCAACGTGCATATTGTAGTCGTCGCCGGTTATCCCAAGCAGGCGCTTGGTTTCATCCTCATTGACTTTGGTACCGGCATGGCTCGCAAATTTCGAATTCATGTAAGTAATGGTCGAACCTGTATCTATGAGGGCGAGCCCCCGCCGGCCATTGATCGTAACCTGCACGAAATAGAGTCCGTTGCGAACAACGAGGGGCCGTTTGCAGAGGACTTCTCGCATTCGCCCGGCCGGGCGCCGATCATAGGCCGTCACATGTCCCTGGTCGAAATCGAAATCCACGACGTTGCCCGTCAGCGCACTGATGGGCAGTACATTGCGCACGCCGCTGACGGCGATCTTGCTATCAAGGGCGGCAGGCACCTGGCTCAGGGCAATCGAGCCTGTCCTTAGACTTGGCAAATCGATCAAGGGGAACGTTTCCTTGCCGCCAAGGCCAAGTATCTCGACAAATTGCTCCTGTCCCTCGATCACCCCGACATCGGCCGAGCGCGCTGTGGCCCCGCCAATCATCGGCAAAGTGGCGGCCGTATCGATAAGCGCCGTAGCGGTTGACCCGTTTTCAAATGAGATTTCGGCCATCAACCGGTCTTGGGAATCCATCTCGAACGGGATGATTTGCTGATCATTGGTATTCGACCAGGCTGGCGGTGCAAGAAACAACAAGAGGCCGAGCAACAGGCTGAGCAAAACAGCGTGCTGAACGAGACGAGGCTCGTCGGTCCGGGTTGTTGGCAATCCTCCCATGGATGCATCCTTTTCCCGCATTATGCCACAAGCGGGCGTGCGGACAAAATGCAGGGAAGAATGGCCGTGGGCGCTACAGGTCTCGCCAGTCGGCCTGCAGGCCCAATTCGGAAAAGACCTCGTTCCAGTATTCCTTCAACGCGCCGCGTTGCATGTCGGTATAGCGTCCGCGCGGAATCAAGCGAATCTCCAGGTCTACGCCGGATAGGGACCGCCCATAGCGGCGCTCGACCGCCTCAGCCACATCACGCGCGCGCGGCATGTTGGCGGGAAGCGTGCCTCCGCCGCCATAGGCTGAGAACAGATCGGAATTCTGGAGCATATCGGACACGATGACGATCCGGCGGGCGGGCGCGTCGGGTGAGAAGTTCTCCGTCTGGCCGAGCCGTGCCATTGCTTCGAGGATCGGGCTGGAGGGGGCTTCCTTTGGTACGACGAGATCATCGATCACCGCATCCATCGGTGTTTCGAAAAGGGTCGCGTAGCGCTCCTCGATCATCCGGGGATTACGGAAGAGCGGGTTCACCTGCCCGCCCCGGCCCGGATTGCACAGGGAGAATTCGCCGCGCGGATCGAACTGGCCTTCGGCGTCAAGTTCGAACATGGACAGGCGCTCGCCCACTTCGAGCCGGTCGCGTGAGCGGCGGATCAGGTCGGCAATTAGATCGGCCTGGCTTTCGTCATACTCATCCGTCTTGTCGAGAATAATGGCGGTGTGCGGCGGCAACTCGTCGCTCAGCAGACAGAGCGTTTGTTCGTCATAGGGGACGGGCTTGAGGAACTGGAACGCCGCCACGCCGCCGGCGATCAGCAGGGCGATTATCGCGAAATTGATATAGGCCATCCGGCGCTGGCGTTGTCTGCGCCTGCGGCTCATGCGTCATTCTCCGCGCGCGGCATGATTTTTGGTTTCTTGCCGGAAATATGCTCGACAACCTCTTCCGGCACGTCGAATTCATCACGCATGATGTCAGGGTCTGTCTCAAGCAGGCGGCGGAAGGGCGACACCCGCGCATCCATCGCTCTACGGAGCCCCACCTTCTGCTTCGGGCTCAGCTTGCCAAAATCCTTCTCGGCATCCTCGAGCGCGTCTTCATAGCTGTCATAGTAGTCGTCCAGCGCATCCTGAAGGTCTCTGCGAGAGCGCTCGATGCCACGGGCAGCGTCGCTGAAACCGGGGAAGGATGCATCCGCCTTGCGCCCCTCAAAGGCAGCGATGGCCGATATGGCAAGGCCAAGGGCAAACAGGACCATCGCATCCAGGGAATGCAAAGCAAACGGCCGACACATGGCATTCGTCGCGGCGCTGCCAATGGACTCGCCCATGGGCGATTGCAGGATGGATTGGCAAATATCTGAATCGATCAAGAATCGGGGAATTGTGGACGTATGCTCATTGAATGCCTCGAGAGCGCCAGGCGTATCTCCCAGCGTCGCCTTGAGATCGAGCAGATTGCGATAGTGCGCTGCCGACAAATTCACCAACAGGACAATGATGATCCCCATGATCACGGCAACGATGCCAAATGCCTTGGTCACATTCCGACTGTCAAAGCCTAGCAAGGACTTGTTTGGATCCAGTCCGATCGAGGCATGGCGCAGGCCCCAGAAACCGATGATGAAATAGCTGGTGGCGACATTGGCGAGCGAGACCGCCGCAGCCTGGAAGATGCCGCCGGAGATGCCGAACTCGCTCTGCTGCGCAAAGAAGTACGCATTGGCCGCGCTTTCAAACAGGATGAGCAATGCGATAACCGACAAGTTCAAAATGCGGACCTGCGGATGGTCGGAGACATAATGAATGCCCCGCCCTGTCGATTTGCCGAATTTCATTTTGGTTTCGGGCGTCGTGCCATTGCGACCGCCGCCAAGCTGGCGAAACCGATAGAAGCTGATTGCGGCGCGCGCGGCATAGTCGGCCTGCAATACCACTTCGTCGTATTCGGGTGACGGGCGGTTCGCGAAATAGGCGATGTCATCCTGTGACAGGTCGTTCGCGTCGTCGGCCATGCAGATCTCCCCGTTTGTTCCCGATTACCCGATAGTTAATGAAATACAAACTGGACCGTTCCGAACAGCCCCAAAAACAGTTGACCTGCATAACCCGACGTCACGGCTGGATTTACGCTTACGTGCGCGTAAACTTGGGAAAATAATAAACCCAAGGGAGAGACCAGATGGCTGAGGCCTATATTATTGACGCCGTGCGCACGCCGCGAGGCATTGGCAAGGTTGGAAAAGGGTCGCTCGCGCACCTGCATCCGCAGCATCTGGGCGCAACCGTGCTGAGCGCGATCCGCGACCGCAACAATCTTGATACGGCCACCGTAGATGATGTCATCTGGGGCACATCCAGCCAGCGCGGCGCGCAAGGCGCCGATATGGGTCGTATGGCGGCCCTCGATGCCGGCTTCGACGTGAAAGCCTCCGGCGTTACGCTGGACCGCTTCTGCGGCTCTGGCATTACCACCGTTTCCCTCGCTGCTGCGCAGATCATGTCCGGTATGGAAGACTGCGTTATCGCGGGCGGCTGTGAGATGATGAGCTACACCGCATCGACGGCAGATCCAAAAAATCCACCAATGATGGACGCCGGCAACCTTCACTTGCGCGAGATGCACCCGCAGTCACAGCAAGGCGTCTGCGCAGATGCGATCGCCACGTTGGAAGGCATAGACCGCGAAGCCGTTGACCAGCTGGCCGTGACCTCCCAGCAGCGCGCCAAACGCGCCATGGATGAAGGCCGTTTCGACAAGTCCCTGATCCCTGTCTACAATCGCGACGGCACACTGGCGCTCGACAAGGACGAGTTCCCGCGCCCCAGCACGACGATGGAAAGCCTCTCCGGCCTGAAAACCGTCTTCAACATGTTCATGGAAATCCCGGTCGATGACCAGGGAAACACCTATGGCGCGATGGTCACCAAGAAATACCCACAACTCGAAGGCAAGATGAACCATGTCCATCATGCCGGTAACTCTTCCGGTGTTGTGGACGGCGCAGCCGCAATCCTCGTCACTTCGAAAGAATATGCCGACAAGAACGGCCTGAAGCCACGTGCCCGCATCGTAGCCACGGCAAACATGGGCGACGATCCAACCCTGATGCTGAACGCGCCGGTTCCGGCAGCCAAGAAAGTGCTGGAAAAAGCCGGCCTGACCACAGACGATATCGACGTTTACGAAATCAACGAAGCCTTCTCGGTCGTGGCCGAAAAGTTCATCCGCGATCTCAAGCTGGACCGGGAAAAAGTGAACATCAATGGCGGCGCTATGGCGCTCGGCCACCCGATTGGTGCCACTGGCTCCATCCTGATCGGCACCGCGCTGGACGAGCTCGAACGTTCTGGCGGTCGCTATGGCCTGGTCACCATGTGCGCGGCTGGTGGCATGGCTCCGGCAATCATCATTGAACGGATTTAAACTTCCTCCCAGAAACTTACTCACAATCTGTTCAATCCTCTCCCGGTCCAGGCTTGCCTGGGCCGGGCTTTTTTTCGCGCTTCCACCGATATGTAATTGGTCGGGAACGCTCCCCTCCTCAAGGCGTTGCTTATGAAGAAGCAACCCCATCAGGAGACTCATGCCTTATACAATCCAAGCTGAAACCAATCACCTCACCACCATCGACGCGCAGGGCGAACTGAACCCCGACACCATGCCGGAAGCTGTTGATGAAATCATGGAGCAGACTGACGCGGAGGATCCCGGCAGCCTGCTGGTGCGATTGCAGCATATGGATCTGGGCACGCTCCACAATGTCGCCAGCGACTGGTCACGCAAGGCTGAGTTCTTTGCCCTGCAGAAACGCTTTGGCAAGGTCGCTGTTCTCACCGACCAGGCATGGGTACGCCAGTCGGCGAAGATGCAGGCGGTGGCCCTGCCCGACACCGAGTTGAAAGTCTATGAGCTGGCCGATGAAGCCGACGCACGTGTCTGGCTGGAACAGGCAAAGGCCGAAACCGAAATGGCCTAGGTTCAAACCTGACCGGACTGGATCGTCTCGCCGTCTTCCTTTGTGAAGCTGGCAGGCGGGTTGTCCAACAGATCGAATACTTTCTCAGAGGGACGGCACAGCGCCGTCCCTTTTTTGGTAACAACAATTGGTCGGTTCACGAGAATGGGATGTTTCAGCATGGCTTCGAAAAGTATGGAATCATCCACCGTCGGATCCGTCAGACCAAGCTCCTCGGCCGGGCTCTTGGACGTGCGCAAAGCTTCACGCGGTGTCAGGCCCGCTGCGGCCAGCAAACCCGCCAGCAATTCCCGCGTCCAACCGCGCTGAAGGTATTGGACGACATCCGGCTCAACGCCGCTTTGGCGGATAATTTCAAGCACGTTGCGAGACGTGCCGCAGTCTGCATTGTGATAGATCGTAATGCTCATGATGAACTCGCTATTCGGGCGGTTGGTCGCTGCTTCTTTAGACTATGCTGACAAAGTGTGACAACATTTCAAAGAGAGCAGATCACGATCACAGGCCGTTTACCGTTCGGCCGGATGTGACCACTTGGCGGGATGTGGGATTCAGGTTTCTTCAGATGGCCCATCTGACGTCCCCGATCCCGGCGAGGCGGGCAAATCGGGTAAGCTCGGCGTTCAGTTTATCGTGGCGAGCCGGGGTCCATTTGACGTTCGGCTCGGGCCAAAAGCCGGTCACGCTCATCCACCCCTTCGCACGATCTGCCTTGATTTCGATACGCCCCGTGAAACGGTCCCCTTCGAGAAGCGGGTAGACATAGTACCCCCAGCGCCGCTTGGCGGCGGGAACAAACATTTCATTGCGATAATCAAATCCAAAGAGCCGTTCGAGGCGGTTTCGATCTCGCACCGCCGGATCAAATGGATTGAGGATACGCAGGCGGCTTGTCGGCGCCGGAGCCGTCGCCAAGCGGGTTTCGATGTCGGGAGTTGCATAGGCTAGAACCGTTCGCCGGTTCGAGCACTCGATCTCGACCGGAACCAGATGCTTGGCGCTCATCACCCATGACTTTGCCTCTGCCGAACTCATCGCTTCCCAGAAGCGCTGGATTTCGCCGGTTGTGCCAAAGCTGAGCCGATCGATCGCGTTCTGGCAGAGCCAGTCTATCTGCTCGTGATCCGGCGGCCCATCGCGAAGATGGGCAGGAAAAACACGATCTGGAAGATTGTAGTATTTGACGAAATTCTGTCGGTAACAGGTGGCGAGGTCTCCCGCATACCACATCTGGTCGAGTGCTCTCTTGTGCGGTGGCCGGGCCCACATTTCGCGACTGGTGGCCTTGGTGTCGAAGGCGTGCGTCGACAAAGCGCCTTCAGCTTCGATCCGGGCGCGGATCTGGGCAATCTGTTCTTGCGCAAGGCCGGACTGGAACCATTCATGCCGGGCCACTTTGGCACCGAGGCGACGAAATTGCCGCTGCCAGTATGGCAGATACGCCATGGGAATGAGCGAGGCATCATGGGTGAAATGTTCAAAGATCTGACGATCTCTACCCAAAAGCGGCCAAAGCATCTCTTCGCGATAGTTCTGGTTTCGGCTCCACAGAATGTGGTGATGGGCACGGGTCACATTGCGAATTGTATCAATCTGCACGAAGCCAAGGGCGTGGAGCATGCCCATCACATCGAGCTTTCCGGTCGGCGTTTCGGCGAGCCCATTGGTCCATAACCAAAGCCGGCGAGCGTCTCGGTTGGAAATGCGAAGCGGCGTCATGTTGCTCATGCGATGGAGCGATCAGTCTCGCGTGAATTCTTGCAGGCTGACGAGGTATGGCATGAGGTCCAACCCCTGAGAGGCGATCCAGGCATCATCATAATAGGTGTCAAGATAGCGCTCGCCCCCATCGCAAATGAGGGTCGCGACGCTGCCCGCTTGTCCGGCGGCGCGCATTTCGCGCAACAAGGTTAGTGCTGCCCAAACATTGGTGCCGGTCGAGCCGCCACAGCGCCGGCCAAGAATATCCTGCAGCCAGTGGATCGTGGCGATGGACGCCGCATCCGGCACGCGCATCATCCGGTCTATCACGTCTGGCTGGAATGAAGCTTCCACGCGCGGGCGACCAATACCTTCAATACGAGACTTCGTCCCGATACGGATATCTGGGTCGCCCGTTTCATAGTGATCATAAAAGACCGAGTTTTCCGGGTCCGCGACGCAGAGCGACGTCTTCGCGGCGATGTCACAGCGATAGCGGATAAACCGGCCGATCGTGGCCGATGTGCCGCCCGTACCAGCGCTCATCACCACCCAGTCCGGCAGGGCATGGGCCTCCATCGACAATTGCGAGAACAGGCTTTCGGCAATGTTGTTGTTGCCGCGCCAGTCAGTAACCCGCTCGGCATACGTGAACTGGTCCATATAGTGGCCGCCAAGTTCAGTCGTGATGCGCTGCGCCTCGGCATAGATGTCCGCAGGCGGCACGGCGCGGGTCTCGCCGCCATAGAAGGCGATCTGGTCGATCTTGCTGCGCGAGACGCCTTCTTGAACCACCGCGATGAAACGCCGGCCCAGCAAGCGCGCAAAATAGGCCTCCGAGACGGCGGTAGAGCCGGACGAGCTTTCCACGATAACCGTGTCTGGCCCGATCCAACCATTGCAGAGGGCGAACAGGTAGAGCGAGCGCGCAAGCCTGTGTTTCAGACTGCCGGTCGGATGCGTGGACTCATCCTTCAGATAGAGCGTCTGTTCCGGAAATCCGGGCAGATCCACCTTGATCAAATGAGTGTCAGCCGAGCGATTGAAATCCGCATTGATGCGCTGCACCGCCTCGCGTACCCAGCGCCGCCTGTCCCAATCCAGATGTGAGATATCCAAATCTGCCCCCTGCTCCAGCCGCCTTCGCCGTCACCATAGAGGCTTGTCCCATCAGGGCAATTGCAGCGCGCAGCCTTTGTCAGGCCAAGGGCTGCACGGCCTCCAACACGGCGAGCAACAGGTCTTCCCCGGCAAGAGACTCTGCCTCGTCGCAAACCTGATCCGGGCGGCATTTATCGCGGGCCAGATCAAGCAGAACGGGATGGATATAGGACGATTTGGCGATTGCAGGTGTATTGCCGAGTACGTTGGCCGCGGCCTGGGTGATCGCCTTGATGGTGATGTCCTCTGCCTTGGTCAGGGCATCGACCGCGGCAACGCTGCCCTTCCATGTCCTGAAATCCTTGGCGGTAAAGGACAGGCCCAGTGTTTCCTGGATGTATGCGTTTACATCTTGCGCCGCGGGCCGGACCTTGCGCGATCGGAAGAGGAATGCGCCGCGCTCGGCCATCAGACCATCCAGGGTCTTCGCCAACAATTTATCTTTCACAATGACGCGGCGAGGCGTGCCGCCCTTGCCCTTGTAGGCGCAAATGATCTTGTGGCCATCGATCTGGACATGCGACTTGCGCAGGCTGACCGCACCATAAGTCTTGCGGCCCGACCGGCCGATGCGCAGCGCGCCCCGGTCCAGCAGGCGGACAATGGCGGCGAGGCGCAACGCGCGCGGACAATCCGAATAAGTGAGATCATGACGCACGCGGCGGCGCAGTTCAGGCAAGGCATGTCCAAAGGCGATCAGGTCGTCAAACTTGGCCGAGTTGCGCGCGGCCGACCATGTGGGGTGATAGCGATACTGCAGTCGCCCCGCTTCGTCGCGTCCGGTGGCCTGGATGTGACCGCGTGGATGGGGACAGATCCATATCTCGTCCCAGGCCGGCGGCAGGACCAGCGCGCGGCATCGTTCGGCCCGCGTACCCTTCAGGGTCTGGCCCCTGTCGTCCTTGTAGGTAAACCCTGTGCCGCACCGCCGCCGCGTCCAGCCGGGCTTGGATGGGTCTGACCGGACAAGGCCAATGGCCTCTGCCGTCACGCCTTCGCGGGAGAGTGTCTCCGGGTCTGAACTGAAGGGCATGGCGTGTCTCTCAGGTGAATACCCGGATCAACGATCCATCTGTCGAGACGGTTCCCGCGCCAGCATGTTTGGGCTGAGGCAGGTTTCAGATAGGGTAGTTGGAGGGGAGAACACTATGAGAAATTTGTTTCTGATCGCCGCAGCGCTCGCGCTCATGCCTGGCTGCACCAATCTGAAAGAGGCAACTGAAACTTCGCCGACATACGATACCGAGTTTCCGCCAGCACTGAACGAGCTGAATTTTCAGAGCCATGGGAGGCGGCTCAACGGGTTGATTTATGTCGCTGAAGGCTCCGGCCCCCATCCCACCGTTCTGTTGCTGCATGGGTTTCCCGGCAACGAGAAAAATCTCGACTTGGCGCAGGACCTGCGCGCGGACGGCTTCAACGTCTTGTTCTTTCACTATCGCGGCGCATGGGGCAGCGAGGGAACATTCTCATTCACGCATGTGATCGAAGATGTGGCCGCCGCGACGGCCTTCCTGCGAGCCAATGCGGAGACCTATCGCACCCATCCGGACAAGCTGATCCTGATCGGGCACTCCATGGGCGGCTTCGCAGCCCTCGCCGCGGGCGCGAAGGATGAAACCATTGCCTGCACCGCTGGGCTGGCTCCTGCGAATTTCGGTGTCGTGGCGAATGTTCTCGCGGCAGATCCGGACAGGAAAGCGGGCTTTATCGCCTATGGCGATTCCCTGCAGATGCTGGCGGGAACAGATGGCACGAGCATGGTCAGCGAACTGATCGACAATCGCGAGGCTTTTGATGCTCTCACTTATGCGCCAAATTATGCCGGCCGGTCGGTGCTGATTGTTGGAGCAGACAAGGATGAAGCCGTGCCGTTGGACGCCATCATCAAGCCGCTGATCGCGGCCTACGAAGCAGAGCCGGGTGTCGATGCAACCAGTGCAATCCTGTCGGGCGATCATTCGTTCTCGTGGTCACGAGATGCGCTGATCGACACGGTGCTGAACTGGGCGGAAGGCTGCCGCTAATTCGGGCGGTGCTCGTCGGCGTCGCCGCTCCAGAAGCGTTTGATACGGCCGAGGAAGCCTTCGCTTTCCGGGTGGCAATCGGCGCCGGTGCAGTCGCAGAATTCGCGCAGCAGTTCTTTCTGGCGGGCGGTCATGTTGCGCGGGGTTTCCACGAACATTTCCACGAACAGGTCGCCGGTATGGCCTGACTGGCGCACCGAGGGCATGCCCTTGCCACGCAGACGCAGTTTGCGGCCGGTCTGGGCGCCTTCCGGCACCACGACGCGGGCACGGCCGCCATCAATGGTCGGGATTTCGATTTCGCCGCCAAGTGCAGCCGTCGCCATCGGCACGGGCGCGCGGCAATAGAGGTTCGGGCCGTCGCGTTCGAAGATGTCATGCTCGACGACATCGACGAAGATGTAGAGGTCGCCGCTCGGCCCGCCCTGATCGCCAGGCTCACCTTCGCCGGACAGGCGGATGCGCATACCGCTTTCGACGCCAGCCGGGATTTTCACCTGGAGCTTGCGCTCCTCGCGAACCTGCCCTGCGCCGCCACATTCCTTACAGGGCTTCTTGATGATCTTTCCCTTGCCGGAACACCGCACACAGGTGCGCTCCATCGTGAAGAAGCCTTGCTGGGCGCGCACGCGGCCATGGCCGTCACAGGTCTCGCAGGTTTCCGGCTTGGTGCCGGGCGCTGCGCCGGAGCCGTCACAGCCTGTACATGGCACGGCCTGGGGCACGTGAATGGTTTCTTCCTTGCCGGCCCACGCTTCAGCCAGAGTGATTTCCAGATCATAGCGCAAATCTGCACCGCGCTGTGGCCCGCCACGGCGACGTCCACCGCCAAAGCCACCTGCGCCGAAAACCTGGCTGAACAGGTCAGAGAAGATATCGTCCGGATTGCCGCCCTGGCCGAACGGGTTGCCCCCGCCCCCACCGCCATTTTCAAAGGCGGCATGGCCAAACCGGTCATAGGCACCACGCTTCTGAGCATCGCTCAGGACCGCATAGGCTTCGCCCACTTCCTTGAATTTCTCTTCGGCTTCAGGATTCCCGGCATTCTGGTCCGGATGATACTTCATCGCCAGCTTGCGGTAGGCGGACTTGAGTTGCTTCTCGTCCGCATCCTTGGATACGCCCAAAATCTCGTAATAGTCGCGCTTGCTCATGGAATGGCTATCGTCTTCCAGAATTGTCTCCGATCAGCCGCACATGTGGGGGACGTGACCGGCCGGTGCAAGGGAATGTCACAGGTCGCGCCACGTAATGATCAGGCTCAGCTTGGGCCGGTCTGGCCAGTGGGGAAGGACTGAACGCCCCCTTCGACGAGTTCAGGGCCACCGGGCTGGATCTGCATGACCGCCAAGCCGCGCTCGGACGTGCCGTCAATGCGGAAGCGGAACAGGCCATTTACTCCGAAAAAGCCGTCCGGATCGGTCACGCCGCCATAGGTCAGACTGTCATCTGCGGCGAGGCGAACGGTCAATGCGGCTGCATCATAGGCCAGTGCAGCCAGATCGGTTGGCGCGCGGCCATAGATCCGACGATAGGCTTCGGTGAAGGCGCTCTTGTTGCCGGGGTCTGTGGCAGCATAATAGCCGCCGCGCAGGGTCGGTTCGCGCCAGATGCTGGAATCGTCCCAATAAGAGGTGCCGATCAGCTTCACTTGGCGCATATCGACGCCGTTGTAAGGCAGCAACGGTGCTACCGAGAGCAATTTGACGCCTCGTTCAGGGATCATCACAGCCACGCGGCCGGGACGGCCGGCCAGTTCGGATTTGAGAACGCTGGCGATCTGGCGCGCTTCGGCGCCTGCTCCACTATCCTCGCCATAGAAGGCTGAGGCGGCCATGACGGCGCCAAGCCGGGAGGCTTCAAACCGCATCGCGGCCTCAACCTGACGCCCGTAATCCGAACGTGGGCCAAGGAAAACAAACGTGTCCACGCCGCGCGCGGCCACATATTCCATGACGCGGCGGACTTCCTCGTCCGGCGAGATGGAAGCGAGATAGGCTCCGCCTCCAGCCGCAGACCGGTCATTGGAGAAGGCAATGACGGGAATATCTTCCTCGCGCGCCATTTCCCGCACGGTTTTCACGTTTGCGCCAAAGAGCGGGCCAAGGATTACATCTACCTTGTCTTCAAAGGCTTCGTCCGTGCGGGCCTCGGCCACGGAGGTCTTGCCGGCGGTATCCTTCGGGATAATCAGGAAATCCTTGTCGGCATATTCAAACAGGGCAAGTTCGATCCCTGCCAACATGCTTTCCGCCTCGGCGCGGACATTGGCGTTCGGATGAGAAAAGGGCAGCAGCACGGCGGCCCGCTTGATCTCACGTCCCTGCATGAAGGGTGGGGTCAAGCCACGGTCGCCTCGGCCGCGCGTTGCGTCGCCCAAATCTTCCATGTCGCCAATTTCGATTTCTTCGCCCGGTATGTCGCCCAAGTCGCGCGGCACGCCCGTAACAGGCTCCTCGCGGGGCTGTCCGGTGCCAATGGGCACTGGCTGGCGAGCAGGCGCTGTGGCACAGGCGGTGGCCAGAAGCAGCGATGCCAACAGAAGACTTGGCGCGGGAAGCTTCCTGAGCAATGGTTGAAGCAATGTCATCTCCTGATCCTTCTGACTCCGGGGCGATTCCCGCCGCTGGCGACTCTAGGCGCGGTCTCCCCAAGGGGCAACCGGCTGTATCTCTGGATCCGGGCCTGTATGTGGTTTCCACCCCGATCGGTAATCTACGCGACATCACCCTGCGCGCGCTGGACGTGCTGACCGCTGCCGATGAAGTGCTGGCAGAGGACACACGCGTCGCTGGAAAGCTGATGTCTGCCTATGGCCTTAAGGCTCGCCTCAGCCCCTATCATGACCACAATGGGGCGGAACGGAGACCGGGCCTGATACGGGCACTTCAAGGCGGCGCGAAGATCGCGCTGATTTCCGACGCTGGCACGCCGCTTGTTTCCGATCCGGGCTGGAAACTGGCGCACGAGGCGCTGGAGGCTGGCGTAAAGGTCATCCCCATTCCGGGCGCCTCGGCCATGCTGGCGGGATTGGTCGCCAGCGGCCTGCCAAGTGACAAATTCCTTTTCGCAGGCTTCCTGCCGCCAAAATCCGGTGCGCGCAAATCAGCCGCCGAAGCGCTGAAAGCCGTGCCGGGAACGCTGATCTTCTATGAGAGTGGGCCGCGCCTTGCCGATGCGCTTGCAGACCTTGCCTCTGTGCTGGGGGACCGTGACGCGGCGGTGACGCGGGAATTGACCAAGATGTTCGAGGAAACCCGCCGAGGCACGCTTGCTGATTTGGCCACGCATTATGCCGAGTCCGGCCCGCCACGTGGCGAAATTGTATTGCTGGTCGGCCCGCCGGGCGAACATGAAGTCACGCCCCAACGCCTCGATGCGGCCCTGCGCGACGCACTGGATGGCCAGCCGACCAAGGCCGCAGCCAATGCCGTGGCCGAAGCGCTGGGTCTGCCGAAGCGCGACGTTTACCAGCGGGCGCTGCAGCTGAAAGCCGATGGCTGAAGGGCGCGCCCCCAGCGCCAAGCGCACGGCTGCCGAAAAACGTGGCCGCGCGGGCGAGACACTTGCCGCCTTGTACCTCCGCCTCAAGGGCTATCGCATCCTCGCGCAACGCGTGCGCACGCCGGTTGGCGAGATTGATCTGATTGCGGAGAAATCCGGCATAGTTGCTTTTGTCGAAGTAAAGGCACGTCGGCGAGCAAACGCAGCGCTCGGCGCCGTGACACTTCATGCCTGGAATCGAATTTCCCGCGCGGCCGACCATTGGATGGCCAAGCATCCCCGCTATTCAGACCATGGCTGGCGATACGACATCATTGCCATCGCGCCGAGTCGCCTGCCCGTTCATCTGCGCGATGCGTGGCGGCCGGGGCTGGCCTAGGCTTTGGGCTGGGGCTTCGCACGCTTACGATAGACGCGCGTTAGCGGGCTTTTTGCCATCGGAATGAAGCGAGTTTTCTTGCCGACGATGCTTGGGCGGTTGATGCCTATGCGCAGAAGACTGAACACGGCCAAAACGAGATAGACACCCGAGATATACCAGAACAGTGCGGCCGGATGAAATGCGCTCATCACGAGAGCGCCGACCAGAGCGCCGATCACCGATCCAACCCCATAGAGCAGGAGCAGGCCGCCACTCGTGGCGACGGCCTTGCCGAGCGCGGAATGGTCATTGGCATGCGCAGCGCAAATGCCGAAGACGGGTATGATGAAAGCGCCAAACAGGAAGCTGAAGCCAAGCAAGGCGTTTTGGGACAGGCCAGCAAAGCTTGCCAACAATGCCGAAGCCCCTGCGCCGAGCAGCGAGCTGCCCACGATCACGAAACGCCGGTCTACCTTGTCAGAGAGCGAGCCCATGGGGAACTGGAACAAGCCTGCTCCGATGATCGCGGCACTCATGAAGGCTGCGATCATGGCCGAGCCATACCCAATTTCCTGCACATAGACCGGTGCCATGCCCCAGAAAGCGGCATTGGCGAGTCCGGCGGCAGCTGCACCGACGGCGCCGACGGGCGAGACGCGATAAAGCTGAACAATGTCGAGCTTCGCCGTCTCCAGCGGTGCAGGCGAATCCGAGCGCGTCAGCGCCACCGGGACGAGCGCGATGGAGATCAGGATGGAAACCAGAACGAACAGCTGGAAGCCCGAAGGCGGGGCAATCGCGAGCAGGCCGTTGCCGATGGTCACGGCGCCAAGATCGACAATGCGATAGACTGACAGCACCTTGCCGCGGTTCTCGTTCGTCGCGCGCTCATTGATCCAGCTTTCCAGCACCATGGTCAGCCCCGCAAAGCTGAAGCCTGTAATGAAGCGCAAAACGGCCCATGGCGTGGCATCGACGAACAGGATATGCGCCAGCGCACTGGACGACGCGATCGAGGCGAGTGCCACAAAGGCCCGGATATGCCCTACGCCTTTGATCATGCCAGGCACGAAGCGGCAACCGAGGATGAAGCCGGCATAATAGGCTGAGGCCAGAAGACCGATGATTGCGGTCGGGAAGCCTTCCAGGTCGCCGCGCACAGACAGGAGTGTGCTCTGCAAGCCATTGCCGGCATAGAGGATGGCAGCAGCAAACAGCAGGGCAGCGATGGCGGAGATAGACTTGAACATTCCAGCCTCCAGGGCGTGCTGGGATTTCAGGGAGGGCGAGCCGTCTTCAGGCTAACCCGATGCAGAAAAGTGTGTTCCGATCGCGCCTGTAGAAACCTCCACTGCTACTGTCAACCAAGCCTGAGCCGCGCATCTGCGCAAGGCGGAATCCCCCGCCTACTCGGTCAAAGTCGGCGCCGCTGCGAAGGGCTCGATTCCGAATGAAGGATATATTTCGCTCGGGAAATAGACCGTGCCATCCTTCACAACCATGGAGATGGTCTTGATCGCTTTCAGGTCCGCTGTTGGGTCACCTGGAACAAGAAAGAAATCGGCCAGCTTGCCGGGCGCGATAGACCCAAGCTCGTCCGACTGTCCCACATATTCGGCCATACCATGGCTGGCCCAGGCGAGGATCTCAGGCGCTGTCATGCCGACCTGCTGATAAAGCTCAAGTTCGCGGTGATAGACGAAGGATCCGCCCATATCCGTTCCCGGAACGAGCAGGATGCCCGCCTCATGCATCGCGGTGACCGTTTCGATGATCTTGTCGAAGGCCTGCCAGTAGGCCGCGTCATCCTCGGGAGAGGAAATATCGGCCCATGCTGTCTTGGCCGAACGCTGCACGCCAACCGGCATGTGATCGATATAGTCGACCACACCCGCCCGGAGCTGGCCATTGCGAGACCTGAGCAGAGCTTCATGGATGGCGAGGGTCGGATCAATCGCGGTTTCATGCTCCGCCATGGCATTGATCGTTGCCTGTACCTTTGGATCACTGATCTCCAGGGATGGGAGACGCTTCAACGCGGTCAGGCGCAGCAAGGTGCGCGTGTCTTCACCCTCGTCCAGCACCCAGCCCAGCATGACCTGATTGATATGGGTCATCTCGTCATAGCCTGCAGCAATCATCTGGTCGGCATTGGAGAAGGCCGGCACATGCCCGGCCACTTTCAAGCCGAGGCGGCGCGCTTCTGCGACCATGGCCGGCACCCATTCGCCTTTCATGGAATTGTAGATCTTGATCTGATGGAATTCTCCACCGCCATACTCGCGAACGGCTTCGAGCGCCTCCTCCTCACTCGATACGAGTGTGCCATTGTTGGAGCTGAACGGGCTCTTTCCTTCGATGAACCCGCTGCGGATGATACGCGGACCGGCGAGACGCCCGGACTGAATATTTTCATTCAGCTCACTGAGCACGTCGTTGTTGTTGCCCATGTCCCGGACGGACGTCACCCCCGCAGCGATGTTGAGCAGCGCGCTATTCTGACCGAGATGCCCGTGCATTTCATAAAGGCCCGCCACCAGCGTGCCGCCATCGCCATCAATTAGCACTTCGCCTTCTAAGCGCGTATCCGGGGCGTCGATCGACCGGATCCGATTGCCTTCGAATATGACCGAGACCGAATCCGTCACGGCCAGTGTCTCCGGGTCGAACACGCGGACATCCGCGATGCGGACGGGCGCGTCGTAATTGTGCGCCGTTTCAGCCTGGATATTCTCAAACCGCTTGGCGGAATACTCGACCGACCGGGCGCGCAGCATTTCATCATGCGCTTCCAGACCGTCCCGCAAGATGGCAAAGCGCGGCGAAATAACGCCCACAAACCCATCACTCGAATCCATCAGAATGTAAGTCGGGTTCAACTCGATCCCGGATAGCGCATAGGCGCTGATCGCCACATCTCCTTCCGGCCCGGCGACGGTCAGGTCCTCCATCTTTTCGAGCTGAAGTGTACCGCCAGGCAAAACCCCAACGGATTGATCGGCATCCGCCATCAGGACCCGGGCATAAAGCCACAGGGCGTAAGGGCTGGCATTCTGGGACACGTAGAGCGTCGCCGAATCAAGCGTGCGGGAATCGCTGCCGGTCGCATCTGTCCACCTCGCCTCAAGGCCATCCTGTGAGAAGGACTCCTCTACCTTGTTCCCAAACGTCGTCGCGCCGGTGATATCCCAGTCCATCGGCAGGCCGGACGAGTCCAGCGTTACCGTCTCGAGAAGGGTCGGGCCGCGACCATTGTTACGGTACTCAAAGTCCACCTTGGTCACACCGCCGGAATGGTCGACATTCAGGTGGCCGATCTCGGTTCCCGAAACGAACACTTTGAACGCTTCTGTCCCGGTCAAGGCTGGTAACGGCGCGGCGGTGGACACAACTTCTGGCGTGGCCGCGACGACGGGCGCCGTCTCAGCCACCGGCTTCGCACAGCCGACCGCCAGCAGGCCGAGAATTGATGATGCCAATAGTGTTGTCCTGATACCCATGTCGCGCTCCCTTTTGTCCAGTCCTAGCCGGGGAACACCGGGCCCTACAAGGTTCATTCAATGGCGGCGCACGTGCCGCACCCCGTATTTCCCCTGATTGCGGCCTGCGCCGCTGCCCCAGACACTGGCCATCCGCTCGAAACACAGGAGAGCGACATGGACGGAAATTTTCCAGCTCCCGACCTTGTGGAAGGTCAAGCCGACGCCGCCTTCCGCGCCGAGGTGGATGCATTTCTCGACGCTGAACTGACCGAGGAACTGCGTGCCGCCGGTCGGGAAACCACCGGGCTGAAATCGCCGCGCTGGGCCTGCGAGGCTTGGCGCAAGCGGCTAAACGCGCGGGGCTGGTTTGCTCCCTCATGGCCTGTTGAATATGGCGGCGCAGGCTGGAGCGCCGAACAACGGCTCTATTTCGAAAATGCCTCAGCGGCCCGCGATGCGCCCATTGTTATGAATTCCGGTGTACGCACGATTGGTCCGCTGATCATTGCCGAAGGCTCAGACGAACAGAAAGCGCACTACCTGTCCGCCATCCTGAATGGCGAGCACGAATGGTGCCAAGGCTTTTCTGAGCCCCAGGCCGGGTCAGACTTGAGCGCGCTTGCCCTGCGTGCGACCCGTGACGGTGACGAATTTGTGTTGAACGGCACCAAGGTCTGGACGAGCTTTGCCCAATACGCCACCCACATGTTCCTGCTGGCACGATCCAGGCCGGGCAGCACGGGCCGTGACGGACTTGTCTTCCTGCTGGTAGAAATGCATCGACCCGGAATCCGTATACGTCCGATCGAGTTCATTAGCGGCGAACAAGAGACAAATGAAGTTTTCTTCGACGATGTCCGCACTCCAGTCGCTGATCGGGTGGGCGAGATCGATGAGGGCTGGCCGGCAGCAAAAGCCTTGATGGCGATTGCCCGCTCCAACAACACAACGACCGGCCTGCTGAGACGGGCATTGCGAGCAGCAGCGCGTGGGGTGGCTGGAAACGCGTCATCACAGCAGTTGCTGGAACTGGCCATGAGAGTTGATGCCTTCGAAGCCCTTGAGGCGCGCGCCGCCGACGGCGAGATACCCATCAGCGCCGCGGCGACATCGTCGGTCCTGAAACTGCTCGCGACGGAATTGCATCAGGCCATCACCAAAGTCGGGCTCGACCTGTCACCGAACAGCCAGTTCGCGCAGGCGAAATATCTCTCCACGCGCGCCGCGACGATCTATTCCGGCACGAGCGAAGTGCACCGAAACATTCTGGCCCATGCCATTGGCTGTCCCTAGTCCTCGGCGTCCACTTCCATGATGTCTGCCATTGGGAGGCCGGCCGCAGCTATGCCGACATTGCCACATTCTTCATCGAACACGGACGGCGCACCGGAAACGCCGACGCCACCGATCAACTCGCCGCCTTCCAGGTGGATCGGCAGTCCGCCACGCCAATTGGCCACGTCTCCCGGGCCAATGCCCCACTCTGCGGTCATGGCCGTGGCATAGCCGTATTTGCCAGCTGACTTACCTTTCCACATGGCAATGTCGGACACGCCTGCGGATGCATCATCCATGCGCGCAAAGGCCCGCAAATTGCCGTGTTGGTCATAGACCGCGATCGCCACCGCCTGCGCATTGGCTTCGGCATGATCGATACACGCCGTAACAATCGTGCCAGCGGTTTCGAGCCCCATTGTGGGCTTGGCGTCCTGAGCCTGCGCGACCAGTCCGGCGGCGGCAAACAGTGTGGCCGTAATCAGTGTTCGGCGCATGATGCGTCCCTCCCTTTGTGTGGAAGGCAACGCTAGACGGGGACGACCGGCTTGGCCAGATGGAATTCAAACGAGCGCATTATCTTTCGATTTGGCGCGCGCCGCAATCCCATCATAGACAAACTCCTCGCCGTCCAGATCTATGAGCGGCATCTCGTCTTTCTCGCGCCAGTAATCCTGCGAGTGTTGCCAGATGTCATGCGCGCCACGTTTGGGCATCAAGTGAAGTGATCGCATCATGTAGCCAGGATTGAAATTGTCCGTATCCATCCAGGGCAGGATATCCATCCTCTTGTCTTCCTCGCGCAATTCAACACGCACTTCCTTTGCACCGATATCATCCATATGCTTCAGCATGCGGCTGATAAAATCCCCCATAATATCTACACGCAACGTCCAGCTGGCGCGGAAATAGCCAAACACCCATGCCATGTTGGGCACGCCGGTGAACATCATTCCGCGATAGGTAACCGTCTGGCTGAAGTCGATGGGCGCTCCATCTTTGGAAAACGGGATGTCTCCCAAGACCGACAGGTTGAAGCCCGTCGCCGTGATGATGATGTCAGCCTCAAGCTCTTCGCCCGATTTCAGCAGGATGCCCTTTTCAGTGAAGTGATCGATATGATCGGTGACGACGCTGGCCTTGCCACTTGCGATGCCCTGGAACAGGTCCCCATCGGGCACAAAGGCGATGCGCTGTTGCCACGGGCGATAGTGTGGCGTGAAGTGCGGATCGATCGGGTAGTGAGGCCCAAGGAATTCGCGCACACCCTTGAGCAACTCGGCTCGCACAAGATCCGGCTGTTCCTCTGCCAGGTTCATGAACTTCGTCTGATCAAACAGGACCCGGCGGCGGATGATCTGGTGGATCCATGCCGGATCAACATTTTGCTCGCGCAGGGCATCCGCCAGCTCATTCACATTGCGGCCGGGCGTGAAATAGGTCGGCGAGCGCTGCAATAGCGTGACATGTTCGCAATCCTCGGCGATGGCAGGCACGATTGTCGCTGCCGTGGCGCCGGAACCGATGCAGATAACTTTCTTGCCTTTGAGATCGACATCTTCTGGCCAGGTCTGGGGGTGGATGATCTGCCCCCGGAAGTCCTCCATGCCGTCCCATTCGGGCGTGTAGCCCTTCTGATGATTGTAGTAGCCTTGGCACATCCAGAGAAAGTTTGCGGTGAAAGTCTGCGTGTCGCCCGTATCTTCGCGCTTGGCGGTTACCGTCCAGAGCTTGTCACGGGATGACCAGTCGGCACCGATGATCCGGTGATTATACCGGATGTGGCGATCCAGACCGTTCTCCTCGATCACTTCGCCCATATACGTCATGATCTCTTGCGCCGCCGCGATGGGCGCACCGGTCCACGGCTTGAAACGGTAGCCGAACGTATAGAGGTCACTGTCTGAGCGGATACCGGGATAGGTATGCGTGCGCCATGTACCACCGAAGCCGCCCTGGGCTTCAAGCACGCAGAAACTCTTGTCCGGGCTCTGGTGTTGCATGTGCCATGCTGCGCCGACGCCCGAAATCCCTGCGCCAATGATCAGCACGTCAAAATGTTCTGCGGGCGTGGCGGGCGATGTGGGCATGATTTCCTCCGGAGTGCCGGGCCTTTTTGTCTAGCCCTGATCTTGCTGACTTCATTGAACCAGCTTGTTGATCTCATATCACTCAGGAATAGCCCCTATTGTAAGGCGTGACCTCGCGGCAGGGCGCGTGCTGCAGGCGGTGCCTTCACCTCGCCCAATTCCTTCGGCATTTAGCTTGCTGGAAACCCGAATTCAGGTATCTGGAAAACATGGCGAAGACACCACGCAAAACGCCCAAAAAGGCGGCCAAGACGGGCGGATCGCAGGCGATTAAGGTGCCGCGGTCACGCTTTGGCTTTCTCGGCACACGTGCTGGCCGTTACCTGATGCTGTTCATCCTTGTCGTGATGCTGATTGGCGCTGGGTGGGCCTTCTGGAAATGGCGTTCGCTTTATTTTGACATGCCGAGCCTGCCGCCGGTCGCTGAGCTGTGGGACGCCAAGCGTGAAGCCGCGATCGAATTCGTTGACCGCGATGGCAACACACTGGACGTGCGTGGGCCGCGCTATGGCCGCGCGACTGATATTAACCGCCTGCCCCCGCACGTGCCGCAAGCCTTCATCGCCGCCGAAGACAAGCGCTTCTACGAGCATGATGGGGCAGACGACGCCGCCATCGCACGTGCAGCCTGGTCGAACATGCGCGCCGGGGAGACCGTGTCCGGTGCGTCCACGATCACCCAACAGCTCATCAAGAACCTTGTTCTGGACAGCCGTCAGACCATGTCCCGCAAGGCGCAGGAAATGAAACTGGCGCGCGAACTCGAAAAGAAGCTCGGCAAGGACGAAATTCTCACGCTCTATCTGAACCGGGTCTATTTCGGCGCCGGCCTTTATGGGATCGACGCGGCCTCACGCTATTATTTCGGCAAGCCGCCGGAAGACTTGTCCATACCGGAAGCTGCCATTCTGGCTGCGCTGCCCAAGGCGCCGTCAAAACTGAATTTGCGGGAGAACCTGGAAGGCGCCAAGTCACGCCAGCTCTATGTTCTGGAACAAATGGCCGATCTTGGCTTCATCACGGCCGATGAAGTGACCGACGCCATTGAGACAGACATCACCATCATCGACGCGCCCGCCTATGATCCCCAACTTGGCTATGTGATGGACACGGTTGCCGACCGGGTGAAGCTTATGCTGCCGCGGCCGCCGGGTGATATGGTGGTGACCCTGTCGCTCGATATCGAGATGCAGGACAAGATACGCGCAAAGCTGGACGCGCGCATGGAGAAAGATGGCAAGGACGCAAAAGCGAGCCAGGCCTCTGCCCTCGTCATCGACCGCGATGGTCGCGTTGTGGCGCTGGTCGGAGGGCGCGACTTCACCGAGTCAGAATTCAACCGTGTGACGCAGGCCAAGCGTCAGCCGGGCTCCAGTTTCAAGCCCTTTGTCTATGCCGCGGCGCTGGAGAATGGTTATTCACCCTATGACGTATTCGAGGATGCCCCGCTCGCCATTGGCAAATGGCAACCCGAAAACTATGGCGGCGGCTTCCTGGGGCCCATGACATTGAGCGAGGCCATGGCGCGCTCAACCAATACGATTGCCGCTGAACTGACGCAGGAAGCCAGCGAAGAAAGCGTCATCAATATTGCACGTCGCTTTGGCATCACGACGCCGCTGCAGCCGTTCCCCTCCATTGCGCTGGGCAGCCAGGAAGTTTCATTGTGGGAAATCACCCGCGCATTTGGCACGTTCCAGTCGGGCGGGCTGCGCATGGATCCGTGGCTGATCGAGAAGATCGAAAATTCGCGCGGCGATGTGCTCTACACGCGTCCCGATTATAATCGGGACCGGGTCTATGATCATGAGCTTGCCAAGGAAATGAACGGCATGCTCGCCCGCGTCGTCAATGCCAGGTTCGGAACCGGCCGCCGTGCGCGGTTTGGCAACTGGATGGTCGCCGGCAAGACCGGCACCAGCCAGGACTGGCGCGATGCCTGGTTCATCGGATTCACCAACGCATATGTCGGGGGCGTTTGGGTCGGCAATGATGATGACAGTCCCATGGCAAAGGTTTCCGGGGGCGGCCTGCCAGCCGATCTCTGGTCGGACATCATGGAAATCGCCCATGCGGGTATGCCGCCAGAGCCCCTGCTTGGCGCAGAAGCGGGCATTGAAATGAGCGAAGCCGCCGAAGAACGCGTGACCTTCTATCGCGGCATGGCGCAGGCGTTTGGTACAGCGTCAAGCTCGCGCAGCGGAACCAGCAACGGCGTGCGGATCATCCGCCAATAGATGCGGTATGATGGCCGGGACTTTCCCGCGCCGGACAAACCCATTAAAGACCGCGCATGTTTGATACTGCTGTCTATGAAACCCTGATGCTGGCCCTTGATGACGGGGCCGTAACCTTGCCCGATGAGGGGCCGATCCTGTTCCTGCGCGCAGAGCTGTCGCCGCATCTTGCACGCCTCCCGAAAGAGCGCCTTGTCTGCCAGAACAGTTTCAAGCCGGATCATGAGGCACTGAAGGCTGCCGGGTTTGATGTCCTGCCGCCCGAGACCGAGACCTTCCCGGCCACACAGCTGACCCTGCTCCTGCCACCTCGCCAGAAGGATGAAACGCGCGCCCTATTCGCCCGCGCCCTGCGCGACGCGCCGGAGGGCGGCGTGATCCTCGCCTGCCTGCCCAACACGCTCGGCTCCAAGACGATCGAGAAACTGCTGCGCGAGATCGCCGGCGAGACAGAGGCGCTTTCAAAGAACAAGTGCCGCGCCTTCTGGACCGTCAAGAACAGCTCACAGATAAATACCAACCTGATGGAAGAGTGGATCGCGCGCGATGCACCACAGGAAATGGAAGCTGGTGTGTGGAGCCGCCCTGGCCTGTTCTCCTGGAACCGGATCGATGCAGGGTCTGAACTGCTTGCAGACAGCTTACCGGAAAACATTCGCGGGCGCGGCGCAGATTTTGGCGCAGGCCAGGGATTCTTGTCCCGCGAGATCCTCCAGCATTGCCGCCATGTCGAACACATGACCCTGCTGGAAGCTGAACATCGCGCCCTGCCCTGTATTGCGCAAACTCTATCCGGCTTTGAAAACTGGGACATGAAATGGGCAGATGCGACAAAAGAAGGTGGCAGCACGCTGTACGATTTCGTCGTGATGAACCCACCTTTCCATGTTGGTCGCGCCGATGCCGCATCGCTGGGTCAGGATTTCATACGTTCTGCCGCAAAGGCGCTCCGTGGCAGCGGGCAACTCTGGCTGGTTGCCAATCGTCACCTGCCATATGAAGAAGTTCTTGGCGAATGCTTCAAGACGTTCGAAATGCTGGAAGACTCAGGCGGCTACAAGATTCTTCGTGCGGAAAAACCAAAGCGGAAGCGATGAAACCTGATCGTCAGCTTGCAAAGTATTTGGCGAACCTGGGCTATGGCAGCCGCAAGGAAGTGGAGGCCGCGATCCGCGCAGGCCGCCTAACCGGCGCAGGCGATGATCTTCGCTTCGACGACGAACCGCTCGACCCGGCGCCCGGCATGGTGTTGATCATGAACAAGCCAGCGGGCTTTACCTGCTCGCGGGCCGACCAGGGCCGACTGGTCTATGAATTGCTGCCATCACGCTTCCTCCAACGCAGCCCGCCCCTCTCAACGATCGGGCGACTGGATGCAGATACGACAGGACTTTTGCTGTTCACGGATGATGGTAAACTGCTTCACAAACTGATCTCACCAAAATCAGCAACCGAGAAAACCTATGAGGCATCTCTGGCGCGCCCGCTGGAGGGTCATGAGGCAGAGCTGTTTGCCAGCGGCACGCTAATGTTGCGAGGTGAAGAGAAACCTCTATTGCCAGCGCGTCTCGAAGTCACCGGCGAGCGCTCGGCGCGCCTGACCATTACGGAAGGCCGATACCATCAGGTCCGCCGCATGTTTGCTGCCGCAGGCAATCACGTAGAGGCCCTACACCGCGCCAGCTTTGGCGCGCTGGAGCTTGGCGGTCTTCCGGAAGGCGAGTGGCGCGTGCTGGATGAAGACGACCTTGCACGGCTTGGTGCATGAAAAACCCCGCACGTCCGAAGACGCGCGGGGCAAGTCGCCGGGGTCAGGGGCCTAGTTCTTGGTCAGACCCAGCGACTCGACCGTAGAGATGGTCAGGTAGCCAACCGGCAAATTGTTGGACCGCTGGTAGGATTCCATTGCGGTAAGCGTGGCCGGGCCGAATTCGCCATCGACCGGGTTCGAATAGCCCGCATCGGAGAGCGCCTGCTGAACGCTGCGGATCTTGGACGAGGTCGCGTTGGTATCACAGAGGACTTCACGCCACTCCAGAGCGCCACCGCCGCTGACGACGCGCTTGTCGATCGTCTTGTATGTGGCTGGAACAACGAGGGTTTCCTCGCTGGCTGGCGTGACCAGTTTCTCGACAGTCACAGTATTGTAGACAGCCGGCACGATCTCTTCGACCACTTGTGCTTCTTCAACCACGACTTCCTTGGTCACGGTTTCGTAGGTGGCCGGAATGGTGCGGGTTTCCGTGCGCTCTGGCGAAAGGAGACGTGTGCGCGTCACGGTTTCGTACTCGGCTGGCACTTCGACACGGCACAGCAATTCTCCCGTGGAAACTCCATTGGATGACGCCGATGCGTCCGTCGCACGACCGTACAAGCCATTGCCAGGCTTCCAGGTCGTGTAGGCTTCGCGGATGAGAACCTGCTCTGTATAGGTCTCATATTCTGCCGGAACGACGGTCGTTTCGATGCGCTCAGGTGCCACAAGCACCTGCTCGGTGACAGTCTCGTATGTCGCCGGGATAACGCGGATGTTCTTTGTTTCTTCCTTGACCAGAACCTGCTCGGTCACGGTCTCATAAGTTGCAGGAACCAGCTTGATTTCGGTGCTTTCCGGGCGGTCAACAACTTGTTCCGTCTGAACATTGATCTGCTCAGGAATCAAAACCCGCGCATAGCATGTACCCGGATCGGATGCCGGCGGATAATCGCTGGATTCAGCCGCAGATGCGGCGCCTACAAGCGTGGCAACAGCAACGGAGGCGATGAGAGTTTTCTTTGACATGATTTGTCCCCTATTCACACGCATAATTCGTTCTCGAATTAACGCGCACCAAGATAAAGCCGGGGGAACGATTGTTTTGTCATGTGTCCCCCCAACACTTTGTCACCCGTCAGCCTGACGATTAAGACGCCGGTGCTGAGGCAACGCGGACACAGATGAAAGTTTCGCAATGAACGCCACCTGAACGCCGACCGGATTTACTGCAATCGACTGCATTTCTTATTCCGCATCGCATACGGAAGGTAGAATTTTGCATGCGCAGAACGCGCATTCCGGAATGAACGGGGCCTTTGGTCAAACTTCACCAGTGAAGTTTTCGGGCGTCGGTTCTGGTCCAAAATCCTGCGGGCCCGTGCACCCAGACACCGCATGCGCCCCCTAGCGCGAACCTGTAGCACACGCTACATCGCGCCTATGGCACAGCCCCCATTGATCACCCTGAACGACCTTCGCCTCACCTTTGGCGGCAAGCCCCTGTTTACGGGGGTTAGCTTCTCCCTATCCAAGGGTGAACGAGTCGCGTTGGTCGGGCGAAATGGCGCCGGCAAGTCGACATTGATGAAAATCATCTCCGAAAGTGTCGAATCCGACAGCGGAGACGTCTGGCGTCAGCCTGGCATCACCTATGCCATCGTTTCCCAGGAACCGAGTCTGGCCGGATACGAGACGGTTCTGGACTATGTATCGGAAGGCCTAGAGGCCAGCTACATGGCCGAAGCGGAGCTGATGGAATTCGGCGTCGATGGCGCGGCAGACCCAACCACCCTGTCGGGAGGACAACAGCGCCGCGCGGCCCTTGCTAAAGCATTCGCGCGCGAGCCTGATGTCCTGTTGCTGGACGAACCGACCAACCATCTCGATGTGCCCATGATCGAAACACTGGAGCGTCGCCTCAAAGGTTTCAATGGCGTCGTCTTGTTGGTCAGCCACGACCGACGCTTCCTGGAGAATGTCTCGACCAACACACTCTGGCTGCGTCAGGGCAAGGTACTGAAAAGCCCGGAAGGCTATTCCAAGTTCGATGAATGGGCCGAACAGGTCGAGCAGGAAGAGGAACGCCAGCTTCGCCGCATGACGACACAGCTGAAAGATGAGCATCATTGGCTGGCGCGCGGCGTGACCGGACGCCGCAAGCGCAACCAGGGCCGCCTCGCCCGGCTGAAACAGATGCGCGTGCAGCATGCCGAAATGCGTGGCGCGCTACAGGACCGCAAGAATACGGCCGACCTGTCAGTCTCCAGCGGTGACTCAATGAGCAAGAAGGTGATCGAGGCCAAGGGTCTGTCGAAGACCTTCGACACGCCAAACGGCCCGCTCGTGATTGCCGAAGACCTTTCCCTGCGCATCCTGCGGGGCGACCGGATCGGCATCATCGGCCCGAACGGCGCAGGCAAGACAACACTGGTACGCCTGCTGTTGGGTGAAATCGAACCGGATGCGGGCAGTGTACGCCAGTCCAAGACGCTGGAAGTTACCTATCAGGACCAGACGCGCGACACGCTGAACCCGAAAGACACTGTCTGGGAAGCGCTCGCACCGGCGGGCGGTGACTCCATCATGGTGCAGGGCAACCAGCGCCATGTCGCCGCCTATGCCAAGGACTTCCTGTTCAAACCGGAACAGTTGCGTCAGCCCGTCGGCGCTCTCTCAGGCGGTGAGCGCAATCGGCTCGCGCTCGCCATTGGCCTCGCCAAATCATCCAATCTGATGGTGATGGACGAACCGACCAATGATCTCGACATGCAAACGCTGGAATTGCTGGAGGACATGCTGCTCTCCTATGACGGCACGCTGATCCTGGTCAGCCACGACAGGGCCTTTCTGGATGCCACGGTGACGAGTTGCCTCTGCCCTGTGGGCGACGGTAAGTGGGTCGTCACTGCCGGCGGCTGGACCGATGCGCAGGATCAGCTGAAGCATTTCCGCCAGCAGGACGAGACCACCCAGAAATCCGAGAAGGCCAAAACTGAAACCGCGCGTCCGAAGCCGCAGAAGAAGCTCTCCTACAAGGACGAGCATCGCCAGAAAGAGATCAACGCGCTGATCCCGAAACTGCAGGCGGAGATCAAGACCCTCGAAGCCAAGATGGGCGACCCGGAGCTGTATACGCGCGACCCGGATGCGTTTGCGAAGGCATCGGCCCGGATAGGCGCTGCGCGGGATGAACTCGACATGATCGAAATGGAATGGCTGGAAATCGAGGAAAAACGCGAAAGCCTGTCCGGCGCCTGAACAACCTTTCCTTAAGACAGGCTGCCTAGGATTCGCCGACGATTGAGGGAGTCTTTCGAAATGCGCCTTTTTCCAGCCCTTTTGCTCGCCGCCTGCTTCAGCCTGCCTGTCATGGCCGACAGCCTGGAGGCTGAGCCGGCATCGGCTGAAGCGATACAAGCCACTCCGGGCCAGCAGCCTGGCATCTACCGCTTTGGCGCGACCTATGAATTTACAAACACCGCAAATGTCGATGACTGCCAACAGCTCTGCAATACGCGGTCTGCCTGTCTAGCCTGGAGCTACATAGCTGCACTCGATGAAGGCGCTTCGCGCTGTGAGCTTAAACGCGGCGTAGGTAAGGTAGAGCGCAATCCGCTCGCGACCTCCGGCCTGTCTTCCCGGCACGAAGATCGCCATCAGCCTGTGCTTGAAGTTCAGGAAGAATTACAGGGTGGATCGGACTTCGCCTCCCCGCCAAGCGACAAGCCGGAGCCGCTGACGGCACCAGACCCATCCTGAACGTATGGCTCTCCTCTAGGCGCGAATGAAATCTAGCAGGTCTGGATTGATGAGCTCAGAATGCGTTGTGCACATTCCGTGCGGCAAGCCCTCATAGATCTTCAGCACTGAACCCTCAACAAGGTCTGCGGCCTTGCGGGCGGTCAGGTCGAGCGGAACAATCTGGTCATCGTCCCCATGCATGATCAGTGTGGGCACCTTGAGAGCCTTCAGGTCTTCAGTGAAGTCCGTCTCGGAGAAGGCGGCGATACAGTCATAGTGCGCCTTTGCGCTACCCATCATGCCCTGACGCCACCAATTGTGGACTATTGCCTCCACCGTCTCGACATGATCCCGGTTGAATCCGAAAAACGGACCGCTTGGGACATCGAGAAAAAAGCTGGCGCGCTTGTCTGACAATTGCCTCCGGAAATCATCGAAGACGTCCATGGGTATGCCATCCGGATTGTCCGCCGTTTTCAGCATCAAGGGTGGGACCGCGCCAATCAGCACGGCTTTGGCAGCCCGGTCCCCGCCATGTTGGGACACATAACGCGCCACCACCCCGCCGCCTGTCGAATGTCCGACATGAACCACATTTGTCAGGTTTAGCGCTGTAACGAGGTCGTCCGTGTCCGCGGCATAGGTATCCATGTCGTTGCCAGTCCAGGTTTCCTGCGACCGACCATGACCGCGGCGGTCCGCTGCGATCACCCGATAGCCCTCGGAGAGAAAGAACAGCATCTGATTGTCCCAGTCGTCAGCCGTCAAAGGCCAGCCATGATGGAACATGATGGGTGGCGCCTCGACCGGGCCCCAATCCCTGTAGAAGATCTCAGTCTCATCTCGCGTCTTGATATACGGCATGCTGATCTCCTTCCGTAATGACGGAAAGATACACCAGGATCGTGACATTCGATGCACTACCGAAACGAGATTTCAGAATATCTTTCGGCGTGCGCCAGCAGAACTAGACTAGACGTTCCTTGGTAGCCGTGAAGCGAATGTCCGGGTTCTTTTCCTGAGCATAGCCCACATCCCAGGCATTCTTCGCCAGATAGACCGGGGCGCCATCCAAATCTGTTCCGCTGGCGGACTTGTTCCTGTCCAGGAAGTCTTCCAGCTTCTTGTCGTCATCTGAACTCATCCAGCGCGCGACATTGTAGGGTGCAGGCTCGAAGACGACTTCGAGATTGTATTCCGCGGCTACCCGCTCCGTCATCACTTCAAACTGAAGCTGACCAACCGCGCCGACAATCATGTCGGAGCCGATCGCCGGCTTGAAGAGTTGGGTTACCCCTTCTTCGGCAAGGCTTTCGAGTGCCTTGCGCAAATGCTTGGCTTTCATCGGATCTTTCACCCGGGCGCGGCGCAGCAGTTCGGGGGCAAAGTTCGGAATGCCTCCAAACTGGATATCTCCGCTCTCAGAGAGGCTATCACCAACACGCAACTGGCCATGGTTCGGCACGCCAATGACATCGCCCGCATAAGCCGTCTCCGCAATCTCGCGGTCTTGGGCCAGGAACATCATTGGATTGTGGATGTTCAGCTGTTTGCCGGCTGTCGTCTTCAAGCGCATGCCGCGCTTGAACTCGCCGGAGCACAGCCGCAAGAAAGCCACCCGGTCACGATGGTTCGGATCCATGTTTGCCTGGATCTTGAAGACGAAGCCGGAGACTGGCTTGTCGCCCGCATGGATCATCACGGGCTCACCTTTTTTCTCGGCCTTCTGATCGCGCGGCGCGGGCGCATAGGAATGCAGTGTACGCAGCAATTCCAGAACGCCAAAATGGCGCAGCGCCGAACCGAACACGACCGGCGTCATATGTCCGCCGAGAAAGGCTTCAATGTCGAATTCCGGCAACAGGGTCGTCGCCATTTCCGCGCCTTCGCTAAGCTCGTCAAAAACGCTTTCATCCAGCGCACCCTTCAGGGTGGCGTCGTCGCCCTGGATGCGCTCGGCTGCGCCAATGCGGGGTGCTTCTCCGGGCTTGCGTTCAAAGACGCAGAATTCCTGCTTCTGGAGGTCCATCATGCCTGAGAAACGCTGGCCACTGGCCGCGGGCCAATAGAGGGGTGCGGTATCCAGCTGCAGCTTGTCCTGGATTTCGTCCAGCAAGGCGATCGGATCCTGTGCTTCGCGGTCCATCTTGTTGATGAAGGTCACGATGGGAATGTCGCGCAGGCGGCACACTTCGAACAGTTTCAGCGTCTGTGGCTCGATGCCCTTTGCGGCATCCAGCACCATCACGGCACAGTCAGCCGCGGTGAGCGTGCGGTAAGTATCTTCGGAGAAGTCTTCGTGGCCTGGCGTATCGAGCAGATTGAATACCAGACCGTCGAACTCGAACGTCATGACCGAGGCAGAGACCGAGATGCCGCGATCCCGCTCGATCTTCATCCAGTCCGACGTCGTGCGGCGAGCCTGCCCACGCGCAGCAACTTCACCGGCTGCGCGGATGGCACCGCCAGCAAGCAGCAGATTCTCCGTCAGCGTCGTCTTACCGGCGTCCGGGTGGGAGATGATGGCAAAGGTGCGCCGGCGGGCGGCTTCCTGTTCATGGGACATGTGATCTGGGCTCTTTCGTGCTGGGCAGAGGCCCTAGCCCATTTGAACCGCCGAATGAAGCACCAGTATCAGGCTGCGTTCGGCCAGATCTCTCGCACATCCGGGGCTTTTCCCTCGCGATGGTGCCGGTCCCGCAGGGATTCCAGGATGGTTTCTGGCAAAATGGTCAGGCGAGGTTCGCCGACAACGTCCCCGAAAATCGGGAAAAGCACAGCATTGGCACCGGTCTTGGCGATGATCAGGGACCCAAGATCCTGCAGGAGGGAGTCTTCCAGGGGAATGTGCTCTTTCAGATGCTCGCCAACGACCCGGCTGGCGAAATTCAGCGCTTCGCGTGCCCGCATGCCGTAAGGGTCTCCGCAGCCAAGCGACTGCCACCGTTTGGCAAGGTGCATCTCGGGTATTTCGATCTCGGTGATCTGATCATTTATCAGAAACAGCATGACTTGGCGCGCCCCAACTAGAATTCAGGCCGAAGCTGCCCTCTCACGGTTAATAAAGACCTACTGCCGGTTAAAGAGTTCTGTGAATCTGCGGCCTTGGTTGGCGCCTATTCGGGACTGTCCACATGCTCGGTCAGGAAGTGCCTGCCGTCCCGGTCCTCGATCTCGATAGCCCAAAGATCGGGGTCGCGATCCCGCGCCTTGCGCACCTGGGCGTCCACAGTCGCTTCCTCAGGCCCGATCCCCTGCACACGCAGGTCAATAAAGATGCGTTCGCCCTCCATATTCATGCTGGGCACATAGACAGCCGCAGTGCCATCCAGACGCGCGACCTTGATCAGAACATCACCACGTTCGGCGTCGCCCTTTTGCAGTACAAATGCTGCTGCCCCCGCAACCTGCGCCCGCCGGACCAGTGCTTCGACCCAGAGCTTCGTGGGCAATCTTTCCATCATCATGGTCCGAAATCCTGTTGCGGGCCGCCTGCCCGGTTGTTGCGGATGGGAAGCTTCATAGACGCGTTCAGGCCAATCCGGAAAGCGGTTAGCTTACTGTGCGGCGTCTTCCATAGGCTGGATGTCGGCCGGGTTGGCGCGTGGCAGGTTCACTTCGACCTTGGTGCCCTTGCCGGGCGCGGAGTCGATCACGACCTGACCGCCATGCAACTGGGCGAAGGAATTCACCACGGCAAGACCCAGCCCCGTGCCCTGACGACCTTTGGAATTGCTGCCTTGAGAGAATGGCTCAAGCACACGGCGGACATCTTCCGATGACATACCTGCGCCCTTGTCGGTGACGCTCAGCACGGTCGCATTTCCTTCGTCGCGCGCATCCAGCGTGACCGTGCCGCCGGAAGAGGAATACTTGATCGCATTGGAAACGAGGTTCTGCCAGATCTGGCGCACGGCGCGCGCATCAGCTTCCGCCCAGACTTCGCTGGTTGCCTTCAGTTTCAGTTTGACGCCAGCGCGTTCAGCCTGGTTGTCGAGCTGTCTCAGGATGGATTGCGCAGACGCCGTCAGGTCTACCGGCTCCGGCTCCAGCCGCTGACGGTCGGCCTCGGCCTTCGCGAGGTCCAGAATATCATCGACCAGCAAGAGCAGGTCCTGTCCGCTCTCATGAATGATTTCCGGATAGTCCTTGTAGGGCTCAGGCATCGGCCCGCGAATGCCGGCCCGCATCATGTCGGCATAGCCAAGAATGGCATTGAGCGGGGTTTTCAGTTCATGGCCAAGGGACGCGAAAAAGGCCGTCCGACCTTTCAGGCGCGCTTCAGCCTCTTCCAGTCTGGCACGTGTATCCAGCGTCATCGCCCGCGCCTCAGTCAGGTCCCGCAGCACCAGCACCGCACCGGCCTCATGGGCTTCCGCGACGAATGCCACCTCGCGCCCATTGCTCAGGGTGACTTCGCCATGCGTACGGCCATTGGCGGGCTTCAACAGGCTGACTTCCTTTTCGTCCTGCAGCAGGTTCGCGAGCAAGCCGCCTGCCCTCACATTGTCCAGGCCCAACAAGTCGCCGCTGAGCGTTCGGATACGACCAAACTCAGACACATCCAGCAGCAACAGGCCGGACTCTTCCGGCAGGCCCACATCCTGTCGGATTGTCACCATCTCCGTCGTCGTCTCTGCTGGCATTGCAGCTTCTTCCTCGCGAGCCTTCAGGAACGTCCAGGCCAGCAATCCGATCATGACCAGACCTGCAAAAGCCAGCAACATGGCCGGCACCTGATACGCGCTTTCCGGATTGGCGGGCGGCAACAGGCCGAGCCGCACCATGACGGCGGTGGCAAGGAAGGCGAACGCCCCGAAAATGGCAGCTTCGGCCGCCATGCCGGGCTTACCCAGATTCATCGCCGTCAGCGGTGCGATGGCAAACAATATGGTCAAAGGCGACAAGGCCGCACCGGTCGAGGCGATACCGAGCATGGCCAACAGTGTCCAACCGATCACCAGAAATGGCCCGATGAGATCCTCAGCGCGTATTTTGGAATGCAACAGCGCTGCCCCCACCACGCCCGGAAGCGCAGCGAGGCCGAGTCCGGCCAGGAGCGCGTTATCGGCAAGCCCGCCTATTAACGCTGAGATCCCCAGTGCCACTGTCAGGACGAGCCAGACAAGATGGATGAACTGTAATCTCTTTCGCATCAGTTCGGGCAAGTCGTTAACACCCCGGTGAGATTCCTTAGGCATTCTGCCTGTGTCACGCATACTTTGCTGTATTTGTAATGTGTGCAGCAGGCAAGGTGAGGTTCCCCATGGGGGGAAGTTCATGCAACACTGTCGCGTGACGCGTGAGGGAGAAGTAGCACATGAAATCCATCAGAATGATCGGTACTGCAGTGGTTGCCCTTGGCTTGGCCATGGGGGCATCAGCGCAGTCAGGGGATCCGATTTCGGAATCGGCCGCCGTATATGGGACATACCAGTCCGATGTCACGGATGTGAAAGAGAAACCTTTCGCCTCCGCCAAAGACATCGACCACGCCCTGAACTCTCTGGGCGGGCACAATCCCGACCAATTGTCGAAGGGGTGGATCTCCTATTCCGCCTTGATCGCCTCACAGGACCCTGAATACCGGGCCGCTGTTCGCGACATTGCAAGTTTCTACGGCAACGACGCGCTGCTGACCGGCCTGAAGAATGATGTGCGCTATGCACGCCAGCTCAGTGGCGGCGACAATGCGGTCAGCTCATCGCTCGCCGCAACAGAAGCCGACAGCCAGCGCCTCAGCGCTACGGCGGCCTATGTGAAAGAACAAGCCTACAGCCTGCAAGGCTCCGGCTGGGCGAAAGCCAAGATCGGAAACTCCGGCGCAAAAGCGACACGACTGAACAGCATCCAGACGGTCGGCACGCCCGCCCGCGGCCAGCTGATCTCCGCCTTCTCGGCCTCTGACATAGACAGCATCCTGGCAGGTGCCGGACGTTCCGGCGCGCCATCGCTGTGGGACAATGTCTCCGGTGCAGCTGACGCAATTCGCTTCCCGGCCGCCGTCACCAGCGGCCTTGGCCTGTCCAAGAAAAAGCGTGTGCAGTACGGCAAGGAGCCTGTGGCCGACCAGATCGCCACGCTTGCCGCCTACCGCATCCTCGGCCAGACGGCCGCCTCGTCCAGCCAGGTAAACTCCGCCATGGCTGAGCGCGAAACCCGCGGTTGCCTGAACATGGCAAACCTGAACCTGCAGCAATGTGTTGCTGCAGCGAACCAGCAATATGAAGTTCCGTTCTGCATTGGGGAGCACGCGCTCGCCGACGTCGGACAATGCATTGGCGGCGTCTACCAATAAGCCCCAGCAAACAAGTCTCTCTCTCGCCCCCGGCACCACAATCGGTACCGGGGGTTTCTTTTTTAGAGAAGATGCCCCATCTGGCGGTCATGACCATTGCTGAAACTGCTGATGAAATCCGTGAAGAGTTTTCCTGGCTCGACGATTGGGAAGCGCGCTATGCGCACATCATCGATCTGGGAAAGGCGAACCCCGCGCTAGAGCCGGAAGAGCGCACCGAAGAGACGCGGGTGCGTGGCTGTGCGTCACAGGTCTGGATGGTGACCGATCTTGAGGACGGTCGCATGAAGGTGCGGGCAGAATCCGACGCGATGATCGTATCCGGTCTGATCGCCTTGCTGGTCCGGCTCTATTCCGGCGCGCAGCTGGAAGAAATCAACGGATTTGACGCCAAGGCGCTGCTGGACGAGATCGGCGTCAGCGGCGCGCTCACGGCTCAACGCTCGAACGGCCTCGCCTCCATGCTGGAACGCATTCGCCATGATGCTCAGGCCGGGCTGTCGACCACTCGCGAAAGCTCGTAGGCCACGGCCAATCGGGCAAGCGCCTCCTGCGCAACCTGTTTCACATCTTCGGCTTTCATGCGCCACCGCGCCGTCAGCGCTGTGACAGTTGCCCGGTCGATCAGCAAATCCTCCAGCTGTCGCATGGCCAGCACACCCATCTCCGTTTCCAGCTCGGCCAAACGATCCGACGCGCGCTGGTGTGTGGATTTGTCAAAGACCGGGCGTGCGCGAGCGGAAGCCGGTTGGCTGGCGCGAATGAACTCATCCCGGTAGCGCCCCGCCGCCGCACTTTGTCGGATCACTTCCGGCGCATGCGTGTCGGCAACCAACTCAACCATCAATCCATGTCGACAATCCGCGCGCACATTCAGCCAGTCTGACGGCCGGGAGGTTGCACGCGAATCCCACTCAACCATCAGTGTGGGTCCGGCGGCCAACCTGTCCGGAAACGCGACCTGCGCCCGAAGGCACGCGTCGGCCTTCAGCCGCGCGATAATGTGCGGCGACACCCAACCGGCGACCTGTCGCCGTGTGTCCGGGCCGCGATAGGCCAGATATGTCTGCCGCACCGGCGCAACCATGCCACCATGCGTCAGCACCGTCCGCAACCGATACTCGGTCAGGATCCTCCGCATAGTCATTGCCTAGACCGCCATCGCAGCGCCATCGAGCACGACCACGCTCGACAGGCCGACGGCCAATTGCTCGATCCAGACATCGAAATCCGGATCATCGCGGCAATCCTCGATGAGGTTGCAGCCATAGGCGACCGTGGTGCGATCACGGTTGAAGGCGCGGGCCACGCGGCTGAGGCTCATGCCCAGCGCCGTGCGCAACAGATACATGGCAATCTGGCGGCCACGCGCTTCTGCGGGGGAACGGCGTTGGCGGCTGAGGATCGCTTCAGTCTTCAGGCCCAACGCGTACGCTGTCAGTGCAGCGGCGAGATATGCTCTGTCCTCGTCTTTCTGGGGATCGAAATCCTGCATGTCTTTCTCCTGTGATGACAGGCATCAGACTACCCGCTTTCTTGAGGTGTAGGATAACTTTCCTATTACGACAAGTTGAATGCCCGCAATGTCTGGGGATTGCGGCGCGGGCACCGACAGGATTTCGAGGGATAGGCCCCCTGAACGCAAACGGCGCAGCCTTGTGGGCCGCGCCGTTTCTGCGTTTTATTGAACCTGGTTCGCTTCGCCTGCCTAGGCGGCGGCACGATCATGGTTGCCGGTGATGCCCTTGCCGGCCGGGTCCGGACGGCCCTTTTTTGGGCGGGCGCGCACCAGTTCATCATGGCAAAGCACTTGAGTCAGCTGACCGTCAGGTCCGGCCAGTGGCAAACGTGTCCAAGCATGCATGCGACCATCTTCCTGTTCTATCATCCCGCCAACAGGCGCGCCGCGCTCCAGCGCTGCAGCGAGGCCGAGGCAATAGGCTTCACCATGGTCGCCCAGGACATCCTCGATCTGGCGGCCACGGGCCTCCATACCGAAAATCTCACGCAGACGGGAACCAGCGATTCGAAACCGCCCGGTGCCGAAGCGATCGAACTCCACAATGGAGATACTGGCGAGCATGGCGCGGAACTGGCCCGGATCCATTGATTCGCGCCGCACGAGACCGTGCGAATCGCGCAAGCCACACCAGTATTCGATCAGCTTCTGCTGCGAATCGGTTACGCCTTTGAAGACATTCTGTTTGGTCATTTCAGTCACCCCCAGGTGATTCGATAGAATCACCTATCGCGCGAGTTGAGTCGCGGATCAAGAGTCCTGGTGATTTTTTCTTAACCATTCCTACCAAATGCTTTCATTTCGATGCCGAAACAAAAGTATTCGGTTTTGAATACTAGTCGCGCTCGGACTTACCGAGCCCCATTTGCTTGGCGAGCATTGAGCGTTGCTTCGAATAACCCGGCGCGACCATTGGATAATCGCCCGGAAGCCCCCACTTCTCGCGGTATTCTTCGGGCGTCATATCGTATTTGGTGCGCAGATGGCGTTTCAGGGATTTGAACTTCAATCCGTCTTCCAGACAGATGAGATACTCCTCGCCAATGGATTTCCGGATAGATACAGCAGGCTTGAGTGGCTCCGAAATTTCGTCGGTCCTCCGCACACCTTCCAGCGATGAGTGGACCAGCCGGATGAGTTGCGGCAGCTCTTCGGCTTGCAACGTATTGTTGCTCACATAGGCCGCAACAATTCTCGTTGTCATCTCCAGGAACTCAATCCTGTCGGTCATTGCATGCTCACTATCAGCCATCTCGCATCCCCGTCATTGCGATTAACCAATCGGGATTAGCTTAAGATTGATAATGACTCACGTATAAATCGCAGTAATTACTACACGATCCGGATTTAGCTCGCATACCACCGGTATGTTATATTTCGCTGTAAAGCTGATTATCCGGTCGTTATGAAGGACAGAAGCAGGACAAAACCAAGCAGGATTGCGGTCCAGATCGCCATGCCGCTGGCAAGACCTCCACGGGCCAATTCGCCCCTTGGACTGAATGTATCCTCGATCCGCTCATAGGCCCGGCCGGTCAGCTTGAAGAAGATGGCGGACATGGCCGGCCCCACCTTTTGCCAAACCGTACCGGTCCATGTCGCCATGCCATAGCCTGCCTTGCGGTAGAGCCAGTCGCTGTCGAGCACGACGCCCGGCTTTTCCGGTGGGTACCAGCCAAGGCGCTTCAGCATCACGAAGGCAAAGATGGCCAGCACGAGCAATTGCATCTGGGTCAATATATGATCCAGCGTGAACGGATGATATGCCATCGCCTCTTCGCGATACGGCAGCAGATTGTAGAGCCACTCATAGCCGAAGCCCGGAACAATCGCTGGCACACCCACAGCAATACAGATGAAGGAGGCGAGCCCCATGGCGAGCAGCATATTGAAGGGCGCTTCTTTCACGCGCTTGCCGCTGTCATGGCCGAAGAAGGCGAAATATGGAATCTTGATGCCCGAATGCTCCAGCACACCGGCCGACGCGAACAAAAGCATCAGCCACACGATTGTGTAGCCTTCCTTGCCCACCGCGCTCATGGTCAGCGACTTGGCCGCAAAGCCCGAGAAGAGCGGGAAAGCCGAGATCGACATTGCACCAATGATACAGAAGATCGTCGTCCACGGCATGGACTTGTAGAGCCCGCCCAGTTCAGACGCCTTGGTCGTGCCGGTGCGATAGAGCACCGCGCCCATGCTCATGAATAGCAGGCCCTTGTAGATGATGTGGCAGAAGGCATGCGCCGATGCGCCGTTGAGCGCGAGCGCATTGCCGACCCCTGCGGTGCCGAGGCCGATGGCACAGATCATGAAGCCGACCTGGTTGTTCAGCGAATAGGCTAACACCTTGCGCAGGTCGTTTTCGATAACGGCGAAGAAGACCGGGAACACGGTCATCACGGCGCCGATCCAGATCAACGCATCATGGCCAGGGAACATCCGCGCGAAAGCGTAGACGGCCAACTTTGTCGTAAAGGCCGACAGGACAACCGCGCCGACCACCGTGGCCTTCGGATAGGAATCCTGCAGCCAGTTGTGCAGGAAGGGAAAGGCTGCCTTGATGCCCAGCGCAATGAAGACGAGCAGTGCGCCCGGTTCATTCAGGCTGGTGAAGGCCGAGATCGAAAGGTCGCCGCGCGACTGGTACACATAGCCAATGCCAGCCAGCAGCAGGACGCCGGACAGAATCTGGACGCCCAGATACCGCATGGAGGCGAAATAAGCAGCGCGCGTCCCTGCCCTCAGAATCAGGAAGACCGATGTAATGGCCGTCAGTTCCCAGAACACGAACAGGGTCATCATGTCGCCCGAGAAGGTCGCCGCGACGGCGGCCCCTGCATAGGCAATCGACATACCGTCCTGCAGACGGTCGTCTGTGTGCCACGCATAGATCGCGTTCAACAGCGCCGCGAGCAGGAATGCGAGGCCGAAAATGTAGCTGAGATTGTCGACCCGATAGAGAATCATCTCGATACCCAGCGCGTGGCCGGTCAGCAGATTCACGTTCCGATCCGCGACCGAAATCAACAGGATGGCAATGATGGGCGCGGCAATGGTCAGTCCCTGACGCACGCGGCGAACAGGCAAGAAAAGGGCGCCAAGGCCGACAGCAATCAGGAGCCAGCCGGGATTCAGCATGGAGAGCAAACCAGTCATCAGTGCTCGTCTCCTTCATCAGGATAGGTCGGGGCAGCGTCAGGCACGGCCGGTATATCCGGGTCGATATCCGACGGCGGACCGCCCGGATCACCATAATAGGTTTCACTGCGACGCAGCAGCCGGCCCAGCGGCCAGCCCATCAGCACAACGAAAGCAAAAGCGGCAAAGCCCCACAGCGCATAGAATCCGGTCGCTTCGGCCATGTGGACATATTCGTGTCGATCAACGGCCAGATCGATGACAATCAGGAAGGCCGAGAGCAGGCCGATGCCCCAGAAGATCGCCGTTCCAGCGACTTTTGCCTCGGTCCATCCGAACAGGATCTTGGCCACAGGATGCACCCCGTCTTCTGACGGCGTGTGCAGACGGTGCGCCTTCTCTGCGGCGCGCTTCACGAAGCGTCCGCTGGTATCGCGGGTATCATTCGGCGTTTCGTCGCTCATGGCTGACCTCCAGCGAAGGCAGGGGATGACGGGGCTTCAAACGCAGGCGACAGGAAGTCCGCCAACGGCCCGACAAGGAAGAACAAGACCACACAAAGGCCCGCCGTCACGACCGGTGCTGCCACAGTGAAGAATGGTGCGCCATCCGGTCGCTTGAACGGTTTCGGCTCCGGCGTGCCCGGCGTTGGCATCAGCGCCAGGATCGGGATCGGCAGCAGATACGCAATGTTCAATAGCGACGAAATGATCAGGACATAGGGTACAAAGCCTGTGCCCCGGTCGATCGCGCCCTGCATCAGCTCATATTTCGCCCACGCCCCCGCCATCGGCGGGATGCCGATAATCGACAGGGTCGCAATGAAGAAAGCGATGAAGACAATCGGCATCTTCCGGCCAAGGCCCCTCATGTCGGATATGTTCGTCAGCCCGGTGGCGACATAGATGGCACCAGCGCACATGAACAATGTCATCTTGCCAACTGCATGCGCGGCGATCTGCAACGCTCCGCCCATGAATCCGGCCTGCGTGGCCAGCATTGCCCCCAGCGTGATGTAGGACAGCTGTGCAATCGTCGAATAGGCCAGTCGTGCCTTGAGATTGTCTTTCGTCATCGCGACGAGCGACGCAACGATGATGGTGAAGCACGCTACCCAGAGCACGAATTCGCGGCCCGGCGTCGCGTTCAGCAAATCCTCACCGAAAATGTAGATCGACACTTTCATCACGGTGAAGACGCCCGCCTTCACAACCGCGACGGCGTGCAACAGGGCGGAAACCGGCGTTGGTGCGACCATCGCATTGGGCAGCCAGAAATGGAACGGCATCAATGCCGCCTTGCCGATGCCGAAAGCAAACAGGATGAGCAAGGCGCTGGCCACGGCCGGATCGAGATTGCGTCCGGCAAGCAGGCCACCCTGAACAAAATCCAGGTTCTGGCCAGCCAGGGCCCAGGTCCACATGACCGCCATCAGGAACAGGCCGATGGATGTGCCTAACAGGGTCAGCAAATAGATGCGCCCGCCGCGCTTGGCCGCCGCATCGCCTTTGTGCGCCACCAGTGGATAGGTCGACAGGGTCAGCACTTCATAAAACACAAACAGCGTGAACAGGTTCGCCGACATGGCGACGCCCATCGCGCCGAATATGGCGATGGCGAAACAGATGTAGAAGCGCGTCTGATTGCGTTCGCGGTTTCCACGCATATAGCCGATGGAATAGAACGAGTTGACGATCCACAGGCCGCTGGCGACCAGTGCGAACAAAGCACCCAGCGGCTCCAGCTTGAACGCGAAATCGAGGCCCGGCGCAGCCTGCCCCACATAGAGTTCAGGCACCTCGCCGCCTGCCACCTTCATGGCAAGCGCGATGACCACACCGAACACCGCGGTCGCGCCGACCAGTGTAACGCCTTCACGGACGTTCGAGAACGCTCCCGTCACGGCAATGCCGATCGCAATCAGCAATGGCAGGCACAGGGCGGCCCAGATCAACAGCTCAGAGTTCATCAGAAGGCCTCCAGTCCGAACGCGGCCGCAGCGGCGTCACGCGCCAGTCCGAGCGGCAGTTCGGTCGTGATACCGAAATAGATGTTTGCAAGGGCCAGTATCCAAAGCGGCACAAGCAACAGGATCGGCGCTTCCTTGCGCGATTTGCGCGGATTGATCGGCGGCCGGAAGAAGATCGCCTCCAGAATGCGGCCCATATAGATCACCGCCAGGAAACTGGAGAACACGACAAAAACGACGCCCCACCACATACCTTGGTCGAACAGGGCGTAGCCGAGCTGGAGCTTTGACTGGAAGCCTGCGGTCAGCGGCACACCGATCAATGACAGCCCCGCGATCGCGAAGCCGGTCATTGTCCAGGGCGCTGTGCGTCCCAAGCCGGCGAAATCGCGAATGGTCGTGCCCTGGAATGTCAGGACTACGCCAGCGACTGCCATGAAGAGTGCACCCTTGATCATCGCATGGTTCAGCAGGTGGAACAGGCCCGCACTGACGCCTGCAACTGTGCCGATGGACACGCCGAGGATCATGTAGCCGACTTGCGCAACAGAGGAGTAAGCCAGCGTCCGGCGCACATCGGTCTGGAAGACCGCCTGGAAGCTGCAGGTTATCATCGCAGCGAGGCCCAGCGGCATCAGCAAGTAGGTGAAAGTCGCCTGCTCGAATGCGAATTCCGGACGGAACACGGTGAACAGGAACCGGATCAGCGCATAGAGCGCAACCTTCGTCGCCGTAGCCGACAGGAACATGGTCACGAAGCTTGGTGAGTAGGCATAGGCGTTTGGCAGCCATTGATGCAGCGGCCAGACCGCTGCTTTCAGGCCGAGCCCGACAATGATGAACGCAAAGCCCGCCTCAACACTGCGATTGCCCGCCAGCGAAGGCAGCATTTCGGCAATTTGAGCGATGTTCAGCGTACCCGTGGCGGAATAGAGGAAGCCCACACCAATAATGTAGAAGCTGGCGCCGAGCGTACCCATGATGAGGTAGTTGAACGCGGCCGGAAGAGCGCGGCGATCCCGGCCCGCCCCCAGCGCGACCAGCACATAGGTGGAAATCGACGAAATTTCGAGGAAGACGAAGAGGTTGAACGCATCTCCCGTGATCGCAACGCCGCTGAGGCCCGCAAAGCAGACGAGAAAGGCGGAGTAGAACAGCGGGTGCTTGCGCTCAGGGATCTCTGCCTTGACCGTCGGCCATGAAAAGATCGTGGACAGCACACCAATGGCAGCCACCAGCAACAGGATCATGGAATTGAGCGCATCAACCCGAAGCGTGATACCGATGGGCATGGGCCAGTTGCCAACGTCATAGCCGACGACGCCAACCGGAGAAGCCTGCACCTGTCCCACCAGGATCAGAGCGCAGAACAGCGAAAACACTGTGGCCGCAATACTGATCAGCCAGGACAGCCGACCACTTGGCAGGATTGCAAGCAGAGGCGCCAGGAACAACGGCACCATGATCAACAGTGCGGGTGCGTGAAGCAACGCCCAGCGGGGCGCCGTATCCAGAAGCAGGTCGATCATGCCAGTGCCTCTTTTTCAGCTGCTTCCTGTTCGGCTTCCTGAGCGATGGCGGTCTGCATGTCGATCTCGCGCACTTCATCTGCCTCGATTGTGCCATAGGCTTCGCGAATGCGGACGATCAGGGCGAGCCCGACCGACAGGGTCGCGACGCCCACCACAATCGCGGTCAGCATCAGGACGTGCGGCAAGGGGTTGGAATAGGTATGCACCAGATCGGCCACGCGGTCGCCACCAGCAGACGCCGTGAGTACGGCATCGACCGCTGCGTGAGGAACTTCTTCGCCATGACCGCCGCCATGACCCCCAGATGTGTCAGGATCCATCAGGATCGGGGCGGTGCCACCGGCCACAATGCCAAGGGTCACGTAAAACAGGCAGATAGATGTCTGGAACAGGGACAGGCCCACCAGCCGCTTGATCAGATTTCCGGACGCAAACGTGATGTACAGGCCGATCATCATCAGCCCGATGACCGCCCAATAGTTTGCGCGCTCTAGAATGAATAGCAGCATCGGCCTACCAGTCCTCGTCGCGGATTTCGGCCACGCGGCCAGCGAAAGCGTAAAAGATGGTCAGCATCGCACCGGACACACCAAACAGAACGCCCAGTTCAATCAGGATAATCCCGACATGCTGGCCATGATGGCCACCCGGCTCCTCGCCGAAAAGCGCTTGATATTCAAGATATTGCCCACCCTGAAGCAGCGCCCAAAAACCAACGCCAGCATAAAGCAGCACACCAACGGCCGCGACTGAGCGGGTGAAGGCGGGCGGCACGGCCCGCATGGCCGACGGCACCCCAAAGACAAGCGCGTAGAGAATGATCGCCACGGCCAGGATCACGCCGGCCTGAAAGCCGCCGCCGGGTCCGAAATCACCGTGGAACTGAACGTACAGACCGAACAGAACGATGACCGGAATCAACGTTTTGGTGATCACCCGCAAGATGACGTGATGGTCGCTCTTCATGAGTCCGTCTCCTCATCTTCTGCCTCAGGCTTCTTGCTGGCCTTGGGCAGGGTCTTGTCTTCATTGCGGATTGTCTCGGCCAGCGAGCGCTCGCCGAAGCCGAGCAGGAGCGCAACAGCAATACCAGCCACAAACACAACCGTCGTCTCGCCCAGCGTATCAAACCCGCGATAGCTGCCGAGGACCGGGGTCACGACATTCTCGATGCCGGTGTCATACCATGCCACCCGCAGATAGGTGAGGCCGACGCCGGTATTGGCGGGTGAGTTCGGATCGCCCACGGCTGGCAAATCGACCGTCGCATAGATCAGCATGATGCCGGTGGCGACGCAGACGAGCAAAGGCCCGAGCTGGCGCAGGGATTTCTCCGGCTTCGCGGTGCGTGATGTGAGCAGCATGGCACCCAGCAGGACCGCGGTGGACATGCCCGCGCCGACGGCTGCCTCAGTGAAGCCGACATCCACCGCATCCACGGCGACATACCAAGCCGCCGAGACCAGCGAATAGATGCCCGACAGCATCACGATGGCGAACAGGCTGCGCAAGCGCGCAATGGCGATCGCCACGACAAACAGGAGGCCGAGCAGGACGATGTTGACCAGCGCCAAGCCGATATCTGGTTCACTCATGGCCATCAGGAATCCTGCCCTTCCTTGTCATGTGTATCGACCGGCCCGATCAGGGGCTGAAGGCCGGCTGTATGCGCCGCATTTGCGGCAGCATGCGACGATGCCGGGCTGGTCAGATAGATGAAGATGAAGATCGCACCCAGTTTGCTGACGACCATCCAGTCGGGCGCCATCATGGCCATGCCGAGCAAAAGTAGCGTCGCGCCAGACGTGTCGGTGATACTGGCCGCATGAAGGCGGGTGTAGAAATCCGGAAAACGCAGCACGCCCACGGTGCCGATCAGGCAAAGCAGCCCGCCTGCCAGGCATAGCGCGGCGCCAAGCGGAAACCGGATGACTTCCCACCCTGCTGCGAGCGTTGCGAGGAAATCAGCCATTGCCACCTCCCTGTCCGCGACGCACCAGTGGAACCTGGAATGACCGGTAGCGGAAGAATTTCAGGATCGCGATCGTCGAAACGAAATTGATCAGTGCGTAGAGAATGGCGATGTCGAGGAATTGTGGGCGCCCCATCACGAAGCCAAGCAGGCCGAGCGCCAGCACGGTCTTGGTGCCGAATGAGTTCACGGCCAGCACGCGATCATACAGCGTAGGACCGGCAATGGCGCGAATCAACAAGAGGAGCATGCCGAACAGAACGGCGATGAGGGCAGCAGCGGTCATGCGGGGCCTCCCTTGCCATCGGCAGCGCGGCGAGACCGGCGGTCCATCTCGGCGAACGCTTCGGGCTGGGCTTCCTGTTCGTAGAGGGCATGCACCAGCATCTTGTCACCTTCAATCTCAACGGTGACGGTGCCCGGGGTCAGCGTGATCGAATTTGCGAAGGTGACTTTTGCGAGATCAGATTCACAGGCGGTCTTAACCTTCACCAGGGCCGGAGCTATGTCCATTTCGGCTTTCAGACAGGCCTTGACCACGGTCCAGTTCGCTTTCGCGATTTCTTTCATCAGCCAAGGGAAGTAGAGCGCAAACCCGACAATGCGCACATACGGCGAGCCTTCACGATCAATGATGTCGAGTCGGTATGCCAGGATCAGGCAGACAGCCACTGACACAGCGCCCAGCGACAGCAATAAAGGTGTGTAATGGCCGGACATGCCCAGCCAGAAGCCGACCAGTGCAACCAGCAACCCCAGAAAGTACGCCACACGCGCCCCTTTCATAGATGACCCAATACAATGAACGCCCTGACCTAAAGGCCTGCGCGCGTCTTGGAAAGTGCTTTTCGGATGGTTTTGTGTCGCTACCTGCCAAAAACGAGTCGCGCGGTACGTTGCGGCGAGGAAAAGCTGGCTTCCTCATTGGCCGGCACATCGTCGATGGCGGACGATAGAGCGTTCGGAGAGAAAGCCGAAGACAGCGACCAGTTCCAGTAGCGCAGCGTGGTCTGCGCCTTGGCGACGGTCATGATTTCATAGATCTCGGCCACGCGGGCAAAATCGGGATCGATCTCTCCCGTTCCGGTTTCCAGGTCACGTTTCAAGCCCGCCCACAGGACGGGGAGAAAGTCGCGCTTGACCCCGGTGCCCTTGCACAGCACCGCGATCCCCTCTCCACCCTTGTCCGTCAGAATCTTTGCCGCCGTCACTGGCTTGAGGCCCGCGAGGTAACCGATTTCCTGCGCGAGTTCGGAATCCAGTCCCTCCAGCGCGGATGCGTTGATCGCGTCCTCGAGACTGTCATAGGGACTCTTGTCGATCGCCGCGCGATTGCGCTGGCGCCGTTCGATCAGCTGAATTGCCTTGCGCGTAACCGGATCGGCCCAATTCTCTTCTGCGGCAAGTTCAAACACGTCGCGGCAAGTGTCGATTACTTCCAGGCGATCGGCGGCATGGCGTTGAAGAATTTTCCTGCGGGTCGTGCTGTCGCTCCACCAGAACATGGCCATGGCTTGAGACGGTTTGGTTTCCAGTCGCTCAACCAGAAGCGCGCAGAGTGATTCGTCCCCGCGCGACCGGGCAACCAGCTTGTCGATCGCCTGTTCGGGCATGATCGCGCCATTATTGGCCAGCATCACCTTCACGACGGGAATTTCGGCGAACTCCGCCAGATATTCACAGACCGAATCGGGCACAAGCTTGCGCTCGGCAATGACTTTTCGGTGTTCCTGGGTCCCGGACATGCAGATTTCCCGCAAGTCGCAGGCATCGAAGCCCTCATTTTCCTCAAGCACATGCTGCGCAACGCGGAATGAGCACTGGCCGAGATAGCGCAAGACACGCTTTGGAGCTTCGCGGTGGTTCGACAGGCGACGGGCGCACATTTCCCGATCGGTTTCTTCGGCGTGAAACAACACTTCCAACAGGATATCGCCCACCATATGGCGGTCCTGATGGGCCAATCGGGACGCTGGCATGGCAACAAGGTCCAGCAATCGCCGGAACAATGCGTTCCGCGCGCGACCGATCGGTGGCATCTGCAGCGGTTCCAAGGGATCTTCCATACGTGTGGCCGTTTTCGCAATGACGAAAACTGTTGCAGCAAACGGTTAACGGTCTGTGGAGATGGTGCTGAGCGCTAGTTCCGCTCTTGAGAACCGGGGTGCACAACCATCAGCAACAGGCTGGATACCAACATGACGATCGCGAGCATGAACAACATGCCGCCATCGGTGGCTGTGTTCTGCGGATCCAGTGACACTGGCACTTCCCGGCCCAACCAAGGCGACAGATGCATCGCAACTGCCCCGCCGAGCACGCCCGCAGACATGAACGCCCCGAACCGGCGCGTCATCGGCAAGATCAGGAACAGCGCCGACACCAGTTCCAGCAGGCCTACGACAACACGGCCGGCCGGTTCATAAAGGCTGATGCCTGATTTCGCCGCAATGGTCTGGAATACGATGTTCTCGCCCGGCGGGTCGAAGAACTTCACCATACCTTCTGGCGGATTGGGCAGCGGGTGAATGGTCGCCTGAACGAACATCGCGATCAGGAACAGGGCCAGGGCCCAACTCACAATATGCCGGAACAGACGCATTCTACATACCTTTTACCGGGGGCCAGTAGATGGAAGCTAACCATACCTCGGCGTCGTGGCAACTGAACTATGCGCGAAGATCCCGTGACACCAACTCGATCAGGCCTTGCCGCGCGCTGTTTATGAAATCATGTCCTGCTCTCCTTGGTACCAGCAAGGATCAGCACATGTGCGTATGGCGTCCCACCCGTTTCTTGCGCATCGATGATGGACATCAGTCTTCATGTGTCGCAAGGCCGGGGGCTTTCCTTCTCGGGGCCGTCTTCATACAGTCCCGCCAATTGCTCCGGAGCGCGCATGCCAGACAAGATGGACGACTTCATCGACGAGATGGCCGAAGACGCGGCCGAGGACATCACGTCCCCCGTCAGCGGCGTCAGCGAAGCGATTGGGGCTGGTGCCTCCCTGCTGGCAACGGCGAACCATTGGCGCGCCCGCCAGCTACGCCGTGGCGTGAAAATCGAACTGCCCGCCTATCTGATGGTCCAACTCAGCTGGTTCATGGCCTTTGGCCTCCAGATGGTCCTGTTCCCCTATCTGATCACGGGCAAGGAACACCTCCACATGGATGGCCTGGCCCTTGGCCTCGCCAATATGGCGCTTTCAGCGCCCTCAGTCATCTTCCTGCTGATCGGCGGCGTGGTGGCCGAGCGCGCAGATGGCAAACGTCTGCTCATTATTCTGCACCTGCTGGCCGCTACACCTGCCTTGTTCCTCGCATTGGCTGTTGCGCGTGGCGAACTCTCCTATCCCGCAATGATCATCTACGGCCTGACCATCGGCACCGTCGGCGCCTTCATGATGCCCGCGCGCGATTCCATCGTGAATGAGGTCGTGGAGCGGCGCATGCGTGTTGGCTCCGGTGTCACGCTCCAACTCGGCGTTACCCTGGCGACAATGGCGCAATTCCTGGCCCAGATCGGCGGACTCATCGTGGGCGGCTATGCTGACAAGCGTACACTGATGCCCGACTGGCTCGGCGGGTTTGGCATCGGCCCGATTCCGGCAGAACAGCTGCTCGCCATTCAGGGCATCATCCTGGCGCTTGGCGCAGGCTTCGCCCTCTGGCTGGGCCGGGGCCGCCAGATCGCGACCAGCGGCAAGGGTATCAAATCCGCTCTGGGCGATATCGCCGAGGGCTTCCATGCCGTGCGCTCAGACGGAAAGCTGTGGGCGATGACTGCGCTGATGTTCGGCGTCGGGATCTTCGTGATCGGTGCCTTCCTGGTCGTGCTGCCGATCGTGAACCGCGACGTCTACGGCTTCGGCTCGGATGGCATCCGGGACATGTTCGTCACTTTCTGGATGGGCGCGTTTGTTTCGTCCGTCGTGCTATCGATCTTCAAGCGCATCAAGCGTCAGGGCCGCCTGTTGCTGATCGCGCAATTCCTCGCCTCAGTCAGCATCCTCGCCATGATGTGGCAGGTGCCGCACTATGTCTTCCTCGGCATCGTCTTCATCTGGGGACTCGCCGCCGGCATCTCCATCGCGATGAGCCGCTCGATCGTGCAAGACGCCGCGCCAAAGGAAAAGCTCGCCCGCGTCCTGTCTATCTATCAGCTCGGCTTCATGGCCGGTGCGCCGTTCGGTGCCGCCATCATGGGCGCACTGGTCGACCTGTTCGGCCCCCAGAAGATCGCTATCGTCCCGGCAGGCGGCATGATCGCGCTGATCATCTGGATGGTCTTTTTCACGCCCGTCTGGAACATGAAGGGCTCCGCCTGGCTGGAGCATCAGGAGCGAAGCTGACGGCTTTGTGTAGATGACACGGGGGCCAAACGCTTCTATCGAAACCTTCATGACTTCCCGCCCGCGCGCCACTATTCACCTGTCGAACATTGCCGCCAATTGGCAGGCCATTGACCGGTTGAATCCGACCGCCACCACGGCCGCCGTGGTCAAGGCAGATGGCTATGGGCTTGGCGCGGCAAAAGTGTCCCAGACGCTGGCCAAGGCAGGCTGCAGCACATTCTTTGTCGCCCATCTCGAAGAAGGCACGGTCCTGCGCAAAGCGCTGGGCTTTGGTCCGCGCATCTTTGTCTTGAACGGACCGACCGGCAGCCATCTTCGAACCTATCGCGAGGCGGACCTGACGCCGGTCTTGTCCAGCGAGGAACAGGTCGAACTCTGGGCCCGCACGCCGCGCGGGGCCTGCGCGCTGCATTTTGATACCGGCATGAACCGGCTCGGCCTTGCCTCCAGTGTGCTGACGCATCGGCGCGACGAGCTACACAAGCTGCAACCTGTCCTGGTGATGAGCCATCTGGCCTGCGGCGACACGCCGGACCATGCTCTCAATCGGGTCCAACTTGACCGGTTCACAGAGATCGTATCCGCCTTCCCCGACACGCCTGCCAGTCTGGCCAATTCCGCCGGGTGTTATCTGGGGCCGAACTACGCTTTTGACCTGACCCGTCCGGGCATCGCGCTCTATGGCGGCTCGACCCCGCCCGACACGGTAGGTCTGGAGCCTGTCGTGACACTCGACGCGCGCATTCTCAGTGTCTTTCATGCCAAGGCGGGCGAAACCGTGGGCTATGGGGCAACCCATACGCTGGATGGCAACACGGCGCTGGCCACGGTTGCGCTGGGCTATGCCGACGGCATTCCGCGATCCGGTAGCGACACGCTGATTACCTATCTTGATGGCACGCCTTGCCCCGTGCTCGGTCGCATTTCCATGGACCTCATCACAATTGATGTCTCAAAAGCACAGGGCATCGCTAAATCCGGGGCGCGCGTTGAATTCCTCGGCGCGCATGCCAAACTTGAAGATCAAGCGGCCCGCGCTGGCACGCTTGGGTATGAATTACTTACAGGACTCAGCAATCGTGTCGAACGTGTCTACCCGTAAGCGCGGGGTTCCCAATCCCCTTCAATGGATCGGCGCTGCCGTGCTTGGCTTCTTCGCGGAGATTGGCCGCCTGACGGTATTTTCCGCTCGCGTGAAATTCGCCGCGTTCACGCCGCGCTGGTATGTCGGCCAGATTTGGCGGCAGATCATCAATATTGGCTTCTACTCCCTGCCTGTAGTGGGGCTGTCAGCGGTCTTCATCGGGGCGGCACTGGCGCTCAACATCTATGAGGGCGGAAGCCGATACGGCGCGGAGCAATTCGTGCCAAACATTGTTGTGCTTGGTATCACGCGGGAGCTGGGCGTCACGATCACCGGCCTCATGCTGGCCGGACGGGTTTCCGCTGGCATCTCCGCCGAAATCGGTGCCATGCGGGTGACCGAACAGATCGACGCGCTGGAGACGCTTTCTGCGTCGCCCTATCGTTATCTATACGCGCCGCGCTTCCTTGCCGCGATCGTGTCATTGCCCCTTCTGGTATTGGTGGCTGACACGATTGGCGTGATGGGGGGCTGGCTGGTCAGCGTCTATGGCCTTGATTTCGACTCCACGACCTATCTGCGCAACACGCTGGATTTCATGACGACTGAAGACGTGCTTGTCGGCGTCATCAAGGCGGTCGTGTTCGGCGCGGTAATTGCCATCATGGGCTGTTACCAGGGTGATCGCTCCGAAGCCGGCGCGACCGGCGTCGGCCGGGCGGCAACGCTCTCCATGGTTGGCGCGGCCGTTTTGGTCCTCGCCGCCAACTACCTCCTGTCCACCTTGTTCGTGGAGATTGGCCTGTGAGCACGCCCATCCTGAAACTTGAAAACGTCAAGAAGTCCTTCGGCTCCAAGGAAGTGCTCGAGGGCGTCGACCTGGAAGTGCAGAAGGGCGAGAGCCTCGTCGTGCTGGGCGGCTCGGGCTCGGGCAAGTCGGTGATGCTGAAAAATGCGCTCGGCCTGATGACGCCGACCGACGGCACGATCTGGTTTGATGGGCAGGACGTGACCAACGCAACCGGCAGGACGCGCGAGAAGATGCGCGCCCGCATCGGCATGCTGTTCCAATCTGGCGCGCTGTTCGACTCGCTGACAGTCTGGGAGAATGTCGGCTTCCGCCTGCTGCAGGTCGACAAGTTGCGGCGCAAGGACGCGCGCGAACTCGCCATCGAGACGCTGAAAAAGGTTCGTCTTGGCTCAGACGTTGCCGACCTCTACCCGGCTGAGATTTCCGGCGGCATGCAGAAGCGCGTCTCGCTCGCCCGCTCGATCATCTCCAAGCCGGACCTGATCTTCTTCGATGAGCCCACCACCGGCCTCGACCCGATCACCGCCGATGCGATCAACGACCTCATCCTCGAACAGGTGCGCGGCCTCGGCGCAGCCGCCGTCTCGATCACGCATGACATGGCCTCGGCGCGCAAGATCGCGGATAACATCGCCATGCTCTATGAGGGCAAGATCATATGGCACGGCCCGGCTGACATCATCGACAATAGCGGCAGCGAATATGTCGACCAGTTCGTCCACGGACGCGCCGAAGGCCCGATCCAGCCGGCGATTTAGATTCTTTTCTGCCACTTGACCCCAGACTGATCTTCAGGCGCAGTCTCCGCCGGGAACACGGGGAGACGCGCCATGATGGATTTCATCAAATATATTTCGGTGGCCTTCACGGCGCTATCGCTCGCCTTTACGGGCTGGCTGCAATACGAGAAATTTCGCCTCGACGGGGAATGGCACATCGACACCTGCACCGAAGAGGCCGACTTCAGACGTTATGAGGGTTTGCACCTGGCTTGGCGGGTTTTCCTGTCAGATGATCCCCTGTCGGCTCCGGTGGTGGGCGATGGCGAGAAGATCCAGGAAGCCTTCAAACCGATCCCTGCCACCGCGCGCTTCCCGGTCCGTCTGGTCGGCACGAAAGAGATCAACTCGGTCACTTTGACGGGTCGGTTTGAAGGCTCCCGCCGTGCGTCTACCGGGCGGTTCGAATTTGCGCCCAGCCTCTCCAAACGTCTCTTCTCGGGCTACATCCCATTCTACCAGCGCAATGTCGACGTGTTGGACGGACGCTTTGCCTTCACTGCAGGCAACGCCCGGGGACCGGCCCGTGCCGTGCGTCTGACAGACGGGAGAATGCCGGAAGGGCTTGTCGCTTTCACCTGTGGCGACAGCGCGGCGACCGAGACGTCTCCTCCCGAAACGGACACCCCTGATGCGTCTCCCCCGGCACAGCTCTGAGACGCGACGCCTAGAGTCGTCCAGCCTTCCGAAGTATCTCAAGGGCTGGCTCAAGCTGGGGCTGATAGCGTTTCCAACGATCCACAGATGATCGATACATGGGCTGGCGCACCTGGGCGACGCTGGCGGTGGCCACGGGCGCGCTATTCTCCTGAAAGTCCAGACATGCCTGCTCGAAGTCGAGACCGCAAAATTCCAGAAGCCGCCGGGTTTCCGCCTCCGGTTCCTCCACCAGGGTCTCATAGTCAACCAGAGTGAACCGCGAGGACGGGAGCGCGCCCGTGTAAGTCTCAACAAGACCATGAAAGCGCGCCACATAATCCGCCAGGTCTTCAAGACTATGCGCGCAACGATAGTGCAATGCCGACAGGGCAAACAGCTGGCGATAGATGCTCAACACACTATCGGCAGGCTGTCGCCGCAAACAGATCACGCGCGCATTCGGCAAGGCGGCAAGTATGGCCGGAACAAGTAAGGCATTGATCGGCATCTTGTCGGTGAAGCGCTGCGCGCCGTTCAATATTCCCTGCACACTTTCGATATAGTTTTGTCCGACCGCCAACAGGTCGGTTCCGGCCGCCCCCTTGATCGTACCAGCGTCCAGCATGTCCGCGCTGTCATTGCCGACTGCGCGCTTCAGGAAAGCTCCGAACTCCGGGCGTTCTCCCGCAGACACGATGCCGGAGTGGCTGGAAATGATACGGTCGACAAGTGTGGTGCCGGTACGCGGCAGGCCGACAATGAAAATCGGGCCGCCAGTTTGAACCTCACTGTTCACGCCGAGCGTATGGCACAGCGCTTCGGCGGCTTCGAAACTGGCCTGATTCTGCATTCGCTGACTGGGAATATTCTGACGCACCAGGGCCTTGCCCTTGTCCAGCCAGTCCATGGCTGCTGCCGGGTCGGCCAGGTCCTCATGCACTTTTGCAATGGCATGGGCGAGTTGAAGCCCGCCTTCAATGTCTCGCGGGTGCCGCTGCTGCCAAGCGGCCTCAAGCTCCGCGACTGCGTTCTGCTCTGGGCTGTGTTTCGTGATCAGCGCGAGATAGGCGCGCGCCGGAATGTACTGAGGCGCAAATTGGAGGCAGGTTCGGTACGCTTTCCTTGCCCCCTCAAAATCACCAATGAATTGCAGGGACGAACCAAGATTGAAGAAGACGATCGGATCATTCGAAGAGGCGGTCGCGGCCTGCCTGTGAAAGGCGACCGCTTCCTCATGCCGATCCAGGGCGCTCAACGTGGCGCCGATAGATGCCAGCGTGAAACCGTCCGATGGCTGTAGTTTTATGGCGGCTTCAATATGTATGAGCGCCTGCTTCGGCAAAGTCAGCTTGGCGTAGCATCGCGCGGCCTGAACGTGCGCTCCCGGCTCGGGATGGCCTTTCTCAAGCGCGCGTTCGAACAGTTTCAGGGCGCGCTCGAACTGGTTGTGTTCATAATTGATGATACCAAGCACAAAAAAAGCATCGGCGCAGTCCGGGTCCTGCTCCAGCGCGTTCCGGCAATAAGCATGGGCCTCCCGGTAACGCTTCTCTCCCAGCAATTGCCGCGCAGGCTGCAGCGGCGCGAACGGTCGGCCTGAACTGCGGCCGTCGTTTCCGGGATTTTGATTATCAGTCGACATGCGGCCGATGTTTGCCGCCCCCGGCGTGCGAACACAAGAGACTGCGAACCTGACCGTCTGCAGCAATGCAACCGGCATCCCGCGTCCTCACTTTTGCAGCCCGGACCGAAAGCGAACCCTTTCCCCTGCCCGCAAACCCTCATATCTCTCTGACCATGGCCAAGACCGCAACGACTGCCTTTGTGTGCCAATCCTGTGGCGAAGTTCATTCCAAGTGGAGTGGCAAATGCGCAGGCTGTGGCGAATGGAATACGCTGGTCGAGGAGACGGTCGGCGGCACGCCGGGCGGACTCGCTGCGCCCAAGGCCGGCACGAAGCGCTCCAGCAAGACAGAATTCGTCGCTCTGAACGCCGAGACCGAAACGCCGGCACGCATCGTCATGGGTGTGGAAGAACTGGATCGCGTCTTCGGCGGCGGCATCGTGCCATCATCCGCCACCTTGATCGGCGGCGACCCCGGTATCGGCAAATCGACCCTGCTGTTGCAGGTTGCCGCGCGGCTCGCCCGCAATGGCGTGAAAACGGTCTATGTGTCTGGCGAGGAAGCTGCCGCGCAAATCCAGGAGCGCGCCAAGCGACTGAAGGTTGCCGAAAGCCCGGTCGACCTCGCCACCGAAACCGACCTTCGAAAGATCCTTTCGGCGCTGAAAGCGGCCAAACCTGATTTCGTGGTGATCGATTCCATCCAGACCATGTGGTCTGACAGTCTTGAGGCCGCGCCCGGCTCGGTCAGCCAGGTCCGGGCCTGCTCGCAGGAACTGACTCGCTGGGCCAAGAAATCCGGCGCCGCGCTGGTGCTCGTCGGGCACGTCACCAAGGAGGGCAATATTGCCGGTCCGCGCGTGGTCGAGCACATGGTCGATGCCGTCTTCTATTTCGAGGGTGAGCGCGGACACCAGTTTCGCATCCTGCGCGCCGTGAAGAATCGCTTCGGCCCGACTGACGAGATCGGCATCTTCGAAATGCACCAATACGGCCTCGCCCCGGCCAAGGAACCGTCTGCCCTGTTCCTGTCAGCCGATGGCGATGGCGAAGGCGGGGCAGCGGTCTATGCGGCGATGGAAGGCTCACGTCCTGTGCTCGCCGAAGTGCAGGCATTGGTGGCCAAAAGCGCCTATGGCACGCCCCGGCGCAGCGTCGTCGGCTGGGATGGCGGGCGTCTTGCCATGCTGCTCGCCGTGCTGGAAGCGCGCTGCGGGATCAGCCTGTCGGGCATGGATGTCTATCTCTCGGTCGCAGGCGGCTATCGCATTGGCGAACCAGCCGGAGACCTTGGCGCGGCGGCGGCGCTGTTGACCTCCCTTGCCGATACGCCTGTGCCCGAGCGGACCGTGTTCTTCGGCGAAGTGGCCCTGTCGGGCGCAGTGCGCCCGGTGGCCCGCATGGAGCAACGTCTCAAGGAAGCCGTCCGGCTTGGCTTCACCCATGCTTATGTGCCCGAAGGCAGTCCGACTTCAGTGGATGGCTTGACGATCACCCCAATTAAACGGCTTATCGATCTCGCCCACCTTCTCGCTCCGGACGCCCAAAATGCTTGAGTCCATTACAGCTTTCGACGCTATCGCGGTTGCAGTCATTGTGATCTCCGCGATCATGGCATTTGCCAGAGGGTTCCTGCGCGAGATCGCGACACTCGGATCATTCATCGCCGCCCTGGCCGCCGCCTTCTATGCCCGCCGCTTCTTTGCAGACGGCGTGCGCACGCTGGTGCCGGAAGGCGTGGACCCGTTGCTGGGCGATCTTGCCCTGGTCGTTGTCGCATTCATCATTGTTTATGTTCTGGTCGCATGGTTTGGCCAGCGCCTGTCCAAGAACATCCAGGGCGCCGACGGCATTGGCATGTTCGACCATTTCGCCGGTCTGTTCTTTGGCATTGCGCGCGGTGCCATCGCCCTCGTTTTCTTTGCCGTGCTCCTCAATCTGGCGCTTGATGAGAGCCGCATCCCGGACTTCATCCGGAATTCGATGACGTACCCACCACTCGCCGAGATGGCGAACTATGTGAACGACAATGCGTCGAAAGTCGGAAAAGATGTGCAAGCCGCCCTTCCCTCAGAGGGCAAAACAGGGCAATAGGCCCTTGTCGCAATACCGTCACTCAGGAGGTGCGTCTCAAATGGTCCTTTTCGATCATGATGACGACAAGCCCCGCGAGGAATGTGGCGTCTTCGGTGTCTTTGGAAATCATGAAGCCAGCCTGCTGACAGCGCTTGGCTTGCATGCGCTCCAGCATCGCGGGCAGGAAGCCTGCGGAATGATTACCTTTGACGGCAAGCGATTCCCCTCGGAACGTCATTTGGGCATGGTAGGAGAGCATTTCGGGGGAGACCTCCGAACGCGCCTGCCGGGTCATGCTGCCATCGGCCATAACCGATACTCTACACAGGGCCGCACCATATTGCGGAACGTGCAGCCAATCTTCGCCGACCTCGCCGGGGGCGGGTTCGCCGTGGCGCACAATGGTAACCTCACCAATTCCCGCAAGCTGCGCCATGACCTCGTCAAGGACGGCGCCATCTTCCAGTCTACCATGGATACGGAAGTCATCCTTCACCTCGTCGCGCGCAGCACGGGCAAGGATTTCCTCGCGCGCCTGGTGGACGCACTTCAGAGAATCGAAGGCGGCTACGCGCTGGTCGGCCTGACCGGCAAGAAGCTGGTCGGCGCGCGCGATCCGGTTGGACTGCGCCCATTGATCCTTGGAAAATTGGGCGACGCATATGTGCTGGCCTCTGAAACTTGCGCGCTGGACATTATCGGCGCCGAGTTCGTGCGTGAAGTCGAGAATGGCGAAATCGTCATCATCAGCGACAAGGGTGTCGAATCCTATCGCTTCGCTCCGCAGCGCCCGACCAGTCCCTGTGTATTCGAATACGTCTATTTCGCCCGTCCGGACAGCATCGTTCAGGGCCGCTCGATTTATGAAGTACGCCGCCGCATGGGACACCAGTTGGCCGCCGAAACACCCGCCGATGCGGATGTCATCGTGCCGGTGCCGGATTCGGGCGTGCCCGCTGCACTCGGATTTTCCGAAGCGTCCGGCATCCCGTTCCAGATGGGTATCATCCGGAACCACTATGTCGGCCGAACCTTTATCCAGCCGACCCAGACAGGACGTCAGAGCGCGGTCTCCAAGAAGCACAGCCCCAATCGCGCCGTCCTGGAAGGCAAACGTGTCATTCTCGTCGACGATTCCATCGTGCGCGGCAACACGTCGAAAAAGATCGTCCAGATGGTGCGTGATGCCGGCGCCAAGGAAATTCATTTCCGTTCGGCCAGCCCACCCATCCTGAACCCGGACTTCTACGGCATCGACATGGCGGCCAAGTCCGAACTGTTCGCGGCGATCCATACGCACGAGGAAATGATCAGTGAACTGAACGTCGACTCGCTCGGTTTCCTGTCGGTACCGGGCCTCTATACCGCCATTGGAGAGCCGCAGCGCAATCCGATGCAACCACAATTCTCCGACCATTGCTTCACGGGTGACTATCCAACGCCGCTGGTCGATAATGAACATGCAGAATCCGACAAAGAGCGTCAACTCTCCCTGCTGGACGACGCTTGATCGCCTTTCCTGAGCCGCGCCATGACAGATACCCCTTCCGCTTCCCCGAGGCTCGTCCTTGTTACCGGCGCCTCGCGTGGCATTGGCCGCGCCGCCGCGCTGGAGCTTGCCCGTCAAGGCAACATCGTCATTGCGGTTGCCCGCTCCAAGGCCGCGCTGCAGAAGCTTGACGACGAGATCCGCGCGTTTGGCAGCGAAGCTGTTCTTGTGCCGATGGATTTGAAAGACACCAAGGGCATCGAGACGCTCGGCAAGGTGATCGGCGAACGCTTTGGTCGTCTGGATGGTCTCGTTGCCAATGCCGGCATTCTTGGCACGCTTGGCCCGGTCGAGACGTGTGGTCCCCGCAGCTTTGAAGAGACGATTGCGGTGAACCTCACCTCCAACTTCCACCTGATCCGCACCCTTTCGCCCTGGATGCATCAGTCCGATACGCCCCGCGCCGTCTTTGTGACGTCCAGCGTTGCCCGAAAGCCGCGTGCATTCTGGGGTCCTTACCAGGCCGCCAAGGCAGGGATGGAAGCACTCGTCATCGGTTGGGCCGACGAGAATGAGAACATGAAACTGCGCGCCAATATTTTCGATCCGGGTGGCACACGCACCGGCATGCGCGCCGAAGCCATGCCCGGCGAAGATCCGATGACTCTTCCGACCCCGGAAGAGGTTGCCGCCGAACTGGTCAAGCTGGTCAGCCCGAGCGAGACACGCACCGGCCAATTGGTCACCTATCGCGAACTGGCCGGATCGAAGGGATAAGGCAGAATGGCGAAGGATGACCTCTTCCTCCTTCAGCCCCCCTTTGAAGACCCGGCCTATCCGGACGAGATTTTCTATTGCTGGCATTGCATGTTGATGGAAGGTCTGATTGCCGCCTTCCCATGCTTGGCCGAACAGATCGATATTCACCGCATCGCCTGGCCGCGCCCACGCGCGGACCTGGTCAGTCGTCTCGGGCCTGAGAACCAGTCCCTCCCCGTGCTGATCCTGTCGGATGCAGGCGAAGGATGCCAAGGCGTCAAGCAGCATGCTGGCGTGCATTTCATCGACGACAAGGATGCAATTCTGAACGCGCTGACCCTTCGCCACGGTATTCCCACGCCGCATCCTTGAAGCAGCAAACCAAGTCCGGCAGAAGGATGGCCATGTCCACGCATCTATCTCCCGCCTCTCTGCGCCCCCGATCCGCCACACTGGACGACTTGCCCGCCTTGAAAGAATGCGAACAGGGAATCATCGCCGCCGAGCGGCCCTACGACCATACGCTGAAGCCGGATCCGATCAGCTATTATGATCTTGGCGAACGCGTCCGGTCCGAGGATGCAGAAGTCGCCGTGATTGAGCTGGACGGTGCCATCATTGCGACGGGCTATGCAGAAAAGCGGGCGTCAAAACCCTACATTGCCTCTGACAATCACGCCTTTCTGGGATTCATGTTCGTGCACCCTGATCATCGCGGCAAGGGACTGAACCGTATCCTGACGGACTATTTGCTCGACTGGGCCCGCATGCGCGACCTCACCGAGATACGGCTGACCGTCTATAGCGGCAATGATCCCGCCATCCGTGCGTACGAGAAGGCAGGTTTCAATCCCTACATAACCGAGATGCGACTCAATCTGGACGAATGACTCTATTCCGGCGGCGTGGTGAGAGCAAAGCTCTCGCGCGCCGACATATCTTCAAACCAGGCCAGCAGGTTCGGATGCGGGCCACGCCAGTCGAGGTCGGGCAAGCGAAAGTCGAGATAGCCAAGCGCGCAGGCATAGGCGATCCGCCCAAGGTCGAATGCTTCCCGGTCTGACGCAACATCTTCGGCGATCTGATCCACGCCGCGATGAATTGCTGCCGTCCACCGATCTTGCCAGTAGGCGGAGCGCTCGGTTTCAGGACGTCGCGATTCCATGACGAGACTGAGCGCAGCATCCAGAATGCCATCACCAAGCGCCTGGGCCGTCAGCACCGCCCAGCGAGCGGCGCCTTCGCGCGCCAGCAAGGGCTCTCCCGCCGCCTGATGATCGAGATACTCGCAGATCACCGGACTATCGAACAGGTGAGCGCCGTCATCCAGCTCAAGCGCGGGGACCTTGCTCAGGGGATTCCCAATTTTCGACGCAGCATTCTCCGCCATGGGATCAGCGCGCACCAATTCCACCGCCTCCTGCAACCCATGCTCAATGATCAGCACCCGCACCTTGCGGGCATAAGGAGACGTCGCGGAATAGTAGAGCTTCATCACATGCACCTTCAGGTCTTGAAATGCTTCGACAGTTTCAGGCCCTGCCCCTGATAGTTGGAGCCCTTGCCGCCATAGAGACCCTTGGGCTTGGAGGCCATGCTTTCATAGACCAGCTTGGCGACGGGCTGGCCGTGTTCGAGGATAAAGGGCACGTCCCGCGACCGCACTTCCAGCACAGCGCGGCTACCGCCACTATTCGTGCCGAAGCCCGGATCGAAGAAGCCCGCATAGTGCGCGCGGAATTCGCCCAACTCCGGCGCAATGGGCGCCATTTCGGCGGCCTCCATCGCGCCCACTTTCACCGTTTCACGGCTGACCAGAATATAGAACTCCTCCGGGTTCAGAACAATTCGACCATCGCGCGGCCAGATCGGCTCCCAGAACTGGCTCGCTTCATGCGCGCCAATGCCGCGCAGGTCGACAATGCCCGAATGATGCTTGGCACGATAGCCAACTGGCTGGTCGCCCGTGGACTCGAGATCGATCGAGACCACTTTTTCCTTCAGCGTCTCAGGCTTCTTGCGCTTGAACCGTATCTGCGCGAGCCGGTCACCAGGGCGCACCATAATCGGGAAAGTGCGCGGGCTGACTTCCAGGTAGAGTGGGCCGGAATAGCCCGTCGGCACTTCATCAAAGGCGCGGGAGCGATTGGTGACGAGCCGCGTAAACACGTCAATCCGGCCGGTCGAGCTTTTCGGATTGGCCCGCGCCGCAATGCCGGCAGGCAGGCGCAGGGATTCCATCAACGGCACAAGATAGACGCATCCCGTTTCCAGCACCGCGCCTTCCTTGGTCAAATCGATCCGGTGCATGTGGATGCCCGGCTCCTGCAACATCTCGGCGACTGTACGATCCTTGCCCGGCAGGAAGCTCGCCCTCAGCCGATAAGCATCTTCGGCCAGGCGGAGATCAAGGCTTGCCGGCTGCACCTGCCCCTCATCCAGCGGCAGGTCCGTCCGGATCGCATCAGCGCCGAGAAGCGCTTCAATCTCATGATCAGACAATACACCAGAATCGACGGCCATCACTTGCACCCCTTACCCTCTCAGGCATAAGACCCGTTACAGGAAACACAAGGGACTATCGTGTCATGGCAGATGCACCGGGCGACGACGGAAAAAAGGGCTGGAAGCCCGCGACCAAAGCGGTGCGCGGCGGCCTTATGCGTTCCGAACATGGCGAGATTTCCGAAGCGATCTACCTGACATCCGGCTTTTCCTATGACAGCGCTGAACAGGCCATGCGCCGTATGGCGGGTGAAGAGGATGGCTTTGTCTATTCCCGCTATGGCAGCCCGACATGTGAGATGTTGCAACAGCGACTCGCCCTGATCGAAAATGCCGAGGCCTGCCGCGTTGCTGCCTCCGGCATGGGCGCCATCTCAACCGCGATCCTGGCACCGCTGAAAGCGGGGGACCGCGTCGTGGCCGCGACGGCCCTGTTCGGGTCCTGCCGCTGGATCATCGCCAATCAGATGCCCAAATTTGGCATCGAGACGGTTTTCGTGGATGGCGCTGACCTTGAGGCCTGGGAGCGGGAGATCGCCAAGGGCTGCCAGCTCGTCCTGATCGAGAGCCCGGCCAACCCGTTGCTGGACGGCGTCGACATCGAGGCGGTCGCCAAGCTCTGCAAGGCCGCTGGCGCGATTCTGGTGGTCGATAATGTCTTCGCGACGCCAATCCTTCAGAAGCCTCTGGAGCTTGGCGCTGATGTCGTCGTCTATTCCACCACCAAGCATATGGACGGCCAGGGCCGCGTCATGGGCGGGGCAATCCTGTGCGATTCGGCGCGGATGGAGGAAATCTACGATCCGTGGCTGCGCCATCTGGGCCCGGCTGCGTCGCCGTTCAACGCCTGGGTTGTGCTGAAGGGACTCGAAACACTTAAATTGCGCGTCGACCAGCAAACAAAAAATGCTGCCCGCCTGGCAGACATTATTGCGGATCATCCGGCGATAGCCGCCGTGCGCTACCCGCATCGCGAGGACCATCCACACTACGACATCCACAAGCGCCAGATGAGCGCAGGCGGCACCATGATCGCCTTTTCGGTGAAAGGTGGACAGGAAGAAGCCTTCAAGCTTCTGAATTCATTGGAGCTTGTCGATATCTGCAACAATCTCGGCGACACCAAGTCGCTCGCCTGTCATCCCTCCTCCACCACACACCGCGCGCTCAGCGATGAGGAGCAGGCCTCGATGGGACTCGACCGCAGCTGGATACGGATGTCGGTCGGTCTGGAAGATTCTGACGATCTTGTAATGGATTTGACGCGCGCCCTTAACAGTGTGTGAACGAATTGGATTGAATTTCACATGATGGGCAGACGGGTTCCTCCTCCGCAATACGAACAGATCACCGATGGTGTGCGCATTCGTGTGCGTCCGAAGTTCATGCATGACGAATCCGAACCGGCGCGCGCCCGGTTCATGTGGTCCTACACGGTCGACGTTGAGAATGAGAGCGAGCAGACTTGGACCATCGTGCGCCGTCACTGGCGCATCGTGGATGCCGAAGGCCGTCGTCAGGAAGTCGAAGGTGAAGGCGTGATCGGCCAGACCCCAACCCTTGGGCCGGGCGAACGCTTCAGCTACACGTCTGGCGCGCCACTGGCGGCCCCGTCCGGAATCATGGGTGGCACCTATGATCTCAAAGGGGATGATGGCCGCGTATTGATCGCGACCATTCCGATGTTCTCACTGGACAGCCCGTACGAGACGTCACTGCCCTGCTGAGATCCGTCTGGTTCTGATCAGCCTTTGATCTCGGCCTTGATCGCCTCATTCAGCCGGTCGCGATTTGCGCCTTCGATGAACTCATTGCCAATCAGGAAGCTCGGCGTGGCCTCGACACCTACGGCGCGGGCAAGTTGCTTGGACTCAGACAGTTTGCGCTGAATGTCGATCGAGCCCATATCGGCGCGCATTTTCTGGACGTTCATGCCCACATCCCTGGCCACTTCGTCGAGCTTGGCTTCAGTCAGGTCGTCATTGTTCTTGATGGCCATCAAAGCCAGATGGAATTCGCGATACTTGCCTTGCTTGCCGGCGGCGAGCGCCGCAAGCGAAGCGGTCTCACTGATGCCGCCAAAGATTGGCAGTTCCTTGAAGACGACCCGGACATTACCGTCATAGTCTTCCGGCAATGCCTGAATCCATTCGACCGACCGTTTGCACCAGCCGCAGCGATAGTCGAAGAATTCGACCACGGTGATCTCTGCATCGGCCGGGCCGATGAAATAGTCATTCTCATTATTGTAGATCGCGTCGAAATTGCTCGCGATGGCTTTCTGCGCCTCTTGAGAGGCTGCAGCCTGCTGCTTCGCGGACAGCTTGATCAGCGCTTCCTCGATGATTTCCGGGTTCTCGAGAATGTACTCCCGCACAACTTGTTCCATGGCTTCGCGATCAGCGACCGGCGCCGCCTTGCTCTCGGCGCAGGCGGGCGTCAGGGCGAGCGCAGCCATGGCGGCCGTCATCGTGGTCAGTCTGAAAGTCATGCGTGGTTTCCTGTCATATTCAGGTCAAAGTCGGTTCAGGCCAGATATACGGCCTGAATTCCGCACGTCTATCCGGCCTAACACAAAGTTGATCAGGACTATTCGACCGTGAGCGAGAAACGCCGATTGCGGCGATACATGTCGCGATTGTCCGGATTGTTGGCATCGGTCACCAACAGGATGTCGTCAGCGCGGCGATAATCCGGCGTGCCAGGCTCCAGGCTCTGGACAGCAAAATGGGCAAACCGGTTGGCTCGTACGATGTCGCCCACAGCATAGGCAGACTCGGCCGTGGCCAGCTGGGCATCGGCGCGGCGCCCCTGCTTTTCATATGTGATGGCCAGCTGAGCCCAGGCGAATGCATTGTTCGGCTCGGCAATCAACGCATCATGCAAAGCCTTTTCGGCGGCTTCGACATCGCCTGCTTCGTCACGCGCATTCAGTGACCGGGCAAGGTTGATCAGCAGCAGGGGCTGGCCCGGCTTCAGTTCGAGCGATTTCTCGTGCGGCGCAACAGATTCGGCCGCGCGGCCGCTCTCAAACAGGATCTGGCCTTTAAGCTCCCAGAAAAATGGATTTTCCGGATCGTCTTCAAGCAGTGAGTTCACCTCGATCAGCGCGCGATCAATATCGGAGACCTGCATGGCGGCGATGGAACGCGCATATCGCGCTGGCTGGCTCTGGTCACTGGCCGGGTATTCGCGTGCCACCTTGTTCGGTGTGTCGAGGAAGCCGATGAGCTTGGCACGCATCATCTGGTATTGATGCAATTCCCGATCGGTTTGCGGCGTGTCCATCATGCCGGAATCTTCGGCCAGCTGGCGCACGGTGCGGATCCGGTCCGATGCGAGCGGGTGGGCCCGAAAATAGGGATATCGGCGCGCGCTGGACAGGACTTCCTGATAGCGGAAATTCTCGAAGAATTCGACGATCCCGCGGGGCGACTGACCAAGCTGCGTGAGGTATTCGACTGCCGCGGCATCGGCCGTGGCCTCTTCCGAACGCGTGTGCGTGAAGAAGTTCAGCGCAGCAAATTGTTGTGATGAACCGATCAGGGCTGCACCTGCCCCCCCTTCACCGGCGGCCATGGCCAGAATACCAAGACCGATAGAGAGCAGCGCCGGGCGCATGGCGACCCCGGCCGCGCGCGAACGGCTGACCGAGTGGCCACAGGCGATGTGACAGGTCTCATGCCCGATCACGCCCTTGATCTGCAGCGAGGAATCCGCAGCGATAATAAGGCCGGTATGAAGGTGTATGTTCTGACCGTTCGCCACGAACGCGTTCAATGAAGGATCATTGATCAGGTACAGGCCGACATCGTTCGGCTTCAGCCCAGCCACTTCGAGAATGGGATTGGTCCATTCGCGCAGCGTCTCCTCGATCTCCGCATCGCGGATCAGGCTTTGGGCCGTGGCGCTTGCCGCCATCATTGCGGCGAGCGCTGCGGTCGCGGCCAGTTTCAGGAAATTTCGCGCCATGCAAAGCGCCTCCTGTTGATTGCATCTACATCCCTGATTTTATGGGATGCCTTACCGATTGGCGAGGGCTTCCTCGCACTATAACGGATTTGTCAGGAATCGGCTGACTGGAAGATGAATGTCAGGGTTGGATCGAGCCGAATACCAATCTCCGTTCCTGCTTTGGGTGCCGTCATGCGCGGCACGAGCGCGGTAAGAGATTGTCCCTGGCACTCCAGCAACAAACGACAAAGAGGTCCGGTCAGCTGGCTGGCTGTTACGCTCGCCCTTACCGCCGAACTCTCATCCTGCAACACGCCTTCCGGGCGTACGATCAGTTCCGCTCCGACTGGTACATCCTGCCCGACGAGTCCGGTCGGCAGGTCTGCGGCCCGTATGCGGCTGACTGGACCGAGAGCGGCGGCAATCGCCGCGCTTTGCGGTCTCTGGTAGATTTCAGCCGCTTCACCCTGCTGCAACAAGTGCCCGCCCTGAAGAATGGCAATGCAATCGGCGCTTTCGAGCGCCTCGGTCGGGTCATGCGTCACCAGCAGTGCCGGAATGCCAGCCTCCCGGATCGCGGCAAGCGCCGTATCCCGCACACTGCCACGCAATGCAGGGTCGAGACCGGAAAATGGCTCATCCATCAGGATCGCGGCAGGCTCCGGCGCAAGTGCGCGCGCGATGGCCACGCGCTGTTGTTCGCCGCCCGAGAGTTCGTGCGGGTATGCGCCGGCCCGATCTGTCAGACCAAGCCGCTCCAGCCATTCGGCCGCCAGCAGGCGGGCCGCTTCCTTGCCGCGCGATTTGAGCCCGAAGGCCACATTCTGCGCGGCGGTCAAATGCGGGAACAAGGCGAAATCCTGAAAGATCAGCCCGATGCGGCGTTTCTCGGCCGGGACCGTCTTGCCCGGCGCAGAGAGCAATTCATCTCCCAGCCGGATCTCACCACCATCGAGCGGTTCAAGTCCGGCGAACAAGCGCAACAAAGTCGATTTTCCTGCGCCGGACCCACCGAGCAATGCTGTGATGTTGCCGGGTTCCAGAGTGAGGCTTACGCCCTCCACCACAGCGGTTGGCCCATAGCGGCGGGTTACGTTCGTCGCGGTCAAATGCACGCTCATTCCGTGTCCCCCGGACGCGAATGGCTGAGCCGCCACGATAGCAGGATCACGGGCAGCAAGCCTGCCAGCGTGATGAGCAGGGACGGCAAGGCCGCCGCCGCCAGACGCTCATCCGTGGCATAGGCATTCGCCCGAACAGACAGTGTGTCCCAATTGAAAGGTCGCAGCATCAAGGTAGCCGGCAGCTCTTTCAGGGATTCAACGAACAGGATCAGTGCACCAGCCATGGCGCCTGATAGCGCGACCGGCAGGTCAACGGAAACCGCGCGGCGCAGCGGCGAAGCCCCAAGGCTCTCGGCGGCATAGCCCATGGAGGCCGGGGCGCGACCGAGCGCTGCCACCATCGGCTCTGCGCCCGACGTGGTGAACCGGCTGGCATAGACCCATGCCAAGGCCACGATTGCCCCCGCCCCGGTCAGCGTGATGCCAAGATATCCCATCACCAACAGCGCGCCGAGCGCGAGAACGGCACCCGGAATGGCGTAGCCGGTCGAGGCCATCAGACGCGCGAAGCCGGCGATCAGTCCGCTCTGCCGGGCCGTCAGCGCGATGACCATCGCCAGCACGAACGCCAGCGCCGCACCTGACCCGGCAAGGATCAGCGTGTTCACCAACGCCCGCCCGATTGGCGCGATCTGATCTTGCGATTCCATGACAAGCCAGACCAGGCGCGACATTGGCAAAACGAAAGTAGCAAGGAACAGGAGCGCACAGGCCGCCATTGCGCCCAGGCCGGCCCAGCGTGGCAGGCGCGCCCGTGACACGCTGCGCCACCGCGTCGAGCTTTGCTGGCTGCCCGCACGTCCCCGCGTATGACGCTCGGTCAGAATCAGCGCGATCACGATCACGACCAGAACCAGAGCGAGCCGCGCCGCTGCCGCGGGTTCGCCAAAGCTCTGCCAGGCGCGCACAATGCCGAAGGTCAGAGTGGGCACACCGAGAAACTCCGCTGCGCCATAATCGGCCGCCGCTTCCATCAGGGTCAGGGCAAGGCCGGCTGCGATGGCCGGTCGGGCGGCCGGCAGGGCGACCTGCCAGAACCGCCGGGCACTGCTGGCACCCAGACTGCGCGCCGCCTCCAGAGCGCAGACAGATTGCGAGACGAAGGCCGCTCGGGCCGTCAGATAGACATAAGGATAAAGCGCGCAGGTCAGCACGAAGGCGAGCCCCGGCAGGCTGCGCATGTCCGGAAACCAATAGTCCCGCGCGGTCCAGCCGGTAACATCCCGGATCGCTGTCTGGAACGGCCCCATCAGGCCCATCAGATCGGCATAGGCATAGGCAAGCACATAGCCGGGCGCCGCCAGAGGCAGGATCAGCAACCATTCGAACAGGCCCCGTCCCGGAAACTGGTACATCGTCACCAGCCAAGCCGCCGGAACCGCAACGGCGAGCGTCATGAGCGCGGTTAACAGCAGCGTGCCGAGCGTGCCGGTCGTGTAGCCGGTCAACAGCGTGTCGCGGATATGGGTCCACGCTTCACCGCCACCATTCATCAGGCCCGCAAACAGGGTCACGACGACAGGTACAGCAATGATCAAGCCCGCCAATAAGGCGGGCCCGTCAATGCTCCTGAATCGGAAGCGGCGTATGGCGGCCAGAGCGCTCAAACGAGATCAGTTCCATCCAGCCCGGTCGTAGATGGCCTGTGCCTCGGCCTGATTCTCTCCAAGCTTGTTGAGCGGGAACACGCTTTCCTTGAAATCAGGCGGCAGCCGGTCGAGCCCTTCCGGCATCTCGGCGCCAGCGACCAGCGGGATTTCCTTGGTCTCGGTGGTCAGCAGGAACTGGCCCTCCTCACCGGCCAGCCATTCAATGAACTGGATGGCAGCCTCCTTGTGCGGCGCATGGGCCGCAACACCCGCGCCGGTGACATTCACATGCGCGCCCCAGCTATCCTGCTGCGGGAAGGACAGCATGGTCTTTTCAACCGATTTGCGCTGGGCGTCGGAGCCTTGCGTCATGCGCACCCAGTAATAATGGTTCACCAGCGCGACCGAGCATTGGCCAGCGGCAATTGCCTCAATCTGCCCGGTGTCGCCGCCCTGGGGCGGACGTGCGAAGTTCGCCACCACGCTGCGCGCCCAAGCCTCGGCCGTATCCTTGCCAAGTCGATCAATCAATTCCCCCATCAGGGAGAGATTGTAGATGTTCGTGCTGGACCGCATGCAGACATCGCCCTCGAGATTGGCGCTGGCGAGGTCGGCATATTCATCCACCTGCTCCGGCTCGACACGGGCAGGATCATACACGATCACGCGCAGCCGTTTGGCCAGACCGTACCAATGATTGTCCGGATCGCGGAAATGCTCGGGAATGCGCGTCGCTAGCAATTCGGACTCGACGGGCTGCATCAGGCCCGCATCCTTGAATCGGTAAAGTGTGCCAGCATCGGACGAGATAATGACATCCGCCGGACTATTGTCGCCTTCGGCCTTCATCGCCTCAAGCAGTTCGGCCGCGCCGGATTCGCGAAACCGAATGCGGATACCGGTCTCATCCTCGAAGCGTTTGTAAAGCTCCTTGTCGGAATCATAGTGCCGGGCCGAATACACATTTAGCAGGCCGGTGGGCTCAGCCACAGATTCTGCAGCAGCTTCGGACTCCCCGGAATCTCCAGAGGGTGCCCCGCAAGCGGCAAGAAAAACGCAGGCGGTGGCCAGGGATGCATACCATTTCATGGAACAAACTCTCTTTGAGGGGCATTGATGATCTGTTCAATCACATTTGAGAATGGATCGCAACGAACGACATGCGCGACCTTTTTGCCCGAAATTTGCACAGACCCCCGGATTGGGACGGTCATGAGCAAGAATCTTATGCTGCATCGCACAAAATGCGATATTGATCTGAAGATACAAAATGAGTCCGGAAAACCGGACGTAACAATCAGGTGCTTGGGGATGACAATGAAAGATATCGTAGTGGATCTCGATTTAGGGTCACCGGAAGAGGACGCGCTTCTGTCAGCCACGCTCGACGCGTTCGTCATCGAACAGCTTGAGCGCGACGCCGATGAAGGCCCCGAAATGATGGTACGCACCGCATTCCGTCCGACCGGCGAGATGTGCAAGGAAATCGTGTTCCAGAGCCAGAAATGGGCCGAAGCTTTCCAATCCTATTGGGAAAGCCAGAAAATGCAGGTCTCCGCCGCCTGAGCGTTCAATTCGCTAGTAGAATGGCATAGATAGCGCAGATGACCTGCGCCGCCCGCCCCGAAACATCTTCCCCCCGCATTGCCATCGCTGGCGCGGGCATTATCGGCCTCAGCTGCGCGCTCGAACTCGCCCGGCGTGGCGCGGCCATCACGCTCTACGATCCCAACACACCCGGTCGCGGCGCCAGCTGGGCTGCTGCTGGCATGATTGCCCCCGCCTTCGAGGCCGCCTCAGAGCCGGGCGTTCACCCCCAACTTTTTGATCTCTGTCTTGAAAGCGCGCGGCTCTGGCCGGAATTTGCAGCGCACCTTGAAACCGAAAGCGGAGAAACTGTCGGATATGCGGCCGGACCATCCCTGGCGGTCGCCGCGAGTGAAGCAATGGCAGCCCATCTCGACGGAATCCTCGACACGCTGACCAAGCGCGGCCTGCCCGGCCAGCGGCTGGACATGGATGCCGCACGCCGGATCGAACCGGCGCTGTCGCCTGACCTGCGCGGCGTCCTGCAGCTCACCACGGATGGCCACGTGAACAATCGCGCCGTCGTCTCGGCGCTGCTCGCCCTGTGTGAACGCCACCCTCGCATCATGCTGGAACGCACGCCCGCACCGTTACAGTCACACGACGACGCGCTGGATGTGGAAGGCCATGATTTCATTCTGATCACAGCCGGCTGGCAGAGCGGCGAGTTGAAAGTGACCGAACATGGCAAGCAATTCAGCCTGGCAAACTGGGACTCGTCGCTGGATGAGATCGACACTTATGGCGGCCAGATGCTGTCGGTTGAGCGTCGGGCAGACCACCCCGCCACCACACTGCGCGCCGGTCCGATCTACATGGTGCCACGCGGCGACCAGCTTGTCATCGGCGCCACGATGGAGCCCGGCCGTACGACAGGTATGCCGAACACGGATGATGTCGCCAACCTCCTCCAAGACGCTTCCCGCATCGTGCCCTCGCTGGCGGATGCCCGCATCACCTCCGCATGGTCCGGCATACGTCCCGGTACACCAGACTTCGCGCCCTTTCTCGGTCGCACGCGCCAGCCCAACATGTTCGTCGCCGCAGGCCATTATCGCAATGGCATCCTTTTGACGCCCATCACGGCAAGGATCGTGGCTGACCTGATACTGGGTGGCGACTCCAGCGACCTTGCCGCTGCCTTCGCGCCATCTCGCGCGCTTCCGGCGCAAGTCTGATTTTCCTTGAACTCAGCGCCGGAATGCGTATGTAGGCACTTCGATCCGCAGAGAAACCACTGGAGGCAAAGACATGGATTACGCAAAGCCCAATGCTTCGCTGACCCTTTCCATGATCGCACGGCCTGTCCATGTCTTCCTTTCTCACGCTCGTTTCCCTCTCCCTCACCACGCCTGACGGCACGCCGCTCTTTGACGGCCTGACCCTGTCGCTCGGCCGCGAACGCATTGGCCTTGTCGGCCGCAATGGCTGCGGCAAGTCCACCCTGTTGCGCGCCATAGCCGGCGATGTGGAGCCTGCACGCGGCAGCTTGTCCGTGCACGGCCGCCTGGGCCGCCTCGCCCAGATCGCGGACGAAGCCCAGACCATCTCCGAAGCGCTCGGTGCGGCAGACGGCCTTGCCCGACTTGCGCGCCTGGCCGCTGGTGAAGGCTCACTGGAAGATGCCGATTTGGCCGACTGGACACTGGAGTCCCGGCTCGAATCCGTTCTGGCATCGACCGGTCTCCGCGACATGCCATTGGACACCCGCCTGTCCCGGCTCAGCGGCGGCGAGCGCACGCGCGTCATGATCGCCCGCCTTCTATTGGAACAGCCAGACATCCTGCTGCTGGACGAGCCGACAAACAATCTCGATACGGACGGGCGGCACGCCATAGCCAATCTACTCGCCCAGTGGCGCGGCGGGGCGCTCATTGCCAGCCATGACCGAAAATTGCTGGAACACATGGACCGGATCGTGGAATTGTCCCCCATAGGCGTGACCGTGTTCGGCGGCGGGTGGAGCGAGTTTCGCGAGGCCCGCGACGCGGCGCGCGCACAGGCCGAAGCTGATCTCGCCAGATCCCAGACCGCCCTGCGTCGCACACAGGCAGACGCCCAGCGCGCAAAGGAAAAACAGGACCGGCGCGACAAGGCGGGCCGCACCGCCCGCGCAAAGGGTGATGCCCCCAAGATGCTGCTCGACAAGCGGCAGGAACGCGCCGAGGCCACCGCCGCACGGGGCGGCGACCTTGCCAGCCGCCAGACCAACGAAAGCGCTGCCGCACTGGAAGCCGCCCGCGCAAAGGTGGAGATCACGGCCCCGATCACAATGGACCTGCCGCACGTCCACCTGCCCCGGTCAAAGGACATCCTGCGCGTGACCGAGGCCGTCGCCGCCTTCGGCAACCGCCGCCTGTTCGGGCCGCTCAGCTTTGACATCAGAGGGCCGGAGCGGATCGCCATTGCCGGCCCGAATGGCGCCGGCAAGTCGACGCTGATGCGCATGATCCTTGGCGAAATCGCCCCCGCCTCCGGCACGGTCGAGACGCTGACGCCCCGCATCGCCCGGCTCGACCAGCATGTCAGCCTGCTGCCCTCGGGCGGCTCGATTCTCGAGGCCATCCGGGCCGTCCAGCCGCACCTGACAAAGAATGAAACCCATGCCGCCCTCGCCCGCTTCGCCTTCCGAAATGAGGCCGCCCACCAGTCCGTGGCGATGCTCAGCGGCGGCGAACGCCTGCGCGCGGGCCTCGCCGCCATCTTTGCCGCGCCCGAGCCCCCCGAACTCCTCCTGCTGGACGAGCCGACCAATCATCTCGACATGGCCACGATCGAAACCCTAGAAGCCGCCCTCAACGCCTATTCCGGCGCCCTCCTCGTCATCAGCCACGACCCAGCCTTCCTCACAGCCATTGGCATCACGCGCACAATTGCGCTCCCCTGACGCAGGGCAATCGCTGGACGGGCCTGCATGGCCGCCTTAAGTCTGGCCCTCAGGAGGATTACGTCACATGCATCAGATCGCGCCGATGAGTGAAGATCAGGCCGCCATCAAGGCCGCCGTCGAAAAAACGCTCGAACCCTTTGGGGATGATTACTGGGCGAAGACGGACGAGACCGGCGACTGGCCGGAGGAATTCTGTGATGCCATGGCCGCGGGCGGCTGGCTCGGCATTGCCTTCCCGGAGGAATATGGCGGCGCGGGCCTCGGCCTGACCGAAGCCGCGCTGATGATGCAGACCGTCACGCGCACCGGCGCGGGCTATTCCGGCGCCTCGGCCATCCATCTCAACATTTTCGGGCCGAAGCCCCTGGAGCGCTTCGGCAATCCGGAACAGAAGCGCGAAAACCTGCCCAAGATCATCTCTGGCGAGGAGAAGATGTGCTTTGCCGTGACCGAACCGAATTCCGGCCTCGACACGTCCAGCCTCGAAACCAAGGCCGAGCGCACGAACACCGGCTACACGATCAATGGACGCAAGATCTGGACGACTGGCGCCCAGCGCGCCGACAAGATCCTGATCATCGCGCGCACCACGCCCAAGGACCAGTGCGCCAAGCCGTATCTCGGCCTCTCCCTGTTCTACACAGACCTCGACCCGAACAAGATCGAGCGCCAGCCGATCCCGAAAATGGGCCGCAAGGCGGTCGAGTGCAACATGCTCTATATTGATGGGCTCGAAGTGCCGAAAGACCACCTGATCGGCGAAGAAGGCGAAGGCTTCAAATACCTGCTTCAGGGCCTGAACCCCGAGCGTGTCCTGTTCGCGGTGGAATCCATCGGCCTCGGCTTTTCCGCGCTGGAGCGGGCCGCGACCTATGCGAAAGAGCGCGTCGTCTTTGGCCGCCCGATTGGCCAGAATCAGGGCATCCAGCATCCGCTGGCAAAATCCTGGGCCGAACTCTCCGCCGCCGAACTGCTCGCCTACAAGGCGGCAGGACTCTACGATGCCGGGCAGGATTGCGGCGCCGAGGCCAATTCCGCGAAATACCTTGGCACCGAAGCCGGCTTCCGCGCCTGCGAGACCGCCGTGCTGACGCATGGCGGCATGGGCTACGCGAAAGAGTACCATGTCGAGCGCATGATGCGCGAAGCCATGCTCGCTCGCATCGCCCCGGTCAGCCGCGAAATGATCCTCAACTTCATCGCCGAACGCGTCCTCGGCCTGCCGAAGAGTTACTAATTGATCCGGGGAGACCACCCGGCCTGTCCCCGGCCCTTTAACGTCAAAACCCCTGACCTGCCGCGCAGGTCAGGGGTTTTTTCTACGCCCTATCCAACCGGACCTGGCGCCGTGGCAGGATTGGCTGCATGGACACGCTGTTTGCCCCTGTCGGCCCGCTCAAGCCGCATCTGGAACCCTATCGGTTCTGGATCTGGCTGCAGACGGTCGCCCTGCGCCTGTATGTGCGGGCGCTGAAGGGCCGGGGCGTTCCGTTCATGACGGTCATCGACCATCGCGGCACCGTGTATCTTCAATGGATCGGCGACGTGCCGCATGAGCGCGAACCGGACCCGCTGGCCTTCACATGGTCAAAAGCTTTCCGCCTGGCAATTGGCGAACTGAAGTCCGCTCATCCGGGCGAACACCGGAACCGTGTGCGACTTGATGCGGGCGAACCAAGTTGCCAGATGCCGTTCAGCCAAAGCTACGCCCTGCCCGGTCCGGACCCCTGACCGCGCCACCTTTCACGAAAATTCAAACTCCCCCGAAGCGCCCTCACAGGCGTCGCACCTGCTGGCGCGGCCAGCCTACATGTTGTCGGCCTTGGTCATGTGCTGGAAGAATTCTTCCTTACTGTTGGTACGCGGATAAGGCTCGGCGGGCACCGGCACGCCGAAGAAGGCGCAGAGCGGTTCCCAGCCATCCTTTGCCGAATGGACCAGAAGGCGCTCGGCGGGAATGGTCGCCTTCACTTCGGCTTCGTGCGCGTTGAAGGCGGCGATCAGGCTGTCCTTGTCTTTCGCGCCGCCAAAGCTGCGCTCCAGCACTTTTGTCACCATCTTGAACCATTCGGTCGCTTGCGGCGGCCAGGTGTCCGGCGCCCAGACGGTGGCCAGAATGGTCTCGGATATGCTGCTGTACCAGCTCTCGGCGGAACGCGTCGAAAGGATGATCTTCGCGTCCGGATAGGCCTCGGCCGTCTCCTGCCAGAAGGCTGCGGTTGGCCAGTCCACGGCGGAATTGTACCCGTCATAAATGGCGCCGAAGTCTGGTGTGCCCGCCAGCGCAGAATTCCAGAGCGGAACCTGTGCCTCGCCATTCTCGATGACCTCGATCATGTGATGGCACGGCCCGAAGCCAAGTTGCTCGAGCGCCAGTTTGAGCGACATCGTGCCTGTGCGCCCGAAACCGGCGCTGATTACGGATAGTGTCATTGAATTTGTTCCCTTCACAGCCTTTCAGGCGTCCCTGCTGTTTCCATAGCATGACCATGAGGCGGGCGGTAACAAGAAATTTGCCTTGCGGGGCGAAGTCGATCAGGCGACCACCTGGGTTGGGACCGACAGCATGGATCCCATGCCGTCGAACTTCAGCTCGCCGGTCAGGTAAGGCAGCATCTTCTCGGCCATCAGGGGCTTGGTGAAGATATAGCCTTGGACCAGATGGCACCCGGCCGAGCGCACATGGTCCAGTTCCTCGCGGGTCTCCACGCCTTCCGCCACACAGGCAATCGACAGCGACCGGCAGAGGCGGCTGATCGTCCGGACAAGGCCAAAGCTTTTCTGATTGTGGTCGATTGACGATATGAAGCTTCGATCGATCTTCACAATGTCGAATTCCAATTCCTGCAAGTACCGCAGGGACGAGAAGCCTGTGCCGAAATCATCCAGCGCGATCTTCACACCCAGTTCCCGGAATTTCAGCAGGTTGTTGTGAACCTCGGTGAAATCCGTCAGCAAAGAGGATTCGGTCACCTCAATCGAAATGCGCTGGCGCAGGCTCGGCGGCTGGCGGATCAGCATCGAGGCAAGCAGGTCCGTACACTGCCGGCTGTTCACATCCTGCGCAGACAGGTTCACCGCAATCCGCGCCGTTTCCGGCCAAACCTTCAGCTGGGCAATCACCTTGCGGAAGACTGCCAGAGTCATTTCCTGGGTCATGCCGGCTTTCTCGGCAATCGGCACGAACTCGCCCGGCGGCACCATACCAATTTCCGGACTGTCCCAGCGCGCCAGTGCCTCGCAACGCCGAATGGCCCCATCGCGCGTGTCGATGATCGGCTGGAAAACCAGATGAATTTCCTTGTCGAGATCCGCATTCTTGAAAGCTTGGTGCACAAGCACTTCGCGGCGTTTGCTGGCGGCATGATGAGACGAAAACTCGACCACGGGGCCGGACGTCGCTTCCTTGGCGCGGAACAGGGCAAAATCTGCCTGCTCAAGCAGGTCTTTTGCCGAGGCGACATCAAAGCTGCGCGAAGACATGCCGACCGAGGCCGATACGCGGCTGATATCTCCACTCGGCAGGACAACCGGGTGACTGATCGAAGCGACCAGTTCCAGCGAGAACTTCATGGCTTCATCGCGCGATGTGTTCCACGGCAGGACGTACGCGAACTCATCTCCGCCAAGGCGCGCGACCGAACCACCATAGCGGGCCGCCGCTGCCTTCATACGGTTTGCTGTTTCCACCAGCATGGCATCCCCTGCCGAATGTCCGAACACGTCATTCAAGGGCTTGAAGCCGTCCAGGTCGACCAGTCCCACAATCGGCAATTCCCCACTCGGGCTGCGCTCGAAGAAAAGGTTTATCTGCTCGAAGAAGCGGCGGCGGTTCGGCAGGCCGGTCAGGGTATCTGACAAGGCCAGGAAGCGATTGGATTCCGCCAGGCCCGAAGCCCGCTCATTCTCAGAGACCAGCTCATTGTGCAGCATCACCGATTCCGCGATGCGCTGCTTGTAAGTCAGGGACACTTTCAGGAATGCCGCATACGACACCGCCATCGGCACGGCCATATAGCCATAGTAAAACGGATCATGGCGCACGAAGACGAAGCAGAATATCAGCAACGTCCCCGACAAGCCAGCTGCCACAATACGCGGGCGCGGCATTGAGCACATCATGCCAACCGGGCCGATCAGGCCGGTAAACAGAGCCAATTGCGCTTCCTGCCGACCGATCGCGTAGGGCCACAATAGAGCAATCCAGCCTCCGATGACCGCAAAGATGATCAGCGAGCCAATTTCTATCACCACGAAATCACGCTGGGCGCGCAGGGGATCTGTGAATTCAGCCTGTGAATCGCGCCAGTGATTGATCCGCAGGATACTCCCTACGATGAACAGGCATGGCAGGCCGAGTGTCAGGTATAACGGCGCATGGTTCAGGAAGCTCATCCCGAGCGACAGCGACGCGACACACAACATCGCGTAGAGCGCTGACAAATTTCTCGAGGTCGCGCGCATTTGCTCCATGACGACCGCTTCTTCGAGCGTTCGCGCGTTCTGGAGCATTGTACGGTAATGCTTGATGTCGGATATACTTCGCATATCAGCCTGTTCTGTTCTGCGGTAACCAATAGCGACAGTTCCATAAAGCCCGGTTTAGTGGGGAAATGATTCCACTACTTTCCATTAACCATGTCTTCATTCCCATTTCGGGCCATCAAGTTGGGTCTGGGCTCTTGCAATTCCCGCATTCGCTGGCAAACAGCATCACATGACCGACACGCTCCCAGACCGCCTCGCCCTCGATCCAGACAGCAAGTTTCACGATGCAGATTTGCTGCAACGCGAGATCGGCGTCCGCTTCAACGGAACCGAGAAAACCAATGTCGAGGAATATTGTGTATCTGAAGGCTGGATCCGCGTTGCGGCTGGCAAGGCGCTTGATCGCAAGGGCAAGCCTCTCACGTTGAAGCTAAAAGGCAATGTCGAAGTCTGGCTCAAGGATCAGCCCGAGGGCTGAGGCCGCCTTCAGGCTTTCCACTTTCCCACATCCCGGACTCCGCATAGACTCCCGCTCGGGAGGAAATCGTCATGCCGTATCTGATTGCCGGGCTGGTTGTGTTCTTTGGGGTCCATCTGTTTTCCGCGTTTCGAAGCCGAAAACCGGGAGAGGATCTGAAACAACGTATTGGCTACGGCCCCTATATGGGGCTCTACAGCCTGATTTCGTTGATCGGATTGGTCCTGATCATCTATGGCTATGACGCAGCGCGCTGGATGGGATCGCTCTATTTCGCGCCCAGTTGGGGCTCACACGTCAACATGGCGCTGATGCTGCCAGCCTTGATCTTTCTCGTCGCTGCCAACCTGCCGACAGGCCGGATCAAGAAAGCCCTGAAGCACCCCATGCTGGTGGCGGTGAAGCTCTGGGCGCTTGGTCACCTTCTGGCCAATGGCGAGTGGAACTCGATCATCCTGTTCGGCAGCTTCCTCGCCTATGCCGTGATCGACCGGATCGCAGTGAAGAAGCGCGGCGACAATGGCCCGCCGGCTGATGTGGCGGTGTCCAATATGGGAGACATTGGCGCGCTGGTGATCGGAACCGGCGTGTATGTCGCGTTCGTCTTCCACCTGCATCAATGGCTGATCGGCGTGCCTGTCGTGCCGGGAGTGTAGTCACATGGATGCGCAATGCGCTTGCGGCGCCCTGAAAGTCACGCTGCCTGACGATATCACGCCGGCCGTCGTCGCCTGTCACTGTATCGCGTGCCAGCGTCGCACCGGCTCCCCCTTCGGAGTGGGGGCATATTACCTGCTCACTGCTTTGACCATTACAGGCAAGGCTACCCCCTGGACACGCGAAGCTGACAGCGGGGGTACCTTCACGACCTATTTTTGTCCCACTTGCGGGTCTACCGTCTACTGGGTCACGGAAAAGCACCCGGAAGCAGCAGGTATCGCCGTAGGGGCGATCGCAGATCCGCGCTTTCCCGGGCCGATCCGCTCGGTCTGGGAAGAAACCCGGCATGAGTGGGTGGACATACCCACCGCCCTGCAGCACTTCCCCAAAGGCCGCAGCTGATCCGGCAGCGCCGGAGCGACCGTTCACATGCGCTTGCCCGCCGGTCTGAGGCAGGCTAAGTCGCTGGCCATGTCGAAACAAACCCGAATTTCCCGCAAAACCGTCAAGGATATCGCCGCCGCCAAAGGGGGTGAACCGCTCGTCTGCCTGACGGCCTATGACGCGCCAATGGCCGAGATCATGGACCCGCATGCCGACCTGATCCTCGTTGGCGACAGCGTCGGCATGGTGGTCCATGGCCTGCCCTCGACCGTTGGCGTGACGATGGAGATGATGATCCTGCACGGTCAGGCCGTGATGCGCGGCAGCCAGCAGGCCTTCGTCGTCGTCGATATGCCCTTTGGCAGCTACGAGACGAGCGAAGATCAGGCCTTTTTGAATGCCGCCCGCATCATGAAGGAAACCGGCTGTCAGGCGGTCAAGATCGAGAGCGGCGCCTATGCCGCTACCCAGATCGCCCATCTTGTGGAGCGTGGCATTCCGGTCATGGGCCATGTCGGCCTGCGCCCGCAGGCGGTGAATGTCGATGGTGGCTTCCGCGCCAAGGGCCGCACCGAATCCGAACGCGACATCGTGCTGAACGAGGCGCGCGCTGCAGACGAAGCGGGCGCATTTGCCATCGTCATCGAAGGCGTTGCGCGCGATCTCGCCGACGAGATTACCAAGGCCGTCAGCTGCCCCACAATCGGCATCGGCGCGTCCGCCAGCTGCGATGGTCAGGTACTGGTCACACAGGACATGTTGGGCCTGTTCGACTGGGCGCCGAAATTCGTGCGCCGTTACGCCGACCTCCGCAGCGAGATCGACACCGCCCTCGGCCAGTTTGCTGTCGACGTCCGGTCCCGCGAATTCCCCGGCGAAGCCGAGACCTATTCCCTGCGAAAACCTGAGGCGAAACAGCCCTGACACGTTGCAGCTGGGCGCAGGCGCGTCTAGGTTCCCCCCGAAGTCAGATTACCCGATCGGAGCGCCACGTTGAGCGACATTTTTGACGAAGTCGATGAAAGCCTGCGCCAGGACAAGATGGAAGGCCTGTGGACACGCTACAGGCCCTTTATCTATGGCGCGGCAGCGCTGCTCATCGGGGCGGTGGCCCTGAATGAATTCGTGTTGCGCCCACAGGCTGAACAGGCCCGGGCAGAACGCGCGCTCGCCTTCGAGAACGCCCTGACCCTGCTGGAAGAAGACAATTACGTCGAGGCCGAAGCCGCGTTCCGTGAATTGGCCGAAGGCAGTGGCAAGATCGCACCTTTGGCAGCGCAATATCTGGCGCAGACCCAATATGAGGGCGGCGGCGACGCCAATGGCGCCACGCGCACCCTATCGGCCGTGGCTGCCGTGGAAGGCAGCCCGTATGAGCGCCTGTCCATCCTGAAGACCGCGTATTTCTCGGTCGACACCCAGTCCATGGCAGACCTTGAAGCGACGCTCGGCAGCCTGGTCGAGGATGAAGGCCCGCTCGGCGCGCTTGCCCGTGAACTGATCGCGGCGAAAGCTTTCGAGAGCGGCGACATTGCCCGCGCCCGGACCGAGTTCAACCGTCTCCGCTTTGATGCGGCTGCGCCCGAAGGCGTGAAGCGCCGCGCCGAGATCGCCCTTGCTGCGATCCCGCCCGCGCCAGCTGAAGAAGCGGCCGCAAGCGACACTGAGACACCAGTTGAGGGCGAAGCGCCCGCTGAAACTGCCGATATCGAGGAGACCGGCCAATGAGGCTTTCACGCCCACTCAAGCTGACCGCAACCGCAACGGCGTTCATCGCCCTGACGGCCTGCAGCAGCATTCCGTTCTTCGGCAATTCCGGCAATGACGACAAGGAACAGCTCGACAAGGCTGGCCGTGTCACGATGGTGCTCGCGGAGGAAGCGGTTGAGGCCAAGCCTGAGCTGGCCACGGAATCCATCGAACTGTTGCCTCCCACGGATATGGCATCCTGGCCGGAAGCAGGCGGAACCCCCGCCAAGGCACCAGGCCACGTCAACGCAGCGCCTGACCTGAAAATCGCCTGGCGCAATTCGGTCGGCAAAGGCTCCAGCAACAAGTCTGCCGTGACCACGCCACCGGTCGCCAGCGAGACTGCCATTTACACGCTGGATGCGGACCAGACGATCTATTCGACGGAAATCTCCAGCGGCCGCACGCTCTGGAAAAAGGAACTCAAAGGCCTGACCAAGCGCGACAAGACCGCGCTCGGCGGCGGCCTTGCCGTGACAGATGGTACGCTGATCGTCGCAAGTGGCTTTGGCTATGTCACACGCGTCAGCGCCGAAGACGGGACCGAATTGTGGAAGCGCGAGCTTGGCGTGCCCATGACGGGTGCCCCCACCGTCAAGGACGGCACGATCTTTGTCGCCTCCAACAATAATGAAGTGTTCGCGCTGGACCTTGAGACCGGCGAGACCGATTGGAGCGATCAGGCAATTGCGGAATCCGCCCGCGTCCTCGGCAGCCCAAGCCCGGCCGCCATCGAAGACTTCGTGATCGCGCCTTACTCCTCTGGTGAGATCATCGCCTATCTTGCCAATAATGGCCGTCGCCTCTGGACGGATGCCATTTCGCAGGCCGGCCGCTTCACACCGATTTCCGAGATCAACGATATCGGCTCACGCCCGGTTCTGGCCGGTGGCCTCGTCTTCGCGTCGAGCCAGTCCGGCATCACGGTCGCGATTGACGGGCGCAGCGGCAATCGCGTCTGGGCGCGCCCCATCGGCTCGACCCAAGCCCCAGCGCTCAGCGGGAAATTCCTGTTTGTCATCGGCACCAATGCCACTCTGGCGGCGCTGGATGCTGGCTCAGGCGACGCCTATTGGGTCACCGAGCTGCCGCAGTACAAGAACGAGAAGAAAAAGAAGAAACGGATCAGCTATTCCGGTCCGCTTCTTGCGTCGGGACGCATCCTGATCGTTTCGTCCTATGGCGAGCTGCTCGCCTTTGATCCGCAGACGGGCGAACAGACCGCGTCTCTGGATATCAAGGACACGACTTACATCGAACCCATCGCCGTGCAGGGAAAAGTCTTCCTGCTGACCGATGAAGCAAAACTGGTTGCGATTCAGTAGCAGGCTGCGCCGGGCTGGCGCGCCTCGCCTGAACGCATAGGAGCGGGCCCCGCCATGCCTTTGAAACTCGCCATCGTCGGACGCCCCAATGTGGGCAAGTCGACCCTGTTCAACCGCCTCGTCGGCAAGAAGATCGCGCTGGTCGATGACCAGCCGGGTGTGACGCGTGACCGGAAGCAGGCGGAAGGGCGTCTTGCCTCCCTGCCATTGGTCCTGATCGACACAGCGGGCTATGAGACCTCCTATGACGACAGTCTCGAATCCCGCATGCGCCAACAGACCGAGGCCGCGATTGCCGAGGCTGAACTGGCCCTCTTCCTGATTGATGCCCGCGTTGGCGTCACCCCGGAAGACGAGAACTTTGCCGCCCTGCTGCGCAAGGCCAATATCCCGATCGTTCTGGCGGCCAACAAGGCTGAAGGCAAACAGGGCACGGTCGGCGTGATGGATGCCTGGTCGCTGGGCCTGGGTGAACCGATTGGCTTGTCTGCCGAGCATGGCGAGGGCATGGCCGAACTTTACGAAGCCATTCGTCAGGCACTGGGCGAGGAAGCGTTCGAGCTCGCCCTGCAGGAGGCCGAGCTGGATTATGATCCCCGCGCCGCCGAGGACATTATCGAGAAGCTCGCCCATATCGATATCGACGATTTCTCTGTGTCCGATGATGATCTCGTCGCCGCCATTGAAGCGGCGGATGTCGACGTTGAACCCGAGCCGCAAAAAGACGACAAGCCGATCAAACTGGCCATTGTCGGCCGCCCGAATGCCGGCAAGTCCACGCTGATCAACCAGCTGCTACAATCGGACCGCCTGCTGACCGGTCCCGAAGCCGGCATCACGCGCGACTCCATCTCTATTGACTGGGAATGGGAAGGCCGCCGCATCCGCCTGGTCGATACCGCTGGCCTGCGCCGCAAGAACAAGGTGCAGGAGCGCCTTGAACGCATGTCGACTGGCGAGACCATCCGCTCGCTGAAATATGCCGATATCATTGCCCTCGTCATGGACGCACACGAGGCGATGGAAAAACAGGACCTGCTGATTGCCGACCTCGCCCTGCGCGAAGGCCGCGGCGTCGTGCTGGTCATTTCCAAATGGGACACGGTGAAAAAGCCGGATGAAGCCGCCAAACATATCCGGGATCTTGCCAACCGGCTGATGCCGAATGCTGGCGGTGCACCCGTCGTGTTCCTGTCCGGCCTGACTGGTCGGCATACGGACAGGCTGATGCCAGCCGTGGTCAAGGTCTATCAGGATTGGACCGCACGCGTGAAGACGGGCGATCTGAACCGCTGGCTGCGCCACACGGTTGAGCGCCATCCGCCGCCAAGCGTTCAGGGCAAGCGCATCAAGCCACGCTACATGGCCCAGATGAAGGCGCGTCCGCCGACCTTCGTGCTCATCGCCTCGCGCGGTGACCAGATGCCGGAAACCTACAAGCGCTATCTGATCAACAATCTGCGCGATGCCTTTGACATGCATGGCGTGCCGATCCGCCTGTTCGTCCGGCAGGGCAAGAACCCCTATGCTGACAAGGCCGACGGCGCGCGCAAGCCCCAAGGCAAGAGCCCGTATCGCGGCAAGCCGATCAAGAAGGGCTAGCGCGCTCGCACACATATCCGTGACTGGAAACGACTGGCGTACCTGCCTAGGGTCGCCCCGATCAATGCGGAGACTCAAATGTACCAGATGCAGGATGTGGTGAAAACCTATTACGGCGAGACGCTGACAAGCTCGTCGGACCTGAAGACCGATGCCTGCACGACGGAGTCTCGTCCAGCGGCGCATGTCTCGGCCGCCCTCGCCGCCGTCCATGATGATGTGGCCGCGAAGTATTATGGGTGTGGCCTCGCCATCCCGGCCGCGCTGGAAGGTTTGAAAGTGCTGGACCTTGGCAGCGGGGCCGGACGCGACGTGTTCGCCCTGGCCAAGCTGGTTGGCCCGACCGGCCACGTCACCGGGGTCGACATGACGGATGAGCAGCTGGACGTCGCCCGCGCACATGAGGCCTGGCACGCCGAGCAATTTGGCTACGACTCGCCCAATACGCGCTTTGTGAAAGGCGAACTGGAAAAGCTGGGCGAGCTTGATCTTGAGCCCAATTCCTTTGACCTCATCATCTCCAATTGCGTCATCAATCTCTGCACGGACAAGCCGGAAGTCTTCCGGCAGACCCACCGCCTGCTGAAACCCGGCGGCGAGCTCTATTTCTCGGACGTCTATGCCGACCGGCGGATCCCGCAGGAGTTGATTGATGATCCGGTCCTGTATGGCGAATGCCTGTCGGGGGCGCTCTACTGGAACGATTATGAAGCCATCGCGATGGCGGCTGGCTTTGCCGATCCGCGCGTCGTCAACCATCGCCGCCTTGCCATCATAGATCCGAAATTGAAGGCAAAGGTCGAGCCGATCCGCTTTGCCTCGGTCACAGCACGCCTGATGAAGCTCGACGGTCTGGAGACGGCCTGCGAGGATTACGGCCAGGCTGTCATCTACAAGGGCGGCGTCGAAGGCATGGAGCGCGTCTTCATTCTGGATGCTGAGCACGAGATTGAAGCCGGTCGCGTCTTCCCGGTCTGCGGCAACACGCTCGCCATGCTGATGGAGACACGCTTTGCGCCATTCTTCCAGGTGGTCGGCGACGGCAAGACCCATTTCGGCGTCTTCCCCGGCTGCGCCGCGCCGGACGTATTTGCAGAGACGCCAGACGCCAGCGGCCCCGCGCCGGTGGGCGGCTGCTGCTAGCGCGCCCTACTCTGTCGGGTCGACATTGCCGCGGAGGGATTTGATCTCGCCTCGGCGTTTCTTTGTGGCGATGCGGCGTTTGACGCTGCCATAGGTCGGCTTGGTCTTGATGCGCCGTTTCGGGCGACGGCTGGCACGAAGGATCATCTCGGCAAGCCGCTTGCGCGCAGATTCCCGGTTGAGCGCCTGGCTCCGATGCTCCGAAGCCTCCAGCATCAGTCGGCCATCCTTGGTTATCCGGTTGGCATACAGTTTGGCGAAGCGCGCCTTCACATCAGGTGGCAGAGATGACGCTTCGACGTGCCAGGTCAGCTGTACCGCAGTCGACACCTTGTTGACGTTCTGCCCGCCTGGCCCGGACGCGCGCACGAATGCCTCCGACACTTCCCATGCAGGCAGTGTCAGTTCGTCATTGATACGGATGTCGCCGAATTCAGCCATGGAGTTTCCTTAACACGGTGTTCAGCCAGAGTTCAGCCCCGCAGGCCTAGCCTGACTGTCATAAGCCCGCAGGATGCGGGAAATGGCTGCCCCGGAAACGGTTTCCAAGGGGCCAATCTTCGGAGGCTTTGCCCGATATGAAGCTGTTCAAGACACTCACTACATTGGTGGCCACGACGGCCACGATCGGACTTCTTGCCGCTCCCGCTGCCTATGCAGAACGGGGACGCGGCGATCACAATCGCGGCGGCGGTTATCATGATGGCGGCCATCGCGGTGGAGACCGGGGACACCGGGACAATGGTCGACGCGACAATGGGCACCGCGGTGACCATAATCGTGGCAATCGAGGCTATAATAATGGCCACAATCATAGAGGCCATTACAATCGCGGCCACCATGCCCCGCGCCGCGACTACCGCCCCGCGCCGCGCCATGTCTATCGCGCGCCCGCGCGTTCGCATCGCCATTATGCACCGCCCCGTCACAATTATGTGCGCTACAGCCGGGCTTATGGACCCTATTATCGTCGTGGCTACCAACCGCGCTACCATGTCGGTGGCTGGTATCGCCCGCACCAGCATACGGTCTATATCCGCGACTATCACACCTACGGCCTCTACGCGCCGCCACCCGGACACTACTGGGCGCGGGACCATCATAGCGGAGACGCGATTCTCGCCTCCGTCGCGACGGGGGCCATCATCGGACTGGTTGTCGGCGCGCTGGCCTATGATTGACACATGATCAGCGTATGAAAATTGAATGCGCCCGGGCCCAAGGTCCGGGCGTTTTTTGTGCGTCATGAAACAGTCATTCAAAAAAGCCGCGAAGTTAACTTTGTAATGGCGCAAATCATGCTTAACTTTGATTCGTCCGGAACGGTTCTGGACAAAGTTCGTGCCTGTTGCACGCTTGAAAGGAGGTGATTCATGTCGAGTGAGAAAACCAGAGGGAACAACAAGTTTATATCCTGTGGTGCCCGGCCGGAGCAGCCTCCTGTCGGCGCATAGAGATATTTGAAGGCACGCTGAAACGCTGCCAGACTTGTTGGGTCCCGAGGACTCACGGAAGCCGCCCCAGAGGGCGGCTTCTTTGTTTATGGAAACGGCATGAACGCTCCGACTTACCTTTTGCCTGAAACAACGCTATTTGCTGGAAAAACACCTGAGCGGAGAGACCCAGATGAACGTGCTGACCCACAAGACTTCCGGCTGGACCATCGGCACCGGCAAACCGCTTTCTGTCATCGCGGGCCTCAACGTCCTCGAAGACGAGGGCCTTTCCCTTGAAGTTGGCACCGAGCTGAAGCGCGTTTGCGAACAATTGGGCCTGCCCTATGTCTTCAAGGCCAGCTTCGACAAGGCGAACCGTTCCTCGATCAAGTCGTTTCGCGGCCCCGGGCTTGAGAATGGCCTGAAAATGCTGGCCAGCGTGAAGGCCAAGCTCGGCGTGCCGATCTGCACCGATCTGCATGAAGCCGGTCAGGCCGAAGCCGTCGCAGAGGTCGCTGACATCGTCCAGATCCCGGCTTTCCTGTGCCGCCAGACTGATCTGGTTGTCGCCACCGCCAAGGCCACTGCCGCAGCGGGCGGGATCATCCAGGTCAAGAAAGCCCAGTTCATCGCACCGTGGGATACAAAGAACATCGTCTCCAAGATCGGTGAAGCCGCAGATGTCGGCGTGATCCTGTGCGAGCGCGGCTCCAGCTTTGGCTACAACAATCTAGTCGTCGACATGCTCGGCATTCCCGAGATGCAGAAGCTCGGCTGCCCGGTGACCATCGACGCGACCCATGCTGTCCAGCTTCCAGGCGCCGACCCGCGCACGGGCGGCGCGTCCACCGGCGGGCGACGCGACGGCGTGGCCATCATCGCCAAGTCGGCCATTGCCGCCGGCGCTGATGGCGTCTTCCTCGAATTCCATACCGACCCGGACAAGGCCCTGTGCGATGGACCGAGCTGCCTGCCGATCTCGTCAGCCGAAGGCCTGCTCAGCACGTTGAAATCCCTGCATGAGGTCGTGAACGCGTGATCAGGGAGGCTGTAGCATCAGACCGGGAGGCTCTTGCTACCATCCTCTATCGGGCGAGCCGTGACGTATTCCCGCTGGCTGGCATCGAACGCGTTGATGCCGCCGAGTTTGACCGCCAAACGGCTGGCGAGAGCATTTTGGTTGCAGAAAAGGATGACCGGCCGGTCGGCTTTTCGAGCGTCTGGGACCCCGACCACTTCCTGCATCATTTCTTCATCGACCCGGCCTATCACCGCCACGGCATTGGTCGGTCGCTGATGGTTGCAACAATGATGCGCTATGGCAGTGCGCTCTCGCTGAAATGCAATACGTCCAACACCACTGCCCGCACGTTTTACCGTGCAATGGGCTGGATCGAGACGGACGAGCCTGGCGGCACCAGCGAAGGGATTGGTGACTGGATCTGGATCCGAACACCCGCCGCCGCATCCGCGCTCGGCCTGTTGCCCGAAGGCCCTGACGCATGACCCGCCTTATCGCCTTCAACAAACCGTTCAATGTGCTCTCCCAATTCACCGACAAGAGTACGCTGGCGAGCTCGCGTGAGACGCTGTCAGACTATATGGACGTCCCACGTGTCTATCCCGCTGGTCGGCTCGACCGGGATAGTGAGGGCCTGTTGCTCCTGACCGATGACGGCAAGCTGCAGGCCCGCATTTCCGATCCGAAAGCCAAGATGGCCAAGGTCTACTGGGCCCAGATCGAGGGTATTCCGGATGACAAGGCATTGCAGGCCCTCCGCTCCGGCGTAGACCTGAATGATGGTCGCACCGCTCCTGCAAAGGTGAGACGGATGGACGAGCCAGGAGATCTCTGGCCGCGCGACCCGCCAATCCGGTTTCGAAAATCGGTACCAGATTGCTGGATCGAACTGACCATTATCGAAGGCCGCAACCGACAGGTCCGGCGCATGACCGCCGCAGTCGGGCATCCAACCTTGCGCCTTGTGCGCGCGCAAATCGGCGACTGGACCCTGAATGGCCTTGCCCCCGGCGAGTGGCGCGACATCAAGGGCTGACCCCCAACCCTTCACAGGCCGCATAACACAGATTAGCAAACGGCACTCCACAGGCCCGGTCGCGACCGGATGAAACAGATGGAGCGCCGCATGGCCCTGACACAATCTTCGAGCTGGTTTGAGCAGAATGCCCCCGACTGGGCGCGCGAGTCCGCAACCTTCATCGGAAACATCTGGAATGATGGCGCTTATGGTCTGACCTATGGCGAGATCACCATCGCTGTTGTGATCATCATGATCGCGCTGATGATCCGCGGCCTGTTCGCACGGCTGATCGTGAAGACCATCATGCGCCTGGCGTCCGGCACCAAGTCGGGCTTTGATGACGCGCTCGTTCAATCCATCGCGACGCCGCTCAAGATCGTCCCGGTCATCATCGGTATCTATATCGCGCTGCAGGTGACCAATATTTCCGGCGAGGCGGAAATCTACGCGACTCGCATTCTGCGCTCGATCATCACGCTTGCCGTATTCTGGACGCTGTCTCGCGCGGTGCATGCCTTCGAATATCTGTTCGCGGGTCTGAGAGACGCCCTGTCGCCCGCCGCCGTCGACTGGATGGTCAAGGCGTTGCAGATCATCTTGATCGTACTGGGTCTCGGCGCCGTGGCGGAGCAATGGGGAATCCAGATCGCGCCCCTGCTGGCCGGCCTTGGCGTGCTTGGCATCGCCGTCGGCCTCGGCGCGCAGGACTTGTTCAAGAACCTTATCTCCGGCTTGCTGATCATTTCAGAGAAGCGTTTCATTCCCGGCGAGTGGGTCAAGGCAGACGGTGTGGTCGAAGGAACGGTCGAGAAGATCAATTTCCGTTCGACATTGATCCGCCGGTTCGACAAGAGCCCGGTCTATGTTCCCAACAGCGCACTGTCAGATGCGGCCGTGACCAATTTCTCGCGCATGACGCACCGGCGCATCAAATGGGTGGTCGGCGTGGAATACCGCACGACCGTGGACCAGCTGAAATTTATCCGCGACGAAATCGAGGCCTGGCTCTGGAATGATGACCGGTTCGCCAAGCCGCCGGAAGCCGCACTGTTCGTCCGCGTGGACAGCTTCAATGCCAGCTCCATCGACTTCCTGATCTACACTTTCACCCACACGAAGAATTGGGGCGAGTGGCTGGAGATCAAGGAAGAGTTCGCCGTCGCCGTGATGGACATTATCGAAAAGGCGGGCACGGGCTTCGCCTTTCCGAGCCGCACCGTCTACCTTCAGGAAACCGACCCGCCGGAAATCATGGCTCCGCCCGCGCGCAGCGAAGGCGTCGCACGGGCGCAAGCCGCCAAGGAAGGCATGCTCCAGGTCGGCGGGATTGGCGAAGCCAGCGACGATGGCTGATCAGGTCGCGGCTTACTTCACCCATACGCCAGGTGCATTGGTGCGATAGCCGAGCGCGCGATAGGCCGCATCGATCAGGCTTTGCGCGCGGTCATTCACGAGAATGCCGCTGCCCATCTGGTTCATCGTGTAGCTGAAGGCGAGGCCCGCTTCGGGATCGGCGAAACCGATGGAGCCGCCTGCGCCGACATGGCCGAAGGCCTGCTCGCCCATGATGACGCTGGTGCCGGGGCCGAGGTTCAGCGCGCGATTATCCATGGACTTCATGAAGCCCGGGCCGAACCGGGTCGGGACCAGAAGCGTCGCATCGCGTTGCGTCGCCGTTGTCACCATGCTCATGGCCTTCAAGCGATCAGACGAGACGAGCGTGCCGTCATCGGTTGCCAATGGCGTATACATCGCCACCTGCCCGCGCGCGTTCGAGAGGCCGCCCCCGCCGCCGATTTCAGCGGCTTGCGACTTGCGGTTATTGAAATCCCAGCCGCCATTGTTCATGAAGCTCTTGTGCTGGATGGATTCCGGCTCGGTCACCAGCTTGATGGCAAACTCGGTTGGAACATCGTCCGGCTTCGGCGCATACGGAATGATCGGCGCGATGTGAACGTCTTCGGTCTCGGGCAGGCCCAGCCAGAAGCGCGCGCCGGTCTTGTCGGCCACTTCCTCGCGGAAGAAGGTGCCGAGCGACTTGCCGGACACGCGGCGGACCAGTTCGCCCACCGTCCAGCCGAAATTGATCATGTGGTAGCCATTGCGTGTGCCCGGTTCCCAGAAGGCTTCCTCATCTTCCAGTCGCTGGATCATGTAGTCCCAGTCTTCGAACCCGTCTGGCCGGACCGGGTCGCGCAGGGTCGGCAGCGCGCTTTCATGGTTCAGCATCATGCGAACCGTGGTCTTCTCTTTGCCGTTCTTGGCAAACTTCGGCCAGTAGTCGGCGACCAGCGCCTCGGGATTCAGCTCACCCCGGTCGATCAGGATATGGGCGCACAGCGCGGTGGCGGCCTTGGAACAGGAAAAGACGATGGAGATCGTATCCTCACGCCAGGCATCACCAGTTTCCGGGTTTGCCATGCCGCCCCAGAGGTCCACCTGCGTTTCGCCATTCACTGACAGGCAGACCGAGGCGCCAACCTCTCCACGCTCTGCAAAGTTGCGTTCGAATTCTTCCTTCACGGCGGCGAATTTTGACTCGCACGCCCCGCCAATGGATCCTGACATGTGTTCCCTCCCGAGGATATTATTGATGCCAGTGTGATGCGCCCTCCCCACGGGAAGGCAAGCCCTATGGCAGGGCCGGGAGGTAGCGTTTCTTCAGGCGCGCCGCGCCAAGCAAAGCTGCCAGAGCGCAGATCTGGACAACCATCACCACAATCCGATTGTCTTCAAACCCGTTGGAGAGAATGAAGTAGCTGGCCGTAAAGACCGCCACGACATGGCCGCTATACACGAACAGGGAATTCCGGCCAACCATTACCAGAGGCGGGAATCTCAACACAGAATCCACCACAGCCCGCGCCCACATAAGGGGCTTTGCCAAGTCTTCCCGGTTCAGCAGGAAGTAGAAGATATACGAGATCGCAGCGAGACTGATCAGGCCGATGCCAGACACATTCCGGCGCTTTGGCTCAACCAGCCATTCAGGCGACCCAAGCATGCCTCGCCCGGCTTCCGCAGCTGCAAAGGCCACTGTGATGGCAAGCGCCGCGTAGAAGACCGGATAGCTCGTGGGCAGAATGCTGGATTTGAAATGGTCCCAGCCTTCCGTCTTGTACCGGTAGCCGAGATAGAATCCGCCATAGAAAATGACCGCGTAGGACAAGGGATTGAAGATACCCGTCAGAGACAGGAAAGGCCGCGTGTCGAAAACATGCGCGAAGATCCAGCCCAATACCGCTTGATCGAAACCCGCCGCAGCAACCAGCCAGCAGGCCGCAAGAATTCCGAAGAACAGGCGCGTCCGCTTTGTCTCCAGCAACCAAAGCCCGACCGGAATGAACAGCATCAGCATCATGTAAAGGATCAGAATGCCGAGATAGAGCGGCTGCTTGGCGAAGGTGAAAACCTGAAGGCTCTGCACGAACAGCGGTGTTTCGAGGTCTGGTACATATTGGGAATCCAGCCGCATCGGCCAGGCCGACACAAACAGGTACAGCATCGAGAGTGCGACGATGATCTGATAGAGATAGACCCAGCGTAGCCGCTTCAAAACGGCCAGTTCGCAGGCGACCATACCGCCTTTGGAGAAGGGCCGAAGATAGCTCAGCGCGCAGACAAAACCGGACAAGAGAACAAAAAACTCGCCATCCCAGACAGGCGAGAAATTCCCGTGATGAAACCGGATCACAGGCGTCCAGTGCGTGAAATTGAAGTGTGCGATGAACATGGCAATGAGCAAATAGCCCCGCGCCCCATCGATATGCACTAACCGCGCCGCCTTCTGCGCTGGCGCCGTGGTGGCCGATCCCGTCGTCAAAATCGCATCGGTCATCTCGTCACCTCTAGACCATGCTTGCCGTAGCGTTACTCCTAGTGGACCATTGTGACAATCCGAACGCGATCAGCGAATTTCCTTCGAAAACAGCATGTTCCTGCACAAGGTTGATGCGACTTCGGCCACCGTCTTCAGATCGCAGGCAAAGAAATGCCCGCAACAGGACGTTGCGGGCATTTCTGAAATCATACTGCCAGTATTCTAGGCTGGCTCTTCAGCAGAGCCTTTCTTGGCGACAGGCTTCTTCTTCGGCTTCTCGGCAACATATTTGAAGGCGAGCTTTTCCTCGTCCTTCTTGTCGATGTCGATCTTGACCACGCCGCCCTTCTGGAGCGAGCCGAACAGGAGTTCTTCCGCCATCGGCTTCTTGACGTGTTCCTGGATCGTCCGCGCCAGCGGCCGGGCGCCCATGTCGGCGTCGAAGCCGCGCTTGGCGAGCCAGTCGCGTGCAGGCTTGGTGATCTCGATGGAGACGTTGCGATCTTCCAGCTGGACTTCGAGCTGAAGAATGAACTTCTCGACCACACGATCAATAATCTCTGGCGTAAGGCCGCCGAAAGTGATCGTCGCATCAAGACGGTTACGGAATTCCGGCGTGAACAGACGCTTGAGCGCTTCTTCCTGCTCGTCGTCCTTCTTGCCACGGCCAAAGCCGATGGAGTTCTTCGAAGCATCCGATGCCCCGGCATTGGTCGTCATGATCAGGATGACATTCCGGAAGTCTACCTTGCGGCCATTGGCGTCCGTCAGTGTGCCATTGTCCATGACCTGAAGCAGGATGTTGAACAGGTCCGGATGTGCCTTCTCGATTTCGTCGAGCAGCAGCACGCAGTGCGGATGCTGGTCGACGCCATCGGTCAGCAGGCCGCCCTCATCATAGCCGACATAGCCCGGAGGCGCGCCGATGAGACGAGAAACGGTGTGACGCTCCATATATTCCGACATGTCGAAGCGCAGCATCTCGACGCCCATGATGGAGGCGAGTTGTTTGGCAACTTCGGTCTTGCCGACGCCGGTTGGACCGGTGAACAGGTACGAGCCAATTGGCTTGTTCGGTTCACGCAGGCCGGCACGCGCGAGTTTGATGGCTGCCGAAAGCGCCGTGATGGCATCGTTCTGGCCAAACACGACCCGCTGCAAATCGGTCTCCAGTGATTTGAGCGCGGCTGCATCGTCGGTCGAAACCTGTTTGGGGGGGATGCGGGCGATCTTGGCCACGACAGCCTCGATATCCTTCTGCCCCACCGTCTTCTTGCGTTTCGACGTAGGCAACAACCACTGCGCGGCGCCAGCCTCGTCGATCACATCAATCGCCTTGTCCGGCAATTTGCGGTCGGTGATGTAGCGATCTGCGAGTTCAACTGCCGATTTGATGGCATCATTCGTGTAGCGCAGGCCGTGGAAATCCTCGAAGCGCGATTTAAGACCCGTGAGAATCTTGATCGTATCCGGAACAGTTGGCTCAACCACATCGATCTTGCGGAACCGGCGCGACAGGGCCCGGTCCTTTTCAAAATGCTGTTTGTATTCCTTGAAGGTGGTCGACCCCATGCAACGCAGGCCACCGGACTGAAGCGCAGGCTTCAGCAGATTTGACGCATCCATCGCGCCGCCGGAGGTCGCCCCAGCGCCGATAATGGTGTGGATCTCATCAATGAACAGGATAGCTTTTTCCTGCTGCTCCAATTCCTTCATCACGGATTTGAGGCGTTCCTCGAAATCACCGCGATAGCGCGTACCGGCCAACAGGGCGCCCATGTCGAGCGACCAGATAACAGCCTCGTCAAGAATTTCAGGTGCTTCACCATCCACAATCTTCTTGGCGAGGCCTTCGGCGATCGCCGTCTTGCCCACACCGGGATCGCCGACGAGGATCGGATTGTTCTTGCTGCGACGGCAGAGCACTTCAATGCAGCGGTTCACTTCCATGTCCCGGCCGATCAGCGGATCGATCTTGCCGGAGCGCGCCTTGTCATTCAGGTTCACACAGTAAGCGTCGAGCGCCTCATGGCCCTGCTTGACTGGTTCCTCTTCCGAGGCCTCCGCGCCGCGTGGACTGGATGGGCGCGACATGCCCGGCTGCTTGGCCACGCCATGCGAGATGAAATTCACCGCGTCATAACGGGTCATGTCCTGCTCCTGCAGGAAGTAGGCAGCGTGACTTTCACGTTCAGAGAAGATCGAGACCAGCACATTCGCGCCGGTAACTTCGTCGCGGCCCGAGCTCTCAACGTGAAGGATGGCGCGTTGGACAACACGCTGGAACGCAGCGGTCGGCTGAACGCGGCCTTCGCCTTCATCCACTGTCAGGCTGGAAAGCTCTTCATCAATGTATCGGCTGAGGTCGGCGCTGAGGGCGTCAATGTTGACCTTGCAGGCGCCCATCACTTCGCGGGCATGCTCATCTTCCGTCAGCGCCAGAAGCAAATGTTCCAGTGTGGCATATTCATGATCACGCTCTGATGCGAACGTCAGGGCCTTTTCGAGTGCGGTCTCTAGGGAGGGGGACAAACGTGGCAAGTGACTGGCCTTCCGGAGTGAGTGTTTCTAGTCGTCTTTCTCCATGACACATTGGAGAGGATGTTCATGGCGTTTGGCAAGGTCCAATACCTGCGCGACCTTTGTTTCGGCCACTTCGTAAGTATAGACACCGCACAACCCCACGCCCTTTTGGTGGACATGAAGCATGATGCGCGTGGCCTGTTCCCGGGAACGATTGAAGAAATGTTCCAGGACGTAGACGACAAACTCCATCGGCGTGTAATCGTCATTCAACAGAAGCACACGGTAGAGCGACGGCTTCTTGGTCCGTACGCGCGTTTGCGTGGACAGACCAAAATTCGTCCCATCATCATCGCCAGCCTGCCCGCCCCCTGGTGGGTCGCCGGGTCCGGGCCGATTTAGCCGTATTGGATCCGTGCTGGAATGGTTCAGGTCACCGCTCATAGTTACCAAGATATACGTTCTTGCCCGACTTTGAAGAGCGGATACGCGGCAAAAGCACAATCTGCCTGAATTCAGGTCACCTGGAGACTGGCGAGGAGGTCATTCACGCGCTTCGCATTCGCGCCCATATCGCTATAGCCCACGCGGGATGCAGAATAGACTGCGAGCGTGGATTTCCCGTCTGAAGGCAGGATGGCAATATCCACATCATCCTTGAATTTGAACAGTTTCGATACCGCGATGAAGCTGATGCGACCCGCCTGGGCGTCGAGCGCCTTCAGCCTCCAGTCCTTGCGCATGGCCACAAGGGCCTCGACCTGGCTGAACAGACTGTCTGTGCTGCAGAAGAAAATCGGGCCTTCTTCGTCCGGGCTAGCCTGGTCAGCAAAGCCCGCCGGTGCAACCAGATACGTGTTCGGCGACTTGGGCCGCTGAAGGGTTTGGAAATCGAGAAAATCGCTCATGCACAACTGTAGGAGCAAGCGCAACGGTTTCGCCAGTGCATTCTGCATCTGACATTGAACAAAGTCCGGGCAAAAAAAGAACCGGGCCAAACAGGCCCGGCTCAAATTATCTACGCCACTCTACGCCCCAGAGCCCGCTAGCCTGGCCGGGAAACAGGAAAGCGCTTACTTGGGTGCGAAAGCCATGAACGGCTTCGTCGCGTCGCGCCAAGCAGACATGCAGAGTTCAGCCTGTGCGCTGACTTCGGACGTGTAAGCCGAGAGAAGGTTCTTGGCGAAGCCGGACTGTATTTCCATTGCTTCGCGTGGATCCTTTGCGCCGGTCAGCGACTGCGTGGCTTCGACACCCTGTTCGAGCGTGCGAGCAAAGAAGTCCATGTTGCGGGCGCCAATCGTGCGCATCATTTCCGAAGAAGATGCTGCTTGTTCTGCGAGGGCTTTCATGCCGCCTTCCGCATAACCACCGAACTTGCCTGCGAGACCTGTCATTTGTTCCATGCCTTCATCAATCATTTTTGTTGCCGAATCTGCCACACGCGCTTCCGCTTTGGCTTTCGGAGAAGACTTGGGAGTGGTCTTTTTTGTTGTCGCCATGGGGAGGATCCTTTTCACGCTGGATACCCTAACGTAGCGTAAAATCCGAGCAATTGCAACAATTATTGTGCGGCGCAGCATTTTTAAATTCGCATGAAAATTGCAAGGCTTGAAACCTGATTACAGATTTGTGAGGCTGGGGCCTGCGTTAAGATGTGGTCAACCGATTTGACGGACTCTAGTTTAATCCTCGGGTGCCGGGGTTAACTCATTTTTGGAGAGAACATGATGCGGCTCGCACTACCACCTGTCCTGAAAGCACTCACTATAGCGGTGGCGCTGATGGCGGCAGGCCTGTTTGCCCAATCTGCTCACGCCGAAAAGTACGCCTCCATCGTGATCGATGCGGATACTCATGAAGTACTTCATGCCCGCAATGCCGATGAAGCGCGTTATCCGGCCTCCCTCACCAAGGTCATGACCCTCTACATGCTGTTTGACGCGCTGAAGACCGGCGAGGTCACCCTGGATGAGCGGCTCGTTGTCTCGCGCCACGCGGCGAGCCAACCCCCTTCAAACCTCAAGCTTCGCACCGGCTCGACCATGACAGTTCGCGACGCAATTGGCGCGCTGGTCAGCAAATCAGCCAATGATGTCGCTGTGGTTGTGGCTGAGCGTCTCGGGCGCACCGAAAGCCGCTTTGCCCAATTGATGACTGTGAAGGCCAAATCGCTCGGAATGAACCATACCCGCTTCATGAACGCGTCGGGCCTGCCCAACACACAGCAGCTGACGACCGCGCGTGACCTGGCCATCCTGGCCGATGCGATGCTCACCGATCATGCTGACTATTATCATTACTTCTCGTCCAGCAGCTTCCAGTGGGCGGGACGCACCTACAAGAACCATAATGAGTTGCTCGGCAAAGTAGACGGCGTCGACGGCATCAAGACTGGCTATACCCGCGCCTCCGGATTCAACCTGATGACGTCTGCCAAGCGCGATGGCAGCCGCATTATTGCGATCATGCTGGGCGGGAACACGTCCCGGTCTCGCAACGCGCATGTCGAGGATCTTGTTGAAGCTGCATTTACGACGCTCACCGATCCTGCGCATGACACACAGCTCGCCTTTGCCGGCGTCCTGCAGCCTGTACACCCGAACGATGCTGCAGAACCAATGCTGAATGGAAAACGCATCAGCGTGATCATTGCGGAAGGTGGCGGTGACGCAGATGACGACAAACTGGTCGTGGCTGAAACGGCACCTGCTCCAGCGCCAACGCCAGAAATTGTCGAACACACAAAGATGGAAACTCCGGTTGAGCCGTTTGTGCAGCCCAAGACCCACATCATGAGCGTATCGGAATACGAAGCGCGCCAGATGCAGATCGCGAAGTAACGCCTGAGTTCACGGTTCCAATCTGAAACGCAGCCCTTGCAAGCCCAGGCGGGCTGACCCAGAAGGCTTTCCAGCCATCAGGAGCGAACAGACGTGACCCGTGAAAGCGACATCGATATTGCGCGCAATGTAATTCGCATTGAACGCGAAGCCCTTGAGCAACTGGAAGCCGGTCTGGACACGGCCATCGAAAAGGCCGCTGACCTCATCATGGCCACGGATCGGCACATCATTGTGGCTGGCGTGGGCAAGTCGGGACATATCGGCCAGAAGATCGCGGCCAGTCTCGCATCGACGGGCACGCCCTCATTCTTCCTCCATCCGACCGAAGCCAGTCATGGTGACCTGGGAATGATCGTTCCAGGCTCAGTCGTGATCGCGATATCCTATTCGGGCGAGAGCCGCGAACTGGTCGATCTGATCCGCTATTGCCGCACCAATTCGGTACCCCTGATCGGCATGTCACGCGCGGCAGAGTCGACGCTTGGTCGGGGGTCGGATGTATTGCTGACGCTGCCAACCGTTGCGGAAGCCTGCCCCAACGGGCTCGCGCCAACATCCTCAACGACCATGGCGCTCGCACTTGGTGATGCGTTGACCATAGTCCTGATGGCGCGACGAGGCTTTTCACGGGAAGAGTTCGGATTCCGTCATCCGGGGGGGAAACTTGGCCGCTCCCTCCAGACTGCCGGCGACTATGTGGCGGGTCGCACAGACGATATACCATCGGTCAGCGAAACCGCGGCTGTCGAAGACGTCATTCTGGCCATCTCGGAAGGCCGCAAGGGATGCGTGGCCGTACTGGATGCGACTGGCGTGATTGCGGGAATGGTCACCGACGGCGACTTGCGACGTGCCATGCTGGCAGGAAAGCTGACCGGAAATGCCGCCGCGATCATGACGCCATCGCCCCGCACGATTTCACTCGACGAGCGCATGTCCGCAGTCATCAAGAGATTGACCGAGCATCGCATCTCCAACGCATTCGTTGTGCAAGATGGACGCCCGGTCGGGATTGTCGACATGAAAGACCTTCTCGCCGAAGGCTATGTCTGATTGGCCTACTTGGTCAGTTCGAACCGGATATTTACTTGGGCCGAATAGCCAATTTCACCGCCTGAAATCGGCGTGGATGCCATATCGGCAGATTCGTGCATCGCCATCATCCTGCCCATCGGTGCAGGCGAAGGTTCATTCCCGCCACTTTCGGAGATGTTGACGATGCGCGACACGCGCATGCCGACAGCTTCAGCGTAGAGTTCAGCGCGCGCAGTTGCGTCCGCAACGGCCTTGCGCCGCGCTTCGTCACGCGCATCACTGGCATCTTCAAGCGCGAAATTCAGGCCCGAGAACGTGTTACCGCCTGCGACAACGAGGCTATCAAGCGTTTCACCCAAACCATCCAGATTGGTCACTTTGACGGTCAGCTGGTTTGACGCCGAATAACCACGCAGAACCTGTTTGCCGTTGCGACGCCCATTGGCATCGGTTTCCTCGACATAGTCGTAAACCGGATTGAGAGAGATGTTCGACGTCTGCATGTCCTTGTCGGCGACGCCTGCGGACTTCAGCGCGTTCATCATGCTGGTCATCGCCTCAGCCTGCGCCGCCATTGCAGCAACTGCGGTCTTGGCTTCCTCGTTTACACCGGCCGTGATGTAGGCAATGTCCGGCGCGCGCTTCACATTGGCGGTCGCGGAAATATCCAACGTGGTTTCGGGCTGGATCGAATTGGGGTGGTAGGTCATCTGGCTCGTCCCGGTTGGAACCGAGTGGGACGGCATCTGCGCACAGGCAGACAGGGTTCCTGCCAGGGCGAAGGCGCTGGATGCGATGAACAGATTCCGGAAAGTGCGCATGTTGTCTCCTCGGTTTATTGATCGAGACCGATGGCTACCAGCGCATTGTGTCAAACTCGCGTCAGGCGGCTCCGACTTCGCGTTGCGGATACCCTTCCGGATTGCCGCTTTGCCAGGCCCATTGATCTCGGCACATGTCTTCCAACGTCAAACGAGTCTTCCAGCCAAGAAGTTCCATCGCATAGGAGGGATCAGCCCAATAGGCAGGTAAATCGCCAGCACGGCGTTCGGCGAAATTGAGCGGGATCTCCCGACCGCTTGCCTGTTCAAACGCTTTCACCACATCCAGGACCGAATAGCCGTTCCCGGACCCGAGATTGACTGTGAAACTGTCCGGACTTTCCAGCAGTTTCTCAAGCGCAACGATATGCGCTTCGGCGAGGTCAACGACGTGGATATAGTCGCGCACACCCGTGCCGTCCGGCGTATCGTAATCATTGCCGAACACGTTGAGATGGGGGCGACGCCCCACCGCCACCTGGGCAACGAACGGCATCAGATTATTCGGCACCCCGTTCGGATCCTCGCCGATCAGACCGGTGGGATGCGCACCAATCGGGTTGAAGTAGCGCAGGATGCCCGCATTGATACCTGCGCCCGATGCGACGAGGTCATTCAGCATCAGCTCAACCGCATATTTGGTCATGCCATAGGGATTGGTGGGCGCCAGCGGATGGTCTTCAGTATAGGGCAGCGAAACCGGTGTGCCATAGACAGTAGCAGACGACGAAAACACGATATGTCCCACACCCGTCTGTTTCATGGCGTCGAGCAGGCTGAGTGAGCCCTGAACATTATTGCTGTAATAATCGAGCGGGTTGGCAGTCGATTCCCCAACGGCCTTCAGGCCGGCGAAGTGAATCACGGCCTCGCATTCGTGCTCGCGCAGAGCACCTATCATGGCCTCGGTGTCGCGAATGTCTGCTTCGATGACCGGCACATCATTTGCGCCCGTAATCTGACAAATCCGATCGATGGCGGCCATGCTGGAATTGACGAAATTGTCTACAATTACCGGCGTATATCCTCGGTTCAGCAACTCGACACATGTGTGCGAGCCGATATATCCAGCCCCCCCCCGGCACGAGAATCCGCTTTGAGTTGCCTTGCATGAATTTTGACATCCCTGACTTGTCCCCAACTCCATCGTGTAGGTCGTGTCCAATGATCATGCAAACGATCTGCCACATTTACGCACGTAATTCGCAAGAGCGTGGCAGACAGCACATTGCCTTGCCAAAGAAGCACGCTAAAACGGGCCGCTGGGGCCTGTAGCTCAGTTGGTTAGAGCGGACCGCTCATAACGGTTTGGTCGCGGGTTCAAATCCTGCCGGGCCCACCATTTTCCTGTGAGAGCGCCTTTGCGCACAACCTGCTTCGGCAGAGCAGATTGAAGCTGGAAATTCTCAAAGCGCCCGCAAATGCGGGATCAGCCCAGCATCGCCCGGACTTCTTCGTCAAAATACGCAATCGTCGGCTTCAAGCCTTCCTCCAGCGCAATCGTCGGTTCCCAGTCGAGCGTATCGCGCGCACGGGTGATGTCCGGCTGGCGCTGACGGGGGTCATCTTGCGGAAGTGGCTTGTGCACCAGCTTGGATCGCGCACCGGTCATCTCGATAATCTTCTCGGCGAGTTGGCGGATCGTGAACTCGCCGGGATTGCCGAGATTGATCGGACCGGTCACGTCGTCGCTCGTATTCATCAGTCGGATCAGGCCTTCAACAAGATCCGAAACATAGCAGAAGCTGCGGGTCTGTTCGCCATCGCCGTAAAGCGTGATGTCTTCGCCCTTCAGCGCCTGAACGATGAAGTTGGACACCACACGCCCGTCATTCGGATGCATGCGCGGTCCATACGTGTTGAAGATACGCGCGACTTTGATCTGGACCTTGTGCTGTCGATAATAGTCGAAGAACAGCGTCTCCGCACAGCGTTTGCCTTCGTCATAACAGGCACGCGGCCCCAGCGGGTTCACATTGCCCCAATAGTCTTCCGTCTGGGGGTGGATCTCCGGATCGCCATACACTTCGGACGTCGAGGCTTGAAGAATTTTGGCCCGCGTCCGTTTGGCCAGGCCCAGCATGTTGATCGCGCCATGCACGCTGGTCTTGGTCGTCTGAACCGGATCGAACTGGTAATGCACCGGACTCGCCGGGCAGGCCATGTTGTAGATCTGGTCCACTTCGACAAAGAGCGGCACGGTCACGTCATGGCGCATCACTTCGAAACGGGGGTTGTCGAGCAGATGCGCTACGTTGGTGCGCCGACCGGTGAAGAAGTTGTCCACGCAGAGCACTTCAGCCCCGGTATCCAGCAGGCGCTCGCACAGGAAGGAGCCGATAAAGCCGGCACCGCCGGTGACGAGAATTCGGGGGACATAATGCATCCCCCAGCGATCCCTGCTTTTCCCTATGGGGTCAAGACTCTTAGACATTTCCGGGCCTTGTGACAGACTGCTCATGGGAGGCCTGACAGATGAACCCTTTTGACCGCATCGTGGATTTCGCCGCGCAGCATCATGGAGATCGCGCCGCTGTTCTTGAGATGTCGCAGAATGCCCATCAGGCAAAATCCTTGAAGAAAATACCCGACGACCGGTATCTCGCCACGATGACGCGCTGCGTGTTCAATGCCGGCTTCAACTGGAAAGTCATTGATGCGAAATGGGACGGGTTTGAACTGGCCTTCGAGGGCTTCGATCCAAATAGGCTCGCCTTCTTTGGCGACGAGATGCTGGGGCAGCTCGTGTCGGACACGCGTATCGTGCGCAATGGCCAGAAGATCAAGGCGACGCTTGAGAATGCGAAATTCGTGGCGGACACCGCCAAAGCGCATGGCAGCTTCGGCGCGTTCCTCTCTGCTTGGCCCGTTGACGACCAGGCCGGGCTTCTCAGCTACCTGAACACAAACGGCTCACGCCTTGGCGGAGCGACGGGGCAGTATTTCCTGCGCTTCTCGGGCTGGGATGCCTGGATCACGTCTGGGGATGTCTGCCGCGCCCTGGTACGGGAGGAGGTGCTGGATAAGCCAGAGGCCAAATCCAAATCCGCGATGAAGAAAGTGCAGGTAGCCTTCAATCACTGGCATGCCGAGAGCGGCCTGCCTTATGCCCAGATCAGCCGCATTCTGGCTCTCAGCGTCGGCTAGACCTGCGCCTTCTGGCGAAAATAGTCGAGCGATCCACGATGGATCAGCGCATCGCCTGGCAGGGTTTCATGAGCCTCTATGTCGGGCTTGTTTTTCACCTCATCATAGACGCCGCCGAAATCCTGGTAGCAGGCGTCGAGCAAGGCATCGAAGCTGTCGATCACGAAATAGGTCTGCTGGAAGTCGTCGATGATGTATTTGGTGCGCATGATACGCTGCAGGTCGAAGGCGACCCGGTTGGGGCTGTCATCCTCAAGCGCAAACACGGTCTCGTTGGGGCTTGAGAGAATACCGGCGCCATAGATGCGCAGACCGCCCGCTTCGCGGATCAGGCCGAACTCGACCGTGTACCAGTAGAGCCGCGCAAGATTGTGCAACTGGCCGAGTTGCATGGCCCGCTGTCCGCCTTTGCCATAGGCTTCCATGAAATCAGCGAATACTGGGTCAGCCAGCATCGGCACATGACCGAAAATATCGTGAAAAATATCCGGCTCCTGGAGGTAGTCGAACTCCGCCTCGGGTCGGATAAAGGCCCCGGCCGGAAACCGGCGATTGGCGAGATGGTCAAAGAAAATCTCATCCGGCACCAATTCCGCCACAGGCACAACGCGCCATCCCGTGATCTTTTCCAGCTTGTCCGACAGTTCAGCCATGTTCGGAATACCTGACGCGGACAGTTCAAGCTCTGCCATTGCTTTCAGGGCCACTTCCGAGGCCCGGCCTTTTGCAATCTCTCGCTGACGCAGGAACAACCGATCCCAGCGGTCGTGCTCTGCCGCGCTGTAGGTATCCCACGCCTGATCGATCGTGAAATCAGCGGCGCGCGGAGCGTCATGGTAACGATTCTTGGCAGGTGAAGTTGTCATGGTCGGACTGTACAGCAAATCAATATATAGTTCCATATGAAACTATATACCCCTCTCTTGAGCGGCTTCCAGCACTCGGGTCGACGGCGTTAAGGGAACATGCCAGTAAGGTTTCGGGAATGAAGTGGGGCGTACAATTGTAATCGGTATGACAGAATCAATTTCCCCCGCAAGCGCCGCGCCGAAGCCCTTCAAGTCTTCAGCGATCAGCTTCTCTGTGATCATTGTGAACTATAATGGGGGCGCGTATTTGCAGGCCGCCGTCGATTCGCTGAAGACCCAGACGCTTCAGGACTTTGAGCTGATTGTCATCGACAATGCATCGACCGACGGATCGCCAGATACGTTGGATCTCTCTGGTATCGCACAAGCCAGGCTCATAAAGAATTCGGACAATGTCGGTTTTGCGGTGGCCAACAACCAGGCGGCAAATCTGGCGCGCGGGCAATGGCTCGTATTGCTCAATCCGGACGCCACAGCGTCCGCCAACTGGCTGGAGAAGCTTCAAGCCGCCTCCCGGCGCTATGCGGGCTGCCATGTGTTCGCCTCGACCCAATACTGCCTCGACGACCCGGATATGCTGGACGGCGCGGGCGATGCGTATTTGATCTTCGGCATTCCTTGGCGGGGTGGCTTCGGCCATCCGGCTTCCAAGCTACCCGATACGGGCTTCTGCTTCAGTCCATGCGGCGCTGCGGCAATGTATGACCGGGAACTTTTCCTGCGTATCGGCGGCTTTGACGAACGCTTTTTCTGTTATTGCGAAGATGTCGACATCGGCTTCCGCCTGCAGCTTGAAGGGGAGCCATGCGTCTTCCTCAAGGATGCGGTTGTGCACCATGCGGGCAGTGCCATTTCTGGTCGCCACAGCGCCTTTTCATCCTATCACGGAACACGCAACCGCATCTGGACCTATGCGAAGAATATGCCGACTCCTTTGCTGGTCCTAACTGCTCCGGTTCATCTCGTTCTGTCGGTGTATCTCATTTTCCGGAGTGCCATGATCGGATGTTTCAAACCCACACTACGTGGAACCTGGCACGGCGTGCGAGATCTACCGGCGATCCTGTCAGACCCACGCTGGCGTGTTCGGAAGAGAAAGCGTTCGATGATGGATCTTCTCCGCACGATGACGTGGAATCCACTACGCATGAGCCAGAGACTACCTCATGTCCGGCCCCTGCCTTCTGACGCGGATCAACCCCTGATCGCCCGAGAAGCACACTAGAACAGGCGACAGACTCCGTCAGTCACCCTCAACCGAACCGCCTTGATGGACGAAGTCATACAAGGCTTCTGCAATCCGCAGATCTTCCTCAGTCTTGATGACATGACCTGCCATCTTGTTGACGGGAAACACGCCTCGTCGGCCCGCATATGTTGCGCAGCCGCCGGACTCTTTTGCGGCGAGGAATGTCGCAGAGCGCCACCCTGTGATAGACCAGGAAACCTTCCGAACAGGATCGAGATCCTGCGAGTTCGTCTTCTCGGAAAACGTGAAGTTCACAGGCTCATCATGGTAGAGGCATTCCAGCTGATCATCGACCACGCTGAGCAGCACGTCGACATCGGTTTCAATCATTGCACTTACAAAGTCGCGCACCTCAGCGGTTGTCAGCAATGGCGCAATCGAGTGTACTTGGAACACGCGATCACAGGGATTGGCCTTCAGGAACTCTGTCACGAAGTCTTCACTCGTTGCGTTGTTGGATCCAAGCTCCTCCGGGCGCTGATGGAACTCAACACCCTCGGCTTGCGCAATCGGCCCGAAGTCCGGATGTTCGGAATTCACGATGATGCGGTCGAAGACACCCGCCTCGCGGCATTTCCGGATCGCGTGCACGATCAACGGAACGCCTTTCAACGGCGCCAGGTTCTTCTTTTGCAGACGCTGGCTGCCCATGCGGGCGGGGATCATCGCGATATTGGTCATGCGGCAACAAGCCTTTCGGTTTAGCGCAAATAGTCTGGAATATGGCTCAATGCAGGTTGGGCGTTTTCTAGCCCTTCAATCGCAGCCATGCCCATCATGAAAATGGCTTCTTCAGCGCTACCGCCAATATGGCCTGTAGCGATGAAGTTCGGCAGTCGCAGCAGATCCATGTCCGTCGGGGGTTCCGGTTCAAACACGTCAAACGCAGCCGCCGCAATGTTCTCATTGTGCAACGCGCGCTTCAGCGCTGCCTCGTCCACCAATCCGCCACGCGCCGTATTGACCAGTACCGCATCAGTCCGCATGCGAGCCAGGCGATCGGCATTGATGATCATCGACGTGGCAGGTGTGAACGGCACGTGCAGCGAAAGGACTTCACTGGTCTCGACCAGTTCATCCAGTGAAACGCTTTTCACGCCAGTTTCCTCACAGAATTCCGACAGGTCGCGAATATCATGCGCCTGGACTTCGCAGCCAAGCGCCAGCATGAGCCGCGCCACTTCCTTACCAACATGTCCGCACCCCAGCAGGCCCACTTTGCGGCCTTGCAACTGACGACCCTTGATCTGACGAAATTCACCACCCACGATTTCCATATGTGACCTCACCACATGGCGCAGGCTGGCGATACTGAGTGCAATCACAAGCTCCGCGACAGACCGGCGATTCACGCCGCCTGTCCAGCCAACGTGGACTCCGCGGGCTTCACACGCATGCAGGTCCACATTGTTCAGGCCTACGCCATATTTGCCGATGACTTTCAAATCAGGCAGCCGCGCAAGGATGTCATCGGTGATCTTCTCGAGCGCGACTACGACGTGGGACTTGCCCTGCAGAAAGGCGACGAGTTCATCACCCGCCAAGGTGCGCCCGGTGTCGTTCAAAGTGACGTCGCTGTAGCGGCGATTGAGTTCAGCGGTCAGCTTTTCATGCGCGGAAAAGGAACGCGATAGCACGGCGACGGAGGCAGTGTTGTTCATTGAAATTTTCTCCTGTCCCGAGATGCGTATCCCGCTTACGAACCGGCTGCGAAATGCAACTCGGCCTCCCCAAGACCGTCGACACTTGCCACAATTCTGGCAGGCCCATCAAGGCCCACACGCGGGGCCAGCGCCCCAAGCAGGATTACGTCGCCGCGCCGATGTTCCCATCCTCTCGCTGCCATGCGATTCACATGATCGGTGAGCAATTCAGACGGCAACGCAACCAGCTGCCTGACATCACCCTCCTCCTTCACGACACCGTCCACAATCAGCCGACCCATGCGATCAAGGTCATCGAGACTATCGGCGCCCTCTACGCCCTCTCCGGCAACCGCATAACCTGCTGCACCATTGTCCGCGACCAGCGCCAGGCCGCCATGGATTGCCAGCGCAGAGAAGCGGGTTTCGGGAACTTCGATCGCGGCAATGGTCCGCGCCACCGCATCCAGCACCTCAGCGCGCGTATATCCACCGGGCTTCAGCGGCAGGTCAGCCCCCAGGACGACCGCCAGTTCACATTCCGCGCCCGGCTGCCTGAAGTCGGTCATGGGCCGAGTGTCACCCGACGAGATCATGTTCGTCGAGGGGATCAGTCCCGAGAAAGGCCGTGCCAGCCCAAGACCGTCACGCGACCCCTGATTGCTTGCGCCCAGCTTCCAATGGCCGCCTTTCAGTCCCAACGCCCTCAGATAGGAGTCCTGCACGCCTTCGGCGGAATCGTAATCGGCCGGCTGTTGGTCTGTTGGGAGGGAGCAGATGGCGCCCGTTCGGGCTGCTGAAACCAGTGCGTCGGAAAGATTTTCGAAGTGCTTCATGAAATCAGAATGCCTGAATGAGTCATACCGTTTGCTCCTGCATTACGCCTTGTTCTAGGGGAGCAACTACCCTATCAAAAGCCCCTCAGGTCAGGGAACACCTCACGGCTTCGAATTCCGTACCGAATTGATACGCGAGTAGATAATCCAGCTATGTCCATCGTGATCAATTACGAACTCTTGCTGGCGAGCGCCAAGGCAAGCGGCGACTTCCTCCGCTCACGATTCGCAGATGCCGCAATAGACACCGCGCTGGCGCGAGATGTGAAACTTGCCGAAGATCGCCAATCAGAAGAAATGGTGGCCGCCGGACTGCTTTCCGATAGTCCGTGGGGCGTCATGTCTGAAGAGGGTGGATGGCTCCGAGAGCCAGCGAGCCCGGATGAACCCTATTGGGTAATCGACCCCTTGGATGGAAGCTACAATTTCATGCGCGGAATCCCCTTGTGCGCTGTTTCCATTGCGCTTTGTCAGGGAATGACGCCGCTAGCGGGCGCGGTATATGATTTTGTCCGGGACGAACTTGTCCACACGAATGAGACAGCCGGGCTGTATCGCAACGGCGAACGCATTGACCGCGCGGCCCTTGGCGGCCCGTCGTCCCTCTCAACAGGTATCCCCGCCGCCACACGCTCCAATGCCGAAGCCGCGGCAAAGAATGCCGAGGCACTGAACGCCTGGGGCAAGGTGCGGATGATTGGCTCGGCCGCCCTGTCCCTCTCATGGGTCGCTCAGGGGAAACTGGACGGATACAAAGAAACAGGAATCAGGTGGTGGGATGTCGCCGGCGGCCTCGCATTGGTGCGGGCCTCTGGCGGAAAATTCACCGTCGCAAACGACGATATATGGTCACCGCTGGAAGTCTCGGCCAATGGCCGTTAGCGACGCCCAGCGTAGAGTTTTAGGAGTGAAGAAATGTCAATGAATGTTGGAATTTGCGGATTCGGCAAAATGGGACAAATTCGTGCCGATGCGATCGAAACGCACGGCTTCGCCCAGATCAAATCCGTCTTCGACGTCAACATCCCCGATGACTGCAAATACCCGGTCGCCAATTCCATTGACGAGATCATCGAAGACCCGGACATCGACATTGTCTTTCTTTGCCTGCCCAACTATTTCAACAAGCCAAAAACGATCATGGCACTGAAGGCTGGCAAGCACGTCTTCTGCGAAAAGCCCCCCGCTTTCAGCGCTCAGGATGTGCGCGATATTCAGGAAGTCGAACGCGCCAGCGGCAAAGTACTGATGTACGGTTTCAATCACCGTCAGCACGGTGCAATCGACAAGATGAAGAGCATCGTGGACTCCCGCAAGTTCGGCTCCATTCTCTGGATGCGTAGCCGCTACGGCAAAAGTGTGGATGGTGACTATCTGAACACATGGCGGGCCAAGAAGGAACTGGCTGGCGGCGGCATTCTGCTGGATCAGGGCATCCACATGCTCGACCTCCTGCTCTACCTGACCGGCAAGCCGTTCGACGAAGTTCACGCCATGGTCTCCAACATGTACTGGAAAACCCCCGGCATCGAAGACAATGTCTTTGCGATCATGCGCAACACGCAAACGGGCGTCACTGCGTCGGTCCACTCCACCATGACGCAATGGAGACACCTGTTCTCGCTCGAAGTCTTCATGGAGCGCGGCTATATGGTGCTGAACGGTTTGAAGACGTCGTCAGGGACCTATGGCGACGAGATCCTTACCATCGCTCAGAACCGCACAACGGCGCCAGCGGCAACATGGGAAGACGAAGAACGCCTGACCTTCCACATCGACCAGTCATGGGCACGGGAGATCGAGCTCTTCTTTGACAGCGTCCAAAACGGTGCCCCGGTTAAATTCGGGTCCTCTGATCAAGCCCTTGAAGTCATGTCCCTGATAGACATGATTTACGAGCATGATCTGCATCAGGCACCAAACCTCGCCGACCAACTCAACATGACCGTCAAGGAACTGACCTAGCCCGGACGCTCCGGCTTCGGCGTCTTTTCTGCCGCTTTCAGCATCTGATGGAGGGTGTCGATCAGTACGGCGTGGATTTCGGCGGTTTCCACCAGTCTCTGAATCCACTCACCCATTGTGAGCGGTCCGTTGACGGGATCATAGGTTGCCTCGTTCGGCATCGAGGTCAGATGGCGTTTGTCTTTCCAGTGCCGGGCGTAACCGTCCAGTGTGAGCGGGTCATGTGAACCGCCGATACGCGCCACAAACCGGCGCGCTGGCTCGTGATGGCGGGCAATTGTCGCTGCCGGGGGAACATGCCGGTCTGGCGTGCGCGCATCCCACTCGTCGATATCCACACGTCCGTCGATCGCCTGATCCAGCACATAACAGCTCAACAATGCGTTATCATCATATAGAGCCTCGGCGTTGATCGTGCCGGCGCCCTTGTCACCGCCGGTTGGCGACCCGGCAACGATGCCGCCGGCAAGAACATTCAACCGCGCCGAGGGACTTGATGTCCCTATCCCGACCTGGCCATCCGCATCGATGGTCATGCGCGCAGAGCCCGCCGTGTAGAACTGCGTGTTGTCGCCAGTGCGTGCGAACAGGATCGGACCATTGCCAGTTGAAGTGGTCGTGTCATCCTGCATCTGAAACACAATGGTCGGATCGGTTCCCTCGAGCTTGAAGGCAACATTCGCCAAGCCCGCATTGACATGGAAAGGTGTCGCTGGCGCATCCGTCCCGATACCGACGAACCCGGTATCCTTGTCGACCGAAATTGCATCCCGCCACACGCTTCCATCATTGCTGACCTTTATGTGGAAATCGTCATCACCCGTCAGACCAATCTCCGCGCGCCCTGATGCGTCCGATTGCATGAGAAGAGAGGCAGTCGCGGCCGGGGCACTCTTGTTGACGTTTAAGCGACAATCCCCGTTACCGGGTGTGACGTCATCATGCTGCAACAGGACAGAGTCAGATTTCACAGACAGGCGATTGGAAAGGTCGGCTATCGTGTTGATCCCCAATACCGGGCTCTCTTCCGATGGCGCGGCGCCCGCCATAGCCACCCAGTCAGCGCCATTGAAAACGTGCATCATCGCTTCATCCAGAATGTAAGCCCGCATACCCGCCAGTGCCGGGAATACGGCCCATGCACCATCCTGGAATGTGGCGATTGTATTCACGGCATAGCCGGACCAGTTCTCGCCCGTCGCGCTGGCAGGAATGATGTAGGCCTCGCCGTCCGAAGGCGCCTCGGGCTGGATCGAAATTGCTTTCGATTGCACGCACAGCTGAACCATCTGGTCCAGCTTGCGGAACGCCTCGTTTACGGTGACATGTTTCTGGGCCTGATTGGGTATCAGGTATGGCAGACCAAGACGTGCAGACTCGTCCATGGGGAGCTCCTTTGATGCTTTTCAGACATCTATAGCTCCGTGCGGTTACGGTCGGATTGGCAGAGTTTAGTCCTCGGGTTGGGAGTTGAACCGCACTTGTTCAGCCAGTCCTTTTCCGATCACGCGACTGTGCTGAATCTGGCACTCCTCCTGCAAATGCTCACGGGAATCAAAAAAGCATGTGTACGGATATTGTAAGTTGCCCTTAAACTCCAGGAAGCCCCCCTTTTCTGCCATCCCAAACCAAGCACGCATCTTGTCGAGCGCCTCCGGAGACAGCTCGCCCGAGTCAACGGAAGGGCTGAGCAAACCATATACGGTAATGTCATTGGCGTTGGCCCACTTGATGAATTCCATCAAGCCGGCAGGAGGTTCGACCATCTCTGCAATCCTTCGCGTTTCCGCTGCAGAAGATCCGGCCGTTTCGACTTTCTCGCGGTATTTGGCAGCGACCTCCGCAGTGTGTCCGCGATAGTCCCCCTGCAAAGTCATACGTCCTTCCTTGTCGAATCCATGGCGTTTGCCACCGACATAGTTCTCAGTTTCCAGCAGGGCCGCGAACAAATAATCGAGGTCGAAATAGAATAGCGCGTCCAATGAACGCCTGACACCCAGCCCCTTCAGAAAGCTTTTCTCATGACGCACAATGTAGGGATATGAAATGCGAGCCCGCATATCCTCGGCATTCAGGAAGTAGAGCCGGTACTCCCACGGCAGCAGAACGATATCGCCAGGTTCTGCAACTTGCTTTACTTGCTGAAGAATTGTCTCGCGCCCCAATGCCAGCGCAATGGACAGATTCACACATGGTATTCCGGATTCCTCGGCAATCGTCTCGCAGCGGTCGCTGTAAAATCCGCTACTCCCGGCAGCGAGGACAATTTTCGGCTTGTCCAGCGCTTGGCCGTAAGCTCTCTTCTGTGAATATACGCGGTCGAAAATCCCGACCGACAATGGCTTGTCGATAACCACACCGAACAGGCCAAAATACAGCACAAGTCCCAGAAGGCTGGCGGCAATAACACTCAGGATAGGTTTCATTTACGCGCCTCCCTAAAACTGGAAGTAGATGAATTCTTCAGACGCTGTTCCGAAGAACACCGCCTGAATGACGAAGCCGATTACCAGCGCAACTCCCACGAGGCGTGCGCGCTGACCGCCCCGTTCCTTCGTCTGCGCGAATGCAACCGCAAGTCCGAGCAGAGAGAAACAGAATGCCTGCACCAGGCTGGTCCATTGGGCCGGATCGGAGAAGAGGGTCGAACCGGCAGGGGTCAAGGACGCATACTTCACGGGGAGCCCCAGCAGCGCATTGAGATGAGGCGGCATATGGAATCCATTCATGCCGAGGAAACCGGCCAGAACATTGTTTGCCGCTTCCAGGTTTTCTGCGCGGAAATATATCCATGCCACACAGACCGCAAAGAACGTGACAGCCCAGCCAAACACCCTGCCCGGCAGGCTTCCAACGGCGGCCTCAAGCCCGCTCCCCTTGATCACCGAGTTGAACAGATGGTTCACCGTCAGATATGCTCCGTGCAGCCCTCCCCAGATCACGAAAGTCCATGCCGCGCCATGCCAGAGACCGCCAAGCAGCATGGTTGTCATCAGGTTGATATAACGCCGGACATTGCCGCGGCGATTACCGCCGAGAGGGATGTACAGATAGTCGCGCAGGAAGTCAGACAGAGTGATGTGCCACCGGCGCCAGAAATCGATAATACTGGATGCGCGATAAGGGGCTGCAAAGTTCTCAGGCATCTTCAAGCCTACCAGCAAGGCAAGCCCAATGGCGATGTCCGAATAGCCGGAAAAATCAAAATATATCTGTCCGGCAAATCCAAGCGTTGCCAACCACGCCTCGATCAAAGTTAGTTGCGCACCCGCAGCAGCTTCACCGAACAGCTGGTTCACCGCAGGTGAAATGCCATCTGCCAGGACGGCCTTCTTGAACAGGCCGATGATGATAATTGCGAGCCCGCTTGCGAACATGGCGGCGGTGGGGCGTGCAAACAGCCTGGTCTTGAACTGGGGCACCAGATCCTTGTGATGAACGATCGGGCCCGCAATCAACTGCGGAAAGAATGATATGAACAGGGCATAGTCTACAAAGCTGTATTCTTCATCGAGCTTGCGTTTGTAGGCATCTACCAGGAACGCGATTTGCTGGAATGTGAAGAACGAAATTCCCAGCGGCAGGATGACCTTGAATACCTCGATATCGAAACCGAACAAGAACTCGATATTACCAATAAAGAAATTGAAATATTTGAAGACAAACAACAGGCCGAGATTGAACGTCACGCTGCAGATAAGCAAAAAGCGCCGCTGTCCAGACGGACGATCATGCGCGGAAAACGCCCTGCCCACGAAATAATTGACGATGATTGTTCCAAACAACAGGAACAGGTACCGCCACTCCCAATACCCGTAGAAAAACGCGGAAGACAGCAGCAGCCAAACCTTGACGGCATCCTTCTGTCCGGCACGTCCGAGCAGCAAAGCAACAACCAGCACGACCGGCAGAAAATAGGCGAGAAACGGGACAGAATTGAACAGCATGGCGCAGTGAGCCCTTTATGACGAGCGCAAGCCGCGCCGCTTCAGTAGTGGCGGGATTACTTCATGAAAGAATTGGCGCCATGACAACAGACGCAACTTTCTGAGTCGCGTTCCTGCCGATCCCTTGACTAGATCATGCTTGATTCCCAGCCCACGCGACGGCCGGTCGAATATGGCCAAGTTCACATGGCCCACGCCCAGTTTCCATAGCTTGATGCTCAATGCATGCTCATTGAGTATGTTGCGCACCTTGTTCTTGAAGAGCGGAAAGGTTGTTTCGCTCAGGACATAGCCCCGTTTGTCTCCTCGTCGCCAGACCTTGGTCTGGTGCGTGTAGAGAAACTCCTGATAGTTCTGCGAAAGCGGAGCGCTCTCCCGAAACGGCTTTTCAGGACAATAGCGCGTGAATACTTCGTTTGCCGTCGAGAAACTGGTCACAGGGTAAAGCTTCTCGAATACGGATCTGGGCACCATGAAGAAGGTCGTGCACAACCATTTCCGACAGGCCTGCCCGCCGATACGCATTGGCTGGGCCAGCGTATCGAGCGGATCCGGATTGACTCGAGAGAATGTATCTACCCATCCCAACACGGTTTTCTGTGCTGGCAGTTGGCGGATAATGTCGGCGTCGATCGCTTCCAGCGCCTCCAGCGGCTTCGAATTGGCCAGGGCATCATTGACCATCAATACGACGTCGAACGTTTCCGGCAGCCTCGCCCGAACTTCGCGCCAGCCGCGATCCCAGCCGGTAAACTCATGAGCTGTATTATCGCCGCCGACCGCAAAGGCGCGGCATGGCCAGCCCTCAGTCGATGCTGATTGCCACTCGCGTTGTTCGTTCGCATTGTCGATCTCAACAACCGTGAACTCTATGCCTTCTCGCGCCTTGAAGAAATCTCCGAGAACCGCACGCACGCCTTTGGTTTTCTCGGGGTCGAATGTCAAGAACAGGACAAGTACCCTGAAGGCACGATCCCCTGCACCCTGCAGACGGTCGTCGTGGCTGGGCACACCATCAGCGCTCATTGAACAATACCGTGAACATACTCAACTATTCTTCGTCTCTTGAACTACCGCAGCAATCTGAGAGACGGAAATTGCCTCTTTCTCCCGAAGGCGGGCCAACACTTCCGGTAGCAGTTCCTGCGCTTGCGGTGAGAGCATGAGATGCTTGAGGAATCCTGGGTTACGCCGAATGGCCAGCGTAAGCGCTTTCCTGTTCTCGAACATCAGCTTCGCCATCGCCCGGTCTTCCAGAAGAAGAGAAAGATTGTGATGAGACAAAATTGCCTGACCGAACAGTTTCCTCAGGACAGGCACACGGCGAAATGTTCCAGCAAGCAAGCGGACGAAGTTCTGCTTGACCCTGTGCTTCAGCGACGGCGTACCGCGGCGCGCGACTGGTTTCCTGGTCGCTTGGTCGATAGCGACGAGCGTTTTGCGTGTTGCCTGCAACTCGTCTTCGGAGGTCACGTTCGCCTTGGGTGCATACTCGGCCTCGCGTCCGAGTAGATCGTCGATCAGGCGGACATAAGCATCAAAGCCCAAGCTGGAATAATCATGCTGCCGGATTTCGGACTGACGCGCAGGCAGATTGTCGAGCACATCGGAGATAATGGGCGCAAGTTCTTCTGGCTCGTCCATTGACGCATAAATCAGCTTGTCCCCGCTGACCTCTCTCAACACAGGAAGATCGTACACGACACACGGCACGCCACAATAGAGCGCCTCGACCGGTGGATACCCGAACCCCTCGAACCTCGACAGAAAGAGCATCAAATCTGCTTCGTATAGCAGTTTGAACTTCTCGACATCAGTCACACGATGCTGGAAGCGGACCTCCACATCGTGCTCTTCGCCCCATGCATGGTAAGCAGAAGCAACGGATTCATCCATCGTCGCTGTGCCGACAATAAATGTCAGCCGACATCCCGACAGGGCGGGTCCGGCATGATCGAGCAATTCCATGCCACCCTTGTATCCGAAAGCGCCGCCAAAACGCGTGATACAGATGACAGATCGGCGATCGTCGGACTTTACCGCAAGGGATTTGGCTTCTGCAGCGGCCAGGTCATTGATGGGTGGGTTGATGTGGTGAAAGCGGGCGCCTGTACCTGCAAAATACTCTTCCGCATGCGTCTCACCTTCCAGTGTCGACGCGAGAACCACATCCAAATGCGGCCCAATAGCCTTCCATGCGTCCCACGGCTTCTGGTTTGTGCCGTGCTCTGCCGTCTTCGCAATCCAGTTCGGGGTCTCGAAACTCAGCATTCCGAGCTTCGCCTTGTTTGCAACGGAAATGTCCAGCGCCCGCCGGAACACTTTCACTGGCGGATGCTTGTGCGGAATAATCCAGACAAAATCCCATGGCCCATCGGGCGTGTCTGAAAAATCCCGCGTCAGTCGCAACACAAACCGATCTCCGAAGTCGAAATCTTCGAAGTCGTCAATGAAGATCGGCGTATTGTTCGTCCAAAACGTGACCTGATGACCAAGCGCCGCAAACGCCTGTGCCATCATCCATGCATGGTAGCGCCCACCTGAATAGGCGCCTTGAGGCATGATGCTGCAAATAAGGATTTTCATGCCAGCCCCTGAACAAGCACGTGCGGACAAGCCTACTCTTCAGTCGACTTTTTCTTGCGCCGAAGCCAGATACTGGCCCCCTGGTTCTTCAGGCACAATGGCATGCGCTCCTCGAAGAACTCGCGGTGGAACCTCTGCATGAATGTATTCGTGTAGACGATTTCGAAGTCGCTGTTGAATTCGAGAAACGCCCGAAGGAGATAGGTCTCCGTCCACCAGCGGCCCTGATACACCCAATGCTCGGGATATTCGAACGGATAGTGGATGTCGTGGAAATGGACGTACACCCCCTCATTGATGTGCGGAAGTATCTCGAAGAACATGTGGTTCACATCGCTGCCCACGCGAGAGACGTGCGTCGAATCGACAAACAGAATGTCGTTTTCCTGCAGCGAGGTGAAGACTTCGATATCGACATCCTGAACCCGCTTTTCGATGATTTCACGGGTCTCAAGATCGGACGGACGCACCAGCGACTTCAACAATTGCGGATACGGTTCAACGAAACGGATATCGATATCACCATTGAAGAACGCGTCATTGGTATCGAGCATACAGCACGAGGAATACCCGGACCCGACCTCAACGATGCGCTTGGGTTTGACGCGACGCATCATGCTGTAAAGCGAGATGGCATCGGAGTAGGAGTAGCCCCCATTCAGGAAGCCGTAGCGCATCTTGTCAGAAGGCTCGTCGCCAAATGGAATATCGTCATAGAAGGACGCAAACTCTTCAAGCACGGCCAATTGCTTGTCTTCGTTCAGACCGATTCCCGGCAGGGTACGCCGATCACGATTGAAGATTCGCTCTTCGTCGGCCTTGATGTCTTCAATGTTGGCGACCGGAGAATAGAAATGCCCAAGTGCGCGCCATAGCGGGCTCTTCTCGTCATCGGCGCCGACCTTGTTGATCTTGTCTTTCAACGAGCGGACTATCTTTTTCAATGCAGCATTTTCCTTCTGCAGCACTTCAAGTTCATCCTTGTTGTCTTGTACATCCGTCACTGGATTACCCCACTTGGTTCAAGCCTCAGGAACGTGCGCTTGCCATCATCTCGTCGAGCAGGATGGCAGCACTTTCTCCTATACGTGTCGTCTCATAGTCTTCGCGCGCTTTGCGGCGAGCAGCAATTGCAAAAGCTGCTTTTGCCGCGTCATTCGCCAGTATGCTTCGAACGGCGTCGGCCATGTCAGCTGCGCTGAAATCATCCAGCACAATCCCGGCATCATCCAGCACGAATTCTGCCGCGCCGCCTGAACCCTTGAAACAGATAATCGGCGCGCCAAACGCAGCCATTTCCATGACCGAGCGTGGAAAGGGGTCATCGCGCGATGTCATCAATCCAATTTCAAACAGTTTCAAATATGGATAGGGGTTCTTGCGCGCGCCCGGGAAGACGACCCGACCGGAAAATCCCGCATCTTCCACTTTCTTCAACATATCCTGCCGCATACCGCCATCACCGATCCAGACGAAGTAGACGGGCCGTCCCTTCGGTTCGGAACGCAGGACATCCAGGGCGGTATCGACGAAGTAATCGACCCCCTTCCGGCTATCGACTGACCCCAGACCGCCAATGATCACAGCATCTTCAGGCAGCGCGAGTTCCTTGCGCATCTCGCCGACGGTCAGATCTTCAGCCTTCTTGTCGAAAACTTCCGGCTCCATGGAGCCGGGCACGATCCCGATGCGCTCATGTGCGATGGAGAATGTATCTTTCAGATAATTCCGAACAAATTCGGAAACGGCGAAATATTTGTAATCCGGCTGCTTGAACGCATTCAATTGCACCTGATTGTACAGCGCGATCGTCGTCCATAATTCCCGCACATGGATGAGCGTCGGTGCCTTGATGCCTAGCTTGGCCAGCAAGTCCCCGTTCACAGTCGTGTTGGAATACACAAGATCAGGCTTGAATTGACGCAGTTTCAGCCGCAGGCGCTGTTCATGTCGCCACTGGCGGAATTTTCGCCGCCGAACGTCTTCTGGCAGAGGCGGTCGTTTCGCCCCTTCCGGGCGCATATCGGCCGGATCCAGAAAATGCTGGTAGTAGACATGAGTTGGCGCGAGTTTTTCAAACTCACTGCGCAGCGGACCTTCCTTGCGCATCAGAACCTGGAATTCCCAGTCCCGATTGGCGGCAAAATGCTTCATCAGCGTAAGCAGGCTTATGGGCGCGCCACTCATCGTGCCGTGATGCGATATGAACAGGATGCGTTTCTTTTCGGTCATGTCTACTTTTTGAAAATGCTGTCAAAATCGGTTCGGGGAAATGCATCAAGGAAGCTGTTGACGCCGGCATTGTAGATTTCGCGGCCAGCCTGCTTGTAGGCGTCGGCGGCCACTTCATAAGCCTTGTCCTGAAGTGAGGTGTTTGGCACGCCGATCACGTCTCCGATCTGGTAATAATCGGGGTTCATGTGGCACTGCCGAACGAGCTCGTAGTTCTCCTTGGTCACCTCGATCTTGCCGGGTGGAAAATTCTTGGCCAGCGCACCATAACTGTGATCGACGCCAATCAGGTAGACCGGATTGCAGCCCAGATAGTAGGCCAGCTGCAACGCGATGTAAGTGATGGTCGAGCCCAGATACACGATGTTGGAAAAGTCACGGGAGAACTGGATTCCCATTTCGTCGAAATAGTACGGGTCGCCCCGGCGCGCGTTGAAAAACAGCGTGTCGTCGAAATTCTTGAAACAGTACGCGTTGTAAATCGCCGCCATTTTGGTCGGCCCCACAACATTGTGGATTTCCTTGCGGCGCAACTCGGTCTGCTCTGTATCTTCGAACAGGAGATATTTGGTGTGGAAGCCCCACTCGTCGAACATCTGGTAGATGCCATTGGCCCCGAACGTGATCTGGTCTCGCAGCGGCGTCAGGTCCATTTCCTTCAGGCTCGGACCATTCCCGATAATGAATCCCGGCTTGCCCTGGTGCTTGTTGCGCATGTGGCGCAGCGTGGTCTGGAATCCCGGCCGGCGATAAAACCCGAACTTGCCAGCGCCGTTACGGCCCGGCTTGATCTGGTCAAAGAAATTCATGCGCGCCCGCACGAGACGCAAATAGCCGGCGGCCTTTTCCTTTTCAGGAAACCTGTTGGTCCAAACAATCATCTAGGGCGTCCCTAACTTCTACTATGTTCCCTGCAACAGGGAACCTTCACTTGCGTACATGAATCGATCTTTGAAATGCGGATTCAGTCCCGCCCCCCATTTACACCTAATACTTCCGGATGGTTTTTGAGAGCTCTGCAAGCGACGATCATACGATTCACAGCACACGGCACCGAGTATCTCACCCTGCGTCGGGCACGTCAGTGGCGCCTGCTCCGACTTGCGAACCAGTTTTGCGAAACCCGATATACGCAACTGTGGCCACCTCTACCTTGGATCAACGCCCCCAAACCTGTCTGAGGTCAGGGCCCATTCCGGCCAGCGTTAAGGCGTGTCACTGAGTTAATCAAGTACGCCTCCCAGCAGCCCAGAAATTCGCTCAAAGGTGACAATTTTTGACCAGATACTTGGGAGCCAAAGGTACCCGCAACGGCAATTCCAGTTCACATGCAGGCGAGCCTGAACCGTCCCTGCATTGCCGCCAGGAACCAATCGGGGTAGACGAGCGCGAAGCCGAAGTGAGAAGCGGGACGACAGGATGAGTGCCTTCGAAAAGGTCGAACACACTGCGCCGCCACCGGCCTCCCCCCGTAGTGTCGGATACACATTCGCAGCCGTTTCCGCGATCGCGGCCGTCCTGCTGCGCAACCATGTTCAGCTATCATTGGCCCTCGCGGGCGCAGCCCTGTTGTTTGCGCTCGTCGCCTTCGTCGCGCCGCGTTGGCTGAAGGGACTCGCATATTTATGGGGCTTGCTTGCACTGGGTCTGGCCAAGATCGTCAACCCGCTTGTGATGGGCATCATGTACTACGGCTTCATTACGCCCTACGGCCTGCTCTTGCGTATGGGGCGCGATCCATTGCGCATTCACAAGAGGCCCCAAACCGGCTCATACTGGCGCGAATCGACGGATCCTCAGGACCGGGCCGCAATGGAGAGACAGTTCTGAGATGAAAGAGATTCTGAAAGAGCTGGCGTTGTACTTTTCGCAACGCAGGAAATTCTGGTTGTTGCCTGTATTCCTGTTCGTTTTGCTGATTGGCGGGGCGCTGGTGTTTGCACAAGGCTCACCATTAGCCCCGTTCATCTACTCCCTGTTCTAAGTGATGCCGACTTGTATCCTGGGCATTTCAGCCTACTTCCATGACAGCGCGGCCGTTCTGCTGTGTGACGGCAAGATCGTCGCAGCCGCCCAGGAAGAACGTTTCACCCGGGTCAAACATGATGCCGGCTTTCCGTCAAATGCGACGCGCTATTGTCTCGACGAAGCGGGCATCGAACTCAGCGACGTGCAACACATCGCCTATTTCGAGAAACCGCTGCTCAAGTTTGAACGCCTGATCGAGACCTACCTGACCAGCGCGCCGCGCGGTCGCAAGACATTTGCGATCGCCATGCCGAGCTGGATCAAGGGAAAGCTCTTCCAGAAGTCGAACATGGCAAAGATATTCCGGGATGATTTCAACGATCCTGAAGCGGGCAACCGCATGGTGTTTGCCCAGCATCATGACAGTCACGCGGCATCGGCATTTTATCCCTCGCCTTTCGACGAAGCGATTGTCCTGACAATGGACGGGGTCGGCGAATGGGCCACCACGTCGGTCTCTGTCGGCAGAGGCAAGGAATTACAGCGCATTCGGGAGATCCGCTTCCCACACTCATTGGGCCTGCTCTATTCCGCGATCACGGGGTATCTCGGTTTCAAGGTCAATTCCGGCGAATACAAGGTTATGGGGCTCGCACCATATGGCGAGCCGCGATTTGCAGACCTCATGGAAGAGAAGCTGATCTCTATCGCCGATGATGGCAGCTTCTGGCTGGACATGCGCTATTTCGACTATGTCACCGGCCTGCGAATGACCAACAAGGCTTTCCATGACCTGTTTGGTGAGCCTGCGCGCACATCTGAGAGCCAGCTGACGCAGTTCCACTTCGACATGGCTGCATCGATCCAGAAAGTGACAGAGAATGTGATGCTGCGCATGACCCGCGCGCTACACGCTGAGTTCGCCATCGACAATCTCTGCATGGCCGGCGGCGTCGCCCTCAATTGTGTTGCCAATGGCAAAATCCTGCGGGACGGCCACTTCAAGAATATCTGGGTCCAGCCCGCAGCAGGTGATGCCGGCGGCGCGCTCGGCGCGGCCTTGCTGGCCCACCATCGTTATCTGGACACCGATCGCCTCCTGACGGGTGACGGCGATGCCATGAGCGGCGCCTATCTCGGCCCGGACTATTCGCAGGAAGATATCAACGCAGCCTTGACCTCAGCCGGCGCTGTATTCGAGGTCGTGGACGAGGACACGATGATCCAAACCACCGCCAAAGCGCTGGATAGCGGTATGGCAATTGGCTGGTTTCAGGGGCGTATGGAATTTGGCCCTCGCGCATTGGGCGGCCGGTCGATCATTGCCGACCCACGAAATCCCGAAACCCAGCGCAACCTGAACCTGAAGATCAAGTTTCGCGAAAGTTTCCGCCCCTTTGCCCCGTCCGTACTGGCCGAAGATGCAGCAGACTATTTCGACCTGAACAGCGACAGTTCATACATGCTGCTCGTCGCGGATGTTGTCGGTCGACTGCGCGTACAGCCTGAATCAGACAGCTCCTTCAAACAGGGCATCGATCGCGTGAACGACATCCGCTCGACGCTCCCGGCAATAACCCATCTTGATTATTCCGCGCGCGTGCAAACGGTGCATGCCGAGACGAACCCGCTCTACCACAAGCTGCTCAGCGCGTTTAAGCAGAGGACCGGCTGCGCAGTTGTTGTGAACACCAGTTTCAATGTTCGCGGGGAGCCCATTGTGGAATCTCCTGGCGACGCATTCCGCTGCCTGATGGGAACGGAGATGGATCTACTGGTCTGCGGCCGCGCCATACTGCGCAAGTCGGATCAGGATCCTGCCCTCGTGCTTGACTACAAGAACGCTTTCGATCTCGATTGACACGATCACCAAAGACAACACCGAGCGGTGCCTGAGACATGAACGAACAACCACTTTCGGAAACACCGCATAGCGTTGTCTTGAGCCGTCAGGCAAAGATCGTGCTCGGTATCCTCACAATCTTGGCAACGCTGATTCTGTTGTTGGCTACCGACCTGATGGCGAGAGCGTATCTGGGCGCAAAGGGTGCACCTCAATACTCACTGGTCTGGCAGTCTTCCGACAAGCAGGGCAAAAAGGAAACCGTCGTAGACCGTCGGTTGTCGCAAGGACTGAACGTACTCGACCCGCAACTTGGATATGCGCGACCGGCAGGCGGCCCTACGTCTGAGCCCGCTTGGCGCCGGCCCGGTTTCCGGACGTCAGGCGACGAGACGAGTGGCGCTGCGCTGCGCTTGGTTGTGCTCGGTGGCAGTACGAGCGATCCCTACTATGAGAGCGATTGGGGGGCCTGGAGCGAAACCCTTTTCACGCGCCTCAATGAAGGCCCGACAGGACCTGCGGTCGTCTACAATGGCGCGGTATCCGGATACTCGACCAATCAGGAACTGCTAAAGCTTATTCGCGATGTCCCGGCGCTTGCGCCAGATGTTGTGGTCTCACTCAGCGGCGTCAATGATCTGAACTTCTCACACAGCCTGCGCGAGCACCCCATGGTCAGCCCCTATCAGCTCGTGATGCTCAGAACACTCGCCGGCAAAGGACACCAACCGCCACGTTTCATGCCGAACCTATTGGCCGCCATGAGATCAGGCGGCGAGAAAGACACTCAGCTCACAGTGACAGCAGGTTCTAGCTACGAAATGACAGATGCAGAGATGTGGCGCCGCAACGTTGAGCTTATGAATGCGGCCAGCGCGCAAATGGGCGCACGCTTCCATGTATTCCTGCAGCCAGCCATGGGAATCGAACCAGGTTACATGCCGACCGATTCGGAAGCTGAGCTTTACGCCGCAATGCTCAGCTCAAAACCTGACTACGCTGAAAAAGCGGCAGCTTTTTACACAGCAGCACGTCGCCATTGCGAAGAACTTATGTACTGCACGGACATCAGCGACGTATTTGCGGGAAAAACAGGACTCTACCACGATCCCCGCCACCCCAACCATCAGGGAAACAAGCTGATTGGCGATACGGTATTCAAAACACTTTTTGCGCTGGATTCTTCACCGGCACTTGCCGAGTCCGCCCTAGGCCAGACACCAGAACAATAGCTCTGGTATCTGAAATTTTTGCCGATCAATTCGGCGGATACTCGGCCTTGCCGATGATCATGTCGATAACGGCCATCATCCAGAACTGGTGAACCGTCTCGACGATATTGTAGGCGTGACTGTCGGCCCAGAGGTTTACATCTCCGAGTTTGCGAAGCGGGTTTTCCGGGCTCATTGCGGAACACGTCGTAACGGAAATCCCCATTTTGCGAGCCTGCTCGACAGCATTGAGAATGTTCTTTGAGCCACCGGACGAACTGATCGCAACCAGCGTATCTTCTGGTTTGCCCTGAATGCGCAAAGCGTGGGCAATCCAGTTCTCAAATCCGTAATCATTGGAGAGACAGGTGATTTGGGCACCATCATTGAAACATGCCGCCGGAATGTGGCCGTTCTTGCCAAGATCAATCGCGAGATGCGATGCAATTCCCGCAGACCCGCCATTGCCGATGAAGATCACCTTGCCACCTGCATTTTTCGACCGGACCCACAGGTCTCGCACCTGCCCCAATTGCTCGAATACCGCGTCATTGGGGCGCGCGAAGGTTTCCAATCTGCCGAAATAGTCGTTCAGGAACTGGGTATCTGCAGCCACGATAGTCTCACTTTCAATCTGTAAGTTGCGCCCCCAGAAGAGGTCAGGGCTCGTCCGGGCCAGCGATAGGCCGTGTCCCTCAAATTATCAAGTATGATGGCCGACTGCCACAGCGCTTGAACACTTCAACCACCAGCGGCGCCTGAACACACGCAGCCGCCTGACCTGCTAGCAGATTGAAACGGGGATCGGAGGCGTCTAGCGTGCAGGTGCTTTCGCCCTGACCGATTCGCCAAAAGATCGCTTTGAGTTCATGTGTATTATTCCTGATCATGAACAGCCCTTATCCATGATCATGCGCCGCTATCTCGCCGATCTCACAAGCCAACCTGTTCTTCTCAGTACCAAAGTGGTCGCCCAATGATCAGCTGGTCCCGCCACTTTCCCAAATGGAAGTACCCACTGGGGTATCTGCGCCTGCGCGATGCCCGCCAGCGTTATTTTGACCGTATCGGCCTGAAACGGGATGCACGCGGTCTTCGCATTGGCATCGTGCCGGGTGACGAGCGCAAGCTGGCGGCACTGAAGAATTCGGGCAAGGGCCGCCGCGCCTTCGTGCTGGGCAATGGCCCCAGCCTTCGCAATATGGACCTTTCCGCGCTGAAGAACGAAATCACGATCGCCTCAAACGGTGCCTACAAGGCGTTTCAGGAATGGGGCTTTACCCCGGACTACCTGTTATTCGAGGACATTGAGCAAACCGAAATTCGTGGTCAGGATATTCGAAACATATATGGTCCGCTGAAGATTGCCGCCATCTACAATGCGCATGGGATCGCACGCCCCTGGAACGACCTCCTGTTCATGAATGCGCGGCTTGCCGACGAAGCCTATTGGACGGATCCCGGCATTCAGTTTTCGCGTGACTTTTCTCATTCGGTCTACCTTGGATCCACAATCAGTTACATCGCGCTCCAACTCGCCTACCATCTTGGCTGCGATCCGGTTTATCTGATCGGCGTAGACATGGACTATGGACCGCTGGCTGAACAATTCCCGCCGGGTAAGATCCACGTGTCGGAAGAGAATATCGATCTGGTGAATCAGGCGCATTTCACGAAAGACTACTACCAGGTCGGGGATGTCATCGGCATACCAAATTTCGACCTGCAAAATCAGGCCTTTGGCGTTGCCCGCACGGCATTTGAAGACGCAGGGCGCCGCATATACAATGCGGGTATCGAGGGAAAGCTGGACGTGTTCGACAGAGTCGACTTTCACTCACTGTTCCCTGACAAGTCATAGCCATGCGCATTCTCATGATTTCCCATGCTGCCGATCGTACCGGCGCCCCGATCAGTGCGCTGCAATTGGCACGGGAGATGATATCGCTGGGCCATGAGTTGACGATCATCCTTCGGCGCGATGGCGAGTTGGGCGAGGCCTATCGCGAAACGGCCCCAACCCATATCTGGCGCGATTCACCGCAATTCGACCTGTCCGACGGATTGAGCACAGCCCTGCGATTCGGCCCACTTATGGCAATAAAATGCGTGCGCTCGCCGGACAGACCCTATTGTCTCGGACGGCAAGATCGGCAGCGCACCGCAAGACTCCGACAGGAGATCCGGAACTGGAAGCCCGACATCATCTACGCAAATACAACGCATTGCGGCGATGTCGTTGACGAGCTTGACCTCGACACCTCAATCGTCACGCACGTGCGTGAAATGGGGCCGACAATCCGCGCGCTTGATGCGCGGCGTCTCAAGAGCACGATGAACAAGACGGACATGTTTCTGTGCGCGTCCCGCAGCGTCATGAGGGACCTGTCGCAGGACTTCTCCGTGCCGGACGCAAAACTGCGGGTCGAACCTCCGGCCGTTAAAATAACCCCGGAGCAAATGGCCGTCGCTGATGCAGCGCGGGGCGACGTGAATGACGACCTGAAACTGGGCGAGCCGGACACTCTCATTATTGGCGCCGGAAGCCTGATCCCTCGCAAGGGACCCGACCTGTTCGTTGAGGCTGCCAAAACAGCCCTCGACAGGCATGACGGCGCTGGCCGGCTGGTCTTTGCATGGCTCGGCGATGGCGAGATGATGCAAAACCTCAAGCACACCGTCCATGAGGCTGGCATTGAATCAGATGTGCTGTTCCCAGGCGTCAAAGCTCGCCCCTATGCTTACTTTCGCAGAGCGTCCGCCGTGCTGATAACTTCGCGCGAAGACCCCTATCCGCGCGTCGCCATTGAGGCCGGCATGCTTGGGGTGCCTGTGCTGGCCTTTGCGGATGGGGGCGGCGCTGCTGACCTTGTGCGGAATTATGAAGCCGGACATCTCATTGCCGACTTCGACGCAAAGGCAATGGGCCGCGACGTCAGCGCCCTGGTGACGGCCAGCAGGACCGTTGATGAGAACTTGTCAAAGCGCGTATCGCGGGGGCATAACCCGTCAGCAAGTGCGTCACGGATCGTGGCGCTGTTTGAATCTGTGGCGGGCACAGCCCATCAGACGGAACCACACAAAAAGGCCACAAAACCTTGAATTCTATTTTATTTTTCATGTTTGACCGCCTTGCCTGCGACTCCAAACCAGCGAAAAATACCCGAAACCGGACCAAAGTCCGGTGTCCGCATTTCGAGCCGTAAAAATACATCGGCCCATTGCGTCAATGACGATAATGGAGACGAAGGAGTAGTGCAGTTGAGTTCAGCGGCTTTCAGCAAGGCAAAGCAGACCCTCGCCGACATGTTCGGCGGAGTCTCCAGCGCACCACGACAGGGTTGGAACCTTGCCGCCCGAGATATTCGCATCGAGTATGTTCACACGAAGATGGGCCTGTTCTGGGCTTTTATCGAGCCCCTCGCAATCGCTGGCGTTTTCATCGCCCTGCGCAGCAGTGGGTCGCTGGAAGTCAGCGGGCTCAACATGCCGTTTTCCCTCTTTGCTGTCAGTGGCATCCTAATCTGGCAAACATTCTTCGACGGCATGATGATGTCCCTGACATCGCTTCAGCGCGCGAGTGGACTTATCGGCAATTATGCCATGCCGCCTGAAAGCCTGATGATGGCCATGGTGTTCAGATCCCTGTTCCTGCTCTGCATGCGTGTCCCAATCGTGCTCGGCCTCGCGGCCGCTCAGGGATTGCTGGAATGGCAGAATGCGTTGCTGTTTATTGCCATGTCGCCAATCTGCGCCCTCGGCGGAGTCGCGGTAGGTCTGTTTTTTGCGCCATTTACGCTCGTTTCCGGCGACTTGAAGCTGGCCGTTGGCGTAATTGCCCGGCCGATGCTGTACCTCTCGGGCGCGGTCTTCCCGCTCACCGGAGGGCTCGCCATTTTCAAGCATGGCAATCCTGTTGCTCTGACAATTGAGGAGTTGCGCTTTTGCCTGCTCTCGCCCAGCCTGTCCCACATCCTGCCGCTTTTTTATGTTGCCCTCGGCATCATGGCGCTCTTCTGCGTTAGCTGGTTCGCTTATCATCGTACCATGAGAGCTTATGTCTGACGTGAGTACGCAACGCCCCATCATCTCCGCCTCGCAGATCGGCCGTAGTTTTCCCAGACGACGGCAGAACAATGTCTCGCGCAATTTCAACGACATATTGGGCAACATCTTCTGCCTCCCTCCAAAGCATGACCGCGATGAAGAAGAATTCTGGGCCCTGCGTGATGTGAGCCTGGATATTCGTCCCGGAGATGCCGTGGGCGTGATCGGCCGAAACGGCAGCGGGAAGACAACGCTCATGAAGCTGCTGTCCGGTCTTCTTGCGCCGACAAAGGGTCACGTCTCAATCAATGGCGAGATCCAGGCGCTGATCAATCTGGGGGCGGGATTCAATCAACGGCTAAGTGGTCGTGAAAACATTCTCAACGGCATGCGCATGCGCGGAATCAGTCCAAAGCGCAGTCCAGAGCTTGTGGAACAGATCATAGACTTTGCCGAGGTCGGCGCCTTTATTGATGGACCAGTGGAAACCTATAGCTCCGGCATGAAATCGCGGCTTGGTTTCGCACTCTGCATATTTCTGCGACCCGATCTCATTGTGATCGATGAAGCCTTGTCCGTGGGAGACCTGGCCTTCCAGAACAAATGCAAGCTGCACTTGCAGGCCATGAAACAGCAGGGAGTTGCCATGCTGCTGGTGTCACACTCGATGACCAGCATCCGGCAGTTCTGCGACCGTGCACTCTGGATTCATGCGGGCGAACTGCAGGCTGATGGTCCGGTTGACCAGGTGACGGCGCAATATCTCGAATTCATTGATCAGGAGATGTCGCGCAATGAAGAGCCAGCAGCGGCCCTGACCGAGGCCAGCCCCCCGATGCAGCACGCTCCTACACAGCCTGCCCGGCCCCTTTCGGCAAAAGTCGCGCAGCGTTGGAGCAATCTGACGCCGAAGGACAACAAGGTCATCGACGATCCCGACAAGAGCTTCCTGGCCCAGAACCCACAGCTTCAGTGGAAACGACCAACCATTTCCGAAAATCAGGTCGAAGAGCTTTATGGTGGGCACATAGAACCTACCGGCTTTCAGGATTTCCGCGCTGTCGTGCTTTCGGAGGGACAGCCGACCAATGCGCTTCAGGTAAACAAGCCATTCGCCATTGAATTCGGCTTCACGCCACAACGACCAATCAACGACTTGAACGTCTCTCTCGTCTTCCACACAAAGGACGGCAAACGCCTTTCAACCATCTCCACCTTGAACGGTGATCTGTTGAAGCAGAATGGCGACAGCAGGGTCCTGTGTCGTGTGAATATTGCCGACATTCCATTTGCCGCCGGGTATTATGTTGTCACGATATCCATCCACGAAGGCAATGCATATCTGTGGCGCGACGCGATCCTTGAACTCAAAGTATCACCCAATCGCTTTATGGTGTGGAACCCGATCAGCATGCAGTATCAATACAATATCTTCAAAGTGTCGAATTAACGCCCCAAATTGTACGGACGGGTCAGATACACTGCCGCCATTCCTCATCGCAAATAGCCAAAGCGCCCGATTATGAAGAGACTGATTTCCACACTCTGCCGACTGCTGTTGAAAAGCAGCAGGTTCAGGCAACTCCTCCTGGCTGAAGTCAAACGCACGACATCTGCTGAGGAAAAATCTGATCTTTTGAGCGCGTTCGTCGATGATTCGCCGGAGCTCCTCGATGGCGTGGCCAGCCGACCCAGTATGCGCGATCGATTTCTTGCCCTGCCCTGGATACGGGAAAGGCTTGGCAGAGATGTCGAGTTCCTGATCAATTCAGTCTTGGCCGACAAGAATCGCAATGCGTTCTTCGCGGATGGCCGTATCCGGACCATTGCATCAAAGCAGAGTGGCATCCGCGACAAGTTTGGCAAGGATGTCCGTTTTCTTGTGCAATCGGCTTTATCCGCAGAAAATCGAAAAGCCTTCTTCGGAAATGGGGAAATTCAGGCCGCCGCAACCGCGACCACATCCATCCGTCGCACGCTTGGAAATGACGTTCGATTCCTCACCGAATTTGCCTTGAGCGAAGAGAACCAAAAAACCTTCTTCGGCAAGGAAGAAGTCCAAGCCGCAGCTACTGCGACCACGTCAATCCGAAGCGCGCTCGGAAACGATCTCCGCTTCCTCACCGAGTATGCGCTGAGCAAGGACAACCAAAAAGCCTTCTTTGGAAACGGAGAAGTCCAGGCCGCAGCTATTGCGACCACGTCAATCCGAAACGCGCTCGGAAACGATCTCCGCTTCCTCACCGAGCATGCTCTGAGCAATGACAACCAAAAAGCCTTCTTTGGAAACGGAGAAGTCCAGGCCGCAGCTATTGCGACCACGTCAATCCGAAACGCGCTCGGAAACGATCTCCGCTTCCTCACCGAGTATGCGCTGAGCAACGACAACCAAAAAGCTTTCTTTGGAAACGGAGAAGTCCAGGCCGCAGCTATTGCGACCACATCCATCCGTCGCACGCTTGGAAATGACGTTCGATTCCTCACCGAATTTGCCTTGAGCGAAGAGAACCGAAAAACCTTCTTCGGAAAGGAAGAAGTCCAGGCCGCAGCTATTGCGACCACGTCAATCCGGAACGCGCTCGGAAACGATCTCCGCTTCCTTATCGAGTACACTTTGAGTGAGACGAACCGGAAGACCTTCTTCGGAAATGGGGAAGTGCAGGCCGCGATTGGTGAACTTTCCTCCGTCCGGAATTCCATCCTGACCTCTCAACTCAATGAAAGAGAAGCAGTGGGCGTCCTGTCCGGCACCTGGCCCATGAAGCAGCGCCAATTGGACGGATTTTCGAAGTACCTGGACATGATTTCCAGACTGAAAGTGTATTACGGCGACAGCCCGGTCCTGAAAGATTTGGAGACAGCTCCCATTCCCGATGGTGGCTTTCCAAACGATATCGTACTGCGAGATTTCTTCACCGAACATTTGTGCCGCGGGCAGGAATTCCTGATGCGCGATTCAACGCTGACCTATGTTGACAAGCATGCGATCTGGACGTTGATCCATGAAATCCTCATGGATCAGGAATACTATTTCGATACCGATCAGAAGAAGCCCTACATTATCGACGCTGGCGCCAATTTCGGGATGTCGAGCGCCTACTTCAAGGAACTTTATCCGAATGCAGAGGTTCTGGCATTCGAGCCTGTTCCCTTCCTTCACGATCTGGCGTCGAAAAATGTCGCCCGCAACAAGTTGAGTGACGTAACAGTGTTGAAAAAAGGCTTGGCCGCGAAACCGGGCACCGCCACATTCTTCATGTCCGGAGACTACAGTATGGCAGGATCCCTCACCGAGCGGCGCAGGACATTTGGCGATGAAATTGAGGAGCTGACAATCGAAACAGTGCCTCTGGCTGATTATCTTGATCGCGAAGTGGACTTCCTGAAACTGGATATTGAAGGCGCTGAAGGGGAAGTCCTAATGGCCGCTGGGGATGCCCTCGCCAATGTCAGACAAATGTGCGTGGAATGGCATCTGGGCGCAAACCCGTCTGATATCGCCCTGGACGATGTTCTTTCGATCCTCACGCGCCTCGGCTTCCGTTATCAGATCGGAAAGTCTGGAAACTATGCCAAGCGCAGCCGCAGCAAACCCATGTCGCACTTGGGAGAGTTGGGAACTTTGAACTTCTGGGCAAAACGCGACACCTAGCCTGCCCGCCCGCGACGCAGTATCAACAAGATTGCCCGCTCTGTATCGCAACGACCAACTGGATTGGTCCCTGCCCTCACCTGAACCATCACGGAATTCGATTACATGCCCTCAGCCACAGATAGCAAAACCTACCTGGTCACCGGGAGCGCAGGGTTTATCGGATTTCATGTGGCAAACACGCTTCTCAAACGGGGCGTGCCAGTCGTTGGGTTCGACAATCTGAATGCGTACTACGATCCCGCCTTGAAACGGGCGCGTCTGAAACAGCTGGAAAACACATCGGCAAAAGAAGGCGTTTCGTTCAACTTTGTCGAGGGAAATCTCGAGAACGCAGCAGAGCTGAACGCCTGCTTTGAGTCACATGACTTTCATCGCGTGATTCATCTGGCCGCTCAGGCTGGGGTGCGCCATTCGATCACCCATCCTGAAGAATACGTATCGTCAAATCTGGTCGGCTTTGCCAACATGCTGGAAGCTTGCCGAACAGCCAAAACGCCCCATCTGGTCTATGCATCGACATCAAGCGCCTATGGCGCGAATACGACATCTCCCTACAGTGAATCTCACGGGGCGAACCATCCGCTACAACTCTATTCCGCCACCAAGAAGGCAAATGAGTTGATGGCACATGCCTACAGCCACCTGTATCGCCTACCCACCACAGGATTACGATTTTTTACCGTCTACGGACCATGGGGGCGGCCCGATATGGCGCTGTACCTGTTTACGGACGCGATCGTCCGCGGTGAGCCAATCAACATCTTCAACAATGGAGAGATGTCTCGCGATTTCACCTATGTCGATGACATCGTTGAGGGCGTCCTTCGAATTGCAGAAAAGGTCGCGGAGCCTGATCCGGACTGGGACGCGAGCGCGCCCGACCCGGCAACGTCAAATGCTCCGTACCGGATTTACAATATCGGCAACAACCAGCCCGTAAAACTGCTCGATTATGTGGAGGCTCTGGAAAATTCCCTGGGGCGCAAGGCCACACGCAACTTGATGCCGATGCAGCCGGGTGATGTGAAAAACACCTATGCCGATGTGACCAAGCTGACGGAAGCCGTCGGGTACCGGCCCTCAACATCCGTCAAGGATGGCGTCGAAAGATTTGTCGCGTGGTACAAGGAGTATCACGGTATCGATTGATCAGCCCTGATACACAAATCCCGTATCAGTGTCCTGCAGACTGCCGGCCTGTTCATCTTTCTGGGAGAGTTGCGGCACGGCGCCGTCCAGAGGCCATTCAATTCCAATTTCCGCATCATCATACCGAATAGAGCGATCATTGTCCGGGGCATAGGGCGCCGTGACCTTGTAGATGACATGTACATCTGGCGTCAGCGTCAAGAAGCCGTGCGCGAAGCCTTTCGGTACCAGGATTTGATTTCCCGCTTCCGCGGTCAATGTGACCCCCGTCCACCGGCCAAAGTTCGGTGATCCCTTGCGGATATCCACGGCCACATCGAATACCGCACCGGTAACGACGCGCACAAGCTTGTCTTGGGCAAAGGGAGGGGTCTGGAAGTGGAGGCCTCGCAACACGTGCTTCTCTGCAGAGAAGGAGTGATTGTCCTGAATCCAATCCAATTCAATTCCAGCGTCAACAAAACGCTTGTGATTGTAGGTCTCGCTGAAATAGCCACGGGCATCGCCATAACGCGCCGGGACGATTTCCTTGACGCCATCAAGGCCAAGGTCACGCACATTCATCAATCACTGTCCTCAATTCTGGTTTGCAAGTGTACGCAGGTAAACGGCGTATTCTGTCTTGCCGAGCTGGTCTGCGGCATGAAGCAATTCTTCGCGCCCGAGATAGCCCTTTTCGAAAGCAATCTCCTCCGGACAGGCGATCTTGACGCCCTGCCGGTGCTCGATCGTACGCACAAAGCTGGATGCTTCATGCAGACTGTCATGTGTCCCAGTGTCCAACCAGGCATATCCCCTGCCCAGCTGTTTCACTTTCAGCTTGTCCATTTCCAAATAGGCGCGGTTGACGTCGGTGATTTCGAGTTCACCTCGTTCGGACGGTTTCAAATCGCGTGCGATATCGACGACCTGTTCGTCATAGAAATAGAGGCCGGTAATCGCCCAGTTCGACTTGGGCGCGCTCGGCTTTTCTTCCAGCGTCAACGCCTTGAAGTCTTTATCAAAGGAAACAACACCATAGCGCTGCGGGTCCGCAACCTTGTAGGCAAAGATTGTCGCTCCGTCGGCCTGTGCAGCCGCCTGCGCACACATCAAGCCGAGATTGGCGCCGTAGAATATGTTGTCCCCAAGGACCAGGGCTGACGGGCCGCCCTTCACAAAGTCCTCGCCGATAATAAACGCTTCGGCCAGACCGTTTGGTTGCTCCTGGACGGCAAACTCGATGTTGATTCCGAACATCGACCCATCTCCCAGCAGTCGCTTGAACTGGGACTGATCCTCGGGCGTCGTGATGATGAGAACGTCTCGAATACCGGCAAGCATGAGTACGCTCAGCGGGTAGTAGATCATCGGCTTGTCGTAAACCGGCATCAGTTGTTTTGAGACAGCCTTCGTCAACGGGAACAATCGAGACCCCGTCCCGCCTGCCAGAACGATGCCCTTCATCCGCCAACACTCCACATAGCAATTGTCCGCTTGGTTTGGACCATCTCGGCGAGGCTGGTCAACCGCTAACTGAATTTAAGCTGCACTGCCATCGCCCGGACGCGCGTCTTGCGTATAGACATGCCGATTTTCATCGGGACTGGGCGAAGAAGATAAAAATTCGAAGCCGAATGTGCAGCTGAAAAGTGTCTTCGCACGGGTCGAAAGCCTTATTGTGCAGGTTCGGCAATAATCGCGGAAACCGTCTCGGAAAGGCCAATATTCCAGTCTGGCATTTCAATTCCGAAAACACGGCGGGTCTCGGCCATATCAAGCCGCGCATTCAGGGGCCTTTGCGCCGGCGTGGGATAGTCCGCCGTCAAAATACCGTTCACATCGGCGACCGGACCGCCCAGCTCCTTGCTGACCTCGTAGATCCGCCGCGTCATGGATGCGCGATCGGTCTCTCCCGCCCCTGCAACGTGGTAAACACCCCAGCTATCAAAGCCAGGCTTGGCCGCGTGTTCAGCGATTGTGATCAGAGCCCGTGCGAGATCGGGCGCATGCGTTGGACAACCAACTTGATCACTCACAACACTCACTGCGTCGCGGGTCTGCGCCACCCTCAACATGGTCCGCACGAAATTTCCACCAAATCGCGAAAATATCCACGACACCCGCACAACCAGGGATCGTTCAGTCCCTTCGCGAACAGCCACCTCCCCCTGAAGCTTGGTCTTGCCATACACGCCCAACGGATTCGGTGTGTCATTTGGCGTGTAAGGACTATCCTTCGCGCCATCAAACACGCAGTCTGTCGACATGTGGATGAGCGGCACGCCACGCCGAGCGCACGCAACCGCCAAATAGCCCGGCCCTTCAGCATTCAGAGCATAGGCGCCGTCAGCATCTGCCTCGGCGCCATCGACTGCTGTAAATGCTCCCGTATTGATCACCGCCATGGGCTCATAACGGTCGAGCGCGCTGAGCTGCGAGTCTGCGTCCAGCAAATCCACGATCGGCCGCCCCGGACAAATGATCCGATCACCCCCTACCGAGACCAGCGCTTGCGCGACTTGCCCCGACTTTCCAACGACAAGGATGCGTGTCATGCCTTAACACCCAGCCTCTCGCCACTATAGTGCTTGTCTCGCAGGGGCCGCCACCAGGCCTCATGCGTCAAATACCAGTCAATTGTCTCTTCAAGACCAGCTTCGAAATCCTGCCTTGGGGTCCAGCCCAATTTCGTATCGATCTTGGACGCATCAATCGCATACCGGAAATCATGCCCCGGACGATCGGTTACAAACTCGATCAGATCTGCATGAGGAGCATTTTCCGGACGCCGGGCGTCCAGGATTCGGCAGACCTCGTGCACGATCTGCAGATTTGTCCGCTCGCTACCGCCGCCAACACAGTAGACCTCACCAGGCACGCCATGTTCAGCCATCATCTTAAGGGCGCGGGCGTGATCTTCAACATGCAGCCAGTCGCGCACATTGGTTCCCGTGCCGTACACCGGAAGGGCTTTGCCTTCCAGAGCGTTCAGAACCATCAAGGGTATGAGTTTCTCGGGGAACTGGCGCGGTCCGTAATTGTTTGAACAATTGGAGACCACAACCGGCAGCCCATAAGTGCGCTGCCACGCCCTTGCCAGATGGTCCGACCCGGCCTTGCTGGCAGAATAAGGCGATGACGGATCATATGGCGTCGTCTCGCTGAAATGGCCTTCCGCGCCCAGAGAGCCGAATACCTCGTCAGTCGAAATATGTACGAAGCGAAAGTGTTGCTTTGCCTCGTCAGGTAGGTCAGACCAATATGTCCGAGCCGCTTCGAGCATCGCATATGTGCCCACAACATTGGTCGTGACGAATTCCGCAGGCCCATCAATCGAACGATCAACATGCGTCTCAGCGGCCAGATGAAAAACGACGTCTGGTTTGACCGACTGAACGATCTCCGTCATGCGCGCAACATCTCGAACATCAGCGTCTATGTGACGGAAACCGGCCTGAGAGCTCAATTCGTCAAGCGTGACCTGATTAGCCGCATAAGTCATGCGGTCCACAGCCACGACTTCGGCGTCGCTTTCCGACAATAGCAGGTGGCAAAGCGCAGATCCGATGAATCCGGCGCCACCCGTCACGACATATCGTTTCATTTAGCAAATCCTGTAATTTCGCAAAAAGGGATTGGGTTGCGACTCCGTATCAGAGCAAACTTCCCGACATGCCCGCAATCGAGATAAAAAAGCGGCGCCCTGTCGGCTTTTGCCAGTCGTTCAATTCCAGACATTACGCCCCTGTCATGGTCGCCCCGGCCCGCCTTCCGGGCTACACCAAGTCCGCTGTCACAGCAACCAATCGGCACATTATTCAGTCGCATTCGTTCACAATCCCTCATGCTGCGACTCCCCGCAGGCATGAGTGTGAAAACATTCGCAGAATTAGTCTGTAACCGCTCGTGACTTGCACCCATTATGGGTTGATCGTATTCGGCCAGCATCAGATCGCAGAACAGGCAGGTTCCTCGTGTCCATCCCCTTCATTGACCTTCAAGCACAGCGCAAGCGCATCGAAGCCGAAATCAATACGGCCATTCAGGGCGTGGTGGAAAGCGGGCGATACGTCCTTGGCCCCGAAGTCTCCGAGTTGGAAAACCAGCTTGCGGCCTGGTGTGGCGCTGCGCAATCCGTCAGCTGCGCCAATGGCACAGACGCCCTCGCGCTCGCGCTGATGGCGTGGGAACTGAAGCCCGGCGACGCCGTTTTCTGCCCATCCTTCACCTTCGTCGCGACTGCTCAAGTCGTGCCTTGGCTTGGTGCTGCGCCGGTCTTCGTCGACATTCTGCCAGAGACCTACAACATGGACCCGGCACATCTGCGCAAGCAGATTGAGGCCGTGAAAGCCGAGGGCAAGCTGACGCCGAAAGTCGTGATCGCCGTCGACCTGTTCGGACAGCCCGCCAACTACCCCGAAATCAAGGCAATCTGCGACGAGTTCGGCCTGAATCTGATCGCTGACACGGCGCAGGGCTATGGCTGTACGCTGAACGGCAAGCACCCGTCCGACTGGGCCGATATTGCCACGACCAGCTTCTTCCCTGCCAAGCCGCTGGGCTGTTACGGCGATGGCGGCGCGATCATCACGAATGACGCCAAACTCGCCGAGCGGATCGAATCCCTGCGCGTCTATGGCAAGGTCACCCCGACCGATGCGGCCGAGCGCAATTTCCATCATGACCCGAAATACCTCTCCCTGCGCGTCGGCATGAACTCCCGCCTCGACACGATCCAGGCCGCAGTCCTGCTGGAGAAACTGAAAATCTTCGCTGAGGAGATCGAGAAACGCCAGATTGTGGCGGATCGCTATGCCGCGGGCCTGACCGGCCATGTCAGACGCGTGCCGAGCGTCATTGAGGGCGGCAAGAGTGTCTGGGCGCAATACGTCATAGAGCATGAAAACCGCGACGGCCTTCAGGCGCATCTCTCGGCGCAGGGGATCCCCACCGCCGTCTACTATCCGGTGCCGATCCACGAGCAGGATTTCTGCGCCCGCTTCAAACCCGCGGACGGCACGCTGCCCGTCACGGAAGCAGCGAGCAAACACGTGATTGCGCTGCCGATGCACCCCTATCTGGAAGAGGCGGACCAGACACGCATCGTCGACGCGATCAGGGCTTTCAACGAATAAGCCGTCCGCGAAATCAGAACTCAGTACGGGTAACGCGCACTTCGCGCGTTGCCTTTTGATGTGCGCCATGTTAGCCGCGATACAAACATATAAAGGATCATTGATATGGCTGAAAACTACCGCGTCGCCGATATTTCCCTCGCCGAGTATGGTCGCAAGGAAATTGCCATCGCCGAGACAGAAATGCCGGGTCTGATGGCCGCGCGCGAAGAGTTCGGCCCGTCGCAGCCGCTCAAGGGCGCGAAGATCGCTGGCTCCCTGCACATGACGATCCAGACGGCTGTGCTGATCCAGACGCTCGAAGCCCTCGGCGCCGACGTTCAGTGGGTTTCCTGCAACATCTACTCAACGCAGGATCATGCCGCCGCCGCCATCGCAGCCAATGGCACACCGGTCTTCGCCTATAAGGGTGAAACGCTGGAAGAGTACTGGGAATTCACTGACCGCATGTTCCACTGGCATGACGGCACCGGGGCGAACCTGATCCTCGATGATGGTGGCGATGCCACCATGTACCTGATCCTCGGTGAGCGCGCCGAATCCGATCCGGCCTTCCTCGAAAAGCCAGGATCGGAGGAGGAAAAGTTCCTCTTCGCACAGATCAAGAAGCGCCTTGCTGCGTCCCCTGGCTGGTTTGCCAAGACCAAGGCAGCGATCCGCGGCGTGTCGGAAGAAACGACGACCGGCGTGAACCGTCTCTACCAGCTTGAGAAGAAGGGTGAGCTGCCCTTCCCCGCCATCAATGTGAACGACTCCGTCACCAAGTCGAAGTTCGACAACAAGTATGGCTGTAAGGAATCTCTGGTCGACGCGATCCGTCGCGGCACGGATGTGATGATGGCTGGCAAGAAAGCCTTCGTCGCCGGTTATGGCGATGTTGGCAAAGGCTCGGCTGCGTCACTGTCCGGTTCCGGCGCGCGCGTTGCCGTTTCCGAAGTTGACCCGATCTGCGCCCTTCAGGCCGCGATGGACGGCTATGAAGTCCTGACGGTCGATGAAGCCGCACCGAAATTCGACATCTTTGTCACCGCGACTGGCAACAAGGATATCCTGACCGTCGACCATATGCGTGCGATGAAAGACATGGCCATCGTCTGCAACATTGGTCACTTCGACAATGAAATTCAGGTCGAAGGCCTGCGCAATTTCGAATGGACGAACATCAAGCCGCAAGTCGACATGATCACCTTCCCGGATGGCAAGCGGATCATCCTGCTGTCTGAAGGCCGCCTCGTGAACCTCGGCAATGCCACGGGTCACCCTTCCTTCGTGATGTCGGCATCCTTCACCAACCAGACGCTGGCGCAGATCGAACTGCATGTGCGCGGCGAGCAGTATGAGAACAAGGTCTACACGCTGCCCAAGCACCTCGACGAGAAAGTCGCCCTGCTTCATCTCGAAAAGCTTGGCGTTCAGCTGACAGAGCTTTCCGGCGAACAGGCTGACTATATTGGCGTTCAGACGACCGGTCCGTTCAAGCCTGAACACTACCGCTACTAGGGGAAACCTTCTTCCGTGGCACGTCCCTATATCCTCAAATTTGCCTGCCCCGACCGCGTTGGACTGGTCGCAGGGCTGGCAAAACTGATGGAGCGTCATGATTGCTTCATCGCCGCGTCGCGTACATTTGGGGATACGGAAACCAGCCGCTTCTTTGCACGACTGGTCTTCCACGGGACGACCGACGCCCTGCCGGCTGGACTTGAAGATGATTTGGCGGAAATGGCTCACGAGTTGGGTGCGGACTGGTCAGTCCATCCCGAAGGTGAGGCCGTGCGGACACTGTTGATGGTGTCGAAATCAGAGCATTGCGCAAACACGCTCCTCTACGCGGCGCGGCGGGGTGAGTTGCCAATTGATGTCGTCGGCATCGTCTCCAATAATGAGACGCTCAAGGATGATTTTTCCCATTGGGGCTTACCCTGGTTCCATATTCCGGTGACAAAGGAAACAAAACCGGACGCTGAGGCTCGACTGTTCAGCATCGTTGAAGACACGCAAGCTGATCTCGTCGTACTCGCCAGGTATATGCAGGTACTGAGTGATGAAGCCTGCCGTCGTCTCGAAAAGCGGTGCATCAATATCCATCACTCCTTCCTGCCGGGATTCAAGGGCGCACGCCCCTATCATCAGGCCCATGCCCGCGGCGTGAAAATGATCGGCGCGACGGCGCACTATGTGACGGCCGATCTGGATGAAGGGCCAATCATTACCCAGCTCACCGAAGCCATCGACCATACGTTCAGCCCGGCTGACATGATCGAGAGCGGACGGCATCTGGAGGGCAACGCCCTGCTTCGCGCGGTCAAGGCTCATGCAGAGCACCGCATCTTCATAAATTCCGGAAAGACGGTCGTTTTTGCCCGGTAAAAGAACACTGATAGAGAGCCAGACATGAAACTTGCCAGCCACGAATTTACCAGTGAGAGCGTTTCCGAAGGCCATCCGGACAAGGTGGCTGACCAGATTTCAGACGCAATTGTCGACCTGTTCCTGTCGCGCGATCCAACAGCGAAAGTCGCCGTCGAGACCCTTACGACCACCAATCGTGTTGTCCTTGCCGGTGAAGTGCGCACCAATAATGGCGCCGTCATCACGCACGACGAAATGAACCATGCGGCCCGCGATGTGGTCAAACGGATCGGCTATGAGCAGGACGGCTTCCATTGGGAAAACATGGAAATCGCCAATCACGTCCACGGCCAGTCGGTTGAGATCGCGCAAGGTGTCGAAGCTGGACAAGGCCTCTACGCTGAGGAAGGTGCAGGCGACCAGGGCATCATGTTTGGCTATGCCACGAACGAGACCCCGGAACTGATGCCAGCCACACTGGTCTATTCGCACCAGATCCTTCAGCGCCTCGCCCAACTTCGCCATGATGGCACACACCCCGAGCTCGAGCCTGATGCAAAAAGCCAGGTTACACTGCAGTATGAAGGGTCAAAGCCTGTCGGTGTAAACGCGCTTGTCGTATCCCATCAACACAAGGATAGCGCCACGCTGGAACAATTGCGTGAAATCGTCCGCCCTGTGATCAAAGACATCCTTCCCGATGGTTGGTTTCCGGACGAAGACAAGTTTTTCGTGAACCCCACCGGACGCTTTGTCATTGGCGGACCTGATGGCGACGCCGGCCTGACCGGCCGCAAAATCATTGTTGACACGTATGGTGGCGCTGCGCCCCATGGCGGCGGTGCATTCTCCGGCAAGGACCCGTCCAAAGTGGACCGGTCGGCCGCGTACGCCACGCGCTACCTTGCCAAGAACATTGTGGCCGCTGGCCTCGCTGATCGCTGCACCATTCAGGTCAGCTATGCGATCGGTGTGGCGCAGCCGCTCTCAATCTATGTGGACACGCATGATACGGGCAATGCAGACGAGGACCGTATCGCCGCGGCGCTGCGCGAATTGTTCGACCTGTCGCCCAAAGGCATTCGCACGCACCTCAAGCTGAATCAGGCGATCTACGGCCCGTCCGCAGCCTACGGGCATTTCGGCCGGACCCCGACCGAGAATGGTGGGTTCAGCTGGGAAAAGACAGACCTTGTAGATGAATTGAAGCGCCTCGCGAACTAGCGCCGCCTCAATACGCGACAGTGATTTTGTCAATGAATGCCACGGTCTTGCCGTGGCATTCTATTTTGACTCGCTGGGGCAATGGCTTCCGCGACTGCTGGTAAGCTGCCGTTCCGGGAACGGACGGCCCACCTTCCGTGAGGTTGAGGATCAGCAAGCCCTCACCCTCAGTCGGAACAGAGCCAAGCCGCCAGGACTGCTCATCCGCAACACGGACAACAACGTGCAATTTGCCCCCGGACTGACCCGGGCCCGGCATGCGATTGATCCATGCCGACGTGTCCGTGATTTCCGGGCACGCGGTTTCGCCAAACGGCAACCAGGCGCATCCGGTCAGGATGAACCCACTCGCGACTGCCAGCAATGACCTGCGGCCTACCATGGGGTCGACAGCCGCATCCACAGCGCCTCCTGGTCTTCGGCACCGCTGATATGGTTGGGCGACGTGGAGACCACAGCTGCGGCCTCGCCAGACCATGTGTCGGTCAGTCCGAATGTGTAGCGCGTTTCAAAATCGATTTGCCGACCGCTGGGGGTCAATTCAGCCTGCACCAGATCCCGGATCAATTGACTGTTCATATCCACACCAATCGGCGCATCGAGGTTCAAGAAACCTGTCTCGGCTCGCCGCGGCTGCGCCATGATGAAGTGCAACCGCCCCTCACCCAGTGATCGGTCTGCGCCCACCGACCAGCGGCTCGTCCAGATGCCTTCCACATCAACACCTGGCAGGTCGACGCTCGCCATTTCCATTCCTGAAGACAGGACCCAGTCGGAACCGGCGAACCATGCTCCCTCCAGCGAATATGCCGTCATCTCGGTCTGGTCTTGCGCGCCGAAGCGCTCCTGCAGTGTTCCACCCAGCGCCGTATCTTCATCCGAAATGAAGGATGCGCCCGCACGAACTGACCAATCCTGGGCATCGCGGCCGAACATGAAGCCGGACTGACTGCGACCGCCCTGCTCGGCAGAGAATATGTCCATGACCAGGTCATCCGTCACGGCATGACTGAATTTCGCCCATGCGCCGCCGGTCGAAAAAGCGTTCCCGACACCGGGTTCGTTGAGCAGGGAAATATCTGGCGCCAGATGCGTCAATGATCCACCTCGTCCCAATTCCACCTGGCTCTCGCCGAAACTGTAGCGCATCTGGAATGTTGATTGCGGGTCTTCCTGATAAGGGGCGGTCGGATCATCCTGCAACCGCGCCTGGGACCAGCTGAACGACATGTTTCCAGCATTAACGGCATAGGATTCGCCCGCCGCCCAATCAGCGCGGGTTTCAAAATTCACCAGGCGTGAGCCGAGCGCATCTGACGGCAGGGTCGCAGCAATGGCATCGGCATTCAGGCGGAAACCGCGTTGGTACTGGTCCTGAAAGACGAGGCTGTTGAACGCGCCGGAATTGGTGGCCCAATCCCCAAACGCGCCACCGCTGGGCGCAAGCGCGTCGGTAAAGCTGACTTTCTCGATACCGAAGTCCAGATTTTGCTGGCCTTGTGGTCGGAATGCTTCTTCGAGGTTCAGGAGGCCCACACCGGAAACGCTGTCAGTACCAGCACCCGCGACCTCGCCCGTGATCAGGTCGGGCGATGTGTCTACATAGTCTGTCGCGGTATCCAGCAGGATCTGGAGAGCGACTTCAGGTTGGGACTGCAAGTTCGGGAACGCGTCCAGCAAGAGCGCCAATGCGCCCGCAACATAAGGTGCTGCAAATGATGTCCCCGAAATGCGATAATAGTCTCCATCACTGTCGGCATCATTCGTCGGGTCGCCGGGGAATGCGACATCATCGTCCGGGCCAGTCGAGATTACGTCCTCACCGGGTGCGAGCAGGTAGAAGTTCTGCGCCGCACTGCCTGCCCTGTTCGAGAAGTCCGACAGAATGCCATTCGGGTCGACCGCGCCCACGGCGACAACCCGCCCGAGTGAAGATGTTTCGCCTGCGATATAGGCAGGCTCGGTTGGGCGTTCCCCGACCGCCTCGGTGTCATTGCCATCTTCATCTGTCCCTGCCGGTTCAGCTTCATTGCCGGCCGAGATGACGACCAGCACACCCGCCGCGGCCGCAGCGCGGACGGCGTTCTCCAGTCGCGGATCATTGTCGATCTCGCCACCGAGAGACATGTTGATGATCGAAGCCCCCTGAGCCACGGCGTATTCAATCGCACGGACCAGCGTATCGTCGTTGTAGACGCAACCTTCATCTTCCCCGGTGCGCGCACAGCTGCCGGGCGAGTCAGCCCGGATATCGATTATGGAAGCCTCATACGCGGCGCCTTGAATGCCGTTCGGCGTGTTATCGTCCAACACGCTGCTGAAATCGTCCTGCCGACGCGCAGCGATGACGCCCGTAACCAGTGTGCCGTGGCCTTCGGTGTCGGTATCGCCATCCTGACGAGTGATGGTGACCCGGTCTCCAGCAGCGTTGAAGCCAGCACAGGCAGTGTCCGCACAGACATCGAACATCTGCACAACAGCCCCTTGGAGATCGGGATGATCAGAATCAGTCCCCGTATCGATGACCGCCACAGTCTGACCCTGGCCTGTCGCTCCAAGTGCATAGGCTGCTGACGCACCGATAATGGGCAGGCCTACTGTGGCATTGTACTCGCGCGTTTCGAACTGTTCCCGCTCTGCGATTGTGTCAGGAAACGGATTCGAGGGCGGCGGCGGTGGAGGCGGCGGCGGAGGGGGCATCGGCGTGACAGCGGAACTGCCGCCGCCTCCTCCGCCGCCTGCGCAGGCCCCCAGCACAATGGCCGACGCACCCAGCATGGCAGCCGCCAGCATGGACCGCGGAATGGGCTTCACCGATTTTATGTTGCGATACCGGATCATGAAGATTCCTCCCATAGCGGCATCCAACTCGTCCTGCGGCCGGTGCCTTCCAAGCAATATTCCACCCCAAAGATAACCAAGGGGCAAACACTTCACTCAGCTTGTCAGGAAAATTCGACACGTTCTTGCGAGAAGTAGAACAGCGAGCGCGTCTCCTCATCAATTGTGTCATTGTGCGCTTCCAGCAATTTGTGCATGGCGTTTTTGCGATCCTTGAGCGCGTGATCGAAATCGCCCTCAATCATGCGGTCAACACCGGTCCGAACCATCGCATCGCGCACTTCCATATACAGCGTCAGAGATCCGCCGAGAAACATGGACTCATAGGCAATCTTGCTGGCGATTTTGTCATGGATGTCAGAATACTGGAATTGCCGCTCCATCACCGATTTGCGCTTGCAGATGAAATCAATCTCGTGCCGGTGCTCTGGATGACGCAAGTAGAAATTCTTCAGCGCGGTCATCTCCGTGTCGATCCGGGCCTGCACATCTTCCGGCAGGGATTCACTGAGAATGATGATGATATCGATATCCGAGCCCTTCACCATCTCCCCGCTCGCGACGTGTTCCCGTGGCTCATTGTGCGCGAGATAGTAGGCGAGATCGCCCGCGATAAATGCGCAGAGTTGGCTGCGAATGTCGCGTCCCAGAGTGACGAATACCTGCTTCATCACGGCTTGGGCCACCGACAGCTTTTCGCGGCTGATCTCCCGATGCATGTTCGACAGGATGCCCTGCCGCTCGATCATCTTGTCGCGTTGGCCCGGCAAGCCGAACAAGGTGAAGGACAGGAAATCTCGCAGGATCGAAGGGCTCAGCCGCACCTGATCGTCGCGCGTGATATCAAATCGCAAATAGTAGCTGGCGAAATGGGACACGTGCAGCTTGCGGCTCTGATAGCAGGCTTGCCACAAGGCCAGATGTGGAACGCCATAAAGATCGTCAGCCAGCTCCTTGCCGAGCCGGGGTCCCTTCTCCGCCAGGACCGTCTCGATCCGGGCTTCAATTTCTTCCAAATCATAGGTCGGCACGCACGAATCTCCCACATTCTGCATGAGTAAGGCAGGCCAGGAAGACGCTGTCCAGCAAGGTCAGGTGGTCACGATCCGCATTTGATACGATCAGGCGCGTCTCATCACTCAACGGTGACTGACTTGGCGAGGTTGCGCGGCTGGTCGACATCAGTCCCTTTGGCAACAGCCACATGATAGGCCAGCAATTGCAACGGCACTGCGGCCAGCACTGGCAGGCTGATATCATCACCATCCGGCAAGCAAATCACATGGTCAGCCCGGTTACCGGCAGCTTTGATGCCGGCTGCATCCGAAGTGAGGATGACACGCGCGCCACGTGCGCGGATTTCCTCGACATTTGAAATGGTCTTCTCGAACAGCTCGTCTTTTGGCGCGATCACAACGACCGGAAGATCTTTTTCGATCAGCGCGATGGGGCCATGCTTCAACTCGCCGGCGGCATAGCCTTCGGCGTGAATATAGGACACTTCCTTCAGCTTGAGTGCGCCTTCCAACGCCAGTGGAAAGTACCGCCCCCGCCCAAGAAACAAGACATCCTGGCAAGGGGCCAACGTCTTTGCGATCTCGCGGATATCATCTTGTGCCTCAAGTGCCTCGGTCACCTTGCGTGGCAACGCCATCAGACTTTTGACCGCCATTACCTCATCACCAGGCAAAAGATGCCCCCGAGCCTTGGCTGCATTAAGGGCGAGCACAGCCAGAACAGACAATTGCGCGGTGAAAGCCTTCGTGGAGGCTACGCCAATCTCTGGCCCGGCATAGGTCGGCACGATCGCCGCCGCCTCTCGGGCGATCGAGCTTTCGGGTACGTTGACCACAGCCACGGCCGGGGTGCCATTTTGACGGCAATAGCGCAGGGCTGCCAGCGTGTCGGCTGTCTCTCCGGATTGGCTGACAAACATTGCTGGACCGGTCTGAGGCAGCACAGGTTCACGATAGCGGAATTCAGATGCGATATCGGTCTCGAACGCCAGTTTGGCTTTCTGTTCAAACCAGTATTTCGCTGTGTGGGCGGCATAATACGCTGTGCCACAGGCAATCGCCACAGCCCGATCAGCCTTGGCGAACATCGTATCGGCCACGTCGCCCAGATTGAGCGTCTGCGTTGCCTGGTCGATATAGGGCAGGATCGAGCGCGCGAGAGATTCCGGTTGTTCGTGAATTTCCTTCAGCATGAAATGATCATACTCGCCGCGCTCAATCAGGCCTTCGTTCACAGCGGATTTCACGCGGGGACGGTTTACGCGGTCACCATTTGCATTGCGCACATCATGGCTGGTGGGCGTCAGTACGACCCAATCGCCCTCTTCCAGATAAGTGACATCGCGCGTGAGGGGAGCCAGCGCGATAGCGTCTGAGCCAAGAAACATTTCGCCTTGCCCGTATCCGAGGACCAGCGGGCTGCCCTTGCGCGCGCCCATCAGCAAGTCCGTCTTGCCGGAAAAGATGGCAGCGATGGCGAAAGCGCCCGACAGGTTTTTCAGCGCGGCTTCGAATGCATCAACCGCGTCCATGCCTTCGGCCATGTTCTGGTCGATCAGCTGTGCGATGACTTCGCTGTCTGTCTCAGACTCGAATGTTCGGCCCCGCGCCTGCAAGTCTTTACGCAACTCGCGGAAATTCTCGATGATGCCATTGTGCACAATCGCGACCTTGCCTGACACATGGGGATGAGCATTGGTCTCGTTCGGCTTGCCATGCGTGGCCCAGCGCGTATGGGCGATGCCAGTCGGGCCATCAACCGGCGCGTCGGCCATGAGGGCTTCCAGATTGACGATCTTGCCCCTGGCGCGGCGGCGCTCAATTGCATCTCCCGCCAGCACAGCTATGCCGGCGCTGTCATAGCCACGATACTCCAAACGCTTCAGGCCGTCGACGAGACGCCCGGCAACGGTTTCCGTACCTGTGATCGCAACAATTCCGCACATACTCTACCTCCATTCGGGTAAAGCGTATTTAGACCGCCTGAATCCGCCAGGATAATGACACTTTGTGTAGGAATGCGACAACAGACAGGCAAAACCGTCTCATGGTGGGCATATTGCATGCTTTAGCTCTGCTGAACGATCAAATTATGGATGTCACACACATTCGGGTCTATCGCCCAAGCAAGCCCGCTATATCTGGGATATCAAGAACTTACATATACTGATGATGCTTGAAGGACTGTACGCGTTTTGAAAAACCTCACCCACCTCGACAGGCTGGAGGCTGAAAGCCTGCACATCATCCGCGAAGTGGCCGCCGAGTGCGAAAATCCGGTCATGCTCTATTCCGTTGGCAAGGATTCGGCGGTGATGCTTCACCTTGCGATGAAGGCGTTCTATCCATCGCGCCCTCCCTTCCCATTGATGCACGTCGATACAACCTGGAAATTCCGGGAAATGATCGAGTTTCGCGACCGGAAAGCCAAGGAGCTGGGCTTCGATCTTCTGGTGCATGTGAACGAAGATGGCGTCCGCGACGGCGTCGGGCCGTTCAGTCACGGATCAGCCGTGCACACAGATGTGATGAAAACGCTCGCCCTCAAGCAGGCGCTCGACAAGTACAAGTTCGATGCAGCCTTTGGCGGCGCCCGACGCGACGAAGAAAAATCCCGCGCCAAGGAACGCATTTTCTCCTTCCGCTCAGCCGAGCACCGGTGGGACCCGAAGCGCCAGCGGCCAGAGCCGTGGAACGTTTACAATACACGTATCAATCAGGGCGAAAGCGTTCGAGTCTTCCCGCTGTCCAACTGGACCGAACTGGACATCTGGCAGTATATCCGCCGCGAAAACATCGAGATTGTCCCGCTCTACTTTGCTGCCCCGCGCCCCGTCGTGAACTGGAATGGTGTGGACATCATGGTTGATGATGACCGAATGCCGGAAGAATTGCGCAGCACGGCGGTCACCAAGTCCGTCCGCTTCCGTACACTTGGCTGCTACCCGCTGACCGGCGCGGTCGAAAGCACAGCCGCCACGCTCGAAGACATCATCCAGGAAATGCTCCTGACCACCACATCCGAACGCCAGGGCCGCGTCATTGACGCCGACCAGTCCGGATCCATGGAAAAGAAAAAACAGGAAGGCTATTTCTGATGCGCCTCAATGACGACCTGATTGAATCAGATATCGCCGCCTATCTGGAGAAGCATGAGCATAAATCCCTGCTTCGCTTCATCACCTGTGGATCCGTGGACGACGGAAAGTCGACCCTGATCGGTCGCCTGCTCTATGACGCAAAGATGATCTTCGAGGACCAGTTGGCCTCTCTCGAAAGCGACTCCAAGAAAGTGGGAACTCAGGGTGAGAATATCGACTTTGCCCTGCTCGTTGACGGACTGACCGCTGAACGGGAGCAAGGCATCACGATCGACGTGGCCTATCGCTTTTTCGCCACCGACAAGCGCAAGTTCATCGTCGCCGATACGCCAGGACATGAGCAGTATACGCGCAATATGGCGACCGGCGCATCCACCGCAGATGTCGCCATCCTGATGGTGGATGCGCGCAAGGGCATCTTGACGCAAACACGGCGCCACAGCTTCATCACATCCCTGCTGGGCATTCGCAAAGTCGTGCTGGCCATCAACAAGATGGACCTGATCAATTACAGCCAACAGGCCTATGACGACATCGTAGACGATTTCTACGCCTTCGCAGACGAGTTGGCGACGGATTTGGAAATCCAGCCAATCCCGATGTCTGCCCTCGAGGGCGTGAATATTACAAGCAAATCGAATGAAACAGACTGGTATGATGGCCCCAGCCTGATGGATTATCTGGAGACCGTGCCGGTTGGTGATCGCCGCCTGAACACGCCTTTCCGTATGCCTGTCCAATGGGTCAATCGACCCAACCTCGACTTCCGAGGTTTCTCCGGACAGATTGCTGCGGGCTCGATCCAACCTGGTGACCGCGTCAAATCCATGCCGTCCGGGAAGCAGTCCACCGTCCAGAGAATTGTCACGGCGACGGGTGACCTTGAGCAGGCAATCGCCGGACAATCCGTTACAATCACGCTGGACGATGAAATCGACTGTTCGCGCGGCGACGTTCTCGTTTCAGCCGAAGACCCTTCCGAAGTGTCTGACCAATTTCAGGCTCGCCTGCTTTGGATGAGCGAAACGCCACTCCTGCCCGGTCGCCGCTACCTGCTGAAGATGGGAGCGAAGACTGTCACGGCCACGGTCAACGCGCCGAAGTATGGCATTGATGTCAATACACTGAACGATGTTCCCGCGAAGACGCTGGAGCTTAACCAGATTGGCGTTACAACCCTATCTCTAGACCAAGCCATTCCGTATGATCCGTATGATGTCAATCGAGAGATGGGCGGCTTCATTCTGATCGACCGGATGACGAATGACACGGTTGGTCTCGGCCTTGTCGACTTCGCACTCCGCCGCGCATCAAACATCCACTGGCAAGCCATGGATGTTGATCGGTCTGCGCTTGCGGAACAGAAAGGCCAGAAGCCAGCCGTGCTTTGGTTTACCGGCCTGTCAGGATCCGGCAAGTCGACCATCGCCAACGCCCTGCAGAAACTGTTGTTTGCCCAAGGCAAGCACACTTTCACGCTGGACGGGGACAATGTCCGTCACGGCCTGAACCGCGATCTCGGTTTTACCGATGCGGACCGCGTCGAGAATATTCGCCGCGTCGCCAATGTCGCCCGCCTGATGTCCGACGCCGGATTGATCACGCTGGTCTCGTTCATCTCGCCGTTTCGGTCAGAGCGACAAATGGCGCGCAATCTGATGGCTGATGGCGAATTTATTGAAGTCTATGTCGACACGCCACTCAGCGTCGCGGAGGACCGGGATGTGAAGGGCCTCTACAAGAAAGCCCGCGCTGGAGAGATCAAGAACTTCACCGGCATCGATAGCCCGTACGAGCCACCTCAGGCGCCCGAACTGCGCATCGACACAGTGAACAATTCTCCGGAAGAAGCCGCCGAAGTCATTCTTGGCTTCATGCGTGAAAAGGGCCTGCTGAACGGCGAGTGACCCAGCATTGAAGGCGCCGTGCCCACCTGACCGGGCACGGCGCCGATCATCGCCTCCTTCCCCAACGTACCGGCTCGCCTTGCCGAATTTCGCACGCTAGGTGTCGTTTCACACAACGATAAGGGAGCGTGTCATGGCAAAAGGCGATCTGCCGGTTCTGGTTGGCGTGGGTCAAAGCCTCAGCCAGTGGGATGGAACAAGCGGAGCAGACGGTGCGCCGTCGCCCCTGTCGCTCATGGTCGACGCGTCCAGGGCAGCCCTCTCTGACAGTGGTGCAGACCTCTCCAAGGCCATCGACACGATTGCGGTTGTTCGCATCTTTGAAGATTCAGTCGGTGGCGCACCGCACCCGCACGGCCATAACACCAACCTTCCCGGCACGCTGGCGCGCGATATTGGCGCTGCACCCGATACGCTGATCTATGAAACCGTTGGCGGTCAGAGCCCACAGGCCCTTGTCAATGAGATGGCCGCGCGCATCCATGCGGGCGATGCTGACTGCGTGCTGATCTCCGGTTCCGAGGCCAATCGGGCTTCGAAGGGCGCGCGCCGGAACAATGTGGAAATTAACTGGGCCGACGGCGCTGATGCGGATTACGAAGATCGCGGCATGGGTCCGATGATGCTGTCGCGCGAAGAAATCAAGCATGGCATCGTCGCGCCAGCTTATTTCTATGGCCTGTTCGAAAACGCCATCGCCGCCCGCGAAGGCCATTCACGCAGCCAGCACCGCAAGGCCATGGCCGAACTCTTCCAGCCCTTCTCTGTTGTTGCTGCAAAGAACCCGTATTCTCAATTCCCGGAGGAACGCTCGGTTGAGTTTCTTTCGACACCGTCCAAAGCGAACTACGAATATGCTGATCCGTTCCTGAAATGGTTCATCGCCCAGGACGCTGTGAACCAGGGCGCTGCTGCGATCCTGATGAGCAGTTCCAAAGCCGACGCATTGGGTGTTCCGGAAGACAAGCGTGTCTATCTTCACGGTGCAGGCGAAGCGGCCGACGATCTGATATCGCTGCGCCCGAGACTCGACGGCTCATGGGCAATGCAGACCGCCATAGATCGCGCATTGGATCAGGCCGCGAAAGCAACAGGCGATATCAAGCATCTGGATCTCTATTCCTGCTTTCCATGCGCCGTGTTCTCTTCAACTGCCGCGCTGGGCATCGACTGGAAGAATGATCCGCGCCCACTCACCCTGACGGGTGGCCTGCCCTTTTTTGGCGGACCGGGAAACAATTATTCCCTGCACGGTATCGCGGAAATGGTGTCGACCCTTCGCGCAGATCCCGGCAGCTATGGCCTTGTGCTCGCCAATGGTGGCTGGATGACAAAGGAAGCGGTTGGGATCTACTCGACACAGAAGCCGACCCGTTTCGCACCCGCAGAATCCTATGCAACACCAACCGAACAAGTCACACTTTGTGGCGAGGATTGCGAGGGCACGCTGGAAACCTTCACGGTCACGCATGGCAAGGAAGGACCGAACAAAGGCATCGCGTTCGTACGCCTCGAGGATGGGCGCCGGGCACTTGCCGTCGCATCCCCCGCCGCGCTCGCGACGTTACGTGAAGATGCCTCGCCCGTCGGCCGCAAGGTTGCCGTCAGCGTGGATACTGAAAAGGAGCGTGGCACGTTCAGTTTCATCTGACCGAGCCGCTTGCCCCGCCCCCCGGTTTCGACCAATCTCCGGCGCATGACGAAACATTTCAAGACATTCGGCGTCATTGGCGGCGGCGCATGGGGCACAGCGATTGCCCAGATGCTGACCCGTGAGGCCCAGGACGTGCTGATCTGGTGCCGCGAAGCAGAGGTGGCCGAAGCCATCAATACGCGCCATGAGAATACGGTCTTCCTGCCGGGCGTACCTTTGAACCCCGCGCTCAAGGCGACATCGGACCTCGCAGACCTGCACCTGATGGACGCGCTCTTTTCTGTCGCCCCTGCCCAGCACACACGGGCAACCTTGCAGGCACTGAAAGAGCATATCCGCCCCGGCACACCAGTTGTCCTCTGCTCCAAAGGCATCGAACTGAAGACAGGCGAATTCATGACGCAGGTGCTGGCCGACGAGCTGCCCGAAGCGGTTCCGGCTGTCATGTCCGGCCCGAGCTTCGCCATCGATGTGGCCAAGGGCCTGCCGACGGCTGTGACCTTTGCCATCAAAAATGAAACCCTTGGCGCCGAACTGATCGCCGCTGTTGCGACCCCGAATTTCCGCCCTTACCTCGCGCATGACCTGTTAGGCGCAGAGATCGGCGGCGCGGTGAAGAATGTGCTCGCCATTGCGTGTGGTATCGCACTCGGCAAGGGCCTGGGCCGCTCTGCCCATGCAGCGCTCATTGCCCGCGGCAGCGCGGAAATGACCCGGCTCGCTCTTGCCCTGGGCGCCGAGCGCGAAACCCTTTCCGGCCTGTCAGGGCTGGGCGACCTCGTCCTGACCTGCTCTTCCGAGACGAGCCGCAACATGAGCTGCGGACTGGCGTTGGGCAAAGGTGAGCCCCTTGAAGACATCATGGGCGCGCGAAACGCCGTAACCGAAGGCGTCGCAACCGCGCCGGTTCTGAAACGGATTGCTGCCGATCGCGGCGTCGACATGCCGATCTGTGATGCAGTTGCGGATGTGATTGAAGGCGCAATCAGTGTCGATGACGCGATCCAACGCCTGCTGATGCGTCCGAACAAGGTTGAAACAGTCTAGGACGGATTTACCGACATCAAGCCCGTCACACCGGGGTTTTCACCAGTTCGAAATGAGACCGGACGGTGGGTTTGTCATCCGGAGAAACCGCGACACCGGTCTTGATCAGCTCGATCATATGACCAAGCACAGACATGGCCGCGGCTGGATGCAAGCGCTTGTCGACTTCGGCGTACATCACCTTGACCATTTCAGGGATCGAGGACTGACCCGCCCGAAGCTGGTCAAGAATGGCAGCTTCGCGAGCCCGGCGGTGGTTGGCGTATTCCGTGATGAAATGGTCGACGAATTCGCGGCCACGCACCGGATCGCCATGGGTCGGCCAAAGCGTGTCGAATTTCCTGGATTGAATCTTGTCGAGGCTGCGCATGTAATCGCCCATGTCCCCATCCGGCGGCGCGACAACAGTCGTCGACCAGCCCATGATGTGATCACCCGACAGACACGCATTCTCTTCGCGCAAGCCGAAGCAGAGATGGTTGCAAGTGTGACCCGGCGTCTCAATCACATCGAGTGTCCAGCCGGGGCCCGAAATCACGTCGCCATCGCCAACTTTGACATCCGGCATGAAGCCAAGGTCGTCTGCACTGCCAAGCTCGCCCTTGGCGGTCGGCACGCCGCAATTTTTCGCGTAAGTCTTGCAACCCGCCCACTGCGCCAAAGGCGTCGCCAGCGGGGAATGGTCGGAATGGCCATGAGTGACCAGAACGTGGGTGACCGTCTCCCCCTCCAGCGCCCGCTTCAAGGCTTCGAAATGCTCAGCATCTTCCGGGCCGGGATCAATGACAGCCACTTCGCCATGACCGATGATGTAGACGCCGGTGCCAACATAGGTGAACGGCCCGGGATTGTTCGCGATTACGCGGCGAATGAGCGGGGAAACCTGCTCTACGATGCCGTATTCAAACTCGATTTCGCGAACGTAGGGAATAGCCATATTATTCTAGTCTCTTGCAGCGATCCTGGCTTGCCGGAGCGATCAGCGCTTCTTCGAAGCAAAGGCGACGGCAAAGGCCTGCGCCATGCGACGTGTGGCCCTCAGCTTGGCGCCAAGCTTCAGCGCCACGGGCGGGCCCATATCCGTCTTGTTTGCATCGACGATGTAGATTCGTCCGGATGAACGGTCACGTAGGACGTCAACGCCGCCCCAGTCCAGTCCGATCGATGCAGCAAACCGCTCAATCACGGCAATTTCATCGCTCGTGTAGCAATTGCGAGGCTCGTCGAGCAAAACCTGAACATTCTCGTTCAGGAAACGGCGCTCCAAGGGCCGACGCTTGCGGAACACGATGACGGGTGAGCCGGCCACGATGCAACAGCGCAGATCCTCGACCAGACCGCCTTCGATTTCATTGTCGACGAGGCGCTGATAGGTCTTGCCCGGCAGGGGCGTATCCAGCGGACCTTCCAGAATCCGGCCATCATGCGCGGCATTCAATTCAGACTTCTCGACCATGCGGCCCTGATGGGTCGTAGGGTCAACCGCGAGAGAATATCCCGCAGCCTCTCCGAAAGCGGCTGCGACGGTCGATTTTGAAATATCATCACAAGTGAAATTGACCAGTTTCGCCCCATCACGAACCATCGGGACCGTATTGTCGGTTTCGGTGGAGTCATCAAACTGCATGACAATGTCAGCGGTCGCGACGTCATCAATCAATTTGGCACCTGACACATGTGTCACGGGCCAGATGAAATACCATGGGCGTGGCTTGTCAGGATAGAATGCAATCGTGGGGCGCTTGTGTCCGGTGACCCGGCGCCAGGTGCGCCATGTCTGCGCAAAGAAATAGAAGCAGAACCAGGTGAAGATGTCGTGCGCCAGCGAAAATGTGAGCGGAACGCGGTGCCCAGTCTTCTTCACCAGCATGGCGCCGTCATCGTATTTGAAATCGGTGATCCACAGACGATCGCTCATCCATTCCACTCCTCTTGCGCATACAGCCTCATGGCCAGCGCCTCCCTGTCTTGGCCTTCGCATGACCGGTCATCACTGACAACACACATAATGCGGCGCAAGTGTGACCACTTGCTCACAACATCTGTGAGCAGGATGGTCACAGCAGCGATTGCAGACTCGACAGATCATAGCCCGCATCTGCGGCAGCATCGACGATTTCCTGACCTGTACCCTGCCCGGCATGAGTCAGGGCCCATGCCGTAATGCATCGTGTCCCGGTGCGGCAATACGCCAACACCGGTTGAGGCGCTTCGTTCAGGATATTGCTCATCCGCTCGACGACTTCTGGGGTGGGGGCGCCTGAGAAAGGAAGCGCCACAAAGGCCAAACCCAGGGATTCGGCTTTGGCACGAATCGCGCCCATACGGGGCTGGTCCACGCCGCCTTCACCATCTGGGCGGTTCGCAACAATGGTTTTGAAGCCTGCAGCCTGAATTTGGGCAACATCCTCCTCGTTAATCTGGGGGGCGACAGCAAAAGCTTCCGTAACGCGGCGAATATCGGCCATATTTTAGTGTCCCTGCCTGAGTCTGCGGTCTTGATCGGCTGTCGCTACAAGCTAAGGATTGCGGATCGTTATGCCAAGCGTCGGTGACGGCGGCATGATCAAATTCCTATTACCAGCAGCGGAATAACTTAAGTACGTGTCCTCATTTCAACGTGTCATCAGCCGAATTCCGTGGGCCTATACGTTCAGGCGTCTGCTAATTGCAATCCCCACAATGCTTGCCATCATAACGATGGCTTTCCTGATGATGCGCGCCGCTCCGGGTGGTCCGTTCGATGGTGAGCGGAAACTGCCGCCTGCGACCGAAGCTGCCATTGCAGCCAAGTTCGGTTTCGACAAACCGCTTCACGAACAATATCTGAGCTATGTTGGCGGCGTTGTCACCGGCGATTTCGGACCGTCCTACAAAACGCTTGGCAAGAGCGTGAACGACTTGATTGCAGACGGCCTGCCCATCTCCCTCACCATCGGGTTTCTCTCCATGGGTCTGGGCATAGCGGTGGGCACATTGCTGGGTGTTTTTGCGGGACTCAGACAAAATTCGGCGGCGGATTACAGCGTCATGGGGATCGCCATGGCAGGCATTTCGATCCCCACTTTTGTTACCGGCCCGATCCTGATCCTGATCTTTGCCCTTGGTGCCGGCATCTTCGCGGTTGGCGGTCTCGGAACCTATCCGAATATCGGGATGAACTGGCACAATATGACCTTGCCCGTAATCACGCTGGCCCTGCCACAGATTGCGATCATCTCCCGCCTCATGCGCGCCTCGATCATCGAGACAATGCGTTCCAACCATATCCGCACGGCGCGTTCCAAAGGCCTGACCGAACGCCAGGTGATTGCGCGTCACGCCCTGCCATCAGCCTTGCTGCCACTGATCTCGTATGCCGGCCCCGCAATGGCACGCGTCATGACCGGGTCAGTGGTGATCGAAAAGATTTTCGGCCTGCCCGGCCTCGGCTCATATTTTGTCGATGGTGCCCTGAACCGTGACTACACGCTCGTGATGGGCGCAATCATTGTCTATGCGGGCCTGATCGTACTGCTCAATCTTGTAGCAGACATTCTCTACGCCCTGCTTGATCCGAAAGTGAAGTACGATTGATGACGGATCTTGATCCTCTCCTCGACCCGACTGGTCGCATCGAACCGGTTCAGAATGCCATTATTGGGGGACGCTCGCTCTGGGAAGATGCCCGGGCGCGCCTGTTCCGCAACCGCGCCGCCGTCGTCTCCATGTGGATTCTCGGCTTCCTCATTCTGTTTGCAGTCGTCGGGCCATTTGTCTGGGTCCACAAATACAGCACCATTTCTGACCTGCGCACCATTGCGCCGACGCTGGACGGCCTGCATCCGCTCGGAACCGACCTGCAGGGACGAGACCTGCTTGCACGCCTGATGATCGGCCTGCGTATCTCGCTCATGGTCGGCATTGTCGCCACGGCTGTCAGCCTCGTGATCGGCGTCAGTTGGGGTGCGACGGCAGGTTATCTCGGTGGTCGCGTCGACAATTTCATGATGCGCATTGTCGACGTACTCTACGCTCTGCCCTTCATCTTCTTCGTGATCCTGTTGCTGACGGTGTTTGAGCGCAACATTGTGCTGATCTTTGCAGCCATCGGCGCGATCGAGTGGCTGACAATGGCGCGGATCGTACGCGGCCAGACACTGGCCATCAAGGGCAAGGAGTTCATCGAAGCGGCGCGCGCGTCTGGGGTCAGCCGCAAAGACATCATTGTGCGCCACATCCTGCCGAACGTGATCGGCCCGGTCGCCGTCTATGTCACGCTGACCATCCCGGTGGTGATCCTCGCCGAAAGCTTCCTGTCCTTCCTCGGCCTCGGTGTGAACGAGCCCCTTACCTCACTTGGCGTGCTGATTTCGGATGGCGCACACCGGATGGAAGAAAAGCCCTGGATGCTGCTGGCACCCGCCGTCACGATGGCAGTCACCTTGTTGTGCCTCAACTTTATCGGTGACGGCCTGCGCGATGCGCTGGATCCGAAAGACCGCTAGACAGTTTTCACCTGGCACCTGGACAGACTGGACCAAATGCCCGCCACACAGGGAAAATCTTGGTGTTCAGGGTGGCCTTTGCTGGTGCGCTGAGGCAAGAGATTCGCGGGTAATTTGAAAGAGCAAACGATGGCAAAATCGATGACCAGCATCGTTCCGGTACTGATGTGCGGTGGAGCAGGCACGCGGCTCTGGCCGCTGTCGCGAAAGAGCTATCCCAAGCAATTTGTTCCCCTGATCGGCGATACATCCCTGTTCCAGGCATCCGCGCTGAGATTGACCGGAGGCGCCTTCACGCCGCCGCTTGTCCTCACCAATGCGGATTTCCGGTTCATCGTGCAAGAACAGCTCACCGACATCGAAATCGATGACGCTTCCATCATGATCGAGCCAGACGCGCGCAACACGGCCCCCGCAATCCTGGCGGCAGCACTGCATCTGCAAAAGACCCGACCAGATGCCCTGATGCTGATCGCACCATCCGACCATGTCATCCCGGACAGTGATGCATTTCTGGAGTCAATCAATGCGGCCGTCGATGCGGCCCAAAAAGGCCAGCTCGTCACGTTCGGAATCCAGCCCACACATCCCGAAACCGGATACGGATATCTGGAGCTCAGCAAGCCGGTGGAAGACTACAGTCTGTCCCCCATCAAGTTGAAGCGTTTCGTGGAGAAGCCCTCTGCGACCAATGCCCATAAAATGGTGAATAGTGGTGACTACCTCTGGAACGCAGGGATCTTCCTGTTCAGCGTCAAAAGCATTGTCGAAGCTTTCCAGAAACATGAACCGGGCATGGTTGAATGCGTGAGCAAGTCTGTCGATGACCTGCAGATGGATCTCGGCTTTATGAGGCTCGATCCGGAGAGCTGGAACCGGGCCCAGTCGATCTCGATCGACTATGCCGTCATGGAACGCACCGAAAATCTCAGCGTCGTGCCATTTTCGGGCGGATGGTCAGACCTTGGCGGCTGGGACGCCGTATTGCGCGAAACCGGGCCGGACAAGCATGGGGTTTCGACCAGCGGACATGTCACGGTCATGGATTGCCAAGACTCCCTGATCAGGTCCGAAGATAATGGACTGGAAGTCGTCGGTATCGGTCTGAAGAACATCATAGCCGTTGCCATGCCGGATGCGGTGCTGATCGCAGATGCGTCCCGCGCACAGGACGTGAAACTGGCCGTTACCGAGCTCAAGGCCAAACAGGCACGCCAGGCCGAGCAATTTCCGCGGGACTATCGCCCCTGGGGCTGGTTTGAGTCCATTGCGATGGGCGAACGTTTTCAGGTCAAGCGCATCCAGGTAAAGCCGGGCCAGTCGCTGTCCCTTCAATCGCACCATCATCGCGCCGAGCACTGGATTGTCGTATCCGGAACAGCCAAGGTCACGATCAATGAGGACGTCAAGCTCGTCACCGAGAACCAGTCCGTATACATCCCTGTAGGATCCGTTCACCGGCTGGAAAATCCGGGGAAACTGCCCGTCGTCCTCATCGAAGTTCAAACTGGCAGCTATCTCGGTGAGGATGACATCATACGATACGAAGATAAATACGCGCGTGATTAGAGTCTGCGGAGTCGAACTTATTTGAATTCGAATGAATCTGCACCTTGCGGCACGAGGTGCGGCACTCTTATCTAAAAAGTTCCCCCATTTCAGACCCGAGGATGCCCGTTGGAACTCTTTGTCTTCCTTTGCAGCCTCATCATATTTGTCAGCTTTGCGCTGATGCCGCTGGCAAGGCGAGCAGGAGCTCCATTTCTCTTGATCGCACTTCTCATCGGCATGCTGCTGGGAGAAGATGGTCCAGGCCGTATTCAATTCAGTAATTTCAACTTTGCGTTTGACCTTGGCAGCGTGGCCCTGGCCGTCATCCTGTTTGCTGGCGGATTGGAAACTGGACGCAGCGTCTTCCGTTCCGCTGGTGCGCCGGCATCCCTACTCGCAACCATCGGTGTGCTGATTACAGCAGGCATCACGGGTGTTGCGGCCTGTCTATTCATGGGCCTGCCCTGGCAAGTTGGTCTATTGCTTGGCGCAGCGGTCGCCTCTACCGACGCGGCCGCGACCTTCCTTCTCGTTCAGCAAAGCGGCATAGCCCTGAGACAACGCCTGAAGGATACGCTGCTGTTGGAATCCGGCCTGAACGACCCGATGGCCATTTTCCTGACAGTGTCGCTTACCACGCTGGTCGCCTCTATACAGACCAATGCGCCGGCGGACCTCCCCGGCATGGCTCTGTTTCTGCTCATGCAAGCCGGTATCGGCATTTTGGGCGGCGTCCTTGGCGGCAGGCTTCTGGCCCGCATTCTTGATCGCCTTTTCCTGCCAATGGGCACGTATCCCATCATGACCCTTGCAGGCGCCCTCGTCATCTTTACCGGCGTGTCGCTGGTTGGGGGCAGCGGCTTCCTCGCGGCATATCTTGCCGGCGTCAGTTTCAAGGCCAAACTGAAGCGACCAATCGATCGCATTGTCGACTTCAATGAAGCCTTCCAGTGGCTCTGCCAGATGGTGTTATTCCTGACCCTCGGTCTGCTCGTTACGCCGAGTGCGCTATTAAACGACATCTGGCCTGCCATCGGATGCGCCGCAGTATTGATGCTGATCGCTCGACCGCTCGCCGTATTTGCCAGCGTGGGATGGATGGGCTTTTCCTTCCGTGAGAATGTCTTCCTGAGCTGGGTGGGCCTGCGCGGCGCGGTACCGATCCTTCTCGCGATCTATCCCGTCATCGCACCAGGACCGATTTCAGTTGGCTTCTTCAATGTCGTGTTCGTGATCGTGACAATCTCGCTGACCATTCAGGGCTGGACGATTGCGCCGACAGCACGGCTCCTTCGTCTGGGCCCGGAAGCCCAGACAAAGGAAACAACTGATACCTAGCGCAGCGCGATCTCGATATCATCGAGCAGATTGCGGACCCGTTTGGCATTCGCACCAAGATCAGACAGGCCGACCCGACTGGTTGAGCGCACATCAATGCGGGACCCGCCCTCTTCTGTCGGCTGGATACGGATCATGATGTCATCCTTGAAATCAAACCAGAAGCTCGTTTCGGTTGCCTCGATGCGACCGGCCGTCTCGTCACTGGCAACGATCACCCAACCGCGCTCCTTCACAAGCGTGAGGATGGCCTCGAATGCCGCTTCCGACGGAGCTTGAGTGATATAGGAATCAAGTTTCGGATAAGGGGCGTCCGCACGGTCATCCTGTTGGGTCGGATCGAATTCGGCCTCTTCCTGCAATTCGGACACGAGGCGCCCCGGAGTGCCCGGCCAACGGTCTTCGGCATATTCCGGAACGATTGGTGCAGCTTCGACCGGGTTCATGGCCTCGGTCTCGGCCCGGACGGCGAGCAGGGCATCGCTCGGCATGATCGGGTTGGACCAGTCGGTCTGAACGTCGTGGATCGGCGGCAAGCGGGACGCTTCCCCGCCAAACGCCGCGACGCGCCCAAAGCTGAGCCCGGCAATCAAGAGCGAGGCAAACGCCAGAATGAAAGCGCGTTTCCGGGGTGCTTTGATCAATGAGAGGATCACAGCGATCACTGAGACACCGAGCGCCACGAAGATCAGCTTGAGTCCCCAATTGATCGTCATCAGACCAAGCCCAACCTGCCAGTTCCACAGGCCCAGCTTGGTGCCAAGCGCTGCGATGATGAACCAGAAGACCGTAAAGATCGACAAGGCAAGCGACGCCTTGGCAACCGTGCCGCGCCATCCGGCATCCTGTGTCTGTTCTATCGTATCCATTGTGTTTCCAGCCCTCTCCGGATGATCCCTGTCACCTGACATAGATCACACTGCCCCTCTCAACCAGTCTCGTGGAACAGATTCGTGCGGAACAGCGTCCGCTCCTGCACGTTCAAACTGAACCTCTTCAACGTCAATTCGAAAGGAAAGACCATGGACCATTCCGGCAGCTATCTCCGCTTCGGCCTGATGATCACGACCTCCGCCATCGTCATGTTCGGACTTATGTATCTAAACACCTATGCCCTGCCCCATGTGCATTGGAGTGAAACCCGCTTCTACATGACCCTCATCATGGCCGCGTCGATGGCGATCGTAATGTTGGCCTTCATGCTCAATATGTATCAGGATAGCCGCAAGAACCTCGCAATATTCGTCGGCAGTGGACTGCTCTTTGTTACCGCCCTGCTTCTGGTGCGCTCGCAAGCAACGGTAAGCGACCAATCATATATGCGCGCCATGATCCCGCATCATTCCATCGCCATCATGACCAGCGAAAGGGCGGGCATAGAAGACGTACGCGTTCAGCAATTAGCCGATGAAATCATCAAAGCTCAGAAGGTGGAAATAGCTGAAATGGAATGGCTGATCGATGACATCTCCAAAAATGGAAAAGCGGCCACTCCCGAAGAAGCAGCCGCCCGTCCAGTTCCCGAGTTCAGCCCGAACTAGGCCGTCGGCAGCTTGTAGTCCTTGAACTGGTTGCGCAGGGCCAGCTTGTTGATCTTGCCCGTGGCACCAAGCGGAATTTCATCGACAAAGACGACATCGTCCGGTGTCCACCATTTGGCAATCTTGCCTTCCAGTTGGGCCAGCACGTCTTCCTTGCTCGGCGTTTCCCCCGGCGCGGCTTGTACCACCAGGAGTGGGCGCTCATCCCATTTCGGGTGATAGATGCCGATAGCCGCCGCATTGGCCACTTTCGGGTGGCCGACTGCGATGTTCTCGATGTCGATGGAGGAAATCCACTCGCCGCCTGATTTGATCACATCCTTCGCGCGGTCGGTGATGGTCATCGTGCCATACTCGTCGATATTGGCGACATCGCCCGTATCAAAATAGCCGTCCTCGTCCAGCACGTCGCCGCCGACGCCCTTGAAGTATCCAGCTGCAATCGCAGCGCCGCTCACCATCAACCGGCCAGACGTCTCGCCATCATTCGGCAGCACCTTGCCTTCGTCATCGACGATCTTGAGCTCCACGCCGAATGGCGGGCGCCCTTGCTTGAGCTTCTGCTCCATACGCGTGTCGATGTCGGCATTCACGAGATGGGGCGGCAAGGCGCCCAGCGTTCCCAGCGGCGAGGTTTCGGTCATGCCCCAGGCGTGGACAACATCCACTTCATAATCCTGCTCGAAGGCACGAAGAATCTTCTCCGGAATGGCTGAGCCCCCGATCAGAACCTTCTTCAAGTGCGGCAGCTTGAGATTGTTTTCCTGCAAATGTGTCAGCAGCATCAGCCAGACGGTTGGAACCGCGGCGGTGATCGTCACCTTTTCCGTATCCAGCAATTCATAGATGGATGCGCCATCCATCTGTGCCCCCGGCATTACCATGTTCGAGCCGACAGCAGGACAGGACAGTGCAAGGCCCCACGCATTGGCGTGGAACATCGGCACAACCGGCAGCACCACATCGTCAGCGCCCATGCCCATCACATCCTTGCCCATCGTGATCAGCGTGTGCAACACGTTCGAGCGGTGGGAGTAGAGCACCCCTTTCGGATCGCCTGTAGTGCCCGACGTATAACAAAGGCCACATGCGGTATCTTCCGGAAAGTCGCCCCAGCGGACCTCGGTCGAGCGACCATCAATCCAGATATCAAACGGGATTGCACCGAGAGAGTTTTCCGGCATCGTGTCAGCATCAGCGTATATGACGAAAGTCTTCACCGTCTGCAGATGGTCCTTGATGGCCTCCACGATAGGCAGGAAGGTCTTGTCGAAGATGAGCACCTTGTCTTCGGCGTGATTTGCGATCCAGGCGACCTGTTCAGGGTGCAGGCGTGGATTGATCGTGTGGAGCACCGCGCCAATGCCCATGGCGCCATACCAGGAGGCCATATGCCGTTCAGAGTTCCAGCCCAGCGTCGCCACGCGGTCGCCCAACTGAATGCCGCTATCGATAAGCGCATTCGAGACCTGCTTGGACTGATCAAAGAGATTGGCATAGGTCGTGCGGACAATATGGCCTTCCACGCGCCGAGTGATGATTTCTCGTGTAGGATTGATGCGCTTGGCGTGTTCGAGGATTTTGTTAACCGTCAGCGGCCAGTCCTGCATGATACCCAGCATGGTAAGTCTCCCTGTAATGTTTTTGTCTTCGGCAATAATTGCCTGATTTAGAACCGGTTTATGCGTGCGATTGCTGCAGCGCAAGAAGAGGACCACCCGAATGAACCACTCCGCACTGCTTGTTATCGCTCTCATCCTGCTGTCTGGCTGCGCCCCGTCAAGCGATACCCCACAGTCAGGGGCTGTGGAGCCCGCTATCACCGAAGCTTCTGCGCGCATGCCCCTGCCCGACTATTTCGACTGCCTGCGTGAAAACGGAGGCGTGGTGATCGCTGCGCATCGCGGGGGCCCTGCGCCGGGCTATCCTGAGAATGCCATTGAGACGATGCAGTTCAATTTCGACAAGGGAGTCCGGGTCTTCGAGATTGATGTCGCCGAAACCCGAGACGGCGTGTTGACCCTGATGCATGATGACCGGCTGAACCGAACGACGACCGGCCGGGGCTATGTCTCCGATATCAGCTGGGAAGAACTGTCGGGCCTGACCCTGGTCGACAATGATGATGGTCACACGCGCTTTAGCCCGCCCAAGCTGACCGACGCCCTGATCTGGGCCCGAAACAGCGGCGCCATTCTGGAACTCGACCGCAAGAAGACCACAAGCTTCGCCAATATGGCGAAGGCCGTCTATGCGGCTGGCGCGGAAGAGAACGTCATCATGATTTCCTACAATGATGACGAAGCCGCCGAAATCGCGGCCATTGACCCTCAATTCATGATGACCGCCTCGGCACGCGGCGGCCGTGACATTGCGGCGCTTGAGGCACGCGGTGTGGACTCCCGTCGACTGATCGCCTGGACCGGCACTGGCCGCCCCGATGCCGCAGCCTGGGATCGCAATGCCCGCAATGATGTCGAATCCGCTTTCGGCACGCTGGGTCGTTCCGGCGAGCGATTGGACGATATCTATCTGGCCGACGGCAACGGATCGGAGTTTCAGGATCTTGCCGATGACGGCCTCGTCATGCTGGCCACTGACCGGCCGCTCGAAGCGGCCGCGGCAATGACCGCAGATGACACCGCCATCGCCGCGTGTGGTGGCTAGGCTCGGGCAGAAACCATCCGTTGCCAGAGCACAAAGATCACAGGCACAACCAACTCGATACCCAGCGCGACCATCTGGTCCTGCGCGGGCTGACCGACGGTCATCACTGAGACAAGACGACCGAGCCCTCCGATAAAGATGGCTGCGCTAACCACCAGAAGAAGCCGCCCTTGTTTTTCGATGGATGGAATAATCGACCAGATCAGGAAGCTCACCACAAGATACATACCGGAGAAGTACCGATACTGATTGTCCAGTTCTGTCGTGACGCCTGCCGGGGACAATCGTTCCGCCCCGTGCAGAAAGCCCATCAGGGCAAAAATAGCGGGAATGAGTGAGAAAATGCCAAGGGCAATCTGAAGTCCGCGTTTCATTATGTGGTGTACCTCCCCTAACGGCGCATCGTTTCCGTACGCCCTGCCGTCACTTACTCACGGCAAATGTCTGGTGACAATGATTGACGCAACGTCTTCCCAGGCGTATGAGGCGCGCGGGCTCTGGGACGCCCGCCGCTCGCAAGGCCTTTGGTCTTTCGGTGAAGATCTCCCGGCGCACTCCGCGCCGCGACTTTTGATCACGGAACACCGGTCCATCCGGCAGTCCCGCGGCAAGGCGAGCCCCCGCTGAGAAGTGACTGCCCGGACAAGGATGTTTCCAATGTCTATTTCTATAACAACGCGCGAACAGGCCAAGGCCCGTGCCCGCGACATTCGGACAGAACAGGCAAATGCCGGTACGTCCATCTCACATGCGAGAGCACTTGAACTCGTCGCGACTGAACTCGGCTACCGCGACTGGAATACCGCATCGGCGTGCCTGTCGAACAAACCCGAGGCACCCTGCCAGCTGGGTGACCGCATCTCGGGCCGCTACCTCAAACAATCCTTTGAGGGGCGCGTGCATGCAATCCGCGAACTGGCGGGTGGCATGGGGTACGAAGTGACCCTGCACTTCGACACGCCGGTAGATGTGGTTGAGTTCGAGAGCTTCTCGGGATTTCGCCAGCGCGTGACCGCCATGGTGAGTGGTGATGGCGTGTCATGGGCAAAGACCAGTGATGGCGTCCCGCACCTTGTCATCGAAGCCGTCTCGAACGGAATCGTTTGATCTGGCAGCGGAACGCTACGGATAGAGTCGACCGGTGGTCCAACCCTCGTTTGAGCGGACAAACTTCAGCCGGTCGTGCATCCGGAAAGCCTGGTCCTGCCAGAACTCGATCTCGACCGGCACGACACGGAACCCGCCCCAGAATTCGGGGCGGGGAATGTCTGGTCCGTCGCCGAAGATTTCCGATAGTTCAGCCACGCGCTGTTCGAACTCGGCCCGATCGGCCAGTGGACGCGACTGGTCAGACGCGATGGCGCTGATACGGCTCTGGGCGGCACGGGTGGCAAAATACTCATCGGCGGCCTCTTCGGAGACTGGCATAACCGTCCCGCGCACCCGCACCTGCCGGCGCTGGCTCTTCCAATGAAAGCCAAGCGCTGCTTTGGGGGTCTCGGTCAGTTGCTGGCCTTTGGCACTTTCGAGGTTGGTGAAGAAAACAAACCCCGCCTCAGTCACCTCTTTCAACAATACAATACGGACATCCGGCATGCCGTCAGCGTCCACGGTCGCCAGAGACATTGCGTTGGAATCATTCGGTTCGGCTTCGCGCGCCGCCGCCATCCACTCTTTGAACAGGGCTATCGGGTCAGCCACGTCTGGAATCAGGGGTTTTCCCGACGGGTCGGTCAGATAATCCGTCGCGCTGGGTGAAGGGGGAATGATGTCGGGTTGGTCGCTCTGGCTCATCGATCTGTCCGCTCGTCAGGCTGTGGGGGCTGGCCGTCATATAGGCCAATCGGGCGCGGAGTCATACCGCTACGGCGGCGACATCCTGCGGCATAGGCGCATGGCCGCTTGCCCTTCTCTGACAAATTCGTCATTGATGCCGCGAAATCACCCTATGCAAGAAGGACTCTCCCATGAAAAAGCCCGTGAAAGTCGCTGTAACTGGCGCTGCAGGCCAGATCGGTTATGCGCTCCTGTTCCGCATTGCCGCTGGAAACATGCTTGGACCTGACCAGCCGGTCGACCTTCACCTGCTGGAAATCACGCCTGCGCTCGGCGCGCTCGAGGGCGTGGTCATGGAATTGAACGATTGCGCCTTCCCGCTCCTGAACAATATCGTCGCCACTGACGACCCGAATGTTGCGTTCAAGGATTGCGACTTTGCCCTGCTCGTCGGCGCGATGCCACGCAAACAGGGCATGGAACGCAAGGACCTGCTGTCTGCAAATGGCGGTATCTTCGGCCCACAGGGTAAGGCGATCAATGATCATGCCAGCCGAGACGTGAAAGTGCTTGTCGTCGGCAACCCGGCCAACACCAATGCCCTGATCGCACAACAGAATGCGCCTGATCTGGATCCGAAATGCTTCACCGCCATGGTCCGTCTCGACCACAACCGCGCGATGAGCCAACTGGCTGAGAAGACGGGCGCCCACAATACCGACATCAAGAAGATGACAATCTGGGGCAACCATTCCTCAACTCAGTACCCAGACCTGCATCACGCCACCGTCAAAGGCGAAGCTGCCCTCTCCAAGGTCGATCAGGACTGGTACGAAAACACCTTCATACCGGACGTGCAGCAGCGCGGCGCCGCCATCATTAAGGCCCGTGGTGCCTCTTCGGCCGCTTCGGCTGCGTCAGCCGCCATCGATCATATGCGCAGCTGGGCCCTCGGCACCGAAGCTGGTGACTGGGTGTCCATGGGCATCCCGTCCGATGGCTCCTACGGCATTGAGCCGGGCGTCATCTACGGCTACCCGTGCACCTGCAAGGACGGCAAGTACGAGATCGTCCAGGGTCTCGAAATCGGTGAATTCTCGCGCGCCCGCATGGATGCGACCGAGAAAGAACTGCGCGAAGAGCGCGAAGCTGTTCAGGACCTGCTCGGCTAGGCCCTGACTCAATACTGAAACGGGCAGCCATGTCTCACAACACGTTCGGCCACCTCTTCCGCGTGACCACCTGGGGCGAAAGCCACGGGCCCGCACTCGGATGCGTGGTCGATGGCTGCCCGCCTAATCTTCCGCTGGATGAGGCCTTCATTCAGCAATTCCTCGACCAGCGCCGCCCCGGCACCTCGCGATTCGTAACCCAGCGTCGGGAACCCGATCAGGTGAAAATCCTGTCCGGCGTCTTTGAGGATGACCGGACCGGCGGCCCTGTCACCACAGGCACACCGATCTCGCTGATGATCGAAAATACAGATCAACGGTCGAAAGATTATGGTGAGATCCGCGATCGGTACCGCCCCGGTCATGCCGACTATTCCTACGATCAGAAATATGGCGTCCGAGACTATCGCGGCGGTGGCCGCTCCAGTGCGCGCGAGACTGCTGCGCGGGTAGCTGCAGGCGCGGTGGCGCGCCGCGTTCTTGGCGACGGAATCTTCTTGCGCGGCGCTGTCGTCCAGATCGGCCCCCATGCCATCGACCGCTCGCGCTGGAACTGGGATGAAACGCAATCGAACCCATTCTGGTGTCCTGACGCCGAAATGGTGCCCGTCTGGGAGACCTTTCTGGACGAAACTCGCAAGGCTGGAAGCTCTGCTGGCGCAATTGTAGAGGTCGAAGCGACGGGGATTCCTGCGGGTTGGGGCGCTCCCATATACGGAAAACTGGATAGCGAACTCGCGGGTGCCATGATGAGCATCAATGCGGCCAAGGGCGTGGAAATCGGCGAAGGCTTTGCCGCCGCGGCTTTGTCCGGTGAGGAAAACGCCGACCAGATGCGCACTGGCAATGACGGCGCCCGTTTCCTGTCCAACCATAATGGCGGCATTGCGGGCGGCATTTCAACCGGTCAGCCGGTCGTCGTGCGAATCGCAATCAAACCAACCTCTTCCATCCTTACCCCCGTCCAGACTGTCACGCGTGACGGTCAGGAGGTGGACGTACGCACCATCGGACGGCATGATCCCTGTGTTGGCATTCGTGCGGTGCCGGTGGCGGAGGCGATGCTCGCCTGTGTGCTGGCCGACGCGAAGTTGCGACATAGAGGGCAGACGGGAAAATGACCGCAAATGCGCATGTCACAGTAAGTTCACATACCTGCTATCGGCATTGCACATTGAACCTGCTACCTCGCGTTCAGTATTCAAATAGCGATGGGTTGGCGTAATGGGTGGCGTAGAAATTTTCGGCATCATTGGATTTATGCTGGCGTGCTACGCCGTCGTCGCGAATGATTCGATCCAGACACTGGGGACATTCCTGTCCTCGAATGCAAAGCGTCCCTGGTGGGTCCTGTGGATTTTTGCCAGCGCAATTTTGTTGGCCGTGCTCTTCTACGGGTATTTCAATGGCCAGGGAGACGTTGCCTACGAACGTCTCGACAAATTGTCTGTGCTGCCAGGTGAAGGGGATCGCACCGCGGTGCTGATGCCCGGCATTCAATGGTGGCACGCCCTGCCTCCACTGGTCCTGCTATTCCTGACTCGATTTGGCATCCCTGTGTCGACGACCTTCCTGGTGCTGACCCTGTTTGCCTTGTCGGGCGGGTCTGCCAGCGATGGCATCCTTGAGAAAATGATCATCAAGTCGGCAATGGGCTATGTCGTGGCGTTCGCGTGCGGCGCTGTGATCTGGATAATAATTTCCCGCACGTTCGAGCGTTGGGTCTTTCATACGAAAGACGAATTGCCTTGGCCCTACTGGATCACATTCCAGTGGCTGACGACGACCTTCCTCTGGTCACAATGGCTGATGCAGGATCTGGCGAATATCTTCGTTTACCTGCCGCGAACGGTCACAGTCACTGGGGACGAAACGCATGTGGCCTTTTCGCTCGGCTACGTCATTTTCGGCGCAATCCTGCTTGTGGCCATCCAAGGCTACATCTTCGCCACGCGCGGCGGCCAGATTCAGAAGATTGTGGAACGCAAGATCAACACGGTGGATGTCCGCGCCGCGACAATCGTCGACCTGATCTACGGAATCATCTTGTTCCTGTTCAAAGAGGTCAGCAATGTGCCGATGAGCACGACTTGGGTATTCCTTGGCCTGTTGGCCGGTCGCGAACTCGCGATCTCCTACGTCGCGCATCTGCGCGAAAAGAATGAGGCCGTGAAAGACGTTCTCGGCGATGCCGGACGTGCCTTCCTCGGCCTCATCATTTCGATCATTCTGGCTTTTGCCATGCCCCTCATGGGGACAGGTAAACTTCCGAGCTTCTAGCCCCGTTGGCGTTTAGGCGAACAGGTTAAAGATCGGATCGAGCGCGATCGCGAGACTTACCCCGACGACGCCTGCCAGTGCCAGCATGGCTCCCCGCAGGACGCGCAGGCTCGACTCATTGAAGGTCAGGTCCCTGTGCGCCAGCCAGGAAACGTGATTATCATTATGATCTAGGACTGCCATAGGTGGCTCCTTTCATTCCTGGTATATAGTTCGTGTCACATGACCGTAACGTAACTGTCATATTACTGTCATGTTCCATTCGCGCAAATCAATATTTTTTCATCCAGGATTAAGCAGCGCCCGTAGCTCTGGAAAAAAGTTTCATTTCAAGGCGTTATGATGATCGCCGGAAGGTGCTGATTTTTGTAAGAAATGCCAGTGACTGCGTTTCAGGCACCAATCCTGCCAAATCGCATGCTTGTACGGCGTCCCAGGACAGATAGCTTTTGTAGTATGGCTCGTGGAAACCGTGGGGAAAATATTCCAACAGTCCATCAAGGTCCGAATAGTCTCCAAATTGCGCGCTATCTGCCAGAATAAACAGACCGCCCGGCTTCAGGACTCGTCGAATTTCCGCCAGCACCTTCTCCCTCACGCGGGGCGGCAATTCGTGGAACAGGAAAATGGAGACCACCATATCGAGGCTATTGTCCTCTACGGGCATCGCCTCGGCCGCCTCGTGCAGGATCTCTACCTGTTTCCACGGTTTCAGACGTGTGCGGGCGGCGTCGGTATAGGTCGGTGACAGGTCCAGCCCGCTCGCCATTAACCTTGGATATACCTGCATCACTTGCGACAGGAAGCGGCCATTGCCGCACGCCACATCCAACAGGCTGACACCGCGTTGGTCGCGTCCCCTGAGTTCCCGTGAAATCTCGGCCAGAACGGCGCGGCGCATCGCATCTGCTGTGCCAGTAAACAATGCTTCGACCTGAGTGTCATAGATATCGGCGCTGTCCTCGGTAAACCAGCCGCCGGACTGATAGTGGAAATTCTGGAGATAGTAGGCGGGATACCGGTTATGCCCGTCGGTCACCTGTTGCCGTACTTCCGTTCCATTGCGTTCCAATCTGCGCCGATCAACGTCCTCGACATCTTCCCGGAAAGCCCGCGCCGATCTCAACGCTTTCGGCAAATCCTTCAGGCGCACATCCGATGGCGCTGGATACAGCCCTGCCTCAACATTCAGGCGGTCCTTGATGAACAGTTCGAAATAGGCTCGGCGCAGGACAGCAAGGTCGGGCTGGCCTCGGGTGGGCTGGAACGCTGGTTCGCCCGGGCGATCAAAGCCGCTGGCACGCCGACGCGCCGCGCTCATCTGCGCGCCATACCAAGCCGACCGCAGCCCTTGTGCAGCAGCGTAACGCGCCCGGCCAGCGGTGCGGGTGGCGATGTCGAACACTCCCATGCAGTCAATATGTGGCCAGGTGTACCCGGCGTCCAGTTTTCACCTACTGTTCAGGTTCAGCCCCGCAGTATGCTAGTCTGACACTGGCGGGCGTGTATCCGCGACAAGGAGTATTGCGATGAAATCCCACTCGCTGTTCATTGGAGCGCTGGCCATGGCCAGTCTTGCCATACCGGCTACGGCCTCGGCCCAAAGCGGATATGGCTACACCTACAATCCCCCTGTCCAGAACGTCCAATGTGAGCGCCAGCGCAAGGATGACCAGTTTGCAGGCGTGCTCGTCGGCGCGATTGCGGGCGGCCTGATCGGCGGTGCAATCGGCAATAATGTGGATGATGGCGATGCGTACCACTACCGGGGTCACAGAGGGTATCGCGGCCATAGAGGCTATCGCGGTCATCGGCGTCACGGCGGATACCATCATGGTAACGGAAACTCTGATGAGGTCGCTGCGGGCGCCATTCTCGGCGCGATTGTGGGCGGTCTTGCTGGCGGAGCCATTGCAGAAGACACAAGCCGACCCTGTCAGGTTGCAACACCTTATGGAGCGGCCACGAGCGGTACCTATCCAGCCGGCGGCATTCCGCGCACGACCGACGGCCTGTATGGCGGACCGGAGATCATGAACTATCCCAACACGCCGCCGCCAAGCCGCACATATCCGGCGTCAACGACTGCGGGACCGACCCTGCCGCCCCAACCGGGCACCGATATCGAGTGCCGCACGATTGAGCGCGAAACGCGGCTGCCCGATGGTCAGGTCATCCGCGACCCGATCACCGCATGCCGCGATCCCTATGATGGCACATGGGAGATCAATGACGGTTTCGGGGACGAGAACTACTAGGCGCCGGAACTAGGTTCGCACCGCATAAAACAGGCGTTCTGCATTGCCGTCGCCCCCGGTGATAGGGCTTTGTGTCCATGACTGGATTGGCCACCCCTGCCCCGCCATCCATTCCGCAAAAACGTCCGCCGCCAAGTCTGCCTTTTCGGAATCTGTGACCAGTCCGCCCTTGCCGATGTTTTCCCGACCAACCTGGAATTGCGGCTTGAACAGGCCGACAATTTCCGCCCGCTCAGCCGCGAGCGACAGAGGAACGGCCAGCAGCTTTTCGAGCGCAATGAAGCTCGCATCGCATACGAGCAAGGAAGGCGTGTCGCCCAGCATCTCTCCGGTCAGGGTCCGGGCGTCTTGAGCTTCCAGGCTCGTGACGCCGTCCTCATCGGAAAGAGAGGAGTGAAGCTGGCCTCGCCCGACATCGACCGCGACGACATGCGTCGCACCGGCCCGCAACAGCACGTCTGTGAAACCACCTGTGGACGCCCCGATGTCAAGGCAAACGCGCCCAGCCGGATCAACGCCAAAAGCGCTCAGGCCGTGCGCCAGTTTCAATCCCCCTCGCGATACGTAAGGGTGCGCCGGTTGTGCCTCGATGCGGTCGTCGCGTGACAGCATTTGCGATGGTTTGGTTACCACGACGCCGCCAGCCGTCACATTGCCTGCCTCAATCGCGGCGCGCGCAGAGGCTCGGCTGTCGAACAACCCCAGACTAACGAGCAATTTATCCGCGCGGTCCTTCACGATATGGAGCCTTCCTGCCAAATAGACGTTACGCCTATATCAGAACCCCGCTGACAGGAGACCCCCATGATCACTCGAACTGCAATCGCCTCACTCGCCATCGCCCTTGCCGCTTGCGGACAGCAAGGCGCGACCCCGCAGGAGATGCCCGACAGCGACAATGGCTTGCCAACGACAGACGAAATGCCCGGGCCGGATGAGGGCGTGTTCCCGTCCATGATGACCGCGACGGCTTCCATCATTGGCGCGGAAGGCACGGAGATCGGCACCGCGAATTTTCTCGATGGTCCGAATGGCGAAATGATTCGTGTTGAACTCAATTCCGGCAGCTTGACGCCCGGCTGGCACGGCATCCATTTACACGGCACCGGCACGTGCGAAGATGTTGGCGTGTTCAAGGCATCCGGCGGTCATCATGGAAAGAGCGAAGGAGCGCATGGCCTGCTCAATCCGAAGGGACCGGAAGCCGGCGACCTGCCAAATATCTGGGTCGCGGAAGATGGTTCGGCCGGATATGAGGCGTTCACACGCCTGACCGCACTCGACTCCCTGTTGGATGAAGACGGCTCGGCGCTCATCATCCATGAGGCCGAAGACGACCACATGACCCAGCCTATTGGCGGCGCCGGTGCGCGAGTGGCGTGCGGCGTTATTCAATAGGCACCACCAGATCAGAAATATTGAAAAGCCGCGCAATTTCGCGCGGCTTTTCCACGATTTGGTGGTTGCGAAATTCCAATTCCCGTTACAGGCTTCGCTAAAAATGGGAATTGGGAGGAATAGAATGACTGGATTTTCACGGCGGGAAGCTCTGCTGGGCGGGGCAGCCATCGCGACACTTGCGGCATGCGGACAAACGCCGAGCGACGCCGCAGCCACCGTGCCGATAGGTCCCGTGGCAGCAAAAGCTGTCCCACCAGCCGGTTGGGAAAGCGGTCTCACCATCGCCGCCCGAATTGCCTCCGGCGAAACCACTTCGCTCGTAGAAACGGAAAAAGCCATCGCTCGCGCCAAGGCCGTGAATGGCGATCTCAATGCGATCGCCACCGACAGCTTTGACCAGGCCTTGCGCGACGCAGCCGTCCCCGCGCCGGGAACGTTCAGTGGCGTGCCCACATTCATGAAAGACCTTGTCGGGTGGAAGGGCACGCAATCCATGTGGGGTAGCCGCGCTTTCGTGGGCAATATTTCCCAGGAGGATTCCCCCTTTGCCGCAGCGTGGAGAAAGGCAGGCGTCGTTTCTCTCGGTAAATCCACGACACCCGAAATGGGGCTCATTTCATCAACCGAGCCGCTCGTAACAGGCCCGACCCGCAATCCTTGGGACCTATCCCGAATTCCGGGCGGATCGTCCGGCGGCGCAGCCGCCCTCGTGGCCGCACGTGTCGTCCCGTTCGCGCATGCCAGCGATGGCGGCGGATCCATCCGCATTCCCGCTTCTACGTGTGGTGTTTTTGGGCTGAAGCCATCACGTGCCCGACTGGACAAGCGGGACGCGGCCAACGCTCCGCCTGTCGATATCTCGGTCAACCATGCCGTGACCATCACGGTGCAGGATTCCATTGAGCTGTTTCGTGTGGCGGAGACCAATGACGGGACCTATGCACCCCTCGGAGACATATCGACCCTGAACCGTCCGCTACGGATTGGCTTCGCACCGGACTCGATCAGCGGGACACGCGTGTCCCCTGAAACCACCGCAGCGCTTGAGGACGTCGCGCAGCTCTGCCGGGATCTGGGCCATGAGGTGATCGACTTCAAAGTTCCGCTCGACGGCAAGGAGTTCACCGACAAGTTCCTGCTCTACTGGGCGGCTGGCGCCGCCGAGTTTGCCCAACAGGCCAGCGCCTATTCCGGCAAGCCTATCGGGCCCGACATCGTCGAGCCATGGACGCTCGGCCTGGCCGCCATGTTCCAGGCGCGGCAGTCGGAAATGGAAGACACGATCGCGTATCTCAAGGCATTCGAAGCCGTCTATGACGACTGGTTCAGCGACATGGATGTGCTACTCACACCCGTAACAGGCAGCCCCGCCGTACCGATTGGCGAACAGGCCCCGGATGGAGATTTCGACGCGGTCATGGAGAGTGTTCTGAACTTTGCCGCTTTCACTGCGCCGATGAACGTTGCAGGCGCAGCCTCGATGAGCGTGCCCTTGTCATGGTCGTCGGGCGGCCTGCCGATCGGCTCCATGTTCTCTGCCAAACGGGGCGAGGATGGCCTGCTGTTTGAACTGGCCATGCAGCTCGAAATGACACGCCCCTGGATTGCGCGCACGCCGCCAGTCTCGGCGCTCTGATCCTGCATGGTGTCGCCCGCTGTTTCCTCAACTGACGCAATGACGGCGCCGCTGGTCTTCGGCTACGGAATGGCGGCTGACGGCACCATCGCATCGCTGAACTGGGAGGATGTGACCTCCGGCCGATTGAATGAGTTCAGTCGCCACTGGTTGCACCTCAACCGTTTGTCGCCGGAGGTGAGAACCTGGCTCGCTCGCCAGAGCGGGCTGGACCGTATCGCCACCGAGGCGCTGCTTCAGGAAGACACTCGCCCGCGCTCGACCCGGCATGGTGCTGGTTTCCTGATCAATTTGCGCGGTATGAACCTGAACGAAGGCGAAGCACTGGAAGACATGCTGGCCTTGCGCATGTGGGCCAGCGAAGGCTCTCTGATCACGTTGCGCGCCAAGCCCATCCAGGCGACGCGCGATGTCGAACTGAAGGTCAAAGAGGGCAATGCGCCCAATTCAACGGGCGGCCTTGTTGCCGCCCTTGCCGATGCGTTGACCGACCGGATGGAACCGGAAGTGTCGCGTTTCGATGAACAGGCGGACCAGTTCGAGGATGATCTGCTTGATCCTGGTACGCGTCTCCCGCGCTACAAACTGTCGGAGTTGCGCCGCCGCGTATTGCAGGTACGTCGCTATATTTTGCCCCAACGCGAGGCGCTTTCCCAGCTTGTCCGCGAAGGCACCCAGTCCGGCTTGTTCTCCGATCATGATCTGCTGTTCCTCCGCGAGTCCGCTGATCGGGTCACGCGTCTGGCGGAAGAACTCGACACGATCCGGGACCGCTGCACCGTGTTGCAGGAACAGGTGATAGAGGAACGCGCGGAAGTGATGAACCAGCGCTTGTTCGTGCTCTCGATCCTGTCAGCGGTCTTCCTGCCGATCAGCTTCGTGACGGGCCTTTTCGGCGTTAATGTGGGCGGCATGCCGGGGGTTCAAAGCGCCGGCGCATTTGCCATCCTGGTCGGGGCGCTCGCGGTGGCGACCATCCTGATGCTGGCCATCTTCCGCTGGCGACGCTGGATCTGACTCTGCCCTCGCTGATCGGGGCATTTATTAATCACACCTTGCACTGAAACCTGAAATCTGCGCGCCAGCTTTGCCGGATTGCAACAATCGGCTGTTAACTATGATCGAGCGGCGACCTTATTCAGGCGACGCCGCGCCCTATATCTGATACAGCGCCAGCCGTGCGAAAGACTGAACCGTGAACCGATCCTTAAAAATTGCCATTGCTATCTTTGTCGGCCTACTGGCCTGGTTCGTGATCCGGAGTGTCATTCGGGGCGACATCAGCACGCAGCATGAAGATGTCCGGCTGGAAGCCAGCGAGGTCGCGCCCGAAGCGGTCACTTTCACGGTTTCGGCACAAACTCACGGCATCCGCCTCAAGGCCAAGGGCCTGACGGCCCCCGATAAATCGGTGACGGTAAAAGCTGGAACCGCGGGCAACGTAACCTCGACGCCCGTGCGCGAAGGTACGCGCGTCTCACGGGGCACGCTGCTCTGCGGGCTGGATGTTGAAGCCCGCGCCGCCCGTCTGGAAGAGGCTGAAGCTCGCCGCGACGCTGCACGGATCGATTTCGAGGCGGCAAGAACATTGGCCGAAAAAGGCCTGGCCCCCGCCAATAATGAAGCCTCCGCGAAGGCAGCTCTCGACGCTGCAGAAGCCTCGGTGAACGCCGCGCGGGTGGAACTTTCCAAGACACAGATTCGGGCCCCGTTCGACGGAATCTTTGAAAACCGCTTGGCCGAAGCTGGTGATTATCTTTCGCCCGGTCAGCCTTGCGGCACCATGGTCGACATGGACCCGGTTATTGTCGCGGTCGAAGTGGCCGAGGCCAATGCCGGCCAACTGACGACCGGCATGACCGGCACCGCCCGCCTGCCCAGCGGCACGACCTATCCGGCCACGCTGCGTTATGTCTCACGCACGGCCGACGCGGGCACGCGCACCTTCCTGATCGAGGGTGAACTCGACACAGGCGACGATCCGGTCGCCGCGGGTGTCACGGCAGAACTCTTTATTCCAATGGGCGAGGTGCCAGCGACGCTGATCTCTCCCGGCCTTCTGACATTGTCGGACGCTGGCGAACTCGGCGTACGCTACGTCGACGACCAGAACACGGTACAGTTCGCGCCCATCAAAGTGATTGATGAGACGCCTGAGGGCGCGTGGGTCACAGGCCTGCCCGCTACGGTCAGACTGATCTCTATTGGCCAGGACTACCTGGCTGAAGGGGTCGAAGTGAAACCTGTTCCCCAAGGCGGTGCCCAGCCATGACCCAGATCGTCGAGGGTGCCATCGGCCGCGCGCGGATGGTGTTGTCCATCCTGATCTGCGCCATCATTGCCGGTACGGCGACGTATATCGGATTGCCCAAGGAAGCGGATCCGGACATTCCAATTCCTTTTGTTGGCATCACGGTGCCGCTGGCTGGCGTGACTCCAGAAGATGCCGAGCGCCTTCTGGTCAAACCTATCGAACAGGAAATCCAGTCTCTTGAGGGCCTGAAAACCTTTATCGGCATCGGCGCAGAGGGCGCTGGACAACTGGTTCTGGAATTCGAAATCGAAACCGATGTCGATCAGGCAGTGTTGGACGTGAAGGACAAGGTCGATCTGGCCAAACGGTTCTTCCCGGCTGATGCCCGCGAGCCCATCATCACCGAAGTGAATGCTTCACAATTCCCGATCATGGTCGTGAACCTGTTCGGCCAGGCGCCTGAGCGCGGACTGAACCAGATTGCCGAGACCCTGCAGGACATGCTGGAGCGCAATCCGGGCGTGCTGGAAGCCAACATTATTGGCCAGCGCGAAGACGTGCTCGAAATTGTGGTCGATCCCGTCAAACTTGAAACTTACAATCTGTCCTATCAGGACATCTACGCCGTCGTGACCGCGAACAACCAGCTCGTCCCGGCTGGCCAGATCGACACCGGCGAAGGCAGCTTTGCCGTCAAGGTGCCCGGCCTGATCCGATCCGCCCAGGATGCGCTCAACCTGCCGGTCAAACGCTCTGACAATGCCACGGTGACCCTGTCGGACGTGGCCGAAATCCGCCGCACCTACAAGGATGCAACCGGCTACGCAACGTTCAATGGCCAACCTTCCCTGCAATTGCAGATCGTCAAACGCTCTGGTGCCAACATTCTCGACACGGCGAATTTCGTGCGCGACACCGTCGCGGCCCAGCAGGAAAGCTGGCCCAACACGGTCGATGTCCGCATCACATCAGACGCCTCGGAACTGATTGGGGATCAGCTGGGACAACTCCAGAACTCGATCATCACCGCTGTCATGCTGGTGATGATAATCTGTGTGGCCGCACTTGGTTGGCGCTCCGCGCTGCTGGTGGGTATCTCCATCCCCGCCTCCTTCGTGATGGCGTTCCTGCTTCTTGGGGCATTTGGTTACACGATCAACATGATGGTCATGTTCGGCATGGTCATCGCGGTGGGTATTCTGGTCGATGGCGCCATTGTCGTAACCGAATATGCCGACCGAAAAATGGCCGAGGGCCTCAACCGGAAAGAGGCTTACGGCATGGCCGGCAAGCGGATGTTCTGGCCAGTGGTTGCATCGACCGCGACAACCCTTGCGGCTTTCATCCCATTCCTGTTCTGGAACTCGATGCCTGGCAAGTTCATGGCCTATCTGCCGATTACGCTGATTTTCGTTTTGTCGGCGTCGCTGGTCATGGCGCTGATCTTCCTGCCGGTGCTCGGTTCGGTGATCGGCGCACGGCCTGATGGTACCGATGAGAGTCTGGCGGCATTGGCGGCAGACGCCGATCCGTCGGAGGCTAGCGGCTGGCTTGGCGGATATGTTCGCCTGCTGAAAGTGCTGCTGGCGCATCCTTTGGCTGTGACGGGCGTCGCCATTGCCGGGGTCATGATGATCTTTGTCTGGTTTGGCTCGACACCGCACAAGACCGAACTCTTTCTGGATGTCGAACCTGAACAAGCCTTCGTGTTCGTTCAGGCTCAGGGCAGCCTCTCCACCGCAGAACAGCTTTCTCTTGTCAAACGGGCCGAAGTGGCAATTACCGGCATGGACGGCGTTGAAGACATCTCGACCGAAGCCGGCGCCTCCGGTGGCGCGATCTTTTCGCCTGACGGATCGTCCAGCAAGCCGACCGACACGGTTGGGCAGCTACTGGTCGACTTGGCCACGGCAGATGGCGTGCACAATGGCCGCCGCACACTCGCGAACATCCGCACCCGGCTGGCTGAAATTCCTGGCCTTCGCTTCGAAATCGCCGCCCGCGAACAAGGCCCACCCTCGGGTAAGGACATTCAGATCGCTCTACTCTCCGAGGATGCCGCCTCCCTCAATTCCACTGCGCGCATGATCCGCGACTACCTCGATTCCCGACCTGACCTGCGCGAAGTTGAAGACACGCGCCCTCTGCCCGGTATCGAATACCAACTCGAAGTCGACCGTGCCGAAGCTGGCAAGTATGGACTCGATATCAGCCAGGTCGGCGCAGCCGTGCAACTGATTACAAATGGCGTGCTCGTCGGTCGCTATCGGCCGGACGATGCCAATGACGAAGTCGACATCCGCGTCCGCTTCCCACAGGCAGACCGCAGCGCCAGCGCAATTGACGATCTTCGTATCGCCACGCCGCGCGGCAATGTTCCGCTCTCATTGTTTGTCGAGCGCGTGCCCGCCCCGCGGGTCAGCCAGATTACGCGCCGTGATGGAGCCCGGGTCGTGGATGTCCGCGCCAATGCCGTGGAACAGGGTGCAGGCGCTGCGATCGTCGAAGAGGTCAAGGCCTGGGTTGCCGAACAGGATATTCCCGGCACGGTGGAGGTACGCTTTGAAGGCGCGGATGAAGATAGCGCCGATGCGGCAGCCTTCTTCCAGGGGGCCCTGCTCGCCATGCTGTTCATGATGGCCATCATCCTGCTGTGGGAGTTCAACAATTTCTGGCAGGTCTTCCTGACCCTGACGGCCGTAATCATATCCACTGCCGGTGTGCTCGTTGGTATCCAGCTTGTCCTGCCTTACGTTTCCCAGTTGATGATCGGTACGGGCATTGTCGCGCTCGCCGGGATCGTGGTGAACAACAATATCGTCCTCATCGACACGTATAACCGTCTGCTCAGCGATGGCCGCACGCCGGAAGAAGCCGCCGTCGCGACAGCCGCCCAGCGTATTCGTCCAATCCTGCTGACGACCGGCACGACGATCTGTGGCCTGTTGCCGATGATCATTCAGATGAATGTGAACTTCTTCGAAGGCTCGATCAATTTCGGGGGTGCCAGCTCCGAATGGTGGGTCCAACTGGCGACTGCCGTGGTATTTGGCCTTGGCTTTTCTACAATCATGATCTTGCTGGTGACGCCTGTCTGGCTGCTTGCACCACACCGTATTCGCCGTTGGGCGGGTCGCCTGAAGGATCGGGTCCGGGGCGAACAGGCAGCCGCCCACAGTATATCTGAACAGACCACGGCCAACGAGAACGAACCGTCTGACCGGTCCCTGCCCGCCGCTGAATAGGAATCCAGATGAGCCTCAGATGAACGCGCCATTCGGTTTGCGTTCGCATGGTTCATGCGAGAACAGGTCCTGCAGCACCGGGTCAGTCTTCGCCCTTTCGGGCAAGCGCCTCCACCCATCGCGCTTCATGAGGCCGGCCGGACTCCCTCCCCCCTGACCAGGCCCCCGGTGCTGCATATCCTTTCTCGCGAAACAGGTCAGCCGACCAGAGGCCCGCCCGGCGCAAGCGCTGTCTGCTTGGATTTTTCCGCTTCAGCCCGAAACCTCTGGGGATGAGCCATGTTGGGGAAGTTGATGTGGGTTTCACCACGCCCATGAACCGACAGTTTTCCGAAGCCGAATATCCGCCCCAAGATGCCTTGGTTGAGGGAACTGCCTTCTATGGAATCGAGCGTGATCTCCTCGACATTGGCTGACCAGAGCCCGGTTTTCTTCACAACCCGGCGATCTGTCACCACAAATTCGGTCGTGTTCAACCGGATCATCTGGGCGATAAAATAGAAAATCCCGAAGATGATGATGCCAAAGACAATCAGCATCGCCCATGCCTTGGCATATTCGAGCCAATGGAACTGGCCGCGATAGCGCAGGACCTCGCCCTCATAGAGCCGCTTCTCAAGATAACCGGCCATGATCGCCTCACCGCTTTGCCTTACCCATCCAATTCGGAATGGAACGCGCGGTCAACCATCAAACGGGTTGCACGAATGTGGCGATCACTTTCTTCCGTCCGGACTTTTCGAAATCCACGGTCAGCTTGTTGCCTTCCGTATGAGCCACCCGGCCATAGCCGAACTTGTCATGGAAGATACGTGTGCCGACCTTGAAAGTTGCCGGTCCGCCTGAAGTGGCCGACAGGGTCGTATTGTCTCGCGGCGGACGCGTGTCGAACCGGCCCGCATTTTCCTTCAGGCGCTGCCAGCCCGGACTCTTGTAATTCGAACGTTCGCCAAGGTCTTCGACCGATCCGCTGAATCCACTCTCGCCACCGGGCATGCCGGAAAAGCCCGTCTCTGAAATCGCCTCGACATGATCATGCGGCAACTCATCAACAAAGCGGCTCGGCAGTACGCTCTGCCAGCGGCCATAGATCTGGCGGTTCGCCACAAAGGAAATATAGGCGTGCTGACGCGCGCGCGTGATGCCGACATAGGCCAGCCGACGCTCTTCCTCGAGCCCCTTCATGCCGCTTTCATCGAGGCTGCGGCGGGATGGGAAGACTTCCTCTTCCCATCCGGGCAAGAAGACGACGGGCCATTCCAGCCCTTTGGCGCCGTGCAGGGTCAGGATCTGCACCTGGTCTTCCCCGGCCCCGCCGGTCGAAGCGTCCATGACCAGTTCGATATGTTCCAGGAAGCCGGCCAGTGAGTCGAACTCGCTCATCGCCCGGACCAGTTCCTTCAGGTTGTCGAGCCGTGTCTGCGCCTGCGGGCTGCGATCCTTCTGAAGCATGTCGGTATAGCCGGACTCTTCGAGAATAGTTTCGGCAAGTTCCGTATGCGGCATGCCATTGGCCAATTTGTCTCGCCAGAGATTGATCTGGTCGATGAACTGGTTCAGCCCGCGCTTCGCGCCGCCCTTGATCTCGTCAGTCTGCAGCACCATTGGCGTCAGCACGAACAGGCTGCGGCCATCCTCGCGCGCATAGGATTGCAGCTTGGCGAGCGATGTATTTCCCACGCCGCGCTTCGGCTGGTTCACGACCCGTTCGAACGCAAGATCATCATCCGGCGACCGTACAAGCCGCAAATAGGCCAGCGCATCGCGTATCTCGGCGCGCTCGAAGAAGCGCGGGCCCCCGATCACGCGGTACGGTATGCCCAGCATGATGAAGCGTTCCTCGAAGGCCCGCATCTGCCACGAGGCGCGCACCAGAACGGCGCAATCCTCATGGCTGCCACCCTTCGACACCCAGCTCTCGATATCGTCCGCAATCAGGCGGCTCTCGGCCTCGCCATCCCACAGGCCGCGCACCTTCACCTTGGAGGCGTCAATATCATCAATTGCATTGTCGTCGCCGACATAGAGCGTTTTGCCGAGACGGCTCTTGTTGTGACTGATCACCGAGGAAGCAGCGGCAAGGATATGCTTGGTCGAGCGGTAGTTCTTTTCCAGCCGGATCACATGCGCGCCGGGGAAATCCTTCTCGAAGCGGAGGATGTTGTCGACTTCCGCCCCGCGCCAGCCATAGATTGACTGATCATCATCACCGACACAGCATATATTCTGCGAGCCCTGTGCCAGAAGGCGCAGCCAGAGATACTGCGCAACGTTCGTATCCTGATATTCGTCGACCAGAACATAACGGAACTTGTCGTGATATTCCTTCAACAAATCAGGGTTTTTCTGGAAGATCGTGATGTTGTGGATCAGCAAATCGCCGAAGTCGCACGCATTCAGCACTTTCAGCCGCGCCTGATAAATCTGGTAACAGGTGATGCCCTTGCCGTCAGCGAACTGGTGAGCCTCTTCCGGCGGCACCTTGTCCGGCGTCAGCGCCCGGTTCTTCCAGCCATCAATCAGGCTGGCGAGATAGCGCGGCGTCCAGCGTTTCGGATCAATGTTCTCGACCTGAATGATCTGTTTGCACAGGCGCACCTGATCATCGGTGTCGATGATGGTGAAAGTCGATTTAAGCCCTGCCAGTTCGGCATGTTTGCGCAGAATCTGCGCGCTGATCGAGTGGAACGTGCCAAGCCAGCGCAGGCCCTCGCCCGCCTCGCCCAGCATGTTCAGCGCCCGCTCGCGCATTTCCCGGGCGGCCTTGTTGGTGAAGGTCACGGTCAGCGTCTGCGACGGCCAGGCCAGCCGCGTGCCGATGATGTGTGCGAGACGCGTGGTCAGCACGCGCGTTTTGCCCGTGCCGGCACCGGCAAGCACCAGCAGAGGGCCTTCGGTCGTCAGCACGGCCTCGCGCTGCTCCGGGTTCAGGCCGTCCAGATACTCCGCCTCGCTCTTGGCAGCGGGCGGTTTGGCGGCGGCCATTTGGGAAATGGACAGGCGATTCGGATTAGAACTCATAGCGAACATATAGCACCGAATGCCCCGTTGGGCAGGGTTTGCGGCACACACGAATATTGTGAATATGCCAGTGCCATGTCATGCTCCCAAAAATTGAATTTGGAACCCTTGAGGATGAAGAAGCCCGTCTTTCTGATAGCCGCTGCCATCGTGTCTTCTCTATTGCCCGCACAGGCAGATGCGCCGTCCGATCCTACTGCATGGAACCCCGTGGTCGGTGATGGAACTGCCAAAGCAACCATGTGGCTCGAAGAACGCGTGGCTGCACTGCAGGAACTGGAGAATCCTACTGAACAGGATGCGGACCTGTTGAAGGAGTTCCAGGCCAGCTTGCTCGGCATAAAGGACAGGCAGATGTCCGGGCAAGACAATGACGAGGCCCGATGCACGCCTGCCAAATCCTTCGACAATAGCGACAAGACCAGTTGATCTGATCGTTTAGCGGCAGAAAAGCCGGGCAGTATGTGCACGCACAAGGTTCGGCTCGTATCTGCCGAAGATGTCGACTCTGAAGTCAGGGCATGGCTGGCCGAGTCCTACAGCACCGCCTGACCCGAACTGACCACAAAAAACCCTGCAGGGACGCGTCAGGTGTGCGGGACGCGGCCTTGCAGGGTCGAGCGAGATGCTGGTGTGAAGGCATCTCACTTTGGTACGGGCTTGGCCCGCGTCAGAAGGGGGAATAGATCATCCGAACAAGACGGCTATCGCGCAGGTGGCGTCGAAGCGCGGACAAAGTGCGTGTGATGTACGGGTCCCCCACACGCCTTCATCGTCAAATTGTATCGGGATGGCCTAAACTGTCCCCACCATCCAACTGGACCTTGGCGGAATAGCCACCTTCGGCCCAGCTGAATTAACCAAAACCATTCCTGACGATCGGATGCAAGTCTAAATCGACCTAAGATAGCGTTGCCAAACTCGCTGCATCATAATCGTTCAACTCATCAAGGCGACCTTCATGCACCTTGCGGGCCCATGCCGGATCCTGAAGCAGCGCGCGCCCAACCGCAACAAGGTCAAACTCACCGCGCGACAAGCGCTCTTCGAGGTCATCGAGCGACCGTGTCCCCGAACCCTCACCCTGGAAAGCCTTGATGAAATCGCCTGACAGGCCAACCGACCCGACGGTAATGGTGGGCAGGCCAGTCAGCTTCTTGGCCCAACCTGCACCGTTCAGACCGTTTTCGCCATCGACCTCAGGGAATTCGGGTTCCCAGTAGCGGCGCTGGGACGCGTGCAATACGTCCACGCCGCCATCGACGAACACTTTCAGGAAAGCTTCGAGGTCGTCCGGCGTCGTAGCCAGGCGCGCATCATATTGCTGTTGTTTCCACTGCGAGTAGCGCAGGATGATCGGGAAATCCGGAGAGACACGCTTGCGAATTTCCTTCAGGATATCAGAGGCAAAGCTGGCGCGGTCGACCAGCGATGTGCCGCCGAACTTGTCATCGCGCTTGTTCATGACATCCCAGAAGAACTGGTCGATCAGGTAGCCATGCGCGCCATGCACTTCGACACAGTCAAAACCGAGCTTTTCCGCTTCAGCGGCGGCGTCAGCATATGCGAGCACCATGTCGTCGACTTCAGCTGATGTCGGTGCCTCAATCACAGCTTTACCGGTATGCGTCATGCCCGAAGGGCTGTCGGTCGGCGCGTCCGGATTCGGACCACTGCCTTCCTTGCGCACCATGCCCATATGCCAGATCTGGGGCGCGATCTTGCCACCCTTGGCGTGGACCTTCTCAACCACATTTTTCCAACCAGCCAGGGAGTCCGGCTCATGGAAGTTCGGAACGTTCGGGTCGTTCGATGCCCCACCACGGCGGATTGTGGTGCCTTCGGTCAGGATCAGGCCAACCTCGTTTTCGGCGCGACGCGCATAATAGTCTGCAACATCATTGCCCGGCACGCCGTTCGGCGACTTCGACCGCGTCATCGGGGCCATCACGATGCGGTTAGGCAAGTCGAGGGATTTCATCTTGAAGGGGGTGAACAGTGAACTTGTCATTTAGGGCTCCATCAATGTTGCGAGACAGGTGGCGGCACCCTCCCCCAAGGTCAAGATTTTCCCCTACGCAAAGACAGCCATTGCATGGTTCAGTGTCTGTTCAGTATCTCTCAACGCTACTGACTTGAAACTGTTGAAGGCTCTCCACATGAGACACGCCCTGTTATTCTTCCTGCCCGCTTTGGCCGCTGCCTGTGCCACGCCCGGATATGACTATGAGGCGCGCATGGCGCCTGGCTTTCCTCAGGCCGCAGAATATCGCGATGTCGCCGTGGGCCAGTTCCGCGGGCCAGCCGGGAATGTCGCCGAAGCCGAGTTCGCCGACATGATCGAACAGGTCACGCTGGATGGATCCTACTGGTTCACCTTGCCGTCCGGCGATCCGGCCGGAATTTATGAGGGCCGGGTCGACATAGAGTCCTGGGATGCCGAAACGCGCTTTGAACGCGAAAAGCGATGCGTTGAATATGACGGCCTGTTCGATTGCGAACACCGCGCCATCGTTGAAACGGAATGTCGCGAAGAAACCGTCGAAGTCGTTGTCACCGCCAATCTGGTGGACTATCGCACCAACCGGCTGGTCTTCAGCCAGCAACAGCTGGGCGGGGCAAATCGGGAAACATGCGTCGACGTGGCCGAATATGAAGATCGCGGCCATGACCTCGGCGTTTGGCGCGATCCTCACCAGTCCAGCTACGATCCCTACAATGCCCCGATTGGCATGGTGCGGGATGCGACCGTGGAAGCCGTTCGCCGGTTCCGCAATGATATCGCGCCTTACTACCAGACCATGCGCGCCGAAATCATGACGGACGGCCTGACCCCAGAAGCCCAGAACGACCCTCGCTTCGCCGCTGCCGTGAAGGCCACCAAGAATGGCAATTTCATGGGGGCCTGCGCACAGTGGGACGAATTGGGACGCGAATGGACCCACGCCCCTGCCATTCTTCATAATCTGGGTGCATGTGCGGAGGCGCGCGGCGATATGGCCACAGCCCAGTTGCGTTATGCCCGCGCCGCCGAATTGGCCCAGTCAATCCCCCTGCTCGAAGACAAACAGGCCAAGCCGATCTTCAGCGCACTGGAGCGCGTTTCAGGCCGCCGCATGGATGACGCCCTGATCAATTCGATCCTGTATCCGGAAGAACCGGCTAGCTGAACGGAAGACTAAAAACCAAGCAGCGTGCGGATCGGAATACCGGCTTCAGCCGCGTCAGCCACGATGCCCCAAGTGATCCCGGCCGCAAATGCGATACCGGCCACCACGAATTTTCCCAGAATGCGACCCATTGGCGTGTCCTCCCGCTTTGAAACAAAGTCAGAAGGGACACTGCAAGTCAGAGGCCGGTTGGTAAGACCTGATTAACCATGGTCTTCGGGATCATCGTCCCGGCGATGGGCTTCGGTCTCCCGGCGCGCTTTGTCCGCGCGCGCTTGCTCCAGGGATCGATCGGACTTGGTGCGTCCGAATTTCGCGCGGTTTTCCTTGGCCAACTTGTCTTTCTCGGCCTTGGCTTTCGCTTTTCGAAACTTGTTGAGATTGATCGGTTCCGCCATCAGTCCTTCCTCTCGAAACGCGCCAGCCGCGCCTCCAGGCCCTCTTTCACGCCGGGCCATTCGCGGGCGAGGATCGAGAACACCACAGTGGTGCGGACAAAACCATCCGGCAGGACGCGATTATCGCGCAGGACGCCTTCCTGCACGCCGCCCAGCTTGGTCACTGCTGCACGAGACCGGGCATTGCGTTCATCCACATTGAAACAGACGCGGATTGCTCCCTGACCAAAGGCATGGCCGAGCAGCAAATGCTTGCAAGCGGGATTTGTCGCGCCACCCTGAAATTCAGGCGCATAAATCGTCATGCCGATCTCGACATTCTTCGACACTGCATCCGGGTTGAGATAGGCGCTCATCCCAGCGAAGCGACCCTCCGGCGTCAGGACGGCAAATGGCACCAGTGTGCCAGCCTCTGCGCGTTTCCGGATCGCTTTTACCCAAACCGAAATCCAGTCACCCGGCGGATTGAAATACGGCCACGTCGCCAGCCGCTGGCCGGACCGCTCAGCCATGTCCCGTAACGCTTCGGCATGCGCGTCAATGTCAAACGGCACGAGCCGTACGAAACGGTTCTCCAGCGTGACGGGCGCAATCTGCAAACCGGCAAATCCCTTAATCGCCGGAATGCGTCTCGCGCCACTGTTCCATGGCCAGCGAGATGGCGAAGGTTTCGCGATATTTCGGGCTGGAGGCCGGGCGCGGGGCTTTGGCGGCCGTCATCGCCATGATCTCGGCCAGCTTGTTGTGGGCCGCGCCGGACTGGCCTGCGCCGATATAGGCGTGCAGCTCGACCAGCGCCGAAGATAGCGGATCATGCGCTCGGATCACGAAGTACGGCTCGTCCTCGGCCAGCTTGTCCAGGATATCGAACTGGGACGGGTTGGATTTGGATCCGACGGGAGCGTTTGCCATGGAGACGGCCTTTCTTGGCGGGAAGTGATTCTGTGTCGCGCAGTCTAGTCTTCACCGCGCCAATCGCCAGCCCTCACTGCATCGCCGCCTGCCGGCGATACGCGCTCGGCGTCAGACCCGTCATCGCCTTGAATGACCTGTTGAATGGGCCGAGCGAGCCAAATCCGCAATCCATCGCGATGGACAGGATAGGCTGACCCTCAAGATCAGGACGGGCAAGCCTGCGCTTCGCCTCGGCTATACGGTAGGAATTGATCATCTGGTTGAAATTGGCGAAGCCAAGGTCGGATACGATGCATTGGCTGATCTTGTATTCCGGTTCGCGCAAACGTTCGGCTACATCGGCGACTTTTATCTGGGGTTCCAGAAACACGTGATCAGTCTCGATCAGACGCTCTAGTCGCAAGGCAAGCGCCGGATGTCCTGCCGCTGACTTTGGCCGCTTGGTCTGCGCAAGAGGATTTTGCCTTCGATAGAGCACTGCCGCGCTTGCACCGACCAATGCGAGCGTGGCGGCGACAATCCTGAACTCTTCCTGCCAAACATCGAGTCCGCGCTGGTCGTTCATGAGGGAAACAAAGACGATCGCGGCATAGCCACCCGCAAAGCATAAGCGGAACCGTCGCTCCGCAGATGAGTCCTTCAAGCCATCAATGGCCTCCACGAAAGTCATGAGCAGCATGGCTGACCCAATCAGCCCCTTCATGCTGGCCACCATTCCGACCAGTCTGCCCGCATGCCCTTCCGGGACCACATAACTGATCAGGCAGGTCAAATAGAGCGTCACGACCACGACGAGCGGCCAGGCTTTTCGCTCGGTTTCCTGCCGGAACAATTCGCGCGACAAAAGCCAGGCCATACCGCAAGGCACGAAACCGATGAGCACCAGCACAACACCGAGCTGGGGGACAATGCCGCCGACGAAATACTCGGCAATGAAAGCACATACCGAAAGCGCAAACGCCGCCCAATACAGTGTAAGCGGAGCAACTGGACCAAATGGCAGGCCGTGCCTGAACATGCCATCGTTCTCAATGCGTATTTGGGCGATCTTCATAAGCATCTCTTCCAGTTGGCCAGCAACGGGGACAAGCTTAGAAGCTTACCGGAGCAATATCGACGGTTTTCTGCGGAAATCCTCGCCGATTTCCAAATCGGCAAGACGATGTCGGCGATCCTGACCACACCTTCCCTGTTTGAAACATGGAAGGATTGCGCGTGGCACCCACTTCACAAAATCTTGGAAAATGGAACAAGCTCCTGAGCCGCACAGGCATAGCGTGGTTTTGCATTGCTGCGGTCGGCCAACTGGCCTTCATCGCCTTTATCATTGCTCATTATGGCACCCGCACAGCCACGGGAAATTTCGCAGGGTGGAACGACAAGCAACTCATCAAAGGCCATGTTCCGGGAGACGATGCGGGCAATCTGATGTTTGCAAGTCACGTCTTGCTGGCGGCCGCAATGACGCTGACGGGCCTCATACAGCTCATTCCGGCTCTGCGGCGGCGGTTCCCAACCCTGCACAGATGGTCTGGCCGCATCTTTTTGGTGCTGGCTTGCACCCTTGCACTGGGTGGGCTCTGGCTGACGTGGGGGCGCGACACATACCTGTCTCTGGTGGGAGCTGCCAGCGTGTCACTGAACGCCGTGCTGATCCTGGTTTGCGCCGTTTACACAATCCGCTTTGCGTTGGCGCGCCGACTCGCCGACCATCAACGCTGGGCCATGCGCCTGTTCATGGTTGCCAATGGCGTCTGGTTCGTTCGGGTCGGCCTGATGGGCTGGATAATGATCAACCAGTCCCCTCGCTGGATGAACAGCACGATGAGCGGACCTGCCGACATCATCATCACCTATGGCAGCTACCTGATTCCGCTGGCCGCGCTTGAACTCTATTGTGCCGCCCGCCGGAGTCGCTCCGCCGCCGCAAAGGCGGCAGCCAGTCTGCTTGTCGCAGCGGCCACCGTCTTCACCGCGATCGGCATTTTCGGAGCGTCGACGTTTCTCTGGTTCCCGCAGCTCTAGCTGGACGAGACAATGCCGCCATCGCACGGGACGGTGTGCCCGGTGATATAATTGGAGGCCTTGGATGACAGGAACATGGCGAGGCCGGCAATGTCGGAGGGCTGGCCCACCCGGCCAGACGGATTCTGGTCGCCAATCTTCTGCCAGTCGACGCCTTCGGTTTCGCCTTTGAAGCCGACGCCGGTGGATAGCATATAGGTCGGGAATGGGCCCGGCGCGATGCCGTTGCAGAGAATATGCTCACCGGCCAGATGCGCGCCCATGAAGCGCGTCAGATGGATGACGGCCGCTTTGGACGTGCCATAGGCAAAGCCGCTCATCGGTGAGGTGTGCATGCCGTCGATGGAGGCGATGTTGATCACGCGGGCCGGAGAGTCCGCGCTCGCCGCCTTGCGCAGCAGCGGCATCAGCTTCTGGGTCAGGAAGAAGAGCCCCTTCACATTGACGTCCATCACCTTGTCCCAGCCATGCTCCGGGAAATCTTCCAGCTTGGCGCCCCATGCCACACCGGCATTGTTGACCAGAACGTCGACCTTTTCTTCCCGCTCGGCGAGCGTGTTGGCGAGGTGTTCGATGCCGACCATCTGGCCCACATCGGACGGAATGGCATAGATTTCGCCACCATATTTTGCTTTCAGACGCTCGACCGTTTCCTCACAGGCATCCGCCTTGCGCGAGGAAATGATCACCTTCGCGCCATTGGCCAGAAAGCCTGCCGCGATCATTTCGCCAATGCCGCGCGAGCCGCCCGTAATCACGACGGTCTTGCCGGCCACCGAAAACAAATTGCTGAAATCCATATCCATGCGCCTGTTCCTCCAAGTTTCTGATTGGCGTTCCTAGTGGCGGAACTGCCGATCCGAGGCAAGGAGATTACGTCGCAGGCGCGCGTCAGTGCGCTCCGCTGAAGGCACCTGTCTTGACCGAATAATCCACCGCAATCGCGTATTCGGGATCATCATCGGAATCGACCATTAGTTGCCCGGCCTTGCTGAGCAACTTGTGGCAATCACGCGAAAGATGGCGCAGCTGCAGGGTCTTTCCGAGGGCCTCATAACGACGCGCAAGGTCTTCGATCGCTTGCAATGCGGACTGGTCCACAACACGCGAGCGCATGAAATCCACGATCACCACATCTGGGTCGGTTTCGGGATGGAACAGTTCGGCAAAACCATCGGTCGATCCGAAGAAAAGCGGGCCTTCGATCTCGTAGACATGCGCGCCCGGTGTGCGCACGCTGTCACGCTCGATGACGTGGATGCGGCGGGCATTGTTCCACGCATAGGCGAGCGCCGAGACGATCACTCCAACGACCACAGCCGTCGCCAGGTCATAGAAGACGGTGACGATGGTCACCAGTATGATCACGGCGGCGTCCAGCAGCGGGATCCGCGTCATGATGCGCAGGCTGTTCCATGCGAATGTGCCGATCACGACCATGAACATGACGCCGACCAGCGCGGCCAACGGGATCTGTTCGATGAGGCCAGAACCAACGAGAATGAAGGCCAGCAGGAACAGTGCGGCGGCGATGCCTGCGAGGCGCGTACGTCCGCCGGATTTCACATTGATCATCGACTGGCCGATCATGGCGCAGCCGCCCATGCCGCCAAAGAAGCCTGTGATCAGGTTTGCGGTGCCCTGCGCCACGCACTCCTGGCTCGCTCCGCCTCGCTTGCCGGTGATCTCCCCGACAAGATTGAGCGTCAGCAGGCTCTCGATGAGGCCGATAGCTGCGAGAATGACCGCGTAGGGCAGGATGATCTTGAACGTCTCAAATGTCAGCGGCACGCTCGGCATATGGAAACTCGGCAGGCCGCCCTGAATGGAGGCGAGATCGCCCACGCGCGGCACGTCCAGGCCGAACCCGATCACCACGGCAGCGACAATGCCGATCCCGGCCAGTGGCGCAGGAATGATTTTGGTGAATTTCGGCAACAGCCAGATGATCGCCATGGTCAGGCCAACCAGCGCCAGCATGACCGCGAGCGGCCAGCCGCTCATCCATTCCCCGCCCGACATGCCGTGCGCCGACACTTCAGCCGTGCCCGGCACCTGGAACTGGGTCAGCTGCGCCATGAAGATCACGATGGCGAGGCCGTTGACGAAGCCCAGCATCACCGGATGCGGCACGAGACGGATGAACTTCCCGAACCTGAAAATACCCGCCGCCAGCTGGAGGATACCCATCAGCACAACCGTGGCGAACAGGTATTCAACGCCATGCTGCGCCACCAGCGACACCATGACCACGGCGAGCGCGCCGGTGGCACCGGAGATCATGCCCGGACGGCCGCCGATCAGCGCCGTCACGAGACCCACGATAAAGGCTGCATAGAGCCCGACCAGCGGATGCACACCTGCCACGAAGGCAAAGGCCACGGCCTCTGGCACGAGCGCCAGCGCGACCGTCAGGCCGGACAATAATTCGATCTTGATCCGGTTCGGCGTGAACTGGGTGTAACTGGCCTGTGACAGGCCCTGCGCGCCAAGGCGATCTGCAAAGGCAGCAAAAGTCGATTTTACCACGGGATGACACTCTTCGATCTGAGGGCAGGAAGATGTTTGCCGCCGTATGGCGATCTTCCCCCCAGGGTGCAACCACAGGCATGAAGAAACTGGTGGCGAGATTTCAGTTTGCCGGTTTCCTGTACAGGGAAACATGCATCTTGCTTTCAGGCGTGAAAGGCTCCCGTTTCCACCCGCCCCAGCGATGCTCCAGCGTCAGACCGGCGAGTTCAGCCATCAGGTCTATTTCTTGCGGCCAGGCATAGCGCATCACAAGGGGCACCATCCGCGTGCCTTTTTCCGTAATCCGCACACGCTGATACTCGATCACCTGCCGTGTCGGATCATGCACCTTCGCTTCGAACCAAAGAGACTTGAACCCGATCTTCGTGGTGCGAAGACTCTGATTGTCATGATAGGCTGAGAAATCCGGCACGAAGGTTTCGACCAGAAACGCCCCACCCGGTGCCAGCCTGTCCGCAACATTGCGGAAACAGCGCACCTGTTCAGCCTGGCTGGTCAGGTTAAACAGCGTGTTGAAAACCAGGAAAGCAAAGTCGAAGTCGCCGGTTATCGCGCAATCCGCCATGTCGCCGATGACGACCGGAATGTCCTCCCCGCCCGGTTTCTCGCGCAGCTTCTCCACCATGGCGGCGGAGCCTTCGATGCCGGAAATCTCGAATCCAAGCGCCTTCAGCGGCAATGCAATGCGGCCCGTACCTATGGCCAGCTCCAGCAAACGCGCGCCATCGCCCGCAAGCTCCGCAATCAGGGCGACGGACTCCTCCGTCGTGCCAGGATCATGCAGCGCGTCGTACTCATCGGCATTCAGCGTGCCAAAAGTGTCGGGATCGAACTCCAGCATCTATTTGCCGAGTATATGCTCGACCGCAAACTTTCGACCCGCGGGTGTTATATCCCAGTAGACTGCACCCGAAACATAGTTCCCACCCGAGCACACAGCGAAATTGATACTTTCCAAAGTGTCCAAATGGTAGTCGAGCATACCCTCTTGGAGGTCCAGCCTTCGACTAATATATCTTGTATCTCGTTCTTCGCCTTTCGCATTGAAGAGATAACCCAATACCCTCGAAGCATCCCCGTCGAGCTTGTTTCCAACCTTATCTTCAATTGATTGCTTCTTTAGCTCTGAAAGCTCCCGTTCGAGCTGTTCGATTTTCTTTTGGGCGGCATCTAACTCGGTTGCCAATTCATGCCGTTCTAACTCGGCTTTGCGGACTTTGTCGTCCGCAAGCGCAATTCGCTCCTTCAGCACCTCTGAGAGAGGAATGTCCGTCAGCAATTCTTTCAGCCAGCTCAATCGCACTCTCCCTTTGATGGGAGAACATTACAGAAACACCCTCATGAGCGCAACCGAAAGTTAGCCCGGCGAGATCATCTTCGACGGATCGACGATGTTGTCGAAATCCTCGCCCGGGATGCCGTCCTTGATCGCTTCCTCGCGAAGCGTCGTCCCGTTTTTATGGGCCGTCTTGGCGATCTTGGCCGCGCGGTCGTAGCCATATTTCTCTTTCAGCGGCGTCACCAGCATGAGGGAATTCTCGAGGCCGCGCTGAATATTCTCGAGCCGCGGCTCGATTCCGACAACGCAATTCTCCGTGAAGCTCACCGCCGCATCGGCAAGCAGGCGCACCGACTGGAGGAAGTTGTAGGCCATCATCGGGTTGAACACGTTCAGCTCGAAATGGCCTTGGCTGTCGGCAAAGCCGATGGCGGCATTGTTGCCATGAATGTGCGCGCACACCTGGGTCAGCGCTTCGCACTGGGTCGGGTTGACCTTGCCCGGCATGATCGAGCTGCCCGGCTCGTTTTCCGGCAAGGCCAGTTCGCCAAGGCCGGAACGCGGGCCGGACCCAAGGAAACGGATATCATTGGCAATCTTGAAGCAGGACATGGCCACGGTGGTGATCGCCCCATGCGTGAACACCATCGCGTCATGCGCGGCCAGCGCTTCGAACTTGTTCGGTGCGGTCGTGAATTTCAGGCCGGTAATGCCAGCGATCTTCTCGGCGACCTTTTCTGCAAATCCGACCGGCGAGGCGAGGCCCGTGCCGACGGCCGTGCCGCCTTGCGCGAGTTCCATCAGCTTTGGCAGCGTCAGTTCGATGCGCTCGATGCCATTGGCCAGCTGCTGCGCGTAACCGGAAAATTCCTGGCCGAGCGTGACGGGCGTTGCGTCTTGCGTGTGCGTGCGGCCGATCTTGATAATGTCGGCCCATTCCTTGGCTTTGGAATCGAGCGCATTGTGCAGAACCTGAAGCGCCGGCACCAGGCGATGAACGACTTCCTCAACGCACGCGATGTGCATCGCCGTCGGGAACGTGTCGTTCGACGACTGGGACATGTTCACATGGTCGTTCGGGTGAACCGGCTTCTTTGAGCCCTTTTCGCCCCCCAGAATCTCGATGGAGCGGTTCGAGATCACTTCGTTCGAATTCATGTTGGACTGCGTGCCCGACCCGGTCTGCCAGACGACGAGGGGGAAATGATCGTTCAGCTTGCCTTCAATGACTTCTTCGGCGGCCTGCACGATCACTTTGCCCAGTTCGGGATCCATCTTGCCGAGGTCCATATTGGCTTCAGCGGCGGCCTTCTTGACGATGCCAAGGGCACGGATGATCGGCTCTGGCTGTTTTTCCCAGCCAATCTTGAAGTTTCCGAGGCTGCGCTGAGCCTGCGCGCCCCAATAGGCGTCATCGGAGACCTCGATGGGGCCCATCGTGTCGGTTTCGGTGCGCGTCGTCATGAGTGCAAGCTCCTTCGAGAATAAGTTGGACAGGACACCCTTGGCGCCGGATGGCCCTGTAGACAACCTGAGAACCGGCGCGGTGTAGCACGGCCATGCGCCGCTGCAAGGCGACATTCGGCCTATCTGGCCATGGCAACGTGGAATTAAGGCCTGTGGTCTAGTCAGCCGCCATGAAAACGATTGCAGCTCTCGGTTTTAGCCTGGTCATGCTCGGCGTCGGTCTTCTCTTCATCGGAAAGGCCGGTCTGAACACCCATCGCTATCTCGGCTCCAGCAACTGGGAAAGGGCACCAGCCCTGATCGAAAGCAGTGAAATTCGTACGGGACGGGATGGCGTGGCCCGGTCCGGAATCCGCGCAAAGGTGCGACGCGCGCTGACATTGTACGAAACGCAGGTGACCTACCGCTACGAGTATGACGGCAAGGCCTATACCGGCCATCGGGTCGATCTCGGGTCACGGCGCTCCTCGGACGCCAAGGCACATCGCAAGCTGAAACGGCGGTTCGACCAATTGCAGGCAGAGCAGCGCCAGATATATGCATGGGTGAACCCCACCAGCCCCGAAGAGGCTGTGCTGTATCGCACCCACAATTGGGTGGTTACAGCGTCCATGGCACTGTTCGGACTGTTCGGACTTGGCATCGCCGGCGGCGTGGTCGCATCCGAGCTTTGAACCCGGCGACCTTCAACAGGCGCCACCTTCTCCCCCATTCGTGTCTTGCGCGGTCCTGACGGCCTCGCCTAGATTGCGGGTTCGCGGGGCCCAACGGGGCCGGACCGAGATACATTTCCGGAAGACGCCAGGACTGCCCATGAACGCTCTCGCCCAGGCACTGTCACAACCGGCGACGCTGCTTGTCGCCGCGCTGGCCTTCGCGCTCGGTTTTCTCGTGCGCGGGATCGGACTTAATTCCTTCTCGCCACCCCTCATGACCGAGGCCCAGATCGAAGAAGCCCTGTCGAAGGTCACCAAGGCCAAGTGGGCCGAGATCGACCGGGCAACCGACGACCGCAAGAAAATCCTTGCCATCAAACTGCTGCGCGAACAAACGGGTCTCGGCCTGAAGGCCTCGAAGGAAGCGGTCGAGGCGCGCATGCAGTCACGTCATCGGATGCGGGGATGAGCCTTGCCGAATGGGTTTCCGCCGGAAAGGTGCGCGCGCGCATCACCGATGAAGGCGCGCTCGAAGTGCGCTGTCACGGCCTGACGACGCAGGCGAAATATTACAAGACCCTGCTCAAGGAATTCTTTCGCAAGGAGTTCCCGCCCCTGCGGCCCGGCTATGGGGATTACTCCGTTCACATCATGATGGAATACACAGGCGATGCGCCCTGGATGGACCTCGACAATCTCGCCAAGGCCCTGCTCGACAGTCTGACAGGGAACGTCTTCGAGGATGACCATCAGGTCGCCCGCCTGCTGGTCGAGCGGCGCGTGGGCGAACGCGAAGGCATCTGGCTGAAAGCCGAGGCGATGGACTGAGCCGTCAGAACGGGTTCAGCGTATAGCCATCCTGTTGCAATTTCGCGTGCGCGGTCATTGCCGAAAGTGCGATTTCGACACCCGGCAGCAAATCTGATTTCTCGATGTCGCGATAGGCTGCAGTCTGGCCACACAGAATAATACGGACACGGTGCTTTGCGAGCGCGGCCACCAAGGGCGCATTCGCGTTACCTGCTCCTGCCACAAGGTCCGCCGAGGCTCCGCCATGCACAACCACCGCCAGCTTGATGTTGGCAGCAGGGATACCGACCGCCTCGTGCATGTTCAGGAAACGCGCTGCGCTTTCCAATGTCCGGTTCACCTTGCCCGGCTCAGCAGGCGCCGCCGTGTCGAATGCGATCTTGAAGACGGCGTCCTTGGACAGCCGCTCGGCATCCGGCACACTCGCCACTTTCCCGAAAGCAGGGATCGCCATACCGGGTTTGAAATCATCAGGACCCGCCAGCGCAGGCGCAACCAGCAGCAAAGCCGCGGTAGCGGAAAGGATTGATCGTATCATGGACATCTCCTCTGAGTGCCCCTGACCCTAGGCGGTGGCGCCAGCGACGTCGAGCCGCATTTGATATAAGGGCTTTTGCGTAGTCACCGGGCCGCCCACCATTGCTAGGACCATCGCCATGAAACAGGCATGGATTCCTTTCGCGTCGCGCCCCGTCCCGCGCTATACAAGCTATCCCACGGCGGCGGATTTCACGCCGCAGGTAGCGGAAACAGAGGCCGGGATCTGGGCCAGCCAGACTGCGCCGGACAAACCGATCTCAGTCTATATCCACGTGCCGTTCTGCGAGAAGCTTTGCTTCTATTGCGGATGCGCGACCAGCGTGCCGAATGGTTACATGCGCATTGCTGCCTATCTGGAGACATTGCATCGCGAAATCGACCTCTGGGCCAGGGCGCTGGGGGCCCATGACGGGATGGCGCACCTGCATTTTGGGGGCGGCTCTCCCAATGCGCTTTCAGCCGAAGACTTCAAGGACCTTGTCGCGCATGCAAGCCGCGCCTTTGGCCTGCGTCCCGGCGCCGAGATCGCGGTCGAGATAGACCCGCGTGGCCTGACCCCGGATTTCATCCATGCCATGGCGGCCTCCGGCGTCAATCGCGTCAGCTTCGGCGTCCAGACGCTCTCCGCCACCGTGCAGCAAGCCGTGGGCCGCATTCAGCCGAAAGTCCTCCTCAGCGAGGGCATCGCCCGACTGCATGAAGCAGGGATCGGTGCGATCAATATGGACCTCATGTATGGCTTGCCCCACCAAACGGTCACGGATGTCGAGGAAGCCGCGCATTTCGCCACTGAGATGGGCGCCGCCCGCATCTCGCTGTTCGGCTACGCGCATGTGCCATGGTTCGCCAAACACCAGGCCGCAATTGATGAAGATGCCCTTCCCGGCCTTGAAGCGCGCTTTGAACAGGCCGAGGCAGGCGCACGCACGCTGGAACTGGCAGGCTACCAGGCCATTGGCCTTGATCATTTCGCTCGCGCCGACGACTCGCTCACTCAAGCCGCCCGCACGGGCGCGCTTCACCGCAATTTCCAGGGTTATACGGACGATCCATGCGATACGCTGGTCGGCATAGGCAGCACGGCAATCTCCCAGTTTTCGGGCGGTTACATCCAGAACTTCAAGGAGCGGACAGCATGGCGCGCAGCGATTGAAGCGGGTCGCCTACCGGTCGAGCGTGGTGTCGCGCTGACTGAGGATGACCGCCTGCGCGCCCGCGCCATCGAGACGCTGATGTGCCAGATGGAAGTGGACGTGGACGGGCTCTGCCGCGAAATGGGCGCTGCCCCCGACAGCCTCGCCGACGCGCTTGAAACCGCCCGCTTTCTCCAGTCCGCAGGCCTGTGCCGGATCGCCGGCAGCACTATCCAAGTACCACCAGACGCACGCCTTTTCCTGCGCACGGTCGCCCAGTGTCTTGATGGTCGCTACAAGCCCGCGCCGCGGCGCCATGCCAAGGCAGTCTAGTCCATCGCGTCTGGGCACGCGGCATCCCTTGCAGATACTCGATCTGGTGTTACACGCAGGCTCTACAATCCGGAGCGTGAAATCCCATGGCTGAATTCCTGGTCCTGCATCAGAAAAACAATAACAAGGTGCGCGTCGTGAATATCGAGCATGTACGCATGCTGCGGCCCCATGACGAAGCTGGCACGTGGCTGGAGTTTGGTGGCGACAGCGAAATATCCAGCCTCCTGGTTCGGGAAGATCTGGATGACCTGATCACTTTTCTGGAAGCTGAACAGGTTTAGCCAGAGACGCTCTGCAGCGCCTAAGCCCCCAGCGCTCGCGCATGATGGGCAATATGCTCGTCCATATAGGTCGCGATGAAATAGTAATCGTGGCCGTAGCCATCGCGCATATTGTAATCCAGCCGCTGGCCATGCTTTGCGCAGGCGTCGGTGAAGACTTCCGGCTTCAGTTCGCGCTCCAGAAATGTGTCGGCCGTGCCGGTATCCACGAGGATCGTTGCCTTGGTCTGGCGCTCCTTGACGAGTTCGGTCGCATCATACTGCTCCCATGCCACGGAAGGTTCGCCGAGATAGGCGGTGAAGGCCTTCTGGCCCCACGGAACCTGCGCCGGGCTTGTGATCGGGCTGAACGCCGAACAGGATTTGTATATTTTCGGATGCTTCAGGTGCAGCGTGATCGCGCCATGACCGCCCATGGAATGACCGAAGATGCCCTGCCGGTCCATGTCGGCATAAGGAAAGTGTTCTGCGATCACCTTGGTCAGCTCATCCGTGATGTACTGATCCATCTTGTAGTGCTTCGCCCACGGCTCTTGCGTGGCCGTCAGATAGAAGCCCGCGCCCTGACCCAGATCATAAGCCTCATCATCCGGCACATCCTCGCCACGCGGGCTCGTATCCGGCGCAATAATCATGATTCCGTGCCGGGAGGCTGCCCGCTGCAGTCCGGATTTCTCCATCACATTCGCCCAGCTGCAGGTCAGGCCGGAGAGATACCACAGCACCGGCACTTTCTCCGGATCGGCCTGCGACGGCGTATAGACCGCAAACCGCATCGTACAGTTCTGCAACGCGCTCTCATGATCATGCACGGACAACGTGCCGCCAAAGGATTGCCATGCGGATACCTGGGTGAGGGTCATGTGCTGAGGTCCTGTCCATTCGAGTGAAAGTAACCTCACTGATGTGGCCCGGTTGAGCCTGCAGGACAAGGCCCCGCCGCGCACATGGTCGCCCGAGGTCAGCCTTGCCAGCCTCGCCCCGCTAGCCCAAAACAGGGCCCAGCCCACCAAAGCCTTCGGAGGATCTATGCCCGGCTATACATTGTACGGCGCCGACGTCAGCTATTACACGGGCAAGGTGCGCGCCTATCTCGACTGGCGCGGCGTGGACTATGTCGAGGAGCTGGCAACCCAACAGGTTTATCGCGACATCATCCTGGCCTCGGTCGGCTGGCCCGTGATCCCGGTGATGAAGACGCCGGACGGCGAGATTGTCCAGGACACGACCGACATCATCGAACACATCGAAGCCGCCGAAGGCCTCTCCCCGCCTGCGATCCCGGACGGCCCGGTGCAGGCCTTTATCGCCCAGCTGCTGCAACTCTATGCCGATGAGTGGCTGGTCATTCCCGCCATGCACTATCGCTGGAACTATAATGAAGACTGGGCCTATCAGGAATTCGGGGCAATCTCGGCCCCGGACCGCCCGGCGCCGGAGCAATACGAGATCGGCAAGCGCAATGGCGAACGTTTCAAGGGCGCCCTGCCCCCGCTGGGTGTCTCGCCGACCACTGCACCGGCGATCGAGCAGAGCTATGAGGCTTTCCTCCGCGAATTCTCCGCGCATCTGGAAGTGCATCCCTATGCGCTGGGCGGCCGCGCCACGCTGGCCGATTTCGCCCTGTACGGCCCGCTCTATGCGCATCTCTATCGGGACCCGGCTTCGGGTGATCTGATGAGGCGCTATGCGCCCAAGGTCGCCGACTGGGTCGAGCGCGTGAAGGCAGGCTCCCCGCCTCAGGGCGACCTGCCCGCCAATGACGAAATCCCCGTCACGCTGGTGCCCATCCTCGCCCGCCAGATGCGCGAGCAATTCCCGGCCCTGCACCAGACCGCGCAACTCTTCGCCAACTGGGCCGAGACCGCTTCCCCCGGCACACATGTGCCGCGCGCGGTCGGCCAGATCGAGATCGACATTGAGGATACGCAAGGTCCAGCCGCTGCGCGCACCTTCCCGCTGTGGCGTTTGCAGGCAGCGCTCGACGCCTATTCGGCGCTTGACGGCGACGCCCTCGCCCGCGCCGATGATCTGCTGGAACGTGTTCGCGGCAGCGCGCTAAAAGAGTTCAGCCTGCCGGCCCAGCTTGCGCGCGCAGACTATCGCCTCGCACTCGCCTGATTGGGTCAGGGCGTGACGGCGAGACACTCGATCTCGACCTCTGCCCCAAGAGCCAGACCATTGACACCAAAGGTCGACCGCGCCGGTTTGGGGTCCGGCAGCGCTGCGTCATAAGCCGCGTTCATTGCGCCATAAGCCGCCATGTCGCCCAAGAAAACTGAACATTTTACCACATCAGAAAGGTCGGCATCGAACTCAGCAAGGGTCCGTTCGATATTCGCAAAGATCATGCTGGTTTCAGGGCCTACGCCTCCGGACGCGAGTTCATTCGTTGCCGGATCAATGCCCAGTTCGCCGGAAAGATAGATTACGTCGCCCACGCGCACGGCCTTGGAAAAGGGCAGATCCGTTCCCGCTTTGGTGACGCCGGGAAAATGGGAAACTTCGGGTGAGGTGTTCACCTGAATGTCCTGAACATCCATAGCGACGCAGCCACTCAACAGCATGGCCGCCGCGCTCACCCCCAAAATTCTCATCATGTCCGCCTTCCCCTCAGTGAATCCATTTTGGCTCTTCGCCCTCGATCCCATCCTCCTCGTCATCGTCAAGGTCTGAATAGGTCGTGAACTGAACATCGTATCCGAAGGGCTGGTCTTCCGCTGGCACGTCCGGCTCGGTCACATAGACCTGCAACTCGCCGTCCATCTTGAAGCCAAGCCGCTTGCCGATGACAGAAATCATGTCCGCGGCCTGTTCCGGGTCGGCCGCCCAGACCTTCATGCCCATGATGCACGGACCGATCTCGGTCTCGTAATCGGCGTTCGGCTCGAACACCTGCCCGTCCGCAATCAGCGTATAGTGAGTAAACTCCGTCATGGAGAAATCATTACCCGCTTTGCAGCCAAGGTCGAGCCCGTGGGGCCAATTTCCGGGGGCTGGCGCGCACAAAAAAGGGCGACGCATACAGCGCCGCCCTCCAAAGTTGACGTGCGTCCCACGCTAGCCGCGCAACATGGTGCAGATCTTGTTGCCGTCCGGATCGCGCAGATAGGCGAGATAGAGCTTCATGCCGCCGCCTTCTCGCCAGCCCGGTGGGTCTTCGATGGCCTTGCCGCCTGCCTCGATCCCGGCCTTGTGCCAGGCATCGGCCTGTTCGGTGCTGTCGACCGCAAAACCGATCGTGCCGCCATTGGCATGACAGGCTGGCTCGCCATCAATCGGCGGCGTGACAAGGAATGTTCCGCCATTGTGGAGATAGATCAGTCGCCCCTTCGGATCGACAATCGCCTCGCGCCCGCCCAGCGACTTGAAAAGCGCGTCGTAGAATTTCTTTGATTTTTCCAGATCGTTCGTGCCGACCATGACGTGACTGAACATGTGTTTCCTCCTTGTGGATGGGGAATTTGTGCCTCAGCCGCCGAAACAGCGCCAGAGGGATTTCGGCCTCCCCCCGCGTCAGCTTGCCATAGCCGCCGCCAGCAGCGGACGCAGATGGCTCAAATAGTCTGCTTTGCCGATGGCCAGCCCTTCGGCCCGCAGGATGTCGTAGGCGGTGACGAGATGGAAATAGAAGTTCGGCGTCAGCCATTCGTCGATATAGTCTTGGCCGGTCATGGAAAGCGTCGGCATGCCTGGCAGTTCGAGAGAGGTCTTCGCCTCGGCGAAGCTTTCCTTCGTGTCGGTCTGCGCCTCGATCCGGGAAATCGTCTCGGCCACAAGGGCTTTCAGGTCCGCGAAGCTCGCCGTATCAACCTCGAACTCTTTCACAGGCGTGTCGTTTAGCTTGCCCAGAAGTAATTCTGCCTGACGGCACGTGAACCATATCTGGTTCGGCAGAGGCAGCATGTCCTCGGCCAGCCGCGCCGTCAGCAGGGCTGTCTTCGCCGCGTCGTCCGGAAACAGCTCCGCCTCGGCCCGGCCAAGAATATTCTGCAGCGTGATCAGGCGCGTGCGGTAGATGTCGAGATTGCGTTTTACGATGGTCATTTGCTTTTCCCTCTAGCGCGACTCAGCGGTAATCCAATTCAAATGTGGTGCAGCCTTCGAAATCGCAATCCGTGCGATCCCAGGAAATGACAATGCGGGCTCCATTCCTGCTCGCGATGGACTCTCGCAGTCCGGCCTCATCGTCGAGGAGATCAATCTTGCCGATCCTCGGATTTCCGCGCAGGCAAACAGATGCCGCCTCGGCGAACTGATTGATCCACCAATAATGGGTCATCGGGGCGACTTCACCGACAAATTGTTTGTCTGCTTCGTCGCGGCAGTCGGTATCTTCTTCACATCCCGCATCGGTCGCTATGCCCCACATGATGATTTCGTCTTCAGATCCGCGAAACGCCGCAAGACGCATATATCGGGCGGAGGAACCCGTTCGCGGCCCTGAATCGACCCACGTCTGAAGATCACTGCAGAATTTCTGATCCATCGTCGGGCCGGTGCTCATGCAACCGGAAACGATCGAAGCGCCCGCCAAGGCCACGCTTGCGCAAAGAATCTGTGCGGGCCGGCGCGACACTAATACACCACCACGCTCCGAATGCTCTCGCCAGCATGCATCAGGTCGAACGCGTCATTGATCTTGTCCAGCTTCATGACGTGGGTGATCATCGGGTCGATCTGGATCTTGCCGTTCATGTACCAGTCGACGATCTTGGGCACGTCGGTGCGCCCTTTCGCGCCACCGAAGGCCGTGCCGCGCCAGTTGCGCCCGGTGACCAGCTGGAAGGGCCGTGTACTGATTTCCTTGCCGGCCTCGGCCACGCCGATAATGATCGAGGTGCCCCAGCCGCGATGACAGCATTCCAGCGCCTGACGCATCACATCCGTATTGCCGGTACAATCGAAGGAATAGTCCGCGCCGCCATCGGTCAGTTCGACGAGATGGGCGACCACATCAGCGGTCTCCTTCGGATTGACGAAATGCGTCATCCCGAATTTCTCGCCCCATTCCTTCTTGGAATTGTTGATGTCGACACCGATGATCTTGTCGGCGCCCGCCATCTTCGCGCCCTGCAGCACGTTGAGGCCGATGCCGCCCAGGCCGAACACGACGACATTGTCACCGACCTGAACCTTGGCCGTATTGGTCACCGCGCCCACGCCCGTCGTCACACCGCAACCAACATAGCAGGCCTTGTCGAAGGGCGCGTCGGTGCGGATTTTCGCAACCGCGATTTCCGGCAGGACGGTGAAGTTCGAAAAGGTCGAGCAGCCCATATAATGATAGATCGTTTTGCCCTTGTAGCTAAACCGGCTCGTGCCATCCGGCATCAGGCCCTTGCCCTGCGTCGCGCGGATCGCGGTACAGAGATTGGTCTTGCCGGAAAGACAGCTTTTGCACTGGCGGCATTCCGGCGTGTAGAGCGGGATCACATGATCGCCCGGCTGCACACTCGTCACGCCCGCGCCCACTTCACGCACAATGCCTGCGCCCTCATGGCCCAGCACGCTCGGGAAGATGCCCTCACTGTCCAGCCCGTCCAGCGTGTAGGCATCGGTATGGCAGATGCCGGTCGCCATGATCTCGACCAGGACTTCCCCGGCCTTCGGGCCTTCCAGATCCAGTTCGACGATTTCCAGCGGTTTCTTGGCTTCAAAGGCGACAGCGGCGCGCGTTTTCATGAGGGAGCTCCATAATGTTTGGGTGCCATACTACTCTTGCGCTCTGCGCGATAAAGTACGTAATTCGCAATTCATTGTTGCAGGACTGGGATAATGCAAACGGATTGGGATGGTATTGAGGAATTCGTGGCTGTGGCGACGTGCATGGGCTTCAAGCCCGCGGCGGAAATGTTGAACGTCTCAACCTCGCATGTGAGCCGCGCCGTTACCAGACTGGAAAACGCCATCGGCGCGCCGCTATTCTATCGCACCACCCGCAAAGTCTCTCTCACCGATACGGGCCGCACCGTGCTCAGCCATTGCCAGCAACTCATCGAGTCGCGGGACGAGCTGTATGCCGTGGTGGGCGGCACCAATGAACCGCAGGGAGAGATCAAGATCACCTGCCCCACATCTCTGGGCGAACGCTACATCTCGCCCATCGTGCGCGAGTTCAGCCAGGATTATCCCAAAGTAGAGATCACGCTCGACCTCTCCAACCGGCTGGTCGACCTGATCGCCGAGGGCATCGATCTAGCAATCCGCACCGGCATGCTGGAAGATTCCCGCCTGATCAGTTCGCGGGTGGCAAGCCGGCAATTTCTGGTTTGCGCATCCCCTGCCTATCTGGACGCCCACGGCACGCCCGAACGGCTTGACGACCTGAAAACCCACAATTGCCTGACAGGCTCCTCCAGCACATGGCGCTTTCGGCAGGGCGGCCAGCACGAAACCCTCCGCCCACGGGGCAATTGGCGCTCAAATTCCGGCGCATCCGTTCTGGACGGATTGCTCGCAGGCAAAGGAATCGGACAGCTACCACTTTTTTATGTCGCGCCGTATCTCGAGAACGGGCGACTGGTCGAACTGTTCAGGGAATTCCGACCCGAGCCGGAACCCATCTGGGCGGTTTACCCCCAAGCCCGTCATCTTCAGCCCAAAGTGCACTTGCTGGTAGATCGTATCCGCGCACAATTGCAGCCCGCATTCGAAGTGCGCATCCAGCATCACCTGCGAGGATAACCCCGTCACCCCTTTTAGGCGCAAGCCTCCAGATTGGCATCAAACGCGCCCATACGGGAATTTTTCGGCCCATCTTCATGAATATCGCATCGGTCGATCCGCAACTCTCCCTCTTCCAGCCGGATCAGATTGAACGAAGGCGGCTCAGCCCGCAGGCGCACCGATAACGTTCCGGATGAGACGGCGAGATAACAACCATTGGCGCGCTGGCGCACGACGACCGAGGGCGTGTGGACATGCCCCGTCAGCACCATCTGTACATGGCTCGCCGCCACCATATCGCTGGCGCGTCGGCCTCGGCGTGTCCGTGTGCGGAGCGGCGCACCCGGCAGGGAATGAAACGGATGATGGCAGGCAATCAGTTTGACCTCTGCCCGTGACTTGCCCGCGCGAACAATCGCCTCATCCAGGTCGTCCAGATTGACAGACCCCTCGGCCCAGTTCCGCCGTGCCTGCCAGCCGCGCGCCGTGTTGAGGCCGACAGCGATCGCACCGCCAGCTTCGACGACCTCAAATTGCTGATTGAATCGCCGCTTGAATCGTTTAAAGGGTTCCGCCGCCCGCGCCGCGACATTGAACATGGGGGTGTCGTGATTGCCGGGCACAACGAGCTTCGGCATGTCGAACCTGTCCAGCCACTCGGCCGCAGCATCGAACTCACGAGTGCGTCCCCGCTGGGTCAAATCTCCGCACACGACCAACATGTCAGGTTTGGTGGATTTGATACAGGCTTCGGCAGCCTCAATCGCGTTTTCGTCTTCGGCGCCGAAATGAATGTCTGAAATCTGTGCAATAACCGTCATCAGGACATGTCTGGAACGAAGATTTTCACCGCAGAATCGATCCGCCGGAACCTCAGCGGTGTGTCCATCTCTTTGAGCTCACCATCCAGCGTGACATTGATGCGCCCCTTGTCGGTCTGGTGCACCTCGATCTCGTCAGCAAGTTTCAGCGCAACATCCTCAGCATTGCGCCAGCCATCGAACATCATCTCCAGGCCAAGCTTGGCGAGGTCCAGCAAGCCCTGAGGGTCAATACTCGCAATCTCCAGCTTTCCGGGCGTGTCCGGATTGATGTTCACCGTCAGAGTGGTGGCGGTCTCGGCGGCCTTGCCGGGGGCGTTCCAGGCAATGTTGGATTTCAGAGCCAGAGCCGAAGAGTCGTGCACGATCTCCGCGGCCTCAAGAATTTTCCCCTCGCGCAATGCTTCGCGTGAATTGGTGAACCGGGTCATGTCACCCATCATGGCCGCCACGAAGAAGCGGGGTCCGCCGACAATCTCGCCACATGGCATCGGGCGTACCTTGCCGCCCTGCAGCGCGCGATCGATCAGCACGTCCCACTCATGGTCGCCGCCCAGGGCGCGAGTGGGCAACATATTCATCGTCCCGCCCGGCAGTGGCAGGACCGCCGGACCGAGCAGACCGGCATGCGACAACGCGCAGGCAATCGTGCCATCCCCTCCCCAGACAATCAGCGTGTCCGGCTCTTCAGCGAGCGCCGCTTCCATGAGCAGCGCAAGATCATCCTCACCGACCGTATGGATCGACGCAGCGTCCGGCAGGTCGGAGAGTTTTTCACGCAAGAGATCAGCGGCTCCCTCGGGCGTGCTGCCCGAGAGCGGATTGATCACACAGGACACACGGCCAAGCCGCGAAAGCACATTTGTTGGGGTCATGTGCGTAGAACGCGCCAGATGACAAATTTGTTCCCGGCGTTCAGCAAGCTCTCGCCCTGCGGGAAAACCTCGCTATAACGGCGCACATGACAGAAATGACACCTTCCGATTCGCTCCGCGTCGCCATTGCCGGCGTCGCGGGTCGCATGGGCCGCCAGCTGGTCGGCGCCGCGCTTGATGCTGGCCTTACCGTGGTGGGCGGCAGCGAGGCTCCCTCTTCCGAACATCTCGGCGAGGATATTGGCGAACTGGCAGGCCGTCGCCTGTTGGACCTGAAACCGGCGACCGATCCCGTCGCAGCTGCGGCAAAGGCTGATGTCTGGATCGACTTCACCCGCCCTGCCGCGACCCTGGCTGCGCTAGACTCCCTGAAACACACAAGCGTGCGCGCCGCCATCATCGGCACGACCGGCTTCACTGATGAAGAAGAGGCCGAGATTGCGCAGGCCGCGCAGTCCCTTGCCATCGTCAAGGCGGGCAATTTCTCGGTGGGCATCAATCTGCTGCAGGCCCTCACCCGCATGGCGGCCGAACGGCTCGGTCCGGATTGGGATATCGAAATCCTCGAAACGCATCATCGCCGCAAGGTCGATGCCCCCTCGGGCACCGCGCTCATGGTGGGCGAGGCCGCCGCTGCAGGCCGCGGAAAGCCGCTGTCAGACCTGCGGGCTGGCCCTTACGATGGCCCAGACGCCAAGCGGCGCGCTGGCAGCATCGGCTTTGCCGTACGCCGGTCTGGCGGGGTGATCGGCGAGCATGAAGTCAGCTTCGGCTCGGACATGGAAATCCTCTCGCTCAGCCATACCGCCATTGACCGCGCCGTCTTCGCGCATGGCGCCCTGGGCGCGGCCGCATGGGCGATGCGCCAGGATCCAGGCCTCTACGACATGAATGACGTGCTGGGGCTTTGAAGCAACGCCCACAGGTCACCATTCTCGCAACAGCTGAATCAGGGTTGACGCTCGTGTTCGCAGTGGCAGCATGACAAGTTCGTAAAGTTTGAGCACTGGGACCGGCATATGATCGGAATTGTGGTTGTCAGCCACGGAAAGCTTGCCCGCGAACTCGTCGCCGCCACGGAACACGTGGTCGGCGAGCAGGATCGATTCCGCTCGATCTCGATCGAAGTGGAAGACGACATCGAGGCGCGCCGCGATCAGATCCGCGAAACGGCCAAGTCCTGCGATGCCGGCAAGGGCGTCATCATCCTGACAGACATGTTTGGCGGCACGCCCTCAAACCTCGCCATGTCGGTAATGAATGCCGGCAATGTCGAAGTCCTGTCCGGCGTCAACCTGCCCATGCTGATCAAGCTGGCCGAAGTGCGCGGCGAGATGACCCTCAAGGACGCCGCCAAAGTCGCCGCAGAGGCGGGCCGCAAGTATATCAACATCGCCTCCGAACTCCTCGCGAAGTCGAACTGATGCCTGACACGGAAACCCTCACCGCCAGCCAGCGCGCCATGATCGTCAACCGCAAGGGCTTGCACGCGCGCGCCTCTGCCCGCCTGTCCCGCCTTGCCGGTGAGTTTCAATCCCGCATCATCGTCTCGCACGAGGGCGAAACCGCCGATGCGCGCTCCATCATGGACCTCATGATGCTGGTCGCTCACAAGGGCTGCGAAGTCGACATCAACGCCGAAGGCCCCGACGCGGCCGAGGCGGTCACCGCCATCGCCAGCCTCATCGCCGACGGCTTCGGCGAACAGGGCGAAGCCGACACGATCTGCTGAAAATCAGGGCTCAATCGGAAACCACAAGCCGATCATGAGCCTCGACAAGGAAGGAAGGCGGACCCGGTCCCGTCTTGTGCGTCTATTTCAATTGAAAGAAGCGCTCAGCGTTGTTGTAGAGGATCGCTTCGCGTTGATCGTCGCTCAGCCATTCGATGGATTCCAGGCGGCCCAGGACCAATGCGGTTGGAATATTGTCCGTCCCCATCATGATCCGATCTTCGAAACCGGCTTCAATCAGAATTCGCAAGCTTTCATCGTACAGTTCAATAGGCAGCGGACCATTTGTGATCGAAAGATCGACATTGACCTGCGGATAATCGCGTAACAGCGCCAAGGTCTCGTCCCAGTGCGGCTCATAGCTCCCTGCGCGTCCGGCTCCGACATGCTGTATCCAGACTCTCAGATTGGGATGACGCTCCAGCACCCGGCGCAACAATGCCGGATTACCCATTTCAGGATCATAGTCCGGGCAACAATCGGGATCACTGCGCATGGAATTTATTGCTTTTGGTGGCGGGCCGCGCTGAGTGTGGACGCCGACGGGTAGATCGTATTCCTCCGCCAATGCGAAATATGGATCATATCTCGGATTACCGACCGAAACACCGTAATAATTCGGAATGACCTCGTGGATGGCCTCGATTTTTCCGTGCTCGACCATTGTCCGCAGCCATTCGATATCGACCCAACCCTCATCCGCCGGGAAGCAGTTGTACCGGGGCTCCGCAAGATTTCGAGGACACCCCAGCATGACGCCAACCAGAAATGCATCCGGTGCCACATTCTTCCAGTTTTCCACATCGTCGTAGTCCGTGATGGAAATTACGGCCAACCGCACACCATTCTGCGACATCTCGCTCAACATTTGCGAGCGGTAAGCATCATCATCCCCTGTCGGCCAGGTGCCATGGCGATGCACGTCAATGATCTTCGCGACAGGTTCCGGCCGCTCTTCCGTGCCGTCACCATACGCTGGCGACAAGAGGGTACAGCTCGTGAGCGTTGCCAGTGCTGCGGCCAGTATCAGAATGTTGTGTGAGCGCATTCACTGTCCCCGTGAAGTCTGGAGTTCACTTGTCGAGGATATCCAAGGCCTTGTCAAAACGACCGCGGGTCGATGCCGGGCTCAGCGCTGATGCTATCATAGGGCGGACGATCTAAATTCGCCTTTGCCAGACTCATCGCCGACGGCTTCGGCGAACAGGGCGAAGCCGACACGATCTGCTGAAAATCAGGGTCAGAATTTGAGCTGGACACTGCAACCCCCGATTTATAGTGGTTGGGCATGACCCGTCTGTTTGCTCTTCTGTTTCTGTACGCTCTGATCGCGGTTTTACCGGCAAATGCGCAAGCATATTCCCTGAAATCGGGAGAAACTCTTGCGGATTCGGAGTATCAAACCACATTCACGCTCGGTGGAGGCAAGCGCCTCGTTCTGGAGGTCAAGTTCGACAGCGAGGCAGACTCATCACACCAGCGGACAGCGTCACTCGTGGAAATACTTCAGGATCACCTTATTCCCATGGCTGTAAAAAAGGGATTCTCCCGAATTGCGATCTGGGAGAACTTGTCAGAGGTGACCACGAGGAAGAACCGACCGCCCTCCCTGCTGTCTTTGAATTTCATCGGTAGCACCTTCGAAAACTATGATTTTGATCTTCAGGACCAGTGGGTTTGGAGTCAGGTCGCAGGTCCGGAACTGGATCTATCGAAATTTTCCATGATGACGTTCGAATACGACGAGACGGCCGACGTTTACCGTACAGAACTGCGTCGCAGAGACCTGAATGATGGCAATCTCATTTTTGAAGTCTGGGTGAGCGCCCCAGACACCTCGCCGAAACAACTCGCCGCCAAGGCCAACACGGTTTTCCAGGAACTGTCTGGTTGCACAAAGGATGGGGTGCCGATCGAGGAGGACAGCTATATGGCAAAGCATAATGCCAAGGCGCTGCTCGTGTACGCGGTACCCGTCCGGTACACCTCCCCCCTTCAGTCTGCCCCCCGCGTCAGACTTCTGTACGGCCATGAAGATGGCGTTCCATATTGCCGTACACAATCTGGGGAATCGCTTGGAACTTGGGACGACATCTACGCATCGTTGAGTGAATAGGCCTGGGACAGCCTGCCTGGGCACCTCCCCCCTTCCAAAACCCCCAAATCATCCCTATATTGGTTATGTCTTCGGACTATGGCGATAAACGCGCGTGCAATAAGCGGTTCGGACCCGGGGGCGGTACCCGGCGGCTCCACCAAAAGCAGGTTCAGGCATTCACCGGCCTGTTTCTGACGGGGCCGAAATAGGATCGACGGACGTGTAAAGACGATGCCTTTGCCGGATTGGGCCCCCTCAGAAGCCCATATCACATAGTTGCAAATGACAACTTTGCTGAAGGTGAACTGCTCGCAGCGTAAGCTGTGCTCGGTTAACCGATCTAACTCCTAGGGTTTCAGACCCCTAGGCGGGGCCCGGAGGCGCCTGGCAACAGAAGCCTCCACCTTATCCTTTTCCTCGCAAATTCGTGGCCGCCGCGCGCTGGCCAGTCTAGAACTTTGTCGCTAGCGTTCGGATCGAACACGCTGAGGGAGCTGGCCACCATGAAACATTACCTCGTCGCCGCCATATCGGCGCTCGCCCTGACCGCCTGTTCCCCGCAGACTGGAGACACGTCGATGCCGGATACCAAAGCGCCGATCAGCTATGCCGCCGAAGGCTGGACCGTAAAATCCCTGCCTGAACTGGCGGAAGCCCTGCAAACCGGTGAGGTCTCCGCCGAAGCGCTGACCCAGGCCTATCTGGACCGGATCGAGTTGGTCGACCGCTCCGGCCCCACGCTGCAAGCGGTCCTCACCCTGAACCCGGATGCGCTGGAGGCCGCCCGCGCGCTGGACGCAAAGCGGGACGCCGGCGAGCCGCTCGGCGCGCTCCACGGCCTGCCGATCCTGCTCAAGGACAATATCGAAACAGCAGACAACATGCCCACCACGGCCGGCGCCCTCGCCCTGAAGGACAATGTCACGGGCCGCGACTCCCCACTCGTCGCAGGGCTGCGCGCTGAGGGCGCCATCATCCTCGGCAAGACCAATCTCAGCCAATGGGCAAACTTCCGCTCCAACAGTTCGATGAGCGGCTGGTCCGCGCTTGGTGGACAAGTCCGCAATCCGCACATGCTGGACCGCAACCCCTGTGGCTCAAGTTCCGGATCGGGCGCTGCCGCCGCCGCCTCCCTCGCCGCGGGTACGGTCGGCACCGAAACCAATGGCTCGATCATTTGCCCATCCAACGTGAATGGCGTCGTCGGCTTCAAGCCCACGGTCGGCCTCGTCTCGCAGGACTTCATCATTCCGATCTCCTCCTCACAGGATACAGCCGGCCCGATGACGAAGACGGTCATGGGCGCCGCGATGATGCTCAACGCCATGGCGACCGGCGCAGCGAAGACAGACTATGCCGCCACCCTTGATGCCGCCGCATTGCAAGGCAAGCGCATCGGCGTCCTGCGCGGCGCCCAAGGCAGCAGCCCGCTCATCAAAGACAGTTTCGAACAGGCCCTTTCGGACATGGAATCGGCAGGCGCAATCCTGGTTGATATCGACGACATCGACATGCCCGACGGCTTTTGGGGAAAGTCATTCGATGTGTTGAAGTATGAGTTCAAGGCGACACTGAATGCCTATCTCGCGAGCACGCCGGACACGGTCACAACGCCCACGCTGGCCGACCTGATCGCTTTCAATGCCGAACATGCAGACATCGAACTCGCCTTGTTCAATCAGGATATTTTTGAGCAGTCAGAAGGCATGGAAGATCTTGAATCCGATGGCTACAAAGAGGCTGTTGCCTTCGTCCAGTCCGCCACCCGCGAAAACGGCATAGACCGTCTGTTGGCAGAGCATGACGTGATCGCCCTTGTCGCCCCTTCAGGGCCACTTGCCCCGCGCGCTGATCCGGTCAATGGCGATGTCTGGCCGGACTGGGCAGGCGCGGGTTATGCGGCGGCCATTGCCGGCTATCCGCACCTGACGGTGCCAATGGGCACTGTTCGGGGCATCCCCATTGGCCTGTCCTTCATGGGCGGCAAGGACCAGGACGCGGCGATCCTCTCGCTCGGCTATGCTTATGAGCAGCGGACGCAAGCCCGCGCCGAGCCGCAATACTACCAGACCGCCGAAGACCTGCCCGAAATCGCCGAGGCCATGCGCCGCCGGGACTGATCGCTAGAGCAGGATCGTGCCCTTGCCATCCTTTTCCAGCGCGCGCTGATAGGAGGGATAGGCGCGCATCTGTTGCAGGAATCTGTGCGCATTCGGATAGTTCCCGGCATCCATGCCGGCCCGGTGCGCCGCCAACTCCATCGAGTATCCCATCACGATATCTGCCGCGGTCAGATTATCTCCGGCAAACCATGTACTCTTGCCAAGTGCTTTTTCGATTTCGGTCATCAATGCCTTCAGGCGCGGACCGAAGAACGCCTTGTCCAGTCCGCCGACCAGCATCTTCGCCGCAGGCTTCAGGAAAAATGGCGCACGCGCTGTCATCGCCATCATGACGAATTTGTTGGTCAGCAAAGGCTGCAGGCTTCCCTGCGAGACATGAAACCAGAACAGGTAATCGGCCCGGTTCGGTGTGCCCGGCGCGGGGCGCAGGCGGCCATCATCATGCGTATCCAGGATATGATCCATGATCGCATTCGTCTCCGAGAGCGTAATGTCGCCATCGGTGATGCAGGGCGCCGTTCCCAGCGGTGAGACCGCCTTGTACTCAGCCGGGGCCAGCCGCGTGTTCGGGTCGCGGTCATAGAGCTTGACCTCGTACGGCACGCCCAACTCCTCCAACAGCCAGAGGATGCGGATGGATTGCGACTTTTCGAGATGGTGCAGCGTGATCATGGTTTGGCCCCTCAGCCCAATATTGGCGACAGAAGGACTGTAGGGCGCGACGGCCCCACGTCCAGCCACGATCCTGCGAGGGAAACACGAATTTCCTGTAACAATCAGAGCGTGATTTCACGCCCTTCAGCCGCAGAGCGATAGATCGCCTCAATCAGGGCCATGTCGCGAAGGCCCATTTCGCCCGGCGTGAGGATCGCTCCATCCTCCCGGATCGCATCCGCCATATGGTCACACATGCGGGCAAACTGCACATCGGGATCGCCGGGCACGAGGTCTTCGCGGACACCGTCGCGCACCAGCGACATCTTATGCCCGCCATAGCCGGTTGCAGGTTCCATCATCAGCACACCGCCCTCCCCTTCGACCCGCGCAAGATTGCGGCCGGGTGTCGTGTCATAGGACGTGACCATATTGGCCACGGCTCCGGACGGGAAACGCATCTCTGTCGTCACTGTAGAGAAGATTTCTGCAAAACGCGGATCATTCGCCGGTTGCTCTGTTACGGCCTTTACAGAGACCGGCATTTCGCCGGAGAGGTACAGCGCCGACTGCAATCCGTAGATACCATAATCTTCCAGAGGACCACCCCCTGCAAGCGCCCGGACAACCCGCCAGTTTTCCGCCACGCTGGTCGGGCCCATGCGATAGGTCTGGGCCGTCTCGATCGTCTTGATCTTGCCAACCGCACCCTCACGCATCAACTCCATGGCGCGCAGGTTAAACGGCTCGAAATGGCAGCGATACGCAATCATCAGCTTCTTGCCTGACGCTTCCGAGGCCGCGATCATCTGCTCGCACTCGGCCACGGACAGGGCCATCGGCTTTTCGCACAGCACATGCTTGCCTGCCGCAAAGCTCTTTTCGGTCCACTCCAGATGCAGCCCCGTCGGCAGCACATTGTAAACCGCATCTACCCGGTCATCGTCTGCGATCCGGTCAAAGTCTTCATACGAATAAATAGCATCATCCGGTAAGCCATAGGCGGCGGCCACGGTCTTCGCCTTCTCCGGATTACCGGACACAACCGCCGCAACATGGCAGCGTTCACCATTCGCCAGCGCAGGCAGGACCTTGCCAATGCCATAGCCGCCGAGCCCCATCACCGCGAAGCCGACGCTGCCAGCATTGGGCGCGGATGGCGGTGTGTCAGGCAGTTCGCCCCAATTGGGCCAGGGCATGCCAATCGCCTTGGCCGGGATCGCCGCGCTGCCTTCTGCGCTCGCGCAACTTGCCAGCCATGGCGCTGCTGCCAGCGTGGCGCTGCTCAGCACCATGAAACGCCTGCGTGAATGCGTGAATTCGGTCATGACAATCTCCCTGAAGGCCACAGTCTTCTGTTAGCGCTATCTCAAGAAAACCGCAGGCCGCCAAACCGGTCAAGGAAAAAGCCGAGCGGTCCGGATCACAATTGGATCACATCAAACCGGGACCTGTCTTCTTCATCAGCCGCTCGACCACCGCGCCGACATGATACTTCATTGCGTCCGGCCCCATCGGTGCCTGCCGGGCGAATTCGTCTTGTACTTCATCTGCGCGTTTTTCCGCCGCCAGCCAGGCCGATGGCTCCGGCACGATCAGGAATGTGCCGCGCGCAATCTCGTCCAACGTATGTCGCGCAACCTCGAGAGGCGGCTTGCCTTCGGCCATCACGGCGCGTGCCATGTCGCTGCGGCGCTCATCTGCCGACATGCCCGTCGCAGCGGGGCTTGTATCCGGCATGTGCGTTGCCGTCAGGCCGGGGCACAGCACGCTGACACCAATCGACTCTGGCAATTCGGCGCGGAACACATCGCCCAGTGCCAGCACGCCATGCTTTGACGCCGTGTAAAACCCATTGCCCGGATGCTGCAGGCCCAGCGCGTGTTCCGACGCGGTCAGGCAGAGATGCCCGGCATGGTCCGCATCGATCATGCGTGCGGCAAACGCCCTGGCTGTCGCCCAGACGCCTTTGAGGTTGACGCCCATCGTTACGTCAAACTCCGCCTCGCTGGCCTTCAATAGCGGCCGCGCCACACTGACCCCGGCATTGGCGAACACCAGATCCACTCCGCCCAGCCAGTTCCAGGCCTCGCCGGCCATGGCCTCGACCCCCGCCACATCGGCAACATTGCAGGCGATGGCCAGCGCGGCATCGCCGAGCCTGGCCGCATGTGCCTCGGCCGCATCCTTGTTGATGTCCACAATCACGACGCGACCGCCATCGGCCACCATCGCTTCGGCCAACGCCGCGCCGATGCCGCTTGCACCGCCCGTGATGACCGCCGTTCTGCCCTTGGTTTCCATTATCCGCCCTCCCTGGCGTTCTGACCTGTCAGCTATAGCGCGCTTCAACCTTTTCACCGGCCTTGCCAGCCTGCACCGCTTTCACGCTGGCTTCGAGGTCTGCGAGATAGGCGTCGGCCACATCGGCATGTTTGGGGCTCAGCATCAGGTGCAGGCTCGGCGGCTCTTTCGTGACCGATGTGAACCAGCCACGCCTGAAAATCTCGCCATAAATCGCGAAGGCATGGGCATCGGGATGGTGAAAGGCCATCAGGCCCAGAATCGGATTTCCGACAATCTCGAAACCGAGCCGCTTCACGCCGTCTTCCATTCGCTCCCGCGTCGCACAGACCTGCCCCTGCAACCGCTTGTACCCTTCGACACCCAGCGTGTTCATCACGCCCCAGGCCGCGGAGATCGCCCCGCCCGGCCGCGTGCCCGCCAGCGTCGGCGTCTTCATCGGCGCGCCGCTCCAGCCCGCCATGTCGAACGGCATGTGGGCGTAAAGCTCCACACTCCGGAACAGCACCGTAGAGGCGCCTTTTGCGCAATAGCCATATTTGTGAAGGTCGGCGCTCATCGACTGAACCGCTGGCACTTCGAAATCAAAGGCTGGCACCGGCACGCCATTCATCCGCGCGAACGGCGCGAAATATCCGCCCACACAAGCATCGACATGCAGCCAGACACCGTGCTTCGCGGCCACCTCGCCCAGTGCCGCAATCGGGTCGATAATGCCGTGCGGGAAGTTTGGCGCCGAACCGACCATCATGATGGTGGCTGCATCCACCGCGTCACCCATGGCAACCGGATCGGCCTCATAAGACCCATCCGTCTTCAGCGGCACGCGGCGGATTTCGATGTCCATCAAATGCGCCGCCTTGTCGAACGCCAGATGTGCCGATTGCGGCAGCACGACATTCTGGCCTTCGCGCGGCTTGCCCAGCGACCGGGCATAGTCGCGGGCTGTCTTCATCGCCATCGTGATCGAGTCGGTCCCGCCGGATGTCATCGCCCCGGTGGATCCGTCCGGCCCATGGAGCAAGCCCAACCCCATGCCGATGACTTCCTTTTCCATCTGCGCGAGGCTTGGAAAGGCCAGCGGCCCCAGACCGTTCTCCGCCATGTAGAGCCCATAGGCGTCATGCTGGACGGCTGAAATTTCCGGCCCGGCATTGAAGACATAAACCGCTGTGCGTCCGTCGCGCCATTGCGCATCGCCCCCGCCGCGCGCAACCATTTCTGCGCGCACATCGTTCCAGTCGCGTCCCGTCTCCGGCATCTGCATGATCATTCAGCCTGTCCTCCCCTGTTGCCAGTCTTCTGGTCTGTCGCCAGCAGCCTAGAGAGATTGCCTCCCAACGCAACCGAACGCCGCCAAATGCGTTGATCCGGCACGAAGGAGATTCACATGACCGAGCAAACTGACCCCAAAACCCGCAAGCCCGATCCAGAGACAGACAATCAGGATGAACCGACCCATCACAAGACGGTCCGTCCGGCGGGTGCAGAAAACATGGAACACCCGCCCGAAGAGTGGGACGAAGTGGACGAGGAACTCGACGAGTCGTTCCCGGCCAGCGACCCGCCTGCAAATTACTAACAGGAAATATCGAGGCGCCATGGCGGAAAAGATCGCCATGACCACAAGGGGTTAGTCACAGCGGCTAACAAGCGAGCAGCAATTTTTTGCTCGCCCCTTGTGCGAAGGCCGTTGCGGGCCTCTTTTCCCGACCTTACTGTATGAATCACAGGTTCAACCATACCAAACCGGGAACTCGCGCGCCTATGACGGACTATATCGGCTACGAAGCGCTCACCCAGGCTGCCATGCGCGGTGTTGTCCGCGAAGCCCTGCGCAAGGGCTACAACTCAAATGGCCTGCCGGGTGATCATCACTTCTATCTCACCTTTCGCACCAAGGCGCCGGGCGTGAAGATTGCTGATTACCTTGTAGAACGGTTCCCAGAAGAAATGACCATCGTTATCCAGCACCAGTATTGGGACCTGGAAGTCGAAGACAGCCATTTCGAGATCATCCTGAAATTCTCGGGCGTGCCACAGCACCTGCACATTCCCTATGCCGCGATCACGCGTTTCGTTGACCCGTCTGTGAACTTCGGACTGACCTTCGAATCGCCGGACAAGGACGCGTCGGTCATTTCGCCAGCAGGGGAAGCCACTGCCGCGGATGTGCCGCCGGTCGAGGCCGAGGAAGAGCCCGGTACGGTCGTAAATCTCGACGCTTTCCGCCGGAAATAGGCCGCGCCCGACCTGATGGCAGATACCGAAAAACCCCGCGCCTCGGACGCCGACATGCTCGCGCGTTTCCAGAATTCCAAGAAGCGCCCACCCTGCTCCGATACGCTCGGTATGCGCTTGGCTGAAGTCGAGCAGGACGCTCAGCGCATCCGAATGGATTTCGACGTCTCCCCCAGCTTTGCCAACCCGACCGGTGCGGTTCAGGGCGGCTTCATCTCCGCCATGATGGACGAGGCGATGAGCACCTGCGTCATCATCGCTTCCAACATCACGATGACCGCGCCAACGCTCGAAATGAAGACCAGCTATCTACGCCGCCTGATGCCAGGCAAGGCCAGCGTGGAGGCCCGTATCCTGAAACTCGGAAAATCGGCCGCCTTCATGGAAGCGGAATGCTTTGACGCGGACGGACAGCTCGTCGCCAAGGCCACTGCCACCGCCATTCCGATGCTGTTCAAGCGGCTCGGCTGATGTCGTTTGACAAGCGCGCTTTCTGGCAGGATCTCCTGACCAACAAGACGCCGCCCAAGGCAACCGCCTTTCTGGGCTTTGAACTCATCGCTTTCGATCCCGACGCCGGCTGGGTTGAGGCCGCTTTCACTCTGCCCGAACACGCCACCAATCCCGGCGGCGACGCGCAGGGCGGCTTCGTCTCGGCCATGCTGGATGAAGTGATGAGCCTTGCCGGCTCAATCGCGCAGGATGGCCCGGCCATGTCCCCGACCCTGCAGATGACGACCAGCTATCTCCGCCCGGTGCCGATTGGCGAGCGCCTCCTCGGGCGCGGCGAATGTGTCCGCCGGGGCCGCGCAGCCCTCTTCACGCGCGGCGAGCTGACCCGCGAAGACGGCACCCTGCTTGCGCAAGCTACCGCCAGCTGCATCCCCCGCGCCCTGCCTTCCGGCACATAAGTGTTATGCCAGGCCAATTGCCGACCTGACGGTTGATCCCGTCAGCAGAATTGTTATCTGATAATGAGAATAATTCTCAATACAGGTATGCCGCTCATGTCCACACCGAATTTCGCCGAAGCCATTGTCCTGCGCACCCAGCAGCTATCCCCGCACATGGTCCGCCTGACCTTCCAATCCGAATTTGCGGCAGATTTCGTGACCGGCGCGCCAGGCGCATATTTGAAAGTCATTGCTCCCGCACCGGGAGAGGCCGGACCGCCCGCTTTCGATCCGGCCTCCTTCAAGACACGGATGCGCACCTACACACTGCGCCATGTCCGGCCGGCCGAGCATGAGTTCGACATTGATTTCGTTGTGCATGGCGATAACGGCATTGCCGGACCGTGGGCCAGACAGGCCGCCCCCGGCAACCGCATCCTGATCTCCCGTCCCGGCACGCTCAAATTCGGCACCGAGGGAGCAGACTGGCACCTCTTTGTCGCAGACCTGTCCTCCATCCCCGCCGCTGCCGTTGAACTCGAAGCGCTCCCCTCTGATGCCATTGGTGACGCATTCTTCGAAATCCCCAGCGACGAGGACCGGCAACCTATCCGCACACCAACGGGTATCCGTGTGCATTGGATCATCAAATCAGACCCGCACGCCCCCAGCGAAGCGCTGATACAGGCGGTGCAGACCCTCGACTGGCGCAGCGGCGAGCCAAGCGTGTTCGTCGCCGGCGAATTCGCCCTCGCAGGCGCGCTACGCACCTATTTCCGTAAACAGAAGCCGACCCGGAAAGACCTGACCTATGTCAGCTCCTACTGGAAACTCGGCCTGATCGAGCCCGAGCACAAAGCCTTCAAGGCGCAGGCCGCCTAGGCCGTCTAGGCCGTCTCCATCGCCTTGACCTGCACCTTGGTCGGTCGCGAATTGCCCTTGCCGTAAAGATTCACTTTCAACTTCGAGATCGCATGGACGAGCGCGTTCGGCCCGTATTTGATGTCGCCGGTGAACTCGATGTTCGGGAAACGCTGGAAGATCTGCTCATAGGCAACACGCAGCTGCATCTGTGCCACGCGCGAGCCGAGGCATTTATGGATGCCGTGGCCAAAGGCGATATGCTTGTCGACATTGTCACGCATCATGTCGAACCTGTCCGGGTCCGGAAAGACTTCCGGGTCGCGATTGCCTGCACCATACCACATGACGACTTTCTCATCCTTGGCGATGAGCTGGCCGTTGAGTTCTGTCTCCTCCAGCGCGGTGCGGCGCATATGCTTCACCGGTGAAACCATGCGCAAGGCTTCTTCCGACATGCGCGGAATGAGAGACGGATCGTCCAGCACCATTGCGCGCTGGTCCGGCCATTCGGTCATCAGCTTGATCGTACCCGACAGCGAGTTCCGCGTCGTGTCATTGCCGGCGAAGATGATCAACAACCAGGAGCCATCCAGGTATTCCTGCGGCAATTGTTCATCATCCAGCTTTGAATGCGCGATCATGGTCAACAGGTCATGGCGCGGATTGGCCCGGCGGTCGGCCATGACACGTGCGCCATAGGCAAACATCTCTTCGACCACTTTCTTGAACCGTAGCGGAAACAGCGGCTCGCTGAGAAAGGTCCGGAACGGGTTCGTCATGAACTGGCTCGCCATTTCCAGATAGTGCATCCAGTAGACGATTTTCTGGCGGTCTTCCTCGTCCACGCCCAGCATTTCGCACAGCGTATAGAGCGGCAACTGGTTGGAGAAGAATTTGACGAAATCCAGCTCAGGCCCGTTCGCCTCCAGATCATCGAGCAGCGACTCGACTTTCACGCTGACCTTCTCACGCAGCTCTTTGACATAGGCTGGAATGAAGAAGTCTTTCTGCTGGATCCGCATCTGCATGTGGCGCGGCTCGTCCATCGAAATCAGATTGTCCATCGCCGCGCGGATCAGGACTTCGGGCCGCCAATGCTCACGCGGTGGCACGGCCATATTGATACCGCCCCGCTCGGACGAAAAGATTGCCGGGTTCAACTCGACTGTCTTGATGTCTTCATATCTCGTAACCGACCAGAAACCGCTGCCGCCCCGGCCCATTTTCGACCACATGACCGGCGCCTCGCTGCGCATTCGCGCATACAGGTCATGAGGGTGGCCCCGCGTCCAGGAATTGGGATTCCAAAGCTCGAAGTCGGTTTCCAGCATGGGATATGCGCTGGCGTGTACCGGCATGTCCGCGCCGGTATCTTCCAGGATGTGATCGCTGACGAGTTGAGTCATTACAAGCTCCGTAAGGCCGTCACTGAAGTTGACGCAGTTGCGCGTCAAGGCAAGCGACAAGGGGTTACAGAATCATTTAGCCTGCGCTCTCCCTACGACATTCAAGGGGAAAATAGACATCCGAGCCTCCTGGCCCTCAACGCCTTCCCGCAGGGTCACCCACGATTTCAGCGCAAATCCATGATAGGCTTCGTTCATATGATCCGGCGCAAAGACCGGACAGGGAGGAAAACATGGCCGATGATCCGGGCACACCGCGCGTGCCACAATCCGTGCTGGAAGTGACGGCTTTCTCGCCCGACGCCCGCAACGATCCCCACCCCCCACTGGAGGCCCTGCGCCACAATTGCCCTGTCCTGCGCGACGATATGGCCAAGACCTGGTTCCTGACGCGCTATGCCGACATTCGCGAAACGGTGAATGATCGCAGCTTTGTCCGCCATCCGCTGAACGCCGAGGAAGGCTCGATCTCTCGCCAGCTGATCGAGGATGATGACCAGCCCCGACGCACCTCCATCCTCTTTCTTGATGATCCGGACCATGCCCGCGTGCGGCCTCCACTGGCCAAGGCATTCTACACACGCATCCAGAAGATGAAGCCCCAGATCGAGGCCATCATCGACGACACGATCAACGCCGCGCCCGCGTCCGGCACCTTCGATCTGATGTCAGAGATTGCCGTGCCGATTCCGGTCCTTGTCATCGCACGCATCCTCGGCGTGGATGAAGACCGCCTGCCGGATTTCCGGCAATGGTCAGAGGACGTGATCCTCAGCCTGAACCCCGTGCGGACACCTGAAGAAACCGCCCGGATGGAACAAGGCAGCCACGCGCTGGACGCCTATTTCACCGAATTGATGGAAGCCCGCCGTAAAGTGCCGGGCGATGATCTCATCACCGATATGGTCCAGCTGCAGGCCAGCGGTGACGCTCCGCTGTCGGATGATGAAATTCGCATCAATCTCGGCGCGCTGCTGGTCGGCGGCAACCTCACCACGACCGACCTGATCGGAAATGGCGTCTGGTTGTTCCTGAACCATCCTGAGCAACTCGCCGCACTGAAATCCAATCCCGCCCTTGCCGGACAGGCGGTGGAGGAAGTCCTGCGCTTCGAGGCCCCCGTCTCGGCCACATCCCGGATCGTTGAGGCCGACAGGACGGTTGCCGGCTGTCCGATGAAAGCGCGTCAGGTCGTCTTCTGCTCGCTGGCCTCGGCCAATCGCGACGAGACCATGTTCGAGAGCTCGGAACGCTTCGACATCACGCAAAAGCGCGCCAGCCATGTTGCCTTTGGGGGCGGCCCCCACATCTGCATCGGCGCGCCGCTTGCCCGCATGGAGGCCCGGCGTGTCTTCGAAAAACTCTTCGCGCGCTATCCAGACCTGTCCCTGCCCCCGCAAGACCTCGTCTGGCGCGCGCTGCCCTTCTTCCGCGGCCTCGAACGGCTCGACGTGAAAGGTTAACTTCACCCCGTGTCTCCGGCGCATGCCGGAGCCTCCCGCGGCTGGCTTCCAGCAGGAACCGCATGAGACCCCGGCATGCGCCGGGGATACGGATATTTGAGGTTTGCCCTCACATGCGCACCCTTTATGGCGCCGACTGCAAAAACGTGCCATACGGGGCAAAATCTTCCCGCGGCGCGCATGAAAGCTGCGCCAGCGCCCCAGAAAGCCCTACCAAATGACCGATACCCCTTCTATCCCATCGGCGCTCGCCGAGGCCCTCGCACAGCGTGGCTACGAGACGCTCACCCCCGTCCAGTCCTCTGTCATTGAAGCAGAACTCGACGGCAAGGACCTCCTCGTCTCCGCCCAGACCGGCTCAGGCAAAACCGTTGCTTTCGGCCTCGCCATGGCTGGCGACCTGCTCGCCGGGGCAGACCGCTTCGAGAAATCCGATACGCCGCTGGCCGTCATCGTCGCGCCAACCCGCGAACTTGCCCAACAGGTCGCCCGCGAACTGGAATGGCTCTACGCCAAGTCCGGCGCCCGCATGGCCACCTGCGTCGGCGGCATGGACATGCGCGAGGAGCGCCGCACGCTTGCCCGCGGTGCGCACATCGTCGTCGGCACACCCGGCCGCCTGTCAGACCATATCCGTCGCGGCTCGCTGGATGCCTCGAACGTCCGCGTTGTCGTGCTGGACGAGGCCGACGAAATGCTCGACATGGGCTTCCGCGAGGAACTCGAACACATTCTCGAAGGCACGCCGGAAACCCGCCGCACGCTGATGTTCTCGGCCACCGTGCCAAAAGGCATCGCCGCCCTTGCTGCGCGCTACCAGAAGGATGCGATGCGCATCACCACGGCTGCCGAACAGCAACAGCATGTCGATATTGAATACCGCGCCCTGCTCGTCGCCCCCGGCGACGAAGAGAACGCCATCGTCAACATTGTCCGCCATTCCGACAGCGAGACCGCCATTGTGTTCTGCACGACGCGCGCCGCCGTCAACAAGCTGATCAGCCGCATGGGCAATCGCGGCTTCCCGGTGGTCGCCCTGTCGGGTGAGCTGAGCCAGAAGGAACGCGGCAACGCGCTCCAGGCCCTGCGCGATGGCCGTGCCCGCGTCTGTATCGCCACTGACGTCGCCGCCCGCGGCCTTGACCTCCAGAACCTCGGCCTCGTCATCCATGCAGACCTGCCGCGCGATCCGGCCACCCTGCTCCACCGTTCTGGCCGCACCGGCCGGGCTGGTCGCAAAGGCGTCAGCGCCCTGCTGGTCGCCCCGCGTGCCCGCCGCCGCGTCGAGCGCCTGTTGCGCGATGCCAAGATCGAAGCGAGCTGGGGCAAACCGCCGTCTGCGGACGAAATCAATGCGCTCGATGATGCGCGCCTGATGGCCGACCCGATCTTCACCGAAGACTCCAGCGCCAATGAGGCCGAACTCGCCCGCACCCTGATCGACACATATGGCGCCGAACAGGTTGCCGCCGCATTCGTGCGCCGCCACCGCGCCGGGCGCACCGCGCCAGAAGACCTGCGCGATGTCGATGACCGCGCCCCGTCCCGTGACCGCCACGAACGCGGAGACCGGCGTGACCGCGACGACCGTCCGCCCCGCGAAAAGCGCGAGCGTCAGGACCGCAAGGGCTTTGACGACGCGACATGGATCGGCATCAATGTCGGTCGCAAGAAAAACGCCGAGCCGCGCTGGCTGTTGCCCATGCTGTGCAAGGCCGGGGGCCTTGGCCGTGACGATATCGGCGCGATCCGCATCAACCCGGCCGACACGCATGTCGAGCTGAAGCCCGACGCCGCCAAACGCCTGTTCGAGGTGATCGGCAATGATGGCATGCTGGAAAAAGGCCTGCGCGCCTTTGCGCTGGACGGCCCGCCGCCTGCCCAGCCGCCGCGCCAGGATTACGCTCCGTCGCGTGAGCGCACGCCCGGCAAGCCGCCACGCAAGCCGCACCTGAACAAGAAGCCAAAGCCCGCCGCCGCGGCGCCGGAAAAGGCCTTCGACCCGCTGACCGACTACATCCAGGACGACCGCCCCGCCGGCAAGCCCCGCAAGGACAAGCCGCACGCCCATGGCAAGGGCAAGCCCGGCGGCGGCGACAAGACTTATAAGCGTCCCAAGCCGCAGGGTGGCAAGAAACCCTTCAAGAAGGGCCCGAAAAAGCCCCGGGACTGACACTCCCGCACGGTCAGAGATTGACGCTCCGCCCCGGACCCCGCACACCCCTGCAGGAAACCCGAAGCGGAGCGCCCCATGACTGACCACATCACCCAGAGCCTCGAAAATCGCGTCCTGACGCTCACCATCAACCGGCCCGAGCGCAAGAATGCGCTCACCCAGGCCATGTATGGCGCGCTGGCCGATGCCATCAACGCTGCCAATGATGACAAGGCCATCCGCGCCATCATCATCACCGGCGAAGGCGACATGTTCACCGCGGGCAACGACCTGACCGACTTTGCCTCCGATTCCGAGCGCTCCTCTGGCGAACCGCCGGTTACACGCTTCCTGAATGGTATCCGCGACGCCGAGACGCCGCTGATCGCTGCCGTCAACGGCCCCGCCGTGGGCGTTGGCCTGACCATGCTGCTGCATTGCGACATCGCCTATGCGGCCGAGAGCGCCAATTTCCGCGCGCCCTTTACCGCGCTTGGCCTCGTGCCGGAGGCAGGCTCCTCGCTGCTGCTGCCGCTGTCTGTGGGCAATTCCATGGCCAATGACATCCTGCTCGCCGGCCGCATCCTGTCGGCCCAGGAGGCGCTCGATTGCGGCCTCGTCTCGCGCGTCGAGCCGGACACGGGCCTGATGTCGGCCGCGCTTGCCACGGCTGAGCGCATCGCCATTGCCGCCCCGACCGCCATTCGCCGCTCCAAGGCGCTGATCCGCATGAATCGCGACGCCGTTAAGGACCGTATGGAAGCCGAAGGCAAAGCCTTTGCCGAACAGCTCAAATCCCCGGACTTCGCCGAAGCCGCCGCCGCCTTCATGCAGAAGCGCAAGCCGGTGTTTCAGGACTGATCCAGATAAGTTTCATCCTCTGAAATGTCTGCCAAAAGGCCCGGAATCGCCCCTGATTCCGGGCCTTTTTGACGGTTTTCTGACCCGGTCTTCCGCAGGCGGAAGCCCTGCCCATCGAACGCCCCTGCAACACCCTGTATTTACAGGCTTTTTGCGGCTGCAAAATCCCCTCCCCATCTGTGGCCTTTACCCCCCAAACCCCCTATAAACAAAGGTGAATTTACGAATCGATGAGGACGCCTAAATGGCCGAAAGCACGCAAGCTGAAAATCCGGAATATGGCGCTGGCTCGATCAAGGTCCTGAAGGGCCTCGAAGCGGTCCGCAAACGCCCCGGCATGTATATCGGTGACACCGATGACGGTTCGGGCCTGCACCACATGATCTACGAGGTCGTGGACAACGCCATCGATGAAGCGCTTGCCGGCCATGCAGACCGCGTCACGGTCACCCTCTTCCCCGACGGCTCGGCTGAAATCACCGATAATGGCCGCGGCATCCCCGTTGGCATGCACCCCACAGAGGGCGCCTCAGCCGCCGAGGTCATCATGACCCAGCTGCATGCGGGCGGGAAATTCGACCAGAATTCCTACAAGGTTTCCGGCGGCCTGCACGGCGTGGGCGTGTCGGTTGTGAACGCGCTGTCGGACTGGCTGGAACTGACCATCCACCGCGAAGGCAATGAACACTGGGTGCGCTTTGTTGAAGGTGGCCGCGTCGAGGCCCCGCTGGTCACGCGTGGCCCCTCCCCGATGACCGACAAGGGCAAGCCCTATACCGGCACGGCGGTGCGCTTCCTGGCCTCTGCCAGCACGTTCACGATGACCGATTACGACCGCAAGACGCTGGAGCACCGCCTGCGCGAGCTGGCCTTCCTGAACAGCGGCGTCCACATCATCTTCCGCGACGAGCGCGACGCAGAGCCTTACGAAATCGACCTGATGTATGAGGGCGGCGTGAAGGCCTTCGTCGAGCATCTCGACAAGACCAAGTCCAAGCTGATCCCCGAACCCGTCTACGCCATTGGCGAGAAGGACGGCATCACGGTCGAGGTCGCGATGGAATGGAATGACAGCTACCACGAGAACGTGCTCTGCTTCACCAACAACATCCCCCAGCGCGATGGCGGCACCCACCTTGCCGGCTTCCGCGGCGCGCTGACCCGCCTGATCAACAAATACGCCAACGAAACCGGCATCGCCAAGAAGTCCAAGGTCGAGATTTCCGGCGATGATGCGCGCGAGGGCCTGACCTGCGTGCTCAGCGTGAAAGTGCCGGACCCGAAATTCAGCTCGCAGACGAAAGACAAGCTGGTCTCCTCCGAGGTCCGCCCGGTCGTCGAGAGCCTGATGGGCGAGAAACTGGCAGAATGGTTCGAGGAGCATCCGAAGGAAGCTCAGGAAATCATGATGAAGATCGTCGAGGCAGCCGCTGCGCGCGAGGCCGCCCGCAAGGCGCGCGAGCTGACCCGCCGCAAGTCTGCGCTCGACATCACCTCCCTGCCCGGCAAGCTGGCCGACTGTCAGGAAAAAGATCCGGCGAAATCCGAACTCTTCATCGTCGAGGGTGATTCTGCTGGTGGCTCTGCCAAGCAGGGCCGCAGCCGTGACAACCAGGCCATCCTGCCCCTGCGCGGCAAGATCCTGAACGTGGAACGCGCCCGCTTTGACAAGATGCTGTCATCTGATCAGGTCGGTACGCTGATCATGGCGCTCGGCGCGGGCATTGGCCGGGATGAGTTCAACATCGAGAAACTGCGCTATCACAAGATCATCATCATGACCGATGCTGATGTCGACGGCGCGCACATCCGCACCCTGCTGCTGACCTTCTTCTATCGTCAGATGCCGGAGCTGATCGAGAAGGGCTATCTCTACATCGCCCAACCGCCGCTCTACAAGGTGACGCGCGGCCGCTCGGAACGCTATCTCAAGGATGATGCCGAGCTGGATTCCTACCTGATCGACGAAGGCACGAGCGGCGAAGCCCTGATCCTGCCGGACGGCACCCAGATTGCGGGCGAAGACCTGCGCGATCGCGTGCGCGCGGCTTCGAACTTCAAGGCAAACCTTGCCCGGCTCGCCCTGCGCGCCCCGGCTGACCTGCTGGAACAGGCTGCCATGGCGGGCGCAATGGCCGCGGGTGCCGGCGACGCCGAAGCCGAGAAGACCGCCGAACGCCTCAACCGCTTTGCGGAAGAAGGCGAAGACAATTGGGCTGGCCGGTTTGCCGAAGGCGCGCTGGTCCTGCAGCGCACCGTGCGCGGCGTTGAAGAGAATGCCATCCTGCCTGCGCCCCTGCTGGCCAGCCAGGACGCGATCCGCCTGGCCGAGCGCGCGGCGACGCTGAAAGACCTGTACGAAGAGCCGCTCGTCCTGCGCCGCGAAAAAGGCGGAGACATTACCGTCCACGGACCATGCGCCCTGTTCCAGGCCGTGCTCGACTCCGGCCGCGACGGCATCAAGATCCAGCGCTATAAGGGCCTGGGCGAAATGAACGCTGACCAGCTCTGGGAAACCACGCTCGACTCCAACGCCCGCACCCTCCTCCAGGTCAAGGTCGACCATATGGAAGAAGCCGACGAAATGTTCACCAAACTGATGGGCGACGTCGTGGAACCAAGGCGCGAGTTCATCGAGGAATTCGCCCTGGAAGCCGAGGTGGATGTCTGATCCGTAGGGCGGGTCATGACCCGCCATGCCGTCGAACTTGTTGGCGGGTTACGCTCGCGCTAACCCGCCCTACACTTTCGCCATGCCGCCTCCCCGGGCTCATCCCGAAGACACTGGCTATGCTGGCTTGTCACCCCGGAAAATCCACGAGGATTTATCCGGGACCCATTTGACGTTCTGACACATCGTCTGAAACGCAAAACTTGCTACTCTGACGGGAATTCTGGAGACTCCCCTGCATGACTGATCCCCATGGCCCGGCGCCCGACATATACGATCCCGCCTATGTGAAGGACGTGTTCGACCGGTGCTCCGGTCGGTACATCGCGTTCAGCTATGCCTGTTCGTTCGGATTCACCGAGCGTTGGAGACGCCAATGCGTCGCTGCCTTGCCCGTGCCCAGGAGCGGGCTGAACCTGGGGTACGATCTGATGGCGGGCACCGGTGAAGCGTGGCCCCACCTCCTCAAACGCTTCCCCAACCTGGGCGCTATCACCGCCATCGATATCTCGACCGGCATGCACGAACACGCCATGGCGCGACTGCATCAACATAGAGCGCACAAGATTGCCTTCATTGAAGACAATATATTCGACAGCCAACTGCCGGAGCAGAGCGCAGATTTCCTGGTCTCGACCTTTGGACTCAAAACATTCAACACTTCCCAGCAGACCGACCTCGCCAGACTGGTCGCCCGCGTCCTGAAACCAGGCGGGACCTTTTCCTTCATTGAAGCGTCCGATCCGTCAGGCTGGGCGTTTCGACCGTTGTACCGATTTCACATGACTGGCGTGCTTCCGATGGTCGAGAGACTGTTCCTTCAGGGCGCGCAGGATTTTACAATGATTGGGCAGTACACGGCAAACTTTGGAAATGCACGGAACTTCGCTGCGGAGCTCGAAGCCGCCGGACTTCAAACGGACTATCACGAATACTTTTTCGGTTGCGCCTCGGGTGTATCGGGGCGCAAACTCGTCTGACACGACCTGGCCGTGCAGCGCTCCCCTATCATGCCGGAAAATCCGCGAGGATTTCTCCGGGATCTGTGTCTCAGCCCGCACCCGTGCTTCGACTTCGCTCAGCATGAGCGCTCATGAAGTGCAGCACAGAACCGGCTCATCCTGAGCGAAGTCGAAGGATGAAGCGATCAAGGGACATGAGTCCCGGATATTTGCTCCTGCAGATTCCGGGATGACAAGATCAGCACAGGGAACCCATCCCCCGCTCCCCCGTTCCTTCCGCAAACCCCAAGCGAGAAGGAGCCCCAAATGCCTGCCCAGTCCGAAGCACAGCAAAAGGCCGCCGGCGCGGCCCTGTCCGCCAAGCGCGGCGACACCAAGGTCAGCGACCTGCAAGGCGCGTCGAAAGAGATGTACGATTCGATGAGCGAGTCCGAACTCGAAGACCTCGCCTCGACAAGCCACGACAACCTCCCTGAAAAGAAGGGCGACTGACTCGCCCCACTCCGTGTCCCCGGGCTTGACCCGGGGCCTCGTGCGGCGGCTCCGCGCCTTCATCCGCGAGAGACTCCGGCCTGCGCCGGAGATACGGAGAGGGAATAGAGTCTCCCCCAATCCGTCTGACAGCCCACACCCTCATTCTGTCCTGTATGACCACGCCTGCAGACCTTCTGTTTCATGCGGCCCGGTTCAGCCTTGAGCGGCTGGACTGGCTGGCCGGGGACATGCGCCGCGCGCTGGGGCTGGGCCGACTGCCCTGCCTGCCCTTCCTGGCGCGCTGGCAACTCCGCCAGCTGACGCGGTTCCTGGCCCAGGCCGAGCCGCTGCTGCGCCGCCTGATCCTGTTGATGGCCGCAGATCTTGGCGCGCTGGCCACCCGTCCGCGCGGCGAGCCGGCCGCCCGCGTCGCTCCCAGCCAGAAACCACCCAACCGCCCCCTCTTCCCGCAGCCGCATTTCCGCCTCTGCGAAGCCGCGCCCGGCCAGACGCCCCGCACGCCGCCGCCGAAGCGCTTCCGCACCGGGCCGCGCATCCGCCGCCTCGATGTCGAGACGCCGGTCGACCTTTCCGACTATCCGGCCGCCCCGCACGATATCCTGCCCGCCACGCGGCAGGTTCGCCGCCTGCTGGCGCTGGAGGATGCGCTGGAAAACCTGCCCCGCTATGTCGAGGCGATGCGCCGCCTTCTGGCCGGTCCCCGCCCGGTGATCGCCCGCGCCCTGCCGCCCGCCTTTTGCCGCTTGCCGGTGACGCAGGCCGAACAGGCGACGCTGACGGAGTTGCATGAAGCCGCCGTGCGGGAAAATCCCGATACATCCTGAGACGGATCAATGCACCCGCCGCCATCGCCGGACCTGATCCGGCGTCTCTCTCCCTCGCTCGCCGCCAGGGACTCCGGCATGCGCCGGAGATACGGGTGCTGGGAGTTTCGCTCAGCGCCCCAAAAAGGCTCAAACCACAAGGCTGAGCCCCACCCCCGCAAACTTCACTTCGCGCCAGTCAACGTCCAGCCCCATCTTGCCGGCGCGTTCCAGAACGGCGGCATGATCGGGCGTCTGGATGCCAAAGGCGGCCACCCGTTCCGTCTCGCCCTTGCGGAACTGAATGACGCCATCGGCAAGGAAGATGCTGTCACGATCCACCGTCTGGCCCAGCGCCAGGGCCCACCGCGTGGCCAGCGCTTCGGGCTCAGGGGACTCCACGGCCAGCGCGGTCAACCGTCCGGCCACGGCGCGCTCGCGCCAGTCCGGCCCGCCCCAGCGCCAGCTGCCTGCCGGGCGCGCCTCGTCGACCGACACAATCGCCCCGCCAATATCGGCCGGGTGCAGATGGCTGGCTGAAATATCCGGCAGGTCAATATTCCAGACCCGGCGAATGCCCATACCGTCCACGCGAGTGCGCAGACCCTCAAGGTCATCCGTCTGGAAGATCGCCATATAGCCGCCTTCCCCGCCCCGGTCGATGAAGCGGCGCGCGGGCGCGCTGTCCGTCATCGGCACGACCACTTCGAGGAACTGGTCGCCAATCGCATAGACGCGGTTTTCAAGACCGAACTCCTTCACGCCCGGATCAATAAAGGGCGCTCCCAGACCCAGCAATTCGCCCAGCCGGTCGGCCGTCTCCAGCGTCTCGGCCGCAATCACCAATTGGCGCAAGCGTGGTGCAGTCATCTCATCGTCTCCCCTTCGCGGGCGGCTCACTGTGTCACGGCCACCTCTTTCGCGCTCCATACCATACCTGCCCCAAGGGCCACACAGACCGTCTCGAAATTATGGTGGCGAATTAATCCGTTTCCGGTCGCGCACCGCTGGTCTACGGTCCGCGGCCTATGACCGCCCGCCTGCTCTCCGCCCCCATGCTGATCGCCGCCTTTGCCATCTTTGTCGGCACGGGCGTAGACGCTCTGGTGAAGGGCGTCGCGCCCGATGCGGGGCTGCAGCATCTGGTGGCCTGGCGTTTCCTGTTCGGCACGGTGATCGCCTTTGCGGTCTTCCTGGCCCAGCGCAAGCCTGTGCCCGGCTGGGCGGCAATCCGGTTCCACACATTGCGCGGCCTGCTGCAGCTGTTCTGCGCGTTCACCTTCTTCTATGCCCTCACCCAGCTGCCTCTGGCCGTGGCCACGACGCTCGGCTTCACGGCGGCGCTGCTGGTTGCGCCGGTCGCGCGCCTCCTGCTGGGGGAGAAGATCAGCCCTGTTGCCGCGGGCGCCACCCTGCTGGGCTTTGCGGGCGTCGCCTTTGCCCTCTCTGGCCAGTCCGGCGCGGGCGAGGACGCGGGCAACCAGACGCTGGGCCTGATCGCGCTGTTCAGCTCAACCATCGGCTATGCGTTCGTGCTCGTCCTGTTGCGCATGCGCGCCCTGATCGAGGACGCCACCACGATTGCGCTGTTCACCAATATCGTGCCAGCGCTGGCGATGCTGCCGGTCACGTTCGGCTTGTTCGGCGCGCCGGACTGGAATGACCTTCCGATCTTCGCGCTGCTCGGCCTGCTCGGCTATGGGGTCTGGTATCTGGCAACGCTGGCCTATGCCCGCGCCCCGGCGCAGCGGCTGGCCCCTCTGGAATACACTTCGCTGGTCTGGTCCGCCCTGCTCGGCCTGATTTTCTTCGATGAGATGCCGGGCTGGCAGCTCTGGGTCGGCGCGGTGGTGATCATCACGGCTTGCCTGGTCGTCGCCTTTGAAGGCCGGTTCCGCACCCGTCGCGAAGCGCGCATGCCCGCCAGTGACCTGCCGGAATGACAGCCCGCGGGATGCAGATGCTATAGCGTCACGAACGCAACGCTATCACAGGCCGATTGACCCCTTCCCCCAGACCCGCCAGTACAGCCGATATGAGCGATCACTCCCATTCTCACCACCACGATCACGATCATGCACATGGCCACAGCCATGAGCATCATGCCGACATGACCAGCGCCGACTCGCGTCGCCGCGTCGCCATAGCCGGGCTGCTGACAGCCGCCTTCATGTTTGCCGAAGTGGCGGGCGGCCTGATCTCCGGCTCGCTGGCCCTGCTGGCCGATGCCGCGCACATGCTGACCGATGCCGGCTCGCTGGCCCTCGCCTGGGTGGGGTACAAGCTGGCCGAACGCCCGGCCGATCCGCAGCGCTCCTACGGTTTTGCGCGGATGAAGATTCTCGCCGCCTTCACCAATGGCATTCTTCTGGTCGCGCTGGCCTGCTGGATCATGTGGGAAGCCGTGCATCGCCTGCTGGATCCGGTTGATGTGATGGGCGGCGTGCTGATGGCCGTCGCCGTGGGCGGCCTGCTCGTCAACATTCTTGCCTTTGCCATCCTGCATGGTGGCAGCAAAGAGGACCTGAACCTGCAAGGGGCGCTCTGGCATGTCGCGGGCGACCTGCTCGGCTCGATCGCGGCCATTGGCGCGGCGATCATCATCATGACCACCGGCTGGATGGCCGCCGACCCCATCCTGTCAGCGCTGGTGGCCCTGCTGGTCCTCATCGCCGGGGTGCGCATTGCCCGCAAGTCCGGCCATATCCTTCTGGAAGGCACGCCTGCCGGGCTCGATCCCGAAGACATACAGGCCGACCTGCTGGCCGAGATCGACGGCATCGCGGGCGTGGCCCATTTCCATGCCTGGGCCCTGACCGAATCCAAGCCCCTGATCACGCTGGAAGTCACCGCCGCCCCTGGCGCCGATCCTGACCAGCTGCGCCGCGCGGTAAAGGCCCGCCTCGCTGACCGGTTCGATGTCTTCCATGCCACGGTCGAAGTCGTCTGCGACGGCAATAACGGGGCTTTGGGCCCCGCCGGGCAGTGTTCACATTGATATGATGCCCGCAGCACTTTAAGGCTCATGCCGCAGGCCCCATATGCCGGGCCGACATGACAAGAACAGATGGCGGATCCTTCGCAATGGCTGACACGAAACACACCGAAATCCTGATCATCGGCTCTGGCCCCGCTGGCTGGACCGCCGCCGTCTATGGCGCGCGCGCCATGCGCGATGTGACCGTGGTGACCGGCATGCAGCCCGGTGGCCAGCTGACCATCACGACCGAGGTCGAGAACTATCCCGGCTTCACCGAGATCCAGGGCCCGGACCTGATGGTGAAGATGCAGGAACACGCCGAAGCCATGGGCGCAAACGTGATCAATGATCACATCGCCGAAGTCGACTTCTCCTCGCGCCCGTTCAAGGCCGTCGGCGAGAGCGGCACCACCTACACGGCTGATTCCGTTGTCATCTCCACGGGCGCACAGGCCAAATGGCTCGGCATCCCCAGCGAAGAGAAATACAAGGGCTTCGGCGTCTCCGCCTGCGCCACCTGTGACGGCTTCTTCTATCGCGGCAAGGAAGTGCTCGTCGTCGGCGGCGGCAACACGGCCGTTGAAGAGGCCCTGTTCCTCACCAATTTCGCGTCCAAGGTCACGGTCGTGCACCGCCGCGAAGGCTTCCGCGCAGAGAAAATCCTGCAGGACCGCCTGTTCAAGAACCCGAAAGTCGAAGTCATCTGGAACAGCGTGCTCGACGAAGTCCTCGGCGGCGGCAACCCGGCTGGCGTCACAGGCGCGCGCATCAAGAATGTCGAGACCGGCGAGACCACAGACCTGCCTGTCCACGGCGTCTTCATTGCCATCGGCCACGCTCCATCGACCGAACTGTTCAAGGGCAAGCTGGAGATGAAGGACAATGGCTATCTGATCACGGCGCCCGACTCGACCGCGACGGAAATCCCCGGCGTCTTCGCAGCGGGCGATGTCACAGACGAGACCTATCGTCAGGCTGTCACAGCCGCTGGCATGGGCTGCATGGCGGCGCTCGAAGCCGAGCGCTTCCTCTCTGAACAAGAGGCCCACGCCGAAGCCGTCGCAGCGGAATAGCGCGCTAGAGCATACCCGCCGCGATCTCCTGGGCGCGGCGGTCATCTCTCAGCATTTCGGCTTTCAACATGGCCGCGCGCGCCTGCATGACGCGCTCGAGCTCGGAATCGACAGCTGCGGCAAGGGCTGCGTCCAGCGCGGACAATACTTCATCACGATACTTGCGCGCATTCAGCGCCGCGAGCGCCCGCGCCCATTGCCAGTGAACCGACGCCTCATCCGGCGCAGCGGCTATGGCGGCCTCATAATGGTCGCGTCCGTCAGAGACCCCCGCCCCCATGATCATGGCCCCGATCCGACCGCCGCGATTGACGACTTCCAGATTCCAGACCGACAGGAAACCGTGCGCATAGACATTGCCGGGCTCGTCTTCCAGCACGCCCCGCGCCAGGTCTCGCGCCTCTTCCGCCCAGCCGGTCTTGCGCGCCTCACGCGTGCTCATCGGTCTCAGGATCAGGGACAAGGCAATCGCCCGCTGCAAACGCCCCTCGGCATGGGCCGGGTCCATGATGAGGGCGACATTGGCGTCATCCAATGCCCGGTGCAGCACATCCTCCGGTGGGTCAGCCGGCCCTGACATCGCCTCTGCCAACAGCGCCCGCGCGCGAAAGGCCAGCGCATCTGCAGTTTTGCTATCCGACAGTTCCGTGAGGGCAGTATCATACTCCCCACGCACAAAGGCCGCCTCCGCCGCTGCCTCATCAGCCACCGCCAAGGGCGCAAAGGCCAGGCCCGCCAGTACGAATGCAAGGAAAACTGATCGCGTCATGGATGAACATGATAGGACGCTCAGCCCCGCAGGACCAGCCAGTCAATCAACATCAAAGCGGAAAATGGTGGTTCGGGGGAGACTTGAACTCCCGACCTCGCGATTATGAGTCGCGCGCTCTAACCAGCTGAGCTACCGAACCGTTTCGCTGTTGCGAAGCGCGCCTCATACACGCGGTTTCCCGCCTCCGCAAGCACCCGGCCTGCACGCGATGCAGGAGAATTCCGGGCCCTCAATCGGCCGTCCCTGCCCCATTGCCCATACCGGAGACCCAGAGCGCCGCGATGAAGGCACCCTTGATGCGGGGAAGCAGGAGGAGCACCGCCCCGGTGACGGCGATGGCGGCCACCGGCAGAGCCGCCCAGAGCGGGAAGTGGCCGAACGATACAAAGAAGGTTATTGCCACGAGGAACGGACCGAGCGACAGGACGGTCAACCAGGCCGGGCCATCATCGGCGCGAATGCTGCCAAGCGGTTCGCCGCAATGATCGCACGCATCGGCCTGTTTCAGGTAAGCCCGGAAAATCCGCCCCTGCCCGCATTTGGGACACCGAAATCGAAGCCCTCGCCCTATGGCGGTCATCAGGCTTGGTTTCTGGTCTTGCGCAGGCGTGTGACCCGTCATGCCCGGATCAGGCCAATTGGCGGTGGTCTGCTTCGGCCGCTGCTGCGCGATCCGCAAGGAGGATGTCGACAAGCGTCGCGACCAGCGCACGCGGCCGGATCGGCTTTTCGATGATTGTGGTGAAGCCCGCCTCTTCGCACGCCAGACGGCGCTCCGGGCTGACATCCGCGGTCACCGCAATGACCGGCGCAAGTGCATTCGGGCCTCGCCCATCGCGAATGGCCTTGAGGACCTCGTCGCCGGTGGCCCCCGGCAGGTGAATATCTGTCAGGATCGCCTGATATGTGTTGGTCGCGGCGCGGTCGATCGCGTCTTCGGCGGTCTGGACCGAATCCACCTGCCAGCCTGCCGCCGACAGGGCGCGGGTGACGACAAGGGCGCTGACGGCATGGTCTTCGGCCAGCAGGATGCGGCCGAGATCGAAGGCGCGCATGCGCGGCTTCGGCGGCGCACCGGTGACCGCAAGCCGCGGCCCCGCCCGTTCGACGGGCATGGTGACGGTAAAGATTGATCCGCCATTGGGATTGTCTGTCAGCAGGATTTCGCCGCCGAGACGCTTGGCCAGCCCCTTGGCAATGGACAGACCCAGGCCGGATCCGCCATGCGTGGCGGCGGTAGAGGCATTGGCCTGTTCAAAGGCTTCGAACAGGCGCGCCTTGTCGAGATCGGTGATGCCACAGCCCGTGTCTTCCACCGTCATGCGCAATTTAAGGTTTCCCGCGGCTTCGAATGTGGACAGCTCGACGCCGATATATCCGCGCTCGGTGAATTTCAGCGCATTGCTCATCAGATTGAACAATATCTGGCGCAGCCGCATCGCGTCGGCTTCCAGCCTTGCCACAGCGCCGCCGGCGACCTTGATGCGCAGGTCCAGCCGTTTGCCGGCAATACGCGACTGCCAGAGGTCACGCGCTTCATTCGCGAAATCGTGCAGGTCGAACGGCGCATTGTTCACGGTGAGCTTGCCAGCTTCCAGGCGTGACAGATCGAGCAGGTCGCTCAGCAGTCGGTCGAGATGGTGCCCGCTTTCCGAAATGGTGCGCGCGAGGCGTTTCGGCTCACCGCCGCTCACGCTGTCCTGCAACAGGTCAGCAACGCCGAGAATGCCGGTCAGTGGCGTGCGGATCTCATGCCCGACAAATGCCAGGAAGCGTGCCTTCTCTTGTTCGAAGGCGCCCGTATCCGTCCGTGATTTCTGTAGCCGCTTTTGGGCGACCTGCATGGCGCGGGCGCGGGCGGCGTTTTCCAGCGCGACGGCGGAGAGCATCGCCGCGGGGCTGATCAGGCCGAGATACTTGCCGTCAGACAGGACGATCACGCCATCGGTCAGCGCCGAGGTCGAGCCGTCCGCGGCGAGCTTTGCCACCAGGCCGATCGGTGTTCCAGCCTCGCACATGATGGGATGCTCGATCATGATTTCGGTAATGCGCGTGGTGCCATTGGCTTGACGGGCGCTGGGGGTTGCAAGCGCCTCGAACACGGACCGGCGCGAGACCATGCCCAGCGCAGCGCCATCGCTGACAATCGGCACGGCAAATACATCAGGATGGGCGAGCAACCGCGTAAAGACCGCTGACACGGTCGCAGCTGTGGGTACAGGCCGCACAGCGACCGCAATGTCTTCTACTCGTACCGGCATGAAAGCGACGGTGTCCTTACACAGGTTAAGAAGACACCTTGCTCCATAAACCTTTACGTGCGGCAAACACATCCCTAACCAAAAATGAACGCCCGATCCTTTTGGAGGACCGGGCGTTCATTTCGGTAATCTTTCAGCGCGGGGGCGCGCCTAGTTGACGTCGCTGCGATGGTTCACGACCTTGCCGACGAGGCCGTATTTGACGGCTTCTTCCGCGCTCATCCAGAAGTCACGATCGGTGTCTTCCTTGATCTGTTCCAGCGACTTGCCGGTGGCGGCTGCGAAGATCTTGTTGAGGCGTTCGCGCATCTTGATGATCTCGCGGGCCTGGATTTCAACATCCGTGGCCTGGCCGCCAACACCGCCCCGCGGTTCATGAAGCAGGAAGCGGGTGTTCGGCAGGCAGAAGCGGTTTTCCTTCTTCGCCGCCGCATAGATCAGCGCGCCGGCCGAGGCGACCCAGCCGGTGCCGAGGATTTTCACGGGCGCTTCGACGAATTTGATCATGTCGTGGATCATGTCGCCGCTTTCGACGTGACCGCCGGGCGAGGAGAGGACCAGCAGGATCGGCTCCTTGCTTTCGGCCGACAAGGCCAGCAGGCGCTGGCTGACACGGCGGGCGGCATGGAAATCGATGCCGCCGGTCAGCAGGATGGTGCGGGCCTTGAACAGCGCTTCCTCAAGGAAGGCATTCGGCTCGGACTGGGGCTTTTCTTCTGTCTCGTCATCGAGGCGGTGCAAAAGGTTCATGAGGACTCCGAAAGGCGGGAAATCTGGTTGAGCCTATAGGTGAGGTGCCACGCGCGCCGGGTCAAGGCTGGACCTGCCTGTCCGCGCGAAAACCTGTGACAGCGACCGGCGAGATCAGGCCGCCTGACGGAGCGTCTTGTCAGGGTGTCGGCACATCAAGAGAGGCGTTCCAAATTACTTCGAACCGCCGCGCGAATCCTTCGACCTGATCAACAATATGATTAACCTGCTCGCTGGGCGTGCACTCGTCTCCGCACGACCCTGGAGAAAAAGCACCAACATGAAATCCTATCCGATAGCCATTCGAATGGGTGGACCAAATGATATCGCACCGATGACGATAACAATTGAACCAGAGGGGGCTCTCCATCACCATGGCATCTCTGGACAAGGCAATGAAGCTTGGAATGCGTGACTCGGCATCCAAGGGTGGAACGTCGCCAACAACCAATTCGTATCGGTCAGATACTTGAAAAAACGCTTCGGATAGTTTGTCAGCGGGCGTCACACGACGCAGGGTATCGTAGCCGAAGTAAATCGATCCCTTGGGTTCGGACCAGATAATCACTTGAGAGCCTAGGCGCGTCTCGCCCTCCGCGGCACCGAAATGCCGAGCCAATCCATCGCAACACCGGCTCATGACAATGTACTGCGCTTCCGGCGCCACAAACCGTGCGTGTGCATAGGAAGCGATGGCTTCGGGGTTATTAATATTGCCCCCACGATACTCATACTTGGTATCGGGCATTTGCGAGATGCTCACCCGCGTCGCTTTGCCAAGATCATCCCGGCCATGGAACCAGCTCCAATGGGGGATGGAATGCCATTCCTCTGCCATCCGGAAAGAAATATACTGCACTGGGAATTGAAAGCAGTCATTCTCGTCACAATAGCCAGGGGGCGCAGGCGCCTCAGGAATGTCCAGCATTGCGGGCTTGTCCCGAACGAATGCCAGGAACAGGAATAATACAATGGTCGCGGCAACTACGAGGTAGCCGAAGCTTTTCAGCATACGCCTCTCCAATCCCGCCCAACACGGTCAGACTAACAGACCACTCCTTTTGCGCGCAAAACACATAACTTATAGTTGATAAGAACTATCAAGATATCGCATTGATTACGCCGCCTCGCCGACGATGCGGGAGACATCTTCGGCGTAGCGCTGGGCCTTTTTCTCGCCGACGCCGCTGATCAGGCGCAGTTCGTCGGCGTCGGCGGGGCGCTCGCGGGCGATCTCGGCGAGGGTGCGGTCATGGAAGATGACATAGGGCGGCACGCCGCGCGTCTTGGCGGTCTCGGTGCGCCAGCTGCGCAGCATGTCGAACAGGATCTGGTCGCGCTCCGACATGTCAGCCAGCGCTTGCGCCGCCACGCGGCTCTTGCCCTTGGCGCGCTTGCGGGTGGCGGCGGGGTCAGCGCGCAGCATCAGGGTGCGGTCGCCCCGGAACAGGGCGCGGGCGGCCTCGGCATCCGGCACGACGACCGCCGGCCGGTTCATCTCACCGCCCTCGGCCAGCATGCCATCATAGAGCAAGGCGTCGAACACGCGGCCCCAGCCCTGTTTCGGCATGTCCCTGCCGATGCCATAGGTCGACTGGGTGGAAAGCTCCTCGTCGAAACTGTCCTTGGCCTGTCCGAGAAGGTGATTGATCAGGCGGCCGCGCCCGATCTTCTGGCCGCAGCGCAACACGGCGGAGACCGCCATCTGCGCCCAGCGGGTGGCATCATAGGGCTCGCCGGTCTCGCCCCGGCAGGTGTCGCACGCGCCGCAGGCCTCGACCCCCTCTTCCCCGAAATAGCGGCGCACGGCAGCGCGGCGGCATTCATCGCCATCGAAGAAGGCAAACAGCTGGCGGGTCTTGGTGATCTGCACGCGCTTGACCGCTTCGGGCGCGTCGCCCTCATAGGTCCAGCTGAGCGAGCGGCGCATGTCGGCGGGGCCGTAGAGCGCGACGCCTTCGGCGGGCTCTCCGTCGCGGCCTGCGCGGCCGACTTCCTGCCAGTAGGCTTCCATCGTCTTGGGCGGATCAGCATGGATGACGAAGCGGACGTCCGGCTTGTCGACCCCCATACCGAAGGCGACGGTGGCGCACATGACGAGGCCATCTTCCAGCAGGAAACGCCGCTGGCGCTCGGCCCGTACATCCGCATCGAGCCCCGCATGATAGGCGAGCGCCGTGATGCCCGCGCGCTCAATGGCTTCGGCGAGATCTTCGGTGGCGTTGCGGGTGGCGGCATAGACGATGCCGGACAGGCCCGGACGCGCCTTGACGAGGGAGACGACCCGCTGGGCGCGGTTGCCTTCCTTGGGCTCGGCGGCGAGGGCGAGATTGGGCCGGTCGAAGCTCGCCACATGGACGGCCGGTTGGGTGAGGTCGAGCTGGGCAAGGATGTCGTCGCGCGTACGGGTGTCGGCCGTGGCGGTCACTGCGAGGCGCGGCACACCGGGGAACAGATCCTTCAGACGCCCGAGCGCGCGATAGTCCGGGCGGAAATCATGGCCCCATTGGCTGACGCAGTGGGCCTCGTCCACGGCAATCAGCGAGACCTTCATCTGGGCGAGGCGCTGGGCCAGCCCCGTGCCCATGCCTTCGGGCGAGACATAGAGCAGATCCATCTCGCCGCGCGCGGCCGCCTCCAGCGCTTCGGCGCGGGCATTGAAATCCATCGAGGAATCCAGCCGCTCGGCGCGCACGCCGACCTGTTTGAGTGCATCGACCTGATCGGCCATCAGCGCGATCAGCGGCGAGACGACAATGCCGACGCCATCACGCAACAGCGCCGGGATCTGGTAGCAAAGCGACTTGCCGCCGCCGGTCGGCAGCACGGCGAGGCCATCCTTGCCCCCCAGCGTGTCGGCGATGACATCCTCCTGCAGCCCCCGGAAGGCGTCATAGCCATAGACGCGCTTCAGCAGCGCGCGGGCATCATCAAGAGTTGGCTGGGCAGGCATCAGCCTCTTGTGGCGACGCAAGTGAGTCGGGGCAAGAGCACAGGTGCCTTCACGCAGCCGCGCCGAACGCCTCGACAAGAAACGTATGGCGACGGGCGACGGCGCGGGCGTCACGGGCATAGCCGCCGCCGAGGACACCGCAGAGCGGGATGCCGGCTGAGCGGCAGGCCCGCGCCACAAAGGCGTCCCGCGCGCGCAGGCCGTCATCCGTCAGGGACAACAGGCCCAACCGGTCTTCTGCATGCGGATCGACCCCGGCATTGTAGAAGACGATATCCGGCGACGTACCAAGCGCGGCCTCGACCAAGTCTTCCAGCGCGGCCAGATAGTCCGCATCGCCCGTGCCCTTCGGCAGGCCGATGTCCAGATCAGAGGGCGGCTTCTCGCGCGGCCAGTTCTGTTCGCAATGCAGCGAGGCGGTAAAGACGCGCGGATCATAGCGGAAGATCAGCGCCGTGCCGTCGCCATGATGGACGTCGCAATCGATGACCGCCACACGGCGCACTTCCTTCGTTTCCAGCAAGAGCTTTCCGGCAACGCCGACATCGTTGAACACGCAGAAACCCGCGCCGCCGTCGGGCCCGGCATGATGGCTGCCGCCGGCAAGGTTCACAGCGGCCCCCTGCTCCAGAGCAAGGCGCGCGGCGAGACATGTGCCGCCGACCGATGCAGCCGAGCGCCGGGCAATGGCGGGCGTGATCTCGAACCCGACCTTGCGCGCGGCCTTCGCGTCCAGCGTCTGGGTCATGATGGCGCTGACATAGGCCTCGTCATGCGCGAGGTGCAGCCAGTCTTCCAGCGCGGCCTCCGGGGCTATGAAACGGTGGCCCGCGTCGCGGAGAAATTCGGCCACGAGCGCATATTTGCGCATCGGGAAGCGATGGTCATCGGCGACCGTTTTCGCGTCATAATCGACATGGTGGATAATGGGCAGTGTCATATCGGGCGGAACCTAGCGGGTTTTCCGCCCGTTTCCACTTATGCACGGTGCGCATAGGTGTGATGGCTGGCCGCAATCTACAGGCTGCGCCCGGACGCGTCATATTCGCTGCAACACGAGCGCGAAAGGATATCGCCATGATTGAACACAGACCCTTCAAACAGCTCGGCCGGTTCCAGAATGACTGGCTGAATGCCAATTACCATTTCTCTTTTTCCGGTTATCACGACCCGAAGCGCATGGGCGAAGGCGCCCTGCGTGTCTGGAATGATGACACGATCCAGCCGCATACCGGCTTCCCGCCGCACGGGCACAGCTCGATGGAAATCATCACCTATGTCCGCACCGGCGCGATCACGCACAAGGATTCCATGGGCAATACCGGCCGTACCGAGGCCGGGGACGTTCAGGTCATGAGCGCTGGCGACGGTGTGCAGCATTCCGAGTGGAACGCCGAAGACGAGGAAACCACCCTGTTCCAGATCTGGATCCTGCCGCGTCAAGCAGGTGGCAAGCCTGGTTGGGGCGCCCGGAAATTTCCCAAAGGGGAACGGTCCGGCAATTGGGCGGTGCTGGCCTCGGGTGACGGCGCAGACGACAGCCTCGTCATCAATCAGGACGCCAATGTGCTCGGCGCGACACTGAAGGAAGGCGAAACGCTGACCTATGAAGTGAAGGAAGGCCGTCATGGATATCTGGTGCTGGCCGACGGATCTGTCGAGTTGAACGGCCTTGTCATGACCGGACGCGACGGGGCCGCCATCACCGGCCCCGAGACCCTGACGGTGAAGGGCATTGCCGACGCCGAGATCGTGTTCGTCGACACGGTTTGATCTCTGCCTCCGGCCACGTTACTTCGAAGACCGGGCCGCAGCGCAATGCGGCTCGGTCTTATTGGTTGTGGGAGGTCACACGATGCAAGTTATCCGCGGCAAGGCGTTTACCGCGCCCAAGGCCTGGGGTGCGATCGATGTCGCAAACATGGACGGGATCACCACACGCCTTCACTGGACCGACCAGCCCTATATCTGGCACGTCAATGAGGGTGAGGAAGTGTTCGCAGTCCTCGATGGGATCGTGGACATGCACTATCGCGAAGACGGTGCAGAGAAGATCGTGACGCTGGAAACAGGAGACATTTTCTTCGCCGGGATTGGATGCGAACATGTCGCTCACCCCCGGGGTGAAGCCCGCATCCTTGTGGTCGAGCAGGAAGGCAGTGTTTGAACCCCTGACAGGTGCACTCCACGCTCACAGGCCTGTGACTTCTACGGGCATGGGCCGCGTGGTAGGATGAATCTATAGCAGTTTTGGAGAGACTTCGATGAAACGACTAGTTCCCCTCGCCGCCCTAGCCTTGCTGGCCGCCCCGGCCGCGCTCGCAGGCGAAATCAATGTCACCTTCAGCCCGGAATTCACCGAGGAGCTGAACGATGAATATGGCATGCGCGAAGCTGATTACCTGATAGAAGAAGTGCAGGAAGACCTGACCCGCGAACTCGGCAAGGCCGGGCTCGACATAGCCCGCATTGATGTGACCATCCTTGACGCCAAGCCCAACAAGCCGACGTTCAAGCAATTGGGTGATACGCCCGGCCTTGATTATGGCGACTCCAAAAGCATTGGTGGCATGAAACTGTCAGCAACGGCCTTTGATGCCAGCGGCAAAGCGACAGGCGACCTGACCTATGACTGGTATGAGACTGATATTCGTTATGCCGGTATCTCGACCTGGCAGGACGCCAAGCGCGCCTCTGACCGGTTTGCCCGCAAATTTGTGAAAGAACTGACAGCCGCGACGCCGTCCGGCAGCTAGAGAACCAGCTCGCACCGCTCATTCAGGCTTGGCCGGGAAATGGCGACTTTCGTCAGGCCCGGCAGGCCTTCTTTCAGGTCGGCTGCTGCCCAGAGGCAGATCCGCTCCAGCGTCGGCACTTCAAGCCCTTCAATGTCATTCAGCAGCTTGTGATCCAGCTTCGCCGCCGTAGCCTGCAGGCAGGCGGTCAGATGAGAGAAATCCTCAACCCATTGCTCGCCTGGCTTGACCGTGCCCTCAACCGTCGCCTCCAGTACAAAGGAATGGCCGTGCACATTGCGGTAGCGATGCCCTTCAGGCTTGCCGCCCATATAATGGGCCGCCTCGAAATTCACAGATTTCGAGATCGCAAACACGCGGCCTTCCGGGCTGGTCGCCGCGGCTGAGGTGCTGGTCTGGTCAGTCTGTGTGGTCATCGGTTCGTTTCAATTCTCGTGCGGTTTTGCGCCAACAAGTGCTTGAGGCGCGGATTGGCGCCCAATTGCTGGAAAAAGCTCGAAAAGTCCAGTTGTTATGGCTGCTTCTTCTGCAAGTGAATTGGGTGTTCAGACACCGGCTTTCCAGCCTGCCCAGCCCTTTGCGCGCAGCTCACAAGCCGGGCATTCCCCACAGCCATAGCCCCACTCATGGCGCTGGCCGCGCTCGCCCAGATAGCACGTATGGGTATCTTCCGCGATCAGATCGACCAGCGCCTGGCCTCCCAAATCTTCTGCCAGCGCCCACGTCCCTGCCTTGTCTATGTACATTAGTGGCGTGTCGATCTGCATCGGAACATCGAGGCCCAGCCTCAGTGTTTCAGCCTGGGCGTCCATCGTCATTGCGCGGCAGTCGGGATAGCCCGAATAGTCCGTTTCGCACATCCCGCCGACCAGAACAGAAATGCCCCGGCGGCTGGCCAGAGCGCCCGCCAAGGTCAGGAACAGCAGATTACGGCCCGGCACGAATGTGGAAGGCAGGCCGGCCTCTGTCATCTCGATGCTGACATCGTGCGTCATCGCCGTTTCTCCGAGCGACTTCAGCACGGTGGCGTCGAGCATATGGTCCGGTCCAAGACGGCTGCCCCAGTCTGCATTTAGGTCAGCCAGACCCCGCCGTACCGTCTCCCGGCAATCGAGTTCGATCCGGTGGCGTTGGCCGTAGTCAAAACCGACCGTCTCTACGCGCCCGAATCGCTCAAGCGCCCATGCCAGGCAGGTCGTGGAATCCTGCCCTCCCGAGAAGAGGACCAGTGCGGCGGTAGAAGAATGTGACATGCTGCGCCTGTAACAGGCATGGGCAACGCGGCCAAGCAAGGGCGTTACATTTTTAACACCCGCATTTTAAAACCCGTCATTACCCCAGCGTCATGTTGACAGACCCGTCACGAATGCATTCAGATGACAATTGAAGCAGGCCCAAAAGAGGCCGGCTCGGCTAAAATTGCTCGAGGCAGCACTAAAGCGGCCCGAGGGGAGGAAACAAAACATGCGAAATATCAGACACTCGAAATCCGTCTGGCTGGCTGGGGCATCCGCTCTCGTGGTCGGTCTGGTGGGGCCGGTGGCCGCCGCTCAGGATGATTCCGACGAAAGCCCGCGCACCCTGTCAACGGTCACGGTGACGACACAGAAAACCGAGGAATCCATTCAGGATGTTCCGATCGCGGTTTCCGCGTTCGATGAAGATGCCCTCGACCGGCTCCAGCTTGCCGGTGGCCCTGACCTGGTGAAATCCATTCCGAACGTCAGCTTCACCAAAGGCAACTTCACATCATTCAACTTCAAGATCCGCGGTATTGGCGCCGACGTGGTTGCACAATCCGGTGATGCGGGTGTGGGTATCCACCAGAACGACATTCCGCTTACGGCCAACCGCCTCTTCGAAGCCGAGTTCTATGATGTTGAACGTGTCGAAGTCCTGCGTGGCCCACAAGGTACGCTTTATGGACGCAACGCGACTGGCGGTGTGTTCAACCTGATTACTGCCAAGCCGGTACTGGGCGAATTCCAGGCAGATGCCGAGCTGACCTATGGCAATTACAACACGTTCAAAGGCAAGGGCATGGTCAACCTGCCCCTTGGCGAAAACGCCGCCCTGCGTGTGGCTGGCTCCTATCTCGGCCGTGACGGCTATGTGGACAATCTGACAACCGGCAATGATGTCGATGATCGTGACCTCTATAGTGTGCGGGCGACCCTCGCATTCGAGCCCACAGACTGGGCCCGTGGTTGGATTTCGGTTGAGCATTTCGAAGAAGACGATTCCCGCCTCCGCTCCGGTAAGCAGCTGTGCGACAAGGACGAAGGCTTCGACAGCTTCATGGGCATTCCGGTCTCAGCTGTTGACCAGTTGGCGACATCGCTCGGCTGTGAAGATGCTCCGCTCGACCAGTCCCGTGACCGCGTGAATTCGCAGGCCACCCTCGCTGGCGGCCTCGGCATCTTTGCCGGCCTCCTGAACGGTGATGTGAACCTGGCCCCGGCCATTTCGGACCTGCGCAAGATTGAGTCGGCCTTCGACCCAATGTACCAGGCCGATCAGACGCTCTATTCATGGAAAGCTGAAGCCGATATCGGCGACAATCTGCTGCTGACCTATCTCGGCAGTTATAGTGAGAGCTCGGTCGTATCGCGTGAGGATTACAACAAGGCCTCTGCATCACTGACCTTCAACACAACGGCCGGCCCCTTCATCAACCCGGCCCTGGCACCACTCTATCCCCTCCTGTTCCCAGGCGGCGTCGTGACCGATCCGGAACTTGGCGCTGCCAATTCCTTCCGGACCTTCGACCTGTCTGGTGGCAATAGTGAGCAGACCACTCACGAACTTCGGCTCCAGTCCGACTATGATGGTCCGTTCAACTTCAACCTTGGTGCCATCAAGGTGGATTTCGAATCCATCGATCCGTACAATGCTGAAGACGGTTATTACGTTCTGTCGAACGCGCTGACGGCTCTGACGCAGATCAATAATGCGGCTGGTGGCGCCCTGTTCGGCGGCAATGTTCCGCTCGATAGCGGCTCTACGACCTCCGATGGTGCGTCCCTGTTCGACCTGTCCCTGAATGGTGACGGCGGGAACTATTTCCGCTCGCTGTCCCCCTACCAGCTGGAATCCTTCGCTGTCTTTGGTGAAGGTTACTATGACGTCTCTGACGATCTCCAGCTCACGCTGGGACTTCGCTATACGGATGACCAGAAGGAACAGGACATCGTCTCGACCTTCCTGTTCACTCCACAACCAGCAGGCGCAGACCCACTTGCGTCTCAAGGCAAGCTGAAAGCCGACTTCCAGGAAATCACTGGCCGTATCGGTTTTGACTACACAGCTGATCTCGACTTCACAGACGATACGCTGATCTACGGCTTCTATTCCAAGGGCTACAAGGGTGGCGGCATCAACCCGCCACAGCCAGCAGGTGCAAACCTGTTCCCGCAGACCTTCGATCCGGAATTCATCAACTCGTATGAAATCGGAACGAAGAACACGTTTGCAGGCGGGACCGCCCAGCTGAACCTGACCGGCTTCATGTATGACTATGAAGGCTACCAGATCACGCAGATCATCAACCGCTCTTCGGTGAACATCAACGTGGACGCAGAGCTTCAGGGTCTTGAGCTGGAAGCCCTGTGGACGCCGGCAGACAATTGGCTGCTGACGGCTAATCTCGGCCTTCTGAATGCCGAAGTCGTCGACACTTATGGCATCGACGTGCTCGACCGCACCAATGGACGGGCAGATCTCGTCGCGCTGAAGAATTCCAGCACCTATTCGAACTGTGTCGTGTCCGCTCAGGGCTATGCCACAGTGCTGGGAGCCATTCAGGGCGGCCTGCTTGCTCCGGGTTCCACGCTTGGCCTCTGTACCGGCGCATTCTCCGGGCAGGAAGCCGCCTTCGGTCTGGACGGCGTCACCGTGACCTACACGGACTCCAATGGCGACACGCAGACGGCCACGGCCCTGCAGCCCATCGAAGGGGATGCCAAGAATCTGGATGGCAACTCCATGCCGGGCGCCCCGGACATGACGCTGAACCTGGCGGCGGAATACACATTCCCAGCCATCAGCAATTCCAACTGGGACCTTACGATCCGCGGCGACTACTACATGCAGTCGGAAAGCGAGAGCCGTATCTGGAACACGCCGCGCGATGGACTGGAATCCTGGTCCAACGTCAACCTGTCGATCCTGCTCAATAATCCAGAGAGCGGATGGGGCGTGGAAGTCTTCGCCAAGAACTTGACCGACGAGGAAGTCATCACCGGCACGTACCTGACCGACGATTCCTCAGGCCTGTTCACCAACGCCTTCCTGACCGAGCCAGCTCTCTACGGCGTCACGGTCAAGAAGTCCTGGTAGGACCCGGACTCATTTGAATTCCAAGGGCGGCCTTTCGAGGTCGCCCTTTTTGTTTGGCCAATCGGCAGGCTCGTCCTATGGTCCCAGCAAACCTCCCTGCCTCAAACGGAGACGCCCTCATGCGCCCTATCATCCCCCTGCTTCCGCTCGCACTGATTGTTGCCGCTTGTGGCGGGCCAGCTGAAACCACGCCGGTCGCAACAAGCGACTTTGACGTGAAACTCACGCCCGTCGTGACCGAGGCCGAGTGGCCCTGGGGCCTCGCCTTCCTGCCGAATGGCGATTTGCTGTTCACAGAGAAAGAAGGCGGCCTGAAATTCGTGGCTGGTGGCGAGGGCACCCCCTCTTCCGTGACCGGCCTGCCGGAAGCGTTCATTGAAGGTCAGGCAGGATATCTTGGCCTGGTGCTGGATCCGGACTTCGAGACCAACCGCATGGTCTACATCTCCTATTCCAAGGGCGATGGTGCCGCGAACGCAGCAGCCGTCATCAAGGGCCGCCTCAGCGACGATGCCAGCGCGCTGGAAAATGTTGAGGAAATCTTCTGGGCCGATGCGCGCGATACCGCCTACCATTATGGCTCGCGCCTGCAATTTGCGAATGACGGCACCCTGTTCGTTTCCCTCGGCGAGGGCTTCAGCTTCATGAAGGATGCTCAGGATCCCACCAATACGCATGGTACCATCGTCCGCATCAACACAGACGGCTCTATTCCTGCAGACAATCCGTTTGCCGATGGTGAAGCCGGTGCGCCCCCAGTCTGGTCCTATGGTCACCGCAATGTGCAGGGGCTCTACTACGACACCGCCACGGACACGTTGTACGAGACAGAACACGGCCCCAAAGGCGGCGACGAACTCAACATCTCCACGCCCGGCGCGAATTATGGCTGGCCCAAGATCACCTATGGCGTGAATTATGATGGCACAATCATAACGAATGAGACCGAAGCCGAAGGCATGGTTCAACCGCTCACTTATTGGGTACCATCAATTGCTCCTTCAGGCCTCACCATGCTGACCAGCGACGTTTATCCGGGCTGGAAAGGCGACCTTTTCACGGGCGGCATGAACGGTCCGGCCGGACTGGAGCTGACGCGGATCGACATGGAAAATGGAGAAGTGGTCGGCAAGCAGTCACTGTTTGACGAAGAATATGCGATCCGTGACGTGGTTCAGGGCCCCGATGGTCACCTCTATGTCGCGACCAAGGATTTCGACGGCATATTCCGCGTGGATATCGCTGAAGCGGAAGCCGAATAGGCCCGATCAGATATCGCGGCGTGACCTGAGTGCGGCGGCGAGCGTACCATCATCGAGATGGTCCAGTTCGCCGCCCACAGGTACGCCATGCGCCAGACGCGTGACACTGACGCCCTTCCCTTCAAGCAACTCGGCCACGTAGTGCGCTGTCGTCTGGCCATCAACAGTGGCATTGAGCGCCAGGATCACTTCGCGTATGCCGCCCGCCTCCACGCGGGTCACCAATGACGGAATGTTGAGGTCATCTGGCGTAATACCGTCGATCGCCGACAGGACGCCGCCGAGCACATGGTAACGCCCCCGGAACGCGCCACCGCGCTCCAGCGCCCAGAGATCCGGCACGTCTTCCACCACGCACACCAGCGCATCATCGCGCCCACCTGCCTGGCACACTGCGCAAGGCTGCACCGTGTCGAAATTCCCGCAGACCTTGCACCGTTCGATCTTTTCGCCCGCCTCAGCCAGCGCGTCGGCCAGCGGTTTCAGCAAAGTGTCGCGACGCTTGAGCAGGAACAGGGCAACGCGCCGCGCAGACCGGGGCCCGAGGCCCGGCAGGCGCGAGATCAGTTCAATCAGGCGAAGGATTTCAGGACCGGCAGAATTCTGGGACATGGCGTTCAATGTCAGCTATTTGCGCCTGGTTGCAAGCCGGAACGTGCAAAAGCCATTTGCGCGCAAAACAAAACCCCGACCTTTCGGCCGGGGTTCGGGAAGCACTCTTAAAGCTTCAAAACTCTGGGCGTCAGGCCGCCGCTTCGACTTCCGCCGTCTTCGAGCTTGGACGCGGATCGCGCAGAACATAACCGCGCCCCCAGACCGTTTCGATATAGTGGTTGCCGTTGGTCGCATTCTGCAGCTTCTTGCGCAGCTTGCAGATGAAGACGTCGATGATCTTCAATTCTGGCTCGTCCATGCCGCCGTAGAGGTGGTTCAGGAACATTTCCTTGGTCAGCGTCGTGCCTTTCCGGAGGGAAAGAAGCTCGAACATCTGGTATTCCTTGCCGGTCAGATGAACGCGCTCGTCGTCCACTTCCACGGTCTTCGCGTCGAGATTCACAACGATTTCGCCCGTGCGGATCACGCTCTCGGCATGGCCTTTGGAGCGACGCACAATGGCGGTGATGCGGGCGATCAGCTCGTCCTTGTTGAATGGCTTGGTGAGATAGTCGTCGGCGCCGTAGCCGAGCGTCTTCACCTTCGCTTCAATGTCGGGATTGCCGGAGAGGATCATCACAGGCGTGTTCACACGGCCCATGCGCAGCTGCTTGAGCACTTCGTACCCGGAAATATCAGGCAGTGAGAGGTCAAGCACGATCATGTCGTACTCATAGACCTTGCCGAGGTCCACGCCCTCTTCGCCGAGGTCGGTGGTGTAGATGTTGAAGCCTGCAGCCTTCAGCATCAACTCGATGGAACGAGCCACCGCACTATCATCTTCAATCAGCAGGACGCGCATCTCTCGTCTCCCGAATCATCATTACGACCAAGCTAGCCGCATTTCCTGTCAATGTGAATCCTACGGGCTGTTCCTTTAACGAAGGTTAACAAGCCGTACGATCCGCCCCCAAAACTTCTACTTTCTTCACACAGATTAATAGCCAATATCGACACCTTGACGGGCGCCTATGAGCATCTGGGAAATTGCAATTGCGTCCTGGATCGGCTGTGCCTGCTGGTCTGTGGAGATCAGCGTCTTCTGGCAGCGGATCGCATCGCGCACCTTCGGGTCCCGCATTACGGTACCCGCAAGATGTGGACGGAAGCCGAGGAAGGTCTGGCAAGCGCGCGCAATCGCTTCATAGGTGCGCTGGCCTGCGGCCCGAGACTCGGCCTGATTGATACAGATGACCGGTTCGACGTTCGGCGCGTAACCGCGCAACACCTTGATGAACGCGTAAGCGTCCGTCATCGAGGTCGGCTCGTCGGTAATGACCATGAGCGCCTTGTCGGCGGCGCGCGCCAAGCGCATGCAATTGGCTTCGATCCCGGCGCCAAGGTCCACGACCACCTGGTCGTATTGCAGCGCCAGCGCCGAAAGGCCTGCAGCAAGGCGGGCAACTTCCTCAGGCGGAAGCTCAGCCAGCGCGCCAGAGCCGGATCGGCCAGGCAATACGTCAAAGCCGCCATCTGCTGCGCCGCCATCGACGGCCGTCACAGCGTCATCCAGTTCGACCCAGCCTGCGATGACCGCGGCGAGGTCGGTTTCCGGAGCGATGCCGAGTTGAACGTCGACATTGGCAAGGCCCAAATCGCCATCCACCAACAGTGTGCGCTTGCCGGCCTGGGCAAAAGCGGAGGCCAGGGTAATGGCCATGAAAGTCTTGCCGACACCACCTTTGCCACTCGCAACAGCGATGATCGAGGCTGGCGCGACGCGAGGGGTCGGCCGCTGAGCCGGACGTTCCTGCGATTTTCGAAGCATGAAGCTCATAGGACTACGCAGCTCCTTTCAGGGCGATCACATCGCCGGGGGCATCTTCCATCAACAAGGCAGCCAGCCGGGACGGCGCTGCCGGCACCAGCCCGCCGCCTATAAAGGGCGTAACGGCAAGGTGCGAGAAGGCGATTCCCGCAGAAGACAGAGCCGAAATGGCCCCTCCCCGCCTGCGGGCAATATCGAGTTTGGTCAGGATAGCGCGGCGTATGCCAGCGCGGGCAAAGATGCGGGCAGCATCTGCCTGATCTTCCGGGTGACCTTCGGCTGACATGACAAGTACGGGCTCGGCGCGCACGACCTGAATCAGGTCCTGCAGACTGTCCATGTCATCCTGGTCGAACGCATTGATCGATGGCAGGTCAATCACACAGCGATGCCCGGCGGCCCGTGCGGTGCGCAACGTGTCGAAAAGGGCATCTGGCGTCAAAGCGGTGCGAATCTGGCCACGCTCCTGTTCCAGATAGGCTGCGAGCTGAGCGCCGCCTGCAGTTCCATCAAGGTCTGCAGCGATTGGCAGGATGGCCGTACGGGCAACCGCCGCCCGGCGGGTCAGTTTCGCTGCAGTGGAGGTCCGGCCATGTCCTGGCGGTCCCACGAGGATGATGTCGCGTTCCATGCGGGCCGCAATCGGATCGCAGGTGACGATGCGCTCCAGACCGGCCGCGATCGAATCCTCTGGCGAGTCGCCCGGAACCGCATTCTGATCAGCGCCCTCATGAGCGACCCGATCCGCAAAGCGCTTGGGGGCGCCATGCCATAGAAGAGCGTCGCGAACGCGACTGTAGAGAGGGTTTTCAGAGCCACGACCATGTCCGGTGCCACGGGCTTCTCGCAGGAATAGCGGTTCGCTTGGAACAACGCCGCCTCCCAGCTTGTCCGTTGCAGCGCGAACTTCCACACCGCCGTCGATCTCCCGTTCAGACAGGATGACCGCGTCCGCTCCCATTTCGGCAAAAATCATCGCTTTGGCGGCCTCAAGGGTCTCCGCGGCGAACATCTTCATGCGCATGTTTGCATGTTCCCTTGTGTTGATCACCCCGCCGATCGCCACCCCAATAGGCCGACAGGACATGCTTTCGTTGGAAGCAGTTAACACCGGCAAAGGTTAACAACTTCCTTTCTTCCGTTAGGAATTGGGCGGCCTTGCAATGTTTTAATGATAATTGCCTAAGCGTCAGGCAGCCGCGCGATCGTCGACGATTTCCGACAGGGTCACGCCCAATTGGCCATCCGCAATAACCAGTTTGCCCCGCGCCATCAGGCGATCTGACAGATAGATGTCAACCGGCTCACCCGTATGGCGTTCCAGGGCAACGATGTCCCCTTCTGCCATGGCCATCAGTTCCTCGATGGGCATCCGCAGTTCACCCAGCACCACATCCACCCGGACAGGCACATCCATCAGGCTCTTTTTCAGCGCGGGATTGGCAGAATCAGTCATGAGGTACCTTCGGGTGTAACACGCGTGAGAGATTGCCGGGCGTCGAACAGATCACCCTGCCCGTCAAGAATAGTGCGGGCGGTGGCCCTTATTAACGCATGGGCCCGGTCACTGAAACCCTCCTCATAGGCGCAGGCCTCCAGATGACCTGTCAGCGCCACGAGATTGGCGAGGGCTTCGTTGAGTGCATTCGTCACGCCCTGCAAGCGCTCGCTGTCGGCGCGGGCCGCTTCGGCGCGCACACTGGCAGCGCCTTCCGCACGGGCTTCCGCCAGCATTTCCAGCAATTCCGGCGTGGTCAGCTTGACCGGTGGGTCAAGCTCGACCGGAGCCGCTTCGCCCGGACTGAAATCGCTGCGAAATTCAAATTGCGTAACAGATTTGACAGCGCGGTGGATCATTCGACGAGTTCATCCTCATCTTGCGGACGCCCTGCGCGAATGTCTCCGCGCTCGATCAGCGTGCGGGCCAGATCAACCAGTTCCATTCGTGCGGCTTCAATCTCGCTGCGGCGCACGGCGCCAAGCATGTCGATTTCCTCGCGCAGCAATTCTCCAGCGCGTTGCGTCATGTTTCGGAAGAAGGCCGCGCGGGTCTCTTCGCGTGCGCCTTTCAGCGCAAAGGTGAGGCGTGTACGGTCTGCGGCAGACAGCAAGGTCTGCAGTCCCCCCGCATCCAGATTCGCCAGATCGTCGAAAGTGAACATCAATGAGCGGACGCGCTGTCCGGCGCCTGGCACAGCGGATTCCAGCGCAGACAAAAGGCTTTGTTCTGAACGGCTATCCATCCGGTCAAAGATACGAGCGACACCTTCATGACCACCGGTTCGGGAAGCTGGCGCCGCGCCGGCCATCCATGCCGACACGGCTGTTTCGAGCGCTGCGACCGCGCTTGGATGCGCTGGCCCCAGATGTAACAGGCGTTGCAGCACATCGACGGCGACAGGTTTCTCGAGCGCCTTCAACATGCGCGCCGAGGCTTTGCCATCCAGGCGGGAAAGCATCAGGGCAAGTGCTTGCGGGTGCTGGCCCTCAGCCAGTTTCAAAAGGTCCCGCGTTTCAAGTTCAGACACTTCAGCCCAGATTGGCGTATCGGCTTCGGCAGATGCGCCGCTGCGCGCATGCGCCTGTTTGTAGCTTTCCAGCGCATCAGTCTCATCACGCAAATCATCATCCAGCGCGTCCATTGCGGCAGAAAGTGCGCGGGCTTCCTGCGGGCTCAATTCGCTCCAGACTGGCGCGGCCTCAGGCCCCAGAGCGCGCATCAGACGCGCCGACCGAGCAAGCCCGGTCGTGCCGCGCGGCCGGGAAATCGCCAGCGCGCTCATGCGGCATCTCCTTCACCGCGCATCCAACTGCGCAGGATCGATGCGGTGCGCGCGGGATCCTTGCGCACAAGGGATGCGGCGTCCGGGTCCGGCTGGCGGACCGGGCGTGGTTTGGACACCGGAATGATGTCGGCAGATTCGATGCGGGTCGACTTTCGGTCAGCTGGCGCGCCGGTGCTCGTCGCCGCGGGAGCCGCATCAAGCGGGGCACGAAAACCAACCCATGCCAACAAACCGCAAAGCAATGCGTACAGGCCAAGCTCGGTCCAGCCAGTTGCATCCGGACGACCGGCAACACCGCGCGCGAAGTCAGCCTGTTCGATGATCAACTGATCGCCGGTTTCAGGCGACAGGAGAATGGCGGAACTTGCAAGACGTTGCAGGGTTGGTGCGGTCTCGCTCGCATCTGACGCCAGCAGGATGAGGACCGATCGGCCTGAGCGACCATCGCCGGACACGGAAAGGCGGATATTTCCCGTGCCAGCCACCGGCTCAAGAATACCCATCAGGGAAGTTTCAATGGCTGATCCAGGCACCCAGGATTCAACGGGCTGGGTGAACAGGTCGCTGGCACGCCAGCTGCCCAGCACGCCAGCAATGACAAGCGCAAACAGCGCGACTGCTCGTGTGGAGAGCATCGCGCTGCCTTGGAATTTTGCGAGCTTATGGTCCATTCGCCACTCCTGTTGCCGGGTAAACTTCCGGCATTCAGGACCAGTGATAGGCGCTGGCATTTAAATTTGTGTTTAACGGAGAGGAGTCCGTTAACCGTGACGCGTCCTAGCGGCGGTATTGCTGCAAACGTGTGGTCCGCAGTCCCTTGGTTCCGTGACGGGAGTAAAGCTTCTCCCACGTCTCGAACTCTTCTTCGCTCAGGCTGTAGCGATCACAAGCAGCCTTGCGGGACAGGAGCCCCCCGGAGACTGCTGCAACGACTTCAGCTTTGCGACGCGTAACCCAACGCGAAATGTTAGGTGACGGAAGATCCGCCAGAGTCAGCATTTGGCCATCCGGGCCGGGGACGCTGATGTTACGTGCATTGTGCTGTTCCATGTCCACACCATTCTAGTTGCTATGACAGGACTGCCCGGCTTCTCCGGGCGCCATGGAAATCAACATACAGGGTGGGGTTTAAGCCGAGGCGTAAGCGACCCGGTCAGTTTTACTCCCCCGGTTAGAGGAATGTTTGGAAAGCTGTACCGGGCCGGGACAAAATGTGGGAATCGGCTGGATTCATTACAGAAAGTATAACTTTCGCCTGGATTACGGCAGCAATGCCAGCGCATCATTGTCGCGTGCCTGCGCTGCGTGACGGCGCAGCATGGTGAGGAACATCTCGTCTCCGCGGTCCGTCTGTTTCACCAGCATCGCGGCCCCGAAAGCGACCGACATGCCGTAAAAGCTGAACCAGCGATAATGATCGTAGAGCGCCTCGAACGAATAGTCGGAAATACCCTGCTCGGTCAGCCGCGCATGATAGAAGCGCAGCAATGCCTGCTCGTGCTTTGGCCGGTCTTCGCGCGTCAGGCCCGCTCCGATGAAGTATGCGACATCGCCAGCTGGCGCGCCCTTGCCAGCTGTTTGCCAGTCTACAACGGCCAGTGGCTTGGGTGCCGCGTCCGCGCCGAACAACATGTTGTCGAGCCGGAAATCATTGTGCGTAAGCGCGTGCGGGCCGTCATAACCCTCACTCCAGGCTGGCAACGCGGCCGCATAGGCATCGCCCACAAGGATGTCGTCAGCCTCCAGCCGTTCACCATACCGATCCTTGAATCCATGCCAGAGCCCACTCACTGCTTCCGGTGTCAGCGCGGGTGGCGGCGCAAGGTCACTGCCCTGCAACCAGGCGTGCGTATCAAGCGAAGGATCATTCCAGTACGCGGCATGCAACACAGCCGCTGCCGACAAGGCACGCTCGGCCTCGGCAACGCTACACCCCTGAAGTTGGTCGCCCTGCTCTGACGGCGCCATGTCTTCCATGATCAGCGCGAACCGGTTCGTGTCCGGGTCATAATCTGTGTAAAATGCCGCGGGTGTAATCACGCCGGCCACTTTCGGAAAAGTTCGATAGAATTTTACTTCCCGCTCATAATGGCCGAGCAGCTTGGCAGTCATCAGGCTTTCCGGGCTGTCAGACGGAAACTTGCCTACCAGTGTCGCCGGAGCATTCGGCCCCTTGCGCGCATAGTCGAAAACAAAGCGGACATTCTCGCCGATCTGTCCGGTGCCGATGGATTTTGCGGTGAGGCCAGCAACCTCGGCGTCAATACCGATCTCTCCAAATAGCGCATTGAACCAATCCGCTCCCAATGAGAGCGGGTCTGCGTCGAGGCCTGGTCGACTCATTCATGTTTCCTCCGGTTTCGTTTCCTCGTCGGCAGTGTTGTCCTGCCGTGTTTTCTTTTTTCCCCAGCCGGTGAAGCGCTGAAGCTGCTCCATCCGGTCTTCGGCGTCGCGCAGGCCCTTGTCGAGCGCGGCCATGGTCAGCGCGAAATCGCCGCTTGTTTCCTTGCGCCAGGCGCGTTCGGCTGTGTCGATCACATAACCAATCGCGACGGATTTGAGCCCCACCGGCGCGCCGGAGCGATTGTCGAGCCCGGCCGAGACAAGCGCCCAGTCGGCGCTGCGCTTTCGGGCGAGTGGAAGCGAGAGCAAGAGCAACGGCGTATGGTCGCGATACTTCATCAGCGAAAGGAGACCGGCACGGTGTGCTTCCATTGCCTCGAACCGCAGCATGATGACGTCGAACAGGCGTTCCCGCGGGCTTTCATCATGCGACACGCCCTCTTCCGACATGGCCTTGTCGAAATAGGGGTCGGCATGTGCGGCAAGATCATCCTTGCCGGCAAGGCCATGAAATTCGGAAAGACTGGTATCTGCGGCCTCCGCAATGGCCGACAGTGTCAGATCGGCCCAGGGCGTCTCGTCGGCAAGTTCCAGTGCGGCGAGCAGGCCCTTTTCCAATATGCCCGCCTGCGTCGTCATCGGTAACTGTCCTCTAATCCGGCTCTCTGGAAAGCTCCCGGTCGCGGGTCACAGCAGCGCGCAGGGCTTTCCTCAGCAATATAGGCATCCCACCGTCATCCATAAGGATGTCAAGAGCGGCCTGGGTGATGCCGCCGGGGGAAGTGACCATTTTTCTGAGCGCATTTGGAGTCTGGCCAGATTGTTCCATCAGGGCCGCCGCGCCGATGATCGTCTCGATGGCAAGGCGCGCCGCCATGTCCTTTGGCACGCCTTCGGCCTCTCCGGCTTCGGCCATCACCTCGGCAAGCAGGAAGACATAGGCCGGGCCGCATCCTGAAATGCCAGTCGCGGCAACCATCGTCTTCTCGTCCATTGGCCCTTCGACAAGCCCGAGCGGTGTGAGCAGCTTGCGGGCGGTTTCAATATCCACAGAGCCCAGCGACGAGGCCGCCGACAGCAGCGTGACGCCCTTGCCGACGGACCCCGGCGTGTTCGGCATGGCGCGGATCACATGCGGTGTGCCGAGGCGGTCTTCGAGCTGGCTCAGCTTGATCCCGCCCATGACAGAGATCACCAATGTTCTCTCATCGATGTATTGCTTGATGCTTTCAGCAGCGCGCGTGAATTGCTGGGGCTTGATACCCAGAACGACGATGCGCGCAGGCGACGGGTCCGGGTTGAGCGTGATGCGGCCGGCTTCAGCCCATTCTTGCACTTGCGGGGTCGGGCGCGGCGCGACGATGGAAATACTAGGCTTGGATCGCCCCGACAGCCAACCGGACGCCAGTGCGCCGCCCATGCGGCCTGCCCCGATCAGGACAATTGACTGTGCCGCCGCCACGCGCCGGGTCTCAGGCTTCGCCGTGGGTTTCGAACATGACCGCATCCATCGCTTCGCGTGGGCTCTTGCCAGCCCAGATCAGGAAGTTGAACGCAGGCACAAACCGGTCAACGGCGCTGACGGCCGCCGCGATGGTCGAACGGAGCTCGCCCAGCGAGGCTTCATCCCGATCCATCATGGAAAAGGTATATCGGAAAATGACCACACCTTCGTCTGCCCAGTAATCAAAGTGGCCGAGCCAGAGGCGCTCATTGGCCATGATGATCAGTTCGGACAGCTGACGGCGTTTGTCAGCAATCGGCTTGATGTCGAGGGTGACGGAAAAATGGATCGCGGCTGGCTCAGGGCGAAACGCAAACAGCGCGCCCATATCACCCCAACGGGTCTCAGCCACAGCCTGAATAGTGCCTTCTTCGTCGCGTTCGTGTTGCCACCCGGCGATTTCGAGGGCCTCTTCGACGCGATCGAGCGGATCGATCCCTTCGAATTCTTCGCGTGAAAGATCAAGGCTCATGAAAGTCTCCCCTTCTTTCTGAAGTCATGGACACAGGATTCGTGCCCAATGGCCATCCCCGTTGAAACGCGGCGCAGGGTCTGCGTCCACCCCGAACAACAGGTAGGCATATAAAGTCTGTGGGTTGCGCTATTTGGATTTTGCGGCCGTTTCGAGCTCTGCCACACGCGCTTCCAGCGCTTCGACACGCTCCAGCGCCGCCGTGGCGAGCGTCTTCAGTGCCTCGACTTCGTCGCGGCCCGCCAGGTCCATATCGGCGATCAGGCCCTTCACGCGGGCCTGGGCTGCGGTCTTCGCCTCTTCGCTTGCGGCCCGTGCAGCACCCATTGCGCCGGTCATCAGACCTGCAATGTCATCTAGCAGTGGATTTGTTGTGGCCATGCGGCTACTCCTTCGCGGCATCGGGCGGACAAGTTCTCGGTCCCCTAACAGATAGGTCCTTATCCATACAGGGAAAAGACGCTGCATGCTGGATATGATGAGCTTCGCTGCAACCCTCCTGCCCGCTGCGGCGCTGACCTTCCCGGATGTCAGTCCGGCGCTGGTCTCCATTGATCTCGGCTTTCTTGGCCTCGGCACCTTCCATTTGCGCTGGTACGCGCTCGGCTACATGGCCGGAATCGCGCTTGCCTGGTGGTATGCCAGCGCGATGATCCGGCGTCCGCGCCTGTTTGGCGGCACCAGCCCGCTGACCAAGGACCAGCTCGACGACATCATGTTCTGGATCATTGTCGGCATCATTCTCGGCGGACGGTTCGGCTATGTCCTGTTCTACATGGTGCCCTACCAGTTCGACGTGATCGCGGCGAACCCGCTGACCATTTTCAAGATCTGGGATGGGGGCATGGCATTTCATGGCGGCATTCTGGGCGTTACCATCGCGCTTATCCTGTTCGCGCGCCGTCGCAAAGTGTCTCTGCTCTCGATTGGCGATATTGCCGGCGTCGTCGCGCCTATTGGCATCGGCCTCGTCCGACTCGCCAATTTCGTGAACGCCGAACTCTATGGTCGCCACACGGATGCGCCCATCGGCATGGTGTTCCCGGAAGGTTATGTGCGCGGCTCGACGCCGCCGGCCTATAATTGGGATACAGGCGAATGGGCCTATACAGACTTCGAGACCGCACGCCATCCGAGCCAGCTGTATGAAAGCGTACTGGAGGGTTGGTTACCGCTGATTGTGGGATCGATCCTGATCTGGCGCTTTGGTGCGCTGAAGCGGCCCGGCCTTATCGCCGGCCTGTTCCTGCTGATCTATGCGACCGGCCGTACCATCGTGGAGAATTTCCGCCTGCCCGACAGTTTCGTCGAGGGCCTGCCGGACTGGATCACGATGGGCCAGCTGCTCTCCATCCCGATGTGGATCGGCGGCGCCTGGCTGGTCTGGAATGCGCTGAAGACAAAGCCTGTAGCCGCGGACTGATCTGCCCATGACCCTCAAGGATCGCATCATCCGCCTGATCGAGACCGGCGGCCCCATCCCGGTTTCGACCTATATGCAGCTTGCCCTGCATGACTCGGCCCAAGGCTATTATGCCACGCGCCCCGGCCTTGGCACGGATTTCATCACGGCGCCGGAAGTCAGCCAGGTCTTCGGCGAACTGATCGGCCTGTGGGTCGTGAATGAATGGCGGGCCATGGGCGCGCCGGACTCGTTTCATCTGGTCGAGATTGGTCCCGGTCGCGGCACGCTGATGGCGGATGCGCTGCGCCTCGCCTATGTCGCGGGCGGCCGCGAATTTGCCGATGCCGCCAAACTCACCCTCGTCGAGCCGAGCCCGGAATTGCGCAAGGTGCAGGCAGAGCGTCTCAACGATTATACGCCGTCTTTTGCCGACACGCTCGGCAATGTGTCCGCCGGGCCGATGATCCTGGTCGCGAATGAATATCTCGACTGCCTGCCCGCCCGCCAGTTCCGCAAGGCGGATGGCCAGTGGCGCGAATGCGTGGTCGGGCTGGATGCGGACGGGGCGCTGGCCTTCGGCCTCGCCGCCGACGAGCAGCGCGCCCCCGATGGCGCCGCCGAAACATCAGAGGCGGTCGAGGTCCAGATCGGCTTCGACCTGTTGATTGCAGACCTCCTCACCCGCCCCGCGCCGATGCGCGCGCTGTTCATCGATTACGGCCCCGCCGATGCCACGCCGGGCGACAGCCTCCGCGCCTTCAGCCAGGGCGAGCAGGTCTCCCCCCTCGCCCAGCCGGGCGAAACCGATTTGACCGTGGACGTGGATTTCGGACGCCTGAAACGGCTTGCCGCGCGCATGGGACTGGATGTGGCCGGGCCGACACCGCAGGGCATGTTCCTGATGGGGCTCGGGGCGCAGGCACGGCTCAACCAGCTGGTCGAGGCCAATCCCGACCATGCCGACGCGATCTTCAACAATGCCCAGCGGCTGATCGACCCGAAAGACATGGGCAGCCGCTTCAAGGCGATCTGCCTGTCGAGCACGGGCCTTCCCGCGCCGGTTGGGTTCTAGGCGCCCCTACTCGGCTTCAGCGCCGATATGCTGGTCTATGAATGTCGCCATAGCGCTTAATGCGTCAATTCGCGTATCGCCATCCGACATCCAGTGATCCTCACCTTCCAGTTCGAGGAAGGTCACATCCTTGCCGGCTTTTTCGAGAGCCCGTTCCATGATCTCGCTCTGCTTGATCGGCACGACGGTGTCGTCATTGCCATGGATCAGCAGTACGGGTGCCGTGAACTTGTCTGCGGCTCTGGCTGGCGAGATAGCATCCAGCTTCTCGCGCTCTTCATCAAGATCGCCTATGTTTTCCTGCCAGTAGTCCAGCGCCCAATGCTTGCGCCCATTATCCCACTTCACATCCACGAGGAGGGGTCGAATGTCCGACACGGGTGCAATCGCCACGACGCATTTGTACAGGTCAGGTGTGAACGCACCGCCCGCGAGCGCCGCATAGCCGCCATAGCTGGCCCCGACAATGCAGACACGTGTCGGGTCTGCCAGGCCCTGCTCCACCAGCGTCTGCACGCCATCAGTGATGTCATCCTGCATCTTGCCGCCCCACTCCCTCTTGCCGAGAATCCGGTGCTCAGTTCCGTAGCCTGACGACCCCCGGAAATTCGGCTGAAGCACGAGGTAGCCCCGATTGGCGAAATACTGCGCCATCCAATCGAACCCCACCGCGTCATACGATTCTGGTCCGCCATGTGGCATCACGACCAGAGGCAGCTTGCTGGCCGTTTCAATATCCACGCCTGCCGGCCAGGTCAGGATCGACGGAATGTTGAGCCCATCCCGGGCTTTATAATTGACAGAAACCATCTGGCCGACGGCGTCTGGGGGTATGTTGTCACGCTCATCCGCGACGAGCATCATTTGGCCGGTTTCCCGATCCTGCAGGACATAGCTGCCGGGCGTGTCGCTGCCATAGATCAGGTAGAGTAGCTTCGACCAGTCATCGGTCCAGGATACGAGATTTACGGAGGCCGTGGAAAACTGGTTCACCATGCCCGAGACGGCCGCGTCCACATCCGGATCATAAAACTTGTACGAGGGCACTGCGCCGGAATATTCGACACCGAGAACGAACCGGTTCCCATCCTTGATGATCCGCTCGATCGTACCGCCCTTCCCGCCGAGCGATGCAGGCGTCAACTGCCCCGAGAAATCGAGCTCATAAACGTTTCCGGAATCATCGGCATCACTACCGTCGGAAAACAGCAAGGCGGACCGGTCAGCCTTGATACCCGTGACACCGGGGGGCAGTTGCGATGTTTCGAGTTCATAGATGAGCTCACGCTTCCCGTTCACATAGGTATAAACCCTGTAGGTATCCGTGGTGTTATTATAGTCCTCCCGCGCAAGTACCGTCCCATCCTTGTCCACGAACCAATCAACCGTATTGTCGACACCGCTCTTGAACCGTCTTCCTTTGCCGGTCTTCAAATTGACGCGCAGCAGGCTGTAATTCGGATGAGAATAGCGATCTCCGACATAAGCCGGCATGAAGATGTAGCCGGGGTCGGCATCGTCACCGACAATCCGCCCAAGACGGCCCTGGGCAGGATAGATGTTGTCCGTACCCCTCAACAGGAATGTCAGTTTCTTAGTCTTCAGACTGAAAGAGAAAGCGCCCGAATATTCAAACTCCCCCCGAAACCCGATCACGAACTTCGTTTCCGAAGCAAGGATGACGATGTTCTCCTCATCGGCGAACCAGATGTCACGCGTGGCAACGTCGTCGATCTTCACGTGATAGGTCTTCTGTCGCGTCGCGAAGTCAAACGTGACCAGATAGTCCGCCCGTTCCCGGCGCTCGGCAAAGGCAACGATCGATCCATCCGGAGACAGGGCCATGTACCGGATTGAGGGCAGGTCGCCATAGGCTTCCAGCGGCGGATGGGTGACCTCGGCGCTGGCCGTGTTGAAGCCAAAGCCGAGCCATGCCGCCAGAACGGCGAGGACCAATACTCTCATACAGGATCTCCCCAATAACTGCGTTCAGGCTATTTTGGATGGAAAGGCGAGGCAACACCGAAACCGCCCGATTCCGACCAACTCCACCCTTCCGCTGCGCAAGCCGGGCTTGGCTTTGGCGGCGCAGTCCCCATGTCTCAGGGATGCAATGCAAGGGGCCTTGATGTGGCTGAACTTTCGATCCTGGAACTCGGACGCGTGCGCGAGGGCTTTACCCGCGCCGACGCGCTGAACGATGCCCGACGCCTCGGCCAGCACGCCGAGGCCCTTGGCTATAAGCGGCTCTGGGTCGCCGAGCACCACAATATGAAAGCCGTCACGACGGCGGCCACCTCGCTCGTCGTTTCGCACATTGCGGCTGGCACGAAGACCCTCCGCGTGGGCGCTGGCGGCATCATGTTGCCCAATCACGCGCCCTATATCATCGCCGAACAGTTCGGCACGCTGGAGGCGCTCTATCCGGGCCGCATCGACCTCGGCCTTGGCCGCGCCCCCGGCACGGACCAGATGACCCTCCGCGCCCTGCGGCGTGACCCGACCAGCGCCGACCGTTTCCCACAGGATGTTCTGGAACTGCAGGCCTTTCTCGGCCCGGTCGAGCCCGGCCAGAAGATCGAGGCTGTGCCCGGCTCCAATTCGAATGTCCCGCTCTGGATCCTCGGCTCCAGCCTGTTCGGCGCGCAGGTCGCGGCCGCCTATGGCCTGCCCTATGGCTTTGCCTCCCATTTCGCCCCGCAGGCGCTGGATGATGCGCTGGCTACCTATCGCGCCAACTTCCAGCCATCAGATCAGCAGAAGACCCCCTATGCCCTGATCGGCGTGAACATCATCGCTGCCGAGACGAATGAGGAAGCGGAATATCTCGCCACCTCCCAGCAGATGTCGTTCGCAAATCTCGTGCGCGGCGACCGCAAGCTGACCCAGCCGCCGATTGACGACATCGACACCTATTGGACCCCGGAAGAGAAAATGCGCGCGTCACACATGCTGAATTTCAGCATCATCGGGGACGCGGATACGGTGAAACGCGGCGTCGAGGCCCTGCTCGCCCGCACACAGGCCGACGAGCTGATGATCGTCTCCGACATGTATGATGTCGACAAGCGCCTACGCTCGTTCGAAATCATCGCGAACGTCCTGAAAGACTGAATTGTCGTTTGATGACCGCCCCGGCTAGACGGGGCGCTTGATCTCGTTGTGGTCGTCCAGCAGCACAACGGTCGGCGCATGCTGGCGGGCCTTGTCGGCATCGATCCCGGCAAAGGCCGCAATGATGACTTTGTCACCGGCCGCAAAGTGGCGGGCCGCCGCGCCGTTCACACCGATCGTCTTCGAACCGCGAGGAGCTTCCAAAGCATAGGTCTGAATGCGAGCGCCATTGGTGACGTTCCAGATATCCACGCGCTCATTCGGCAAGATGCCCGAAGCGTCGAGCAGGTCCTGGTCAATCGAGACCGAGCCTTCATAGTGAAGGTCGCACTGCGTGACGGTCGCAGAATGCAGTTTCGCTTTCAGCATATTGAGCAACAAGGATGGATCCTCCCGGATTATTATGAGCGCGTCATTATGCTCATAGTGAGCATATAGGAAGGCCTGCGGCCTTGCGCAAGGCGCTTATTGCATCGCAGCAAATGTGAGTAAAGACGATATTGGGCGCTTGGGCCTCACCTTCACGCGAGGTCATGACATACCCTCGCTCCCATACCCCTATCTCGCGAATTCCGTATCAAAATGGGTCGCCTTGCAGGATTTCGTCTGTTAACAATCTGTAAGGCTGGGGAATAATACAGGGGAAGAACGACATGAAACAGGTGTCAGCAAGCGCCATCGCCATCGCAATGATCGTCGCCGGCTGCGCGTCCAGCCCGGACCCCGCACCCGCGTCTCCGCCGCCCGCAGACGGGCAGGCACCCAACGGACCCGTGCGCGGCATACCCAATCCCGGTGATGATGACTTTCTCGGCGCGCCAACCCCCACCGTGCGGCGCCATACCGGCCGCGCCAGCGGCGGCGCCGTGCCCGCCAAGGACTACCTCCCCTATATCGATGTCGCGATTGACGAGGCAGCCGTCTATTCCGAGTTCGGAGACATGCTGCAGGACCGTTACACGCGCATCCAGATCGTCACGCTGAAACCCGACGCTTATGACATGGAAGGCGTGACGTCCGGCGTGCGCAGTCAGGAAGTTGAGGCTCGCAATTATGACGAGGAGAGCCGGGGCTGGTTCTCTCGCATGATGTCTTCGCGCAGCATTACCCGCACCCTGATCGCCGAATTCGATGTGGCCAAGCCGGACATCACCGCAACCAACGCGCTCTTCTCCTCCACCTTCTCCTCGAATAACCGCGAGGGCGAATCCTGGACGACGAACGAAAGCATCTCGGTCTATGCCACGCCTTACTTCAAGGTCGGACCCAACACGACCATTGAGGCACGCTTTCGCCTGCAGTTGTCGGATGAAAAGGAATCTTCAGCCAGCGCCAATGTGATGGGGGCGCTGACCACCGCCGCCAATCTGATCGCACCGACTTCCACACTGGTCACCTATTTCAATGCGCCCCTGATGATGGAGGCTTCCAACTTCCTGAATAACTCCACCAGCACCCTGTTCGGTCAGTCGATCACGGAGCAATCGGTCAGCGCGTTTTCCGTGAAGGCATGGAGCGACAAGCCGATCCTCGTTGTCTCCGCACAATTGCCGGACACGAATGATATCAAGGACACGCGCGGCAAAGGCGCCATCGGTCAATGGGCCGTGTATCTGGACCAGCCGATCCCGTCCATTTTCACAGCAGGTGTTTCGGATACCGGATACCCGGACTTTACCGGCGTCACTTCAGGCGACATCCTGGCTTTTGATGTTGGTGAAGACCTGACCGTGTATGATTACATCTTCTCACGGCTCGACCTGTCAGATCGCATCTCCTACCTCAACAGCTCGGCTGACCCGGACGTTGCCGGCCTGATCTGCAACCGGATTGAGCGTGGCCTTTCCGAGATCGGATTCACATCCTATGACGCGGCCGCTGCGGTCTGGGCCGCATCCGTCTCCGATCAATTCAATGGCGCCGCCAAGTCTGCCTTCCAGGGCGAAAACACATGCGAGGCCATGATACGCTGGAAAGCACTGGGCGGCTGATTCGCTCACGCGACCATAACCCTCCCCTGTTAGCAGCACTTATGGCCCCATGCAGTTGCGGTCCTTTAATGGCCCGGCCAGAAGGAGAGGATGACAAATGTCCTCATCGTCAATGGTCACCAGCCCTTTCCAACCTCTCCCGGTACACTGAACTCTGCCTTTGTCGAACGCGCTCGGCGTATATTCGAGGCGGCCGATTGGAACATTCGCACCACTCATGTTGCAGATGGATGGGACACGGAAGAAGAGGTCGCCAATCAACTCTGGGCCGGTCAGATACTTTTTCAGTTCCCCCTGAACTCCATGGGCTTGCCCTGGCCTCTGAAGCGTTATCTCGATGAGGTATACACCGCCGGTATGGATGGCCGCCTGTCAAAGGGAGACGGGCGCAGCCGCAAGGACCCGTCCCGCCAATATGGCAGCGGCGGTCACCTGACCGAAACGCAATACATGCTGTCGCTCACACTCAATGCGCCGCGAATGGCATTTGGCGATCCGAACCAGAATTTCTTTGAAGGTCGCTCCGTCGAAGACCTGCTCTGGCCGGTGCATTTGAATTTCCGATTTTTCGGTATGCAGGCCCTGCCGAGCTTTGCGGCATATGATGTTTCCAAGGCGCCCACAATCGCGGCAGACTTCGAACGCTTCGATGCGCATTTGCGAAGCGCGTTTGGCTTGCCCGCCCAGCAATCCTCAGCCTGATGTGAGGAAATAAGCAACCACGCGCCGGGTATGCGGGGCGTCGCGATGCTCGAACAAATATATGCCCTGCCATGTGCCAAGCGCCATGCGCCCGCCCGACACCGGAATAGAGAGCGAGGTCTGCGTGAGGACGGCCTTGATATGGGCAGGCATGTCGTCCGGCCCCTCGGTGCGATGCACCAGATAGTCCATGGAAGGGTCATTGGCGGGCGGCACAAGGCGCCGGAAGAAGGCCTGCAAATCCCGCTGCACGTCCGGATCGGCATTCTCCTGCACCAGCAGCGAACAGGAGGTGTGCTGGCAGAACAGGGTCAGCAGGCCATCGCCCTCTCCGGCCACGAAGGCTGCCGCATCGCGGGTGAACTCATAAAGGCCGGAACCGCGCGTCGAAATCGTGAGTTGGGTCTGCATCGCTTCCGAATACCTGTCCATCTTGCGCCGGGCAATCGGCAGATGACTTTGCGGGGTGACGGCTCACGCTGCGCCCTGTATCCAAATATTTACCTGGATTAACCAATTGCACGGAGTGGGACATGCGCTGGAAAGGTGGACGCAGAGGCGGAAACGTCGAGGACAGGCGCGGCATGAGCGGCGGCAAGCTTGCGGGCGGCGGCATCGGCTTTGTCCTGATCGCGCTGGTCGTGTCCTATTTCCTGGGCATTGACCCCCAGCCCCTGCTTGAGGCCGGCAGCGGCATGTCATCCGGCCAGCAACAGCAATCCGGCGAAGTCGGCACCCCAGAGGATGAGGCCGGCCAGTTCGTCGATGTTGTCGGGACGAACGTCAACGATGTCTGGGCCGAGCTGCTCGACGGCTATAAGAAGCCGAATACCGTCATCTACACGCAAGGCACGGGCACGGGCTGCGGCTATGGCCAGGCCGCGATGGGGCCTTTTTATTGCCCGGCCGACCAGACCATCTATCTCGACCTCTCCTTCTGGCAGCAGATGGAAACCCAGCTGGGCGCGTCCGGCGCAGATTTCGCCCGCGCTTACGTCATCGCACACGAGTTCGGCCATCATGTGCAGACGCTGACCGGCGCCTCACAACAGGTTCGCAAGGCACAGCAACAGGCTCGTAATCAGGCCGAAGCCAACAAGTATTCGGTCGCGCTCGAACTGCAGGCCGATTGCTATGCCGGCGTATGGGCCGCCCGCGCTGCAGAGGCCTCCAATGGCCAGGTCGCACTCGAACGCGGTGACATGGCAGAGGGACTGAAGACCGCCAATGCCATTGGCGACGACATGCTGCAAAAGCGCTCGACCGGTCGCGTCTCGCCCGAAGGCTTCACGCATGGCTCGGCCGAACAACGCATGGAATGGCTGACCCGGGGTTATGAGAGCGGCGACCCCCGCCAGTGTGATACGTTCAACTGAGCCCCTGCCCGAACGGGGGGAAACAACACCATTCAAAGAGGGAGAGCCGACATGACCGACGGCAAGCCAATGGGGTTCGACACCCTGCAAATTCATGCGGGCGCAAACCCGGACCCCGCCACTGGCGCGCGTCAGGTGCCGATTTACCAGACAACGGCCTATGTCTTCCGCGACGCAGACCACGCCGCCGCGCTCTTCGGCCTGCAGGAAGTCGGCTATATCTATTCCCGCCTGACCAATCCGACCGTGGCCGCCCTTGGCGACCGGATCACCGCGCTGGAAGGCGGCGCGGGCACTGTCTGCTGTTCGTCCGGTCATGCGGCCCAGATCATGGCGCTGTTCCCGTTGATGGCCCCCGGCCGCAACATCGTCGCCTCCACGCGCCTCTATGGCGGCACGATCACCCAGTTCAGCCAGACCTTCAAACGCTTCGGCTGGTCGGCCACCTTCGTGGACTTTGACGATCTCGACGCCGTGAAGGCCGCGATTGACGACGACACGCGCGCCATCTTCTGCGAGACCATCGCCAATCCGGGCGGCTATATCACGGACCTCGACGCGATCGCCGAAATTGCCGATGGCGCGGGCATCCCGCTGATCGTCGATAATACGACGGCCACACCGTATCTCTGCCGCCCGATCGAGCATGGCGCGACCCTCGTCGTCCATTCGCTGACGAAATACATGACCGGCAATGGCACGGTGACCGGCGGCGCGATTGTCGATTCCGGAAAATTCGACTGGTCCGCCTCTGACAAGTTCCCGTCCCTCTCCCAGCCAGAGCCGGCCTATCACGGCCTGAATTTCCACGAGACATTCGGCCCCGCCGCGTTCACCTTCCACGGCATTGCCATCGGCCTGCGCGACCTCGGTATGACGCTCAACCCGCAGGCGGCGCATTATACGCTGATGGGCATCGAGACGCTCTCCATGCGGATGGAGAAACACATTGCAAACGCCAAGAAAATTGCCGCGTGGCTGGAAGGTCATGACGCGGTTGCCGGCGTTACCTATGCCGGGCTTGAGTCCTCCCCCTACAAGGACCGTATTCCGAAGATCTGCCCGAAGGGTGCGGGCGCGCTGTTCACGGTCCAATTGAAGGGCGGCTATGAAGCCTGCACGAAATTTGTCGGCGGCCTGAACCTGTTCAGCCATGTCGCGAACCTCGGTGACGCGCGCAGCCTGGTCATCCACCCGGCCTCCACCACGCACCGCCAATTAACCGAAGAACAGCAGATCGCCGCTGGCGCCGCGCCCAACACGGTCCGCCTCTCCATCGGCATCGAAGACGCCGACGACCTGATCGCAGATCTGGATCAGGCGCTAAACGCGGCAGGCTAGTCACGCTTCGACAAATCCAAAAACAAAAACAAAAACAAAAAAAGGCGGCCTCGACGGGCCGCCTTTTTCAAACTTGGATCGGCGCTTGCGCCTTATGTATCCAGGAAGCTCCGCAGTTTGCGGCTGCGGCTCGGATGCTTCAGTTTGCGGAGCGCCTTGGCTTCGATCTGGCGGATTCGTTCGCGGGTCACCGAGAATTGCTGGCCGACTTCTTCCAGTGTGTGATCCGTGTTCATACCGATGCCGAAGCGCATGCGCAGCACGCGTTCCTCACGCGGCGTGAGCGAGGCGAGCACGCGCGTCGTCGTTTCGCGCAGGTTCGACTGGATCGCGGCGTCGACGGGCAGAAGCGCCATCTTGTCCTCGATGAAGTCGCCGAGGTTTGAATCCTCGTCGTCGCCAATCGGCGTTTCCAGCGAAATTGGCTCTTTCGCAATCTTCAGAACCTTGCGGATCTTTTCCAGCGGCAGACCCAGCTTTTCGGCCAGTTCTTCGGGGGTCGGCTCGCGGCCGATCTCGTGCAGCATCTGGCGCTGGGTACGGATGATCTTGTTGATCGTCTCGATCATGTGCACCGGAATACGGATCGTGCGGGCCTGGTCCGCGATGGACCGGGTAATCGCCTGACGGATCCACCAGGTTGCATAGGTCGAGAATTTGTAACCGCGACGGTATTCGAATTTATCGACCGCCTTCATCAGGCCGATATTGCCTTCCTGGATCAGATCCAGGAATTGCAGGCCACGATTTGTGTATTTCTTCGCGATGGAGATCACGAGGCGCAGGTTGGCCTCGACCATTTCCTTCTTGGCGATGCGCGCTTCGCGTTCGCCCTTCTGCACCGTCTGCACGATGCGGCGGAAATCATCGATCGGAATACCGATTTCCTGCGCGATTTCAGAAATGTTGTCGCGGGACTCGGTGATCTCGGCTTCCTTGCCTTCGGCAAAGCGCTTCCACTTGGCCGACTGGCCTTTAACAGCCTCGATCCAGTCCGGCTCCAGCTCGCGGCCGAAATAGTTCTCGAGGAATTCCTTGCGCGGCACGCCATAGGCATCGCCCATGCGCATCAGCTTGCCTTCCATGCCCATCAGCTTCTTGTTGATGGCATAGAGCTGTTCGACCAGCGCTTCGATCCGGGCATTGTTGATGTGGATCGTCTTCAGGTTTTCGACGATCGAGTTTGATAGCGAGTCATACTCTTCCTGAGCCTTCGGCGTCAGGTCCTTGCCTTCGAGGCGACGGTTGACGAGCTTGTCCTGCAGCTTGCGGTATTTCGCAAAATCGTCGGCGATCTCGTCCAGCTTGGCCAGAACGCCATCGCGCAGTTCGGCTTCCATGGCGGACATGGACATTGCCGCAGCATCATCCTCGTCCTCGTCGTCATCATCGTCTGAGGATTCTTCGCCTTCGGCTTTCGCCTCGTCCGCTTCGTCTTCTTCTTCCTTGGGCTTTGGCTCAGGCGGCGGGTTTTCCGCGCCATAGGTGGCCTCAAGGTCGATCAGGTCACGCAGCAGGATGCGCTCGTTCACAAGCTCGTCGCGCCAGACCATCATGGCTTCGAAGGTCAGCGGGCTTTCGCACAGGCCGCGGATCATCGCATCACGTCCAGCCTCGATGCGCTTGGCAATCGCGATCTCACCTTCACGCGACAGCAGCTCAACAGCGCCCATTTCGCGCAGGTACATGCGGACCGGATCATCGGTGCGGTCAGAACCGCGCGCATTGCCCTTCTTGGCAACGACTTTCTTGTCTTCAATCTTGGTGAGCGCCTTGCCTTCGGCTTCGGCTTCTTCTTCGCTCTCGACCACTGCAATGCCCTGCTCGGAAATCTGGGACATCACGTCCTCGATCTGGTCGGAGGTCATTTCGTCATTGGGAAGCAGAGCGTTGATTTCGTCATGCGTGATGAAGCCGCGCTTCTGAGCGCGCTTCAGGACTTTCTTGACGTCGGTCGCATTGAAATCGACCAGGCCGTTTTCATTGTCCTTGTCGTCATCACGGTCGCCATCGCCGGAGACGTTCTTTTTCTTGGTGGCTGTTGCCATTCAAATCTCTCCTGTGAGGACCCCGACTGCGCTTGCCGAGAACTCTCCCAAAATAATACCTGCCTGTTAGCTTTCGCTGACTGTTCCTGCTGCCTCGTACATGCGGTCCCGCAGGACCGTTCGGTTCTCAACGAGCTGAAGACGCCTGTGCCATATACATGACGGCAGGGTCGATCCCTTGCACGCAGCATCCATGCCACGGTCAAGAGCAGGCTCGTGTGAACGTCCGTCTTCCAGAAATTGCTCGATGGCCGTTGGCCAGTCCTTTGCCTCGGGTTCAAAAACCGCGTTCAGAGGCAGATGAGGATAGTGTTTGAGCAGTTTGTCAGCGCGCATGTTCCCTGCTTACAGTAAATGGGCATGGATTGCGTTGCGGTCAATAGGTTTTCCTGCGTTTGAAGCCGCGATGCCTAATTGCTGGAGCCATCTGGCTTGAACCAGGGGTTCTTCTCTTCGAACTGTTTCCAGAAATCGCCGATATTCGCCTTGCCCATCGCCTTTTCCTGCTGATCGACCAGAACACGCTCCTCATAGGCCTTGCGCTTCTCGGCCACCAGTCGACGTTTCAATTTGAGACGCCGCACTTCGTCATCCGCAGATGGGGCGGTATCGACCGGGATGAACACCTCGATCGCAGCTTTCCAGGACCGGTAGGCCGGATCGTCAACATTGATCCGCGACACCTGCGTCATGTCGATCTGGGAGACTTCCCGCTCATGCCCCTCCCGCGCCAGCAATTCCAATACGGCGTCGAAAGTCAGCTCCCTGTTTTCGATCAGGAAATCAACGAGCAGGTCGCGCAACCGGTTGGACATTACATTGCGGAAATCCGCCGCGATCAGCGTCTCTTCCATCCCAGACAAGATTGCAGGACTGGCAATGGCCTGCATCAGCAACAGCACACCGGGGCTCTGTTTGCCGCCGGTTTGCGGACCCGTCGATGGGCTGCCTCCATAGGGGGACGCGCCGCCCTGCCCCCGTCCTCCGGGCTTGCCCTTGGTAAAGGAACTCTGCCGTTTGGCCTGACGGATCTGCCAGAAATGATCCTTCATGCGCGCGCGCAAGTCACGCTCATAGGCGGCCTTGACGCCGGGATGCTTGATCTGGGCTGCAGCCTGCATCAGCCGCGCCTCCAATCCGGCCTGACGTTCCGGCGTATCCAGCGGTTCGGCATCGCGCTCGCGCAGCCAGAGCAGTTCCGACAGGGCGATTCGCCCGTCCAGTGCTTCGCCCATCGCCATCGGTCCACGCTCGCGGATCAGGTCATCCGGATCCATGCCGTCTGGCAACAGCACGAAGAACAAGGACCGGCCTGGCTCCACATGCGGCAGCGCGCGGTCAACGGCGCGATAGGCGGCGCCAAGACCAGCCCGGTCACCATCGAAACACAATACCGGCTCCGGACCAGCGCGCCAGAGCAGGCTGATCTGCTCCTCGGTCAGCGCCGTGCCAAGAGGGGCAACCGCCTGTCCGAAACCGGCTTCGGTCAGTGCGATGGCGTCCATATAGCCTTCGCAGACAATCAGGCCGCCGCCTTCGCCATGCCCCAGTGCTTCACGGGCCGCCTTGTAGCGATAGAGCACGCGAGATTTGTGAAATAGCGGCGTGTCGCCGGAATTGAGGTATTTCGGCTTCGCGTCCGGCGTCAGCCCGCGACCGCCAAAGGCGATGATTCCGCCCCGGCTGTCAGGAATCGGAAACATGAGTCGGCCCCGGAACGCATCATAGGGCTCCCCGCCCTTGTCGCTTTCCTTGGTCAGGCCAGCTTCCAGAATCTCGGCGGCGGTAAACCCTTCGGCCTTCAGGTGCGCGCTCGTCTTGCGCCAATCATCCGGCGCATAGCCCAGCCTGTGGCGCTTCCAGGCCGCGGGCTTCAATCCCCTGCCCTCAAGGTATTCGCGCGCCGCGGCGCCTTCGGACGATTGCAGTCGTTCTTCGAAATACGACGCGGCTGCTTCGCAGACTTCCTGCAACCGTTTGCGATGGTCATAGGCTTCGGCGGCACGCGGATCGGACTTCGGCAATTCCATGCCGGCCTCTTCGGCCAGCTTCTCAACCGCTTCCATGAAGGAGAGCCGCTCGGTCTCCATTACGAAACTGATGACATCACCACCCATGCCGGACGAAAAGCATTTGAAGATGCGCTTCTGGTCGTTGACGTAGAAGCTCGGTGTCTTCTCGGCCGTGAACGGCGACAGCCCGACCCATTCCTTGCCCTTCTTGGTCAGCTTCACCTTGCGGCCGATCACATCCGAAGGCCGGATACGGGCCTTCAGTTCATCGACGAAGCCATCAGGAATGCGGACAGGGGAACTCATAGCGGCGCAGTGTAGCCTCAATGGGGAATTGGGGGAACGCTCCCCTGCCTGCTGAGGAACCGGAATTGCACAAAAAAGGCCCCGCGCGAGCGGGGCCTGATCTTGATGCCAAAGGAAATGGCTTAGTCGATGTCAGCCGTGAAACCCAAAGCACTGTTGAATTCCTGTTCGCTCAGGTCGATGACGATCTCGCCATCGCTGTCGCCTTGGGCAACCATGATTTTCGATGGATCGATCAGGAAGCGTTTGTCCGTCACAGCTTCGACGATGCCATCAGACACAACAGCATACTTGGCCTGGCCGTCTGTCTTCATGATCAGGTCTGTGACGCGCACATCCTTGTCATTGAAAGCCAGATTGATGTTCGTGCCAGTCAGCTCTGACGCAAGACGATAGTCGTTCATGCCATTCTGCTCGAACTCCTGAAGGTCATCCAGCATTTCCTCGGTCAGATCCATACGCGCAGCAGGTTCACCTTCCTCGTCGAACCAGATTGAGGCTTGCTCGAATGACACGGCGTGCAGATCACCGGCAAAACCATCACGAATGATCAGCATCGGTTCCATCGTACCCGACGCCAGCATGACGTCTTCAACTTCGCCAACTTCCTCGCCATTGGAGTCCATGACTTCTTCGCCGATCAGCTCAGATGTGAGGAATTCGCCGGATGTCAGCACGTAGTCGTCGCGGTCAGCCTCGGCCATATTGGTCTCGGTCGTCGCGTCACCGTAAACATCATTTTCGGTGTCGAACTCGCCATCATAGGTCGCGGTCTCGGTCATCGCCGTTGTATCGGTCTCAGCGGTCTGTGTGTGGGTATCAGCGCCCGAACAGGCCACAACACCCATCATCAGGGCAGCCGCACTCGTAGTCAGAAAAAGCCGTTTCATTTCAAAGTCCTTTCGTTGTGATCAATGCACAACCAACGGACCTCAAGCGACCTTTGTTCCAACCTTTCGCAGAATTAACCAGCAGGGCCGCCGGCTATTTTGCCGACGCCTTGTTCGATGTCAGCGCCTTGCGCATGACCTTGCCGGCGGTGCCGGATTCGATCTTTCCGGGATAGCGCTGTTTCAGCGCCGACATGCACCGACCGATATCCTTCAGTTTGCTGGCGCCGAGGTCTTCAACCACTTCTTCAACAGCCTCTTCAAGCGCCTTCGTACAGAGCGGCTCAGGCAGGAATTTGCGGATAATCTCGATTTCTTCGCGCTCACGAATGGCATCTTCGATACGGCCGGCATCATCATGCTCGTCGGCTGCTGTTTCGCGCTGGGCGATCATGATTTCGAGCACGTTACGCACGTCGGCATCCGGACAGCCTTCGCTGTCGCCACGCCCACGGGCGCACACATCACGGTCACGAATGGCCGCATCAATCAGGCGCAGCGTCGACAGGCGGGTGGTACAGCCACCGTCCTTTTCGCGCTCGGCATGCAATGCCTGCGCAACGCGCGCTTTAAGCGTCATCATGTCAGATTTATCTTCGTGGCCCATTCAAAATACGCCTTTCACACCAGCAACGTTCGTCTATGCTTGACGTTGCAGGGACTCAGTCCCATTACCCGGAAAAATGTCGGCGGAGAGAGTTAACCGTCTGACAACGATCCCGGAAGGCCAGCCAAATATGTCCGAACAAAGCAAAAAGCAAGCCAGCTCAACCGCCACGGGAGCTATCGCCTTGTCTGACGGCACTATTTTCTTGGGAAAAGGTGCAGGTGCCGAGGGCGTACACGTCGGTGAACTCTGTTTCAACACAGCCATCACAGGCTATCAGGAGATCCTGACAGACCCCTCCTACTCATCGCAGATCGTGCTCTTCACCTTCCCGCATGTGGGCAATGTCGGCGCAAATGCTGATGATCACGAGGAATCCTCGATTCCCGGCGCGAATGGGGCCTGCGGCACGATTTTCCGCGAGCCGATCACAGCGGCGTCCAACTGGCGGTCTGGCGAGGAATTCGGCGACTGGCTGACCCGCCGCAATATTGTTGCCCTGTCAGGCGTTGACACCCGCGCCATCACGCGCATCGTGCGCGAGCAAGGCATGCAGAAAGCTGCAATTTGCCACAAGCAGGACGGTAATATCGACCTTGATGCGCTCATTGAGGCTGCCCGCGCCTGGAACGGCCTGGAAACTGCTGACCTTGCCGCAGATGTAGATACAGATGCGCCCTTCGAGAATGCTCAGCGCCTCTGGCAGGTTTCCGGCGGCTATAGCGACATGGCCGACGCCAAACACCATGTCGTCGTTGTTGATTTCGGCGTGAAGAAGAACATCCTGCGCAATCTGGCCCAGACTGGCATCCGCACCAGTGTCGTGAATGGCGATGCCACCGCGGACGAGATTTTCGCCCTTAATCCCGATGGTGTGGTCTTTTCCAACGGTCCCGGCGACCCCGCCGCGACGATTGCCCGTTCCGGCGACATGATCCGCGCAGTCATCAACAAGGGCCTGCCAATTCTCGGCATTTGCCTTGGCCACCAACTGCTCGCCCTCGCACTTGGCGCCAAGACCATGAAGATGGCTCAGGGTCACCATGGCGCAAACCACCCGGTAAAAGACCTGGTCACCGGCAAGGTCGAGATTGTGTCGATGAATCATGGCTTCACAGTAGACCCGTCCACGCTGCCTGAGGGGGTCGAGGAGAGCCATCGCTCACTCTTTGATGGCACCAATTCTGGCCTCGCCGTGAAAAACCGCCCAATCATTTCCGTACAGCATCATCCGGAAGCCAGTCCCGGCCCCCAGGACAGCTTCTACCTGTTCCAGCGCTTTGCGGACCTGATGGCCGCGCACAAGTCCTGATACCGGCCACCGCGCCCGACATTCCGGCCCAGCATGGACGCTCCCCTTCCCCTACCGGGTGACAACCGTCTCGGCTGCGTCGCCGCAGACCTCGCAAGCCAGGGCTGGTCATGGCAGCCGGGCTTGCTGCCAGATACCTTGCTGGCCGCCATGCGCGCAGAGATTCAGAGACTGGACGCAGACGCCACACTGGCCCCGGCCGGAATCGGGCGCGATGATGACTTTCAGGTCGACCGCTCCATCCGCAAGACACGCATCACATGGCTTGATGGCTCCAGCGCCGCCCAATTGGCCTTTGCCGAATGGGCTGAACACTGGCGGGAGTTTCTCAACCGCACCCTTCTGCTTGGCCTGTTCGAGTTCGAAGCCTGCTACGCCGTCTATCCGGAAGGGGGCTTCTATGATCGCCATCTCGATAGTTTCGAAGGCGCGAAAAATCGGATCGTGTCGATCGTGGTCTACCTGAACGAGGCTTGGAGCGTAGACGATGGTGGCGCGCTGCTGGTCTGGCCGGAAGGCGCGACCGATGAAGCCTCTCCCGTTGCCTGCATTGTCCCGGAAGGCGGCGGGGTGGTGTTCATGCTGTCGGAGACAATCCCGCATGCCGTCGAGCCAACAGCGCGTCTGCGCTATGCCATTGCAGGGTGGTGGCGCGTAAATCCCGCGATGAATGGGCTCGCGATCCCGCTGGACTGAGCGACGGCCAACTGAATCAGGACATTTTCCGCAATAGGTGTTCAATCGTGTTGTAGATCGACTCGACTGTCACACCCGGCACTTGCCGGCTGAGCGCGACGCCCGCTCCGTTCAACGCCCCCTGCAGGATGACTGCAGAAGATGCCGCATTTTCGGTCGCTATAGCTCCCTGTTGGACAAGGTATTGGACGCCAACCCGCACACTTTTTTGGCTGAGATCAAAATCGGCCTCATACCAGTCCCGTCCCAGTGCCGCACGACCATCGATCAGCACAATCCTCTGATAGTCGGGCCGCGCGGCCCACTCCAGATACCGGCGCGCACCAGCGAGCATTGCCGAATATGGATCGCCCGAAGACCGGCCCTCCGCGGCGGCCGCCTGCGTGTCCCGGTTCATTTCCTGTTGCAAGGTTCGCCAGACCTCATAATAGAGCGCCTGCTTGTTCTCGAAATGATGGAACAGGGCACCCTTGGTGATCCCCGCATCTTCCACAATACTTGAGAGACTCGCTTCAAATCCTTCATCGGTAAAACGTTGCCGCGCCGCGCTCAGAATGGCTGAGCGTGTCTCACTGGCCTTTTTGGATCGACGGTTGGACATGTTTAGCTTTTCGGTTGTCGATCTAACATACCAGTGGTATGTAAAATTACCAATGTGGAGGCTCGAGAACGGTTCGTTCCCGATAAGGTACCACCAACTAGACACCAGGCTGGGTGGCATTCCGATACTGCATTGCCAAAGTGGGACGCGGGACGGTTACGGAAACGGGCAGACTGCCTGACGCCGTAACCGTCTTTCCACTTGTCGGCACAGGTCGTCACTTCCGGCAATCATCCCCCCGCACAATCTGTAATAAACACTACAGGATCGAAAGGGTTTTGCAAGTCGTTTGCAAGGACTGGCGTCCACCTGTCATGTAAAAGGCGACGGGCCTGCTTGGAGGCAGGCCCGTCTCAACTATCCATCAACTTGTGAGGTAGAACTACTCGTTCCGCTCAAAGCGAACAGAACTGGTTTTGATGGCACTATCCTTAACAAAGCCGGGCTGACCACTGCCCAAACTGAGGATGGCTTCGGTGCCCTGCGGTGTGACGAACTTCCCATCGATCGCGTAGTAGCCAATGCGCTCTGCCGATAGCGTAAGGCTGACAGTTTGGCTTTCTCCAGGGGCAAGTTCCACGACCTCGAACGCCACCAGCTCGACCTGGGGAATGGCGGCGTGCGCCCGGTCTTGATGCTGGATATAGGCCTGCACCACTTCCCGGCCGGGCATGTCGCCCGTATTTGTCACAGTCACGCTGACCGGCAGAGGCTCTGAAGCGTCATGCGTCTCCGGCACCGACAGGCCGCTATAGTCGAAGCTGGTATAAGAGAGGCCGTGGCCGAATGGATAGAGCGGCTCGCCCTCGTAATATTTATACGTCCGGTTCGCCATCGAATAGTCGCCAAAGTCCGGCAGATCATCGACTGACTTGTAGAAGGTCACCGGCAGCCGGCCCGACGGGCTGAATTCACCCCAGAGCAGGTCTGCAATGGCCTTGCCCGCCTGCTCGCCCGGATAGAAGGCCTGCACGATGGCCGGCAAATTCTCGTTCTCCCAATTCAGGCCCATCGCCGAGCCGGAGAAGTTCACCATCACGACAGGCTTGCCCGTGGCGTGCAGCGCTTTCAGCAAAGTCTCCTGGCTTTCCGGCAGCTTGATATGCGTGCGGTCACCGCCAAGGAAGCCATCGAGCTCGACGCCCATTTCCTCGCCTTCGAGATTGGCATCAATGCCGCCGAAGAACAGGATCACGTCTGCATCTTCTGCCGCCGCCATGGCTTCGGCTTTCAGGTCACGCGAAACATCTGTCCAGTTGAGATAAGCGTATTTGTCCAGCTGGTCGCGCGGCCAGCCACTGTCGAATTTCAGCACCATACGGACCGAATAGGCTTCACCTGCCTGCATTTCGACGCCGTCCATCTCACCGACGGCTTCCCCATTGATCTCGACCTCACTCCAGCGCGAAGGCTGGAAACGATAGACGCCATCAGCTTCGGGTACGATCACGCCGTCCCACGTCGCGCTGAATTCGTCATTCAAACCGCCTGTGCTGGGGGTGCGGTCCCAGTAGAAGTCGATCTTCTCTTCGACCTGTTCCAGCGTCGGCTCGCCTTCGAGCGTCTTGTTGGGATAGTAGGCAGCCTTCACGCCCGGCACGAGATTGCCGTCGGCATCCTCATGGAACAGAGCGGATGCAGGCACAGGCTTGTAGTTGGAGTAATTGTCGCCCGCGATGGTCGAGCCGACTGCATAGGTGACGTTCTCGGCACCGATCTTTTCCTTCACGCCTTCCAGCGCCGTAACGGGCTGGGTTGGGCGGCCATAATAGTTTGCCACCAGCGTCCACCAATTGTCGGCATTTGGACCGATCACGGCAACCTTGGTCTCGGGCGCCAGCGGCAAGATGCCGTCATTCTTCAACAGGACAAGGGACTGGCGCGCTGCCTGCTCAGACAGGGCAATGTGTTGGTCACTCGCCACGATATCGAGCGGCGTATCGGCCCACGGCACCAATGCGGGATCATCGTACATGCCAAGGCGGAACAGTGCGGTGTAGAGCCGCTCAACCGACTGGTCGATGGTGGCCTCATCGATCAGGCCCTGCGCCACGGCGTCTGGCAGGGCATCCATCTTGTTGCCTTCGCCATCCCCGCAATTGAGGTCGGTTCCCATCTTCACCGACAGGGCTGCTGCTTCGGCGCGCGTATCAACATAGTCATGCGCCGCATAGGGCGCTTCGCCAGCCTCATGTTTCGCTTCGTCATAATAGAAGTCGCCAATCGCGCCGCAGTCGGAAACCACATAGCCGTCGAACTTCAATTCATCGCGCAACAAATCCACCATCAGCCGTTCGCTGCCACAGGCTGGCGCACCCCAGACGGCGTTATAGGCGCACATGACCGAGCCGACATCTGTCTCGTCGAACGCCATCTTGAAGGCCGGCAGATAGGTTTCCCAGAGGTCGGCATCGGAGGCATGATAGTCATCGCGGTGGCGCGACGGCTCGGGACCGGAATGGACGGCGTAATGTTTCACTGTCGCAATGGCTTTCAGGTATTTGTCGTCATCGCCCTGGATGCCGTTGACGAAATTCACAGCCATGCGGCCCGTCAGGAACGGGTCTTCGCCATAGGTTTCCTGACCCCTGCCCCAGCGCGGGTCCCGGAAGATGTTGATGTTCGGCGACCAGAAGGTCAGCCCGCCATACATGGCGTACACATCTTCAGAGGCATAATAGTGGTGTTTGGCGCGGCCCTCGTCGGAGATCGTCGTGGCGATCTCCAGCATCAAGTCCTCATCCCAGGTCGAGGCCAGGCCAATTGCCTGCGGGAAGACGGTTGCGTGCCCTGCGCGCGCGACCCCGTGCAGGGCCTCGTTCCACCAATTGTATTCGTGCAGACCAAGGCGCGGAATGCCGGCAGCCTTGTCATACATTTGGGCGGCTTTCTCTTCCAGCGTCATGCGGCTAACGAGATCCCTGGCGCGGGCTTCCGGGCTCAGGGACGCGTCCATATAGGGCAAGATTACCGGCGCCGTCTCGGCCGTGGTCTCCACCAGCTCAGCAGGCGTCTCCCGTGCGTCCAGACTGGCGCACCCGGTCAACAGCGCGATGGATGCCGCGGCCCCCAGAAGATTGAATTTATTCAGAATTTTATGCCGCTGCATAGCCATGCCGGTCTCCCTGTGACGTTTCTCAGGGGCGGCGACCATGCGCATACACCCCCTTATGGGGCGTATTGTTGCACGCTAACATTTTTTACGCCAGACGCTTTTTTTGGCTTTTTTACCTGCGGTCAGACCGGCTTTAACGTCTTCGGATCAAGCCCGCCCATCCGGCAGACTTCCTTCCATTCATTCGGTTTCACAGGCTGAACCGACAGGCGAAATGACGTGACTAGACTCATGTCTTCCAGCTTCGGATTGGCCTTCACGTCTTTCAGCTTCACGGGCTTGGGCATGTCGGCCAGCGCGCGCAGATACACACAGTCCCAACGCTCATCATCTGTCGTGGAATCGGGTGCACTCTCGGCAGAAACTTCCACCACGCCCACGACTTCCAGTCCCTTGTTGGAGTGATAGAAGAAGGCCCGGTCGCCAATCTTCATGTCGCGCATGAAATTGCGGGCCTGATAATTGCGGATGCCGGACCATTCCTCGCCCTCATCGCCCTTGGCCTTTTGCTCGTCCCAGCTCCACGCGTCGGGTTCGGATTTGAACAGCCAGTATTTCATTTATCCTGCCTCGTCTTTTCTGCTGCGTTTGGAAGTAACCGGATTCAGGCTGGCGTCCAGTGCAGCCCGAACCAGACGATCATAGATTGCCCAGCCTTTATAGCGTGCCATGGCCGGATCAACACTCTGCCAGGCCGATGCAAAAGCCTCTGCATGGTGCGACGTCGAGATCGCTGCGCGCAGCGGATCAATCACGATACGGATGGTAAAAAGCAACGCGCCCGTCTCCGGCAACTTCCGGATCGTCTGGCGTTCCACGCGCAGGTGCAGCTGGTCCAGCGCGTCTGCCTCTTGCATTGCCTGCGCACGTACTTTCAGGGGCGCAGAGCTGGGCGTGAACCGCTCATCCCCTGGCTGGACCGACCAATTGCACCGTTCCAGCACGAGGCCCGGCCTAAGCCCATCAAAGATGCGAGAGATACGCGCCGCAAGGCCTGGGTCACCACCCGGCACCGGCGCGTGAAGTCCGCCAAGCGGCTTGCCAAACTTCTCGGCGAGGCTCCAATAGGTTGGCGTGCAGAGGCTCGCGGCCTTCAGTCTCCATAGCCCCTCAGCGTCACGCATCATGATGCAGAGATCATCCGAAACCATTGCGGAAGCCGCTTCCAGCGGGGTGGACCAGTCGCCAACTGCCGGACCGGTTGCTGCCAGTATAGTCGTCGCAGCCTCTGTCATTTCGGCGTCTGCGGTATGGGCTGCAAAGACGTCTGATCGGCGCGTTCGCATCAATTCACGTTTGGGGGTAAGCCACACCGCGGCCTCGGTGTCCGGCCACAACCAGGCTTCGGGGGCAATCGGCTTCAGTCCCGGCGCAATGCTGGGTGGCCCGTCCAGAAAAGGCAGATAGGGTGGTGCACGCATGCCTTGGTGTCAGACCGGAACCGCTGTGCCCCAGCTGACGAAGCCAGCCACTTTGGGCGTTGATGGCAGATACATCGTCTCAGCATTTTCCAGCCGGAACCCGGCCGAGGCAAACATGGCTTCGGTATCGCGCGTCAGGTGGCAACCGCCCGCAAGCGGCTTCCACACAGGTTCGATCCGTCGCTGCCACTTCGACACGCCTTCATCGGGCGCAAGGCCATGTTCGGAGAACAGGATCTTGCCGCCGGGTTTCAGAACACGTCGCACTTCCTTCAGCGACGCCTCCCAGTCCGGAATTGTGCACAGGACGAAGGTTATGACGACCGTGTCGATGGAATCATCTTCGAGCGGAATGGATTCTGCTCCGGTCTGAAGAAAATCGATATGGTGGCCAATGCCGAGGCGTCCCGCTTCGCGGCGAGCCTTGTTGACCATCAATTCGGAAGGCTCCAGCGCATAGAGATGGTCGACCTTGTTGCCATCATAGAGCGCGAAATTCGTACCCGATCCTGCACCGATTTCCAGCACCTGGCCGGTGGCCTTCGGCACGACTTTCTCGCGCTGTTTCATGATCGGCTTGGTGCTGCAGGCACACGCTACAATGTGCGGGACAACGTAGCGATCCCACGGGTTCACTGACCCGGCTCCTCAGTGGAGGAATAGCCCGGGAAGCGCTGTTTCTGGATCAGCGTCTTGGTCGCCTCGGATGGGCGCGCAATGAGCGCGTCCTGAGAGATGTTCACAACATACTCAAACCGGTCGCCCATGGGCTGGTAAGTGGCCGAGCCGTACTGCGCGTCAATGCCGAACCGCCCGCCCTGCTCCTCGGCTAGGCGATGCACATCCAGCCCCGGATTGGTTGCCAGGGCGATCCCATTGGTTGTCGCCTCGGTCACTGAATCCGGTGTGAAGCGGCGCGACATGCGGCCTTCGATGAAGTCGAGCCGGTATATCGAGTCATATCCCAGCATATTGGCCATCGGCTTGAACTTGATGACCTGCGCACCGATCTCGAATTCGTTGCCGCGCAGCACTGGCTGGGCCCCATTGGCCTCGACCAGTTTGCGACCATCGGAAAATGTCAGATCCAGTGTGTAGGCGTTAGCTTCGCCTTCGACCGCTTCAAACTTGATATTGGCGGCGTAGCGTTCCTTTGTCAGGCGCTTGTAGGTCTGCAGGTTGAGCCCGGCAAAGGCCACGACCCCCGCCAAAGCAAGCATTCCGGCGCCAAAGGTCAGGCGAACGGCACCGGAACCTGCTTTCAGGCGTGCCAGTTTTCCAAAACCTGCAAACAGCAACATCAGACCGATCACGGCCGCAATTGCTGGCAAAATCCACCAGATCAGTCCCATACACCACACCTCCTGATAACAGGTCCGGATTGGCCCCGCCTTCCACCTGCCAATGACTATAACATCTTCTTAACGATTGTTTAGCGCATCCCGCAGCCGTCAGTTCCCTCGCAAGCCGCACCTGACTGCAAGCTGAATATACCAATCTGCTCTACAGCTGCCCGGCCAGCAAGAGAAAGTCCAAAGCCCCCTGCCCAGCCCGGATAAATCCTGCTAACCGCCAAAGCATGTCCTTTCGCGATTTCATTCTCCTGTTCGCCGTGTGCCTTGTCTGGGGCCTCAACATCGTCGTCACGCGATGGGTTGTTGCCGATATCGGCGTGCCGCCGATTTTCTTCGCGGGCATCCGCTTTGCCGGAGTCGCCCTGCTGCTGCTCGCATTCCTGCGGCCAAAGCCCGAAGACCTGAAAATGCTGTTCCTGATCGCCATGTTCATTGGCGCGGTACACTTCTCTCTCCTCTTCATGGGATTGCAGAATGCCGAAGCGTCCGCGGCCTCGATCACCGGCCAACTGGGCGCGCCCTTCTCGACATTGATGAGCATGGCATTTCTCGGCGAAACCATCGGCTGGCGGCGCGGTCTCGGCATCATGCTGTCCTTTGCCGGCGTTGTGCTGATCGCATTCGACCCGGCCAGTTTCACCATCTCCATCGGACTGGTCTACATCACCATCGCTGCCTTTGTCGGCTCGGTGGGCGGCATCCTGATGAAGCGTATGGCCCCGATCAAGGCATTGCGCCTGCAGGCCTGGGTCGGCCTGTTCAGCTTCGCCCCGCTCCTGATCACGTCCAGCATGATCGAGACAGGCCAGTTGGAGGCCTTGTCACGCGGCGGATGGCAGCTGGCCGTGGCCTGGCTGTTCGCCGTGGTCGGCGTGTCCATTTTTGGCCATGGCGGTTTTTATACGCTGATCAAGAAATATGACATCTCGCTGCTCTCGCCGCTCACCCTGATGACGCCCGTCTGGGGCGTCGTGTTCGGCATCGTCCTGCTGAACGAACCCATCACGGCACGCCTGATACTCGGTTCGGTCATCTCGCTGTCTGGCGTGTTTGTCATCGCCGTGCGCCAGAACAAGACCCTGCCGGATGCGGCCATCGTCAAGAAGATGGGATCCGGAGGCAGCTGATGGACATCACGCAAACGCCGAGTCCGAACTTCAACATGCGCAAGCACAAGCTCGACATGCTGGTCCTGCACTATACCGGAATGGCGACCGGCGAAGAGGCCCTGGAGCGCATGTGCGACCCGGCCGCCGAAGTCTCTGCCCATTACATGGTCTGGGAGGATGGCCGCATCACCCAGCTGGTCGATGAGGACAAGCGCGCCTGGCATGCAGGCGTCGCCAGCTGGAAGGGACAGCAGGATATCAACTCCCGCTCCATCGGCATCGAGATCGTCAATGGCGGGCATGACTTCCCCTTGCCCGATGGCGGCCTGCCACCCTATCCGCGCCCGCAAATCCATGCCCTGCTGGATCTCGTCCACGACATTCTCGGTCGCCACGATATTTCAGCCACGCGCATCCTCGGTCATTCCGACATCGCGCCCCTGCGCAAGCAGGACCCCGGAGAGCATTTCCCGTGGGAACGGCTCGCCCGCGCCGGCATCAGCCTGTGGCCGGAATTCGACGGCACGACGAAAGAGATCATCGGCAAAGGGCTCGAACGCGGCACCTCCGGCTCCAGCGTCTGGCGTCTCCAGACCATGCTGTCAGAAATCGGCTATGGCTTCGACGTGACCGACATCTATGGCGAGACCTGCGAGAAGGTGATCACCGCCTTCCAGCGCCGCTGGCTGCCAGAGCATGTCACCGGGCAAGCCGACCTCAACACGCTGCGCCGTATCGGCGTCATTCACGCGCTGTTTACGGCCTGAGCCTCAACCGCTTCGATCTCTTCATCCTCATCTTCCGCAATCACCTCTTCCCGCTGCATACGTGCGGCCCATTCGACCGCCAGCGCTGCGCCAAACAGAAGCGCCGAAACCGACACTGACAACCAGATGAAGCCAAGGATCACCGAAGCCAGCGCACCATAGAATGTGTCGAGCGCACTGAATTTGAGGTAGAGGTGATAGCCCCAGGTCGCGACCAGCCAGGCCAGTGCGCCAGCCGCAGCCCCCATTGCCTTGGCCCGGTGCCCCTTCACCCGCCCGTGCAGGGACAGGGCAATAATCAGATAGAACACCGCAAAACAGGCGATCCCCTTCCCCAGCCACAGGGTGGAGGCAATGTCCGATACGGTCTGCGCCAGTTCGAACGCAATATAGCCTTCCCGCTCGGTGATCAGCGACAGGATCAGTTGCAGCGCGCCCAGGATCCAGACCGACAGGATAAGCAGCGCCGTCATCAGGATCGATACGCCCTGAAAGCGGATAATCCGTGTGCGGCGTTCACTGCCTGCCACCATGCGGATGCCGGTAATCGCAGCCTTCGCGCCTGAGCTTGCGGTGTAGAACACCACAATCACCGCCAATAGCGCGCGAAAGGTAACGCCCTGCGGCGTGGACTCATGGATCACATCAAGGTCGGCCTTGCTGAGCGGGGCCACGGCTGAGACCAACACCTGATCGACCGTATCGCCCAGTTGGCGGCTGAGATCTGCCGGTAGCAGCGCAAACAGCAAGGTCAGGGTCAGATAGACAATCGGAAAGATGGAGAACAAGGCATAGAAGCTGATCCCACCGGTCACGATCCGCACTTCCGGCTTCGACAGGCGGACAATGGCGCACCAGAGCGGCGAGATCACCCAGTGGCGGACCGGCTGGGGCACAGGCAGCTTCTTGATCCACTTCAGCATACAGCCTCCATTGGTGAGACCTTCCATATGGAGCAATTCGCGTCCCCGTCCCACCTTTTCCCTATCTGGTCCTTTCCGGCCCCTTGCCGGACAGGGACACATTACGCTATGACCCCCGCATTCCTCGTATTGCCGCGGCTGCTGACCCGCACAGTATGAGGATCACCACCATGACACACCCACAGGATCGTGGGGCGCGTCGGCGCATCAATCGCCAGCGCCCGGACACATACCTTTCCCGCAGCCAGCGGATCGACCGCTATGGCGTTGAGAAGCAATGGAAACACCTTTATGGGCGAAGCGTGAAACTTCGCCGCGCGCAACAGCTCGGAAAGCTGTGGCCCCGCCGCGAATGGGAGAAACTGATGGCCGAGGCCGCCCCCGTAAACGTGTTGTTCGTCTGCTCGAAAAACCAGTGGCGCAGCCCCACTGGCGAGGCGATCTTCGCCAAAGCCGACGGCATTGCGACACGCTCTGCCGGCACCGCCCGCAGCGCACGGCGGCAGGTCTCGCTGGAAGACATTCGTTGGGCTGACCTTATCCTCGTGATGGAGGAAAAGCATGCCGCACGCCTCAAGGCCGATTTCCGTCAGGATATCCGGTTCAAACGCCTGCACGTGCTCGACATTCCGGACGACTACAAATTCATGGACACCGATCTGGTCGCACTGATCCGCACAGCAGCAGAGCCTCTGATTTTTGGAAACAGTTGACCCGTCAGACCATGCCCCCATCCGTCGGCAGGTCCAGCAGCAATCGCCCGGTCAGTTCCCATGTCGCGGGGGCGGTCACGATATGCTGCGTCATCGCGTGCGCGTCGCGAAAGCGGCGCTGCAGATCAGAGGATTCGAACAGGGACGCGCCGCCGCCAAGGTCATACAGGGTACGGCAGATGTCTGCGCCGGTCCGCGTCATGTGCGTACACGCCATGCGCAAGGCTGCGCGGCGCTCGACCGGAATGCCTTCACCCGGCTTCACGCCACGCGCGACGGCCCAGGTCTCGTCCAACTCCGCCATCATATAGGCGCGGGCTGCGCGCCACTGGGCCTCGGCCTCGGCAAAGCTCGCCTGAATGGTCTGGCGCTCGGCCAGCGTTTTCCTGCTGCCCTGGCTCTTCTTGGCGCTGGCGAGATCCTTGAAAGCATCGAGGCTCGCCCGCGCATTGCCCATCGCCACGGCCGATACGCCCAACGACAACAGGCCAAAGGCCGGAAACGTATAGAGCGGCCCCGTTTCGCGGGGAACATCCGTAATCAGAGAAACAGACCGCGCCACCGGCACGAAGATATTATCCACCGACAGATCGCCGCTACCAGTCCCTTTCAGGCCCATCACATGCCATGTGTCGTGCAGGGTCGCCTCGCTGGCCGGGAACACCATCATGCGTTGATCTGGCGCGCCGGATGGCAGGCGTTTCAGCTCGCCATCCTCGAACACCATGCAGCCACCCGCCAGCCAGCTGCAATTGGCTGAGCCGGAGCCCCATTGCCAGCGCCCGCTGACACGATAGCCATCGCCTTCCACGTCAGCCCGGCCCATCGGCGCAAACACGCCGCCTGTGATCGTCAACGGGTCAGCATAGATTTCCGTCGCCATGTCCGGCGCCATATAGGCGGCGTTCATGGAGGTCGTGCAGGCAATCATGCAGCACCACCCGGCGCTGGCATTGGCACGCGCGATCTGTTCAACGCCCTCGATGAATTCTCGCGCCGTCAACTCCAGCCCGCCATAGGTCTTTGGCGTCATCATGCGGAACGCGCCCGCCGCCGCCATCTTCCCGGCAAGGTCGGCAGGCAGCCGCCGCGCGTCGTCCATCTCGGCCGCCCGGTCGGCCAATTCCGGGGCGAGTGCATTGAGCGCCGCCTGCAAGGTCTCGTAAGTCGTGATCTCGGTCATGGCTCACGCTACCCCAGCCTGCCTTCCCTTGCCCAGTCCTGACGTGGCGCGATGGCGGGCAGACGGGCGATCACCCGCCTTCAGCGACCGGTATCGGCACGGTCCGGCTCGCATCATTTGCGGCCTTCACCGTATCCAGCATTTGATCCAGGTCTTTTCGGTTGAAAACACTGCCGCCAATAATGACCATTTCAATGGCGTCCGTCGCGCCAATATCCTCCAGCGGATTTTCCCGCAACAAGACGAGATTTGCCTTCTGGCCAGGACGGACCTGGCCCGTGGACGTACCCATGAAATCACCGGGAACTGACGTGGCCGAGGCAAGGATCTGCGCCGGGCTCATGCCAGCCGCCTGCAAAGCTGCCATTTCTTCATGAAGGGAAAAGCCCGGCACCCGGACGTGCACGTTTGCGTCTGTCCCGGTCATGATCGCCACGCCGCGCGCCATGAACGCCTCGAACAGGATGTGCTGGGCTTCGGCATAGGTTTGCCAATAGAGGCGGCTGCGCGCCTTGCGATCATCATTCCACTGGTCTGGCCAGCGGTAAATGTTCACATCCGGCAGCCACCCCATACCGCGTGACGTGATCACGGTGCCTTCCGCGATGCCGGGATTTTCATAGACCAGCTTTGCGGCGCCCAATTCCGTTTGGAGGTCCGACTTCTGCCTCTGGAAACTGTCGATCAGTTCCAGCGTGGAGGTCACGGAAATGTCGTGCGCGATCATCTGATCCGCGACATCCTCGCTCCGTTCCCGGACGAAGGTCAGGAAGTCTTCCGCTGTGTCGGCACCATAACCGCCAAACTCGCGGTCCAGCGCTTTGACGAATTCTTCGACATGGGCGACTTCGCTCTGATGGGATGCCCACAAATCCTCCAGACCGGTCGCCACCGGCAAATGCCCGACCAGCGGAATATCATGCTTGGCCGCCGCTGCGCTGAGGGCGATGTAACCTTCGCGATCCAGATAGCTGCTGGCTTTCAGCGCGTCATACCCTTTGGCGACATAGTCCTGGACCGCCTTGTCGACCTGCTCTGCTGTCCGCACGATGGTCTTGTGCTGCACCCAGCCGACAAATGCGCCCTCCATCGGTCCAAAGGTCGCAAATTGTGGCGCGACCGCAAAAATGTCCGGTCCGATCCTGCTGCCCTCGATCTCGTCCCTCCAGCGCAGATTGACCGGCAGGCTGTTCATGTCCCGCACCTGCGTCACACCATTGGCCACATAGAGCAGAAGATCATTCTCGCTTTCCCAGAGATGGACGTGCGAGTCTGTAAAACCCGGCACGAGATACATGTCGCGCCCGACAAGCGAGGGGATGCCTCTGGGAATTGTCGTCGAATTGCCAACGGATCGGATTTCCCCGTCCCTGATCGTCACGATCTGGTCCGGCAGAAAGCGATCTCCTTCCGGCGCAAGCACGTTCACATGGAAGATGGCATAACTGTCCATACCCTCTTTCGACAATGCAGGATCGGCCACTTCGGTCAGGCCGCCATACATTCTCGTCAGCTCACGATCGATGAACAGGTAGGAAGATACCGCGCCGACCATCATGACGGCCGCAACGCCCAACACGATCCTGACAATCCATTTTCTCATTTCGCCAGCCTCCATCTAGTCACCGTCTACATTGTCTTTGCCTGCGCATCTAGACAGTGTCAAGAGACGTGCTATCAAGACGGATGGCCTCAACTGAAAAGTCTTCCCGGAAAACTTACCATCATGGCGATCTCGCCAGTGAACTGTTGCGCGCGGCCGAGAGGGAACTTTCCGAAAACGGTATTGAATCCTTTTCCCTGCGCGCGGTCGCCAAGCGCGCGGGCGTCAGCCACGGGGCCCCTGCCCACCATTTCAGGGATGCCCGCGGCCTGCTCACCGCGCTGGCGGCGTCCGGCTTCCGGCGATTGGTCGCCACACAGGAAGCCCGTCAGGACGCGGCCGAGCGCGATGTGCGCTCACAACAGATTGCGGTGGGGCTTGGCTATATCGATTTCGCGCTGGAGAACCCGGCCCTGTTTCGCCTGATGTTCAGCTCGGAAAAGCCTGACCGAACCGTGGCAGATCTCGGAGCGGCCTCCATCGCTGCCTATGAGAAACTGATGTCGGGCGTACGCAGCGTCGTCGGAAACAATCCCCCCGATGATCCCGGCGCGATGAAACACGTCATGGCCTCCTGGGCCATGGCGCACGGGCTGGCCGATCTCATCGTCTCGGGCCGGGCCGAACGTCCGTTGAACTTCAGTGCCTTGTCCCCCCAAGAGCGCGACGCTCTCCTCTCGGACTTGATGGCCAGCCAGCTTGACGTCCGGTTCGCAGTTGACTTCCCACCGCCTGCACCCTGATCGTGACGCTGACAGGGAGCACGCCGGAAAGGCGGCCAGCCGGACGGGAGGGTTTATGCCGGACACAACCACGACAGAGCGCTTTGGCGACTTCGTTTCGCTGGAACGCGCAGGCCGCCTCGTCACCGTCACGTATGATCGCGGCGACGGGCTGAATGCGCTCTCCATCCGGGGCATGACCGAACTGCGGGATGTGGCGCGGGCACTGGCAGACGATGATTCCAGTTCCATTATTGTCCTGACCGGCACATCTGTCTTCTCCGCCGGGGCAGACCTGAAGGATCCCGACCGCAAGGGCCGTGACGAGATGACCCTGCTGCAGCAACGCAGCGCCGTCCGGCTCGGCCCGGACATGTGCCAGGCCTGGGCCGATCTTGAACAGGTCACCATCGCCGCCATTGAAGGCTTCTGCATAGGCGGCGGTCTGGCGCTCGTCGCATCCTGTGACCACCGGGTCTGTTCGGACACGGCGGAATTTCGCCTGCCGGAAGTCCCGCTCGGCATGAATATGAGCTGGCGCTCGGTCCCCCGGCTCGTCGCCCTGATGGGGCCATCGCGCGCCAAGCAACTCATCATGCTGGGCCGGAAACTGAACGCCCAGACGGCGCTGGACTGGGGCCTCGTCGACGAGATTGCCGCGTCCGGCAAGACGCTCACAGCTGCCACCCGTCTCGCCCGCGACTATGCGGCCCTGCCCCCGATCGCGCTGCGCATGACCAAGCAGGCCATCGACACCGCCGCCCAGCCCCTTGCCTTTGCCACCAGTTACATGGACCGCGATCAATTCCTGCTCGCCAGCCAGTCGAATGACCAGGCCGAAGCAATCCGCGCCTTCCTCGAAAAGCGCACCCCCGACTTCTCGGGCGACTGAAGCATGACTGGCGCCGAGCAGGTTTTCCGCCTATATCCCCCTCTAGACCAGACGGCCGGGCAGCCGCTGGTGCGCGGGCAACTGCGTACTGGAGGAAAGTCCGGGCTCCAGGGAAACAGGGCGACGGCTAACGGCCGCCCGGCGTGAGCCGAGGGAAAGTGCCACAGAAAGCAAACCGCCTCCCCTTCGGGAGAGGTAAGGGTGAAAGGGTGGGGTAAGAGCCCACCGCAGGCCTGGCGACAGGACTGGCACGGTAAACCCCGCCCGGAGCAAGACCGAATAGGGGGCACATATGGGCTGTTTCACGCCCGTGCCCCGGGTGTGTCGCGTGAGGTGCCTGGCAACAGGCATCCCAGAGGAATGGCTGCCAGACCGTGGCAACACGGCGAACAGAACCCGGCTTACAGGCCGTCTGGTCTTACTTCCCGGTGCCGCCATACGGCAGCATTTGATCGAAGATCGAATGAAGGAAGAAGAGGCCCGCAGCGCAAGCAAGGGCTGGTCTCCTGCCCGAGAATCAATGGCCGGGAAGCGAGACGCAATGTGCACGCACTGCCCCCCGCATATGAAACCCCATGAAAAGATATGAAATGCCCCTGAGACGCTGCCTAAGCCTCCAGCATCGTCTCGAACCCGCCAAAGATCAGGCGCGCACCATCGAACGGCATCTCCATGCCCTGCATCCGTTCATCACTCTCCAGCTTCGCCCAGGCCGCATCACGCACCGTCTTTGACGGCCAGGTCACCCAGGAAAACACGATCCCTTCGTCCGCTTCGCGCATGACCGCCAGATGCATGGATGTCTTCTTGCCCTCCGGCACATCCACGCCCCAGCATTCGGTGACGCTCAGCGCGCCGTATTCCTTCATCAGGCCGGCCATCATCTTCGCCTGCGCCAGGTAGGCCGCCTTGTTCGCCTCCGGCACGGCCGCCATGAAACAATCGACATAAGTCATCAGCTATTTCTCCCTCTTGCCCGGCAACCTGCCGGAGCCCGCCTTATCCTACCTTGCCCAGAGGAATTATCCCACACATGCCGAGTCCGGCCCCTGTGTCGCCATTGATCTGACCAGAAACTTATCCGACGCACCCATGGCCGTGCCTACACTGCGCACATGACTGACGCCTTCGCCACATTGCGAAATCTGCCGCCCCATCTCCAGACCCATCGGTTCTGGATATGGGTGCAGATTGTGGTGCTGACTTTCTTTGTGCGCCATGTTCGCAGGGATGCGCGGCAGATGCTGGTGCAAATCACGTCGTCCGGCGCGGTCCATATCGCGGTCATTGGTGATATGCCGGGCACAGCCAAAGCTGACCCGCTCAGCTTTGCGCCTTCGCGGGCATTTCTTGCAGCCATGTCAGGATTTGAACCCGAGCGGGGCGGTATCTGCTCACCCCGAACGCATTCGAGGCCTGGAATTGAAATATGTGTCCCCTCAATTCCAGATTCCGGCCGAGACCGGAATGAGCAGACTTCGGTGAGCTTGCCCCTGCCAGAGACCTGAACAGAACTCGCGCCCCACAATTAGGTTCCCAAAAAAAGCGCCTTTTCCGGCGTCATTTGTGCAGCATTCAAAGCACGATACAACAATGGGGCCATCTGGCCCCATTGTCTGAACAAGTTTCCCGTTGAAAATGCGCTAGACCGAACCGGCCTGCATTTCCTGGATGAAGGCATCCGCATCGGCGATGGAACGCTCCATCTCGGCAATCAGGGCCGCGACATCGGTCTCGATATTACGTGTCTCATCGCCCAGCGCCGCGATCGCGCGCGCATTCAGATTGTGTTTGAGAAACAGGACCCGGTCCTTGAACACGGCCAGCACCGGATCCATCGACGCGGCAGCCCGGTCCATCTTTTCGACCAGCACGGCATAGCGGTCGCGTGTCGCCTCCAATTGCTCGGCCGAGGCACGGCGCAGGCCCGGATCGGAATATTCTTCCAGTTCCTTGCGCCATTCCACAAACAGGTCGCGGGAGACTTGTTTCATGTCCTTGATGCGTTCGCGCACGCGATCCGCCTTCTCCTCGGACCGTTCATAGGCGCGATTCAGGGAGTCGTAAGACGCTTCCAGTTCGCCAGCATCAAACGCCACAACCGACCGGAAGGCTTCCAGCGCATTGGAAAACTCCGTCTTTGCATCCGCCTGGGCATCCGCTGCATCATTGACCCTGGACACGAGCAAATCTCGCTTCTGGTATCCGAACTGCTCCATCGCGCCGTAATAGGCGGTCGAGCAAGCAGATAGTGTGGACGTGGCGAGAGCTGCTGCGAGCATTGCAGCGTGTAGACGACTGGACATGATGGACACGAAACCCCTTCCCCGTGAATTCAATCGCCCCTGTTTGCCGTGCGTCGCCCGATCCGTCCAGTTGCGCGGGCAAAAAGGTTTCATGACCCTGCCGTAATGTGATCGCATTTGCTGTATGTTCTGAATCCTATGGACGCCGTGGCTCGATTTCCCTTCCGCCTCTACCGACAGATGGACGCCGATCCGCGCCATTGGCAGGTCGCGGCCTTGGGCGGACTTTTCACGCTCAGTTGGATGACCAGCGATTTCGGCGTCACCCTGCCGACCCTGTGCCTCTCATTTACCGGAGCCATGATCGCGCAACTGCTCGGCACCACATTATCGAATGCCCGAGACGGCAATCCCTTCCTGTATCGCTTCGAATGGAAGTCTGCCCTGATCACAGCACTTGGAATCACACTCCTACTACGTGCGGCCGATCCGTGGATCTGGTTCGCGGCGGGCTTTGTCGGCATTGCCCTGAAATTTCTCGTGCGCATTGATGGCAAGCACATTTTCAATCCCGGCTGCATCGGCATCGTCATCATGATGCTTCTGCTCGGCAACAAGGCGTGGGTCTCGCCCGGTCAATGGGGTCAGGCACCCCTGGTCGCCGGCTATGCGATGGCGCTGGCCGCACTGACCCTGTCCAGCGCCAAACGACTCGATATCGCCCTCGGCTTCCTGCTCGGGTTTGCCGCAATCCTGTTTGTCCGCGCGGCCTGGCTCGGCGACCCGATGGTGATCCCGATGCACCAGATGAGTTCCGGCGCTTTGCTGATCTTTGCCTTTTTCATGATCACTGATCCGCGCTCCACCCCAGACAGCCGCCTTGGCCGCATTCTCTTCGCGCTGATGGTCGCCGGCCTCGCCGCCTGGTTCACAATCGGCCCGAATGTGCGCGGCGCCCCGCTGATGGCGCTGGCCGCCCTCGCCTGGTCCACACCGGTTCTGGACCGGTTTCTGCCCGCCCACCGCTTCCAGTGGAGCCAGCCACGGTCGGCCGCTTCGCCCAAACAGTTGAACTATTCGCTCATGCCACTTCAGGGGACAAAGGAGACACACCCATGAGACTCAAATCGCTAGCCGCAGCCTTGGCGTTGCCCGCGCTCGGCCTCGCCTTCGCAGCGCCGGCTTCGGCCTTTTGCGGCTTCTATGTCGCCAAGGCGGATACCGACCTCTTCAACGACGCCTCCAAGGTCGTGCTCGCCCGTGACGGCAAACGCACTGTCATCACGATGGCGTCCGACTTTCGCGGTGATGTTTCCGAATTCGCGATGGTCGTGCCCGTGGTCGATATTCCGACCGAAGAACAGATCCACGTCGCCAACCCGGCCTTGATCGACCATATCGACGCCTACACTGCCCCGCGTCTTGTCGAATATTACGACGAGAACCCCTGCGAGATCGCGCGTCGCCAGAAGATGATGGAAGACATGGCAATGATGCCTGCGCCAACCGCCGCCGGCATGATGGAAGAGGCCGAAGAGCTCGGTGTCACCATTGAAGCCGAGTACGAGGTTGGCGAATATGATATCTTGATCCTGTCAGCAGAGGAGTCCGATGGACTGATCACCTGGTTGAACAATAATGGCTACAAGATTCCGGATGGCGCAGAAGAAACCGTAGGTGCCTACCTCAAGCGCGGAATGAAATTCTTCGTCGCCAAGGTAAACCTCGAACGCCATGACGGCTCGTCCATGCTGCGTCCGCTTCAGGTTGCCTATGAGGATGAGGACTTCATGTTGCCGATCCGTCTCGGCACAGTGAACGCTGAAGGCAAGCAGGAATTGTTCGTCTTCGCCCTGACTCGCGAAGGCCGTGTGGAAACCAAGAACTACCGCACCGTGAAACTACCCTCTGACATGGATGTGCCGATCTATATCAAGGACGAGTTTGCCGATTTCTATAAGGACATGTTCGCCCATCAGGTCGAAAAGCAAAACGGCAAGGCCGTGTTCATGGAATATGCCTGGGACATGTCCTGGTGCGATCCGTGTGCGGCCGAGCCGCTCTCTCGCTCGGAACTGCGCGAACTCGGCGTGATGTGGCTGGACGAAGACACCGATGATGACATGCGCCCCGGCTTCGGTCCCCAGCCGGTCGATGCATTCGTGACTCGCCTTCATGTGCGCTATGACGCCGAGACATTCCCGGAAGATCTGGAATTCCAGGTTACCGGCGACCGCTCCAATTACCAAGGTCGCTACGTCCTGCGTCACCCTTGGCGCGGCGACTATGGTGAGTGTGAAGCAGCCGGCGACTATGCCGTAAATCTGGTCGAGCGCTGGGACGACGAAGCAAATCAGCTCGCCAAGCTGACCGGCCGCGACTTCGATGCCATCAAGACCAAAATGGCATCGCTCGGCTATTCCGACGCGATCCTGAACAATGTCAGCGTCGAGCCGAAAGAGAAAAAGAACTGGTGGCAAAAGCTTTGGGGCAACTGACCCCAATCTGAGTTACCATCTGGCGAAGGCGGGCTATGAACAGGTCCGCCTTCAGCCCTTCAGCACACCAAGGAAGGCATCAACTTCCTCAGGCGTTGTGGCCCAGGAACAGACCAGCCGCTGGCTGCCGCCCATCCAGGGATAAAACACCGCACCTGCATTGTGGAGTACCGAGACTTGCGCCTCGCTTAGCAGCGCGAAGACTTCGTTGCCTTGTGGCTCGAAAGCCAAGTCCACGCCTTGCCGCCGCAAGCCCTCAGCCATGCGCCGCGCCATCTCGTTCGCATGCGTCGCAAGGTCTAGCCACAGCCGATCCGCCAGCATCGCTTCGGCCTGCGCAGCCAGATAACGCATCTTGGGCGGCATGTGGCCGGAGCGCTTGGCGCGCGCTTCGAGTTCACGTTTCTTCTGCCGCGCCTCGCCGAACAGCAGAATGACCTCACAGCCCATCGCGCCGGTCTTGGTCAAGCCGAAGGTGAGCACATCGACGCCTGCCTTCCAGCTTATCTCGGCTGCACTGGCCCCGGTCGCGACCAACGCATTTCCCAGCCGCGCGCCGTCCAGATGAACCACCAAACCCGTCGCATGCGCCTTTGCGGCATAGTCTGAAACTTCCGCGACGCTGTAAGCTGTGCCGTTCTCCGTTAAATTCGTCAGTGAAAGGACATGCGCCGGCGTCTCATGCACGAAATCATGATTGATGCGAGCCAGTGCCTCGTCCAGTTGCGCCGCGCCGATCTTTCCATCTGGCCCCCGCAACAAATGCAACTTACCACCGCCAGAGAAAAATTCCGGCGCGCCGCGCTCGTCCACGGCGATATGCGCCCCGGCATGGCAAAGCACAGCGCCGGTAGGCGGACAAAAGCAGGACAGTGCCAAGGCGTTCGACGCTGTGCCGGAGGCGGTCAGCCAATAGTCGAAATCATCCGTACTGAACACATCCGCCAGTATGGGACGCAAACGCTGCGTGACGGCGTCATTCCCGTAACTCGCCTCCAGTCCCGTATTCGCGGCGGCGAGCGCCTTCAGCACATTCGGATGGGCTGGCGCGGATGTGTCGGAAGAGAAATTCATCAGATTTGCGTGTCCGGAGTCTGCCACATCAGATGCTGGCCACCATCACTGGCGATCATCTGGCCGGTCACGCTGTTGGCGGAAATGAAATAGCGCAAAGCCTTGATGATCTCTTCCGGGCTGGAGCCTTCCTGGGTCAAAGTCGCGGCTTTCTCGGCAGCGAACTCTTCTTCGCTTTGGTGTTTAGACCGCAGCGTCGGCCCTGGCCCGATGCCATTGACGCGAATATCCGGCGCGAGAGCTTGCGCCAAGGTCTGCGTTGCCTGCCAGAGCGCGGCCTTGGAAAGCGTGTAGGTGAAGAAGTTCGGTGTCAGTTTCCAGACCCGCTGGTCAATCATGTTCACGACCAGCCCCTTCTCCCCTTTCGGCAGCGCATCGGCAAAGGCCTGCGCCAGGTGGACCGGCGCGCGCAGATTTGCGTTCATGTGCGTGTCCCAGCTCTCGCGCGTATGGCTGGAAACCGTGTCTTCATCGAAAACGGAGGCGGAATTGACCAGCAATGTCACCGGCTGGCCGAGCTTCTCCGCGGCGTGCAGGATCAGATCGCCAGTTGCAGTCTCATCCGAGAGGTCGGCCTGAAGCGTGATCGCCGCGCCACCTGCCGCACGAATGGCCTTGGCGGTCTCTTCGGCGCCATCAGCGGAGGAATTGTAATGGACGATGACCTGCCAGCCATCTGCGCCCAGCGCTTCGGCCATGGCCCGCCCCACTCGCGCGCCCGCGCCGGTGACAAGCGCCGCGCCCGGCCTCATGCCGGAGGGGTCAGGAACAGGCCCAATATGTCGAACCCGTTCACCAGTCCGTAGATGTAGACCGCATAGATCAGCAGCATCAATATCCCCATCAGGCGACCAAGCCGCGCGCGGGTCAGGATGAACCCACCAATCAACAGCGCGGCAAAGGCCATGACCCAGTGGTCATAATGGGTGAAAGTCGGTGCAATCTCAATCGGCCCGAAGAGCGAGATGATGCCGCCCGCCCCGAGGATGTTGAAAACATTGGAGCCTAGTACGTTGCCGATAGCGACCTCGCCATGGCGGCGCAGGGCGGCGGCAATGGCCGCGCCGATCTCCGGCAGGGAGGTCCCGATCGCCAGCAAGGTCAGGCCGATCCATTCCTGCGGCACGTGGTAGAACTCGGCGATTCCAACGCCGCCGGCAATGATCAGGTGCGCACCCAGCACGAGGCCACCAATGCCGAGAACGATATAGGCCAGAGAGCGCGGCAGGCTGAGTTTTGGCGCCTCTTCCAGTTCCACGCCGGGATCTTCGCCCGTCGCAACGGCCTTGCGCGCCATGTAGAAAGTGACAACACAATAAGCGATCAGAATGGCCAGGAACAGAATACCGCCTAATACAGTCAGGGGGCCCATTCCGGTCAGCAGGATCCAGACGGCTGTGGCAACGAGCATCGCCGTCAGCGCGCGGCCCTGCCCGTGACCACCGGCCACGAACGGCATGATCAGCGCCGGAATCCCCAGGACGAGAAAGATGTTGGCAATGTTGGAGCCGACAATATTGCCCAACGCGAGACCGGCCCGGTCTTCCAGAGCCGCATTCAGCGAAACGACCATTTCAGGGGCCGACGTGCCGAAACCGACAATGAAGATACCGGCAATCAGGGGAGAAACGCCAAGGCGTCGGGCAACGGCAACCGCGCCGTTTACCAGGAAATCCCCCGCAAACGCCATAATAACAAGCCCCCCGATCAGGGCGGCGATCAGGGTTAATTCAGGCATTCGCCAGGCTCGCTTCTAGTCGAGGCGCTTGTATTCAATGAAATTCAGGATGCCGAACACGACCACTATGGAGGCAATGGCGATCAGAGAAGGATGGATCATGGTGCCGTCTCGCTGTTGTTTTCTTGAGCATTTCCATGCTTTGCACCGCTAATAGCGTGCGTTGCACGGCTTGGCGAGCCTCAAACGGCAGGAAGTTTGGCCTCTCTTTGCGTAATTTTTCATATTGGACGCGCTCCTCCCATAGTGTCAGGACACCGCATGCCTTCCCTCAGAACCAGGTTGTTCCACATCTATGCCCGCCTTCGCCGTCCCATGACTCTGGGCGTGCGCGGCCTCGTCGAGAATCCAGACGGAAAGATCCTGCTGGTACGTCACACGTATATTGCAGGCTGGCACATGCCCGGCGGCGGTGTGGAGCGGGGCGAGCCCTGCATCGAGTCGCTCCGCCGGGAAGTGGAGGAAGAAGGCGGCATTCTGCTGAACGGGACCCCGAGCCTGGTCGGGATGTTCTCCAATCACGCATCTTTCCCGAATGACCATGTCCTGCTCTATCACATTCCTTCGGGAATATGGACGCAAGGCAAGGCAACGGCAGTCGCCGAGATTGCCGAAACGCGATGGTGCTCGCCGGATGACTTGCCTGACGGAACAACCAACGGGACGCGCCAGAGACTGGTAGAATTCTACGGGAAAGCACCCCTCAGCCCGTATTGGACCGGCTTAAAACGCTGAGTTCAGGCACCCGCCATTGCGAGGAAGGCTGGCAGGCACAGGAACATCAGCGCCGCCAGCGCGACAATGACCAGACGGGTCGTGGGAGTGGTGCGTGATCTCATCCACTCCTTGTCTGCCGTCATTAAGTCTCAATGCGGGCCATTCGCCGGAAAGTTCGTGATTTTGCTGCCCCATTGGTGCCACAAGTTTTAACGGAACTTTTGCCATCGCGGATGATTGTAAATGCGTGGTGGGACACGAAAGCAGACACGCCCCATCGCATGAACGGCCCTTCCGGGCGCCAAGGTTGCCCCTCATCCTTGCGCTCGCGAATTGAAATGCGGAACGCTGGCTCTGCCCCTTGGGGCCAGCGTTCTATTTCACCCGGCCGGCTGCTCTCATATATTGTCCGGCCGTCCACCAGGACAGAACCGCCGCCGTCCAGAGCAGTCCGACAACGGCGACCGTGGCCACAATCGCCAAGACTGACGTTCCCGTGGAGACTTCGCCCCCGGCATCCGGGCGCAAGACAGCCAGCGGCAACATAAGGCCGATGATCGCCGCCATCTCAAACCCTGTTTTCCACTTCGCCAGATTAGAGGGCACGATGGCAGAGCGTCCGCGCGGCGTGGCGCGGAACCAGGTCATAAACACATCGCGTGCAATAATCATGGCCGCCGGCACATAGATTAGCCAGGTCTGGAATTTCAGCCCCAGACCCAGCAGGGCCGCCGCGATCAGCAACTTGTCGGCGATGGGGTCCAGCCAGACCCCGAACCGACTGTGCGCGTCCAGCTTGCGGGCAAGCCAGCCATCCAGGAAATCCGTGATTGCCCCGGCCAGGAAAGCAAGGAAGGCAAACTGGAACCAGAGCTGTTGCAGCGTGATCTGCCGGGACACGGCGTCGGCATCAAGTCCATTCGGCAACGGGCTGAGGCGCATAGCCTGCCAGAAACCGACCAGCACAAACCCGGCAAACACACAGCGGGCGATGGTCAACGCATTGGGGAGCCATTTGAAATTCATGGCTGTCACCTGTGCCAGCGCCCGCGCGCCCGCGCAATCATGAAACTGTGGAGCCTCTCGCCTCCCCCCCGCCCTACAGGTTGAGAGGCGAAAGTCTCATTAGTTGGTATCGCCGGTTACATCCTCGATCGCGACGTCGTAATGGCGATTGCAGAACTGGCAGTCGATACCCAGCGTACCATCTTCTTCGGTCATCTCACGCAGGGACTCGTCCGGCATCTGTTTCAGAGTCTCAACGAGGCGCTCCTGATTACAGGTGCACCGGTCATCCAGCGCTTGTGGCGTTTCCATCGTCACACCCTGTTCGTGGAACAGGCGATAGAGCAGTTCTTCCATTGGAAGGTCCGGATCGGCCAGTTCGGCATCGGTCAGCGTGGCAAACAGGGCCTCGGCTTCACACCAAGGCTCTTCGGTCTCTCCGCGCGCATCATCTGCCGCAATCCTCTGCACCATCATGCCGCCAGACACCCAAACCGGATGCCCGTCTTTCCGGTCCAGTTCGGCGACCGACAGTTTGAGGCGCGTCGGCACCTGTTCCGACATCTCGAAATAGTCCTCAGCGCATTCACTCAGAGTCCCTTTCGAAAGAGGCACGATTCCCTGATAGGGCTGGATCGCCGGATTGTCCTGGATGATGATCAGGGCCAGACGCCCGCTCGGGCCGAACAGTTGAGGCATGTGCGGAGCGTCGCCCTTGTTCACCTTGTCCAGTTGCGCCCAGGCTTCGGCATCAAATTTGGCATAGCCGCGCACACCGCCATCAGAGCGGTACTCACCGACCAGCATCGACACGGGACCATCACCTTCGGCCTGAACCAGCAGACGCCCCTCGAATTTCAGCGACGCGCCTACCAGCGTCGCAAGCGTCACGGCTTCGCCAAGGATGCGCGCCAAATTCTTCGGATAGTCATGCCGTTGCAGGATGCCCGACAGGCTGCCCTCGCCCATACGAACGGCACGCCCGCGAATGGGACGGTCCACGATCTGGAAATTCGTGACAAAGTCGGTGACGGCGTAAGCAGCGTCGGTCATGGGAGAATACCTCGATTAGGTGCCCCCATGTGGCAGCGGCATGCGCCTATCGCAAGAGGGCCACCTGTTAGACGGGGGATCAGGCCGAGCAGCTACCTCCGCCGAGCACGCAGAAGCTGGCGCACCAGGGATGGTTCAGCTTGACCGGATTGGCTGTCGCCTCGGCAAGTGTGGCGCCCAGTTCGAAGGTCGGATCGTCCACCAATAGCGTGCAGGCTGTCACGGTCGCCCTGCCGGCACCCTTGCGGCGGATCACCATGCGCTGGTTGGCGCACATGATGTCGTCAGGGGACTTGTTCAGAATGCCCCAGCAATCCGTAGTGATTTCTGGTGGGTCGTCCCGGGCGATCATTTCAGGGAACAGGACGAGTTGCTTTGTATTGGTGGGATCTATCGACAGACCCAGTGCGCCAGCAAGCGCGCCATAAGCTGCGCGGGCCTCGGCATCATCCTCATTGAGGGCCTGACGTCCGGCAATGGCCACCTGTACGGCGCGTTCTCCCAACCATTTCAGGCCCTTGCAGGCCTCTTCGAAGGCCCCTTCTCCGCGTTCAGCGTCATGAATGGCCGGATCATGGGAATCCAGCGAGACACGCAGCACCATCCGTTCGCCATAGTGCGCCGCCAGCCGGTCTAGACCCTGCTGGATGCGCGGCCGCATCATCGGGCGCATGGCATTGGTCAGCAGGAGCAGGCTATGCCCATCCGACAAAACGTCTTCCATGATGTGGAGAATATCCGGGCACATGAAGGGCTCGCCGCCCGTAATGCCGATCTCGATGGGCTGGTCGATCTCGTCGAGGAACTGCCGCACATCAGATCGGCTGAGATAAACCAGTCGGTCATTGCGGGGTGAACTTTGAATGTAGCAATTGGTGCATTCAATGTTGCACAGCGTTCCGGTGTTCAACCAGAGCGTCTTCAAGCCCGTCCATCCGACGCTGGCGCGGGTCTCGCCCTTCGCCGTCACGTTCGGGTCAGAAAATTTCGTCGGGGTATAATCACTATCGGCCATTCATCTACGTTTAGCGCGATCCGGCGGCGCTTCCAGCGGTTTTGCAGCAGCACACCCTAACGTGAAGATTGCCGTACTCGTCGTGAGCGCTAGTTTGGCCGTCATGTCTGAAACCACCCAGCAGCAAGTGTTCGAAATGCTCACCTCAGGCGATGATGGCCGGGTGTGCAGAGACATTCCCGACAGCGCCTGTCGCGAAGAGGCCGGCAATTTCTTCACCCATGTTGCCAGCCTGTCGACCAGCAAGATCTCGGATGGGCTGATCGACCCCAAGCTTGTATTGAGCTGGTTGATGACCACGCTGGGCGCACCGGGCTGGATGATCGGCCTGCTTGTCCCCATACGCGAGGCGGGAGCGCTGTTGCCGCAATTGTTCACGGCCGCCGCGCTGCGCCGCCTGCCCCAGCGCAAGTGGGCCTGGTCAGTCGGCTCGGCAGTCCAGGGATTGTCAGCGGCCAGTATGGGGCTCGCAGCGTTTTTCCTGGAGGGTAAGGCGGCGGGTTACGCCATCCTTGGCGCGCTGGCGGTTCTCGCGCTCGCGCGGTCGGTCTGCTCGGTCACCTACAAGGACGTTCTGGGCAAGACGGTCTCCAAATCCCGACGCGGAACAGCAACCGGCGCGGCCAGCACGGTCGGCGCTGCAGCGGTCCTGATCTATGGCGCGCTCCTGGCCGTCGGTTGGGTCGACCGGATGAGCCTCGTGATTGGCGGGCTGTTGCTCGCGGGTGGGCTCTGGATGACGGGCGCAGCGCTTTTCATGACATTGGAAGAAGAACCGGGATCGACCGAAGGCGGAGGCAACCCCATCGAATCCTTCCGGGACAACTTCAAGCTGCTCGCTGAAGACCAGCAGTTGCGCCGTTTCATCCTGGCCCGTGGCCTGTTGATCTCAACTGCACTTGCTCCGCCCTTCATGGTCGCGATGGGCGCAAGGAACAAAGAAGCTGACCAAATGCTTGGGGGACTCGGCTTGCTCGTTATTGCATCTGCGGGCGCAGGCCTGCTCAGCTCCTATGTCTGGGGCCGGCTTGCTGACCGGTCGAGCCGGAAAGTGCTGATCCTGACAGCGGCCGCAGCAACGCTTGCCCTGTTGACGACACTCGGCCTGAATGCGGCGGGGCGACTGCAGGATGTCTGGGCACTCCCGCTTGTTCTGTTCGTTTTGATGATAGCCTATCAGGGCGTGCGCCTTGGTCGTTCCACGCATCTGGTGGATATGGCGAGCCAGGACAACCGTGCGGCCTATACCGCCCTTTCCAACACGATCATCGGCACGCTGCTCATTCTAGGTGGCGGGTTCAGCATCGTTGCGCACATGGCAGGAGAAGCAGCGGTCCTCGGCTTGCTCGCCGTTATGAGCGCGCTCGCCATTCCGGTCGCCATGGGTCTTGAGGAAGTGCAGGAGCGCTGACGCCTATTTATCGAGGCACCAGCGCAGGATGGCCTTCTGGGCGTGCATGCGGTTCTCGGCCTCGTCAAAGACAAGGCTCTGTGGCCCGTCAATGACTTCGGCGTCGACCTCTTCGCCCCGATGCGCTGGCAGACAATGCAGGAATTTCGCACCGCCAGCGGCCATCTCCATCAATTCTTCGGTCACCGCATATGGCTCAAGAATTTCAAGGCGGCGTTCAGCGTCTGCATCGCCCATGGAGACAAATGTGTCGGCAATCACGACGTCGGCGCCGGCCACGGCTTCTTCCGCAGTTTCATAGAGGTCGATCCGGCCCTGCAGGTCGCGGGCGATTTCAATATCCTCATCATCCGGCGCGAAGCGCGCAGGCGTGCCAATGGCGAGAGAATAGCCAAACTTCGGCGCGGCATGGATCAGGCTGGCGCAAACGTTGTTGCCATCGCCAACCCAGGCCAGCCGCGCACCTTCAAGTGTGAAGCCATGCTCTTCCAGTGTCTGGAGGTCCGCCATGATCTGGCAGGGATGTGAACGATCTGTCAGGCCGTTGATGACCGGCACGGTGGCATGCTCGGCAAAGGTCTCGACATCGGAATGATCATTGGCGCGGATCATCACCGCATCGACGAAGCGCGACAGGACGCGCGCAGTGTCTTCCACCGTTTCACCCCGTCCCAGCTGCATGTCATTTGATGTCGCGGTGATCGACGAGCCGCCCAGCTGGCGCATCGCCATGTCGAAGGAAAAGCGCGTCCGGGTTGAGGATTTCTCGAAGACCATTGCCAGCGTATGGCCTTCCAGCGGGGCCCCCGTGTCCACCCGTCCCTTTGGCCAACCCGCACGTGCTTTCTTCATCACATGAGCCATATCCAGGATCTCGCGCAGTTCGGCGGACTCCAGATGCCAGAGGTCGATGAAATGGCGCGGGGCGGTTGAGCTTGTCATCCGGAGATACTCCTGAGGCGGGCGGGAAAGCGGGGCAGATAGCCTGTTTCAGACAATTATTCCAGTCAGGCCGGGCGATTGCACCAGCTTTTGGACAAGATGAATAAATTCTAATTGAGAATGACTTGCAAACATCCGACAGGCATGAAATACATAAGTTGAGAACGAGTCGCAAATCAACAGGAGCGCCCCATGTGTCTGCCAATTGATGATACCGCTATGCTTTGCTGGCTGAAGAGCCAGATGACGGTTCTGGAAGCCTGGCGAAACGAGCTGACTTGCCGCCCGGACACTACCGACACGATGATCAATCGTGTGGAGCAGCACTACACATGGTTGAGCGAAGAAATATCCCGCCTGGATACGCCCCGGCGCGCTGCCTGATACCCCTTTGCCGCAACGCAGGGCGAGGTTTTGCCCACCTCGTTTCCTCCCATACGCTCACCTGCGTTGCGGCAATTCCTTTCCGAAACTCCCCCGCAGATCGATACTGGCGAAGATGACGTGATTGCCCTATGTCACGGGCACATCAGTGCCCATCCAGCCAGGGAGCTTCATCACTCATGGACAATGTTCTCATCATCGGTGCCGGTGCCGCCGGATCCGTCGTCGCGCAGAAATGCGCCATGGACCGCGACACGTTCAAGCATATCCACCTTGCCTCGCGCCGACTGGAAAGCTGCGAGAAGGTCGCCAAGCTGTGCCAGACACCGATCGAGATCAGCCAGGTCGACGCCGACAATGTTGCGGAGGTCGTCGCGCTCATCAACAAGGTGAAGCCGGATCTGCTGATCAACATGGCCCTGCCTTATCAGGACCTGCCGATCATGGATGCCTGCCTGGAAACGGGCTGCAATTATATGGACACGGCGAACTACGAGCCGCGCGATGTCGCGAAGTTCGAATATTCCTGGCAGTGGGCCTATCAGGACAAGTTCAAGGACAAGGGCATCACGGCCATTCTCGGCTGCGGCTTCGATCCGGGCGTGACGAATATCTATTGCGCCTATGCGCAGGAATTCCTGTTCGACGAGATCGAGTATATCGACATTGTCGACTGCAATGCCGGCGATCATGGCAAGACCTTCGCCACGAACTTCAACCCGGAAATCAATCTCCGCGAAGTGACCCAGGACGGCAAATACTGGAAGGACGGCGAGTGGGTGGAAATCCCTGCCCTGTCGATCAAGACGATGATCGACTATCCGGAAGTCGGCCCGAAAGCTTCCTACCTGATCTATCACGAGGAAGAGGAAAGCCTCGTCAAGCACATCAAGGGCCTGAAACAGATCCGTTTCTGGATGACCTTTGGCGAAGCCTATATCAAGCACCTCGAAGTGTTCAAATCGATCGGCCTGATCGGCCTCGAACCGATCAAGCACAAGGGCATGGACATCATCCCGATGGAGTTCCTGAAGGACCTCCTGCCCGTCCCGTCATCCCTGGCCGAAGGCTATACCGGCAAGACCAGCATTGGCGTGATCGTGCGGGGCACAAAGGACGGCCAGCCACAGGCAAAGATGATCTACAACGTGTCCGACCATGCCAAGACCAATGAAGAGGTCTCCGCGCAGGCCGTTTCCTATACGACCGGCGTGCCGCCCGTTTCAGGCGCGGCGATGTTCTTCCGCGGGGAATGGTCCGGCCACGGCGTATTCAATGTCGAGCAATTCCCGTCCAAGCCCTTCCTCGAAGACGTCGCCAAACGCGGCCTGCCCTGGCATGTCATCGACGTTGATGGTGGTGATCAGGAAGACTTGTTCGCGGTGGAGACCTAGGCCAGCTCTTTCCTCATGCGCAGGATCGGCACGATGGTGCCATCCTCGCTGGGCCTGGAGAGGTCTTCGACGAGCCGATAGCCGCACGCCTCATAGAGTGGCACGCCGGTCGCGGTTGAGCCCATCTCCATGGCAGAGAACCCTTCGGCCCGCGCGGCAGCTTCGCTGGCGTCGAGCAACATGCGGCCAATGCCGCGCCGGACGAAATCCGGATGGGTATACATGGCGCGAATCTTGGCCGGCTCGGCCTTGGGGTCCGCCGGGGAATCGTCCCGGCCGGCGGTCGTGTTGCCGCCATAAAGCGTGCGCCGCCGCGACCAGCCCCCGCATCCGGCCAGCGCGTCGCCCTCGAAGACGAGAAAATAGGTGCCATCCGCGACAAGCAGCGTATCGACACCCATGCTCTCGCTGGAGCGCTCGACCTGTTTTGAATCAAGGAAGTGTGGCAGGAGTCGCGCCATGGACTCCGCCATCAGCGCCTCAATCGCCGGAATGTCGTCCAGCGTGGCGACTCGCATATACAGGGAAGATGTTACCGTCATTCGACCCGCATCCTATCTGCGCTGCACACTCCGCAAAAGCCGGAACGTGCGCGCCGCTAATAATGTTCGCTCAAGGCCCGTTGATGAGGCATAAGCGGGCACCCAAGGACCAGACACCATGACCCCACCCGCCCTGCCCGATCATATCCCGACGCCCGTCTTCGTGCTGGACGCGGCGCGCCTGCGCGCAAATCTGGAAACGGCCCAGCGCGTGCGCGAGGCGGTCGGGTGCAAGATCTTGCTGGCGACCAAGGCCTTCTCGCTGCCGGCGGCCTTCCCGTTGATGACCGATTATCTCGACGGCACCACAGCCAGCGGCGAGCAGGAAGCCATTATGGGGCATGAAAGCTTCGGCAAGGAAGTTCATGTCTATTCCCCGGCCTATACCGAAGCCGAAGTGCGCCGCCTGACCGAGGTGGCCGAACACATCTATTTCAATTCCCTCGAACAACTGGAGCGCTTTGGCGACATTGCCCGTGACGGCGGCGCCAAGATCGGCCTGCGCGTCAATCCCGGCTATTCCAATGCAACCGTGGGCGGCGACCTCTACAATCCGTGCGCACCAGGCAGCCGGTTTGGCGAAGTGCCGTCAAAGCTCGACCAGGTCGACTGGTCCGGCATCGACATCTTCCATGTCCACGCCCTGTGCGAGAGCCTGCACGAGGGCTCGGTCGGCCTGATCGAATTCGTCGCCGACAATTTCGGCCAGTATATCGAGCAGGTGAACACGGTGAATTTCGGCGGTGGCCATTTCCTGAACAAGGAAGGCTATGACGTCGACGCGCTGATCGCGGCCATCAAAGCGTTCAAGACGCGCTTTGGCGTGGAAGTCGTGCTGGAGCCGGGCGCGGGCCTCGTCGTGAACACGGGCGAGCTGTATGCGACCGTGCTGGCGCTGCACTGGAACGAGGTGGATCTGGCGATTCTCGATGCCTCCGCCTCGACCCATATGCCGGACGTGCTGGAAGTGCCCTACCGGCCGGACGTGATCGGCGCGGGCCAGCCCGGCCAGAAGGCACACACCTATCGTTTCGGCGGCAAGACCTGCATGACGGGTGACGTGATCGGCGAATACTCCTTTGACGCGCCCCTGAAGCCTGGCGACACGATCATCTTCACCGACCAGATGCATTATTCCTTCGTCAAGACGAACACGTTCAACGGCACGCCGCTGGCAAATCTGGCGGTCCGCTGGGAAGACGGCATCATCGAGAGCCTGTCCGATTTCGGCTATGAGGAATTCCGTCGGCGTCTGGGACGCTGATCGTCAGTCCTTGAAGCGAATGTCCTGATCATTCCCGAGCGAGGGAATGCGGCGCCGCGCTTTCGCCACAGCGTCCAGATCCAGATCGGCAAGGATCACACCCGGTTCATCATCCGCCTTCTCCGCCAACACCTCGCCCCAGGGGGAGACGATCAGAGAGTGGCCGAAGGTCTCGCGGCCGTCTTCATGCTTGCCGCCCTGCGCGGGGGCGATGACGAAGCTGCCGGTCTCGATGGCGCGCGCCCGGACGAGGACATGCCAGTGCGCCTTGCCCGTCACGCGCGTGAACGCTGCCGGGATCGTCAGGATGCCTGCGCCCGCCTGCGCAAGCTTGCGATAGAGATGCGGGAAGCGAACATCATAGCAGATGGTCATCCCCAGCTTGCCGAACTCGGTCTCCGCCAGCACGGCGCGCTCGCCCGGCCGGTAGGCGCGGCTTTCGCGATAGCTCTGCCCGTCGCCCACTTCGACATCGAACATGTGGATCTTGTCATAGCGGGCCCGGACGCTGCCATCCGGCGCGATCAGGACAGACCGATTGGCCAGCCGGTCCTCGCCTTCGAGAGTCACGGCGATCGAGCCGATCAGCACCCAGATGCCAAGCTCAGCCGCCAGCCCGCGCATTGCCCCGAGCGTCTGGTCATCCGCCTCCGGAACAATCTTTGGCCGTGCCTTGCCGGGACGTATGTCCAGCAGGTTCGTCATCTCCGGGGTTGCCACCAGTTGCGCGCCCTGCCGCGCCGCATCGCGGATCAGGCCGGAAGCCGCAGCAATATTAGGTGCGATCTCCACCCCAGACCGCATCTGGACACCGGCAACTCTTACTTTGCTCATATGTTCATTCTAACGCAGCCGCGCAGCCATGCCAGCCTCAATCCTCTAGCCTGCCGAACCAGTCGAGTGCGGCTGCTAGCGCAAGGTCAGGTCCGTCGCCATTATCGGCCACAACCTGATAGGGCGGAGACCATTCATGGCGCGGCGTACCATTCAAATGGGCAAGGTCGTAAGCGGGTAGGCGGATGGGGAAGCCGGTCTGGCTGAGCCGGTAATCTTCAACGCCTCCAGCCAGGCGCGCCATGTCGCTGCCAAACACCTCGCCCCGCTCGATGCCGTCAAAGCCAATGGCCAGCCCTTCGCCCATGCTGCCTGTCCAGCGACCGACCAGAACAGCAACCGGGCCTTTCGCCGTCCAGTCTCCATGGGGCTCTGCGGTCTTCACCCATTCCGGCGCGTCCGTCGGACGGATTTGTTGATATTCCGCCGCCTTCGACAGGAAGCGGCCCAGTATGGGTTCTGCCACGTTCGTGTCGCCACCGCCGGGTGTGTCGCGCAGATCGACGATCCATGAATTTGCCTCTCGCATCGTGTCCATCGCGGCATCGAAGGCGGCGACCGTCCGCGAATCCCCGAGCGAGTCATGCAGGCGGATATACGCGACATTCCCGTCCAGAATCCGGGACGACAGCGGCACCTGCTGCGCGTCAGTGACATAGCCATCAAGAGACAGCGTCTCAGACTCGGAAATGCGCGAGATGGTCACCGAGCGGGGCTCATCGCGGTAGCCCGCCGCCGCCGCGTTCAGCGCCCAGGCCTTCTGGGTCTCGCTAGAGGAAGCATTCTTGGGGTGGAGGCGCGTAACTATCGCATCGGCCAGTGGGCGACCATTGATGGCGACAATCTGGTCACCCACTACGAGACCCGCTCGCGCCGCGGCGCTGCCCGGCCGCACAGCCGTGACGCGGTCACCTTCGAGCCAATAGTCGGACCCTGACGGCACGACACGCGGCGACATGCCGGAATGCGTACCGAACGTCGCATGTGGATCGTAAAGCGCATCGACCAGTGTTTCGAGCGCGCGCAATTGTTCCGGCTTAGTCGTGACGGGGCCGAGCATGCCGGCGAAGCCTGCACATGCGGCCTCCCAATTTTCCTGCCGGTCCGGGTAATAGGCATAGTCGGTACGGACGAGCTCACAGAGCTCTGCTGCATCAGCCAGAGTTTCCTGCGACAGGTCGGTCACAGGGGCATCGGGCGTACACCCTGACACCAATAGGGCCGCCAGGAGATATTTTGGCTTCAGCCTTCCCATTCTGACAGCGCAGCGTCGATGATGCCGGTGGCTTCACGCACATTATCATCCGTGATGACAAGTGGCGGCGCGAGACGCAGGACCATGTTCCCGGCCACACCGACCAGGAGGTTCTTGTCACGGCAGACGCCTTGCAGGCTCTTCGGATCGGACTTCATCTTGAGACCGGTGAGCAGCCCTTTGCCGGTCACCGCTTCGACCTTGTCCGGATGGCTGTCAGCAAGGCTTTTCAGGCCCTGCGCCAGTGTGCCGGAGACCCGGCGCACTTCAGCCAGGAAGTCTTCGCTGGAAATGATGTCCCAGACGACATTGCCGACCGCCATGGCGAGCGGGTTGCCGCCATAGGTCGATCCATGGCTGCCGGGCTGCATATGTTCGCCGACCGCTTCGGTCGTCAGGCAGGCGCCAAAAGGGAAACCGCCGCCAATGCCCTTGGCCGAGCACAGGATATCCGGCGCGGCGCCTTCAACCCATTCGTGAGCGAACAGTTTTCCTGTCCGGCCCATGCCGCACTGGACTTCATCATAGATCAGCAGGATGCCGTGCTCGTCGCAAAGCTCACGCAGCCCGATCAGACAGGCGTCGGGCATGGCACGTACGCCACCCTCACCCTGGACAGGCTCAACGAAAATGGCAGCTGTGGTCGGCTGGGCCGCTGCCGTCTTCAAAGCGTCATGGTCGCCCCATTCAAGGTGCACAAAGCCCGGCAATTTCGGACCAAAGCCTTCGAGATATTTCGGATTGCCACCGGCATTGATCGCGCCGAGCGAGCGACCGTGGAATGCACCGGTGAACGTAATGATGTCGATGCGCGCTTCATTGCCATTCGCCCAGTGGTATTTGCGGGCGGACTTGATGGCGCATTCGACGGCTTCGGTGCCGGAATTGGTGAAGAAGACGCGGTCAGCGAATGTATCGCGGCAGATCTTGTCGGACAGTTCTTCGGCGCCGCGCACGCGGAACATGTTGGAAGTGTGCCACAGCTTGCCGGCCTGCTCCTGCAGGGCCTCGACCATGGCGGGATGAGCGTGGCCCAGCGCGTTCACGGCGATGCCGGCGATGAAATCGAGATATCGCGTGCCGTCCTCGGTGAAGAGGCAGACGCCCTCCCCCTTCTCGAAAACCTGCTCTGGCGGCCTGTAGACCGGCATGATGTGCTGGCGCGGATCGCTCATGATAACTCCTTGCGTGCGCAAAATCCTGTTTGGTCCACGCTTGGCCGCGCCGATGGGCGAAGTCAACTCACGGGCTGGTGCACGCCCGCTACAAGCTGACGATTAAGCTGTACTGATCCGCATCATGAAAAAAGTTTAATCGAAAAACGATAATTATGATTGACGTTTATCGATAATCCCTTATTGATAATCAGGAAGCCAAGACGGACCGGGGTGATGTCCAAAACGCCCCCTACCTCACCTGAGCCGTTGCTCCGGACCGTCCTGGTGGACCTGAATTTTTTCGGAAATGAAAAAAGGCGCGGAGAGCTTCCACCAGCTTCCGCGCCTTCCACCGTTTGCAGCGTTTCCTCCCAGAAACTTGCCGTGTCATATGGCCGCGCTTTATTGCGTGTGTCAAGATTGTGAATTCAAATTTTTCAATATGAGCAATTCTTCAACATTTGCTGCACCGCCCAATAGTGACAGGGACTTCAGAGCAGCCTGACTCCATGACGAATTTGCAGACACCGCCAGAACGGCCTCGCTTTTCAATATTATTCCATCTGAAACAATTTTGAGCCCGTTCGCCTTGAGCGTCGCGCCGGTCGAAGTGATGTCGACAATCACGTCCGCTGCGCCAGTGGCCGGCGCTGCTTCGGTTGCCCCCGCGCTTTCGACGAGCCGATATTCACCCACGGACTTGGCGGCGAAGAAGCGCCGTGTCAGCCGCATATATTTGGTGGCTACCCTGAGACGGCGATGATGCGCCTTGCGGAATGCAGCCCCGGCAGCTTCCAGATCAGACATCGTGTCCACATCAATCCAGGCCTGCGGCACGGCGACGATCACATCTGCACCACCAAAGCCGAGTCGTTCCAACACATGGAAATCCTCTGGCCCCGTCGGCGCGAGGTCCTGCAACAAATCTTCACCCGTCACGCCCGCATGGATACTGCCATCGATCAGCCCCTGTGCGATCTCGCGCGCGGAGAGAAGCCGCATATCGACTTCGCCCAATCCCGAGATTTCCGCCTGGTAGCCGCGCTCGCCACCAATCTGGCGCACTTCAAATCCACGGGCTTTCAGCCACTCCTCGGATTTCTCCTTCAACCGTCCCTTGGAGGGGATCGCAAGTGACAGAACGCTCATGCCGCCTCTCCTTTTGCACGCAGGATGCGATCTGGCCGGACCACGCCGCCAATACCTGACGCCGAGGCCCTGGACCGGGACAGGCCTTCGATCAGGCCATCATAGCGCCCGCCCGAGGCGAGCGGCTGGCGGGAGGTCAAATTCTCACCGAACGATTCGAAGACAAAGCCATCATAATACGTAAACCGCCGACCGAAGCCGGACCGGAAGCGCGCCTCGCTGGCGACGCCCGGCACTGCAGACAGGATCGCCTCCATTCGGCGGGCAACCCGTTCGATTACGGAGGATATGGCCGCGAGCCCGTGTTTGTCACTGATGGTGGCAAGCACGTCAGCCGCCTCCCCTGCAGGGCAGTTCACACCGGCAAGGTCAGACAGCGCTGCCCGCGCCGCCTCCGGCACACCACCTGCGGCATGCACCGCCGCCTTTCCGCGCAGACCCGCGACGATTTCGGCAACGCTGCGGGTACCGATCATCGGAATGCCGCGATCACTCAGAACTTTCAAAAATGCGTCTTCCGCCGCCTTCGCGCCGCCTGCATCCAGAACGGGCTGAAGGTCTGACGCCGGCGGTTGAGGCGCAGCATCGAGCAGCTCGCTGACCCCGCCCTCCTGGCGGAAGGCCCGCTTCAAAAGGTCTGTCGTGATACGCGCAAGACCAAGCGCGTCCACAAAGGTTGGAAAAATCGAGAGGTCGCCCATTTCAGTCGCCGTGGGCGACACATCGCAAGCGGCAACGGCTTCGCGTACCAGCGCAAAAGCTTCAGCGTCCGCATCTGCGCCGCTTTCCTTGCCGAACCATTCAAAGCCGACCTGGGTGAATTCCATCGGGTCGCCAGCAGAGGCCGGCAGTCGGAAGGCCCGCGCGGCATAAGTGTAGGCCTTGGCTCCGTCGCCACCCGCAGCGCGCCTGTCCGCCTCCTGCCCCGCCACCGGCAGGGTGAGGTCTGGCCGCATGACCATTTCATTGCCGCGATGATCGGAGAACACACAGAGACGTGCCCGCACCGCTTCGCCGGAGAGCTCCAGCGGGATATCAGACGGCAGGATATAGGCCGGGTCTACCGGTTCGGCGCCCGTTGCCTCGAAAACGCCGCGTGCTGCAGCGGCGAGAGTCTCGTGCGTCATTTCTGGGCCTCGGTGATCTTGCGAATAGCTTCGACCATTTCGGCGCGGGGCACTTCGAACTGACCTGGACGGGCTTCCCGGTATTCTTCGTTGGACTTGATGGCTTTCGCCTTGAGCGCGCCCATTTCAAGGTCCTTGATCGTGACCGTGCCTTTGGCCAGCTCGTCCTCTCCCACCATGACGACAGCAGGCGATGACCGGCGGTCAGCATATTTCATCTGCGGCCGCATGCCGGATGCACCCATATAGGCCTCGGCCCGGATACCAGCCCGGCGCAGTTCGGTTGCGAGCTGCAAGGCGCTGGTCGGGTCTTCCTTGTCGAAATTCAGCACGACGACCGGCCCATCGAGCTTTTCGGTCTCGCCCATGATCTGCATCGCCGCCGCGAGACGGGAAATGCCAATAGAGAAACCGGTGGCCGGAACTGTTTCGCCGGTAAAGCGCGCAACCAGGTCGTCATAGCGACCGCCGCCTCCGATGGAGCCGATGCGATAGGTCTTGCCGTCTTCGCCGGTCACCTCGCGGAGCAGTTCCGCCTCATAGACAGGACCGGTATAATATTCGAGGCCGCGCACAACGGATGGATCGATCACGACATCGCCTTCCGGCGCGCCGAGCGCTTCCAGTGCTTTTGCGATGGCTTCGAGTTCAACGAGGCCAGCCTTGCCCTCTTCGGTATCCCCCGTCGCCTTGACGAGATTGGCCAGCGTTTCAGCGCGCGTGTCGGCCCCCGCCTGAGCGAAGGCGAGTACGCGGGTTACTTCTGAGGCGCCGAGTCCCGCCCCTTTTGTATAATCCCCGCTCTCATCCATACGGCCTGCGCCGAGCAGGTCCGCGACGCCCTCGGCGCCAAGACGGTCCAGCTTATCCAGCGCGCGCAGGATCGCGAGGCGCGTGTCCGCGCTTGTCGCGCCGACTCCATCAAGCACGCCATTGAGCAAGCGGCGCGTGTTCACGCGGATCACGAACTCGCCCGGTGCCATGCCAACCGCGCGCAGCGCTTCGGCGCCCATGGCGATCATCTCGGCATCGGCATGATAGCCCGGCGCGCCAATCGTGTCGGCATCGCACTGCCAGAATTCACGGAACCGGCCGGGACCCGGCTTTTCATTCCGCCAGACCGGACCGGCGGCATAGCGACGGAACGGCTTGCCCAGCGACTGACCCGCCTCGGCCACGAACCGGGCCAGCGGTGCGGTCAAATCATAGCGTAGCGACATCCACTGCTCGTCATCATCCTGAATGGCAAACACGCCGGCATTCGGTCGGTCATCATCTGGCAAGAACTTGCCAAGCGCGTCGGCATACTCAAAGGCGCTGGTTTCCAACGCCTCGAAGCCCCATTGGCGGTAGACGCCGGTGATCGTCTCGACCAGCCCGGCCTGAGCATGGATCAGGCTCTCGCGCTTGTCCGGAAAGCCGCGCGGCTTGCGGGCAATATCCTTGCCGGTGAGGGGCGGTGTGTCCTTGTCGCTCATGATCGTCTCAGGTCCTGGTTGCCGACGCGCTCCGCATAGACGGAGACGCACAGATTGGAAAGGCAACACGTCGGCGCAGCGCGGACCGGGCGCGGCCTGCCTCATCTGGTCTGGTTCGGAAGAATGAACACTTTCAGGAGGCGCAGCCGGACCGGTTCGCGCCTCGTCGGCGCGTCACGAATGATGGTGATGGTGGTGCAGTGCGATGTTCATTGCGTCGCCGGATACGCAGCCACCCGGCCGGAGTCAACCATTGGCCAGGCGGTCAGGCGTCCTGGCTGGCACGCTTGAAGGGCTTCTGCTGGCCGTCGCGGCGCTCGATCACCTTGAAGATGCCCGTGCCCCGCATCAGCAATTTGTCGCCCGTCCAGATGCGGCCTTCGACCGTGAAGATGTCGCCCTGACGACCGACAACTTCGGCCTTGCCCTCGACGAAGCTGCCCATCGACGCGCCGGAGAGGAAATCGCACATCAGACGGACCGTGACCCACCACGTGTCTTCATCCTTTTCGACCGCAGCGCCCCAGGCCATGTCGGCAAAGGTCATCATCATGCCGCCATGCGCGTTCATCATGCCGTTGGTATGGTATTCCTCGACCCTGAAGGCACGCGTCAGGCCGGTCTCGTCCCGCTTCTCGAAGAGGGGCCCAATCTGGCGGCCAAAGCCGCGATGCCATGGCAGGATGGAATAGCCTTCAGGCGTGTCGAAAGTCTGGTTTCTGGTAAGATCGTCGCTCATGGGAGTCGGATTAGCGCCTCCTGCCTGAGAGTGCCAGAGGCGAGACAAACTTCCTTTGGGTCAGTCGAGCCCAACAGCAGCCTTGGCCTCAGCCTGCCGCGCGGCGACCTTCTCAATATCGAAGCCTTCGAGGCTTTCATTGAAGAGGCGATAGAAATTCAATTCTGCTCCAAGGCGGAGGTAGGCTGCGCCCAATCCGATAGCGGCCCGGTCCATGAAGACGAATTCGCGTGGGATCTTAACGGGGCCCTTTTCCTTGAGCAGCTTGCGAACGGCAAAGGCTTCCTTGCGGCCATACTCGCCGGGCGTCACACCGTCTGCGACTGAACGCACGCGGTCGTCCAACAGTGGTCCATATATAAAGCGCGCCCAGATATTCAGCACTTCGACCAGCTCGCGGGACAAGCCGCTGAAGCCCCATTTCTCATAGGCGGCATAGGCCGCATCGAAATCGTCCGCCAGGATCGCGCGATAGAGATCGACCACGCCGCTAACGAACTCCGGCGGGAAGATACGGATGCAGCCGAAATCGAGCAGATTCAGCCCGGTCCCCTCCCCGGTCACCTGGTAATTGCCGAGGTGCGGGTCCCCATGGATCACGGCATGGGAGTTGAACGGCCCCCACCATGTCCAGAACAACATTTCCGCAATCCGGTTGCGCACCTCCTGCGGGGCATCCTCAAACGCATCCAGCCGCTTGCCGGATACCCAGCTCATGGTCAGCAACCGGTCGGTGGACAGTTCGGGCACAGGATCCGGCACAGTGACGAAATCACGATCGGCCAGCATGTTCGCATAGAGCGCCATATGCTTGGCCTCGCGCGCATAATCGAGCTCTTCACGGAGGCGGTCGGTGATTTCGACCACCATCGCGCTCGGGTCGATAGAGCCATCCATCCGCTTGAACAGGCCAAGCATGGTCTTGAGCTGGCCAATATCGGATTCCACCGCGCTGGCCATATCAGGATACTGCAGCTTGCAGGCGACCCGGCGCCCGTCATGCAGGGTCGCGCCATGGACCTGGCCAAGCGAGGCGGCATGCGAGGCCTCCTTTTCGAACGCGCCGAACTTTTCCTGCCAGTCGGCGCCCAGTTCAGCGCGCATCCGGCGTTTCACGAAAGGCCATCCCATGGCAGGGGCTTCAGCCTGCAGCTGGCTGAGTTCGGCGGCATATTCGGGCGGCAGGAAATCCGGAATGGTCGACACCATCTGGGCCACCTTCATCAGCGGACCTTTGGACTTACCGAGCGCAGCGGCCAGCGCACGGGCAATCTTTTCATCTCCCTGATCCCCCCCGAACAAGCTTTGCGTGGCGAAGGTTAGACCCGCGCCAGACAGGTTGGCACCAACCCGTGCGCTGCGCGCAATCCGGCCCGACAAGCGGTTGCGCTCCGGGTCACGGGGTGTTTGTGTGTCGTCCGTCATGGGTGGGATATAGGGTGCTGCCTTGAAAACAACCAATCGCATATATTGTCGCCCTTTCCCGCCATATGACTCGCAATGGATGACAAATGCGTCATGTTCGCGGTATAGGCCCGCCTTCGCGAATTGATCCGCAACAGAAAAAGCGCATCGCCCTCCAGATTTTGCCGGCCCCGGGCAGCCGAATGTAGAGTGTCCCGAAAGTTAAAGGCTGCTGCAGATCAAATTGCCAGCGCCACACCGCGACGAGCAGGATTTAATGAATGTCTTACAAAACGCTTCTCACCGAGATTGACCTGGAAGCCGGCTTCGCCGTGATCACGCTCAATCGCGCCGAGAGCCTGAACGCCCTCTGCGAAGAGATGATGAATGAGCTGACAGATGCGCTGGATCGATTTGAAGCCGATCCGGACATTGGCTGCATCATCCTGACGGGCGGCAAGAAAGCCTTTTCGGGTGGCGCAGATATCAAGGAAATTCAGGAAAAAACCTATCCTGAGTCCTATTATGAAGATTTCATCAGCCGGAACTGGGAACGCGCAGCTCGCGCCCGCAAACCCATTGTGGCCGCCGTTTCCGGCTATGCCATTGGCGGGGGATGCGAACTGGCCCTGATGTGCGACATCATATTGGCAGCGGATACCGCCAGGTTCGGACAGCCGGAAGTGCGCCTCGGCGTCATGCCGGGCGCCGGCGGCACACAGCGTCTGGCCCGCGTGATAGGTAAATCCAAGACGATGGAACTCTGCCTGACTGGTCGCATGATGGAGGCTGAGGAAGCCGAGCGTTGTGGCCTTGTCAGCCGGGTCGTCCCTGCCGACGACCTTATGGATGCTGCGCGGGAACTCGCCCGCACGATCGCATCCATGCCTCTGGCGGCCGCCATGCTGACCAAGGAAGCCATCAAAGTGGCCTATGAGACTCCGCTTTCGCAAGGCATCCAGTTTGAACGCCGCATGTTTCAGTCCCTGTTCTCCACGGATGATCAGAAAGAGGGCATGGCCGCCTATGTCGAGAAACGCTCCGCTCATTTCAAAGACAAATGATGCTGAAAGCCCCGGCCCACCTGCTATTTCCTGCAACCAGCCTCAATTGCGCGGTTGACGCCTTCGCACCGTTTATGTATTCCCCCGCCTTCAGCCCGAAGGGAGCCCTTTGGGCCACAGGAGTTTAATATGGCTAATACCCGTTCCGCCAAGAAAATGGTCCGCAAGATTGCGAACCGCACCGAAGTGAACAAAGCCCGCCGCTCGCGCGTGCGTACTTTTGTTCGCAAGGTCGAAGAAGCAATCGAAGCTGGCGACAAGTCTGCTGCCCAGGAAGCGCTGCGCTCTGCTCAGCCTGAACTGATGCGCGCCGTGACCAAAGGCGTCATGCACAAGAATACATCATCGCGGAAAGTTTCGCGTCTGTCAGCTCGCGTCAAAGCGATGGGCTGATCGGACTTTTCCCGATTGGAAATTTGAAACCCGCCTGATGGTTCAGGCGGGTTTTTTCATGTCAATCTCCTAATACAACAAATTGGACCTTTCGAGTTTCAACATCATTTCTACTGGATGTTTCATGGTAGGATTGCGAATTTGGGCTGACTGACGGGGTCCGGGTTGCGGTAATGTAGGGACTCGTCAGCGATCCTGAGAAACACGTCGATTTTCTGCAGATATCCACAGCCTTATACCCGCGCCCCCTGTTGACAGAACAGGTGCGAACAAATGTGTGGAGCGACTCACTCACAAAAAAAGATCAGTGCTCAAGCACCTGATTTGATTGCGGTTTGAGGTACAGTACGAAGAGTCAACTCATCAAATCCTGTTGTCGCATAAAAGTAGCACTTGTCAGCAAAACCCCCAGTGAGTAATTTCAATTTACCAACAGAAAAGTTCTCCCGACACGGAGTATTGAGTGTGACCGAATTTCGGTTCGGAAGGGAAACTGCGTGCCAGTTGGTCAGGGTGAAATTATAACTAGAAAATGGGGCTCGGCATGGACGGGAACAAACTCTTTGATTCAAAAACTGGCGTAGACTTCAAGAAGATGAATAAAGGCAAGAATGCTCCGGGCAAGGAGATTTGGCTGACTGTCAAAGCCCATCTTGCGACAATCCTCAACACCGCCGACTATGATCGTTGGATCGATGGCCTGCGCTTGGTCGCTGAGTTCAATGGCGAAATGGTGATCGCGGCGCGCGACCCGCTGTCTTTTGACCGCGTGTATGGCGCACACCGCCATGCGATCCAGCGCATCTGGCGCGAGCATGACCCGGCAGGCCGAGCGATCAAGCTCGTCTGCTGGCGCACCGCGCCCGCTGAGCTGCTCGACATTGTCGAGGACCCATGGGCCAAGGCGGAGATCGCCGAGGCCGCGCCCGAGCAGGCGAAACCTGCCGGTTCCGGCTCCGGCGCGCCTGTTATGAGCTTTGAGACGCTCGTCACGGGTGAGGCGAACGAGCTGGCTGTCCAGATGGCCAAACGCATTGCAGGCGGGTTGCCGGTCGGAACGCTGACAACCTTGTTCTACGGCCTGCAAGGCACTGGCAAGACACACATCCTGCACGCATTGAAGACCGCTGTAGAGCAGCGCGGCGAGGATTGTCACATTGTCTATCTGACGGCCGAGGAGTTCCTCTCATCCTACACTGATGGCGTGAAGGTGAAGGATACGAGCGCCCTCAAGAAGCGGCTGCGCGCGGCGACGATCCTGATGATCGACGATCTTCACCGGATCAGCGGCAAGCCCGGCACCGAGACGGAACTGTTTCAGAACATTCGCGAAGTCACGGCCAATGGCGGCCATGTCGTGCTGGCGGGTGACAAGGCCCCCGGCGATGTCACCGGGTTCAGCCCGCGCATGATCAGTGAGCTGAAAGGCGCGACCACTGTTGAGGTTGGCGCACCGGATGCAGGCATGCGGCACCAAATCATGCGCCACCTCGCTGACCACATCGAGGCCGGTCACCCGAACTTTGCGGTCACCGACGAGATGATCGCCGAGTTCAATGCCGGCATCCGTGGTCAGGCCCGCGAGATGACGGGGGCGATCTGGAACCTCTACACCGAAGCGGCCTTTGGCATCCGCACGCCCACAATGGAAATGGTTCACAAGATCATCCGCCGGACCGAAGGCGATGTCCGCCAGCCCTCCATCGAACTGGTCAAGAAGGCTGCCATGAAAGTGTTCGAGGTTTCCAAGGCTGACATGGAGAGCCCGAGCAAGGCACGCGCCGTGGTGTATCCACGCCAGATTGCCATGTATCTCTGCCGCGAACTGACCGGGAAATCCTTCCCGCAGATCGGCTACAGTTTCGGCAAGCGTGACCATACCACGATCCTGTACGCGCACCGCAAAGTGTCCAAGGCCTTGCCCGAGAACAATGAATTGGGCGCGCACATCAAAGCCGTGAACGAGACCATCCTGGAGCTACAGGCGGCAGGCATGAATTAGGCAAACCCAGCTGAGAGCGGCGAATCTACGATCGGCGCTTGGCTTTTGCCTTTGTTTGAGTAAGTGTGCTCGGCCCGCTCTCCCCACAGAGCGGGCCGATTCCATTCCGGACCGCCGGTTCCGGGCGGAAGCGGCAGGACTGGTGAAGAATTCCGGGCCTTTTCCAAGGCCCCCCGATGAACGGAACGGACGATGAAACTGACGATTGAACGCGGCGACCTGCTGAACGCACTCTCTCACGTGCAGAATGTGGTGGAGCGCCGGAACACAATTCCGATCCTCTCCAATGTCTTGCTTCAAGCAAGCAATGGCGAGCTGAAACTCACTGCGACCGATCTCGACATCGAGGCCGTGGACAGCGCGGATGCAACCGTCACGCGCGAAGGTGCGGTCACGGCCCCGGCCGGTACGCTGTTTGACGTCGTCCGCAAACTGCCTGCGGGCTCCGAAGTCGAACTGGAAGTCCAACCCGAAGGCCAGCGCCTCGCGATCACCGCAGGCCGCTCGCACTTTGAACTGCCGACCCTGCCAGCATCCGACTTCCAGACCATGAGCTCTGACGACACGCCGACCAAATTCTCACTTGGCGCCAAGGAATTCGCCCGTTTGATCGACAAGACCCGCTTCGCGATCTCCACTGAAGAAACCCGCTACTATCTGAACGGCGTTTATCTTCACGGAGCCAAGACCGAAGACGGTACGGCCGTGCTCCGCACCGTTGCCACAGACGGCCATCGTCTTGCCCTGGCAGAACTTCCGGCTCCCGCCGGCGCGGAAAATCTCGAAGGCATCATCGTGCCCCGCAAGGCGGTCGCGGAAGCGCGCCGCCTCGTCGACGGGGTGGATGACGACATCGAAATCGAAGTCTCCGACACGAAGATCGTCGTGCGTGCAGGTCGCGCCGTCCTGACTTCTAAACTGATCGACGGCTCCTTCCCGGATTATGGCCGCGTCATCCCGAAAGGGAATGACCGGAAGCTGACCATCGACAACAAGGCCTTCGAAGCCGCTGTCGACCGCGTTTCGACCGTGTCGGCCGAGCGCTCACGCTCGGTAAAAATGTCCCTGTCTGATGGCAAGCTGGTGCTGGCTGTCAATCACGCTGAAACGGGTGTGGGCAATGAAGAACTCGAAGCCGAGTATGGCTCCGAAGCGATGGAAATCGGATTCAACGCGAAATACCTGCTCGACATTGCCGGCCAGATCGAGGCTGTCGAAGCCGAGTTCATGTTCAGTGATCCTGCGTCGCCTGCGCTCGTGCTGGACCCATCAGATGATAGCGCGCGTTATGTGTTGATGCCGCTGCGGGTGTAGTTTGTCTGTGGAGCCGCTGGATCGCCGGACCCTTCTTGCCAGCGCAACCGCAGCGACCGGCTTGGCGGCCTGTGGTATCCAGACCCGGAAGGAAACAAGCATGTACGGCCTCATCGGAAAGTTCACGGCAACGGATGGCAACCGCGACGCGCTGATGCGCATCCTTATCGATGGCGTCTCGGGCATGCCCGGCTGCCTCAGCTATATCGTGGCCAGCGATCCAACCGACGCGAACGCCATCTGGATAACCGAAGCCTGGGATAGTCAGGAAAGCCACTCGGCGAGCCTGTCGATGCCAATCGTACAGGATGCCATCACCAAGGGCCGCCCAATGATCGCCGGCATGGAACGCATCGCAGAGACCCGGCCCGAAGGCGGCCATGGTCTCGACACCTGACCTCTGGCCCCTCCATACAGCCTGAATGACCGCCCTGACCCGCCTGACCCTGACTGACTTTCGAAATTACGAGTCGCTCAGCCTGCCACTCGATGGCCGGCATGTCTGTCTCTATGGGTCGAATGGCGCAGGCAAGACGAATTTGCTGGAAGCCGTCAGCCAATTAGGGCCGGGCCGAGGTCTGCGTTCGGCCACCCTGCCGGAAATGATACGAAAAGACGCGCTGGGCGGTTGGACTGTTTCCGCCGCACTCGCAAACGATCAGCGGATCGGCGTAGGTGTCGATACCGGCCCCAGTACGAAACGTACGGTACGTATTGATGGCGCGCCAGCAACCGCATCCGACCTCGCAGATCTTGTGCGCATCGTCTGGCTCACGCCCACAATGGACGGTGTGTTTCGTGGCAGCACGTCCGACCGGCGGCGCTTCTTTGACCGTCAGGTCATGGCACATATGCCGACCCATGGCACCGCTGCGGGCCGTTATGAGAAAGCGATGCGCGAACGCAATGCCCTGCTGGAACGCGGTCATGTGGATCCGGCCTGGGCCGATGCCATCGAGGCCCGCATGGCGGAGTCCGGAGCAGAAATGGCCATCAACCGCGCCCATGTGCTGGAATCCCTGCAGGTGGCGATTGATGCAAGACCCGAAGGCTATTTCCCGAAGGCTGACCTCGCACTGGAAGGCAAGGCCGAACAAGCCGCCATTCGCGGCGATGACTTCAAGACGATCTTCGAAGCGCTAACCGAAACCTTCCGAACGACCCGTCGCCGCGATATCGCCGCCGGACGCACCATTGATGGTCCGCATCGCTCAGACCTCACGGTCATTCACCGGCCAACCGGTGCGCCCGCCAAGGACGCCTCGACCGGCCAGCAGAAGGCCCTGCTCATCGGCTTGATCCTCGCATCGGCTGCGGCGCTCCGCGCTGGCGGCGATGGCCCCTCTCCCCTGCTGCTGTTGGACGAGGCAGCCGCCCACCTTGATGCGGACAGGCGCGCCGCACTGTTTGATGAGCTGGCAGCGCTGGGAGGGCAAGCTTGGCTGACCGGCACCGAAGCCTTCCTGTTCGAAGCATTTGGGGACCGGGCGCAAACCGTGCGCGTAGATGACGGAATGGCAGTCCCCGAAACCTAGCTCTTGATGCGCAGATCTGAAATCGACTGGGCGATCTCGCGATAGACTTCCTTCAACTCGTCCCCACTCGACGCATCAAAAGCATAAGACGGGCTTGTCGCGCAATATTCCAGAATGGTTTGCCCATCAGACGTGGTCTGCACATAGGATGGCACCTGAAAACCGACCGTGTAAATCTGGACCTTGGACGGCTCGGCCTTCATGGCGTCGCATAAATCCATGGCCTGCCTGAAGGAGTTCTTGCTGGCGCTGGGATGGTTTGTATTGAAATCGCCATCTGTCATCAGGATCACGGCCTTGGTCACATTGACCTCGTCATAGTCCCAGGGCTTGGCCGTCTCCGGCCAGACATTCTGCCAGTTCGGCGACAGCAGGTACCACCCCCACGCCACTCCCAGATGTCCGGCGGTGCCGCCATTCGCCGTCATGCTGTTCACATGGGCGGTCAGCGCTGCCTTGTCTTCGGTCAATGGGACCGGCCCGGTGGCGCGGCACGTCGCATAGTAGAAATCGAGTGCGCCGGTAGAGCCATTTGCGCCGCCATTTTCGATCTCGTTTTCGCCGCGATACTTGTCGCGATCGCTATCATAGAAGTTCCAGCGTGGATTGCCTGCCCCGATCCAGGCGAAGCTGCCCGGCGCTGCATCGCTATCAGCATAGGTGCCTGTCCGCTCGTACACACACGTGTCGGTGGCTGACGAGTCTTCCCAGAACCATCGGGCAACGTCCCAGTCATAGTCACCATGCTGATCACACTCATCCGGATCGCTTTCGGTGCACGTGCCGTTTTCGTAGTACATGAAACGCTTGCCGGTCGCGTCGTCATACATCCGCGCGCTATTGTAGGAATTGTAATTGCTCAACCCATTGCTGTTAGAAGTGTCGGCCGGAATGGTGACCGCGCGCGTCACCTCATCAAAATAAGCCCCCGCATTGACCGCATTATTGTAGGTCACAATGCCCAGCCTGACCGTGCCATCCCGCACCTGATCATCTGGCAGCAATTCATCAAACGCGATGACCGCAGCCTCTTTCAACAGGGTTAGCCGATTGTTGCTGTTCATGGAGCCCGATACGTCGAACACAAACGAGACATCGATCTTTCCGACCGAGAAGGTCGAGGTCGAAGCGACGTTGAAGCTCATGTCGTCATTTCCCATGATGTTGGAAATGAAGGTCGGTTGGGTGCAATTCATTTTCCCGAGAATGTCTTCGCTGTCATCGGTGAAGACCACAGTGACGGGTGTACATGTCATACCGCCGCCAGCGCTCGCAATCAGCGGGCTCATGTATTCGCGAATGTCTGCGGTCACTTCCTCATCTGTCGCGCCCGCCTGGCGCGACAACGCCCCAGCCAGCACCGCCGAGTCCATCGCATATTGAACGCGCGCCTGTTGCCTGAAGATAAACTCGAGATCGACAGCCAAACCAACCAGCGCCACCATGGAGGCCAGAATGAACGCAGTGAGCACAGTCAGATTGCCGCGATCATCGCGCGCGAGTGAGTGCGATTGCCTGTTTGCAGGATACATATCCATCACTTGCCCCATCGATCGTCAGCACCTGTCTGCGAATCCTGAGTTTCGCTCAGACTGATTTCCTGCGTCTTCAGATATGGCCTCAAAATTTGTGCAGTGGGGAAAGACAGCATTTACCCTGATTGGGCCTGGACCATCTGGTTAAAACCCGCTGTCGGGCCTTGCCTCCACAGCCTGTTTCCGTGGTATCCTGAACTCTGAAAATCGATTCCCGACCGAGGCCGACATGCAGCAATATCTCAACCTCCTGCAGGACATTTTGGACAATGGCCATGAACGCGGAGATCGGACCGGCACGGGCACGCGCGCTGTGTTTGGCCGTCAGATGCGGTTCGACCTTGCCGACGGCTTTCCAATGGTGACCACCAAGAAACTGCATTTGCGCTCAATCATCATCGAACTGCTCTGGTTCCTGAAAGGCGATACGAACATCGCGTATCTGAAGGAGAACGGCGTTTCGATCTGGGATGAGTGGGCCGATGAGAATGGCGACCTTGGCCCCGTCTATGGCAAGCAGTGGCGCAGTTGGGCCGCGCCGGACGGCCGGGTGATTGACCAGATCCAGTGGGTTCTGGACGAAATCCGCACCAATCCCAATTCCCGCCGCTTGATTGTGTCCGCCTGGAACCCGGCCGATGTGAACGACATGGCCCTGCCCCCTTGTCACTGCCTGTTCCAGTTCAATGTCATGGACGGCAAGCTAAACTGCCAGCTCTACCAGCGTTCGGCCGATGTCTTCCTCGGCGTACCGTTCAACATCGCATCCTATGCGCTACTCACCCTGATGATGGCGCGCGCGACCGGGCTGGAAGCCGGCGAGTTCGTCCACACATTCGGCGATGCGCACCTCTACTTGAACCATATGGAGCAGACCCGGCTCCAGCTGACCCGTGAGCCGCGTGCCCTGCCCCGCATGATCCTGAATCCCGACAAGACCGACCTGTTCGGCTGGGAGTATTCAGACTTCACGGTCGAAGGCTACGAACCGCACGCTCACATCAAGGCGCCGGTGGCCGTCTAGGAATCATTGAGGCTCTGCCAAGCCGTCCAGGCGTCGCCCGCATACATCAGGCTTGGGCCACCGCCCATGTAAACGGTCATGCCGAGCGTCTCGGCCACTTCCTCATCCGTCGCGCCCAGCCTCTTGAGCGCCTTGGTGTGAAAGCCGATACATCCATCGCACTGCTTGGCAACGCCGATGGCGAGCGCGATCAGTTCCTTGGTCTTCGTGTCGAGCGCCCCATCCGCGAGAGCGGCCTTCGCCATCGCGTTGAACTGCGTCAGCGTCTCCTTGGCCCCGGTGCCGCGAAGCCCGGATATTCCCTCGCTGATCGCACCCGTTATCACGCCATAGTCCTTCTTGCCGTCCGCCATGATCGACTCCTTATTTGCATATTTGCGCAAATATGCATGTTTCTATGACATCAGCAATATGGGTATTCCCGGATAGTGCAGTCAGGCGGCCGCCGGATCCACGAGACCGAGGTTTTCCCGCCGCCGAATGACTGCCGAAACGATAACCGCGCCGACCATCTTGCCGATCACGAACACGATCCAGTTCCACACATGCAGCGAGTTTCCGGGGTCCATGCCAAGTTCCATCTGCTTGGCGAGATCAGCGCCATACAGAAACACAGTCGTATCGACCGGCGCTGCCAGCGCGCTGGAGAGCAGAATCCGGGTCGATAGCCGATATTTGGTGAAGGTGAACATCAGCCAATCCACCCCCTCGGAAATGGCAAATGCGATGCCGCTGGCCAGCGCAATCACGGGCCACGCATAGTAAAACGACCAGGCGATCGCCATGGCCATCACAAGCAACACCCGGTGGCCCATTTCGCGTTGCACGAAATCGCGGACCACGAACACCATTCCAGTTACCATTGTCATCGGATGGAGAGACACGCCTTGAGCGGTCAGTCCGGTGCCTGTCGGGGCAAGAATCTGAAACTCCGGGATGATCCCGAACGACCAGTTCAAAAAGGGAATGAGTGCGACATAAATGAGCGCCCATCCGCGCCCTCTGAGCAGCCAAATTGCCAAGAACGACAACAGAAGAGCAGGAATTGCCAGTCCGATTTGTTCCGGGTTTCCATTGGTCAGAATCGCTACAATCGATTTCATTCTGATTATCCCCCACGGAACTGTCTTTGGGCTTGTGAAAACTGATGAAAGAAGGTTGCATTCACCATACAAACTCGGCTCTGCATGTATTCACGCAGACGCTTCTGGTCACAAGGGCCGCGCGCGAAATTGGATGCAAGTAGATTGGAACCGGTCACTATGTCGGCACATGTAAAACTTTGCCTGATTGCCGCCAGGGCCAGCAACAATGTGATTGGTTCTGGAGGTGATCTGCCCTGGCGCCTGAAAAGTGACCTCGCATTCTTCAAGAAAGCGACGCTTGGGTGCCCAATCATCATGGGCCGAAAGACCTGGGAAAGTTTGCCCGTGCGCCCGCTCAAAGGTCGAGAGAACATCGTGATGACCCGCGACTGGGCCTACAATGCCGAAGGCGCCCGTGTCTATTCCAGCTTTGCGGCGGCAACGAACTCCGCCCGCGCCGTGGCCGCCAGAACCGCCGCCGACAAGGTTTTCGTGATCGGTGGCGAAGCCATCTACAAACTGGCCCTGCCGATTGCAGATCGCCTCTATCTTACGGAAGTCGATGCCGCACCCGATGGAGACGCTTACTTCCCGGAACTAGACGCGAACCAGTGGAAAGAAACCGGCGCAGAACAGTTCGAGGCCGGCGAAGGCAATGATTTCGCCTTCTCCATCCGCCAGCTCGACCGGATCAGCGCGTTCACTTCCCCCTAGGATACGCGTTGTCCTTCCCCATCGCGACGCCTAACCTCCTCCCAAAAAAGGGCGAGGAGGAAACAGCCACATGGAATTCGAAATCATCACGAGCGGTCTGCGCTTTCCGGAGGGCCCGGTCGTCATGGCCGATGGCAGCATTATCGTTGTCGAGATCGAGAAGAAATGCATCACGCGCTGCTGGGGTGACGGCAAGACCGAAGTGATCGCGACGCCCGGCGGCGGCCCCAACGGCCTTGCGATCGGTCCGGACGGCGCACTCTGGGTCTGCAATAATGGCGGCTTCATCTATACTGACATGGACGGTTTGCTCATCCCCGGAAACTGTCCGGACGATTATGATGGTGGCCGCATCGAACGGGTTGATCTTTCTACAGGCAAGGTTGACCGGGTACTGGACACAGTCGGTGGCCACCCCCTGAAAGGCCCCAACGATCTCGTCTTCGACAAGGCAGGCAATCTCTACTTCACCGATCATGGCAAAACCTACTCGCGCCACCGCGATTTCGGCGGGCTCTTTTTCCTCGCCAATGGTGCCAGCGAAGCCAAGGAACTGGACTTCCATTATAGTAGTCCAAATGGTGTCGGCCTTGCTCCTGATGAGCAGACCGTCTTCATGGCCGACACCATGACCGGACGCATGTGGGCGTTTGATTTGGAAAGCCCCGGCATCATCAAACCTGCCTCCCCTTTCAATGGCGGGCGCGTAGTCGCAACCATGCCGGGCCTGCAGTATTTTGACAGCCTGGCCATGACGGCAGCGGGCAATGTCTGTGTCGCAACCATTCTGAATGGCGGCATCACAACGATCACGCCGGGCGGAGATTTTCACCACACGGCTTTTCCCGACCTGATCGTCACCAATATCGCCTTTGGCGGCGACGACATGCAGGATGCCTACGTTACCCTGTCGAGTACCGGCCAGCTTGCCAAATGCCGGTGGCCGGAGCCGGGCCTGAAACTGAACTTCAACGCCTAGTTTGCAATTCAGGAGGATAAGCGATGAGAGTTCTCAAAATCATTCTGATCGCCGCCACAGTCTTGGTGCTCGCCGTGATTGGCGCACGCAGCCTGTTCGGCGTACAAATTGGCGAGTTTGCGTTCAAAGCTGCGGTCAAATCGACCTTGGGGCAAAATGCGCTTGCCGACGCACCAGACGGTCTGACCGTTGTACTTGTCGGCACGGGATCTCCGCTGCCCGATCCGGGACGTGTGGGACCCATGACGGTGGTCGTTGCGGGAGACCGCGTCTTTATCGTTGATGCCGGGGCCGGATCAGGCCGAAGATTCGGAGAGCTGCGTCTGCCGTGGGCCAATGTGGAGGCGGTGTTCCTGACCCATTTCCATTCCGATCACATTGATGGGCTTGGAGAGGTGTTGCTGCAACACTGGGCAGCCGGTGGCGCACAGGCACCCATGCCGATCCACGGTCCGGATGGCGTCGGCCAGGTCGTCGCTGGCTTCGACGCTGCCTATGCTCTGGATTCTGCATACCGTGTCGCCCATCACGGAGCGGATGTCCTGTCCCCATCTGGACAAGGCGCAGATGCTGTTCCATTCACGCCTGCGAGCACAGCTCGCAAAGTGTATGACCGCGATGGCCTGAGCGTTACCGCAGTTTCAGTGGATCATGATCCAATTGAGCCAGCTGTAGCCTACCGGTTCGACTACAAAGGACGGTCCGTCACGATTTCCGGAGATACGGTCAAGGATCCACGCTTGGTCGCCTTGGCGCGGGACACGGACATACTCGTTCACGAAGCGTTGAATGCCGACATGGTCAGCCAAATCCGCGACCAACTCAATGCGAACGGACAGGCCCGCCTCGCGGCCATCATGAACGATATCCTCGACTACCACACGACGCCGGTCGAGGGCGCGGAAGTCGCCAGCGAAGCAGGTGCGCGCATGCTGGTCTTCAGCCATTTCGTTCCGGCGGTGCCGAGCCGCCTTCTATACCCGGCATTCCTGAAAGGAACGGATGACGCCTATGATGGCCCGATCATTATGGGCGAAGACGGCATGGCATTCGAATTGTCTGCAAGCAGCGAGAATATCGTCCGCAAGCGGCTGGATTAGACCCGGTTCGCTTCGGCCAAGGCCTCAAAAAAACTTTCAGCTTTTCGATATGCAATGCCGGCCAGCGCCGCTAGATCGGAGCGCTGACGATTTGGAGCGAACCATGAACTACGCGACGATTTTGGCCATGATGGCTGCACTCCTGACCATCGGCTGCACGCCGGAACACGCCGCCTCCTATGATGCACCGGCGATAGACACCAACGACCAACCCTTCCGGGAAATCACGGGCGTTCTGGAAGAGCTGGAGTTCTCTGGCAGCATTCTTGTTGGCAAAAAAGAAGAAATCATCCTGCGTCAGGCTGTGAACGCATGGCCAATCGAAGACGTTCGACCGGTCAATTCCGACACCCGTTTCCCAATTGCGTCGATGACAAAGAGTTTCACCGCTTCGCTTGTCCTGCAACTGGTCGATGAGGGAAAACTCGATCTGGACCAGTCACTGGAAGAACTCCTGCCCGATTTTGAGGCGCCCTATGCGCGTGACGTCACCCTGCGCCACCTGCTCCAGAACAGATCCGGCATTCCGCACTATGTCGACATTCCCGGTTGGTTCGACAATGAGGTAAAGCGGTCCTTCACCGATGAGTCCTTTATGGACACTCTTGAGGCGCTCGAGCTGAGATTCCGGCCCGGCAGCGACTACCTCTATTCAAACGTGAATTATTACCTGCTCGCGCGCATCATCGACCGCCATGCAGGCACCGGATACGAAGACTATTTGCGATCGCAGATTCTCGATCCGCTCGGCCTCGACCGTACCGGGCAAATCTATCAGGACGAAATTGATCTGGCGGCCAACTATTTGCGCTCCGAAGATGGCGGCTACGAAATCATCCCGATCACCAACCCCGTCCTGTTCCGCGGAACCGCCTCAATGTACTCAACGGTTGATGACCTGTCTGCCTGGGGACAGGCCGTTCTTAACGGAGACCTCCTGTCCGAAACTGGCCGGAAGGAGGCCTTCAATCCGGAAGCGCCGATGGCCTGGACGGTGACTCAAATGACCATTGGCAGTGGAGAACCGACCGAGGTCATCTTCTATAATGGACGTCTGATCGGCTATCTCAGCCTTGTTTTGCTCCTTCCGGAACAAGACGGTGTCATCGTCGTCCTCAACAACAATACGGTCGGCTATGAGAATCTGTTGACCATAGCGAGCACGCTCGCTGAAGAATACTTCAGTGAGCCGACCTAGTCCTCGAAGATAATCTGCGGCGCGGGCTTCGATTGAAGCGTATCCAGCCCCATCGCAACGCGGCGGGCCAGTTCATGAAAGAGCTGGCCCGTTGTTTCATCTGACAGCGCCGCCGGCTTGCCTGAATCGCCACCTTCGCGGATCGCTTGCAGCATCGGAAGCTCAGCCAGCACTGGCAGGCCAAGAGCATTCGCCGTGGCGGTGCCCCCGCCCTGCCCCATCAGATAATGGCGATTGCCCGCCGGATCTTCGAACCAGCTCATTGTCTCGACTATGCCAAGGACCGGCACTTCTGTCTTGGCAAACATGGCCGCGCCGCGACGCACATCCGCCAGCGCGACTTCCTGGGGCGTGGTGACGATCAGCGCCGCCGTTACGGGCACGCGCTGGGCTATCGTCAGCTGTGCATCCCCCGTTCCCGGCGGCGTATCGATGATCAGCACGTCCAGCGGATCATCCACTGCACCCCATTCCGCATCGTTCAACATCTGTGTGATTGCTGACATCACAATGGGTCCGCGCCAGATCATCGGCGAGTCCGGATCGGACAAATATCCAATCGATAGCGTCTTCATGCCGAAGGCTTCAACGGGTTGCAGCTTGCCGCTCTCCGGGGACGTCACCGGCTCAGCCGACACTGTCCCCAGCATGGTCGGGATAGAGGGGCCATAAATGTCGGCATCCATGAGGCCGACTTTCATACCGGCTTTTGCCATCGCCGCAGCCAGATTGACCGCGACTGTAGACTTGCCGACGCCGCCCTTGGCGCTCGCCACGACTAGAATCCTGGAAATACCGGGGATTGAGGACTTTGGTGTGCTGGCCGGAACATTGCCTTGCTGCATCGCCTCATCCGATAGGCGGGCGCCCTTGCGCACACGTTTTGAGGCGGGCGCATGAGACAGATGAACCTCCTTCGCCGGAGCGACCGCAGCGCGTTCGGCGGTCAGGACGCTGCTCACGGATTTGACCCCGGAGACCAGTTCGACCTTGCCTTCAGCCTCGATCCGGCGCGCCTCAGCGGCCTCTGGCGCGGCTGGGTCTGCCTCGATCACAAGTACCGCGCGACCGTCTTCACCCACCGAAACCGATTCGAGCCAATCGGGCCGACCGAGGGCTTCGATGATCTTTTCTTCGAGTTTCCGGCGTGATTTATCCCTAGATCCGAACAAAATCTGCGACTCCGCTGCTCTTGATGCCTGCAAACAGGCATGCACTTATCACCAAAGCGCCTATATAGAACCCATGCACAGTAATACAGGGAGGGCTCATGCCCTGGGATGACAAAACTAAATCCAGCGGCCCTTGGGGCGGCGAGGGCGGAAATGACAATGGAGGCGGCAAGGATGGCGGCTCTCCTTGGAACCGTCCCGGCGGCTCGGGCGGCAATGGGGGTAATGACCTCGAAGACCAGATGCGGCGCATGCAGGAACGTTTCCGGCAGCGCGGCGGCGGCGGTGGTCGCAAACGTGGCGGCGGTGGCGGCAGCGGCGGAACCAATTTCGGTCCGCTCGGCTTTCTGGTCATCGCAGGTATCGCCCTGCTTGCCTGGCTGTCCACCAGCGTCGTTATGGTAGATCCGGGCCAACAGGCCTCCGTCTTCCGCTTCGGCAAATGGCAGACCAATTTTGGCCCCGGCCTCCACTTCCACCTGCCTGCCCCCTTCGAGGAGCATGAACTGGTCGAGGTCGAAGCCCGCCGAAAGACTCAGATCGGCCAGACCATGGACGAGAGCCTGATGCTGACTGAAGACGAAAATATCGTCGACATTCAGTTCTCCGTCTTCTGGCGCGTGAAGCCCGAAGCACCACAGGATTACATCCTGAATGTGAAACAGCCCGATATCGCTGTCGAAATGGTGGCAGAGTCCGTGATGCGCGAAGTTGTCGGCAAAACGCGCCTTCAAAGTGTCATCACGACTGAACGCGACGTCGTTCAGACCGAAGTGGCCAATCAGGTCCAGACCCTGCTGAACGATTATCGCGCAGGCATCCAGATCGTGAGTATTCAGATCGACAAGGCCGACCCGCCTCAGCAGGTCATCGAGGCCTTCAATGATGTGAACGTCGCCGAACAGGACGCCGAAACCAATATCAACCGGGCCACCCAGTACGCCAACCAGATCGTGCCTCAGGCCCGTGGTACGGCTCAGAGACTGCTGCAGGAAGCTGAAGGGTATCGTGACCAGATCGTCGCCGACGCCCAAGGTGAAGCGTCCCGTTTTGAGCAAATCTATGAGGAGTACCGCAAGGCGCCACGCGTCACGCGGGAGCGTATGTATCTCGAAACCATGGAGCGCGTGCTTGAACGCACTGACAAGACCATTCTTGATAGCAATTCCGGCGCGGTTCCCTATCTGCCGCTTGACCGGGTGCAACCTGCCAACCGCGGAGGAGAGAACTGATGCGCAATCTGAGCTGGTTTGCCCTTGCCATCGTCGCGATCGTACTGGTCGCTATCTTCAATTCTTTCTATGTTGTTCGCCAGGACGAGCAGGCTCTGATCCTGCAAGTTGGGGAACCACGCGCGGTGATCAACGCGCCGGGCACGGATGAAGCCGGTCTTTATTTCAAGATTCCGGTCATCCAGACGGTTGAAAAACTCGACCGCAAGAATCTGGGACTCGACATCGAGAATATTCAGGTTCTCGCATCCGACCAGCGTCGCCTCGCTGTGGACGCGTTCGTACGCTGGCGAATCAGCGACCCGCTGCAATTCTATCAGAGCCTCCGGACCATTCCGGGCGCCGCCAACCAGCTGAATGATGTGACCAAGGCGTCCATTCGGGAAGTCATGGGCGATGTGCCCGTGCCTGAGATCATTTCAGGCCAGCGGTCCGAACTGATGGAAAATATCCGCGAAAAGGTTGCCAATGAACTGGCAGATGCGGGGATTTCGATCATCGATGTCCGTATTCGTCAGGCAGACCTGCCGCGCGAAGTGGCCGATGGTGTCTACAGTCGGATGCAGACAGCCCGTAAGCAGGAAGCCGAGCGCATCCGTGCCGAAGGTGAAGAACGCGCCCGACTGATTCGCGCGCAAGCCGAACGTGAGAAGACCGTACTTGAGGCCCAGGCCCGGGAACAGTCAGAAGTCATTCGCGGTGAAGGCGATGCTCGCTCCACCGAGATATACGCCAGTGCCTATAACAAGGATCCGGAATTCTTCCGCTTCCAGCGCGCGCTCATCGCGTGTGAAAACTCCATCCAGGAAGGCACACGCATTGTCGTGGCGCCGGATTCCCTGGGCCTGTGTGATGAGTTTATCAATCGCGCACGGGCCAATGGCGGCTCACGCTAGGACGGGTTTGGCATGTCCATACAACTGATCCTGATCGGGATCGGCATGTGGCTATTCATTGAGGGGGCGATCTATGCGGTCGCCCCCGAATTCATGCGGCGTATGGCAGAGTATCTAGCGCGTATGCCGGGACGCGAGATTGCGCTTGCCGGGATCGGGTCCGCGGCAATCGGCGCAATCTTCATCGTCATTGCAGTTCGGTTCTGTTGAAGCTGTTGCAAGACGCCTGCAAAGCGCCATAGTTTACAGACATTAGTGTATATTATGCTTCGAAAGGAGGCTCAGCGGCCTATGCGTATCCCGGCCCTTGCTGCCCTGTTCCTGATGAGTTCGGCAACCGCCGTTCTGCCTGCCCATGCTCAGGACAGCCTGTCGACGGCAGTCGATGGAATCGATCAGAAGGTCCAACCGCAAAGCTTCCGTGACTTGTCCAAGCGCCTGATGCCGGCCGTGGTCAATATTTCAACATCGCAAACAATTGCGCCCGATGGCATGCCGACCTTTCCGGAAGGCTCACCCATGGAGCGCTTCAACGAATTCTTCGGTCGGGATGAAGACGGTTTCCGGCGTGAAGGATCACTGGGCTCCGGCTTTGTCATCTCGGCTGACGGCATCATCATCACCAATAATCATGTCATCGAGAATGCCGACGAGATTGACGTCAATTTCTCGAACGGCCGCGTCCTGAAGGCGGAACTCGTCGGTCGTGATCGCGACACCGATCTCGCCGTGCTCAAGGTGAAATCCTCGACTGCCCTGCCCTATGTGGACCTCGCCGACAGCGACAAAGCAGAAGTCGGTGACTGGGTTATCGCCATCGGCAACCCATTCGGCTTCGGGGGCTCTGTCTCGGCTGGCATTATCTCGGCGCGCAATCGCGACCTGAATGCGGGTCGCTCAGATGACTTCATCCAGACCGATGCCGCCATCAACCGCGGCAATTCCGGCGGGCCCTTGTTCAATCTCGGCGGCGAAGTCGTCGGCGTGAACACCGCGATCATCTCCCCTACGGGCGGCTCGGTCGGCATCGGCTTCTCCGTGCCGGCAAATCTCGTGAAACGCATTTCCGACCAGCTCATCAAGGAAGGCCGCGTGCGTCGCGCCTGGCTGGGCGTCAATGTACAGGATGCGGATGAAGCACTCGTGCGCGCGTACAAGGCGACGGGCAAGGGCGGCGTGATCATCACCCGTATCTCGGATGAAGGACCGGCGGCAAAATCCGATATGGAAGTCGGCGACCTTGTGCTCCGCTTCGATGGCCAGACCGTGACCAGCGTACGCGAACTGACACGCCTGATTTCCGATACCGAGATCGGCCGCACCGTTCCCATCGCGATTGTGCGAGATGGGAAGGGACGCACTGTCAATGTCACGCTCGGTGAACTGGAAGACGAGGCCGATACGCCCGCCGCCGATGCCACGCTGGATGCGCCGGCGAGTTCCAACGATCTTGGCGCAGAACTGACCAGCCTCGACGATGATATCCGCCGCCGCTATGGCATCCCAAAGGATGTTGACGGCGTTGTGGTTACAACGGTCTCTGCGCGTGGGCGCTCCTTTGGAAAACTCCAACGCGGCGACGTCTTGGTTGAAGTGAATTTCGAGCGCGTCACCACCGTTACCGACACGATCAGCAAGGTCGAAGCCGCGATGACCACACCGCGCCAGCCACTATTGCTCCGCGTCAAACGTCGCGGCGAAGCGGGCTGGTTCGATCAGTTCATCTCGGTCGACCTGACCAATTCCTGATCCGGCAGTCTATTCAGTGACGAATTCGTCCGCGTGATAGCCTTGGAAGAACAGCGCTGTGTGCAAATCGGTATGATTGATCGCAGCATGCGCTTCAGCCGCGACAATGGGCTTGGCCTTGTAGGCAATGCCGAGGCCCGCCGCTTGGATCATGGCAAGATCATTCGCCCCATCGCCGAGTGCAAGTGAATCTGCCCGGCTGAGGCCCGCTTCCGCTGAAAACTCATCCAGCGCCGAGAGTTTCGCTTCGCGTCCGAGGATAGGCATGCCCACCTCCCCGGTCAGCACTGCGCCATCATCGATCAGCGTATTGCCGCGGTGGGCAGCAAACCCGGCTTCATCGGCGACCCGGCCCGTGAAGAAGGTGAACCCGCCGGAGACCAGCACGGTCATCGCGCCTTGCGCCTTCATCGTCTCCACCAGTGTCTTCGCGCCGGTATTCAGCGAAATGCGCGCATCATAGGCGTCTTGCAGCGCTTTGAGGTCGAGCCCCTTCAGCATGGCCACGCGGGTTGTCAGCGCGCCCTCGAAATCCAGCTCGCCCCGCATGGCACGTTCTGTGATCGCGGACACTTCCGCTTTCAGACCAGCGAAATCCGCCAATTCATCGAGGCATTCCTGTCCGATAATCGTGGAATCCATGTCGGAGATCAGCAACCGTTTGCGACGATTTCCTGCGGGCACCAGGGCCACGTCCATTTCTTCCGCTTCCAGCGCAACCAGCGCTGCGTGCTGGAAATCGGCATCCATCGGTGCAAGCGGAATCTCCACAGCGCTGACATCTCCGACCTGCCCCAGCCTTGTTATCTGAGGCAAGGTCTGGGCAATGCCGAGATCTCCGAGGATCATGCCGAGGCGCGAGGCAATATTGTCTTCCGGGGCATTGGCGGCGGCGATCAGGATCATGGAATTAACTGCTTTCTCAATCATTCCCGCCTCTTCACGGGTTTCCTCGTCGCTGACAAGCCCTTACGTCTATATGGATGACACCGGCAATACTCATTCACGGACCCACGGCCAGCGGCAAGACCGCGCTCGCCATCGAAGTGGCGCGCCGTCTGGGCGGTGAGGTCATCAATGCCGATTCCATGCAGGTCTATCGCGACTTGCAAGTGATTTCAGCTCGCCCGACCGAAGAAGAGATGGACGGTGTGAAGCACCATCTCTTCGGCCATGTGAACGCGGCCGAGCGCTACTCCACTGGCGAGTGGCTGGAAGAGGTCCGCGCGACCATTCGCACGCTTGAACTGCGCGGCAAGCGCGCTGTCCTGGTCGGCGGCACCGGCCTTTACCTGCTCGCAATGACTCAAGGCCTGTCGAATATTCCCCCTGTACCCGACGATGTCCGCGCCGACGTGCGCGCCATTGCCGATGCCGAGGGCGCGGACGGCCTGCGTGCCCGACTGGCCCCGGTCGATCCGGAAATCGCTGACCGACTGGGCACCGGCGACCGCCAGCGCCTCGCACGCGCCTATGAGGTTTATCTGGCGACCGGCAAACCGCTGACCGACTTCCAGCGCAACCGCCAGCCGCCGGTCCTGCAGGAGAATGAATGGATGGGCGTTGCGTTGACCCCACCTCGCGCAAAACTCTATCAGAAGATCGACCGCCGTTTTGAAGGCATGCTGATGCAGGGCGCGATGGAAGAAGCCCGCCAACTGATAAAACGCGATCTCGACCCGGAACTTCCTGCCATGAAAGCACATGGAATGCCGTGGCTCGCAGCCTTCGCACGCGGAGAGATAACGGCAGAATTTGCCGCAGAAAACGCAAAACGCGACACAAGACGCTACGCAAAACGGCAATTCACGTGGATCGGTCGCCAATTTCCCTTCTGGCCGCGCATTCCTTCACCGGAGCCAGAAGATCGATTGAGGGTTATTCTTGCCTTGTATAGGGAGATTGACAGGCCGGTTGAGGCAGATTATTCCTAATCCCGACGTTGGAGGAAACGCACCGTGCGCAAATACGTGGTACTCGTTATTAAGCATCCGTAGCTGGCTTTAAGTAGCCAGTTGCGGATGCGCGCACAAAACGGGGCTCCATTGGAGCCCTTTTTCTTTTCCGATACAGTCCAAACTCAGTTCCATCAGAGATCTCCCCATGACAACCGACACCAAGACCAAGCCCGCAGCTGAAACCTTGACCATGACAGGCGCCGAAATCGTCATCACGGCGCTCAAGGAACAGGGCGTGGAAGTCATGTTCGGCTATCCGGGTGGGGCGGTTCTTCCGATCTATGATGCGCTCTACAATTCCGATGGAATTCGCCACATTCTGGTGCGCCACGAGCAAGGCGCTGGCCACGCGGCCGAGGGCTATGCCCGCACAACAGGCAAACCCGGCGTGTGCCTCGTCACCTCCGGCCCCGGCGCGACCAATATGGTCACCCCGATTGCAGACGCGATGATGGATTCCATTCCGATGGTGGTCCTGACCGGACAGGTTCCGACACACCTGATCGGCACCGACGCGTTCCAGGAATGCGACACAACCGGCATCACCCGCACCTGTGCCAAGCACAATTACCTGGTTACCGATGTGAACCAGCTCGCACGCACGATCCACGAAGCCTTCCTGATCGCCAAATCCGGTCGACCCGGACCGGTCGTGGTCGACATTCCCAAGGACATCCAGTTCGCCACCGGCACCTATGTCGGCAAGGAGGGCGTTCACAAGCCGAGCTATCACCCCACTACCAAACCGCACCCGGATGCGATTTCGGCGACAGTGGATCTGATGATGCACGCGCGGCGGCCAGTCTTCTACACTGGCGGCGGTGTCATCAATTCCGGTCCGAAGGCGTCCGATCTGCTGCGCGAGCTCCAGAACGTCACTGGGTATCCGGTGACCTCTACACTGATGGGGCTTGGCGCCTTCCCTGCCTCCCATCCGGACTGGCTGGGCATGGTCGGCATGCATGGCAGCTTCGAAGCCAATAATGCGATGCACGATTGCGATCTGATGATCTGCGTGGGCGCGCGCTTCGATGACCGGGTGACCGGCCGTATCGACGCCTTCTCACCCAACTCCAAGAAGGTGCATATCGACATCGATCCTTCTTCGGTGAACAAGATCGTCCGAGTCGATATCCCCGTGATTGCCGACTGCGCAGAGGCGCTGGCCGCAATCCTGAAAGAGTTCAACTCCCGCAAGGCGAAGAAGCCGGACCTGAAACCCTGGCGTCAGGAAATCGCCATCTGGCGCGCCCGGAAATGCTTCACCTACGCAAACTCCGACACGGTCATCAAACCCCAACATGCCGTTGAGCGCCTGTATGAGCTGACCCGTGATCGCGAGACCTACATCACGACCGAAGTTGGCCAACACCAGATGTGGGCGGCGCAATTCTATCATTTCGACGAGCCGAACCGGTGGATGACCTCCGGTGGGCTCGGCACGATGGGCTATGGCCTACCCGCCGCAGTGGGCGTTCAGGCAGCGCATCCGGACGCCCTCGTGATCGACATTGCGGGCGAAGCGTCAATCCAGATGATGACGCAGGAACTCTCCACCGCCGTTCAACACAGGCTGCCGGTCAAAGTCTTCATCCTCAACAATGAATGGATGGGTATGGTGCGCCAGTGGCAGGAATTGCTGCATGGCGAGCGCTATTCTCACTCCTATTCGGAAACCCTGCCCGACTTCGTGAAACTTGCCGAAGCAATGGGCGGACATGGCATCCGTTGTGACAATCCAGCGGAGCTGGACGACAAGATCCGCGAGATGATTGACCATCCCGGGCCGGTTTTGTTCGATTGCCGTGTCGAAAAGGCCGAGAACTGCCTGCCTATGATACCGTCGGGTTCAGCGCACAACGAGATGATCCTTGGAGAAATCAAGGGCGATGAGATTGGCGAAGCTGGCAAGGGACTGGTCTGACCGACCAGACCCGGCGGGAGCTTGATAGGACGAATGTGATGGCTGCGAGTGATCTGTGGCAGTGGGGAATGGAAAATATCGGCACGATCGTGACCGTGGTCTCCGCCATTGCGGCTGTACTTGGCGCGCTCGCAAGCCGCGCCGAAACCCGCAAACAACACCAGCTGCGCACCGAACAGCTGCGCCAGAGCATCGACAGCGCCAGCCTCGACTGGGGCAATACCGCCATCGAAACGCTGGCCTCTGCTGCCATGCTGGCGCGCAACCGCCACGTGATGGACTCCGACCGCGCCTTCCAGGAGGCGCGCGCAGACAGTCTGACTAACCTGTCGACCCTGATTGACCGTGGGCGGATGTTCTTTCCAAACCTTGCGCCTGACCGTCACGGCCTCAACAAGGATGGCGCATATCAAGGCTTCCGCGCGCCGATCCTGGACAGCCTCGTCTGGGCCCATGAAGAGGTTCATGCCCTGACCCGCGAAGGCGGCCCGACAAGCGAGGACAGTGCGGCTTTCATCGATGCTTGCCGCAAATTGCTGGTCTCTGAACTGCAAGCCCATCTCGATCCACGGCGCATGGACCAGCTATTGGGCCGCTACACCAAACAAAAGCAGAAACACCAGGACGACGCGATCAGCCGGTCTGGAGCGCTGCGGGACGAGCTATTGACTCGCCGTCCCGACCTCTCCATCGACTTCTGGAATCGTGACACCCCGAAACCGGAGACACAGCCATGAGCGATGGATCAACAGCTACGCCCCCCGCTGGCAATCCGAAATCGGCCTATTTCCTGTCTCATGAGGACGAGGCCGTCGAACGCCGCACACTGGCTGTCATGGTCGATAACGAGCCGGGCGTTCTGGCCCGAGTTGTAGGACTGTTCTCTGGCCGGGGTTACAATATCGACAGCCTGACCGTGGCCGAGGTCGACGTGAATGAGCGCCGCTCGCGGATCACCATCGTGACCCAGGGCACACCGCATATTCTGGAGCAGATCGAAGCCCAGCTCTTGCGCATCGTGCCCGTGGAACAGGTGATCGACATCACCAAGTCCAAGCGCGGCATCGAGCGCGAACTGGCATTGATTAAGGTCGCCGGCAAAGGCGAAGCCCGCGTTGAAGCGCTGCGCATATCTCAGATTTTCCGCGCGAATGTGATAGACACGACAAATGAGAGCTTCATTTTCGAGCTGACAGGCGCCTCTGAAAAGATCACCCAGTTTGTGGATCTGATGCGACCGCTCGGCTTGGTTGAGGTAAGCCGGACAGGTGTTCTGTCGATCAAGAGGGGAAAGGAGAAGGGATGACACGCACCAGCCTGATTGCGCTCGGCGTCCTTTTTCTCGCTGGCAATGCGCACGCCATAGAAGAACAGCCCGAAAGCTGCCGCCCGAAAGTGGCCGGCTCGGCCCTGGCGCTTGCAGATGATGCCGATCAGGCTCAGCTGCAATGCGATATCGACCGTGCGGCCCTGATTGCCGACCGGGCCGATGCAACGTTTGATTCCTCCAATGACCCCATCCTGCGCATCGTGGACACCGCAGCGCCCAGCGGGGCCGCTTATGTCTACGATATCGTCGATGCGGACGGCACAATGATGCTGGATGCGCGAACGGTACCGGTCGATTCCGACACCAACACACATATTCCGCTCTGTCGCCTGCAGACCCAACTGCCTGCCCCCGTCGCAAGCAAGGTCGCCTTGTCTCTCCTGACCACCAGCGAAGCAGGACTGCCCGCCTATGGCGCGCGGGAAAAAATGGTGGTCAATGCCGACGGATCGCGCAGCTATGAGCTGCTGCTGGCGTCGCACGACATCATCACCTCAATTGAAACCACCAATGGCCTGAAACAGTTTTCGCGCCATTCGGAGGCCACAGACATAATTGCCGAATTGAACCGTAGCGTTATCGGCGTCGCCAATTTTTCAGATGGCTGGGTGTGCAAGTCCAACTGATCTGAAGACCCTTACCCCAACAATCAATCCTCCAGCGGAGCAAGTAGAGGCCCATGAAAATCTATTACGAACAGGATGCAGACCTTTCCCTCATCCAGAGCAAGAAAGTCGCCGTGATCGGCTATGGCAGCCAGGGCCACGCCCACGTTCTGAACATGCGCGACAGCGGCGTGAAGCAGCTGAAGGTTGGCCTCTATGAGGGGTCGGCCAGCCGCGCCAAAGCAGAAGCCGAGGGCCTTGAAGTGGTCACGCCCGCCGAGGCCGCCCAGTGGGCCGACGTGCTGATGATCCTTATCCCGGACGAAAAGCAGGCCGTGCTCTATGCAAACGAGATCGAACCGCATCTGCGCGCTGGCCAGCATGTCATGTTCGGCCACGGCTTCAACGTGCACTACAACCTCATCCGTCCACGCCCCGATGTTGATGTCTCGCTGTCCGCCCCGAAAGGCCCCGGCCACACGCTGCGCGCCCAGTACCAGATGGGCTTCGGCTTGCCGGGTCTGATCGCAATCCATCAGGACGCGACCGGCACGGCACAGGATGTTGCCCTGTCCTATTCCAAGGCCATCGGCAATACGCGCGCTGGTGTCATCGAGACCTCATTCCGCGAAGAGACCGAAACAGACCTCTTTGGCGAACAGGCTGTGCTCTGTGGCGGCATCGTTGAGTTGATCAAGGCTGGCTATGAAACCCTGGTCGAGGCTGGCTACGCGCCGGAAATGGCCTATTTCGAATGCCTTCACGAGACCAAACTGATCGTTGACCTTATTTATGAAGGCGGCATCGCCAACATGAACTACTCGATCTCGAACACGGCCGAATATGGTGAATACGTCTCCGGCCCGCGCGTGATCAATTCCGAAGCCAAGGCCAACATGAAAAAGGTTCTCGAAGACATCCAGAACGGCACCTTTGCCCGCAACTGGGTCCTCGAAAACCAGGCCGGCGCACCGGGCTTCAACGCCATGCGCCAGCGCATGAACAGCCACGAAATCGAAGAAGTCGGCGAGAAACTTCGCGGCATGATGCACTGGGCCCAGAACGATCGCCTGGTCGACAAATCCCGCAACTAAACCTTATCCGGGTGGATGGTCCGGAACCCGGTTCATGTCCACCCGGCCGTCAATTCCCGGTACGCGGCCGGACATGGTATATTGCCAGATGTCCGGTACGCGGCCGTTGATGGTCCGCGGCATCGTCTCGCCAAGGCCGCGCAACCAGAGCGGATAGTCATCATAATTGCCGGCCAACCAGTCGGTGTGAAACTCTGGCGTCGTGTAGATCACCGGCCGCACGCCATATTCGGCCTCTAGCGCTGTCAGGAATGTGTCCAATTCTCCCAAAGTCTCAGTCGTGCTGCCGCGCGGCTCGCAATTGTGCGCATATTCCAGATCGACTGCGGGCGGCAGCACCCCTGTCCGCACTTCCACCGACTGAATGAAATTCTGGGCCTGCTCGGCTCCCGGCCGGCAGAGTCGGTAGAAATGATAAGCGCCGACCGTCCAGCCGCGCGTTGTCGCTTCGCGCCAGTTTTCCAGGAAACGTGGATCTTTCCAGTCCCGACCTTCGGTAGCCTTGAGGTAAAGAAAATCGACGGGTGCGGCCTCGAACTCGTCCCAGCGGATGCGACCATTATGGTGCGACAGGTCAATGCCGGTGAAACCGGATTGCAACGGGATAACACCGCCTGCAACCGGTTCAGACGATTGTGAACACGCCGCTGCAACCAGCATCAAGGTAAATGAAACGGACCGAAACAGGCTCATGAGCTGTTTCAACACGGGAATATGGCCTTATGGCGAGGAAAACTTGCCCGTATCTTGCAAGGTAATCTCTGCTTGGAACTGTGCGCGCGGCCAATTGCGCGCTATAAGAGCAATGAAATCAATTCTCTGGCCCGGATGAAAACCCCAACGCCGACAACAGGCGCACCAGGTCAGAACATGGGAAAGTATGGGTGATGGCCAAATTCGAAACGGACAATGCTGCCGGCAAGGGCCGCTCAGGTCAGGGCAGCTTCATCGGCACGGAATGCGCGCTGGAAGGCAGCTTCAATTTCTCTGGCCCGCTTACCGTAGCAGGTCATATGAAAGGCCCAGTCAAATCGGACGGGCTGGTATTGATCGAAGCGACCGGTCATATCGAAGGATCGCTGGAGGCGGCAATCATCGTCGTACATGGCAAGCTGACGGGCAATGTGACAGCTCATGAGAGCCTCGAGATATGGAATGAAGCTGTTGTCACCGGAAAGGTGTTCACCCGCAGCATCCGCGTTGACGCAGGGTCGCTGATGACCGCTGACCTCAACGTCGCAACCGACGGTCCCATACCGACGCATGAGGCTGTGGACACACCTGAGCATATCACTGCTGATACAGTTTCCGAGACCCCCGCTATCGACCCGAACCGACCCGCCAGCCCGCTGCCAGGCTCAAGCCTTGCGCGCAAACTGTCGACCTTGAGCGAAAATCAGTAGCGGCGCCTGACGTCTTCAAGACGCTCCCAAGTCGAGTCATCGGGCTGATAGGCCCCCAGCGTCGACAGGCGTTCGCAGGCCCATTCATACGCCTTATCGCAGGATTCCTGGAGAAGGCGCGTGCCTTCCGCAACGTTCTTGGAACCACCTTGGCCGGTATAGATCATGTTGCCATAGGCTGCACATCCGCTCACGTCGCCATAATCACACGCTTTATCATAAAGCTGGCGCGCCCGAGCGGTATCGGCATCCATGCCGCGCCCTTGAACAGTCAGATAGGCAAGTCCTGAACAGGCCTCTGCGACTTTTCCATCGCACGCCTTGCGATAATTGTCCGCAGCGCTCTTGTAATCCTGGTCGCCGCCAAGCCCCTTGCGATACATATCGGCCAGCTCGAAGCAGGCTTGATAATCCCTGGTGTCACAGGCCTGACTGGCTTCGGTGCGTGTGACGCGATTGGTCTCAAGGTTAGCCGTAGCTTCCTCGAGCGCAATTTCCGCTTGGGTCGGCTCAACCTGACCATACTGCGCAGCGGCAGGAAGAACAGCGACTGACATGGCGACAACAGATATCGCGGCGGCAAGAATACGCATGCAATTTCTCCCTTGGTTATATTCGGGATATAAGTGGCGATACGGAGTGCGTCCATGTAAACCGCTGCTTACAGATTGGTAACATCACGCATGATCGCTTGCCGTCGTACCGGCTGGCTCAGCATAAGAAACCAAACGACCAAAGGGGAAACACATGGCCGCAACAGACCAGACGCCGATCGGATCAGGCTTTCATGCAAAGTCGACGGCACAGGAAGTTATCGACGGCATCGACCTGACCGGACGCAACGTAATCGTCACTGGCGGCTATTCGGGGATTGGCCTGGAAACCGTTCGCGCCCTGGCGGGCGCAGGCGCGCGCGTGACGGTTCCTGCGCGACGCGTCGACGCCGCCGAGGCTGCGCTCGCTGACATTCCCGGCGATATCGAGATTGCGGCGATGGACTTGGAAGACCTCGCCACTGTGCGAAAATTCACCGCTGATTTTGAGGACACAGGCCGCGCACTTGATATCCTTGTTAACAATGCGGGTGTCATGGCCTGCCCTGAAACGCGGGTTGGGCCCGGCTGGGAACGCCAGTTGGGCGTGAACCATCTCGCGCATATGGCGATGAGCCTCGCGCTCGCCCCCGCTCTTGAACGCGCGGACGGCGCGCGCTTGGTCGCCCTTTCATCAACAGCGCATGTGCGCTCCGACGTGATCTGGGACGATCCCAATTACGAATCCCATCCCTATGACAAATGGGAAGCCTACGGCCAGTCCAAATCAGCGTGCGCCCTGTTTGCTCTGGGCGTGGACCATCGCGGCAAGGAAATCGGTGTGCGGGCATTCTCGGTGCATCCGGGTGGGATTTTCACGCCTCTGCAACGCCACCTCACAGATGAGGAAATGGCCGAACTCGGTTGGAAAAACCCCGACGGAACAATCCCGCCTCAAGTTCAGGCCATGTTCAAGACACCAGAGCAAGGCGCATCCACCAGCGTCTGGGCCGCTACTTCCCCTGCCCTGGCGGACAAGGGCGGCGTTTATTGCGAAGATTGCGATATTGCCAAGCTTGCCACCGAAGAGAGTCAACGCTGGGAGCACGCCCGACCCTGGATCTGTGATGACGAAAAAGCCGAGCGGCTTTGGGATATCAGCGAGACCATGCTCAGCAAGGCCTGAGCGGACAGAGGACACTCTTATGAGACATTCACTAAGTTTCGCAGCTGCTTGCTTGAGCTTGGCCGCATGTGCTGCTCCGATTCCCGAGAGCATGCCAACAATGCCGGAAACTACCGTCCCTGCGTTCGATTACGATTCCGTCTTCGTGCATGATGGTCGACCGAAAGATGATTTCGAGCAGTATGAGCTTCGCAATTCGCGGCAGATCCTTGCATTCACCGGAGTAATGCCGGGCATGACAGTGCTGGATATGGAAGCTGGCGGCGGCATCTATACCGAACTCTTCTCACTGGTCGTGGGCGAAGAGGGAAAAGTCTACCTTCAGAACCCACCAGAGTTTGAAACCTTCCTCGGCGATGCGGTCGAGAAACGCATGGATGGCCGGCTGATCAACGTGACTCACATCCAGACATCGTTCGATGATTTCGAACCCATTGGCGATATGGAGGTGGATCTCGTAACCTGGTTTCTCGGTCCACATGAGCTCTGGTACACGCCGGAAGGCGCGGAGCCGGGTGCACTCGGAGATCCGGATGTCGCCTTTTCCGAAATTGCGCGCGTCCTGAAACCCGGCGGGCATTTCGTCGTGATTGATCACCGCGCGCCTGACGGTGCGCCCGCAACAACTGGCGGCGTGACACATCGGCTGGCGCAAGACACCTTGATGGATATGATGGGCGATGTCGGCCTCGTCCTTGTCGAGGAGAGTGACCTACTCGCGAATCCCGACGACGATGGCACGCTGAACGTATTCGATCCGTCTATCCGGAGACAGACGGATCGCTACATTCTCAAATTCGAGAAATCCTGACCAAAGACAGGATCAGCTGGAGCCTTCGGGATCCAGCTTGTCCTGGGTCCTGGTATCAAAATCGCTGGCGTCGTGGCGTTCGCGCAGTTGGGTCTCCGGCTTGCCAAAAGTGCGGTTCACCATGCGGCCACGCTTGACTGCCGGACGCTCGGCGATCTGTTTGGTCCAGCGCTGAACATTTTCGTACTCATGAACCTGCAGGAATTCCCCCGCATCATACACGACACCTGTCGCCAGAGCGCCGTACCATGGCCAGATTGCCATATCTGCAATCGAGTACTCGTCGCCAGCCATGAATTCATTATCGGCGAGCCGCTTGTCCAGCACGTCCAGTTCCCGCTTCACCTCCATCGCAAACCGATCGATCGCGTATTCGATCTTGATTGGCGCATATGCGTAGAAATGGCCAAAGCCACCGCCAAGATAAGGCGCCGATCCCATCTGCCAGAACAGCCAGGAAAGCGCTTCCGTGCGCTTGCGCGGATCCTTGGGCAGGAAAGCGTCAAACTTCTCTGACAGGTACAGAAGGATCGATCCGGATTCGAACACGCGGGTGGGCGGATTGGTCGAATGGTCCATCAGGGCCGGGATCTTGGAGTTCGGGTTGGCGGAAACAAATCCGCTGGAAAACTGGTCGCCCTCCATGATGTTGACCAGCCAGGCATCATACTCAGCGCCGGAATGGCCCGCCGCGAGCAGTTCTTCGAGCATTACAGTGACTTTGACGCCGTTCGGTGTGCCCAGCGAATAGAGTTGCAGCGGATGTTTCCCAACCTGCAAATCCTTGTCATGGGTCGCGCCCGAAATCGGCCGGTTGATGCTGGCGAAACGCCCGCCGCTCTCAGCATCCCATTTCCAGACCTTCGGTGGGATATAAGTATCGTCAGCCATGTAGCGTGCCTTCTTGCTTGGTTTTGTCAAACCAACATGTAGGCATGGCGCGCAGAAAGTCAGTAAACTTGTTTGTGAGACGTCCTAAACAGGCCCTCAGGTAATCAGGCTGGCAGGCTCTCAGTCAGCAACATTTCCTGGTTCTGCACAACTTTCGTGACCTTCACCGGCAGCCAGCAGGTCACTTCCAGACCGCCGCCATCGACCGGTTTCATACCGACCGTTCCGCCATGCAGATCGATGAAATGCTTCACGAGCGCAAGACCGAGGCCGGCCCCGCGCTGGTCGCCCGAAACGAAACTGTCGAAGCTGGTGGCCCGTTTATCGGCTGCTAGCCCGCGGCCATTGTCGCGCACAGACAGGGTCACCATGTCGCCTACGCGCTGGGACGAGACGACGATCTCACCACCGGATTCGGTAAAGCGGAGCGAATTGGAAATGAGGTTGAACAAGACCTGCCTGATGCGGCGCTCATCTGCCCGAATGACTCCAAGCTTGCCCTTGATGTCGGCGCGAACGGCAATCTGCGTGTCCTCTGCCTTTGACACGACCATGTCGATGCTTTCCTCGATGACATGGCTGAGATCCACATCTTTCAGATCGAGATCCATACGGCCTGCTTCGATCATGGCGAGGTCGAGAATATTCTCGATCAGTTTCGAGAGGTGGTCGGAAGCTGACAGGATTGCGCTGACATAGTCTGTCTGGCGCTCGGTCAGATCGCCATTGCGCTTTGTTTCCAGCAGTTCAGCATAGCCAAAGATGACCGTCAGCGGCGACCGCAGCTGGTAGGACACATTGCGCACGAACTCCGTTTTCAGACGGTCCGCAGCCTCAAATGCTTCAGCCCGATCTCTCAGCGCGGACTCAACCCTGCGTGTGGCCGTCACATCCGCAAAGGCGATCAGCGTGTTTCCATCCGGCAGCGGATGGGTCAGATATGTCAGGATAGATCCATCAGACCGGCGCATCTCTCCGGTGGTGGACTGGCGCGCGCGGGCGGACGGGTCCGTAATATGGCCCTTGATCGCGTCCCAGACGTCCAGGTCATGGAACAGCGGAACGCAGTCCTCGATCACATCGCTATAGTCCGGATGGTCTTTCAACTCGTCATGGTCCAGGGACCAGAGCCGTTCAAAAGCCTTGTTGAACAGTTTCAGCCGCCCGTCGCCGCCGAACACGACAACTGCCTCGTGCAGATTGTCGAGCGTGGACGCCTGCGTCTTCACAATGGCATTGAACTTGGTCTGAAGGTTCAGTTCCCCTGTGATGTCCTTGAACAACAGCAACAGGCCACCCATCGGATGGCGCTGGCGTGTGACGGACAGAGTCCGGTCATCCGGCAGTGACCATGTATCTTCCTTTACCCCATCAATATCGAGGTAGTAGGACAGCTCCTCCGCCCGCCATTCGGCGTAATTTGTACGGGCCGGCAACTTGCGGCGCTCGCGCAGGCGGTCCAGCAACTGCCCGTGGTTCGGGCGGTCCAGCAGGAAGCTCTCATCGAGATCCCACATGTCGCGGAAGGCCTTGTTGTAGAAGGTCAGTTTGCGATCCGCCCCGAAGATCGCGACAGCATCGGCAACATGGTTCAGTGTCTCGTCATGCGCGCGAACATGGCGGTTCAGTTCCTCGCGCGCATTTTCCTGGGCGGTCACATCGAACGCCATCGCCCCTGCCCCGCCGGATAGAGGGAAGGTCAGCACACGCATGGCGCGCCGCTCTCCATTCACGACCATGTGGCGCGTCTCGTCGATATCGGCACCTTCAGAAATAGTCTTGCGGGCTTGGTCAGCTGAAGCTTGGTCCAGCATGATTTGGCGATCCAGGACGCGGTCGAGGTTCACCCCATCGACTGCCTCAATGTAAGATGGGTTCACCCACTGCAGCTTGCCCATGCCGGATACGCGCCAGGCCGGGAACGGCGCCTTACCCAGCATGTCAAGGAAGGCTGTCGGATCGCGCGCGATAACCTGGCGCGCCTCTTCCAGCTTGCCGCGGGCGGAGCTTTCTTCCAGTCCCTTGATGGTGGTGTCGGTGACCCAGACGACCGCCCGCGCGCCAGCCGTCCGCCCGTCCGCCTCAAGGAAGCGGCCAGACGGCCCGATGATGGTGAGCGAGAAAGCCTGTCCAGTATCGCGCAGCTCGCGCATGCGAATCCGCAGCGTCGTGTCCTGTCCGGAACTGTCACGCGCTTCGAGGTCGGCAAGGCCTTCGATGATGCGCACTGCCGGATCGGGCGAAATCGCATCGTCGGTGAAGCTGAGCAGGCCAGCCAATGCCACCGGCGAACCGTAAAGCTCCGGCGGGGTCATTTCTTCACTATCGGGCTCAAGCGCCTCACCCTGCCAGACCAGGATCACGCCCGGGTGAGCACCAAGGATTGAGCGGTGCTCTGCCAGAAGAGTCTCGAGATCGGACGACCGGTCTTTGTATTTGCGCGCCGCGCCACGTGCCCCATCCGACACGCGCAGCGCCCATAGCAAGGCGGCTAGGCCCAGCGCGGTCGCACCAGCAGACATGATGATAGGGACCTGGTCCGCCGTGATTGCCATAGTGTCTTCAATCCAAATCGCACGAATCGACCACCGGTCGGCGGCCGCAACTGGTTAACGGATTGCTCCCTTTGCGTTAAGGCGGCGTTAACGAGACGCTAATGCCAGACCGATGTCCAGACAAGATAACTGAAACGTCATGTTGCAAAAACGCCACACCGACATAGTCTGATCCCTCGAACCTTCTGGGAGTCTCTTCATGCGTAATCTGGCCCTTGCCCTTTCCGCGGCGGCACTCGTTTGTCTTGGTGCACCTGCATCTGCCGGTGCCGAAGATGAGGGCGACGATCTTGTGCGCCTGCCGGGGCAGTCTTATCCCGGCCCGACAAGACGCGGTGCCAAAGCGAATGGACATGTCCCAGAACGCCTTGTGGCGGGAGGTGGATTGATTGTCAGTTTCGATGCCAACCTGGATGGCAATGTCACCCCGGAAGAACTCGCCACGGGCATTGAGGCTGCCTTCCTTGAGGCCGATTCCAATAAGGACGGCTATCTCAGCCCGCTCGAACAGCTCTCATGGGCCGAAAGCCAGCCGACCCGCGACGACACGCTGGGAAATCCGGCTCGCTTCGACCCAAATCTGGATCGGCGCGCCAGTTTCGACGAATTCGACACGGTTCTCACCAGCCTCGCCGCAGACTACGCCTCGGATTCCGGCATCATTCACGTGGCCGACCTGAAAGCGCCCAAGCCTGAAAAACGGGAAGAGACCCGCTTTGTCCGCAATGACCCGCCGCTTCGTCGAAATTAGGTGAGAATATTGTAGAGGTCGGTCCGCCGATCCCGGAAAAACCCCCAGGCGGCCCGTTCGCGTTCAATTTCATCCAGATCGAATTCTGCCACCAGCACGCCCTGTTCGGTACGACCGAAATCAATCACGATCTCGCCGGTTGGGTCCGCGATGAAGCTGGTTCCGTAGAAGACCTGCCCTTCCTCGTCGCCCACACGGTTTGCCGCGACGACCGGGATGGTGTTTGAGACAGCATGGCCCTGCATCGCGCGGCGCCAGCGGGCGGCCGTATCAAGGCCCGCATCCTGCGGCTCAGCGCCAATCGCTGTGGGGTACAGCAACGCATCCGCGCCCATTAGCGCCATGGCGCGCGCAGCTTCCGGGAACCATTGGTCCCAGCAGATTCCCACACCAATCCGGCCTTTCATTGTGTCCCATACGCGAAACCCGGTATCGCCTGGGCGGAAATAGTATTTTTCCTGATAGCCCGGCCCGTCCGGAATGTGGCTCTTGCGATATACGCCCAGAGGCGACCCATCCGCGTCGATCATGACCAGAGAATTGTAATAGAGCGGACCGTCCTTCTCATAGATTGAGACGGGGATGACGACGCCAAGTTCCTCGGCCAGCGCCGACAGTTGCTCGACAGCCGGATGCTCGCGCCAGGGATAGGCGCGCGCGAAATGCTCTTCTTCCTGTGTCTTGCAGAAATAGTACCCCGTGAAGAGTTCCGGCGGCAGCACAACGTCGGCCCCCTGCTCTGCGGCCTCGCGCACACGCTCCGCCACGCGGTCGATATTGTCCTGCACATCGTCTGATGGCGTAAACTGGATGCAGGCAAGCGTTAGGGTACGGGGCATGGCTCGCTCCTGGAAATCAAGCTGGAATTTCGCGGGTCATGCAGTGGAAGCTGCCCCCGCCATTGAGAATATTGCGTGCCGGCAGGCCGATCACCTTGCGACCTTCGAACAGAGCGCTCAGTTCGGCCTGCGCCACAAGGCTGTAACGGTCTTCGTAAACGGGCACGAGGACCGCGCCGTTCGTGATTGTAAAATTCATATGGCTTGCCGGAATTGGAATTCCATCCTCGTCCTTCACAAGCCCGGGTGAGGGAATGGTGGTAACCTCGAGCCCAGCCCTGCGGAGCGTTGTTTCAATCTCCTGCAGCGTATCAGCATTCGGGTCGTCTGCGCCCGATGGATGCTGGCAGATCGCATGTCCCGGCGCGATGAAACGAGCGATATTGTCGACATGGCCATCTGTATGGTCATTGAGCAAGCCGTCGCCGAGCCAAATGAATTCCAGTACGCCGAGCGCCTCGGCAATCGCCATCTCGATCTCGGCCTGATCCATACCCGGATTTCGGTTTGGATTGAGCAGGCATTGTCCGGTTGTCAGCAGGCGGCCTGTGCCGTCCGCATCAATGCCCCCGCCTTCCAGAACCATCTCGTGCTGCGAAACCGGAATGCCTTCGTGCTGCGCAATGGCCGTCGCCGTTTCCGTGTCGCCTGGCATCAGGTATTTTCCGCCCCAGCCATTGAAGCGGAAGGCCTGCGCGCGGCGCGCATCGCCCGTTCCTGTAATGATTGGCCCGGTGTCGCGCATCCAGATGTCACCGGTCGGAATTCGGCAGACCTCAGCGCAATCACCTACGGCTGCACCCGCCGTTGCCTCGGCTTCATCTGACCCTACCGCGACCCGGATCGGCACATAGTCTGATGCAGCGCGGATGAATCCGGAGATATCTTTGCGTGGACCTTCAAGGTTGCCGCCCCACTCTTCAAGAAGACGCGGCCAGCCAACCCAGAGAGCAGCATGAGGGGCCCATTCGGGCAGGAGATGAGGTTTCATGTCAGACATTGAGCGCGCCATGCCACACCTTGTTCCAAAGGAAAAGGGCGGCTCTTCTCAGAGCCGCCCTTCCCGATTTTCAGTTTCGGAGTTCCGAGTGACTAGAACTCGTAGCGCAGGCCGAAGCGAATTTCGTAGCGCGACGCGTCGCCCTGACGAGATTCACAATCACCAGCCTGGAAGTCGTCAACCGCACAAACCGCTGGGAAGCCAGGCTCACGCAGTACGCCCCACTCGTCGTTCAGCAGATTTGTGAAGTTGTCGACAACAATGAAGCCGGAAGCCTTGTGATCAAGGAAGCCAGGGAATTCCTGCTCAAGCTTGATGTCGACCTTGCCCCACCAGGAACCTTCTTCGCCGTTACGCTCTGCACCAGCAGCCAGGTACGGGTTGCCTTCGAGGTAAGGGTTGAAGCCACTGATACCGTTCGCGCTACCACCGTAAACCACGCTGTATGGACGACCCGACACAGCCTGGCCGAAGGCCGAGAACGTGGTCATGTTGTCGCCGAAGAAAGCGCGCTCATAATTGGTAAGTGCCGTGAAGCGGTGCTTGGTGTTGTAGTCAGACGTCGAAGCGCTGACATCCTGCGGGTCGCCGAATGCGCGGTTGACGTAGTTCGAGAAGGCCACCGAGGACGTCATCGGGTGCACGTCTTCTGCATCCGTGTAGGCGTAACCCAGGGCCCAGTCGAGACCGAAGTCATAGGACTTCGAGATCGAGCCGGAAACCAGCAGAGACTTGGCGTCTTCTTTCGCATTGGTCAGCACGAAGGCTGCCTCACGAACGCTGCTGTAGGTCGGGTATTCGCGACCATCGACTGTGGTTGTGCCAGTCTGCTCGAGATCACCGCGGATCCAGACAGCGCTATCTTGAGCAACGGTGTACAGAATGTCGCCCGAGAGGACATACTCGCCGCCGAGCCCAGGCGCGTCAGCATAGTATGTACCGCCGAAAGCAAATTTCAGCTCAGATGGAATTTCGAAGTTCGGATCAAGGTAGTTGATCTCGAAGTTCGAGCCTTCGCCAGCTGCGACAGCGTCGATCATGTCTTGTGGCACACAGTAGCCCGGTCCCGTCGGCACGCCGTCTTCACAAAGACCGTAGTCAATGTCGAAGAGCGATGTCACGCCATTTTCAAGACCGAATGCACCACCGTCCGAACCGAACTGCAGCACGTTGTTTGCTGAGTAGGTGTTGGACAGCCACACGTTCGGGTTGCCACCGGAGTAGAGGCCGACACCACCACGCAGGTCGAGATTGTCGGAGAAGTCCCACTCGAAGCCGAGACGTGGCTGAAGCAGACCTTCACCATCCAGCGTCTCACCATTTGTGAAGCCATAGTCAGCCAGGAAGTCTGCATTGGTTTCAGGTGCGTCGTCGGTTGTGTACCAGTCGTAGCGCAGGCCACCGATCACCACGATACCGTTGCCGAAGTCAATTTCGTCCTGGGCGTACAGCGTGTTGATCTCATATCCCCAGTCAGCAGCCGCATTGTTCGGATCGCCTGTTGGGGAGTTGTTGTAGTTCACGTTGTCGGCGATGCCGAGACGGAAGTTCTCAATCGCATCGTCGAATGCTCCGCCAGAGGACGGATTGCCATCGAAGTCGATTTCGGTTTCGACGTGCTGGACGAACATGTTGAACACGTCGAGGGCTTCACGCTCATAGCCGAAGCTGAAATTGTGGTTGCCCGTCGTGTAGTAACCTTTCAGCGCGAGGCTGAGGGTCTCGTAGTACAGCTTGTTTGCTTGGCGGGAGTCGTCGCCACCGAGGTAGACATCAACATCGTCGGTCTCGATCGTGATCTCACCGAAATCGGTACCGCCGACAGAAATCTGACGATTGTCCAGTTCGGAATAGGCAAGACGGACTTCAGTGGAGAAATTGTCCGTCCAGTCAGAATAGAGCGAACCGGCATAGGACGTCAGTTCCGCGCCACGCTCATAGAGGTGGTTGGAGAATTCCAGCTCATCGGAGTCACCGTCCGACTGGGCGATGTTGAAACCATCATTCCAGTTATAGGTGAAGGATGCGCGGTGATCGTTGCTGATGTTCCAGTCGAGCTTGACCAGGATCTTCTCGTCGGAGTTATCAGCGCTGCTCGGGATCGTGCCCGGATCATAGCCATAGAGTTCCATGGCGATGTTGCGGATCTCATCGACTTCGGCCTGAGTGATGTTCACTTCGTTGACAGCGCCGGAGCCGATCGCGCCGCGGTCAAACAGGTTCACGCCGTCAAGTTTCTCGTAGGCCGCGAAGAAGAACAGCTTGTCCTTGATGATCGGACCACCGACGCCGAAGCCGTAGCGGGTTTCGTCGTACTCACCCGTCGTGATGTCGTCGCCTTCGAGGCTGTCGGCGCGCAGGCCGTCATTTGTGTAGTCGCCGAAGAGGTAGCCGTGGAATTCATTCGTACCGGATTTCGTGACCGCGTTGATGTTACAGGCGGAGAAGCCACCATACTGCACATCGAAGGGAGCCAGTTCGACCGCAACCTGCTCAATGGCATCATAAGAAAATGGGATGCGCTCGGTTGGGTAACCATTCGAATTCAGGCCGAAATTGTCATTCATGCGAATGCCGTCAACGGTCAGCGAGTTGAAGCGGGAGTTCTTACCGCCACACTGGACTGCGTTGATATCACCACGGGATTCGTCAACATAGATGCGTGGGTCGAGGCGCAGGACATCCGTGATGTTGCGGTTGATGGCCGGGGCCCTCTGCAGCGTCTCCAGGCCGAAGGTCGCCGAAGGACCAGCAGCAGTCGGTGCGAGATCGGAGACGGAAGCCGTAACAACGATCGTTTCCTGACGCGCTTCACCATCATTGGTGAGCGTGAAGTCGACCTGGGTCGCATCGCCGAGGTTCAGGCCCACATCTTCGATGAACTGGCCCTGGAACTCTGACGAAGTCACCGTAACGACATAGCCGCTGGAAACAGGCAGGTTGCGGATGCTGTACAGACCGGTCTGGTTGGTCGTCGCAGTCCGTGTCAGCCCTGTGGAAGGATCGGTGATGGTAACCAGCGCACCGGATACGGCCTGGCCGTCATCATCGGTCACTGCGCCGCGGACGGCTGAAGTTGTAACCTGCGCCATAGCGACGCCGGCCATGCTCAGCGCAATGGCAGATACTGCTGCCCCACGCCCGAAAGTGGTCCAATTTGTCATGACTATTCCCCTAGTCGGTGATGCGCCGACAACCGCCCCTTGCGGGTCGCCGGTACTGCGGGTCGGATAACGACACCGGATGACAGATTAGTGACAAGATCTTGAAGGTTCAGCACATAAGGCTGCGATCACGGTGGATCGATATGTTGCGATGCAAAAAAGACACGGTTTGGAGGCGGACATGCGCAGATTGCGTGCGGTTCAGGGTATATTCTGCCTCGGTGGGGCGGCATAAGTCTCAAGTTGAGAAGGAATAGCACCCCATGACCGTCGAGGAATCCGAATCGCCTGGCCGCTGGCAGACCATCACACTCACCGCGCTGGCAATGCTGCTTGTACTGAGGGTTGTATTCACAGGCATTTCGCCTCTGAACCTATATGCAGATGAAGCGCAGTACTGGCGATGGGGCGATACGCTGGAATGGGGCTATTATTCCAAGCCTCCCATGATTGCGTGGGTCATCCATGCTGTGACAGCTGTATTGGGTGATGCAGAATGGGCCGTACGGCTTCCCGCGGCCTTCCTGCACACGGCCGGTGCCACCTTCATCTATTTCCTTGCGCGAGACATGTATGGTGCACGTGTCGGCATGTTTGCCAGCCTTGGCTATGCACTGATGCCGGCTGTCATACTGTCTTCTGTCGTGATCTCCACAGATGGCGTACTCATCCCCTTCTGGTGCGCCGCCCTTTGGGCTCTGTGGCGCCTGCGCAGTGGGCAAGGCGCATGGGTCAGCGCGCTGGGTCTCGGCGTCGCGGTCGGACTCGGCTTCCTGTCGAAATACGCAATGCTATATTTCGCGATCGGCGTCGTGCTGGTCCTGTTGATTGACGCACAGAGTCGCCGTGCCCTGCTGAGTTGGAAAGGCCTCGCAGCCTTGGCCGTGGCAGCAGCGATCTTTGCGCCACATCTTGCCTGGAATGCCGCGAATGATTTCAAGACGGTGAGCCACACGGTCGACAATGCCAATCTTGGCGGCGACCTTATCAATCCTGAGAACGCCCTCACCTTCCTGGTCGATCAGCTTGGCGTGTTCGGGCCAATCAGTTTCCTGGCGCTCGTCTTCGGCATCTTTGTGATGCGTAGCGAGGATGACGGCATCATGGGCCGGGACCGCTGGCTGCTCTGCTTTATCCTACCGGTCTTGCTGATCATCATGGCACAAGCGGTCCTGTCGCGCGCCAATGCCAATTGGGCTGCAACTGCCTATCCGGCCGCGAGCGTGCTGGTGGCCTCATGGCTCGCCCGCGCAAAGCCAAATCGCAATCTTTGGTACATCATTGCAGCGGTCAGCTTCGTCGCTTTCCTGCTCGCGCCGGATGTGTCATTCGCCACGCGCCTGTTGATTGGTGCCTTAGTCGCAGCAGCCATTCTGAGTTACGGCCATTTTGTGCGCCATTCCCCGTCCGGCCTGCTCTGGACCAGTTTGTCTCTGCACGCTGCTCTGATGCTGGCCCTGCTGACCCTCGCGCTACTGCCCGCCTCCCTGTCGACCTCGCTTGGTTTCGACAACGCCCTCAAACGCACTCGTGGCTGGGATAGCGCCGCTGAGCAATTGTTTGCGCGCGCCGATGCACTTGGCGCAACCTCAGTGCTCGTGGATGAGCGAGAAGCCTGGCACGGCCTGGACTATTACGCACGCGAGCGCACCACGCCGATGATTTCATGGCGCCGCTATGCCGGACCGAAGAGTTTTTCAGAGGCCCAGCCACTTGAGGGCGGTTTGGCTGATCGCGTACTCATCGCGTCGCTACATCCCGGCATGCGCCCGAAACTGCGAAGCGATTTCCAGTCCTTCGACCATGTGGGCGTGATCTCAATTCCGCTTGGAACTCGCAGCAATGGATGCCCGATCGTGCGGGAATTCCAACTTTATCTGGGTACCGGATATGACCGTCAGGACCGGACACCCGAATGGGAGGAACGTTTTGATGGACAGACGGAATTCAAGCCTGAGCCCTGCCCATCACCAACCGATCAATGACCGACTGACTCGTCCCAAAGATCTTCGACCCGGCCATCCCGGCCACATGAAGCGCGATAGTAGCGATATTTGAGCGGGTTCTTCTTGTAATAATTCTGATGATAATCTTCAGCGGGCCAGAATGTTTCGGCCTGAATCACCCGCGTCACGACGGGGTCCTTCAGCACGCCTGACGTCTCGATCTCGGCAATCTCGGCTTCAGCCACCGCGCGCTCGTCATCAGTGTTGACGAAGATCGCGGTACGATAACTGTCGCCCTTGTCGCAGAACTGACCATAGGGATCTGTGGGATCCACGTGCCGGAAAAAATACTCGACCAATGTGTCATAGCTGACCAGATCCGGGTCGTAGGTAACCTTTACGGCCTCGTAATGGCCGGTGTTCTCCTTGGAGACCTGCTTGTAAGTCGGATTGGCGATTTCACCGCCCGTATAGCCGGACACGGTTTCGATCACGCCATCAACCTTGTCGAAATCAGACTCAACGCACCAGAAACACCCGCCCGCAAAAATGGCCGAAGACAGCCGCTTGGGGGCCGTTTCTGCCAGGGTTTGGTCCTGCGCGCCCGCATTCGAGAAGAACGCAAGCGCCATGGCGGCCAAGCCAGCGGCGATGGTGAAGGTGGGGGCGGATGGCATACGCATGGCAGTTCCCGATACTCTATACAGTCGCAGCAAACACACGCTGCGTTCTGTCCGTCATATGGCGGTCTCCCGTCCGCCGTGAAGTCCAGAAAGTCAGTCCTAACATAAATGTGTTGCCTGCGTGTTGCCAAACTGCGTCAGCAATGAGGCTGATTGGCATGGCGGGAAGTATGTCAGGACGGCCCCATCAGCACACGGACCCTGACCCGGCTGGACCGCCCGCTCTGATCGACGGCCGTAATCGTGTAAAATCCCGCCTGCGTCGGCTGCCAGACCGGCGCACCGGCATCATCGATCTGGCTGGGCTTTCCGTCGATATACCAAGAGACGCGCCCCTCCCCGCGTCCAGCCAATACAAAGGGCCGGGCCGACTTGCCATCAACACTGCCGGCCCACAATTCCGCGCTCGCGGGTGGAAACAGGATTACGGGCGGCGCTTCAGGCGAAAAGTCATGTAGCGCGCCGCGTGTTTCGATTTTGCGCTGCGTGGTCAGGCGTGTGCGAGCTTCGCCTTCATCTCGTAAATGATGGGCAGTTCGATCAGCAATCTCGAACAGGAAGGGCAATGCGGTCACCCGGCCGGTCTTGCCAGGCCGCGGCGCGCCATCGGCCCTGCCAACCCAGACGACAATGGCATGTTCGCCGGAAACTGCGGCTGCCCAGCTGTCGCGGAAGCCGTACGACGTGCCGGTCTTGAAAGCAACTTGTGGCGCGCCCGCAGTCAGGCGCCCTGGCATGCGGCCTTCCGGCATGGGACCATTTTGCAGGATACGGACGATATCTGACGCACTCTCGGCGCTGACCAGCCGCCGTCCCATCCGTTCATAACTTGCAGCTTCTTGACTGGCGCGCCAGACCAGAGGCTTGGCCACACCCTCATCGCCCAGTGCAGCATAGAGGACAGCCAATTCGCGCGCTGTCAGGCCTGCACCGCCCAGCGCGAGGGCAAGGCCAGCGTCGTGATTTGCGCCGCCGCCAATGCGTGGTCGCGCGCCCGCCAGCGCCAACTGCGCCGCAAACCGCTCTGGCCCGACCCGATCCAGCATAAGCACCGCCGGCACATTGAGCGAATGCTGCAAAGCATCCGAAACCCGCACATCACCGCGAAACATCCGGTCGAAATTTTCCGGCTGATAGGACGCAAACCGTTTGGGCAGATCGGAAATGCGCGTATCCGGTGCGGCCTGCCCGTCATCGAACGCCATGGCGTAAATGAACGGTTTCAAGGTGGAGCCCGGCGAGCGGGCTTGCGCGGTCAGGTCGAGCCAGCCCCCTGCCCGGTCGCGCGAGGCAGATCCGACCAGAGCGCGCACACCACGTGTCGGAATGTGAACCACAATCGCCGAGACCTGAACGTCAGGGCCTTCCGCCTCAGCCTTGCGCAAGGCCATGGATTCGAGTTCAGCCTGAAGACCCGCATCCAGCGTGGCTCGCACATCCTCGCGCGATCCGCTCGCCAGCGCTTTCTCTGTGCCGTGCCAGGCACGCATCGGAAAATCACGCCGCCGCGTCGGGACCGGCGATGTAGCTACATCCTCCACATCAGCCTTGCTGAAAACACCATACCAACCGAGCTTGGTTGCAACCCAATCGCGCGCCTTTTGCGCCTGGTGTGGCCGACGATCCGGGCGGCGCACTTCGGGCGATTGCGGCAGGGCGATCAGCAGTGCGATCTCGTCAGCGGACAAGCGGTCAGCCTCGTGCCCGAAATAACTCCAGCTCGCTGCCCGCACGCCTTCAAGGTTGCCGCCATAGGGCGTCAGCGTAAGGTAGAGTTCGAGGATCTCATCTTTCGACAAGCGACGTTCGATCTGCCAGGCGCGCGCGATCTCGATCAGCTTGGACCCGACATTGCGGTCCCGAGGTTCCAGCAGGCGCGCAGTCTGCATCGTGATCGTGGAGCCCCCAGATACGATCCGCCCGGCCCGCGCCGAGTCTGCCACAGCCCGGCCCAGCCCCGTCCAATCTGTCCCGCGATGGCTATAGAAACGTTTGTCTTCGACCCGAAGCAGCGCCTCGATGAACTCTGGATCGATCTTGTCGAGATCTCCGCGGAACCGCCACCGTCCGTCTTCGGTCGGAAAGGCCCTCAGGGGCTTGCCCTCCCGGTCGGTCACCAGCGCGGAGATTTCTCCCGCGCGGTCAATTGGCGGCGGCAGTACCCAGTCCATCAGGATAACCGCAGCAAACACTGCGGCTATCCCGATGACGATACGCCGAGGCGTCAGCATGGCTTACTGACCGCCTCCCATCGTTCCGGGCGCTGCGCTGATCGTGACGCGGCCAGGCTTGGACCGGGCGAACACTTCCGGACGATACATATCCTCGGCCACCACACCCGGCATTGCGAAATCGCCCGGCGTTACCGCTCTGACGACATAGGCAAGCGTGACCGGCTGCGCATGGACATCGACGGCGGCCACAAACCGATCATCCTGTGCCTCGGCAGTCTGTGCATTCGCAATCTGGCCGAGATAGGCAAACGCGCCCGATCCGCCATATTCACGCCTGCCATCTGCAGGGCGCAGCACCGATTCAATCTCGAAGCCGGCGGGCAGCAGGTCCGCCACGATCACAGGGTTCAGGCGGCGCTCATGTGGCGACACCGTCAAGCGCACGATCAGCTGGTCCCCCTGGCTGACCCGGGACAGATTCACACGACCACCGGTCAGTGTAAAGAATGTCTTGTCGACGCCCATCTTGGATGTCGCAGCGGGCGGCGCCGTTTCTGGCGAACCGCTGACCATAACTGTCCGGAACATCGGCGCCTTGCCTTCCAGCGTGAACGTCACACCTTCCGTGGCCTGCGCTTCGGTCAGGGCATATTGCCGGTCATTATTATTACCACGGCCAAGCCCTTCGACGGTGAGCCGGAAGCCTTCAGCCCCCTTGTTCAGGGAGTCCACAGCCAGCAGCGCGAAAGCCTTTTCCTGCGTTGTCAATCCGGTCGGGTCTGGCGCATCCTCGCCCAGCTTGGCGGCAAGACGCTCTACCACATCCAGCATGTCCGCTTCGGATGCGAGGGCCAGGATGGCCGCCTCATCGCGAAGCGGGGTCTGGTAGTAATCGCCGGTATTCTCATAACCGAGCGCGTCTTCCGCTGCCTTGAAGGCCGAGGCAGCCCGCGCCCGATCACCCAGCATGGCAAGGCCTGCGCCGATATGGGCGCGTGCCAACGGGCTATCGATGGAATCGAGTTCGCGGTCATGCAGGTAGCGCAGGCGAGAAATGTCGGCCTTGCCCGCCTTTGCGAGCACGTAAAGTGCATAGGCCGACGAGCGCTGCATCAGCTTCTCTGCCGTATCGTTGGAATAGCGGCTCTCATAGACATCCGTGTCGTACCCATAAACGCGCCATGCATCGCCAGTCGAAACCTGCCGCAGAGCGCCATAGGCCCGCTCCAACGATTCGTCCGGCACAGAGAAGCCAGCCTGTTTCGCGCGATAGACAAAGTCCGTCACATAGGCACCAAGCCAGGGGGATGCGTAGCCATCCCCTTCCCGCCACAGGCCGAACGCTCCGTCAGATCCCTGACGGTTGAGCAGCGTGTTCACCGCAGTCTGAATCCGCATCTTCGGATCATCGCGACGTTCTGGAGCCCCCATTGCAATCAGCTGTTCGGAGTAGAGCAATGGCAAGGCCCGGCTAGTGGTCTGCTCGGTGCATCCATAAGGGTAGCGGTCGAGCGAAGCATAGAGCGTCGCCGGATCCATTGGCAGCGTCGAATAGCCGACACTGATCGCAGCAGACCCCGGCACAAGGCCCTCCAGCAGATCAGCGTCAACAGAATAGCTTTCGCCCGGTTCCATCAATTGCCGACTGATCTTTGTTACCGGCAGATAGGGCGAACGGGTCTGTATCTGGTAAGTCCGGTCCGTTTCGAAATCATTTGGCCCCGTCACCGCCAACCTGACCGTTGCGATACCTTCTGAATCCGCACCAATCCGAACTGGCACATCCGCGCGCGCGCCCGTTGCAAGCGAACGCGTCAGCTTGCCATCCGCAACATCAATCGGGCCGTCCGCTGAAATCTCGGCTGTGAACGCTCCAGGCCCGACTTCGACATTGTCGATACTGGCAGTAATTTGAGCTTCATCGCCAGGCGCCATGAAGCGCGGCATGATCAGATCCGACGGTGCTTTCTCGCGCACGATCATGCTGGACTCCGCTGACCCCAGACCAGATCGCGACCAGGCCACGGCCATCAAGCGCAGCTCACCATTGAATTCCGGCAGTTCAAGGCGAACTTTTGCCTTACCCGACCGGCCGACATCAACCAAGCCAGAGAAGAGCGCGACCGATTTCACCGGGACGACCGACAGCCCTTCACCGCCAAGTTGGTCTCCCCCTGAGCGGACTTCGGCTGGCAATCCCATATTCGGGTCAAGCAACCGACCGTAATCGTCGTACATTTCAACACCGAGCGCCTTCTTGCCATAATAGTAGCTGACAGGGTCAGGGCTCTCGAATTTGGTGAGGCGCAAGATGCCTTCATCGACAGCGGCCAGTGTCAGGAAGACCGGCTCACGTGGGCCGCCATCAAACTCGACCTCAATCACCTGCTCCCCAACGGGTCGGGCAATATCGGGCGCATTGAGCGTCAACTCGAACGTCCGCGAACCCATATCGACGGGCACATGTGTCACACCAACCGCACGGCGCGGCTTTGCCCGCAGAATCGGGTCGCGCTCTGTATAGACCGACACCATCACATAGGCGCCCTCTCCCCATTCATCGGTTACCGGCAGGGTCACATTGGTGCCCTGTGCACTAACGGACAAATTCTGGACCGACAGAATGCGATCGGTAGCCACAACGATCTGCGCCTGGCCCTCATAAGGCGGCACAATGGTGATATCGGCGCTCTGACCTGCAGAGGGGGCTTTCTCAGGTCCGATGATGCGGACACGGTCTGGCGCTTCGGCACCATCCTCTGAGACACCTCCGCCCCAGCCGACATAGAAATCGTCACTGGACGCGGCGGACGCATTCGCATCGCTGCCTTCGACAACCAGTTCATGGCTGCCCCAATCCAGACCGGAAACGCGAATCTCGGTGCTGCCGCCTTCCGGCGTCGTCACGATGCCTTCATTGACCTTGGTCACCGTGCGAGACCGGCGCCAACGCCATTGGTCACCGTCCCGGTACCAGTCGTAATGATAGTCGATGGCAAGCAGTTTCCAGTTGAGCCGCTGCGCGATCGCCTGGCCCTTCTCGTTCATGGCCACGACTTCGTAGGCCGCATCCTGGCCTTCTTCGACCGAATATTCGAAACCGGGTTTCAGACCGACATAAAGGCGTTCCGGACGATACGGGATGCGCACGCTTTCTGTGACCGCGCGTCCGCCGGGTTCAAGTACGCTAACCACAGCATTGATGCGCAGTGGCCGCCCAGCATTACTGCCGGCATTTCCCGGCGCGAGCGTGACCGTCGCGATCCCGGCTCCGTCCGTAGTCGTATCATCCATTTCAAGGATGCGTTCACGAAAACTCTCATCATGCCTGCCGAACTTGAATCCCTTGTATTGCGGGAATGGGGTCGGCGCCGCCTCAATGCGGGCTTCGGATTTCACCGTCAGACCCGCGCCTGGTGCGCCATAAAGGAAACGCGAGGCAACTTCGACACTGCGGCTCTCACCCAACAAGACGGGCGTGTCCTTGTCGGTGTCGAGGTCAACAGCAATCCGCTGCGGCACGAAATCCTCGACTGCGAAGTTGACTGATCCGGATGCGCCCGACACACCGTCCACTTCCACCGTCGCACGCCACTGGCCACGAGATGCACCCTTGGTAAGTTCATAGCCCTCAACAACTGCAGATGCTTCAGGATCATCGAACCGTATCTTCCCGGCCACCAGCCCATTCGGACGATAGATGACGATATTGCCGGCACGGTCTTCAATAGCCTTGCCGGTATGATCACGCAGCAGCGCGGTCAATTGTACCGTTTCGCCGGGGCGGTAGATGCCACGCTCTGTATACATGAAGGCATCGATGTCCCCGGAGACCCGGCGGCCACCTACGGCATATTCTGAGAGGTCCACCGGCGCACGGGTCAGGTCCAGCACAGCGAGTTCGCCCTTGGCGCTGTAGGCCATGATCAATTTGGGCTCCATGTTGCCCTGGCCATTCGTGATTGGCGCATCAAAGGCCACCCGGCCAACTTCATTTGTGCGGCCTTCGGCAAGAATGTCATTGTTGCGCGCGACCAGCTGCACGGTTGTATCGGGCACTGGGCGACCGTCCTGCAGTGAGCGCAGCGTGACATCGAGTCCATTGCCACCTTCATAGGCGGTGATGGCCAGATCGGTCATCATGATCCACCGGCTGGAAGAGGCTGGCGGCTGCTCGGCGCTATCCAGGTCTGCGGCGTCCTTGACCGAAACATAATACGCGCCCGGCTCCAGCGGGCCGACGACGTCCTGCAAGGGGAAGACCGACACTACGGGCGCATTCTGCTCGCTGGCCACGTCCATCCGTCCCTTGAAGAGAATTTCCTGAACATCCTCAGGATTGTCTTCACCCCATGTATAGGCATAGCGGCCTTGGGCATTGGTTTGGCCTTCAGTAATGGACTTGAAGGCCAGCGCGCGATCATTGACGCGCGACACGGTTACTTCAACTTCGTCGACATTCACCGTTTCAATCGGAAGGCCATCTGCATCTTCGCGCGGCAGGATCACGCCTGCTCCCTTGAAGCCGACATAAGGTGGCCGGTCGGCGAAATCGATCGGAACAACTTCCTCATTCTTCAATGTGCGGCCATCAGCCGAAGGCAGGCCGGAAAGCAGTGTTGCAGACCGTTCCGACCCAAAAGTCAGACCGCCAACACACAGCTCGCGTCCCTCAACACTGAGCGCAGGTCGGAAAGCGGGACGGAATTCGAGATACGGCGAGTAATCCGCTTCCGGATCAAGCGGCGCAGAAAAGACGAAACACGCCAGCGGCTGTTCGGTGGCGGTATCGATACGGTAGCGGAAATAGGAGAAATCCTGCTCAACCTCGTCAATCGCGGCCTGACGACGGCGTTCGCGCTGGCGAGCAGCCACATTGTCAGCGGCGGAGCGCGTGACAATCGTGCCTTCATCACTGGCAGTATCAGATTGTCGGTCTTCCTTGTTGCCTCCACACGCCGCGAGCACGGCGATCATCATGGCTGTGACCAGTGTCCGACCAATTCCCCGCGTGCCCGATATGAAGTGCGACATGGAAACCCTCTCCTTTGAGCTTTCTTACAACCCTTACACATCTTCGCCACGGCGCGAACAGGGCGTGAATGGGTCAAATCAAAGAAATTCTTGCAAATTTCAGCCGCATTCAGCTGAGGTGGCCTGCTTTGGGGGTTGCCAGCCACCCCACAGCGCGGAATGGGTTTCTCATGTGGTTTTGGCGAGCAGTCGGAGTTGTGGCATTCGCGCTCGGCGCGATAGGCCTTGCCTTACCGGTGTGGCCCACGACCATTTTCTGGATTGTCGCCGCTTTGGCCTTTGCCAAATCCAATCCCAGCTGGGCGGATTGGATCTATCGTCAGCCGGGCGTCGGCCCGGCAATCAAGGCCTTCCTCGAAACGGGCGCCATGGCGCGTGAAGCGAAAATCGCCGCTGTTTGCGGTATGGGCCTGGCCGCATTGATTGTCACCGCGTTTGCTTATCATAAGCCGTGGGTACTGGGCTCAGGCCTCGGTCTCATCGCCGTCGGTGCTGTCTATGTGATCACGCGCAAACCCCTGCGCGACGAATAGATCCCTCTCCTGCTGCTCTCAGACCCGCACAGGAATCGAGTGATTGATCTCTCACTTGCCACAATTTCGCCCTCTTTTGCGAGCAAATGATCACATACTAACCTCACAAGAGTGTTCGACAGCAAGAAGGAGATGACCCCATGCCGGTCACGATTGTCGCGACTGCCCTTAAAACCGCCGCGTCCGTTTTCGGAGGCTTGTTTCTGGCCGATTTCATTTCAGGCCTCATCCACTGGTTTGAAGACCGGTACGGAAATCCGAAATGGCCTGTGCTGGGCCATACGATCCGCGCCAATCAGGAACACCATTTCAAACCGCGTGCATTTCTGGCTGGCTCATTCCTGTCGCGCAACAAGGAAGTCTTCGTGCTTGGCGCCTTGTTCCTCGCCGGCTTCTGGGCCACGGGCACGCTGAACCTGTTCACCGGTTCGGCTGTCCTGTTCGGCGTCTTCGCCAATGAGTTCCATCGCGCTGCCCATCGCAGCCCGAAGGAGAATGGCCGTTTGATCAACGCCCTGCAGAAAACCGGCTTCGCCCAGTCCTTCCAGCATCACGCCGCCCATCACCGCATGGGCAAGGACACCCATTATTGCGTCATTACCAACTACACCAATCCGGTCCTGGAACGCGCCCGGTTCTTCCCGGCCCTGGAACGCCTTGTCAAAATCGCTACCGGCCGGTCCCCACGTCTCGATGAAAGCGTCAATGAACGCTATCGCAAGGCGGCCTGATCCTGAGATACGCACCTCATCCTTCCCCGCCTTCCCTGAGGGCGGGGATTTCTTTTGTCGACGCGGCGTCTAGTCTGCTGGGCATAACCAAAAGGGAGAAACGCACATGGATCTGGGCCTAAAGGGAAAAACCATCTTCGTTGCAGGCGCCAGCCGGGGCATTGGCCTTGGCATCGTAGAGGCCTGCCTCGCAGAAGGCGCGAAAGTCGCCCTCGCCGCTCGTGGGGAAGAGAAGCTGGAACAGGAACGTGCGCGGCTCGCCGCCCAGTATGGCGAGGAGAATGTCTGGGCCCGCGCCGGAGACTTGCGCGATTCCCGCACGGTCGAGACCATGATCGACACGATCGAGAACGAACTCGGCGAGCTTTGGGGCGCGGTCGCCAATGTCGGCCTGCACCCTTGCCCGCCCGGATTTGAAGTCGACGATGCCACCTGGGATGCCGGCATTTCGCAAAACCTCGATTCCGCCTTCTTCCTTGCCCGGTCAGCCTTGCGTCGCATGGACCCGCGTGGTGAAGGCGCCATCCTGATGATCTCTTCGATTGCAGGCCTTACCGGCCTCGGCACGCCGCTGACCTATGGCACGTCAAAAGCCGCGATGAACCATCTGACCAAGGAACTCGCCCGGGTATCCGGCCGCAACAATGTGCGCATCAACGCCATCGCCCCTGGAAACATCATCTTCCCGGATGGAGAATGGGAAGAACGCATCAATGGTGAGCGTGGAGACGCCTGGAACCGCTGGATCAAGCGCGAAGTCCCGCTCCAGCGCTTCGGCAAGCCTGAAGAGATCGGCTCAGCGGCAGCCTTCCTGCTCAGCCCGGTGGCCAGCTTCATCACCGGTGCCATCGTGCCTGTGGACGGTGGGCAGACCCGATAGGGATCAGCTGCCGATCAGCGTGGTCCGCCGCGCCGGGGCTTCCATTTCTGCCCGGCCGGCGGCCTCCAGGCCCATCTGACCCATCAGCGCATCATCCTCGTCGATTTCCGGATTGTCGGTTGTCAGAAGGCGGTCGCCGACAAAAATCGAGTTCGCACCCGCCAGCAGGCAAAGTGCCTGCCCCTCTTCCGTCATGCCTTCGCGGCCCGCGGACAGACGTACCCAGCTTTGTGGGAACACGACCCGGCAGACGGCAATGGCCCGCGCCATCTCGATGACCGAAATGGCCGGACTGTGGCCGAGCGGCGTGCCTTCAATCGGCACCAGCATGTTCACCGGAACGCTTTCCGGGTGCGGCGTCAGTTTGGATAATTCATGGATCAGGCCAATCCGGTCCTCTCGGCTTTCACCCATTCCCAGAATGCCACCACAACAGAGCTTCAGGCCAGCCGTTCGCGCACGCCCCAGCGTTTCAAGCCGATCATCATAGGTGCGAGTGGAGACGACCTTGCCGTAATATTCCGGTGAAGTGTCCAGGTTGTGATTATAGTAATCGAGCCCGGCCGATTTCAGCGCTTCGGCTTGGCCGTCATCCAGCATGCCCAGCGTGACGCAGGTTTCCAGGCCTTCGGCCTTCACGGCTTCGATCATGGCGGCAACTTTGGGGACATCGCGATCCTTCAGGCTGCGCCAGGCCGCTCCCATGCAGAACCGGTCCGCGCCATTTTCCTTGGCTCTGCGCGCGGCGGTGACCACCTCATCCAGCGGCATCAGTTTCGAGGCATCGAGCCCGGTATCGAAATGGGCTGACTGGCTGCAATAGCCGCAATCCTCAGCACAGCCGCCCGTCTTGATCGATAGCAGTTGAGACTTCTGAACTTTCCCATCCGGCCAGTTGGCCTGCTTCACCGTCAATGCGTGCGCCATCAGCGTGTCCAACGGCAAGGCGTAGAGATTCGCGATATCGTCTCGGGTCCAGTCATGGCGAGGGGAGAGGTCTGTCATGCGCGGAATCCTTTTAAGCGACACTAGTGTTCGGCGGAGTACGTATCCGGGGGGACCAACGGGATCAACCACTGCTGAAATTAACTTTGCGGCAGGCGGCGGATTGACGTAAATCGGCTCGAGCTTGAAAGCCCCCTGTCATGGATACTCGGCCCGCCCCCAAGAAAGTCCTGGATGCCAATGCCCGTCGCGGCGCCATTATTGGCGGTATCGCGCTGGCTGTAATCATCTTGCTGTTCGCAATCGGCAAGACGACCAATCTGCTGGACATCGCCACCTTGCAGGCCCTCATGCAGGATATCGCCTCCAGCCCGTGGGCCCTGCCAGCTTTGATCCTGCTATTTGTGGTCGGCGCCTTTCTCGGCATTCCCCAATTTGCATTGCTGGCCATCGCGATTGCCATGTTTGGCCCCTGGCTCGGCGCGATGTTTGGTTGGATCGCCAACATGGTGGCAGGCGCCGCCACCTTCTATGCCGGGCGCCTTGCAGGCGAAAAAGCGTTTCGCCGGTATGCGGGTGAAACCGCCAACAAGCTATCCACGTTCGTTGGTCGCAATGCCATGATGACGAGCGCGATCGTACGCAATGTGCCTGCGGGCCCTGCCCTGCTGGTCAATATGGCTTTCGGCGTGAGTCATGCGAAATTTCTCCATTACTGGGCCGGCATGGGGGTGGGGATCATTCCCAAGATCGCCCTGATCGCCTTCGCCGGTCAAAGCCTGTTCGCCGCCTTCACGGGGAATCCACTGGTTGCTATTGCAGCGGCCGCTGCCGCCGTCGGCGTTTATATTGCCATCGCCGCCTATGCCCGTGCCCGGATGCGCAAAACCGGGCAATCTGTTGCCCTGATCCCGCAAAACGAGGTTGACACCGCCGCCCCATAGGCCGATGTAACACCCCATGTGGAATAAAATGCCTCTTCAGCTACTGCTTACCGGCCCCTGGCCGGTGATGTCTGCCTAGGTCAGCCAGGGCAGCCGCGCGGTCAGGGGTGATCACCAGCCTTATTTCCCATTCCCAGACCCGGTAGCTCCAAAATGTCCACGTCATCCAATCCTCATATCCGTATTTTCGACACGACCCTGCGCGACGGTGAGCAATCACCCGGCGCATCCATGACCCATAATGAAAAGCTCGAACTCGCCGAGTTGATGGAGACGATGGGCGTTGATGTGATCGAAGCCGGTTTTCCTGCCGCCTCCGAAGGCGACTTTGCCGCCGTCAGCGCCATTGCCGAACAGTCGAAGTCAGCCATCATCTGCGGCCTTGCCCGCTCGACGCCGAACGATATCGAGCGCTGCGCCGAAGCCGTGAAGAAATCGGCCCGCCCACGCATTCACACCTTCATCTCGACCAGCCCGGTCCATATGAAGCACAAGCTGAAAATGGGGCCGAATGCCGTGCTCGAAGCGGTAGGCCGCTCGGTCGCCCAGGCCCGCAACCATACTGACGATGTTGAATGGAGCGCCGAAGACGCCACGCGCACCGATTTCGACTTCCTGTGCAAATGTATCGACGTGGCCATTGCCAGCGGTGCAACCACAATCAACCTGCCTGACACGGTCGGATACTCACATCCGGATGAGTATGGCGCCCTGTTCCGCCGTGTGATCGAGACAATCCCGAACTCTGACAAGGTCATCTGGTCGGCCCACTGCCACAATGACCTTGGCTTGGCTGTCGCGAACTCCATCAATGCCGTCGCCAATGGCGCGCGTCAGGTGGAATGCGCCATCAACGGTCTCGGCGAACGTGCCGGCAATGCCGCGCTGGAAGAGATTGTCATGGCCATGAAAGTGCGCAGCGATACGCTGCCCTTCGAGACTGACATCAAGCCCGCCTATCTCTCCCGTGCCTCTGCCATGGTCAGCCGCATCACCGGCTTCCCGGTCCAGTACAACAAGGCGATCGTGGGCAAGAACGCCTTCGCGCATGAAAGCGGCATCCATCAGGATGGCATGCTGAAGAATGCCGAGACCTATGAAATCATGCGGCCCGAAGATGTCGGCGTTGCCAAGACATCACTGGTCATGGGCAAGCATTCCGGTCGTCACGCCTTCCGCGACAAGCTGGAAGCGCTCGGATACACGATGGAAGGCGATCCCTTGAATGATGCGTTCAAGCGCTTCAAGGCCCTTGCCGACCGCAAGAAGCACGTCTTCGATGATGACATTATCGCACTGGTCGATGACCAGTTGGCTGCAGAAGGCGAACGGATCGCGTTCAAGCGGTTGCGTGTGGTTGCAGGAACAGACGCCCCTCAAACGGCCGAGATTGATCTCGTTGTGGACGGCGAAGAGAAATTCGCCATCGCCCGCGGTAATGGCCCAGTGGATGCGGTGTTCAACGCCATTCGCGAGATCGTGCCGCATGAAGGCAAGCTGGAGCTTTATCAGGTCCACGCCGTCACTGGCGGCACCGATGCCCAGGCGACCGTGTCTGTTCGTCTCAACAGCGACGGCATCATGTCGACCGGTCGTTCCTCGGATCCGGACACGCTTGTCGCGAGTGCAAAAGCCTACCTCCACGCCGTGAACAAGTTGGAAGCGCGCAAAGCGAAGCGGTCGCAGGCCGCCTAGCAAGCCCCGTCTTCTCTCAAAGAGTATTGCTGCATGGATCTCTGGATTCCCATGACGCTGGCGGCTGCATTCTGCCAGAATGGTCGCTCAGCGCTTCAGAAACAGCTGAAGCAGACGCTGAGCACATGGGGCGCGACGGCCTCACGTTTCGTCTATGCAGCGCCGCTGGCAGTCGGCCTGCTGGCGGTGTTGACCATCGGGCGGGGCACGCCCCTGCCCGCGCCGCCCGCTGCCTTCTTTGCTTATGCGATTATAGGCGGAATCAGTCAGGTGCTCGCGACCGGACTACTGATCCATCTGTTCTCCAAGGCCAATTTCGCGGCTGCCACGGCCTTTACCAAGACCGAACCGGTTCAGGCTGCGCTCGTCGGCATTATCCTGCTCGGCGATACCCTCACCTTGCCCGCCCTTCTGGCGATCATTGCCAGCATTTTGGGGATCATCCTGATCTCGCTTTCCAAAGCTGACGGGCACAAATGGACGCCGGACGGTTCGCTCTGGATCGGGCTGTTGTCGGGAGCCTGTTTCGCCGTATCGTCCGTGTCGCTTCGCGGCGCATCCTTGTCGCTTGGCGAGGTCGGCCTGCTGCTCAGCACCACAACCACGCTCGCCTTCGTCACGATAATCCAGTCGGTCATGTTGCTCGGCTGGCTCGGACTGCGCGAGCCCGGCCAGGTCGCCAAGCTATTCGGGGCATGGCGACAAGCCGGATGGGTTGGCCTGATCGGCTTCCTCGGATCAATGGCATGGGTCATGGCGTTCACGCTCAAGGACGCTGCCAGCGTAAAGGCTGTCGGTCAGGTCGAAATCCTGTTTACCCTGATTGCATCACATGTGGTCTTTCGCGAGCGCATCACGGCGCGCGAACTGGCAGGTATCCTGCTCGTGGCTTCGGGTGTGATTGGGATTGTATTGCTTGGCGGCTGATCAGAGTGCCGCATCAAGCAGCAGATAAGCGGCAAGCCGGGCGCTGGCATTGCGGCCAGTCTTCTGCGTTTGCTCCAGCGCGTGCAACGCGTCGTCAGCTTCCATATCGAGGAAGTCCCGCGCCAGATCCATCAGGTCGCGGTCATTGCGCAGGCGTTGTGTGACGCGCTCCACCTGGCGACCCGCCTGGGACAGGATTGCAGACTTGCGCTCCTTGTCGCCGCGCCGGGCGGCTTCGGCAATCTTGCGTTTGGCTTTGGGGCGGATTGCCTCGGGCAGGACGATACCGGACGTCTGCAGCCGGTCGATCAGTTCGTCGGCGACATCTTCACGGTCGCGCAGGGGTTTGTCCTCGCGGCTCATATCCGAAATGATGTCGCGCCAGCCCATTTCCGCACCCGATGACGGCGAGGACGGCCGCACAGGTACGAGCGGCATCGGCTCGTCTACTGGCTCGGGCTCCAGAATATCAGATTCGTCAGGGACCAAGTCTGTTGCGCGCCGGCGCGGCGTTTCATCGAATGGGCTTTCGGTAACGGCGGGTGTGTCATCATGGCGGCGGCGGAGGGGCTGCGTCACCGGTTCAGGTGTCTTCTCTTCGAGGGCGCGGCTCAGATCCCAGGTGTCGTCCTGCGCCGATGTGTCCGGCTTGTCCGTCAGCGCAGCGCTGGCCAAGGCGTCGGCCGCCGCATCGAACAGTTCGTCATCCATGCTGGCACGTGGCGCAGGCTTGGGTTTTGGCGCGACGGGGGTCTCAGGCATTTCTGGCGTGTGGCCGTTGCGGTCCTCAAGATGGAAACCATTCGTTTGCCCATTGCCATTGCGGACAGGCATTGGCTCGAACGCTTCGTCATCATGTAGACCGTCATCGTCGTGGAACTCGTCGGACTGGTGTGCGGAAGCGGGAATGATGCTGGGTTTTGGCTCCGGCTCAGGCGCGCGCTCAGGCACGACCGGTTTCGCAAGATCATCCCTCGCCAACGCCAGAGACGCAGCTTCACGTGTCTTGTGGTCCATCCGGACCGTGTCGGCCTTGGCGGCATACTCCGCCGAGCGGATAGCTGCGGCAGCTTCCTCGCCGGCTTCGCGCAGCCGGGCCAATGCGCGCGCCGCGTTTTCGGCGGCCTCGCGCGTAGAAGTATTGATTTCGTTGTTCGCCCGGCGAGCACCATCCAAGGCTGAAGATACGGCATCTTTCAAGGCGTCGCCGGTTGTCATTGCGGCAGCTGCAGCGATCTCCCCTGCCCGCACAGCGGCGTCAACCGTGCGGCGGGACTGGTCGAGCTTTTCCTCGACGCGTGTGACCGCAAAGGTAAGCGTTTCGGTGCGCGTGGCAGCATCACCTGCGAGCGCATCCAGCTCGATCAGCTTCTCAGACAATGTGCGACCCGCCACCTGCATGGCTTCCAGACGGCGCGCCAGCGCTTCATCGGCGCGGGAAACCTCTTCGCTGGCTTCACGCGTGGCACTCACCATCATCTGGGCCTGTCGCGGGATGGCTTCGTTCAGAGATTGCATATGCGTGCGCAGGTCTCGAGCGAGTCCTTCCAGAGCTTGTCTTTCCTGGCCAAGCCGTTCGGTCAGGTCGCGGGCATTGTCCGCGCTGGCATAAGCCACCGATTCCAACCGCAGGCGCTCGTCTCCGATCTCTCCCGCCATGGCCTTCATCGCTGACAGCGCATGCGCCATGGCGCGATCCACTTCAGCTGCGGCCTGTTTCATCTGTTCGGCAAAAGTGATGCCCTCGGTGCCAGCTTCACGCGCCGGAGCCATCAGGCGAACGGCGGCTTCCATCACCAGCGCATTCGAAGCAGAAGAGCGACGATTGGTGCGCCCCATATAGCCCGCCATGATCATCAGCAGCGCCGGGACGACCAATGCCATGGCTCCGCCGACCAAGACCAATGGTTGTAATTCCTTCAGGCCATCAACACCCCAAAGGCCAACTGCCATCGCAGCCGCGCCGAATATCCAGAAAATTGCAACGACAAAACCGGTCACAACCATCCAGCTGCCACCACTGCGGGCGAGCTCGAAGTTTTCAGACGCCTCTTGCCTGACAAGCAGATCGCGGCCAGACGGGCGAGCGGCAGACGGCTCGGTCATAGCCGGAGTATACCGCGACAATTCGACCGGCGCGAGACCAGAATGTGTGCATTTCTAGGTTTGGAAGGCCGAATGCGTTAACGGGCCAGCAGGGCCGTAACCACAGAGTCCTGACGGGCTGCTTCGGAATTGTCATCCTGCTCCGGCGCAAATTCCAGTCCCAGCCACGCCAAAGCAGCTGCCAAAACCAGATTACGAACCAACACGACGAAATCCAACATCGCAATTCCCCAGAGCCAAATACGAATTGTGCCACGTCAAAACTCGGCACAGATGAATAATAATTCAAGTTTGCCTTTTCGACAATCGATAAATTCAGCCCGATCAAAGATTCTCTGAAAAGCTAAAATCATTAACGATTGGGCAGCAGCCTCGTGTCACGGTCAAATTCTGTGGGAGACGCCTGACATGACCGAGACCTTTGCCTTACTCGATCGCGAGCACCTCAAAGCAATGACCGGAGGCGACAATGATCTCGCCGTGGAAGTCATCGAAATCTTCCGGCATCAGGCCGAAATCTGGTCACGTATGCTGGATCCGCACGCCGAGGCGAGCCAATGGGCCGACGCCGCCCACACGCTCAAGGGCGCCAGCCTTGGTATTGGTGCCATCCTGTTGGCGTCGAAATGTGAAAAAGCCGAAAAAGCCGGCCGGTCAGAGACCCCGCCCAGCGTCACGGCCGCTGCAGTCATGATCAGCGATATCAAGGATGCGCTGGGGGACACGCTCGAAGAGGTCGCCCAGGTGCTTTACGAGTTTACGTCGTCGCCGCCACGCCGCGCGTCATAGCTGCCGAACTCATACGCAATGCAACGGTCAATCAAGGTCCGCCAGACCGGCTCGGCGATGGCCGGCGACAAGCCCGCGCCTTCGCAAGCAGCCTTAACCTTTGTCACGACATCTTCGATCCGCGCGCTGTCATGCACTTTCGACCGGTCCGGCTTGATACGCGCCGCAGCATCCATGAAGGATTGGCGCTCTGCCAGGATTTCGACGAGCAGACGATCAATCCGGTCGATCTCATAACGAACATCGGACATGGTTTCAGCCGTCTCGGATGAGTGACGTCGCTGATCGGAAGTGTAGGTGGTCATGCGGAATATGCCCTGTTGCCGAGAGGTTTGCGCATATATGACCCCAATCGCCACCGCAACAAAGCAGCTGCGACGAAGCGCCTCCAGACCACATGGACATGAAAAAGGGCCGCCCTTTCGAGCGGCCCCTGTTTTATGGGTTGAGCGCTGTCTAGCGTGTGCTGCGCCAGGATTCGAGGATCCGGGCGGCCCATTCGCGGCCACCCCAGCCAAAGGCGATGGCAAAGGCTGCGGCACCGCCGATGACAATCCATTTGGCCACTTCCAGAATGAACACGCCACCCGTAGGGTCGAGGCCCATGCGGGAGATGCCGAGGATCACGGCAAGCACGATGATGATCCATTTCATAACGCGTGCAGTGACATCCGTTGCCCCTGCCCCAGTGGAATCCATGGCCGAGCTCACAAGCTTGGCAATGAACACGCCTGCGAAGATGATCAGCGCGCCAAAGATGATCTGGACGCCCATATCGAGCACAACATTCATCGCATAGGTCAGCGACTCAATTCCCAGCGCGTTCAGCGCAGCCACCAGACCAAGCAGCACGATCAGGAACATCGCAACCCGGGCAATTACCGTGCTGGCAGTCAGCCCGCCATCTGCGCCCTTGAGCAGGCCAAGTTCGGAAACAGCCGAATCCACGCCTGTACCTGGCAGCGTCTTCAGCACCAGATTGGCAACAAATCGGCCGATCAGCACGAAGATTGCGAGGATCACGCCAGCGGCCAGTACATTCGGGATAATGCCGATAATGTCGGTCAGCAGCTCATTTGCCGGGGCGGAGATCGCCTCGATGGCCAGCACATCAAACGCCATGATAGCGCCGATGATCACCAGAACGGCGAATGCCACGGATGCCACAATGCCGGAGATGTTTACGCGTCCGGTCGCCAAGCCGAAGCGTTCCGGCATGCCGTCACCGAATACAAGTACGGCTTTCAGCGTCTCACGCACGACATTGGCAATAATGATGAAAATGCCGAAGATCAGTGCCGCACCGATGACATTTGGCAGATAGGACAGGATCGGATCGATCACGCCATGTAGCGCGCTCGAAATCTGCGTTGCGCCTGCGATCGCGAGCGCTTGCATCAAACCTATCAGGATCGTGACCCAGAATGCCGCTTGCGCAAGGCTGGTGCCAAGCGATTTGCTGTCACTGGTGGCCGTTGATGCGTTGGCTTTCTTGGCCAGACCTGTCCGGTCGATGGCTGCCGCAATCAGCCAGCGCACGATGAAAGCGCCGATGATGAAGGCAATCATGACCAAGGCGGCCTTGATCAGCTGTGGACCATAGGCCTGCGCCTGATCGACCGTATTTCGCCAGAATTCGTCCATTGAAGTTAGTCCCCTTTAGTTGTGTTGCGCCAGTTGAGGCTCAATCAGATACGCATTGGGGGAGCCCCTGGTTGCGCGTGCCGACAAATTTCGCTTGGAAAATGCCAGCCCAGCACATGCCCACCGCCTCCGTTTGTGTGCGCTCACCCACACTAGGGATTGAAGTCGATTTCGACCACGGAGCGCACCAAAGCGTACCGCTTTTGCTACCTCGGATCAAATGAACGTGAAATAACAAGGCATTGGGGAACCATTCAATCAGCCCCCCTTATGTACATAACCTGTGTTGTGACGCGTAATAAATACAACACATCGCGGAGGGTGGGGAGACGCCCCCCTGGCAGGCCGCGATAAGGGGACGACGCGAATGGGCAGGTGCAGAAACGCGCCTGCCCTTTTTCGTGAACCCGCACGTCAATTTCGCAAAAAACCCCGCAAAGGCATTCTCGACCGTTTTTCCGGTTGCGGTCACATGGGTCAAACGTTAATGTTACAAAATAACATGTATGGAGAGCTTCCCATGTCGCAAGACAAGTTCGCTTTGTCTGAAGCCTTCGGCCCGGATCATGCCGCAGCATATGACAATCAGTTTGAAGAATTGCAGGCCATCAAGGGGCTGCTGCATCTGATACTCGAAACCGGTTTGGGAAAACTGCCGGACAATGCACGCATTCTTGTCGCCGGGGCCGGGACCGGCGCTGAAGTCCGCTACCTCGCCACACGATTTCCCAAATGGCAGTTTGCGCTCATTGATCCTTCCAGCGCCATGTTGGATGTCGCTCGCCGGCATGCGGAGGCTGAAGGCTTCGCGGCGCGCTGCACGTTTCACAATGCTTATGTCTCGGAGGTCGAAGCATTCGACTTTGATGGCGCAACCAGTCTGCTCGTCTCGCACTTCCTGACCCAGGCAGACTCGCGGACCGCTTACTTCCGTTCCATCGCGGATCGCTTGCGCCCCGGTGCACCGCTCTTCAATGCCGACTTGTGCGCCAACATGAACGCGCCCGACTTCCCGATGGTGATGGAGCTTTGGCTGAACCTCTTGTCCCGTACGGGCATGACTCCGGAGGGTCGGGCTCACTACCAGCAGATGTTCGGCTCACAGTTTGCCTGCCACGGACCGGCAAAGGTTGAACACATGATGGAGAGTGCCGGATTTGCCCTGCCCGCACAGTGCATGCAGGCAGGACTTATCCGAGGCTGGCTGACCGCGAAGGCCTAGACTTCGAGCAGCATCCGCTCTGGGTCTTCCAGAGCTTCCTTGACGCGGACGAGGAAGGTCACGGCCTCCTTGCCATCCACGATCCGGTGGTCATAGGACAGCGCCAGATACATCATGGGGCGAATCTTGACTTCGCCATTGATGGCCACAGGGCGCTGTTCGATCCGGTGCATGCCAAGCACGCCGGACTGTGGGGGGTTCAGGATCGGGGTCGACATCAGCGAGCCATAGATCCCGCCATTGGAGATGGTGAACGTACCGCCCTGCATGTCGCCAATCGTCAGCGAGCCATCGCGGGCGCGTTTGCCAAGGTCTGCGATAGACTTCTCAATGCCAGCCAGAGACAGGTCATCGGAGTCGCGCACAACTGGCACAACAAGGCCCTTGTCGGTGCCGACCGCGACGCCGATGTCATAATAGTTCTTGTAGATAATGTCCGTGCCATCGATCTCGGCGTTCACCGCAGGCACTTCCTTCAGTGCGTTGACGCACGCTTTCACGAAGAAGCTCATGAAGCCCAGCTTGATGCCGTGTTTGGCAACGAAAGCTTCCTGATGCTTTTTCCGGAGGTCCATGATCGCGCCCATGTCGACATCATTGAATGTCGTCAGCATGGCCGCATTGTCCTGAGCCTCTTTCAGGCGGCGAGCGATTGTCTGGCGCAGGCGCGTCATGCGGACGCGCTCTTCCCGCGGACCCATGTCGCGCGGTGCCTTGGCTTCTGCCGGAGCCGAAGCAGCCTTCGGCGTGCTGTTCACATAATTCATCGCGTCAGCCTTTGTCGCGCGGCCATCACGGCCTGAGCCTGGAATATCAGCGGGGTTCACGCCGGCTTCTGATGAAATGCGGCGCACGGATGGAGAGACAGGGCGCTCGCCCGTTGCGGCAGGAGCCGATGTGGTGGCTGCAGGTTTCGACGCCGCCGGCGCAGCGGCCGCAGCCGACCCGCCCGCGCTGATGCGCGCAATAACAGATCCCGGCGTAACCGAGTCCCCCTCACCAACCAGCAGTTCGGCGACAATGCCGTCAGCGGGTGAAGGTACTTCCAGTGCAACCTTGTCGGTTTCGATCTCGGCGATTGTCTCGTCTTTCTTGACCGCATCGCCTGGTGCCTTGAGGAATGTAGACAGCGTGCCTTCGGCGACGCTTTCGCCCATGGTCGGCACTTCGACATCCATCAGTTCGCCCTTGTCGGCCTTGCCCGGAACGCCGCCCGGATCCTTCGGACCGCCATGTGCCGGCAGTGCCGCCGCAGCCGTTTCGGACTTCGCCGATGCGCCGGACCCACCACCAAGCTTGCCCAACAGCGCGCCGATTTCGACCGTGTCGCCTTCATTGGCGAGAATCTCGGACAAGACGCCGTCTTCGGTGGCGGAGACCTCGACAGACACTTTGTCTGTTTCGAGTTCGACAAGCACTTCATCTTTCTTCACAGCGTCGCCTTTGGCTTTCAGCCATTGGCCAACTGTGGCTTCGGTGATGCTCTCGCCGAGAGTAGGCACTGTGATATCGGTCATGAAATCAGTCCGTTTGTAATAAATCAGAATCAGGTGGCGACGATGTTGTCAGCTACAGGGTCTTTGCCAAGGGCTGTTGAGATCAGGGAATCCTGCTCAGCTTTGTGCTTGGACAGCAAACCTGTTGCCGTAGCAGCAGATGGCGGACGACCCGCATAGGACGGACGCGGAGAGGATGATCCAGCCTGGTTCGCACACCATTCCAGCTCGTCCCGAATGAATGTCCAGCCACCCATGTTGCGTGGCTCTTCCTGACACCAGACAATCTCGGCCTGCGGGAAGCGCTTCAACTCATGGATCAGCGACTTGCGTGGCACCGGATAGAATTGCTCGACGCGCAGCAGATAGACATCGTCCACACCGCTTTCCTCGCGCGCCTCGAACAGATCATAATAGACCTTGCCCGAACAGAGCACGACGCGGCGCACCTTGTTGTCCTTGACGAGTTTCACCTTGCCTTCACGGCCTGGCGTCTCGGCATCATCCCACAAGATGCGGTGGAAGGATGACTTCGTGCTCAGATCGTCCAGACTGGACGTTGCCAGCTTGTGACGCAGAAGGGATTTCGGCGTCATGATGATTAGCGGCTTGCGGAAGTCGCGATGGATCTGGCGGCGCAGGGCGTGGAAATAGTTCGCCGGCGTCGTCAAATTGCAGACTTGCCAATTGTCTTCCGCGCACATTTGCAGGAAGCGCTCGAGCCGGGCCGAGGAATGCTCCGGACCCTGACCTTCATAGCCATGCGGCAGGAGCAGGACCAGGCCCGACATGCGGAGCCATTTGCGCTCAGCCGACGAAATGAACTGGTCGAAGAAGACCTGCGCACCGTTCGAGAAGTCCCCGAACTGGGCTTCCCACATGGTCAGCGTGTTCGGGTCGGCCAGCGAATATCCGTACTCGTATCCGACAACAGCTTCTTCCGACAGAAGCGAGTCGATCACTTCGTAATGGGCCTGCTTGTCGTTGATATTGTTCAGCGGCGTGTAGCGATCACCATTGGTCTGGTCGATGATGTGGCTGTGGCGCTGGGAGAACGTCCCGCGACCGCAATCCTGACCGGACAGACGGACCGGGAAGCCCTCATCCAGCAAGGTCGCGAAAGCCAGATGCTCCGCCGTCGCCCAATCGAGCCCCTTCCCTTTTGAGATGGCCGTCGCCCGTGCATCAATGACGCGCGCAAGCGTGCGGTGAATGTCAACGCCCTCGGGCACTGTGGTGATGGTCTGACCAAGCGCTTGCAGGCGTTTCTTGGCCACGCCGGTCTTGCCACGGCGCTCGTCATCATCGGGCAGGCCGAGACCTTTCCACTCGCCGTCCAGCCAGTCTGCCTTCTTGGCTTCGAATGTCTTGCCGGCTTCGAATTCGCGGTCGAGATAGGCTTCGAAATCGACGACTTGCTGTTCGACCTGCTCAGCCGTCAGAATGCCTTCCTTGACGAGGCGTTCCGCATAGATCTCACGGGTCGAGGCATGACCTTTGATCTTGGTGTACATCACCGGTTGGGTGAACATGGGCTCGTCGCCCTCATTGTGCCCGAAGCGACGATAGCAGAACATGTCGATGACAACGTCCTTGCCGAATTTCTGGCGGTACTCGGTCGCGATCTTGGCCGCATAGGTGACCGCTTCCGGATCATCCCCATTGACGTGGAAGATCGGTGCCTGAACCATCAGGGCGACATCCGACGGGTACGGAGAAGACCGCGAATAGATAGGGCTTGTCGTAAAGCCGATCTGGTTGTTCACGATGAAGTGGATCGTCCCGCCTGTGCGATAGCCCGACAGGCCCGACAATGCGAAACATTCCGACACGACGCCCTGCCCCGCAAAGGCGGCGTCGCCGTGCAGCAGCAATGGCAGCACAGTCGAGCGGTCCAGCGTCCCGCTCTCACGATGCAGCATTTCCTGCTTGGAGCGCGACTTGCCCAGTACAACCGGATCCACCGCTTCCAGGTGGGACGGGTTGGCGTTCATCGAGAGGTGAACTTCATTGCCGTCGAACTCGCGGTCAGACGACGCGCCGAGATGGTATTTCACATCGCCCGAGCCAAACTCGCCCGCGCCTTGCGTGTTACCGCCCTGGAATTCGTGGAAGATCTGCTCGTAGGGCTTGCCCATCACAGCGGCCAACATGTTGAGGCGACCACGGTGCGGCATGCCGACAACGATCTCGCGCACGCCAAGCGCGCCGCCGCGCTTGATGATCTGTTCCAGCGCCGGCACCGCCGCTTCACCGCCATCAAGGCCAAAGCGCTTCGTGCCTGGATACCGTTTGTGCAGGAAGCGTTCGAAGGTTTCCGCTTCGATCAGCTTGGCGAGAATCGCCTTCTTGCCCTGATCCGTGAACGCAACGCCCTTGTCCGGGCCTTCGATCCGCTCCTGAAGCCAGGCCTTCTCTTCCGGATCGGAAATATGCATGAACTCGATGCCGATGGTCGAACAATAGGTCCGCTGCAGGATATCGAGCATCTCGCTGACCGTCGCATGGTCCAGACCAAGATAGCCATCGATGAAGATCTTGCGGCCCATGTCTTCTGCACCGAAGCCATAGCTGGCCGGGTCCAGTTCAGGCTGTTTTTCGGGCGTGTCGAGCGAAAGCGGGTCCAGCTGGGCGGCCAGGTGGCCGCGCATGCGGTAGGCCCGGATCATCATGATCGCGCGGATCGAATCCTTGACGTTCTGCGCGATTTCCTCGGCAGAGGCGCCCGGCTTGGCAGATTTCAGCTTTTTCTCGAGCTTCGGCTCGACCAGCGCCCAGTTGCCATCGAAAGCCGCGACCTGTTCGTCGCTGACCGGACGGGGCCAGTCGCCCCGTTTCCAGCTGGCGCCCCCGGCATTGCGCGCGGCGTCGCCCGAATCATCGCCCAATTCTGCAAAGAATTCGCGCCAGCTCTCAGGAACTGACGCGGGATTCTTCGCATATGCGGCCTGCATCTGCTCCAGCCACTGGGCCGAGCCGCCATACAGGAACGCTGTTTCCAGCATGGCGCTGTTACCTGCGCCGCGCGAGCCGTCTACCGGGCTGCCATCATCTGCCATTTTCAATCCGTCCTTTGGGACCTGTTCCCTGACATTAAGAAACAAAATACTTGCCCGGTTCCTACCGGGACTGAAGTTCTCCAGGACGGCCTGTGCGGGGACAGATGCTGGCCTCGCCAGACTGGCCCGGACGGGCCGTCCTGGCTTAGATGTATATCCGGGCGCTAACCCTTCAACACGTCGACCATGGTTGTCCCGAGACGTGCAGGTGACGGGGAAACGCGAATACCCGCCTCTTCCATCGCCGCAATCTTGCTCTCGGCATCGCCTTGGCCACCTGAAACGATAGCACCGGCATGGCCCATCGTGCGCCCCTTCGGCGCAGTCCGACCCGCAATAAAGCCGACCATCGGTTTTTTCCGGCCTTTTTTGGCTTCGTCGATCAGGAATTGCGCAGCTTCCTCTTCGGCACTGCCGCCAATTTCACCGATCATGATGATCGATTGGGTCTCATCATCGGACAGGAACATGTCCAGCACGTCGATGAACTCGGTGCCTTTGACCGGGTCACCGCCGATACCGACTGCAGATGTCTGGCCGAGGCCCGCCTGAGAGGTCTGGTACACGGCTTCATAGGTCAGCGTACCGGAGCGCGACACAACGCCAACAGTGCCCTTCTGGAAGATCTTGCCGGGCATGATGCCGATTTTGCACTGTTCCGGCGTCAACAGGCCGGGGCAGTTCGGACCGATCAGGCGTGACTTGGATTTTTCCAGTTTCGCCTTCACACGCACCATGTCGAGCACAGGAACGCCCTCGGTGATGCAGACGATCAGCGGGATTTCCGCATCGATGGCTTCTTCGATGGCGGCGGCGGCGCCGACTGGCGGCACGTAGATCACGGACGCATTGGCGCCGGTTGCCTTGGCGGCTTCACCGGCATTGGCGAAGATCGGCAGTTCGGTGCCGTTGTCAGCGGTCCATTTCTGGCCAGCCTTCTTCGGGTGCGTACCGGCAACCATTTGCGTGCCGTAATACTCCAGCGCCTGATTGGTGTGGAAAGAGCCCGTATTGCCGGTCAGGCCCTGGACGATGACTTTGGTATTCTTGTCGATGAGAATGGACATGTTTCCTTAGGCCTCTTTAACAGCGGCAACAATTTTCTGGGCGGCGTCGTCGAGGTCATCGGCGGGGATGACGTTCAGGCCGGAATTCTTGATGATTTCCTTGCCCATTTCGACGTTCGTACCTTCGAGGCGCACAACCAGCGGCACAGCGAGGTTGGTCTCTTTCACCGCGGCGATCACGCCCTCGGCGATGACGTCGCACTTCATGATGCCGCCAAAGATGTTCACGAGGATGCCCTTCACGTTCGGGTCCTTCATGATGATCTTGAAGGCCGCAGCGACCTTCTCGGCGTTTGCACCGCCGCCAACGTCACAGAAGTTGGCTGGCTCTTCACCGTACAGCTTGATGATGTCCATCGTCGCCATGGCGAGGCCCGCGCCGTTGACCATGCAACCGATCGTGCCGTCGAGGGCGATATAGGCGAGGTCCCATTCGGAGGCCTCGATCTCTTTTTCGTCTTCCTCGGTCGTGTCCCGCAGCTCGACAATGTCAGGGTGGCGGAACAGGGCGTTGCCGTCAAAGCTGACCTTGGCGTCGAGCACGCGCAGACGGCCATTTTCCATGACGATCAGCGGGTTGATCTCGAGCATCGCCATGTCCTTCTCGATGAAGGCCTTGTAGAGGATCGGGAAGAGCTTCATGCCGTCTTCGCGGGCCGCACCGTCCAGCTTCAGCGCGTCGCAGAGCTGCGCCGCATCGGCTTCGGTCACACCAGCCGTCGGGTCGATTGGCAGGGTGAGGATTTTCTCAGGCGTCTCGTGCGCAACTTCCTCGATGTCCATGCCGCCTTCGGTGGAGGCAACAAAGGCCGGGCGGCCTGTGGCGCGGTCGACCAGAAGGGAGAGATAGAGTTCGCGGTCAATGTCGGCGCCGTCTTCGATGTAGAGGCGGTTGACCTGTTTGCCAGCATCGCTGGTCTGCGCTGTGACGAGGTGATTGCCCAGCATCGCCTTGGCGTGCTCCAGAACGTCTTCCTTGGAGAAGGCGAGGCGAACACCGCCCTTTTCGCCAGCTGCGGCTTCGATGAACTTGCCCTTGCCGCGTCCACCGGCATGAATTTGGGACTTCACGACCCAGAGCGGCCCCGGCAGCGTATCGACCGCCTTTTGCACATCATCGAGAGAAAGAACGGGTACGCCTTCTGCCACTGGAGCGCCGAAAGATTTCAGCACGGCCTTGGCCTGGTATTCGTGTATGTTCATGGAAACTTGCCTTGTCTGCCCTGGCTTGCGGAAAGAGCCGGCACAAGCCGGCCCGTTTGATCGTCCGCGCTATATAACAGTCTTGGCAGGCCCGTAAACCAGCTGAGTACTCAAGTCTGGACTCAGGTTTCGGCTTCCCGGTCCGGATTGCGCGGATCGAGTTCCACGCTGGCCAGAGGCGTTGGCAGGATCGGGCTCCAATCCTCTTGCTGGTGCTCTTCCGGAGCTGCCCTTGCGGAAACCCGCCAGACCATGATCAACGCCAACAGGATGAGCAACAAGCCAGATAGACCGAACAGGCCTGTCGCACCTGCACCGCGCATGGCGATACCCGACAATAGTGGCCCCACAATTGATCCACCGGCCCAAATGAAAAGCAGACCGGACATGACCTGCGGAATCTTTCCCTTGGGGGTTCGGTCAATGGCGTGGGCCACGCATAATCCAAAAAACGTCAACGCACCGGCGCCCCACACGACCAGCACCATCATCACGCCAACCTCTCCGAGGCTGCGTCCGAATATCGCGATCACCATCGCAGCCATGCCCGAAATGGCGCACAATACCGCGATCACCAATCGGCGCTCGATTCGGTCGGACAACCGCCCTGCAGGCCATTGAATGATGAAGCCGCCCAGCCACGCAGCCGCCAGGGCGGTTGCGGCAGCCGCCGTCCCTCCCCCGCCAATGGAGAAGCTTTCAAAATAGATCGGCAGCAAAGCGAGCGTACCGGTATTGATCACGCCCGCCAGCATCACCCCGATGACAGCCGCCGGAGCCAGTTTGTACAGGCGCCCAATCGGCATTGCCTTGCGATCCGGCGCTTCCGGCTGTTCCTGCTGTGTGAGGCAGATCGGCACGAGCGCCAAGGTCAGAAACAATGCGGCCCAGCTATAGGCGCGGCTGTCGAGCGGCGACAGGCCCGCCACGAAGAACGGACCAATCATCAGCGAGAGTTTCGCGCCCATGTGATACAGGCCCATGACATTGCCGCGCGACTTGTCCGGCACGGCCTGACCCAACCAGCTCTCCACGCTCGTGAACATATAGGCAAAACTGACACCCTGTACGATGCGTACGATGGCCCAGAAGCCGGGCTCATACCACAGGGACAAGGCAATGGACCCCGCCGAAGTGACTGCTGCGGCAGCCGCGAACAGGCGGATGTTGCCAAAGGAGGCAAGCGCTGCAGGTGCGGTCCATGCCCCCAGCATGAAGCCCGTCGCATAGAGCGCGGCGATGCCACCGATGAATTGGGGCGCCGTGCCCAGCGCTTCGAGCCCAAGCGGGGTCAACATGCTCAACAAGCCGCCCGCAATTTGCAGGATCATCACCGCCAGGATGAGGGCGAAGACATTGCGGGTATCGGTCATAATCTACAGGCGGCCTTTCCGTTGCCGCGTGGCATAGCTACCGGAATTGGGCGGTTGTTTGACGAACCGTCTCGCCTGCGGCGTTTTTTATCTCAAGATCGACAGACCCAGCGGCCCAATCAATGCCGATTGCACCATAATTGTCCTGCGAATAACCTTCGCGGACCTGTGCTGAGTCCATCTCGTCCGTCGTATCCTGGAACGACACATTCAGCGATGACGCCGTCAGCTCATAGGCCGGGTATGGCAGCGCCGTCTCACTGCGATAGAGGAAGGATGCGTGCCGGTCGCCTGACACGAACACCACGCCGTTCGCACCTGTCTCACTGATCAGACTGTAGAGGCGCTGCTGTTCGGCTGGCAGGCGCGACCAGCTTTCCCAGCCATGCCCATCGGTCGGCAAGACCTGGATCGACGAGACGATCAGGCGCAAATCCGCCGGCTTTTGCAACTGGTTCTCCAGCCAGGTCCACTGGTCATTGCCCAGCATGTCCTGATTGGGATCGGAAGACTGGATATAACGCTCCTTGCCGGTCACGCCATACTCGTCTGTCGCGGTCAGCGGCGACCGGAAGAAGCGGGTATCCAGCATGATGATCTGGGTGCGCTGGCCTTCCGGGCCAAAGCTGCGCGCATAATAGGTGCCGGGCCAGGCGCCGACATCCATGTTCTCGATCCCCCAGAAGCGTTCGTGCACGCGCTCGGCAAGACGACGGAACGGAAATTCTCGGCCCGCATCATTGGCGCCATAGTCATGGTCGTCCCATGCCACCATCATCGGATGCCTTGCCCGCACGGCCTGAAAGTCGCTACGGGCGGCGAGATCGGCAAAACTCTCGCGAAGTTCGTCGAGTTCAGCCTGGTTGGTGGCATAGCTCATGCCGTCCTTGTCGCCATAGACATTGTCGCCAATCATCAGGAAAAGGTCCGCGTCTTCGGCGGCGATGCGCTGCAATGTATCGGACGGTCCGGCTTCTTCCTCATCATGACAAGAGCCAACCAGCACGCGCGACAGGACAGAGTCTTTCGAAGGCAGCGGCAATCCGGCGGGCGCGGTCGGATAAAACTCTTCCGGCAATGTGCGGTAATAGGCGTCGAGCGCGTCTTCGGCACTCTGCGGCGCGCGCGTTATGCCCGGAATGGTGATCGGCCCCGGCGCCTGACACGCCGCGAGCCCTGCAACGACAATCGCACTGACAATACGTTTCATTCTACCCCTCCAAGGTACCTCTACCTGCAATAGGTGTAGCGGTCTTTGGAGGGGTCGGTAAGAGGCTTATTCCGGTCAAACGCCGAAGAAGATCGACCACATCATGCGGCCCGGCAGGAAGGCAAACAGGCCGGCAACCAACATGCCCCCTGTGAACATTCCGGTCATTTCCTTGCGGTGCTTCGCAATGTCCTTTCGGCGCGCTGCAGCGATGCCCATGGGCAGGCCGATGATTGTCCAGGCTGACAGGCCATGGATCCAACTGAAGCTGTTGCCATTGAGGCCTGTCAGGAAGAAGGAACTGATCGCCGTGATCGCCATCGCCACAACCCAGGCATAGCCAAGCCGCTTGTGCAGCCCCCTGCCCTTCACGCCCATCATCAAAGCCGTGCCGATACCAAACGCGCTGAGCGCTCCCGCCAGGTGCATTTTTAGCACGACCGGCGACTCGACCAGACGCGCGGCATCCAGCCTGAACCGGATCGGAGGATTGTCCGCGCTTTTCAGGATCATCCAGCTGATCACCGCATAGGCGGCAAGGCCGATCAGGATCACGGTGCGGTTGCTGGGCCGTCCCAGCGACAGGCGGGGCAGTCCGGATGGCAGGGCAAAGGCAGGGCTTTTCATGGCAGGTCTCCTTGGCGACAGGCTTAGCGCAGCGTGACTGTGTGGACGGCGCCATCGGTCGGCAGGGCGAACGCGGCATCGCCGAAGCTTGGCGGGCCAAAGCGAACCGGCGCGTCATTGGAGAAACCATAGGGTTCTGTCGGAATACCGAAGTTTCCACGCGCCAGTTCGCCGTCGCCATCTACGTCGTGAAACAGCTTCACACCGTATGTGCCGGGCTCCAGCCCTTCGAAGACGACGGAATCAGCGCCTTCTGAAACGTCGACACTGTCCGCCGCAACAGCGTCATTCCCGGACCAGCCGCCTGCGTCGAAGATCGCAATGCGCAGCGCCCCGGTATTCTCGCCGACATTCTCCACCTTGAGTGTCAGGTCAGCGGCAGACGCCGAAACAGGCACAATGGCAATGGCGGCCAGGATCGATACGAGTGTGTGGTTGATGTTCATTTGATGTCTCCATAGTGTGGGGGCGGTCGCCCCGTGGCGGGTGATGAAGACAGGGTGTGGCGCGGGCCGGATCGGCGCTACGCAGATTGCGCGGACGGGCTGGAATCCTTCGCCAAATACCTGCAAACCCATTCACGAAGCGCGAAATGCACGGGATGACACGATGGCATCAGCCCTGAAGGATATTGGAAAAACACTCGGCATAGTCACCCTGCTGGCGGCTGGCTTCACATGGTTCGGAGTCTATGGCACCGGCGGCTCACTCAAACTCCGATTCCTGATGTGGTTCGTCACAATGCTGGTCGGGTCGGTCGCATCCTATTGGGTCGTACCCTTTGTCTTCCAAACGCACATGAAGACGTCCCACCCGGCCCTGAGAATTGTGGCCGCGGCCGTCCTGCTTGCAATTCCGGTCACGATCTCACTCTGTATTTTCCTGGCTTTTCTGGGCGCGTCCATTTCCCTGGCGCAAATCCCCATCCAATTCGCCTATGTGCTGGCGATCTCGCTCGTCATCACGACGGGTGGTTTCCTCATTGATCGGGCCCGCCAACTGGCCGAGCTGGAAGACGCCGAACCGGAAGACCGGGTCGCGGGCTTCCTGTCGCGCCTGCCAGTGCGATATCGGGGGGCAGATCTTTGGGCCATCTCCTCGGAAGATCACTATCTGCGCGTTCATACAGACCGGGGAGAAGAACTGATCCTGATGCGGCTGGCCGATGCGATGCGAGAACTGGGCGAAGACAACGGCCTGCAGACTCATCGCTCATGGTGGGTCTCGCACAATGGCGTCGCCGATACGCGGCGCACCAATGGCAAACTGGTTCTCATCCTAAAATCCGGTCAGGAAGCACCGGTTTCGCGTACCTTCCAGCCGAATGTCCGGGCTGCAGGCCTCGCCTAGCCCTTTCCGGTGCCTCGGCGTTTGTTGCAAATGGCATGGGCAAGACGGAGATTGCTGATCTCGTCCGACCCCTCATGCGCGCGCGGTATGATATGGTCGAATGTCGGCCGCCATTTCTTCCAGAGCGTGGAATGCGCCACATCGGCCCGGCTGGGGGGCATGGGCTTTCCACACAGGGCGCAGAGGCCGTCCTGATCTTGCCAAAGTTGCCGAAATCGCGGCGTGTCCGGCGGGGAAAAGGACTGGCTCACAGACCGTCTGGAACAGGCCAGCCACGCCGGGCGCAGGCGGCCAGCACCGTGTTGCGCAACAGGCAGGCAATGGTCATGGGCCCGACCCCGCCCGGCACGGGCGTGATGTGACCCGCAACTTCCGCGCTGGCGGCATAGTCGGCATCGCCCACCAGACGGGTCTTCCCCTCGCCCTTTTCGGGCGCGTCGATCCGGTTGATCCCGACATCGATAATGGTCGCGCCCGGCTTCACCCAATCGGCCTTGACCATTTGCGGACGTCCGACGGCAGGCACGAGAATGTCGGCCTCGCGGCACATGGCCGGCAGGTCCTTTGTGCGGCTGTGCGCGATGGTGACCGTGCAGTTCTCGGCCAGGAACAATAGCGCGGCCGGCTTGCCGACGAGAATAGAGCGACCAATCACGACGACATGTTTGCCGGAGAGGTCACTGCCCAGCGCGCGCTTGGCCAGGATCACACAGCCGGTCGGTGTGCACGGGCGCAGGCCCGGCTTGCCGAGCGTCAGGCGACCAGCAGACACTTCGGTCAGTCCGTCGACATCCTTGTCGGGGTCGATCTTCTCGATCGCCGCATCAGCATCGAGACCCTTGGGCAGCGGCAACTGCAGCAGGATGCCATCGACGCTTTGATCGGCATTCAGGGTTGCAATCAGGGTCTCGACATCGGCCTGGCTGGCCGTATCCGGCAGGCGGTGGTGCACGGAGACCATGCCAACCTCTTCGGTCTGGCGCACCTTGTTGCGCACATAGACCTGGCTCGCAGGGTCTTCCCCCACTAGGACCACAGCTAGTGAAGGCTGTCCGGGCAATTGGCTGACCGCCTTTGCCACGTCTGCGCGGACATCTGCCGCAACCGATTTTCCGTCAATTACCTGCGCGCTCATTGCCCTGATCCCCGGCCAGTTTCGCCGCCAGATCGGGCGGCCCGTCAATGTCGAGGCCTTTTAACCGGTTCTTTGGGCCCGTCACCACCCTGACCGCAGACTTTGGCACGCCCAGCCATTTCGCGATCAGTTTTTCAACCGCCGCATTGGCCTTTCCGCCTTCCGGCACGGCGCGCACACGAACCTTCAAATAGGTCCGGCCCGCAGCGTCTGTTTCCCATGTTTCGACCCGGTCGGCCGAGGCGTTCGGCTGAACGCGAACGATCAGCCTGTGCATGCGATCAGAACGGGACGATGCCGTAGCCGTAGCGCGCGATCACACGCTCGAGGAAGAAAATGATCAGCAGAACCACCATAGGCGTCAGGTCCAGCCCACCCATGGGCGGCAAGATATTGCGGATCGGGCGGTAAACCGGCTCGGTAATACGCTGCAATCCACCCCAGACACTGCGTACGGTGGGGTTCTGGAGGCTCAGCACATTGAAACCGACCAGCCAGGACAAGACAGCCTGAATGATGATGATGAATGTGGCGATCCGCAGAACGACCATGATGAGATCAAGAATGGCGGCCATGGGGCAACGCTCCGATTTTTCTGTTGTTGCCTTCACTTAGGGTGATGCCCCTAGCTTGTGCAAGGCGTTCTCTCTAGCTTTGCCAGTTGGGAACACATTCCGTTTGGCAAGGCGGGCAAACACAAACAATTATAACAATTGCCGAGGGAGCCCGCTTGCATGACAGATCCGGACAGGCCGCTGCTTCCGCTCACCGGGGTCCAGAAAGCGATGATCGGCATTGCCATGGTGGCCATGGGCGCCGGCATGAGCATCAACTTCGTGGTCGTTGCCCCCCTCGCCCGCAAGGCTGGCCTGACCGAAATTCAGGTCGCGGGTATCCTGACCCTGTCTGCGGCCGTCTATGCGCTGCTCATTCCAACCTGGGGCCGGCTGGCTGACCGGTTCGGCCGCAAACGCGTCATGGTCTTCTCGCTGGCGGCCATGGGCCTGACCAACATGATCTTCGTGTTCGCCCTGAGCGCCGCGCTGGCAGGAGTCCTGACCGGGCTGACCGCCTTTTTCACACTTGTCTTCGTGCGCCTCTGGTTCGGCCTGTTGTCGCCCGGTCTGCAACCAGCCGCCATGGCCGCGATGACGGACGCCACCACGCCGCTCGACCGGGCCGGCGGACTCGGCATGCTTGGCGCCTGTATGAGCATCGGATCCATCCTCGGCCCGGCAGGTGCCACCGTGCTCGCCCCGTTTGGGGCGCTGATGCCGATCTGGGGGACTATCGCCTTCAATCTGATCGTAGCGCTTGTTCTGGCAGTGGTTCTGCCCCCGACCAGGCCGCGCCCGAAATCAGCCAAACGCCCCACCCCACTCGCGGTGCGCGACCCGCGCGTCTTCCCGCACCTGCTTTTCCTGTTCACCTATTTCATCGGAATCGGAATCGTACAGCAGACGATCAGCTGGTTCATCGAAGATCGCTACCAGTTTGTGGACACAGCCAGCCGCTCTGCTGGCGAAGCCGTCGTGCTTCATTCAGGGATTGCCTTCGCCTGCATCGCCGCGGGCATGATCATGGTGCAGTTCGGCTTTGTTCAGCCGCGCAAACCCGATCCGCGACGCATCCTGCCCATCGGCCTCGCCATTGTGGCCATGGGCTATGTTTCAGCCGACCTCTTCTTCCCGTTCTGGTCGCTCGCACTCAGCTTCTTTGCTGTTGGGTGTGGTGCGGCGCTGGCCGTGCCCGCCGCCAATGCGCTGGGCAGCCTTTCGGTCTCTCGCGAGGAGCAAGGCTCAGCGGCAGCGCTGCTCGCGGCAGCGCCCCCGGCCGGCTTCATCTTCGGCCCCCTTATCGGGGCTATGCTGTACTCATTCATGCCGGAACTCCCGCTCTACGTATCGGCAGGCCTGGTCGGCACACTCGCCGTCTATGCCGTGATCGTGACGTCGAAACGCCCGCTTACACCATCGTGAAAGCATTGAGCTTGTTGCCATCCGGATCCCGGAAGTAAGCGGCATAGAACCCTTCATCGCCACGCGGTCCGGGTGCGCCTTCATCACTGCCGCCATTTGCCAGCGCGATCTCATACAGCTTGTGCACCTGATCCTTGTCCCTGGCCTGCAGCGCCACCATCGTGCCATTGCCGACAGTGGCAGGCTGTTTGTCGAATGGCAGGGTCGCCGCCACGCCTGCTGCACCGCCGGGCGTGCCCCAGGCGATGAATGTGTCGAAATCCATCATCCGCCCAGTGCCCATCTCGGCCGCAATGGCATCATAGAATTTCGCCGCGCGCTGCAGGTCTGACGTCCCGACTGTTACATACCCGATCATAAGTCCCTCCCATCAATTGGACAGAATGGAACATAACATGAACAATCGGGAGCGACAAGCCTTTACATGGCCGAGATGCCACCATCCACTTTCAGCTCGATTCCGGTGACGAGCTTCGACTCATCCGATGCGAGATAGAGCACCGCATAGGCGATATCGTCCGGCTCACCGACCTTGCCGAGCGGGATCTGGCGACCGAGCTTGGCGAGCGCTTCTTCCTCGCCGAACATTTCCTTCGTCCGATCCAGGATCGGCGTATTGATGAAGACCGGATGCACCGAGTTACAGCGGATCTGGCCGCCCTTGGCGCAATGCAACGCGATGGATTTCGAGATATGCCGCACGGCCGCCTTGGCGGTGTTGTAGGAGACGTAGTTCGCACTCGCGATGATACCGGCAATGGACGAGATGTTGATGATCGAACCAAGCCCGTGCGCGCGCATCAGCGGAATGGCGTACTTGCAGCCGAGAAAAATGGAATCGACATCGACGGTCTGCACCTTCTTGAACATGTCGTAGTTTTCGTCTTCGACCGAGCCGAGCGAACCGATGCCGGCATTGTTGACCAGCACGTTCAGGCCGCCCATCGCATCATGCGCCGCTTGCAGCACTTCCTGCCATTGCGCCTCATTGGTCACGTCATGCTGCCAGGCAAAGGCCGTGCCTGCGCCATGTTCGTCATTGATCGAGGCGGCGACAGCTTCGGCCCCTGCCCCGTTCACATCCGTGACGGTCACCTTGGCGCCTTCGCGAGCCATCATGCGAGCCGTTGCCTCGCCCAGCCCCTGCGCACCGCCGGTGATAAATGCCTTCTTGCCCTGTACGCGACCCATGCCTGTCTCCTCCACTGTTTCAGGTTTTCCTACCCGTAACAGTGCACTCGAAACCGGGCCAGCTTGACCTTGGGAGAAGCGACAGTCCTGCCAGGAGGATCAGGAAAGTTTCGCTGCCAGTTCGTCCATGAACCGGGCCAGTTCAACGTCCTTTTCAGACACACCGTCCACATCATGCGTCGTCAGCGTAACCTCGACCTTGTTGTAGACATTGAACCATTCAGGATGATGGTCCATCTGCTCGGCTTTCAGTGCGACAGCCGACATGAAGCTCCAGGCCGTCTTGAAATCGGCCAGCTTGAACGTCTTCTCGATCGTGTCGCGATCGCCGGCACCTTTTGCCCAGCCGTCCAGTTTTGAGAGCGCTGCATCTGCGCCAATCCTGTCTGTCATAGCTCAGTCCTCTGCATCCTGACCGAGTACATAATAGACCCATCGGCCATTGCCCGCGATGGCGGTGCGCATGCCAGGATAGCCTTCGCCCTGCCGTATCCGTTCAATTCCCTCTTCGCCAATCAGTTCCATGAGGCGTCGCCGGTCCTGGAAGGACAGTTTTTCCGGGATCAGGTCCTCAGCGTCACGCGCGGCAAGGTCTGGCCAGACATACCAGACTTCGCCATCAATCTCGCGCATGCCAGGAGGCAGTTCGAACAATTTGCGCAAGCTGCGGTTCGGATCGGCGCCAATCCGGCGCATCAGATCCCAATACTGCCGATGCGGCGTACCGCCCAGATTGGAGACAAAGCCGTCATTCGCATTGGCCACCCGCGACAAACGGCTGAGCGATCCGGCTTTCGCATGCGACAATAGCTGGTCCCGCATCGCCTCTGCTTCTTCAGTCAGCACGACCGGCTCAGGCACCTGTGGCGGCTGCATCAGGGATTCATCCGGCACCAATGGCCGTTCCGGCTCGGCCGCAGGCGAGCACGCCGCCAGGAGCGCGGCCCCCAGCGCGCCGACGAGGGCGCTAGCCCAGTTCATACCCGGTCGCCGCCTGAAGGTCTGACAGCAATTGGTCTTCATTGAGCACCTTGATCGTTGTCATGCCCATATCGCGGGCCGGTTTCAGATTATGCCCGAGATCATCCAGATAGACACAGCTTGCCGGATCAACATCGAGCGTCTCGCACATCAGAGCATAGATTCGCGGATCGGGCTTGCGAATGCCGAGCTTGGAGCTTTCGATCACATGGTCGAACATGTCGAAGACCTTGGCCACGTCGCGTGCTTTTGCCTCGTCATTGGTCATCGAGGCGCCTTTGCCGACCGGCGCATTATTGGTGATGCAGCCAACCTTGCCCTTGGTCTTGCAGACGCTCAGCGCCTTGACCACGCGTGGCCGCAGCGAGCCGGACAACAGCGCCAGCACTTCCCCACCGGGCACCTCATGCCCCATCGCCTTTGATTCCTCGCGGAACATGCCGTCGAACTCTGCCGCCGTGACGAGGCTCTGCTCGAGCTTGGCCCAGGCATTGTCCAGCGGATTGGTGGCATTGACCGTGCGGATGAAATCCTTTGGCAGGCCATGCGCGGCCTCGTAACGGGTGAAGGCGTCGAAGGGAGAGGTCGTGAATACGCCCCCGAAATCCCAGATTACAGCTTGGAATGTCTTTGTCATGCCAGCACCTCTACCCGCACCAGCGACGATTTCAAACCTTGAACATTACGGGCCGAGTTCTAGTGTGGCGGCGACTGCAACATATAAAGGGAGTTTCGTCTGATGGGCGTTCTGGAAGGCAAAGTGGTCCTCGTGACCGGCGGTGGTAATGGCATCGGCAAGGAAACCGCGCTGCTGGCGGCGCGCGAGGGCGCAAAAGTGGTCGTCAACGATCTGGGCGGCAGCCTGACCGGCGCCGATGAAGGCAGTGCAGGCCCGGCCGAAACCGTGGCTCAGGAAATCCGCAAGGCGGGCGGCGAGGCTGTCTCGAACTCGGAAAGCGTGACCGACATGAAAGCGGTCCAAGGCATGATCGAACAGGCCAAGGACGAGTTCGGCGCCCTGCACTCGATCATCAACCCGGCCGGCATCTTGCGGGACGGCATGTTCCACAAGATGAGCGAAGATGATTGGGACAGCGTCATCGACGTGCACCTGCGGGGCAGCTTCAACGTCACCCGCGCGGCCATCGAACTGTTCCGCGAAAAGGAAGACGGCAATTTCGTCCTCTTCACCTCCACATCCGGCCTGATCGGCAATATCGGCCAGGCGAACTATGCCGCCGCCAAGATGGGCATTGTCGGCCTGTCGCGCATCGTCGCCATGGAAGGCGCGCGCAAGAATGTCCGCTCCAATGTCATCGCGCCATTTGCCTGGACGCGCATGATCGCCTCCATCCCGGTCAAGGACGAAGCCGGCGCAGAGCGTGTCGAGCGGATGCGCCAGGGCATGCGGGCCGACCAGGTGGCACAGCTCGCCGTCGCCCTTTGCGCCGACAAGGCCAATGACGTGTCCGGACAGATTTTTGCCGTGCGCGGCAATGAAGTCGTGCTGTTCGACCAGCCGCGTCCGGTCAAGTCGCTGGCGCGTATGGAGGGCTGGACGCCGGAAAGCCTGCTCGAACAGGCCATGCCCGCCATGAAAGCCAACTTCTTCGACATGGGCGCCTCGGCCAGTGTCTTCCCCTACGACCCAGTCTAGGCGGATAGCGCTTGGCGGAAGATGGCGTCACCTACCAGAAATGCATCACCGGCGGTGATGGGGAAACCTATTGCCGTCCGGTGGATGCGACGGAAGCGACCGGACAAGCCACTCCGCCATCGGAGGATATCCTTCCGCCGGTAGAAGACGTCATTAATCCGCTACTCAAATGGATAGAGCCTGCTCGACCCTTTCTCGACGACCCAGCCGGCTGGCTTCAGACAAAGGCGCAACAGCCTGAATTTCTCTATCCCATCCTGATCCAGCTCGGCTGTATCATCCTGGCGCTCGCGCTGGGCGCCCTGCTCACCCCACCCTTCAAGCGCCTGATCACGGTCACGCTGCGACGCTTTGTCGAGCCGCCTCGCCGCGAAGGACTGGACGTCTTGCACAAGGCGGTTCGTCCGGCGCTCTGGTCCATCCTTCTGGGGCTTGCGGTCTCATTGCTCAGCTCCATTGACCACTCGCTGATCCTGGTTCGGACAGCCTTGTCACTCGCGATTGCCTGGCTTGCCATCCGCGTGACCATGACCTTCCTGCCGGAAGAATTGCGCGGTCTTGCATCATTCCTGACATGGACGTTCGCGATATTCTTCGCCCTCGGCGTCCTGCCGGATGTCATGAACTGGCTTTCGAGTATTGGTCCATCCTTCGGGAATCGGCGGATCAGCCCGGTCTTCATCTTCCAGGCCATCCTGACCGCTGCCGTCTTGCTGTTCATCGCCAACCGAGCCGCGAAATCCATGAAGCGGCGGGTCAACCATATTCCCAAAGTCGAGCCCTCGATCCGTATCCTGATCGGCAATGCCATCCAGATTGTCTTCATTGTGGCGGCTGCCCTGCTCACCCTCGCAGGGCTCGGCATTCCGCTCGGCGCGCTAACGGTCATCTCCGGTGCCATCGGCCTTGGCTTTGCCTTTGGTATGCAGAAAGTTGTCTCGAACTTTGTCTCCGGCATCGTCCTGCTCTCGGAGCGCTCGATCAAGCCGCAGGACGTAATCGAGGTCGGCGAGACGTTCGGCGTCGTGGAATCCCTCGGCCTGCGCTACACGTCGATCACGACGCAGGAAGGCAAGGAATTCCTGATCCCGAACGAAAAGCTGATGACCGATACGGTGATCAATTGGAGCTTTTCCAACAAGCGCGTGCGCATCCACAAGGAGTTGCGCATCGACTATACGTCCGACCTGGAAGAGGCGATTGCCATCGTCATCGCCGCCGCCAAGGCGACCGAGCGCGTGATCAGCTGGCCGCAACCCGTCTGCCTGGTCAAAGACTTCACCGATGAGTGCATTGTTCTGGAGATGCGCTTCTGGATCATCGACCCGGAAAATGGCACGGCCAATGTCGGCTCCAACATCCTGCGCGAAGTCTGGAAACGCTTCACCGAGAATGGCATGTCCGTGCCGCTGCGCCGCAAGGAGCTGTTCATCGAACCGGACTCCGCGCTCAAGGTCGAGATATCCCGCCCGAAGCGTACACCTGATCCGGCCCCCGCACCGGAACCGGAGGAAAATGAGCCGGAACCGAACACAATGAAACAGGATGAAACGAAAGCGCGACCGCCGGAAGCCGATTAAGACGGCGCGCTACTCGGGGGAGTCCTCACTGGCCGGGTCTTCAACCGGCTCCAGAGACCGCGGACGCAGATCGGTCGGCCCGCCATCCTGCGCTTCCGACTGGCTCGCTGCGGCTTCGGGCTCCAACGGCTCAGGTTCTTCCTCGATGGGTTCAGGAGATTGCCCGGCCTCGCCAAACCGTTCCTGCGCGCCTTCCAGAAACGCATCGAACTCGTCATCTTCTGGCGCGGTCTGCACCTCTTCAGGCTCGATTGCCTCGGGCCCGGTCTCCGGTTCAGGTGGCAGGTCCGGCAAAGGCTCAGGCTGCGGGACCGGCTGGCCCTGTTGTGGCTGCGGGCGTGCCGGAGGCGGCGTATCGCCCAGCACACAGGCCGCGAGGCCCTGGCTGTGCACCACTCGCATGCGCGCCTGCAGCGTGCCGGCGCGTGTGTTGACATATGGCCCCGGCGGATCGACGCGCCATTTGTTCGGGCTCGGCAGAACGGCGGCCAGCAGTGCGGCCTCGCGCTCGCTCAGGTCTGCCGCGGACTTGCCGAACCGCGCCTGCGCGGCGGCCTCTGCACCGAACAGGCCATCGCCCCATTCGGCGACATTCAGATAGGCTTCCATGACCCGGGCCTTGCCCCAGAACTTGTCGATGAAGACGCCCATCCACATGTCGCCCAGCTTGCGCGGCACACCGCCCCCATTCCAGAGGAAGACATTCTTGGCGGTCTGCTGTGTGATCGTGGAGGCGCCGCGCGTGCGCTTGCCCTGACGGCGTTCATCCAGCGCCTTTTCAATCGCGGCACGGTCAATTCCATTATGCTCGCAGAAGCGGGAATCCTCCGCCGCGATGACCGCGCGCACAAGGTGAGGCGAAATCTCGGACAAGGGCACCGCATCGCGCCGTACCGTCTCGCCACCTGCCGCGCGCTGCACCATCAGCACCGTGCCCGGAATGGGCAGCCAGACCAGCGCCAGCGCATAGAGGTGAAACGCCACAAACAGGCCCGCCAGAATGCGCACCGCCCATGTCAGGAAGGTCCAGAAACCGCTCATCACTCTGTCATCCATTCCGCCAGAACGCCCGGATCCGTTTCCGGCTCCATCCGGACGGCCTTTTCCGTCGCAAATCGGGCACGATCAAGGCGGGCGAGCGCCCAGATAGCAGACCCACGTACCACCGACGCCGGATCATCCAGCAGCGGCAGCAGGCTGGCGACCAGCGCCCCCTCCCCTGAATTGCCGATGGCGATACAGACATTGCGCACGAACCGGTCCCGCCCGATCCGCTTGATGGGCGAACCGGAGAACACTTCCCGAAATGTGGCATCGTTCAGCGCGGCAAGTTCATCCAGCCCCGGCGCCTTGAGTTCGGGCCGTGCATGGAAGGCGATCTCGCTGGCGGCTTCGGCAAACTTGTTCCACGGACAGATGGCAAGGCAATCATCACACCCATAGATGCGGTTGCCCATCGCCGCGCGAAACTCTGCCGGGATTGGCCCGGCATGCTCGATGGTAAGATAGGAAATGCAGCGCCGCGCATCGAGTTGATAGGGCGCGGGAAACGCATTGGTCGGGCAGATGTCCTGACAGGCGCGGCACGAACCGCAATGATCCGCCTCCGGTTGATCAGGTTCCAGTTCCGCGGCGGTCAGCATCACACCCAGGAAAAACCAAGACCCCAGTTCGCGGCTGACCAGATTGGTGTGCTTGCCCTGCCAGCCGAGCCCGGCCTTTTCGGCCAGCGGCTTTTCCATCAGAGGCGCGGTATCGACAAAGACTTTCACCTCAGCGCCGGTCTCGGCCACGAACTCCCGGGCGAGTTGTTTCAGCCGCTTCTTCAACGTGTCGTGATAGTCCCTCCCCCGTGCGTAGACGGAGATGTTACCAAGCGCCTTCTGTTCCAGAGTGTGGAGCGGATCATGGTCCGGGCCGTAATTGAGCGCGACGACGACGGCAGATTTGGCATCCGGCCACATCGCAGTCGGCGCCTTGCGCCGCTCCAGCGTCGTCTCCATCCAGTCCATGCTGCCATGATGGCCAGCTTCTACGAATGCTTCCAGCCGGTCGCCTGCGTCCCACGCCTCATCCGCCCGCGCTATCGCCACGTCATCAAAGCCAAGCGACCGGGCGAGGTGCTTGACGCGGATGTGGAGAGGATCAGGCAAGGTCTAGAAATCCAAATCGGTATAGTGCGCTACGGGCCGCACCGCCTGCAACCGGTCGGCCAGCAAGGGCCTGAAGCTCGGACGCGACTTGATCCGGGCATACCAGTCTTTCAGCTCCGGCACAGCATTCCATTCGACATCGCCGAAATAGTCATAGGCAGACAAGTGCGCCGCTGCAGCCAGATCGGCCAGGGTGAGCTCCCGGCAGGCAAGATAGCCATTCAGCTCCAGCAGGCCATTCAGGAAGGTCAGACGTCCGCGCAGCGCATGCGCCCCCCGGCGCAAACGCGCTGAATCCGGGTGCCGGTCGCGGCGCACCCATTGCATCACGCGCTCGGTCAGCAGTGTATCGGTAACCTCTTCACACGCAGCTTCAATCCAGGCCCACAGGCGTCGGACTTCAGCGCGCGCCGCCGGATCTGATGGCAACAGGCCCCGTCCGCTGGAGGTCTCTTCAAGATACTCGCATATGGCGCGCGTGCCGCAGGCAAACATGCGCGGCTCGCTGTCGATCTCAACCAAAGCGGGCGCAACAGCCCCATGTGCGAGGCGGGGCACGTCCGGATGAGCTGACCAGGGCGGCGATTCCAACGCCTCGAATCCCTCGTCTTTCTCGCCCAAGGCGAGGCGGACCAGCCGTCCGGCCGGATCAAGAGGCCAATGGTAGAGCCGTTTCATGGGTTCAACTTCTCATGGCATCACTGAAAGGGGTGTTAAATTCAGCTGCATCTGGTCGCTTTTGCTGGGCCGTATCCTATGTTTTTTGGCTTCAAACTGTTTCCACCGTTACAGGACCACATTCATGCACGATTCCCGGTTTCGCGCTGCCTTGGCGGGCGCGGTCTCTCTCCTTGCACTTCACGCCTGCGGAAATGCGAATTCCGCTTCTGACGCAAGCCTCGGTTCGCAGACCCAGCCTGTCCAGATTCAAGTACCGCCCGCAGGGCAGTTGCCGACGGATGTTACGCCGCTGGCCTACCGGCTGGAGCTGAAAACTGATCCAGATGCCGACAGTTTCTCGGGTAATGTAGCCATTGATGTGGCCCTGACAGCGCCGCATGCGCGCATCTGGTTGCATTCGGTGGATCAGACGGTGTTGTCGGCCAAGGCCGTGCTGGACGATGGAACACATATCCCGGCAACTTTTACTGGCAATCAGGCACCGGGCGGAGTTTCAAGGCTCGACTTCGACTCGCCGATCCCGGCGGGCACGGCCACGCTCGAAATCAGCTATACAGCGCCCTACAATATGGGCCTTGCCGGTCTCTACAAGGCGGTTCAATCCGATACGGACTATCTTGCCACCCAGATGGAAGCGATTGATGCGCGCCGGATGGTACCCTCATTTGACGAACCGCGCTTCAAGACACCGTGGAGCGTGACCGTCACCGCGCCAGAAGGCATGCAGGTCGTATCCAATGGCGAGGGAATCAGCGCCGAACCGGCCGAAGACGGTTGGACCCGGCATGTCTTTGCCGAAACTCGCCCGATCCAGTCCTATCTGGTCGCCCTCGCAGTCGGCCCTTACGAGATGCGGCCCGCCCCGGCCATTCCGGCCAATGCCCTGCGCGAGGCGCCGGTGCCCCTGCGCGGCTTTGCTGCCCGCGGCAAGAGAGACCAGCTCAGCGAGGCACTCGACATCACTGACGAGATGTTGCTCTGGCAGGAGGACTATTTCGACTATCCGTACCCCTATGGAAAACTGGACCTGATCGCCGCGCCGGAATTTGCCTATGGCGCGATGGAGAATGCCGGCGCAATCATCTATCGCGAAGCCGCCCTCCTGATGAACGAACAGACCAGCCTGTCACGCCGCCGCCGCATCCTGACGACACATGCCCACGAACTGGGCCATCAATGGTTCGGCAATCTCGTCACGCCGAAATGGTGGAACGATATCTGGCTGAACGAGGCCTTTGCGACCTGGATCAGTTACAAGACGATGGACGGGGTTGACCCGGACGGCGAGTGGGGCCTCAGCCCAATCCTGGCAGGACTCAGCGCGATGGGGGCCGACAGTCTTCAATCGGCGCGCCAGATTCGCAATCCGATCAACACCAATGGCGATATTCTCGACGCGTTCGACTCCATTACCTATCGCAAAGGCGGCAGCGTGTTGAACATGTTCGAGACCTATCTGGGCGAAGAAGCCTTTCGCGAAGGTATCCGCTTGCACATGCGTCGCTTCGAGGATGGCGTCGCTGATGCCGACGATTTCATGCAGAGCCTCGCCGACGGGTCCGGCCAGCCGGATATTGTTGAAGCCTTCACCAGCTATATCAACCAGCCAGGCATCCCATCGCTGGATGTCGCCGTGTCCTGCCCTGCTCCAGATGCGGGCCTGATCACGGTCACTCAAAAGCGCTATGCGCCGCTTGGCTCTGATATTGATACCAATGCTCAGACCTGGAACGTGCCGTTTGCTGCGCGCCTGAAAGGGCCTGTGGGTGATCGCACGATCCGGCAGATGCTGACCGCACCGGTCACCGAGATTCCTCTGGATGGCGATTGCCCCGACTGGGTGATGCCAAATGCCGGCGGCACGGGCTATTGGCGCTTCGATACGAATGCGGAAAACCTGACGGCGCTGATTTCCACCTTTGACAGCTTGTCTGACGCCGAACAGATCATGTTTGCGGATGCACTGACCTCCGGTTTCCGTGCAGGGCGGATCAGCACCGATGACCTGATGGCTGGACTGGCCGCAACCTCAAGCGGTCATCCGCGTGCGGTTTCTGAAGGGTTCGGCATCATTGGCACGCTCGACCGCATGCTGGAGCCATCCGAGCAAGCGGGCCTTCGCGCGTGGGTCCAGCGCACGTATGGACCGTTGGCCGAATATCTGGAATCCCGTCCGGCCACGGCGCTGAGCCAGCAGGAGATGCTTTTGCGCGACAGGCTATATGGCTTGTTGCTGGAATATGGCGAGCGCCCCGCTGAGCGCCGCGCCCTGCTCGCCCGTGCCCGGCAGTATGTCGGACTCGAAGGCAGCCCGGACGCGACGGCGCTTGCGCCGGAGGATCTCTCCACGGCCATGATCATCGGCATAGAGGATGGCGGCGCTGACTTCTATGAAGCTGCCAAGGCCTACGTCACCACTGCAACCAATCAGAATGAACGCTCGACAATCCTGAGAGTGTTGGCCAGTCGCGGAAGCAAGGATGTCGTGTCAGACCTGTTCTCGGCGGTTCTGAACGGCCCGAACTCGACAGACGAAGTCTTTACGGTTGTCTATGGCGCCATGGCCAACCCGGCAGCACAAGACACCGCATGGGATTTGATAACCACAAACTTCGAGACGGTTGTGGAGCGCATGCCCGAAATCCGTCAGCCGCAGCTCGCGGGCCTGACGGGATATTTCTGCAGCGTCAGAAAGGCCGCAGAGGCGGAAGACTTCTTTCAACAGAATGCGCAGCTGATCCCAGGCTATGAGCGATCCCTGGCCCAGGGCACGGAGAAGGCAACGCTCTGCAGCGCGCTAAGGGCTCAGAAAGCGTTGGATGTGAACAACTTCTTCCAACAGTAATCGGCCCGGCACGGCCCGGATAACGGGCATTTTCGCTGATCGAATTTGTCTGAGATCTCCGGCTTGTATCTTGTCCGGGTCGCTTCTTGCCCAAATGGGAAGCGGCGGTCCGGTCGGGGTATGCTCAGGCCCCGGCCAGCGGATGGGAGGCGGCCCGCTGCAGGGGCACGACTTCCCACACCAATATGAATACCGTCCCTGCCGAAGGCGCCGCCTTCCGTCCGCAAGGACCTTGGATGACAGGAAACCGGAAGGGCACACGCCCTGTCCGGCTCTTGGTGCAACGATCAGTGGCGCATGAACTGGCGCAACGCGTCGGCCGCAAGCGCAAATCGCGCAAACGCCCAATTGCGATCCTTGCCCAGCGTATGCAACTCTGCGAGCAATGCCTTGCGCGCATCATTGCGCTCGGCGAGCCAGGCATCTGCCCCGTCTCCGGCGAGAGCCTTCTCTGTTGCATCCGCCTGCATCCGAACCAGTTCGTTCAACAGGCGACGGCCCGCCACGCGATCCCAATAATCTGCATGCAGCAGATTGTCCCGCGCCATGGCGCGAAGCCGGTCGATGCGCAGCTGGTCGCCAATCGTGTAGAAAGCCTTGCCGGCCGCCTCCACACTGACACCCGCCTTGCCAGCCAGATCGACCACGAGCAGCCCTTGGGCAAACTGGCCCATCGCAGCCGCCCATCGCGAAATCTCTTCCGACGCGCCGCGCTTCATCAGGCTACGCACTTCGCGCTCGATGCGCGCAGCCGGGAACGGCGAGTGAATGCCGGCGAGAATGGCCTTGAACTCGTTCAGAGGCGCTTCGGTATGTTGCACGGCGTCACCGACATGCAGGTCCGGATGGGTTTCAATGAACCAGAGCGCCGCATCGACCATGGCGCTTGCCGCATGCAGACGCAGATCGATTTGCACATCCGCAGGCACGATCGTGTCGAGCTGGTCGACCTCGCGCTGGAAGCCGTCAAAGTTCAAAACGGCACGCGCCGCTTCGAGCCCGCGCGCGACTTGCGCATTGTCGCCGCCGGTCACTTCGCGCAGACGCAGCAGGGCCACCGGCCCGGCCATGTCCAGCACACGATTGGCAATGATCGTCGCGATAATTTCCCGCTTCAGGCGATGGTTCGACATCGCCTTTGAATAGGTGTTGATCGGACTCGGGAAGTAATTGACCAACAGGTCTTCGAAATACGGATCGTCCGGAATATCGGAGGCCACAATATCGTCGAACAGGGTGATCTTCGACCAGGCGAGCAAGACGGCTAATTCCGGCCGGGTCAATGGCTGGCCGCGCTCGGCACGCACCTTCATCTCACCGGTCTCCGGCAAGGTTTCCAGCGCGCGGTTCAATACGCCTCGGTCTTCCAGATACTCCATCAGGCGCTCAAGCGCATCATGGTCTTCCTTGGCCGTCGTTTCGGCCAGGGTCAGCGCAAAGGTCTGTGTATAATTATGACGCAGGACAAGCGCCGCCACGTCACTGGTCATCTCCGCAAGAAGGTCGTTGCGGTCTGCCGGATCGAGGTCGCCCTCACGAACCGCCTCAGCAGCCAGAATCTTGATGTTCACTTCGTGGTCAGACGAATCGACGCCGGCGGAATTGTCGATCGCGTCCGTATTGATCCGTCCCCCATGCAGGGCAAACTCGATTCGCCCGGCTTGGGTGACGCCCAGATTGGCCCCTTCCCCGATGACTTTCACCTTCAGCTGATTTGCATCAACCCGGATCGCATCATTGGCACGGTCACCGGCGGCCGCATGAGTTTCATGCGCGGCCTTCACATAGGTGCCAATGCCGCCGAACCAGAGCAAGTCCGCATCCGTCTTCAGCAGGGCGTGGATCAACTCGTCGGGCGTGACCGCATCCTTTGACAAGCCACTCAGCGCCTTGATCTCATCGCTCAGCGTGATCGACTTGGCGGAGCGCTCGAAGATTCCGCCGCCTTTCGACAGGATTCCTTTGTTGTAGTCCGCCCAGCTCGATTGCGGCTTGTCGAACAGACGCTGACGTTCAGTCAGGTTCTTGGCAGCGTCCTGAGGGTCCGGGTCGATGAAGATGTGCATGTGGTTGAAGGCCGCGATCAGCCGGATTTCCGGCGATAGCAACATGCCATTGCCAAACACGTCTCCACTCATGTCGCCCACACCGATCACGGTGAAAGGCTCGGTCTGGATGTTCTTGCCGAGTTCGCGGAAGTGACGCTTGACCGCTTCCCAGCCTCCCCGCGCAGTAATACCCATCTTCTTGTGATCGTAGCCAACCGAACCACCCGACGCGAACGCATCGCCCAGCCAGTGGCCCATCTCCTCACTGATCGCATTGGCGGTGTCGGAGAAGGTCGCCGTGCCCTTGTCCGCCGCCACGACGAGGTAGGGGTCTTCACCATCCCAGACAATCGTGTCCGCCGGGTGGGTGACCTGCCCCTCCACGAGATTGTCCGTGATACCGAGCAACGCCCGGATGAATTCCTTGTAGGCATCCCGTCCGGCCTCGAACCAGGCGTTGCGGTCAGAACGATCCGGCAATTGTTTCGGCAAGAATCCACCCTTGGAGCCGACCGGCACGATGACCGCGTTCTTCACCTGCTGCGCTTTCACAAGGCCCAGAACTTCGGTGCGATAGTCTGATGCACGGTCCGACCAGCGCAGCCCCCCGCGCGCAACCGCGCCAAAGCGCAAATGCACGCCCTCGACCCGCGGGCTCGACATATATATCTCGCGGAAGGGTTTCGGCTCCGGCAGGTCTTCCAGTTCGCGGCTGGCAATCTTGAGGCTGACAAAACTGTAGGGCGCGCCATCGCCATTGGTCTGGTAGAAATTGGTCCGCTGAACGGCCAGGATCAGATCAGCGAGACGGCGCAGCACCTGATCGTCTGCCAGCGCCGACACGTCGCGTAATGCGTCCTCGATCTCTGCGCGCATTTTCTCGGCTTCATGCGTGCGTTCGGCGAGTGACATATCGCGCGCCGGATCGAAGCGGATAGCGAACAGGTCCAGCAATTTCTGGGCAATCGCCGGATAAGTCGAAAGCGCCGTCTCCTGAACATATTGCGGTTGATCCATGCCGCTCTGGCGGCGATATCCGGCGAGCGCCCGGATCAGGGCCGCATCGCGCCAGCTTGCGTCAGCGCTGAGCACCAGCCGGTTGAAGCCGTCATTTTCGGCCCGTCCGCTCCAGACCGCAACAAACGCATCCTCCAGCGCGGTTCGGATTGCATCGAGGTCAATTGCTGCGCCGGCCGTCGCGCACATGACAACATCGTGGATCCAGTAGGTCTCGGGCGCATCGTCGGCTGGCTTTTCCGTCGGACGGACCGGATAGCCGGTCTCGAAATCCACGAAGAAACCCATTTGCTCGAAGATTGGCACACAGGCAGACAGCGGGATCGAACCATTGCGGGAGTATATCTTGACCCGTATCTTGTTGTCGGAATCCCCTTCCAGCCGGTAGGCGCGCGTCAGGATGGGGTGACCGGCCGACAAATTTGCCATCGCCGCAACATCGCGCATCGCCTCGTCAGGCCCGAAGGCTTCGCGATAGGCTGCATTGAAAGCCCCGATGAAGGAACGTGCATTTTCCTGATGTGCGCGTTCAAGGTCAGACTGGACCAGCGCCGACCGGAAGCCTTGCTCCCATGTTCGCGTGATCTGGACGATACGCTTCTCGAGCGCCGCAAGGTCCGGCAAGGGATGGCCCTGTCCCAGCCAGATTTCGAAATGGACCCGAACCAGGGTTTCAGAATCAAAATACGGACGAAAGCGCGTTACGTGCCCATTGTAAGCGGTGACCAGTTCCTGCGTGATGCGTTGGCGCATGGCGGTGTCATAGGCTTCACGCGGCACATAGACGATTGCGGTGACAAACCGGTCAAATTGGTCCTGTTGCACGAACAGGCGCGTGCGTGGCCGCCCGATCAGATGCAGCGCGCCGACAATGATCGGATGGAGGATTTTCGAAGAGGTCTGAAACAACTCGTCACGCGGCCAGGTTTCCAGCAGATTGGTCAACGCCTTTTCGGTATGTCCGCCGGGCGTTGCGCCAGAAGCTTCGAGGATGGCGGCAATTCGACGGCGGATCAGCGGGATCGAGCGGGCCGTTTCGTCATAGGCCTCGGCGGTGAAAAGGCCGAGGAAGCGAACTTCACCATTCACCCTGCCCTGCGCATCATATTTCTTCACGCCGACATAGTCGCAAGCGACCCGGCGGTGCACGAGGCTGGTCAGCGTCGATTTGGCAACAAGGATCGGATACGGTTCCGACAGATGTGCGCCAATCTCAGGCGTCAACACGAGGGGTTCGGCCTCGCGAGACAGAACGTTCAGTTCTTCATCGCGCAGCACGCCCAGATTGGAGCCCTCCACCATGATCGGCTCTTCGGGCAGCACTTGCCCATCGGCATTTGTCTCGAATTCGTATTCGCGGCAGCCGAGGAACACGAAATGTTCCCGCGAAAGCCATTTCAGGAAGGCAACTGCTTCGTCGCGGTCCATCTCTTTGAGATGCGTGACGCCCTTCAGCCGGTCGATCTCCTGCTGCATGCGCGCCCGCATGGGCTCAAAGTCCGATACGGCAACCGCATTGTGCGCCAGCGCCAGGCGAACTCCGGCTTTCAGGCGCGCCGCCTCATCATGGGTCAGGATCGGCAAATGAACCTGGATGACGGACACGCTGCGCCCGTCCTGTCGTTTGACAATCGGATGAAACAGGGCCGCGACCTCAAACCCCTGCGCGCCGCACTCGCCAAGCACCGAATCCACGAGGAATGGCATGTCCGGGCTGGCAGTCTCTAGAATGGTACGTGACAGGGAGTCCCCGTTTTCCCCATCGACCTCCAGCAGGACGCGCACATCCTGCTCTCCCGGAGCGACCGTCTCTGCCCATTCCCAATGGCGGCGCGCAAGAAATTTTAGGTCGCCATCCGTCAGTCCGGTGAGGTCTTCGTGCCCTGATTCCCGCTGAATCTGGTCGAAAACTTGCTCCAACGGCTCATGTGAAGCAGAATTTACTGTCATGTGGGTGTCTCGCGAAAGAACTTAACGATGTTCCCATCTAGACTGCGTTGGCACACCGGCACAACACATAGGGGCAAATGAATTGCCCCAGCGTCATGACGGGTCTTTGGGGGATCGAATCTTGGGCCCTCAGGGCCCGATATAAACGGACCCGCCGAACGGGGACGTGTCCGGCGGGTCCTACAGGCCTATTCCGCAGGCTGGGTGGGGGGACGCACGCGGAGGGCCTGATCTCACTAAATTTGCAAGCGCTGTGCCGAATACAAGTCTTCGTCAGCAGCGCCTGATGTTACCAATAATTGAGTATGGGCTCTGAACCGGATTCGCAATTATTAACTTGCCTAACACTTCGCATAATTTATCGATTTTCACCATAGGTCTGAGCAGCGCTGACTGCATCCGACAGCTCCGTATTGGTACCCTTGCCTTGTGGATTACCATCTGCAGAAAGCAGGATTGCAATCCATCTCGTGCTGGAAGATTGCGCGAAGAATATCATCATCAGAACCGTCAAAGGTGCCGACAGGAACATGCCGGGAATGCCCCAGATTGCACCCCAGATGGCCAGGGAAAGCAGGACGACCAAAGCTGACAAATTCAGCGACTCCCCCATCATGCGCGGCTGGATGAAATTGCCGATCGAGAACTGCCAGAAACTGACGGCCGCAAACACGATCGCCGCATAGATGTAGTTGTCTTGCGGTGGTGTGCCCGGCACCCAGGCCGGAAGTCCCGGCTGCACGATGGCAAACAGCGGGGGCACCAGTGCCGCAACAATTGACCCCACAGTCGGGATATAATTGAGCACAAATATCAAAGCCGACAGGAAGAGCGCATTTTGCACCCCCAAGGCCAGCAATGAGAAATAGGTCAATGCGGTGATCAGGGCGGAGATCACAGTCTGGGTCCACAGATAGGTTTCGATACTGCGCCGCGCTTCATCGCCCACTTGGCGCACCTGCGCGCGTTGCTCGAAACCGGGGAAGATATTGTCCAGTTTCCGGGTCCAACTGGACTGCGCCAAGAACAGGAAGGCGACATAGATCAGGATCAGGACCAGATCGCCGGACAGGTCACCGGTTTCGTTGGCGATGGTCGCAAAAAAACGTTGTCCGGTTTCGTTGAACAGCAGTTCCTGCAGTGTCGGCGCACCCGACATGTGCACCACCTCATACATGTCCGCGATCATGTCGTTGATCCGGTTTTCATACTCTCCGGCGTCGCGCCCAAATTCGGCGATGCCATTTGCGAGCAGCGCCATGAATCCGAAAAATCCACCCAAAACAATCAGGACCGCGAAAACCCGGGCGTGCCCGATCTTGAGCGCGCGAGACCAATTGTCGATCATCGTGGCAAAGCCCTCGATGACGAGGAACAGGAACACAGCCAGCGCAAAGGGCGCGAGGATGCTGCGGCCAAAATGAAGGAAGGTCAGGATGACGCCGGTCGCGATGATCCAGATGCCGGTCTTCGTCGCGCGATCCATAATATCCCCCGGAGCTGTGGTTACCACAGGGTGAGGAGAGCCTCGCGCGCCGTCAAGAGCCTGCGCCTCCACCCTTGCCGAATCCGGCGAATTCTCTAGCGTCGCAGCCTGTAAGGAATGAAGGGGACAGGATGATGGATTCCATCTTTATCGGGGGCGCAGATGCCGAGGGCACCGGCACGCCAAATGTGGCGCAGAACCTGTTGCTGAAAATCGCAAACCGGCATGGCCTGATCGCGGGCGCAACCGGCACCGGCAAGACAGTCACCCTGCAAAACCTGGCTCAGGGCTTTTCCGATGCGGGCGTTCCTGTCTTCTGCGCGGACGTGAAAGGTGACCTTTCGGGCATCTGCATACCCGGCAGCACGGATCACAAGCTGCACGACAAATTCGTTGCACGCGCCAACAAGATCGGGCTCGGCGAGTATGAGTACACGTCTGCGCCAACCGTGTTCTGGGACGTGTTCGGCGAGAAGGGCCATCCGATCCGCACCACGATTTCTGAAATGGGGCCCCTGCTCCTCTCGCGGCTGATGGACCTCACCGACGCGCAGGAAGGCGTGCTGAACATCGCGTTCGAATATGCCGACGATAATGGCCTGCTGCTGCTTGACCTGAAGGATCTGCGCAAACTGCTCGTTCATATGAGCGACAAGGAGGTCCGCGACGAACTCAGCAAGGAATACGGCAACATTGCCTCTGCGTCGCTTGGCGCGGTGCAACGCAACTTGCTCGTCATGGAACGCGAAGGTGCCGATTTCTTCTTCGGCGAACCCGCACTGGAATTGTCGGACATGATGCGCACCAATACCGATGGGCGCGGCATCGTGAACGTGCTGGATGCCACCCGCCTGATCAACAGTCCAAAACTCTACTCCACATTCCTGCTCTGGCTGTTGTCGGAACTGTTCGAGCAGCTTCCCGAGATTGGCGATCCGGACAAGCCGCGCCTCGTCTTCTTCTTTGATGAAGCCCACCTGTTGTTCGACGACGCTCCTGCGGCGTTGATGCAGAAGATCGAGCAGGTCGTGCGGCTGATCCGCTCCAAGGGTGTGGGCGTCTATTTCGTTACCCAAAACCCGCGCGACCTGCCGGAAAGCGTGCTCGCACAACTGGGCAACCGGCTGCAGCATGCCCTGCGCGCCTATACGCCCGCCGAACGCAAAGGCGTACGCGCCGCGGCGCAGTCCTTCCGCGAGAATGAGACTTTTGACACAGAGGAAGTCATCACCCAGCTTGGCGTTGGCGAGGCACTGGTCTCAACGCTGGACGCCAAGGGCGCGCCAAGCGTGGTACAATGGACCGTGATCCGCCCACCAGCCTCACGACTTGGCCCGGCAACGGACGCGGAGCGCAAATCGGTCCAGAATGCCAGTCCCGTCGCCGGAAAGTACGAGAAGTCGATTGACCGTGAGTCGGCCTATGAAGTGCTGGAAGCGCGCGAAGTGAAAGCCGCAAAGGAAGCTGAGGAACTTGCCAAGAAAGAGGCCAAGGCTCAGGCCGAGCTGGACAAGAAGAAAAAGAAAACGACCACGCGCCGTAGCTCCCGCCGGATGAGTTCGCTCGAGAAAGCGGGAAATCAGGCCGCCCGAACGGCCAGCCGGGAGATCGTCCGTTACATCCTGCGCGGCATCATGGGCACGTTCAAACGCTAGCGGGGATCAGTTGGGCAAGCGGCCGGCTTCGTCGGAGTCTTCCTCGGCATAGGCCTCGTCCTCTTCCGGCAGGTCGTCGTCCATCGCTTCAATCTCGGCCAGGGCGGCATCGACGTTTTCCGACGGCGTGATATCGGCTTCGCCCTCATAGGTGTCCTCGAAGTCCTCATCGATATATTCAGCTGCTTCGTCGGCTGCCGCGACGGCCATGACTTCCTCGGTCTTCGGCTTGCGCTTCCAGAATGGTGCATGCGGATCGGCTTTCCGGTCATACTGCATGCTGTAATATTCATGGGCGGTATGGGTCAGCGGGCGCGGCGTCAGGTGCAGACCGTACTGGCGCAGACGTTCAACGACTTCATCGCGCAGATGCATGCCCGGAAAGGAATTTGCCGAGAAGCCATGCGCTTTCATCCAGTCGCGCACGTGCCAGCTGCGCACAGTGCCCGCCTCTGAAGGACGTACACCGGCGTGCTCTTCCCACATATAGAGCGTCGCAATGCCGTTGATCGTCGCATCCATCGCGTCGTCGAGCGTTGCGCTGAGATCGCGCTTCTGGGCCAGCACCGCCCGCAATGCCATCTTGCGCGCCTCAAGTTCCTGATAGGTCGCGCCGATCACGGCGATCGCATTGCGATTGGTCTTGATCAGGGAAGCGTTTACACCGTCGAGCTGCGGATGCTGGACCGGCAGCAGGACATCTGGTCCGGCTTCCTGCGTGTCGACGATCTGGGCGACCTCATTCACCATGCGCTGGAGATTGATTCGCATCTCATGGCTGATGCCGTCGAGGGCGGAGATCGCGCCATCGCGTTCTTCATCCCTTAGCCGCCAAAGCTGCCAGGCGATCATCAATGCTGCTGCGATAAGCAGGCCGAGCCCGCCGGTGAAGAATGTGTAGAATTGCGCTTCACTCATTCTGAGATCCCCTCAACGCGTCCACCGTAAACCATGCTTCCCCCGCATGGCGACCGGTTAAGTGTTGGTAAACCTTAGCCCTTGAGCGCACGTCCTGCAATCACTTGAAGACGGTCGAGCAAATCCGGGTCGCGCGCCTGTGGCGCAGTAATCAACGCATAATCCAGACACGTATCCGTGCCGTTCGGATCCGACGTACGCTCCATTCCGGACAGGGCTTCAGCAAGCCGGACAACAGCCTTACGGGCCACCGCGCTGTTCTGGCCCATGATTTCCAGCACATTCGTCACCGATACCGCCTCGGTTTCTGCCCGCCAGCAATCATAATCGGTGACCATGCAAAGAATAGCGTAGGGCAACTCGGCCTCTCGGGCGAGCTTGGCTTCCGGCATCGCGGTCATGCCAATCACGTCGCAACCCCATTGCCGATAGAGTTTTGATTCCGCGAGCGAAGAGAATTGCGGTCCCTCCATGGCCAGATACGTGCCGCCGCGATGCATCTTTGATCCGACAGCCTCCGCCGCATCTGCTGCAAGCCCCGACAGGCGCGGGCAGACCGGGTAGGCCATGGAGACATGCGCCACCATGCCGGCTGCGAAGAAGGTTTTGTCGCGCGCAAAGGTGCGGTCGATGAACTGGTCTGCGGCGACGAAGTCACCGGGGGCGTATTCCTCTTTCAGGCTGCCGCAAGCCGAAATTGACAGGATGTCCGTCACACCCGCCGCCTTCAGTGCAGCAATGTTGGCGCGGTAAGGCACCTCGGTCGGCGTGATGCGGTGACCTCTTCCGTGGCGCGGCAGGAAGACCAGCTCCACCTCCCCTATCCGGCCGCGCACCAGCACGTCAGATGGCTTGCCCCAGGCAGTCTCGACCTGTTCCTCGCGGCGGTCTTCCAGGTCGTCAATTTCGTAAAGGCCCGAGCCTCCGATAATGCCGAGGGTCCATTTGCTCATGATCTGCTCCGGAAAAAGAAAACCCCGCCCTTGGATCAGCCAGGGACGGGGTCGTCAATTCAAGGTTCTGTCAGAACTGCCTAGTGCTCTACGTTGCGCCAGATGCGCTTGTAGGAGAACCAGAGCAGGATCGCGAGGATGCCAAAATACACCATCACGGCAAGGCCAAGCGATTTGCGGTTGGTCTGTTTCGGCTCACCTGCCCAAGCGAGGAATTGCGCAACATCATAGGCCATCTGGTCGATGGTCGCTTCGGTGCCGTCGCTATACTCGACGCGGCCCGGAACGAGCTGCGGCGGCATGGCAAGGAAGCCACCCGGAGGCGCATGGCGGGGATCGCCTTCGAATTGCGGAACCGTATCGCCCGGCATGTACGGATTGTAGTACTGGCCGGCATTCTGGATCAGGTAGCCTTCGTAATGGTCATCACCATGACCAATATGCAGCTTGGACGCGTCGATAACGGTCTGAACTTCGGCAGGCGTATCGTCGCTCGGATCATCCGGCGTGCCCCCGTCAGATGCTTCAGCGACAACGCGCTCTGAGAATACGTCCTCGTCCGGATAGCCTGCCAGCAGGCTGTACACATAAGACGCGCCATCATGGCGGGCCTTGTAGATCACTGACAGGTCTGGTGGCACAGCGCCGCCATTGGCCGCACGGGCCGCACTGTCATTCGCATATGGGCTGCGGAATGTGTCGGCGGGCGTCGCCGGACGGAAATCATAGTCACCGACTTCATTTGGCGTCGGGCTGAGGATTTCGTTCTGCGCGGCCAGAGCCTTCACATACGGGTTGTCGTTCGGGTTCGGATAGGCCTCGTCATAGAACGGGCCACCCGGATCGCCGAGGTTGCGGTAGCTGAGCAGCTTCATGGAGTGACAGGACGAACAGACTTCCTGGTACACCTGATAGCCACGCTGCAGCGAGGCCTGGTCGAACTGACCCGTCACGCCTTCAAAGGGCCAGCCCTCTTCCGGTTCGTGCGGGTGAGCAGCGCCGCCGGCAGCATGCGCTGACGCGGCGATCATGAGACCGGCAAAACCGGCAGTAAGAATGCGGAACGCTTTCATGATTTTCCCCAAAGCTCCCTATTCAGCCGGCACGGCCGACGCTGACGCCTTGTGGCGCTTCAGCACGGATTTATGGATCGATTCCGGCAATTCCTTCGGCTTCTCGGTCAGACCAAGGAAGAACAGAAGAACGAAGAAGCCGAAATAACAGAAGGTCAGGATCAGCGAGAAGTGACGGAACATGAAGGTCGGAGCCGGCACAGCCGACAGAGACGGGTTCGCGTCAGCTGGCAGGCTCTCCATGAACCGTTTCGCGTCGATATAGGCTTCGCCACCACCCTTGTATTCGCTGGTCGCTTCCTGACCATCCGCCGTATAGCTGACCACCAGTTTCGGATCACCCTGCAGCGCCGGGATGACGGCATCGTCCGGGTTGGCCGCGCCGCACCAGCCGAGCAGCAGGCAGACGGCGACAAAGCCGAAGAAGAACTGCTTGGCCACCGGACGGTAGCGCATGGACTTCACTTTCGACGTGTCGAGCCAAGGCAGGATGAACAGGACCGCGATGGCTGCGAACATGAAGATCACGCCGAGCAGCTTGGCCGGGATCGGGCCGAGATCGAACGTGATGGCGCGCAGGATGGCGTAGAATGGCAGCAGGTACCATTCCGGCACGATGTGCGCAGGCGTCACCAGCGGGTTGGCCTCGATATAGTTGTCGGCATGGCCCAGCACGTTCGGTGCGTAGAAGACGAAGACGGCAAACATGATCAGGAAGATCACGATCGCGAAGGCGTCCTTCACCGTGTAATACGGGTGGAATGGCACGGTGTCTTTCGCGACGTCCTGAACCTCAACACCGGTCGGGTTGTTGTTGCCCGGCACATGAAGCGCCCAGACGTGCAGGATGACTGCGCCGGCGATCATGAAGGGCAGCAGATAGTGCAGCGAGAAGAAGCGCTGCAGTGTCTGGTTACCAATCGATGGTCCGCCGAGGATCCAGGTCTGGAGGCTCTCGCCGATCAGCGGGATGGCGCCGAACAGCGACGTAATGACGTTTGCGCCGTGATAGGACATCTGGCCCCAAGGCAACATATAGCCGAGGAAGGCGGTGGCCATCATCAGAAGGTAGATGACACAGCCAAGGATCCACAGCACTTCGCGCGGCGCCTTGTAGGAGCCGTAATAGAGCCCGCGGAACATGTGAATATAGACGGCAAGGAAGAACATCGACGCGCCATTGGCGTGAATGTAGCGGAGCAGCCAGCCATACGGCACATCGCGCATGATACGCTCAACAGACGCAAACGCGCCGTCGACACTGGCCTCATAGTGCATGGCCAGGATGATACCGGTCAGAATCTGAATCACGAGACAGACGGCAAGGATGCCGCCGAACGTGTACCAGTAGTTCAAATTCTTCGGGGTCGGGAAATTGATCGCCGTGTCCTGGGCAAACCGGACCAGCGGCAAACGCGTATCAAGCCATTTCGTAAAGGCATTGGTCGGCGTGTAGGAGGATTCGTGTCCACTCATCTGCGGTATCCTTCCCTTAAAGCGAAATGTTGATCACGGAGTCGGACACGTAATTGTAGTCCGGAACCGGGAGGTTTGTGGGGGCCGGGCCTTTGCGGATACGGCCAGACGTATCGTAGTGCGAGCCGTGGCATGGGCAGTACCAGCCACCGAAATCGCCTGTATTGCCTTGCGCCGGACCAACTGGAACACAGCCAAGGTGGGTACAAGAGCCCGAGGTGACCAGAATGGCCGGGTTCAACGACCCGTCAGCCTTGGGACGCAGACGCGCATCATCGGTCTCGGGATCACGCAATGTCGCGACATTCACCGAATCGGCCGCAGCAATCTCAGCCGCTGTGCGGTGGCGCACGAAGAACGGCTTGCCGCCGATCAGGACGCGGATCTCGCCGCCCAGAGGGATTTTGGACACATCGACATCCAGCGCCGAAGCGGCCTTTGTGTCAGCGGCCGGGTTCCACTGGTCAACCGCGGCCCAGGCAAACATGGCAGCGCCGCCAAAGGCGACCGCTCCAGTGGCGATGTGAATGAAATTGCGGCGATCGTCGTCGATCATCTCGCCGTGTTCGTGTGCAGGTGTGTCAGTCACGCTTATCCCGTCCCTTGCGAAGGCAGAAATCTGGGCCCGTCATACAGGAGCCCGCCCCCTTGCACATTGCGGCAAGTGGGCGCGGGTGCCTCCCCATAAACTACTATTGGCAGCGCGTTATCCTGACTTGGCGCCTGTGACAACAGGGCGCTTGCAAGTGTCGCAGTCCTCGCCCCATGTGTCGCGCCATGACAGATGGTGATCTCGAAACGAAGAAGACTCGCGCACGCGACTGGTTCAGGGTGTTGCAGGAAGACATCTGCGCGCGGTTCGAAGCGCTGGAAAATGCGGCGGAACGCCCCCTTTATTCAGGCGAACCGGGACGGTTCGAACTGACCGAGTGGAAACGCGGCGATGGCAGCGAAGACCTGGGCGGCGGCCGTATGGGCCTGATGCGCGGCAAGGTGTTCGAAAAAGTCGGGGTCCACTTCTCGGAAGTCCACGGCACATTCTCTGAAGCCTTCGCTGCCCAAATCCCCGGCGCGGACAAGTCAGATGGCCGATTCTGGGCCTCGGGCATTTCGCTGATCGCGCATCCACGCAATCCGAAAGTGCCCGCCGCGCATATGAATACCCGCATGCTGGTGACCAGCCAGTCCTGGTTCGGCGGCGGCGGAGATCTCAATCCCCTGCTCGATTATCAACGTGATCAAGACTTCGAAGACACGGTCGATTTCCACGCCGCCATGAAATCCGCCTGCGACACGCATCCGGGCGCCGATTTCACGCAGATGAAAGAGACCTGCGACACCTATTTCCATCTCGCTCACCGGGATGAGCCACGCGGCACGGGCGGCATTTTCTATGACCGCTTCAATTCGGGCGACTGGGACGCCGATTTCGCCTTCACACAGGAAGTCGGCAAGCAATTCGCGGAGATCTACCCGAAACTGGTCGCCCGGCGCATGAACCAGACCTGGAGCGAAGCCCAACGCGAGGAACAGCTGATCCAGCGCGGCCGCTATGTGGAGTTCAATCTGCTCTACGACCGCGGCACGACCTTCGGCTTGAAGACCGGCGGCAATGTGACGAGCATCCTCTCCTCCATGCCCCCTGTCGTGAAGTGGCCGTGAGGCCCTAGTCTGTCGCGCAATAACGTGCGTCGCCATCCGGCATTTCAATCGAGACTTTCCGCTCCTTCACAAGGGTGAAATATTCCTCATCCTGTGCCGGGCGCAGATAGATGGCGACACGGGGGTCCTTGAAGGGATTGGCACCCGGCTTCAGGCAGGGCCTCGTGGTGACGCTGACGGACAGGCTTTTCTGGCCGGGTGCCTCCTTGAGGCTCAGCATATGCGCGCGGAAATCGTCCATGCGCGGCGCGTCCTTTGGGTGGATATGCAGCCGATGGATCATGAACCCTGCCTTTGCGCGCTTGTTCAGGAAACGGGTTGCGCGTCCGGCACGGGGACAAGGTGGAACAGCTCTTCCCGGGTCTTGTCCCCCTCTTCCTGCCAGACTGACAAAACGAGCGTTGCTGCGTCCTCAGGCAAGTCATAGTCATCCGGCGCGCGCACAGCGACCTCGACCTGGCTGGCATCCATGGTCGTCGGATCCAGCGCTGCGAGTTTCGGCAGGCTGGTCACCGGCACGCTTGCGCAGGCCATGGGCAGAAAAACACCTGCGCCGATGACGAAAATCCTTGCGATAATGGCGAACATGCAGATACCCTTCTTTCAATAACTTATTCACGTAAAACATGAATTTTTAATTGGCAAGGACGAATAATGAATACTCCCACACTCCTGCCTGACCGGACACGCCTCGTCTGCCGCGTCTTGAAATGGCTCGCACTCCTCATCCTCGTCCTGATGGTGGCAGCCTATTTCCTGATGGACGTTTCAACCTCCATCCTGGATTCGGCCTGGGAGGGCCTTCAGCCGCATGTCCGGGAGGACGTCTCTTATTCCGGGGGAAAGAAACTGCTCCTGCATGTCCTGGCAGCGATCGGCTATTTCAGCCTCACCCTGATCGTCATCGGCGCTGCGCGTGTCTTCAGCGTGTTCCAGAAAGGCGTGGTATTTGCGCCCGCCGCTGTCCGAGCAGTGCGCTTCCTGGGCCTGACCATTTTCCTGTTTGCTGCCGTGCAACTGATCCTGCCTACGCTGATGGTGCTCGGCCTGACCTATGACAATGGACCGGGCAACCGGGCACTCACACTTGGAATCAATTCCAATACCGTCATCTTGTTGATGATTGGCGCGGTGATCCTGGTAATCGGTCAGATCCTGACTCAGGCGACCGACATCGCCCATGAAAACGAGCAGTTCATCTGATGGCCATCATAGTCCGCCTCGATGTGATGCTTGCCTTGCGCAAGATGAAGTCCAAAGAACTGGCCGCGGCAATCGGCATTTCCGAGCAGAACCTGTCGCAGCTAAGACAGGGACACGTCAAAGGCGTACGGTTCGAGACGCTGGACAAGATCTGCGCCGCGCTGGACTGCAAGCCGGGCGATATACTGGACCGGGACGAGGACCAGTCGCGAAATCCCGTCCGGATTTTGGGCACCGACGGAAAAAAGCGATGACGATCAGAGCATTGTGGCTCGAATTAACGTTTCGGAAATGACGAAAACTTCATTCGAAGGTATAAGCGTGGTCGATGGTCACCAGTGCGAAAGCCTTTCCCTGGGGGGCAGGGATACTGCTCCTGCTAGCGACGGTGACAGCCGCCGCAGCAGGAGCAGTGATTTCGGGCGGCAGTTCCGACCCCTGGTACGCTGCGCTCAGCAAACCTTTCCTCACCCCACCAGACGTCATGTTTGCCCTTGTCTGGCCAATTCTGTTCGTACTGATGGCGGCAGGCGCCCTGCTGGTGCTGGACCGGGCCGGTTCATTTGAACGTGCCGTCAGCCCGCTCGGGCTGTACTATTCGATGCTGGTGTTCAATGCGGGCTGGAGCCTTGCATTCTTTGGCATGAACGAGGTCGCGCTGGCGCTCGGCATTCTGGTGGCGCTTTGGCTGTTGATCGTGGCCATGATGCAGGACTTCTGGCGCTATTCGCACCTCGCCGCCTTGCTACAAATCCCCTATCTGGTCTGGATCAGTTTCGCCGGATACCTCAACGCGTACATCCTGTTCACGAATTGAGGCGCGCAACCAATTCGTCTCGAGTCAGACTGAAATCCGACGCCACCCAGCTCTGCTCCAACGCGCGCAGGACTGCGCCGACATCCGGACCGCTAAGCCCTGCTGCAAGGGCATCTGCGCCGCCCAGCGGAAAGTCCGGCTTCTGCCAGTCGACTGCCGCTGCCTTGATCGTCGTCAGGGCATCCGCTCCAGAAACCTGCGCGGCCTCAATCAAGGCGCGGTCCAGCACAGCACGTGGGCCAAAGTGGTAAAACAGACGACGCAGCGCGTCCGGTTGGACGTCAAGAACATGAGTTAGCGCAGGGTCGGCCCACTCGGCCAGTCGGCTGGCCTCGACATTGGATAGCCGCAGATGCGCCGTGACACTGGTCACATCGCGGGCGCGACGGGGAAGCATGGCCATCAAGCGTTGCAACGGATCTGGCGCAAGGCCGGCCCCCTGCTCCACCGAAACAAGAGATGGCAATTCCGATGCGCTCGCGCCGGGCAGCACGGCTTCCAGCACGCCCGTCTCTTCCATGGCCAGCATGGCTTCGGACGGATCGGGCGCTTCCATCAGGCGTTTCAATTCCTTCCATATCCGCTCGGAAGCAATCTTTGCGAGTCCATCCTTTTGCCGCTCACATGCAGCAAGGCCGTCGGCATCCATGCCCGCGCCATACCAGGCATTGAACCGGAAGAAGCGCAGGATGCGCAGATAGTCCTCGCGCAGGCGCTGGTCTGCGTCGCCAATGAAGATCACCCGCCCATCAATGGCATCCTGCACCGAGTTCGGCACGATCTCATGCAGGCGGCCATCGGCGGCGGCGTAGATAGCATTGAGCCGGAAATCACGGCGCTCCGCATCCTCGGCCCAATCCTCGGTGAAAGCGACCACGGCGCGGCGGCCATCTGTCTCGACATCGCGGCGCAGGCTGGTGATCTCGTAGGGGCGGCCGTCATAGATGGCGGTGACGGTGCCATGCTCCAGCCCGGTCGGGATCGCGCGAATGCCGGCCGCTTCCAGCGCCGCGAGGGTTTCCTCCGGTTTTAATTGGGTCGCGATGTCTATGTCATCGACCGGCACGCCGCGCAGTTCGTTGCGCACACAGCCGCCGACGAAGCGCGCGCCACCAGGGCGCGCCACTTCCAGCGCAGCCATCACGGCGCGTGTGCCCGGCCAGTCCAGCCAGGGCGCGGTCGTCAGGTCAGTCCGTGTCATCGTCCGGCCGCACGATCTCCGGTGTGTCGGCATCGGGGTCCGGGGCCAGGATCACCGGCTCTTCCTCCCGGCGCGCGGCATCTTCGGTATCCGGCGCCGTGGCGCGGATCTCTCCGGCATCATGGATATCCGTGCCGGGCCCGGTCGCGCCCGTGGCGGAACGGATACTGTCTCGCTCGCGCGGCACGCCGACATTGGTGACATCATGAACGCAAGGATAGTCGCGTGCCGGGATCAGCTTGCCATTCTCCATACGGGCCGGCTCGTGGCAGATGTCGCGTTCTTTCGGCTCCATCAGGATCAGAACGAACCAGGCCACGGTCGCAAGGCCAATGCCGCACAGGAACAGGATATTGATGGGCCATTTGCGTTTGCCCTCCTGTTCTGCATTCGACGTTGCCAGCAGGTAGAGCCCGAACACGATGAACGGGATCGAGAAGATGAATAGCTCAAAGACGATGCGTCCGGCCAAGGTGTCGTTCCCTCCGATTGTTTCACCTTAGATAAGGCGTGGATGGATTGAACAAACCCCTAAAACCGGGCCGGATCAATCGTCGTACAGTGTATGATACAGTTTCCGTATAATCCCGGCGGTCACGCCCCAGATGCGAAAGCCGCCATGCGGCATCTCGTAAAATTGCCGTTCCTTGCCCTTGTAGACAGCTCGGCCGACCTGATGGTTGGCGATATTCATCAGGAAATCGATGGGCGTTTCGAACACGTCCGCAACTTCGGTCGGGTCGGGTTTGGGCTCGAAATCGGCGGGCAGAATCCCCACGACCGGCGTGATGCGAAACATGGTGCCGGTGACATAGGGCGCGCCGCGACCCAGAACCTCCACCTCTGCCGGGTTCACGCCGACTTCTTCCTCAGCCTCGCGCAGGGCGGCGGCGACTTCGTCCACGTCGATCGGATCGATCTTGCCGCCCGGAAAGGCAACCTGTCCGGCATGATTGGCCATCGTGTCCGGGCGCAGGGTGAGCAGCGCGGTCGGACCGGATTTGCGCGGGATGACACCAAACAGCACCGCCGCCGGGCGGATTACCGCCAGTTCTTCTGGCGTCAGGAAGTCGAGGTCGCCATATTCGGTCAGCCGCCCTTCGCCATGGGGCGGGTCAAGCCGGTCTGAGACCCGCGTCAGGAAATCGTCCAGCCCGTTCCAGCTCATGCCGGATCAGGCCGCCGGTCCGAGAGGAAAGAAGACACCCTGGCTCCACACGCCCAGCATATCTGATCCGTCGGGTGCAGGTTCTGCCATATTGGCCAGTTCGTAGAAGACCGGCCGGGCAAGTTTGGCTTCGAGCTGTCCGCGCACCAATACATAGGGGGAAGGCTCTCCGGTCTCGGGATCGGTCTCGACGCGCAGCGGCGCGTCCGGCCCTGCCAGCGTCACATCGCCCAGATTTGTGACGAAGGCCAGTGTCTGTTGCGGTCCGGCCTCGCCCGCCCGCTCGACGCGCACAGCAAGGAAAGGCGCATCGGCCACATGCACGATCACTTTTTCGTAGGGCGTGACGAGCCAGACCGAACCGTCCTCATCCTTGCGCAGGATGCGCGAGAACAGCTTCACCAGTCGCTCGCGATTAATTGGGTCGCCTTCATGCCACCAACTACCATCCGCGCGGATTTCCATGTTGATGTCAGCTGAGCGCTCAGGATTCCACAGATGAACCGGCGGCAGTTTGCCATCTACCTTGCCATCGGGAAGGATCGCTTTAAGCGTCTCTTCGAGACTGATTGTGGTTGTGGCACTGGAATTCACGTTTTGCTCCGCCATGATCCGGCCTTAGACATAGGTTTGTTTATTCAGATCGAAAACCCGGAGGCGCCCTTTTGATGGCCGATACTGACCAGGTAAGTGATGCAATCATCGCAGAAGCCGAATCCGCCGCCGAAACGCTGGCGCAGGTGAAAGCCGAAATTGCGAAGGCGGTATTCGGACAGGACCGCGTGGTCGAGTTGGCGCTCGCCGCCGTACTGGCCGGGGGCCATGCCCTGCTGATCGGCGCGCCCGGCTTGGCCAAGACACGCCTCGTCGAGGCGATGGGCACCGCGCTTGGTCTCGCCAACCAGCGCATCCAGTTCACGCCGGATCTGATGCCCTCAGACATTATCGGCTCTGAAGTGCTGGACGAAAGCCCGAGCGGGCAGCGCACCTTCCGCTTCCTCAAAGGGCCGATCTTCACCCAGCTGCTGATGGCGGACGAGATCAACCGCGCCAGCCCTCGTACCCAGTCTGCCCTGCTCCAGTCGATGCAGGAGCGCCATGTCACCGTGGCCGGTGTGCGCCATGACCTGCCCGCGCCCTTCCATGTTCTGGCGACGCAGAACCCGATCGAGCAGGAAGGCACCTACCCCCTGCCCGAAGCCCAGCTGGATCGCTTCCTGCTGAAGGTCGACGTGAACTATCCCGACCTCGACACCGAGCGCCGCATCCTGATCGAGACGACGACCGGCGACGATGACGTGGTGCGCCCGGCGCTGGACGCCGAACGGCTGATCGCGCTGCAAGGCCTCGTGCGGCGGATGCCGGTGGGCGAGAAGATCGTCTCGGCGATCCTCGGCCTGGTGCGAGATGCCCGGCCGGAACAGACAAGCGACGAGCGCGTCAAGCGGCTGGTGGATTGGGGGCCTTCGCCCCGTGCCGGTCAGGCGCTGATGCTGGCTGCACGGAGCCGCGCGCTCTTGAGGGGCCGTCTTGCGCCGAGCATCGAGGATGTCGAAGCGCTCGCAGAACCCTGCCTCGGCCACCGCATGGCAATGCGCTATGATCCGACGGGCGAGGCACCGAGCCTGACCGATTTGATCAATGACCTTGCCCGGAAGGTGGCGTGATGGAGCGCTATCCACTCTCAGTCCATCCTTAATTCGTTATGGGTTCTGTCGTCCGAAAGCTCTTGAAAGACCGCTTACTTGTTGCGGGCCTCATCGGACTGTTCGAATGGATCGCCTTCTCAACCATGTACTCACGACAAACGAGACAGAAACTGCCAGAAATCGACTCCTGCCTGACGAAGCTGCGCACAGCTTCACGAATCGAGCGCGACCTGACGCTCTCGGTAATGGCAAATTGTAATGATTCTGCTGCATATTCAGCAACGGCAGATCCCTGTGCACCTTACCTCAACTCTCCGATCACAGGATGCCTGGCAACATATGATTGTGCGGCCAAAAAACTGCTCCGGCGCAGAATGGAGTACTTCCGAACCTCCCGAACATGGAGCGAGCGGTTTCAGAACTTCCGAAACGAGAAGACTGAGCGTGTTCAAGCAGCGCAAACTCGCGAAAGCGCAATCTCCAACGACGATAAGCGCGTCGAATTCGACAATCACCGAGCCAACACTATTGCGCTTGCAGGACCTACGCTGACAGAGTTCGAGCAGAAGCAACTCGATGTGCTTGTCGAAGAATACCGCCGGACAGGCGAAGAAAAGTTCAAACTTCTGGAAGCCGACATATGCATGCAGGAAATGGTCCTGTGAGTTCCGATCTTCGCTCAGAAGCCGAGAGCCTTGCCCGGCAATTGCCCGGCCTGAACTTTAAGGCCGAGGCGAGCGAGGCTGCGCATATCGGCTCGGCAGGCCGTCGCCGTGCGGGCACGGGCGAGCATTTCTGGCAGTATCGCCGCTATGCGCAGGAAGACGCCGCCGACCGGGTCGACTGGCGCCGCTCCGCCAAGGGCACGGAATTGTTCGTACGCGAAACAGAACTGGAAACCGCGCGCACGGTGCTGTTCTGGAGTGATGATGCACCGGGTTTCCGCTGGAAGGGCGAGGGCGATTTGCGCACCAAGGCCGAAGAAGCCCAACTCCTGATGCTGGCCATCGGCATCATGATGTCGAAGGATGGCGAACGCATCGGCATGCTGGGCGCGGGCCGGACGGCCAGCTTTGGCAAAAAGGCCGTGGCGCGGCTCGCCGAAGACCTTGAGCGCGGCACGCATGGCCAGTTTCCCTCGCCGCCGAAATCAGCGGCAACGATTATTCTGGCATCTGACTTTTACGCGCCGCTCGCAGACTGGCAGGCCCGCCTTGCGCCGCTTGCCGCGAAATGCCCGGAAGGCGTGCTGCTGGCGATCTCGGCACCCATCGAGGAAAGCTTCCCGTTTGAAGGCCGCACCAAGCTCAGCCGCCCCGGCACCGAGTCCGACCGTATCCTTGGCCGGGCCGAGACAATGCGTGAGGCTTACCTCCGCCGCTTTGCCGAACAGCGGGACGGATTGCGCAGACTGGCCACGCAAATGGGCTGGCGGCTGGTGACGCATACAGTCGGAACGTCCAGCCTTGAAGGCGCCGCCCGGCTGAAGGCGCAGGTCGAGACGTTCGGGGCCAAGGCATGACCTCGCTCGGCCCATTCCTGCTCGGCGCGCCGTGGGCGCTTGCCGCTTTGGCCGCGCTGCCAATCATCTGGTGGATCCTGCGGGCAACGCCCCCTGCCCCACGTCATGCGGAATTGCCGTCGCTACAATTGCTCGACGGGATCGAGCCGCAGGAAGAGACGCCCGCGCGCACGCCCTGGTGGGTCTGGCTGATCCGTACGCTGGCGATTGCCGCCGCGATCCTCGGCCTGTCCCAACCCGTCTATGCACCGGGCGCGCAGACCGAGACCGTGGAAGGCACCGGCAGCCTGCTGATTGTGGTCGACAATGGCTGGCCGTCCGCCCCGCGCTGGCCGGACCTCGTCAATGCCGCGACCGCCACACTGGACACGGGCAATCGCGACGCGCCGGTCCATCTGTTGCTGACCGCGCCGCAACAATTCAATCCCGACCCGGCCGAGCGTATTTCCCGCGCCGACATGGGCAAGCGCCTGACCTCGCTGAGGCCGCAGGCCTGGGCCCCTGACCGTTCCGATGCGTTGCGGCGGTTGAATGACTCAGGTTTCAAGCCTGACCGCATCTTCTGGGCAAGCGACGGCTTGCAGGGCAAGGACGGCCAGGCCTTTGCCGCGGAGCTGTCAAGTCTCGCGCCGCTGACCGTCTATGCCGCAGCACCGACGGGCCCGATCGTAATTTCCGGCATTCGGTCGCAAACAGATTCTGTCAGCGTGACCGCCCGCCGCGCTTCCACGCGCGGCATCGCAACCGGATATGTATCTGCCATGACGATTGATGGTTCAGCCCTGGCGACTGCGCCCCTGGAATTTGCCGATGGGCAGACCGAAGCGGCCGCCGAGTTTACCATCCCTGCCGCAGCACTCGCCCGCGTTGCCCGGTTCAGCGTCACAGGCCAGCAAGGCGCAGGTACGGTCTGGCTATGGGATTCCGCCGATCGCTCACGCCGGGTGGGTCTCGTCGATGCAGGCAGCACGGCCCAGCCGCTGCTGTCGGACATGCACTATATCCGCAAGGCGCTGGAGCCTTTCGCGACGATATCCGAAGGCAGTATCGAGAACCTTGTGGCCGCGTCCCCGGATGCAATCATCTTGAGTGATATCGGGCAGATCCTGCCGCAGGATGCCGAATTGCTGCACGCTTGGGTCGAGGAAGGCGGCGCGCTGATCCGGTTTGCCGGTCCGCGCCTCGCCGCGCAGGGCGATGACCTGCTGCCGGTTGCGCTGCGCCGGTCTTCTCGCGCGCTCGGCGGAGCGCTGGCCTGGGATGAGCCGCAAGCCATGGCGGCGTTCCCGGAGACCTCCCCCTTTGCAGGCTTGCCCATTCCCGGTGACGTGCGCATCAAGCAGCAAGTGCTCGCGCGGCCGGGGCCGGAACTCGCATCGAAGACGTGGGCGCGACTGGCAGATGGTTCTCCGCTGGTGACCGCCGACATGCGCGGCGATGGCACGCTGATTCTGTTCCACACAACCGCCGGGCCGGACTGGGCCGACCTTGCCTATTCCGGCACGTTCTCGCAGATACTGCGCCGGTCGATTGCAGCCGGACGTGGCGAATCCGTCGGCGATGCGGAGGGGGCTTACGCCCCTTTCCTGACCCTGGACGGCTATGGGCGCCTGTCGGCCGCGGGGGCCAATGCCGCGCCCTTGAAGGCCACCGATTTTGCAACGACCGAACCGTCTGAAGCTCACCCACCGGGGCTCTATCGTGGGCCAGCCGGATCGCGCGCCCTGAATGCGGGTGCCGGCAAGCGGCCGGAGCTGATCGCGAACTGGCCAATTTCGGCTCGTCTGCTGGGCGATGCCGAGGCCCGGTCGTTGCGCCTTGCAGGGCCGTTGCTGACCCTTGCTGCCGTATTGCTGGCGCTGGACCTTTTCATCGCCCTGTTCGTGGCCGGACGGCTGCGCCGGTTTGGCAAGGGCGCAGCGATGGCATGTGTGGTGGCTGGTGGCGCGCTGGTCGCGGTGCCGACACCGGATGCGGCGGCCCAACCCTTCCAGTATGAATTGTTGCCGGACGGCACCTATCGCCGGGTGGACAATAATCCGCAGACGATCCGACTGCCGTCCAACGGAAACGCGACCCAGAAGGAGATCGACGCGGCGCTGGAGATGCGCCTGGCCTATGTGGAAACACCTGACCGTTCGCTCAATGCGCGTACGCGCGCCGGCCTGTTCGGTCTGTCCAATATCCTGCGCCTGCGTACGTCCGTCGAACCTGCTGATCCCCATAGTGTCGATCTGGAGACCGACGCGCTTGAGCTGTACCCGCTGATCTATCTCAACATACCCGACTCCATGCCGCCGCTGTCGGACACTGCGATTGCCCACCTCAATACATACCTGCGCTCTGGCGGGGCGCTGGTGATTGATACGCGCGCAGGCGGAACGATTGGAACACAGACCGATGTGACCCGCCTGGAGACCTTGCTGGAAGGGCTTGATGCACCGCCCTTGCAGACGGTGGGCGAAAACCATGTTCTGACGCGAACCTTCTATTTGCTGGACGACTTTCCGGGGCGCTATGCGCAGCGCAATCTCTGGATCGAGCAGGCGGGCGATGCCAGTGCACCGCGCGGCGACGGCGTTTCACGCCTCATTATCGGCGATGCCGACTGGGCTTCGGCCTGGGCCGTGGATGAACAGGGCCGCGACCTCTATTCCGTGGACGGCGGAGCGCAACAGCGTGAAATGGCGAGACGCTTCGGCGTGAATTTGGTCATGTATGTGCTGACTGGAAACTATAAGGACGACCAGGTGCACATCCCGGCCCTGCTGGAACGTCTCGGCAATGGCGACGCAGATGAAGCACCGGATGAAAGCCCGGTCCGCATTCCGACCCGCATTCCCGATGGAGGGCCGCAATGATTGACGCAACGCGCCTCGGCTTTGAGCCCTTTCTTGGCTGGCCGATCCTGTGGGCAGTCGTGGCGCTTGCTGCGCTGGCATGGCTCGCTTATGCGTTTCTGCGCGGCAAAGCGTGGCTAACGCGAGGGCTGGCGCTGACTTTGCTGGCTGCGGCATTATCGAACCCCTCACTCGTACAGGAAGAGCGTGAGCCCCTGCCCTCGGTGGCGGCGATCATTCTCGACCGGTCCGAAAGCATGGAGTTTGGCGAACGCGAAGCGGCGGCCTCAGCGGCTTTCGCCGCGCTGAATGCTGAACTGGAAGCCGACCCATCCCTGGAAGTGCGCATCCTGGAGAGCGATCCGGGTGCGGATGGCACCAATCTCTATGGCGCGCTGGAAGGCCTGATGGCTGATGTCCCCCGCGACCGGATTGCAGGCGCCATCCTGATCACTGACGGACAGGTTCATGATTTGCCGGAACCGGACTCTGACGAACGCCATATCGCCCCTTTGCATGGGCTGATCGTAGGCGACCCCAACCGGGGTGATCGGCGCGTGTCGATTGTCGATGCCCCGGACTTTGGCATCGTGGGCGAAATGGCTGAATTGGTCGTGCGGGTGGATGATCCCGACCTGCCAGACGGTCGGCAGGTGGAGATTGAACTGTCTGTCAATGGCAGCACCCCGCGCCGGTTGAATGTGACGCCCGGCGAGAATACGAGTGTACCGATCGAGATTGAACGACGCGGCGAAAATGTCATCGTGGTCGAGACGCCAGAGGGACGCGAGGAGCTGACACTGGCCAACAATCGCACGGCGGCGACCCTTTCTGGAGTGCGCGACCGGCTGCGCGTGCTGCTCGTCACCGGCAAGCCGAACCAGGCGGGCCGGGTCTGGCGCGACCTGCTCAAATCCGACCCATCCGTGGACCTTGTCCACTTCACCATCCTGCGCCCGCCCTACAAGCTGGACTATACGCCGACCGAAGAGCTCGCCCTGATCGCCTTCCCGACCGAGGAATTGTTCGAGGAGAAGCTGGAAGAATTCGACCTGATCATCTTTGATCAGTATGAGCGCCGGGGTGTGATCACCCAGTCTTACCTCGCCAATATGTCCCGCTATGTGACCGAAGGCGGCGCGCTGTTCATTGCCGCCGGCGAACCCTTTGCCGGGCCGGGCAGCCTTGCGCGCTCGCCGCTGGCTTCAGTGCTGCCTGCCTCCCCTACGGGCGATATCTATACCGGGGAGTACACGCCGGAGCTGACCGAGCCAGGCCTGCGTCACGCCGTGACCATGCCGCTGGCCAGCCGCGAATGGGGCGGCTGGATGCGCTATATCGATGCCGAAGCCCAAGCCGGAGACGTGCTGATGAGCGGGCCGCGCGGCAAACCCTTGCTGATCGTGGACCGCGTGGGCGATGGCCGCGTCGGCATGTTGATGACCGACCAGATCTGGCTGTGGGCGCGTGGGCATGATGGCGGCGGACCGTTTGCCGAATTGATGCGCCGCGTTGTCCACTGGATGATGAAGGAGCCGGAACTGGAAGAGCGCAAGCTGAATCTTGTGGCCGAAGGCGATACAGCGCGCGTGGAACTGCGTACGCTGCTGGATAGCGCACCGCCGTTGGTGGTCGAGACGCCGGAAGGCAGCTTCCTCGAGCCGCAATGGCGCCAGGACGGGCCGGGCCGGTTCGTGGCTGAGGCGCCGATTGACCAGCTCGGCCTCTACCGCGCCGAAGCGGGCGGGCTGGAAGCGGTCGCCCTGAATGGGCCGGCCAATCCGAAGGAATATGCAGACCTTCAGTCTACGACCGAAGTGTTGCAGCCTTTGGCAGATGCGACCAGTGGCGGCGTCTTCCGCCTGAATGCCAACGGCACGAATTTGCCGGACATTCGGCGCACCAGCGCGCGCGGAAACTCGGCGGACGGCAACTGGCTTGGCCTGCGAGAGCGCGGCGCTTATGCGGTGCGCTCGTCTAGCAGCCAGCCCCTGCTGCCGGGGGTGATTGCGGCGGCGCTGCTGATTGGCCTGCTGCTGCTCGCCTGGCGACGTGAAGGACGGTGATCTAGGGGATCGCCACGCCGATCACTGCACCGACGGCGAAGCCTGAACTGGCAAACTCGGTCACCACGCCCTGATTTATCTCGCGGGCAAAACTGTCCGCGTCGGATATGTCGTAGCGCGCGTAGAGGCCGATTTCGGCCTGCTGGCCAAGTGGCCTTGCCGCGCCCAGTTCGAGGCCTGCATAGGATCGGTCGCCGGACTCGTCCCCGGCATCGACAAAGCCTGCGCGGGCAAGGACGTAGGCATCCCATGCACCAGATTTCCAGGAGGGGCCGGCGGAGACTCCGGCGCCGAAATCGCCCAGCGTGGCATCGTGAAACACGGTGAGCGCCGGGCTGTAGGGCAAGTCGGACGTAAAGCTTGCGGCAAGCTCCAGGCTTTCTTCATCCTCTGTTCCCGGATAGGTCAGCCAGCTTGCCGTCAGGTCCATGCTGCCGCCCTGGGTGTCGAACTGGTAGCCGATGACATAGTCGGTCTCGTCCGCAAAGGCCGCCTGGTCTGCGCCGATGGGAGTCAGGCGATAGAGTCCGCCATAAAGTGTGCCATGCGCGCCGGTTGTCTCCAGCAGGAGTTCTGTTTCCAGCGTCAGCGGGCCGATCTGTTCGCCGCGATCATGGAGCCCGCTGGAAATGGCCGCCTCGCCGATGACCCGTGTTTCTGCGAGGCTTTCGGTCACGAAGACACAAGCGCTCGCAGCCAGCAGGTTCAGTTTCAGCATGGGAGACCTCCGTCATTTTTGCCTTGTCCTGACGCAAGCAGGCGGGGCGGACAAGACGGCCCGGAAAAGTCGGCGGCGAACTGCTCCTTATGCGAATTACAGTCACTTTCACTTGCACGGAGACCTGCCCGTTCATCCGGGCGAAATCTTCAAATTTCACAGCTGTAACAAGGACTTGTCCGGTGAAGCACGTTTCGCCCAAATGCACGCTGGCGAAGGCGTGGTGACCCACTTGCCCGCCCAGTGCATATTTGGCACCGCCCCATTTCAGGCCGCTCTGACCTGTTTTACAATCCGGAAAAGCCCTGTACCTAGCAGGCAATCAAACAGGGAGCGCCGCCATGGCCGAATTGACGCTGGAACAGAAAGTCGAGGAATTGTGGGCGCGCGAAGCGATCCGGGATTGCCTGTTTCGCTATGCGCGCGGCATCGACCGGGCGGATGAGGAAATGCTGCGTTCGGCCTATTGGCCGGATGGCACCGATCATCACGGGCCTTACCAGGGCAGCGCGTCGGGCTTTGTCGACTGGGCGATGAAGACGCTGCCCTATATCGAGCGGGGCATTCACCAGATCCACAACATCCTGATCGAATTCCGCGAGGGCGGCGCGGCGGTGGAGAGCTATTTCTCTGCCTTCCAGCGCCAGCCGGGCGCCGACCGCCAGATGCAGCAATGGGACATGAAAGGGCGCTATCTCGACTGGTTCGTGAAGCGCGATGGCGAGTGGCGCGTGCTGAACCGGCTCGTCGTGTTCGACTGGACCGAGGAAATGCCGCTGCCGCCGGGCACAGAGGCCGAGCGTTTTGGCCCGCGCACGCCGATTGGCGCGAGCCATCCGGAAGATGCGGTCTATTCCTTCTTCGAGGACAAGTAGGTTCCCTTGCCGCGTTCATCCTTCGACTTCGCTCAGGCTTCGAGGGGTCAGACATCGCAATGCGATGTCCCCGAGAAGGCCCGAAGCGCAAGCGCCGGGCTTCTGCTCCCGGTGGCTTCATCCTTCGACTTCGCTCAGGATGAGTCAGCAAGGGAGGCGGAATGAGTCCGTAAGCCGCCTCAAGAGATCAGCTCATCCTGAGCGAAGTCGAAGGAGAGCGAAGTCGAAGGAGAGCGAAGCTCGCCGCCTGTGCCTGCGACCGGAGTCGCGGATAGCGCACCGGCATTCAGACAAAATTCAGGGACACCTCAGGACGTGTCGGGCCAGTCCGCGACGGCGCGGCTGACAAGGCCCGGCAGGGCGCTGGCCACGCTGCCCAGCTCTGCGCCGAGGCGGAAATTGCCGGCGCTGGGCGGGCAGACAGGGCGCGGCTCTTGCCTTGCCTTCATCTGCGCCAGATGGCGCGCGAGCCGTTTGGCGGCCGGCGCGGGATCTTTCAGCAGGCGTTGCAGCGCGATGATGTGCGCGATCAGCGGCGCGGCGGGGACCGGCCCGGCGGCGAGCGTCTGCGCGGCCCCCTTCCCCGCAAAGGCGTCTTGCCAGTCCATGAGACCGGCGGCGCGCCGCCCGGTCAGATTGAGGCGATGGACTGGTCCATAACTGGTCCCAAAAGTGTCCGTAACATCCTCTACCGTGTCGGCAAGCGCCGGGCGCGGAGTGGAGGCCGCCGCGCCGGTCTGGCCGGGACTGGCTTGCGGCAGGGGTGGCAGGTCCAGCGCCGCCGCCATCAGGATGATCAGCCGCCGGACAATCGTCTCGATGGCCTTCAGCCGCCCGCGCACCCTGGCGCGCACGCGCCGCGACACCGAGTCCGGCTCCAGATGCAGCCCGGCCTGCGCCCGCACATCCAGCACCGCGCCCTGCGCGGCCTTGAGCCCCTGTTCGATGAATGCCGCCATCCCGTTCATGCAGGAGAGTCTATGGGCGGGAGGTATCAGACGGATTGGGGCGGATACTCGGTCATTTCCGTGTGCTTATTCCTTGGGGAACTTCAACACAGCCTCCCTCTATTTCTCCCAAGTCCCACAACCACCGACACCTCTCGCTTAAACAAAACAATCTTGTTGAATATGATTACTTCCCGTAGTCTTTCTACTCTACCAAAATAAGAAAAGGCTCATAGAGTATGTCGAAACAAGGTACGCTCTTCGACAAACGCTTCCTAGGCAAGCATGCCGGACAGATAATGTCAGATCCAACCACAGCATTAGTTGAGTTGGTAGCGAACGCTTGGGATGCGTATGCAACAAAGGTCTCGATTTCTTGGCCGAGCGAAGAAGCGGGCTCACCATTTCGCATCTTGGATGATGGTATTGGAATGACGCGAAACGAATTCCAAAAAATCTGGCGGACTTTGGATTATAATAGACTAGAAACTCAAGGCCCGGAAATCGATCCGCCCCCTGAATTGATGAACGCTCTCCCTCGTAAAGTTTATGGTCAAAATGGCCGAGGACGGCACGCGGCATTTCTCTTCTCTTCACCCTATCTAGTTCGAACTTGGCGAGACGCCAACGAAACCACATTCCGTGTCAGTGAAGGCTCGACGCAACCGATTTCAGTAGAGATCGTTCAAGAACGATCTGATGTCGATGGACACGGAACTGAAATCATCGGCGAACGCGTCATTCCATCTAAATTAACTTCTGAAGAAGTTCGTTCGATTCTTAGTACGCGATTCTTGCTTGACCCGAGCTTCAGTGTTTCGGTCGACGAGATTAAGGTTACGTTTGAAGACATTCCGCCAGGCGCCATTGAAGTTAAAGAAGTGGACATACCCACGCTTGGAGTTGCGGAATTGAGAGTGATTGACTCTCAAAAATCCGATCGAACAACAAAGCAACATGGAATAGCATGGTGGGTTCAAAATCGCTTGGTAGGACAGGCAGACTGGACAGCGTTCGACGGGAAATTTATTGATGGCCGCACAGAAGAAGCTAGACGTTACAGCTTTATAGTAACTGCGGACTTTCTAAAGCCTTGGGTCCTTCCCGACTGGTCTGATTTTGACAAGAATGCAGATCAAGTCTCAACCGCCCAAGATATTATTCATAACGCAATTCGAGATACGATATCTCACTTACTTCGCGCACGGAGAAAAGAAACAAAAGAGAAGGTGAAACAAACCTTTCGCAGTGAAGTGGCTGAGCTTCCGCAACTCAGCCAAGACCGCTGGGACAATATGCTTGATGAGTTGATTGAAAAGTGCCCCACGTTTGGCGAAAAGCAAATTAGTCAAGTGATGGGCTTGCTAGCTTCCATGGAGTTAGCCGAGTCAAAATACAGTCTACTAGACAAATTGAGCGAGCTATCACCAGATGACGTTGATGCTTGGAACAATATTCTTGAGGAATGGACTTTAAGAACCGCAAAGGCAGCACTTGATGAAGTTCGATACAGGCTAAAACTCATCGAAGATATTCGGCAAAAAACTGAGGATCACGATACTGATGAAGTTCAAGATCTGCAGCCACTTATCGAGAAATCATTGTGGATATTTGGACCTGAGTACGAGAGCATTGAGTACACTTCGAACAGAGGCATGACGACTGTACTAAAGAGGCTGTTTGGCTCTCAGTCAAAAGGCTCTCTCAATCGACCGGACTTTGTAGTGCTGCCAGACAGCACTGTCGGGATTTATGCACGCGCAAAATTTGATAGCGAAAGCAACGAGGTCGGTTCAGAGGCAGTGGTGATCGTCGAGTTGAAGAGACCGGGCGTTTCGCTTGGCTCCTCTGAAAAGAACCAAGCGTGGAAATACATCAAAGAACTGAAAAGCAAAGGGTACATCGACGATTCAACAAAAGTGCGGGCATTTATTCTCGGCAATCAGATTGAACGAGGCGAGGGGGATGAGCGAAAGGAAGGGGAAAATGTGGTTATACGGCCCATCTTATACGCAACGTTTGTTTCTCAAGCAGAAAAACGAATGCTCAACTTGCACAAGAAGCTCAGCGATGCTCCATTCATGCAGTCCGCTAGCAATGATGATCTAACTCGCACTGAAACCAAAGAGATGTTCTCCTAAAACCCCCGAAACGTCGCTGCTTCGTCTACGGACTTTCGTGTTGAGACGACGGCGTTTGCCGGGAAGGTGTCGTCGGGCCAGCCCATGGCGACGCAGGTCTGGATGATTTGATCGTCCGGGATGCCGGCCTCTTCGCGCACGACGGGGCTCTGCATGATGCCTTGCGAATTGATCACGCAGCCGAGCCCGCGCGACCAGGCCGTGTTGACGATGCAATTGACGACGCCGCCACAATCGAAGGGCGGGATGTCGCCGCCCGCCAGCGCCTTGTCATAGGTGATGACGATGGAGACCGGCGCGTCGAACTGGCGGAAGCCGCGCAGCACCCAGTCCATGCGCTTTTCCTTGTCGCCGCGCTCAATGCCCATTGCCTGGAACAGCTGGACGGCGATCTCGACCTGGCGATCCCGGTGGACGCCCGCATAGGGCGGGCCCATGCGGAATTCGCGGCTGTCGGGCACGCCGGCGACATTGCGCTCGACATTGCCCTTGCGGATCCGGTCCAGCACCTCACCGGCCACGACATAGAAATTCCAGGGCTGGGAATTCATCGAGGTGGGCGCGCGCATGGCGATTTCGAGGATTTCGCGGATCAGCTCTTTCGGCACCGGCTTATCGAGATATCCGCGAATGCTGCGGCGTGATTTGACGACGTCATCATAATTCATGGCCGGGGCCTCCCTTTGATCTTTTGTTGCATGAGCCCTAGCGCCCCTGCCCCAACGTCAAAGAAGCGGGAAGTGTGGCTAGGCGGCGGTGACGCGGCCGGAAAGCTGGGCGGCGTCGCCCGCAAGGCTTTTCACCATGACGCGGGCGGGGTCTTGCGGGCCGGGGAAGATGAGCTGGTGCTTCGGGGTGACGGTAAAGCCGATCTCGCCGAAATAGGCGGGCGCGCCGATCAGAATGGCGGCGGGCCAGCCAGCGGCCTTGCCAGCCTCCAGCGCCTCGCCCGTCACGGTCAGGCCAAGGCGGCTGCCCCGGTGCGACGGGCCAACGGCGACCGGGCCATAGAACAGGGCGCGATCCCGGCTGGGGCCGACTTTCAGGGGCCAGACGCGGCAGACGGCAATCACCTTGCCATCCAGCACCGCGACGCGGTTCACCTCTGGCAGGGAATGGGAATATTCCCGCAACCGCTCGGCTGTCTTGGCAAAATGGCCCGAGCCGAAGGTGCGCGCGAAGAGGTCTTCGATCGCATCGGCATGGAGTTCAGGGGTTTCGGGCACAATCTGGAGCATGGCGAGCGCGTGTAAGGCGCATTGCCACCCGGTTCAAGCGACAGTTTCGACATGTGCCGGATTGAACGCAGTGGGTTTGCTGTATCCCTCGTCAGTATTTCACAGAACACCCATAGGGTTTGGAACTGGCGACTTCGACCGGTTCGCGCGCAGCCACGCTCTGCATGGCGGCGGAGACATAATTGGTGGCCGTTTCGATATCGGAGACGCGCGCGGATGGCGTGTCGTCAATTGCGCCCTGATAGGCGATGGTGCCGTCTTCGGTGATCAGGAACATGTGCGGCGTGGTCTTGGCCTTGTAGAGGCGGCCAATGTCTCCGCTCTCGTCAATGATGACATGCTCAGGCGTCGCGCCGCGCCCTTCATTCATGTCGAGGATTTCCGCGCCGGTGCGGTGGCCCTGCTTGCCGGGGGCCGAGGAGATGATGGACAGCCAGACGACATCGCTCTCGGACGCATCCGTCTGGAGGCCCTGCATATTGGCAGGCGGCACGGCATAATGTTTCTGCACGAACGGGCAGCCATCATTGGTCCATTCGAGGATGACCCGCTTGCCGGCATAATCCGACAGGGAGACCGTCTCGCCGGTGGCGGTCGTGCCGGTGAACTCCGGGGCGATCATGGGCTCGCTTGCATCGGGGGCGGCCTGGGCCGTCGAGGCGATCAGGGCGCCAGCGCTGAGTGCCACAGCGGTGGCCATGCCAGCAGCGAGGGAAAAGTTGCGTCGGCTCATCATGATGCGGGATCCTCCAATATGTCGTGGAGTTCGCATCATGCTCACTCAGACGTGACAAGTCCAATCACAAGCTTTTGAGACAGCACTTCCGGCAGGATTTCCGGCTCGGTCGCCCCGGCGGCATACCAGAGATACATCGGCACGCCCGCCCGCTGGCGCCGCTTCAGCTCCTCGGCAATGACCGGATCCTTGCGGGTGAAGTCCGCCACGAGAAAAGCCACATCATGCGCGGCAAAAGCATTCTGGACGGCTTTTGACTTGAGCGTCGTCGCCTTGTTGAGCTGGCAGGTGGCGCACCAGGTTGCGGTGAAGTCCACGAAGACCGGGCGCCCCTCTGCGGTGAGTTCCGCAACACGCTGCGGGCTCCAGGCTTCAGTTTCATATTTCTCCGCATACTGGGCGTTGCCCTCCCCTGCCGCCACCGACGAGTTCGCCGTCAGCGCGGGATAGACAAGCCCCGCGATCACCGCGATCGCGGCGACTGTCTTGGCGAGCGCGCCCCCGCCGCGTTTGGCCAGCCAGATGCCGAAGGCGATCAGCGTGCCGCCCGCCACGGTCCATGCAACCGCCGCCGGGCCAGAGACCGCACCAAGCGTCCACAGCAGCAGCGCCGCAGTCAGGAACATCGGGAAGGCGAAGAACTGCTTCAATGTCTCCATCCAGCGCCCCGGCTTGGGCAGTAGGCGCGACAGGCCCGGCACGAAGCTGAGCACCAGATAGGGCAATGCCAGGCCAAGCCCCATGGCGAGGAAGACAATCAGGACCGAGATCGCCGGACGATCCAGCACGGCCCCAAGCGCTGCGCCGAGGAAGGGCCCGATACAGGGCGCACCCACCACAGCGGCGAGCACGCCCGTAAAGAAGGCACCCATCGAGCCACTGCGCGAGGCGAGGCTGCTGCCGGTATTCTGGATCGACGTGCCAAGCTCGAACATGCCAAGCAGCCAGAGGCCGATGACGAACATGATCAGCGTCAGCACGGCCACGGTTGGGCCGTTCTGCAGCTGGAAGCCGAGATTGGCCGTGCCGGTAGCTTCGCGGATCGCGATGATGGCGGCGGCAAGCGCGGCAAAGGAAAGGAGGACGCCGCCCGTATACCAGAGCCCGTGGCTGCGCACTTCGCTTTCATGGCCGGACGCGACCGCATGCACCATGCCCATCGCCTTGATGGAGAGCACCGGAAGGACGCAGGGCATCAGATTCAGGATCAGGCCGCCAATCACCGCCGCCAATGCGAGCGCGATCAGGCTTTGGCCACCTGCGCCGGACGATGCCGACCGGGCGGCGATGCCCGCCGTATTCTCGAAGACACTCCCCTGCTCGGCGGCAATCGTATAGCCGGCGCGGTCTCCGTCCGGGGTCTCGACGACGACAATGCCCTCAAGTGCTGCTTCCAGGCTGTCATCGGCAGGCGTGAGGCTGAGCGTGGCCCCATCGCTGCCAAAACTGAGCGGCTGGTCTGCCGGGTGACTAATTTCATGGCCAAAGGGGTAGAACCGGATGTTGGAGCCGGGATCGAAGCCGCCTTCGGTTTTCAGGCTTAGCTTCCAGAGGCTGCTGCTGGCGTCGATACGCGCTTCGCCATCAAAATCACGCGGCGCTTTCGCGATCCATTTGCTGATCAGCATGCCATCTTCGATGTGCGGCTCGCTGGGGCCGACGGGCAAGGTCAGGCTCACTTCGGCGGTTTCGGGAATGCAGATTTCTTCGCAGATCAGATAATCAGCGAGGAGATTGAGCTGCACGCTGCCCATCGCATCGGCGGGAATGGTCAGCGGAAATGGCAGGACAAGGCGGTCATCATAGCCATAATCCATGATCTCCCCTTCCACGACCGGCAGCAGATGAGGAATGGGCCAGACAAAGGGGCCGATGGAGGCTTCGGTAATGTCACTGCCGTCCAGCACATCGACTTGCGGCGGCAGGCCAGCATCCCCGGCATTGCGCCAATAGACATGCCAGCCCGCATCGAGGTCCATCTTGATCGCGGCATAGAATGTTTCACCGGGCTCAACGCGTTCGCGTTCGGTAATCAGCTCGACCATGGCCCGGCCCCCATCGACGGGCTGGGCGTAGGCAACCGGCATCATCGCCATCAGGGCGGCGAGAAACGGCAGGATGAGAGCTCTGATCATGAGAGGTCCTTTAGGCGGCATATGTACTGGTGTGCCCGTATGCCTGCGATTGGTCGCAGAATGAAGGGCCTCGCTCAAACGTGATGACACAGTGACCATGGCATGGCGCGCAAGAAAAAAGCGGCTCCGGATGGAGCCGCTTTTCCTATTCGATGGGCGTGAAGCCTAGTTGACGGGCGCTGCGACCGCCTCGGTCGCCTGAATGCGGACCGCGCGCTGGATCACGACCTGCCAGTTCATCAGCGAAATCAGGTGCGCATAGATTGCGCCGAGGGCACCATTGCTGCGCAGTTCGAGGAATTTCTCGGTTGGCAGCGCGTTCAGCTTGTCTTCGGAAACGGCCCAATAGTCAGCGATCTTCTGCTGTTGGCCAACCGGATTGCCCTGATTGTCGCGCGGCTGGAAGGAAACCGTCTTCTGCTCCAGCAGATCCATATCCTTCAGGATGCGACCGAATTCGACGGTGGCCTGACGCTGGCGCTCGAATTCCTTACAGAATTCAATGGCGTCATTGGTGAATTTGCTCGGCTGGCCGTTTTCGAAGAAAGGCACTTCCGGCTGGTTGCTGACCATCGGCGCGGCGCGGTCGACGCACAGGACCAGACGGTCTGAGCCTTCATCAGACGCAAAGACGAATGGATAGCGGCGCACAAAGGCCGGCACGTAATGGTCGTCAGCCACGAATCCGTTATTGTCGACATACAGGTTCTGGCCCTGACGGATGCCCATCACGGCAACTGGTGTGCGTTCTTCGCCGACGAAGATCAGCGGGTAAAAACTCGCCGCTCTTCCGAATTCGGAAACCGTTACCGGTACAGCATGGGACTCCCGCAGGAACGCGAAAGGTTGTTCGATCTGTTTGACGCCAAGGCCAGCATGAGCTTCTGCAGACAGCGGCTGAGGCTGCTTGTAGAACATCACGGTGCCGGAAAGGTTCGGCTGTCCGCCCGCTGGCGGGGTTGCAGGTGTTGTGTTCACGTTGGAGACTCCCGAAATTGTTGCCGGATCGTTACCGGAAATAGCCACAGCCCACAACACCCCAAAGCGTGGGAACTACAGTCAGGAAAAGGTCATATTTCTCCAATGAAACTGCGCTTCCCAGCCTCAATGCGATCTGTTTTCCAAGGCGCTTTCAGCGGACTGGCTGTCCTGTCGCTGGCGGCTGCCTGTACGCCGGCTGTGGACGATGCGGGCACACCCCGCCGGATTGCGCGCCAGGTTGATGATCTGATGGCCTCGATTGCCGCGAATGAACTTGCTGACAATCCGGAAATGGCGACCCGGCTGGGCCTGTCCGAGGACGCCACCGGGTATGATTTCAACGCCTATCTCACCGACCGCTCCCAGGCCGCGTTTGAGCGGACACGTGTCAAACGGCTCGAAATCCTGGAAGCCTTGTTGGCCGCGCCGCGCCCGGTCGAAGGCGGGCAACAGGCCCGGCACCTCGACACGGTTATCCAGGCGTATGAGACCGCGGAATCCCTGTTTGTCGCCGGTCATGGCCAGACCGGTCTTGGCCACGCCTATCCCTATGTCGCCGATCATATGCGCGGGGCGTATATTGATGTGCCGGACCTGCTGACCGGCGCGCATCCGTTTGGCACCGCTCAAGATGCGCGCGACTATGTCAGCCGACTGGCGCAGCTTCCCGGTGCGTTGCAGGACGAGCGCCGCCGTCTTCAGGCTGATGCCCGCGCCGGCATCGTGCCGCCCGTATTCGTGCTGGAGCGGATGCAAACACTGGCGGAAACAATCGGCGCAGGGCCCGCCGAGGCACATTTGCTGGTCACGACCTTCAACAATCTCGCCTCAGGCGCGGATGGCCTCAGCCTGCAGGAGCAGACAGAACTCGCCGCCCGCGTCGACGCGCTTGTGCGCAATGACGTGCTGCCTGCCTATGCCGAGTTCGCCGCCGCGCTGGAGGCGCTGATGGACGACGCGCCGGAAGAGCCCGGCGTCTGGCAACTGCCCGGCGGGGATGTCTATTATGACGCTGCCCTGACGGCCTATACGGATGAAGGGATCACCGCCGAAGCCCTGCACGCACAGGGCTTGGCCGAAGTGGCCCAACTGACCGAAGAATTGATGGCCGCGCTGGAGGCACAGGAATTGGTTGAAGGCACGCTGACCGAACGGCTGGCGGCCCTGTCACTACTCGACGGCCAATTGTACGAAGACACGCCGGAAGGGCGCGAGGCCCTATTGGCACGCATGCGGACGCATATGGTTCGCGCAGAGACGAACATGGCCGAAATCATGCCCGGCATGCCGCGGACGGGCGTGACGATCCGTGCCGTGCCGGATTTTCTGCAAGCATCTGCCCCATCGGCCTTCTACAGCGCGGCCCCGGCCAATGGCTCGGCCCCGGCCCAGTTCGAAATCAATCTCAGTGATATGACGGACTGGCCGGACTTCATGCTGGCGACGCTGGTCTTCCACGAGACGATTCCGGGGCACCATCTGGAAAGCGCTCTCACCGCAGAGACCGCCAACCTGCCTTTGATCCGTCAGATGATCTGGAATGTAGCCTATGGCGAAGGCTGGGCTGTATATGGCGAAATCCTCGCGCATGATCGCGGCCTGTATACGGATGATCCGCTGGGCCGGATCGGGTTCCTGCAATCCATGTTGTTCCGCGCCGCCCGCCTCGTGGCAGACACGGGCATGCATCGCGATCACTGGACCCGCCAGCAGGCAATCGACTACCTCGCTGAGACGACGGGACAATCGCCAGAGGCCATGGCCCAGGAAGTGGACCGCTATGCCGTCTGGCCCGGACAGGCAGCCGCCTATTGGGTGGGCGCGCAACGCATACTGGATCTGCGCGAACGGTCCCAACGCGTGCTCGGCCCCGATTTCGATCTGGCAGAATTCCACGCCGTTGTTCTTGGCGGCGGACCGCGCCCCCTCTCCCTGCTCGAACGAGATGTGGAGCGCTGGTACATTTCGAAAGTCGACCTGTCGAACTAGGCTTTTTGCCACAAACTATCCGGGCTTCGCCTTATTGACGCCATGCGCGGCTTACCATTCTGTCACCTCAAGGACGCAATGAGGAGGGACATCATGCGCATGCGAGGAATGGTTCTGGCCGGAGTGGCCGCCGCCGCAATACTGACAGCTTGTGAAACGAGTGAGACCGGTCAGGCAGGCGACGCGGAGTTGCAAACGGTAACTGTCACGGGCAGCCAGCAGGACTCATCCGCGCCGCCCCCACCGCCCCCTGCTCCGCCACCGCCGCAAATGGTGATGGAATCCCGGGCCATGCTCGGCAAAGCAATGGCCGCACCAGTGATCCTGGCGCCCGCACCCGAATTCCGGGACCAGTATGAGGATGTCGAGCAGAACCCGGTCAAGCTGGTCAGCGAAGAACCGGTCTCGACCTTCTCGATTGATGTCGACACAGCCTCCTATGCCAATGTGCGGCGCTTTCTCGAAGACGGCATCCTGCCGCCCAAGGATGCCGTGCGCATCGAGGAGCTGATCAATTATTTCGACTATACCTATCCCCAGCCCGCCGAAGGCGAGGCCCCCTTCTCGACCCAGGTGAATGTGATGCCGTCGCCCTTTGCCGAGGGACGCGAGCTGATGCAGATCGGCATTCAGGGCCGGGACATTGACCGCGATGCCCGCCCGCCCATCAATCTCACCCTGCTGATGGACGTGTCGGGATCCATGTTCTCCGACGACAAGCTGCCGCTGGCCAAGCAGGCCATCAAGCTGATGCTGGAGGAGATGGAGCCAACCGATACGATCGCCATCGTCGTCTATGCGGGCGCCGCCGGGGAAATCCTGGAGCCGACACCGGTCAGCGAGAAGCGCAAGATTGTTGCGGCGCTGGAAGAATTGAAAGCCGGTGGCTCTACCGCGGGCGGTGAAGGCCTGCGCCTTGCCTATTCGCTGGCCGAACAGGGCCTGAAGGAAGATGCCGTCAATCGCGTCATGCTGCTGACCGATGGAGACTTCAATGTCGGCATTTCCGACCCGGAACAGTTGGAGGATTTCGTTTCTCGCAAGCGCGAGACCGGCATTTACCTGTCCGTGCTCGGCTTCGGGCGCGGCAATTACAATGATGCGATGATGCAGAAGATCGCCCAGACCGGAAACGGCACGGCGGCCTATGTCGATACGCTGAGCGAAGCGCGCAAGATTCTGGCCGATGACCTGTCGGGCAATATCTTTCCGATTGCGGATGATGTGAAGATCCAGGTGGAGTTCAATCCGGCGCGCGTCGCCGAGTATCGCCTGATCGGCTACGAGACCCGTATGCTGGACCGGGAAGACTTCAACAATGACAAGGTCGATGCCGGCGATATTGGCGCGGGCACGAGTGTCACCGCGATCTATGAGATCACGCCGGTTGGCTCAGACGCCGCTCAGATCGATCCGCTGCGCTATGGTGACACGGATACGTCGGCCAGCGATCCGTCCGGGGAATATGCGTTTGTGAAACTGCGCTACAAGGCCCCCGGCGCGGAGGACTCCATCCTGCTGGAGCGTCCTGTCACCCTTTCCGACCGTGTGGCCAGCACAGCCGCCGCCCCGCAATGGGCGCGCTTTGCCACGGCGGTGGCAGGCTATGGCGAGATGCTGAAAGGGGGAGAGGCCCTCGGCACCGGTTTCGGCTGGGAGGAAATCCGAAATCTGGCGAATGGCGCCAAGGGCCCGGATGAATTCGGCTATCGCGCGGAATTCGTACAACTGACCCGGCTGGCAGAAACGGCCGAAGCACAGGCCGCCCTGAACAGGCCGGGTCAGGAAATCGAATAGATCAGGCCGCGATGGGTGCGGCGTCGGCCCGGCTGCGATCCGTTACGCAGACCGGGCTGAAGCCGGCCTCGATATCGTTCACGATCAGGCGGCGCGTGCGCGCATCGAATTCCGTGGCGAGGAAGACCGCCCGCGCGCCGTAGCGTTCGGCATCGGCGAGTGCCCAGATTGGCTGGACGTCGTTTGGCTTGCCCGACAATTCAATCGTGCGGATGATGCGCCATCCATATGTGTCCGGAGCGGCAAACAATGCCACGCCTGCCGTGCGCGCCCAAGGCGCATCCAATGGAACGCGTTTGAAATCCCAGGCTTTGCCTGACCGTCCCCGAAATCTTACGTCGATACCCATGTTCATGCTCCGTTCTGATGAGCATGTTCCTATAATGTTCCAGAACGTTCCGCAAGAATTTTTTAGTTAACAGCGTGTTAACGCATTCGATCGAATTTCACTCAATGACGCGGAAACGGCTGCGGTCGAAAACGCGCAGGACTTGCGACAGTTCGCGGCCGCGGCGCAGCACCTGACCGGCCTGTCCGTAGACCACATACTGGCCCTGCATGTTTGCGAGATGGGGTTGTTTCTCGATCCGCCAGGTGGGGTTTTCGGCGTGTCGCCTGAAAATGGCAAAGATCGCGACGTCCTTGTGCATGCCAATGGCATAGTCCCTTGCCTTGCCGGCCATGACCAATCGGCCATAGACGTCGAGAATCGGTTGGAGTTCGGTCTTGTGAAAAGCGATTCGCGGTTCCGGGGGCGTTATCCGGTGCGTGTTTTCAGCCATTTTTCCCTTTCTGGTTTCTCCTGAGACGCGAAAAGGTGGCTGGTAAGCTCGCCTAACCGCGATTTAATGCAAAACGGGGGTAATTGGGGCAGTTTTGCCATGTTTACGCCTTGCGTCCGCCCCCGACGACAATCATCTTCTAATTGTCGGACGGAGGTGTTCAGCAGACACCCCGGACCCATCAGCCCCCCCAGCCCCCTGGGGCGTTTGTTCAGCTTCTGTCCGACAACTTACCCTTCCCTGACAATTAACCTACGCCTTCGTGGACCCATTGGGCCGCGAGACCGGCAATACGTCAAGCAATGGCTTGGCAATTCGCCCGAGATTCCGGCCGATGCCCGAGGCAAGGCTGAGACGCCGGTCGATATAGGTATCGAGCTGTTCATCCGACGGCTGGTCGAGCCAATACATGATGATCGGCGGGATCACCGCCGCCAGCAGGCCGCGCTTGGAATAGCGATTGTAATCCTCTGATGTATCGCCCGCCTCGTCCCAGACCATGTCTGCGATGCGCCAGGTCCGCTGGACCGCAGAGGCCGCGCCCCAGGGCAGCAAGCCCCGAACGGCGGCGCGGCGGACCGCTTCCCGGTTCGGCTCCAGCGCAGCAAGCCATGCCAGAACACCCGCCTTTACGCGCGCGGGCGTCTTGAGGGCCGATATATCCTGATCTGCAAGCGCCTCGCGAGCCGCCTGCCCTGCCCGGTCAAAGAAGGCGTCAATCAGGTCGGGTACGCCATTTGGCGCCGCCAGCGCCTTTTCGCCCTCGCTGAGGCCTGCCTTTTTGGCCGCCCTGGCCGCTGTGGCCTCTGTCCAGCCATCGAACGGCACGTCCGGCAGCATTGCGTCCAGCCAGCGGAACCTGAGGACTTCGGACGGTGTTTGTGTCATAACTGAACCTGATGGCTTTAAGGGCTTGGCCAATCGGCCAGAGCCGTGATATAGGCCCCGCTTCCGAGGTCTGTAGGCCTCAACCGAATTGAATCGGGGCGACGCCCCTAACGAATGGAGAAGAACAATCGTACAGATCGTCGTCCGCGATAACAATGTCGAGCAAGCTTTGCGCGCGCTGAAGAAGAAAATGCAGCGCGAAGGCCTGTTCCGGGAAATGAAGGCCCGTCAGTACTTCGAAAAGCCATCCGAGAAGAAAGCTCGTCAGCGCGCTGAAGCGGTTCGCCGCGCCCGCAAGCTGGCTCGCAAGCGCGCCCAGCGCGAAGGCATCGTATAGACGCCTCTCCGGATTACCGGTTTCCATAAAAGCCCTGCCAGTTCGCGCTGGCGGGGCTTTTTGCTTTTGGAGTTGATTTGGAGCGTGGTCGCGATCAAGATCATCGCCATCGGCAAGCTGACAGTCAGGCACGCACATGACCCTCAATGAACAGATTGCTGCGCACTATCGCCACGGCGATTTGCTGCAGGCAATCGAAGACGGCCTGTCGAATCTTGGACTGGGTCCGAACAGGGTCACGGTCGACGATTTGGGACCGGTTGACGAATTTCATATTGGTGGCCGCGTCGCCAGCACGCACTTTCTCGACCAGCTTGATATTAATGCAGGCATGACAGTGCTGGATGTCGGGTGCGGTCTTGGCGGTGGGGCGCGGTTTGCGGCGGCCACTTATGAGGCTCAGGTCACAGGCATTGACCTCACACCGGAATATGTGGAGACGGGTCAGGTGCTGTGCGATTGGGTGGGACTGTCCGACCGGGTGTCTCTGAGGCAAGGCAGCGCATTGTCCATGCCCTTTCCTGATCGCGAATTCCAGCGTGCCTACATGATGCATGTCGGCATGAATATCGACGCCAAGGAGGCCCTGTTTGCCGAGGTTCACCGTGTCTTGGACTCAGGTGCGCGGTTCGGCATTTACGATATCATGCGAACGGGCGAAGGCGACCTGGCCTATCCAGTGCCATGGGCCGGCAGTCGCGACACGAGCTGGCTCACCGGGCCGGAAGGCTACAGGAAAGCGCTTGAGGCAGCCGGGTTTGAGTGTCTGACTGAGAACAACCGGGGTGCTTTCGCACTGGATTTCTTCCGCAAGATCCGGGAAGCCAACGCGACCCGTGGCGGTCCGCCACCGCTCGGGCTTCACACATTGATGCAGCACAGCACAGCCGAGAAGGTAGGAAACATGGAGGCAAATATCGCCGCAGGCCTCATCGCACCTGTCGAGATGATTGCGGTAAAAACCTAAAGCGCGCTGCGCCGACAGTCACAGAGATTCAAGCAGTCGGGGCTTTTTCTATTGGAAGAGCCGTTTTCGGTGCCAATCCGTACGTTAGCGAGTGATTGAAATCGCCCTGATCAGGTTGCTTCAATCGCGAAAGACTCTATTCAGGTACTCAGCAATTGCCGGAACCACTCTCTCCGAGCGAGGAGAAACGGGTCAACAAGTTTTGGGGGAACCATGGCTGTACTTCTCTGGATGTTGGCGGCTCTTTTATTTGTCTTACTCGATTTGGCGGCCTATGTCGTCGCGGCTATTGGGTTTCTGACGTTCTTCACTTTTGACAGTCTTAAGCCATATCGGTGGTATATGATTGGCATAGGTCTGGTGGGTGGTCTGATGCTTTTGCCGATTGCCGACCACTTCATTGGAAAAGCAATCCGCTCTGTCACCGCTCTATAGAGATGCGATGTGAATACTCGTCCTGCGGCTTGAACTCTCATCATGCAACCTGCCGCACCAATGCTTCGCCCTAAACCGCCTTCCCTTTCAGGCCGACCATCCGCTTGAGCATGCCGCCCATGTCGCCGATGCCGGCGCCGTGGACGGCGCCTGCGCGGTAGACTTTGGTGGACAGCCACAGGATCAGCAGCGCGAACCCGGCCATCAGGCCCATCTGGGCGAGCACTTCCCAGAGCGGCGGATCATGCGGCATGCGCAGGATCAGCAGGAAGGGCGTGAAGAACGGGATCCATGAGGCGATGTCGACCAATGGCGATCCGGGATCCTGAAAGGCGATGAAAATCGCGAACATGGGCAGCATGAGCAGGATCATCATTGGGCTGAGCAGGGTCTGCGCTTCCTGAATCGTATCGCAGAGCGAGCCGAGCGCCATGAAGATCATGCCGTACATGATATAGCCGAGAATGAAGCTGATCAGGCCCGGCACGATGATGGCCGGATTGGCAAGCGTCGCCAGGAATGGCTCGATAATGCTGCCAACACCCGGAATCTGTGTCGCGACCAATGTGCCGCCCGCAAAGGCAAACAGGCCCCAGGACAGCATCATGGTGGAGGTGACCGCGAACACGGCGAGCATCTTGCCCGCCAGCAATTCCGGCAGCTTTACCGAGGTCAGCAGCGTGTCGAAAATCTTGTTCGAGCGCTCCTCGATCGTGCCCATCAACAAGTACTGGATGATCGAGAACACCATAAGCCAGAGGAAATAGGCGAGCCCGCCCGCGACGAACATCGGCGCGCGGTCGGCCATCGTCACTTCGGCGCCGGTGGCATCCTGTTCCTCGATCGTGCGGATACGGCGTGCCGGCACGTCAAAGGCCGCATCATCCACGTTCTGGAGGAAGTCTTCGCCAAGCCCGGCTTCGTTGAGCGCATCGCGGCGGGCAAGGCGCAGCATGGCATCCTGGGCGAGATAGCGCAGCTGGTCGACATTGACGTCGTCACTCCAATATTCGAGTTCGCCCCCATCTTCGGCCAGCACAAAGGCCGCAAAGAGCGGCTTGTCGCCGAGCGGACCGGAGACCAGTTTTTCGCCGAGCAGATAGGGCCGTAATCCGTCAATGGAATCTGCGGGCGCAGGCACCGGGATGAATTTCCGGCTGGCAATGCTGGCTCCTTCGGCGGCGGCGCGGGCTTCATCCTCGCTCATGACGGGCAGGTCCAGCTGTTCGGCAAGTTCGCTTGTACGTTCCGCATTGGCCATTTCCCGGCGCTGGAACTCGGCTTCGATCGCCTCGGCATAGATGCCACCCGGCTCGATGACGGCATAGTAGCGCACCGGCGAGGATTGCGCCGCAAAACTGGCGAGCGCCGCACCGATGATCATGAAGAGCGGCACAGCCGCCAGGCTCAGCCAGAAGCCCCAGGCCTTTACATAGCCAAGATAGTCCCGGCGAAAGATCAGCAATATGTTGCGCATCAGGCGGCCTCATCTTCTGCAAGCGATGCGGCCAGAGCGGCTGCATCTGCCTCGCCCACCAGCGACACGAACACGTCGCGCAGGCGGGCCTCTTCGGGCGCAAAGCCGGTAATCGGTGCGCCGGCCTCAATTGCGGCGCGCAAGGCGTCCTGCGCCTCCCGGCCCGGCGGCAGATCGATCCGCCAGGTCTCGCCATGTCCGGCATCTGTCGTGCGGACCGCCTCGAACCCTTTCGGGCCGAGTGCGCTCGACAGATCAAACCCGTTCTCGACGGAAATCCGTGCCCCCTGCCCCAGCGTGGCAAAGGCCTCCTTCAGCGTTCCGTCCAGAACCTTGCGCCCCCGCGCCATCATCACGATGCGGTCGCAGAGGCGTTCGGCATGTTCCATGACATGGGTGGAGAACAGGATGGTCGCGCCGCGTGCATGCTCGGCACGGACAAGATCTTCAAGGGCTTGCTGGTTGACCGGATCAAGGCCTGAAAAGGGCTCATCCAGGATCAGGAATTTGGGCCGGTGCGCCAGCGTGGACAGGATCTGGACCTTCTGGGCCATGCCCTTGGACAATTTCGAGATGCGCGCGCGGCTGAATTCCTCAAGGCCCGCAGCGCTGAGCAGTTCGTCAGCGCGCGTCCGCGCATCATGCGCTGACAGGCCCTTCAAGCGTGCAAAATGGCTGATCGTGTCGCGCGCGGTCATCTTCTTGTACAGGCCGCGCTCTTCCGGGAGGAAGCCGACCTGCTGAAGCGCGCGGACATTCGGTCGCGCACCGAACAGTTCCACCTCGCCTGAATCCGGCTCCATGATCCCGAGTCCCATGCGCAAGCTGGTCGATTTGCCAGCGCCGTTCGGGCCGAGAAAGCCGATGATCTGGCCGTCCGGCACTTCAAGGGACAGGTTGTCCACGGCGGTAAATGTCCCAAACCGCTTGGTGACAGAGGTCATGATCAGGGGCGATGAGGGCATCGGCATGGCGTCCTTGTAGGCAATCGACGTCAGGTCGTTAGTGTTTGTCGATATGGATTACCCTCAATCGCCCGAAACGCCTTGCCAAGCCCTTAAAGGAGTCGCAGCATCATTCCAGATGAAGACGATGCCTCCCCTTTCAGGACTGGATCGCCTGACAAAAGATGCAGGTGCTGACGGAATCCGGCGCCCGCCTGGTTCCCTTGAGAAATACGCAGAACAGTTGGCCCGGATCGAATCCGCCCTCGCCCGCATGGAAGCGGGGCGCTATGGCCTATGCACAGGATGTGACGCCAGAATCCCGCTGACACGGCTCAAGGCTGATCCGGCCATCGCGACATGCGCCGATTGCAAGGAACCGGAAAACCTGTCGGTCTGAGTGTTCTAAAGGACGAGTCCGAACAGTGCGATGAACAGCTGGACGACCAAGGCCAGCACCACCATCAGCACGACAGTGGCCATCCAGCGGCCACCCAAATTCATGACCAGGCCGGAGACAATGCCGAAAACGGTCATCAGGCCGAGGGCAATCATCCAGTTCATGCCAATGGCAACGGCGAGCGTTGCATAGCCGACGGTCAGGATGATGAGCAGGCTGCCCCAGATGCTTCCCACCATGAAACCATCCCAAGTCGCCTTCTGGGCGCTGATGTCCATGTCTCCACGATGATATTCACTGGCAGCCATTTAGGGCACTCCCCGTCAAAAACCTTGTGACCTGCGTAATATATCAGGGCGAAGCAGGGTCAAGCGCGTCAAAGCGCTCCAGTTCAGTTTAGTTGCTTGTTCGATTTGGGCCGCTTGGGCGTCATTGCCCGTGGCAAGGGCGCTGCGGGGATACCCTCCTCACGCAGGGCTTCGGATTCTTCGGCAGAGGTTTCGCCCCAGATCGGCCGGTTGTCAGTCTCGCCATAGAACATCGAACGCGCCTCGTCTGCGAAGCTGTCGCCGACATAGTCGAAGTTACGCGAGACATGGTCGCGTGCCTTCGCAAGAAATTCCCGCGCCATCGCCGCCTCATCCGGCGCGGCCTTGCGACCGTCGGATGTACGCACAGACGGCGCCATGATCTGTTTGGCCACATTCTCGCCGCCGCACATCGCGCAGCTGACAAGGCCCCGGCTGGACTGGTCGTCAAACGCCGAAGACGACGCAAACCATGCCTCGAAGTCATGGTCGCAATCAGAACAGATGAGCGCGTAACGGATCATGGCTGCCCCAGATTATGCGCCGAGCAGGGAATCCAGCTTCCCGGACCTTTCAAGTGCCATCATGTCATCGCAGCCGCCGACATGTTTGTCGCCGATAAAAATCTGCGGGAAGGTGCGACCGCCCCCAGACCGTTCGACCATTTCGGCTTTTTTCTGCGCATCCATTCCGGCGTCGATTTCATTGAAATTGACGTTCTTGGATTTCAGCAGGGAGACAGCGCGCGTGCAGTAAGGACAGAACTGGCGCGTATAGATTGTGACATCAGCCATTGAGGGGCTCCTGAATAGTTTCTTCCGGTTTTATATGGTGACATCCGTTTCCCGCACAACGCGCGCAAGCACCAGCACGTCGACTTGTCGCGCGCCTGCCTGTTTCAGGGCACGCGTGCAGGCCGACAGGGTCGCGCCCGTCGTCAGGACATCATCCACCAGCAGGATACGCTTGTCGTGCACATGGGTTGCAGCGCGGTCAGAGACTTTGAATGCCCCCGCCACATTGCGACGGCGAGCCTTCGCGCTGAGCCCACCCTGAATGGGCGTGCGGCGGCGGCGTTTCAGGACATCGACGCGGCAGGACAGGCCGGCACGGCGGGCGATACCCTGTGCCAGCCAGGCTGACTGGTTGAAGCCTCGACTGACAAGGCGCGTATAGTGCAGCGGCACGGGCACGATCAGATCGGCTTCGGCGACCAGTTGCCCCCCCGCCCGGTGCATCCAGCCGGTCATGACATGCAGCCCGTCCCGGCGGCCTGATCGTTTGAGGTCAAGCACGATGCGGCGACTGGCAGCCTCATAGACGAGCGCCGCGCGGGCCCGGTCCCAACGCGGCGGGCGGGCGATACAGGGTGCACATTGCGCCCCTGGCCCAAGGTCCAACTCCATTGGCCGGCCACAGCATTCGCAGACAGGATCGGAAAGGAATCCGATGGCGGCGAATTCGGACGGCGAGAGCGGCCCCTTGCCTGCGCCGCGCTGGCCACTGACGAGGGAGCGTTGGGGCCAGAGAAATTCAGCCGCGCCGCGCATTAGCCCCTTTGCCATGCGGGCCCGGTGGTCCATATCGCTGCTCATGCCTTCCCCGGTCCCCCCGAATTCTGCGCCGCCCCGCCTGTTCGACCGCGAACGGGTGGCCCGTAATCGCAGCCGGGCCGCAGCCAGTTTCAAAGAATATGACTTCCTGAAAGCGCGCGTGTCGAGCGATATCGCGGACCGGTTGGCGGATACGTCTCATTCCTTTGATCGCGCCTTTGATCTCGGCGCACATGATGGCCAACTCGCCAAACTGCTTCAGGCCAGCGATCAGGTCGGGTCTGTCGAAGCCGGGGATATATCCAGCGGCATGGTGGCGCTCAGCCGGGCCGGCGGTCTGAACGCAGAGCAGGTGGATGAAGAGGGCCTGCCATTTCCACAGGCCAGCCTGGACCTGATCGTGTCGGCCCTGTCCCTTCATTGGGTGAATGATTTGCCCGGTGCGCTGGTGCAGATCCGTCAGGCGCTGAAACCGGACGGCTTGTTCCTGGGCGCGCTATTCGGTGCAGGCACGCTGAGTGAGCTGCGGGCCAGCCTGATGGAGGCGGAAACGGAACTGACCGGCGGCGTCGCGGCACGTGTCTCCCCCCTGCCCGGCCTGCGCGATATGGCAAGCCTGATGCAGCGGGCAGGCTTTGCCCTGCCAGTCGTTGATCGCGATCAGGTTGTGGTTCGGTACAGATCACCGATGGGCTTGCTGGCCGATTTGAAAGGGATGGGCGAGCGGGCGGCATTCGCAGCCGGGACAATGCGGCCCCTGCCGCGCCGTGTGCTGATGCGTGCCATGGAAATCTACGCAAATGACCATAGCGATCCAGACGGGCGTGTGCGCGCATCATTTGAAGTGGTGCATATGTCTGGCTGGAGCCCGGCAGACTCCCAACCCAAACCGCTAAAACCCGGAAGCGCCAGGGTCAGCCTCGCCGACGCTGTACGAAGTCACAAATCTTCCTGACGTCTGGTCGCAAGACCTGACGAGTGATCGATCAGGACATTTCCGTTTCAACGGTTGTGAATGTCTGGTTGATGGATGTGGCCACGGCCACGAGGCCGCCCATGATCGCAACGGCGATCAGTCCCACCAGAAGTCCGTATTCCACGGCGGTTGCGCCCGTATCGTCACGCAGGAAGCGGCGTATCATTGTGTTCGAGGCCATCATGTTCGCTCCGAGTCTGTCTAGTTACCCGAGAGCACGTCAAACAGGGGAATGTCTGCCGCAGGCGCCGGATAGAGATGAAGGTCCGATGATCTGACCCAGGCCAAGGCCTGTCCTTCCCTGGGCGAAAGCTCGCCTTCCCAACTCTCCGTTGAGAACAGTGGCATCAAAAGGTGAAAATCTGGATAAGCATGACTGGCAAAAGTGATCGGTTTCAGAGAGGTCTCGTCCACCATGATGGAGAGTTCTTCCTGTAATTCCCGCACCAGCGCCCGCTCCGGTGTCTCGCCCGTCTCGACCTTTCCGCCCGGGAACTCCCAGAGGCCCGCCATCGGTTTGCCAGCGGGGCGTTGAGCCAGCAGGATACGGCCTTCGGCATCATAGAGCGCAGCGGCGACCACAAGCACCATTCTGCGCGTCATGTACGATAGGCTCCGTTGATGTCGACATAGCCATGCGTCAGGTCGCAAGTCCAGACCGTGGCAGACGCCTCGCCCACGCCGAGGTGGACACGGATGGTGAATTCCGGCTGGGCAAATACCCCGCCGGCGGCTGCTTCGCTATAGTCCGGCATGCGCCCGCCCGCAGAGGCAACCTGGACATCATCAAACCATATGGCGAGCTGGTCCATGTCTATCGGCTCAAGCGATTTGCCAACGGCCATCACGATCCGTCCCCAATTGGCGTCTCCGGCAGCCATGGCCGTTTTTATGAGGGGCGAGTTGGCAATCGAACAGGCGACCACCTTTGCGGAGGTTTCCGACACTGCGCCTTCGACCGTGATGGTGACAAACTTGCTGGCCCCTTCCCCATCCTTGACGATGAGGTGGGAGAGGTCGAGGCAGACCTGCTTCAAGGCGGCGGCGAATTCGGCGAAACGGGGATCGTCCCGTGTGGCGATCTCGGCCATGCCGTTGGCGCCGGTGGCAAATACCATCAGCGTGTCGGACGTCGACGTGTCGCCATCCACCGTGATGTTGTTGAAGGTTTGGTTCGTTACCTCTTCCAGCAGACCTTGCAGCAGGTCTGGCGCGATGGCGGCGTCGGTGAAAACATAGGCCAGCATGGTCGCCATGTTGGGCGCGATCATGCCCGAGCCCTTGGCGATACCGGCCAGATTGACGTTCACGCCGTCGATCTTGGTCGCAAGCCCTGCGCCCTTGGGAAAAGTATCAGTCGTCATGAAGGCGCGTGCCGCGGCTTCCCAGTCAGGAGCCGAAAGCTTGCCCGCAAGATCGGGCACGAACGCGCCGACATAGTTCGGGTCTGGCAAGGGTTCGCCAATCACGCCGGTCGCCGCGAGGAAACATTCCTGCTTTTCCACGCCGAGCGTTTCGGTCAGCGCCTTCAGGGTGGCCTCGTTCTTGAGCACGCCCTTGGCACCGGTGAAGGCATTCGAGTTGCCCGAATTGGCGATCAGGGCCCGGGCCTTGCCGGCACCTGACTTCAAGGCCTCCCGACACCAGATGACATCCGCCGACGCGGTATGAGACAGCGTGTACACGCCGGCGCAGTGGGTGCCTTCCTCAAAGCTGAAGAGGAACACATCATCGCGCGTCATGCCACGTGCCGCGTAGAAGCCGCGCGAACCGGTGGCCGCGCGCACGCCCTTGACGACCGGCAGGTCTGGAAAGCGAGCCGGGGCGAAGGGAGATGGGGTCAGTTTCAAAGTTCACGTCCTTGTTCATCAGATGCGGGCTGCTCTTTGAGGAGATCGCCCTCGCTTTCAAGCGAAAGTGCAGCATCGGGGACAATGTTTGTCGATTTCTCGCCCTTTTCGATCTGCGCTTCGGTGCGCAGGCGTCGCAAGATCTTGCTGACCTGGTTGAGCGTCAGGAAGGTCACGATCTCCGGCCGCATCTCGGCGCGGGTCTTGGGTGGGCTGGTTCGGCGATCCTTCACCTTCAACAGGTGCCAGCCATCGGCAGACAAGAAGGGTTCAGAGATTTCGCCGACCTTTGTGTTGGCGATCACGACCGGGAACGGATCTGCCATATTATTTGGCGCGACATAGCCCAGGTCACCATTTTCCATGCGCGTGGTGGTATCAAGCGAGTTGGAGACGACGAGGCTTTCAAACGAGGCGCCGTCCTGAATTTGCTGATGAAGTGCCCGGGCCTCTTCCTCGGTTTCAACCAAGATATGCGCGATCGAGACTTCGTCGTCCTCCTGCTGGAGGGCGACCTGCTCCTTGTACATGGCCTCGATACTGTCCTCGTTCACTTCAGACGCAACCAGGCTCTCCACGAGCAGATTTCCGAGAATACGCTCGCGGGCAACTTCAAGCCGGCGCTCTGCTGCGGCGCCCTTGTCGAGCCGGCGGTTCAGCGCCTCTTGTGCCATCAATTTCTGGTCGATCAGCTGGTCGAGGACGAGATCATAGTTTTCATCGCCGGGGCCGAACGCGTCGCCCGGTGAAATCAGGCCGCGCGCAACGGCCTCCAGCTCAACTTCGCTGACATAAATCGGATCGCCATTCACCGTGACGGCGGCTGCGGCCTCGACCTGAATGACGGGTTCTTCTTCAACTGGCCGGTTACAGGCGGGGACCAATAAAAGCGCGGAAGCGGCAAGCAGTGCAGGCAAAGCGCGGGAAAAGGGCTTCATAAGCAGCACGGTAAAGTCTCCTTTAGGCTGAGGGCGCTGCATTGACACCCCAATGCGGCGTTCTTAAGTCTGACCCGAACGCTGGTCGAGGGGTTTCAGCCAGCGAGTGTGCTGTGGGAGAACCCACAAATATTCTGCCGGTTCCGCTGTCAGGATTAGAGTTTTGTCGCCCCAGATCAATTGGTGCTACCTGATATGCTTTCTGTTGCCCGCAAGATTTTCGGTTCAGTTAATGATCGCAAGCTGAAGCCGCTGCACGCGCGCGTCAACCGGATCAACGCGCTCGAGCCGATGATGGAGGCGCTCTCCGACGAAGCCCTACGCGGCAAGACGGACGAATTCCGCAAACGCCTCGCCGATGGCGCCACACTCGACAGCCTGCTTGAAGAAGCCTTTGCGGTTGTCCGCGAAGGTGCACGACGCTCGCTCGGCATGCGCCATTTCGACGTTCAGTTGATGGGCGGCATGGTGCTGCACTCCGGCAATATCGCCGAGATGCGCACGGGTGAGGGCAAAACACTGGTCGCGACGCTGGCGGTTTACCTGAACGCGCTTGAGGGCAAGGGCGTTCACGTCATCACGGTCAACGACTATCTCGCCAAGCGCGATGCCGAGTGGATGAGCCAGGTCTATGGCTTCCTTGGCATGTCGACCGGCATCATTGTTCATGGCATTTCCGACGAGGAGCGCCGCAAGGCCTACGCGTCTGACATTACCTACGGCACGAACAACGAGTTCGGATTCGACTATCTGCGCGACAATATGAAATACTCGCTGGACCAAATGGCCCAGCGCGAACACCATTTTGCCATCGTCGACGAAGTCGACTCCATCCTGATCGACGAAGCGCGCACGCCGCTGATCATCTCCGGCCCGACCGATGATCGGTCCGAACTCTATATGGCGCTTGATGCCCTGATGCCGCGCCTGACGGATGAGGATTACGAACTCGACGAAAAACAGCGCTCGGTCACGTATACCGAAACCGGCACGGAAAAGATCGAAGGCTGGTTGACCGAGGCCGGCACGCTGGAAGGCTCCATGTGGGAACCGGCGAACATCTCCATCGTCCACCATGCCAATCAGGCATTGCGCGCTCACAAACTGTATGCGCGCGACAAGGATTATATCGTCAAAGACAGTCAGGTTATGCTGATTGACGAATTCACGGGGCGCATGATGGAAGGCCGCCGCCTGTCAGAAGGCCTGCACCAGGCCATCGAGGCCAAAGAAAAGGTCGACATCAAGCCGGAAAACCAGACCCTGGCGTCGATTACGTTCCAGAACTATTTCCGCCTCTACAGCAAACTGGCCGGCATGACCGGTACGGCGCTGACCGAGGCCGACGAATTTGCCGATATCTACAATCTCGGTGTCATCGACCTGCCGACGAACAAGCCGATCCAGCGAATTGATGAGGATGATGTCGTCTACCGCACCGCAAGTGCGAAATATGCCGAGATCGTCAAGGACGTCCGCGAGTGTCATGCCAAGGGTCAGCCGGTCCTGCTCGGCACGGCGTCGATCGAAAAATCCGAAGTCCTGTCGAACCTGCTGACGACCGCCAAGATTCCACACAAAGTGCTGAACGCGCGCCACCATGAGCAGGAAGCCCAGATCGTGGCCAATGCCGGTGTGCCGGGCGCCATTACCGTTGCCACCAATATGGCCGGACGCGGTACCGACATTCAGCTCGGCGGCAATTTCGAGATGCGCCTCGAACAGGAAAAGGCCGAACAGGAAGCCAAGCTTGGCCGCGAACTGACCGAAGGCGAATTGTCCCTGCTGACCAGCCAGATCAAGGCCGACATCGAGGTCAAGAAAAAGCGGGCGCTGGACGCTGGCGGCCTCTACGTTCTGGGTACCGAGCGTCACGAGAGCCGCCGGATCGACAACCAGTTGCGCGGCCGAACAGGCCGTCAGGGTGATCCGGGCAAGTCCAAATTCTACATTTCCATCGAAGACGACCTCATGCGCATCTTTGCGGCAGAGCGGATGGACAATGTTATGCGTCGCCTTGGCATCAAGGAAGATGAGGGCATCACCCATCCCTGGATGAACAAGGCGATGGAAACGTCGCAGAAGAAGATTGAACAGCGCAATTTCGAGATCCGGAAGAACGTCCTCAAATATGATGACGTGATCAATGATCAGCGTAAGGCCATCTTTGAGCAGCGCATGGAATTCATGCGCGCCGAGAATGTCTCCGACACGATCATTGATATGCGCGAAGACGTGATCAACGGCCTGATCGCCCGCACCATGCCCGAGAAGGCCTATGCCGAGCAGTGGGACATGGATGGGCTGGCCGAAGCCCTGCGCAATGATTTTGCCGTGGACATGCCTGTGAAGGATTGGGCCGCCGAAGAAGGCGTTGCCAATCAGGAAGTGGCCGAGCGCGTCCACAATGGAATCGCCAAAGTCTATGAGGCGATCACAGAGCAAGTCGGTCTTGAACAGATGCAGCGGATTGAAAAACAAATCCTGCTTCAGGTCCTCGACATGCGTTGGCGCGAGCATCTCCAGATGATCGACCAATTGCGGTCAGTGATCCATCTGCGCTCCTACGGTCAGCGCGACCCGCTGAACGAGTTCAAGGAAGAAGCCTTCAACTTGTTCTACAATTTGCTGAACGAGTTGCGCGCGACCGTGACCCGCTCACTGATGCATATCCGGGTTCAGACACCGGAAGAAAAACAGCAAGCGCAACAGCGCCGCCCTGTGCCGCAAGCGCCGGCGCCTGTTCCGCCAATGCGCGAAACGCATCTTGATCCGGATACGGGCCATAATGAGATGTCGAGCGACGACACGCCGCCGCCCGGACCAGCCCTGCATCAAGCAGAGGAAAGCTGGGCCAGCACGCCCCGCAACTCCCCCTGCCCATGCGGCTCCGGCAAGAAGTACAAGCATTGCCACGGCGCCCTGACCACGCAGAAGGCCTAGTCCTTTGGCCCGGCTCATCGTGCTGTCGGGCTTGCCGGGCTCCGGAAAATCTACGCTTGCGAAAGGCCTGAGTGACCTCTCAGGCGCTATCCTTCTCAGGGTCGACGTATTCGAGCAGGATTTGCGCAACGTCAATAGCAGCGATTTTGATGTCGGCGCGCAAGGATACCAAATTGGCTACGACCATGCCCGGCGCCATCTTCTGGAAGGCAAAGACGTAATCGCCGACGCCGTTAATGCGGTGGAACCGGCACGCGAGGGCTGGAGAGCCATCGCTCAGGAAACAGGCACGCGCGTCATCGAGATCGAAATTGTGTGTACGAATGAAGACGAAGCCGCCATGAGGCTGCGCACTCGTGAGACGGGCATCGACGGCTTGCTGCCTACCAGTCTTCAAGAACGCCGCGAGCGTATCTGGGAGCCGAACCCCCAGATTTCAGGAACAGTCGATACGGCTGGCCGACCGATTGCAGACTGTGTGGATGATCTTTTCCACCTCGTAAAATAGATCGGGTAAAGCGCTAAATCGGAACCTCGTAGTAAACGCCGCGTTCACCCTGATGAATACTCTCAAGGAGACTCATCATGGGCCGCACGCTCACCGCCATCATCGCTTTCCTCTGCGTCGCATTCGTGATCGCACTCGGCTGGTTCTATCTGCAAGAAGGCTCATTCGAAGGCGCTGGCGCGCGCATGGACGCGACGCTGGAAGATCTGCCCGAGGAAACATCCGAATTTGCGAATGAAGTGTCTGATGCGGCCGACGAGATTTCCGACGAGTTGGATCAGGATGGATCGCCCAACCGGTAACCACGTCACAAGATGACCGCAATGTAACCTTGGACTGGCCCCGGCTGCGCCCCACCTCCGCCGCGACCAGCGGGTCATAAACCGTGTCTCCAATCTTTTTTTGGGGACCCCAAACATGACCGATACGTCTCAACCTCCATCGCCGTTCGCGAGCCTTGTGCCGCAACGGTCCGTCGGCCTGAAATTGTTGCTCGTCTGCGGACTTGCCCTCCTGATGGCCATTCCCGCCCTCTTCATACATTCCGTGGTCCAGGATCGCCGCATGGGCGCGGATCGCGCGCTTGCCGACGTCAGTGAAATGGTCGGAGGCCAACAATCCGTGCTGGGACCGGTCTTGTCCGTACCCTATTCACGCACCCTCGGCCCAAGGCACAATGAACTGGTTTACGGCTATGTGGTCGCTTATGCCGATACCGGCACCGCCTCGGCCGATGTGGATGTTCAGATGCGTACCCGCGGCATTCACGCCATCCCTGTCTTCGATGCCACGATCAGCATGGACGCTGTATTCGATCCGGCGGCCTTGCGCGCCGCCTTGCCCGACGACGCCACCCCGATCTGGTCGGATGCCAGGGTCTATCTCGGGGTCTCGGACACGCGCGGCATCCGGGATGCGATCACCGTCACAGCGAATGGAACGGACTTGGCCATCGAACCAACGCCCTATTACGCGTCCAATGCCGGCAAGTACCAACCTGTGCCGCCCTCCGGTGTGACCCTTGCGGGCGGCCATATTGCTGGTCTCGAAACTGCCACATCACCGATCACCTTGACCTCCAACATGCGCCTGTCCGGGGCCGAACGCCTATCCATCGCGCCATTTGCAAAGGATACGCGGGTCGACCTTGTGAGCAATTGGAATGATCCCAGCTTCCAAGGCGGCGTACTGCCCGAGCGCCATACGGCAGGCGACGGCCAGTCGGAAGGCTTCGAGGCGCATTGGCGCGTGCCCTATCTGGCCCGCGGCATTGCCGGCGCAGGGGCCAATCTCGACCTTGGCGAACTGACCGAATGGAACCGTCGCGACATGGCTGTCCGGTTCATGAAGGAAGGCAATCCCTATCAGAGCGTCGAGCGCGCGTTGAAATATGCCGTCATGTTTGTCGGCTTCGTTTTCCTCGCCTACTTCCTGTTCGAAGTGACCAGCGCCGCACGCGCCCACCCCGCGCAATATGTCCTGGTCGGACTGGCACAGACGATCTTCTACATCCTGCTGCTCGCCATGTCGGAGCGTATCGGCTTTGACGGAGCCTTCCTGATCGCCGCAAGCATGACCGTGCTGCTGACCGCCGCCTATGCGGCCAGCGTATTCCGCTCACGGCTCTATGGCCTGCGCGCGCTGGCCATCCTGTCCGGCATCTACACGCTGATCTATGTGCTGATGCGGGCCGAGAGCCATGCCTTGCTGGCGGGCGCTCTGGCAAGTTTCGCGGCCATCGCACTGACCATGTACATGACCCGCAACATTGACTGGTATGGTGAGCGGACCTCCGCCCCCGCTGCTTGACATGGAGGGGGAAGTGCCCGAACGCCTAGGCCCTATGATGACGACACTTCCCCCTGTTCGCGGCAAGCTGCTGAAGGACGCGAACCTCGCGCCCTATACCTGGTTCCGGGTGGGCGGGCCGGCCGACTGGCTGTTCCTGCCCGAAGACGAAGCCGACCTTGCCGGCTTCCTGAAGACGCTCGACCCGGCCATTCCGGTGACCGTACTCGGCGTTGGCTCGAATGTGATCGTGCGCGATGGCGGCATCGAGGGCGTGGTCATCCGCCTGATGGGAAAATACTGGGGGAGTGTGGAAGCCGGGGACGATTTGACCCTAACAGCGCGGCCGGGTGCACTGGACCTGTCCGTCGCCAAGACTGCCGCCCGGCACGGCATCAGGGGGCTGGAATTCCTGTCCGGCATTCCGGGATCGCTCGGCGGGGCGACCCGCACCAATGCCGGGTGCTATGGTCAGGAATTGCGGGACGTGCTGGTCGGCCTTGAAGGCTACCTGCGCGATGGCACCCATATCGCCTATCGCGGGCCGGGCCGGGCCAGCAATCTGCCGGAAGCGCAGTTTTCCTATCGACACAGCGACCTGCCCACTGACCTGATCGTCACCAAGCTGACCCTGGAAGGCAGCGGCACAGGCGCACCAGACACGATCCTTGCAGAAATCGAAGCCCTACAGGCCCGCCGGGCCGAGACGCAGCCGATCAAGGACAAGACATCCGGATCCACGTTTGCGAACCCCGACCCGCCCGGCACGCCAAACCAGCGGTCCGCATGGAAACTGATTGACGCTGCGGGCTGCCGCGGCCTGAAGGTCGGCGGCGCACAGGTTTCGCCAAAGCACTGCAACTTCCTGATCAATACCGGCGATGCCACAGCCGCAGACCTCGAAGCGCTGGGCGAGCTTGTTCGCGCGCAAGTATGGGACTCTCAGGGCGTAAAGCTGCGCTGGGAAGTGCGCCGCATCGGCCGCATCAAGCCTCCCCTCCCCTGATCGGGCACCGCGAACCTAGAACTTGCCTTCCAGCTGGACTGTGAAGATCGGGCCGAAATCGCGCGCGCGGTCTTCAACGCGCACGACATTGCCAAGGCGATTGGTGTCGTACAATTGCCGGCGGAACGTGTCATTCTGGTTCGCGACGTTCCCGATCATGGCCTGACCGGTCATGCCCCAAAGATCCTTGTGCTCGACATAGGCGAACCCAAATCCTGGGCGCGCCCCTTCCTGCCCTGTCTCGGACAGGCGATAATACGGATTGCGTTCCCAGCGCTCGAACCCGACACCCCAGGACCAATCCGTTCTCGGAACATCCTGGCGCATCTCGGCGAGCATCCAGTATTTCGAACTGTCATTGATCGGCCTCACCTCTCCGGTGAGCGGGTCGCTCACTTCCGACTCGAAATACTCGCCTTCAAAGGACAATTCCGCGCCGGCAAAACCGACTTTGTCTAATTTCAACGTGGCGTCCCACTCCGCTCCGACCCGCCAGGCCGAGTCGAGGTTTCCGGGACCGTCGCCCGTCCCGATGGGTACACGGTCAACAATGTCCTCGATATCGGAATAGAAGACTTCGAGCGTCGCGGCGCCCCAGCCGCCATAATTCTTCTCGGCCTGGGCGCTCAGTCGCCAGCTCTGCTCCGGAACGATTTCGGGATTACCATTCTCGCCATTCCCGGCACTCAGATTGACCGATGAGACGAAATCGAAAAAGTCCAGCTGTCCCACTTCCCGCTCAAGGCGAGTGACTAGTTTCAATGACGGATCCACCTGCCAGGACAGGCTGGCGAAGCCTTTGGGGCGGGTGAAGGTCCGCACATTGGACGCATCGCCGGACTGGGAAAGTTCCGATATTTCGGCGCCTATGGAAACTTGCCCGGTCACTGAGGGGGAAAGCCGACGACCATGCGTCACGGAGACTTCTCCGCGCTGTTCCTCAACCCGTGAATTCGCGTTCGGCAGAGTCTGCAGCTCCAGCGGACCGCCACCTTCGGAACTGGCAAGAGAAGATTGCTGGTCCAGATAGTTGAAGGCTCCTTCCAGCGCGAATTGCCAGTCGTTTCCATTCTCAAATGCAAAACCATACTCCGTCCGGAGAATATATTCGCCCTCTTCAATATCGCGCGTGAACAGGCTTTCGGAAATATCCGTCCCATCAACATTACCGCGGAATACGCGGTCAATGATGGGGCTGTCCTCTCGGCGAACCAGGCCGATTGCCTTTAGCCGGCCCGGCCCAAAGCCAAATTCATAATCGCCACCGACTTCCACGAATACTTCATCCTCAGCGCCCTCATACAGGCGCCGCCCCTCTGGCCCGTTAACCGGAAAGAGTTTCGAGGTTTCTTTCCTGTCTGGCTGGAACAGTGTGGTCTTTGCGTTGAGATTTCCGATAGCCCCCGAGGCTGGCGTCCAACCAACCGATCCGGATACGGAGACATATTCGGCGGCATAGGTGAAGTCTTCCTCACGGCGCTGTATCAGGTTGCCGACGCCGTCGGTGACAAATTCAGGACCGTTGGAGGCGCCGCGCTCCGGGCTGCTCTCGGCCTTGAATGACCAGCTGATATCCCCCTGCCCGCCGGATAGTGTGAGATTGAGGCCGTTGTAGAACGGCGGGAGGTTGTCGCGGAACCGGGCACGCCAGCGCCAAGTGCCTGAGACCGCCCCATCTCCATTGGTGATGACATTCACGACATGCCCGGACAGGCCGGCAATTTCAAAGGCTGACGCATCGACCAGTTCGAGCCGCACAACGCTGGAGGCGGATATCCGGTCCAGCGACTCGGTCGCCCCATTGGACTTTCCAGATACGCGCTGACCATTGATCAGCACATTCCCACTGGCCTGACCAAATCCGCGAGAGCCGTCATCATCGCCCTGGATCGAAAATCCCGGAATGCGCGAAACCATTTCGAGCGCCGTGCGCGGTGCATACTGACTGAAATCGTCCATCGTGTAGATGGTTGCACCGGGTGTGGTTTCCGGTGCCATATCCGCCACAGCCGACAGGGCGATGAATGATGTGGCCAAGCTGAAGCATGCACTGGCGGCAAGCCGTGTGAAAGGGATCACGCTGCGTATCCTCCCCGCAGATGTCTGGAAAAAAATCCGGTGTCTCACCACCGCGTCTATCTCGAATATCGATATTGACTACATACGTAGTCTAAATATAGCAACAGGCCCAAACCTATATTTTTTGTCATCCTGCCGAGAAAAGGTTTTGTAGCTGCCACGCTAAGGCCGCTTTAACCCTGCAGACGCGATGTATAGTCAGAACGCCAGCTTGCAGGAAAATCTCATGAAACGTGTTGCCGTGATCTATGGAGGCTGGTCGTCCGAGCGGGACGTGTCGCTCACCTCGGGCAAGCAGATGGCAAGTGCGGCGCGCACGGCCGGGTATGATGTTGTTGAAATTGATGCCGGTCGTGACCTCGCTGCGCAACTGACCGATGCGAAACCGGACGCGGTGCTGAATGGCCTGCACGGACCTTGGGGCGAGGATGGGTGTGTGCAGGGCGTACTGGAAGTGCTGGGCCTGCCCTATTCCCATTCGGGTGTATTGTCCTCGGCGCTCGCCATGGACAAGCTGAAGTCGAAAGCGGTCTTCCGGCAAGCTGGCATTCCGATTGCGGAAGACAAGCAGGTGACCCGCGCAGAAGCGGCTGCCGCGCATCCCCTCAAGCCCCCTTATGTGATCAAGCCGGTCGCGGAAGGATCGAGTTTTGGCGTGCTGATCGTGCGCGAGGGTGCCAATGGGCCGGCCAAGGAGCTGACCGGGCCGAACTGGCATTATGGCGACCATCTGATGGCCGAGGAATTCATCCCCGGCCGTGAGTTGACCGTGGCCGTGCTGGGCGACCGAGCACTGGCTGTCACAGAGATCACGACCTTAAGAGACTATTACGATTTTGATGCAAAATATGAAGCTGGTGGATCGCAGCATGTGATCCCGGCAGACCTGCCTGCCCCTGTGACCCAAGCCGCAATGGAATTTGCGCTCAAGGCACACCAGGCGCTCGGTTGCCGGGGCGCGACGCGGTCCGACTTTCGCTATGACGACAAGAGAGACCGGCTCGTGATCCTGGAAACAAATACACAACCCGGCATGACGCCCACCTCGCTTGTCCCCGAACAGGCCGCTTTCGTTGGTATGTCCTTCGAACAGCTGGTCGCCTGGATGATCGAGGATGCTTCATGCCAAAGGTAACCCGCAATCAGACTGTGCCAAAGTCCAAGAAGAAGGCGAGCCGCCGCCCTGCTGTCATCGTAGATGAAGTGACGGGTGAAGAGGTTCGCGTTTCGTCTGTCGTCTTTGGTTTTGTCATGCTTGTGGCGATTGTCGTGGCAACCGCTGCCTGGATGGGCGGCTCGATATCCCAGGTCGAGAACCGCTTTGCCAGCTTCATGGACGACACGGCGCGCACGGTCGGCATTTCCGTCAATGACGTGTCCATCATCGGGCTGGAACAGGATCCGGCCCTCGCACAGGATATTCGCGCCGCCGCCATGATCGAGCCCGGCGAGAACATGTTTCGCGCAGACCCGCATGTCATCCGTCGCCGGGTCGAAGGCACCCACAAGGTGCTGAATGTGCGCGTCCATCGACTCTGGCCCGACCAGGTCGTAATCATCGCGGACGCCGCCGAGCCGGTTGCGCTGTGGCATGACGGCAAAGCATGGACCGTCGTTGACGGTCTGGGTCGCGTCATTCCGGACGCCCGCGCCGATGACCACAAGGACCTCATCCGTCTGGCGGGTCGCGGCGCCGCCAAGGCCGCCCCGGCCCTCGTAACTGCCCTCAAAGCTGAGCCGGACGTCGCGCCGCGCATCGCGATCGCTACCCGCATCAATGATCGCCGCTGGGACATGCGTCTTGTCTCCGGCGCAACGGTCCGCATGCCGGAAGATCACCAGATGGTGGCTGCGCTGGACAGCCTGTCGACCCTGCAGGTGCGCACAGCGCTGATGCAGCGCCCGCTAGAGACCATCGACCTGCGCAATAAAGGCCGGGTCTATCTGGACCCGGTGAACGATCCTGACTTCACAGCACGCAAAGAGGCGGCCCGGAGCTGATGGCAAACGTTCAGGCCCGGCGTAAGCCTCTTGTGGGGTCGCGCACGTCCAGCCCCGTTGCGGCGCTGGACATCGGTTGTTCGAAAATCACGTGCCTGATAGGCCGAAATGACGGCACCGGCCCCCGCAATTTCCAGATCCTTGGCGCAGGGCGCCAACAATCTCGCGGTTTCAGTGGCGGCACGATTACCGACATGCAGGGTCTCGAGCGCTCGATCCGTCTGGCCGTCGAAGATGCCGAGCGCGAAGCGGGCGAGCAGATCAATCAGGTCATGCTGGGCATAACTGGGCCGAAACTGAATTGCCAACTGGTCACCGCGACCACCGAGATCGGCGCCCGCGAGGTGACCCCCAAGGACATCCGCCGGGTTCAGGCTCAGGCCATGGCGCAGATCTCAACCAAGGGCTCCGATGTGCTTGCCGCCTGGCCGGTTGCCTATCGCGTGGATGCGCAGGAAGGCGTGCGTGAGCCCGCCGGGATGTACGCAGACACACTCGGCCTGATGCTGTCTGTGGTCACCGCGCCCAAGTCCATCGTCCGGAATCTGGTGGAATGCGTCGGCCGCGCGCATCTCAGCGTCGATGCCCTGATCCCCTCCTCCATTGCCAGCGGTGCAGGCACGCTGATCGACGACGAAATCGAGAATGGTGCCATCTGTATCGACATGGGCGCCGGCGTTACGGCGGTCTCGGTCTATCTGAACGGCTCGCCCGCATGGCTTGGCCTTATACCAGCTGGTGGCACACATGTGACCTCCGATATCGCGCAGGGCATCGGCACGACATTCGCCGCCGCCGAGCGCCTCAAAAGTGTCTATGGCACCGCCAACCTCGAAGGCCCGGGCCTGGCAGAACGGATTGAGGCCCCTCGCCTGGGTGATGATGGCCGTCTGCAAGCCACCCGGATGGAACGGGGCAAGCTCGCTGAAATCATCGCGCCGCGCGTCGAGGAAATCTTCGAATATGTTCAGCAAACCCTGCAAGGCAGTGGTGTACGCAAAGTACTGCCGCGCCGCGTGGTGCTGACCGGCGGCGCGAGCCAGTTGCCGGGCGTTCGCGACGTCGCCACGCGCATCCTTGAAGCGCAGGTGCGGCTCGGCCGTCCGACAAATGCTGAGTTCCTTGGCGAAACACTGGGAACACCAGCTTTTTCTACAGCTTCAGGTCTGCTACTGTATCCCGAGTTGGGGTTCGCAGACGCAGTACGGGCTGGCATTGCGTCAAAGGAATACGGAGCAGAAGCCCGAAGCGGAGCCGTGAACAAGGCGTTCCATTGGTTGAAAGAAAATTTCTGATGCCAATCGCGAATCACTTAACCGCTTCTTAGCTGCAACGCGTCATTTTAGCGCTTCAGCATGGGGCTTATGGCGGTAAGGTGAGGACGACGAATGACACATGAACTCAAGCCCAGGATCCTGGTCTTTGGTGTTGGCGGTGCCGGAGGCAATGCCGTCGACAACATGATCGAGGCAAACCTGCAAGGTGTCGAGTTTATCGTTGCCAACACTGACGCTCAGGCCCTTTCCCGTTCCAAAACGGAAAACCGCATCCAGCTCGGCCCGGAAACGACCTCTGGCCTTGGCGCAGGCGCCCGCCCGGACATTGGCGCGAAAGCCGCCGAAGAATCCATGGATGAGATCCGCGAGCGCCTCGAAGGCGCCCACATGGTCTTCATCGCCGCTGGCATGGGCGGCGGAACCGGAACCGGCGCAGCCCCGGTGATTGCGCGGGCCGCGCAGGAAATGAACATTCTGACCGTCGCCGTGGTCACCAAGCCGTTCAGTTTTGAAGGCACGCGCCGCATGACCTTTGCGGAAGAAGGCCTCGCTGGCATCCAGAAATACGTCGACACGATGATCGTCGTGCCGAACCAGAACCTTTTCCGCATCGCGAATGACCGTACGACCTTCGCCGAAGCCTTCCGCATGGCAGATGATGTGCTGTATTCCGGTGTCCGAGGCATTACCGATCTGATGGTCATGCCCGGCCTGATCAATCTCGATTTCGCCGACGTCAGCTCGATCATGCGCGGCATGGGCGCAGCCATGATGGGCATGGGCGAAGCCGAAGGCGAAAACCGCGCTCTCGAAGCTGCCAAGCTGGCCATCGACAACCCGCTGCTCGACGATATTTCGATGCGCGGCGCCAAGGGCGTGCTGATCAATATTACCGGCGGCTATGACATGACGCTGTTTGAACTCGACGAGGCCGCCAATGAGGTGCGCCGCGAGGTCGACCCGGATGCAAATATCATTCTGGGGTCTGCCTTCGATACCGAACTTGAAGGCAAGATCCGCGTCTCCGTCGTCGCCGCAGGCGTCGATGCCGTGATGCCATCTCTGAAGCAGGATGCACCGGTCGCAGAGACTGTGCGCCAGCCCATCGCAGAGCCGATTGAGGAAGAGCATGTGGAGCCCGTCGCCGAAGTTGAATCGGAGACCGAAGTGGAAGTGGCTGCAGAAGAAGACGATCGCCCGAAAGTGATCCTGCATCATGCCTCCCCGCTCCGTTCAGGCGATGTCGATCCGCGGGACGACTTCACGGGACAGTCCCTGCCCGCAGAACATTTTGAAGGCAGTGAAGGCGAAGACCAGATCCAGGCCGACGCCGTTTTCAGCAAGCAGACCGAAGCTCCGGCCGAGGAAGACGGCCGCCCGAGTCCGTCCGGCTTCTCGAACCTTTTCGGCTGGCGCCGCGGCGCTCAGGGCGAGAATGATCACGCTCCGTCTGCCGAATCCGGCTCGCAAATCGTGTCCTCTCCGGACGATCACCCCGAACCCGCCCCGTTCGATGATGCAGACCTCGAAATACCGGCCTTCCTGCGCCGGTCTGCCAATCACTGATTTCGCATTCGATTGCAGTCTCAGCGACCGCGAATTGTTACAATAAATCACCAATGATTACAGGGCGGAGGCGGGTGTCTTCGCCCGCTTTGTAATACGCCGAAACAACCCGTGTTTTGTATCCTGGAGACATACACCCCAAACTAAGCTCCGAAACTGGAGGTTGGTGTGTTGTCCGGTAGTGTAGAATTTCAACAAACGATCGCGCGGCCTGCAGTATGTGCAGGTGTCGGTGTGCATAGCGGCAAGAAGGCGAAGCTCGTCCTGAAGCCTGCCCCTGCTGGCACAGGTGTCGTTTTCCGCCGGACCGACGTGAAAAGCGGCGATACCGCCATTCAGGCCGATGCCGAATACGTCTCCGACACCCAACTCGGCACCACGCTGACCAATGATGATGGCGTCTCTGTGGCAGTGGTCGAGCATTTGATGGCCGCACTCGCGGGCATGGGCATCGACAATCTCCTCATCGAAATCGACGGGCCGGAAGTGCCGATCATGGACGGCTCCTCGGCAGTTTATTGCGAACTGTTGATGCAGGCTGGCCTGCAACGCCAGTCCGCGCCGCGACGCCGCATTCGCATCCTGGAAGCGATCGAGATTGAAGACGGCCCGAAGCGGGCACGCCTGTCGCCTTCCGACGACAAGTTTCTGACGCTCAATGCGCGCATTGAATATGACGACTCGTTGATCGGCGTGCAGGAGATGGCGCTTAAACTCGCGCCAGGCATGTTTGCCCGCGACCTGGCCTTTGCCCGCACCTACGGTTTTGCGCGCGATGTGGATATGCTGCGCTCGATGGGCCTTGCCCGGGGCGGGTCGCTGGAAAATGCGGTCGTTGTGGACAATGGTGAAGTCATGAATCCTGAGGGCTTGCGCTCAGAGGACGAATTCGTGCGTCACAAGATGCTTGATGCCGTTGGCGACATGATGCTGGCGGGTGCACCGATTGCCGGGATTTATGAAGCGGTTCAACCCGGTCACTCGATCAACAATCTGTTGGTCCGCAAGCTGCTCGATACGCCTTCAGCCTGGTGCTGGGAAACCGATACGGCAGACGCAACCCGCATAGACACGCGCCGGTCGGCCGCCGTCTGAGGCGTTGCCCCGCCGATCCCTGAGAAACCTGCTTGGAAAACCCCGCTGGTTCGCGCTAAGCAGGTAGCCAGATCATCACAGCAGAAAGCGCCTGCCCTGCCATGCGACTGTCCTCCAAGTTCCCGATCCTCCTCATTGCCACTGCAGCCCTCACGCTGACGGCGTGCCAGTCGCGCGACAAGCGCCGTCAAGAACTGGCCTATGTCGAACGCCCCGTGGAGGCGCTCTACAATCAGGCGGCTAGCGAACTCGACAAACGCGACTTTGATCAGGCGGTCCTGCTGTTCAACGAAGTCGAGCGCCAGCACCCTTATTCTGAATGGGCCCGCCGCTCGATGGTCATGACGGCTTTCGCCCATTATCAATCCCGCAATTATGACGAAGCGATCAGTGGCGCCCAGCGCTATCTTGCGCTTCATCCTGGCGGCTCCGAGGCCGAGTATGCGTATTACCTGATTGCGGCGAGCTACTTCGACCAGATCACGGATGTCGGTCGAGATCAGGCAACAACGGAACGCGCGCGTGATGCCTTGGTGGACGTGGTCCGCCGATTCCCAGACAGCCAGTATGCCCGTGATGCCAGCGTGAAGCTCGACATGGTTCGCGACCAGCTGGCTGGCAAGGAAATGACGGTTGGCCGCTGGTATTTGCGCAACAATCAGACCCTGTCTGCGGTCAATCGCTTCCGCACGGTCGTGAAGACCTATGACACGACCTCTCACGCCCCCGAGGCATTGCACCGTCTGGTCGAAGCCTATCTGACGCTTGGCCTGCGGGATCAGGCGCTCGCGGTCGGATCGACGCTTGGCTACAATTATCCCAATAGCGATTGGTACAAGATGAGCTATCGCTTGCTGACCAATGAAGGGCTGGACCCTGAAGCGCTGGACGCCGAGACCCGCCGCACCCTGTTGCAGCGGATTATTCCCGGCGGCAAATAACCGCCCGGCGGATCAACCGCCGATCAGTTCAAACCATTCGTCTTCCGTCAGCGTCTGAACGCCGAGGCTTTCGGCTTTTTTCAGCTTTGAGCCCGCGCCCGGACCGGCGACGAGGATGTCCGTCTTCGCCGAAACAGACCCCGACACTTTTGCACCCAGCGCATTGGCTCGCGCCTTGGCTTCGTCGCGCGTCACCCGCTCCAGTGTGCCCGTGAAGACAATCGTCTTGCCGGCGACAGGGCTGTCCGATGAGGCAGCTTCTTCGGCTTCGACGCTGATTTCTTCAAGCAACGCGCTCAGCATGTCGCGATTGTGGGGCTCCGCCTCGAAATCGACGAGCGCGCCCGCCGCCGCCTTGCCGACGCCATCAATGCCAGTGAGTTCTGCAAAGGATTCGGATTCCTGTCCGCCTTCGGCTGCGCGCACGACCGTTTCCCAGAAAGGCGCCCAATTCAGAAAATGCCGGGCATAGAGCTGGGACGTGGTCTGGCCGACATGGCGGATGCCGAGCCCGTTGAGAAAGCGCGCGAATGGCACAGTCCGGCGCGCATCGATCGCGTCAAACAATTTCTTCGCTGAGGCTTTTCCGAAGCCTTCCCATTCTTCAAGTGGCGGCAGGCCTTCCGCCTCAATGCGCGCGGCCAATCGGAAAATGTCCTGCGGTGCTTTCACCACGCCCTTCTCCTGAAAGAGCTGGACCTGTTTCGCGCCGATGCCATCAATGTCGAGCGCCTTGCGGGAGACGAAATGCTTCAGTCGCTCGACTGCCTGCGCCGGACAGACGAGCCCGCCCGTGCAGCGACGGCGCACATCGGCCTCGCCCTTGTCGTCGATCTCGCGCACAGCGGCCGATCCACAGACCGGGCACGTGTCCGGCATATGCCAGACCTTGCCGCCGCCATCCTGCACCACGCGCAGGACTTGCGGAATGACGTCCCCTGCCCGCTGGATCTCGACCGAGTCACCCGGTTTCACACCAAGCCGGGCGATTTCATCCTCATTGTGGAGCGTCGCATTCGAGACCACAACGCCGCCAACCGTAACGGGCGTGAGGCGCGCAACCGGCGTGAGGGAGCCAGTGCGGCCGACCTGGATGTCAATCTCTTCCAGCGTCGTGGTGGCTTTCTCGGCCGGGAATTTATGAGCGATGGCCCAGCGCGGCGCGCGGCTGACAAAGCCTAGGCGCTGTTGCCAGTCCAGCCGGTTCACCTTGTAGACCACACCGTCGATATCGTAGCCGAGCGTGGCACGCTGCTGCTCGATGTTGCGGTAGGTTGCGATCAGGTCGCCCACGGTTGCAGCGGTGGCCATCAGGGGATTGGTATGAAATCCCCATTCTGCAAACTTGGCGACCGCTTCACTTTGCGTTTCCGCGAAGGGCGCACTTTCAGCCGCCCAGGCATAGGCAAAGAAATTCAGCGGCCGGGATTTGGTGATCTCGGTATCAAGTTGGCGCAGGCTGCCGGCGGCTGCGTTGCGCGGATTGGCAAAAGTCTTGCGGCCCGCCTGGTCTTCGCGCGCATTGAGAGCCGCAAAGTCGGCATGGCTCATATAGACTTCGCCGCGGATCTCGATGAAATCGGGCCAATCCTTGCCAGCCAATTTCGTCGGGATGTCATTCAGTGTCAGCGCGTTCGCGGTGACGTCTTCGCCGACCAGCCCGTTTCCGCGTGTTGCAGCACGTTTCAATTTGCCCTTTTCATAGGTCAGGCTGAGCGACAGACCGTCAATTTTCGGCTCGGCGGTGAGTTCCAGTGTCTCGGACTCGTCCAGTCCGAGGAAGCGCCGGATGCGCCCGGCAAACTCGGTGACGTCTTCGTCTGAAAACGCATTGTCCAGCGACAGCATGGGCGCGGCATGGGTTGCCTTGGCAAAGCCGTCTTGCGCGACCGCGCCCACACGGTCGGACGGGCTGTCTTCACGTTTCAGCTCTGGGAAGCGGGCTTCGATGGCGAGGTTGCGTTGGCGAGCCGCATCATATTCGGCGTCGGTCAGGACCGGCGCGTCTTCCTGATAATAGGCCGCATCGGCTTCGGCGATGAGGGCCGCAAGGCGCGCGAGTTCAGCGGCCGCCTCGTCCGGCGTCAGATTCTCGACCGGTGTTGCCTCGCTCATGCACCCTCCAACAACCTCCCGGCGGCTGCGCGGGCCTCAGCGGTAACTTCGGCGCCTGACAGCATTCGGGCAATTTCTTCCTGCCTGCTGCTGTCATCTAGCCCGCGTATGCGTGAGCCGCCAGCCCCATCCTGCTCCTTCTCCACAAGCCACTGGGCTGAAGCGGACGCGGCCACTTGCGGGCTGTGCGTGATGGCGAAGACCTGCCGGGTCTGACCCAGCGAGATCAGGCGTTCGCCAATGGCCGCCGCCACCGCACCGCCGACGCCCTGATCCGCCTCGTCAAAGATCAGCGTCAGCGCAGAGCCTGCTTCGGCGAGGGCGCATTTCAGGGCGAGCGAGACGCGGGCAAGTTCGCCGCCGGACGCAATCTTTCGAAGCGGGCCAAAGCCCGCGCCCGGATTGGTCTCGGCATCAAATTCGACCCAGTCGATTCCGTTCGGGCCGCCCTCCCCCTCTGCCAGCGGCGTGATCGCAACCCGGATCACCGAGCGGCCGAGTTTCAGCGGCTTCAGCTCGCGCGCGATGGCTTTTTCCAATTGCGACGCGGCCGCCTGCCGGGCGGCGCTCAGTTTGCCCGCCGCCTGATGCCAGTCGGCCCGGGCAGATGCTTCAGCCTTGCGGGCAGCAATCAGCGCGTCTTCGCCCGCTTCAACCAGGTCGAGCCGATCACTCAATGAAGTGAGCATGTCTGGCAGGAGATCGGGATCGCAGCCATGCTTCCGGCCCGCTGCCCGCAAGGCGAACAGCCGCGCCTCGGCGCCGTCCAGTTCAGCAGAATCATGATCGACAAGCCGTTCGAGCTGGCTGATCGCGCCTGCTGCTTCGCGCGCTTCAATCAAGGCCCGCTCGACTGCTTCGGCGGCGGCACGTGCGGCAACCGGCAGCGTGTCCTGAGAGGATTCAAATCCCGGCAAGCGGCAAATCCGTTCGGTGGCACGCGCCGCCTTGGACAAGGCATCTTCCACGCCGGACTTTTCCAACACATTTTCGGCTTCACGCACGGCCTCGGTGACGCGTTCCGACTGCATCAACAGGGTCCGACGCTCTGTCAGGATGGCGGCTTCGCCTTCCTGCGGATTCAAGCTGGAGAGCTCGGCCACAGCCTCGGCCAGCCATTCGCGATGTTCGATGGCTTCGGCATGCGCGTCTTCAAGTTCCTGACGCCGGGCGCTGGCCTCCGCCATCGCAGCATGAGTGGCCGCGCACATGTCCAAAAGCTTTTCATTGCCTGCAAACTGGTCGAGCAAACGGCGGTGAGATGATGGCTTCAGCAGGGTGGAGGCCGCGTGCTGGCCGTGAATCTCGACCAAGAGGTCCCCGATCTCCGACAGGAGCGCCGCGCTGACCGGCAGGTCATTGAGAAAGGCACGCGCGGGGCCGTTGCGGCGGATCACGCGTTTCATGATCAGGGTCTCGTCCGGCGAAGCGTCAATGCCTGCTTCGGCCAGTGCAGACCAGACTGGATGGCTGACTGGGGGCGAAAACTCAACCGCCACACTCGACTGGTCCTGCCCCGCCCGGATCATCCCACGGTCGGACCCGTGCCCCATCGCAAGCGACAGGGCATCGAGAATGATGGACTTGCCCGCCCCGGTTTCCCCGGTCAGCGCCGTAAACCCGGCGCCCGGTTCGATGTCCAGGCGGTCAATCAGGACGAAATCACGTATCGACAATGAAAGGATCATGGCCAGTCTCCAAAGAGTCTACTGCCCATGATTTATCACTAGAACAAAACAGGAACAAGCCCGATTTTCATAGGCTGCCTAAAGCGGCATGCAGGCCGCGCGCAACCAGTCCTTTACCGGCCCGTCCAGACGGTCGGCCAGCAATTCGTAGACTTGCGCGTGATAGGCATCGACCCAGTCCCGCTCATCCTTGGTCAGATGAGCCAGATCGATCAGGTCCCGCGCGAGGGGCGCAAAGGTCAGGCATTCAAAGCCATACATGTCGAGTTCGCCACCTTCGATGGCCGCCGGTGGCGTGACATATTGAAGGTTCTCGATCCGGATGCCGTACTGTCCGGCGCGGTAATAGCCCGGCTCATTCGAGACGATCATGCCGGTTTCCAGCGGCACGGAATTCCACGCCTTGGCAATGCGCTGCGGGCCTTCATGGACGCCGAGATAGACGCCGACCCCATGGCCGGTGCCGTGCTGGTAGTCGAGCCCGGCCTGCCAGAGCGCATGGCGCGCGAGAATGTCGAGATGGGTTCCGGTCGTGCCTTTCGGAAAGCGCACCATAGCCAGCGAGATATGCCCCTTCAGGACCAGCGTGTAGTGACGCCGCATGTCCGCGCTCGGATCACCGATGGGAACCGTACGCGTCACGTCTGTCGTGCCGTCCAGATACTGGCCGCCACTGTCGACAAGATAGAGGCTGCCACGTTCCAGCTTTCGGTTCGAGGCTGTCGAAACGCGGTAATGCGGCAGCGCGCCATTCGGGCCGGCACCGGAAATTGTCGGGAAAGACAAATCGTTCAGGCCGCCAAGGTTTTCGCGGAATTCCTCCAGCTTGATGGCGGCGTCGATCTCGGTGATCTCGCCGCTCTGCGCGTCCGTATTAAGCCAGTGCAGGAAGCGCGTCAGGGCCACGCCATCACGAAGATGGGCGGCGGCCGAGCCTGCGAGTTCCGCGTCATTCTTGCAAGCCTTGGGCAGAGCGACCGGGTCGCGTTGGCGTACAGGCGTTGCACCAGCCTGTTCGAGCTGGTCAAAGAACCAGGCTGAGGCCACATCCGGATCAACGCTGACCGTCTTGCCTTTCAGGTCTGAAAGGCCCTTTTCGAGATCGGCCAACGGGCGCAACGTGACACTGTTGCCGAGATGCTGTCGGAGCGCGTCGGACACTTTCACTTCATCAAGGAAGAGGTCAGCTGACCCGTCTGCGAACAGAATGGCGCGGCCGAGCGGCAGCGGCGTGCAGCTGACATCACCGCCGCGAATGTTGAAAGCCCAGGCGATGGACGCCGGCGACGTGATCACAGCCGCGTCGAGCTTTTCGGCTTTGAGATCGTGGCCAATCTGCACACGCTTTTCGTCATGCGCGACGCCTGCAAATTTTACCTCATGCGGCACGACGAGCGCGGCGGGCTGGTCTGGCCGGTCGGCCCAGGCGAGGTCGATAGGATTGTTCGCGACGCTGACCAGTTCAGCGCCAGCCGCCTTGGCGGCCGTGCCCATGGCCGCGACATCGTTCGGGCTCATCAGTTTCGGGTCATAGCCGATGCGCTTGCCGGTCATGTCCTGCGATTTGAGCCAGCCGAACGGGCCGGGCTCCGGCACAGCCTGAACTTCCCAGAGATCCGGGTCGGTCTGGTCAGCGACCTGTAGCGTGTAGCGGCCATCGGCGAAGATCACCGCGCGGTCTGTGAAGACGAATGCAGAACCGAACGAACCGGTAAACCCACTCACCCAAGCCAGGCGCTCATTGGCGTCAGGCAGGTATTCGTTCTGGTATTCATCATCATGCGGAACATAAAGGCCGTCGAGGCCCTGCGTGGAAAGCTGTTCGCGAACGAGGGGCAGATGCGCCCGGCCGTCCTGCGGACCGCCCTTGATATCAAATGTCTGTCTCATGTCCCCTACTTAGTGCGAAAGCGTGGTTTTGACCATAGAAAGCCGCATCGTAGCTATGCATTTATACATGCAAATTTCCGCTTTTCTATGCTTTTTTGTTTATGTTTTTACGCTACATAGCGCCCACACAAAAAATTGTGCGCCGCACAATACAAAAAGAGGGACGCACTATGAGACGTCAAAACACAATTACTGCGCCAGAAATGGCAATCCTCAACGGCCAGGGCCGTTCGCTGATGGTCAACGAGATGGCTGAGCCAGCCTTCGTGAACGCGCTGCAGAGCGCCGAAAGCCAGCGTCCGCAAATCCTGGCACGCCGTTCTGCGCGCTGGGCGCGCCGCGCCGCTTACTGATCCTGCAGGGCTTAACCCGGCTTCCGGAACACCAGCGTCGACCACCCGTCTTCGCGAATACGTGTCTGGAAGTCGAGCCCGCGGGACGTAAAGGCGTTCCGGACTGGCGGCGCTTGGTGGTGCAACAGTCCTGACAGGATAATTGTGCCGCCCGGCGCCGTGAGAGACGCAATATCCGGTGCGAGCCCGATCAGGGGCCGCATCAGGATGTTCGCAAACACGGTGTCATACGGCCCGCCCTGACGAATGCGCGGCGTGTTCGCACCGGTGACATGCAAGGCGGTGAAGCCGTTGACATGATTCTTGCGGGCATTCTCATTCGCCACACGCACGCTATCGAGATCGATATCCGTACCGATCGCCGAGGATGCCCCCGCCTTCAGGGCAGCAATCGCGAGAACGCCGGAGCCCGTGCCAAGGTCAAGCACCTTGCCGATGGACCGGCGGCGGCGCACATCATCCAGCGCCAGCAAGCAGCCTAGCGTCGTGCCGTGATGGCCCGTTCCAAACGCAGGGCCGGCCTCGATCAGCACGGAAATCTTTCCCGGTGACTGGCGCGCGAGGGCGTGGCTGCCCGCCACAACGAACGGTCCGGCCTTGACCGGTGGCAAGCCTTCGAGTGACAGCGTCACCCAGTCTTGCTCGATCACCTGTTCGATCCGCGCGACAAGATCCGGCGCGGCTTCTTCGATAATGACAACGCAGGCTTCGGCGTCTTCGAGCGTTTCCGCGAACGCATCGAGCCGCCAACTGGTCCGGCTGTCCTCCTTGGCATCAACCGCGCCCGCTGGCGACGGATCGGCCCAGGCCAGCGCGTCCCACGCCGTTTCAACTGGCGCCCGCGCGCCTTTTGCACTTATCTGATACATGAGCGGCGCTTAGCAGGCGGATGATTTCTTGGGAAGGACACAAAGATGGTGCGGATATCTCTCATGGCAGTTGCCATCGGCATCTCCTTATTGGGCGCTTGCGAAACAGCGCCCGATCCGAGCACTGCCCCCGCCTCCGAGATGGTAGACGCTCCGGCCCCTGTGGCGCCATGGCGTGAGGTGGCCCCTGAAAATCTTGTGGTCGTGAAAACGGTGACAGGGGATGTCATGATCGAACTCGCCCCTGAGGCAGCCCCCAAACATGTGGCACAGTTTCGTGAGGCGATCCGGAGCAATCTCTATAATGGCGAATATTTCTATCGCGTGATCGATGGCCATGTGGCGCAGGCAGGACTCGAATTCGAACACCTTCTGGAAGATTGGGCCGAGCTACCGCTGGAAGCCGAGCGGGCCGTGGACGCAGACGGCTTCGTGCCCCTGGGCAATGAGGACCTGTTCGCCGGTCAGGTGGGCCACCGGAATGGCTTCGCAGTTGGCCGAGAGAGCGGACAGGAATGGTTACTGCATTGTCCCGGCGCCCTTGGCATGGCGCGCAATTCCCCGCCGGAGACCGGCTCGACCGAATTCTTTGTTCCCATCGGTCAGCGCCGGTATCTTGATCGGAACTATACGATATTTGGCCGGGTCATTTCGGGCATGGCCCATATCAACCGACTGGAACGCGTGGAGCCTGTGCAGGAGGACAAGATAGAATCCTTCCAGAATCCGGACACATCCGAAAAAGCATTTGCGGCGCGCGCGCAGGCCCTCTCCGCCAATGAGATCCTGTCTGTCGGGCTCGCAGCTGACATGCCCGAAAGTTTGCGCCCACGCTGGGAAGTCATGGCAACGCCCGGCGCAGAATGGGAAGACCTGAAGACCTCCAAACGCGATTACAGCATCTATGATGCCTTTGTGGTTACACCTCCAAAGCGCGTGGATATCTGCACACTCCCTGTCCCTGCGAGACAGGTGCTCGTTGATTGACGAACCGTTCGAGCTTCGTCAGAAATGACGAAAAAACGGGGAGTGAAATGCTGAAATCAATAAAAGGCGCTGCACGCGCAGGCTTAGTTGTGGCCGCCATCGGGGCACTTGCCCTGCCCGCCCATGCCGATACCGGAGACACAGCCTGGATCCTGACCGCCACGGCGCTGGTCCTGTTCATGACCCTGCCGGGACTTGCCCTGTTCTATGGCGGCCTCGTTCAAGCGAAGAATTTGCTTTCCATTTTCATGCAGTGCTTTGCCATTGCTTGCCTGGTCAGTCTGGTCTGGCTGGTGTGTGGATATTCCATCGCTTTCGGTCCGGGCGCGACGGGCTATCTCGGCGGGTTCGCGAAGAGCATGCTTGCAAACGTCACCGGCGCGCCACTCGACGGGCAGACCATTCCCGAACCCTTGTTCTTCATGTTCCAGATGACCTTTGCCATCATCACCCCGGCGCTGATTGTCGGCGCGTTCGTGGAGCGCGTGAATTTTGCGGCTGTGCTGATCTTTTCCGCGCTCTGGCTCGTGCTCTGCTACGCGCCTGTTGCCCATTGGGTCTGGGGTGGAGGCTGGCTGGCCCAGCAAGGCGTGATCGATTTCGCAGGGGGTATCGTGGTGCACACGACAGCCGGCATCTCCGCACTCGTCTTCGCACTGATGCTGGGACGTCGTAGCCATTTTCCGAAGGATATGCGTCCGCCCCACAGTCCGGGATTCGTGATGCTTGGCGCGGCCATGCTCTGGGTCGGTTGGTTCGGCTTCAATGCTGGCTCGGCCCTCGGTGCCAATGATGGCGCGGCGCAGGCCATGTTGGTCACACACATCTCGGCCGCCACAGCATCACTTGTCTGGATGCTGATCGAATGGGTCAGCTTTCGCAAACCCACACTCGTCGGCATCGCAACCGGCATGGTCGCAGGCCTCGCGACGATCACCCCGGCGGCGGGATCCGTCGGCCCGGTCGGTGCCATCATTATCGGCATCCTGGCCGCAGGCGTCTGCTACGCAGCCGTTGGCCTGATCCGGCAACGTCTGAAGATCGATGACAGCCTCGACGTGTTCGCCGTGCATGGCGTTGGCGGTATTCTCGGCAGTTTGTTGATCCCATTCCTCGCAGCCGCAGGTCCGCTGGCGCCGGGACTGGAGATGTCCACCGGTGCGCAGTTTGGTGTGCAACTGCTCGGTGTAGCAGTCGTCGCCGTTTATTCGGCCATCATGACCGGAGCGATCCTGTTCGTCATCAAGCTGTTCATTCCTTTGCGGGTTTCTACCGAGGATGAGGAGAATGGCCTCGACTCAGCAACTCATGGTGAGTCCGCCTATCACTTCTGAATGGTATCGCGGCGGCGCGCTTGACAGGCGCGCCGCAGCAAACCACGGCTAGGGCAATGACCGATACGCCCCCCTTTGAAACGAGTGATAATCTTTCAGGCCTGCCGGAGATCCGCCATGGATTCTTTGGCCGAAAGGGCGGTGTTTCGGGTGGTCTCTATACCAGTTTGAATGCCGGGGAAGGCTCAGGGGATGTGCCCGGCGCCGTCGCGACCAATCGCGAGCGAATCCGCACCGCCATGTCCGCGCGCGCGCTGCTCTCCTGCTACCAGATTCATTCAGCCGATGTGGCACATGTCACCGAACCGTGGAGCGTGCGCCCGGAGGCCGATGCGATGGCGACGAAAATTCCGGGAATCGCCCTGTGCATCCTGACGGCCGACTGCACGCCGGTTCTGTTTGCCGATGCCGAAGCGGGCGTGATTGGTGCGGCGCATGCGGGCTGGAAAGGCGCCATCGGAGGTGTGCTCGACACCACTGTTGCGGCGATGATTGAACTTGGCGCCGAAGCTGGCCGGATTCGCGCAGCCATTGGTCCCACGATCCAGCAGGCAAGTTATGAAGTCGGCCCCGAATTCCGAAACACTTTCCTGGACGCCTCCCCCCATAACGCGGCCTTGTTCTTGCCTGGCAAGGGAGACCGGTTTCAGTTCGACCTGCCGGGCTATTGTCGACAAAGGCTGGATGGGCTCGGCATCCACAGCGTTCACGACACCGGGCTGGACACATGCGCGCTGAAAGACTCCTATTTTTCCAACCGGCGGCGCAATCAGCGGGGCGAGCCAGACTATGGCCGAAATGCCTCAGTCATCATGCTTGCGCTGTAATTTTCTGAAAAAGTCGTAAGAGTCCGGTTGCGACTCGCCGCCCTATGTTACAAAAGCGACACCAATTGGGCAGCACGGGCGCTCCATCATGAAACTGCTTTCCTGCAACGCAAACCGGCCATTGGCGGAAGCCATCGCCGATTATCTTGACACGCGCCTGACGCGGTCTGAGGTGAAGACCTTCTCGGATCAGGAAATATTTGTCCGCATCGACGAGAATGTCCGCGGCGAAGATGTCTTCGTGATCCAGTCCACGTCCTACCCCGCCAATGACAATCTGATGCAATTGCTGATCTGCATGGACGCGCTGAAGCGCGCCTCGGCCCGTCGCATCACCGCCGTCATCCCCTATTTCGGCTATGCCCGGCAGGATCGTAAAACGGATGGTCGTACGCCCATCTCCGCCAAGCTGGTCGCAAACCTGATCTGCAGCGCGGGCGCCGACCGCGTATTGACCGTCGATCTGCATGCCGGCCAGATCCAGGGCTTCTTCGATATTCCAACAGACAACCTGTTCGGCAGCCCCGTCATGGTCGATGACATCAAGGAGCGCTACGGGAACAAGGATCTCATGGTGGTCTCTCCGGATGTTGGCGGCGTGGTGCGCGCCCGCTCGCTGGCCAAACGACTGGAGGCCGACCTTGCCATCGTCGACAAACGCCGCCCCGAAGCTGGCAAGTCAGAAGTCATGAACATTATCGGCGATGTGTCCGGCAAGCGCTGCATCATGCTGGACGATATGTGTGATTCCGGGGGCACGCTGGCAAACGCCGCCGCCGCCCTGAAAGAGCATGGTGCCAAATCGGTTTCTGCCTATGTCACGCATGGCGTGCTTTCAAACAATGCCGTTCAGAGGATCGAGAAATCGGTGCTGGACGAATTGGTGATGACCGACTCGATTCAGCCGTCCGAAGATGCGATCAAATCGGAATCTATCCGCATCCTGCCCATTTCCCCGCTATTGGGCGAAGCCATTCGCCGTATCGCGAACGAGGAAAGCGTTTCGAAACTGTTCGATCGCTAGGACTCACTAGTCGACTTCAGGCGCCAGCCGATTCACCAAATACCGGACCGCGCCGAGGATCAACAGGATGCTCGTCACCAGCAAACCCGCCAGCACAGCCATCAGCGTGGCAATGGCGTAATACGACATCACATACCAGTTCGTCGGGATATCTTCGAATTCCCCGATTGGAATGGATGAGAATGTCAAAAGCGCCACAGCGCTGCACAGGCTGATCGTGGCGAACCAGGCAATCATGCGCACGCGCTTGAACAACCAGATGCCGATGTCGGCACTGCTGTTGTGCATCATCCCGAGCATGGTGAGCATAAGGGCAAGGATCGTGGCCGACGCGCTGGCGATAGCCGATCCGAAATAGAGGGACGAATCCGACAGCGCCTCCACAAGGCTCACCGCCTCGGATCGGGAATATATCTGACCGACGAACAGACGGTGGATGCCAAACAGGGCAAATGTCAGTACACCCCCAATGATTGGAGTGGATTTCCCGACCGGTTTGGGGTTTGCCATGATCGAGAATCCTCCTGACAGCCGACGCGCCTGCTATTAGACGCGTCGGCGGATCAGAAAGTTCCAAGCATCGTCATCCAGTCCGCGCTAGGCGATACAGAATTCCATCGGATATGTGATGCCTTTGACGTCGACAGGCTTGCCTGCCTTATTGGTAAGCGGTTTGAACGTCGCGCCCTTCAGTGCTGCCGCCGAAGATTCGAAGACCGGATCGGTGCATTCTGCGAGCATGTTCTGCGGAACGCCATCAGTGCCAAGATCGAACAGGACCATGCAGCCACCGCTGAGTCGTTTCTTGGCCGCGTCGGCAGGATAGGATGGCCTTGGATAATTCACAGCCTCAGGCGTCCAGTTTGCGTTTAGCGACAGGCCAGCAAGCTTGTTCTCGGCCTTGGATGCATCCAGCCTTGCCAACCAGACGGCAGACTTTTCGCGCGTGTTGGCCCAGTTTGCGATGACCTCGCAACCGCCAACTTCACCTCGGATCTCCTCAAAAGCCACATCGCGCTTGATTGGTGCCAGCGGTGCAGCCGGGATGGAGGCAGGCTTGGGCGCGGCATCCGGCACAGGAGCCGCGGGGGGCTGTGGAACCTTCGCGCCGGAATTTGCCGTGATGAACAGGGAGTCCGCCAGGATGAGCCCGGGCTCTGCCATCGGATCGACCGCCTGGCCTGCGCGCCAGACTTCAAGGTGCAGGTGTGGCCCGGTGGCTTGGCCGGACTGGCCCAGCGAGCCGATCACAGTACCTGCGGAGACGGATTCCCCCAGTGACACTTTGATATCTTTCAACTGCCCGAAGCGGAGCACAGTCTCACCCGCAGCGATTTCGACGAGATTCCCGTATCCATTTGTCATTTCTGCGCGGGTCACGATTGCTGAAGTCGGCGCATAGATCGGCTTGCCTTCTTCCTCTGCCAAGTCGACGCCCTGATGTTGTTTCAATTCGCCTGAGACAGGGTGTTTACGCACGCCAAAGGCGCTGGTCAGCTTCGCCTTGTCCAGCACGGCATGACTGTATGTAACCGCGTCGGTCGGCAGCGCGGCGGCGCCCCGGATCAGTGATCCCTGCGCCAAGGCGAGCGGGGTCGCGAGCGCCAGCGCTGCCGCGACTGCCAAGCCAAGACGTTTCGGCCGGTGGTGGGTCTCACTCAGGAGTTGGGTCAAGCGCATTTTGAGGGTTCCTTCTTTCTTGAGCGTGAATGCTGCAACCGGCAGGATGAGCGCAGGCCGGGCATGACGCGCCACCTGGGTCAAGGCGCGAGCATAGGCGATCCGGTCACCCGTCAGCTCGGCGGTCTCTTCATCGACGATCGCCTCGCGCCAATAATCAAGGCGCTCGCGCATGGCCCAGGCAAAAGGAGAGAACCAGAATATGTCTGCGACCATACGGTCAAATGGGCGGGTCAGCAGGTCACCCCGCTTCAGGTGAACCAGTTCGTGCACGATGATTTGTGGTGTGTGTTGTTTCGAGATGAGCGCTGCCGGTATGAAGACGACCGGGCGCACGATACCGGCAAGGAAGGGCGCACCCCGGGGGATAACCCGCACATCCGGCACGCGCCGCAATCCAATCGCGTCGGCCCAGTGGCGAACCGGGCGGATGACCGGACGGGATGTCTGCTTCAAGCGCTGAAGTCTGGCCTGCCCCACAGCCCAACAGACCGCGCGCACGAACCACCCGGCAACAAGCGCCCACAGCACCAGTGTCGCAACCGGCGGTATACGGAATTCTGTGGTAGATTCTTCAACAAAGACGGCATCAGACTGGACCGTCAGCGCATCCATGACCGGCAAGTCCGGCAAGGCCTGTGCGGCAACTTGCGTCAGGCCCGGCATGAAAGCAGATGCCAGGAATGGTGCGAACATCAAAGCTACAGCGCCGCGCCATATGGCCTGAGCCATCCTGGGTGAGGGTTTGAGCGTGCAAAGCGCGGTGGCGAGCAGCCAGAGCGCCGCGCTCCAACCAAAGGCGAGTGCGATCAGTCCGAACAAGCTCATGCCTTGCCCTCCGTATCGGCCGCCGCCGCGTTGATGATGGCGTCGAGTTCGTCAAGTTCGGCATCGGAGAGGTGTGGACTTTCCGCAAACAAGGCCGCCGGCAACGGCCCGTCCATATCCAGAACCTGGCGGGCGAGATGACGGACCAATCCGCCCAATGTGGCGGTCCGGTCTATAGCGGCGGCATACACTGCGATGCCATGCATGTCCTGACGGCTGACCCAGCCCTTCTCTTCCATCCTGGCAATGACGGTGCGGGTCGTCGACGGCTTCCACCCCTGCCCCGGACCGATGGCATCATGCACCTCACGTGCGCTTTGCCGGCCATGTGACCAGAGATGTTTCAACACGCTGAGTTCGGAAGGATTGGGCTGGGACATGCAAATCTCGCTATCAAAGTCACGTGTACGCTACAGTTGTAGCGCTCCAGTGTCAAGCGAGCGCTTTTGGGGGCTTCAGGCTCCCCATCCGTTTCAAAATTCCAGATAATTCGGAGTTGTTATTCGACAGTCCAGCCGCGCGGCGTGCGGCGGGCGTCAAGAATGAGCGGCTCTTCAGCCGTGTCGCGCGCTTGCGGGCGGATGCCCTTCCGGCCAGCATACCGCATGAACAAGGCCGCCGAAGCCAGCAAGACGCCTGCGATAGCGGTCATCACGGCTAGCAATCCGGCAAACAGCACCAGCAAGAGCCCAATACATAGCCGCGCCACAAGGCTGATCGCACTCGAAAATGCGTCTGCAATATTGAAACGGCCGGAACTGGAAGCTGCTTGGGTCATGAATCTCTCGTTTACAGTGCAAACATGGCGCCAGTGCTGCGTTCCGTCAATGGAATGGCATGCCGATACTATGTGAATTCGCGGAAATGCCTCAATCCGACCGGATCAGCAGACCGCGTTCGGTCCGAATTTGCGCATAGGCGGCTGTAATCGATGCCGCCTTGGCATGCGCGGCATCCTCGAATTCGCGTGGTGCGCCCATTTGCACCACACGGTCCGGATGGTGATCAGACATCAACTGACGATAGGCGGCACGAATATCGGAAAACTCTGCATCATGGGAGACGCCGAGAATGTGGTATGGGTCGTCGCTATCCGGGCCCAAATGGCTGGCCTTGATCCGGCGGAATGTCAGCTCATCAAAGCCGAAGGCATCGGATACGGTGCGCAAATAGTCCATCTCATCCGCCGTCACGACGCCATCCGCACCCGCGATTTGGAACAGGCCGTCCAGCACGCCTTCCAGCAAGCATGGGCGGTCTCGGTATTTCCGGCCGATCTTGCGAGCGTAGCCTTCATAGCCGCGCACAGTCTGGCGGGCGATATTGAAGACACGGCGAACACTGTCGGCATCTTCAGGCGCGGCGCGGAAGACGCGCGAAAACACCATGATTTCCTGATCCGATACGGTGCCGTCAGCTACGGCAAGTTTTGCACCGAGCCCCACGACCGCCGCAGTAAACCCGACATCATTCGGATCTGGCGCGCACGCAAAATCAGCCCCGTCGGCAAGCATGCCGTCAGAGTTGTCAGGATCGAACAGGCGCCGTCCGCCCTCAAGCACTCGGGTCCACAAAGACATCTCGGGAAATTCTATACCCTATTTTGGCAGTTTTGGGAGCGCGGCATGCTGACAGTTGCGTGAAGTCCTGCTCACACTTCCAAAGATGAATTCTTTTTTAGATTCTGATCCTCCGGGACGGACGACCCGTAAAGGGTGGCATCGATGGATATGGTTCCATCGGAAAATTTCTGAATTGGGACACCCCTAATCATGAAACGTCTTCTCACGCTCACCGCTGCTTTCGCCTTCCTGGCCGCCCCGGCCCTCGCAGAAACCTGTCAGTATTCCAAGGATCGCATGGCTAGCCATGTCGAGGCCGAGCTCGTCAAAGGCGAATGGTCCAAGATGGATATCGTCGACACCGCCGCCGAAGCTGGCCAGTTCAACACGCTGCTGGCTGCCGCGACTTCAGCTGGTCTGGTCGATGCCCTGAAGGGCGAAGGCCCGCTTACCGTGTTTGCGCCAACGGATGCTGCCTTCGCCGCCCTTCCCGAGGGTACGGTCGAAACCCTGTTGATGCCGGAGAACAAGCACCAACTTGCCGACATTCTCAAACTGCACGTGATCGCTGGCAGCAAGGTGACCTCTGACCAGCTCGCCGGAAAGACTCTGACCGCAAGCACGTTGAATGGCGACGTAGCAATCAATGGCACCGACGGCGTAACGGTGAATGGCGTCACCGTCGTGAAAGCCGATGTCATGGCCTCCAACGGTGTCATCCATGTGATCGACCAGGTCCTTCTGCCCAAAGGCTAAGGTGATCTGCAAATCGAAGCGATGCTGAAGGCCTGCCCACATATCGGGGGCGGGCCTTCTCTACTTTGACTGCGCCTCAACCGAGGCTCTCAAGGCGGCGATCTCTGATCGCATCTCCTGTATTGCCGAAAGGACGGCGGCGCGCTCCTTCTCGGCGGTCATGAGTTCACCTTCCAATTCTCCTTCGATTTCGTCGAGTCCCTCCTCGATGATCGCCTGTTGTTCGGCCGCGAGCGAATCCACAATCAGGGCGATGAACAAGTTGAGAATGGCGAAGCTGGCGATGAAGATGAAGATCAGGAAGAACATCCAGGCATAGGGATTGCCATCATCAATCACTTTCTGGACAACTTCGAACCGCCAGCCATCCATCGTCATGACCTGGAAAAGTGAATAGGCCGAACGCGGCAGATCCCCGAACAGTTCGGTGACCTCTTCATTCTCGGTATTGCCGTACATGTTGGTCGCCATTACGGCGGCAACATATGTGATCAGCGCCAGTACTGCGAAAATGGCGCCCATGCCCGGCAGGGCCTTCATCAGCGCCTCGGTAATCCGGCGCATCATTGGAACGATATGCAGCAATCGGAGAATCCGCAGGACCCGGAGCGCACGCAATACGCCGAATGCCTGAGTTCCTGGTATCAGCGAAACGCCAATGACGATGAAGTCAAACCAGTTCCAACCCCGCCGGAAGAATTGCAACCGATAGACTACCAGTTTCAGCAGGATCTCGACCGCAAAGACATATGTGATCGTCTGGTCAACTGCGTCGAGCGACGCGACAAGGCCCGCAGGCAGTGTCTCGCGATAGGTCAGCACGCCAAGAATCACGGCGTTCACGATGATCAAGGCGATCACCAGATGCCGGAACCACGGCCGCTCGATCACGCGCTCCAGCGCAGAATTATGGGTTTCAAAATCGAGTGTTGCGCGTTTCATGGTCTGTGCCGGCTCCCCTTCGGTCGTGAGGCCACACGGCGTTTTGCCCGTAACTGGGCCGACTGCCAAGGCTTGGAATGGCTTATGTCGGCGTCATCGCAACCCGTTAGTCCGCTGACGTGGTTGTGTCGGAAATGATCACCCAACCGCCATCAATCTTGCGCAGGACAAGCGTGTACAGTCCGGACGGATTGTCGCCTTCGACTTCGAGCATCCAATGGCCATGTGCGATGGCGGCATCGGGCGACAGAATTTCAATCTCATAGTCGGACGTCACCAGCGTGCCCATTTTTTCAGGCGTATCGTAGCGTGTTTCATAGCGTTGAAGCGTTGCGTCCCACCCGCGCGCAATGTTGCCGCCAGACGCAAAGCGCAAGTCGGGAGACTTCCAATATCCGTCCATGAAGGCGGGTATATCACCGCGATTCCAGGCTGCGTCTTGCGCCTCAAGCATCGCCGTGATGGCTGCCTCCTCCTGAACTTCCAACGCGACGCTCACCCCAGCCGGTTGGGCCGAAACAGTCCCGCAGGCCGATATGGCAAGGGGCATGACGAACGCAATCAGGGCTGAACGCATGAGACTTCCTCCAGTATTAATGAGATTTACCCGGCCGATACCGACCGCTTGAGATAGGTTTGACGGCCCCACTCTATGGCACTGAGTACGACCGCAACACCCCCAAGCCAGAAGGTAATGATGAACACGTCATAGAACCCGTTCTGTTCAATCATCTCGCCCAGCCAAGGTCGGCCCAGCGTGCCGATCAGCATTGTGAGCGAGGCCAGCAACGCATACTGAACGGCGGCAAAACGCGGATTGACCACTGATGTCAGATAGGCCGTCATTGCGACGAGCGCGAAGCCGCCTGCAATGTTCTCGGCAAAGATCGTCACCATCAGGCGCGCCATGCGCTGGCCCTGGTCAGAGGCAATTGCCACTTCCTCAGGCTGGAGTTTTGCGGCCCAATCCGCAAAGGTGATCAATGGTGCATCAAGATGGGTGAACGCCAGGAAAGCATCAACCGTCACCGCGCCAGCCGCCAAGTCCGCATAAAGCAAATTGGTCGCCGCCGCGACGATCCCACCAACAAAAAAGACTGGCATCCGGCCGAGCAGCGCGATCAGTGTCGCGCCGATGAGCGAGCCGAGAATGGTCGCCACAACACCGAAGAATTTCGAGGCGATGGCTACATCGTCGAGCGTATGTCCCAACGCATCAAGGTCTGCGCGCAAATAGAAAGGATAGGCAAACGAGCCCCAGACCGCATCGGTGAACCGGTAGGTCAGTGCCAGTGCGAGCACGAGAATGGTCCACCAACCGAGCCGGGAAATGAGCTCCATCAATGGGTCGAAGATCGCCCGAAACAGGGTGGCCAACAGCTTGTCGCCGCGACTCTGTCCCACCACCAGCAAGGGCGCCTCTGTTGCAACAGCCTTTTGTGTGAACACCAGCAAGGCGGCAACGACGGCTGGCAGGACCACGGTCAGCAAGACAATGACGGGCCCCTGTTCGGAAACGAACACCCGCGAGGATATGTCTGCGCCCAAGGCCAGTTTGCGCACGACGAAAGTGCCGATCATCGTGAAGCCGATGAGCCAGCTGAGTGCGACGACGATCACGGCCGGAAGAGTAACTTTTCTGCGCAGCGACGGCAGGAAACTCATACGGCTCGTATCAGGGCGGGAAGAAGATTCCGGTTCCGGCGCGAGCAAACTGCCCAGCACGGTCAACGCAATGAACACCGACATCATCACATAGGATACAGTCCATCCGACACGTGCGGCCACCAGCAAGGCGAGAAAGCCGGAGATGAAACCGCCGGACTTGTAGCCGAACTGGTAGAGGGCGGACATGAGGTCCTTGTCCTCTTCAGAGCGCGCCACTTCGATCCGCCAGGCATCAAGGATCAGATCATGGGTCGGTCCAATGAGCGTGATCACGAAACAGATCAGCGCCACGAGGCCAATATTTTCCGGTGGATTGCTAAAGGCCAGGATGATCAGCAGCAAAGCGATCACGGATTGGCACACGATCAGCCAGGATCGGCGTCCCCCGATGCGCAGAAATGGTACGTTTCGAGCGCGGCCAAACATGGGCGCCCAGAGATATTTGAACGAGTAACCCAGAGAGACCAGCGCGAGCACACCGATCGTGTTTGTGTCGACGCCTTCCTGAGTGAGCCAGGCCGACAAGACACCAACCACCGCGCCATATGGTATGCTGGCAGCAAATGACAGGATGAGCATAGCCGCCATGCGGCGATCCTTCAGGGCCTTCAGCGCGCGGACAGCGCGCGATGGCTCGCGAACTTCAGGAGGCGTTGGCACTGAGGTGTCGCTCATGCAGCGCCTTCGTGCCGGACCGGCGCGCTCGTCCAGTGCAGCGCAAGGCGACGGAGTGCCTCGGCATCCAGAGGCTTGGCAGCCACGCCGTTTGCGCCAGCCGCGCGCGCCTGTCGCTCGATGTTCGGATTCATTTCCGCAGAGACAGCCAGCATCGGAACGTCCGACCCGTTGTCGCGAATGCGGCGCATGGCTTCAAAGCCATCCATGACTGGCATGCGCAAATCCATCAGGATGAGGGCGATGTTCATTTGCGTTGCAGTCTCCACAGCTTCGCTTCCGGTGGAGGCTACAGTGACGGTAAAACCGGCCGATTCCAAGGCGCGTCGTGCGATCAGTGCATTTACCGGATTGTCATCGGCAATCAGCACATGCCCTGCCCCTGTCTTCTGCTCCGGCTCGTCTATCGCCTGCTCACCTGATTGGACGACATAGACACGTTCTGCAATCGAGGATGCGCGCAGCGGTCTTACCAGCCAGCCTGTGCAGCCCAGACTCCGAAACCGCTCGATCGCGCCACGGTCTTCGGGACGCAGGACCACCAGGGTTGGACGCTGGCAGGCAAATTCTCTGACGAGCTTTTCGCGTAAATCAGCGCCAATCAACAATATATCGACGTGACCGGGCACACGCCCCGCGACTGGGTCGATCAGAAAAGGCCTGGCCTCGGACCCGGAAAGCGCAGACGCGGCTGCAAGCGTGGTGGCGGCCGGGAGACCGACGAGGCCAACGGTCATATCGAGTTGCGGCAGGTCATGCGTGGACGGCATGTCTGCACGTGCCAGGGGCAGGAATATCTTGAAGGCGGTGCCCAGGCCGGGAGCACCATCAATGTCTACCCGTCCACCCAGCAGCTCCGTCAGCCGCTTGACGATGGCAAGGCCAAGCCCGACTCCGCCATCATTGAAAGCATCCTGCGTGGCCGATTGTTTGAACGCGCTGAACAATTGCACGCGATCCGCTTCAGCTATGCCGGGGCCGGTGTCGATGACACGGAATTCGAGCCCATCCGTTCGAGCCGCGATATCCAGCAGGACCGAACCCTGGCGCGTGAACTTGAGGGCGTTGCCCACCAGGTTAAACAAGATCTGTCGTATACGACCTGCATCGCCGGAATAGGTCGGCATCGGCAAAGGCTGCGCGCGAACAGCAAGGTCGAGCCCTGCCGCATGCGCACGCGGGCTGAGCAGTTCGATCACTTCACGGCCCAGCCGCACCGGGCAAAAATTTTCGACTTCCAGTTCCACTGCAGACGCATCGAGCCGGGCATAATCCAGCACATTATTAAGCAAATCGAGCAGGCGCCCGCCGCTCATCTTGATCGCCTCGGCATATTCGCGCTGCGCTGGGGCCAGTTCGGTCTCAAGCAACAGGGAAACTGTGCCGAGAATACCGTTCAGGGGCGTGCGAATTTCATGACTCGCCGTTGCCAGGAAGGTGTCTTCCGGCTTGGCGGGATTTGCGGGAGGCTTTTGTGAGTCTGTCATCGGGCAGCAGACTTATCGCAAAGCCTTTAGCATTCATTTAACCGACCATGCTCCCGGCTGCAGCGCCGCGCGCCGCAGATACGGCTGGCTCGGGCATGCCCGGCGGACGATGCCGATAGGATAGTGCCTCAGCGACATGAAGCCGCCGCACGCCGTCACAACCCTCAAGATCTGCAATGGTGCGTGCCACTTTGAGCACCCGGCTGTAGCCCCGCGCGGTCAGTTGCAGCCGCGAAGCGGCATCCGCCAGCAAAGCGGCACCAGCCTCATCAGGCGCTGCCGACTTTTCCAGTTCGGAAAGAGGCGTGTCGGCGTTAACCGATCGGATCGTGTCACTTGCCATATGCCCCAGCCGCTCTGTCTGGATGTCACGCGCCCGGGCGACGCGCACGCGAACTTCTTCAGAGCCTTCCGAGGGCGGCGGCAGCGCAAGATCAACGGCGGTAACTGGTGGCGTGTCGTAGTAGAGATCGATCCGGTCCAGGAACGGACCGGACAAGCGGGCCTGATATTGCTGTGCACAGCGGGGACCCCGCCGACAGGCGGCTGCGCCGGGCCCTCCCCCACACCGGCATGGATTCATGGCAGCGATCAGCTGAAACCGCGCCGGATACCGCACATGCCGGTTGGCCCGCGCCACCACGGCTTCGCCCGCCTCAAGCGGCTGTCGCAAACTGTCGAGCACCGTTGCGGGGAATTCCGGCAATTCATCAAGAAAAAGCACGCCATGATGCGCGAGCGAGACTTCACCGGGCTTGGCCTTGATTCCGCCCCCGACCAAAGCAGCCATGGAGGCCGAATGGTGGGGCGCGCGAAAGGGTCGTCTCCGCGAGAGGCGTCCGCGCTCCAACAGGCCCGCAATCGACTGAATTTGCGAAACTTCCAGCAATTCCCGCGCAGATAATGGCGGCAATATGCCAGCCAATCTTTGGGCCAGCATGGACTTCCCCGACCCAGGCGGGCCGCAAAAAAGGAGATTGTGCCCCCCGGCGGCTGCAATTTCGAGTGCGCGCTTGGCACCTTCCTGACCTTTCACATCGCGCAGATCCGGCCCGGCGGGCGGGGTTGCCAGCTCGCCCGGCTGCGGAGGGCTGATAACAGCGCGGCCAGTAAAGTGATTGATCAGGGCAATCAGGCCTGTTGCGCCAATAACACTGCCGCCTGCCCAGGCCGCTTCAGCGCCGCAAATCTGTGGGCAGATGAGTTGTAAATCCATCCCTTCAGCGGCCATGGCGGCTGGCAGGACCCCGAGCGTTTCGCCCAGCGCGCCATCAAGCGAAAGTTCTCCAATGGCCGCGTAGGCCTCCAACTGGTCTGGTGGGATCACGCCCATCATGGCGAGCAGGGCAAGCGCGATGGCGAGATCATAATGGCTGCCTTCCTTGGGAAGATCAGCGGGGGCGAGGTTCACGATGACCCGTTTCGGCGGGAGTGCGAGCCCAAGGGAGGCAAAAGCAGCCCGGACACGTTCACGGCTCTCGCCAACCGCCTTGTCCGGCAAGCCGACAATATGAAACGCTGGCTGGCCGCCGGTCATCTGGACCTGCACGTCCACGGGCTGGGCGTCTACGCCCTCAAATGCAAACGTCGTAACCCTGCAAACCATCTCCAACCCCTGTCAGCATGGGGCAAATGGTTAACAGAATATTGCGAACAAATAAAGAACGAAATTCCGAAAAGTTGAACCTGCTTTATATCAGGCGTCGAGCATGACCGCGCTAAGCGCTTCATCCAACACTTCCAGACCGGCGCCCTTACGCACGGCTTTCTCAGAGAGTGTTCGCCGCCAGAGGCGCGCGCCGGGCTGTCCGTTAAAGAGGCCCAGCATATGACGGGTCATCGCATGCAACCCGACGCCCTCTTCCAGACGCGCTGCCATATAAGGCCGGTACGCGTCGAGGGCTACCTCTGGTGAGACAGGCTCGCCGACCCCGAACAATGCGGAATCCACCTCGCCCAGCAGGGCTGGGGATTGATAAGCGGCACGCCCCAGCATGACGCCATCAAAAGTATCGAGGTGGTCGCGGCAAGCCTCGATTGTGGTGATGCCGCCATTCAGGATAATGGTCAGGTCAGGCCGCACGGCCTTCAGGCGCGCCACAAGGTCATAATCAAGCGGCGGAATATCGCGGTTCTCCTTCGGGCTCAGGCCTTTAAGCCAAGCCTTGCGCGCGTGAACGGTGAAAACCTCGCAACCTGCTGCGCTGACTTTCTCGACAAAATCAAACAGAGTTTCTTCCGCTGGCAAATCATCAATGGCGATGCGGCACTTTACCGTGACCGGGATGGACACGCGGGCTTTCATGGCGTCAACGCACGCGGCTACTTCGTCCGGCCGCGCCATCAGGCAAGCTCCGAACGCGCCTGATTGAACTCGGTCGGACGGGCAGCCGCAATTGATATTTACCTCGTCATAGCCGAACTGCTCGGCAATGGCGGCCGCTTCGGCGAGCTTTGCCGGCTCGTTGCCACCCAGTTGCAGGACGACGGGATGCTCAGCTTCGGAGAAGCCAATCAAGCGGCCGCGGTCTCCATGGATGACGGCATCAGCCGTCACCATTTCAGACCAGAGCAGCGCATGTTTCGACAGGCTCCGATGGAACATGCGGCAGTGCCGGTCCGTCCAGTTGATCATGGGCGCGATCGAAAACTTGTAGGAAAGGCTGGATGGCATAGTCAATGTCAGGTCCGGAAGTGCATATACGGGCTCGTTCCGACTTCTAGCGGAAACAAGCGGTGTGTGTATATTCTTGGCTGTAATTGGATCATTTCCCGCGCTGATCCGGTATATCACTTGCAGCCTGACTGATATGATCCAACTCGACATTCCCTCATCTCAGACCCGCACGCCGGAGCAGCCGAGCATCTCGGCGTATATTCTGGATCATTCGGAGGTACAGACGCAGTCATCGGTCCTCACAAATACCGAGTACGCGCGCCTTGGAAAGTTGTTCGATCCAGACATACGTCTTGATCTGGAACGCTCATTCGCAGCTGTGCGAACCGGCCTTTCAAATCATCTCGGCCAAGCGAAGGCGGATATAGTTCTCGAACATGATACGCTCGGGGCGCCTTCCCTGCGAAATATGCGGGAACTGTATCTGTCGATTTCTCGCACCGGGGGCTGGTCTGCCTTCGCCACCTCTCATGACAAAGCGGTCGGAATTGATATCGAAAAGGTTCGCGACATCGATTGGCGACAGATGCTACCGATGATGTGTTCGGCTTCGGAGCGAAAGATATTCAGCGGTATCGCTGACGACGATCTCCTCCCATTCTACAGGCTGTGGACGATCAAGGAGGCCATCATGAAAGCCGCCGGTCAGGGATTCCGCATGGGGGCACCGACGATCAACCTATCCGCAAGCCTCATCCTTGGTGAGACTTCCCAGGGACAAGTATCGCATACGGATCGAATATTCGACATTTCGTGCTTCCTGCACGGAGACATTGTCACTTGCGTCGCGGGCGAGTGCGCCTAGCCTTTGTCCACCAGCGCAAGGCTGTAGGGACCGACTTCGTAAACACGCAGGCCATCCCGCCACAGGCTTCCTCGTGCAGTGACCAACCAGCCCTTGTCGCGTTTCTCTATGGAAACAATCTCCATTACGGTAACGACTTCTTTCTTGTCGGGTGTCACCTGTCCGCGATAGCTCCATTTGAACGGTGCGCCGGTCGCAATGGTTTCAAAGTGCGGGTCGCTCATGCCCTCATCCAGTCCCTTGAGCAGAATGGCGCGCGCCAGCAACTGTGCGAGCGCATCAAGGCCGAGCGACCCCGGCTGGACCGGATCCTGATAGAAGTGCGCCTTGAAGTACCACGCATTCGGATCAACTGCTTGGCGGCCCCGGATCAGACCAAGCCCGGCCTCTCCGCCGGTCGGGTTGAAATAGTCGACCGCCTCCAGCATGCGCATCTTGCCGCCTGCAAGGCGCTTTTCAATCATGCGCGTCTTCACTTTTTCGCCCGGCAGGTCGAACGCAGCAGAGAAATGCGGCTTGGCCGACAGGCCGGCCTGGCGCACCAGCGCGGCAGCTGGAAAGAATCCGAACTGGGTCGTCAGGTCCAGGACAGGTTCGCCTGAGGCTAGCGTGACCACAACGCTGAAGGTCACAATGGTCATCGGTCCGACACGTGAGAAGGCCGTCAACTCGCTCTCAACGACCATAGTCCCATCGTCTGGGCTGAGCTCGCGATGCAGGACTCCATCGCCTTCGAGATTTCGGAATTTCAGATTACCGGACAAGGCAAAACCGCAATGGCTGGCGAGCCACCCACACGGCTGCAGCGCGATCTCCGACAGGACGGCGAAGGGCATGGCCCCATTCCTGTTGTCCTCGAAATACCAGGCATCCGTAGGAATGTCGTATTCGGCGCGAACTTTTGCGCCAACTTCCTGCACGCCCGGCCGTGTGGACACGTCGATGACCCGCGTCATCATGTGATATGGCTCTTGCGGCAGTCTGGGTACGATGCCTTCGGAATCGAACCGATCATACATTTCGCCAAAGGCCGCCGATGGCGCACCATTGGCGCAATCTAGCAGCGCATCATGGTCACCCCGACTCTCCCCCATCGGCCCGGTTCGGATTGGTGCTTCGGCGACGCGTGGTGCTGGCCAATCACGGCGCAGGCGCAGGCCGAAGCGCGGGCAATAGAACACCTTCTTGCCGTCACTGCTTGCAAGAAGGGACGCGTAAATTTCCGGGGTTTCTCCATCGATGATCTCATCGATGAAGACCTCATAGGTCACCTCGTGGTCCGTATCCGGAATGACCTGCCCCCGGCAGACGAATTGCGCCATATGGCCCGGCATCGGTTCGAAGACATACCCGTCACGTTCGGTCAGCAGGCCCGCGGCCGCTGCATAGAACTCCAGTGTCTGTACGGCGGCCTCAGCCATCAGTGTCCCCGGCATGCAGGGGTCATTGTGGAAATGACCCTCATAGAACCAGGCATCGACCGGCACATGCGCGCGGGCTTTCAAATATCCCCTGCCCCACGGCCCGCCATGGGGGTCAAAGGCTTCGACATCATCGAAGAGAGCCAGCCTGTCGTCCGACAGACGGATCGGACGTGACTGCGCGGCCACCAGTTCGAACCCGTCGCCAAAGCACGCCCAGGCATTGCCGACCCGGTAAGCGTCCAGATCTCTGGCACTGAAAGCTCGCTTCCGGCTCGCGCCCTCGGCGGCAAATGGCGTGGGGTCTGCGGTAGGCGGTGCATCCTTGGCGGGATCCCACATGACGCCCTTTCCGGAGGCAAGTTCGTCATCGCTGAAGAAGCCGGCCTGACCGTTTCGCACGGAGAAGACGCGGCGGTCGCCCGCCATACAATCATACTGGAAGAAAAACATGCGGACACCGGCGAGTGTCGCGTGCCCGGTGATCTCGATCTGGAAGTGTAGCGTCTCACCGGGCTCTGGCAGGCCGCCCTCATGGAATGTGATTTCGCACCCCAGAAGGCGATAGACCCGGTCATCCTGGTTCTTGAAGTCCGCCCCCATCCAGCCGATCAAGGTCAGGTCAGCTTGCCCGCTTTCGATCAGCGGACCGGGTCGGATCCGGCCATCATGGATGAACCATTGATCCGGCTTCAAATCGGTCTCGGTCCAGATGATGCCGGTACTCTCGACTCCGGCCTCTGCATCGATTCCGGTGATCCGGTCGACGAGCAGCAAAGGGGGCGCTGGCAGGCGCACCTGACGAGCATATTTGTCCTGCGGTTTGAATGCGGCGCCGAAGAAGTCAGACATCTTCTCACGCGTGGATTTCTCGATCTCGGGATAGTTCCAGTGCGGTCCTGCGGGTGATCGCGGCAGAAGTGGCACTGTTCCAGCAGTCACCTTGCGCGGCGCAGGCATCGGTCGGTCTGCCGGCGGCGCGGGGAATGGCACCTGCGTGGTGCTGACTTTTGAATCGCATGGCGCAGGATAGTTCACGGCGGCCAAAATCGGCGCAACCGGCATCCGGCTTGTTGGGATTAGGGCCGGAACAATAGGCTTGGCGTAAGGGACATCGCGTGTCAGCGCCCAGGGCGCAGGCCGCACGGTCCTGTTGCGTCGCGCGGCGTCGAGCGCGTCTGCGACGGGCTTCATCTTGGGAGCGCGCCCGTCCGCGAACAGGAAGGCGGCGAGGTCGGCGACCTGTCCCAAGTCCGCTGTTTCAATGCGGTCGGTGGCGACCGCATTGTAGTCCTTGCCTTCAAGAATATTGCCAAGTGCTGCGGTCAGCGTGTCGCGCGGGCCAAGCTCCACAAAGGTGCGCACGCCATCTTTCCATGCCTGTTCGACCGTAGGCGGAAAATCTACTGTATCGATGGCCTGCCGGGTTAGCATATCTGCCGAGGTTTCGCTGGTCGGCTCATAGGCGGCATTGACGGCATTGGCGTAGAGACGCACCCCGCCCCCATCATGCATCTTGCGTGTATGCAGCTTGCGCCACGTCTCCGCGAAGGGTTGCATGGCCTTGGCATGCACAATCAGATGCTGGTGCATCTTTGCGCCGCTGCCGGGCCCAAGAGATTCGCAGATCTTGCGACAGGCCTCAGCCGGGCCACCGATCATGCAGTCTGTTCGCGAATAGATGATCGTAATCTCGACGCCGGTATGTTTGGCGACTTCACGCTTCACGGCATCAACCGGCGCCTGGACACGCCAATTGGTCCAGTCCGCCGGGACGTTCGGGCCCCACGCCTCTTTTGCCGTTTCGAACTCGCCGCCGATATGGCGCTCATACATGGCGGCATCGGAAATCTCGTCCAGCAGAGCGCCGGGATCACGCCAGAAGCCGAAAGCGAACAGCGCGTTGCTCTCGCCAAGCGACAGGCCGAGCGCCGCATCCGGCTTGAGACCGAGAAGGTCCAGCAACAGGATTGCGTGTGCCTGGCTCATCAGCGTGCCAGCGCACAATTGTTCAAATTCCGTTAGGCTTGCCTTGGCGAGCAGTGGGGCGATCTCGTCCGCCTTGTCGAGTTTGGCGAGACGCTGGCGCAATTCCGGGAAGGCCGAGAGCAGACCACGTCCCATGCGGGGATAAACGGCCGCAGATCCAGTGAACATGAAGGCGAGTTCGCCCTCAGGCTTGCCTTCGCCAAAGTGGACGCCGTCGCCGACAGGGGCTTTGCCCTGCTCCAGCATTTGCTGCGCAGAATCCAACTGTTCCGCGAGCGCTTCCTCAGTGGGCGCCACTATCGCAATACGGCATTTGCCCCTGCCCCCGGCCTTGCCGGATGCCATGCGCGCGGCGAGCGTCGCTTTGTCTTTTGCCGAGGCCCAGAACAGGAAGGGTGTCGGCCGCAGCGCATCTGGTATGGGCACCGCATCCGCAGGATCGAATGTGACGGAGCCAACGGTGTTGAGCTGCGTTGCTGCAACCGAGATGTCGACCGGAAGAGACGTTTCCCGTATGTCCGGCACCGCGCCTTCCGCCGTCAGCACATGCCCCCGTGCGCAGAGCTGCGCTTGCAGGGCCAGTTCGAACACGACCGAGGCGCAAGGAGCCTTGCCGAATACGCGATTTATGACGCCTGTTTCGGACGCTCCGCCCTTAGACCAGTTGACGTCATGGAGAGACCCGAAGTTCCGATTCGATGCGGCTTCAGCGTCGTCTTTTCGCTTCAGGACGATGGCCGCAGCTTGGTCACCAGGTCGCACTGTAATGCCGATATCTGCGAGCGCAGCGGCACGAACCGGTTCGGTCGCAAAGTCTGCTGCGGCCACGATGGCCATATCCAGCTGACCCAAGCGCAGCGCTTCGACGGCGAGGTCCAGCGCGGCAAGGCCGGAAGCCGCCTCGGCAGACACCGAGAACCCCATGCCCTGGAAATCATGCGCATAGGTCACGCGATTGGCGGTCATGTTCGCCATGGCACCTAGAACGGTGGCTGCATGAAGCGGTGGCGCAATGAGGGCCTGCGCAGTGGCAAGCTCCTCGGAGTTCCGGGATAATCCTGCCAGATTTGCCAAGCGTTCTCTTAACAGCCAACGCGCCGAATCTGACGCACAGCCCATGCCGGTAAAAATGCCCACCCGATCGGATGCGACAGGCTTTACCGATTGCAGCGCTTCTTCCACCACATCGACAATGGCGAGCTGCTGAGGTTCCGCCTCAAGCAAATCCGTTGGCGGAGTTCGCGCAGTCTTCGGATCTGCGCCCACCTTTCGGCAGGCTGTGGCAGGCTTTATCGGCTGGTTCATGATGCGGCGCGTGACGGCGTCCGCCCCGCGGTCAGAACCCGCCAGCAGGCCTGTCCCGCAGATCACGATGTCCTGCTCGGACAGCTTGGCCTCCCGCGCCTCAACCAAATCCGATTCCGGATCATACTGGTCGAGGATCAGATGCGCATTGTTGCCGCCGAAACCGAAATTGCTGATAGCTGCGCGGCGAATTCCGTTACGCGGCTCCCACGGTGCGGCCTCCCCCAGAACTTTCATACCGTTCCGGCTAGCAACTTCGATCAGGTTACCTCTGATCGGTGTAGGCGGCAGGGCTTCGCGCTTGAACGCTTCGGTCAGCTTGAGGAGGCTGGCCAGGCCCGCCGCCGTGATGAGATGCCCTGTATTGGCCTTCAGGGATCCGATGGCGAGATTTTTGTTGCCTGCGAACATGTCCGCCGATGCCTGCACCTCGACACCGTCACCAGTCGGCGTGCCGGTCGCATGGCATTCCAGATAGGACACGCTCTTCGGATCCACGCCCGCCATTGTGTATGCGCGCGTCATGGCTTCAGTCTGGCCCTCGCCGGACGGGGCGAGCAAACCCTTGCGCCGACCATCATTCGAGAGGCCGATGCCCCGAATAACACCGTGAACGACATCCTTCTTCTTCACATCAGACAGACGTTTCAGGACAACCGAGACCGCTCCTTCAGATGGCACTAATCCGTCTGCGCCCTTCACGAAGGGTCGTGACTGGCCGGTCGGGCTGAGTGCCTTCAACGCCTCGAACCCGATATGGAGGATCAGATTGTCGGCCGCGTTGACGCCGACAACGACGGCGCAATCAATCGCCTGCGATTGAAGCCGTCGACAGGCGATCTCCAGCGCATAGAGCGATGAGGCGCACGCCGCATCAAGCGAGAATGCTGGACCGGACAGGCCGAGCGTCTGAGCGATCAGTTGGGGCGGAAGAGAAGCATTGAACGTCGCAAGCGGTTCCGAAAGCGCCTGCCCCGCCCAATGGCGTGCGGCATAGTCTGCATGCGCCGCGCTTGGGTAGGAAAGATTGGCCACAAAGACACCTGCGCGGCCCTTTCGGACCTTCGGACGACGTGCGTTGCTCCACGCATCCAACGCGGCATGAACGGACCAGGCGCAAACCGGGTCGATCCTGGCAGCTGCGCGCCACGCTTCCGGAATACGATCCTCATCGAAGATATCCTCGAATCCTTGCACCGTTCCGGATACATAGTTTCGGGAAGCTGCATCTGCTTCCGAAAGCCCAAGCCGCTCAGAAGGCACCGGGCCGTAGACCACGCGCTTGTCAAAGACGAGATCGCCAAGCTCCGCCGGGCTCATGGCCCCCGGCAGCACGCAGCCCTGGCCGACAATAGCAATCGGCTCAAATCGGCAATCACCCGTCATCCTGCCCACTCATCCCCGATCAATAGTTCGATTTCTTGCCTGTCTCCCTGAAGAATCTGGTCAGCAAAGATGCGCGCGCCATCCTGAAGGCCAATCAACGAAATGCCGCGTGTTGCGAAATGTCCCGCCAGTGTTGCGTCGACCATGCCGCCATCCCAAGGGCCCCAACAGAAACTCTTGACGATCGCGGCGGGCAGTTGCGTTGCGAGCTTCCGCGCAACGGCGCCAAGCCAGGCATTGGCCATCGCATAGTCGCTCTGCCCCGTATTGCCGAATACGGCGGAGGCGGACGAAAACAGGCCGACATGGCGCAGCTGCGAAAGGTCGATAGCGGCGATCAGGTTTGCCAAGCCTTCGACCTTCGGCCCGAAGACATATTCCACATCTTCTCGCGTCTTCTTCAGGGCAAGCCCATCTGCCAGCACCCCTGCCCCATGCACGAGGCCAGTAATCGGCCCGCACTCAGCCGTAATCTTCTGAACGGCGGCGAGAACGCTGTCGCGATTCGACATGTCTACCTGCAAATAGACAGCCCTCGCCCCTGCCGCCGCGATGGCGTCCAGTGTGTGACGAATTTCCTGTCCTGCCAGCAGCGCGCGCGCCTGACGATCAATGGAAGGCAAGGCAGGCTTTTCGCCGCGCGCCTTGGCTGCGGAGATCAGCGCACCCCGGACAAGTTTCACGTCGCTTGTTGGCTGCAATCCTTCTGGCCAGGGCGTGATGCCGGACCGGCCTGCCAGAACAAAGGTCGATCCCGCTTGTCGACGCGCCAGTTCGGATACGCAGGCTGCGGTCACACCGCGCGCACCTCCCGGCACAAACCAGACGTTTGCATCTGTTGGAGCGGCCTGCACCAGCCCAGGTGCGGCGCCGATCTCCATCACCGAAGTACCCGCCGCATCAAGATCTGCCTCGGGAGCATTGGAGGCGACGGCGCCAAGTACCAGTTCAGCCTGTGCGTTCAGCGACACGCCAGCAGGAAGTGACCACGTTACTATGGACCGATCAGGCCATTCCTGACGGAGTGTACGCGAGAGGCCTTTCAGACCGCAAAGCTGCGCAAAACCGCCAGCGCCCGCATGCTCCAGAATCACAATCCGGGCACCGCTCGCATACAGCCGCTTGCAAATGTCCAGAACCTGCCAGTGTCGTTCCGTTACCGGCAAATGCGAAAGGCCTTCGGTTACGATCACCGTTTGAACACCCTGAACGCTATCGCCCAGAAGGTCCGCCTGAGCACCTCGTCCGGTGAGCGCCTGAACCAGTTCGGTTGCGATCTCCAATGCCCCAGCCGATACGGCAAACGGCCCCCATGCCGAAAGATCCTGAGCGGCCACCCAGGGCTGCGCAGACCCGGGCGAGACTACCCGAACGAAACTCTCATAGGTGGGAACCGGACCGGCCGGCGGGCCGGGACGGGAGAGCGCAGCGGGCGCCCCGCCGCCCCTTACGCAAAAAAATCTGCGATGGCCCGGATGGTGCGAAGGTCCGCCAGCACTTCGGGATCGACTTCCGGCAATTCCGGATGCTGGTCACGCAGGGCCGACAGGATTTCGACCTGCTTGATCGAGTCGACCCCAAGTTCTCCTTCGAGGTCCATGTCATCTTCGAGCATGTCTTCCGGATAGCCGGTCTTCTCCGCGATCAGGGCCCGGACCGTGTCGGCCGTAACGCCGCCATTGGACGAGGCCGTCACAGCCGCCGGAGCCGCACTCATTGCTGGTGCAGGCGCCGAGGCGACACCCGACGCGTCGATCATGCCCGCAATCGCGGCAATCGTGCGCAACTCCACGAGCTGTTCCGGATCAATCTCTGGCAGGCTTGGCATGCGTTCGCGCAGGGTCGACAGGATCTCGACCTGCTTGATCGAGTCGACGCCGAGTTCCCCTTCGAGGTCCATGTCGGGCTCGAGCATGTCTTCGGGATAGCCGGTCTTCTCGGCGATGATGCCGCGGACCAGGCTGATGGAATCTCCCCCTGATGCAGAGGGTGCTGGAGCCGGAGCCACCACTGGAGCAGGCTGAACGGAGGCTTGTGGCTGGGGCGCGGGTTGGGCCGCGGGTACAGGGACCGCCATCGGCGCGGGAGCGGCTGCAGACTCTACTTCACGATAGGCGCCATTTGGCTTCACATCACTGACCGAAGGCTGTGGTTGGACCGGCGCCGCTGGCGCTGGAGCAGGAGCTGGAGCTGGCAAGGCAACGGGCGCGTGAATACGTGCGGGTTCGAGGGGTGCCTGGCCCGCCATCTGGGCGGCCATATTCAGGAAAGCCGAATGCGCTGTCGACATGGCAGACATGTAGTCTGCATGGCGCTGGGAAACTTCATGCATGATCCGCTCAGAGACTGTTGCAGCGGGCGCAGCGGAGGAACGGGGCTGCACGGCGTATTCAGGGCCTTTTGAGGATGCGTCTTGGGTCATAGGACTGCCTGTCTGTTCTGGAAGGACTTTGTGCTCGGGGCGTGGGGAAGACTGCGCCTGAACGGGATTGCTGGTGGATGGGAATTGCGCGGCTGGGTTCTCCAGCACTGCTGGCCTTTCCGGATTTGATGGAGCGCGGCCTGCCGCACCATTCGCCGGAGGATAAGGCTTGTTGTAATTGCCGCCGGAAATCTTCACGGCGTGCCTGGAGGGCGCGGGCTTTGGCGGCTGGGCCGGAAGCTCTGCAAACAGGCCGGCATAGTCGAGGTCGATGCCTGAGACGCCGAGCGTTGCGATGGCAAGGAGGAACTGGTTCACGCCATTGCGGCGTTTGTGATCCAATGAGATCGCAAGATGGGGTTTGCCAGCCAGAATATGGCCGACCAACCCCGTGACCACGCCGCCAGGGCCGACTTCCACGAACACGCGGGCTCCGGCCGCATGCATCGCCTCAACCTGTTCACGGAAACGAACCGGCTGGATTAGCTGATCGGATATGAAGTCCGGAAGATCTGCGACCTTGGCGTCATATTTCTGCGCCGTAGCATTCGCAAAGACATCAAGCTTCGGCGTGCGCAGTTTCTGTTTTGCAAGCACTTTGGCAAAAGGCGGCACGGCTTCGGCAACAATCTCCGAATGAAACGCTGTCGCCACCGGCAGCATGCGAGCCTTCAGGCCAAGCGCTTCGCACTCCAGTCTTGCCTTTTCAACAATGTCTTGCGCACCCGACAGAACGACCTGGTCCGGCCCATTGTCATTGGCAAGTACGAGGCCTTGGCCGATCTTCTTCAATACCGGTGCTATTGTCGCGGAATCGGTCTGGACTGCCAACATGGCGCCCTTGGTGTTGCCCGCCGCCTTGGCCATGAGCGCACCACGCTCCGCAGCCACCGTGAGGGCCGTGTCGGAATCCATCACGCCAGCCAGATGCAGAGCCATGATCTCACCGAAGCTGTGGCCTGCGGCCATGTCTGCCTGCAAGCCGAGCTGTGACAGAAGGCCCAGCTGCGACAAGGCCACCGCTGCGATGGCTGGCTGGGCATGCTGCATTTCCGTCAGTGTCTGGGTCTGCGCACCGAAATCAACCTGATCGAAAGCCGCTGGCGGGAAGGACAATTTGTCGAGCCTCAGCTTGCCCGTGCGCTTGTGGCTGGCTGCCTGATCCCATGCTGCCCGAGCCTCCGGGAACGCCATGGCCAGATCAGAGCCCATTCCGACATATTGGCTGCCCTGACCGGAGAACATGAAGGCGATCTTGCCATCCACAGGCGCATTGAATGAGGCAAAGCAATCGGCCTTGAACGGACGAATACCTACCTCCCCTGCCCGAATCTGGCTTGCGAGACTCTCCGACTTGGTTTTGAGATCGTCTGCGGTTTCAGCAATGATCGCAGCCCGTGCTGGAGCTTTCGATTCGAAGCCCGCATGTGTTTGTGAAGCGGCGTACGCCAGCGATGCGTCATCCACGCCGGATGCGCTGGCTTCTATTGCTGTGGCGAGGGCGTCGGGCGTGTCTGCGCTGAACAGGAAAAGCTCCGCCGGAAAGACCCGGTACGGCCGTATTGCGGTTTTGCCGACATATTCTTCCAGGGTCACATGGTAATTGCTTCCACCAAACCCGAATGAGCTGACTGATGCCCGGCGCGGTCGTTTCTTTGTCGTGATCCAGGGACGGGGTTCGGTGTTCAGGTAAAAAGCACTGCTTTCCTTGATGACATCCGCGGGCTCCTCAACCTTGATCGTGGGCGGAAGGACTTTACGACTGAGCGCGTTGACAGTCTTGACGAGACTCGCAACGCCAGCAGCCGCCTTGGAATGCCCCATTTGTGATTTTACGGATCCGAGCGCGCACCATGGTTCGTCTGATTTGACTTCACCGAACACGAGATGCAGGCCGTCCAGTTCTGCCTTGTCACCAGCCTTGGTGCCTGTGCCATGCCCCTCCATCAAGTCGACAGCTTCCGGACCATATCCGGCCTGAACATAGGCACGTTTAAGCGCGCGGGCCTGTCCCTCAGGAACCGGTGCATAGATCGCCGTCCCCTTCCCGTCCGAACCGCCACCCAGTCCACGAATTACCGCATGTATCGTGTTGCCGTCGCGCTCGGCATCGTCCAACCGGCGCAGCGCCAGCATGCCAATACCTTCCCCCAGCATGGTACCATCGGCACTATTCGAAAACGGTCGGCAGTCGCCCGTCGGCGACAGGGCCGGTGTTTTCGAGAAGCACATATACATCAGGATATCGTTCAGTGCGTCGACACCTCCGGTCAGGACCGTATCGCTGTCTCCGGCGCGAAGTTCGTGCAGAGCGATGCTGAGCGCCGACAAGCTGGAGGCACAAGCGGCATCCGTGACCATGTTGCTGCCGCCCAGGTCAAAGCGGTTGGCGATCCGCCCTGCCACGACGTTCCCAAGCAAGCCGGGGAATGTCGCCTCCTGCCATTCGACATAATGGTTCTCGATCCGCTCAGCGAGTGCGACAACCTCGCTTTCTGGCATGCCTGCTTCGCGCATCGCATTGACCCAGACCGGGCGCTGCAGACGGCCTGCCATATGAGCGGTCAGTTCTGTCGCCGACGCCACGCCGAGGATCACGCTGGTGCGGGATTTGTCGATCCGGCCTTCACTGTCCCGCTCGATATCCTGTAAGGTCGCATAGGCCGCGATCAATGCCAGCAATTGCGCAGTGTCGGTCCCTTCCATCGTTTTGGGCGGGATGCCGAACGTCAGGGGGTCGAAGGCAACTGGATCAATGAACCCACCGCGCCGACCGTACGTCTTGTCCTTCGCCAGTGGGTCGGAGTCATAATAGTCATCCACGAGCCAATGGCTTGATGGCACGTCGGACAACAAATCCCGCCCTTCGAAAATATCGCGCCAAAAGCCGGTCACGTCTCCCCGGCCCGGGAAGATTGCGCCCATGCCCACAATGGCAATCGGAGTGGCAGCTTTTGAGCTCATGATCTGCTGGCCTTGTCATTCATCGTATCAGAGAAACTTTCGAGGCGTGTAGGAGAACGCTGAGGGTGGCACGCCAATCCCACAGGCGCGCATCTGTCCGGCGCGTGTCAGACGCGTCGCGCCCTCCATCAGGTTCAGGGCGATCTGGCGGATTGTGCGGTTCTCGATGGGCTCCAGAAATGTGCCAGCGACCCATTCATTGAACGCACCCTGCGCCGGGCCGCACCAGATCTGGTAATCGGAAACGCGGTCAGGAGCACCATCACGTGCCCATTGAGCCCCCATGAACAAATAGCGACGCGCAACGAGCGCGAGCCGCTTGTTGCCATCGGTTTCGGCGCGGGCCGCCTCCTTTGGATTCGACTCCGTGATGAAGGTCCGCGTCTGCTCCCAAGCGCTCTGGAAGGATTCCCCGAGCACGCCTTCCAGCCAGTCGCGATCTTTCTGGTCCATGGTTTCAAAAGACATACCAGACTTGTAGAGCGCGTGCAGCTTGCGTGCCCGCATCGCGAAGAGCGTACCGCGCTTCAGCACCTGCACTTCGACGCCTTGCTCAAACATGTCGGCCGCAGGAGCCATGCCGATATCAGCCGGCCCTGCCTTGGCCAGCAATTGTCGCGCAGGTTCAGACAAGCCGGATTCTACGGCGGCCTGATTGATGGAGCCAGTCAACACATATGCTGCGCCCATCTGAAATGCTGCGGCCACGCCATGTGGCGTCGCTATACCCCCGCCCAGGCCGATACGGATCGCATTTGCGTCTATGCCTGTTTCTGCAGCGACACGGTCTCGCGCCAGGGACAACGAGGAAAAGAGCGGAGCGGCAGAACGATTGTCGGTGTGACCGCCACTGTCAGCTTCAGCGGTGATATCCAGCGCTACTGGTACTCTCGAAGCAAGTTCGGCCTGCTCGGCAGAAATGCTCCCTTCAGAAACCAACGTTTTCAGTATTTTTTCGGGCGCAGGCTGCATGAACTGGGTGGCAACTTCCGCGCGAGAGACCTTGGCAAATACGTGGTTGGCGCGCTGGACCTTGCCGTCCGCGCTGCGTGTGAGACCAAGCGCTGTATAACGGACGATGTCTGGCGAAAGCCTCATATAGGCTGAAGCCGACACCCGCCGGACTCCCATTGCCAGAAACAGATCGACGACGCGCGCTTCATAGCCCGGCTGTTGCGGAGAGTGGATCAGGTTCGCGCCCCAAGCAGTTTGCCCCGGTGCGATACCAGCCTTGATCTCGCGCACGCCTTCTTCAATGGTTTCAGGTTTCAGCCCCGCGCTGCCGTAGAAGCCAACGCATCCCGCGCGAACGGCTTCTATCACCATCTTCGGCGTCGCAATCCCGCGGGCCATTTCGCCGACGACATAGTTGAAGCGCGCGCCATGCGCTTGCGCAAAGGCTGCATCCCCCAACCATTCAGGATAAATTGCAGGAAGTGTGACAGAACGAGCGCCCTGCTCGTCCGCTCGCAGGAAACCGTCGCGAACGAATAGCCCGACATTCTCACGAACACGGTCCAGAACCTGATCCACCGACAGACTCATAAAGCCTTCCTGCTTGCTGACCCCGATTTCTTCGAGGACGGACGTGACTCGTACATTTGAACACAGATAAAGGAAACGCACCTCCTAAGACGTGTCAAAACCCTCTACTGTGTTCCGTGAGACAGACTCAGCTCTCTCCCTCCAGAAACTACTGTAAAGCAGCAGCCAATGAACGCAACCTGAAATAGATATTTTTTCAAATTCTATTCTTGGTTAATTTTTGTCGGGATATGGCACACCTGCCAAGCGCCATTCTATTTGGGTGCAAAGGCAAGGCCACAGACGATCCCAGCATTCACCATAGAAATGCCACGAAATCAGGTTTTTCAGGCGGAATCGGGCTGTTAAGGGAACTATTCAATCATCCTTGCGTCCCGTTTTGGGACCACCTAGTGATCGGATAGCTATCGCCCGCATGCCTTGCATGTTAGGTGACGAAAAATGCCGATCCTGAGGCAAGAGGAACGAATTCTCGTGAAGTATCTGAGACACGTCTTGGCCGCAACGGCCGTTCTTTCACTGCCCATAGTTTCCGCCATTGCGGACAGTCGCGACCGCTCAAGCGAACCGGCAGTGATGGGCTATGTCGAGAATGTTTATGTCGGCAAGCTCGGCCTGGAGATGAAGGGCAAGCTGGATACCGGCGCTGATTCAAGCTCTGTTTTTGCCCGTGACGTCCATATCTACAATAAATCTGGCAAGGATGACTGGGTCCGGTTTCGTCTGGTCGGCAAGAATGGTCGCACAGTGCGATATGACCAGAATGTCCGTCGCTTCGCGCTGATCAAGCTGAAAACCGGCGGAACCATCCGGCGTCCCGTCATCCACTTGCCGCTCTGCATCGGCGGCGTCAGTGGACTCGCTGAAGTCAATTTGGCTGACCGCGAGGATTTCGAGTACGACTTCCTGGTAGGCCGCGAGTTCATGGCATCCCGCGTGCTTGTTGATTCCTCTTCGACATTCATCGCCGAAGGCAGCTGCGAAAAAGAAGACAGTGAATAGTTTTACACATACCCGACTACTTGCGCTGGTTCTGGCCGCTATCGGTCTCGGCATATTCGCAACCAAAGTTCTGCAATTGGACTATCCCCTGACGCCCGGCGAACGGACGACCACATGGGATTTCGAAATCTACCTCGATTTCGACACGAGCAACCAACCCGTCCGACTGGAAACCTATATTCCGTCGAACAGTGAAAACCGCAGGGTGTCTCAGGAGCAATTCTACAACGGCGCCTTCGGCCTGCGCCTGAATGCGCGCGAGGGTGATGGCCGGACCGCGATCTGGACTTACCGCTATCCGAATGACCGGAAAGTGCTCCGCTACCGCGCGCGCCTGCTCGGCGAAACGCTCGCTAGCCCCTTGCCGGAAAGCATGCAGCGCAAGCTGCGCCGCGCCGCGCCTGAAGCCGAGAATGACCTTGAACGGCAAGCCTTCCTGGTCTGGTCGACAGATCTGCGCCGGCGATCCGCTGACGATGAATCTCTCGCCGATCTGGTGTTGGAAGAGATATTCGTGGACGGCGATGTCGATGAAGTGGAAGCGCTCTTGTCTCCCACACTCACCCGTCAGATCGCCCGCCTTGCACTCGCACGTGATGTGCTGACAAGTCAGGGAATTCCAGCGCGGGTCGCTAATGGTGTTTACATGGACCAGGCACGCCGACGGGCCGAAATCCGTCACTGGCTTGAATACCATGCCGATGGAGCCGATCGACGCTACTTCCCCGGCCCGGACCCCGAAGAATTTTTCACGATCTGGCATGGCACGAATGATTTTATTCGCGCGGAAGGCATTTCGGACCTGGACCTGCAAGTCAGCCTGCAGCCGGTAAACGCAGACGTGGCGGATGTCATGCAGCGCGTCGCCAAGGCAGAAGGCTCGGCCATGCAATGGTTCTCCTTCAACCGACTGCCCATTACCACTCAGCTGGTCTATCAGGTGCTCGTCACCATCCCGGTTGGCATTCTGATGCTGGTCTTCCTGCGTCAGTTCATCGGGCTCCAGACACTCGGCACGTTCATGCCCGTCCTGATCGGAATTGCGTTCCGTGAAACCGCTCTTGTGAATGGCGTGATCCTGTTCACCGCACTGATCGCGCTGGGCCTCGCTGTGCGCTTCTATCTAGAGAAATTGAAGCTGTTGCTGGTGCCGCGATTGGCGACGGTGGTTGTGTTCATTGTTATCTGTATGGCTGTGATCGCCCAGATCATGGCGAATAACGGTCAGCGCATCGGTCTATCGATCTCGCTGTTCCCCATGGTCATTCTGACGATGACGATCGAGCGTATGTCGATCGCATGGGAAGAATACTCGGCTACAGAGGCCATCAAGCAAGGTATTGGCAGTCTCATGGTGGCGGCAGCATCGTATCTGGTGATGACCAACACGCATGTCGAATATCTGATGTTCAATTTCCCTGAACTGCTCCTGGTGATCATGGCGATCTGCCTGCTGATGGGGAAATATACCGGCTTGCGCCTCAGCGAGTTGATCCGTTTCCGTGAACTGGATGACCGGAAATGATCGGACGCTACCGGGCATTGCGACGTGCCGGACTGCTCGGAATCAACGAGCGGAATGTCCGGCTCGTCAATGAGCTCAATCCGAGGCGACTGATCCGGCTGGTTGATGACAAGCGCGAGACGAAGCGACTTGCGAACGCAGCCAATATTCCCACACCGGAACTCTATGGTGTGATCGCCAACCCGTTCCACATGCGCCATCTGGAATCCTATCTCGACAAGCCGGATGGCGTGGTCATCAAGCCCGCCAATGGCTCTCAGGGAAATGGGATTCAAGTGCTGATGGAGCCAATGCGTGGCGGCTGGCGCCGTTCCAATGGGCAGCGCGCCCTGCTCGAAGACATCCGTTTCCACGTCAATAACATCCTGTCGGGCATGTACAGCCTAAGCGGCCAACCGGATGTGGCGATGTTTGAGTACCGGGTGAAGTTCGACGAAATCTTCAATCCGATCTCATTCGGCGGCGTACCGGATATCCGGATCATTGTCGTGCGGGGCATTCCTGCCGTGGCCATGGTGCGTCTGCCGACCGCAGAATCTGACGGTAAGGCAAACCTCCATAAAGGCGGCGTTGGTGTCGGATTGGATCTTGTGACCGGCAAGACACTCAGCGGCATGCAGAATGGCAAAACCACTGACATCCATCCTGACACGGCAAACCCGCTGCGGAATTTCTCGGTGCCACACTGGGACACAATGCTCGAAATGGCAGCAAAGGCCTATGATGTAACCGGGCTCGGCTATCTCGGCGCCGACATCGTACTGGACAAGACCAAGGGGCCGCTCCTGCTGGAGCTCAATGCCCGTCCCGGCCTGGCGATTCAGGTCGCCAACCGGATCGGCATTCGCCCCCTGTTGAACGCGACTCTGAAGGCAGACATTGAGGGCCTGGATGCACTGGCCCGTGTCGAGCTCGCCAAGAGGCTCTACCGCAACCATGTCCCGGAACCGACCTTTTAGGCCAAGTCAGAATTCATAGTCGGGCAGCGAGTTGAAAGCCAGTTTCAGCGCGTCTCCCCAACGCGAAGAGATCGCCGTGAAATAGGGGTCATTCTCTTCGACGCGTCGCTTCTCAGTGACTTTGTAAATGTCTTTTTCAATCGTCTGCAGATCAAGCGGCATCCCCACCGAGAGGTTTGCCTTGAGTGTTGAGTCAAATGAGACGTAGAGCAGTTTTACCGCTTCTTCGAACGTCATGTCCGGGCTGAAGGCTCTCAGCAGGATCGGTCTGCCATATTTGGTCTCGCCAATCTGGAAGAAAGGCGTTTCGTCGCTGGCCTCAATGAAGTTGCCTTCGGGATAGACCAGGAACAGACGCGGCTCCATCCCGGAGATCTGTCCCCCCACGATGAGCGTCGCGCCGAAAGCCGCCTCTGATTCCGGCCCTCCATCGCCCTGCGTGCGGATGACCTCCTTCACCGTGTCTCCGACCAATCTGGCAACCTGAAACATTGTATCAGCTGCCATGATACTGGGGTTTCGTTCTTCCGGCGCCTTCAGGCGCTCATCCAACAGGCTGATCACGGCCTGCGTGGTGGCGAGATTTCCCGCAGTCAAAATGGTGATGACCCGCTCGCCGGGCACCTCCCATGTGAACATCTTCTGGAACTTCGAAATGTTGTCGATGCCCGCATTGGTGCGAGTGTCCGACATAAAGATGAGCCCCCGGTCAAGCCGAAGCGCAACGCAATACGTCACTTGATGATTCTCCGATCAATATCTCGACTAACTTTACTGCTGGACTTGAATGGAAACCACGAGATTTTCCGCACCCGCGCCATAGACCAAACCTCTGATGGGGGCCGCGTCGCTGTAATCCAAGCCAGTCGCTACCTGTATGTAGCGCGCATCCGGGCTAATACCATTGGAAACATCAAACCCCGTCCATCCAAGGCCATCGACCCAAGCCTCCGCCCAGGCATGGCCGGCGTCCTGGTCCACCCTGTCCGTCATCATCAGGTATCCGCTGACATAACGCGCAGGATAGCCAAGCAGGCGCGCGACCGTGATGAATATGTGCGCATGGTCCTGACAGACCCCCTGCCCCTGCTGCAGCGCATCTTCTGCCGTGGTGCGCGAGTCTGTCTCATTGGTCCGGTAGGCAACCTTGTCCGCAATTTCCACCATCAACTCATGCAGGACGCCAATATCTTGTGACGGGCTTCGACTGAACTTGCCCGCCAATGCCCGCAATCCTTTCGCCGGCATGGTGAGTTCGGTCGGTCGCTGGTAAAGCCAGAGCGGCACAAGCTGACTGTGCCCCCCCATGACACCGGACGTGTCATGCGTCTCGACCTCACCTTTTACACTGACCGACACGCTCATGACGTCCGGCTCCAACTGAATCAGATCCACCAGATTTCCATGATGGTCGGTATAGCTTGTTTCCCAGTGCGCCCCTTCAATCGACACGTCCCAAGACAGGATTGATTGCGACGGAAGGCTGATCGGCCGTTTGCGAACCTGCTGGAGCGCATAGAACACGCCATGTTCGTATGTGTAGGTTGATGAATGGTCTACGGTCAGTCGCATGTCATCACTCCGCGAACCTGAAATCTGTTTCGATCTGCGCCGAGAGGGACGCATTCCGCCTCAGGAAGTCCGACAGGAATTCGTGCAATCCGTTTTCAAACACGCTCTCAATCGTCGTGGCCGTCAAGCTCGCCTCAAGAGACTCGGCAAGATCATGGGTCCCCAGCCGTTGGCCATATTGCCGGAACAGACAATCCAGTTGGTGGGTGATCGTGTCGTAACAATAGGCCAGCGAGCGCGGCATACGTGTGTCGAAGATCAGGAAATCGGCTATCGCTCGCGGCGTGATGTTGCCGCCATTGAGCCAATGAAAAGACCGCTCTGCCGAAGCCGACCTCAGGATCATCTCCCACTGCACATTATCGAGCGACGAGCCGACCGAGGCGCTGGACGGTAGCAGGACGTAGTATTTTGTATCGAGAATGCGCGCCGTATTATCAGCGCGCTCAAACATGATGCCCAACAGGATAAAATTATAGATGTCATTGCGGAGCATAGTGCCTGTGGTCGCGCCTCTTACCTGCGCGCCCTGCTGGCGGATCATGGTCAAGATTTCTGGCAGGTCCGTCTCGGATGGCGCACGCTTCAACGCATCGCGCACGGCCATCCAGAAGTCATTGATCGCTTCCCACATTTCCCGCGTCAGCGCGGTGCGGGTCATGCGGGCATTTTCTCGCGCCGCATGCAGCGTTGACATCACGCTGGACGGATTGCTGCGATCTCGCAGAGCGAAATCGGCAACCTTGTCGCCCGTGATTGTGTCATGACGCGCCAGATAGGCATCACAACAGCCAGCAGTGACGAGCACAGATCGCCACTCCTCCTCGCCCGGTTGGGTCCGGGTGAGCGCCATGCGGAAGCCCGCCTCGACAAGGCGGCTGGTATTTTCGGCTCTTTCCAGAAGTCGGGCCATCCAGAACAGACCCGATGCAGTCCTGCCCAGCATGACTTAGCCCTCCTTCAGGACCCAAGTATCCTTGGTGCCCCCGCCCTGGCTGGAGTTCACAACGAGCGATCCCTTTTTCATGGCAACGCGGGTCAATCCGCCGGGCGTCACCTCAACACCATCAGATGAAACAAGTACGAATGGGCGCAAGTCGACATGGCGAGGTGACAGGCCAGCTTTCGTCAGCACAGGCACCGTCGAAAGGGCCAATGTGGGCTGGGCTATATAATTGGATGGCTTGGCTTGAAGCTTCTTTCGGAAGGCAGCGATTTCCTTCTTGCTCGCTGCGGGCCCGACCAGCATGCCATAGCCTCCGGAGCCGTGAACTTCCTTGACGACGAGTTCTTCCAAATTCTCCAGCACATAGGACAAGGAGTCTTTCTCCGCACAGCGCCAAGTCGGCACATTCTTCAGCAGCGGCGCTTGCCCCGTATAGAATTCGACGATGTCAGGCATGTATGAGTAGATCGCCTTGTCGTCGGCAATGCCGGTGCCCGGAGCATTGGCAATCGTAATGCCCCCAGCCCGGTAAACATCAAAGATGCCCGCCACGCCCAGCATGGATTCCGAGCGGAAATTCAGTGGATCGAGATAGTCATCATCAACTCGTCGATACAGCACATCAATGGTTTCGTAGCCTTGCGTGGTTCGCATGGCGACCCGTCCATCAACGACGCGCAAGTCATGACCTTCGACAAGCTCAACGCCCATCTGGTCCGCCAGGAAGGCATGCTCAAAATAGGCTGAATTATGGATACCAGGTGTAAGGATCGCCACCGTGGGTCGGCCCGAGGCCTGTGCCGGTGCAGACCGTTCGAGCGAACGCCGCAGCGCCATCGGATACCCCGAGACACGCTGCACCGACATCTGCGCAAACAGTTCCGGGAACATCTTCAACATGGTCTCCCGGTTTTCCAGCATATAGGACACGCCAGAGGGCGTGCGGGCATTGTCCTCCAGTACAAAGAATTCGTTGGGGCCGGTGCGCACCAGATCAATCCCGACAATATGCGTGTAAATCCCTCCCGGTGGATCGAAGCCGATCATTTTCGGAAGAAAGGCGTCATTCTCGCGGATAAGGTGTTCCGGCAGGCGACCGGCGCGGACGATCTCCTGTCGGTGATAGATATCGTACAGGAAAGCGTTGATTGCCTTGACCCGTTGCTCGATGCCGCGAACCAGCAAGGCCCACTCGCTGGCGCCGATAATGCGCGGCACCAGATCGAACGGGATCAGCCGCTCGTCAGCTTCAGATTTTCCATAAACGTTGAAGGTGATACCGGTTCGCCGAAAGAAGGTTTGCGCATCCCGTGATTTCTTCAGCAGAGCCGAAGGGGTCGTGTTGTCAAACCAGCCATTGTATCCGGCATAAGGCGCTCGCACGCCTTCGCCAAATCCATGCATCTCGTCGAATACGTCCTCACCATCAGCCATGGACCCAGCAACACACAAACGCTGGATAGTTTCAACAAACTCAGTCAGCGATCATGATGATCAATAGCCTGCGTTCGTACAAACTGCGCAATATCAGGTAACCGCTGCCCAAGGCTTGCTCAGCAGGGCCGCAGAATTGATGATTCCGACCATGCAGTAAGTTTGAGGAAAGTTCCCCCAAAGCTCGCCGGTCTCCGGATCAACATCCTCCGACAGCAATCCAACATGATTGCGGCTGGCAAGCACGCTTTCAAAGATTTCGCGCGCCTCCTCGACACGCCCCACCCGGTAGAGCGCATCAATGAACCAGAAAGTACACGCCGTGAAGGCAGTCTTCGGTTTTCCGAAATCATCCTCGACCTTGTAGCGATAAACATGGTTTCCCATTCGAAGGTCGCGGTCGACAGCCTCAACGGTTGCGACATAACGCGGATCGGTTGCCGGGAGAAAGCCGATCTCTGCCATCAGCAGGACAGAGGCATCAAGGTCGGTGCCACCAAAGGCCGCTGTAAACGCGCCGACGTCTACACTCCAGGCCTTCTCCAGAATGGTGGCGTGAATGATGTCCGCCCGCTCACGCCAATAGGCCGCGCGATTGTCGAGTTCGAGCCGCACGGCAATACGCGACAGGCGATCGCATGCTGCCCAGCACATGATCGCCGACGATGTGTGGACATGCGCAATGGTCCGGAACTCCCAGATGCCTGCATCCGGTGTGTCATAGACCGCGAATGCGCGCTCGCCCACGGGCTCAAGTTGTTCAAACTCGGCGATGCCGGGCTGCGCAAGCAGCCGGTGATCGAAAAAGGATTGCGCGACGCCGAGTACGACCTGGCCGTAAACATCGTGCTGTACATGTTCGGCGGCCTGATTACCCCGACGCACCGGTCCTGAATCGCGGAAGCCCGGCAAGTTCGGTGCGAGGTCTTCGGTCAAGTCTGCCTCGAGCCCGATCCCGTACACAGGCTGGATATGGCCGCCTTTGGAATGCGCCACAATATTCCGCACCCACCTCATATAGTGCTCCAGCGTCCCCATGCCTGAGAGCCGGTTCAGCGCTGTCACAGTGAAATAGGCATCCCGGATCCAGCAAAAGCGATAATCCCAGTTGCGTGACGAACCTTCATGTTCCGGAATGGACGTGGTCAGCGCCGCCACAATGCCGCCAGTCTCTTCGAAAACGCACAGTTTAAGTGTTATGGCCGCGCGGATAACTTCATCCTGCCACTCGAACGGAACGGCCAGGCTCCGCGCCCATTTCGCCCAGTATTGACGTGTGCGCTCCTCCCAGTCGCGTGCGATGACACTCGGGGAATCTGTCAGCGATTCGTCTGCCCCAAGAATAAACGTCACATCCTTGTCTAGAACGAAGCTTGTTTCGGTGAGAATATAGGAAACCGGCGCGTCAGTCGTGACTCGGAATGAAAACTCTTCATCGACGAACCGCACATGATTGACACCGCGTATGGGCTTGAGCCGACGCCCTCCCCAGTCAGTTTCCGGCGTCAGGGAGATTTTCAGCTGTGGCGTGCCCGCGATAACTTCAAACCGTCGCACCAGACTGACGGGCCGGAACGTGCGACCCTTGCGTTCAAACCTCGGAGCAAAGTCGACGATCTCCAGGATGGCGCCATCTTCAGACTCCATACGCGTGCGCAGGATGGCGGTGTTTCGGTCATAGGACTGCGTACGCTTGGACAGGCCCTCCATCCACACACTGAATGAACCGCCACCGCCCAAAAGCTTGTTGAAGACGGGCTCCCCGTCAAAGCGTGGCAGGCAGAACCACTCATAGTCACCGCGCGCATTGATCAGGCCCGCAATGGTTCCGTTGCCAACAATTCCCAGATCGAGACTCATACTTCTCCCAACACTTGTTCCAGATAGGTAGCGACGTCGCGATGAGACGCCAGCCGATAGTTTGCCGCGCTCTCGCCTTCCCCGACCTTGATCGACCAGCCACCGAGCTTATTGGCCACAAGGAAGGCGTCTTCATCTGTCTTGTCGTCGCCAATCATCACCGGCAGGCGCCCAGCGAACGGCGCAGTCTCCATGGCAGCTTGCAGGCAAACGCCCTTATTGGCCCCACTCGGCTTTGCCTCAAGCACCATCTTTCCCGATTGCAACGAGTAATCTTTGTACTGAGAAATTACGCTACTGATTTCGTGAGTGAGTTGCTCACTCTTTTCAGGTGCCGCACGATAGTGGATTGCGAGAACCGGCCCTTTCTCTTCCAAGCGTACACCATCATGCACGTCCACGACGGATGAGATGCCGGAGAGCAGAGACTCGGGCGCGGACGGCACACCTTCGGTCATTGCCGCGCCGGGCGCGGCTGATCTCAGGCCATGATTGCCGAACCTCCAAAGCGTATCAGGCACACGTTTCGACAAATCTGTCAGGTCACGGCCAGAGAGAATTGCCAATGCACCATCGAGCTTTTGAGAGACACGCATGAGAACCGAATCCAGACCTGACGCCAGAAACACGGCATCTGGATCATCTTGAAGCGGAGACAGCGTTCCATCAAAATCCAGGAACAAGGCGACACCCTGGTCAAGCGCCGGCGGCATGACAGAGGAATTACTCATGCAGGAACGCCCTCAAACGCCGTCATGAAGCGGTGGCGCCACCAGTTGATGTCCTGCTGGGCAATACTGTCGAAGAGCTTCTGCCAACGGTCCTGCCGCTCGACGAGCGGCATCTCTATGGCCTGCTTAACGGCTTCCGCGATGGCCGAGCTGTCATATGGATTGATGATGATCGCCTCCTTCATCTGCTCTGCCGCACCGGCAAATTGCGACAGGATCAGAACACCCGGGTCCAGAGGGTCTTGCGCGGCGACAAACTCCTTCGCAACAAGATTCATGCCGTCCTGCAAGGGGGTCACCAAGCAGGCCTTTGCGAGACGGTAGAGCCCGGCGATTTCTTCGCGGTCGTACCCGCGCGCCAAATATCTGATCGGCATCCAGTCGAGGTCGCCATAGTCGCCATTGATCCGTCCGGACAGCGCATCAAGCTGTTCACGAAGCTGGGCGTATTCCTCGACGACAGACCGTGAGGGCGGTGCGATCTGAGTGAACGAAATCTTGCCGTGTAATTCCGGATACCGGTCGAACAAGTCGGCCATACCTTCAAACCGCTGCGGCAGACCCTTCGAATAGTCCATCCGGTCAACCCCGATGACGAGGTCGCGTTCACCTAGAAAACGTGACAGGCGGGTCGCCGCCCGGTCTGCTGGCTCCTTGGTTGCCGCCGCAGCAAAGCCCTCACTATCAATGCCAATAGGACAGTGCAGCAGGTGGGCAATGCGGCCCTCTACTTTGAACTTCCCATCCGGCTGTTCCTCGGCCCCGAATTCTTCTTCGAGGTATTGCGCGAGATTGGCGAGGTCCTTGCGGCACTGAAGGCCGACCACGTCATAGGCACAAAGTCCCTTTGCCAACTTGCGGTGTTCCGGAATGGCACGGAACACTTCTGGTGCGGGAAAGGGAATATGCAGGAAGAAACCACATTTTCCCTGCCACCCGTCTTCCCGCAAGATGTCGCCTAGCAGCAGGAAGTGATAATCATGGACCCAGACAATATCGGCTTCATCTGCCTGGTGCCGTACTATTTCCGCAAACTTCTCATTGATCTCGACATAGAACCGATAATATGCGGAATCGAACACGGCCAGATCAATCCGGTTGTGCATGACCGGCCAGAGCACACTGTTTGAATATCCGAGATAGAAACCGTCAAACTGGTCGCGGGAATAGTCAGTCAAGGCGAACTCAACGCCGTCCTCTGCAGACCGCTTCGCGCGGTTGCTGGGAAAGTCGAGAATACGGCCGCTCCAGCCAATCCAGAGGCCCTGTGTGTCGGCGAGCGTATCCCAAAGCGCAACTGCGAGCCCTCCGGCTCGGCTTTCCTGTCCAGCCGCGGTACGGTTTGAGACTGCGATCAGTCGTGAGCCTTTTGAAACTTTATGTTCTGTCATTGCCCATCCTGTCTCACCCCGTCTAACGCGTGACGCATCACTGCCAAAGGCATAGCGCTGTACCTGAGTGCAGAAACCCCCACCCTGCTCGCTTTGTGAGCACTACCATAAATCTGAGTAGCGCGGAGATGGTTCCCGCCAAATCACAGAACTAGCTTGCTGGCAGGAAACTGTTGGCCTGTGCCATGCGCCATTCTTGCGCAAGTTGGGTTTCATCCGGGGCATTCAACAATTGTCCGGCCCGCACAAGCTGGTAGGCGCGTTCCGCGGTGTAGGCGATGTCCTCGGTCACGCGATGCATCACGTGGCGCGGGGTCAGCTCGGACGGATGTTCACATCCTGCGGCACCAACAACCTCCATCAATGCCTTGACCGTATTTCGTTGGTAGTTCCTGACGCGGATCGCCTTGTCGGCCACGACCAATCCGCGCTGGCGCGCTTTGTCGGATGTCGCAATGCCGGTCGGGCATGTATTGTTGTGGCAGTTCAGCGACTGAATGCAGCCGAGCGAGAACATGAAGCCACGCGCCGTATTCACCCAGTCAGCTCCCAGCGCCATGGAAGATGCAAGGGAGAAAGCGCTGATCTGTTTACCGGAACAGGCAAGCCGCACATCACCCTTCAAACCCGTCCCCACAAGTGCGTTGCGAGCCAGCACCAGGGCCTGTCTCAAGGGAGCACCGACATGGTCAAGAAACTCAGCAGGCGCTGCGCCAGTGCCCCCTTCCCCACCATCGACCACCATGAAGTCAACCCGCAACCCAGTTTCCAACATGGCTTTGCAGATGGCCAATGTTTCCCAACGATTGCCGACAGCAAACTTGATCCCGACCGGTTTGCCACCTGACAGCTCGCGCAGGCGCGCAACAAATTCCAGCATCTCGATTGGCGTCGAGAAGGAGGAATGCGCGGGCGGCGAAACGCATGTTTGTCCAACTGCGATCCCGCGCGCCTCGGCGATCTCATGTGTTACCTTTTCTCCCGGCAACACGCCGCCATGCCCCGGCTTTGCGCCTTGGCTCAGCTTTACTTCAATCATCTTGATCTGTGGGTCAGAGGCCGTGTCCGCGAACTTGGCCGCATCAAAAGATCCGTCAGCTGCGCGGCACCCGAAATATCCAGAGCCCAGTTCCCAGACAAGATCGCCGCCGCCCTGACGGTGGTAACGTGACACGCCACCCTCTCCTGTGTCGTGATAGAAGCCACCCAGGGATGCGCCTTGTGACAAGGCTTCAATTGCGTGCGCGCCGAGTGAGCCAAAACTCATTGCAGAGATATTGAAAACGCTTGCCGAGTAAGGCTGCGATGTTTCCGGCGCGCCAACCAGCACACGTGGGTTCGCCTCTTCCGGATGTTTCGCCGCTATGGAATGCGCCAGCCATTCATAAGGCGGTTTGTCGATATCAAGATGGCTGCCGAACGGCTCAACGGACGAAACATTCTTTGCACGCCGATACACCAATGTGCGCTCTTCATGATTGAAGGGACGCCCCTCCGTTTCACTTTCGACAATGTAGGCACGCAGGAAAGGCCGCAACTCTTCCGCGACCCATCGAATGCGCGCGAAAAGCGGAAAGTTTCGCCAAAGACTGTGTCGACGCTGAAGCACATCATACAGACCTGTCAGGGCCAAAGGGATCAAGGCGACAGCGAGGTAGATCAACCAGCTGTGCTGTCGCCAAAACACAAGGCATAGCGCCAACAGCAGAACAGTTGCGAGCCAAGGCAGGTAACGAAACATTTTATCCTCACTTCACGGCCAGTATCGCCATTGGGTGTGAACTCCTCGCATAGAGAGGTCAATCAATCGTATCCATACGCTTCCAGCGAACCGCCCAAGACGGCATATTGGTCATTCAATCCGTACTCGCACTACTTAGGGATATTGTTGCACTACCGAAAAGGGGTTGGCAGGCTGTGGAAAAACGGGTCAGTGTTCAAACAGCGTTTCAAACTGATTCGTGTTGTGAGCTGCGTAAATTTAAACACGCCCGTCCGTCGGGCCCATTGAGGAGACACTCCCATGGCAAAAGCAACCAAAGCCAAGAAAGCTGCGGCGCCAAAAAAAGCTGCTGCACCCAAGACAACGAAACCAGCCAAGGCACCTTCACCGAAGGAAGTCCTGATGGAGAAGTACATCACTGACCTGAAAGACAAGGTTGGTGAGACACGCTCTGACATGGCGCTTCTGGATGCAGCCGTCAAAGCCTGTGGGCCGACGATCTACAAGGCCGATTCCGCAACCGTTGCTGCTTCCGACAAGGAAGAGCTGGGTCGCATCAAGAAGGGCTTTATCGCAAAGAAGCTTGGCGTTACTGACGACGCAAAAGCAGATGCCGCGATTGCGGATGCTGTTGCAAAGTACGGAAAGTCCGTTCGCGCAAAGCATCGTCCGGTAATGTATTACCTGATCGCGAAGGCGCTCAAGAAGGGCTCGGTCCTCAAGGGCTAAGCACTGCTTCCCTCACGGGAGAAAAAGAAAGCCGGGAAGGTTGTAACCTTCCCGGCTTTTTTTGCGTTGAATGCTGGATCAGTATCCAGCAAGGCGCGCGTAGCGATCCCTGTGCCAGCTGGCAGAACCATAGAGCGCTTCCTGTACGCGAGCCCGCTTCATGTAGAGGCCAGGGTCTGCATCATCCGTCATGCCAATACCCCCATGCATCTGCACGCACTCGTTTGATACGAGATGAATCAATTCGCCGGCGCGCGCCTTGGCCAGACTTGCCAGTTCCGCAATATTTGGCTTACCGTCATCAACGGCCGCCAGCGCAGCCGCAATGCAGGAACGCGTCAGCTCCAGCTCAGTAAACATCTTTGCGGCACGATGCTGCAATGATTGGAACGATCCAATCAGTTGGCCGAACTGTTTCCGGTTGTTGAGGTACTCCAATGTCATCTCAAACGCCGCATCTGCACTTCCCAGCATTTCCGCCGCCTGGCCGATCGCCGCCCGGTCCAGAACCGGCTCCAATACGTCTGCGCCTTTGTCCACTGCGCCGATGACAGCTGTTGCCGGAACCATCACATCTTCCAGCACGACATGAGCCGCGCCGTGAGAGTCGACGGAGTTCAGCGCTTGGATAGACACGCCCTTTGCATCCGCCGGAACCATGAACAGCGTAAGGCCGTGACGGTCACCTGCTTCGCCAAAGGTACGCGCCACAACAATCAGCATCTCGGCATGATGAGCGTCCGGCACAAACCGCTTCATGCCGTTCAACGTGTAGCCTTGCCCATTGCTCTCCGCCTCGGTGGCGACGCCCAGCGGATTGAAATGCGCAGTTTCGTCGAGCGCCAAGGCAAAACTGGTTGCGCCCCCGGCAATCTTGGGCAACCATTCCGCCTGCTGTTCTGCGCTACCGCCCAGCTGCAAGGCGCTGGCCGCGATCAGGGCTGTCTGGAGAACCGGTGTTGGCGCCAGTGTACGGCCTTGCGCTTCCAGAACCTGGCCAAGTCCGACCAGGCCGAAGTGTTCACCACCTGGCTCATCCGGAATGATCACACCAAAGAAGCCGAGTTCGGCGAGTTTCTGTCGTGTCTCTGCGTCTACGCCATTTGCTCCACTGTCGCGCAGTTGGCGCAGGCGAGTCACTGGCATTTCGTCACGCGCGAACGCCATAGCGGTGTCGCGCAGCATTTCCTGGTCTTCCGTCAAAAGGAACGTCATCTGAATATCTCCGAAGCCTTGCGTTTTTCCCTGGTGTTTATTGCATCACGGCGGACATTTTCCGCTTCGCGCCCCACGAGCAGACCGGCCAAACCGGCCGTACTCCAAAGGGCGCTGGCAGCGAGAACCAGCCGGATGTTTGTCAATTCGAGGCGCGCTGCCTCCATGCCTGCCCATACGTAGACAACGACAAGGGTCGACAACAGCGCAAGTGTCCACACAGCCACCTGCGTAAGCCAGCGCCCACGGAAAAACGGAGCCAGGACTCCGGCCATGAACGGTGTGCCAAGAAACAGAATGATGATCTGCGTGGACGACATGCTTATTTGTGGTCCTTGAGACCCAGTACGCGTTTCGAGATCACGTTGAGATTGATCTCGCTCGTGCCGCCCTCGATTGAGTTGCCTTTCGAGCGAAGCCATTGGCGCGTAACCTTTTTGGCAGACGGGTCAAAGCCCTCCCCTTCCCAGCCAAGCCCCTCAGTTCCAAGCGCCTCGACGAGTAGTTCGTGACGATCCTGATTCATCTTGGCAGCACCATATTTCAGGATGGAAGCTGTGTGGCCCACCTGCTGGCCAGCCTTGGCTTGTTCGGCCTGGCGCTGGACGGTTAGATTGAACGCCTTCGCATACATCTTGTGGTCCGTGATCCGTCCGCGTAGATCGCCATCGATGAGACGTCCCTCATTGTCGGTACCGATATGCATCTTCGCATATTCTTCAGGCCCAAGAATGCCGGAGCCTCCCGTGCCGCCAAATCCGCCAGCAGAGATTGAAGAGCGCTCAAACTGAAGCAGCCGCTTGGCGATCTGCCAGCCCCCATTCACGTCGCCGACCAATTGATCCTTCGGCACCTTGACGTCGGAAAAGAAGGTTTCGCAGAATGGGCTTTCACCCGAAATCAACTGGATCGGACGCGCCTCAACGCCCGGGCTCTCCATGTCGAACAGAATGAAGCTGATGCCTTCATGCTTCACGCTCGTGTCAGTGCGAACGAGACAGAAGATCCAATCGGCCTTGTCGGCGTAAGATGTCCATACCTTCTGTCCGTTGATCAGGTAGTGATCGCCCTTGTCTTCGCAACGCGTCTGAAGGTCGGCAAGGTCAGACCCTGCGCCGGGCTCTGAATATCCCTGACACCAGCGCGTCTTGCCTTTCACGATGTCCGGGATGAAACGAAGTTTCTGCTCCTCGTTGCCAAACTCAAGCAAGGCCGGGCCAAACATCCAAAGGCCAAAGGAGAACAGCGCCGGGCGCGCCTTGATGCGGCGTAGCTCTTCCTGAAGCACACGATTCTGCGCGCGGCTAAGTCCGCCACCCCCATATTTCGCTGGCCATTCAGGAGAGGTCCACCCCTTCTCCCCCATACGCTCCAACCAGAGCTTTGCTTCGGGATTCTTGAACTTTTCGCGCTTACCGCCCCAGACGATCTCGTCATCCTTCATGGGCGTGCGCATAGACGGCGGACAATTCTCCTCAAGCCATTCCCGCGTTTCTGCACGGAATTGCTCTAAATCGACAGATTCATCATACGCCATATCGGACTCCTGAAGGGGCAACAGAACTTTGCCCAACCATATGCCCATCAGATAGCACCGCCAAGCACTGACCTAGCGTTAGAATTGGTGCGCGCCTCCCGCGGCAGGCACGCCCTCTCGAGGCGTTTTGACCCAATAATGTGGTCTGCGCGCCAAGCTGTAGAGGGCTCTCGCCATCGCGAAGAACTGCAGCGGCCAATAAAATGGCAATGTGATAAGGTCTCGCATGCGTATTGCGAAGGAAGCCGACGGCACTGTGAGGGCGGTCACAGCACCAACCGCATAAGAAACGGTGAGCATCGCCCAGCTGATGCGGCTTAAGTTGGCATCCGGAGACACGATACAGACCACGCACCAGACCAGCCAAGGAAGGTGAAAGAGCGCAGACAGAATGGAGGCGCCAAGCGTCAGCTGCATAGAGACAAAGCGCAGTGCCCCCATTTCACGTGCTGCAGTGACGGGTTCGCGCATCAGCACCAACCAAGTCTGCACGAAGCCCTTCAACCATCGCGACCGCTGACCAAGCCAGACATTCAGATGCTGTGGCGGTAGCTCAACAGTTGATGGGGCGATGACATCAATCTTCTTGCCAAGACGTGCGAACCGCAGACCCAGGTCCGCATCTTCAGTCACATTCCAAGCGTCCCACCCGCCCGACGCAAGTAGCGCCCTGCGGCGGAAATGATTGCTTGTTCCGCCGAGCGGTATGGGCATGCCGAGCCGAGCCAGCGCTGGCATGAGCCGATGAAACTGAATTGCATACTCCAGTGCCCAGTGTCGGGACAGCCAACTACCGAAGCGCACATTCCCAGACAGGGGAGCCTGTACACAAGCCAGGTCCGGATCCCACGCAAACCGGCGTGCCGCCTCCATGAGCTGCCCCGGATTGGGCCGGTCCTCGGCATCATAGACGGTCACAAATGCCCCACGGGCCCGTCCGAGGCCATAATTCAACGCGCGGGGCTTGGTCTGTGGCTTGCCGGGGGGCAGGACCAGAACTTCGGTTCCTTCCGGCCATATTTGAGCATGGATCGCATCCTTCGTTGCGTCGTCTCCGGCTTCCAACAACAGTTTCACATCAAGCAAATGCCGCGGATATTCGAGCGACATCAGGCTGTCTGATAGCTGGGGCATGCAGGCGGCCTCGTCCTTGAGCGCTATCAGGATCGTATATACCGGCAGCAACAAGGAGAGGGAGGCTGGATCGGTCAGAAGGTAGGCGCGACTGTCCCCAAAGATCGCCAATGCGAGTCTATACGCAATGATGAGAACGAAGATGACCAGGCTGAGCGTCCCAAGCCCAGTCAGGATCAACCCGGGCGCAAACAATCCCAAAATACCAAGTGTGGCCGCGCTCCGACCGACGAAACGAGACTGTGCCTCGTCAAGTCCTGTCTTTGCAGACATGCCCTGGAATCGGGAAGGGAACGCCTCCGCTGCCCTTTCCGCCAGACGCACGTCCGGCGGAGGCTCAGCAAGGTCATCAAACAAATGCTGCGGAAATCTCTCCCGCGCGGACGCCCCATCACCACCCATGAAATGCATTGATGAGTAAAGAGGACGAAGCTCAAGAAACCACAAGTTGAATTCGTTTCGAGATCGTAACGAATACCCCAATTGATAGAAATATATAGACTCTCGCAAAGTTTGTTCTATATTTGTTCTATGACTGAGCTCAACATCATCTGGTTTCGACGGGACCTTCGGGTTCACGATCATGCCGCACTAGCCTCTGCCTGCGCAGCGGGCGGACAGATTGTGCCGCTTTTCATATTCGAGCCGAATTATTGGCAACGGGCCGACACGTCGGAACGCCAATTTGAGTTTGCAGTGGAATCTCTTGCTGATCTTGATCGCGCCCTGCGCCAACGCGGTAGTCAGCTTTGCCTCAGATCCGGCGTGGTGACGGAAGTTCTCTCACGCCTACATGCCCAGCATGGCATCGCTTCCCTTCATTTCCACTCTCTCGGCAATACGCCTGCAGAGGCGGAACAGGACCGGCAGGTTCGCACCTGGGCGCTCAAGGTTGGGATTCCTCTGAGAGAGCATACCGGGATACAACATTCAATTTCGCCGCATTCTGATTGGGATACGGCGTGGCGCAGACATATGAGAAAGCCTCGTATCGCGGCGCCCGCAGCTCTTCCTCCGCTGTCAATTCCATCGGAAGGCTGGCCGATCGCTTCTGATTTCGGTCTGGAATCAGACGGGTGTCCAGACCGACAAACGGGCGGGCGGACCAATGCGATCCTTCAATTGCGGTGGTTCCTGTCGGGCGGTGGTCGCAATGCTGGGAAGGCAAACTTGTCCATAACGGCATGTGAGGCGACCGCATCGCGACTGTCCGCTCATTTGACGATGGGCTCAGTGTCAGAACGCGAAGTCTGGCAAGCCGCCATGAAAGCCCAGGCGGCACTGGTCACCGATGGGGACGAGACCTTTGCCACGGCACTTCACCGCTTCACCGAAAAGCTCGCCAAGCGATCTCGACGTGTTCAGGCATCTGCCCGGGTCAGTCTGACCGACACGTCCCTGCTCCCGGTCGACATTCATAACCGAGAAGAAGCCAGTTTGGCTGATCCTCGTTTGTCTGCCTGGACAAATGGAAAAACGGGGTTTCCGCTATTGGATGCGAGTATGCGGTGTCTTCAGGCCACCGGGCATTTGGAATCGAGCCTCAGGAGCATGCTTCTTTCCTTTGCAACATGTCACCTCTGGCTGGGACCGGTTCGCCCGGCTCAAGTCCTAGCGCAACTCTGCACCGATTTTGCTCCCGCGATGTACTACGGAAGTGCCAGCCAAGTCATCGGCCTCTCCAAAGCAGCTCCGCCATATATCCCCAACCCCGTCAGGCAATCCCTGTCTCGTGACCCAGACGGCGCGTTCATCCGCAAATGGATTCCCGAGATCGCCGAACTACCCGACCAGTATCTCCATGCACCCTGGGAAGCTCCCAAGTCGGCCCTGTCCGCGCACGGCATCATTCTCGGACAATCCTACCCTATGCCGCTGGTGGACCATGTCGCAGCCGCCCGAGAAGCAAAACGCAGGCTTTCCCCTGACGGGGCGTCTCGCCCACTGCCCTTTCATTCTATTGCCCGAAAGCCGCTGGGCATCAGAAGGTCAACTATCGGCCGCAACATGACAGCAAAGCGCTCAGGCCATAGCCCAATCCAGCTCAGCTTTGATTTGCAGAGCCAAGCCTGATTGGGGGGCAGCACAATACAATCCTTTGCATTAATTCTGCTTCAGATTTTTTCTTCGGCTTGACTTGCAATTGGCCGACCCATATCGATATTCAACAAATAACAGAGCCTTGAAATTGCTCGTATTTATCTTTTTTCGATAAAAACTTATTGATTTTCGATAATTTCCAACCTAGATTGTTTGTGTCGGCGGCGGGATGGTCTCGCCAAGGACATTCAGAAAACAGCTAGAAGGAATTGAAAATCATGATCCCCCGCGCTCGTCATACCGACATCGCCGCTCCCGCCAAGAATGAAGTGATGGCCCTCTCCATCATGACCGGAGAGGCAACTCACCGGACCCGGCCGGCCAATGATGTCAAAGCGGAGGATCGTCAGAATCTTCTGGTTCGCCGCCGCCGCCGCATCGCCCGCCGCGAAGCGCACTAAGCCCGCCTGCCGGCGCCGCGACAATCGGTTCCCCTGCCGATCGTGGCGCCGGCCTCCCCCCGCCCCCCACACTCACAAGCCCAGAAGGATAATCTCACCATGATCCGCTCAATCACAGCCATCGCCATTGCCGCTTCCATCGCCACGGCGCCTGCTTTCGCCGCGTCCGACAATTTCCAGATGGAAATCGATCTGAACCGCACGCAACTTGAGACGCAAGAAGGCGCAATCCAAGAATACAAGCGCATTCGTCAGGATGTTCATGAGCGCTGCGCCGCCGAACATGACACATTTCGCTTCGCGAAGGACTATGTGGTCGAAAAGTGCGAACGCTCGATGATGAAAAAGGTCGTCGCCTTCGTGGATGACGCGACCTTCACCAAGGTTCACTACGCATCCAACTAATCTTCTTCGGCTCTGGCGGGCCTCCTGCCTCTCCAAACACACGCCCGCCCGGTCCGGATCCTTGCCCTGCTCTCACCAGCAGGGCATTTTCTTGTCAGGAATTCGCGTCGGCTTCCCGGAAGTCCTTTGCCCGCAGGACCTGCGCAAGTCGGAAATGGGCAGGCACAAACGCTTCATCCTCATCACTCTCGAACAAGGCACAGCAACTGGTTGGGAATTTTTCTATTAACCGGATCGATTCCTGATGGTCCTGGCTACCGGCTTCGCGAAGAATTTCCATCGAGAAGTCATGCAGGCCCGGATTGTGACCGATGATCATGAGCGTACCGGCACCATCATTATGCCGCACAGCTTCGGTCAAGCCGCGCACACCCGACAAATAGAGAGACTCCATCGGGCGTACTTTCTCGCCCTCCACAACCCTGGCAACTTCAGAACAGGTTTCGCGGGCGCGGCGGGCGCTGGATACCAAAATCCGCTCCGGGCACCATCCCATCGCGACCAGTTCCTCGGCCATGCGCTGCGCGTCCTCCTTGCCTCTTGCCGTCAGAGCGCGGCTGAAATCGTCTACCCCTTCGCCCCAAGGCTCCGTCTTGGCGTGTCGCATCAGGATCAGGCGCTTCATTCCAATTCCTTCTTCCCGGATCGGGCATTAGAAAAACTTATCGACAGCTTCAGGTGCCGCGCATTGGATTGCTTCTTCTTAGGCACCATTTTCTGGTCAGAAATCAAGAGACAGGAGTATGGTAATATGAGCCTTCTGATTGGCGACGTCGCCCCAGATTTTGAAGCCGAGACAACAGAAGGCCGCATTCGCTTCCACGAATGGGCTGGCGATGACTGGGTCGTGTTCTTCTCCCACCCGGCAGATTTCACACCGGTTTGCACCACCGAACTTGGCTATACAGCGAAACTGAAGGATGAATTCGCAAAGCGTGGCGCAAAAGCCCTCGTCATTTCAGTCGACAGCCTCGAAGACCACAAGAAGTGGATCGCTGATATCGAGGAAACCCAGAATACCAGTGTTCAATTTCCGATCATTGCCGATCCTGATCGCAGCGTGGCAACGCTGTACAACATGATCCACCCAAATGCGGACGCCAAAGTCACGGTTCGGGCAGTTTATGTCGTCGACCCCAACAAGAAAATTCGCGCTTCCATCATCTATCCCCCAAGCGCAGGTCGGAACTTTGATGAGATCCTCCGCCTGATTGACAGCCTTCAACTTACGGACGGCCACAAAGTGGCGACGCCAGTGAACTGGAACGACGGCGATGATGTGATCATCGTGCCTTCTCTGACTGACCCGAACGAAATCGCCAGGCTCTTTCCGAAAGGCTACAAGGCGGTGAAGCCGTACTTGCGCTACACTCCTCAGCCGGAAAAATAGATTTCCTCCTGACCTTCCGTGCCATCAGCGCACGGAAGGCACTGAAAGCGAATTCAATTTGGCAAAGCTGCTTTGATCGAGTCGATATCGTATGGTTTCTTGACCACTGGCGCGGATGAGTAACGCTTTGCCAAATCGATGGAATCTCCATATCCCGTCGCAAATGCAAAGGAAATGCCTTGTGCGTGCAATTGTTCGGCGACCGGTTCACTGGTCTCTGATCCGAGGTTGACATCCAACAAGGCGAATTGAAGGGTCTCGCTCTCGATGAAATCGAGGGCTTCCTTCACGTTTGACGCCACGAACACTTCCGTCGCACCTAGCGACCGAAGCATGTCCTCCGCATCCATCGCTATGATCAAATTGTCTTCCAGTACCAGCGCATGCCCAGACAGGCTGGCCTGCTTGCGTTCATCCATCTTGTTTCCGGTCTCCGGGTGCAAGGCATCGGAAAATCCATCGACATGTGCAGGGGGAATTTCGAAATCCGCTGAGACTCCGGTGACCTCAAACCTAATCTCGGCTCGACCACCCAGCTCATACGGAATCGATCGCTCAATGATGGTCGAACCGAAGCCCCGACGTACAGGAGGCGACTGGATGGGCGGGCCACCGGTCTCCAACCACGATATTGACAAGGCCCCGTCCGAGAGCCGCGCGAAGCCAATCTGCACGACGCCATTTGTTTTGCTAAGCGCCCCGTATTTGGCCGAGTTGGTTAGCAATTCATGCACGACCAGTGACACAGCCGTGAAGGCTTTTGGTCGCAAGTGGACGTCCGGCCCCTGAATCTTCACCTTCTCGGCGTTTGCCCCAAGATAGGCCTCTACCTCGATGCGTATCAGTTCTCGTGCTGAAGCAGGCTCCCATTGCTGCCTCGTGATCAAGTCATGGGCACGACTGAGTGCATGGATCCGACCACCCACAACATGCGTAAACTCAGAGATGGAGCGCGCCTCGGATCCGCTCTGTTCAACAAGCCCACCAATCAAGCTCAAGATATTCCGCACTCGGTGATTAAGCTCGGCAATCAGAAGTTCCTGATGCTCCTGCGCTTTAGCCCGTTCGCGCAATGTTGCGTCCGACATACGCAAAATGACTTCGAGCAATGTCAGCCGCAGCGCTTCAGCGGCGCGCACTTCGGCGGGCTGCCAGGGGGCAGATGTATTCCGCACAATCTGCTGCCATGCCTCAAAACTCTTGCGCGGGGTGAGACGGTCGCCATTCGGACCAGAAACGACGGGTTTATCCGGATTCCCGGCCCATGTGACAGATTTTGCAAGCTCCCTGCGGAACAGCACAATATAGTCTCTCGGCGCCCGCGACACGGGCAAGACGAGCATACCGGCAGCGCGATCCACAAACCCAGCAGCAGCGGGATAGGCTTTAACAACACTGTCCGTGTGATAAATCCGGCTGGCGGCCGTCGTATTCAGGAAACTCACCAAGCCAAGAAATTCCTCCTTGCTCGGCGTATGTCCGATCGATTCGAATTCTCCGTTAACCCACCCAACGGCTCCGTCGTAAGGAATGACCGAGGCGATACCGCTGATGATGGTATCAAAATTGTCAGATATCGACGCATCTTCGGCAAGCTGAGCCATGAGTTGGTCATGCAGGGACTGGGCGCGCTCCTGCTCATCCCTGCCCTCGTCAGATTCTTTCTGGTCCAATACAAATGAGAAAAGCTGCCCAAACAGTTCCGCGGCCGTACGAACTTCATAGCCAAGCACTCGCGGGCTCTCATGATGGCAGGCGAAAAGCCCCCAGAGCTTGCCCCGCTTCAGGATGGAAATGGAGAGCGACGCCTGAACGCCCATATTTGCCAGATATTCCAGATGAATGGGCGAGACGGACCGCAAACCACTCATAGACAAGTCGAGCGGCACACCCTCTGGATTGATGGCAGGAATGATCTCCGCGCCCGAATCCGATACATCCGCGATGATACGCAGAAGGTTACGCTTGTAGAGTGCTCGCGCTTGCCTTGGAATGTCAGACGCCGGATAATGTAAACCCTTGAAACTATCCATTCCCGGCTTGACGGATTCAGATACGACAACGCCGGAATCATCCTCTGCAAAGCGGTAAACCATGATCCGATCAAACCCAATCAGGTTGCGCAACTGGCGCGCCGCCTCATCGCACAATTGTTGCGAAGAATCGGCGCGAGATATACGCTCCACCATGGGACGAACATAGTTCACATAGTTGGTATCGCGCGCATCGTCCCGAGGCTCGAACTCCATAACGATCGAGCGCCCCGACAGATGCATGGAGAGGTCGAACAAGCGCTCATCCCCGGTCAATGCCACACCGAATACGCGCTCAACAGCATCTGGCGACGCCAGCATCGGCATGCGGGATCGAATCAACAGCAAGGCCTGTTCCGAGAAACAGTCTCTCAGGGGCTTGCCTATCAGCTCTTCCGCTGCGGCTCCGATGAACTCTTTGACGTTTACCGAAGCATGGTTCACGATCCAGTCTGACGACATGGAGATCAGGCCACCAAAGGACTGTACACGCCCGATGACGTGAATGGGTTCACGGTCGCAATTCGTCAGGTCAACATCGCTCGCGGGCCCGTCAGTTTCGGGGCTGTGGCGGATCATAGGCAAACTTTCTGGTCACGTCCTGGCAAGCCGCCTCAAAAATCGAGAAACAGCCCTTCGCAGATTCTACTATATCAATAAATTCCGATTGGCTAATTTGCGCGTTTGAAACTTGGACAAGAAAATCTGTCCAGCAAGAACGGTCTGTCATCCGGCTCAAAAAGCGACCTGCAAGCCGGACATTCGAATCATCGGCCTGCTGCCATCGTTTGTGCAGAACCGTACCACCGAGGCGGCTACCCGCGATAACATAAATTATTCCAACTGGATGCGCCGCCTCCATACTGGGCTCTGCCTGCCAGGTCGGTATTCCAGCGCCGAGTGAGGCAAGATCAGCCTCTATTTCTTCGAGGGACAAGTGTGGCAATGTGAACCCGCCATGCGGCCGCAAATGACGCTCAACCGTCGTATAGGCGAGATGATTGATTGCGAGAAAGGCGGCAAGCCCTTCCGGCCGAGTGAGGTCATGGCGGCTGATCAATTCGTCCACGCGCGCATGATGGTCAGCGGTTCTTAAGCGCAAATCCTGCCTGACCGTGTCCACAATTTTCATCAATGAAATCTCTCTGTGCGTCCGCGCAGCGCTCAGGCCGGAACAGAATCGCTCAAACGGCCGCCAATGCGGATAGCTTCAATTCTTGTGGCAAGTCCTGTGGCGTCATCGGTTTCAATATAGGTTCCGCACAAGGTCCCCTCCCCCAAAGCGGGCTGGTAACGCTCTCCAGGCAATTGTGTCTGGAATCGATACAGGGAAATCTGCTTCTGCATGCCGATGACGCTGTCATAGTCACCGCACATTCCGGCATCCGTCTGATAAGCCGTGCCGCCCTCAAGGATCATCGTGTCGGCTGTGGGGACATGGGTGTGACTTCCAACCACGAGACTTGCCCGCCCATCGCAGTGATGGCCCATAGCCATTTTCTCACTGGTCGCTTCACAATGCATGTCCACAATGATGGCGTCCGCCACAGCGCCAAGCGGCATGGAATCCAATGCCGCATCCACGGCCGCAAAGGGACACGGCAGCGTCTGGCGCATGAACACATTCCCCTGCACCTGGACGACCCCGACACGACGCCCATCCGGCAAGCTGAACAGATTGGCTCCCTTGCCAGGTGCGCCGGCAGCCGATGGGTAATTTATGGGGCGCAACAAACGGGGTTCGCGTTCGATATAGGTCAAAGCCTCGCGTTGATCCCAGGCATGATCACCGAGAGTCAGGCAATCTGCACCTGCGGCAAAGAATTCCTCCGCAATGACGCTTGTCAGGCCGAAGCCCCCCGCCGAATTCTCAGCGTTTACTACAGCAAAATCCAGACGCATGCGCGCCTTCAGGCCCGGCAAATGGTCCAGGACAGCCTGTCGGCCAGGCTTTCCGACCACATCTCCAAAAAAGGCAATTTTCATGGCGAAAAGTCTATGCCCCGGCCTGAGAACAAAGAAAAGCGCGCGCGCCCAGTCGGCACGCGCGCGCTTAGAGCGGATTCCAGTAGACTCTATTCGTTGCTAGCCGAGAAGCCGAGCGACGACTTGGTCAGCGTAGACGGGTCTTCCATCTCTGCAAATGTCGACATCTTGATCGGTGTTGCAGGGTTCAACGAAATGGTCAGCGTCTTCGGATCCGTGATGAAACTGGACAGGGCCGTGGAGGCCTCAGTTGCCAGTTCCATGTCGATCCCCGAACCTGACGCCATCATGGGTGCCATGGCCAGCAGACCAGCCGTTTGATTGCGCAGCTGCTGCGGGTCTTCACCGCTCTGCGCGGCGTAGGCATTGAAGGCACGGTCCACGATGCCATCATCATCCAAAGACAGGTCGATGGAGTGGAGCGTAAGCTTCTCCATGACTTCTCCCAGCATTGCCGATGGATCTGCAGAGTCCATATCCTGCTCAGCCTGAGCCGCTGCCATCGCGCTGGCACCTTCATACTTCGCGCCGAAATTCAAGCGGAAGCCATCTTTCAGCTCCCAGTAATTCTTGCCTTTTTCCAGCGTCACCACGTCTGCATCAGGATCGTAAGCCTGTTCACTGGCCATGGTCAGCTCAAGCTTTTCGTACCCGAGCGTCGCAAGCTGGGTGCCCAACTGCTGGCCAAGTTCACCATCACCAGCGTTCAAAACCATTTTGACAGGCTCAGTGATCACTTTTACGGCACGGCCCTGCTTGTCATGGCTGACATTGGAGACGAGCGAAGGCATGTCGAAATTGACGCCTGAAACATCGAAGTTCAGATCTTTCAGATTGATCGACTTGTAACCGGGATTGGCCGGATCTTTCGGGTTCATGCCGGCCATGAAGCCAGACTCAAAGCTGTCTTCCAGAGAGTCGCCCTCAGCTGGTGCAAACACCGACCAGTCAAACCCGCGAATATCCACATTGCTGAGATTGGCCTTGACGGTCATGTCGTCTTCAGGATCGAACATGTCGAACTTCAGGCCCTTCAGCATCATCTGAGCAGCCTTCTGATTCTTCATCCCAGAGACCGAAATCGTGTCCACGAGGAAGGTACCACTTTCGCCATCGTCTTCATCGATCTGCATGTTCATGTCGTTCATGGTCCACAGATCGAAAGAGAGCGCTTCCCCTGTAGGCATGTCAGCAGGTTCTGCGTCCGCAAACACGCTCGCGACCCATGCTGCCAGCGCAGGTGAGGGATTGACCAGTTCGATGGAGCCAATGGACGCGCTGCCATCTTCTGCTTCTTCGGGATCAGTCGGAACCAGCGAAATGTCGGACATGACCATGCGCGAGAAGCTCGCTTTGCCGTCAATCATGGCAAGACCGTCGAATTCCAACTTTTTCGCTTTTACATCAGCACCATCCAGGTGCGTGCCGTCCTCATCGTCGTCGGACCCGTCATCGTCGCCTGCCAGAAGCGTCACATCAGTGAATACGGCCTTGTCCCCGTTCAGCGTGCTGCTGCCGAAGGAAATGCGGCTGTCGTCGGCTTCATCCAAAGCAAAAGCCGCAAGCGCCTGTGGCGCGGTTGCTGGATCACCTTTGCGGGCCTTGACGTCCTTTGCGGCATCTGTGGCGTATTCAGAGCCAGCGCCATCAACCGGCTTGTCTTTGTCTCCGCAAGCCGTAAGCATGGCGATGGCGGCAACGCCTGTGAGCAGATATTTCATGTTTGGTCCCTTTAATGATTGATGCCAGCGTTTCATTTGCGCCCGTCACCTAGAGTGAGATTATTAACATGGCATACAACAATGGCCAGACCGTGACATTCAATGGCCCCGACGGGGACGAAATTCGTGTTCGCCTTGAAGTGAATTCGAAGGCACGCCGGTTGATTTTGAGATTGGATGAACGCCGCCGGGAAGCGGTCGCGATTGCGCCATCGCGGCGGCAGATCAAGGACGCCGCCGCCTTCGCAGCCGAGCGAATCGACTGGATTTCAACGCGCCTCCAACACCTTCCAGAAGTTGTTCGCTTTGAAGAAAACAATCTGATTTCGTATCGGGGTGCTCCCTGCCGCCTGACCGCAGAAGGCTCGGGCCGCGTAGCCCGCATGATAACCGGTCAGCCGAACACACTTTGCGCGCCAGGTGACCCGGAAACACTACATTTGCGAGTCACCCGCTACCTGAAGAAACAGGCGCGTGCAGATATCACCCGCTCAGTAAACCGTCATGCCGCCACGTTGGGCGTCTCGTACAATGGCATTTCGGTGAAGGATACCCGCTCGCGTTGGGGCTCGTGCACGGCCGATGGTAAATTGTCGTTCTCATGGCGCCTGATCATGGCGCCCTCTGAAGTGCTTGACTACGTGGCGGCCCATGAATGTGCACATTTGCTGGAAATGAACCACTCCCCGCGGTTCTGGGCGCATGTTGCAACCTGCTGCAGCGACTGGAAGCGGCAACGCTCATGGCTGCGTGAGCATGGCGCTGGCTTGCAGGCAGCCGGCGAATAGTGCGGCCTAGCTGGCAGCAACCTCTTCAGGTTCAGTTGCAACTTCGACATCGCGCGCCGGACCAAAGCTGATCAACGTGACCCCGTCGCCGCCCTTGGCCTCCCGATTCGGCCCGAGGAAAATCAGCGTGCCATCTGCGCGAATTTCAGCGATCAGGTCCGCTTTCGGTCGATCCTTGCGATAATCTTCAAGGTCGTATTCATCCGTCAACTTCGTCTTGCCAAAGGTCCAACCGCGATAATGGTCGCGGATCAGGCTGTCATAGCCCCTGCCCCGACGAATCAGTGTTCGCCCGCGTGTGCCCATGCCGATGGCCCGGGGATCTTCTTCTTCGGTATCCTGTGCCGACAATTGATAGACCCTGTGGCGGCCGAGTTCGGGGGCAAAATGTCCGGAAACGAGCGCGTTGTACGGCTCATTGGCAGACAAGCCAACAACCTGGTCAAAGGCGGCATGATCCAGCCGAACCTCCGCTTCCTCTGACAGGACTTCGCCGAAGAAGGTGTTGAGCCCGGCCTCGCGTGCAGGTCGCAAGCGCCTCCAGTTATTGTCTGCAAGGATCGGTTCAATGCCGACATCCTTCAGCACTTTGGCCAGATCGATACTCCAGGGGTTCACACCTACCAGCAAGACGCCGGGTCGCTCCTTGCGGGCGAGTCCCAATCGCCGGGCCATTGGCCCGATCGTAAAGCCGTGGAGGACCACGGTCACGAACACCATGGCAAAGGCGAGCGGGGTGATCTGTTCTGCACCAGAGAAATAGAACCGGGAATCTCCGCGCCGCCCGAGATCCTCCAGCAGGGTTGCAAAAAGGCTGGAAACGGCAACCGCCACGATCCCGCGCGGCGCAATCCAGCCAAGCAGGATTGCTTCATTGCGTTTCAACGTCCCGAATGTGGCGATCCACACCGAAAGCGGCCGCACGATGAACAGCATCGCCAACAGGAAGGCGAGCGTATTCCAGGTCAGTGCGCGGCGAATGACATCTGGCGTGAGGTTCGCCGTCAGGATGACAAACACGCCCGAAACGAGCAAGACGGCGATATCCTCCTTGAATTTTCGGAGTTCCGCGAGCCCGGCAAGGCGCGAATTGGCCAGCGTCATGCCATAGGCCGTGACGGCAACGAGGCCGATTTCCTTTTCGATCATTTCTGCCAGCGCATAACAGAGAATGATGGACGCGAAGATGATCGGCGCCTTGAGGTATTCCGGAGTCCACCCCTGACGGAAGGCGCGCACGATGGCCCAACCGAAGGCGAAGCCCAGCCCGACACCCAGTGCAGCGGCCACGATGATCATGGCGCCCTTACCCAGGATCGACTCCCCCGTGGCGGCCACGCGAATGATTTCGAAAGCAGCCACGGCAAACAGGGCGCCAACCGGATCGTTGACGATGCCTTCCCATTTCAGGAACTGACCGGTTCGCCCGCCGAGTTTGGACTGACGCAACAATGGCATGATCACGGTGGGCCCGGTAACCACCAGTACGCCCGCAAACACAACAGAACTGCCCCAATCGAGACCGGCGGCATAATGGGCTGCGAAAGTGCCCAGCGCCCAAGCCAGCGGGCCACCAAGGAATACCATGCGCCGAACAGCTGCACCGGCATCACGCAGGTTCTCGAATTTCAGGACGAGCCCGCCCTCGAACAGGATCACGGCAACGGCCAGCGACACGATGGGACGCAACAATTCGCTGCTGCCACTGTTGAACACCTTCTCAGGATTGAGCAGAGGCTCGCCGAAAACCACAGTCCACAGCGGACCGACCGCCAAACCTGCCAACGCCATCAGCACAATGGCGGGTGCCTGTATACGCCAAGCGACCCATTGCGCACCAATTCCCAGCGCCCCGATCAGGGCGCAGGCGAAGATCAGCTCGCTGGATCCGGCGGATGCCAGTGCAAAGTTGAATTGGTCCATAAAAGCCCCGTTTCGTGGTGCATTCTGCCCGTCGGGCGATCAGAAAACTAGGCTTGAGCCGCGTTTATGTCATCAGCAAAGTCAAATCCGATCTCGCGGGTACCATAATCGCCTTCTTTGTAGCGTTCGATATGGTCGGAGAACCAGAGCAGGATGTGCTGGTAAAGATGTTCATAGAATGGTTCAGGGTCAGCATCTTTCAGCGGCAGGCTGAATTCGTATACCGAACCGTCCTCAATCTGAATTTTGAATTTGTCGCCGATCTTGCGGCACTGCATCACCAGCCTCAGCCAGTCCGTATCGCGCGTGACGCGCACAGCAAGGCCGAACGATATTGGCCCCAGGAGCCGGAAGCCTCGCGGCGGGATCGAAAAGGCTGCATCCCCATGTGCCTTTGGTTTGTAGGCCCCGGCCGGCGGGACGAGGTGGACACAAACGCCATCGGTTGAGCCAAGGAATTCGCAAAACCCGCTGCGGATTTCTTCCGCAAGTGTGCGGATTCGGTCGTAATTTTCAGCAGCGAGGGCCTGATAGGCCTCCACCGTCTCGATCAGATTATCAAAACGTGACACAGCCTGACGGCCCCCTTCATTACCAAAGCCAACATAAATTAGGGTGCCGCAGGGCGACCTTCAAATTTTAAAGTCGCCACCATCGGACAATGATCTGATGCTTTGGGCGTAATCCAGCCAACGCCGGGAAAGCGAGCCCCATCATATCTCGCGGCTCTATATGGCGATCCTGCCCGCACAATCTCAACCCTGGCAGCAGGATTCAGGGCGGCGAGCGTGGGTGACAGGAAGATGTGATCCAGCGCGCCATAGGTGTCGTCGCCGCTATAATGGTGAGTCCAGCGGTCATAGGGGTCTGCAATGGCGCGGCTGGCCAGATCGATGGCGAACCCGTCGCCTACCAGCGCCCCCAGACCATGCGGCCGTGCCGGGCGGCCATCTACTTCCCAATAATCATTGAAATCACCCAGAATAACCCATTCCGCTTTTGCCGGGTCATCAAATCGCTGGCTTACAATCCGGCGCACACCCTGAGCTTCAGCTTCACGCATGGCAACCGTCCTCTTGCGTCCACCATGCATGGATTTGAAGTGGCAGACAAAAAGTGTCAAAAGGCGCCCGTCTTTTTCCACATCCACTTCCAGACAATCCCGGCGAAAGACGTAGTCATTGATGGAAGCCCCTTTGGGGGGGTGAATGCCCAACCGTCCGAAGGTCGCCCGCGCATGGCTGCGCTGGAATGCAACCGTAAGCGACGACAACAGACCCACATCAATCCCGCGGCTGTCATTCCCCTCGTGCAGCACACGTTCGCCAAACGGCTTTCCGGCCCAGCGCCCGACATAGCGATTGTCAAAAGCGGTCAAGGTGACGAGGTTTTCGACCTCCTGCAGTGCGCACACTTCGGCCTTGGTCGCGACCAGAGCCTGAGCGGTCAGGGTGCGGTCATCCTCGGACAGGACATCGAAAACCGCATCCACCTGTTCGGCGACCAGGGCGTCGTCGACATCGGTCAGCTTGCGACGCGCATTGGCGAGACCTGAGCGCGCGAAATCGCAGCGCATCATCAGGTTTTCGCAATTGAACGTGGCCAAACGAATATCAGGCATTCATCGGTGATGCGGCCTCATGCCTGCGGGGTCAACGCAGAATGGCGGCTGTCTCAGGCGACGGCGCGTTCAGCAAAACGGGCGCTCGTCTGTGCCCGTTCAACCGATTCCGCGTCGGGGCGCTGATCTACGGGAATGGCCGTGCGGCCAAGTTCTACGGCAATGCCTGGCTGAACCCCGCCGCCAAATGCAGACAACACCGTGCGGATCACATCAAGAGGCTGGGCCTCATCTTCGACAATCTGTCCGAAGCGAGCGGCGACAGGCCCAACTACGCCATAAGCCAAAAATACACCGAGAAAGGTGCCCAGCAGAGCTGACCCGATCATCATTCCAAGCACTGCAGGCGACTGATCAATCGACCCCATGGTCTTGATGATGCCCAGCACAGCCGCCACGATACCGAGCGCTGGCAAGGCATCGGCTACAGTATTGAGTGCATTCACTGCTTTCATGCGCTGATCGACATGCAGGGCCACAGACTGCTCCATATGCGCCTCAGCCCGTGCCGGGTCTGACAGGTCGAGCGCCATCAGGCGAAAGGAATCGCAGATCATGTCACGCGCAGCAGGATCGGAAAGCACCGCAGGGGACAAAGCAAACAAGGGCGACGCATCCGGGTCTTCGATATCCGATTCAATCGCGACAAACCCGCCTTGGCGTACCTTGCGCATCAAGTTGGACAGCAGAACCAGCAATTCGCGGTGTTGGGCACGCTGCCAACGGCTGCCCTGAAACGAGCGAACGAACCCACCCAAAGCCTCCTTGGCAACTTTCGGCGAATTACCGATCAGAATGGTGCCGACCGCGGCGCCACCAATCAGGGCCAGTTCGAACGGCAGCGCCTGCATGGCACCGTGTCCGCCCGTGAGGACGAGGCCGCCCATCACGAGGACGACCACAAGAACAAGACCAATCAATTGGGGCAAGACGCGCGGGCTCCGGCATTAACTCAGCCTGCACCATGACACATTCGTCTTAAGCCAAGCTTACAGCGCACACCCTGCCCTGCCTGCAGCGCTTAACTGGCTCGCAATCCTGCGCCGCCCATCACGGGGTCATGCTCTGCCACAAGGTGGCCTGGAGCAATCTCGACCAGTTTCGGTTGGTACTGTTCCGCGTCCCCATCATCAATGAGTTTGGACTTCATGAAGCGGAGCGATGCACGGCTGTCTAGCGGACTCGGAAGATCGCCCGTCAGGCGCAAGCGTTCCCGCGTGCGCTCCCCGGTCGGATCGGCGTTTGGCACAGCCGCAATCAGCGCTTTCGTATAGGGGTGGCGCGCTTCGGTGTAGATGGCATTGCGACCGGCAAGTTCCACTACGCGGCCAAGATACAACACCATTACCCGGTGGCTGATCTGCCGCACGACGGCGAGATCGTGGCTGATGAAGATCATGGCGAGGCCGAACTCTTTCTGCAGCTCGATCAGCAAATCCACGACTTGCGCCTGGACAGACACATCAAGCGCGGAAACCGCTTCATCACAGATCACCAGTTTCGGCTGAAGGATCATGGCACGGGCAATGCCAACCCGCTGGTTCTGGCCCCCAGACAATTCATGCGGGTACCGGTTGATCAGATTTGGGTCGAGCCCGACCCGCGGCAGGATTTCGCGTACTTTCGCTTCCCGATCCGCGCGCGACAGGCGCGGTTGGTGAACTTGCAACGGTTCGGCAATGGAAGCGCCGATGGTCATGCGGGGGTCAAGGCTGGCGAGCGGGTCCTGGAACACGATCTGGAGATCGTCGCGCAGGCCGTTCATTTCCTTGCGGCTCGCCTTGGATATGTCGCGCCCCAGCCAGGCAACCGTGCCATCGGTTGGAGGGATGAGGTTCAACACGCCGCGCGCGAGCGTGGACTTGCCACACCCGGATTCTCCGACAACTCCCAACGTCTCGCCCGGTTTCAAATCGAACGAAACACCATCCACCGCTTTCAACGGCTTCGTCTTGCCAAACAGACCGCCCTTCACCGCAATCGGGAAATGGATTTTCATGTCCTCTACCTTGAGAACCGGCTCAGTTTCAGGCGCCGGCGGCGCCGACAGGACGGGTCGGCCCGGACGATCAGGTTCGTCGATGCGCGGCACAGCATTGAGCAGCATCTTCGTATAGTCTGCCTGAGGCTTGTAGAAAATGTCGTCGACGCTCCCCTGCTCGACGATCTCGCCATGACGCATGACGATGACGCGGTCGCACATGCGGGCGACCACACCCATATTGTGAGTGATCAGCGCGATGCCGGTACCCGTCTCGCGTTTCAGCTCGTCCATCAGTTCCAGCACCTGCGCCTGCACGGTCACATCCAGCGCTGTGGTAGGCTCATCCGCGAGCAACAGTTCAGGATTGCAAAGCATGGCGATGGCAATCATGACGCGCTGGCGCATGCCACCTGAAAGCTCATGCGGAAACTGGTTCATGCGCCGGGCTGCTTCCGGAATGCGCACATTCTCCAGCCAGTCGACGCATATGCGATCCGCTTCTTCGCCCTTGAGGCCCTTATGGAGCGCCAACACTTCGCGCATCTGCGCGCCGACTGTCATGTGCGGCGTCAAACTGGTCAGCGGGTCCTGAAAAATCATCGACATCCGCGCGCCACGGATATTGCGAAGTGTTGCGTCCGAAGCCTCCAGCATATTGGTGCCATCGAAATCAATCCGGCCGGTTGCAGTGCCATTGCCTGCCAACAGACCCAGAGCCGAGAGCGCAGACTGGCTCTTCCCGGAGCCGCTTTCGCCGACAATGCCGAGGCATTCGCCCTTGGCGACGTCGAAACTTATACCTTTGACAGCCTCAACCACACCGTCAGGTGTGTCGAAGGAAACACGAAGATCTTTGACAGAAAGAATAGCCATGCTGGCATTCTGTATACGCGCGGGCGGGGCGTGCAACGACCGCTCTGCAGAAAGCGGAAAAAAGGCCGCGCTGTCGGGAAATAACACGGCCCAAGAGAGAGTGAGGACAGGGCGCAATGGGTCAAAGCCCTGCCCTCATGGTATGGCGCTCAGAATTTATACCCGAGCCCCAGTCCCACCACGAGTGGATTGATGTTCACGTCAGCATCCACTGTTGCGCCCAGCGCCGTGGTGAAATCCACAGTCACATCCGGATTTATCCAGATCTTCTTGATGTCTGCGTTGACAGCCCAGCCACCTGGCTCGCCATCAAGATCGTAATCTACGCCCGCCTGAAGCGCGAGACCGACACTGGTGTCATAATCTATGCCGTCTGCGACAGGGCCTTCATCCTCGTTGAAGAAGAAGGTCGCATTGATGCCGGCACCGACATAGGGCTTCCACTGGCTGTCATTCACGAAGTGGTATTGCACCGTCAGAGTGGGTGGCAGCAGCGTGACATCGCCCAGATCGATCGTTGCATTATCGAGTGCGCCCGGAACGGTCACGCCCGTGGCTTTCACGTCATGTGGCGTCACGCCAAGGATCAGCTCGGCAGCGATATTCTTCGTGAAGAAGTAAGTAATGTCCAATTCGGGCACGTACTGGTCTGAAATGTCCACATCCCCTGCAAGGCGCGACCCTGCGACGGAGAGATCGCCGGACTCATCCGGCAGGACCCCGATGACGCGTCCGCGGACCATCCAGGGATTCTCGTCTGCCAAGGCAGCAGGTGCTGTCCCGACCCAAGTTGCCCCGGCAACCAGAGTAGCAAGGAGAAGCTGTTTCATGTCGTTTAACTCCTGTTTTGGCGCACCAATTCGCGCCGGATGCCAAATGCCTACTCCGATGATTTGATGAGGATAATTGCCCGTTTTGACGCGCGGGCGCGTGTCGCGCGTCATGGCATCGCGACTAGGTATTCTTCCCAATTGCGCCGGTGAGCACTTCCTGAGATCTTGGTTCGGTGCGCTTCCGTCCGAGCTATATCCATCCGCCTGCTGCGGCGTACCATCCCGGTTCTCCCACGGTCAGGCTTGAACTGTGCGCTTCCGCTGGGGCACATGGAGGGTGAGGAAACCATCCCAATGAGGACCACACCATGCCCGTCATAAATTATCTCACCACTTGCATCTTTGATTCAGGTGCCTTGAAGCAGCTCGCCGGTACGGCGAAGAAGCTCGGCATGACCCGGCCTTTCATTGTGACGGACCCCGGCATCAAGGCCGCCGGCATTCTGGCGAAGGTCGAAGATGCGTTGGGCGTTGCAGCGGCAGGCGTGTTCGCGGAGACCGTGCCGAACCCGACCGAGAAGCAGACCAAGGAAGCAGCAGCCGCCTACAAGGCATGCGGCGCCGACGGCCTGATCGCACTCGGCGGCGGCTCGTCCATGGACCATGCCAAGGGAATCGGCCTGCTGGTCAGTCATGATGAACCGCTCGAAAATTATGCCGCCATCACCGGCGGTGCCAAGAAGATCGGCAAGATCCCGCCGCTGATCGCTATCCCGACCACATCCGGTACGGGTTCAGAAGTCTCAGTCGGCCTGGTCCTTGTACTGGAGAATGGCCGCAAGGAGACCATCGTCTCTCCAAACCTGATCCCTGCCACAGCCATTTGCGATCCGGACCTGACTCTTGGCCTTCCTGCCGGACTGACGGCCGCCACTGGGATGGACGCCGTCACACACTGCATTGAATCAGTCCTGTCCCCAACCGTGAATCCGCCTGCCGAAGGCATTGCGTATGAGGGCGTGTTCCGTGCTGTCGGGAATGGCTGGCTGAAGAAGGCGGTCAAGGATGGCTCGGACGCGGACGCCCGCTGGCACATGATGATGGCAAGTTATGAAGGCGCTCTGGCATTCGTGAAAGGCCTTGGCGGGGTCCACGCCCTGTCACACGCGGCGGGCCGTCTGCATGACAAGCGACTGCACCACGGCACGCTGAACGCGATCTTCCTGCCGCATATCCTACGCTTCCATGAGGGTTCAGCCGATGAGAAATATGTGCGTCTTCGTCAGGCCATGGGTCTGAAACCCGGCGCGGATCTTGGCGACGCAATTGCAGAGCTGAATGCCGATATCGGCATCCCAGCCACCCTGTCCGCCATCGGATTGTCGGCAGACGACGCCCCCGGCGTGGTTGAGTATGCACTTAAGGACCTCGCCCATTTCGGCAATCCAAAGCCTATGAGTGCGGATGATTATGCAAAGGTCTACGAGGCCGCCCTTTAAGGATACGTGGAAGGGGGCCGTCATCGACGGCCCCCTCGTCCCCCCACTCAGCCAACTGGAATGAAATTACCGTGGAATCCCTGCGGAATGCGTTGCGGAATGTGCACGGTTGCGACCGCCGGTGCGGTGAAATTTGCGGCATCGAGAATGACCAATTCGGATAGGCCGGCATTGGTGTCGACCACATAGCCCATCAGCCAGCCCTCATCCTCTGAGGCCGTTTCGCTGGCAGGAATGAAAATGAATTCGCCCGGCACCCGTCCTGATCCAAAATCGCGAACTTCGCAGCTGCCATTGGTCAGGTCATGCTTGAAGATGCGTGTTTCGGTGAGAAAGCCGTCGGCCGCGACAGCCGTTGTGTAAACATAGCGATAGGGTTTTCCGGTCAGCCGCTCATCATAGCGCGGAAACTCATGAGCGCGGTCATCTATCACACGCCGTGACACGGTTCGCGTCGCCGGATCAATCGTCAGGGATTCAAATTTCGGTACGCCGTCCGGGCCAGTATTGTCAGGAGCAAACATGTGATCATAAACACATGCGTCCATCACGACTTTTCCGTCCTCGGTTTCATAGGCATTCGCAGGATGGAAGATGTAACAGGGATCGACATCACACCAGATGATATCATCCGCACTCCCCTCTCGCGGTAACAGACCAATACGCGCCTTGTGGTTCTCATTCCATCGGTACGGAAAGCTCATGCCACTGATGATGGCACTCATGGAGAACGTCACCGGAAGGTCCATCACGATCACGTATTTCGGGGTGATCATGCAGTCATGAACCATTGGGCCGTGCTCGACAGGGATTGGCTCATCCCGGCGCACGCGGCCATCAGCGCCCAGCACCTTGTGCCAAAGCAGATTGGTTTGCTGCGACTCGTAGCAGATGGCGTGCATCTCGCCTGTGTCGGGGTCGTAATGCGGATGCGCGGAAAAAGATTGACCCAAAGTCCCGTCAAAGTCCGAATGCGCACGCGTCTCCAGGTCCTCGGACACTTCGACGGGATACCCACCCGCTTCAACAATTGCCCAGATCTTTCCTGCGTGACCAACAATGTTCGTGTTCGCCACATCAATTCTGGGGTGACGCGGACCGGGCGCACGCGGCTCGCCAAGGGCATCACTCACACTGTTGGACCTCACCCAGCGATTGCGGTACCAAAGCGCCTTGCCATCCTGCAGGCGGACACCGTGCAACATGCCATCCCCTACAAACCAATGATGTGCAGCTGGATTGACCGGCGAAACGGGGTTCGGGCCATTGCGGACGTAAAGGCCATTCAGACCAGCGGGAATAGCCCCCGTCACCTTTGGATCAATTTCGGTGATCTCTTCCGTCAGCGGGGTATGAACGCCTTCAAGAAAGATGTTGGGCTGTGTTGCCTTGCGCCGGCTGCGGTTGAATCCCGCCACCGCCATGACTCCTTTTGTCACGACTCCCCGAATAGCTGTTTTCACAGGGCTGGGCATGGAGATCATCCTCGCGGCTTGTTGTCTGCGCCGCAATGTTTACACTGATAACATGCCGATGAATGATAACAGTGTCAACATGAACGCTCAGGGCGGGAACTACCACCATGGTGATCTAAGGGCCGCCCTGATCGAAGAAGGATTGGCGCAGATCAGCAACAGCCCGGCCGAGAAAGTGAGCCTCAGAAAAATTGCCCGGAATGTCGGTGTTTCAGCGACGGCAGTTTATCGACACTTTCCCAATAAGGCCGCGCTTCTAGGCGCTTTGTGCGGAGTTGGGAGCGTGAAGCTGTCTGATACGTTCCGGGATGCCCTTTCCAAAACTCCAGCGGGCATTGATGCGTTCGAAATCATGGGGCGAACCTATGTCCGGTTTGCAATAGACAATCCGTCTCTGTTTCGCCTGATGATGACGAAAGCGCCTCGCGCCGAAGTGCTTCAGCCAAATCAGGCGAAAGAGACCGGCGCATTCGCTATGTTGTCCAACACGTTGGGGGATGTGTTGCCGAAGGATACGCCGCCCGAATTACAGATGGTCAAACGCCTTCAGGCCTGGTCGATCGTGCATGGATTGTCGATGCTGATACTGGATGGCCAGCTGCCCGACGATGAAAAGATGATCGCCGCCGTCGTCTCTCGAAGCTTTCTCTAGGCCAGCCCGCGAATCCGGCGCATATTGCAGCGCATGTTCGAAGGAATCTCCACCACCGCCACGCATCTTGGTCTGCTCGCTGGTGCGATGGCCGTGGGCGCGTCCTGGGTCGCGGCCATCGCGTCGCCCAATTGCAGCTTTGACAAACTGGACGGATCGCGCGCCGATCGCCACGTCCGGGAATTGCTGCTCCAGACGTCCACGCCGATTGCCGGCATGATGCTCGCTTCCGGCGCGTTCTTCCTGCTTGCCTCAAGCTGGGCAGCCGCCGTCACCGCCTTGCTCGCAGCTTTCGGATTCTTCTCCAATCGCTGGATGCTGACACCCGGGAAGAAGCAAAAGGGCGAACGCACGAGCCGCAAGGGTCAGCGCACTATTTCGGTCAGCCTGTCCCTGATGTTTACTCTAGTGGCGATTGTATCAGTCGTACTCGGCATGATCCGCATCTAGCGGGGATCAGGCAAACACGAGCCAGAGACAGCCCATTTCGTGCAGTTTTCTGAAATTGTCGGCCGATTTCCGGGCAGCTCGCAGCGCAATCTCGCCAGCGGCCTTTCGATTGACAGCCAGCATCATGGTGCAAATTGCAATGCCCGGCAGGAACATCCACCAGACAAAGGCCAGAGATGCCAATACACCCGCAAGGCAGATGAAATAGGCCAACGCGTCCAGAACACGAAAGCGCGTGTGCATGTAGCTGCCGAAATCATTGAGCAATTCCGGCTGTTTGTGCAGAGTTTCCGCATCAATCGCAAAATGCTGGCCTGGAGCCTGCTCATAGATGATGGCCCGGGTCATGCGACCGCCACGATGGGGATTGGGTTGGCATTTGAGGAACATGGCAATCACTCCATTTCGGGGACAATTTACCTTGTCCCGGTTAAGCTGAAGCTTGCTGAATTCGATCAATTTTGCAGAAAAATGAAACCATGAAGTTCCCGTCCCGACACACGCCTATCTGGCGAATATGTTTGCCCTGTTAGGGATTGCCATCTATGCTGCACCGCAACATGAAAGGTGTGTAGCTGATGCTGTACTCACTTGTCGAAATGAACCGGGCGGCAATGGCACCCATGCGGGTTGCCGCGCGCGCCAGTCGCGCAGCGCTGAGTTCGCCGCTGAACCTGATGGGGCAGACCGACTATGGTCGCTCGCTGTCCGCCATGGCGGACGTATTTGAAAGCGCAACACGCTATTACGGTAAACCGGAATGGCGGATCGATACGGTGCGGATCAATAGCGCGCCCATTGATGTGACCCCTGTTGTGGCGTGGCGCTCGCCTTGGTGCAACATGATCCACTTCAAGAAGGATCCAGAAGCGCTTGCCGCCGCCCGGAATTCAGAAAAGCTCGGCCCTCAGCCCCGTCTTCTGATAGCTGCCCCGCTCTCTGGCCATTATGCCACTCTGCTGCGCGGGACAGTTGAGGCGTTCCTGCCGACCCATGATGTCTACATCACTGACTGGCAGGACTCTCGTATGGCACCTGTCTGGTTGGGGCGGTTCGATCTGGACGATTATATTGATCACATACGATCGATGCTGACTCATCTGGGCGCGGGTGCCCATGTACTTGGCGTGTGTCAGCCAGGCCCGCCTGTGCTTGCTGCTGTCGCCATGATGGCCGAGGATGATGACCCGGCCCGGCCCGCTTCCATGACGTTCATGGGGTCGCCGATCGACACACGGCTTAGCCCGACCGTTCCGAACGTGCTGGCCGAGGAAAAACCGCTATCGTGGTTTGAAGAGAACATGATCCACACTGTGCCGGGTCCCTACCCGGGCATGTTCCGGAGAGTCTATCCAGGCTTTGTCCAACTCGCTTCCTTCATGAACATGAACTGGTCGCGCCATGTCGATGCTCACTGGAACTTTTTCAATCATCTGGTTGAAGGGGACGGCGACAATGTCGGCAAGCATCGGGAATTCTACGATGAATACCTGTCGGTGCTCGACCTGACGGAAGAATTCTACCTGCAAACAATCGTGCGTGTGTTTCAGGAGCACCAGCTGGCCCGCGGCATGTATCGCTATCGCGGAACACATCTCGTCAAACCGGAACTGATCCGCGATGTCGCGCTGATGACGGTTGAAGGCGAGAAGGATGATATTTCCGGCATCGGTCAGACTCAGGCTGCACACGACCTATGTGTGAAGCTGCCGGAAGACATGCAGACCGACTATATCCAGCCGGGCGTTGGCCATTACGGCGTATTCAATGGCAGACGCTTTCAAACCGAGATCGCACCGCGCGTAACTGAATTCACGAAGCGCTTCACGATGCGGGATGCCGACGAAGCCGCCACGGAGCGACTCAGAAAAACGTCTTGAACAGGCTTGAGCTTTTGGGACTATTTCTCAGGTGTGGGCAAGACTCGCGCAATCTGACGACAAATGTCTCGTGCTTCGCTCAATACCGTGATGGGCATCGGATCAGGTGTGTCGAGATAGGCGCTAAGCTGAGAAACTGCACGGGCCTCAGCCTGCTCCGTCAGTAAGGTGTCATCGGATACTTGCAGTGTCCGACGAGAGGTACACGACTGCAGTTCCAGAATGGTCAGGTCAGCCGCGCCGCGATGAGGTGTGCGTAGCAGGACCGACGACGGCAGATCCGGACCATCCGGCACCGCAACCCAAAGCGCATGGATGTCATCCTCGACAACAGGGTTTCGGAAACGGATTGCATAGATCAAGCCCTTGTCCAGATGGCGTACTGAATAGTCCGCCAAACCAGCATCGTTCAGTCCACCAAGCCAGGCAGCGATCATGGCATTGCGCGCCTGCTTTGCTTCGGCACCGCGCCATGCGGCTGCCTCAGCATAGACCTGCCTCAGGGCAAGGCCAGGCTCCTTCAGAAGTGAGCGCGGCGAGGTCGTTTCAACGTTCGCTGGAGGGGGCACATACGCCGATGCGTATTCTGCAAAACCAATCCAACCCGTCAGTGCCGAAGCCAGCAGAGCCGAGCTGAGATGTCTGATCCAGTCGCGAGAGGCCATTGAGCGCGTTCCGTTCCGAGTCGAAGCGCACTTTGCCAGGCTAAGAGTTAAGGAAGGTCCGCTCGATTGCCCACCAGAGCCCAATTGCTCCGATGGCCGCCGATACCGGCCATACCAGAACTGGCCGGTAGAGGTCTGGCCGGCCGGCCTGCTTCAGGGCGCCCCTGATGACAACGGCCACTGCAAGCGCCATGCCGATAACGGCGAGCTGGCCGATCTCAACGCCGACATTGAATCCGATCAAAGCTGGCCAGAAGATCCCCGGTGGCAGGCCGAGATCCCCAAACGCACCGGCGAAACCCATGCCGTGGATCAGGCCAAAGCCGAATACGAGTGCCGGACGCCAGGCGCTTGGTTCCTTGAACAGGATGTTCTCAAGCGCGGCCCAGGCGATTGTCAGCGCAATCAGTGGCTCGACGATACTTGCCGGAGGCGCGATCACCCCGGCAGCAGCAAGGCCGAGCGTGGATGTGTGCGCCAGCGTGAAGGCAGAGATTTGCCAGAGCAGCGGCTTTATCCGCCGACTGGACAGGAAAAGCGCCAGGACGAACAGGATATGGTCCACCCCCATTGGCAGGATGTGCTCGAATCCGATCCGAACATAGAAGATCGCCGTCTCGATCCCGGATCTGTCGAGTTCAACCTCGCTGCCTGAGACGTTGTCTCCTGTTTCAGTTGCGTCACCAGCCCTGTCCAGTTCCTGAAGCTCCCGGCACAAAGCGGGGTCCATCCCTCCCCCCGGCAGGCAAAGCTCGTCTTCCGGGTGGGCGAACGCCGCTTGCGGCGCAGATGTGACAGCAAGGCAGGCTATCAGACAGCATGCCAGAAAGGCGATGAGCCGATGCCGCATCAAATCTCGTCCGGCAGCGGATGCGGCGCTTCCATACGGATGGCCTCGTGATGGTCATCATCATGGTCATGTACCGGCAGGAAGGACAGCACGAGCGCTATGGCGACACCAGCCGACAGAGCCAACAGGCTGCGCAGCGGCGGCTCCTCCTTCATCGGAGCCATCAAGGGGCCGGTCGCAACGTAGAGGAGCAGGCCGGCGGAGGCCGCGAACAAAGCGCCAACCGCCTCGCTGCCCAGGAAATACATGAAGGGCGACGACATAATCACGCCCAGCGGGGTCGTGGCGGACGCAGCCAGGAAGGCCCACAGGAAGGATTGCCGGTTCGAAAAATTGTGCCTGCGCAGGATCGCGAACGCGATCACACCTTCCGGAAACTCATGCAGGATCAGCGAGACCGCCGCATAGACACCTGCGGAAAAGCTCGCGGCAAAGGTCACCGAATAGATGACGCCGTCGATAAAGGAGTGGATGGCAATCGCGATTATGGGGGTGACAGCCGCCATCCGGCCGCCATTCACGCTTTCCGGGAAGAATGTGTTGAGGCCGTAATTAAGTATCAGCCCGCCAAGGAATCCGCCCAGCATGAAGTATGGCGCCTGAGAACTTTCGGCAAAGGCTTCCGGCGCAATGTGCAACAGGCTGAGCGTGACGAGCATGCCCGCCGCCGCGAGGCCCATGACGGCAGAGAACCGCGCACTCCAATCGCCCCGCATCGCCACAGCGATGAGGCCGACCGTGGTCACAAAGGCCGCGATCAAGCCGAAAAACAAAGGGGCCTGCATGGATTCAAACATGGAAAGCGGTAAGCCGGTCCGTTAACAGTCAGGTGCGGTCTATAACCGCGTCCTGCGGCCTTGCGAAGAAGTGTTATATGGTATCATTATTCAGCTTGCGAGCAGATTTTCCGAAAACACTGAATTCCCCAATCGGGGCAATGGGAGCGATATGATAGACCGATCATGGGGCCGTGGCGCAAAAATGCTTCTGGCGGGTGCCGGTTTGACGCTGTGCGTCGCCTGTAGCGCAGAAGTGCCATACGAACCTGAACCGGCTGCAGTGGAGCCTCCACCGACGGTCGAATCCACTCCTCCTGCGTCAGATACGGAGTACTCGGCTCATACGGCAGAGCACCGTGACGATGATAGTCATGACGAGGACCATGGTGAATATGCTGGCGGCGAAGCCCATGTACACGGCGCTGCAGAGTTGGCCGTTGCGCTCGACACCAGTTTCGTCACGATCACCGTTGACGCCCCGCTCGTAAATTACGGCCTATCGGAAAAAACGAAGAAGAAATCCACCGAGCTTGAAAAATATGCCGAGGGCCTGACAGAACTCATGGGCAATGCGCGCTGCGACCTTGTCGAGCGCTCTGCAGAAGTGCGCCGATCGGGCGATCATGCTGCACTCACCCTGTCCATAGTCTGGGATTGCAAGCGCCCCAGCCAGCTGGATGGCCTCATGTTCACCGGCTTTGAACACTATCCCGCCTTTGAGGAAGTCGACGCCATCTATCTTGGTGAAGAAGGGGAATCCAATTCTGCGTCACTCACACCGGACAGCCCTTTCCTGCCCTTCGGATCCTGACATGGCAGAACCGATTGTCTCTATTTCGAATCTTTCCTTTGCCTGGACGCCAGGCAATGAGGTCCTCGACATTTCAGACTTCCAATTGAAGGCGGGCGAGCGCTTGTTTCTGCGCGGAGCATCCGGCTCTGGAAAATCCACCCTTCTCGGCATCATCGCTGGTGTGCTGGAGGCGGGCTCTGGTGAGGTCATCGTTCTCGGACAGGATCTGGCGACCTTGGAACCCGCAGCGCGGGACCGCCTGAGGGCGGACCATCTCGGTGTGATTTTCCAGATGTTCAATCTCGTGCCTTATCTCTCCGTCATCGGGAATGTCACGCTGCCTCTACGTTTCTCTCCCAAGCGCCGCGCAGCAATCAACGGTAACGAAGACGATGAAGCCCGACGGTTGCTTTCGCGGCTGGGCCTGACGGACGAGACTCTACTGGCACGCCGCGTCTCTGACCTTTCTGTCGGTCAGCAGCAACGTGTCGCTGCCGCACGCGCCCTGATCGGCGGCCCCGAAATCGTGATCGCTGACGAACCGACCTCAGCGCTTGATGCGGATGCCCGTGATCAATTCATTGATCTACTGAGCGAGGAAGCGCGGCGCACAGGCGCAGCACTTCTCTTCGTCAGCCACGATGCCGGGCTCGCCACACATTTCGACCGGGCGGTAGACCTCGGCGAGATAAATCGCGCGGGAGTGTCAGCATGAGCGCTATCCTGTCTCTCGCCTGGCAGAGCCTCATGAACCGCAAGGGATCTGTTTTGCTCACCCTGTTGGCAGTTGCCTTGTCGGTGGCACTTTTTCTGGGCGTAGACAAAGCCCGCACAGGCGCCCGCGAAGGCTTCGGCAACACTATCTCTGGCACCGAACTGATTGTCGGCGCACCTACCGGCAGCGTGAACTTGCTGCTTTATTCGGTCTTTCGAATGGGCAGCGCGACAGCAGAAATTTCGTGGCCGACCTATCAGGAGATCGCCACGCGGCCGGATATAGACTGGGCTGTTCCGATCTCCCTCGGAGACAGCCATCGCGGATTCCGCGTCATGGGCACAACGCCCGAATATTTTGACCGCTACAAGTTTGGCCGCAATCAGGACCTGATGATCGCGCAGGGCGAACCGTTTGACGATCTGTTCGATGCGGTCATCGGCGCCGATGTGGCTCGCGAACTGGGGTATTCGATCAATAGCCCCATGGTCCTGTCGCATGGGCTGGGCCAAGCCGACTTTGGCTCAAGTCATGAAAACCGCCCGTTCCGGGTTGTTGGCATTCTTGCCCCGACTGGTACGCCGGTGGACCAGACGGTACATGTCTCACTGGAAGCCATCACCGCCATCCATGTCGGCTGGGAAACCGGCGCAAAGAATCCGCTAGCCGACAGTATTTCCGAAGAGACCGTGCGGTCCTTCGATCTCACACCCAAGACTGTCACGGCGATCTATCTCGGCCTGAAACGTAAAGGCACCATCTTGACCACACGCCGCGAGATCAACACCAACAAGGGCGAGCCATTGATGGCGATCATTCCATCACAGGCGCTCACGGAACTATGGAGTGTGACCGCAATTGCCGAACGGGCGTTGCTGGCCGTCTCGATATTCGTCATCGCGGTGGGCGTGGTTTCGATTTTGACCTCCATCCTCACCAGCCTCAACGAGCGGCGACGCGAAATGTCGATCCTTCGTGCGGTCGGTGCTCGACCCGGTCACATCTTCACGCTGTTGGTGCTTGAAGCAGGGTTGGTGGGCCTCCTTGGCGCATTGCTAGGCATTCTTCTCATCCATGGGCTGCTGGCAGTGATCGGTCCGCTTGTTTCAGCGCATTACGGCATATCCCTAATTGGCACCGGGCCCAGCCTGAACGACCTGTATACACTGCTGGCGGTCACGGGCGCCGCCCTGGTCGCCGGGGCGATACCCGCCTGGATGGCGTTCCGCAGGTCGCTGGCCGATGGATTATCCCTTCGGCTCTAACCGCTCACACCCACTGGCGGGGTCACCCCGCGCATCCTAGATTGGCATCATGAAAAAACTCTCTCCCCTCCTGACCGCCGCCCTGATGACAGGCTTACTGGCAGCCTGCAGCGAAGCAGATACGCCAGCCGAACCCGCACCTGCTGAAGCAGCACCAGATGCAGCGACCCCACAAGTTGGCGACAAGATTGGCGAAAGCGAAGCTGAGCGCAAAGCCAAACGCGAAGCAACGATTGCCGCGCGCGCCGCAGATCAGGCCCGCAAAAAATCCGAGGCCGAAGCGCGCGGCGTGACCGAGATCGGCTGGGAAGACTTGATGCCGGAAGGCGAAGAAGAACGTCTCGCCCAGATGTACCAGAGCCAGATGTCGATGCTCTATGGTGGCGGAGGCGTAGCAGAAGGATCGGCTGCGGACGCCATGGTGCAGATCGGCACGTTCAACACCGTCAAGGAACTCAACGGCAAATCGATCAGGTTGCCGGGCTATACCGTGCCGTTTGAATATGGCTCAAAAGCCGAAGTGAGCGAATTCCTTATGGTCCCCTATTTCGGCGCCTGTATCCACGCCCCACCCCCGCCACCAAATCAAACCGTATTCGTAACGACGGACGAGCCCATCCTGTTGAAAGATCTGGCGCAGGCCGTCTGGGTTGAAGGCATCCTAACCGCCGAGACGCAGGAGAGCGAACTGGCGGACGCCGCCTATACGCTCAAGCTGACTCACATCGAGAAATACGAGTATTAGGACTTACTATTCAACGCGTTCACGAAATATAGGTGGTTTCACGGTTTCTGGGGATGAAACCCTCTCAACAGGCACAAATGGATGTTCTGGAACAAACGCGTCGCAGTCCTGATTTCTGCCCTGATAATTGCGGCGATCACCATAAGCATCCTCACATATGTGCGGCGCCCATCGCTCGAGGGACTTGCAGGTCTGAATGGTCCCACCGCAGATAGCATCATTGCGGATGGTCAATCGTCCAGTTGGTCAGTTCACGCCGATGGATCGGAATCGCGACTCGCCATCCTGCTGACCGATGAAGATTCCTCCTGGCTCGGACTGGCTGAAGGGTTGAAAAGCATCGGTGTCCCCTTCTTGATCACGCGAAACACCAAAGCGGCTGTCCAACACAAGGTCGTGCTCGCGTATCCAGCAATTTCAGGTCGTCTACTGGATGCCGAAGACTTGGAGACCCTCGCCCAGCACGTGGAATCCGGCGGCACATTGATCGCGACGCAAATCCTTGGCGGAGGATTGCAAGGCGTGTTTGGCTTCGACCGCATCGAAGAATCCCGTGACCATTCGGAGATTCGCTTTTCCGGATCTCACCCCACCTTGTCCTTTATCGACCGGCCAGAAGAAAGGACCGTCAGGATTGGAAACCCTGATAAGGACCTACACCGCATCGGCACCCAAGCGTTCGTTGGCGCGACAAATATTCTGGCCACCTACGATGATGGATCCGCAGCTATGGTGGCGCACGCCTCCAAACAGGGTGGACAAGCTTATGCTATCGGCTTTGATCTCGGCTTCTTCATCCTGAAGTCCGCAAACGGGCGCAATGGTGGCGTGTCGAGAAATTACGCGAACGCCTATGAGCCATCTGTCGACACATGGTTGCGATGGATAAAATCCGTCTACACTCAAAGTGAACCGGCCGCGATCACGCTTCACTCCGCGCCGGAAGGGCGAGATCTCGCCGTCGTCATATCCTTCGACATCGATTATTCGAACTCCATGACCAATACGAGGGCATTCAGCGACCTCCTGTCAGAGCTCGGAATTCCGGGAACCTTCTTCATTCAGACGAAGTATTTCGACGACTACAACGACAAGGCGTTCTTCAATGATTTTACGCTGCCCATTGTTCAGCATCTAAACGAGTCCGGAATGGAGGTCGCCAGCCATTCGGTGACGCATGCAAAGACTTTTTCGGACATGCCGCTTGGCGAGGGATCCGAGCGCTTTCCTGACTACCAGCCCCGCGTATTGAATGAAGGCAGAACCTGGAGTGCTTCAATTCTGGGCGAACTGCGCGTGAGCAAGTATCTGCTGGAACAGGTCACGGAAACAGAAGTGGTATCGTTTCGTCCAGGCTACCTCGCCACACCGGAGCGCCTTCCTGAAGCCTTGGACGCGAGCGGGTACAAATACGCTTCCAGTGCCACATCGGGAAATGTTCTGACGCATTTGCCCTACCGCATGAATTTCAGCAGGGGCTACGACAGTGCAACAGGCGTTTTCCAGTTCCCCATCGCCATCGAAGACGAAATTCCACCGCACATGAACTTGCGGGAGGAACCGGCCGTGGACCTCGCCAAGCGGCTCGCCGAATATGGGGGCTGCTATGTCGTGCTGATCCATCCCAACGTCACGAAAGAAAAAATCGAATTCCTCAACGCCGTGGTTCCTGAACTGAAGCGTTTCGCCTGGTTCGGGACACTGCAGCAATTTGGCGATTGGTGGACCATGCGCGATGGCGTATCGGTCGACGCCCGCATCTTTGAAGACGAGATGGTTATCACGGTGGACAGCGAATTGCCCATACAGGGTCTTCGCCTGGATCTGGATACGGACTGGATACCCCAATCCCCGTTCCCCGATGGCGTCAGCTTTTCACCGGGGTCCGTCTACATTGCTGCAGCTGGCACAGAACTCTCAATTACAATGAACATGCCCTCAACGGACCGGTAAGCGTTCGCTCGGGACGGTTCGTCGGACCTACGCGAAGCGTTCGGTCGGAACTTCCTGCTGGAGATCAGACACGTCCAAACGGGCGCGCTCGTCCTTGATACGCTTGCGGATACGCAGAACCAGTTCGTCCGGAATGAAAGGCTTGGTCAGGTACTCAGCGGCACCCCGCTCCAGTGCATCCAGAACATCATGCTCGCCACGACGAGCTGTTAGCATCACCACCGGCAAGCTGGCCGTATCGGGATCATTCTTCAGTCGACGCAGGACTTCAAACCCGTCCATCACGGGCATCATCGCATCAAGCACCATCAGGTCATACTTCATGGTGCGCGCGAGTTCGAGGGCTGCACCGCCGTCTTCCGCGATATCGACTTCAAATCCGGCAACCGCGAGCTTGTGCTCGAGCAGTCCGCGCAACAAGCGATCATCGTCTGCGACTAGAATTTTATTGGACATTTGCAAGAGTCCTTCTGCAAGCGAGGTTTTTACTCAGCTCAGTGTGCCAAATTACGATAAACATCCGTCAAACGAACTATATTGAATTTGATCTATCTCGGGTCATTTTGCAGCTCTTGCAGGTGCGACCTCGCCCAAGCGATCAACTTGCCGTGAACCCCTTCCGGGTCATCACGCCCCAAGAGCCGCTTCTCTTGAGATACTGAACCCACCCCTGAACGCGCCACAAGCTGTTCAGCTGGCGGTATCCAAGATTTTCCAACACACAAATTGCCGTCAAGAGCGCTAGGTCAGATGCCTTGGGCACACGGCGCAGCTGCGCTTCTTCCAATGCAAGAGAACCCACAGAAATGGCCAATCCAAAGCCTGACGTCACTGCGATATAGGCGAGGAAGTAGTCGAGTGGAAGCGAGCCCGTAAATGCCAATATCGGAAACAGGATGAACCCGATAGCATCCACGATTGGTCCAATTACGTCTGTGATCAGCACATTTCCGAAACCCAGGACACCCACCAATCCGTAGCGGGGATTGAGCGCCATCATGCCGTGACGCTCGAATGTTTCCAGCGTGCCGCGTTGCCAACGGGCCCGTTGATTGCGGAGCACGCTCAGCGTCTCGGGCGCTTCGGTCCAGCAGACCGGCTCCGGGATGAACCGGATACGATAATCCTGTTTTTGCTCTATGAGGGTTCTGTGCAGTTTGACCACCAACTCCATGTCTTCACCGACCGTCCCGAGACTATAACCGCCAACCTTCAGGACGGCGTCGCGCCGGAACAAACCAAAGGCCCCTGAAATGATGAGCACCGTATTCAGTCGGCTCCAAGCGATTCGGGTCATCAGAAAGGCGCGCAGGTATTCGACCGTCTGCAGGAGCGGGAGCATCTTCTTGGGCAACTGTACCTTGAGTATCTGACCGTTCCGGATGACACTGCCATTGGCGATCCGGACAGTCCCCCCCACCGCAATCGTCCGCTCTGGGTCTTCCATGAACGGCTTCACGGTGCGCAACAACGCATCCGGCTCCAAAACGGAATCTGCATCAACGCAGCAAAACAAAGGTGCCCGGGACACGTTGATACCTGCGTTAAGCGCATCGGCTTTTCCACCATTTGCCTTGTCGATCACGACAAGACGCTTTTGATGTTGGGACCGGTAAATCGTCTTGATGGGTTGGTGCGGCGCCAAAGGGGAGTAAAGGCGCGAAGTTTCTACAAGGTTGAACGCATCTTTCAGCACCTCCAGCGTGGCATCCGAACTTCCGTCATTGATGATGATGACCTCATAATTCGGATACTGAATAGCCATCAGCGATGAAAGGCTTTCGACAATAGTTTTCTCTTCGTTATAAGCCGGCACGAGAATCGCGATGGGCGGCGCCGAATCCGAGTAGCGGCGCCAAAGGGCGTCAACCTTCGCGGCACGCCCCGATTTGGCCAGCTGGAACGCCGCTAACAGCAATTGGACGAAATAATTAGTGTACTGGACAACACCGGCAAAAATAACCACCAGCCCCACATATTTCGCAACGATGAAAACGAATTCCATCATTGGACAGCCTCCATCGCACTCAGCTCCGCAAGCGCCAGGGCTGCGGTACGGTTCGCACTTTCATTGCCCTTTGATATTGCCGACACTTCCAGCAGCTCTCGACCGGACGCCCCCATGTCGGCCAGAGCTTGCGCCGCTTCAAATTGGACCAGCCACACGGGATCGGAAAGCAAGTCTGCGACCTGGGCCGCGTAGGTATCGTGGGATATCTCACAAAGCGCCTTCACCGCGCCTGCGCGCACACTCCAGTCGGTATCCTTCAGGCAACTGGCAATGGCCGGAGCAGCGTCCGGGTGTTCCAGACTTGCAAGTCCGTCGAGTGCCGCGACACGGATCAGGGGCACATCGCTGGAGAGCGCTGCTTCGAGAATACCAAGTACTGAATAATCCGCACTCCCGCCCAAGGCGGACAGCAAGGCCGCACGTTCGAGGTCCGGAACTCCGGGCCGTCCGAGGTATTCCAGGATGTCCCTTGAACGGTGCAGCGCCAGTTTCGACAGAACCGATTGCAGGCTACGCGTGCTACCGTTCAGTTTCGAGAATTCACGCATGACATCCGGCACTGTTGGATAGGCACCAACGGCGACCAGCGTTCGTATTCCAGCGATGCGAAGGTCACGGTTTGCTGACCGCTCCACCAGCGAATCAACGGCTTTGGCCGTTGGCAGGCCGGGAAAATAGGCCAGTGCCTCAACGGCAGCGTGCCGGACAAATCTGAACCGATGTCGCAAGAGGCGGCGGAATTCATCGTCCACCCGGTACCTGACCATCCGCGCGACGAGACGGTCGCGCTCTTCGCCTCTAACCAGCGCAACGAATTCAAGAAAGACTTCCGGCACCATGGGGGATTTCCAGAGGGTCTCGTCGGGAATCGCGGCCTCACCCTTTTCATCCCACAGGATTTGCGCCATTGCCTCCAGAATCTGTTGGCGTTGCTTTGTGTAGAGTGACTGCCTGTGCGTACGGATAATCCGAAGAAGTATCAGCGTGATCATCCACAGTAGGGACGCAAGCACCAATACGCATGCAATCTGCCATATCAGGATGAGATAACTCACCCTCAAAAACTCCGCGCAAGCGAAAGGGAGATATCTGTGCGATCGTAGGCAGTGCGAAGTTCCTTGCCGGCCGTCAGGCGTAGCGCGGTGGTTCGACCGAAGCGCATTTCCAGTCCCGCCGCATAGGACTGCACTTCCACTGTTGCGCCATCAGAACTTTCCGGTGCGTCGGCGTAATAGAGATGCACCGCCCAAGGTCCTGTCGGCCTGAAAGTCGAGCGCATACGATAGCCTGAGCGATGCTGATCGTTCTCGTCTCGCACGTTGATGTACCGCACTTCAATCTCCGCAGCCTCGCCAGCGAAAGTGTACTGGGCGCCCGGAAGAAAGGACGTCACCCGGCCGCTCTGGTATTCTGAAGTTCTGATGTCCGACAGGAGTTCCAGGCCCGGATAGTGCGTGGCAACACCTGCGCCAACGAGAACTGTGGTGTTGGGCAGGAAGGTCGTGTTGGTCCCTCCCCCGATTTCCATTCGGACATGCCCGAACCCCGTACGCTTTGCGGCGCCGATGTGCACATTCGTGTTCGAGCGGTCGAAGCGCTCGGCGTATAGCGCGGAGGCACTGAGTGTAAGCGTATCTGATACTCGGACTGCCACTGCCGGGGACAGGCTGGTCCAGTCCGGCAAGTCCTTCGTCAAACTGCTGCGGCTTGCTGTCAAATTCGTCGTAATACGATTGCGATCCTGCCGGGATGCCTGTTCGCGCATGGCAGCGTAGTCGGCATGATCGGACGACAAGGTTTCTGCAGCGTCGATAAACTCATGGGAACCTTGTGCGTCTCCCTTCATTCTGCGCACGCGCGCCAGCGCGGTATAGGCATCCACATAGTCGGGAGCTTGATTAATGACGTGTTCGAGTTCGCTTTCGGCCTCATCAAGGCGTTCCAGTGCGATCAGGCAGAGTGCCGCGTTCAAACGGGAGTCTACGTCTTCAGGATTTGTGGCGAGCAACGCTTCGAACATTCCAAGAGCCTCGTCGAAACGTCCGGCGAACCTCGCTTCCACGCCCTGCGCATACAAGCTGCGAAGGTCCGTCTGAACAGGCGACGGCATGGCAGGAATCGCTTGGTCGAGAAGCACCAGTTCGATCATGAAAGTATCACGACTCTCAGGCCGGCTTGCTCGCACGTCGCGGTGCACGCGCGACGCTCCAGTGTGAGCCGCAAGAATAGCGTTCCAAGTTTCATGATCGCATGTCCTCCACGCTGGATTCAGGTTTAATCCAGCGTCTGCAATTGATTGCAAAAACAGATGATCGTCAGGTTAATCAGGCGGTCTGGCGAGAGATCGGTATTCGCGCGGGACGAGGTTGCTCATGTTTTGATTGCCCCAGAATCCGATCGTTTCAGCAAAGCGCCGAACACCGGATCAGGACCGCATGCTGTAGAATTTACTACGGTTTGCGATGGACCGCCCTCAGTCGAGTAAGCACCCGTCATCTTGCGTTGGAACCAAGCGAATTTCGTTCACAGAGAAATTTTAGGGTCGCTGTCAAAATGTGATGTTCGCAAGCCAGACCAGTTACCCATGAAAGGATCAGCGCGCGTCCTATGCAATTGGTACCTCTGGCCGGACTCGAACCGGCACTCTGTCACCAGAAACGGATTTTGAATCCGTCGCGTCTACCAGTTCCGCCACAGAGGCCCTTTGCAGGGAGCGCTTCTCCTGCCGCATAGCTGGGCCTCCTGTCAATCTACTCGACGTAGCGATCAAAGACATCTAACAGCTTAGGCATGTCTTCCACCGAGATTCCGACCGAAAAAACCCTGTTGCAGACCATCGAAGCGCTTGCCGCAGGTGCGCCCGAGAACGGGTTCTCGCTGCGGGAAATCTTTGATCAGCTGGATGAAAGTGCATTTGGCGCTGGCCTGTTCCTGCTTGCCCTTCCTTGTTGCATTCCGTTTCTTTATGGGGTGCCGCAGGTCGTATCTTTGCCCATGATGGCCCTGGCGGCCCAAATGGCGATGGGCCGCGAGCAGCCTTGGATGCCGGACAAGCTCGCCAATCGCCACATTGATCGCAAGGGCCTTACCCAGATGGCGTCTGGCGGCCGCAAATGGCTCGGCTGGATCGAGCACATTGTACGCCCGCGCCTGACCGTCATTACCGGCAAGCGGTCGGAACGCGTCATTGGCCTGTTTCTATGCATATTCTGCGCGTCAATCCTCGTGCCGTTGCCGATGACCAACACGGTGCCGGGCTTTGCCGTGGCCATAGCGTCTTTTGGTCTCATGCAGAAAGACGGCTTGATGGTGATTGGCGGCCTGATCATAGGAACAGCCTGGGTCAGCGGTCTGATAGGCGCCGTGATGCTCGGTGCGGTGAGCCTGTTTGGATGATAAATAACGGCAAAGTGACCTTGCGCCGCATTGTGGTCATGACGCAGTCCGGTTTTAGCTGAAGCATGGATTTCATGCGATCTCTCCTGAAAGACTGGAAGTGGCCCGCGGTGGCCGTGGCGGTGTCCGCCTTCATGTTGGCAGCCGCCCACGCGTTTGAGACTTTTGGCGGCCTGCCTCCCTGCCCACTCTGCCTGCGGCAGCGGGAAGTCTATTGGGCGCTGATCGCGATGACGCTGACGGGCCTTGTGCTCTGGCGATGGATCCCGAAACGCCGGTTCCTGGTCGCACTCAACATGATGATCGGACTCGTCTTTGTCGTCGGTGTTGTGGTTGCCTTCTACCATTCCGGTGTCGAGTGGGGCCTGCTGCCGCCACCAGATGGTTGTTCCGGTGAAGGGGTGATCGATCCAATGGCGATTCAGGACTTCAGCAAGCCGATGCATGTGCCGTCCTGCACGGATGCGCCTTTCTACATTCTCGGCCTTTCCATGGCGGGCTGGAATGGCGTGGTCTCTGCCATCATGGCGCTGTTCAGCTTCATCGCGGCAGGCGCGACGTTCCGCGGCGCCGTTCACTCACCCGAAGCCGCCTGACCTAGAGCGGCGGCGCGGACAGCCGGCGCAGGCGCTGTTCCCGGATTGTGATGTACAGGGTGGCTCCAATGATGATTGCAGTGCCCACCCAGGTCCAGAAACCCGGCAGCATGTGGAACAGACCCCAATCGACCAGTGCTGCCATCGGCAGACGCATATAGTCGATCGGCGACAGGAAAGATGCATCACCAACGCTCATGCCGCGAATATAGAAGTACTGGCCGGTCACACCGCATACGCCCATCAGGCCGATCCAGGACCAGTCGATGACAGAGGGCGCCACGTCCGGCCACGTCAGGATGGCGAGCGGCAATAACAGGATCGACGACAGAAGGTTTGCCCAGATTAACAGGGTCACCGGCCTGTGCAGGCGCGTCAGAGATTTCACGAGTGTGATCGCCCCAGCCAGGCAGAACGCCGCCGATACGGCGAGGACCATGCCCAGACTAATACCGAGTTGGGGCTGCATCATGATCATGACCCCGACACATCCGGCGATTGTGGCGCCCCAACGATGCACACCGACCCGTTCCTTCAGGATGAAGGCCGCGAGAAAGGTGACGAACATGGCCCGGGAAAAACTGATCGCATTGAATTCGGAGAGCGGCAGGCCAACCGCGTCCGACACGGCATAGAAGCCGAGGGCAAAGCCAAGCGTCCCGAACAGGCTGCGCAGCAAGATGAGACCCGGCTGGTGAATTTTCATCACACTCCAGCCCTGTTGCAGGATAACCGGAATGACGACGATCAACGCAACGCCAGAGCGCCAGAAGGCAAGGAAGCCTGGATCGAAGGTTGCAGACTGGACCTTGGAAAGCGTGAGGAACACGGTGAAGGTGGCCCCGGAGGCCAGCATCCAGAGCGCGCCTTCAATATTGCGCGGTGCGGGCCCCACCTCTAGGTCTGTCTGCTGAGACTGATCGGGGCGAGAATCCATGGGCTGTTTTACGCCTTCCGAAATTGACGAGATCGACCGTCTTTGGCGAGAATTGCCGGCCGATCACATGTGGACCGGCTGGGCCGCTTCAGGGAGCGAACCTGACCAAGTCTGGATATTCAGGACTCGCGCACATTGGCGCCGGTTCCCGCTCACTAAGTCAAAAACCGGCTTTGTCATAGCCGACGAGCGAGGTCGTCCGGTCGCTCGTGCAAAAACACTCCCCGCCCTACTGAAAAAAGTGGAGCTGATTCCAGGCCTTGAGGCGCTGACGGAAGACCCGTAGCGCCTCACCAACGACCTAGCTGTTCATCTGTTCCCGCATCTGTTCGGCTTGTTCCGGCGTGATGCCAAGCGCATCCAGGAGTGGACCGCCGGCGGTCTCGTCCCAAGAATGACGTGGACCGACCGTCATGCCGCCATCCACGAGGAATTCGCCGCCCGTAATGAAGCTCGCTGCGTCGGAGGCGAGGAAGGCTGCCATTTCGGCAATGTCTTCACCTTTGCCAACCCGGCCAGCTGGCTGCATGCTGCCACCTGCTTCGACCAGCATGGCCGCCATCTGGTCTGCCTGCTCGCGCGGCAAGCCGAGCGACGCGCCGAAGATCGAGGTCGCGATAAAGCCCGGCAGGACCGCATTCACGCGGATGCCATACTTAGAGAGCTCTGCAGCCGCCAATTTAGAGAAATGTGCTACGCCCTTCTTGGCAACAGAGTAGGTGATTGGCGCATATCCGGCGCATACGGCGCTGATTGAAGACGTGTTGATAATAGCGCCGCCATTTTCCTTCATGTGTGGAACAGCAAACTTGGTTCCGGCAAAGACCTGTTTCAGAAGGAGAGACATGGTTTGGTCATAGGCATCAAGATCCAGTTCCTCCACCGAATCCGGCGTGCCACCATGCCCCGCATTATTCCAGAGAATGTCCAACCGTCCGAAATGGTCGACGGCCTTGCCCATGATACCTTCCAGTTCGGCCATGTCCGTCACGTCGCAATGGACAAACAGGACCTTGTCGTCGCCAAAGCGCGTCTGAAGCGCTATGCCCTTTTCGTCCTGAATGTCTCCAGCAACAACTTTCGCGCCAGCCGCAACAAACGTCTCGACTCCCGCAAGACCGATGCCGCTCGCCCCTCCCGTGATGATGGCGACTTTGCCGTCAAGATTGGCCATGTGCGTATTCCTCCCGTTTTCGTTTTTCAGGAGAATGCGCGCCCCTTCCCCGCGGTTCGTCAATGCCCGCAGGAAAATTTACTTGCCGGACTTCGTCATGCCGAATCGCTTGCGGAAGACCCCATCCAGAACACGCTTGGGCAGCAGCGTCGGAATGTACCAATTCGTCAGCTTGTTCGGCACAGGGGAATAGCGCGCCCTGGGAGTGGCGTCCTCCAACGCAATTTCGATGACTTTCGCAATTTGTTCAGGCGGCAAGCCGTCACGCCCCCCCTTCAGCATCACCTGCTCAAATTGCTTCAACGCGTCCGACCAGGCACTTCCAGAATAGGGGCCATCTGAATTGGCTTCCTCTGCCTTATCCCATATCGGCGTTTTCACTGATCCCGGCCCCACGGCAATGGCATCAATGCCGAAGATCACCAGTTCCCGGCGCAACGTGTCTGTCATCGCTTCAACGGCATGCTTAGTGGCCGTGTAGGCCCCAAGGAAGGGTGCCGAAATGCGACCACCCACGCTGGTGATGTTGACAATCCGACCGGGAGCACCGGTGCGAGTCTTGTCCATCCCAAGCAGTGGCGCGAAGGCTTGAGATGCGCGCAACAGGCCGAAAACATTGACCTCGAAATGGGCCTTGAAATCATCAAGCGGTTGAATCGCGAGCGGCCCCATATTTGCGATACCCGCATTGTTGACCAAACCCGTGAGCGTCTCGCCCTTCAGGGTTTCGGACACAGTCCGCACAGCGGTCTCCAAATGCTCCTGCCTCGTCACATCCAGAATAAGCGGGCGAATATCCCCTTCGGAGCTCGCGGATAGCGCATCGGCATCGGACTGCTTTCTGACCCCGGCATAGACGCGCCACCCATGCTTTGCGAGGTAGAGCGCGGTCGCTTCGCCAATACCGGTCGATGCACCTGTGATTACAACGGTCTTCATGCGGGTCGTCCTTCCAATTCGGGGAATATGGAAACTATACGCATCAAACTCGTGTTCGGGTTTACTCGGTCTGCTTTCCACCTTCAATGACCCGGAAGGCGGGACGTTTCTTCGGCGATTCATCTTCGGGAGATCCCGAGACAGGAGAGGTGGGCTCCACAGGCGTCAACTCCGACGCACGGACCAATTTCGGCAAGCTCCGGGTGGGCGGCTCAGAATGTCGAGGGGCCGGGTCTTCCGTCAGATCATCATCCAACTGGCGCACACGCGGCGTCGGCCGCTTGTTGAAGCCACCGGGCTTTTTCTTTGCGCCGAAGCCAGTCTTGGCCTTTCCACGAGCTTTCTTGTCAATTTCCTTCAGCTTCATCTGCTGCAGGCTGGAAAGGGCTTCGCCGTCGCTCCCTTTCAAAGGATCTGCAAACGCAGACCCATAGGTCTCGATTCGCTCCTCGACCTCTTCAAGGAATTGTTTTTCCCAGTCAGACAAGGGCGGACCAAGCCCCTGCTCAGCCAATGCCGCCGCCTTCCGTAGTTTACGGAGCGCTGCGCGTTTCTTGCGTTCGTCGACATCTCGGCCCATTGGCAGAGAATATGGTGATTATTGTGCCGGAGGCAAACCGGGTCAGGCTTCGCCAAGTGCCAGCAGGTAGGTGTCGAGCACCATTTCCTGTTCTTCGCGCTCGGCCCGGTCGACCTTGCGCAGCTTGATCACCTGACGCAGTGCCTTGGTATCAAAACCGAAAGCCTTCGCCTCAGCGTAGATTTCCTTGATCTGCTCGGCAACTTCCTTCTTCTCCTCTTCCAGACGCTCGATCTTGGCGACGGTCTGGCGGAGTTTCTCGCGGGTCGCTTCGGTGAGATGGGTGATCGAGGCTTCGTCGTCCATGAGAGGCTCCTTGGTAATCGGGATCGGAAAAGAAGGCGCGTCTTAGCGGGAGTTTCACTCGCTGGCCAGACGGCGAATGGCATCAGCAACAGCTGCACCTTCGCCATGGTGTGGCATGTGCCCCTCATGCGGCAGGATCACGAGATCCACTGGCACCTGTTTCTTCAATTCACCTACATGAAGTTTTGGGGAAATCACGGTATCGCCGCTGCCAGAGAACACCGTGATTGGCACTTCCAGTTCACCATAGCGTCTGGACTGCGCGGCCAGCTGATCTTCCAGCGCCTTCACATCACGGGCATTGGCCCGGAAGTTTGGCGGGCGAAACAGAAGTCCGATGGCGGAATTTTCAGAGTAATTGTCCGGCACAGGTGCTGGCTCGAAGACGCCGTCAATCCCTCGGGCAAGTTGGCCAGGGCCAACCAATGGCAAGAGCTGGCTGAACACAGGACCAACGACTGGCTGAGCAGCGAACGAGTTGTACCATGCCTGACCGCCTCCGCCCCAATCATGGGTCACCGGCGCGAGCAGGACGAGCCCTTTTACAAGATCAGGCCGGTCCAGCGCCACGCGCAGGGCAACGGCCCCACCAAAGGAATGGCCGACCAAAATGGCTTTTTCGTCCGGTGCGAGTTGGTCCAACACGCCCGCCATTTGTGTCGCTTGCACGCCAAGATCCTGCGCGTCTTCCGGGCGGCTGGAATAACCGTGCCCGGGCCGATCTGCCATCAGAACGCGGTAAGCGCCCTCCAGCCGAGGCGCGAGCGTCCATGTGAACTCACGAGCATTGGCACTGGCACCATGAATCATCAGGACAGGTGGGCCTGCCTCTCCACGCTGAATGACATGCACAGTCTCAGTTCCTACCGATACGGACCGACCAATTGGTGGGTGGGTGGCTTCGACCTTGTTCTTGTAGGCTGCACTGGTCACGCAAGCCCCCGTACCGAGCACGCATATGCCGAGGGCTGTTGCCGTAATCACGCCCCTCAAAGACCCTGGCCCTCAGCGAGCTTGGACAACCGCTTTTCTGCGGCCAGTGCCTGCTGCATGCGCGGATAGATTTCAATGGCCTCGCGATAGGCTTCGAGCGCATGCTTGGGAGATCCCATGCTTTCGAACATCATGCCCAACCCGGACCACGCGCCGAAATGGCGCGGCTCGAGTTGCAAGGTCTCGTTCAGGTCGCGCAATGCCTCGGTGTAATTTTCATCCATCAGGAACAGGGCAGCTCGCCGGTTCCACGCCTCGGGATAGTCTGGCTTGATCAGGATGGCCCGATCAAAGAAGGCGCGCGCCGTCTCGAAATCTCCTGCGGTCTGCGCATCGACGCCCCGCTCCATGATGACATCCACCGTCGGTGAGCCGGATTCCATCCAGGAGGCCCAGATATCCATGGCCACGTCATTGGCTTCGCTGTCACTGGGCGCAGTCCGCAGCTTCTCGAACATCTCATCGGATGGTTCCGCATGCGCCGCGCCCACGAGGAACAGGACGGCCAGAAGGAGCGCTCTTATCATCAGTCCGATATTATGCCGCGCGCCGGGCGGGGCAACCACAACTTGCTGTCACAGCAGGCCTTCACACAACAAAGCGGTCTCCAGGCCCTCTGCATGCTTGAAATGATGTGTCCGGAAGCCAAGCGCGTCAGCCGCTTCAACATTGGGCAGGCTGTTGTCAATAAACAGCACGTTTGCTGGCTCCGGATGGTCCATGACCTCCAGGGCGACATGATAGATTTCGGTGCCGGGCTTGATCAGGCCGATCCGGCCAGACACGATCACATCGCGGAACCGTCGCAGGATCTCGAACTCCTGGAGCATTTCGTCCCAAGGATCGGCTGGCATGTTCGTCAGGGCATAGAGCGGCACCTGGCGGGCATCCAGGCGCCGGATCAGTTCGGCGGTACCTTCCACATAGCCGTCGAACATTTCCATCCATCGCCGACCCCAGGCAAGGATTTCAGTTTCGTACTGAGGATATTGCCGGATCAGATCAACGGCATTCTCGGCAAAGCTTGCACCAGCATCATGCCGTGTATGCCACGCCATGTTACAGATATCCGCCAGGAACATTTGACGTTCCTGCGGCGTATCGATGATCTTCGCGTAAAGTCGTGCAGGGTCCCAGTCGAGGACCACATGCCCAAGGTCGAACAGGGCAATTTCAGCAGCCATAGTGCCGCCTTATTGCCTGTTCATGTTCACGTCAGCCCTGCTTTGCTTTGAAGCGGGGGTCAGTTTTATTGATGACGTAAACGCGGCCCTTGCGGCGCACGATCTTACAGTCGCGGTGGCGCGACTTGAGCGATTTGAGAGACGAGCGGACTTTCATGGGCCTAGCCTGTGGATCATAAGGAATTGGAAAGCGGAGCGGGTAATGAATCCGGTAAGAAGAGTCAAGGTTGCACGCTGTCATGAACGTGCGGTTTCAGGAGCTGGAAGAATGGCACAGATTGCGCTGCGGCGCTCACATATCATCGCGGCTGCGGCGATGACCGCGCTGGTTGCCTCCTGTGCCCATAGTCCGGGCCAGGCTGCGCCTCCACCGATCGCCGCGCCAGTACCCGCTCCCGAGACAGGCGCGATCACCTACGCCTCCTCCGGCCATGCCGGAATGGACATTTGGCGCGTAGCGTTCTCTGAAAAAGCACTCGCCGCTGGTCATGATCGCGAGGTCGTCAAATCTGTCCTTACCGGCATATCTCCGCTAGAACTCTGGATTGGATCGTCTTTCCAACCCGCTAAGACAGGGATCGAAGACCAAGCCGAATTCGCCAAGCCGATCTGGGATTATCTGCGCGTGCCGATGAGCAATAGCCGCATAAGCACAGGTGCTTCGCGCCTTGCTGAAAACCCGGCACTTTTCGACTCTCTTGAAGCCGCCTATGGCGTAGACCGCGAAGCCATCGTCGCGATCTGGGGCATGGAAACGAGCTTTGGTGCCGTGAAAGGCAGTTTCGACGCGCCAAACGTCCTGGCCAACATGGCTGTGGAAGGTCGACGCAAGAGCCTCGCTGAGCGTGAACTGCTCTCCCTGATCAAAATTCTCGAACAAGGCGATGCAGAGCGCGACGACCTGATCGCCGGGTGGGCCGGCGCGATGGGCCATACCCAATTCATGCCATCGACCTTCATCGCCTATGCCGAAGATTTTGACGGCGACGGCAAGAAGGATGTCTGGGAGAGTGAGGCTGATGCCCTCGCCTCGACCGCCAATTATCTGGCAAATTCCGGCTACACACTGAATCAGCCTTGGGGCATTGAAGTGCTGGCCCGCACCGGGTTCGATTTCGGACTGGCAGATGGCAATGAACGCCGGATCGAAACATGGGCAACTGAAGGCCTGGTACCTGCACGCGGCGGCACCTTCGAAACAGGCGGAGCCAATTATGCTGAACTCTGGCTGCCAGCCGGTGCGGAAGGCCCGAAATACTTGCTGTTCAACAATTTCAAGGCGTTCAAGACCTACAACAATGCCGATTCCTACGCGTTCGCCGTGGGCCTGTCCGGCGATGCGATGGGAGGCCAGAATGGGCCCATCGCGTCTTGGCCAACACATCTGACACCTCTCACCGTTAGCGAGATCAAGATCCTTCAGGCCGCCCTCAACGCCCAGGGCTTTGACGCAGGCGGCGTGGACGGCATTCCCGGTCGCAAGACCAAGGGCGCGTTGCAAGCATTCCAAAAATCCAGGGGCCTCGTTGCGGACGGCTACCCGACAAAGCAGGCCCTGGCATTGGTCACTGGCGAAGCGAATGTTGGTGTCGCATCCAGCCCGTCCGGCACAAATTGATCAAACTGCGTCGGCTTCCTCATCCGGTTCGCCGACGCCATCCTTCAACCCGAACCGGGCATACAGGATCATGAAACTCAGCAGGCCCGCGCAGAATATGAACGGAAGATGCGGGTTCACATACTCATAGATGAACAAGCCGAAGAAGGGCGTGATGATGAAACCCATTCCATTCGCCGAGATTACGAGACCTGCGACGTTGCCTTGAAGCTGAGGTGAGACGGCCAGTGATGCCCCGCTTGAAAATCCCGGCCGCGCGAGCCCCTGCCCGAGGCCAATGCAGAACTGCGCCAGGATCAAATTTGCATAGTCATTTGCGAAGACCATCAGCAACGCCCCAGCCAGCAAAGGCAGGCAGCCTCCCCACATGAGTGTCTTGTTCTTGAGCTTGAGGCGAGGGATCAACACAAGCTGGGCCAGCAGTACGGCGAGTGCGCCAACGGTAAAGGCCGGCCCGGTAAATTGCGCCGCTTCCTTTCCGGAAACGCCCAGTTTGTCCATTACTGAAAAGACAAAAACCTGCGTCAATACACCGGTCGTCAGCGACAGGCACACGGCGAACACAAGGAAGGGCAATACCGGCCCGGATCGCCAAAGACCCCGCGCACCGGGAATTTCTTCAAACTGGGTCGCATCCGTTACCGGCTCGCGCTCTTCCGGGAGGCGGAACCAGATCAAGGCCGACATGGTAAAGGCAATAACCGCCGTCAGTAGCAAGGGACTCAGCAGGCCAAGCGTTGCCACCAGCGCCGCGGCAAAAGCGGGGCCAATCACCGTGCCAACGCTGAAACCCGATGTGATGAACGCGATTTCGGACTGTCGCTCGGCCTGACTGGTGCGATCAGCAACATAAGCTTGCGCAGCCGGGTTCGTGCCAGAGCCCAGCAACCCAAAAATCGAACGCGACATGGCAAGGCAGGCAAACATCATGAACGTGCCGGTCAGTACGCCAGTCATGGTAAGCCAGCCGGTCAGGAACAGCAGGAGCATGGAGATGCCATATCCCGCAAGTCCCAAGGCGGCGACAGGCCGCCTTCCCCAGCGGTTGGACCGACCACCCCAAAACGGCGACATCAACGACCAGCACAGCGCCGACAATCCAAAGATAGCCCCGGCCATCCAGTCCGGAAGACCAATCTCTCGCGTCAGTGGCGGCAATACGGCGGCAATCAGCATCGTATTGCCAGCCCCGATCGCCATCAATGAGAAGAACAACAGGAAGAAAGCGTTGCGCCGGTCCGGTCTGGACACGTCTGGTGGAATCGTCTGCCCCTCGCTCATTCTCATGTCATCGGCCGGTCTTCTGGAAATGTCCAGCAACAAGAAAATGGTGCCGTAAGGAAAGCCGGGCTTCCGATTTCACGTCAACAAGTGTCAGGTTGAAAAGCGTTTGCATTGGACAATGCCCCACCCTCGTCATAATCTTGCTAAAGGGTTAATCTAAGGAGCTGGGAGTATCTTGGGAAACACACGGGGATATCTCACATGCTGCGGAAACTGATATCGACGCCGGGCCGCCTCGCGCTCGGAACTGCTTTGGCCAGCCTGCTCGTGCTGTCCTCATGCGACCAGCAAGACACAAGGCTCGAACGCGCTCGTGATCTCGCCGAGGCAACTATGGACCAGTTGAGCGGTCGGACCATTGTTGAACCGGACGCTCCGAAACCGCTGGAAGCAGCTGACGTCATGGACCGAGCCATTGCCGGTACGCTGCGCAATGACATGAATTTCGAAACGGCAAGCGCGAGCCCGATGTTTGCGGTCGGATCGATCATTGCCAAGCCACGGGACATCCCCCCTGCTGAAGCCATGGCGGTCGTGGAAGACGATGAAGTCTTCCTGGAAGATCCGGAAGCCTTTGACGAATTTTCCGACGATCCGGTCGAGGCTGAAAGCGCCCCTGCTGCAGAGTCCGATGCCACCGCACCGATCACTTCTGCGCCTGCGCCGTCACGCAGCCTGTCGGTTCAGCCTGCACGCGTCATGCCCAAGGTGAAGCTTGATCCAAAAGCACGAGAAAAAACTCTGCAGGAAATTGACAAGGCATCCAGGCAACTGGAACAGACCGCCGCGAAAGAACCATCGCCAACGGCGCGCACCCGGTCCCTCGATCCCCGTTCCCTGGAATCTGCACCGGTTCAGGAAAAAGTCGCAGCGCGCAAGCTTGCGCGTCGTTCTGTTATCAGTCGTGATGCCATTACAGCGCAACGCGATGCCAATTCCGTAATGCTGGACACATTGTCGAAGTATGGAATGGGCGGCGAAGTGGCCCTGTCTCGCGAGGGGCAGATGGTCATACAAATCGGCGAGGATGGTGGCAGCCCCACTCGGTTCACGCCAGCCGGATCCCCTCGCAACACGATGCAGAATTTCCTCGCCGTCGATGCGAAACTCGAATGCCCAGACAATCCTGATATGGTCACCGTTCAGTCGAGCCCGGTGCTCGCGACAGAATGTATCGTGAAAGACCTGAAAGCGTCTGGTCAGTTCGAATATGTCGAGAAAGACTATATTTTCGAAAACCAGTTCGCTCGTAAACCACGCCCCGACACACCGGCCACCGGAACCGATGTGACCCCGGACGTCATCACCGACACAACCATCACCCCGAATGACCCGCTTTGGGAACTTCAATGGCATTTCCAGAACAATGGTACAGGCGAAGGCGAGTCCGTAGGGGGCTCAAGCTTCCAGGAATTCTGGACCCGTCAGGGCACAGATGGATCAGCAGATGTTGTCGTGGCTGTTGTAGACACCGGCCTGCAACTGGAACACCCCGACATCAAGGATTCCCCCAACATCGCACCGGGTTGGGATATGGTCTCCGATCCACGTATGGGAAATGATGGCGACGGCCGTGACGGCGACCCGAACGATCCGGGCGATCTCTGTGATCCGTCGGTCCCATTTGCAGAAGACACATTTCACGGCACACATGTGGCGGGAACGATTGGCGCAGCCGCGACCAACAATGCCTCAGGGGTCGCGGGCGGGGCGTGGAACGTCAAAATCGTTCCAGTGCGCGCGCTCGGCAAATGTGGTGGACGTCTCTCCGACATCAATGATGCCATCCGGTGGGCAGGCGGCCTGATCCCGGCCGAGGATGCGGAAGGCAACGAGATCTGGAACGACAATCCGGCTGACGTAATCAACCTCTCCATCGGGCTGTTTGAATACTGTCCTGCATCGCTGCAGGATGCGATTGATTCGGTCACTGAGCGTGGTGTGCTGGTCGTCTCGGCAGCCGGCAATGCCCGCGTTGCGACGCAGTATTATGCGCCGGGTGGCTGCGCGAATGTGATCACAGTCGCCGCCGGCGATGCCCGGGGACATATAGCCCCCTATTCCAATTTCGGACCGGAAGTAGATCTCCTCGCCCCTGGTGGAGACCTGACACGGGACGACAATGGGGACGGTCGTCCAGATGGCGTCCTGTCCACCAAGGCTGCAACGAATTGCTATGACCCGGTCACGGGTGAAGCCGTCGAAGACTGCTTCTACGCTTTCGAACAGGGCACATCGATGGCAGCGCCGCATGTCTCAGCAGCACTTGCCCTCCTCAAGGCACGCGATCCTGACGCCACGCCGGAAGAGCTGAAAGCCACCCTGCTCGCTGCATCCAGCCCGCGATCTGCGATGCAATGCTCTGGCTCATGTGCACTCTACCCGGGCACCACTCCGATTGAGGGAAGCCCCGACATGTGCACACGTCCATGCGGTCAAGGCTTGCTCGACCTCGCCATGGTGCCGGAACGGCCGACCGGCGGTGGCGGAGACTGATGCCAAAACGGCGCCCTTCTCCCGTCCATCTCGGCGGGCCGCTTGGCCTTGCAGGGGTCACCCTGCTGGCCAGCGCGGTGGGGTTGGTTATCGTGGGGAGTGATGACCGCAATAGCTCCCAATCACGGCCTGAACAGGACAGCCCCGCCACACAGGCGGCGACCGACCCACGTCCGCCAATCGGCACCGTGGGTGTAGAACAGGTCAAGCCTGCTGCCGTCAGTGGCAGCAGCTCGTCCAGTTCGAGCGGTGCGGAAGTCACCTTTATCGTCCGCCTCAAGGGGCGGTCTGAAGTTGATACGATTGCGCGCAATTTCAAACGCGATCGCGAGACCGCTGATGCGGCATATTCGGATCTCGTAGAAGACATCCCCATCCTGAAGGATTTCCGTCTCGTGGGCGCCAGCTATTCCGGCGAAATCAATCTGGTGTACCAACTGCCCGCCGGTGTCGAGGCGACACGCGGGCGAATTGAAGAAATCCGCCAACAGATATTGTCAATTGATGGCGTCGCCTATGCAGACCCTGACTTCGTAGCTCATCCCGGAGAGGACAAACGCAAATGACATCTATCCGTACCATCCTGATTGTCGGTGGGTGCGCGCTCTCGCTTACCGCATGCGACTTCTTGATTGCGAGAGACCGCGACGAACCAGCACCGGTTGAAACCCAAGAGCCGGAAATTGCTCCTGCAGAAGAAGCTACGCTCGTTCCAGATCAACCTGACGGTCCGGTGATGGTCGCCAGCACTGCAACAATCGACTGGGACGCTGCACGAGCAGATCTTGCTGCCACACCCAGCGAGCAGCGCGAGACGAGTTTCCAGGTGGAATCCGGCGGCACCGCGCCGCCCGTACCGGTCTTGCTTCCAACCGGCATCGTCGTGCCACAGGGCGCCGAGAGTGGCATCCGCTTTCAACCCATGTCGGACGGCTATTTCGCTGCCTATCCCGGCATAGACTATGACATTGTCGTCAATGGCACGAATGAAGTCATTGGAGTTGATACCACCAATGCCCAAGACGATACGCCCGTCCTGACCTACACGCCAACGATGAGTGGAGCACAAGTCTCGTTCTCTCGTTATGGCGCAGACTACCTCGTGGAATTTGAATGCAAATCCATCAAGGGAGGTGAAGCCGACTGCATCACGGAGCAAGAAGCTCTCGATGTGACCAACAAGCTAGTAATTGCGGGGACGCGTTGATGAAACCAACACGATTGCTGCTGCTGGCGAGCGCAGCCCTCATGCTGTCCGCCTGCGACTTTGTCAGATTTCCGGGAGATGGCGGACCAAGTCCGACAACGCCGGATGCGGGGCCTGCTGTACCGCCCGGAGCGCCCGGACCTCCGCCGCCGTCTGCGCCGGTCGACAATCCCTATGGGGCAGACGGTGAGGACACACCAACGGACCCTGCGGATGATGCGGAAGATACAGCCAACTCGCCTGATACGGATGATCTCGGGGACGGACCTGATCCAGTAGACGCCGACAACCCCGCTACCGATCCGATTGATGTCGACACCCCCACCGACGACATTCCCGACGTCGACACACCAGATACTGATCCCGCGACAACTCCTGAAGATGATGACGCTTCGGACCAGGACACCAACCCTGAAACGGATGCTAACACCGATACGGACACGGATACCGAAACACCGGGCGACACGCTTGATGACACGGACATTCCGGCTGAAGATATCAGTGATGATGATGGCGACGACGCTGCCAGCCTGCCCGACCCTGTTGAGCCGGTCGAACCAACCTTCAGCTATTTTGAAGCCGGAGCGCTTCTGCCTGGCTCAGGCCAAGGTGCACCGGAGCAGATTGCATACGCACCTGATCTTGTATTTCCTATCGCGGATGCACCAACTTACCTACAGTCCCAAGTGTTCAGCTTTGGCGGGGGTGTCGCGGGGGGCGACCAGTGCGATTCCCGCAACTACGCCTATCCATGGCGGGACAATTTCTGCGAAGTACGCAGCGCCAATCGGACCTCTCCTTACTGCCCCCAACCCAAGGTCCACCAGGGGCAGGACATTCGGGTCGGCACACCACAGGAATGCAATACACTGCGCAGGACAGCTGCCAGTGACCGCACCCTGCACAAGGTTGTCGCCGTGTCTGATGGTGTCATCTCACACGTTGGCACTTACAGCGTGAATCTGCGCGCAGGCGGACGTATCTTCAAATACATGCACATGAACATGGACAAGCTGCAGGTAAAGGCGGGGGACCCAGTCGAGGCCGGCCAGCATATTGGGTATGTCTCGAATGATTTCGGCGGCACGCCCACAACGTTTCACCTTCATTTCGAAATCACACAAAATGATGGTGGTGCGGGCTGGGTTCACGTCCCGCCATATCTCTCGCTGGCTCAGGCTTATGAGCGTCGGGAAGGCGGTCCTGGTGAGGTAGTTGAAGCCGGAAATGTCGGCGTCGCTACCACGCCATTCGTAATCCCCGAGGGCATGGAAATCATCGAGTGATCCGGAATCAGGCCGGCTTGAAGGTCAGCGCAACGCCATTGTTGCAATACCGCAAGCCGGTGGGTTCCGGCCCATCCTCGAATACATGCCCCTGATGGCCCAGGCATTGGGCGCAGTGGTATTCCGTGCGCACATAAATCAGCTTGCGATCAGGTTTGGTTCCCATGGCGCCCGGCAAGACATCATAGAAGCTCGGCCAGCCCGTGCCGGAATCGAATTTGGTGTCCGATGAAAACAGGGCGAGGTCACACCCGGCGCAATGATAGGTACCTGTGCGGGCCTCCTTGTTCAGGTCCGATGTAAAGGGACGCTCGGTACCCTCTTCCCGCATAACGCCGTAGGCGGCCGCGCTCAAGCGCGCACGCCAGTCATCATTGGTAAGTCGGCGCCATTCGGAATCAGCATATTGCTCCTCATTATCGGCGTTTTCAGCGTCTGCTGCTTCCGATGTAGAATTGATGGAACAGGCGGCAAGGCCCAGTGAAGCGGCGCCGGACAGGAGCAGCGAGCGTCGGGAAATCGTGTGGGTCATGCGGTTCATACGCGGGACCATACCGAAAGGTTCAGTCCCGCACGACACACAAGCGCGTGAGCATCATGTCAGCCAGCTTCCTCGACCCAGACTTCACCGTCGAGGTCCTCCAGCTTGCCCTGCAGGTGAGCGCGGACATCTGCGACAGCCTGATTGTAGACGGCCGGACCGAGCGTCGTCAGCATCAGGTCGACGATGTCATCTGCCCGAAAATCGCTGAGGCGCTCGTCAAATTCGGTTGCAAACAGAGTTTGCAAATGGCCACGCAACGTCGCGCGACGCTCCTCGGTCAGTTCAAGCGCCTTCATCCTCATCTCCCTTGGGCAGGTTCCGCCCGAAGTTAACTGCCCCAGAATCCTGGCCCGCATCAATGATGGCCTTGCGGATTGAACGGGCGCGATTGAACTCGTTGAAAAGCGTTTCTCCGTCGCCCCAACGGATCGCGCGTTGCAGCGCGGCAAGATCCTCGGAAAACCGGCCAAGGCACTCAAGTACGGCGTCCTTGTTGTTCAGGAAAACATCGCGCCACATGACAGGGTCGGAGGCGGCGATACGGGTGAAATCCCTGAAACCACCAGCAGAATACTTCACGACTTCGCCCTGCTCGACGGTCTCCATATCGAACGCGGTTGCAACGATGTTGAACGCAATCAGGTGTGGCAGGTGCGAAGTGATCGCGAGGACCCGGTCGTGCCGCGCTGCATCCATCGTTTCAACCGTTGCGCCAAGTTGCGTCCAGAACGCCTCCAGCGTCGATACAGCAGCGTCGTAATTGTCGTCCCCGTCTGCCAGGGGTGTCAGAATGTGCCAGGCATTCTGGAACAGGGTCGGAAAGCCCGCCTCCGGACCGGATTGCTCCGTACCGGCAATGGGGTGGCCCGGGATAATGTGCACGCGGCCATCGGCGGCGGCCGCAAGCGCTTCGGTGGCTTGGCCTTTCACTGAGCCCACATCGGTCAGGACGGCTCCTGCCTTCATCAGCGGCACAGCGTCCGCAGCAACGGCCTGCAAGGCACCGACGGGGACACAGAGGAACACGCAATCTGCCTCTGCCACAGCAGTGGCAAGATTGTCCGCGACATCCCCCAACGCAATTCCAGCGGCGCGCAGGCGCACATCTTCGCTGGAATCATAAAGGCTCACAGTCCCAGCCGCGCCGTACTGCACAGCCGCCCTCGCGATGGACGCGCCGATGAGGCCGGCGCCAATGATGGCGATCTTGTTGAAGACGGGTTCGGTCATGGTGTTCCTGCAGTCAGATTTCGCCCGTTCTGGTGCGGAATACGGCGACCAACGTCAAGGCCTTCATGCCCCTGCAACCATCTACCGCAGATGACACCAACCAAGCGGTCCTTACATAGGTATGGAAAGTGCCGGTAAAGGTCTGACCAAGCATCCGGCTCAAAGAGGTCCAGAATCATGAGCCACCCCTCCCCCATCATTTCCGGTATCCGTCAGCGATGCGGCCAGTGCGGCGAAGGCAAATTGTACAGCTCCTACCTGAAGCTCAACGAATCCTGCCCCGTTTGCGGACGTGACATGACGGCGGCCGATACAGCAGACGGCCCGGCCTTTTTCGTAGGTTTCGGTGTGCTGCTATTGCTGGCGCCGTTTCTGTTCCTGTTGCCGATGAGTCCGCTGCCCCTGGTGCCGATGGTCATTGCCTTCATCGCGCTATGTGCGGCCGTGATTGGACTGTGCTTGTGGTTGTTACCGGTTGCAAAAGGCGTGTTGCTGAACCTTCAGCTCCACCATGGCGCTGAACAGGCAAGCTTCAAGTCGGAAGACCAGAACTAGCCGGACACAGCCTGTTCGTCGCGCTCACCGGTGCGAATCCGGATAATGCTGTCGAGATCGTAGATGAAGATCTTGCCGTCACCGATTGTGCCCGTATTGGCGGCCTGCGTGATGGCCTCGGCGTAGCGCTCGGCCGAGGCGTCAGGGCAGGCGACTTCCACTTTGACCTTGGGCAGGAGGCGCACTTCGTATTCCGCGCCGCGATAAACTTCGGTTTTGCCAAGCTGGCGACCATAGCCGCGCACTTCCGATACGGTCAGTCCTGTCGCGCCAGCTTCGGACAGCGCGTCAATCACCGCATCCAATCGGCTCGGCTTGAAGATGGCTGTTACGAGTTTCATGGCACGCAATCCTTTGATCTGTAATGCGAATTAGGAGTTTCTAAACTACCGAGGCGCGCGTAGCGGCGTCAATGGCTTTCGCGACCATTGCTTGTCGCAGGCCGCGCCAGACGCACTTTTTCGGTCACTGGTGCTGTAGCGCCGCCTCCAGGAGAGGCATAAAGGCGTTTCACTGCCTCCACCAACACCACGCCACCGAGCCCCGGCGCGAGCATTCGGCCCATCACTTCCCAGCCTTCGGCCCCCGAACTCACCAAAGGTGTCGCCATTGGCGGCATGTAAAGCGCACTACTGGACGCTGTAACCTGAAACAGCCCGATCGAAAGCAGATTCATGAGCTGGGCGCGTGTCCAGGGGCGGCCTTGGCCAAACGGCGTCTTGGTCGCGCGCGACCACAAGCCGGACCGGTTGGACGCCGCCAATACAATACGACCCTCTGGAGCCGTTATCCGCCAGATTTCCCGCAAATAGGCTCGCGGATTGCCCGATTCCTCGATCCCATGCAGCACGATCACACGATCAAACATGCCGTCCGGAAAGGGCAGCCGAACATCGCCTATGGCGACCGCCGCATTGCCGCGACCGAACGGGTCCCATGAGACAGGTCCATGATCGAGCGGGATACCTGCCACGCTGCGCCCCGGCGCAGCACCAAAGGCCTCGAGCACCGGAATGGCGTATCCCAGACCCAGCAGAGAGAGGCCGCGCGCATCTCCCCAGAGATCCGTCAGCTTGCCGGACAGGATGCGCGTCGCTGCCTGCCCCAAAGGCGAGGCATAGAAACGTTGCAAGGTGACGGCATCCTGACGCATGAAGTGGCCTGTGCTAGTCTGGTCTGCAGGAGACGCTAATGACGAAAATCAACCTCGACATACACAAATTTCCCTGCCTGAACGATAATTACGGCTATCTGGTTCATGAACCTGTCTCAGGAAAGACTGCGGCAATCGATACGCCGGATGCCGAAAAGTACCTTGCCGAGGCCGATCGTAGAGGCTGGACGGTTACGCACATCCTGAACACGCACTGGCACCCCGACCATGCGGGCGGGAACTTGCGGATCAAGGAAGTCACGGGATGCACCATTTACGGACCAGCCGGTGAAGCGGAAAAAATTCCCGGCATTGATGTGAAACTATCCGAAGGCGATATCGTCGAATTTGGGCGTACGAACGCGCGCGTGATGGATGTGCCCGGGCATACGCTAGGCCACATCGCCTATCATTTCTCAGATCAAGACGTCGCATTTGTCGGAGACGCTGTCTTTGCACTAGGTTGCGGCCGTGTTTTTGAAGGCACGATGGAGATGATGTGGAACAGCCTGACCAAGCTGAAAGCTCTGCCGCCAGAAACCCAGCTCTACTGCGCGCATGAATATACACAGGCCAATGCAAGGTTTGCCGTCACGGTCGACCCGCAGAATAAAGCACTGACGGATTACGCGCTCTGGATTGACGAGCGTCGTGCAGAGGGCCTTCCAACTGTTCCAACGAGGTTGGACAAAGAACTTGCCACGAACCCATTCTTGCGTGCCGACGATCCTGTACTCCAGGCGGCGATGGGTCATCCCGGCAACACCGTCGAAACCTTCGCCGAAATACGTGGACGCAAGGACCGCTTCTGATGCGGGGTATTTCCGGAGATCTCGGCACCCGAGAGATCATCCGCATGCTGGATCTGACCCCTCACCCAGAGGGAGGACACTTCCGGGAAACGTATCGCGCGCCGACATCGGACGGCAGCCGCGCCAGTTCCACGATGATCTACTATCTGCTGCAAGCTGACGAAGTCTCGGCATGGCATAGGGTAGATGCTGACGAATTCTGGCTATGGCATGCGGGCGGCCCTCTTTCCCTCACGCTATCGCCACCCGACGGCCAAGGGGCAAGTGCGGTGACGCTCGGTCCTGACCTGCGGGCTGGGCATCGCCCGCAACTTGTCGTCCCTTCGCAACACTGGCAGACAGCGGAAACGCTGGGCGCATGGACACTGGTCAGTTGTATTGTTGCCCCGGGCTTCGAATTTAGCGGGTTTGAAATGGCCCCCCATGATTGGCGTCCAACCGTCTAGCGACGAGCCTTGAGGGCGCGCACCATGACTGGTGAAATCAGCGTCACCATCAGACGCTCCAACGGGCCGTTCGCAAATTTCCTGAAATACTTCACAAGGCTGCGCGCCTTGTGCTCGACCACAGCCTCAGAGGGAACGTCCGACGTCGACCCATAATGCAACGCGCCCGCATGAGGTTGATAGACTACGCTACCGCCAGACTTCAGGACCCGGCGACAAAGGTCGACATCTTCGACGTGCAGAAAATAGCCCTCGTCGAACCCTCCCATCTTGCGAAAGGCCTGACGATCCATCATGAAAAAGGCACCTGACACTGCACCAACTTCGATGGAGTTTCGGGGCGGCGGGTCATTTTCCAACGTCCACTTCCCAAACCCCATCGCACGCAAGAGCGTCAGCGTGTTGCGTCGTGCGCCTCGCTCCTCACGACCGTGGATATCAAAAATCTTGCCGCCGACCAGGACGGGTTCAGCACGCTTCTCCATTGCCGCCACAAGTCTTGCAAGCGAACCGCGGCGCAGAACCGCATCCGGATTGATGACGAGAAGCAGATTGCCGAGCGCCCCCGCCGCACCCTTGTTCACCCCGGCCCCAAAACCGGGATTCGTGCCATCACGGACGATGTGGACTTTATCTGAATTTGCCTCGAACTCATCGATCCAGGACTGTTCCTCTGGCCGATTTCCGTTGTCGACAATGATAATTTCAGAAATGTCCGGATCGGACTTCAGGGCATAGAGACATTCATGCAAGCGAGGGCCGGTATGATAGGTCACAACGATCGCCGTAATTGTCGGGAGAGTCATCCAAGCGATCCTCTCACACGGCGAGACAGAACAATCAGCGCAACGACAGCGAGCGCCAAGGTAGACCAGAAAGCTTCATTCCAGACACTATAGGAAAAACTGAACAGGCAGAACGCCGCCGCCAGCATGCCGCCAATCGCGTAGTGAATATCCGCGCGTAAATTGTGCCCAATTGGCAGTCGCCATCCGATCAGCAGAACGGCGAGTGCCGCAACAAATGCACCAACTGCGCCCGTCTCGGCCCATATCTGCAAGGCCATATTGTGCGGATGCCCCGGAACGACCGGATACCGCGCCCAGAAATCCGGCAACTGCGCCATCCATTCCGGATAGGCTGCATACGTGTCCTGCCAGGATTTTGATGCTTCGATACCATGCCCCATCAGCGGTGCCTCCTGAATCTTCCCGATCACGACTTCCCACGACCAGGCGCGAGACTGGAAAGACCCCGGCAAGTTCACACCACTTCGCTCCAGCATGTAGAGCAGTCCACTCATCAAGACCGGCGCCAGCGCAATATAGGCAGCGACAGTCGTGAACAGGCCGCGCAGGCCATACTTTGGGAAGACCCGAACAATAACGAAAGCGACGAGCATCAAAGCCGCGCCAAACATGGCGGCTGACGATCCGAGAACGCCGAAGCTGACAAGGCTGGCCAGCGCAATCATCAGTGCGAGCCCCTTCCATGCCAAGCCTGGCCGGGCCCCGACATATGCTACAAGTATAGGCAGTACGAGCGCAAAAGCGTTCGCACCCCGATCAAGGTTCTGAAAGCCTGAGGAATGATTGAGCGGATCATCCCCGTAGAAGACGGGCATCACTGAAGTCGCGAAGACCGGGCTGAGCAGGATCAGCAGACCATGTATGGAGAGGCTTCCCAATATCAGGCGGGACGAGATCTGTGCGCGCCCGGGCGCAGTTCGCAATGCACCGGCTATCAAGAGCGTGGTGAAGAAAAGCGTCAATATGATGCGCAGCCCGGCGGACCGAATGGCAAAGTCGCCGCCCATCAATGTCCCACTGATGATTCCTCGCGAGACCGGAGACCAGGACTCACTCGCAACGGCCCAGACCAGAAAGGCCATGCCCGCCAGCAGGTAGTGGGCCGGACGGATACCGGGTCGTGCAACAAATAATGCAGGAATCGCAGCCAGCGCGAGCAGCAGGACGTTACCTTGCGTCCCTGCCATGGAGGTCAAAGGCCACAACAGGAAGGCCGCGGCGAGAAAAGGTGCGTAGCTCATGCCGCGCATCTTTTCGTGTTCCGCAGTACCTGTCACCTGTTGATCCGGACTAGTCGGACTTCAGGTCTGGTGCGAGGGCTTCTTGGGCGAGATCGCGGCAGGCATCCTCCAGCGAGATCATTTGCTGACCATTGCTGCCAAGCCGACGCAACGCCAGTGTACGGTCCTCAGCCTCACGACCACCAACCACCGCAATGATTGGCACTTTCTGAACCGAATGCTCGCGAACCTTGTAGTTAATCTTCTCATTGCGAAGATCGGTCTCGACGCGCAGTCCGGCCTTGCGCAGAGCAGCCGCTGCTTCCTCAGCGTACTCGTTCGCTGCGTCTGTGATCGCCGCAACGACAACTTGCACCGGTGACAGCCACATAGGGAAAGCGCCGGAAAACTCCTCGATCAAGATACCGATAAAGCGCTCCATCGAGCCCAGGATGGCGCGGTGCAACATGACCGGGCGCTGCTTTGAACCGTCCGACGCCGTATATTCAGCGCCGAGACGCTCTGGCAGAACATAGTCCAGCTGCAACGTACCACATTGCCAAACCCGGCCGATCGCGTCCGTGAGTTGGAATTCAAGCTTGGGTCCGTAGAAGGCCCCTTCCCCGGGCATGATCTCACAGGGCAGGCCCGCTGCATCAACGGCGTCCTGCAGGCCTTTCTCGGCCCGGTCCCAGGTTGCGTCATCCCCGGCCCGGACATCCGGACGTGTGGAGAGTTTCACGGCGATATTCTCAAAGCCGAAATCCCGGTACACGTTTTCGAGCAGGCGACAGAAGCGGATAGACTCCTCGACGATCTGGTCTTCACGGCAGAAGATGTGCGCATCGTCCTGCGTGAATTGACGGACCCGCATGATGCCATGCAGCGCGCCATGCGGCTCGTTGCGGTGGCAACACCCGAATTCCGCCAAGCGCAGCGGCAGGTCGCGATAGGATTTCTGGCCCTGTTTGAAGACTTCGACATGCGCCGGACAGTTCATGGGTTTCAACGCCATAAGTTTGGCATCGTCAGGCACCGAAATGTCCACGCCTTCATCACCTTCAGGAATGAAATCCGGCACGATGAACATGTTCTCGCGATACTTGCCCCAGTGACCGGATTTCTCCCACTGAACCGAATCCATCAATTGCGGCGTCTTGATCTCTTCATAGCCGGCCGCATCGAGACGCCGGCGCATATAGGATTCGATCTGCAACCAGATCTGGTAGCCTTTCGGGTGCCAGAAGATGGACCCGGCTGCCGCCAGGCCGTCGAGATGGAACAGGTCGAGCTGCGTCGCGAGTTTGCGATGGTCACGCTTTTCGGCCTCTTCGAGGCGTAGCAGATGCGCCTTGAGGTCTTTCTCATTGGCCCAAGCCGTGCCGTACATGCGCTGAAGCATTTCGTTCTTGGAGTCGCCACGCCAATAGGCGCCCGCCAGCTTCATCAGCTTGAAGGCCTTCGGCAACTTGCCCGTGCTGGGCAGGTGCGGGCCGCGACAAAGGTCGAACCAGTCGCCTTGCTTGTAGACTGTGATTGCTTCGCCCGGCGGAATGATGTCGTCGATGATCCGCGCCTTGTAGTCTTCGCCGATCTTCTTGAACGTCTCGATGGCCTGGTCCTTGTCCCAGACCTCGCGGACAATCGGATAGTCCGCGTCGACAATCTCGCGCATTTTCTTTTCGATCTTCTCGAAATCTTCCGTCGAGAACGGCTCTTCGCGGGCAAAGTCGTAATAGAAGCCATCATCAATGACTGGGCCAATCGTGACCTGCGCGTCGGGATAGAGTTCCTGTACCGCCTGGGCGAGCACGTGGGCCGCATCATGGCGGATCAGTTCAAGGCCTTCGGGATCATTCGCCGTGACGAGTTCCACCTTTGCGTCGCCATCGAGCGGGCGCATTAAATCTCTCAGCTCGCCGTCAACCCGGGCGGCGAGCGCCTTCTTGGCGAGGGAATTGGAAATCGATTTGGCGACGTAAAAGGGCGACGCGCCCTCTTCATATTCGCGGACGGAGCCGTCTGGCAGGGATACTTTGATCATGGTCTAATCTTTTCGTGCATTCTTGCGCTCTGTACAGCGCGGCAAATTCGGTTCCGGTCAGGCCCTTTATCCGGCGTCTGCTTAACGCGACTTCACCAGATTTCCCACCCCATACGCATTTCTCGCGCAGTGGCGGGGTTTTCGGACCCTATCCGGGCTTCTTTTGGGCTGTTTATGGGTACATGAAGCGGGCGCGCACAAAGGCGCAGCCAAGGGGCGCGTCAGGCACCCCGGCGAGTTCGTGTGGTCAGGCCAACAGGGCCAAGAAGGCAACGATTTTCACTCATCAGGTTTCATATGGCATGACGACGGGCGGTTTTCAATTCGTTCCATGGCCTTGCGCGCCGACCATTCGCCATACCGCCAAGGCTGCCAGACCGGCACATCTGGCAGGGTTTCCGGCACCGGGTCCTTGCCGAGACTGCCGCCCGGTCGGCACCGGATGAAACGCGCCAGCGCCATCCATATGCCCGGCCACCATCCAAACCGCGCAACACATTCGGCGCCATACTCACTGCAGGTTGGCGTGTGCTGACAGCGCGCGCCGAACGCGTAGAACACCTGGCTTGGGCCATGCTTGTAGACCCAAAGCAGACCATTCGCTGATCGACGCCGCAAACCGGCCATCTCAGCCTGCCGTCTCGCGGGCGAGACCGCGGCTTGCCAATGCCTCCTCGATGGCAGCAACCGCCGCCTCAAAAGCCAGCAGCGTGGACGTATGGCGAGGGGGATAATCGGCCACGGGTTCCAGATGGCGCAGCTCCCAGAAGCGGCCTTCCGGCGGAGGTCCATTGTCTTTCAGCATGTCTTTCAAAGCGTCTCGCGCCGCGATCACCTCTTCGATCGTTGCACCGATAGCGTGTTCAGCAAGGATCGAGGTAGCCGCCTGCCCGAGAGCGCAAGCCTTTGGATCCACTGCGATGGCCATGATGCGCGCGCCCGCTTCGTCCAATTTCAGATCAACCTTCACGGTCGAACCGCACACACGCGATACCTTCAGGACAGACCCGTCAGGATCTGTCAGATCACCCACATGCTGGATGTCTGCTGCGAGTTCGAGAACACGATTATGGTACAGTTCGCTCATCGCCTGAAACATGGCCTTCGCAGGCGCACGGCGCAAGGCTGAGGCACGGTGACAAAAAATGCCGCCTGACTCAGGCGCGAACGCGAGGCAGGCGGCAAAGGCGTGTCGTGCATTGAAAACGGGGCGCTCAGGCCGTGGCCCGAACACACAGGAGCGGCCTGTTAAGGTCAATTAAAGCTTCCGTCATCGGGGCAATTGCAGTCGGCCTGAAAAATCAAATACGTCGCCAAGTCGAGCCACCGGCCCCATCCATGATCTCAATACCTTCGGCAGCAAGTTGATCACGAATTCGGTCAGCTTCAGCCCAGTCCTTGGCTGCACGCGCATCGATACGCGCCTGAACAAGTCCATTGATGCGGTCATTGCCATCATCATCCCCGCCCTGTTCCCAGGCTTTGGGAGTCAGGGTCAAAAGCCCAAGCATTTCGCCGGCGTCGAGCAAATTTGCGCGGGCCGTCGCCATAGCATCCGTATCTCCCTTGTCCGCCGCCATGTTCGCTTCGCCGGCAATGCGCGAGAGCGAAGCGAGCGCTTCGGGTGTATTCAGATCATCACAAAGGGCGTCGAAGACGCCCCGGTCATCGACTTCACCGCCTTCAGCGTCCCACACACGGCGCAACGCGCCATAAATCCGGTCGAGCGTTGTCTTGGCCTGTTTCAGCAAGTCTTCCGTCCAGTCGAGCGGCGCGCGGTAATGCCCGCTCAGCATGGCAAAGCGCAGCACTTCACCGTGCCATTGCTTCAATAGCTCGTGCACCAGAACGACATTGCCGAGCGATTTCGACATCTTCTCGCCGCCCATATCCAAGAAGCCATTGTGCATCCAATAGTTCGCCATGATCTCGCCATGCGCGCATTCGGACTGGGCAATTTCGTTTTCATGATGCGGAAACTGAAGATCAATCCCGCCACCATGAATGTCGATCGTCTTGCCGAGATGCTTTGCGGCCATGGCCGAGCATTCGATATGCCAGCCGGGACGTCCCCTGCCCCACGGGCTGTCCCAGATCGCATCTTCTGGTTCACCTTCCTTGGCGAATTTCCAGAGCGCGAAGTCGGCGGGGTCGAGTTTGTCTTCGTCGACAGCAACGCGTGCGCCGGCTTCATTGTCTTCGAGCTTGCGACCAGACAGCTTTCCATAATCCGGCATGGAATTGACCGAAAACCAGACGCCTTCCTTGCCGACATAGGCATAGCGCTTGCGGACGAGCTTCTCGATCATCTCGATCATTTCGCCGACATGATCGGTCGCCCAAGGCTCAATGCCGGGCGCGAGCACGTTCAGTGCAGCCGTGTCGGCATTGTAGATTTGGGCGAATTTCTTCGTAATCGTCTCAATCGGTTCGCCGGTCTCGACGCTGGCCTTGATGATCTTGTCTTCAATGTCGGTGATGTTGCGCGCGTAGATCACCGCATCCTCACCATACACCCTCATCAGCAGGCGCCGCAGCACATCGAACACAATGGGCGGACGCGCATTGCCGATATGGGCGTAATTGTAGACAGTCGGGCCGCAGACATACATCGTCACGCGCGCCGGATCCTGCGGATGGAAAACGCGCTTTTTGCGCGCGGCGGTGTCGTAGATGCGGATTGTCATGGTTTTTGGGCTCGATTTCGGAAGTCTGGACGTATCGCTGGCGCTACGGGTAGCTGGCCAGCCCTAATGGCGTGTTGATGGGTTAACAGCAACACCGGCAGGCAGGACGACAACAAAATCGAACACGTTCCATGTCGACGGCGATATCATCGGCGCGCAGAAAAGCCAAGAATGGAGTCATCCAGTCGCGCGACGTCAGCGTAGAAAGGGCTGGAAACAAGGCCATCGCACCCTTATGTTCCTCATATCGCCCTGAGGGTATCAACTCCGGGCGGGCGTTAAGTCCGGGCAGGGGAGCATTTTTACGCTTTCCCAGACCAAGCCTCGGCTCGACCCTCGTCCCTCAGTCGAAGGAAACTTCAATCATGGCCATGGATGCCATCACTCCCAATAAAGACAAGGCACGCGCAGAGCCCATCAAGCGCCCTACCGTTCAAGAGGCCGAAGAAGCCGTACGCACGCTCATCGCGTGGGCTGGCGACGATCCGCGTCGCGAAGGCCTGCTCGACACGCCAAAGCGCGTCGTCAACGCCTACAAGGAATGGTTTTCCGGCTATGAGGAAGATCCCGTCAAATACCTGTCGCGTACCTTTGAGGACGTGCAGGGCTATGATGACATCGTCATGCTGCGCAACATCGACGTGGAGAGCCATTGCGAGCACCACATGGCGCCCTTCCTTGGCAAGGCCTATGTCGCCTACATGCCGTCGGCAGCCGTTGTTGGTATTTCCAAGCTGGCACGCGTCGTAGAGATCTTCTCGAAGCGCCTGCAAACGCAGGAAACCATGACCGCGCAAATCTGTGATGCGATTACCGACAGCCTTGCCCCGATGGGCACGGCGGTCCTGATCGATGCCGTGCATGAATGCATGTCGACACGGGGCGTCCACCACAAGGATGTCAGCACGATCACCACGCAGTTTACTGGCGTGTTCAAATCGGATGCCGATTTGCGCAATCGCTTCCTGCGTATGGCCGGCAAGGGTTGAGCCGACTTTCTCTCAGAATTGATCAACCCCGGCCCTCAATGCCGGGGTTTTTTTATGGACTCCGTCCCCAGCATTGATAGCCTCGAAACCGAGGTAGAGTGCAAAAGAACAATCCCGAAAGACGGAGGAGACTTCCATGAAACTCTTTTTAGCGGCGAGTGCGGCAATTACGCTGTTCGCCCTGCCTGCGATGGCACAATCCACCACGGTCGAATTCGCAAGCAGCGATGGCACGACCGCGCTTGTTGTATTCTATGAAAACGGCACGGCCTCCATGGATGGAGGCGATCCCATTCCGTACACGATGGATGAAGAATCCAAGACAATCTGTGGCCAGACACCCGAAGGTGATATTTGTGCAACCTTCGACGAACTGGGCGAAGACGTCGGCTTCTCGACTGGCTTTACCAATACTGCGGGCCAATCCGGCACTGCAACGATCACAGCTGCCGACTGATCGGCTGGAAGGACTGAACGGGTTTAGAGGCATTCGCCAATCGGCGGGTGCCTCTTTTCATGACCGCCTCAAGCAGCAGGTTTCGTCTTTGCAAGCCAGGCAACAATGTCCGAAACCACCTTGTCAGTACCCGGCTCATCCACGATCCAATGGGCATTGTTCGGATATTCCAGAAAGTCACCCGCTACTGGGCTTTTTGCGTATTTTTGCCCCACCTTGCGGACGGCCTTGGCAGGCGTCGCACGGTCTGCACCAGCAGCGATCGTCAGTGTTGGAATTGTAAACAAGGTCTCGTCGATCTCGATTCCATCTGCGATGTCGCCGTAAACCTTCCCGGAGTCGTACAGCGCATCAGCGTAGATCTCAGCATGACGACGCGACGGCACCTTGTTGAGCACGCCATAACGAAATCCTGACTCCCAAACTTTGTAAGCTTTCGAACGATTCCGGCTGATAAGGATGTTGAGAAATGTATAGGCGACCGACAGGGTCACCGCGCTGCAATCCTTGGGCTGAGCCGGCGTCAGGAAGACCGCCTGACTCACGAGCCCCTGCTCGACCAGGCATTGGGCAATCAAGCCCCCCATCGAATGGCCAATCACGGCAGGCGGGCTGCCAGTTTCACTCTCAATCCGGCGAACCGTATCCGCCATGGATTTCACATAGTCATCCAGGCCGAGATCAGACAGCGAAGCTGGAGGAGAGTCAGGCACCCGCTGGTCCGGAAACAGTGTTGGAGCGTCGCAGTTCCAGCCTGCCGCCTCGAACCCCACGCGCATCCGATCCCAGACCTCACCGCCACACCCGATCCCATGGATCATCAGCAAGGATTTTGTCATCGGTTTACGCCTCTATTGCTTGGAGGGTTTCAACCCTGAACTTCCTTGTGGCCGGGGACCGGTTCGGCCCAACTGGTGAACCGCTGGGAAACTTCAGAATACACCATGCGCTTGAACGGCACGACCAGCGAAGGAACTTCCTCGAGCCGCGCCCAACGCCAAGCATCGAATTCCGGCGTATGCCGGTCGAGGCGAACATCGCTATCGGCCCCCTTGAACCGGAAAGCGAACCATTTCTGCCGCTGACCAATATAAGGCCCGGGCAAACGCTTCTTCAAATCAGGTGGGAAATCGTAGAATAACCAGTCCGACGTCTCCTCGAGAACATCCACCAGTTTTTCCGGTACGCCGACTTCTTCTTCGAGTTCGCGGAGTGCGCCGACCAAGGGCGTCTCGCCCTTGTCGATGCCACCCTGCGGCATCTGCCATTGGAACGCTCCCCGGCCATTGATGCGCCGCCCAATAAAAACATAGCCTGCTTTTGAAAACAGGGCGAGACCGACATTGGGTCTGTAGAGGTCGGGATCGGGCGCGTGTATCGTCACCCTTCCGGGTTTACCGGAGCCTGAGACAAGCTTCCAGTCTGGACGCGCTTCGGTTGGGAAGTTTTTGCAGACACCGAAATCAGGGCAGACGCCGGTGCCAGAACGACCCCACGTTTCTGCATGTCCTTCGTCCAGTCCTTGGCGATCTCGATTGTCAGCGGGAAGGCATACCCAGTTCCCATGGACGCGCCGTTTTCCTTCGCGAGCGTTTCGAGGCCCAGCAACTCAGTCCGGATGTCATCTGCGGTCAGCTTTGCGTCAATTGTGGCTGCGGCGCGTGCAAATTTCATTTGTGTGCGTCCGGCGGCGCGGTCGAAGGCGCCGGTCTGGAAGCTGCCATCCTCGACGAGGGCGATGCCGCGATCATGCAGGGCTTGAAGGACGGGGCCGACAGCGCCGGGATCTTCGGCGAATTTGGCACCCTGATAATTGATGATCCCAAAATATCCGCTTGCCCGGCTGAGCAGCTTTTCGAGACGCGGCAAATTGCGTTCACCGGTGTCGCCGGCCAACAGGGTTTGCGGATGCATCTTCATGCGACCATACTCGAAGGATTCCATTGGCACTTCGATCAGGACTTCGTGTCCTTTTTCGCGCGCCTTGTTGACCCAGTACTGTAGATTGCCCGCGTCTGGCGCGAAGGACAGGGTCACTTCAGGCGGCAACTCTTCGATTGCTGCCTTGGTATGGGTCGCATTGATGCCAAGTCCGCCAATGACGACCGCCACGATCGGCTGGTTGCCGGGATTGGCGAAGGGGCGCGCATACACATCTGACGGTGCCTGGCCGTCAGCAGAAATGCGCGGCAGAGACAGTCCGTTGATCCGCTCCGTCAGGCCCGGAACAGGCGCTGTATCGAGCGACGCTACACGCGTGACCTCGCCATAGGACTCGCCGGGACGCACCAGCTTTCCATTGATCCGAATGCCCTCACCTGAGGACTCTTCATCCCCCTGCCCGGTCGGGACTTCCGACGGACGGGGCGCAGAAGCCTCAGCATATTCCACGCCCAAGCTTGGCTGATCAGAAACCGCATCATCTTCTGCCAAAACCACACGCGCGCCAAGATCCTGGGGCGTCTCCGCCTTCAGCCGGGATTTGAGTGCGGCGGTAGACCCTTGGCTGGTCTCAAACAAGGCCAGCACTTCGCTCGGTCCGGAATCTGCGGGATTACCGGAATAATGGATCGCGGCACCAAGACTGGCACCCAATCCACCAAATACAAGCAGGCTCATAGCAGCATGGGTCAGACCCGTGCGCAAAGGAGATGGGTCGGCATCCCTGCGGCTAGCCATCGATGGACCTCGTCAAACCAGTTTAAAAGAATTCTGAACAATCAGAATTGCATCCAACTGGTTAACAGGTTGCAAACATCCGGTTAACCTGCGCGCCTCATTGCACTGGCCGTGACAGTGCCTTCCTTGAGCATTTCAATCGCTCTCTTGAGCTGAAAATCCTCACCATCCCAATCTTCAGGCGGCTGCTCATCAGGCAAGGAAACATCTTTGCGCGCTTCACCGTCTTCATTGGCCAACGCGTGCGGCAGGTCGGCCTCGGACCAGCGCTTGATCTGGGCAAGCTCTTCTTCAGACAGGCGTGCCTGGGTGATCTCGATGTCCGGGTCGATGCCGAGCGCCTGAATGGAGCGACCCGCTGGCGTGTAATAGCGCGCCGTCGTCAGGCGGACTGCGCCGCGATCTGCGCCAAGTGGAATGACGGTTTGCACCGACCCCTTGCCAAAGCTGGTCGTACCCAAAACGGTGGCCCGATGCCGATCCTGCAAAGCGCCAGCGACAATCTCGGAAGCCGAGGCTGAGCCGCCATTGATCAGCACGATCATCGGGACGCCCTTAAAGACTTCCCCGGAACGGGCGTTATAGCGCTCCATGTCGGAAATGCGTCGGCCCTGCGTCGACACAACCTCACCGCCAGAAAGAAACATGTCGGAGACCGAAACAGCCTGATCCAGCAAACCGCCGCCATTGTTGCGCAAGTCCACAATCAAGCCGCGTGGACGCGAGCCGGTTTCTTTAGCGATGCCTTCGACTGCCTCTTCAAGCAGCAGAGTCGTGCGCTCGTTGAAGGTTGAAATACGGATATATCCAATATCGCTTTCCTGCATTTTCCAGGTAACGGATTTCTGCTGAATTACTTCCCGGGTCAAAGTGACGTCAAAGGGATCCTCGCCTTCGCGCAGGATCGTGACATCGATATCGGTGCCCTTTTCGCCGCGCATTTCCTTGACAGCTTCGTTCAGTGTCTGGCCGATGATCGGCTTCCCATTGATGGATGTGATCAGGTCACCCGGCTGGATACCTGCACGGCTCGCAGGTGTATCATCCATCGGAGAGATGACTTTGACGAAACCATCTTCCATTGTGACTTCAATCCCGAGACCACCATATTCTCCGCTGGTCTGAACCTGCATCGAACGAAAATCATCCGGATCGAGATAGCTGGAATGCGGGTCGAGTGAGGTAAGCATGCCGTTGATGGCGGCTTTCATGGCAGCCTTTTCGTCGACTTCCGTTACATAATCCTGGCGGGCGCGGGCGAGGATTTCTGCGAACAGGTCCAACTGCTGGTAGGTGACCATGCGCGGATCTTCAGCCCGGTCCTCAGGAGAGGCGAAGGCGGAAAATCCGACAGCCGCGCCACCCAGAACGACACCAAGGGCAGCCCCTGTCAGTAGTGAACGCATATTCCAGTCCTCCATAATCCTTTTGACCTTAGCTCCGGCCTGGCAGCCAGTCTGCCGGATTCATAACCTTGTCGCCAAGCCTTAATTCCATATTCAGCTCGGGAACCGGCTCGGCTCGATCAGGCATGCGTCCAACAGGCTCGCCCACAGAAACGCCTTGGCCTTCAGTGACATAGATCCGGCTCATGCCTGTAAGAATAACATGGTAACCATCACTCGTCCGCAAAATTAACATTGATCCATACGTTCGAAATGGCCGCGCATACTCAACCGTACCGCCAACCGGTGCGACCACTTGGGCATTTGCCCGCGTGGCAAAGGCGACCCATTCCGACTTGCCACCAGTGGGCAACTTTTCGCCAAAGGCCCGCGCAAGCGAACCTGCAACGGGGGGCTTCAGCGCCCCGATGACAGCACGCCCCAGTGGTCGCGAAGCTGGTGTACGCGCAACAGCGGACGTGGCTGATGGTTTCGACGAAGGCGAATTGGACACAAGGCGCGGTCTGAGGTCCGGTTTGGCGCCGGGCGCAGACGGCGCCTGAGCCTCGAGCGATGCCAGCAATGATCTCAAATCTTCTTCCCTGGCACCAATCTCTGCCGCGTGTGCCTTCAACAACGCGATATCGCCGGACAAATCCTCGAAATTCCCACGCTTGGCAGCGGCGAGCCGCTCAATCTCGACCTGTTTCAAAGCTAGTGTCGCTTCGGCAGCGTCGAGTTTGGCTTTTTCGCCGCGGATACGGCGCTCAAGCTCGTTCAGCGTATCGATTTCCCGCGACAATTCTTCCGATTCCGTCGCAAGGCGCGGAGTTGTCTCGCTCATCAGGATGGCCCGGCGCACAGCCGTGTTCGCTTTGCTCGGGGACACGATCAAGGCAGGCGGCTTCCGGCGATTGGATGCGGCAAGCGCTGCAAGCAGGTCTTCCAGAGCCTGGCGGTTCTCGAGCAGGCTCATCTGCGCCGATACTCGACGCGCACCAAGATCAATCAGGGATTTCTCGGCGTTCGAAGCCTGTTCTTCACGCCGCTGGGACTCCATAGCCGCCGAAATCAACTGGCTGTCGATGTTCTTTAAATCGCTCAGCGTATTTTCGCCGGCGGCCTGCAGCGCTTCAAGCTTTTGCTCGGCGGCCTGCCGCTCAGCTTCGAGTGCCTGCAACTCTTCCCGGGAAAACGTATCCGGCGCTGCCGCCGTCAAGACAAACGCCGCAATCGATACTGTCAGGGGTCGCCAGAATGCGCTCATCTCTCCCTTATTGCAGTCGGTCATGACTTCAATATTAACCAAGCACGGCAAGTCGCTCTCTGATCGCAGAAACCTGATCGGAAATCAGTGCGCAATAGACGGCATGATTCGACCGATCAAAGGCCGGAGCAAGGCAAACCAGATGCGTGACCATCCCGACGACGATCTGCCCGTCTCGAATAATCGTGCTCGGCCGTCCGGCAAGAACGCCGTGCACGACCTCGTTCCGGTATTCAGCGAGCCGAAGGACGGCGTCGACCTGGCCCGACGTTGCGGGAAGCTTCTCTGGAGGCAAGAGATATCGATCTGACCGCGCGCGTCGCAGCAACAATTTCAGAGGTGCAACTCTTCCAGGCATTTTCAGATCAGCTGTATCTTCCTCCAAAGCGGTCTCATATCCGGAGAGGGCAGCAATGATCGCGCAATTAATCGCCGTGACGAGACCAACTGCAACCCAGCGCCAACGTTCGGGATCCTGATCCACATGATCCAGTTCCCGGTGGGCCAGTTTCAGCCCCTCGAGCGCGGCCGCGAGGGCTGGCCCCACTTTTTCAGACGCCGACATACGAGGACGTCAGTCCGAACCCATCAATGTCGGCTCCGACTTCCGGAAATCCCATCCTGTCTGGGCCGCAATGTATGTGAACGCCGCGTACACCGCAACATTCTGACGGAATGCCTCCGGATCAATCTTGTCGAATGTATCGTCTGGGGTGTGATGGTAGTCAAAATAGTCCCGGCCATCCTGCGCGGGCGTTACGACAGGCACCCCTGCCCTGCGGAGGACGCCGATATCAGGCCCTCCGCCGGCTGCATTGTCGCCTTCTGACACACCCAGTGGGGTCAATACCTGCTTCATGACATCCGCATAGGATATTGCAGCCTCACCAAAATTGGTCTGGAAACGCCAGATGCGGCCGGCGCCAAAATCGCTCTCAGCCGCAAGCATATGCTTGTCGAGATCATCCCCATGTTGCCGAGCGTAAGCATTCGCTCCAAACAGGCCGACTTCCTCAGAGCCGTAGAGAACGACACGGATCGTTCTGCGAGGTTTTCCCGGCAAGTCCGCAATCAGCTTGGCGGCCCCGACGACGATTCCGCAGCCCGCGCCATCATCCAGTGCGCCGGTACCAAGATCCCAACTGTCGAGATGGCATCCGATCAGGATGATTTCGTCTTCCAGATCAGATCCTTCGACTTCAGCGATCACATTTCCGGACGGCGCAGCATCGGCATACTCAACGCCAATATCGAGATTCACGCGGACCGGGCCCCTGTCCAACAATCGTGTCAGCTGATCAGCGTCAGGGCCAGACAAGGCCGCTGCGGGGAGCGCGCCGAGCGCCCCTTCCCGGAACATGCCACCTGTGTGCGGCATGCGGTGTGGCTGTGTACCGACAGAACGGATCAGGCAGGCAACCGCCCCCTTCTCGGCGGCTGTATTGGCACACCCGCCCCGCTTGCGCACGGCAAGCCCGTAGCCCGAGCCATCTTGGGTCTTGTACATGCGCTCATCAATAAACGCGATTTTTCCCGCAAGGCTGTCAGCATCAGCCGCCTTCAGATCGGAAAGGGTTTCAAACCGGACGATATCAGCCTCCAGTCCACCTTCAGGCGTCGCACGACTGCCGCCGAGCGCCGTGATCACGAGATCTTGCGCATTCGCGCCAATCACGCGGGCCGATTCACGGGTCCGCGCCCAATACGGGATCGTGAAATCCTCAACGCGCGTGCGGTCAAAATTCAGCTCCTTGAGCGCGTTCATCGCCCAAACACGCGCCCGCGCCTCATCCGGCGAGCCGCCAAGGCGGGCCCCGACTTCTGTCGTCAGGTCTTCGACAAATTGCAGGCCAACCTCATCCAGCAGAGCATCCGCGATCAGTTGATCCGTCGTTGCCGCGATTTCCGGCGACAGGTCGGCATCCTGCGCGAAGGACGGCGCACCGACCAATATGGCCATGCCAGCCAATATTCCCGCAATATGCCTGATCTGTCTCATCCGCTGTGCCTCTCAATGATCTATGCAGCGCAAGACTACATGTCCTTCGAGCAGAGTGAATAGCCCCGTTGCCTAAAGTTGTTCAGCAATCTGCAGGATAACGTCGAGCGATGGGCGGTCCTTGTAACCTTCCTCGCGCAATACTGCCCGGACCGTCTCATCTGTGCCGATAAACATGATCGCCGGGTGGGGAATGCCGAAATAGCGCGAGCCAGGCTTCATCTCTTCATTCAGCAAATTAAACGCCGAAATAGCTTCCGAACCGGGATCGGACAGGAGTTCAAATCCAAGACTGTTCTTGCGGGCAAACTTGGACAGAATCTCGGGATCGTCATACGAAATTGCGACAAGAGGCCAGCCCAAGTCGTTGAGGTTGGCCGAGATATCATCAATCTGCTTAAGCTGTTTTTGGCAGTAAGGGCACCAGTCCGCTGAACGCACGAAGGCGACCGCAATCCCCTTCTCTCCCATGAGTTCAGACAGGCTCGTCGCCTCTCCAGTGTGTCTCACCAGATTTACCGAAGGCGCAGATTGACCAAGCGCCAGACCAATCTGAGGTGTTTGCATCTCGGTGGCCGTATCCGGGGAGGCTGTGATTGTATCGGCCGCATCCTGAGCGTTCGCCGCCGCTGGCAGCATGGCAAGCACGGAGGCAAGAGTAAGCGTACGGATCATGGGGCGTCTCCTCTGAAGTCTGTGCACCAGCCTTACCCGCATGCAGGATCAGTGGCGAGGCGTAAACGGCACACCTCACACAGGCTTGATCGGTCGTTATCAGTTGCGGCGGGCCCGCCATTCATCGGCCGTCTGGCCGTAGACATCCCACATCATGCCCTCAAACGGCGGCGGCGTTTCCTGTTTTCTCATGAAGCGGCTACCCAGACGCTCGGCTACGCGAACAGAGGCTGCGTTCTCTGGCAGGATCGTATGGATCACCTCACTCCAGCCCAGAATATCCACCGCATAGTCCATTGCCGCCGTCGCGCCTTCGGTCGCGTATCCCCTGCCCCAGGACGACCGCACGAGTCCCCAGCCGATCTCCGTACCCGGCCAGCCGTTTGGTCTCCAAGGGCCGAGCCGGCCCACCCATTCTCCAGTAGATTTCTCGATCACAGAAAACATGGAGAAGCCCTCAATCGTCCACGCACCGGTCATTGTGCATATTGATCGCCAAGTCAGCTCCGGCCCCTGAACGCCGCCGAGATGGCGCATCACGTCTTCATCGGCATGAAAAGCGTTCCACGCGGGGATGTCTTCTGCGCGAGGCGGACGCAGGAGCAATCGTTCGGTCTCGATTGTCGGACCTATGGCCATGATGACATCCCCCGCCTACCGCACATAAAAAAGCCCCGCCTTGCGAGCGGGGCTTTGTCTACTCTTATCAAACCAGCGACGCTAGTCGCGACCCGACATGATGGCCAGCAGGAACTGGAACATGTTCACGAAGTCCAGGTAAAGACTGAGCGCACCAAAGGTTGTGGCAACCGCCATTGCGCGGGCATTGCCGGCAATCTGGAAATACATGTTCTTCAGGCGCTGGGTGTCATATGCGGTCAGGCCAGCAAACACCAGAAGGCCGACCACCGAGATCACCATGTGCATCATGCTCGACTGGAAGATCAACATGTTCAGGATTGACGCGACGATGATGCCAACGACGCCCATGATCAGGAAAACGCCCCAACCGGACATGTCGCGCTTTGTGGTATACCCGTAGAGCGACAGGCCACCGAACGCGATGGCCGTTGTCAGGAAGGCCTTCGACACGATCAGCATGCCGTCCGGCTGGCGGGCATAGACATACACGATGGCGCCCATGCCGACACCGATCAGGGAGACGACCGACCAATAAACAAGGTTCGCCGCTGTGGGCGACGGGTTCTTCATGACGAAGCCTGACAGAAGCAGGATCGCCAATGGAGCAAACATGATGACAAGACCGATTGGTCCGGTCAGGAGGGTCAGTGTGACGCTTTCCGGCACAAGCGCGCCAAAGGCATAAGCCAATGCTGCGGTCAGCAGCAGGCCAAGCGCCATCTTGTTGTAGACGCCCAGCATGAAGCTGCGCAGACCTTCATTGACCGACATGTCCATCGTCTGGCCCGATGGCCCCGGCGAATAGGCACGATTGAAGTCATTCATAGGTGCAATACCCTTTCTGGTTGAAAGGCGGGGATTTATCACCCGCCAAACTGATCTCGAATATGGTGCTGACAGTTAAGTTTAGCAAGTTAAACCAGCGGTAAATGCGACCGCCTCCGTTCGCAATGCCCGCAGGCGATCAGGCATCTGAGCCTATGTCGAATTAGCAGAACCTGCCATGAATCCTGACCTCCGGCGCGATGTGTTGTCCTGAAAGCTCATTTGGGAGAAGGATCAGGCCCTTTCCTGCTGCAATCAGACAGGTCTTATGGATTGACTTGAAATTACCCAAGGTTAATTTTCGTGTTCTGGCGTAATTCCAACAGTGGGGACGCCAAGAATGAAGGGGACAAAAATGGCAGACGCATCTGAATATGCCGAAAACATCAAGAAATATGCGAAAGGCTACAATCAGGCCGCAGCAGAAAAGATCGTGGGACGACTGGGGATTGCCTTGCGCAATCGGGACAGTTCCATTGTCGCCTGCAGCGATTCTGTTGAACTTGATCGCATTCGCGAGAAGTGGTGCCGCGGCAAGCTGGGTCTGCCGCACACTCAAGGCGAGCTGGACGCAGCCATCAAGGCAGTTTGCGACCAGATGAGCGCCGAAGGTGGCTCAAAGTCACGCGTGACGTTCTACTATTTGTTGGCAGAACACTTCGGTAAGCTGGACGCACTCGCCAGCTGAACTGGGCGAAAAGCAAAAGTTTCTGAAAACCCGGTCGCTGTACCGGGTTTTCTTTTGCTTCGGAAACCTGTTCAACCGGTCCATGTATCGCTTGTTTGCCGCCCTCCCTGTTCCGGAAGAAATTCATCCGGGCCTAATCCAGACGCAAACCGGCCTGTCCGGTGCCCGTTGGCGACCGCCCCGGAATTTTCATATTACATTACGTTTCTTTGGAGGCGTCTCACACGCCGACGCTCGCGACCTCGACGAATTGCTTGCCGAGATATCCTGTGCGCCGTTCGAGGTGTCATTGGAAGGCATGGGATGGTTCGGCCGGCGGGAACCTTCCGCCGTCTGGGCACGAGTGCGCGAGAGCGATGCCTTGCGTGCGCTGTCCGCGCAATGCGAACGCGCCGCCCGTCGCCTGGGCCTTGCGCCGGACCGGCGCCCGTTCACGCCGCACGTTACCCTCGCCTACCTGCACGGCACTCTGCTCGACGAAGCCGCGGCATGGGTCGAACGCCATCATGCCTATCGCAGCACTGTGTTCTGGGCCGAGGGCTTCCATCTGTACTCGAGCCATTTGGGCGATGGACCCAGCCGCTATGTGGCTGAGGCCGACTATGTGCTGGGTTGACCGGCTGCTGGCCTAATAGGTCACCGACATCTGGAAAAACTGCTGCCAGTCGCGGTTGTCTTCATCATACGGCGTACGGGTGAGAGGCTTGGCAAGTTCGATTCCTGCCGACAGTCGGTCAAGAATGTTGATCCGCAATCCCAGCGCAGCTGACTCCATGTCCTTCTGTCGGACCCCGGTCGGCGTGTCATTCCAGACCATCGCAGCGTCGTATGAAACATAGCCTTGCGCAAACGAGATCAGATCGCTCTCAGGCGAAAAGCCTGCGCGCAATTCCAACAGGCCAGCGATGCCCTCATCACCGGATATTTCACCATAGCCGTACCCGCGTCCCATTACCGGTCCGCCCACAGAGAATTCCTCTGCGGACAACAATGGCCCATCGGAAACCTGCCCCGACAGCAAAGCGTAGATGCCAAAATACTTCCCAATGTCGTGATAGTAGGATGTCTTTGCGTAGAGCTTGGTAAAACTCGCATCTGCATCGTAGCGGGATCGGAACTCAACGGACTCGCCAGACGCGCCGAGAATGTCCAACCCGGATGAGAGTTCGACGAAAAAGTAGGTTTTTGATCCATCATCCGTCTGGAGACCGCGAAGCGCCACACGTGCAACTCGCAATTCGTCTCGATACCCGCCCCCTGACGTCCAGTCATTCTCCAAATGTGCCGCGTCGAATTGCACGCTCGCATACAAACGGTGCGTCCGCCGCTGAATGAGGGGACGCTCATACTTCATCCAGAGTGACAGGGACTCTCCGCCAATTTCGGGACTGTTCGGATTGTGCCCGTCCTGCGACAAAGCAGTTGCGGCCCCAAAAAGCAGGCTGTCGCCCGGCTGGAACGAGTAGCGATAATTGGCGCTCACCCTGGCATACTCGCCCGGGTCAACGGGCGTTGTGAACACGTTCAGCCGGAACTGGTCGCGATCTGCGAGGACGGAGTTGAACGCCACTCCTCCATATGCCTGCAATGGGCCAACGCGTTCAGACCCCCGATTGCTCAGCCCTGCATAGCCTTCCACCGGATCGAAATCTGTCGTCAGCACCAATTCGTGGCGGGAAGGATCCTCCGGGTCGGGCCGGATACGCGAGGTGACAGACATGCCTCGGATCGCCTTGATCCGGGCCAGTCGACGGTCAAGGTCTGGGAGATGCGCAATCGGTGCGTCGGTGAAGCCCTTCATGATGGGCGACGCCAGGTCAGTACGTGTGCCATCGAACTCAACCTGTGAGATGTGACCTTCAATGACCGTGATCGTGGCGATGCCCGACTCGAGCGCCTGCCGGTCAACCACCGCTTGCGACAGGAAGTAGCCTTCGTCCCGGTAGGCCTGGGTAATACGATCCGCGATGATCACCAGATCTGACATTTGAGTCGGCTTGGCCAACTGCTTGTCGTAAGAAAATGACAGTTGCTCAGGCGAAATCGTTACTGCACCGACGACCGATACACCCAGAAGAGTGAAGCATCCTTCGTCGCCAAGCTGACATGATGGCGCAACTTTTTCAGGACTTTCGAGACGCCCCCGCAGCAAGCTCGACAACGCGTGTGCTGGACTGGCCATTACAGATGATACCGTTATCATCGACGCAACTGCGAGCAGGCGAAAGCGAAGATTTTTCGTGCGCGCAGCTCGCAAGACCGTGTTCCATTTATTAGAGTATGAGACTCGTTCCTATTCGGAATTTGTGAATGCCATCTTAAATACCTGCGTTTCATATTAACTCGGTATTTAGAGCCGTGATGTCTAATAATACCCTGATATATATGGGGTTTATATAAGATGTTTCGATTTCTGGTTGCCAGTATTCTCAGCGCGTGCCTAGCGGCAAGTTTTCAGTTCGCGTGCGCGGATTCAGACTCCTGGCAACTCGCGGAAAGTCATGGTGTCGTTCGCGTCATGGTGCCTGGAACGGCTATCGCCAAGGCGCGGTCGGGCATGGAGCTTCCCACCGGAACATTGGTCACGACCGGCAAGACAGGCACGGCCACACTCGTACGAAATGACCAGCGCATCAATATCGCCTCCGAGAGCCGGCTGGTCCTGTCGGAAAACTCCGACGCAATGACCCGTATCCGTCAGGATGCTGGTTCAGCTGCATATGAAGTCGATCGCCGCAAGTCGAAACACTTTCGCGTTGACACTGCGCTCATCGCAGCTGTGGTGAAGGGTACGGTCTTCACGGTCTCAGCCAGCCCGGAAGCCGGTAGGGTACACGTGTCAAATGGCTTGGTAGAAGTGCGCTCGCAAGGCGCAGGTAACTCTGTAGACGTACACCCCGGCGAAACGGCGTCCATCGTTCGCAGTGCGCCTGACGAAATCACCGTGCGTGGTCCGAAGGACGCATCCAACGGTGTTGAAGGCTTGAATGTACCTCCAATCGATTACGCAGAAGCCTCGGAAAACCTGCTTGAGCCTGTCGAAGCTGGCGTCGAAGCCGCGCAAGACCGGTCGAATGGCAATCAGGGGCTCGGAAACTCTGTGGCGAACACCGCTTCTGAGGGGAGTTCAGACGAGCACGCTGGCGGACCGAATGCCAACGCGGCAGCCGCAGCCTTCGCCGCCGCAACCAATGCTCGGAATGCCAGCCTGAATGGAAATGGCGCTGATAAAGGGAACGGGAATGGCAATGGAAACGGTGCCGAGAATGGAAACGGCAATGGTAACGGAAACGGTGCCGAGAACGGAAACGGCAATGGTAACGGAAACGGTGCCGAGAACGGAAACGGCAATGGTAACGGAAACGGTGCCGAGAACGGAAACGGCAATGGTAACGGAAACGGTGCCGAGAACGGAAACGGCAATGGTAACGGAAACGGTGCCGAGAATGGAAACGGCAATGGTAACGGAAACGGTGCCGAGAACGGAAACGGCAATGGTAACGGAAACGGTGCCGAGAACGGAAACGGCAATGGTAACGGAAACGGAGATGGGTCGGACGATTTCGACGGTGACGATGGCGATGATGGTGACGACGATCGGGACGACGACTAATCACTGTGTCCAAAAGTCCGAAACTCTCCGCTGTCTATGATCTTTTTTGGCGAATGCGCGGGTGCCTGATTGGCTGCCTGAGCCTGGTGGTATTCTCTTTTTCCGGCGCATCAGTATCCCTCGACAACAATCTCGCCTCTACACGGATGAATGCGCTGTCGCTCGCGCCAAGCGGCACGGTCACGATCGTCACGATCGACGCTGAAAGCATCAGCAAGGCTGGCGAATGGCCATGGCCGCGCGAGCGTTTCGCACAGGCACTGGACAATCTGAACGCCGCCGGTGCTGGCATGATCGCCCTCGACGTGGATTTCAGCGCCCGGTCGTCACCGGAGGGCGATGCGGCACTGGTTCAGGCTGTCCAGGACAATGCGGGCTGGATCGCCCTGCCGGCTTTCCTCCAGCGGGATTACAGGCAGTCAAATACTCCGTTTGGTGAACTGGCAGAGAACGCCGTCATCGCAAGTGTGAATGTGGAGCTTTCCCGCGACGGGCGCCTGCGCAAGTATCGTCGCGGTTTTGTCCATGAAGGAAAGTACATTCCCACATTGGGAGGCCTTCTTGCCGGAGCGGAGCCCAGCGATACACGCGCATTCATGATCGACTATGGTATTGATGCAGACCAGATAGATACGATCAGCTTTGACGATGTCCTACACAATCGGTTTGATCCCAAATTGATCGCTGGCCGCAGCGTCGTCATCGGTGCCACGGCACTCGAACTGGGAGACCTGCTTTCTACTCCGCATTCCCCTGCCATGCCGGGCGTCTATGTGCATGCGCTGGGCTATGAGAGCCTTGTTCAAAACCGAGCTCTGACCAGCCCGTCCAAACTTCCAATGCTCATCCTCGGAATGGCGCTGCTCATGATAACCAGTGTGGTGGCAAGACATACGCCGCTGCGACAGCTGTTCGGCATCCATGTTCTTGTGATGTCTTCCGTTCTTGTCATTCCGTTCATCATACAGAATTTCTTTCCAATCAGCATCAACACATCCAGTTTGATCTTCGCATTGGGATGGAGTTCCGCTGCGGGCATCTGGAATGCCTTCTCCAGGCACAAGCGCGCACTTCTCGAGCAGGAATCAAACTATCTGACCTATATGGCCGAACATGATTCCGAGACAGGCATGCCCAATCGTCGCTCGATGCTGGCCGCCCTGACGGACCTGCACAGAACAGACCCCGAGGCGAGCATACTCGTTGTCACATTCGGCATCAGGAGGTTCGGCGAACTACGCGGCGCGATTGGTTACACCAACGCAAAAACCCTGATCCGGTCGGCTGCCAAACGTCTCTACGAAACCGGCACAGGTCTTACACATTACCATTTGGGAGCATCTGTCCTCGGCACGCTGATCAGAGTGGGCGACCAGGACAGCGTCGACAAATGCATCGATGACGTTCGATCGGCGCTGCAACACACGATCGTCGTCGCCGGTCAGTCGCTCCATATCGAGCTCTCGGCAGGCGTCGCCATGATCGCAAGCCAGACCGACGATGAGGAGACAGCGTTGTCCCGCGCCTCCTTGTCATTGGACCACGCCCGACGGACAAGACGCGACCTGGTTCGCTGGGGAGAGGCCCAGTTTGAAGATCCCCAGCTCAGGCTCGCCCTGCTGACGGAAGTGAACGCGGGACTGGACCGTGATGAGTTCCACCTCGTCTACCAGCCCAAGATATGTACCAGAAGCCACGAAATTGTCGGCGTCGAAGCGTTGATGCGCTGGAACCATCCGGCCTTCGGTCAGATCGCGCCGGACAGCTTCATCACCGTCGCCGAGAAAACCGGTGCAATCGACAAGCTTACGCTCTGGGCGATTAAGCAGGCTATACGAGATCAATCGACGATGCGCCGGATGGGGGTAGATGCCGCCATTGCCGTGAACATGTCTGCCAGGTCCCTGCTTGAGATCGACTTCTGTCGGCAGCTCGCTGAAACGATCAATCAGTCCGGCGCGACGATTGCGATCGAGATCACCGAAACGGCTGTGATGGAGCAGCCTGAACTCGCCATCTGCTCAGCGAATGCCTTCCGCGATGCCGGAATCAAGCTGGCGATTGATGATTATGGCGCAGGGCAATCCTCAATTGCATATCTCAAGCGTCTGCCGGCCGATGAACTGAAACTCGACCGGAGCATGATTTCGGATGTCCGGGACAGCCAGCGTGACCGCATGATCCTGAAATCCACATTCGATCTTGCACATGCGCTGGGCATGCGGGTGGTGTGCGAAGGTGTCGAGGATGAAGCCACTTATGATGCACTCAAGGCGCTCGGCTGCGATGCGATCCAAGGCTACCTCACGGGGCGCCCTATGGCAGTCGACAAACTGATCGCATTCTCTCGCAGCAGGCGCCTTCCCGCAAATCACCTGCTTCCCGAGCATTCACTGGCAGAGACCGGTACATGAAACGCATCTGGGGATGCGCACGCAGATAGGCGAGCGCTTGAGGGTATTGAATTTTCGGGAAGAGAGAATGGTGCCGCTAAGGTGACTTGAACACCTGACCCCCGCATTACGAATGCGATGCTCTACCAGCTGAGCTATAGCGGCAAATCCACTGATGAGCCCCGCGTCATACCGACAGAGGCCTATTTTCGCAAGATGCTTTTGTACGTGGCGAGCCAGCAGCTGCAGTCGCCAAGCCTAGTCATCATCCGAGACATAATCCAGCGGTGGCATGCGGGGTTCGCTCGGCGCAGTGGCAGTGGCGAGATCATCCTCCTCTTCGGGTGACGGCAGCGCCATGACTCGGCCGGCCTCGAGTTCGCGTCCGAAGGATTCATAACGTGGATGGACAAGGTCTCCGACATCGCCAAACGTGTAGACGAGCCGGCTCCAATTGCGCTGCGAGAAGTCGAACGCCATACCTTTCGGATCCAGATCCGACCAGTCCGGCTCGCGCGACGCGGAAACGGCCATGCGGCCCCAGCGTTCGGCTTCAGACGTATCACCATAGCCTTTCAAGGCGCGCTCCATCAGCAAGCAAAGCCGTGCCGTCGGATTCTCTTCGACTAGCAAGGCAAGCGCCTTGATCGCACCTGTCCAGTCGGCAGAATCCATAGCCAGTTCGGCCTCCAGGATACGGCTTTCGCGATGAGTGGGGTTCGTATTAATCAGGGCCTTGAGGCGTGCTGAAACATTCTCCGGTGTGTCCTGAGGAACAAGGCGACGAGACAATTGTGCCAACGCCGGATGTGGCCGCGCCTTCCAGCCCGTTTCCAACACGCCTTGCGCTGATTTTGCCTTGCCATCGGTCATCAGCTGGCGTGCGCCATGCCAAGCCGCAGGAGAGAATGCCGGTGCAGATCGCATGGCTTCGGCGAGTTCTTTCTGGGCTTCCAGTTTGCGGTCATGCGGCAAGCCAGCGGCGCGCGCCGTGTGCAATACCGCCCGGCGACGGCGTAAACTATCGCCCTTGATGAGACCGCGCTTCTCACCGATCGAGAGCGTTTCCAGCGCCCTCGTCCACTCCCCTCGCGCGACCTGCAAATCGAACAGCGAGTTGAACGGCCAATCGGCCGAGGATTTTATGCCCAGCGCGTCTCGCGCCCGGGACTCCGCCGTCTGCTGGTCACCGCGCTCAGCCGCAGCCGATGCTGATCCGCGCAGGCCCGCCAGCTGCCCGCCCGGCAGGCGTGTCAACTGGCCCCAAGCGCGCTCAGCGCCAGCCCAGTCGTCATTGGCTTCGGCGGCACGGGCTTCGAGCAGCAATTGCAATCGTTCGTCGTCCGCATGCTTCCCGGCCTTGCGAGCCAGTTTCAGCGCGGTATTGGCATCGCCGGCTTCGGCAGCAAGCAAGCCTTCTGTCAGCGCAGAATTGGCCTTACGCGTGCGCGATACCTGGCGGGACTTTCCGATCTTTCCGGGCAGAATGAACAGGCCGCTCAGGATCCACCAGGCAAAGGCGATCACGCCGCCGAGCAACAGCATGAGAAACGCGGCCAGACCCGACTGGATCGAGATCTCCTGCTCGCCATACGGAACAGTCACCGCACCCGGCAGTGACAATGCCCACCAGGCAAAAGAAGCCGCCACTGCAAACAGCAGCAAGATTACGACAAACAGGACAATCCGATTCATGGGGGCTTATTGTTTCCCTTCAAGGAGGCGTTGTTGCAAGGCTTCCAGCGCCGCTTCCAAAGTGATGCGCCGGTTTGCCTGCGCGGTCCAGTCGGCCATAGCTCTGGCGGGCTCGCCTTCAAGTCGGCTTATCATTTCGACCGTCTCTTCGAGGTCGCCGATTGCCAGCGCTTCACTGGCCTTGGCAAGAATGGCATCCGGTTCGCTGTCCCCGCCGTCCAGCCGCCGCACACTGACAGCGTCCCCAAAAGCGCGATTGAGCCAGGACAGTCCCTCTTCCGACGTGTCCGGAATGGCCGCTTCTGCTTTCAATCGCGCGACATCGAAAGAAGCCTGGAGCTCTGCAACCGTCGGCGCCCCCTCCGCGGATATGGACGCCAGCTGTCGAACCGAAGAATCGTCCGGTAGTTGCGACCTGAGCATGCGCAGTTCCGGCGCAAAACCTCCGCCTTTTCGGGAGGCAGCCTCTATTGCGGACACCGCACGGGCCATGTCGGCCGTTTGGGACGCTGCTTCGGCTGCCCCGCGCGCAGCGGCCTCATCCTGACGCATACCCGCAATCAGGCCCGCCATCTGTTCGGCGTCGCGGCTGTTCGAGAGCTTGGCTTCACTCAAATCGTCGCGCAGTTCGGCCAGTTTGGTTTCAACCTCGATCACCCGTTCGATCTGGACGCCGCTCGGTGCCGCTTCCAATTGCTCAACTGATCGGGCGAGCCTTTCCATCCGAGACTCAAGGCTGGCAACAGCGCGGGAGACATCTTCCGGACTGACTTCACCTGTCGTGTCGATAGACTCAAGCGCAACGACGCGCTGCTGAAGCTCATCAAGTGCGCTTGTATCTATTGTAGCTGCGGACCCGGTTTCGCGCTGGGCCAGCGCTTCGACCTCGGTTGCGAGGGCAGAGATGCTCGCACTCAATCCGTCCTGCTCGCGGATCGTCCGGGCCAGCCGGATGGAGACTTCTTCCTGACCTGACTCCATGTCCGTCAGGCGCGAATCCACCATGCCGGGATTGGTCGGATTGTTTGCGAGGTATCGTGAACCGACCATGCCGAGAATACCGCCAAGACCGGCCGCAAACAGGGACAAAACGAGTGCACCCAGCCAGCCTGGCCCCGCAGAAACGCCACCGCGTCCCCGTGCGCCTTCTTCAGGGGCAGGTTCGAAATCAGCATCAATCGGCTCAGATGAGTCGATATGGTCGTCTTCCGGTGTCGAATCTTCGGTCATCAATCACATTTCCCTTCAGACGGGAGTTCGAGCCACAATCGCATATAGTTCGGCAGCGATCAAAGCTCTTTGCAAGCCATCAACAAAGCCTCCATGAGCGCGTCCTCATTGGGCCTGGCAGCAGATATAAGTGCCCGCGCCTGCAAAGACTTTAACGGGGCTGCGGCGGCCTCCGAAATTGCGACGCAGATATTGGTCACCATTGGTATACTTTCAGATAGGGCCGCAAAAACATGCGCAGCCTTGGCTGAATGAACCAGAACAACCGCACCCGAACCGGAGCGGAGTGTCTGAACCGCATCCGCTTGTAGCGCTGATGCGGGAACCGTCTCATAAAGTGCCAGAAATCGGGCATCGCATTTGGCAGCGGACAGTTGCGCTACCAGGTTTCCGGCTGCCGCCGAATTCGCAATATGAAGAAAGCCGTCTTCTGTGCATTCCGAAGACAGGATCAAGCGGGCGAGTTCATCAGAATTTCCGTCTCCCCGTACAATTCTCTTGAAGCCTGCTGCTTCAGCCGCATCCGCCGTCGCGGGCCCTACACACCACGTAGTCAGATCAGCGAGGTGCTCCGTGATACCTCCGACAGCTTCCACGAAGAACCGAACGCCATTCGCGCTCGTGAAGACCAAATTGTAGATGCCCGACAAGTCCAGAATGGGCGCTTCGAGCGCTTTCAACTCGAGCATGGGAGACCGAATGGCATGAAAATCCATATCCATCAGCCGTGTCACGGTCTCGGAGGCACCGGGCTCCGCACGGGTCACGATGACCGGTGGCTTCACCATGCGCTGCCGAAGGCTGGCAGTTCACCGCCCGCCGCATCGCGGATGTCAGCGGCAAGCCTGGCCCCCAGATCCGTCATCTGCTGGAATGCGGACGCCTTGGCACACGATCCGCTGGCAGACCAAGTCTGCTTGCCGTCCAGCGACAGAACTTCGCCCTTCACAAACCAGGTGTCGCCCTTGTCAAACGTGTGCGCCGCAATCGGCGTGCGGCAACTGCCGTCGAGTGCTGCAAGGAAAGCCCGTTCGATATGGGCAGCGGACTCGGTCGGCTCATGGTTCATCTTCTTGAACGCCTCTGCAGCATCTTCAGCCAGAGTTTCCCGCGCTACAACGCCGACGATCCCCTGCCCGGCGGCTGGCAGCATGTCTTCCAGCGGGATCGGGTGCGCCAAATGCGCCATGCCGAGGCGCGTCAGCCCGGCCATGGCGAGATAGGTCGCGTCTGCGAGCCCCTCTTCCAACTTGCGCATACGGGTCGCAACATTGCCGCGGAACGTCACGATCTCGACGTCGGGGCGCAGCGCCAAAGTCTGCGCTTCCCGGCGTAGGGAGGCGGTGCCCACACGTGCACCCTGCTTCAATTCGTTCAGACTGGTTGCATGTGGTGACAGAAAACCTTCGCGCGGATCTTCCCGATCCGGGAACGCCACAAAACGCTGCCCCTCAGGCAAGACAGACGGCACGTCTTTCAGACTGTGCACGGTCACGTCCACCTCCCCTCGGTCGAGCGCCGCATCGAGTTCGCGCGTAAACAGACCCTTGCCGCCCGCATCAATCAGACGCTCAGTTGTCAGCTGGTCTCCGGACGTCGTGAAGGTAACGATCTCGCCGCGCCATGCACCGCCGGAGTGAATTTCCAGCGCCGCCGCCACCTGCCGGGCCTGTACGAGCGCGAGCGGCGAGCCGCGCGTGCCAATGCGCAGCACACGCTGGTCGCGGTGGGACGTGTCGTCGGGAGAAATACGTGGATCAGTCATCCCCCTCCCCTAACGCCCTCAAGCGGACTTGCCAATTGACACAGCGCCGCGGAAAGGAATACCAAGTCTTATCGTTTTTCGAGAATAATTTTCTGGAGTCTCTCATGATCAAGCAAACCGCCACCGCGATTGCCCTTGCGCTTGCGCTGACCGCCTGTGGCCAGCCCACCCCCGCCGCCGAACCTGAAAAGGCACCAGTGACGGCAGAAGAAATGGCAGCCAATGGCGAACGCCTGAATGCGTGGTTTGACGCAAAATACGAAGAAGAACTGCAATTCAGCCCGATTGGACTGACTTTCCTGGGCCGCAAGGACAAGAATGACCAGATCGATTGCTTTACCCTTGAGTGCCACGAAGAGCAACTGGCATGGCGCGTTGCAGCCACCGAAGAAATGGAAAACGAGTTCGACTATGATGCGCTCTCACCAGCAGACCGTATCTCCTATGATATCTGGAAGTACCAGACCGAGCAGGAAGTCGCCGGCGAAGAATATCTCTATAATGGCTATATCTTCGACCAGATGAACGGCCCACAGGGCTTCATGCCCACCTTCCTGATCAATTTCCACAATGTGGAATCGGTCGAAGACTTCGATGCCCTCGTCAACCGGATCAGCGAAACTGGTCGCGCCATGAATGAGGCGATCCTGATAGCAAGGGAATCTGCTTCACGCGGCGTCCATGCCCCGAAATTTGCCTATGAAGGCGTGATCGACCAGTCGAAGAAGGTCATCACAGGTGCGCCGTTCACCGAAGGCGAAGACAGCGCGCTTTACGCCGACGTCAAATCCGAGATCGCGAAACTTTCAGAAGCCGGTGAACTGACCGAGGAAGAGGCTGATGCGAAGCTGGAACAGGCCCGCATCGCGCTGGTCGATAACTTCCAGCCTGCGTACGAGGCCATTATCGCTTTCGCTGAAGAAGACATGGCCAATTCGCCGGATCCGGACAGCCCGGTCGGCGCGGACACCCAGCCCAACGGCAAGGACTATTACAACCACCTGCTGGCCACGCAGACCACGACCGACCTGACAGCCGACGAAATCCACGAGATCGGCCTCGCCGAAGTGGCGCGCATCCATGAAGAAATGGAGGCCATCAAGCAGGAAGTAGGCTTCGAAGGCACGCTGCAGGAATTCTTCACCATGCTGCGCGATTCCAAGGATGATGAACGCTTCTACTATCCGAATACGGATGAGGGACGTCAGGCCTATATTGACGACGCGACCCGCGACATCGAAAACATCAAGGCGAACCTGCCGGAATTCTTCGGCATCCTGCCGAAGGCCAACCTTGTCGTGAAGCGCGTTGAGCCGTTCCGCGAACAGGACGGAGCTGCCCAGCACTACTATCCGGGAACGCCGGATGGATCGCGGTCAGGAACCTATTACGCTCACCTGTCCGACATGACCGCGATGCCGAAACGCGAACTGGAAGTGATCGCGTATCATGAAGGCATTCCGGGCCACCACATGCAGATCTCGATTGCTCAGGAGCTGGAAGGCGTACCGCAGTTCCGCACCCAGGCCGGCTTCACCGCTTACATCGAAGGCTGGGCGCTGTATTCCGAATGGCTGGCCACGGAATTCCCGGATACTTATGAAGATCCGTATTCCAATTTCGGTCGCCTCGGCTCCGAAATCTGGCGGGCAATCCGTCTTGTTGTCGACACCGGTATCCACTCCAAGGGCTGGACCGAGGAAGAGGCCGTTCAGTACTTCCTGAACAATACGGCCATCACCGAGATGCAGGCGCGCTCCGAGATCCAGCGTTACATCGTGATGCCGGGTCAGGCGACCAGCTACAAGATCGGCATGATGAAGATCCAGCAGCTGCGCAAGAAGGCTGAAGACGAGCTTGGCGACAAGTTCGACATCCGCGCCTTCCACGACACGGTTCTGGGCGGCGGCGCTCTGCCGCTGGAAATCCTCGAACGCCGCATCGACCAGTGGATCGAGGAAGTAAAAGCGGCCTGATCCAGTCTGCGAGCTTAGCGCCCTTCCGGGCGACGCGAGGGCAGGGCTTGCTTGAGGCAGGCCCTGCCCTACGCTTTTCAGGAAGGGAGAAAATGCTATGAACCTCGATTTCAGCCCGGAAACTGAAACCTTTCGGCAGACCGTCCGCACCTTCTTTGAAACGGATTTTCCGAAGGACATTCTTGAGAAAAACCGCGCAGGTCACGCGCTGACAACAGCAGAGGTCCGAAAGTCGGAAATGGCGCTCGGCGCGAAAGGCTGGCTCGCCTCGGCATGGCCCGAAGAATATGGAGGCCCCGGCTGGTCCGTCGAGGAACAATACGTCTTTGATGAAGAATTGGAGCGCGCTGGCGTACCAACCGTAACGCCTATGGGCGTCGTCTATGTCGGGCCTGTACTCTACACATTCGGGTCGGACGCTCAGAAGGAAAAATGGCTTCCTGGCATCCGCGACGGCTCGGTCGGCTGGGCACAGGGCTATTCAGAGCCGGGATCAGGATCAGACCTCGCATCGCTCCAGTTCAGCGCCGTGCTGGAAAACGGGACCTATACGCTGAATGGCCACAAGATCTGGACCTCGGCCGCCCAGCATGCCGACTGGATCTTCCTGCTAACGCGCACCTCCAATGAGGGGAAGAAGCAGGAAGGGATTACCTTCATCTGTTGCCCCATTGATGCGCCCGGCGTGACGGTGAAGCCGATCATCACGATTGATGGCAAGCATGTGCTGAACGAAGTTTTCTTCGACAATGTCACCGTGCCGGAAGAGTTTCGCATCGGCGAAGAGGGTAAGGGCTGGACCTATTCGCAGTACCTGCTCGGGTTTGAGCGCACCTCCTATGCTCGCATCGGCGGCAAACGGGCCATGTTGCGCCATGTGCGCGAGATCGCTCGCTCCTTGCCTGAGAGCGGCAATTACCGCCTGATCGATGATCCGGGCTTTGCGCAAAAGCTGACCCAAGCAGAAATGGCGGTGGATGGCCTGGAGATGACTGTCTTCCGCATCCTCTCCGCGCTCTCCGCAGGCGGATCACCGGGCGATGCCGCATCCACAGTAAAAATCCTGGCAACCACGACCCACCAGCAGATTACCGAACTGATGCTGGATGCCGTCGGCCATTTCGGACAGCCCTTCGGCAAGGCCGGCGACCTTCCAGCCACCCTGCCCCCCTATGCCGCGCCGGATGTGGCGACGTATTTCGGAGGGCGCGCCCAATCGATTTATGGCGGCACCAACGAGATTCAGCGCAACATCATCGCAAAGAAGGTGCTGGGTCTCTAGCGCCCGTCTGATCAGAAATCGTAGGCAATACCCTTGCGTTCCCAATCGCCATACCGGGTTGGCTCGATCTTGCGAGGGCCGCCACGCTCGTTCTCCGGCAGCTTAGAGACGTCCTCAGCCATCTCGATTCGACGCGCATCTGCTTCTTCCAGCGCGCGACGCGCCTCTGGTGTCAGGGTCTCGCGACGCGCAATTTCGGCCGCATCAGGAAAGTCCGGTGTGCTCATCTGCACTCCCCATTTCGTTAACAATCCCCATATAGGTTTCTGGGGAATTTAAACATCCCCCGACTGAAACCACTGGAGACGTGTCACCCATGGGTACCGCAAAAACCTTCATGTTACTGGCTGCGCTAACCGCGCTGTTCATGGCGGTCGGCTATCTGATCGGCGGTGTTCTCGGCATGGCAATCGCCTTTGTCGCTGCCGCTGGCATGAACGTATTTTCATGGTGGAATGCCGACAAGATTGTCCTGCGCATGCAGGGTGCCAAAGAGGTCACGCCGGAGACCTCCTCCCCCATGCTGCGCACATTTGCGGGTGATGTGGCCCGCATGGCAGAACGCGCTGGCCTGCCTGCACCGCGCGTCTACATTATTGAAACACCGCAACCGAATGCCTTTGCGACCGGGCGCAATCCCGAAAACGCCGCCGTCGCCGCGACCTCTGGCCTGCTCGGCTCGCTGACCCGCGAGGAAGTCGCAGGCGTTATGGCGCACGAACTGGCGCATGTGCAGAACCGCGACACGCTGACCATGACCGTTACCGCAACAATTGCGGGTGCGATCGGCATGTTGGCAAATTTCGCGCTGTTCTTTGGCCGCGAGCGGGCGGGCCTCATCGGCTCTCTCGCAATCATGATCTTCGCGCCGATGGCGGCCGCCCTTGTGCAGATGGCCATCAGCCGATCACGGGAATACGAGGCCGACAAGCGAGGCGCAGAGATTTGTGGCAATCCGCTCTGGTTGGCCTCCGCGCTTCAGAAGATTGAACGCGGTGCCCGCGCCTCGGTCAACATGGCGGCCGAGCGCAACCCCGCCATGGCGCACATGTACATCGCCAATCCCCTCAATGGACGCGGCGCCGACAATCTGTTCTCAACCCATCCGGCAACCGCGAACCGGATCGAAGCCTTGCGCCGCATGGCAGCCGAGATGGGCGTCAGCTCCGAGACTGCGGATGCACCGCGTCGCCAAGCCGGACCGTGGGGCTGATCATGGAGTCAGACTCATGAGCGGCGCCCTGGCACGGCGCGCCGCAGCCGAATTGCTCATGCTGGCGCTGGAAAGCCGCCGCACGCTGGACGAGGCGATGCTCAAATCTGACAGCTTCAACGAGCTGGAAGGGCCCGATCGGGGCTTTGCCCGACTGATGGCGAGCGCCGCCCTGCGTGAACTTGGCCGCATTGATGCGGGTCTCTCACCCCTGCTGTCGCGACCACTCAACGCCACCAGCCCTGCCATTCGCGCCCTATTGCGCATTGGCGTGGTACAGCTGTGGCGGCTGGAAACACCGCCTCATGCCGCTGTGTCGGAGACGGTTGAAGCGGCCAAGGGCTGGCCGGATGCGCGTTCGGGAGGCAGTTTTCTCAACGCCGTGTTACGGCGCGCAGCCGACACACCGCCTGACCTTGATGCAATGCCCGCGAGCCTGATCTGGCCGGATTGGCTGGCCAGCCGTTTCGCGAATGATCTTGGCGCCGATGGCGCAGAGCAACTCGCCGCGCACCAACTGCACGAACCGCCTATCTTCCTGTCCGCAAAATCCGGTCCGGCTCAGGTTGCTGAGGTCACCGGCGGCGACCTGCTGCCAACCGGTTCCATCCGGCTGAACAGCGCGAATATCGAGGCCCTGCCCGGGTTTGAAGCAGGCGGCTGGTGGGTTCAGGACGCCGCCGCTGCCCTACCCGCAAAACTGCTCAATGTGACCGGGACCGATCAGGTCGTGGATTTGTGCGCGGCGCCAGGCGGCAAGACACTTCAACTGGCGGCCACCGGTGCGAAAGTGACCGCCGTCGATCGGTCCAGGCCGAGATTGGAGCGCCTCAGGGAAAACCTTGCGCGAACGGGCTTGTCTGCGGACATCGTTGCGGCCAATGCCGATGAATGGCGCCCGGAGATTCCGGTGAACAAATTGCTGCTGGATGCCCCTTGCTCCGCATTGGGCATCTTGAGACGTCATCCAGAGGGCGCATGGATCAAGCGAGAGGAAGAAATTGATCGCTTTCCAGCAGCGCAGACGCGCCTCCTGACAGCCGCCGCCGACATGGTCACTTCGGGCGGCATCGTCATCTATTGCGTCTGCACCCCGCTTGACTCCGAAGGGCGCAATATCGTCGATCAGGCGATTACGGCGGAGCTTTATTCACGTCAGCCTGTATCCGAAGCAGAAATTCCCGGTTTCGAGCATTGCCTGACGCCAGAGGGCGATCTGCTGACCCTGCCGCAAGACGGCGCGGGGCATGATGCCTTCTACATTGCGCGCCTGCAGCGGATTTGATCGATTTCAATCCGCGCATGGTTTTCAAGCGGTAAACAGACTTGCCACAAAAAGGTCTCGCAGAGTTCATCTGCCATTCAGGGCGAACTGTGCAATGATAACCCATCTAATGTGCAGGGAGCACTCAACATGATTACCGAATTTTCTCCCCGGAAAGTTGCTGTGGGCGCATTTGCTGCCCTCGCTTTGGCACTCACCGGATGTGCAAGCAATTATGGCGCTGGAACAGCCACGCCAGGTGCGGTCGGTCAGGCTTCTACCGTTTATACCGGTACAGTGACTTCGGTGCGTGCCGTAACGATCCAATCTGACCGGTCCCTGATTGGTACCGCAACAGGCGCCGTGTTGGGTGGTCTGGCAGGCTCCGAGCTTGGTGGCGGCGACAAGGCCCAGACTGCGGGAGCCATTGGTGGCGCCGTCATCGGCGGCATCGCCGGTAACGCAGCTGGCAAGGCTGTCGGCAAGCAACAGGGTTATGCCTACATTGTCCGTTTCTCGACGGGTGACGTGAAGGAAATCATTCAGGGCGCGGATGTCTATATCGCGCCAGGTACACCGGTCGATATCATTGCCGGGGCTGATGGTTGGAAACTGGTTCCGGCCGGCGGCTACTAGGCCCAATCTCTACACTTTCGGACAGCCGGCCACCTTGTGTGGCCGGCTGTTCCAGCTTAGGGATTGCGCATGCGCGACGTGTTGATTTCTCCCTCGATTCTCTCTGCAGATTTCTCTCGCCTCGGTGAAGAGATTGCCGCAATAGACCATGCTGGCGCAGACATGATCCATATCGACGTCATGGATGGGCATTTCGTGCCAAACCTGACCTTTGGCCCTCCGGTGATCGAAAAGCTCCGCAAATGCACGGACAAGCCGTTCGATGTGCACCTGATGATCGCCCCCGTGGACCCGTTCATAGCTGCCTTTGCGAAGGCTGGCGCAAACATCCTCACGGTTCATCCGGAAGCCGGACCACATATCCATCGTACGATTCAGGCGATTCGCGCTGCCGGTATGAAGCCAGGAATTGCCTTAAATCCGGGCACACCCGCCAGTATCGTGGAGCCCATACTGGACGATATCGACCTGATCCTGGTGATGTCAGTCAATCCCGGTTTCGGCGGTCAGACCTTTATCGACAGCCAGTTACGCAAGGTCGAACAGTTGCGACGGATGATCGACTCAACCGGCAGAGATATCATCCTGGAAATCGATGGCGGCCTGAATCCGGAGACTGCTCCAAAAGCCATCGCCGCGGGAGTTAGTGCAATTGTTGCCGGGTCAGCCGTTTTCAAGGGCGGCGGGTCGGCCTATGCTGACAACATCAGGTCGCTCAGACCAAATCTAAAAGTATAGTTCTTGACGGAATGGACGGTGGACGTGGGAGGCGGAGATAGCGAAATCCTTGCTGACCGCACGAGAACCGGCGCAGATGACGCCGCTCTCTGGCGCAGGTTTCGTGGAGCTTGTGGCGATGATGCCAAAGTCGGTGTCCTGCAGCGGCTGAAGCTGTCTGGGCCAATTCCTGATGCTTTTTCCCATCATCTGACCCCAATTGTGCCGACGGATGACCGGCGCGGCGAAGCCCTGATGCAGGACATATGGCGCATCGGCATGGAGCGTCTGACCCTCGCGCCGGGCCAACCGCCATGGTCGACTCCCCTTCCCTCCAAACACTTCGCGGATCGGCTGCATCGGTTTTCATGGCTGCCTGATCTGTTTGATCAGGGCGACCTTGGGGCAGAACGTGCCAGACGCTTTGTCGACGACTGGATCGAATCCCATGGAAGCTTCAATGGGTTCTCCTGGAGGCTGGCGCCTACCAGCGTGAGGTGTTGGAACTGGATGTTGTGCGGCGCGGCTCTTTTCGAATCAGGCTCCGCAGATGCCCAACGAACCCGCTCGGAATGCCTGGTTCGGCAAATCCGCTATCTTTCTGAACAAATCGACGCGGCAACCGATCCCAAAGCGCGCTGGTACGGTGCGGTCACAATCGTTGCAGGAGCATTGTGCATAGACCGCGCAATGAGCCTGGAGACCGCCCTCGCCAGACTGGACGCAGAATGCACGGCGCAAATCCTTCCCGATGGTGGGCATGTAAGCCGCAGCCCGTCGCGAAACCTCCGCGCTCTTGTGCATCTTCTGACGCTTCGGGACCTGTTCCGACGCGCTGGCCACCCGGAACCGGAATTCTTGGAGAAATGGGTTTCGCGCATGGGTGCAATGGTCGCCTTTTTTCGAGCCGGCGACGGCGCGCTCAGCCCGTTCAATGATAGCGACGAGGCGAGACCGGAAGTTGTCGAGGCGGCGCTCGCCCATTTGTCCGCTCCACCCCGCCGGTTCACTTTCGCGCCCAAATCCGGCTTTCAGAAGCTTGAAAAAAATAGTCTTCGGCTGATCCTCGATTGTGGCGAAGCGCCCGAGCGCCCCTTCAGCAATTTTGCCCATGCAGGCGCGCTTGGATTCGAGCTTTCGGACGGACCAAGCCGTCTTGTTACCTCTTGCGGTTATAGCGCCGAGGTGAATGTGGACTGGCAAGCCGCCGTGCGGCGCACGGGGGCCCACTCCACACTGATCCTGGCTGGTCGGGACTCATCCACATTCTCATTGAATGACGAATCACGTCTTCTTTCCGCCCATGGACCGGAAGGTATTTCAGCCAAACGCTTGGAAGAAGGCGACGAGATATGGCTCGATGCGCAGCATGGCGGATACAAGGCACCGTGTGGATTGCTGCATCGTCGCCGCCTTTTCATGTCGGGCGATGGCCAGCGATTGACGGGCGAGGACTCCCTTGTGAGACCAGTCTCTCAGCCGCCGTCGGATGACCGGAAGTTCATTGGCTTTGAAATTCGCTTTCACCTACATCCTACGGTCACAGCCATCATGGGCCGAGATGCCATTCGTTTGGTGTGCGATGACGGTACGGTCTGGAAGTTCAAGACAAGCCATGAAGGTGCGCGCCTTGAACGTACAGTTTATCTTGCGCGCGGTGTGGTTGAAAGACCCGAGCAAATCGTTATGGCTGGTTTTGCAGATCCTAACGGGGACGGACAACAGCCGCCGAATTGTATTCGCTGGGCATTTCTGAAGGAAAGATCCGCATGACGCCAAAACAGGCCGCTCGACGCGCTATGACGCTGACCCTCGGGTTCGACATCAGCATCGCGATCATTGCCATGGCGTTTTCCGGATTGCTTGTCTGGTCGTCCGAGGCGCCCCGCGCTGACTTGCCCTTCAATTCGATCGCCATCAGCACCGCCTTCTTCGCTGCAGCCGTCGCACTATCTTTCCTCGTGCTTGGCATCCAAAAGCAGGTCTGGCGTCATATGGGCTGGCCGGATGCGGTGCGGATTTTCCAGGGGGTTTGTCTTGCAGCCCTGATCTACTTGCCGGTCATGCTCATGTTGAACGGGTTGCTGGCCACGCCCTTCGCCACATTGAGCGTTGCGCTCATATTGTGGACGCTTGGCCTGTTTGCCGGACGCATGTTCGCCCTCTCCCGCACGACACACGAGCCGTTTCAAATCTTCAGCCCGGTCGCCAAGAACGGTCAGCCGGTTCTTCTCGTTGGTGATTCGCAGAGCTGTGTTCAGGTCATTCGCCGCATCCAGTCATCGGCCCAGAGCAGCAAGATTCGTCTGCTCGGTCTGGTCGACGTGGAGGCGACCGAGCCCGGCCGCGCCATTCGCGGCATTCCGATTCTTGGCTCTCTCGACGAATTGGGTGACCTGATTGAAGTGTTGACGGTGCGCTACAAACAAACGCCATGGGTGGCTGTGACGGGCGCTGCGCGTAAACGCGAGACGACGATCCGCGTACTTGAGACCGCTTCTAACCATGGCGCCGAAATCATGGCGCTGAATCGGGATGAAACAGCCCAAGTGCTGGAGCCCGTTCGCCCGTCCGACTTGCTGTCGCGCCCGGAACGCCATCTCTGCATTGAGCCGGTCCGCGCTCTTGTGAGCAATGCGAACGTCCTGGTGTCAGGTGGTGGCGGAACGATCGGCTCGGAGCTTACACGCCAAGTTGCTCGGCTCGAACCCGCGTCGATTACCGTGTTCGATGCCTCAGAATTCAATCTCTACTCAATCGACATGGAATTGGCGGGCATCCTGCCCCCCAACCGGCACACGGCCCGACTGGGCGATGTTCGCGATATGAACCGTGTCCGCGACGTGTTCACGCGCGCAAAGCCGGATGTCGTCATCCACGCGGCGGCGCTGAAGCATGTTCCCTTGATGGAACGTAACATTTGCGAAGCCATCCTGACCAATGTGTCGGGCGCAGTGAACGCGGCCAAAGCCGCGGCGGCTGTCGGCGCGAAGAGCTTTGTCTTTATCTCCACGGACAAAGCGGTCGATCCGGACAATGTCATGGGCGCCACCAAACGCCTGGCCGAGATGGCCGTATCTCGGGTTGCAGCGCAAACCGGCATGGCCGCCTCTATTGTTCGCTTCGGAAATGTCCTTGGCTCATCAGGATCAGTGGTTCCCTTGTTCGAGCGCCAGATCGCGGCGGGCGGCCCCGTCACTCTGACTGATCCCGGCGTGACGCGATACTTCATGACCGTCGAGGAAGCCTCTTCGCTCGTCCTTCAATCGGCCGCACTTCAGGATCGCACATCAGAAACCGGCCTATACGTACTGGATATGGGCGAACCCATGCCGATCCTGCAATTGGCCGAAACCATGATCCGTATGAAGGGCCTGGTTCCAGGGGTCGACATCAAGATCACCACGACCGGCCTGCGCGATGGCGAAAAGATGCATGAGGTGCTGACCTATGAGCATGAAGCCGTGGTCTCCACCAAAGTGGACGGCATCTGGCAGGTCGAAAACCTGCATGCGCCTTCCGAGCTTTTTGAAAAGCGGCTCGGGGAGTTGATTGAGGCGGCATCCCGGCGCGAACGCTCTGAAGCCCTCCGCCTGTTGGGCGTTCTCGTTCCGGAATATGCCAGCGAGCGAGCCGAAAAGGCGCGACGCTGGAGCGCTTGACCCACGCCGCGGTCATGATACGCCCCGCGGCACAAGCATTCAGCCTGCGCCAAAGGAATTCTCAACATGACAGATGCCGCCACCCGCGGAGCTCCCGTTCGCATTCGCCGCGCCCTGCTTTCCGTGTCCGACAAGACCGGACTGGTGGAACAAGCTCAAAAGCTTGCCGCCAAGGGGGTCGAACTGGTCTCCACCGGCGGCACATCGAAACTTCTGAAAGAAGCCGGCTTGGATGTGAAAGATGTTGCCGACCTGACAGGCTTTCCGGAAATGATGGACGGCCGGGTCAAGACGCTTCACCCGGCGGTGCATGGCGGTCTGCTCTATCTGCGCGACAATCCCTCCCACGTGAAAGATGCCGAAACACACGGCATTGGCGCGATCGACCTGATTTATGTAAATCTCTATCCGTTTGAGGCGACGGTTGCCTCTGGCGCAGACTTCGACACTTGCATCGAGAACATCGATATCGGTGGTCCGGCTATGCTGCGTGCGGCGGCAAAAAATGGTGCCTTCGTCGCCGTCTGCACCGATGGCTTTGATGTCGACGCAGTGCTTGCTGAAATGGAGACAAATGATGGCCATGTCAGCGTCAGCCTCTGCCGCAAGTTGGCCGCGAAAACTTATGCCCGCACAGCGGCCTATGATTCCGCAATTTCCAATTGGTATGCAGACCAACTTGGCGAGACCGCTCCAGACTGGGCCAGCCTTGGGGGCAAGCTTCAGCAATCGCTGCGCTATGGCGAAAACCCGCACCAGAATGCCGCCTTCTACGTGACCGGCGAGAAACGTCCCGGCGTGGCAACTGCAAAACAGCTGCAAGGCAAGGAACTGTCCTACAACAACATCAATGACACAGATGCCGCCTATGAACTGATTGGCGAACTGGGTGATGAGATCCCTGCGGTCGCCATAATCAAGCACGCCAATCCATGCGGCGTTGCGCAAGGCCGGAGCATCATCGAAGCCTATCGTTCGGCACTGGCATGTGACTCGACTTCTGCCTTTGGCGGGATCGTCGCACTGAACCGCCCGCTGGACGAAGCAACCGCTCAGGAAATTTCCCAGGTCTTCACAGAAGTCGTCATAGCACCGGGAGCAGATGCAGCCGCTGAAGCAGTGTTTGCCAAAAAGAAAAACCTCCGCCTCCTGATTACGGAAGGCCTGCCGGACCCCGCTTCGGCTGGCCGGTTCGTCAAGACGGTCTCCGGTGGCTTTCTGATGCAGGATCGTGACTTTGGCCGCATCGGCAAGGCAGACCTGAAGGTCGTGACCAAGAAAGTCCCAACCGAGCAGGAATTGAATGACATGCTGTTCGCCTGGCGCGTCGCCAAGCATGTGAAGTCCAACACCATCATCTACGCCAAAGACGGTGCAACTGTGGGCATTGGCGCAGGACAGATGAGCCGGATTGACTCCGCACGCATTGCCGCGCGCAAAGCAGAGGACGCCGCAGACATCGCAGGCTGGCCTGAGCCAAAGACCAAAGGGTGCGTTGCCGCATCCGACGCATTCTTTCCGTTCCCAGACGGGCTGCTTCAGGCCGCTTCAGCGGGCGCAACAGCCGTCATTCAGCCGGGCGGTTCGATCCGCGACGATGAAGTCATCGCCGCCGCCGACGAGGCTGGCCTCGCCATGGTCTTTACTGGCATGCGCCACTTCCGCCACTAGAGAAAGGTCCAAGATGAAGCGTCCCCTACTCGCAAGCCTTGTCGTTCTGGCTCTGGCAGCCGCCTGCGGCCAGCCAGCAAAACAGGATTCGGACGCAGAATTCATGTCTCGATTGACGACCCTGTGCGGGCAGGCATTTGAAGGCAAGATTGTTAGTGACGATTCGGAAGATGATGAGTGGCGCACAGAGCGTATTGTTATGCATGTTCGGGATTGTTCTCCACAGGAAGTCCGTATTCCGCTTCATGTCGGCGATGACCGCTCCCGTGTCTGGGTACTCCACAATGATGGACCCCACCTGGCCTTGCACCATGCGCACACGCATGAGGATGGCAGCCCCGATGCAATCACATGGTATGGCGGCGCAGGTAATGACCAAGCCAGCGCCAGCCGAATGGCCTTTCCGGCGGATGACGCCACGAAAGCCCTGTTCGATTCTGAAGGTATTCCTCAGTCCAAAGACAACACCTGGGCGATCGAGGTGCGTCCGTCAGACAATTTGTTCGCTTATGAGATGAAGCGCCCGAAACGCTTTTTCCGAATCGAGTTCGATACTTCACAACCCGTTGCGCCACCTCCTGCGCCTTGGGGCAGTGAATAAGGATTCAGAGACGGAAGCTGCCCTCGATCACTGTTACTGCACGACCGACAAGCTTGGCGCGATCGCCTTCAAGACGCGTATCGATCTTTGCGCCCCGGCCCGGATAGGCTTGGTAGCAAGACATCTCGTCCAGACCAAATCGCTCGCTCATGACCCGCGCCAGCATCGTATGCCAACTACCTGTTGCAGGGTCTTCATCGATTCCGCTTCCCGGCGCGAAGAAGCGGCTGGTGACGGCGACACCATCCCCGCCAGCGGCAAAGCACCCGAAATTCCCACGATCCCAGCCTTCACCCGGCGCGCCAAGATCCTTTAGCGCCTTCAGGTTCGGTTTGAGCGCACGTACGTCCTCCGGTGTTTCAAACCGAGCCGCATAGAACATGCCGCCCCATGCCTGAACAGGGCGCGTGCCAAGCGCATCCGCTACCTCATCCGTTACCGGAATTTCTTGAATGGGGGCCGATGGAAAGTCCATTTCCAATCGTCCATCTTTCAAACGCCGAACATGCAGGCGGCCGGACTTCATCGTGTCGAACGCAATTGCCTCACCGGTGTACCCAAGCTCCTGGTACAGCACATGTGCAGTTCCAAGAGTGGCGTGACCGCAAAGGGGAACCTCAACCGACGGCGTAAACCAGCGAAGCGTCCACACTCCCTCCCCCGCCGGAACGATATAGGCCGTCTCGGCGACGTTGTTTTCTGCCGCAATCGCCTGCAGGGTTTCATCCGGCAAGAATGTCTCCAGCGGCATGATGCACGCCTGGTTGCCTTCGAATGGCTTTGAAGCAAAGGCGTCAATTTGGTAGAACGGCAAAGTCGGCATGACAGAGTCTCCAATCAGGACGACTGAATGCCACGGGACGCGTACTTGGAAAAACGATGATTTCTGAACGGTCGTTGAGGCGGTCTATTCCTCGTCAAGTACCCAACCATGATGAACCGGACCATGGCCGGTCCCGAACCCCTTGGCCGCGCGAATCGCTTTCAGCAAGTATTCCCGGGCCTGTTCAACCGAGTCCGGAACACTTTTTCCTTGTGCCAGAAGCGCGGCAATGGCCGACGCCAGTGTGCAACCCGTTCCATGGGTCGAACTCGTCTCGATCCTGCGGCTTTCAAACACCCATTCGCCCGTCGTCGTCTGCAACACATCCGTGATGACATCTCCGCCAATATGCCCGCCTTTGACCAGCGCGCCATTCGCACCAAGCTCCAGCAGAGCCTCGGCCGCACGGCGCTGGCCACTGACCGAGTCCACCGCCTTCCCGGTCAATACTTCCGCCTCGGGGGCGTTGGGCGTTACAAGGCGCGCGTTCGGGACAAGTTCGGACCGGATCGCCTCCACCGCCTTTGCGTCAACCAACCGATCACCCGATGTCGCCACCATGACAGGGTCGATGACACGCGGGACCAATTGAGCACGCTCCGACAACAGTTCCGCGACCGCCTCGACCAAAGGGGCGGACCCCAGCATACCAGTCTTGATTGCGTCGGCGCCGATGTCAGCAAGCGTGACCCGCATCTGCCCGATCACGCTCTCAAGGGGCACTGGCCACACGCCATGTACGCCGCGCGTATCTTGCGCTGTGATGGCGGTGATGGCGGTCATCGCAAAACCGCCAAGCATGGTGACTGCCTTGATATCAGCCTGAATACCCGCACCACCGCCGGAATCAGATCCGGCGATGATGAGGACGCGGCCCTGAGGGCCGTCTGGCATTGCCATGTCGATCAGACCTTAATGCCGGCCTTCGCTGCGTCAGCCAGGAAGGTTTCCAGACCCTTGTCGGTCAACGGATGCTTGACGAGGCCCTTGATAACAGATGGCGGCATGGTCGCCACATCTGCGCCAGCCAGTGCCGACAGTTTGACGTGATTGGCTGTCCGGATCGACGCAGCAAGAATTTCCGTATCGAACAGGTAATTGTCATAGATCTGGCGAATATCAGTGATCAGCTCCATGCCGTCGACATTGATGTCGTCGAGACGTCCGATGAAAGGCGAGATGAATGTTGCGCCGGCTTTGGCCGCCAACAGCGCCTGATTGGCCGAGAAGCAAAGCGTGACGTTGACCATCGTGCCGTCATCCGACAGCGTCCGGCAGGCCTTCAGGCCTTCCAGCGTCAGCGGAAGCTTTACGGCAACGTTGTCAGCGATCTTCGCCAGTTTACGGCCTTCAGAGATCATCCCGTCATAGTCGGTCGCAACAACTTCCGCGCTGACCGGGCCGGGTACGATCTCGCAGATTTCCTTGACGACATCCGCGAATGGGCGGCCCGACTTCGCGATGAGTGACGGGTTGGTGGTAACCCCGTCAATCAGTCCGGTCGCCGCCAGTTCAGCAATATCGCCAGTGTCTGCGGTATCTACGAAGAATTTCATGTTCAGGATCCTGTTTGCCTAAGCGCCTCAGATAGACGGGCGACCGATGGATGTATACTTGAAACCACGAGCCGCCATGTCGTCCGGTGAATAGATGTTCCGGAGGTCTACCACAATGTTTGTGCTGAGGGCTTCCTTGATTCTTTCAAAATCCAATGCGCGGAATTGGTCCCATTCGGTGATAATCACCATCGCGTCGGCATCCTGAACGGCGTCATACGCGCTCTTTGCGAATTCGATATCGCTCAGCAGATGCGCTGCTTCATCCATAGCTTCCGGATCATAGGCCCGGATCTTGGCGCCGGCCGCTTGCAGAGCCGGAATGATATCCAGGCTTGGCGCGTCGCGCATGTCATCCGTGTTTTGTTTGAACGCGAGGCCCAGCACACCAATTGTCTTGCCTTTCACGTCGCCGCCCATGGCCGCAATGACCTTTTCAGCCATTGCCTTCTTGCGCGCCGCGTTCACCTCAACCACCGTATCGACGATGCGAACGGGAGAATTATGGTCATTGGCCGTCTTGGTCAGCGCCAGCGTGTCTTTCGGGAAACAGGACCCCCCATAGCCGGGACCGGCATTCAGGAATTTCTTGCCAATTCGACCATCCAGGCCAATGCCGCGAGAGACCTCCTGAACGTTCGCGCCGACTTTTTCGCAGAGATCCGCCATCTCATTGATGAAGGTGATCTTCACAGCGAGGAAGGCGTTGGCGGCGTATTTGATCAGTTCAGATGTACGCCGGGCCGTAAACAGAATCGGCGTCTCATTCAGGAAGAGTGGACGATAGAGTTCCTGCATGACTTCACGGGCACGGTCATCATCGGTTCCAACAACCACACGGTCGGGAATCTTGAAGTCCTTGATCGCCGCGCCTTCACGCAGGAATTCAGGATTGGAGACGACAGCAAATTCGCCATCAGGGCGCTTCTTGCGGATGATTTCCTCAACTTCGTCGCCCGTGCCGACCGGAACAGTCGATTTGGTGACGATCACGGTGAAGCCATCCATGAGTTCGGCGATCTCTTCAGCCGCCGCGTAGACATAGGACAGGTCCGCATGTCCATCGCCGCGCCGTGAGGGCGTGCCGACCGCAATGAAGACGGCGTCGGCATCGCGGATCGCATCCTTGGCTTCGGTCGTGAAGAACAGGCGCTCTTCCTTGACGTTCTTCTCAACCAGGCTGTCGAGCCCGGGCTCGAAAATCGGCATGATGCCGGCTTCCAGCTTTTCAATCTTGGATGCATCCTTGTCGACGCATGTTACAACGTGCCCAAAATCGGCAAAACAGGCTCCGCTGACAAGGCCGACATAGCCCGTTCCAATCATCGCAACGCGCATGAAAAATCCTCACAAGATACTAGTGTCTTCGCGGCAGGGGGTGCGATTTTTATGCCAGTTGGTCAAGGGGCTGAGTGTGCCATTCTGGCCAGTTCACCAGAGGGCACTTCACACCCGGCCCACGCGGGATGCTGCGAGACATTCTGCCCGGTTAAAATGGATCAGGCCCGCTCCGGGCGATACAGGCCTGATCATGTTCTAAAGAGTTTCCCTTGGCAGAAAGGGATCAGATTTCCTGATTATATGCTCCGACTTCCGGGTGCTTGCCGAGGCGCGGCTTGATTTCCTTGTGGAAGAGATCGCGCATATCATCGGCGCTCGTCATGGATTCAACCACCACAACCAGTTCCGGCTTGTTGGAGGACGCACGTATAAGAACCCAGGACCCGTCTTCCAGTGTCACGCGGGCACCATTGACAGTATTCACATCAATGACTTTCCGACCAAGAATTTCGGTGCCATTCAGGCCTTCATATTCTGCGACCATCTTGTCGACGACGCCATATTTGGTTTCATCATCGCAATGCGGTGACATGGTGAGTGAAGTATAGGCAACGCCCAGCTCCCCCTTCATATCGGCCATTGTCTTGCTCGGATTGCGATCCAGCATTTCGAGAATGGCCTTCGCCGCAACCAGCCCATCATCATAACCAAGCCCAATTGGAGGCTGGAAGAAGAAGTGACCGGACTTTTCAAAACCTGCCAGCGCGCCCAACTCATTGGTGCGGCGCTTGATGTAGGAATGGCCGGTCTTGTAGTAATCGACCGTCGCACCATTTTCCTTCAGCACAGGATCGGTCTTGTAGAGGCCTGTTGACTTCACATCGACGACGAAAGTCGCGTCCTTGTAGAGTTTCGACAAATCGCGCGCCAACATCAGGCCGATCTTGTCCGCGAAGATTTCCTCGCCTGTATTGTCCACAACACCACAGCGGTCGCCATCACCATCAAAACCGAGCGCGACATCTGCGCCAAGATCTTTCACGGCCTTCGACATTTCATGCAGCATTTCTGCATCTTCCGGGTTGGGATTATATTTCGGGAACGTGTTGTCGAGGTTGCAGTCCATCTCGACAACTTCTGCGCCCATCATACGCAACGCATCCGGCGCAAACGCGCCCGCAGTGCCATTGCCACACGCCGCAATCACCTTGATCGGACGACTAAGCTTCGTATCGCCAACGACTGCCTTGATATACTTGTCCCGCAAATCATCGACCCGGAAATGACCGCCGCCCGCGCGGGGCTGAAACTCGCCTCCCATGACGATCTCTTTCAGGCGGCCCATCTCAACTGGTCCGAATGTTAGCGGCTTGTCGGCCCCCATCTTGACCCCGGTCCAGCCATTTTCGTTGTGGCTCGCTGTCACCATGGCACAGCAGGCTGCATCCAGCTCGAACTGTGCCCAATAGACCATTGGCGAAAGCGCGAGGCCCACATCCAGTACTTCACAGCCGCCTTGCACCATGCCGAGGATGAGCGCGTTCTTGATCGGCTGACTGATCGAGCGGAAATCATGCCCGGTCACCACTTTGGGCTCGACCCCCAATTCATGGAACAGCGTTGCCATGCCGAGGCCCAGCGCCTGAACACCGGTGAAATTCAGTTCCGGTGCCTTCTCCTTACCGATTCCGTTGAACCACCAACGCGCATCATATTCGCGAAAGCCTGTTGGCTTCACCAGCGGCAGAATCTCGAATTCCAGCGTGTTTGGCTTAATGTCAGCCAGCGGTTTGGGCATCATATGCGTACGTCTCCGAAGATTTTGTGCGTCCCTACAACACGAATGTGTCACTTCGACAAAGAGTATGCAGGTTTCGCGCCACAGGGGAAACCTGCGAGTTTCAAGGGCGGATTCCCCCTGCCCCCGCTCAGGACTGAGTCAGGAACCGGGCGATCCAGCTTCCCAAACGCTGATTGTCGAGCGGTTGTTCCAGCGACCCGATCGCCATGTCGACAGCGTTTGCGGCCAGCGGACGACCCTTTCGGATCGTGTAGAGCGCGGCCGAATAGTCAGCATCAAACTCCGGGTGGCACTGGAAGGATATCGCGGGCGTCTTGCCATACTCTATCGCCGCAAAAGGCGTGAAATCTGACCGCGCCAGCACGCTGGCACCCGGCGGCAATTCAACGACCTGATCCTGATGGCTGACCGGCACGGAAATCGTTGCCGGGCAATCGCCCCCCATCCAGTCGGGACATGCTTTCACATCATAGGAATGCCGACCGATCCCCCAACCCTTGGGAGATTTGATGACCTTTCCGCCCAATGCTTCTGCCATGACCTGATGACCGAAACAGATACCGACCTGTGGCACGCTGGCTGAGGCCGCATCCCGGATGAACTGCATCAGCGGCGCGATCCAGTCATAGTCATCATACACGCCCGCAGGAGAGCCTGTGATGAGGATCGCCTCCAGCCCGGCGATATCAGGTAAAGGCTCTCCCTGAATGACGGACACGGTTTCATACTCGATATCCGGGTCTGCGGCAGATATCAGGTTCCGGAACATCTCCGGATAATCCGCAAAATCCGCCCGAATGGGTTCAGGCACGAGCCCGGTCTCGATAATGGTGAGTTTCATGAAGGCTCAGTTTGGCAAGACGTTGGGAGCCGAGGGACTGATTTGTTGGGTATCAATCCAGTCATCAATGCGCACATCCAGCACATCGAGGGGTACAGCGCCTTCTGCAAGCGCCGCATCATGAAATGCGCGTAGATCGAAATCCTCACCCAGTTCAAGTTCCGCCTTGGCCCGCAGCTCCCGGAATTTGAGCTCGCCCACCTTGTAGGCAACTGCCTGCCCCGGCCAGCCGATATAGCGTGTCACCTCCGTCTGGATGTTCAGCGGGGCGAGCGCGGAATTCTCAATGAAACACGCTTCGGCTTGTGACCGTGTCCAGCCATACCAGTGCAGGCCCGTATCCGCGACAAGCCGGCAAGCCCGCCACATCTCATAGGATAGAGCGCCAAAGCGCTCATAAGGTGTGCGATAAATGCCCGCTTCACCCGCAATCCGCTCAGCGTATAGCCCCCAGCCTTCACCGAAGGCTGTCGCATAATAGTTCTTCCGGAAGTCCGGCTGGTCCGACATTTCCTGGGCCAGCGCAATCTGAAGATGATGGCCGGGAACGGCCTCGTGCGCAGACAAGGCGGGCAATTCATAAAGGGGTCTTTGGTCGAGGGCATAGGTATTCACAAGGTAAATACCGAGGCGACCCTCCTCCGGATCGCCCGATACATAACGGCCGGTCGTATAGCCCGGCGCGATCGAATCTGGCACAGGCTGGACCTCAAATTCCAGCTCCGGAAGCGTCCCGAAATAGTCCGGCAAACTGGCGCGCAAGCGTGAGGAGATTTCTTCGGCAGCCTCCATCAACTCATCGGCAGACTGGGCATAGAATTGCGGATCAGTCCTCAGATAGGTCAGGAAGTCCTCAAAGCTGCCTTCAAAGCCGATTTCTGCGATGATTTGTTCCATCTCGGACCGGATCCGCGCGACTTCCGACTGGCCAAGAAGATGGATCTCTTCCGGACTGTAGCCTGCCCCGGCCGTGTAGTGCTCAACCGCCGCAGCATAAACCTCGCGTCCATTCTCGAGATCTGCGATTCCTGCACCCTGACGCAGATACGGCCGATACTCGATTTCAAGGAAGCGCAGGACATCCAGATAGGCGGAAATGGCACGAGCGGTCGCCCGAAGGCCTTCCGCCCTGAGACGCGCAGCGATTTCGGGGTCGATGTCTTCCGGCAGAGCCTTGAACGGCGCGTACAGGCCGCTTTCAGACGCATCGTCCATGATCTGTTCCCGGATCTGGTCGATCACGGTTTCAAGGGGATCCCGGTTGGCGGTCCACCCGGTTTCGATCCCGCGCCTCATATTCTCGATATTCTCGGCGAAATAGCGTGGCACGTCGTTCAGGCGTGCAATCCAGGCCTCGGCGGATTCCACGCTGTCGATATCTGTCCGCATCGCGGCAAAGACAGGTTCGGCCTGAAAACCCCAGTCACCCGTGAACGGGATGCGGGCCGAATCAGTCTCCGCCCAGTTGATGTCCGATTTCAACAGGCGAATCAGGATCGCCTGATCGATGACATGTTCGGTTTCAGCTTTTTGCACATCTTTCAGAAGGGCCCGCGCGGCGTCCGTTTGGGCCGCAATAGAGGCCGGCCGAACATCCGCCCAGCGATCTGGCGCGCGATTCTCTTCCCGTGCTGCATCTTCAGGACTGACGGCGTCCACATAAGACTCATAGGCTGGAATCAGCGCGTCGAGCGGATCTGCAGCAGCTCCCTGTGCCAGCACAGCTGTGAGCGCCCCTGCGGCAAGTGCAAAAAGAAAAGGTTTCATATTGTCGCTCCCTAGCCCTGTGGCGTTGACAGGACCATAGAGAAACCTAGAACCCAAGCCAAAGCGTTCATTGCAGGCAAGCAAGGTCATCCCTCATGGCAAGCACTTCCCGGGCAGATCCTCGCCCATTGTCGCCACATCTCCAGATCTGGCGTTTCCACATTACGATGGCCGCGTCCATCACCCATCGAATTACCGGCACAGCCCTGTATTTCGGAAGCTTCCTTATCACCGCCTGGATCGTCGCGCTCGCAACCAATGCCGAATGGTATAGTGTGATCGAAAGCGTCATCTCAGCCTGGTATGGTCAGGTCATCCTGTTCCTGTGGGCTGTCGCGGTACTCTATCATTTCGCGAATGGCATCCGTCACCTGCTCTGGGATGGGCCGCATATCGGATTTGACCCCAAAACAGCCAGCACCGTGTCGGTGTTTATCTATCTTTTCGCCGTTATTGGCGCTGCGGCCATCTTCGCCGCAACGACTTGGCTTTAGGGGGCGACGGACATGTCTTCACACGATTTCATTACGCCAGCCAAAATGGCTCGTGGCCTCGGCTCGGCCAAGTCCGGCACCGAAACCCATATTCGTCAGCGCGTCTCCGCGATTGCGCTGATCTTCCTCGTACCGTGGTTCGTCTACTCCATCATCAACGCGATGAGCGGCAATATCGTTGACGCTCAGGCATGGGCCGCCAAGCCCTGGAACGCCATCCTGCTGATCCTGACTGCCGGCGCGGCGTTCTTTCACATGCGCATTGGTATGCAAGTGGTGATCGAGGACTATATCGCGAAGACAGGAACCAAGTCGGCCCTGCTCATCCTGAACAGCTTTGCGTGCATCGCGCTGTTCGTGACGGTGGCCCTGTCGGTTCTCAAAATCTGGATTGGCGCGGGCGTCTAGCCTCGCGGGAGAAACATAAGATGAGCAATTATACCTGGACCGACCATACATATGATGTCGTGGTTGTTGGCGCCGGCGGCTCTGGCCTCCGCGCAGCTTTGGGCGCCGCACAGGCAGGCCTGAAAACGGCCTGTATCTCCAAAGTCTTCCCGACGCGCTCCCACACGGTGGCTGCACAAGGTGGCATTGCCGCCTCGCTTGGAAATATGGGCGAGGATGACTGGCGCTGGCATATGTACGACACGGTCAAAGGGTCAGACTGGCTCGGCGATCAGGACGCCATCGAATATCTTTGCCGTGAAGCGCCTGCGGCGGTTTACGAACTTGAGCATTGGGGCATGCCCTTCTCGCGAACAGAGGAAGGCAAGATCTACCAGCGCGCATTCGGCGGCATGACACGTGATTTTGGTCAGGGCCCTGTTCAGCGGACATGTGCTGCGGCTGACCGTACCGGTCACGCCATGCTGCACACACTGTATGGTCAGTGCGTCAAGGAAGAGACCGAATTCTTCATCGAATATTTCGCGCTCGACCTCATCATGGATGAGGAAGGCGCTTGCCGCGGTGTCACCGCGTGGAAACTCGATGACGGCACGCTGCACCGCTTCCGCGCGCAGAAAGTCGTGCTTGCGACCGGCGGGTATGGCCGCGCCTTCTTCTCCTGTACCTCGGCTCACACCTGTACGGGTGACGGCAATGCCATGGTGCTCCGCGCCGGCCTGCCATTGCAGGACATGGAATTCGTCCAGTTCCACCCGACCGGTATCTACGGCTCCGGCTGCCTGATCACTGAAGGTTCGCGCGGCGAAGGCGGTTACCTGACCAATTCCGAAGGTGAGCGCTTCATGGAGCGCTATGCTCCGTCAGCAAAAGACCTCGCGTCTCGCGACGTGGTCTCCCGTGCCATGACCATGGAAATCCGCGAGGGCCGCGGTGTCGGCGCGGAGAAGGATCATATCCACCTCCATCTCGAGCATCTCGGCGCAGAAGTCCTGGCGGCCCGCCTGCCGGGCATCTCCGAGACGGCGAAAATCTTTGCTGGCGTGGACGTCACGAAAGAGCCGATCCCGGTGCTTCCGACCGTTCACTACAATATGGGCGGCATCCCGACCAATTATCATGGCGAAGTACTGACCAAGAAGAATGGAGACCCGGATTCGGTCGTGCCCGGTCTGATGGCCGTCGGCGAAGCGGCCTGTGTCTCCGTACACGGCGCCAACCGTCTCGGCTCCAACTCGCTGATCGATCTTGTCGTCTTCGGTCGCGCAGCCGGCCAGCGCTGTGGCGCCACCACGGAAGCGGGCGCAACCCAGCCGGAATTGCCGAAGGGCGCCACCGACAGCCACCTCGCGCGCCTTGACCGCCTGCGCAACGCAACGGGCGACCAACCTGTCGCTGCCCTCCGCCTCGAAATGCAAAAGGGCATGCAGAACAATTGCGCCGTCTTCCGCACCGGCGATGTCCTGAAGGACGGCGTCGATGCCATCGAGGAAGTCTACAAGAAAGCGCCCGGGATCGACGTGAAAGACCGCGGCATGGTCTGGAATACGGATCTTGTTGAAGCCCTCGAGTTCGACAATCTGATCGCGCAGGCTGCTGTCACCGTGAACTCTGCGGCCAACCGTCAGGAAAGCCGCGGCGCGCACGCCCGCGAAGACTTCTCGGAGCGTAATGACGAAATGTGGATGAAACACACGCTCGCCTGGTGCGATGAGGCCGGCAAGGTCACGATCGACTATCGCGAAGTGCACAATTACACGCTTTCGAACGAAATCAGCTACATCGAGCCCAAGGCCCGGGTTTACTAGGATATCAAGGCGAGCACGACATGGTTCAACTTACTCTCCCCAAAGGCTCCGCGCCCAAAAAGGGCAAGACCTGGCCGAAGCCGCAAGGCGCGACCAATCTCCGCCAGTTCCGGATTTATCGCTACAGCCCGGAAGAGGGCGGTAATCCACGCTGGGACACTTATTGGGTGGACATGGATCGCGCCGGCACAATGATCCTGGACGTGTTGTTCTACATCAAGAACAATGTCGACCCGACGCTGGCATTCCGCCGCTCCTGCCGTGAAGGCGTCTGCGGCTCCTGCGCCATGAATATTGCCGGCCAGAACACGATTGCCTGCACCAAGGGCTTCGACGAACTGCCGGGCGGCGTCATCACGATTGCGCCCCTGCCCTCGCAGCCGGTGGTAAAAGACCTGATCCCGGACCTGACCAGCTTCTATGCCCAGCACGCCTATGTGCAGCCATACCTGAAGACGGTTACGCCAGACCCCGAAAAGGAATGGAAGCAATCCGAGGAAGACCGTGAAGAACTGAACGGCCTTTACGAATGTATCCTCTGTGCCTCCTGCACGACCTCCTGCCCGTCCTACTGGTGGAATGGCGACAAGTATCTGGGGCCAGCGGCCCTGTTGCAGGCCTATCGCTGGCTGATCGACAGCCGCGATGAAGCAACCGGCGAGCGCCTCGACGACCTTGAGGACCCGTTCAAGCTGTATCGTTGCCACACGATCATGAACTGTGCACAGGTCTGCCCGAAAGGCCTGAATCCGGCCAAGGCGATTGCCAAGATCAAGCACATGATGGTCGAACGGGTTTCCTGATCCGCGAATCCAAATTAGCCTCCATCCCGGGTTGATCCGGATGGGGGCTTTTTTATATGTCGACTTCACCTGACATTGATGTCTTTGGCGAGGCGCCGGAGGGTGAGCGCCCCCGCATTGACCTGGCAGCCGAGCACAAACCCCGCATCTGGGCTCGCTTCCTGGCCAAATGGATCGATTTCTACCTCTGCCTGATCCCCTCTTTCGCGATCATGATGGGGCTTATCTTCATCTACGGCTTTGTGGCGACCCTGCTGGCATGGCCGATGGATGAGGCTTTCTTCGACGGCTATATCTTCGTGGGCGTCTTTCTCGTGCTTCACGCACTGACCTTCACTGTGCTTGAGGCATTCTGCGTTTCCCAATTGGGAAATACGCCCGGCAAGGCCCTGATGGGCATCAGAATACGGAACATTATTGGAAGCCGGCTGTCCTTCCGGTCCAGCCTGAAGCGTTCAGCCCTGGCGATGCTTGCCGGCATGGGGCTCGGTATTCCATTGATCAGCCTGATCACCCATATCATATGCGCCCGAACGCTGAGCGAAGATGGTCATGTATTTTGGGACCGTGTCGACAGTCTTCAATACCTGACCCAACCAGTCGGTGCCTGGCGTTGGATTTTCGCCCTCGTCATCTACATCGTCTGCCGGGCCCTTGAACTTGCCATGAACTATCTGTGAGGCAAGCACTTACCCGTTTGTGCTGAACACGGCTCGCAAGCCCTCCGGCTTTTCCATATGCTTGAGTTGGTCGATCAGGTCATCCACTTCGAATTCCCACACCGTCGTCGGCGGCAACGGTCGAATTACCTTGCCCCCGAGCGCCTTGAAGAGGCTGTTGGCCTTTCGATTTTCTGGCAGGGTTTCAGCCTCCAGCGTGGTGATGCCCTGCGCGCGGCAGGATAGCGCCACCGACGCAATCAACAGGCGGGACAGGCCATGCGCCTGGTACTGGTCCAGTACACCAAGCGCGAGTTCGGCACGCTTGCTGTCCGGCTCTGCGCGAATGGCATGGGCCGCTGCCATGAGTGGTGTGTCGTCTTCGCTGGTGTCGAGAATGCCCCATGCAATATGAGCCTTGCCATCCGCATTTGCGAGACTGTGGACAACCGCATCGGGCACAGGATTGGCACCGCTGAAAAAGCGCAAATAGCGCGACTCCGGCGACATGGATCGGAATATTTGCTGGAAGCGTGGCTCGTCATCCAGGCCGACGGGCCTCAACAGGATGTCGTGTCCAGTGTCGAGCGACACGTGAAGGGGCGCATTGCACATGAAGCCTGCCAACCTCCGCTTTGTTTCTCGTCGCGCAAGGCCCGCGAACAGGCGCGCGCAATGGCAGAACCCGTCGACAAGAAGAACGTTCCTGACTCGTTGGATAACGGTAGTGTTCAGCAGGCGAAAGGCAAGCCATTGTATAAAAGCAAAAAAGCGCGGCCGAACTGACCGCGCTTTTCAAACTTTTTGCTGGGACCCCAGCGATCAGGCCGGATTAGGCTCCGGATCGCCAAGGCCGCCATCGCCCTTGGGCTTGCGGCGTTTGCCAATCACCGGCACCGCCGAGCCCGGCGTCGTGTCATCATCGCCCAAATCAGGACGCGATGGTGGATTGCCTTTGAGCAAAGCCGAAATCTCGTCACCCGTCAGGGTTTCATACTCCAGAAGACCGGTTGCAATCGCCTCCCAATCCTTCCGGCACTCGGTCATGATCCGGCGAGCATCATCCATGCCGGTCTGGATCAGCGTACGTACTTCTTCCTCAATCTTCCGCGAGGTCTCTTCCGAGACATGCGAGGATTGCATCAGCTGCTGGCCGAGGAAAACGTCGCCCTGGTCATCGCCATAATCAACTGGGCCGACCGCGTCGGCAAAGCCCCAGCGGGTGACCATGGCGCGTGCAAGGCGTGTCGCCTGCTGAATGTCAGAGGCTGCACCAGCGGTGACATTGTCTTCGCCGAATTTCAGCTCTTCGGCCACGCGCCCGCCCATCATGATCGCGAGACGCGAAGTCATCTCGATCTTGGACATGGACAGCTTGTCGTCTTCCGGCAACTGCATGACCATACCCAGCGCACGACCACGCGGAATGATCGTGGCTTTGTGGACGGGATCTGCAGCCGGCACTTTCAGCGCCACGACGGCATGACCAGCTTCGTGCCAGGCTGTCAGTTCTTTTTCCTTTTCGGACATCACCATGGAGCGACGCTCTGGTCCCATCAGGACCTTGTCCTTGGCATCCTCGAATTCCTGCATGGCGACAACGCGCTTGCCGCGACGGGCGGCCAGCAGGGCCGCCTCGTTCACGAGGTTGGCAAGGTCTGCCCCGGAAAAGCCCGGCGTGCCGCGCGCAATCGTCCGCGCCTCGACATCCTTGGCCAAGGGTACATTGCGCATATGAACGCGCAGGATTTTCTCACGACCGATGATGTCAGGATTGCCGACAGTGACCTGACGGTCGAAACGACCGGGACGCAGCAATGCCGGATCCAGCACGTCAGGACGGTTGGTCGCAGCAATCAGGATAATGCCCTCATTGGCTTCAAAACCGTCCATCTCAACCAGCAACTGGTTGAGCGTCTGCTCGCGCTCATCATTGCCGCCGCCGAGGCCAGCGCCGCGTGAACGGCCGACCGCGTCGATCTCGTCAATGAAGATGATGCAAGGCGCCGAGCGCTTGGCCTGCTCGAACATGTCGCGGACGCGGCTTGCGCCAACACCGACAAACATTTCGACAAAGTCCGAACCGGAAATTGTGAAGAACGGCACGCCTGCTTCGCCTGCCACGGCCCGTGCCAGCAAAGTCTTACCCGTACCCGGAGGGCCTACCAGCAGTGCGCCTTTCGGAATTTTACCGCCAAGACGTTGGAATTTGGACGGATCCTGCAAAAACTCGACGATCTCTTGCAGTTCTTCCTTGGCTTCATCCACGCCCGCAACATCGTCAAACGTCACGCGGCCATGCTTTTCTGTCAGGAGGCGTGCGCGGCTCTTGCCGAAGCTCATCGCGCCACGACCTCCACCAGACTGCATCTGGCGCATCATGAAGAAGACAAAGCCAACGATCAGCAGGATTGGCAGGATGGAAAAGATCAGAGACGCGAACGTATTCTGGCCGCTGTCAGCATCCACCGTGAAGGGAACCTGGTTCTCTTCGAGAAACTGCTGGGTCGTCATGTCGAGTGACCGCAATTCGCTGACCATGGTCCGGCCGTCGGTGGTGGTGACGATGATGCGCTGGTCACCGAGGGTCGCATCCGCGACTTTTCCATCCTCGACCAGTTCATAAATGACAGACAGTTTGGCCTTTTCAGCACGTGCTGCCTGAGGGTTTCCACCCATGGCCACGGCCATGCCGATGACCAGGAGGGCAATTGCGCCCCAGATAGCCAAGTTTCTGACGTTCATTTTTCGTCTCGCTCCAAATTCCGGTGTTCACCCCGTAAGATAGGGGGCTTATCGCATGAAAACGACTCAAAAGCTCTTAAAATGGCTGTTTTGTCACGTATCGCCGACATAGAGCGCTCGCATTGCGTCAAAACGGTCGCGCGCCAGTGCGGGATCGGCGGCCGTACCTGCTATTCCAGGCTCTGCCGACAGGACTACATCACCCTGCTTGCGGTAGATCAGGACGCCGCCCAGCGTGGCACCTTGAAACGCCTCGTTGCCTGAAAGTCGACCCGCCAGTTGCTGCACGGCATCCCGCCTTGGAGGTGTTTCCTTGCCGCCGACGATTTGAAGCATCAGGCCGAGGGCGCGCTCCAGACGCTCTCTCGGTAGCCCGGACAGATTCAGCCGTGCGCGACCTTCTCCATCCCACGCAACATAATCGGCCATCCAGCGCCCAATCAGACGCTCTTCCAGCCGCCGCACGTCCTGCAGACGCGCCTGACAGGCAAGGATGCGCGCTTTCAGGTCAGCATGGCCGTCCAGCTGCGCCCGTACGCGCACCCGCTCATAGGCCAGGTTGCGATTGGATGGGTCATCGACCCAAAGGATTCCACGCGAAGTCAGGCAGGTCCGCAATTCGCTGCGGCTATGTGAGAGAACCGGCCGGGCAATCATCACCCCCTGCCCTTCGGGCCAAACCGGCGACACGGCGCGCGGTTGCATGCCAGCAAGGCCATACCAGGTCGAACCCTGCCGGGCCCGCATCAGGAATGTTTCGCACTGATCGTCAGACGTGTGGCCTAGCAGCAGGCGCGCCCCTCCGCGCGCCCGAAGTGCCGCGGCCATCAGGCCATGCCGCGCTCGCCGGGCCAGCGCCTGTTTTGATACAGGCGTTTCCCATGTGAGGGTTTGGTGCCCGATGCCCAGATGGGCGCAGATACCTGCCACGTGGCGGGCCTCGTCGGCGGCCTCAGGCCTCAGGCGATGATCTACGGTAAACGCCATCAGGTCACGACCAGCCCGCGCGGCCCAGTCATGGGCAAGCACGAGCAGGGCAAGCGAGTCGCTGCCCCCGGACACCGCAATGCCAATCGGCCCTGAAGCGGTGCCACAGAGCCGATCAAACGCATCCATCATGTGTCAGGAAGTCGTCTAGTTGTCACAGCCGGACTTGGTTCGCTCAACCGCAGCCAGATCCCGCGTCACACCCGAAGCGTTCGGATAGCGGCTCGGCAGCGTACCAAGGGCCAGACAGGCCTTTTCCTTGTCACCGATCAGACGCATGGCCCGCGCCAACTTGACCAGCGCATCCGGCGCGCGGGGATTGTCGGGATAAGACCGGATCATCGTCGTATAGGCTGCGCCGCTGTCGGCATACGCTTTTTGCTGATAGAGCGACTCTCCCAGCCAGTAGTGTGCCTCACCAGCCTGCGGGTCATCGCCGAACCGCTCAAGGAAGGCGCGAAAGGCCTCTTCCGCACCAGCATAGTCGAACTGGATCAGCTTGGATTTCGCAAGGGCGAAGAGCGGTCCGGCTTCCCCCGGCAGGGCGCTGGCAGGAATCGTGCCCAGTGAACCTTCCGGCAGAGACTCGCCGGCAGCGGCTGCGCCGCCCATGGTCAGGCGGGTCGGGCCGGAGGTATTTGAAGTCGTTTCACCCATGGAGGCGGGTGCATCAAGACGGCGTGGGCCAGAATTGAAGCTCTGGTCAGTCGCTGCGCCCATTTCCGGCATCGTCCCGAACTCTCCGCCGACATTGCCCGGCATGGGGTCGGCCTCGGGCATGATGCCCGCCGCTGAAAGATAGGATTTCAGGGAGGCAATATCTGCAGACTGATTTTCCAGCTGCGTTCGCAAATCATCGGCCTCGTCGATGAGGGCTTCATTGTCGCGTGACAGGTTCTCGTTTTGCTCGCGCAGTTGCTGGAGCTGGAATTCAAGCGTTTCCACCCGCCCGGTCAGTTGCATCACATCTCCGGTCAATCCATTGACCTCGACCTGAACCTGCGCGCTTTGCTGGCGGGCCTGCGCCACCTGTTGCGACAGGTCGGAGCTGGTGACCCCTTGCGTTATGGGTGCAGCGCGCTGAGCGGCGGCAGGACCAACAATCAGGCAAAAGCTGGCGAGGACAAGAGCGGGCGCTTTGAACATGGGGGAAGCCTCCGGAGGATTGTGGGCGAACATACAAAAACAGCCGGGGCCAAAATAAGGCACCCGGCTGCATCTTGTGAAGCTATTCGCGGCAGAAACCTAGCTGTTTGCGCCGGAAACGATTTGCGTGAAGCCGTTACGGTTCAGGGCCCATGCCTGCTCGTCGGAACCAGCAGCGATTGGACGCTCTTTACCGTAGGAGATCGTGTCAACGCGGGACGGGTCGACGCCGAGGCTGACCAGATAGTCCTTCACGATAGAAGCACGACGCTCACCAAGGGCAAGGTTGTACTCGCGGGTGCCGCGCTCATCACAGTTACCTGCAACGATGATGCGAACGCCCGGATAGGACGACAGCCAAGCAGCCTGACGCTTCAGGATTTCCTGATCGTCGACATCGAGGCGGTAGCCGTTGAGGTCAAAGTAGACGCGCTCACCAACGTTGACGCGGAAGTCTTCGAGCGAGCCTGCGAGCGGACCAACCGGTGCGGCTGGCGCTGCTTCAACTGGAGCCGGAGCCGGTGCTGGCTCAGCGACTTCAACTGGTGCCTGTTCCTCGACCTGCTCAACAGGCTCTGGTTGGGATGCACACGCGCTGATCGAAAGAACAACCGCGGCTGCGGCTGCGAGTTTAAAAGTGGTATTCATTGCTATTCAGACTCCCCTGGATGTCCTGAGTGCTAATTGACGCCTTAACGGCTGGCGTTTGTCAACGTTGTGCCGGGTGTAGCGGGTATCTGTCTCCATATTCTGACAGAATTCGGGCGACAATCGGGCGGAAGCAGAGCTAACGCCCAGATTCGATACTATTTTGACGTTTTGTCTCCAAAAAGCAACGCCCCCGGACGAAAACCGGGGGCGAAAGCCATGAATTTATTGCAACAATGGCGACCAGGCCGGATCGGAGGCGTCCGTCTGGGTCATCATTCTGCGCTCATTTCGGCCTGAAAGATCTACCGACCAGAGCTGTGGCCCAGCGCCGGGGCGACTTTCGCGGAAATACACGATCACGCGCCCGTTTGGTGACCAGTCCGGGCCCTCATCGAGGTATGATTCGGTCAGCAGGCGCTCGCCTTTGCCATCTGTCCCGATCACGCCGATGTAAAATCGACCGCCGAGTTGCTTGGTGAACGCGACCAGATCACCCCGTGGGCTCCAGACCGGTGTTGAATACTGGCCCTTGTTGAAGGTGATGCGGCAAGCAACATCCCGACCACCGGAGGGGCAGGTCCGCGGACTGCCATCGGTGTTCATGATGTAGAGCTGCGGGCTGCCGCCACGGTCAGACGTGAATACAATGGCGCGTCCGTCCGGTGACATGGAGGGCGAGGTGTCAATCGCCGGGTGGTCTGTCAGGCGACGCGATTGGCGTGTCTGCAGATTCATGAGGTAGATTTCAGAGTTGCCGCCCTGGGCCTGGGTCATCAACACGCTCTCCCCATCCCGCGAGAAGCGCGGCGCGAAGGTCATGCCCGGAAAATTGCCCAGCAATTCCTGACGGCCCGTCTCAATATTGAAGAGGTAGACGCGCGGACGGCCGCCCTCATACGACATGTAGGTGATTTCCTGCGCTGACGGGCTGAAGCGCGGCGTCAGCACCGTGTTCGTCCCCGCAGTCAGATATTGTTGATTGGCACCATCAGCATCCATGATCGCCAGGCGCTTCACACGCTCGGTCTTTGGGCCGGTCTCGGCAATATAGACGATCCGCGTATCGAAATATGGGTCTTCACCGGTCAGGCGGTTATAGATGGAATCCGCAATCTTGTGCGCGATGCGGCGCCAATTGTCTGGCGTCGTGGTCAGGCGACGGCCGGGCTGGCCGTTGATCCGCATGACTTCCCCACCATAAACGTCCCACAGGCGGAACGAGACGGCGATCTTGCCATCCGGCAATTCTTCATACGCGCCGACGACAAGGCCCTCGGTCTGGATGATCCGCCAGTCCGGGAAGCGCGGCTGGACGTCGATCGACAGATCCTTCTGGATGAAGGACGCCGGGTTCTGGATGTCGAACAGGCCAGTCGATTCCAGATCGGCCCGGACGACATCGGCGATGTCTTCGGCCATTTCGGCATTCGCGCCACGGACTTCAAAGTCCGGAATGGCCAGCGGGGTCGGCTGGAAATTACCCTCGTCGACGCGGACCTGCAGCTGCGCAGCGGCAGGCATGGCGAGACCAAAGGCGAGAAGCCCGGCCATCAACCAGAGTTTTGCTAAGCGGATCATCTCTTTCTCCTTCAGGAAACCAGATTGTTCTTGGGAGGACCTATGGTGACCTCAACGTCTTCCCAAATATGATAGTGTTCTTTTGGCAGATTGTATGGCGCACAATTCAAGATCGCATCTGTAGCCCTGGAAATCGCCACTGCGGAAACCTCGTCAGCTTCCGGGGATACAAGCGTGACGTCGTCAACCAGTTCGCCACTCGGCGTCAGTTGGAATCTCAACACAACACTCACGCGCTCGGGCTGGGAAAGGTTTTCTGCTCCCTTCCAGCAAGATCCGATCTGGCGACGCAGCTTAGCCCCGAAATCAAAGCGAGCGGCATCTTCGTCCGCATGCATCGGCAGCACTGATGGTATGAGCATGATCGCCATCATGGCCGTCAACAACCGATAGGATGGAGCGTAATTCATCAATTCCCCTTTAGCGGCCCGATTGTGACCTCGATATCTTTCCACTCGTCATAATCGTCTTCAGGCAATTGATAGTTCGCACACTGGCGCACGGCTGTCAGGGCCCGCTGCACCACAACGCCGCGGCGGCCAATCGGCATCGAGCGCGGCGTCACCAGGCTGGCATTGCCATCCAGCGAGCCGTCCAGGTTCAGCCTCACCCGGATCACCACATTGATCTGGTCATCCTTGGGCAGATCATCGACGCCATTCCAGCAATAGCCAATCTGTCGACGCATCGCGGCTTGCAGGGAGGCCGTGTTGCCGCGCCGCTCTCCTGCCCCCTTGCGGGGCTGCTGGACGTCTTGAAGCACCGGTTTGTTGATCGGAGGCGGGGCCTGTTCTTGCGCAGCCTTGCGCTGGGTCTGGGCCTTGTCCTTCAGGATATCCTCGAAATCATTCAGAAAGTCGAGTTCGTCAGACTCCGATTTCGGCTTCTGTTTCTCGATTAGCTTCGGCTCCTTCTTCGGAGGCTCTTCCTTCTTTGGCTCAGGCTCTTTCAGCTTTTCCTCAGGCTCGGCCTTGGTGTCTTCGACAACAGGCTCTTCTTCGGCTGTTTCGGTTTCGCGCGTCTCGTTCACTTCTTCCGGTTCTTCCGGCGGATCCTCGACGATTTCGGCGTCTTCCTCGACAGGGTCAGGCTGCTCTTCCGGTTCGGTCTCTTCAGGCTCCTCTTCGGCAGGCTCCTGCACTTTCTGGATCGGCGCAACGTCCGTAACCAGACCAATATCGACAATGTCAATCGGCACATCAATCGTGCTGGCGCATTGCGGCAGGCGCAGCAGGATATCGACCGGTGAAAGGCCCGGCTCCTCACGTTCCAGTCGTTCGATCTGCTTGTCGCAATCGCTCTTCTTCATCGGCCACGTCATCACCGCCGCGGCAAGCACGGAGGCATGAAGAAGGGTCGAGATGGTAAAGCCGCGAAGCATGTGGGGCTGGTCGCTCCTACTTCTTTTGTTCGGTCACAAAGGACACACGTGTATAACCTGCTGCCCGGATTTCGGCCGTCACTTCCATGATCCGGCCATAGGGCGTGTTCTCGTCACCGCGAAGATAGATCGGCTGTTCGTAGCCTTCGCCAATAATTGCCTGCAATTGCGGACCGAGCGTGGCGATATCCTCAACAAGGGTGGTCTGAATAAAGACCTCGCCATTCTCGCGGATGGAAATCGCCAGCGGGTCGTCATTCGGTTCGGTCTTGATCGGGCCGGAACTCGTCTTCGGCAAATTCACTTCCTCGCCGCGTACCAATAGCGGCGCAGTGATCATGAACACGATCAGCAGGACCAGCATGACGTCCACAAAAGGCGTCACATTGATCTCGGCATTCAGCGCGCGACGGCCGCGCCGTCCGCCCTTGCCACCCGAACCAAGGATCAATCCCATCGCCTAGTCCCTCGCGGATTCAGAGGCACGGCGCGACAAACGCACCAGAACATCCTGCGAGAACGTGTCCAGCTGGTCGCCCAGCTTGGTCAGGTCACCGGTGAACTTGTTATAGAAGATAACCGCCGGGATGGCCGCAACGAGTCCCATGCCGGTCGCGAACAGCGCCTCGGCGATCGGGCCAGCCACGGTGCCCAGGCTGGTATCTTGTTGTTCAGCGATGTTGAGGAAGGCGTTCATGATGCCCCAGACAGTCCCGAACAGGCCAATAAAGGGTGACGCAGATCCGATGGTCGCAAGAATGCCGAGACCGTTTCCGGCGCGTCCAATCTCGCGATCCACCGCAGCGCGCATTGATCGCTCGGCGCGGCTGACAAGGGCCGCCGCCTCGCCGGAACCAGATTGCAAACGCTTGGCGTCAGACCATTCGCGCGCAGCCGCTGCAAACACGCGGCTGGCAGCGTCATTGGTTGCCTGACCGGGTCGCATGTCGAAATCCTCGGTGCGTCCGCTCCAGAAGGCTTCTTCGAACTGGCGTGATTTCTTGCGTACAGCGCCCAGCGAGAAAAGCTTTTCGCCAATCACCATCCAGGACCAGATAGATGCCAGCAGCAGGAACAGGAGCACCAGCTTAACAATTGGGTCAGCCGCCATAATGAGGCTGAAGAGCGAGAAGTCGGCATGACTCGCGGCGGTGCCTATCGCTTCTGATTCCATGGGGGCTAAAGCTCCTATCTACGCGTCATGGGTGATCAGCCGCATCCCAAACGGGACCGGCACACCCCTTCATCCACACCAAATTCGGCAGAAACACGGCAGGATGGCCAGTTTCCGCAGCACAGTTAACGGCTAAGGGAGTTTTCTTAACGAAACGTGGGCAATCGGCCGATATTTGGCACCGGGCCTACGATCAATTGGACAAGTCGGGCAGGAACCATCGCGTGCCGACATAGAAGTTGTAGGCGCGGTTGATGCCATCAATTCCGCCAAGGTTCGACGCGACAGCCTGATCCGAATACGAGACGTATTCACTGCCCAGCGACAAACGGAAATTGTCTGACAGATGATAGGTCGCGCCCGCAAACAGATTCCAGTAGGCGCTGGAATTGGTGTCCTTGCCGACCACGATGAAATCCGGATTGATGTCCGCGGGGCCAGAGAAGTTGAAATCGAGCACCCCTGCCCCGCCGCCCGCGCCCAGGAATGGGCGCAGCCGCTTGCCTTCCCGGAAATCATAGAAGGCATGAACCCCGATCGAGCGACTTGTGAAATCGCCACTTGCCGTGCTCGCACCGTTCAGTCCCGCGATATTGGCCCAGCGGAATCCGTATTCGGCCTCCAGACGAACTGAGTGGTTGACCCGGTAGCCCAGGGCCCCGGCGATCTCGCGGCTGTCATCGAAAATCAGATTGTTCTGATCCCCGATCGACCCGTATCCGCGCACAGCAACATAGAAGCCGCGCTCTGCGTCAAAGTCTGCTTCTGCCTGCGCAACCGCGGGATAGCTCAGGCACGCGCCCCACAGCGCCAAGTGCATCAATTTCAAGACTCGCCCTCCCAGCGATATGCTTCCAGTTGCTTCACCAATTCGCGGATCGGACGGCGCGGGCGGCCATCGGCGTGAATCATGACAGCTGTGATCTCACCCTCTGCAATGATTTCCTCTCCCCTGAAACAGGTTTGGGAAAAAAGGATGCGGGGTCCGTCGGTACCAATATAGCGCGTCCGGATATGCAGCAGGTCGTCTACCCGCGCCGCCTTGCGATAGTCCACTTCAACTCGCGTCAGCGTGAAAGCCGCCGGGTCTTCCCGCTCCAGCAAGGATTGATGGGAGACGCCAGCGTCGCGCAGATGGTCTGATCGACCCCGCTCGAAGAAGCGGAGATAATTGGCGTGATAGACCATGCCTGTGAAGTCGGTGTCTTCATAATAGACCCGCACGGTGATCCAGTGCTGGCGCTCGGCATCGAAATTGTTGGCATCAAGATTGGGAAGGCTCATTGGGTTCGCCTACCAAAGCTCGCGAGAATCGTCACCCCTGTTCCGATTGCAGGGTCATTTCGAGCGGAGCCGTTTCGTATCCAAGCTCTTCGGCACGCGTCTTCAGACGCTCCAGGGTTTTCCCATCAAGCTGCGCCGTGCGCGAGAGGATCCACAGATACTTGCCGTCCGGACTGCCGACGAGGGCGGCTGAATAATCCGGCTCCAGCGCCAGCACCCAATAGTCCCCTTCTGCGAACGGAACCCATGCAGGCGCAAACTTCACTTTCAGCTTGCTGTTGCCTGACCCCTCCACGATGCGGGCCTTGCCTTCAGCCACCGTTTTCTCTCCGTCGAGCGATCCCTTGAAACACGTATTGGTCACCGACACGGTGCCATCGGAGTTCAGGCCATACTCAGCCGTCACACCTGTGCAATTGCGTTCAAACCCATTCGGATAGCGGGCAATTTCGTACCAGAGGCCAGCATACCGATCGAGATCGACAGACGGCACCGTCGGCGGCGTTGAATCACTGGCGCGATAATCAGGTTGGCTCGTACAGGCTGCAAGCAGGGCTGCGGCAATGGCGGAAAGGGCAAGGCGCATATGGGTTTCTCCTATGCCCCTCCTACGCGTGAACCTGCTGACTGGTTTCCCGGAGACTTATTCGCCGTTTGGCTCAACCGCCTCAGGCTCTGCAGTTTCTTCGGAATAAATGGTGGCAAGAAACGCACGGAAGTCTTCTACCGAGGCAACAGGCTGCTCCTCCTGCGGGATATGTCCGGTCTCGGGATAGATGATGAGCTTCGACCCCGGGATGGCATCGGCAAACTTTTCCGCATGTGCCACGGGAATCAGATTGTCAGTATCCCCATGCAGGATCAGCGTCGGCACGGTGATTGCGCTCAGCCTCTCCTTGGACGCAGGCACCCGCAGTGTCGTGCCGCTCATGATCTTGAGCAGCGCCTCGCGATGGCACGGCGCACGAGACATGGCCGAATACCGCTCCACCATTTCATCCGTCACCAGTTCAGGATCCGCAAAGCTGTTTTCCAGCCCCGACCGGATCAAGGCTGACATGTCGAGATCCTTCATCACATTGCGGGCAAACCCATTGCGCAGCAATTTGAAGATCACCGGGTCCTTGTCGTCCTCGCCCGGCGCACTGAGCCAACCGGCCGCATCCACCAGGACCAATCCATCCAGCCTGTCCGGATGGGTGAGTGCATAGGCCCAGGCGGTGTGCCCGCCCATGGAACTGCCAACGAGGGTGAACTGGTCGACGTCCAGTGAATGCGTCACGCGGTCGATACTGGCAATGAATTGCTCGATGCCGATCTCATCATTGTCGACGCAGCGCGACAGGCCATGGCCCGGCAGGTCCAACCGGATGACCCGGTAATCCTTACGCAGATTGCGCACCCATGCGTCCCAGGTGTTCAGAGAGGCAGAATAGCCATGCACAAGCACAAGTATTGGCGCGTCGCGCGGACCGGTATCGGTAAAATGCAGCTCGATCTGACTACCGGATTTCAGGTACCGGCTGTTCGATTTCGAGTAGACCGACTCCAATGTGTTGTAGGAAATGTCCGGACGGCGCAGCATCAACCAGCCCGCCGTGAGAATGATCGCAACCGTCACCAGCACGACTAGCAATCGTTTCATCTTGTTCCCGGCTCCCGCAGTTTCAAATCAGGTGATCGGCACTAAGCCCCCCTGACGGCGCCAAGTCAAATCGCACGCTCAGTGCCGCAAACACTACAGGTTGCATCGCGCCGCAACCGGACTTTCCTGACGTCGGCCATCAAACCATCGATCAGAATAAGGCTTCCAATCATCGGTTCTCCGGCGCCTGTGACCAGCTTCACGACTTCAAGCGCCATGAGCGTTGAAACCATTCCGGTCACGGGCCCGACCACGCCAACTTCATCGCAAGCCGCCGCATTCGGCGGCGTTTCGGGCACCCAGCAGCGATAGCATGGCGCGCCGTCCCGGCAGCCGGACGCAAACACGCTGGCTTGCCCGGTCCACCCTGCGGCTGCGCCGTGCACCAACAAGCGTTCGCTCAGGTGGGCCGCTGCGTTGAGGGCGTAGCGGGTCGGGAAATTGTCCGTCGCATCGACCAGAATGCTGCCGGACAGCGGGTCGGAAGGCGACCATTTCTTTCGACGCGTGCTGATCCTTGTCCCGGGATGATCCGTCGCCAGGCGCTCAGCCAGGATATCCACCTTGGCCTTGCCGAGGTCGCGTTCTCCAAACTGGATTTGTCGCTGCAGATTCGACCGCTCAATGACATCATCATCCCAGATTTCGATCTGCCCGATGCCTGCAGCCGCCAGGAACATTGCGCATGGCCCGCCGAGCGCCCCTGCCCCGACAATGGATATCGACGCCGCGCGCAGCTTCTGGACGCCGGGTCCGCCTATTTCCTTCAGCATGATGTGGCGCTTGTGCCGGGCGAGGTCTTCCGGGCTGAGGCTCATTGTCCTGCTTTCTTCTGGCGGATAGCGGTCGAGGAGATCGGGTCCAGCGGCGCAGGCAGGTAGACCCATGCAGGCGGATCACGATCCGGCAGCGAGGCGGCAGTTGAAGCCGGGACACGACTACTGGCAAAGCGACGGGCGAACGGTGAGTTGCGAGCACCCGGCCCAATCCCCGGACGCGCCACGATGGCGATCGGCATCATCTGCGCAATCCCCTGCCACGCGCCCCAGAGATGGAAATTGACCATATTGTCAGCGCCCATCAACCAGACGAATTTCGCAGCGGGCGCTGCCGCTGTCAGCGTCGACAAGGTACGATAGGAATAAGTCAGGCCGAGCCGCGTCTCGATATCTGTCACCCGCATTCGTGGATGGTCTGCAACCGCCTTGGCTGACCGGAAGCGGCCCGAAAAATCTCCGTGTCCGGTCTTCAGGGGATTCCCGCGCGCCACGATCCACCAGACCCAATCTAGCTGTAGCCGTTTCATGGCTGTGGATGCCACATGGAAATGGCCGGAATGGGCCGGATTGAAACTGCCGCCGAACAGGCCGATGCGGAGGCCAGCCGATGGTCCCGGTAAAATTGCTCGGCTCAAGGACGAACCTGCCCGGTTCCTCGCACAATGTATTTGTACGTCGTCAGCTGTTCTGCCCCCACGGGTCCGCGCGCATGGATGCGACCCGTGGCGATACCAATCTCGGCGCCCATGCCGAACTCGCCGCCATCCGCAAATTGGGTAGAGGCATTGTGCAGCAAAATCGCGCTGTCGACCGTCGCAAAGAAGCGGTCTGCTGCATCAGAGTCTTCAGTGATGATACATTCTGTGTGTCCGGATGACCAGGAGCCAATATGTGCCAGCGCTGCGCTCAGATCATCGACAACCGCAACGGCCAGGATCGGCGCAAGATATTCGGTGGACCAGTCGGCCTCGGTGGCTTCGATCATCTTTGGCACGATGGCGCGGGCGCGGTCATCTCCGCGCAATTCACAGCCCGCTTCCAACAGGCCGGCCGCGATCTTTGGCAATAGATCGTCCGCCACAGCCGCATCGACCAGGAGTGTTTCCGCCGAGCCACAGATTCCTGTCCGGCGCATCTTGGCATTCACGACAATGGAAACTGCCTTCTCGGGATCAGCAGCCTTGTCGACGATGACATGGCAAAGCCCTTCGAGATGACCGATCACGGGAACGCGCGCATCCTTTTGCACGCGCTCGACCAGGCTGCGCCCACCGCGCGGGACGATCACGTCCACATTGCCTTCGAGGCCGGCCAGCATGTGGCCTACTGCGGCGCGGTCGGTGGTCATGACCAGTTGCACCGCGTCTTCCGGTAATCCTTCGGCCTTCAGCGCGCCGCGCATGGCGTCAATGATTGCGCGGGACGAGTGCGTGCTTTCAGACCCGCAGCGCAGGATCGCCGCATTGCCCGAGCGCAGACAGAGCGCGCCGGCATCGGCGGTGACATTCGGGCGGCTCTCATAGATGATGCCGATCACGCCCAGCGGCACGGCGATGCGCGCAATGTCCAGCCCATTCGGCCGCTCCCACCGGGCGAGTTCCTTGCCAATGGGGTCGGGCAAGCCGGCCACGGCTTCCACACTGGAGGCAATCCCTTCAAGGCGCGCGGCATCCAGGGCCAGCCGGTCCAGCATGGCCGCGTCGAGCCCCTTGGCTTCGGCAGCGTCCATATCCTGCGCATTGGCCGCCAGGACTTTGGAGGCAGACGCACGAATCGCGGCCGCGACCGCCTGCAAACCGCGTGTTCGGTCAGCGGGCGTCATCTGGCCCAGCTTGCGAGACGCGGCACGGGCGCGGCGGCCCATGTCGAGCATGGTTTCAGCGAGGTCTACGGTGTCGGCTATCATCGTATCAGTCATGTCATGGGATGTGCCGGAAAGCCGGGCCGACCGCAAGACGGCTAAACGTCGCCTACTTCAGCTATCCCAATAGTGATTGCAGGTGGGGACGGGCTGACTCTTCGGGATTTTGCCCTAGAATAGCTTGAAAGAAACAAGAATTTCATCGGAGGAACCCATGATCGATGTAGAGGCAATGCCTCATCTAGCCGATATCCCGCGCGTCCAGGCCAGCATCCGCCCGGATGAGGAGGCTTTCTGGTTCGAAGGCGAGACAACCAGCTTCGCCGAACTGGAGACACGTTCCACCCAGATTGCCAACGGCCTGATCGGCCTGGGCGTGAAACCGGATGACCGGGTCGGCTATCTCGCCAAGAACATGGCTGTCTATTACGAGATGCTGTTCGGCGCCGCCAAGGCCCGCGCAACGATGACCGCCGTCAACACCCGACTCGCCGCACCCGAAGTGAAATTCATCCTGTCGGATGCGCGGGTGAAAGTCCTGTTCGTCGGAAAAGATTTCTACGGCCTGATTGACCAGATCCGCGCCGAATTGCCAGACCTTGAACATATCATCGCGATTGATGGCGATCGGGAGGATTGGAAAGCCTACTCGGCATGGCGCGACAGCCAGCTGACCGATCCACCGGGCCTCACGACGCGCGACGACGATGATGTCATCCAGCTCTATACATCCGGCACTACCGGCATGCCCAAGGGCGTGCAGCTGACCAATGGCAACTACCGCGCCATCTTCGAGCAGGCCGGCATGCTGGAATGGGCGAGCTATGATGTCGGCGACGCGGTCATGAACGCGATGCCCCTCTTCCATGTGGCGGGCGTAAACATCGGTATCCTGACGGCCGCACAAGGTGCCAAAGCTGTCGTGCTGCGTGAAATCGATCCGGCAGCAATCTTGAAACTAATCCCCGAGCACAAGATCGCCCATGCGTTCTGGGTCCCCGCAGTCATCCTGATGCTGACCCAGATACCGAATGTGCGCGACATCAACTGGTCGAGCCTGAAGCAGGTTTTCTATGGCGCCTCTCCGATTGCCGAGAGTTTGCTGCTTGATGCGCAGGACATCATGGGTGCGCGTTTCACCCAGCTCTACGGACTGACCGAGACGGGCGGCTGCGGAACCTATTTGCCGCCTGAAGCCCATGACCCGGCCTGGGGAAAGCTGCGCTCATGCGGCGTGCCCTATCCGGCCACAATCGTGCGATGCCTCGACGCAGAAGGGAATCCCGTCCCCACCGGCGAAGTTGGCGAGATCGCCATCAAGTCCGCCTTCGTCATGAAAGGATACTGGAACCGCCCGGATGCCACAAAGGAATCGGTCGACGCGTCCGGGTTCTTCCGGACAGGAGACGCGGGCTATTTCGACGAAGACGGATTTCTCTATATCCACGACCGCGTAAAGGACATGATCGTGTCCGGAGGCGAGAACATTTATCCCGCCGAAGTCGAGAATGCGATCTTTGGCCACCCTGGCGTGGCGGACGTGGCAGTTATTGGCGTGCCCGACGAAAAATGGGGCGAGGCCGTCAAGGCCATCATCGTCGTCAAACCGGGCGAAGCGCCGACTCAGGACAGCATAATCGCCTGGGCGCGCGAACGCATTGCCGGCTATAAATGCCCAAAGACGGTAGAGTTCATTGAGGTGCTGCCCCGTAATCCGTCCGGCAAAGTCTTGCGCAAGGATTTGCGCGAAACTTACTGGAAGGACCAGGCGCGTCGCATCAGCTGATCAGAAGGCGGATGGCATGGCGTCCCCCATGCCGTCCGCTATCAATCATATTGGACTAGTTGGCGAGGCTCAACCAGTCGCGGGCTGAAGACAGCGCCACTTTGACTTCTTCCGAGCTCAGCATATCAGCCATTTCCTGACGCTGCACGCGGGCCTCTTCATGTCCCTTGGACACAGCGAGGTTGAACCATTTGTGCGCAGAGATCAGATCCATCTCCGATCCGACACCAGCGGCACAAGCGAGGCCGGCCTGATAGAACTCATCTGCATTCGCGTCGGCGCCCAACAGGCCACCTGGCTGTATTTCAATATCCGAAAAGGGCATCTTGTTTCTCCTGTCACCCTGCCTTCGCCGCCACCCTGTTTCGGGCATGTCAGCCAAGACATCCATCCGTCACCAGAGCATTCCGGCGACAAGCAAAGAGTGCCTTCTCTCCTTTGCCGTATGGTTAACAGGAACCTGCCCAAACCCCGGCTATTTTAATATTCCGGGTCCGGTTGTTCATTTTTGATGCAATTTGAGGACTTCGGACATGAAAAACCCCCGCACGGCGAGGCGGCCGTACGGGGGTTCTGCATGATCGAAAGGAGTTGGAGGCTTAAGCAGCCACTTTCTTCTTTGCGAGAGATTCTGCGAGTTTTTCCATGGCGTCGCCCTTCTCGATATTCTCGACGGCGGCGAGTTCACGAGCCATACGGTCCAGGGCGCTCTCATAAAGCTGGCGCTCGGAATAGGACTGTTCCGGCTGATCTTCGCCGCGGTGCAGGTCGCGAACGACTTCCGCAATAGAGATCAGATCACCGGAATTGATCTTCGCTTCATATTCCTGAGCCCGGCGCGACCACATGGTCCGCTTGATGCGCGCACGACCACCCAGGGTCTTCAGCGCATCTTCGACCAGCTTGGAACCCGCCAGTGCGCGCATGCCAGAGGCTTCGGCGCGATTGGTTGGGACGCGAAGGATCATTTTGTCCTGATCAAAGGACACCACATAGACCTCCAGGTCCATGCCGGCCACAGTCTGCTTCTCAACGCTTGTGATCTTGCCCACCCCGTGTGCGGGGTAAACGACGCTTTGACCCACTTCAAACGCCAGTTCCGCAGATGCTTTTTTAGCCATGTTGGATATCGCCCTTTTCTACGCATTTAGAGCCGACAAAATCCCCCCCAGTCCGACGCATTTGACGGTCTGAGTTGAAGTTTCCGGATCTTTTCAGTTATTACTCAAGTCTGAACGATAGCATAAATGTGCAGCTTTTTCAACAGACACGCCCAGATGCTAACCAAGAGTAAAGTTCCCAAGGTCGCTGATTTTGTTAACGTTTATTGAGAAACCCAGCAAAATCAGGGTTCGGACGACCCGATTCAGGCGTCGCCTTCACCCGGTTTGGGGCTGAAATATTTCTCCAGCTTACCGGTTTCTTGCGCAAATTCTTCCCGGTCTGCCGGCGGTTCCTTCATCCGGGTGATATTTGGCCAGGTCTGCGCATACTCGGTATTCAGCTTCAGCCATTTGGCGTCCGGGTCATCCTCGGTATCGGGCTTGATGGCCTCCACAGGGCATTCCGGCTCGCACACACCGCAATCAATGCACTCATCCGGGTGGATGACCAGCATGTTCTCGCCTTCATAGAAGCAGTCGACAGGGCAAACCTCGACGCAATCCATGTATTTGCAGCGGATACAGGCATCAACGACAATATAGGTCATGGGCAGGAGGGCCTTCTGGGGTTTGTGCACCGGCGAAATGGCGCGCGCAGGCGCTCATGTCAATGAGGTGTTCTGACAGGAGTCTTCAGGAAGCGTCGGCGATCCGCTTTTCCGCCGCCTGGCGAGCCTGTGCGCGAGAAATATCGTCAATATGCAGCAGCGAGGCGACATGGCGGATATAGGCATCCTCGATATCGCTTTTTTCGCCATCAGCCAGCGCGACCCGGTACAAGCCTTCAATGATGGAAATCCGCTCCGCAATCGGCAGCTTCTTCACATGCTTGGTAAACTGGTGGGAACCGACCGCCTCTTCAGCCAAGGCTTCGCCTTCGGCCAGCACGGCATCTGCCTTGTCTGCATCGAATTTGAACGCTTCCAACAGGATTTCAGCGATCATGTCGCTTTCAATGTTCACATAGACCCCATCAGACAGGGCAGCCTCGACAAGTAGCGCCGCAGCCGCGACTTGCGGGTCCATCGGTCTCTCGGCAGGCGTTTTCTGCCGGAACAGATTTTTCAGCGTGTTCATCATGTGTCGGTCTCCAGCGTCGTGTACATTGCCGCCGCCTCTTCTGCCGGCCCTCTCCGAGTGCCCAGATCCAGCACTTCGACGGTCCTGATATGCGCGCCTCGCGCCAGCGTGACAACATCTCCAACGCAAATAGCGGCGCCCGGCTTATTGACGCGCCGGGTCTGGCCATTGCGGGTCAATCGGACGCCCCGCTTGCGAATATACGTTCCGGACAGGGCGCGAGTCTTGAAAAACCGTGTCCGCCACAGCCACACATCAAGGCGCAGCGTCGGCGTGTCCGTCATTGAAAGGGCTTGTACTCGAAGCTCGTATCAGCTGCGCTTTCAGCGGCGGCATCCGGCTTGGGTTTTGGCTTGCGTTTCTTTTTCTTTGGTTTGTTAGCCGCCTGCTTGGGCTCCGGCAGCAGGGCTGCGAGCGCCGCGAACGGGCTGTCCGGGTCCGGCTGGCGCGACTGCGGGGCACTGCGGGAATTGGACCGCCCGCCCCCGCCTTGCTGTTTTGGTCCGCGTGGACCTTTCGGGCCTTTGCCACCGGCATTCTGATCTCGGCCGCGCTGGGGCCGCCCGCCTTCAGACCGCCCCTCGGGACGGGCGCGGGACGCATAGCGCCACAAAGTAACGGCATCCGTTTCCTTGTCCTTTTCCGCAGGCGCAAGGCCAAAGCCTTTCAACACGGCGGGCCAGTCATCGGCAGGGCAAGAGACGACGGAAGCCAGGTCGATCTCGATGGGGAATGCGTTCTTCGAGGCTTCCTTGCGGCGCTTGGCGATCTCCCAGCCGAGACGTTCGGCAAGGTCTGCGCGCACGGCCCGGCGGCCGAAACGGAGATAGCCATTGGCGGCAAGCGCCTCTTCCGGCCATGTGCCATCAAGCGCAAATGACCCGGCCCCCTCGGGTGCCAGTGGGAAAGGTTGACCTTCAAACACAGCGCGCAGAATGGCGATCATGCGCTGGCCTGCAGGCTTTTGCGCATCCGGCACATGTGCCGCGACACGGCCTGCTCTCACCCCAATGCCTTTGAGGGCTTCACGCTGGTCGCCGGTCAGACGCAGACTTGGGTCATCCTGGCGAAGATCAACCGCAGCCCCGGTTTCAAGAAGACGGAAGGCAATCCCGCGCGCGAGACCTTCCAGCGCATCGCCCGCTTTTTCAACGGCCAGCTTTGTATGAGTTGGCAGGATCTTGGCGGTCTCGGCCGCGGCCCATTGCTCCAGCCGCTGGCGCGCAGCTTCACGCTCGGCCGGGTCGACTTCGGATGCGCCGACAATCTCGACGCGCGGCGCCATCCAGCTCGATCCCTTGGCCAGATGGGCCACGGGCGAATTGATGTGTTCGATCTGGCCTTCATCATTCAGTTTGAACGCATCATCCGGCGCCGCCACGATCAGCGACAGGCGTTCCAGGATCAGCGGGCGCACAGCGGCCTGGGCTGCGCTGCGCACCGCCTTGCCTTCGAGCGTACGGGCATCAAGAACAGGTTCGAAGGTCAGGCCTTTCAGGCGTCCAACGACATGGCCTTCCACACGGACATCACCTTCCGGGGTCAATTCGGTCACGAGGGCGTCTTCCTTCTTCAGGCTGGCAAGCAAAGCGGTGGTTCGCCGGTCCACGAACCGGGCAGTCAGCGCTTCGTGTAGCGCGTCTGACAGGGAGTCTTCAATCTCTCGTGTTCGATCCTGCCATTTTTCCGGGTTTTCCAGCCAGTCAGGCCGATGGGCGGCATAGGTCCAGGTCCGTATATTGGCAAGCCGCTGCTGCAGCTTCGCAATATCTCCCTGGGTCGATGAAAGATCATCCAGCCGGCGCTCCAGCCCCTTGTCGGCAAGGCGCGCATCCGGATTGGCGAGCGTTTCAGCAAGGCCCAGCACGAGCCGCGCATGGCCTTCCGGCCCGGCTTTGCGGAAGTCTGGCAGGCGGGCCAGATCCCATAGCCGCCGCACTTCGCGCGTACCCGCCACATTCGGCCCGATGGCCGCATCTTCCGCCATTCGGCGCAGCACCCATTCATCCAGTGCATGCGGATTATGGATCAGGGATGGATGCCCGGATGGGGTCTCAAGGCTCAGGATCAGGCGGCGCAGGCTGGAGAAGTCGAGTGCAGAGTTGCGCCATTGCAGATGATCCACCGGATCGAACCGATGCGCCTCGATGGCCTGCCATGTCGCTTCATCGAATGGCGGACAGGTCGCTGTCTCCCCAAATTCACCATCGGTACGGAACCGCCCGGCCCGGCCCGCGATCTGTGCGCATTCTGCTGGTGTCAGCAGGCGATGGCGCCGCCCATCGAACTTCGAGCGTGAGGCGAACACGACCCGGTCGACATCAAGGTTCAGCCCCATGCCGATCGCATCGGTTGCAACAATGTAGTCGACTTCGCCGGACTGGTAGAGCTCAACTTGCGAATTCCGCGTGCGCGGGCTCAGCGCGCCCATCACTATCGCCGCTCCCCCCTTCTGGCGCCGCAGCAATTCGCCAATCGCATAGACCTCATCCGCGCTGAATGCGACAATGGCCGTACGCTTCGGCAGTTTGGTGATCTTGCAATGCCCGGTATAGCGCAGCTCTGAAAACCGCTCGCGAGGCTCGGTCTCGGCGCCAAGGTCCAATTTGCGCAACACACTGCGCATCGTGTCGCTGCCCAGCAGCAATGTCTCGTGATTGCCGCGCAAATTCAGGATACGGTCGGTGAAGACATGGCCCCGATCCTGGTCTTCGGCCAGCTGGATCTCGTCAATCGCGACGAAATCCACTTTCAGATCCACCGGCATGGATTCCACTGTGCACACCCAGTATCGCGCCGTACGCGGAACAATGCGCTCCTCACCAGTAATCAGCGCGACATGGGCCGCGCCCTTGCGCTCGACCACGCGATCATAAACCTCGCGCGCCAACAGGCGCAGCGGCAGGCCGATCATGCCGGTGCCAAACCCCGTCATCCGCTCGATGGCATAGTGGGTCTTGCCGGTATTGGTGGGGCCGAGAATGGCCTTCAGGGTGGAACTCATCGACGTTGCGTGGCGGGGCCGCCATTGAAAGTCAAGTTGAGCCTGCAATCGGCCCACACCCCCTGCCCCCGAACCGGTCAATCTGGCAGGAAACTGCCCTTGATCCTGTCGCCCGGAAAAAACCCGCCTGTCGATCCAATTAGAAGTTGTCCGCCTCTGCGCACTCCCCTAGAGCCCTCGGAAACAATGGGGACTTCGCGTGACAATGACCGCCATGAATCAGGCTCGCTCTTCGAGCCAGAGGTTCTATGTCCTCGACGGCATGCGCGGGATCGCGGCGATCATCGTGATGCTCTACCACTATATTGGAAGCGGACAGTCCAGGCTGCTCATGAACAGCTATATTGCCGTGGACCTGTTCTTCATCCTCAGCGGCTTTGTCATCTATCATGCCTATGCCAAGGCCCTGCGAGACGGCATGCCTGCGGGCGTCTATGCCAACAAACGGATTTCCCGGCTCGCCCCGACTGTCGCGGGCGGCGTGGTACTCGGCGCCATCGCGATGCTGATCGTGTTTGCCGAGACCGGGCGGGCCTTCAACCCCCTCCAGTTCACCCTGACCCATATCGGGCATTTCGCTTTCATCCCGGCGCTCAGCGATTACGAGATCCCTGCGAACGGCACGCTGGAACTCTTCCCGTCCAATCCGCCGCTCTGGTCGATCTTCTACGAATTTGTCGCCAGCATCGCCTTCATCTGGATTGCGCGCCTGCCGAAATGGCGACTGGTCGGCACCTGCCTTGCCGCCTTCTCTCTCTACCTGTTTTGCTGTCTCGCGCTGGCCCGCCTGTCCGGCAATGACCTGACCGCCAATGTCGGCTGGAGCCATCAGACTTTCTTCTTCGGCTTTCCGCGCGTTTTCTCGGCCTTCCTCGCCGGGATCATCATCTACCGGCTGGTCCAGAATCCTGCCGGCCCGGTGGCCCGATACTTGCCACGCTTTACAGGCCTGATGCCCACGCTGATCGTATTCGCGGTAACACTCGGCATCCTGATGTTTCCCGTCTACGCAAAAGGCGCCTATCAGTTTATCGCCATCGGCCTGCTCTGCCCGCTGCTCATCCTGATCGGCGCGCGCGTCCAGCCGGGCAGCCTCTGGCTTACCGGGGTCTGCGAGCGTCTCGGCCTGATCTCGTTTCCGCTCTATTGTGTGCACGAGCCCGTCCGCCACCTGACTGGCGTTCTGCTGCGCCGTACCGGTCTGACGGACATCCCGACCGAGTTGCGCGTCACCCTGACCGTGATCCTCGCCCTACTGGTCTCAATCGGCTTGCTCTGGCTCCTCGGCCAATTCCAGGCCCGCCGCCGCCTCAGCGCCAGTTTGAAACCGTTTTTGGGATAGGATGGATCAGGCCATCGCCTCGGCGCGGACCAGCTCTGCGACCGGCGCTTTTTCGTTCACCACATGCGGCTGGAAGTGGAGCAGTTCCCAGCGTCCGTCATGATGCTCGACGAGGGCCGTGCAGCTCTCTACCCAGTCGCCATCATTCATGTAGGTGATGCCGTCAATGTCGCGCATTTCGGCGACATGGATGTGACCACAGATCGCGCCGTCGAATTCCTTGCGACGACAATAATCCGCCACATGGCCCTCGAAATTATGGATATGGTTCAGCGCCCGCTTGGTGCGCTTTTTCAGGGCCTGTGACAGCGACCAGTACGGCATACCGAACCAGCGACGGATCGCGTTCAGCTTCGTATTGGTCCAGAGCAGGAAATTATAGGCATGATCGCCCAGATGCATGATCCATTTGCGGTCGGCGCGCATCATGCCGTCGAACATGTCGCCATGTACGACCAGATAGCGCTTGCCATCTTCGCCCTCATGCACGGCGCGGTTCTTCACCTTGATGTCGCCAAAGGCGAGCCGGAACTGCAGGAAGGCGCGCAGGAACTCGTCATGGTTCCCGATGATATAGGTCACGTCCGTGCCGCGCTTCGCAGCCGTCAGGATACGGCGGATGACGTTCGTGTGTGATTGCGGCCAGTACCATTTCTTGCGCATCCGCCAGCCATCAATGATGTCGCCCACCAGATAGAGCTGCTCGGATGTATGCGTCTTCATGAAGGCGCACAGCGCATCGGCCTGGCATCCGGCACTGCCGAGATGCACATCGGAGATGAAGATCGAACGATAATCAGGGCGAGGATCGGCACGGGTCATGATGCCCGCCCTTAAGTGCGTTCGGTATGAGTTTTATGACAGTTTACCCCCTATTTTCGTCACAAAAATGCAATAAAAACAGGGTTAACAAAAAGACTTTTCCTCCCCCTCCGCAGGCGGAGGTATAATCAGAGCATGGATGACGCCTTCGCCACTTTGCGAAACCTGCCGCCGCACCTGCGGCCGTACCGGTTCTGGATCTGGCTACAGGTCGTGATCCTCACCTTTCACGTGCGCCATATCCAGCGGGATATGCGCGCCATGATGGTGCGCATATCACCCCGCGGAGAGGTCGATATTGTCGCTGTCGGGGACGGGCCGGAAACGATCAAACCTGATCCGCTGGCCTTTGAGCTATCGAAGGGCTTCCGCCTGGCGATGGGGGAGTTGGATTTGGCTGTGCCAAGGGGCGAGCGGCTTCAGTCAGCCCCTGCCGTCACAATGCCACGTCGGCCCTGTGCGATCGGCACCCGCCTGCCGCGTCCCGACACCTGACGCGAAGTGTCCCAATGAAAACCCAACTGTCTTCCAAGCGCCTTCACGGGCGTCGCATGCGCAGGAACAGGCGGTCTAACCTTCCTTCACGCCCCCACCGCGCCGGGCGAGCCAGACACCACCCAGGATCAGGGCGAACGCGATCAGCGCCTGCCAGCTCTGTGTCTCTCGGAAGAAGACCCAGCCCAGCACGGCGCTGACCACTGGAATCGCATAGCCCGTCAGGGACAAGAATGTCGCGCTCGTCCGCGCGATCAGGTACATGTACAGCGCCTGTGCAATTGCCGTCGGGATCACGCCAAGCCCCACCACGGCGGCCCAATGCGTCCAGTCGGCATTGACCTCGGACGGGTGCACCGTGAAGGCCAGCGGCCACGAAACCACCGCCGCCAGCGTGACGAAACCGGTCGCGAACGGAATGGCCTCGATCCGGGGCGCGCCGCGCGCCATCAGGCTTGCAAGGGCGTAATTCATCGTCGCGAGGATCAGCAGCAGCTGCGCCACAACACTCGCATCGCCAAGCCCCTTCATCGCATCCGGCCCGAACAACACAGCCACACCCGCAAAACCGGTCAGCACGCCAATCGCGGTTCCGCGATTCATCCGTTCATCCGCAAACAGAAAGGTTGCCCCACTCACCACGAAGATCGGTACAGCGGCGGTATAAAGTGCGGCAAGGCTGGAATTGACCGTCTCCTGAGCGGTCGTGATCAGGAAGAAGGGAAAGACGGAGCCTGCGAGCCCCATCCCGATGATCGCCACCCAGCGCTTGCGGTCTCTCAATGGCGGCAATTTCTGCCCCCGTGCCAACATCAGCACCCACAGTACCGCCGCGCCAATCGTCAACCGCCCCGGCAGCACCCAGGCCACCGGCAGGCCCATATCCGGATTGCCCTTGTCCACCGCCACCCGGGTCAGCGCATAGGCCCCGGCCCAGAACAGGGTCAACAGAGCAAACAGCCCCCAATCAGCGGCAGAGCGACTTTGAATCTGGGGCCCATTCATGGCATCGCCGCGCCGCGCGACGCCTCGATCATACTGTACCAGTCCGCACGGCTGAGCTGGATTTCCAGCGCGCGCGTCGCCGCCTTCAGGCGCGCCGGAGTCTGCGTGCCCAGCAAAACAATGGGCTGCGCCGGATGCATCAGAACGAAAGCCAGCGCCACTTCGCTGCGGCTCACGCCATGCCCGGCCGCGATCCTGTCGAGCGCCTGATGCACATCCACCAACCTTTCAGGATCATCAGGCTGCGGTCTATATCCATCGGCCAGCCGACCGCCCGCCAGCGGCGACCAAACCAGCGCCGCCGCACCGACTTCCTGGCACCAGTCCAGTGTGCCGTCTTCCAGGGGCGCCAGATGCAGGGCGGAAAATTCCGGCTGCGTGCTGACAAGCTTCGGCCCCAGATGTGCCTGCAATGCGCGGGTTTGCGCCACGGAGAAATTGGAGACTCCTGCTGCCCCGATCTTGCCGTCTGCCAGAAGCGTTTCCAGCGCATCGGCAACTTCCTCCCAAGGGGTCAACAGGTCCGGCCGGTGAATTTGGTAAAGGTCGATCTGCTCAACGCCAAGCCGCGCAAGCGACGCTTCGCAGGCCTCGATCAGGTATTTACGACTCGAATTGTAGGGCGCGGGGGGAATAATTCCGCCCTTGGTCGCCAATACCATTCTCGTGCGCCGCGCAGGATCGGCTTTCAACACCTTGCCCAGCAAGACCTCGGCCGCGCCAAATCCATCCCCGCCAAATCCGTAGATGTCAGCCGTGTCGATAAGAGTCATGCCCAGATCGAGCGCGGTCTCAACAAGATTCTCCGCATGGGACAATTCATGTCCCAAAAAGCGCCAGCAACCGAAGCCCAAAGCACCCGCGCGCAGTCCGCTCGTTCCGATCCCTACCTGACGCATGAAACCGCCTCCTCGTGACTTCAGGCCATAAGAGGCCGCTGAAGCCAAGTCCACGACTGATCTCTGTTAGCGAAAACAGGCAGTAAGCGGCGCGAGGCCGCATGGGCAGCGGGTGGACGAAATTGCGCGGGCGTCGTAAAGGGCCAGCAGATTTATAGCCTGCCGCTCCAAAGGAGATTTTTCATGGCCGTTCGCGTTGCAATCAATGGTTTTGGCCGCATTGGCCGTCTCGTCCTTCGTTCGATCATCGAGCATGACCGCAAGGACATCGAAGTCGTCTCGATCAACGACCTCGGTCCGGTGGCCACCAATGCCCACCTGCTCCAGTATGATTCCGTTCATGGCCGGTTGAACCAGACGGTCGAAGTGGACGGTGACACGATCATCGTCGGCGACCGCAAATTCCTCTGCACCGCCGTACGCGACCCCGCTGACCTGCCGCATGCCGAGCTGGATATCGACATCGCAATGGAATGTACCGGCATCTTCGCCGACAAGGAAAAAGCGTCTGCTCACCTCAAGGCGGGCGCCAAACGCGTGCTGGTCTCTGCTCCGGCGACAAATGCTGACAAGACCATCGTCTTCGGTGTGAACCACGACACGCTTACCAAAGATGATCTCGTCGTCTCCAACGCATCCTGCACCACCAACTGCCTGTCGCCCGTCGCCAAAGTGCTGAACGACACGGTCGGTATCAAGCGCGGCTACATGACGACGGTCCACTCCTATACGGGTGACCAGCCAACCCTCGACCGGATGCACAAGGATCTCTATCGTGGCCGCGCGGCTGCGATGTCCATGATCCCGACATCGACCGGCGCAGCAAAAGCCGTTGGCCTGGTCCTGCCGGAACTGAAGGGCAAGCTCGACGGTTCCGCCATCCGCGTCCCAACGCCAAACGTCTCGATGATTGATCTCGTCTTCGATGCCGGCAAGCCAACCACGGTCGAAGAAGTGAACACGGCCATCAAGGCCGCCGCTGACGGTTCAATGAAAGGCGTGCTCGGCTATACTGACAAGCCGCTCGTCTCGGCAGACTTCAACCACGATCCGCACTCGTCCACCTTCGCGCTCGACCAGACGCAGGTCATCGAAGGCACCATGGTTCGGGTCCTGTCCTGGTACGACAATGAGTGGGGCTTCGCGACCCGCATGAGCGATACTGCCCTCGCCATGTCCAAACTCATCTAAAACCCTTCTCCAGAGCGCTTCCCAACCGGGAGGCGCTCTTTTTCCATGCCGCATCGCACCCGGTTGGCCGGGCATTCTGGAGGAAATACCATGTCCAGCTTCAAACGCCTTGCCGATGCCGGCGATCTGACCGGCAAGACCGCGCTTGTCCGAGTCGACTTCAACGTGCCCATGGAAAACGGCCTCGTCACCGATGACACGCGCCTGCGCGCTGCCGTCGACACGGTCCAGACGCTGCGCACGCAAGGTGCGAAAGTGGCCCTGCTCGCGCATTTCGGCCGCCCGAAGGGCGAGCGCGTCGCGGAGATGAGCCTTGCGCCGATTGCAGGCGCCTTCGCCAAAGTGCTCGGCTCGAATGTCAGCTTTATCGCCGACTGCAAGGGCGAGCATGTGAAGCAGGCCATTGCTGATCTCGACCCTGCCGGCGTGATCCTTCTGGAGAACACCCGCTTCTATGCAGGCGAGGAAAAAGGCGACCCAGAACTGGCGAAAGAAATCGCCGCGCTCGGCGACATCTACGTCAATGATGCCTTCTCGGCCGCGCACCGCAAGCATGTCTCTACGGCTGTCCTCGCGACCCTCCTGCCCGCCTATGCAGGCGTGAACATGGAAGCTGAACTCGACGCGCTCGACAAGGCGCTCGGCACGCCGGAACGTCCCGTGCTGGCTGTGGTCGGCGGCGCGAAAGTCTCTTCCAAGATCGACCTTCTGAAAAACCTTGTCACCCAGGTCGACTCGCTGGCGATCGGCGGCGGCATGGCCAACACATTCCTGGCCGCGCAGGGGATCAGTGTCGGCAAGTCCCTCTGCGAGCATGATCTCGCTGAGACCGCCCGCGAGATCATGCAGGTCGCTAAAGAAAACAATTGCAATATCCTGCTCCCGGTCGATGTTGTTGTCGCGAAGGACTTCAAGGCTCACGCCGAGAACCGCACCTGCGCAACGGATGAGGTCGCAGACGATGAGATGATCCTCGACGCTGGCGTCAGGACGATCGCACAGCTGGTTGCCGCGATGGGCAACTCAAAGACACTGGTCTGGAATGGGCCGCTCGGCGCGTTCGAACTGACCCCTTTTGACAAGGCCACCGTTGCAGCAGCCCAAGCTGCGGGTATCCGCGCAAGTGACGGCAAGCTGATCGCCGTCGCCGGAGGCGGCGATACCGTTGCCGCGCTCAATCATGCCGAGGCCGCCGACGAGTTCACCTTCGTCTCAACCGCAGGCGGCGCCTTCCTTGAATGGATGGAAGGCAAGCCCCTGCCCGGTGTGGAAGCTCTCAAAGCCTGATCCCTTTTGAGACAGCCTGCGGCAAATCGCGCAGGCGGCTGCAAATGACAACGTTCTCATCGGTTTGCTGCGCGGCGTCAGAAAAAATTGATGTTCCAGATGAAATCGATTTCAGGCCCTGAATCCCACACGTCTCTGGCAGTCCTTTCCCCCGAAACTGCCCGTACTGCCTGAGATTCGGGCGGGTGCGAGCGCGCTCACATCAATCCTTGTCAGCCTGTTGACCCAGAAGACAGGCACGGTACTTGAATGCAAAGTTTGCAAATTCCACGCATGCAAGGGACGCCCCGTTAAAATCATGACCAATCCTCAAATGGCCCGGCAGATTGCCGACAAGAATGGCTTCATCGCAGCGCTTGACCAGTCGGGTGGCTCCACCCCCAAGGCTCTGCGCCTCTACGGCGTGAACGAAGACGCCTATTCCAATGACGAAGAAATGTTCGGCCTGATCCATGAGATGCGTGCCCGCATCATCAAGGCACCAGCCTTCAATGGCGAAAAGGTCATTGGCGCGATCCTGTTTGAACGCACCATGGATGGCGAAGTCGATGGCACGCCAACCGCCGAATACCTCTGGAACGCCCATCAGGTCGTTCCCTTCCTGAAAGTCGACAAAGGCCTCGCAGACGAAGCCAATGGCGTCCAGATGATGAAGCCGATGCCGGACCTCGATCACCTGCTCGAACGCGCGGTCGGCAAGGGTATCTTCGGCACCAAGATGCGCTCGGTTATCAATGCCGCCAATCAGGAAGGCATCGCTGCCATCGTTGCACAGCAGTTTGACGTTGGCCGCCAGATCCTGGGCCACGGCCTGATGCCGATCATCGAGCCTGAGGTCACGATCACGATTGCCGACAAGGCCGAGGCCGAGGATATTCTCCTGGCCGAGATCACCAAGCAGCTCGACGCACTGGGCGAGGACAAGCAGGTAATGCTGAAACTGTCCCTGCCGACCAAAGCAAACCAGTACAAGTCGCTGGTCGATCATCCGCGCGTGATGCGCGTTGTCGCGCTTTCCGGTGGATATTCTCGCGAAGATGCCTGCGCCAAGCTTGCCAATAACTCCGGCATGATTGCCAGCTTCTCCCGCGCCCTGACCGAAGGCCTCTCGGCCCAGCAAAGCGACGAAGAGTTCAATTCCACGCTTGCCGCCACGATTGATCGCATTTGTGCGGCATCCAGCGCCGGATAGGCCGGGTTTGTCCTAGACTCGCGCCTGACGCGAAAGCAAAGTGCCGCCCATGTTAAACATGAGGCGGCATTTTTTGTTCGCCAATCGATTGGGGACTTAAAGGCATGATTAAACACACCGTAACAGGCGCGGTATCCGCGCTGACGCTCCTGGCGGCTGCTTCTTGCATGGCAACCGTCGAGCCGACAGTGTTGGAACAGGCAGAGGCAAACACGCCTAGCCTGCAGGACGAAGCCAGCGCGATGCTGGCCGAGCTCGTCGTCAATCCGGCCTCTGCGGAAGTGTTCGAATCCCGTTGCGAGAATGCGATGCTGCTCGCCGGAAAGTTCATCACCGATCTTGAAACCCGCGACACGCCGCCCGGTGTTCAGGACATTCAGGATTTTGACCTGCTGACAAATATCGCCTTTTCGGTTGGCTATGGAGAAGCGGCTATCGTGGCCGAAGCAAACCCGGACGAAGCGTTGAGGGAAGTCGGCAGCGCATGTCAGGAAGACACAGCCAGCATCATCTCGACGCTCTCCCTGTCCGGCCCCATCTACGAACGCATGGTCGCGATTGATGCCGACGCCCTCGATGATCGCTCCGCCCTCATGTTGTCCCGCATTCTGAGAGACTATCGGCGCAGCGGTGTCGACAAGGACGAAGCGACGCGAACGCGCGTAGAGGAACTGAACGCCGAACTGGCGGAGATCAGCACTGAGTTCAGCAAAAACCTCCGCGAAATTGTCGGACAGGTCGAAGTCGATTCAGTCGACGCGCTGGAGGGACTGCCACAGGATTATATCGACGCCCACACGCCCAATGAGGATGGCAAGATCGTCATCACGACCAACTATCCGGACCTGATGCCTGTCTTCAACTACTCCCCGAACGAAGACTTGAAGAAATCCCTCTTCATTGCCTCGGCCAACCGTGCGTATCCGGAGAATGTAGAGCCACTCCGGAAACTGCTCGAGAAGCGCTACGAACTTGCACAATTGCTGGGCTATGAAAATTACGCAGCCTATATCACCGAAGACAAGATGACGGGCTCGCCAGAGGTTGCCATCGACTTCCTCGACGGTGTCGAAGCCGCCGCCCGAAACGCCGCTGAAATCGAATACGAACGCCTGCTGGCTTTTCAACAAAACAGTAATCCCGACGCGACGCAGGTCAGCCAGTGGCACAGCGGCTATCTTTCGGAACAGATTCGCCAAACCGACTATGCGCTCGACGCCCAGGAAGTGCGCCAGTACTTCGCCTACAATGACGTTCGGTCAGGCATATTTTCGTTGGTACAGGACCTGTTCGAAGTCGAGATACGTGACTGGACCGATGCTCCGATTTGGCAGGAAACCGTAACCGCTCACGAAATCTACAAGGATGGCGAACTGGTCGGCCGTTTCTTCCTCGACATGCATCCCCGCGAGGGCAAGTTCAAACACGCGGCCGCCTTCCCCATTCGGTTCGGCCCAACATCTGAAGGCGTGCCAGTTGCCTCACTGATGTGCAACTTCCCTGCGGGCGATCATACGACCGGTCTGATGGAGCATAGACAGGTCGAAACCTTCCTCCATGAATTCGGCCACCTCATCCATGCGATGTTCTCTGGCCAACCAGACTACGCCGATCTCAGCATGAGCAGCCTTGAATGGGATTTCATTGAAGCCCCGTCACAGATGCTGGAAAACTGGGTGTGGGATTATGATACGCTGGCAAAGTTCGCCGTAAACTCCGACGGCGAAATCATTCCCGTCGAACTGGTCGAGAAGATGAACGCCGCGCGTGACTTCGGCACCGGCCTCGGCACGCTCCGTCAGCTGACCTATGCCGGCGTCTCGATGAATTACTATAATCACCCACCCTCTGAGGTGGATTTCGAGAAGATCTGGCTTGAACAGGAAGCTGGCCTCAGCCCATTCGAGACCCTGCCGGACCTCCATCGGTATGCCAGCTTTGGGCACCTCGATGGCTATTCTGCGATCTACTACACTTATCAATGGTCACTCGCGATCGCGACAGACATGTTCAAGCAGTTCGAAGCAAACGGCTTGCGCGACGAAGTCACCGCTGAACGCTATCGGGAACTGGTCCTGAGCGCCGGATCATCAAAACCGGCCGCCGAACTCGTGCATGATTTCCTTGGGCGCGATTGGTCGCCTAAAGCGTATGAGCAGCACTTGATCGACGCCGCGGCGTCCGCACCCAGTGTGGAAGCTGAAAAGGACTAGCAGTGATGTTGGAGATGCGTCCGAACTGTGAACGCTGCGATACCGATTTGCCGCCGGATGACGCCGGAGCGTTTATTTGTTCGTTCGAATGCACGTTCTGCTCTGATTGCATGGACGGTCCTCTCGATGGTCGCTGCCCGAACTGCGGCGGCGACCTCGAGCCCCGGCCGATGCGGCGCGGCAAGCCACTCGACGCCTACCCCGCCAGCACGCAGCGGGTTTTGAAGACTTCCGGCTAGGCACGCCCTGCGCTATAGCGCGCGCCATGAGCAAGACCGAAGACTATGTCCGCCCGCGCACGCGGCTTTACCTGATAACTCCGCCCCGCATCGAAGATGTGGAGGGCTTTGCAGCCCTATTGGAAACGGCATTGTCAGCGGGCGATGTCGCCTGTCTCCAACTGCGCCTGAAGGCTGATACCGGCGAGATCGACGTCGACGCCACCCGCGCCGTTGGCGCAGCCGTTACAGAAATGGCCCAGGCCTACGGCGTTGCCGTGCTGGTCAATGACAGCGCCGAACTTGCCGTCGAGATAGGTGCAGATGGCGTTCATGTCGGGATGGATGACATGCCGGTCAAGAAAGCCCGGGAGATCGTCGGCCCGGACATGATTGTCGGCGCAACCGCCAAGAACTCACGTCATGCTGCCATGCAGGCATGCGAGGCTGGCTCAGATTATGTCGCCTTTGGTGCGTTCTTCCCGACCCGCACCAAGACCGGTACGGTCGAGGCGAATCCGGACCTTCTGGAAATATGGCAGGAAAGCATGGAAGTGCCCTGTGTCGCGATTGGTGGCATCACAGTCGAAAACGCCGAGCCGCTCGCTGTAGCTGGCGCTGATTTCCTCGCGGTCTCATCCGGGGTCTGGGATCATCCTGAAGGCGCGCCGGTAGCGATTGCCCACTTCAATGCGCTTCTTGACCGGCTCGATGCATCGAAGGCCTGACGCTGCAAGCTCGCTGTAAAACCCTGCATGAACCGGTCCCGCATTAACACTCCGCCCGCTTGACCGTTTCGGGCCAAAGGCTTACGCCCCCGCCAAACCTTCAAAAGGACACGCCCCAATGGTCAAGATCAATGGTAATGAAATCAAGCCCGGCAACGTCATCGAGCATGACGGCACGGTCTGGCGCGCCCTGAAGACGGCGTCGGTCAAGCCCGGCAAGGGCGGCGCGTTCAATCAGGTCGAACTGCGCAACCTGCTGAATGGATCGAAATCGAACGTGCGCTTCCGTTCTTCCGAGACCGTTGAGAAGGTCCGTCTGGAGCAGAAAGACCATCAATTCCTGTTTGCGGACGATGACGCTTTCACCTTCATGGACCAGGAAAGCTTTGAACAGATCGCGATCCAGCGAGACTTTATCGGCGACCAGGGCGCTTTCTTGCAGGACGGCATGACCGTCTCCATTGAGTTTTATGGCGAGACGCCGATTGGTGTTGATCTGCCGGAACAGGTGATCCTCGAAGTTCAGGAAACCGAGCCGGTTGTGAAAGGCCAGACGGCTGCCAACAGCTTCAAACCCGCAATCTGTGACGGCGGCGTCCGGGTCATGGTTCCGCCCTTTGTCGGCACCGGCGAACGCATTGTCGTCCAGACAGCCGATTCCACTTATCTCCGTCGCTCCGACTAGGAACTCCCATGTCCAAACCCTCCCCCGTTGGCACCGTCATGATCGCCGCTGCACGTGCAGCTGGCCGTTCGCTTGCCCGTGATTTCGGCGAAGTCGAAAATCTGCAAGTGTCCAAGAAGGGCCCGGCAGACTTTGTCTCCAACGCCGATCATCGCGCCGAAGAGATCATCTACTCAGCGCTCGCGAAGGCGCGGCCCGGCTATGGCTTTGTCATGGAAGAACGGGGCATTGTCGAAGGCACAGACAAGTCGAACAGATTCATCGTGGATCCTCTCGACGGTACGCTGAACTTCCTGCACGGCCAGCCGCACTATGCTGTCTCCATTGCGCTCGAGCGCGAAGGCAAGCTGTTGACCGGAGTGGTCTATGACGTCGCGAAGAACGAGATCTTCTGGGCTGAGACCGGACGCGGCGCATGGCTGGAGAACCGCAAGTTGCGTGTTGCCGCTCGCACCCGCCTCAATGAGGCTGTGGTGGCCACCGGAACGCCCTGGCACGGCAAAGCCGAAGAAATGCACGCGAATTTTGCCCGCGAAATGCTTGCGATGACGCCCGCATGCGCTGGCATTCGCCGCTATGGCTCCGCAGCTCTGGATCTCGCTTACGTCGCCGCGGGACGGTTTGACGGATTCTGGGAGCGCGACCTGAAACCCTGGGACATTGCTGCGGGCATCGTGCTGGTGCGCGAAGCGGGCGGAACCGTTGCCGAAATCGATGGCGGCGACTTCATGAAGACCGGCTCGGTTCTGGCTGCCAATGAAGAGCTCCATCCGTTGATCGAACAGCAGCTGCGCCATGCTGCGGCGTTCGCGCGGAAAGCGGACTAAACCCTTCCCTAGCGGCAAGGCCTCCTGACACCAGAAAGATCGTGACACCCGCGTCATTTTTTGGCCTTATAGGCTGAAAAATGGGCAGGAAGCAGTCATGATACATACCGATACCGACGTTCTCATCATCGGAGCGGGCCTTTCCGGCATCGGCGCCGCGGTTCATCTCGAAAAGAAGTGTCCAGGCCTCGGCTATCAGATATTCGAGCAGCGTGGCGCAATTGGCGGCACTTGGGACCTGTTTCGCTATCCGGGCATTCGATCTGACAGCGACATGCATACGCTCGGTTACAACTTCAAACCGTGGACCGAAGCGAAGGCCATTGCCGATGGGCCTTCGATCCGGAAATATGTCGCGGACACCGCCAACGAATATGGCGTCACACCCCACATCAAATTCAACACGGCCATCGTCGCCGCCAACTGGTCCACGCCCGACCAAGCCTGGCATGTGACGCACGAGGATGAATTTGGTGCGCGTTCAATCACGACGTGTCGTTTCCTGTTCATGTGCGGCGGCTACTACCGCTATGACGAGGGCTATCGGCCGGACTTCCCGGGCGAAGACGCCTTCAAGGGCCAATTCATTCATCCGCAGCATTGGCCGGAAGACCTCGACTATTCCGGCAAGAAAGTCGTCATCATCGGATCTGGCGCGACCGCCATGACAATGGTGCCTGCCATGACCGACAAGGCTGCGCACGTCACCATGCTCCAGCGCTCGCCAACCTATGTTGTTTCGCGCCCGGCGGTAGACAAGTTCGCCAATTTCCTGCGCAAGATACTGCCTGACAGCTGGGCCTACTCCTTCATCCGCTGGCGGAATGTCCTGCTGCAGCAATTTTTCTTCAAACAGACCCGTTCAAATCCCGACAAGGCCCGCGAGCGGCTGATCGGCATGGTGAAAGAAGAACTCGGCCCGGACTATCCAGTCGAGACCCATTTCAATCCGTCCTATAACCCGTGGGAACAGCGGTTATGCCTCGTGCCGGATTCCGATCTTTTCAATGCGCTGAAGTCTGGCAAGGCGAGCGTGGAGACCGATCACATCGAGACGTTCACCCACAACGGGATAAAGCTGAAATCCGGCAAGGAGATCGAGGCCGACATCGTCGTCACCGCGACCGGCCTGCAATTGCAGTTCATGAATGGCGTGGACGTGTCCGTTGATGGCACCCGCACCGATGCTGGACGGCTCTTGAACTATAAGGGCGTGATGCTCTCCAACATGCCAAATCTGGCGGTCACTTTCGGCTACACCAACGCCTCATGGACCCTGAAGGCCGACCTGACATCTGAATATGTCTGCCGCCTTCTGAACTACATGGACCAGCATGGCTACACGTCGGCCATGCCGAAACTTGAACAATATCCCAACCAAACCGAACCGTTCGTGGACTTCTCATCCGGGTATTTCCAACGCGTCATGGACCAGTTCCCCCGCCAGCACACGGAAAAACCGTGGAAGCTGCACCAGAACTACAGCGCTGACGTCAAGAACCTGCGCCGCGGGCCAATCGCCGATGGCGTGATGGATTTCACAAAGGCCGAAGAGGCCGCCAGCAAGCCGCCCGTCTTGCAAGCCGCAGAATAGCGTTTTGCTATATTTCTTTTGTCGAGCTCCCTATATTGAAAATACAGGGTCTTGATGAAGGGAACAAAGATATGTGGCTATGGCTGTTATGGTGGTGCGTAGACGATCATCTCGCGGCGGCGCTGGATGCGCCGGGGCTGGGAGAACTGCCCATCTGGGTGCCGCTGGTTCTGTCACTTGCCTTCGCGTTCACGATTGATGGCAAGGTCAAGAAACTCCGCAAGAAATAGGTGGGTCAACCCTCTGCAAACTGCAATTCGGCAAGGCGGGCATACAGGCCGCCCCTGGCCACGAGTTCCTCGTGACTGCCTTCCTCGACGATGCGCCCATGTTCCATCACGATGATCCGGTCAGCCCGGCGCACCGTGGAGAGTCTGTGTGCGATCACCAGTGTGGTGCGGCCCTCGGCGGCGTTGGAAATGGCCCGGCGCACAGCCGCTTCGCTTTCGGAATCGAGCGCTGAGGTTGCTTCATCCAGCAGGAGCACCGGCGCATCGCGCACAAGCGCCCTGGCGAGCGCAATACGCTGACGCTGGCCGCCTGACAGACTCCTCCCCTTCTGGCCAAGATCCGTCGCAAGCCCGTCTTTTTCAGCCAGGAAGTCGAACGCTTCAGCCATGCGAGCAGCCTGCTCAAGCAGGGCCTCGTCAGGCGTGTCGGTACCAAAGCCGATATTCTGCGCTGCAGTGCCTGTGAACAACGCCGATTCCTGTGGCGCATAGGCAAATTGCTGACGCCAGTCACGCGGATCAGCCTGCATGGCAGATACGCCGTCAAGCGTGACCGTGCCTGATGGCACATCGAATAGGCGCAAGGCCAGGCGAAAGACCGTAGTCTTGCCTGCGCCGCTCGGCCCGACAAGCGCCACAAACTCGCCCGGCTTTACCGACAGGGAGAAATGATCAAGCGCCGAGACAGCTTCATCGCCATAGCGGAAAGTAACATCCTCAAAGGCAAGCGCGCCGGTCACCTTGCCCGGCAGGGCAACAGGGTTTTCTGGTGCGGTGATTTCGGGTTCAGCGTTCAGCACTTCAGCGGCACGGTCGGCCGCGCCGGCCGCGCGCATGACTTCGCCATAGACTTCCGCCAGCATGCCAAAGCCCGATCCTGCATAAAGCGCGTAGAGCACCATGGAGGCGAGATCGCCAAAGCTCATGGACCCAGTTGCGACGGCCCGCGCACCCATCCAGAGCACACCCACAAAGCCGCCAAACAGCAGCACAGAGACCAAAACGATCATCAGCGACCGCGCCCCGATCCGGCGCATCGCCGCATCAAACGTCGCCTCGACCGCCTCGGTAAATGCTCCCAGCCGGCTTTGTTCCCGATTATAGGCCTGAACCAGTTCGATTGCGTCTAGCGCCTCGGCAGCTTCCGCGCCCGCATCCGCCAGTCGTGACTGCGCCCGGTTCGACATCTTCCGGATCACCCGGCCAATCGCCATGACGGGCAGAACGGCCACCGGCAACATGGCCAGCAAGGTGAGGCCGAGCTTCCAGTTCACGACCAGCATCATGGTCAGCGCGCCCGTGGTGGTCAGCAGCGTCCGTGCGGCCAATGACGCCGACGAGCCAAGAAAGGTTTCGATCAGCGTGATGTCTGCTGTCAGGCGCGACACCGCCTCGCCAGACCGCATCTGCGAATGATAGCGGGGCGACAGTTTCAGCAGGTGCGCATAAAGATCCTTGCGCAGGTCGGCCGCAATCCGTTCGCCAAAGCGCGACACGAAATAGAACCGGATCGCGCCAAGCACGCCTGACAGAATGGCCGCCAGCGCAACCCAGAGAAATGCGCGGTCGACCAGCGCCAACAATTCCTCGGCGCTGCCCTGCGCGGCCTGGCCCGCATCCGCGGCGCTGCCGAGCAGCAAAGGTATCGCGAGACTAACGGCCGCCGCCGCCACCAGGAATACGAGTGCGATGGACACGGTCACCCAATGACGGGCGACATAGGGCATCAGCAAGGCCAGTGGTTTCAACGACTTTGCCTTGGGCCGGTTGATCGCTTCGCCGCCTGCTGGTTCTGTTGCACGGCGGTCTTCTGTGAAGGAGCTGTCTGTATCGGTCATGCCCGTCTATAAGTCCTTTCAGATTCCCTGCCAGCAGCCTCTTGCAGAGGTCGCGTCTTTCAGTTACACGCGCCACTTCGAAAACAGGCTGAGACAAGCCCGCGCACCCAAGCGATGGCAGCGCGGTTGTCCTTAGAGTTCAAGAGAGGCGAAGGCCATGAAAAAAGAAGGTCATCCCGACTATCACTTCGTCACCGTAGTGATGACAGACGGAACCGAATATCAGACGCGCTCCACCTATGGCAGCGAAGGCGACCGCCTTGTTCTGGACATCGATTCCAAATCGCACCCGGCCTGGACCGGCGGCGACGGCAAGATGCTCGACCGTGGCGGCCGCGTCTCGCGCTTCAAAGACAAGTTCAAAGGCTTCATGTAAGCGTTCTTCGCTTCGCATGATGCGTATAGTGGAAAGCCCCGGCCTTTTGGCCGGGGTTTTTCCGTTTGGTCCCTATTTCCAAAACTGACCCCACATCTGACCGGTTAACCCTCGCTTAACCCGCCAGCGCCAGCGTGCGCCTCACACTTTCAGGAGGCACGAACATGTTGCGCGGCATTCAAGTCAGATCTGTCCTGTATTCCGTGGCGATCCTTGCCGGCCTCGGCGGCGCAGCCGCGCTGGCAGCTCAAGCCGCTATCGAACAGGACGGCCTCGTCTATTGGTCCGACGGCGATTCCGGGCGCCTGCCAGACGGCACCAAATTCCGCCTGCATGGTGTCGACGCGCCTGAGACGCGCAGTCTGAAACAGCTTGGCGGGGCCGACTGCGAAGCCGAACGCGAACAAGGTTATATCGCCAAGGAAAGGGTGATCGAACTGACTCGTGGCAAGGAAATAGCTGTGACACGCGATTATGGTCTCGACCGATACAAGCGGCTCGTCGTTGATATCAGCATCGATGGTGAAGATCTCGCCACGCGCCTTGTGGCCGAAGGCAGCCACCAAGTCTGGGACTATGATGGCGGTGCTCCAAAGCCAGACTGGTGCAGCCCGCACCGTAGATCGACAACATCGGGCCAAGTCAGCCCGTAGTTCTGCAAACCAGGCCGCTGCATTGCCCCGTAGCGTTCCTGTCTCTAGGTTCTGCTGAGAACGTACGACAGGAGCCACGCCAAAAATGATTTCCCGGAAGACGGCCGCTGCCGCATCTGTCCTGCTTGGTAACGCGGCCCTGTCCGCTTGCAATGACCCGGCCCCGGCCCGCACGGCGGCACCGGAAACTGCACCACCAGAAAATTCACTGCAAATCGAAACGGACCGCGCCCTGACAGGCAATGAAGTCAGCACGTCGGTCGGCGTACGCATCCTGACGGCAGACAAGCGCGTCGCTGTACTCGCCGGTCATATCGAGGCGGGCTTGGCACTCTACCGCGCGGGCGCGCCAGACCTCGCAGCGGCGCAACTCAATCACGCGGTGTCGCTTGAAACCCAGTCGGAACGCGACGGATTTGGCGCATTTGGCTTCGACACCAGCGTCTATGAGACTGTCCACGCCGCCGCAACAGCCGGAACACCCGCAGAGGACGTTGAAGACGCGCTCATCGCCGCCAAGGCCAACCTTGCAGAGACGCTGGAGGCAACAGGCCTCGAACAGCTGGATCTTGTTCTCTTCCTGCTAGAACTTTGCGGCGACGAATATGGGGTCGGCGTTATTGATGCCGCGATTGACCGCGCCCCGGCCTATCAAGCGGCATATGGCTATGCGGCGACCGCGCGCGACGTGGCCCGAAATATGGAAGGCGCGGATGACCTGGTGCTGGAACTGGAATTGCTGGTCCGCATGTGGCCCGGCGACGGTCCGGTCATGGTCGATGCGGTTGCGCCTGAACCGGCCATGGGAACCCAGATCGCCCGGGCCCGACTGGCAGCCTCAATTCTTTAGCAGCGCGTCGATGAATCCGACCGCTTCGATAGAACTCCAGTCGGCATCCCCGGCCAGACGCGCGATCTCCACGCCGCTCGCATCGTACAGGATCGTCGTGGGAAAGCCCTGAACCCCACTATCGTAAACGATCTCATACTGTTCCGGCGTTGCGCTGTGGAACGTGATGTTGCTCGCACCCAGTTCACCGAGGCGCTGCGCGGCATAGGAAAGGTCTTCTTGGGCATCAACGCTGATCGCAACCACTTCAAACCGGTCCCCGCCCCGCGCGGTCTGAAGCGCTCCGAGCGACGGCATTTCCTTTTCGCAGGGCGCACACCATGTGGCCCAGAAATTCACCAGAACAACTTTCCCCATGAACGCATCCAGCGAAACGGCTGAGCCGTCTTCCAGATAGAAGGGCGCGTTTGAGGCGGATGTTCCAGCCTGAGAGAAATCAAGTTTCTCGATTTCGCCTCTCGCATAGGCTTCCAACCTGTTTTCTGAAGGTTTTCCACCCCCTGCGCTCATCAGCGCATAGACAATTGCGATCAGGCCGATCAAGAAGAGGGCGATATAGGCCAGACGGGTCATGGGGCGCGGTCTCCAATACGAGTTTGAAGGGATATGGCAGTGACGACAGGCAAAGGCCAGACAATGTGGGGCGGACGCTTTGCCGCGACCCCGACCGACATCATGGAAGAAATCAACGCATCCCTCGACATTGACCGCCGGATGGCCGCTGAAGATATCGCCGGCAGCCGCGCCCATGCCGACATGTTGGCTGAAATGGGCATCATCTCCGAGGCCGACAATGAAGCCATTCAGGGCGGCCTTGATACGGTTGCCGAGGAATTAAGGAACGGATCGTTCCCTTTCCGCCGGGAGCTCGAAGACATTCATATGAATGTCGAAGCGCGCCTGAAGGAGCTGATTGGCGAACCCGCAGGCCGACTGCACACGGCGCGATCGCGCAATGACCAGGTCGTCACCGATTTCCGCCTCTGGACCCGCGGCGCACTCGACGAGGCCATGCAATTGGTCGCTGGCCTGCAGAGCGCTCTGGTCAGTCGCGCCGGCGAGAATACAGAAACCGTGATGCCGGGCTTCACGCACCTCCAGACCGCACAGCCCGTCACACTGGGCCATCATTTGCTGGCCTATGCCGAAATGCTGGAACGCGACCGCTCGCGCCTGCTCGATTGTGCCGAGCGTTTGAACGAGTGCCCGCTGGGCTCTGCGGCGCTGGCTGGCACCGGATTCCCCATCGACCGAGACATGACCGCGGAAGCGTTGGGCTTTGCCCGCCCCATGGCCAATTCGCTGGATGCGGTGTCGGCGCGCGATTTTGCACTGGAAGCCCTGGCGGCCCTGTCCATCGCTGCGACGCATTTGTCCCGCCTTGCCGAAGAGATCGTGCTCTGGACCAGTGCACAGTTTGGATTTGCGCAGCTCACCGACGCCTGGTCGACCGGTTCGTCCATCATGCCGCAAAAGCGCAATCCGGATGCTGCCGAACTGATCCGTGCCAAGGCGAGCCTGATTACCGGCCTCTACAGCTCCCTGCAGGGCGCGGTCAAAGCGCTACCGTTGGCCTATGCCAAGGACCTTCAGGACGACAAGCGCCTGACCTTTGAAGCCTTCGACACCTATAATCTTTGTGTTCGCGCCATGACCGGCATGATCGAGACGATCCGTTTCAAACCCGATAATATGCGCGCGGCAGCCGCGAAGGGATTTTCGACCGCCACCGACCTTGCTGATTGGCTGGTCCGTGAGTTGGGTCTTCCGTTCCGGGATGCCCACCATGTCACGGGCCAATTGGTCGCGAAGGCTGAGGAGAAAGCCTGCGATCTGTCAGATCTGACATTGGCCGACATGCAGAGCGTGAACGCCGAAATTACCGATGCGGTATTCGATGTGCTGACAGTTGAGGCGTCTGCCTCATCTCGGACATCTTATGGCGCTACAAGCCCTGTTCGCGTTGCCGAACAAGTGGCACAGTGGAAACAGAGACTTCGACTGGAGTAGTCATTGATGAAACGCCCTCTTCTTCTCGCTGCGGCGCTGCTCGCATCTGCCAATCTGGCCGCGTGTGGCCTGACCGGGGATTTGAAACGCCCAGACCCACTTTGGGGTGAGCGAACCGATGGTCTGGAACCCGCTGAATTGCCTGACCAGAATCAGAACAATCTGCCAAGCCTACCGGACCGTGAAGACGAAGGCAGCGATACCGGAGCCGATGATGAATTGCTCGGCGGCGCGTAGGAAGCATTCCATGAAATTACCCAAGCCAATCTCCGCCGCGCGATGGATCGCCGGCATTACGGCCTTGTGCCTCGCCGCCGCATGCCAGAGCCAGCCTACGACTCTGGTCGTCGAAGCCGTTGCACCCGTCGAAACGGTTGAACCGGTCGCGGTGGCAACGGAACTCGACACAACCGAACCAGACGGCCCGATCACCAATCAATGGGGCGGCGTCATCCCAGACGCCAAACCGACGACGCCCATAGACAATGGCGCGCTCGGCGAAATCGAGTAGTTCATGCACCACTTTACTTATCAGGATGGCAGCCTTCATTGCGAGGGCGTGAATCTCAACAAGATTGCAGATGAGGTCGGCACACCCTGTTATGTGTATTCGTCCGCAACCCTGGTGCGACATGCCCGCGTCATCGCGGCGGCGTTTGAGGGGCAGGATTGCCTGATCGCCTTTTCGGTAAAGTCGAATGGCAATATTGGCGTCCTGTCGACACTTGCCCGCGAAGGCTGCGGCGCAGACGTGGTCAGCGGCGGCGAGTTGCAGCGCGCCCTCAGGGCAGGCATCCCGGCCGAGCGGATAGTGTTCTCAGGTGTCGGCAAGACCGCCGAGGAAATGCAGCTGGCCCTGCGTGCAGGCATTCACCAGTTCAATGTCGAAAGTGCCGCAGAGCTTCGGCGCTTGTCAGAGGTTGCCAACATGACCGGCGCAGAAGCGCCTGTGGCCATCCGGGTCAATCCGGATGTCGCGGCCGGCGGTCATCCGAATATCTCTACCGGCAAGAAAGGCGACAAGTTCGGCGTGCCGTGGAGCGATGCGGAAGACCTCTATGCTGAAGCCGCCACCCTGCCCGGCATCCGGATTGTGGGCGTTGATGTACATATCGGCAGCCAAATCGGCGATCTTGTCCCGATGCGCGCCGCGTTCGAAAAGGTCGTGGGCCTCACCAAACGCCTGCGCGAGGCCGGTCATGATATCGGCCGGATCGATCTCGGCGGTGGGTTGGGCATCCCCTACAAGGACAGCGACGCGCCAGCCCCGCCATCTGATTACGCGGCGATGATCGCTGAGGTAACACAGGATCTCGGCGTTCAGGTCATTCTAGAGCCCGGCCGCGTGATCACGGGTAATGCAGGCGTCATGCTCAGCACGGTTCTTTATGAAAAAGCCGCGCCGGAGACGGATTTCCTGATCATTGATGCAGGCATGAACGACCTCATGCGTCCGGCGCTTTATGATGCGCACCACGACATTCTGCCGCTCAATCAGGCTGGTGCAGGCGCAGAGCGCAAGACCTACGATGTGGTTGGCCCGATCTGCGAGTCGACCGACAAGTTTGCCAAGGGCCGCGAAATGACTGCTGTCCGCCCCGGTCAGCGGATCGCGTTCATGTCTGCAGGTGCCTATGGCGCTGTGCTGTCATCCTCTTACAATGCAAGACCGCTGGTTCCGGAAGTGCTGGTAAACGGGTCGTCATTTGACATCATCCGTCGCCGCCCGGACTTTGAAGAAATGATCGCCCTCGAAAAGGTTCCTGATTGGCTCACAAAGACGGCATGAAGGCGCTCAACGCCAAGGTTTCCGCCACGCGGCGGAAGCTGACGGTCTACGCCTTTTTCAAGGCGTTCTGGCCCTTCCTGACCTTTGTTGCGATCTTTCTCGCCATCGCCTTGGCGGGCGTCATTGATCGCATGGGCTCGGCCATGGCCGCTGTGGCGACGATCCTGTTTCTCGGCGGGTCTATCCTCTTCATCTTGCAAGGCGGACGGCGCTATACGCCTGTCAGCCACGAGGATGCAACTCGCCTGCTCGATCGACAGTCAGACCTGCGGCCTGTCTCGTCGCTAACCGACCGCCCGGCGAGCGCGAGCCGAGGATCCCAGAAGCTGTGGCAGAAGCATCGCCTGCGCCTTTTGAAAGAAGCCCAACGCCTGAAACTGCCGTCCCTGTCGCGCGAGTGGAGCCGCCTTGATCCATACTGGATGCGCGCGGTCCTTCCGGCGCTTCTGGTCCTGATGGGCGTTTTTGCGGGTACGGATGCGAGCGCGCGCCTGCATCGCGCCCTGTTTCCAGATTATGGCGCCCTGGTTGGTGCAGACGGCATGGTGGTCGAAGCGTGGATCACGCCCCCCGAACACACGGGCCGCGCACCCATTTTCCTCACTCCGGAATTGCAAAATGTCCGCGTACCGGAGGGCTCGGAAGTCACCTTGCGCACCGAAGCGCATAGCGCGCCGAAATTGGTTCTGAAGGGCGAAGCGACACGTAAGCAGAAATTCGAACCGACCCCCGATGGCGCCTTTGAAGCCCGCGCCCGGATCATGGAAGACACGCGCCTGTCGGTAAACTGGTGGGGCGAGCGCGCAAGCTGGCGCCTACTGACCTCGCCTGATGAGGCCCCTGAGGCCCGCTTCGTGAAAGCGCCTGAAATGGGCCGACAAGACCGGACCGAAATTTCCTGGTCGATTTCTGATGATTATGGCGTCTCGGCCCTGGAATTGCGGATCACTCTGCAAACCCCAAATCCAGCCGCGCCAGATGACGCAGACCATGTCGCCGTGCCGTTATCTGGTGCGGCGCCGACATCGGCCGAGGACATAACCCAACTGGACCTGACCCGTCATCGCTGGGCTGGTATGCCGGTGACACTGCGCCTGGTCGCCACAGATGGGGCGGGACAGACCGGCCTGAGCGAACCGGTCGACTTCAAGCTCCCGGAAAAACTGTTTCTCGATCCGATCGCGCGCGTTGCTCAGGAAGTGCGTGTGACTGTGCTGCGCGAACCTCGCGACTATGCAGAGCTGGCAAAGAATGAAGACGCATTGCGCCAGGATGCACTGAATGTCACGGCGTCAAACCGCCTCGGGACCGCGCCGCCTGATATCCAGAAGGCCGCCCTGATGCTCGATGCCATGACCTATAAAGGCGAGCGTTACATTCGCGATCAGGGCGTGTACCTCACTTTCCGGACAGCCAAGGGCATTCTGGATGCAGCGGCCACGAAGGATGAGGCCGAACAGGTTGATCCCCTGCTCTGGGCACTAGCTCTGCGCGCGGAGTATGGCAGCGCCGCAGATGCCCTGAGACGGCTGGAAGCGGCGCGGCGTGCACTGGAGCAGGCCTTGCGGGACGGGGCCTCTGAAGACGAGATCAAGCAGCGGATGGAAGCCTTCCGTGATGCGGCCAATGAATACCTCGCTGCCAAGATGGCCGAGGCTATCGCGAATGGCGGCGAGCAGCCGCAAATGCAGATGGATCAGGAAGCGATGTCCGGTGGGCCCGATCTCGGCGGACAGGATTTCGAAGACATGCTGAATGCGCTGCAGGACCTCACGGAGACCGGCGCAACGGATCAGGCCCGGCAGCTGCTTTCCGACATCACGAACATGCTGCAGAATCTCGAATTCCAGCAGGGTCAGTCCGGCTCGGGTGGCATGCCGGGCATGCCCGGTCAGCAAGCCGATGGCGAACAGGAAGACCTGCCGCCCGAAGAACAGGAACTGACCGATGCCATGCGGCGTCTGTCGGAAATCCTGCGGGAACAGCGCCAGCTGAATGATGACACGCTGGCCCAGGAACGTGGCGAGCGTCCCGGCCAGTCTGGACAGGAACAGGGCGGCCAACAGCCAGGCCAGCAGTCCGGGCAACAGTCTGGCACGCAGCAGGGACAGGATTCCGGTCAACCCGGTGGCGGAGAAGCCGGTAGCGGTCAGACTGAAGCCCCACAAGGCGGCGGCGAGGAGAACGGCGAACGCCCCGGTAGCGGCGGCGGCGAATTTGCCGAAGGCAATGAGGGCGAAGGTACAGGGCCGGGACAATCGGAGTCACTTGCCGAGCGACAAGCCCGGCTGGGACGGCTGGTTGAGGAGTTCGCCCGCGAACAGGGTCTGGGCGCCGGAATCGAGGGCGAGAACGCCCTGGAAGGCCGGGTCGATCCGGACGCGTTGGAAGATATTCGGCGCGCCCAGAGACAGGCTGAAGATGCGCTTGAGCGTGGCAATGAGCGCAGGGCGGCACGTAATCAGGAAATGGCAACAAATGCCTTGTCTGAAATTTCGCGTGACCTTGCCGAACGGCTCGACACGCTGGAGCGAGAACGCAACGGACAGGACGCCCAGCAAAGCGACCCATTTGGGCGCCCATCGGGCGGGCCGGGAAACAGCGGTGAAGAGGTCAATATTCCGGACGCCACCGAACGCCAGCGCGCCAAGGACATCCTGGAAGAATTGCGCCAACGCTACAATGAATCCGATGATGAGGAAGAGCGCGAATACCTTCGCCGCCTGCTCGACCGGTTCTGACCTTGCCCTCCCGTCCATTCCCTGCCTTGATGCGGGCGAGGACGGGAGAACATGATGGCTGAACGCTGGACCTACACACATGGCCTGAAGGATCTGGGAAACGGGCTCTATGCCTGGCTGCAGCCGGATGGCGGATGGGGTTGGTCCAATGCTGGCCTGATCCGGGACGGTGACCAGTCTCTGCTCGTGGACACGCTGTTCGACATGCCGCTTACCCGCACCATGCTGGGTGCGATGCAGGATGCGACCGGTCTTGCGGCAGAGGACATTGGTGTCATCGTCAATACGCACGCAAATGGCGATCATTGCCATGGCAATGGCTGCTGTCCGCAGGCGGAGATAATTACGTCAGAGGCCAGCGCCAGGGAAATGATCGAAGTCCCGCCTGCCATGCTGGCCCAGTTCAAAAAGCTCGGCGGACAGCTCGGGCCTGCCGGCAGCTATTTTGCCGACATCTTTGCGCCGTTCGATTTCGATAGTGTGGAAGAGCGCGCGCCGACTCAGACATTTACAGGCCAAATGGACATGAAAGTCGGTGATAAGGCGATTGAGTTGATCGAAGTCGGCCCGGCTCATACAGCTGGCGATGTGCTGGTGCATGTGCCGGATGACAAGACGGTCTTCACCGGCGACATCCTGTTCATTGAAGGCACTCCGCTGATGTGGGCTGGCCCGGTCTCCAACTGGATCGGCGCTTGCAACCGAATTTGCGAGATGGATGTCGATGTTATCGTTCCTGGGCATGGTCCGGTGACGGACAAGGCGGGTGTGCGACGCGTTGCCGAATATCTGAAATTCGTCGACACAGAAGCGCGCAAGCGATTTGAAGCTGGTCTAAGTGCGCGCGACGCTGCGCTGGATATTGCCCTCGGGGACTATTCAAGCTGGGGCGACGCCGAACGCATCGCCGTCAATGTCGATACGCTCTACCGGGAGTATCGCGGGGACGGCGTGGTTACACCCGTGATCGAATTGTTCGGCCTGATGGCTGAAGTGCAAGAGACACAGCGCGCCTAGCGGTTGGCGCCCGGCACCCATTTCACATCATCTGCGCCATTATTGTTTGCGACACGGCCTGCGACGAAAATCCAGTCTGACAAGCGATTGATATAGGCAAGCGCCTCAGGGCTGACGATTTCGTCTTCCATCGCAAATACTTCCGCCACTTCCCGCTCGGCCCTGCGGCACAGCGTCCGCGCGACATGGAAGTGCGCGGCGAGATCACTGCCGCCCGGCAGGATGAAGCTGTCCAATGGGGCGAGATGCTCGTTCATCGCGTCGATTTCGGTTTCAAGCCGTTGCACCTGACTTTCAATGATGCGCAACGGAGTCCATTCCAGCGGCTTGCCCCGCTCTGGCGTGGCAAGGTCGGCGCCGAGATCAAAGAGGTCATTCTGGATACGGCGGATGGCGGCAAGCATATCACCCTCGGCCTTGAGCGCGGCCACACCGAGGGCGGCATTGGTCTCGTCCACCGTGCCATAGGCCACAACACGCGGGTGCCATTTATCAACAGGCTCACCCGTCGAAAGGCGTGTCTTTCCCTTGTCTCCGGAGCGCGTGTATATCTTGTCGAGCTTGACCATGTTGCTGCCCTCAGAATCCTATCTTGATGGCACCAACCACCATGCCGAGACCGACGAGCAGCGCGATCACGATAGCCTGTACCAGAACCCGCAGGCGCATAAGCTTGTTGGAACGGCTTGCCTGATTGTCATCGGTCCGCGCCAGATTGGCGATGCCGAGCCCCAGCACGATTACCAGCGCCGCAAGCGCGATGTAGAAGCCTGTCATCAGAATGGTTTGCATGAGGCAGCCTTTCAATCAGCATGAAGGTGAGAGCATAGAGCGCGACAGACGGTTTGCCACGCGCAAAGCGTCGCGGGGATCAGCTGCCGCTTTCCATGCGTTCCGCCAGAGACGTAATCCGGCTTGCTGCCTTGACCAGGGCTTCGGCGGCCCTGGCTTCGCTGGTGGCGCTGCCGGGCGCTGAGCGGCGCGCTGAATCCAGTTCGTCCAGCAAGGCCAGCGCCGTGATCAGCAGAAGGCGCTCATCGCCAATATCACCCACCGCGCCTGCGATCTGGGTAACTCGCGCGTCGAGTTGTTTCGACAGGGCCTCGATACGGCTTTCCTGTCCGGGCGCGCAGGCAATGGAATAGGACCGGCCGCGCAACTGGATATCCGCTTTAGCCATCCTGCTGCCCTTCCCGGCCGATCGCCGCGCGGACTTCTTCAATGGCTGAGCCAAGTGCTTCGCTCGCCTCGTCGGCAAGCGCCTGCAATTGCTGCTCACGCGCCAGCGACGCATCAAGCTGCTGGGCAAGGTCAGAACGGTCAGAAACGAGAGCGGCAAGCTCAGCTTTGATCACGTCCGGATTGCCGGCGCGGGCCATCAGACTGTCGAGCGCGCCTTCCAGTCGTGACAACGCCTCGTCGAGCTGGCGGATGGCAGGATCGATTTCACTCATATACACAATGAAGTAACGGTATTATCCCAATCCGCCAAGCGACTTGACGCAACGGCCTTAGTCTGGCCTACGACTTCCGCAAACCAAAGGAGACCAGCAGAATGGCTGTCACGAACCGCGACATGGCTAATGCCGTCCGCGCCCTATCCATGGACGCCGTCGAGGCGGCCAAATCAGGTCATGTTGGCCTGCCGCTCGGCATGGCAGATGCTGCAACCGTACTGTTCCGGAAATTCCTGAAATTTGACCCTACCCAGCCTGACTGGCCGGACCGAGACCGGTTCATTCTGTCGGCGGGCCACGGCTCGATGTTGATCTATTCGCTGTTGCACCTCACTGGGTACAAATCTGTCAGCCGGGACGACATCCGCAATTTCCGTCAGCTGGGCGCCAATACGCCGGGCCACCCGGAAAACTTCGTCACCAAAGGCGTTGAGACGACCACAGGCCCGCTTGGCCAGGGCATTGCCACCGCTGTCGGTATGGCCATGGCAGAGCGCCACCTGAATGCGCGCTTCGGCGACGATCTTGTGGATCACAAAACTTATGTGATCGTCGGCGATGGCTGCCTCATGGAAGGCGTCAGCCAAGAAGCCATCACGCTGGCTGGCCACATGAAACTCGACCGCCTGATCGTGCTCTGGGACGACAATTCAGTCACCATTGACGGCAATATCGATGTCGCTGACTCCACCGACCAGTGCGCACGGCTTGAAGCCTCGGGCTGGATCACCCGCAAAGTGGATGGTCATGACGAGAAAGACGTCGAGGCCGCCCTGAAGTGGGCTCAGAAACAGAAGCAGCCTGTCTTCCTCGCCATCAAGACCATCATTGGGTATGGCGCGCCAAAGATCGCCGGAACCGGAAAGGCCCATGGCGGCCCCTATGGGCCAGAAGAGATTGCTGGCATTCGCGAGAACATTGACTGGCCCCATGCGCCATTCGAAATTCCAGACGCCATCGAAAAAGCCTGGAAGAAAGTCGGCGAGCGTGGCGTCGAGGCTCGCAAGGCCTGGAAAGAGCGTCAGATGGCCTCCCCGCACAAGGGTGAGTTCAATGCGGCCATGGCCGGTCGCCTGCCGAAAAATCTCTCAAAGGCGATCATCAAACACAAGAAGGCTGTGGTTGAAGGCGGCGAGAAGAAAGCCACCCGTCAATGGAGCGGCGCGGCACTGGAAGTCATCACCAATCTCGTGCCCGAAACGGTTGGTGGTTCAGCTGACCTGACGGGGTCCAACAATACTCGGACCTCTTCAACCACGGCAATGACACCGTCTGACTGGGCCGGTCGTTATGTCCATTATGGTGTTCGCGAACACGGTATGGCTGCGGCGATGAACGGTATGGCGTTGCATGGCGGCATCATCCCCTACTCCGGCACATTCCTGGTTTTTGCAGACTATAGCCGCGCCGCGATCCGCCTCGGCGCCCTGATGGGCGCACGCGTGGTACATGTCATGACCCATGATTCCATTGGTCTTGGCGAAGACGGCCCGACCCACCAGCCGGTTGAGCAAGTCGCCGCGCTCCGCGCCATGCCGAATATGCGGGTCTTTCGCCCTGCAGATGGCGTTGAAACGGCCGAGTGTTGGGAAGTGGCGCTCAGCAATGCCGAAGGCCCCGCCACAATGGCACTGACCCGGCAAGGCTTGGCCCCGTCGCGCAAGGAGCATACGGACGAAAACCTCAGCGCGCTCGGTGGCTATGTGATCTCGCCATCAGGTGTGAAGTCGCGCGAATCTGCCGTGCTGATCGCGACCGGTTCGGAAGTGGAGATCGCCCTTCAGGCCCAGGCCGACCTTGCCAAAGAGAAGATCCATGTCCGCGTTGTGTCGATGCCATGCATGGAATTGTTTGCCGAGCAGGACGAGAAATACCAGCGCGACACACTCGGGGGTGACCTGCCAAAAGTGGCTGTTGAAGCCGGCGTGCGCTTTGGCTGGGACCGCTGGCTTGGACCTAAAGGTGCCTTTGTCGGCATGGACGGTTTTGGAGCGAGCGCGCCTTACCAGAAACTGTATGAACACTTCGGCATCACCGCAGACAAGGTGGCCGAGGCAGTAAAGAATCTGATCTAACTGGTCTTGAATAGGTCCATCTGGCGAGGATCAATGTAGCGTTTACGGCGTGGTTTGGTCCGGCCAGACCGGAAATAGAGATCATCGGTATGATCTTCCACCGGCGGCTGTTCAGCCGCCGGTTTTTTCTTGGATGCCTTTGGCAAAGGCATGATCCCCGCCTGATCGTCCAGCTTCCACCAGGTCACAGCCAGGACAGGGTTGCCCTCATTGTCTTCGTATTTTTGGAGATGCCCGTGTGGGCCATTTTCACCTGCATGCGATGACAAGTAGGCCTCGGCCTCTTCTTCGGTGACATCTATCCAATCGGTCGCGAGCGAGTCGATCTTGTGCTCTGGCACCAAGGCTTCGGCCTCTGCGCGTGTACGCGCCACCTTCACGCCCGGCTTCAGGGCGTCTTCTACACGTGTCGCAATGGGAAAGGCATGACTCATGAGGGTCAGGTAAGCAAGCCCGGTGCCGCCGTCCAGCCAGTATCTGCCGACTGGGTCAATCGCATGGCCGCCAGACGTGCCAGTCGCAGGGTGACGGCCTTGCGCCGAGCTGCCGACAATTTGTCTTCTGGCGCCGCCCGAACTACCGCCCCGCCAAATGCGTCGGCCACGATCAAGCCGGTTTCATCCGGGATCAGATCGTGCGGAAAATCGTTGGCGACCGCGAAATAGAGTTGGTCGCAATAGGGCAAATATTCCGGCCATTTAGAATCCGCGCGGAAATCAGCAATTGAGGATTTCACCTCTACGATCCATATCTCACCGGACAGGCCAATCACCGCGATGTCCGCTCGGCGATTGTTGGCTAGGCTCATTTCCGTCACGCCAAAAAAACCGAGCCCGCCGAGCAAGCGCCGGGTTCCTCGGACGATTTCGCCCGCCCGCGTGTCCGGAACACCAAGATCTGCCAGATCCGTCATGAGTCCTTCAATTTTGTTCGCCCAATGTTCCGAAAACCGTAAGGTCGATGCCACCTACAGGTCAAGCCCGCGCTGCGTCGGTGATCGCGCTCTCCATAAAGTGATTGAAATCGGGAACGAATCTGATCCAGCGCGCGCTCTTGCCCGTAGAGACTGTGTTAGTTTGGCAACAAGCCACCTCGCAGAAGGAGATGACCCGTCATGGCAAACGCCTATAGCTCCAATGGCCCGGCGGATCGATCATACGTCAAGAAGGCCATGAAGACCCCCATGCTGGAAGCCGAGCATGAACTGGAACTGGCCCGGCGCTGGCGCGAGGAAGAAGATGAACGCGCACTTCATGAGTTAACTCGCGCCTATCTCCGCCTTGTCATCGCAATGGCCTCGAAATTCCGCCATTACGGCCTTCCCATGCCGGACCTCGTCTCCGAAGGGAATGTCGGCCTGATGATGGCCGCGGCCCGCTTTGAGCCCGATCGCAAGGTGCGCTTCTCAACCTATGCGAGCTGGTGGATTCGTTCTTCCATTCAGGATTTTGTGCTTCGCAACTGGTCTATCGTACGAACAGGTACGACCTCTTCACAGAAATCTCTCTTCTTCAACTTGCGTCGCCTGCGCGCCCGAATCGATGATACTGGCGACGGTGTGATGACCAAGGAAAACCGAACCTGGATCGCCGAACATCTCGGCGTGCCGGAACGGGATGTCGAAAACATGGCGTCGCGCCTATCTGCGTCTGACCGATCCCTGAACGCACCCATGGCCGTTGATGGCGACGGTGAATGGCAAGACTTGCTGCCTGATGCCGCGCCGATTCCGGAGCAACAGGTGATGGAATCGCGCGACTCGACACGCCGGAAGGAGTGGATCGCCAATGCGCTGAAAGCACTTAACCCCCGCGAGACGCACATCATCATGCAGCGACGCCTGTGCGAAGACTCCGTCACGCTGGAAACGCTAGGCCACGAACTTGGAATCTCCAAAGAACGTGTACGGCAGATCGAACATCAGGCACTTGGCAAACTGCGTCGCGCGCTCGAACGTATTATGGGAGACCCGGACGAATCCGGCCTGCTGCCCGGCACCTAATTGGTTGGAGCTTCCACCAATTCAAAATTGAGCGGGTGGGATATTTCCATCTCGTCCCCTCGCACATAACCGCGCGCCAATACACCCAGCCCCAGCGTCTCCTGGCACAAAGATGCCGCGGCCGTCTGGATCTGCAGCCGGAGTGCCGAGTTCTGCAGCGACAAGTCACAGACTGCACCAAACCCTTCAGCTCCCCGCATGCCGGATACCTGTCCGCGCACGAGCTGGAAGCCTTCATAAGCCTTCGGTAAATCGCTGGCATAGGGAATGCGGTATTCCACAGCACGCCACAGGCCGATCTCCTCGCGACGCGCATCACGCTCAAACTTCAGCAAGGGCGCATTTGCCGCCGCAGTGTCCGGGTAAACACGCACGCGGGCCCCGCCCCTCTTCACCATCTCGGCGTTAAGCCAGAGCGTCGGCCCAAGCGCGTCAACAGTCTGGGCATGAGCCAGTGCCCGGTCGTAGCGGTCACGCGTCAGGCCCCCATAGTGGAGCTGGACTTCCCGGCCGAGCACCATGTCTTCCATCATGCGCTTGGACTCGGTATGATAAGGTTGTGGTGCGCGATCCCGGTAACCTCCCGAAGGCGCCTCGATCCCGACTAGCCGCACGCTTTGCCCGGTATCGAGAACGATCGTGTCACCATCAACAACGCGCACAACCCGGCCGCGCTCTCCCGGCTCCAGACTGTCCAGCGGACCCGGCGCACCGCACGCAACAAGGGTCATGCAGACCACCAACCCCACCTTCAATCGCGCCATACCACTCGCCCATCCTCAGCGTCGCAGCGTAGAGCCGCCAATTGGCGACTTCAATCCTTTCGGTTATTCCCGTATAGCCGACCCTACTCAAGCGGTCCCGTAGCTCAGCAGGATAGAGCAACAGATTCCTAATCTGTAGGTCGCGCGTTCGAATCGCGCCGGGATCGCCATTTTATCGAATAATAACAACGAGCTGAGTATTTGTAAAAATCTATTTCCAAGTCCGACGTAGCAGTTGGAAGCATATTGGAAGCAGTGCGCTCGATAACAAACACAACCAGGCAAACGGCATTTGGAGACAGCGAAGGTCTTCAATTGCTGCGCAAACCCGCGGTCGGTGGTCGCTCCGCGTGCACAGCCGCTGCAATTAGAAGAGGGGTGGATTGGAAGATGAATTCAATTTATTCAAGAATTTGGCGAGTTAGCGTAAATCGCTTCGTTAGCCTGCGCCCTAGAGTGGGGACATGGGCAAAGATCAAACAGGGGGAGGGTGATGATGCAGTTGCTTCACGTGTCTGATATTCATTTTAAGGGAAAAGCAGCGGGCACAGAAACCGATCCGGAAAAGATGTACCAAGAGCATATACTTCACGATGTGGCTCTTCGCACAGGAATTCTGGGGAAAGTTGACGGGATATTGGTAACTGGCGACATCGCATTTGCCGGCAAAAAACATGAATACGAAGCTGCTTCGAACTGGCTAGATTCACTCGCGGCAGCTTGTGGTTGTAGCCCAAGCAACGTTTATGTCGTGCCTGGAAATCACGATGTCGACCGCTCGGTGGTTGCGAAAAACGCGGCGGTTTCCAATGCCATTGAGGCCGTCTGGTCGAAAGCTGGATCAGATCGCGAAAACGCTTTGCGGCGGCAGCTGGAAGATCCAGAGACAAGTGCAGCAATCCTCAGGCCGATTGCTGCGTACAACGAGTTTGCGCGTGCCTACCAGTGTCAGGTGACTTCGCCGAGACTCAGTTGGGAGAATCCCGTCCGTATCGATGGTGAAACAGTACTCAATATACGGGGCCTTCACTCTGCCTTGCTGTGTGGGTGGAAGCCGAACGAAGAACAAAATCAGCTATACCTAGGCCCAGTACAAAGCGGAACAGTGCCGTCGTATGGAACGATAAATCTCGTCCTGGCGCATCATCCGCCGGAATGGATGGCGGATCGCTTCGAACTGGAGGACCGGTTGCTAGCCGGACCTAACATTGCGTTGTTCGGCCATGAGCATCGTCCCAGCGTTTCCCAAGGTGAATCAGATTGCATCCTGATTCGAGCTGGGTCGGCTAACCCAGACAGAAGAGAAAATGGCTGGCAACCCGCATATGGTTGGATCCATATTTCTATGGAAGGAACAGAGCCGGACAGAAAGGCAAAAATTCGAGTTCGGCAATTTGCCTGGCAACGTTCACCAGCTGGCTTTGTTGCAAAGAAGTATCGAAATGGGAACACTGAAAGCGACTTCAAAGACTACTTACTCCCTGTGTCGGGAACCAATTTAGTTGAGTCAGATTCGGAACAGGAACAAGCTGATTTGGTGCGCAGCCGAACATCCAACAATGACGCGTCCAAGATAACTATGAGTGATAGTCCCACCCAACGACCGGACATTCGTTCGATGCTCTTCCAGATCTGGCGGTTAGACTACGCTGATCGAAAGGAGATATTGTCCAATCTGGGGCTTGGACAAGACATACCCACAGAGAACGAAGATGCTTGGGTTGATACGTGCTTTCGGGAAGCTATTGCCAAAGACTTGTTGGCTGAATTAGGCGCAGCAATCGCCAAGAAGGATAGGGTTTAATGGATAAAACGAAAATACACCCGGATTTCGCGAAATGGTACAGCGAAGTTGAGTTGGAAAAGGATAGTGATCGACTTGTTTCGCGTTGGGAGGGCATCTGCGATCTGTTGGAAAGTCCACCTGAGGGGCTTGCTGAAACGCTATTAGAAATCGTGCTTGGATTTGAGACCGCCCCAGCCGATAGTGCCCTACGTATCCCGTTTACGGACGCTGACAAGTTCTTTAATGCTTCAAACAATGATCGCGAGATGGCGATCCTTGCCGAGGTCGCATTGTGTTTGATGTGTGACCCAGGTGGAGATTACGCCGGGAAAAATATAGTTGCCCCAAAAACTCTGGCGGCCCTCTTTCCCCGCAATGTGCCGCCACGCTTTGTGACGGGGCTTCCTGAGCAGATAGGCGGCTATGTGGAGCAATTGGGAGAAAGCGTACGTAGTCGTGGGCTCCTGATTCCACCGAGGGCAATAACGTCTGTAGACTTGTCCAAAGAATTAGAAAGCATGACAGATGCCGGGCTAGATCAGCTAAAGGCAATGTTCGAAGGGTTAGTTAAGAAGGTTAATGGGTCGATATCGTCAGTTGATCGACGTATTACCAACTATGCCGCCAAAGTGAATAAGCATATCGACCAGAAAGACGAAGAACTTGACATTTTGTGGTGGCTTACTGATGGCGTAAGCCATTCTTTAGATAAGCAGATTGGTCGCCTCAAGCTTGGCTTTCGCGCCATGGTTGTGGGTGCGGAATTGGCGAAAATGACCAGGTTTAACCCTGGACCGGTTGGGGTTCGCGGGATCATTCAAAAAGTTTGTGAGAAATCGACGTCAAAGAAACTTACCATTCCAGAGGCGCTAGCCGCTTGCGACCGATCTTGGTTGGGCAAGTTGGTGTCCGGGGAGGCTAGCCGACTAACCCCAATCAATTTTGCGATAGCAAGGTGTATGGAGGTGGGTGAAGGAATCGATTGGGTGCCGTCTTGGGCTGGCATATGCTCGCTAGATTCGGACCGTCAGTATACAGAAGTCGAAATTGCATCCCAGTTCTATTCTGAGCGCATGGCCTTAGGGCTATATGGGGGTGACGAGTGACGGAAGCCCAAACGGTCGATAGGAGTTGCTCAGATTCTGATTGCAAAGTTTCCGAAACAGGAAAGTGCGTAAATGATCTGCCGTTAGATCAATGTCCGCATTACCAACAAAAAAATGAGGTGCCGCAAATCGAATCATCTCTGGTGGGTCACCGTCCAGAGAATGATGCCGTGCATGGCGCTGTAAAGCTGAACGACGGGCGGCCACTTCTCCCCGCACGAGCCAATTCGATTTTGCGTCAATCTCAAACGACAATAATAGGATTGGTTGGTCCACCAGATTCGGGAAAAACAAGTCTTATTGCTCGCGTCTATGATGATCTTCAATATGCAAAAGAGGGTGGGCCTCGGTTTGCCTCCTCTAGCACTTTGGTGGCATTTGAGGAAATCTGCTTTGGACTACGAGCAGCCTCCCACGCGGAGAAGCCATATATAAGCCGCACGCCGGTTGCGGCGGAGCCATTCTTTTATCATCTCGCACTAAATGACGGGACACGGGCGTTACCTTGTACATTGCTTTTGGCCGACCGGGCTGGCGAGTTGTATCAGAACCTAATTGATACCCCTGGGAGCGCTGGAAGTTACGTTGAGCTGAATCGAGCCGCGATCTTGAATTTGCTTGTGGACGGAAAGCGGCTATCGGAAATTGCTACTCGAGCTAGCACGTTAGCCTCAGTCCGTCAGATGCTTGATGTATTATGTGAGACGCGAGACATTTCGGAGAATACTAGACTCAACATTGTATTAACGAAGTTGGACCGAGTTCGGTCGGTTGGAGTGGAGGCCGAAATTGACGGCGCACTCAATTCAATTGTCGAAGCGTCGACGAGGAGATATCGCAATGGATTTAACGAAATTCGAATTCACAAAATTGCGGCTATCCCAGAATCTTCGGACGCTGAAGACGGCGAGGGAGTGCGAGGTCTTGTAGAGGATTGGATTTCCGGTATGACCGGAAATCCAATGGTAACGCTGTCTAACAAAGCACATTCTGCCCGATCCATGGGGCGGATTTCTAGGGAGCGGCTGGATGATTGAAGAAGGCTCCACAGTGGCCGTATGCGGACTGCCTGGCTCTGGAAAAACTACTTATCTAGCTGCCCTTTGGCATCAAATTGAATCCGGGGAAATTGACACTCAGTTCAAGCGAGGCGCTTACCGCTCTGAATACGGTTACATCAATTCGCTCCGGAATGTTTGGCTTGAAGGGCGTGAACAAGTTCGAACGGCTCAAGGTAGCCCTAACAACGTGAAGCTGGATCTCATTGGGCGAGAAGGAGAAAACATCGCATTGAATTTCCCTGATCACTCCGGTGAGGTGTTTTCCTCAATTTGGGCGGACCGTGAATGTGATCAGACACTTCTTGATACCCTTCAAACTTGTTCGGGGTTGATTGCTTTTGTCAATGTGAACAATTTTAGAAAGCCCATAAAATTGGCACGCCTTATTGAGCAAGCTCGATCGCTAGAGGAATTGCAGGGCAATTCTGAGGCCCTTCCAGAGTCGGGCCAAAACGTGGCGCACAATCAGGAGGTGTGGTCACCCAGCAATTCTCCACATCAAGTCATGATTACTGATATCTTACAGTGTATCTCATCGGCGCCAATCAGCGCTCCGATTCAAAAAGTCGCCATTTTTCTTTCAGCGTGGGATCTGGTTTCAGACCAAGGTGTGTCGCCAGAACAGTTCTTGACACAGAATATGCCACTTTTGAGTGAGTATCTCGGAGGAGGCGAATCGGGGTGGGATTATCAAGTATATGGATTGAGCGCGCAGGGTGGAAAATACAGGTCTCATGATTCTGAGGACCCGCTATCTCCGCAACTCGAAGAGCTTATGAAGCTTCCGAAGCCATCCGAGCGAGTAAGACTAATTCTCGGAAAGGATGATATGAAGGATCTCTCCAGTCCGCTGGAGTGGCTGTTGTCGTGAGGGAGGCTCTGCGGTTCACATTGAATCAAGCGTTTCATGGCTATAATGACGGCCATCGAATGCTTGCGAGTTCAATTCCGCTAGCGCCCGCGGATATGCGGCTTATGGCATATATGAGCGATCGGGCCGCAGATTCTGGAACCATACCGCAGCGGGGGTATATTACGGGATACCCCTTGGTCGAAGCTGGAGCCTATGTATTAGCTCGAACCTGGCCCGCAATTGAAGTTAGCCGACCTGGCAGCGTTTGGACGCACAGTTTGTTGGTTGATTTTTCAGATTTAGGTCAGATGGAAGAGCTTGGGGTATTGCTGGCTTATCACAGGCGTGCACAACTTGGCGACGGATGGCTTGACTACTCTAAACCCGTTCATTTCTCTGAACAAAATTTAGATCCGCATCTGGCTATTTCCACTACGCTCGCTCGAAAGATAATTGAAATTCTTTATACCGAGTATTCCGAAACTGTAGTTTTGGATGATGCGCGCGATCCACATCTAGAGGCGACCTTGATGGCGGTGTGGAGCCAACAGTGGCCAAGACTAAGAAGATCATTACGGTTTTGTACATTTACTGAACGCAATCGCACTCTGCCAAATATGCAGTTCGATTTGATCGTGACGGACGCAAAGTGGCGCTCTTCCGGCCAACACGGAAGCGAAATTTTAAATGAAGACTCGGGGTCGTGGCTTGATCTGGCTATCTCTGACTTAGTCGGGCAGGTCACGGGGTTTCGGCAATTTTTGAAACGAGCAGCTAGTGATATCAGCAACGGCAGGCAGAGGTTTTCAGAGTTATGCCGTTTGTATTCTGTCCTGTACGACCGCACAGTATCTTACGAGTTGGTGCCTGCTTTGGACTTTGTTCTTGGTGAGTTAACCCCTCAGGAAGGTAGATTTCTAAGATCTCAAACAATGCTGTTGGCGTCCAAGCATATTGATGAGTTGGACTCAAAAAGAGTTCTGGCGCTGGCGGATGGATTGGGTGAGCTCGCGATCACCGAACTAGACTTGGTTGGCTTACAGGTGGCGACGAAAGTTTGGGCTATCGATCCTAGTTACTTTGATACTGACGAAGAAATTCCGTTGTTGCGATATTTCGATAGAATGCTTGAGACTCTGCCCGGTAAGGCAGTAATAGACGGTCTAATCGCAGCACCTGGTTTGTTGCCAAAAGTGTTGCTCAGCAAGCCAACTATATTGGAAGACCAGCGAGTGTGGGATGGCGCAGTAGGAAGCGCTGCAATCGACGCAGTGGCAAGCGTACACGATGCCGAAGCTATGAAAGGCGTTTTATATGCACTGGTGAAAGCGCAACGACCAGAGCTCGCAGAACAGTTGTCGCTCAGGGTAGAGCCCGGCATAGTGGCGAAGGCCGCGCTTCAGCTAAGTTCTGACGTTTCATCAAGAATAGTTCTCTCTACATTAGAAGGGGCGCTAAGGCATATCGGATCGAGCGATCGACTGCTGAATTCAGTCCTTGAGGAGTGGGTGGGTCCAGTTTCCAAAAGGGCTCTACATGTTTTGGCTCGGCGTTGTTCTGATGTTAGAAAAATCGGTAACGGAAATAACCGTAGCGAAGACGCCTTGTTGCGTGCCTATACGATTTCACGAGGTGATCTTGCTCGCCGAGAAGAATTAGACTTCTCGATATGGTTTTATTTGCGTGCCCATTTTTCTTCTGACGCCTGCGTTCCTGATCTGATCAAAGCTTCATTCGATTTAATACTTAGAGGCATTCGGCAAGACGAACTAACAACTTCGCAATGGCGAAGGGTTGTGGGCAGGAATTCTCGAACCTCGATGTGGGAGTGGTCTCGAGAGCGACCCTTCGTTCGGAACACAGCGGAATTGATCTGCAAACATCAAGTTAAAATTGATCAGCTTGCTGATATTACAAGCTCTCCGCAAGACATGTTAGCCCTTCTAAAGGCAATCAGCTACAAGAGTGCTGGTGTAAAATATTTGAAATCATTGAGGCGGGAGCTGAGTAGTAAGAAAGGCATCGATACTGGGCATTACGACCTTATTCGTGAATTCATTCGGGATATTTAGCGCTACTTTTGATCCCTCTCTGAACAATATTGAATGGGTGCTGATCTGCTCTTGTGAGAGTCGTGCGATCAGCAGGTATCAGGAGAATCGAGCCAGCCATAGAGCTCTCTTGGCTTCGAGTTTTGCCAAGAACTCTTCTCTGCAACTCTTAATCCGTTGAGATCGCAACATTGCTAAGTACGCCAGAAAAGAGTCGTAGGTTTTCTCTGTATGTCCCATCGATGCAGCGACCGACATCTCCAGTCCAAGAAGCTGATTAAAAAGCTGCTCTCGCCGTTCCTTTGCTAACTTATTCAGAATTTCTGCTTGGTCCAAAGCGCAAGATCCATCCATCGGCATAGTCCGCAATCTGTTTCTAATATCCGACCAAATTGGATTATCAGGCCAGCGCGATCGGTTCGTATCGCTTCCGGGTGACACCATGCGGATTCGATTGCAAACATTAGCTAGAAGATTGCCCAATGCGTTGCCAATCATTTCCCAGGTAGTGTTGTTGAAATAACTGTCGATCGCCTTTCTACCGGCACGCACCTCAAAGCGCCAGATCACGGTATCGGTCCCAATTTTGTATCCGGTATTTTGGCTCCAGATATCCCACCAATAAGACTTTTTCTTCGCGATCGCGTCGCGGCGTTTGTCGTAGATTCCCAATTGGATGCCCGGCATTCTTCCGACACGAACGCCAGTGATGGTTTCGCCTGCCCGATTAGTCTCCATTTCACGATAATCGGTTTTGGTGCTCTTTGAATGGCATACAATAAGGTCTGGATTGAGTTCAAAGTCTGGAATGATGATATCAAATGCGTAATCAACTCTGCTCACTCGGCAAGCGGTCGTGTTGAGCTGACAGCCGAGTCTGCGTAAGAATTCATCGCAACGTTGCTTCATCTCCGCAGCGCCAAATAAGGCGAGGGGGAGAGACTTAATCGAGACGCGACATCCCCAAGGGTCCGATCGAACGCCGTCTTTAAAAAACCAGATGGCGCCGAGAGGTCCAGTGTCCACTGTAAACTGATAACCCCCGGATGCACCGGACCCGGATATCGTAAACTCCTGGTCTGATACACAGAGTGCGACTGAGCTGTTCGAGGCGATTGCTTCAGCTTTAGCGGACTTAAAACGTTCCAACGCCTCGCTTGGTAAGAGCGTCCGATAAGACAGATCTAAGCCGTCAAAGCCGGCATGTACGATTTCATAGTTCAAAACATCACCTATGTATTTCTAGGAGGGGTGTTACAAAGACCCCTCCTAGTTAGATTGAGTGTCATGCGGCGGACTGACGGCGGCGCCATGTTGCGAGCCATGTCGTTTCGTCGTCTTGGAACAATGAAAAGCTAAGTGAGTTCTGCCATGACGGATCATCGATCGTTACGGACAGAAATTCTTCGCCTTCACGTGGGCCGCGCTTAATGCGCTGGGTCCACGCGGCACCCACCTCTACTTTAGCTGTGTCATCGGGAATAAAATATACTCGGTGCGTGGGTGCATTCGGGTTGGTAGAATTCCCGTCCTTTATGATGCTCAGCTTACCGCTGAAATTAATCGTACGGATTGTGCCAACAAGTTCGCTGAGAACATCAGTGCTATATGTTGAGCGAAATTTTCCAATCTGGGTCATAACTACTGCTTTCGTTTAGTTGCTGCAGGTTTAGTTGCTAGAGTTGCGCTTCGCGCAGAGACCGCATTCGTTTTTGAGAGCGGACAAAATTGAAAGGTGGGGTCGGTAGGAAGACCGACCCCCATTTTCAAAGAGCATCGCTCTCAAAATTCCCGTGGCGCGCGGTCAGCTCAAACACGGGCAAAAACCGAATTCAAAGTTGTTTCGGAGAATATTGGGACGTGTGAGATGCGATTCTGCGATCGATCCAGTCCTGGAGGTCGCCGCGCTTATAGCGAATACACCGGGCAGACACGCGGACGAATTTCGGACCACCTCCGCGAACGCGCCAGTTCCTTAATGTGCGGGCGGAAACGCCAAGGTGCTTAGCTGCCTGCTTTTCATCGAGCAGTTGCTCGAGATAATCGGTGCGGCGGGCTGGGTAAAATATCTCTTCCGTCATCTGTCGACCTCCTGTTTTATCAGTCGACAGCCTACTTAGCCTCTATAGCGGCACTTTGCACCAGCCTCGTCGGGGGAGAAGCGGTACGAATTCTAACTCTTCTTCCCCGGTCGGCATTTCTCGATCGCGTTCCAGATCGAAGCCCACTCGCTTGAATAGTATGGATCTTGCCCATTTGGGTCTGTCGCCATTGCAAGGGGTTTATATGTCTCAAAAAGAAAATATTGCATCTGTGTCGCGGAGTAGAGATCCTTTGATGCCAAATACTCCCGCCCCAATACGTCGGTCCAATAGGAAACCATAAGGCTGGCCCAGAACATCGCAGCTTCCTTGGTGGGGGCGCCGGTTCGAAATGCACGCATACGGTCTTTGTTTTTGAGAGTGTCTTGTTTTTCTTTGAGGTCCGCCAGTATGGCCTGGGCTTTGGACGTGAGCACTTCCAGATATCGAATGCTGGAGAATGTCCGAATGTAAGCCGGTTCTGAGTAAGCTAGCCCGCGCTCATACTCATCTCTCAGAAATTCAAACGGAGCGTCCTTCCAGAAGGAGTCGCTTACTTTAATGAATCGTCCCAGGTCCAATGCCGCGATCTGGTTCGCCCATTCCTCAATTTCGTCTGCGGGAATTCTGTCTGGGATTTGTTAGCTCAATGTCTTCTCTAACCTACTGGTCGAGCTCGAAGGTATTTGCTCTTTCGGTCGCTGGCGCTCGATGTCCGCACGAATTTTAATCTCCGCTTGTCTGATCAAGCCAGCCAAACTCATTTCGGCTTCAGACGGTTCTAAGGCTTTCGAAAGCTCAGTGCTTAGTTCATTTGTGAGCGCTTCGATATTGAGGAGAGAGGACCGGATAGCTTTCAGTGTCTGACGTTCAGTCTCTGCGGCTGACATCGGTAGGAATTTCTGGCCGGCGTGCCGTAACTGTGCCCACAACGTTTTTATGTGTTCAAAATCAAAAATGTCATGCTTGTGTGCGATGCGCGCGACAACGTCACGACGATAAGCCGCCTCAACTACATCATTGTAGAAGGTGGGAGGGGTTTGCTTTACCCACTCTTCGTAAGGAATAGCGCGTGCATCATCCGCCATCATTGGCCGCCTTAAGCATGGATCTGTTCGCGGATAGCGTATCCGGCTCGGGCGAAGATCCCGTAAACCGGCAAATCATTCCGTCGACATCTTCGAGCGCCCGCCGCGTGGTCTGATCTGCCAGGTGTGCATACCGTGCCGTCGTTTGGGCTTGTGTATGGCCCAGGAGCTTGCCGATCATGGTCAGAGAATGACCGGCCATAGCCGCGATCGACGCATAAGTGTGTCGCAAGTCATGGATGCGCACATCGCTGAGGCCTGCTTCTTCGCGAATGCGGCGCCATGGGCGTTGCAAATCGGTGATGGCCTGACCTGGAACTTTGCCGACGATCACATAGGGGTTGCCGTCAATTCGTTCGATCCGGCGCAGCTCTTCCAAGGCAGCTTTGCTCAGCAATAAGCGTCGCGGTCCGGTTTTCGTGTCAGGCAGAAACGCGGCATCTCCGACAATATAGGTCCATCTCAAATGCTGAATTTCGCGGAGGCGGCATCCTGTTAAAAGGAGTAGCCTAAAAGCCGATGCCACATGCGCTGTTTCAAGACCTTCTAAGACGCGACGATCCAGGACGGCCCATAGCGTTTCGATCTCTTCTGGAGAGAGGAACCGTTCGCGTTTGCGTTCGGCATACTTCTTGACGTGCCGACATGGATTTGACCCATCGGCCCGCAATCCCCAAAGTTCGGCCAGATTGAACATCTTCGACAGGATCATCACGACGCGGTTGGCCTGATAGGGGATCTTGTAGAGAGATTGGTGGAGCTCCGCGATGTCGGCGCGGGACACATCCTGGACTTTGAATGTGCCGAGGCGGGGTTTGATGTAGAATTCGCAGACGCGCTTGTGTTCATACTGCGTGGAGGGCCTGCACCGGACCATGACATGATCCTGGACATAGCGATCGCATAGGGCAGCCATATTTGGCGCCTTGCGCTCGATCCGGCGTTCCAGAGCCGGGTCATCGCCCATCGCGACATTCCCAAGCGTGTGTTTGGCGAGACGGCGGCCTTCATCCGGCGTGAGCGTTCCGTATGGGCCGAGGCTCATCCGGCAAGTTCGGCCACCTTTGCGGTATTGAACGATGAAGGTCTTTTTGCCCTTTGGGGAGATGCGGAGGCCGAAGCCGCGCAGCTCTGAATCCCACAAGAAGTGCTCCTTGCTCTCTGCGCGCGCGGCATCAATCGTCTTTTTCGTCAGCTTACCCATGACCTGCCTACGAAAATTTGGAAGCATATAGGAAGCAAAAAAGCGTGACTTCCAGTGACTTCTAGATAAGTCTCAGAGTCAACGAAGTCAATATTTTTCTATGTATTACAGGATGTTAGGTGTGCTCAGTGACATCGCATGACGACGCGTGACAAGGGCTGAGCGGTTTTCCTAATCTGTAGGTCGCGCGTTCGAATCGCGCCGGGATCGCCAGACGGAGTTTCATATGTGAGCGGAAACATCGCACAGCACCACTTCAGAAGATGGTGAAGTCCGTCGCAACAATGCCAGCATGCGTCCAAGTGAACAAGCATCCGACTTCTACTGCAATCTCAACACAACAGCCGAAAGCTGGAGATAAATCTGGTTCATAGTTCGCGCAAAACCGCGAAATAAAAGTTCACATTTAACGATATTTGAAGGTCGCATACGCAAGGTAAACTTCGACGTTAAATGAATTGCCGATGGGGACGGGTTCAGATGAGCGAATCCAAGACGCCAGTATTTGTGTGTCCTGAGGACCAGCAAGCCTTTGCCAAGGTGTATGAGCATGCTGATACTGCCAGCCAGTTGATTGCAGAACATGGCACGCCGCCATTCCCCAACACATTCGCGCTGATGTATGCGTATGCAGCAAAGTCCGACAACAAGGTTGTGGTTGCGGTCGACGAAATGCTGGAGCGGGGCGCGCTTTGCCAATATGAAATCGACGAAGTCTACAACATGCATTTGCGCCCTACCGACGATCACGCCAAACGCGAGAACATCGGACGGGAAGTTGAACAGCAACTCTCAAGCATCCTGGACCTTGTGGGTACCAGTATGGAAAACAGCGACCAGTTCGAAGTTGCGTTGACGCAGATTGAACGCGGCCTGTCTGATTCAAGCTCGTCAGCTGCTCTCTCCTCTGCCGTTGCGCGCCTGATGTCGGAAAGTCGTCGGATGACCGATCAGAGTCGTCGCCTCAGCGATGGTCTAATGGCCTCAATGAAGCAGATCGAACGCCTGCAACATGAGCTCGAGGCGGTTCGCAATGAAAGCATGCGCGACCCGCTCACCTCCATCTACAATCGACGCGCCTTCGACCTACGCCTCGCCGCTGAAGTTGAGGCGGCAAACAAACAGGGTTCGAGCCTCTGTCTGGCAATGGCAGACCTTGATCATTTCAAACGCGTGAACGACAATTTCGGTCACCGGGTAGGAGACGAAATTCTGAAGATTTTTGCTTCAATCGTCACCAACAACATCAAGGGCAAGGATCTCGTAGCGCGCTATGGGGGCGAAGAGTTCGCAATTATCTTACCTGCAACAGGCCTGCAACAGGCCACCCGGTTGATTGATCGCATCCGTGAACAGATGTCTGAAAGGAAGCTCGTCCTGAAGGGAACCAAGACACCCATCGGCGCCATCACGGCCTCGTTCGGCATTGCCCAGCACCAGCCGGGTTTGACCGTTAGCGGCCTGATTGAGCAGGCTGACCAGCGATTGTACCTGGCCAAGAGCAATGGCCGTAATCGTGTTCAGTCAGACGATCTGGCCTCCAACGCTGCTTGATTTGCACGCCAGCATGATCGACTTCATGATCCCGCACCCATCTGAATAAGCTGGTCTTCGGAATTCAGTATCCGTTTGAGCTCCTCTCGCGCAGCGTTGAACCTTTGTTGCGCGTCCGCAATTTCCGACCGCTTGCGATCCATATCATGCAGAACCCGTCTGGAATGACCGTATCGGCTTGAAAGCATCATCGCGTGCACATCTCCGCCCGCCTGGTCAGCACTGGCGAACTCCTCCTGCAATGCATCCAGTTGCTTCCCAAGATCGCGCAGCTCGGTTTGTACAATTGCAAGGGATTGCTCCGCTTTCTGTCGCTTCAGCGCGACGAGCTTGAGCAATTTCGGGCGAGAACCTGTCATTGGGCGCCCCCGGTCTGCTTGCGAATGCGATCGACGAAACTGATTGCAGCTGCAACGGCTGCGAAATGGTCAGGATGGATTTCCTCATCAATATCTACCAACCGGTAGATGGACCGAGTTGACGGTGGATCCCGGTAGATTGGGATATCATTGGCCGTGGCAGTTTCGCGAATCTTGGCAGCCAGATGGTCGACACCCTTGGCGACACAGACGGGTGCACGGCCCCCCTCCGGATCCCATTTCAAGGCCACGGCATAGTGTTCCGGGTTGACCATGACGACGGTCGCTGTTTTGACATTCTGCATCATCTGGTTCCGACTCATGCTGGACGCCTTCTCGCGCCGCTTCTGCTTGAGCTGAGGATCGCCTTCGCTTTGCTTCTGCTCCTTTTTAATGTCCTCTCTGCTCATCTTGAGCTTGTTGGAATGCAGCTGCCGCTGCAGCGGCAGGTCAATCGCAGCGAGGACGAACTGAAACACACCGAAGATAAGGAACAGAGTCAGCACCTGGCCAAAGGTGAAATTGAAGAAATCGCTGAGCTCCACCGCACTACTCGCATAGTAATGCTGTGCAAACCCATACAGGAACACAGCCGCTAGCCCGCCAGCAAAGAACATTTTTGCCATATCCTTCAGGAAGTCCAGCAGGCCCTTTGTGCCGTACTTCTTCTTCAGGTTTTCGGTTGGCGAAATCTTGTTGAACTCGGGTTTGATCTTCTTCGCCGAGAAGGCAATCGATTGCTGGATAACCAGCGTGGCGAGTACAAGGGCCGCCATGATCGCAAACAAGGGTATCACCTTGACCAATGTGCGCGCCAGCCAAGCTTTCGTTGCTCCGCCACCGTCGTTGAAAACGTCCGCCGCATAGCTGTCAGCGTGATACATCAATGCGGAAAATTCGCTGAACATGGCCCCCGCCACAACGGCACTGAACATGATGGCAGCGATGATAACGCCAGCGAACAAGGCAAACGTATTGGCTTCCTTGGACTGGGCGACATTCCCTTCGCGACGCGCCTCACGTCGCTTCTGTTCGGTGGCCTCGAACTCCTTCTCGCCACCACCTGATTGATCCTCGGCCATTGCCTACCTCACCACCAGCCGATCGAACCGGAGACCCGATCCATCCAGACTATCAGAATAGTTGACACCGAAATGGCCAGAAGCACAAACCCCGCTCCGATCATAAAGGGGGCGCCCACAAATGCCACCATCAGCGATGGCAGCGCCTTATTAATAAAGCCGAGCGAGATGTTGTAGAGCAGGTTGATCGCCACGAAGGGCCAAGCGATCAGCACGGCAAACTTTATGGCGTTGAACATGCCCTCAATGACAAAGGACTGATCGAACTGCGTGAGCCCCCCAACCGGAATTTCGATGTATATTTCAGCGAGTCTAACAAATACGCTGACATGGTAGTCTGCCGACAAGAGTAGGACGGCACCCGCCATGGCCAACATGTTCGAGACCACCGTCTGCGCCTCAGCATCCAGCGCAATGCCGAGCATTTGCGAAAGCCCGATCGTTTGGGCGATCAGTGATCCGGCCATGTTCAGAATCCAGATGGATGTGCGCAGCAATACACCCAGGCCCAGCCCGATTATGGTTTCCGCCCCCAGGAGACCGACAAAGTTCGCAATTGAGATATCAACAGGTGCCGTGACGATGCCGGACATGGCAAACAGGGTGGCCACGCCCAGTAACAGCGACATGCGCACACGCATCGGCACGGTCTGGTCGCCAATCCCCGGCATCAGGAATACGACAAAGGTCAACCTGGCGACGATCAGCATGAAAAGGATAATCCAGGCCGAAAGTTGTGGCCCGATTGGAAGTCCTTCCAGCATCAGACGACGCCGACGATGTACGGCTTGCTCTTGGAACCGATTTCCTCATACGCCAGAACCGAGTTGCGCACGCCCTTGCTCGCCAGAACAGTTTGCAGGAAACGCCTTCGTCGGGACGAGGTTGCCACGGAGGCAACGACACCTTTCTGAGCCATTTCGTTCAACTTGGCCTGCACCGCTGTCGTCAGTTCTCCAAACATTTCTGGAGGCAGGGCAATATCCGATCCGCCATCCTCGCGGGAGATTTCGTGCTCGTTGAACTTTTGTTCCCAATTGGTGGAGAGCTGGAGCAGCGGAAGGCGGCCTTGACCGTCCTGAAGGCGATCGACAATCTGGAATCCGAGCCGCTGGCGAACGAGTTCCACAATGCGCGACGGCGCGCTTGACTGGGCTTTGACCTCGGCAATTGTTTCAACAATCAGGAACAGATTACGAATCGACACGCGCTCCTCGAGCAGCAGGCGCAGCACTGATAGCAGAAGTTCAGGACTAACCTTCCCGGGAATGTATTCATCAAGGAACCGCCTGTTGGACGCAGCACGTTCGCTGTCGCTGATATGAGTCAAGGCATCCAGCGTGTCCAGCATAACCATGCGTGTAAAGACGAGTGTGAAGTTTGCCTGAATGACTTCAAGCATGTGAGTCGCGAGAACTTCCGTCGGCTCGACCGCTGGGATACCAGCAGCAGACAGCTCTTGCTTCTTTGTACTTGGCAACCAGCGGGCGGCTGCCTTGTAAACGGGTTCTTTGACCTTCTCACCCTGTAGGTGTGGCAGTTGCCCATCTTCCATCAACGCCAACAGCGAGCCCGGGCGCACAAGACCTGTATCTACCCGCACACCTTGAATTCGAATGCGGTATTCGTTCTTCCCGAGCGTTGGGTTGTCCGTCATCCTGATGGACGGCAGAACGAAGCCATATTCTTCTGCAATATACCTTCGAATCTTGTCGATTCGACTTTCAAAGCCACCTGCCCCCTGCAGCACCATGCCCACCAGATCTGGGGCAACCTCCAGGTGGATCTCGTCGGAGTGGATAGAGTCACCAATGACGAGGCTGGTTTTCGGCTCTTCAATTTCGCCAGCTTCCGGTTTCGCGGCTAGGTCGCGCTCCCGCCGGCGAATATAGAAAGATGCCGCCGCGAACGCCGCTGCAGCCAGCATGAAAGGAAGAAACGGCAGACCCGGAAACAGCGCGAAAATTGCGAGAATCCCCGACACGATCATCAGGGATGTGGCATTCGCGCCCAGTTGCGCGCCGAGCGCCAGATCGATTGCACCGTCCTCACGGCCTTTCGCCAGAAGCATTGCCGCCGAAACTGATACGATAACGGAAGGGATTTGGGAGACGAGACCATCCCCTACCGTCAGAATGGAGTAATTGTTCAGCGCCTGAGTGAAGCTGAGCCCGTGTGCGGCAAGGCCAAAGCCGACGCCCGCAACGAGGTTCAAGGCGGTGATGAGCAAGCCAGCGATCGCATCGCCCTTCACGAATTTTGACGCACCGTCCAGTGAACCCAGGAAGGAAGCTTCTTCCTGCTCCTTCTGACGACGGTTGCGCGCCTCTTCATGACTGATAGCGCCGACAGCCAAATCGGCATCAATGGCCATCTGTTTGCCCGGCATCGCGTCCAAAGCGAACCGCGCACCAACCTCCGCCATTCGGCCGGCGCCTTTGGTGATGACCATGAAGTTCACAATGACCAGCACCGCGAACACAACCAGACCCACAAACAGGTTTCCGCCCATGATGAACATGGCGAAGCCTTCGATGACGTTGCCGGCAGCGTCGGTACCCGTATGGCCCTGGCTGATGATCAGTTTGGTCGAGGATACGTTCAGCGCCAAGCGCAGCATCAGCGATGCCAGAAGCACGCTCGGGAATGACGAAAAGTCCAGGGGCTTTTCGATGAAGATACTGGTCGTGAAAATCAGAATGGCAAACGCGAAGGACGCCGTGAGACCGATGTCCATAACCCAAGCCGGGACGGGCAATACCATGATGAGAATAATCGCCATCAAGCCGATCGCGAGGATGGCGGTCGGCTTTGACAAATCGAAGAAGCGTGAGGTCGGCATGGCGGCCCTAATTCGAAATCATGGGGAGAACGGTATTATTAAAGAAATCAAGGCAAATGCGCGTCATGTACCCAAGCGACAGGAAGAACACGACGACGACGGCCAAAATCTTTGGCACGAAGGTAAGCGTCATTTCCTGAATGGAGGTGAGCGCCTGTAGCAAGCCAATTACAAACCCAAGCACCAGCGTGACAGCAAGAATGGGCAGCGCCATCATGGCCGCCGCCCAGAGCGCACCGCGCAACACTTCAAAGATGGCGAGTTCGGTCATGTGTGGCCGCCCTGATCAGACCGGCATCCGAAGCAATTCCTGATAGGCTTCAACGACCTTGTCCCGAACAGTCACGGCGGCATCAAGGACCAACTCGGCCTGAGCTAGCGCTTCGACCATGGCATGGGGATCCGCGCCGGACACAGCGGTCTGCATGGCTGTCTGCTCAGCCTCCTGCAGAGCAGCCTTGAAGGTCGAGAACCCCTCTGCCACCCCCGACTTTTCAGCCGGGTTTGTTGCTGGTTTGTCAGAAACCTGGGCCGGCTTGATCGAACCGAGCGCTGCGTATGCACTGAAGCTTACATTGGACATTCTGCCCCCCTTTAACGCCTGAGAATATCGAGAAGTGACTGGTACATGCTTCGCGCCTGCCGGAACGAGTTCAGGTTGGCCTCGTATCCGCGATTCGCTTCGCGCATATCAGCCATTTCAGTGACCAGCGACACGTTGGACGCTGTCACATATCCTTCTGCATCCGCCAGCGGACTGGCGGGATCATAACTGCGCTCGCCTTCGGTTTGATCGAGTTCGATGCGTGTCGCAATGAAGGCGTCCGCAGCAGTCGGTGCCTGCTCGACGGACAGAATCTTGCGGCGGTAACCGGGCGTGTCGGCATTCGAAACATTCTGGGACGAGATATCGATTCGTTTCGACTGGAGCTGCATACCGGAAACAGCCTGCATCATCGTGGCTTTGAGTGAGTCCATGAATTACCCTTTCCGACCAATGGCTGTGCGAAGGAGGTCAAGCGACTTTGTGTAGACTGAGACCGCCATTTCGTGCTGACCCTGCGCGTCGGTTGCGCGGAACATTTCGAGCTCGAGGTTTACAGAGTTCCCGTTCGGCGAGTTTGCGAAATCCGTCTCGAACGTCTTGAAAGCTGGGTCGCCGGCATCGACGGCTCCGCTTGATGCAGCTCGCGCGAGAAAGTCCTGAAAGGCTTCGACGTGTTGCGCCTTGTAATCAGGATCGTTGGCATGGGCGATATTTGTCGCCGATACTTTCTGACTCTCAGCAGCATGGCGCGCCATGGCGCTGTAAACATTCAGGACATCCAGATTGAGAATCGCCACAGAATCGCTCCTAGTTAATACTTTGGAAGAATTGCCGGGGTAATTTGAAGAAAGAGTTAACGAATAGGCGAGATCTGTTTACTTGTTGCATCCGACCCCCAATTTTCCTGATCGCCTGTACCGAATCTGGGGAACCGTCACGGAGGTATCACCGGGACTGATTCTGATTGGCGGGATCAGCCAGTTCGCCCGCCTGGGAAATGAAATTCGGGTTCGCACGCGTCAGGGTGAGGTGTTCGGAGAAGTGCTCGCCGTCTCCGGCGGTCATGTGAAAGCAATGCTTTACGGTGAATCTGATGCGATCCTAATTGGCGATCGAGCTGTGTTGGAACAGGAAGCCTATGTCGAGCCCGGTGATCATTGGCTCGGCAAGATCGTGGACTACCGAGGCACGATTTCCGGCGAGAGCGCCATAGCACCAGCCGCCAACACCACTCGCCGCCCGCTGAGAGCATCTCCCCCGGCGAACACAACCCGCAAAAGCCTAGGCCAGCGCCTTTCCACCGGGTGGATGATCACTGACACGATCCTACCGATCTGTCAGGGTCAGAGAATGGGCCTGTTTGCCGGGTCTGGTGTCGGTAAATCTACCTTCCTTGGCTCGCTCGCCGCTGGCGTGAAAGCGGACCGCGTCGTCATTGCCTTGATCGGCGAACGCAGCCGGGAAGTGAATGAGTTCGTCCACAAGACTCTGCCCAAAGAAGTCCTGTCCCGAACGGTCATTGTAGCTGCGACTGCCAATGACCCACCTGGAGCCAAGAAACGCGCCGCGCTCTGCGCGATCGCGACTGCGGAACATTTTCGGGATGAGGGGCACCAGGTCCTTTTCCTGTTTGATTCCATCACACGTTTTGCCGAAGCACATCGTGAAGTATCTCTCTCAGCTGGAGAGACTCCCGCCCTCAACGCCTTTCCACCGTCAACCGTACGCGCCATTGCCGAAGTCGCGGAACGGACCGGCCCTGGTGCGCAAGGCCAAGGCGATATTACCGCAATCTTTTCCGTCCTGGTGGCTGGATCGGATATGGAAGAGCCCGTAGCAGACATGGTCCGTGGGGTTCTGGATGGTCATATCATCCTGTCGCGGGAGATATCCGAACGCGGACGGTATCCCGCTATTGATGTCTTGCGCAGTGTCTCGAGATGCCTGCCAGATGCGGCCAAACCAGATGAAAACAGAATCATCAAGGATTACCGACGGACGATTGCACTCTATGAAGAAATCGCGCCGATGCTGCGCGCCAATCTGTATGAGCGAGGACATGACGCAGCCGGAGATCGATCCATCGAACGCTTCCCGCAGCTGGACAATTTCGTTTCAGAGCCGAATACCGGACATATTCCACAAGCCTTCCAGCACCTTCAGGGCTTGTTGGACCCAGTTGAGGCCGCCGAAAAATCCTAGCTCGACACGATGCTGAGAAACAGGTTCTGGCTGGCGGTCGATCCGAAGCCCGCCGCGTTGTTGAGCAGCGTCAAAGCCACAGATCCGGAAGAAAGCGAGGACTGGCCATTGGCGATCGAGTCCATCGTGTGAAAGCGTTGGATTACCTTGTCCATGACGTCCTCATTGGCCAAGTCTGTTATCTTGCTGATAGAAAACACGCTCAATACGCGCTCTTTCAGAATATCTGCCTGCTGGTCGACGCCCAACTGCTGCCAAGAAGTGGGCAAGTTCAGCGCTGTCTCGAAAACAGTTCGAGTCGGAACATCCCCCAGAATACGATAGAGGTTCGCAGAATCGCTCGATTCTTCTCGAACAAGGTCGCCAATCTTCGCTTGGAAATTCAGACTAAGCTTCATGTTATTATCAACATCGCCAACGGCGGACCGGAAAGAGGCCAGTTCGAAATTATCTGACAGTGTCGAAATCGTATCCGCAGACAGCGAGATTTTACCCTCACTCACCGCGAAAGTGCTGGCAAAATCTTTGTATGCCTGATTGTTCAGGCGGGTCAGGAAGGTGCTGTCGGGATCAGCCTGTTCGTCCATCACATGACGGATGTAACCGACTTTCCACTCCTCTCCCCCAAGATCAAAGGCCGTGAGAGAGATGCGGAGGAGCCGCTTGTCGGACAGGAAGTCTTCCATCGCGATTGGCGACGACATCTTTTCTTGAAAGTATTCGCGGTCGTTCTTGATACTGGCAGAGTCGGTGAACCCCTCCATTTGCTTCTCAAGCGTGGATTCCAGGAATTTCCACCCGCCATATCCTGTGATCGGGATGACCGGCTGATAGACCATGTCAGGCGACCTGCGCCTGCTCGGTAAACTGTGGTTTCAAACTAGCGACTTTTAGGAGTTCAGCTTCGATCGCAATGATGTTGCGCAGGTGGCAAAGTGCCGAATAGAAGTTTCCGCGATCTAGCATGGAGCGCAAAACGCTCAGCAATTTGCGGTCTATGGTTTCGAATACGTCATCTAGCCGAGCGCATTCTTCCAGAATGGCTGGCAGGACGTCTGCTTCGTTCAGATCGCCCGTAATGATCAATTGGATTGCGTAATACACGCGCTTGGTTGGCGTATCAACTTCTTGGGGTTTCATCGCATCGCGACAGCGCAAAATTCGAGCGTTGTCATCGACCACTCGGACAGTGGAAGGCTTGTCCCCATTCTCCAACGTGGCGCCGTTCACGACAAACCGTTCACCCGCTGCGAGTTTGAGCACAAGTCCTGACATTATTCTGCCGCCACATTTGCAGGTGAGGAAGTTTGTCCTTCCAGGCCTTGCATAATTATTTCGTTGATCTCGACCAGTTCTGTGATCTCTGCCTTGCGCGCGAGAACCTGGTAGCTGATCTGGCGGACCGACTCAGAAAGCGCAATAAGATTTCGCTTGAGCGCAGGGTCCAATTCGTTGGCTTCGCTCATCAGGTCGGTTGAAAGAATTTGCCAGAGTTTCATATTGCGATCGATTGCGTCGGCCCAGACTGCGGGCGCCGGCATTTCGACCTCGTCAACATTCTTAAGTGCCTGCGTGATGTCCTGAAACAGGGCGTATTCAATCTGTCCAGTATTGGCAGTGCGGCTCGTGACCTCACCATATGCCTTGTAAGCCAGTTGTTGCATGCACCCTCTCTAGTGTTGGTAGTAAGCGGACCCAGGCGCCAATCAGCGCCTGGATCCTATTGAAATTATCTGAACAGCGACAGGAGTGTCTGCGGGTTCGAGTTCGCAATCGACAGCGCCTGAACGCCGAGTTGCTGTTGAACCTGCAGGGCCTGAAGCTTGGCGGATGCCGCTTCGATGTCTGCGTCGACCATGGCACCGATACCGGCGGTCATCGAGTCGATCAGCGTCTGGACGAATTCGCCCTGACCTTCGATCTGGGTCTGAGCCGAACCGAATGCTGTTGCGGCGTTGATAGCCGTATCCAGCAGGTCTTCGATTGTGTTCAGAGCCGCCGTAGCATCCTCAGTCGTTCCAACGCTCAGGTCAGCGATGGCGCCAAGGCCGCCTGCAGCAACTGCCGCATCCTGGGACGCGAGAGCGGTCAGGTTAACTTCAACGGCACCACCATCGGCTGCCAGCGTGAGCGTTGCCGCATCCGAAGTTGGATCTGCTGCGTCAGAGACCGTGACGACCAAGTTGGTGATACTTGCATCGTCCAGAAGCGACTTAAGGCCAGCCGCGACGTCGTTGTTGGTGTCACCATCAACGGCAGTGTATGTATAGTCGCTACCACCTGCACTGACCGTGAACGTATCGCCCGCGGTTAGCGTACCACCAGCAATGGAAACATCAGCAGATTCAGTATCGGCCAGATTTGAAACGGAATTTGTCGAAGCAGTGCTGGCTTCCGTAACGGTCAGAGCCTGACCGGCATCAGCCGAGAAAACGAGCGTGGCGTCATTGGCCAGTGGATCGGCAGCCACGTTGACGGTCACCGAATCGAGGTTGGTGATCGCAGAACTTCCGTCAGCGGTTGTGACTGCAGCGCCAAGAGCGGTGACCACGTCGTTGATCGTGTCGTCCGCGAGGGCCGTGTATGAGAAGTCTGCACCCCCCACGTTGATCGTGAACTTGTCACCAGTCGAGATAGCGCCTGCCTTGAACGTGTAGGTTGCATCACCACCGGTGGCAGTCGCGTTGCTCGTAACACCGCCAAGCGTCAAATAGCCGCCTTCAGTTGAACCTTTGTCGACGTCCGAGGGAGTAATGGAGTCGGCTGTCGAAACGTACCCAGCGGCAGTGCTAGCCTTATCGGCAGCGTCAACAGCTGCCGACGTCTGCAGGTCCTGACGGGCAACCGTGATGGACGTGGCAGAAACCGAGCCGTCCGAACCGCGGTCTAGGGAAGCGAGAATGCTGATGCTCTCGTCGCCCTGCAGCAGGTTCTGGCCATTGAACTGAGCGGCGTTGACGATATTGCTGATCGCGGTGCGCTTGGCATCGATATCAGTCTGGATTTTCGCGCGGTCGTCAGCATTCAGATCTTCCTGAGCGGAAACGATCAGGTTTTTCATGTCCTGCAGGAGGCTGGTGACCTGCTCGGAAGCGGCACGGGCAACACCCACAGTCGAGGAGCCCTTGTTCAGAGAGTCCGTGATTTGGTTGAAGCTGTCTACGTCCGTCGCCATGACGGTCGAGATAGCCCAGATGGCGGCGTTGTCTTTTGCGGTGGCGACCTTTTTACCGGTCGAAATCTCGGACTGGACCGTCTCGAGGTTGCTGTTGATTCCGCGCAGGGTCTGCAGCGCAACCATCGCACTATTGTTAGTCAGAATACTGGACATTTTGAATGTACCCCATGTTCGTCAGGCGAGCGGCTATGTCGCTGCCTAGGTTCGATCTCACGTCGTCCTGACGTCGGGAATTCCCGCAACCCATCTTGGTTCGCCGTAACTGAGTATACAGGACCCGTGTACAATCAGTTAACCGTCATGCCTTCTTAAGATAATTCCCGGTGGCGTTTGAAAATGGCGTTTGCAATCCATTGGACTGATAGGCTCCCACATAGGAGTCCTGAGACACGCGGCCGAGCCTGGTTACCATGTTCTGAAGGCCATTTTGAACGGCGCGGAAGTGAATGGAGTTCTCACTTGCTGCCTGTACAATACCCCTGAGCCGAGCCTGAATGGTTTCCGCTCGCAGCATCTGACCGGATTCTTGAAGCAAGGACTCGAAAGCCGTCATGGCCTGGACCTTCTCTTCAGACAATTCCACGACACGGTGAACCTGGCCTGAGAGCAGAAGATGCTTCTCGGCTGACAGGACGCTTTCGACCTGAGACATGATTTGTTGGGCGCGCGCGGCGTCAGTCATCGGTAACAATTCCTATTTGTTCGTTGCTCTCGCTTGAGGCTGGTATACCGGTCGCGTTCAGCCCCAAGGGGTGCTTTTCGGCGAGATCTTCGGCAATTGCCTCAATGATCATTCGCGAAAACGCCGAAGCCGCCTCCCCTCCTGACTGGGTGAAGGCCTCTTCGAGTCCAGTGTGACTCAGCATTTCGGACCAGAGCAGTTGTTCGAACCTCACACCGATTTCTTCGATGGCAGTCTTGCCTGCGCCGTTTCCGACGGGCGAGGTGCCAGACAGAGGCGCTGTTCCCATGCCTGCGCCTGAAATATCTGTCATACCTCTCACTCCTCACGTCTGGCGGCAGCGAAATGAACCGCGTTTGCTTAAAACTTATTTTACCAGTGTTGGGCCAAACAGGGTTAAGAGAAACCTAATCTGGATTAACCTATGACGCCTTTTCTGAGCTTCGATGGAATGTCCGCAGTCGATTCATCTGGCGGTGCGCCAAATGCATCTCCGTTAGCGGATGGAGAACTAGGCAAGGCTTTTCAGAAGCATTTAGCAGAACAAGATACTATTGAAGGTGAAGCGCCAGATCAGGTCATGATGGCGAGCGTAAACACTGATACCGCAAATGCGTCGCCGATCGCCTTTCTGAATCTGGAATCTGAAAACGTCATAGATGTAGAGCTTGATCCAGCCGACCTTGGGGCAACCGACTTCGCAAAACTTGAGGAAGCCCCGGAAGTATCAGCGCCACTGGTTACCTCAAATGTCGATCCGGACACTGTCAAAGGCACAGATTCTGACGTGACTATTCCGGTCCCGCATGCCGCGGAAATAATAGAGGCGTCGGCTTCGTCCGAGCCGCGCGCACCCGACGCCAAGACCATTGTTGATCCGGATCTTGCAGACACCAAAACCACTACTGTGCAGGGTCTAGCAGACGCCGAACCTGAACGCGCCGATGCGTCCATTGAGAACTTGCCAGCAACGGTCGCCGTTGATGACCCGCTCCAGTTTCAGGCACCCCCAGCCGAGCCTCGAGAGGCCTCTGACATCGAACCGGATGCGGTGATCGAACCGGATGCGCTGATCGAATCGGCTATTGTTCCGAAAGCCACTGAGATGGGTGCGTTAGCTGACGCGGCTAGCGAATCCGAGTTGGAGCCCTCCCCCGCCCCCCAGAAGACCGCCTTCAACACCGCTGGAACTCCACAGCCCGCTCCATCTGGCGACACCGCTCAGGACGGCACGCCGCAAGACCGGAAATCACCTGCCCCTCTGCCAGGATCACTCAATACCTCAGGGTCTATGGAGCCGGTCCAAGGATTTGCATCCGGAATGGCAACAGAGTTTGCCAGCCCGGCATCTGACACCGGGCAACCATCTACATTGGGCCTGTCAGGCGTAACGAGCACGACGCCGACGATCTCCACCCCCTCGATGCAAGTCGTAGTCGCCCCCGCGCAACCTCAAGCGAATTATGTTGCTGTACCCGCCGATATTCCGAGCATCATTTCTCGGGAATTGTCATCAGACACGCAGTCGAACCGCGTGCGAATTCAGCTCGATCCGCCAGAACTCGGACGGGTCTCTCTTGAATTCAAGTTTGACTCGCAAGGCTTGCAACACGTGCTGGTCACGGCAGATTCAGCCGAAGCGATTCGCCGAATACGGGCCTTTCACCCGGACCTGGTCTCGGTCCTCGACGAGCACGGCTTGTCTAGCCAGGATATGACCTTTCGCGAGCAAGCCTCTGATCAAAACCCGGCTCAAAGCTGGTCGAACACTGACGCCGACGCTCTGGACAGCGACCCAGATAGTTTGGCTGTCGTCGCATCCCCCCTTCAACAAGCCACCCCCTCCAGAACCGTCACCAACGGCCTGGATATACGGGTATAGGAGTTCGACTTCATGAGCACGATCGAATCGACCACCGCCGCGCAAACGCAGACGACTGCCTCTTCGGCAGCCACCCAACAATTTGGTGAGGAGTTCAATAACTTCATCAAACTGCTCACTGCGCAGGTTCAGAATCAAGACCCACTCTCCCCAATGGATTCGACACAGTTTGTTGACCAGCTCGCGACGTTTTCCTCGCTTGAACAGCAGGTTCAGACAAACTCTGCGTTGGGTGGAATTTCGTCACTTATCGGGGAACTCCACACAATGTTCGCCAGTGAATGGCTGGGCGAGACCGTAACGGTTGAGTCGTCATGGGTGCCATACACAGGCTCCGAAATCCGCTATCTGGCCAACACGCCTACCGACGCTGACGACGCATACCTGACCGTGCGGGACTCGGAGGGAGAGCTTGTCTGGTCTGAAAAGCTGGATATGGAAGACGGAGTCCACACATGGAATGGTCAGACCAATTCCGGTGACACCATTACGAACGATGAGATTTTCGAGTTCAACATCGACTATTACAGAGGTGAAGAATACATCGGATTGGGAGCGCCACAGGTCATTACCACCATCACCGATGTCTCAACCGAGAATGGCGGTCTCCGCTTCGGAACCTCATCTCATCTATCAGCCGACCTGACGAGCGTGAACAAATATTCCGGGGCTGTGAGCTAGCTAAAAAAGCCCGCAGATCCTCGCTATGTCAGGCAAATGGCAGATCACAGATCCTGACGGGCCATATCCAGTATCAGCACGTTATGAATGCCGTTCGGAATCTCGTTCTGGAGGTTCGTAAGGATCATGGCGCGCAACGTCTCATAATTGTCGACATCGGTGATAGAGTTAAGCGTCCGCCCCCCACTACTCAGTTTCACCAAAGTGGTCATGATGTTGTCGCGCAGGACGGGCTCTTTGGAAAACAACTCTTGCGAAATACTTGTGTCGACTTCGAGGTTGAGGTTCAGGATCACAAGGCTTTGCACCCGATCATCCTCAATCATGGGGACGACGAACTCCCGCGTGAACTTGTAATATGTCACTTCGCCACTGTCAGCAGCGCCGTGCTTGTCACTTTTTCCGTGGGAGTCTTTTTCCTTCTTGGCCTTTTTTTCCTTCTTGGGCGCGGCGTGTTCATCACTCTTCTGGCCATCATTCTCGTGCTCAGCCGCAGCCACCGGCGAAGGCGAGGAACCGGACTTCAGAAAATAGGCACCGCCACCGCCAGCAGAAATTGCGAGCAAGGCTACAATAGAAGGAACGATTTGCTTCATTTCAGGATCCTAGAACGGTACGACCTTGTCGATAATTTTCTGGCCAATCCGCTGTTGCGGAACCGATGTCGCATCACCGCTGTTGAGGTATGAAATCTGCGCATCTGCGATCTTCTCATAGGTTACCGTATTGGTCCGGGTGATATCTTGTGATCGAATTACGCCGCTTACCGTCAGCATGCGAACCTCGTTGCTTACGCGCGTTTGCTGGTAGCCCTGAATGACCAGGTTGCCATTCGGCTCCATCGCAACTACGCGTGCCGCAAGCGTAAAGGCGATCTTCTCGGCCCGATTCATCGCACCACTTCCGTCCATTGACGAGCCACGATTATAGTCGACGCCAGGTGACAATGACGCCCCGCCAGGCAGCACACCGTTTGCCCACTCCGGCAAACCGAACAGCGCATCGACATTCACGTCAGCACTGCTATTGCGATTCCGGGACAGAGAGCTTTGCAGGCTTGCCTGATCGTCCATCTCAACAACGACAGTCAGCAGGTCGCCGATAGCCTTTGCTCGGCGCATGCTGAGCAGAGCATTAGGAGCGGTAGTCCAAAGCGACGCATCGCTTGTACCTTCGGGCTCAACATAGGCCTGCTGCATCACCGCCGGCATGGTGGTCGCAGGTGCAGTCATGTCGAATGTTGCATCTGCCGAAGGCACAGAGCCGCAGGCTGTGAGACCAAGGAATGCTGCGGTGAATGTAAGATAATGTTTCATTGCACAAGCACCCATCCGTCTTTCTGAACAATACCGTTTACGATCTTCTTCGAATTCAAATTCAGGATCGCGACTGCTTCATCTTCAGTCGCCTCCCCCATCGCTCGGCCAGTCGTCGTGATTTCCAATGCTCCGCTGACGAATTTTACCGTCACGAGTTGGTTGCGGCGCACAAGGCGTGCGGGGCGCGTATCATCCATCGACAATTCTTGCCCGACATACACCGTGCGGCGAACTTCTCGGCCGAGCAGAGGGTTATCGGTGTCGACCAAAGCACCCGTCTCCGTCGATATGTTGGCGGCCGTAACCGTGTCGCCGGCGCGAATAACTTCCTTGACCACGAGCGACGAGCCACCAAGCATTTGCGCCGCCAGCCCTAATCCCAAAGCAATAGCTGGTATCATTCTGTTACCTCACTCGTGTTGTGGCAGCCAACATCTCGTCAGCTGCGGTAATAACCTTTGAGTTAAGTTCATAGCCTCGCTGGGCTTCGATCAATTCCGAAATTTCCTGAACCACGTCGACGCTGGATTCCTCGAGGAAGCCCTGGCGAAGAAGCCCCATCCCCTCAGTCCCCGGCACGAGTTGGTTAGCCGGACCGGAGGCTTCGGTTTCTCGGAACATGTTGTCGCCCATGGCCTCGAGGCCTTTTTCGTTGATGAAGCGGACAAGCGAGATGTTCCCAATGGCCTGACCGTCAGATCCATCGTCGAAATAGGCTACCACCTCGCCATCTCGGCTGATGGCAACGCTTCGCGCATTCTCCGGAATGACCAAGCCATCTGCCAGCGGGAATCCATCCATTGTGACGATCTCACCCTCAGCGCTTCGGTTCAGCTTGCCATCCCGCGTATAGGCAGACTCTCCAGACGGCAGCGTGATCTCAAGAAAGCCCGTTCCGTCAATCGCAAGGTCAAGCTCCGCGCCCGTTTGGCGGAGGCTTCCCTGAGTGATTTCCATGGACACCGATGAAGGCTTTACGCCGGTACCCAGCTGGATACCCGCCGGAACGACGGTACCAACCTGCGACGTGATCGTGCCTGGCGTCAGGTGTTGCTGGTACATGAGGTCCGAGAACTCGGCGGTGCGCGGGCGATAGGCCGCCGTGCTCATATTGGCGATATTGTTCGAAATGACTTCGACGCGCATCTGTTGAGCGGCCATTCCTGTCGCGGCGATCTGCAATGACTTCATTTCATTCCCCTACGGTTCTAAGCCAGCTTCACAGCTGGCGTATCGTCTTGATCAATTGATTGATCCGATCGTCTTCTTTCTCGATCAGTGTCTGACCAGCCTCATAAGCGCGCTGCACCTCAATCAAGCGAGATACTTCGAGGATTGAGGATACATTGGATTGTTCCAGCGTGCCCTGGATCACTGAGGGCTCTTCGATTGGCTGATGACCATTCGGAGCTGCAAACATGGTGCCGCCCTCTTGATTGAGTTCGCCATCGGGCATGACGACCGCAACCTGCCCCAATATTTCTTCGCCAGACGAAATGGTACCATCGGGAGCAATTGAAACTTTGGTAACTTCCTGCGGGATCGCAATCGCTCCGCCGCCGGCCCCTTGGACCTGGTGACCAAAGGCGTCAACAAGGTTGCCCTCTGCTGACAGTTGGAAAGCCCCAGAGCGGGTGAGACGTTCGCCGGCTGGCGTATCAAGAACAAAGAATCCGTCTCCATGAATGGCGAGATCGAATTGACCGCCCGTATGCTTCATTCCGCCTTGGGAAAGGTCGAAATTATGCCCGGCAAGGCTGCCCATGGACAGGCTCTCAGACTGGTCGCCTACGGCAGCAATGTGCTCCGCAAAAATGGCATGGTTGGACTTGAACCCAGTTGTGCTGGAGTTCGCCATATTATTGGCAATTACCTGCATCTCTCGAAGCAGACCATCTTGTCGGGTCAGAGCCGCATAGATCGCATTAGACATCAGGGCATCTCCTGAAAATTCGAGTTTAGCGCCGCGTTGATTTGACTGAGATGTTCCGGAATCTCACTCAACTTGATACGCTGAAGCCTCGGTTCGGCCTTGCCAAACTTCAAAGCGAGAACGGCATCAATACGCGGCCGATAGTCTTCCTGAGTAATCCGCTCTGCAGCTGAGTAGACTGCCGCCGGTAGGATCCAATTGCCGGAAGCGGCGTCTGTTTCAATGAGGTCGACCACGGTTGGCGTGTCCAACACAACTCTCGAGGCAACTTTGGCGAGCCAGGCCCGGTCGTTGGTCAGCACAGCAGCCATGGCAGCAAGACGCATAACATCGGGATTGTCAGATCGGGTTTGCGTGAGATCTCGCAAACTCGCGAAATCCTGCATGCGGAAGGCCAGGGCTGCCCGTTCCGATGTGAGGCCTTCGCTGTCAGGAATGTCTTCCGACAAGGCTGTCATGACGCTCAAAAGGCCAATATTTCCTGCGAATCGGGCGGCAGACTCGACGATCTGATCGTGACCAGAATTGCCAGAAAGTATGTCTTCATTCTCCCCCACGGCGCTCATCGCCGCCAGGCTGGCAAGACGATCGGCACCTTCAAAATCCTTCTGGAGACGGGCGGCCAGCTGATTCCCCAAGAGTTTGCGTGTTTCAGGGTCCTGCATGGCAGGAAGCTCAGCAAGTTCGGAGATCATTTCGTAATCAGAAATTTCTCCAGGACCTTTCAGCATCGTCTCCAGACTTGCGCGAACATCTGATCCTCGCGGCAGTTGCTGGACATTCTTCAGGAGATCACCAACAAGTTCGTCCTGCAAGCTCGCCTCAACCGGCAAGCCATGCCGCATGAGGACGGCTGCTGTCTCGGAGCGCAATTCTGGAACATTGAGGAATTCTCGAAGCTGGCGCTCTCGCTCGATGCCGCCCTGGTTCATGTCAATCATCGCTCGGGTAAACGCCAGGCGCTGCGACCGTCTGATTTCTTCTGCCGAAAAATCCGCCATCAGTTTCTCTGAAAGGAGGGTTTTTCCCATGCGATCAAGAGAAGGGATTGCCAATGAGGCCGTGCGCACCTTGAGCCGGTACGGCAACCGCCGATAGCTCATGAGATTGAGGTCCAGAAGATCCACGCCTTTCTCGTCGAGCAGCGACAGGCGCGCAAGCGACAACCAGATGTCACCATACATGTTGCAGGCCGCGACCTGCTCGAACAGCTCGATGTCAGGCACCGAACCGTCCTCGAGCAGGCGAGACAGATTGCGGATGTAGCGACTATCAGTGTCTTCCATCCCCGACACCTGAAGGCGCCCCTCAGCATAAAGACCTATCGATACATACGCCATGGCCACGTCTGCTGGCGTCAGGCTAATGCCCGTGGCAACCTGCTCAGCACGCCAATTCAGGAAATGTTCGTAGGTCGAGAACTCCTCAAAAGCCTGAAGGTCGAGGACGGCGTCGCTGATGCAGGCTGAATCGACTTCTACCGGCGCAGCAGCGTCGGTCGGCGACAACCGGCCGCGAAACAATTGCGTAGGCTCCGAGGGCGCGGACGCGGAGACCGGCGCCTGATCTGCCGGCGTCAACAATCCCTCCCCTATCGCCTCATCAACGAACTCTCGAAAATTCACGGAAAGCTCATCTGCTTCGGTCGCGCGCCCGGCATCTTCCGCTGTTTCGGGCGCTTCAGCAAACGCCGAAAAGCCCGCCATCAAGGCGAGCCCGGCTAGCAAGGAGAGGCGACTCGTCATCACGCGGCCTGCTTTAACCCCCGGATCGCTTCTTCCACTTCATTGAACGATGGGCGTACCCGCGTCGGTGCGTGGCGACGGGCCACTTCGACACAGATATTGACCGGGTTTTTGTGGAGGTTCGACACAAGGACCTCACCAATCATTGAATAGAAATTATGTTCTTCCAGCCGAATATGTTTCACACGTGTCGCGAATGGTCCGACGATGCCATAGGCGAGAAAAACGCCCAAGAAGGTACCAACAAGCGCGCCGCCAATCATGCCGCCCAGAACTTCCGGTGGCTTGTCGATGGATGCCATCGTCTTGATAACGCCGAGAACTGCCGCAACAATCCCCAGGGCAGGCAAGGCATCGGCCATGTTCTGCAGGGCGTGCGATCCGTGCAATTTCTCTTCGATCAGGCTGTCCAGCTGCTTCTCCAGAAGCTCTTCTACCTGATGCACATTGTCGAAGTTCATGATCATGGAACGGATGGTGTCGCAGATCATCTCGATCGCGCGCTTGTCCTTCAGAATCTTGGGGTATTTGGCAAAAATATCAGAGTCCTGCGGAGCTTCGATATGCGTCTCGATATCCACTGGATTCTTCTTCAAGACATTAAGGAGTTCGTGCATCAAACACAGCAGGTCCTGATAGTCCGACTTCTTCCATTTGGGTCCTGCAAATGCGGCGACCATGTCCCCACCAGCATGCTTGATCGTGGTCATGTCATTGCCGGCAAGAAAGGCACCTGTGGCTGCTCCACCGATCATCATCATCTCGAACGGAAGCGAATGCATGATGATATCCAGATGTCCGCCAGCAAGCATATACCCGCCGAAGACCATCACCACCGTGACAACCAGACCTGCTATTGCGTTCACCTACAAACTCCTTCGATTCCTCCGCTGACACGGGGACTGATTCAAATTTCCGCAATTTCTCTGATGACGTCTTCCGGAACCGGCGAACGCAACTTGAGCGCTCTGAAACCTTTCCAAGCACCTAATTCGCCCTGACTAATGGGCAAAGAGCCGCTGACCGTGTCCGCGCTCAGAACCAATTTGTCCATCTTGGCATTTGGTAGCGTGATCACCTGCCCCACTTCCAGTTGTGAACATTCGCCAATCGTCATCGGCATGGATTCCAGCACAGCATCGAGCACGACCGTCGTGCTCCGCATCCGCTCCCGCAGGACATCCCGACCACTCTCATCAGGAGCGGTCTTGGGCTCCACACGTTCCTGAAGTGTGCGGACAAGCTTTTTTACGTCATCCATCTTCAAGACCAGCTGAATCTCTGGCGCATCGTCACCGCCTTCCATCAACCAGCTGTCTTCACCACCATCACCGCCAAGCGTATAGACGACGCTCAAGTACGTGATGTCTTGACTGAATGTGTCACCGGAGGCGGAGAAATCGGCGAGATGAGGTGGGCTGGCGGTCGCTTGCTGCGTCGCCGAAGCGACGACTCGGGACCATAATCCGCGCGCAGCATGTTCGGACATAAGCCGCAGAAACAGGTCCGGGGCGCTCTTCAGAGTACTTGCATCCTGACGCAACCGCGTTGCCGCATACTTGCGGGCACCCATAGAGTTGATTGCGACGGCCACAACCGGACCGACAGCCTCCGAAACAGAGACAAACGCATATGACCCCTCAAAAGATTGGGCAGGTTGGCTACCCGTTAGGACTTTCTGACTAGAAATGGATGGAATGATGGTTAAGCCGTAAACATCCTTGGCCCAGTGGCCGATCGCAGAAGATAACGTTGCCCAGAGCGCGTCGCACAGCCGGACAGCGGGAGGTAAGCCTCCCGCAGCTTCTATCTTTTTCTGCAGCACAGAAGACACAAGACACCCGCAAATATGAATACCAGTTCCGTTGGTAGGAATTCAGTAATTTGGTTGCTGAATAGTTACCAAGACCGCATCAAACGGCCGTCCGGGATTATCCGTAATTTGATTTCGCCCTGTTACTACGGACATTCTTGAACACAGGGCGGACACCAAATGGTCGATCCTAAATCGACAAATACGCAACCTATCATCATCAAGCGCAAGAAGGTGGTCAAAGGTGACGGTCACCATGGTGGCGCCTGGAAGGTTGCCTATGCTGACTTTGTCACCGCGATGATGGCGTTCTTTCTGCTAATGTGGCTGCTAAACGCAACCACGGAAGATCAGCGAAAAGGTATTGCCGACTATTTCAACCCGACTATCCCGATCAGCCGGATCTCAGGCGGTGGATCTGATGGACTGAACGGTTCTTCCATGTTCACCGAAGACACTTACGCCAAGATGGGCACGGGCGGCACGCGCCAACAAACTGTCGACTCACCTAGAAAAGAAGCCCAGTCCGGCGCCAGCAAGGAAGAAGTCGCAGAGAATCTCCATAACCTCAGACAAGAACTGGGCGAAAAGTCCAAACAGCTTTCCGAGCACTTGATGATCAAGATGTCTCCTGAAGGCATGGTGCTCGAAGTGATTGACTCGGATAGTTCCCCCCTGTTCGCCGTTGGCAACAGCAACCCCACTCCCCTGCTTAAGGAATTGCTGGCGTCGATTTCCGGTTCGCTTGACGCGTTTCGTAATGACATCAAGATTGTTGGCCATACCGACAGCTTGCAATACCGTCTGGATGCGAACTACGACAATTGGAACCTGTCCACCGACAGGGCCAACGTCATCCGCAAGCTTCTGCTCGAAAAAGGCATGATGCCATCACGGTTACGCGAGGTCTCCGGCCGGGCCGATACTGATCCACTCGCTCCGGAAAATCCTTCGGCGTCCCAAAACCGAAGGATATCGATCATCATCCTGACGGACGGCCAGTCCAAAGATGAATCAAGGTTATCTGCTTATTAACAAATCCGCTCCAGTGATAGAGTACATCTGTCGTAGGAGTCGACCATGAGCATTTCTTCATCCCTGAATGCGGGCGTGATGGGGCTGAACTCAAATTCAAGCCGTCTTTCCGCCATTTCTGACAATATCGCGAACTCATCAACTTACGGCTACAAGCGAAGCCAAGTTGATTTTTCAAGCATGGTTCTGCAACAGCAGTCCTCTGCTTACGCCGCAGGCGGCGTCCGGGTTACGGCCTTCAAGGACATTGCCGCAACCGGGTCACTCATCTCTACGGGCAACGCAACCGACCTTGCGGTCTCGGGCCGCGGTTTAGTTCCGGTTACGGACAATACAGGCGTGAATTCGCTCTCGTCGGAGCGCAGCCTGATGATGCTTCCAACGGGCTCATTCTACGCAGACGAAAGCGGAAACCTCCGGACTCAGAGCGGGCTCTTCCTGCTTGGTTGGCCTGCGAATTCCGACGGTGAAATCGGCAATGTCAGCCGCAACAGTGGTACCGACCTTGAGCCTGTCAACATTGCGGCATCCCAGTATACTGCCTCCCCAACATCGCGCATTGAACTCGGCATCAACCTTCCGGCCGATGCTACTACAGCTGGTGGAACGGGTGAGAGCTACACTCTGCCGATAGAGTACTTCGACAATCTGGGCCGGGCCCAAACATTGTCTTTGGAATTCAGCCCGAACGTTCCCGCATCAGGCTCAAGCAATGCCTGGTCGGTGGAGATATTCGATAGCGCAGGCGACCCGGCCGTTTCGATTGGCGATCTGGCCGTCAACTTCTCCGACAGCGCTGTAAATGGCGGCCGTATCGACACCGGTGGTGTCACCGCGTCCAACGGTGCGACCTATGATGATACGACCGGCACCGTAACGCTGAATCTGCCCCACGGTGATGTCGAGGTATTCATCGGCCGACCGAATGACAGCGCGGGTATCACTCAGCTCTCCGCCAACTTCTCACCAACTTCGGTTAGCAAGGACGGGGCACCCATCGGTGACCTTCAGTCCGTTGAAATTGACGAGAATGGCTATCTGCAAGCCATCTACAATACCGGCTTCCGCCGGACCCTCTACCAGATCCCAGTTGGTGATGTTCCGAACATGAACGGACTGAAGGCATTGGACGGTCAGGCCTTTCGTGTTTCTGCTGAAAGCGGAAATTTGTACCTCTGGGACGCTGGGACCGGGCCGGTGGGCAGCATCGAGGGCTACGCTCTGATGGAATCTACAACCGATATCGCTGCGGAGCTTACAGACCTGATTGAAACACAGCGCGCCTACTCTTCCAGCGCGAAGATCGTGCAGACGGTCGACGAGATGCTACAAGAGACAACCAATCTGAAGCGCTGATCCGCAACTCTGACAGGCGAGCTCTGCTTTGAGTATTTCCCACGCCATCAACGCAGCACAATCCGGCCTGAAGGTATCTGGCCTTCGGGCCGATATTGTCGCCACGAACGTCGCAAACGCATCAACGCCGGGCTATGTCCGGCGTTCTGTGCTGGTGGGCGAGACATTGCTTGGCGGCCGGACCAGCGGCGTGGCCGCTTCAGGCATTTCGCGCTCTGCCGATTCTGCACTCTCTGCAGAGCGTCGAAGCATTTCCAGCGATGTTGCACAGTCCAGCCTAATGTCCAGCACATGGCAAGTGCTCTCATCCCGCATAGGGGATGACGCTGAAGGCACCGGGCTTTTCAGCAAGTTTTCCAAGTTTGAGGCGGCCCTGTCTGCCTCGGTCACTTCTCCGGAGTCCAGCACCCAGCTTGCCGCTTTGCTGGACTCGGCCAATGCTGTTGTGACGGAGTTGAACAATCTCTCGCAACTGGTCAGCCAGCAACGCTCGGAAGCTGATCGCGAGATCGCAGACGGCGTGAACGTCGTAAATGCCGCGCTGAAGCAGGTCGAAGAACTCAACGGTTTGCTGGCGGGCATGGACCGCTCGACATCCCAGGCCGCCGCACTGATGGATGACCGCGACAGAACACTTGATACAATCGCAGAATATCTGCCGATCGAAGCGATTCCGCGCGATGGCGGCGTTGTGGATGTCATAACTGTCGAAGGCGTCTACCTCGTTGCGGGAACTGCCAAGCAACTGGAATTCTCGCCCGCCAATTCATTTGGCGCGGATATGACACTGGACAATGGTGCACTTTCGGGCCTCTCGGTGAATGGGCAGGAACTGACGCCCGGTGCGTCCAGTTACGCCGCTATATCGAGTGGTATGTTCGGCGCGCTCTTCACCTTGCGCGACACAGACCTTCCAAATTTTGGAGCCCAACTCGATACGATCGCCAACGACCTTGTGACCCGCTTGTCGGATGACTCGATCGATCCGACAAAAGTACCCGGCGAGTTCGGCATGTTTGTCGACACAGGCACGCCGGGCGATCCGGGTCTCGCTGGTCGCATCGACCTGAACGCCCAAGTTGACCCGGCACAAGGCGGTAGCCTTTGGCGGTTGAGGGATGGCATCGGCGCCGCAGTTGAGGGCCCGCCCGGAGACAACTCCATTCTTTCTGCTATGTCCAACGCCTTCACCAAAATACAATCGATGAATTCGAACGGTATCCAGGGCGGCTTCTCTGCAACCGAATTGGTTGCACATGTTGCGTCACTCACCGGGCAAACCCGTATCTCTCACGAATCAGTGCTTTCTTCGGCATCCACGCAGCACGACCTTCTGATTGAGGCCGAATTGTCTGAGACCGGAGTCGATATCGATAGTCAGATGCAGGACTTGCTAGCAATCGAACAGGCTTATGCAGCAAACGCCCGGGTCATCGAGATTGCGAACCAGATGATGCAGAAGCTGATGGAGATCTGATATGGACCGCTTCTCTATTTCCTCCGGCCTGATGACTGCCAGCCTCGGTCAGCACATTTCTGAATTGCGGACCCAGATCGGCAAAACATCGACCGAGGCCACGACGGGTCGATATGAGGACCTTACGCTTCATCTATCCGGCCGGATCGGTAAGGCCATGCTTGGTCAGAAGGCGCTGGCAGACATCTCAACTGATCGCGAAGTCCTCAACCTGCGCGCGAGCCGACTGTCGCTGATCCAAACAAGCCTGGGCACGGTTCAAGAGAGTTCAAGTGGCATCGCCGCAAACATGCTGAGCGCTATCGGCGGCGAGCATGAAACAGATGTGGGTATTGCAGCACGGGACGCAAAGGCCGCCCTGTCCGCGTCGCTCTCGTCTCTGAATGCGCGATATGGAGACCGCTTCCTCTTCGCAGGAGACGCTACATCCACGCTTCCCTTTTCCGATCAGTCCGCACTTTTGGCTGACATCGAGCTGATTGCGGATAGCGCAACCGACAGTGCCGACTTCGCGACTCAGTTGGATGACTATTTTACCTCGCCAACAGGCGGTTGGTTGCAGAATATCTACCAAGGCAGCACGACCGCGTCCGACCCGGAGAGCGTCACCGCAGATAATGACGCAATCAAGTCGCTCATCAGAGATTTGGCCGTATTGGCAATCTCGGGTCCGGATGGCCCACTCGCCTCTTTGGACGGTTACAAAACGCTTGTTCAGGAGACATCTCTGAGCCTGTCGTCGAGCGAAACGCAAATCACCAATCTACGGGCAGATCTCGGCGTATATGAAGAGCGGAATGCGATCGAACAAAAAACGCTCGACACGGAAGAAACACTACTGACTGCGTCATTCAACGATCTGACTGCGCGAGACCAGTATGAAGCCGCAACGGAGCTGCAATCGCTGCAGACGACGTTGGAAGCGTCTTATCTGATTACTGCCCGCCTGTCCCAACTGTCACTCCTGAATTATCTGGGCTAAAAATGATGCTTCGGAAAACACTCCTCATCGCCGCGCTCTGCTTTGGTCTCTTCGGGGGTTCCGCCCCTGCCGATGCGCAAACCCGCCTTCGGGATATCGTCGATGTTGAAGGCGTGCGGCAAAACGATCTTATCGGATATGGTATCGTGGTCGGCCTCAATGGCACGGGCGATTCAGTTCGAAACTCACCGTTCACAGAAGACTCGCTGACATACATGCTTGAGCGCCTTGGCGTGAATGTCCAAGGTGAGGATATCAAGCCCAACAATGCCGCAGCTGTTCTTGTGACAGCCACGCTACCCTCCTTTGCACGTAATGGATCGACCATAGACATATCGGTCGCCTCGATCGGAGACGCCAAGAGCCTTGAGGGCGGCACCCTGATCCTCACGCCCCTGAAGGGCGCAGACAATGAAGTTTATGCGGTCGCTCAAGGTAGCATCATCGTCTCTGGTATTGATGTTCAAGCCGCCGCCGCACGCGAAACGCGTGGTACGCCGACAGCAGGCGCCATCCCGAATGGGGCCCGCATCGAGCGTGAAATCGGCTATGACTTCAATGACCGCGAGAGCCTGACACTCGCCCTGCGCGATCCGGATTTCACGACAGCCGCCCGCATCGAAGACGTCATCAACTCGGCCTATGGTGCTCAGATCGCCTATACTCGTGATCCTGGCACGATTGATCTGGACCTTCGCGGGATCAATGGGACGCCCTCCCGTATCCTCGCAGATATCGAAAACTTGCCCGTCAGCGTGTCTGTGCCGGCGCGAATAGTGATTGATGAGAAATCCGGTACGATCGTACTTGGCGAGGATGTCACCATTTCCAAAGTTGCGATTGCTCAGGGCAACATCTCTATCAAGGTGGTGGAAAGCCCCGTTGTGTCCCAGCCGAATCCGTTTGCGCGAGGCGAGTCCATCGCCCTGCCCCGCTCACGCATCACAATCGGCCAGACCGGCAGTAAGAATATTGCGATGCTGAACCCAAACGTGTCACTCTCAGAGCTGATATCTGGGCTGAATGCGCTAGGGGTTACGCCTCAGGAAACTGCCGATATCATTCGCACAATGAAAGCAGCGGGCGCCCTTCACGCAGACCTGATCATCCGTTGAACTGGTAAGACAAGTTGGACAGGAACTTATTCGTGTCAGGCCCTACTCGGCCTCGTCTTCTTCAGGCTTGCCGACCTTGATCGCCCCTTCCCGCTTGAGGGTCATCAGGGACATCAGGAACTGACGTTGGAGCTTCTCGCCCTTCTCAGCAGATATTTTTCCCACGTCTTCGAGCTGTAGGCGATACTGGTCCGCCAAGCGCGACGAGATGTTGCTGAGCAAATAATCCGAAACTTCCGATCCACCCTCGCGGAGACTCGCAAGGAGTTGGACCATTGTCTCTTCGCCAAGTTCCCGGAATACAATTGCAACAGCTTCTCGGGGCAAAATTTCTGGCAGGCTGCTGATGGTAAACATGACCCGCTCGATGCTTTTCATCTTGCCTTCATGCTCGCTACTGAGGAAGGCCATGATCCGATCACGCTTGTCACTCGGGACAAGGCTGAGCATTTCACCAATGGATTCCAAGTGAGCCGTATCTTCGGTTGCGCCCGGACCAGCTTCAGTATTGTTCAGCAATTCAATCTCGACCATGTGGGCAAGCACGGAATAGATTTCCGGGTCTGGCGCCTCATCCTCGACCAAATGACCGACCACCGGGTCCAGTTGCTCCTCACCCAGAAAGCCGACAATTTCCGATGCCGCAGCGACATCCAATCGGCGCAGGATTAGAGCGATGATATTGGGGGTCAGTGTCAGAAAATAGGTTGCGACCTGTTGCGCATCATAATTCTCAAGCCGCTCCCAGGTGTCGCCAACCTCTTCCACCACAACTTCCTGTTGTGGCTCGCCAGTACCGTATATCTGATCATAGCGTTTCTGATCGAGGATGTTCGCGATGACTTCACGAGCCTTGTCCTGTCCTCCGGAGAACGAACCGCTCGCGGCGCGCAATTCTTTCAGGAAGTCGATTGCAATCTCAACAAGCTGCTCCCGAGGAAGTTTGGAAACTGTTTCCAACGCAGCAGCAACCTGGGCCATGGTCTGGTCATCAAGACGCTCAACGATGGGACGTGCCTCGGCTTCACCAAGCATGGCAATGACCACAGCAGCCTTCTGTGCACGCGTCAGACCCGCAATGCGCGAGGAGCCAGTCTGTGGCCCTGTTCTGGCTACAGCCTGCCTTTGTGTCGGTTGTTTCAACTCTACGACCGAACTCATCCGGCATATCCTCGCAAAAGTGCTTCCGTTATCTTCAACCAGCCATCCGCCAGAACTATGAATCCAACCTTAAAAGGAAGCGAAACCACGGTCGGCGGCACCATCATCATGCCGACTGCCATCAGAACAGATGAGACGACCAGATCAATAACAAGGAATGGCAGGAAAATTACGAAGCCGATCTGAAATGCGTGCTTGATCTCGGACAACATGAATGCCGTCGAAAGCAGAGCGAATGTTGGCTCCTCCCCTTCCACCACAGGGCGGTTCACCGCATCGGCAAGAACAGGGATGGTTTCTGGATCGACACGGGCCGTCATGAATTCACGGAAAGGCGTTGTCGCGGCCGTCCAGGCCTGTCCCTCGTCAATTGTACCCTCCATGTATGGAGAGATGCCTGAAGACCATGCTTCCATGAAGGTTGGCTCCATGACGAAGAAGGTGAGGAACATGGCAAGCGCCATAATGAGCATGTTTGGAGGCGCTTGCTGTACGCCGATGGCCTGACGCAGAAATGAAAAGACAATAATCATGAATGGCAGACAGGTCGCCATCATGGCGATGCCTGGCGCCAGACTGAGCACTGTCACCAAAACAAGCAGTAGTACGACAGAGCCGCTGAGTCCGCCCTCGCCGCCATTCCCAAGGAATCCATCCGGAATGGTTATCTGAGCTGGATCAACGGATTGCGCGTAAGCTGCGCCGGAAAGCGCATACAGGAGAATTAGTATGAACAAGCCGCCAGCAAAACGCGGCAGGTGTTCAAGTCCCCTTAGCATCGGGATCCTCCGCGATCTCCGTGATTTTTACGCCTAAACCACCCTCCTCCGTCTCAATCAACTCGCCTCGCGCGATGAGCCGGTTGTCTACCGAAAGAGATACAGGGTCTTCTATGCGCGCCGCGAGCGCGATCACGGAATCCGGTTTCAAATCCAGTATTTCAGAAACGGTCAGACGCTTCTGGCCGATGGAGACGATCACATTGACCGGGACGTTATAGATGGATCGATAGACTTTGCCGCCCGGCAAGGCCTCATCCTGCTCAATCATGTTTTCGTCCGAAGGCGTCATTTCGGGAATAGCCATCACAATGTTTCCTTCTGATTCGTTTGCATAGACTGCAGTCGGCCAAGGCAGGCCTCCAGCAACCCGTCGAATTCCAACGACAATCCGCCCGTCACCCAGGACACTTCCACACCCTGGCGCTCGGATGCAGGCGTCGGAGAAACGAGGCACCGGTTGGCAAGTTTATTTGAGCGCTGAACAACACCCTGAATGTCATTTGCAAGAAGCTCGGGAGCCGTGATTTCCACTCGATTTGCCGATTCCGGTAACAGGCTTGGCAATTGTCGACCAATCTCTTCTGCCAAGAACATTTTTGAAAGTTCCGGGAACAACTTTTCCGCTATCGCGGTAACCCAGTTCGTTGTTTGAACAAGCAGAAGATCATTCGTACGCTCAATCTCTTCCGACAATCGCGTCAAGAGAACTTCCACATTCGGATCGAGCGCCGGCACAATCTCGGCTGGCGCCTCGGGCTCATGAAAATCTACAGCGGTTACAGTATCCGCCATTGTACTGGCGGTGCCAGCCGTATCGTCAGTAGTCTGGTCAAATCTCGGCAGGTTGGCGAAAGGCGACTCACTCATTGACCAGCGCCTTCCGGTCTTCGTTCAGCCACTCCTGAAGCAGGCTTGCTGTTTCATCCTGGCGCTCCCGAGTATAGTCTTTAAGATAATCCAAGGGGTCGACTGGATCGTTCGTAAGCGCCGGGGTCGTGCCTGCGATTGCACCTGCGTCAGTGCCCAGATCAGATTTCGCTCCCTGAGCCAGTAAGGGCCGGACAACGCCGAAGCCCAGAACAATCACAACCAAACCCAGCAGAATGGCTTGCAAGGCAGACCAGAAATAGCGCTCCGTAAGGGTCTCGACGAGACCGGGAGCGGGTGTGAGCTCTTCGACCTCCAGTTCCTGAAACGGCATCAAGTCTACGGTCAGAGAGTCCCCCCGATCAGCGTTAAGGCCGGCACCAGAAAGGATCAATTGTTCAAAATCGGCCACCAAGCTGCGCATCAAGGGAGCAGAATCTTCGGCGTTGGCATCAAAACCGAGGACTTGTTCGTTTAGCAGTACAGCAACAGAAATACGTTCGATTTCACCCGGTAATGTTTCGGTTTCACGGCGTGTCTCATTGATGTCGTAGACAACACTCTCGGTCGAGTTTTTCACCGTGCTGTTGCCGCCGCCCTGGCTTCCGGCTCCTTGCGGCAGATTACTGGACACGGTGACACCTCCGCCCCCACCACCGCTGGCTTCGCTGGTGTCATTGCTGGTGCGATTGCGAATTACGCGTGAATTCGGGTCAAACACCACTTCGGACACGCGCTGGCGTTGGCGATTGACATCAACCGTCACGGACACGCGCGCATTGCCCGGACCGACACGGGCCTCCAGCAAGCGCAAAATCTTTTGTTCCAGAGTGCTCGACTGGCCCTCGGCGACGATTCCCGGTTCTTCCATGCGGTCGATATTGGGCCCCGCCAGCATACCTCGCTTCGGATCGATCACGGCTACATCGGCCGGATCGAGTCCGGACACGGCGAGGGCGACGAGGTACTGGATCGCCTCAGCCTGGCTCGCACTGATCCGGTTGCTGGAAACCAAGGTCACGGATGCAGTCTGTGATGGGCCGGATCGGGAAAAACCCGATCGAAGGCTGGCACCGATATGCACTCGCGCGGATGATACACCCGGAATGGCCAGCACGGTGCGGGTCAGTTCGCCTTCCTTCGCTCGCCAGTAAGTCGCATTGTACATTTCCGACGTGATCGAGAAGCCATTCACATCATCAAGCAGCTCATAACCGCTGACAGACTGCTGCGGCAGCCCGTCCTTGGCCAGCGCAAAACGAACCGAGTCGCGATCGGAGTTCGGAACAAAGATCGCCTCGCCGCGGATCTCATATTCGACGCCGCGCTTTTCGAGCTCAGCGATCACTTCACCGGTGTGCATCGGGTCCAGTCCGGCATACAACAGGCCCATGGGCTGCTTGACCGCACCTTGAACGAGCAACGACATGGCGAAGACCACACCGGCAACTGCACCCACAAGTGCGAGTTTCTGCGCCGTTGATAGCGCCTTCAGTGTGTCTAAAAGTTTCATAGGCCAGAAAACCCCGATCCCAACGCCATCATTCCATTGGTTAATATTTTCCGCGAAATCATTAACGCTTCCTTTACCCAGAAATTAATAAGCCTTTGTCAGCAGCAATTTTTTATTGGGTAACGTTTTGGCCTCTGACGCGAACACAGAACTTCCTGAAGAAAAGTCTTCCGGTGGTGGGTTGATCCCGCTTGTGGTGTTGGCTGTCGTCAGCATGGCTGGCGCATTCGGGATCGTCTATTTCCTGTCGCCCAATGCCCCTGCGGCAGCACTTGCATGTGCGCCAGGCGAAGGTGGCAAGCCGGCTCATACGCCGCTCGCGCTGGAAGATCACGTCTATGTAGAGTTGCAAGAAATCCTTGTCACGATAGGTAATGAGCCGGCCACTCGCTATGTTAAGATCAAGACTTCTGTCATCTCAGACAACAGTCATGTCAGCGCGGTAAAGAAAGCCGAACCCATGCTGGTCGATGCTTTCGTCGGCTACCTCCGTGCACTTCAGCTCTCTGATTTCGAGTCAGCTGACTTCTACCCGAAGATGAGGGAGCAACTCGCAATGCGATCCGAAATTGTGCTCGGTGCGGATGCTTCGCACGGCGTGCTCGTAACCGAATTCCTGCTACGGTAAGATGATGCCTCTAGATCCCTCCGACATAGCGCTCTTTCTCGTTTCGTTTGCGGCTTGCCTCTACTGTGCCCTGCTCAGCCGCAGGCTCAAGGCCCTGCAAAATACCAAGGATGGCTTGGGCGCATCCATTCGCGCCATGTCCGAATCAGTCGCCGCAGTTTCATCAGCGCGACACGAAGCGAAGGCTCAATCTGGAGAAATAGCAGTTCGACTTACCGCAATCCTCACTGAGGCGCATGACGCTGGCAAGAAGCTGACGGAGTTGAAAGATGCACTCGAAATGAAGGATCGGGAGATTTCCCGCAAGATTCAGGCAGCTGATGCCGAGATTCGCACAACAGTACGCGACGCACTTGCTCAGTCATCAGATAGGGTCGCGGAGATCACGCGGCTGACCAAGCGCCTTGAAGCCGTCGCTAACCAAGCAGCCTCCAGTCTGGACAGTTCCGACTATCTTTTCGAAGACGATGATACGATCAAGACCAAAAGGGTATATGAGAGCTATGGGCATAAAGAGTAGCGGACGCACTCATGTTCTTCTGACGATCGGTGCCTTGTTCACGATCGCAGGCGGGACCCGGTGGTTGCCCCAGGCGTTTGCAACGACAGGTGCGGAATCACTCAGCAGCCGTCCATCTGACGTGCTGCCCAAGAGCTATGTCGACGATTCCGATACTGTGCGGAAGGTTTGCCTTACAGGCGACCTCGTCGAAGCGATGGAGCAAGACCAGAAGACTATCGAGCAACGCATTTCTGACCTGCGGGCCGAAGAAATTCAGTTTCAGAATCGGAAGATGGAACTGGACCAGCAGGCGGAAGACCTCAAATCGATCCAGATCCAGTTGGATGATAGATGGCAACGCATGGCAGAGGCGGCCAATGAGGACATCCAGCACCTTGCCCAGATGTACGGCGCAATGAAACCAGATCAGGCCGCAGGGATCTTCAACCAAATGGACGCCGGCTTCGCGGCGGGCTTCTTGCGGCTCATCCCGAGCGACCAAGCCGGCCTGATCCTTGCCAATATGGAAAACGAAAAGGCATATGTTGTCAGCGTCAAAATCGCGTCGACCAACAGTGACCTACGCGACGACGCGGTCCTGCCTTAGGAGAACTCCGTCGAACTCAGCCACATTAGGCAAAAATGGATGCGTTCACGTGCACGGCGTTGTTCACAGCTTCCCGTACGCGCCAGATATCGAACGGCTTTGGTACCACCCCATCCCGATTCTCACACCCGTCTTCCTCCAACCGCTCGGGGTGCGCCGTAATGAAAATAGTCGGCACCCTATAGCCGAGAGTTTCGCGAATTTTGTGAACGACTGTCCAGCCACAGACGTCGTTGCCCAAATCTATATCCGAGAGGATTAATCCAATGTCCCGCTTTTCTGCAAAGGTCATGGCTTCGTCGCGCGTATAAGCAATTCCAGCGACCCAATGACCAGTTTGCTCCACCAGCACGGAAAGCAGCTCCGCCATATAGGGCTCATCTTCGATGATCAGCACGCCGGTACGTGAGGCAGCTGCAACAACTGGCTCAACACGAGCAATAATGTGGGTGACCTCATCAACATGTAAACCGGTGATCCGCGCCAAATCCTCCGTCCCAAATCCGCCGATTATGGACAATAACAGCACTCGCCGGTCCACGACCTCCAATCCATGTAGAATGGGATGGATACGGTCATTCACCGAATGGGCTTGGGCGATCTGATGCAGCCTGTGGTCAAGTTGACGAAACAGGCACGCCCGATCCACGCCCGTTGAGCCTGCGGCCTGGACTGATCCGATCAAGTCTCCCAAAACATCGCAGACTACCTGGTCGCCGGCATCAATCGATCCCAGCAACAATTGCGCATAGGATCTCAAGGATTTGAGTTCTGAAGAAACGATATCCGAAAACATCTTAGCCCCTTGGTCCCTTGCCTCAATCAAGAGAGTAATTCAGCCGTGTACTCAAAGCATTGTACCACAGAATTTCTCCCACTGCGGGAAAACCGATGATCTAAACTCAATTGAAACAAGTTTCCATCCAAATCAGCAGCTCATCTATTTACCGAGTTAGGGGACACACGATGGGGATACAGGTACCAATTTGTCAGGTCAGTTATGGCGATCGCCCACCCTGTGATCTTTCTGAAGAGATCAGTACTGCTGAACCAAAGGCGATTTCCGGGTATTTGCACAGGCACAGCTGTGAGCGCCGTGTTGCGTTGGCTACATTCTGATTGAAAATGTCTCCATGCCGGGCAGCTTCCGCATGAATTCGCCTGCGGCAGAGCACGGGCAATCACACAATCCGTCTGCATGCGGACTGCAAGACGGCAACACAAACACGGATCTGATCCATGCCAAGCGCAGCTCCTAACACCTCATCAGCCACTAGAAAAACCAGTCGCGCCACCAGCCGCCTCGGCATGTTGGCTAGAAGCCTAGGTGTCGGAATCGTCATTTTCGTCGTTGCCGTCGCGATGATCGAGTTAACGCGCGGCGCTGGGCGTGTGGCCGCCGTCTGGCCAGCGAATGCAATCCTGATCGTCTTGCTTTTGAAGAACCCGCGCAGGAACTGGATTCCCCTTCTCACGGCAATGATGACCGCGCTGGTGCTCGCAAACATCTATTCAGGAGACCCGGTTCTCCGGGCGTTCATTCTGGCTCTGGCAAACGTAGCAGAAGTCTGCTGCGTCGCCTTTATTTTCATGTACCAGCGCAAAATACGGTTCATCAGCCTGGCGGGAATTTCTACTTTGATCATGGGCGGATTCGTCGGCAGCCTCTTGTCATCCCTTATGGCTGCAACAGGATTGTTCACGAGTGGAGAGACCCTCGTGCTCTCTGAAGCCCTCGTATGGTTCTCAGCAGACTTTCTGGGCATAGTTCTGTTCACTCCGATAATCTGGTCTTTGGCGGATCGCTCGAAAAAATTCGTCAGCACGTCGCCTGACCTTCAATACATTCTCAAGCTGGGGCTATTGTGTGCGACGACTTTCTTCGTTTTCGCCCAGAGCGACTATCCATTCCTCTTTCTCGTACCCCCCGCGCTCGTATTCCTCGCCTTTGGGGGAGGCGTAAAAGCGGCCGCCATTGGACTACTCACGATCACGGCAATCGCTTTGCCGTTCACGTTGGCTGGCACTGGCCCAGTACACTTGATGTCAGCCGAATTCACTTCCAAGATTCTGGCACTTCAACTATTCTTGGCGACAAACTCCATTCTCGGGCTCGCTGTCGGAGCAGCCTCTTCGGACCGCCGTCGACTGATCAATCATATCAGACGGTCTCGAGAACGCTTGTCGAGCAAGTCACGCGAACAACAGGAGATGCTGACAAAGGCTCACTTGGCCGAGCGTATGGCGGGCGTAGGTCACTGGACTCTGAACCCATCCACTCAGGAAGTGGACTGGTCGCCGGAAGTTTATGCAATTCACGGCGTCACAAAAGAAGAATTCAACCCGATGTATGGCGACGCGATAATGTTCTACGCAGAGGAAGACCGCGATCGTGTGCGGGCTCTGGTCGAGCGCGCTGTCAACAACGCCGTAGGCTGGGAATTTCAAGCCACGATAGTTCGAAAGTCGGATGGCAAGAGGCGGCGCGTGCGCTCTATCGGAGATTTTCTTGTGGACAAGACCGGGAAGGTCGAGCGAGTGTTCGGCGTGTTCAAGGATGTCACAGACGAGCAGGTTGTACTTGAAGCACTTGCGAATAGCGAATCCAAGTACCGGACCCTCGCGGAGAACTCTACAGACATCATTGTAAAGTTCGGTTTGGATGGAATCATCACCTATGCGTCGCCCGCATGCGAGATTTTGGGTGTTTCGCCAGAAGATGCAATTGGCTTGTCAACGTTGGACTTCGCGATTCCGGAAGACCGCGGACGTGCGTCAGAAATCACCCAATCACTATTCCAGAATGACGCTATTGATCCATCTGTGCAAAGAGAATTTCGAGTGAAGAACAAGCACGGCAATGTGATCTGGCTGGAGGGAAATCCGAAGCTCATTCAGGGTGAGGATGGTCGCCCCCGCGAGGTAATATCGACCTTCCGGGACATCACGGATCGCAAGGAAAGGGAGCAGGCCTTGGCCGAAGCCCGCGCTGAAGCCGAAGCTGCTGGCAAGGCAAAAGCGGAGTTCCTCTCGAATATGAGCCACGAAATTCGTACGCCCCTGAATGGTATTCTTGGCTTCACGCAATTGTTGGAGCAGACGGATCTGAATGAAGAGCAAAGGCTGTTCACTACCCGCACGATGAAGGCCGGGCGCCTATTGAAAGATATAGTCAACGATATTCTGGATTACTCCAAGATCGAGGCAGAAAGCATCCAGTTGGAAGAGCGTGCTGTCGACATTGCTCAACTTGTTCAGGATACGATCGACCTTGTTCACGCTGCAAGGGATTCTCGGTCGGTGCCGTTGACATCCGCCGTGGAGAGCAAAGGCGCCCTCATTGACGAAGTTCGGCTGAAACAGATACTGACCAATCTGATCGGAAATGCCGCAAAATTCACAACCGAAGGATCAGTCCGAGTCAGCGCCTCCCAGGAGGGAGACTTGCTGAAGTTTGAAGTGGCAGATACCGGGCCTGGTATCCCCGATGACAAACTGGAAAGCGTCTTTGAAGGGTTCAAGCAGGCTGACAATAGCGTCACTCGAAAGTTTGGCGGCACAGGCTTGGGGCTTTCCATAAGTCGATCTCTTGCCCGGCTAATGGGGGGAGAATTGCACCTGGAAAGCAAACTTGGACGGGGTACGGTTGCGAAACTGGTATTGCCGTTCAAACCTGCGGAAGTGCCGATGTCCGACTTCCGCTCGACTGCCAAAACCCCACAACTCGGAAAGCTCAAGATCATGGCCGTTGACGATGTCGCCATGAATTTGGAACTGATTGAATTGGGGCTCGAAAAGTTCGGTCACTCGGTTCAGGGCTTTCTGTCGGCGCATGGTGCGCTCTCGTCCCTTCGTAAGGGCGACACGTATGATATCATCCTGATGGATGTCCAGATGCCGGAATTCGATGGCATTGCTGCGACACGCGAGATTCGGGCTCTGTCTGCGCCAGCCAGTCAAATTCCGATTGTAGCACTGACCGCAAATGTCCTGCCCGAACAGATCGCCGAGTGTATGAAAGCTGGCATGACGGATCATGCCCCCAAGCCGATTGATATCGTTCAACTAAATGCGCTTGTTTCAGCCCTCACCACACAGCAGGCTGGTCAGGCCGATTCCACCCATCAGCAACAACCTGTCAACGATCCGATGGAGCAACTCAAGCTCAAATATCGGGACTACCTCACCACAGTACCTGCAGAGTTCGCGGCCATCTTGGACAAAGAGGACCGCAAAGTGGTGCTGGAAGAGATCCGTCAATTGTCTCACTCTATTGCCGGCAGCGCCGGTAGCTTCGGTTACACAGAAGTCTCAACCGCCGCATTTTCTCTGGAATCGGTCGCGCGGGACATGAGCGAGAGCGGCAAACTCACAGTAGAACTGGCTGAGAGCTTGAGCGAATTTATTCGGGTCACAGAGCAACTTGTTGCCTGACCTAGGCCCACGGCGCGTGGCGATTCCCAGTTGAATATGGAATCCGATACCCATGAAACAGAGAGCCGTCGGCACCCCCGATGAGCAGAATTACGCCAAGCAAGCCCAACCTCGGATCACGAATCGAAACGAGACAGACTTGAACAGCGGGGTGAAATAGGATAACCATTCCTGACACCGGTGTCATTCGGTGATAAAATAAATATCGGGAGGAAAATTAGAATGCGGGTATCCACCAGAGTCAGAATCCTTGCGGGCGCGTCCCTGGCCAGCCTAATGCTGTCAGGTTCCATAGCGTATGCGCAGGAAACCATAGATGAACCATCGGCAGATGAGGCAGACCAAGTACTCGACAGTGTCGTGGTAACCGGTTTCCGTGATTCACTTGCTGAAGCACTTGATCTCAAGAAACAATCGACCGGAGTGGTCGATGCCATCGTCGCTGAAGACATTGCCGCTTTTCCAGACCTGAACCTCGCTGAATCGCTTCAGCGCATTCCCGGCATCGCGATTGATCGTCAGGCTGGCGAAGGTCGACGCATCACGGTGCGAGGCCTCTCGGGCGACTTCACGCGTGTGCGCATCAACGGTATGGACGCCTTGTCCACCGGTGGTGGATCAGACGCCTCTGGTGGTACAAACCGCAGCCGCTCGTTCGATTTCAATACATTTGCGTCCGAGTTGTTCAGCCAACTGGTTGTTCGAAAGTCACAGTCCTCGTCCATTGAGGAAGGATCGCTTGGTGCAGTTGTCGAACTTCAGACGGCGCGTCCTCTGGACTATGACGATGGGTGGACCTTCTCGGCATCCGCACAGGCCCTCTACAATGATCTCGTAGAAGACACGTCGCCTCGCCTTGCCGGCCTAGCTTCCTACAAGAACGACACTGGCACGTTTGGCGCGCTGGTTTCTGCAGCATTTCAAGACCGCACAATCCGCGAAGAAGGCTTTTCTTCTGTCCGATTTGATGATCAAGGCACATTCCGTTCTGTGAACGGCGCAGGCTGTATTGGCGCGGACCCGATGCCAGCTGCCTGTGAGGAAGTCCGCAACTCCTATTATGCGCGCATCCCGCGCTATGGTCGCCTCACTTATGATCAGGAACGCACCGGTCTAACCGGCGCACTACAATTCCGTCCAACTGACCGGACCACAATCACGGTGGAAGGACTCTACTCTGAGCTGGATGCACAGCGCGACGAAGAGTTCCTGCAGGTCTTCGTACGATCGAATACCGACAATATTGCGGTAACGGACTACAACGTGAATAGCGATGGCGTTCTGGACTATCTGCAAGGCGATGTCCTCGCCGATACGAGCAACGGCATCATCCCGATGCGCAGCGAACATCGCCGGGACTACTACACGACCGAGTTCACGCAGCTGACACTCGAAGTCGAACACGACTTCTCCGACACGCTGCGGGGTTCTTTCTTTGCAGGTCAGTCCTCATCCAGCTTTGATAACCCGGTTCAGGCGACAGTTTTCTTTGACGCTGCCAACCCGGTCGAAGGTTATAGCTATGATTTTCGGAACGATTTGAATCTCCCGGCCATCAGCTATGGCAACACGGATGTAACGGATCCGTCCCAATTCCTGTTCACGCAGTTCCGGAATCGCCCTCAGGGGTCTGACAATGATTTCGAGACCGTCCGGGCCGATCTGTATTATGACTTCTCCCCAACCATGACATTGTCGGGTGGACTGAGTTTCAAGAAATATGACTTCTCGACACGCGAAATCCGTATCGACGGCAATGTCGCAGATCTCGACGGCTTCACCGAGCCGCCAGTCGTCAGTGGTGACTTGGTTGGACTGGTAAGCGGTTATGGAAACGGATTGGACTACGGCTCCAACGATACGTCGTGGGTTAGCGCCAATTGGGACGCCGCCATCGACTTGAGCGGCATCCTGGATATCACAGGGGACATCGGCTCAAGGCCTCAAAGCAACCGTTCGGTCGAAGAAGAAGACTTGGGCGGCTACGTCCAGCTCGACTTCGAAACCGACCTGTCAGGCATGAATCTCCGTGGAGATATCGGTGCGCGGTATGTTGAAACGACTACCACTGCTTCGGGTTATGTGCCTGGCAGTGGCGGACTTGCGCTCCGCACGGTGGAAAACTCCTATACAGATTTCCTTCCGGCGCTGAACCTTGTTCTGGAAGCCTCCGACCAAATTCAGTTCCGCGCTGGCGTCGCCAAAGTCATGGCCCGACCATCGCTCGGAAATCTGACACCGGGCGGTAGCCTCGATACGTTCAGCGGCGAGCCATATACATTCAGCATCGGAAATCCTGAGCTCGATCCCTACCGGGCCACAGCTTTTGACCTCAGCGCCGAATGGTATTTTGCAGAGGAGAGCCTTCTGGCTGTGTCGTTCTTCTACAAGGACGTGGAATCCTTCTTCCTGACCCCTGCCAGCAACGAAGTGGCTTTCAGTTCACTCGGTCTGCCGGCCAGCGTGGCCTCTTCGACCAGCCCACTGGGAGAAGATCTGGCGAACGGGCTTGATCCGATCGTCGCGGTCAGCCAGGTGGCAAATGGTGGAGAAGCCTCGATCCAGGGTCTGGAACTTGTGTACCAGCAACCCTTCTTCTTCCTGCCGGGTCTTCTACAGAATGCCGGATTTGTAGGGAACCTAACCTATGTCGATTCCGACGAAATCAGAAACTTCTCGGAAATCTCGCACAACATGACTCTGTACTATGAGACAGACCGGTTCTCGGCACGCGTATCCGGTGCGTATCGGGATGAATACCAAACCCGAGCTCCAAATAGTTCGGGACGCACCGAAGGTCGCGAGGAGCGGGGTGTCGCATCGACCTACAACGTGGATCTGTCGATGTCATACGCGCTGACAGATCAGCTCGACCTGACCTTTGAGGGCATCAATCTGACGGATGAGTTCGAGCATCAGACATTTGACCAGCTCAATCTCCCGACCCTCTACCATCATACCGGCCGGAACTTCCTGTTCGGCGCCCGGTATACATTCTAGGGAACTTTCGGGGTACGGAACGGCGACACAATCTGAAGCCGCCGGTCCAGATCATTCGATATAGTTTTGAAAATTGCGATCCTCCCAAGGCGCATTTTCTGAGTGGCCCCGGCGAGATCCTCGCAGGGGCCACTTTTTAAGGTGCAACATATGAAGAACTCTCTGACCCGACGCCGAAGCCTGCTTCTCCTGGGGACGACACTCGCCACGAAGGCTTGCACGACGCCCGCTTCAGAAGCTGCCGTCAGAAGCGAATCCCCCGCTCCGAATCGTCCGGACTGGGGAAGAGGACACGAGAATCAAAGAATCGCTGACCGCAAGGATGGGACATTCCTGAACCCGATTTTCTCGGGCGACAGGCCGGACCCCTCAATTATCAGAGACTGCGATACCTACTATCTCACATTCTCAAGCTTTGACGCTTACCCTGGTCTGTTCATCTGGCAGTCGACCGATTTGGTGAATTGGCAACCTGTGGGTCCGGCGCTAACCCATCCCATCGGCTCGGTATGGGCACCCGATCTCATAAAGCATGGGGATCGTTTTTACATTTACATTCCTGCACGGAGCAAGAACAGAAAATCCATCTATGTCATTTACGCCAATCAAATAGACGGGCCATGGAGCAAACCCGTCGATCTGGACCTCCCGGATCATATTGATCCCGCCCACGCGATTGGCGAAGATGGCAAGAGATACCTTTTCCTGTCAAACGGCGATCTGGTTGAACTCTCAGACGACGGCCTTTCGACCGTTGGAGATGTGGAACACATCTACGACCCCTGGCGATATCCTGATGACTGGGATGTCGAATGTTTTTGTCCGGAGGGACCCAAAATCCTCCGAAAGGATAACTGGTTCTATATGCTGACAGCCGTGGGTGGCACTGCCGGTCCCCCTACCGGGCACATGGTCATTGCGGCGCGCGCCCGATCCGTCAAAGGACCGTGGCAACATGCACCGAACAATCCTCAAGTCCGCACCACCGACCGCTCCGAATCCTGGTGGTCGAGAGGACATGCCACCCTCATTGAAGGACCGGCGGGCGATTGGTGGATGATTTCACACGGTTATGAGAACGGGTTCTGGACGCTTGGAAGGCAATGCCTCTTGGAGCCAATCCGTTGGAGAGAAGACGGCTGGTTTGAATCGTTGGGCGGAGACCTGTCAACCCCCTTCCCCAAACCCTTACCCAGCCAGCATCAGCCTCATGGTCTTCCGCTTTCTGATGATTTCTCGACCTCGTCACTGGGTCCGCAATGGGTGTTCTATGATCCTTCGCCTGTTGAACATGATCGCATTGACCTTGATGGTGATGGATTGCGCATGACCGCGAAGGGTGAGACCCCGGCCGACACATCGCCTCTTTGTGTGATCCCCGGAGATCGCGCCTATGAAGTGACGGCACGGATGGAACTGGACCCGGGGTCACGTGCAGGACTTCTCCTGTTTTACAATTCAGGATTATACTGCGGTTTGAGCTACGGACCGGAGGGCCTCGTCATGCATCGCTATGGTCAGGAGCGTTCACGTCCGAACGATTTGGATGCTGGCCTCACACACCTTGAAATCAAGGTTCGCAACGACAATCACGTCGTCACATTCTTTACCCGTCTGCCGGGCGAAAGATGGAAGAAATTCGATGTTCAGATGGAAGTGTCTGGCTATCACCACAATACGGCATATGACTTCCTCAGCCTCCGCCCAGGATTGATGGCGGCCGGGAAGGGTCATGTTCGTTTCAGTCAGTTCCGGTACAAAGCACTTTCCTAAGCGGCGGTACCGACAAATTTTCCGACGGAGGACAGCCGCAGATCGATATCCCGGGCCCCTCGGGTTCGAATCACGGCTTTCTGACCTACACTTGCGGCGTGAACACCTGTCACCGCTCCAGTCGAGATTGCCATCCCCTTCTTCAACGGCATTCCGCGACGCGCGGCGTTTTCTAGCATGAAGCGCAAGGATTCAATCGGACCTCCGGGAATCCCGCTCGCATCTCCTGTGCCGACAGTAAGTCCATCAATCGTGGTTTCAAACGGCCAACGGTTAAATTCCAGAGATCGCCATTCAGGCAATTCATCGCCAATGATCAGACCATGATTGTTGCCGAAATCAGATATTGTCACCAGCGGCCCGTGATCATTGATTTCGGAAAAAGGGCTGCTGGCGATTTCTACACCCGCATGAATCGAGCCGACCAAGGCGATCGCGTCCTCTGTGGAATACTCGGTCTTCGAAGGTTCTGCATCGGACGAGACAATCAGTACACACTCCCCTTCAACCGCCGAAAATCCTTCTGCATAAACGGGGGTTTCCATGACTCCGACCGTCTGATTGTGGATTTGCGATTTGAAAATCGGGCCCGCCAAGCGATCCGTTCCATAACGATCAATGTCTGCCCCATTAATGCGGCCAACTTTCCAACCAGCTAGCTCGTCGGGCCACATATCGATGGCGGCATCCTGTATGGAATAGGCCTCGGAAATGGATTGGGGCACAGTGCCCGGATACTCAGCCAGACTGCCGGCGGCAAGTCGCGCCTGAACGAATTTTTTTGCTATATTTTCAACTACGCTCACGCTTTTTCCTCAGCCTGCCTATCTTGGGGTAGACACTATAGGAAACCGGTGTCATTTTCAAACCTCCATAGTGATAAAAAGTGATCCGGAACGAGCGAATACTTGAAATCGGTCGGCAAATCCGGGGACAAGAAGTGAGGAAACACCCATGGCGAGACCGAATTACGCTCCCTTCCCAAGAATGATTGCTGCGTCAGCGCTGTTGGTCCTGTCCGGCTGCGCCACCGCACAGCCGCTAGGTGTCGCTCCAGCGGAGACTGAAACAACAGCCTCTGTACCAGTTGCCCCGTGGATGGGTCCGCTCGGGCCAGCAGCAATGACGGCGGGAGGGCGCGGCGGAGAAATCGTCAGAGTGACAAGCTTGGAATCCGATGGACCTGGTACACTCAGAGCAGCGCTGGAGGCCGATGGTCCCAATATCATCGTTTTTGAAGTGGGCGGCGTCATTGATCTTGATGGCAACAATTTGCGAGTTAGCTCGTCCAACACAACAATTGCGGGCCAGACCGCGCCGTCACCTGGCATTACCCTTATACGTGGTGGCATGGTTATCACCGGCGACGACATTATCGTTCAGCACATGCGTATTCGCCCGGGCGATCTGGGTGAAGGCTTACGAAGCGGCCGAGACATAGATGCGATCACGACGATCGCAGCTCACAATGTTATTGTCGACCACTGTTCGCTTAGCTGGGCGACGGATGAAAACCTGTCCGCTTCCGGCCCACGTTTCACCGGCGAAACTCCCAAAGACTGGCGCGAAGGCACATCACACACAATCGCCTATACCAACAACATCATCGCTGAAGGTCTGTCCCATTCGACACATGCGAAGGGAGAGCACTCAAAGGGATCGCTCATACATGACAATGTCAGCGATATCCTGATCTACGGAAATCTATACGCTCACAATTTCGAGCGCAGCCCACTTTTCAAGGGCGGCGTACAAGGCGCGATCGTGAACAATTTCATCTATAATCCCGGACAGCGCGGCGTTCACTATAATCTGCAAGGACTGGAATGGGGCGACGTGCCTGCGGAGACGGGCCGAATGGACCTGATCGGCAACGTGATGCGCGCGGGCCCCTCGACCAGCGAACGGTTACCGCTACTCATGATTGGGGGCGATGGCGACCTGGACCTCCACATGTCTGGCAACATCTCCATAGATCACTGGGGTCATGAATTGCCGGAGCTTGGGCGCTACACATCATCTTCCACTCAGATTGCAGAACAGTCTGAACCTTCTGACATTGTTGCAGGGTTGCCAATTTTGGCTGCGAATCAGGTTGAGCGCTACGTCCTGAAGAACGCTGGCGCGCGCCCTTGGGACAGGGACTCAGTGGACGTTCGCATTTTGGCCGACACGGCGGAGGGGCGCGGTGAAATCATCGACAGTCAAAATCAAGTCGGCGGATATCCGACCGCGAGTCCGACCCACCGCGCCTTTGATCCGGCCCTGTGGGATTTGGAGACGATGCAACCTGCCGCACCAGAAGCGCTAGACTCCGGCTTGAAAGCCAAGGGGACTTGAAGCCACCCCAAATCACGTCAAAAAGAGACGATGCATAGCAAGGCTTTCCCATGAGCGACGATGAACACGAGGCCAAACCGGTCCGAGACCGGTCTCAGGTAACAATTATAGACATTGCCCGCATGGCGGAGGTGTCCAAGAAAACCGTGTCTCGTGTCATCAATGAGTCACCGCTTGTTCGTGAGGAAACGCGCAAGAAGGTCAAGCAAATCATCGCTGAGACGGGCTTCACACCAAACCCTCAGGCACGCGCACTAGCTTTCCGGAAATCATTCTTGATCGGCCTCGTCTATGACAATCCAAGTCCGCAATATGTCGTCAATATGCAGCGCGGGATACTCGACACACTGGGGGACACCGCCTTCCAGCTGGTCTTACGGCCCTGTGATCGTGGGGAAGAAGGCTATCGCGAACGCGTCCGATCTTTCATCCTACAACACAAACCACATGGCATAATCCTGACTCCATCCGTATCTGAAGATGAGGAACTTGCCGAGATTTTAAGAGAGGAGGAATGCGATTACGTTCGCATCGCCTCACTAGAACTGGACATTCCGTCGCGCAGCATTCGGACCCACGATGCTCAGGGGGCAGAAATGGCCGCCGCGCATTTGGCACAACTCGGCCACAAGCGTATCGGGCACATTCACGGACCAAAAACATTCCGCTCGGCCCACGAACGCCTGTCAGGGTTCAAACGCGGCCTTGAGGGTTATGGCCTTGAACTTGCTCCGGAATTGACGGTTGAAGGCGCCTACACATTTGATTCCGGTGTGACCAGTGCCACGCGGCTTCTCAACCGCCATGACCGACCCACAGCTATCTTTGCCGGTAATGATGAAATGGCCGTTGGCGTCTATGTCGCCGCTCGGAAGGCTGGCTTGAGAATTCCCGAAGACCTCTCGATTGTCGGTTTTGACGATACACCAATATCCGCAAGGATCTGGCCGCCGCTTACCACGGTTCGGTCTCCTATCCGCGAAGTTGGGCGCGCCGCCGCTGATCTCTTGGTGAAGCGTGGAGCAGGCTCAAGCGGCAACCAGGAACTACAATCTTTTCAGTTGGAGCTTGTGGTGCGAGAATCGACCCGCACAATCTAATTCTCGCCCGATCAACCGGTTGTCAGTCTGAAACACAGATGTTATGACACCGGTTACCAAACACGCCACACCGAAGATCACCGGGGTGATGACAGTCCTGGTCCAGATTCGGAACCTGATCACGGACGCGCCCTATCCCAGCTACGCTTTTCGAGGCGAAGTACTCAAGCAACAAAAGGAATACCCCCATGAAGATTGCGCTCATTATTGAAAATAGCCAGGCTGCGAAGAGCAGCATTGTCCATGACGCGCTTACTTCAGTTGCAGAGCCACTCGGCCATTCCGTTGCCCATTGCGGAATGTCCGGCCCGGACGACGAGGCACATCTGACTTATCCAATGATCGGCATCATGGCTGGCATTCTGATCAACTCAAACGCAGCAGATTTCATTGTTACAGGTTGCGGCACAGGCATGGGTTCCAACCTCGCATGCAATGCAATGCCCGGCGTATTCTGTGGCCTTGTCATCGATCCAACAGACGCCTTCCTGTTCGCCCAGATCAATGACGGCAACGCGATTTCCATGCCGTACGCGAAGGGCTTCGGCTGGGCAGCTGAACTCAATCTCCAGGACTGTTATCGTAAGCTTTTCGAGGGTGAGCCGGGCCTGGGCTATCCGAGAGAACGCGCCGCTGTCATGGCTGAGAATCGCGGGATTCTCACTAAGCTCAAGGAAGCCTCCTGCAAGGACATGCTTACCGTCCTCAAGTCAGTCGATCAGGATCTCTTGAAGGCTGCAGTCTCTGGTGAGAAATTCCAGGAGTTCTTCTTCGCAAACAGCCAGGATGCGGCCCTCACCGACTATGTAAAGCAGGTACTCGCCTCCTAGGCCTCGAGCGGACAACAATCGCAACAAGACGACATTCGGAGCGACCCATGAAGACCAATCCCTTCAGGCTTGAAGGCAAGAGCGCCATTGTCACCGGAGCCAACACAGGCCTCGGCCAGGGCATGGCTGTTGCGCTGGCGGAAGCGGGAGCAGACATTTGCCTTGTCGGCCGAAGTGCACCGTCAGAGACCTTGGACATGCTGGCTGGGACCGGCTGCAAAACGCACTCGATCCTCGCAGACCTCGGCTCGGCAGACAGTGTAGAGACTATCGTCACAGAAGCCAAATCAGCTCTCGGCGCCGTGGACATACTCATCAACAATGCCGGTATCATCAAACGCAACGATTCGATCGACTTCACCTTTGACGAGTGGGATTCGGTCATGAATGTGAATCTTCGTACGTTGTTCTTCCTGAGTCAGGCGGTCGCACGTGAAATGATTGCCGCCAGCAAGGGTGGCAAAATCGTCAACATCGCATCGATGCTCTCGTTCCAAGGTGGCATTCGCGTGCCGTCCTATACTGCCTCCAAGAGCGGCGTAGCCGGACTTACCAAGATCCTCGCCAATGAATGGGCCAAGCACGGCATTAATGTGAATGCGATTGCCCCCGGCTACTTCGCGACAAACAATACAGCGGCCTTGCAAGCCGATGAAACGCGCAACACCGAAATCCTCGGCCGTATTCCAGCAGGTCGCTGGGGTAAGCCGTCCGATCTCGGTGGCGCGGCGGTCTTCTTGTCATCGAGCGCATCTGATTACGTGCAGGGCATTACGCTGCCTGTCGATGGCGGCTGGCTGGCCCGCTGAGCCGGGAGAAAGGTTGACCAGACATGGCGGCCACAATCGTCTGCTTCGGAGAACTCCTGCTCCGCATGAGTGCGTCCGACAATCAACGTCTGATGCAATTGCCATCATTGAACGTGCATGTCGGCGGCGCCGAGGCGAATGTCGCCATCTCACTCGCCCAGTTCGGGCACACGTCCCGCATGGTCAGTTCTTTGCCTGAAAACCCGCTTGCTGACGCGGTGATCAGGGATTTGAGGTCGCATGACGTTCAGACCAATTCGATCCAGAGGCGCGAAGGTCGGGTCGGGCTCTACTTTCTCGAAACCGGGGCAGTCCAAAGACCATCTCGTATTACGTATGACCGGGCTGGAAGCAGCTTCGTTGAGACTCCCGCCGCGACGTATGACTGGCTGACATTGCTTCAAGATGCGGACTGGTTACACATTTCCGGCATCACGCCAGCCACGGGCCCCAATGCGGCTGATGCGGCATTGGCTGCAGCGCGCACTGCTGTCGCGCAGGGTGTGAACGTCTCATTCGACGGTAACTATCGCGAACAGCTCTGGAAAAGCTGGTCCGGAAATGGTCCGGAGATTCTGGCCCAATTGCTAGAACACGCCACCCTCGCCTTTATCAATGAATTGGACGTACAGCTCGTTTTTGGAGAAAAATATCCTGGGCGTGAGGATGCGGAGAAGACTGCTTTCGCGCGGTTCCCCCGATTGAAATATGTTGCATCGACATTACGCGAGCAGGTCGGCGCAAGTCACCACCGCCTCACAGGCCGTCTGGCAACACGCGATGGCACCTGGCATTCGCCGGAAATGGACTTGCCCGGCATAGTAGATCGAATCGGTGGGGGCGATGCGTATGCAGCCGGCATCCTGCACGGCCTGATCTCTCGTGACACGCCGCAGAAAACTGTAAACTTCGCAACGGCAGCAGCTACGATCAAGCATTCCGTGGCCGGAGATTACAACAGAACGAGTGTTGGCGAGGTGGAAATCCTTTTGACGCAAACGGATCTGGACGTGCGCCGCTAGACCAGTGAAGCAGGGAGGGCTTGAAACATGACGATGAACCGACGGGCCTTTACTCGCGGCACCGCCGCGCTTGCACTCAGTTCTCCGCTCATGGGGCTCGCGGGCAAGCCATCCGAACACCCTGTCGCCGCCACCACACACGGAAAGGTTCGCGGCTATCGCCACAAGGCAGTCAATATCTTCAAGGGCGTCCGCTATGGCGCGGACACGGCGCCAACGCGTTTTGCCAAGCCACGCCCCCCTGTCCCTTGGGCGGATACGCGGGACGCGACCGAGTACGGGGCGACTGCTCCGCAATTGGGAAATGTGGAGAATGTCAGCGAAGATTGCCTGTTCCTGAATATCTGGACGCCAGGTCTGGCCGATGGTGGCAATCGTCCGATCATGGTCTATTTCCATGGTGGAGCCTACGCCAGCGGTTCCGGATCTTCACCGCTCTATAACGGGACGAACCTGGCGACCAAGGGTGACGTGGTCGTAATTACGGTGAACCATCGGCTGAATGCGTTTGGGTACCTGTCGCTTAGTCGACTCAATAAGGATTTTCCTCACTCCGGCAATGCCGGCATGTGGGATCTTGTGCTTGCACTTGAATGGGTACGCGACAATGCGGCCGCCTTCGGAGGCGATCCGTCGCGAGTCTTCGTCTTTGGTCAGTCCGGTGGGGGGGCAAAGATTGCCACCCTGATGGCCGCTCCGTCCGCCCGAGGCCTGTTTCATTCCGCAGCCACAATGAGCGGTCAACAAGTCACCGCCTGTGGTCCCTTGAACGGCCAGCTTCGCGCACAAGCCTATCTCGACACCCTCGGCATCGCACCAGAAGACACAACTGCGTTGCGAGCAGCTCCGGTGGAAACCCTCATTGACGCACTCGCAACGCGTGATCCGGTCAATCCGGAGCACGGCCTGTATTTTGGTCCTGTCCTGGATGGACGTTTTCTCAACCGCCATCCCTTTTGGCCTGGCGCTCCGGGACAGTCCTCATCGATCCCCATGATCCTCGGGAACACGAAGGACGAGACTCGAAACCTGATTGGCGCAAAGCATCCTGACACATTCCACCTCGATTGGTCGGACGTTCGAACACTTCTAGCAGATCATATGCGGTGCGACATCGACCCAGACGATGTCGTAATGGAGTATCGTGCCCTCTACCCATCCTATTCGCCGAGTGATGTATTTTTTGCAGCCACTACGGCCGGGCGGTCGTGGCGCGGACAGGTGGAAGAGGCAGATATGCGCGCGGCTGAGAACGGCCCGACCTGGGTTTACCAGTTCAACCTCGGCTCGCCAGAAGAGGGCGGAAAATGGGGCGCACCGCACACGATGGACATCGCCTTTGCCTTCGACAATTTGGACCAATCCGGCACGTATGGCGGCACAAAGGTTCCCTCAACAGGCGAGTATGCACGCGTCGCAGACGAACTGTCTCGCGCCTTCATCTCCATGGCCAGGGAAGGCCAGCCCAATCATCCCGGGTTGCCGGACTGGTCTCGACATACGCTGCCAAACCGGGAGACACTGGTATTCGGCACCACGACCCGGCTCGAGAATGACCCGCGCAAAGGCGAAAGGGAACTCTTCGCCAAAGTACCTTTCACTCAATGGGGGACCTGATCCATGAAATCTGCCACTCACATCATCGTCGCTGCCGGCATTCTGTCGGCCTGCTCACCAACTCAAGTGCCGCAACCTCAAAGCCAAGGCGACATTGTTACCGAAGTGGCGCCCACAGACCTGCCCGGACCGGTGCAATCTGCCGTCTCCGAGGCCATGCCCGACATGACGGTACTGGAAGTGCTTCGAAAGGAACGCGGCCAGCGCGTCTATTTCGATGTCGAAGGTGAACGCGCCGACGGATCCGAAATCGAACTTGATATCCTGTACGCCGACGGCGTTGCAGAAGTTGTTGAAATTCAGCGGGACCTGCCCTGGACCGCCGTACCTGCAGACGTTCAAGCCGCCGCCACGGCAGCAGGCGCGGCTGAGCCGGTCCGAATCATCGAGAGTACGCAAACCGATGGCAGCATCATCTATGAATTGTTCGCCGACGGCATGCCAAAAAACCCGGCCATGGAAGTTCAGTCGAAAGACGGGCAAGTGGAGGTGCTGGCTGAACGTTGGCCGCATTAAAGTTGGCCAGGCACCTTGCAGAATAAATGACACCGGTTACCATGGGTAGTGACCGCACGAGCCGCCTCTCTAAAAGAGGCCTTTGAAATGGCCGTACTGGGGAGGAGAGATATGAGGCGGGATCAGTTCCTTTACACGACTGTACGTGCGGTGCGCCCATGATGCGTGGCATACCAGTTATCTCACGTCGGCAAGCCCTGATCAGCATGGCAGCCGCCACAAGTTTGGCTGCGTGCAATCAGAGTTCGGTTCGGGATTTGCTGAGTGCAGACTCTCATCCGGAAGAATATCCGACCGTTCAGGCCGTCAAGGAAATGGGGCGCCTGTTGAACGAGCGCAGCGGGGGCAGGCTTCGTATCAAGATGTACGCGGGCGGACAGCTCGGCTCGGAGCGCGACACGCTAGAAATCACCTCGTTCGGGGGTCTTGACCTGAACCGGGTAAACCTCGCACCGCTTAACTCGATTGAACCCCTGACGACCATCCCTGCGCTTCCGTTCCTGTTTTCCTCAACTTCCCATATGCGGACGGCACTCGACGGACCTGCAGGCGACCGAATTCTCGACTCGCTCGCGCCGCACGATCTCATCGGCCTGTGCTTCTACGATTCTGGCGAACGCAGCTTCTACAATACGCGCAAGCCAATACTGTCACCAGATGATATGGCTGGCATGAAAATACGCGTGCCGAATTCCGACCTCTACGTCGCCATGATCAAGGCACTCGGCGCCGACGCAACGCCTATGTCGCTCGGTGAAGTCTATCAGGCACTGGTCCAGGGCGTGATTGATGGTGCAGAGAACAATTGGCCATCCTTCGAAAGTGGCCGCCATTTCGAAGCTGCGCCCTTCTATAGTCTTACTCGGCACATCATCGCGCCTGAAGTCCTGGTCATGTCGGCCAGCCGTTGGCGAAAGCTTTCTGATAGCGACAAGACGCTGGTCCAACAGTCGGCTCGTGATTCCGTACCCTTCATGCGCAAACTCTGGGATGAGCGCGTCGCCGAGTCCCGTGAAAAGATCATCGCTGCGGGTGTGTCGGTGAATGAAGTGGCAGATTTAGGTGCCTTTCAGCAGAAAATGCGTCCGGTCTGGGACCGTTTCGTCAGAACCGACACCCAGAAAGAGATTGTTGCAGAAATCGAAGCGCTAAGGCCTGACGCATGATACGCCTCCTGACTAATATCACGCATTTCACTGCAGACTGGCTGGTGCGAGTTGCAGCAGTCGGACTAGTCCTGATGACGCTGATCATTGGGTGGCAAGTCTTCGGCCGATATGTCTTGAATTCCAGCCCTTCCTGGTCTGAACAAGCCTCACTCGCCCTGATGATCTGGTATGTGTCGCTCGCGGCCGCCGCAGGCGTCCGGGAAGGCTTCCACATCCGAATCGTGGCGATTGAAAATGCAGTTGGTCCAAAGACGCGACTCTGGATGCGGATCATTTCAAACATCATCGTCGGCGGGTGTGGGCTGGCAATGCTGGTCTGGGGCGGCCAATTGGTTGCCAAGACCTGGAGTCATGTTATTCCCTCGCTCGGACTGCCTCGGGGATTGGCCTATCTCGGCTTACCTATTGCGGGCGCCTTGATGGCGGTGTTCTCGCTCGAACGCATATTCGAAGAACTTTCCGGCGAAAAAATTACAGATGAGGAGGACCCAAGATGGAGTTGATCATTCTGGTCAGTGTTCTGGTCGTTCTGCTCGCGCTTGGCGTGCCGGTCGCATATTCTCTACTCGGGTCGGCCATGGCGACGTTCCTTGCCCTCGACATCCCGATGGTCGTGGTTTTCCAACGCATGGCGGCCGGCGTCAGTGTCTTTACGCTGATGGCGATTCCCTTCTTCATCTTCGCTGGGGACCTCATGTACAGGTCAGGCATCGCAAAGCGATTGGTCGAAGTTGCCGAAGGCGCTTTCGGGCGCACACGAGGCGGACTCGGCCTCGTAAATGTTGGGGCGTCCACCATGTTTGGCGCTGTCTCCGGCTCCGCGATTGCCAGCGCTTCGGCTATGGGATCCACGCTGATGCCCTTGATGCGTGAGCGTGGATATGATGGCGATTATACCGTCAATGTCACCGTTACCGCCGCCATTGTCGGCCTACTCATTCCGCCCTCACACAACATGATTATATATTCCGCCGCCAGCGGGATCGGCGTGTCGATCGGAGATCTGTTCCTGGCTGGTATCGTGCCCGGCGTGATGACCGCAGCCTTGCTTATGTTCGTCGCCTGGCGCGTCGCTGTCCTGCGTGGCTATGCCAGCGGTGCCTTTCCTGGCTGGCGTAACTTTACGCGCGCGCTCCTGTTCGCCATCCCCGGCCTGATGACAGCGTTCATCATCATGGGCGGCATTCTGTCAGGTATCTTCACCGCCACGGAATCTTCTGCCATTGCGGTCATCTACACGATCGCTATCGGAGCTCTTGTCTATCGAACGCTGGGATGGAAGCGCTTTTTTGAAGCCGCCATGCAATCGGTAAAGATCACGGCGATGGTGCTGCTTATCATCGGTGCAGCGACTGCATTCGGCTACGCGCTCGCCATCCTTGAAGCACCAGCGAAGCTGGCTGACATGATTACGTCCGCCACCAGCAATCCGATACTTGTCCTTCTCATCGTGAATGTCATCCTGCTTGTGCTCGGCACATTCATGGACATGTCGCCTCTCATCATCATCACAACCCCGATCTTGTTGCCGGTAGTCATGGAAGTGGGCGTCGATCCAGTTCACTTTGGCATTGTCATGATGCTGAATTTAGGAATCGGGCTTGTGACGCCGCCAGTGGGATCGGTGCTATTTGTTGGGTCTGCGGTCGGAAAAGTTCCGGTGGAACAGGCTGTGAAGACGATCTGGCCCTTCTATGGCGCGCTTCTGCTCGCGCTCATGATCATTACATTCGTGCCCGCGCTGTCTCTCACACTACCGAGCCTGTTTTGATTGGCACCAACCTGCGCCTCCATCTCCTCATTCTTGGCTTGGGCCTTTCGCTGACGACATGCGCGATGGGCCGATCATCTTCTGTTCCTAAATAGGTATCTGGACTGACCTCGTTCCCCACTGGGACCGCGCGCACGACATTTTCAATCCACCCGGTTAGCCAACCTCTCGAACACTCGCTCTGGCCACCAATTCGGTTGCAAGCATTTCGTGTATCCCCGTCACAGCGTGGCCTCTGAGAATGTCACACATAAGGGTCATGGCTACTTCTCCTATTTTTTCCGCAGGCTGCATCACAGTGGTCAGGGGCGGCGTACAGTATTTTCCGAATTCAATGTTGTCGAAGCCGGAGATCGACAGGTCGTTCGGCAGGTTGAAACCAAGATCATGCGCCGCGCGGATTGCGCCAATCGCGATCTCATCACTCATACAGAATAGCGCCGACACATTCGGCTTGCGTGATAATAGGCGCATGGCCGAACTCTCCCCACCCGCCATCGAGTAGGGCCCATATGCCACCATGGTCTCGTCGAGCAGTAGTTCCCGTGCAGCCAACGCATCGCGAATACCCGTCAGCCGCTCTCGCGTTACCAGTCGGTCTTTCAGGCCTGCCAACACTCCGATCCGACGATGGCCTGACGCCATAAGGTGTTCCGCCATCATTGCCGCGGCGCTGCGATCATCGATACCGACGGTCGGATACCGACCGCGCGGATCGGCGCTGATCGCCTGCACGAAGGGAATCGCGCAGTGTTCACCCTCATGATGCAACTGGTCCAGCGGCCGCTCGCCCAGCTGGATCACGCCATCGGCGCGATAGGTTTCCACCATCTCCACACCAACGGACTCGATGGCCGCATCGTCTCCGGTGTCAGACACGATCAAATTGAACTTGTTCTCTACCGCGACACGCTCAATGCCCGAGACAACTCTCGCGAACAGGACATTTGCAATGTCCGGGACCATGACAAGCACTGTATTGGTCCGCTTCTCACGGAACAATTGAGCCAATGAGCTCGGCTTGTATTTGAGTTCTTCGGCGGCGGTCAGGACGCGTTCGAGCGTCGTTGTGGACAGTTTACTCGGATCTGAAAATGCCCGCGACACTGTCGCGGGGGAGACAGCAGCCAGTTTTGCAACATCCCTGATCTGAGCCATTGAAATTCTCCTACGAGCCATTTCGCTTTTTTAAGGCTCCGCGTCGGGGTAACTCGCCCGAATGATGGAACGATCTGGTCATCAAACACCATGACCGCTTGCCATGAAACCGGTTGTATTGAATGTTCTCATGGTCAGGCACGCAGAGAACGTTGGCGACCGCGGCCCATTTGGCTGCAAGGAGGAATTCGGCGCACCGCCGCCCGCCCGGGGGAACCGCGTGCACAAACGAGGAGTTGGGGTCCTTGAGTCTGCATCCAATTGATATGGCCGTGATCGCGGCATACATCGGCTTGACGCTATTTATCGGCTTCTGGATTTCTACCCGGGCCAATAAGGGCATGCGGAGCTACTTTCTGGGTGGCAATCGGCTGCCTTGGTATGCGCTGGGCCTGTCGAACGCCTCTGGCATGTTCGATGTGGCTGGCACGATGTGGCTCGTATCCATCCTGTTCGTTTATGGTTTGAAAAGCATCTGGATCCCATGGCTCTGGCCCGTCTTCAACCAGATATTTCTCATGGTCTTCCTCTCCATCTGGTTGCGCCGATCGGGCGCGATGACCGGGGCAGAGTGGATCACCTTCCGGTTCGGCGATGGCCCAGCCGCGCGATTAAGCCATTTGATTGTTGTGTTGTTCGCGTTGATCCTGGTGCTTGCCTACATGGCCTACGGCTTCCTCGGTATCGGCAAGCTCGCCGTTCAGTTCATCCCGCTAGACCTGGCGGGCCTTCTTCAGCTCGACGTTTTCCTGCCTACCGCGCTGAAGTCGCCCAATCTCGCCGGTGACCTTCTGGCCCAGAGAGAAGCCGCCATGATCTCACTCAATGAGAAGGTTTTCGGCGTTATCCTGATCTTTCTTACGTCGCTCTATGTCATCAAGGGCGGCATGTATTCGGTAGTATTTACCGAAGTCATACAATTCCTCGTCATCACGGTTGCCAGTGTCGGTATTGCCGTGATCGCCATGATGCATGTGGCGCCGGATACGCTGGCTGCGGCAGTCCCCGAAGGGTGGGACAATCCCTTTTTTGGATGGAGGCTTGGTCTCGATTGGTCCAATCTGCTGCCCTCCGCAGATACCAAGATAGCGAGTGAGGGCTACTCGCTGTTTTCAATATTTTTCATGCTTGTCTTGCTGAAGGGCATCTTCACATCACTTGCCGGGCCGGCCCCAAACTATGATATGCAGCGCATCCTTTCAGCCCGCACTCCGATCGAAGCCGCCAAGATGAGCGCGCTGGTCAGCGTTGTGCTGAATGTCCCGCGTTATTTGCTGATCACCGGCCTGACGATTCTCGCTCTGGTCTATTTCAGCCCATATTTGCGGGACATGGGGACAGATGCGGACTTTGAGGCCGTACTGCCATTTGCACTACGTGAATTCATTCCAGTCGGGCTGCTCGGCCTCACACTCGCCGGATTGCTGGCTGCCTTCATGTCCAGCTTCGCCGCCCCCCTTAACGCCGCCCCCGCATATGTTGTAAATGACATCTATCGTAAATACATCAAACCGAACGCGTCTGAGAAGACGTATCTCAGGATCAGCTACCTCGTGTCCACGGTCTTCGTGATCATTGGCACGCTCATCGGAGTGTTCCTGACCAGCATCGACAATGTCATCAACTGGATCACGGCAGGGCTTTTTGGCGGATACACAGCCGCCAATGTCGTGAAATGGTACTGGTGGCGCATGAATGGTTACGGTTACTTCTGGGGCATGCTGACGGGTATCGTGTTTGCGCTGGGGTTAGGCATGCCACAGGTGGACATCAATCCGTTGCAGGCTTTCCCATTCTTCTTCGTAGCGTGCCTTTTCGCCGTGGTGATCGGATCTCTGGTGACCAAGCCGACCAATATGGAAACATTGCAGCGATTCTACTTGAAGACGCGCCCATGGGGCCTTTGGGGGCCTGTCGCCGACTCACTCGCGGCCGCCGGCCGAACTGTCTCCCCCAATACGAACTTGAAGCGTGACTTGATTAACGTAGCCGTGGGAATTGTCTGGCAGACTGCCCTGGTCTGCGTCCCTATTTTCCTCGTGATTCAAGACTGGCCCAAAATGCTTGCAGCTCTTTCAGTTGTGCTCATCACCAGCGTATTCCTGAAGCTTAACTGGTATGACCAGATGAGAGATTACCCGGAAGACTACTCTCCCGACGAGGAACGAACACATAAATCCGATGTCGGACTTAATTTGTGACTGACTGGTCTACTTCCACGCTTGCTCTGTCCGATTGGCCGAAGGCGCAAACGCCACGCCTGCAATCCGAGAAAACAGAGGCCCTGATTGAGCGAATTCTGGAGTGGCTGACACCCGCGCAAAAGGTAGGGCAAATCATTCAGGCCGATATTGCTTCAGTGACGCCTGAGGATGTCGCCGCCTATCATCTCGGTTCAGTGCTGAATGGCGGCAATTCTGCACCAAACGGAAATCAACGTGCCAGCCTCGCCGATTGGCTGGAACTCGCCGATGCATTTTGGGCGGCATCCATGCGTGCAGATGGCCCCCGCATTCCGATACTGTGGGGCTCCGATGCTGTTCACGGCCACAACAATCTGATCGGGGCAACAGTCTTCCCACATAATGTCGGACTGGGTGCCACGCGGGATGCAGAACTGGTGGAACGCATAGGCGCCGCCACCGCACGTGAAGTACGTGCATCAGGTATGGATTGGGCATTCTCTCCGACCGTCGCCGTCGCACGCGACAGCCGGTGGGGCCGGGCCTATGAGTCCTATTCGGAATCCCCCCAATTAGTCGCCGAGCTAAGCGCCGCCCTGGTCCGAGGCCTACAAGGCATTTCGGGCAACGAGAATTTCCTCGGTGACACCAAGATACTCGCCTGCGCGAAACACTTCATTGGTGATGGTGGCACTCAGGGGGGGCGGGACCAGGGCGAAACGATCGCCACAGAAGCCGAGTTACGCGAGGTCCACGCCGCCGGCTACTACGCCACTCTCGAAGCTGGAGTGCAGACTGTGATGGCCTCTTTTTCGAGTTGGGGCGGTCGTAAAATGCACGGACACAAAGCCTTTCTCACCGACCTTCTAAAAGCCCATTGGGGCTTCGATGGTGTGGTTGTGGGAGATTGGGACGGGCACGGGCAAATAGAGGGCGCCACCCCAACTGATTGCCCGGACGCGTTGATGGCGGGCCTCGATATGTATATGGCCCCCGAAAGCTGGAAGGGCCTGCATGCGTCCCTATTGCGCCACCTTGAGTCCGGACGAATTACCCAGGAGCGTCTGGACGATGCGGTTCGCCGGGTTCTCCGGCTAAAAATGCGTGCAGGCCTGTGTACTCAACCCACTCCCAGCGAACGAGCCCTAGCTGTGAGGGGAAATATTGTTGGGTGCACGGCCCATACGGAACTTGCCGCTGTCGCCGTCCAGAAGTCTGCCGTTTTGCTGAAGAATGCGAACAATGTTTTGCCTTTGCAGTCGAACCAAAGAATCCTGGTGACGGGTCCCGCTGCGGATGATCTCGGCATGATGTGCGGAGGGTGGTCGCTCTCCTGGCAGGGCGGTAATCTCAATCCGACCGACTATCCGCATGCCGAAACCTTTCTGGCGGGAATTCGACGGGTGGGCCACGAGCATGGCGGGACAATTATCTATTCACCCGACGGGCGCATCAAAGACTCTCCGGACATTGCCATTCACGTGTTTGGAGAGCCCCCCTATGCCGAGTTTCGCGGAGACCTGTCGACGCTGGATTTTCAGCCCCGAGACAAGAAAGATGCCGACACGCTCAAACGGTTGCGCAAGGCCGGCATCCCCACCATCTGCATCTTCCTCTCTGGGCGACCGCTTTGGGTCAATCCATCATTGAATGCGTCCGACGCCTTCATCGCAGCATTTCTTCCCGGCACTCAAGCAGGCGCACTCGCTGATGTGCTGTTCGCAACGAATGGTCTCGACTTCTCCGGCAAACTATCTTTTTCCTGGCCTCAATATGCGGATCAATACGCGCTCAATATGGGTTCGCAGCCCTATGACCCCCTGTTTCCGTTCGGGTTCGGACTATCCATGAAGAACTGTGGGAACCTGCGGATACTGCATGAAGAAGGTGTCGTCACCCAGCCCGACCATGGCACAATTTTTGAGTTAGGCCGAACCGCAGGAAGTTGGACGGTGCACCTCGAGAATAGTGAAATTGGGAAACCTTGGCATGGCGGCGAAGCCATCTCTGCTGCGGGAGCGATAGTGCTCAAGTCAGCTGACTTGGGACAACAAGAAAATGCCATCGAGATCGTTTGGAAGAGTGACTCCTTTGCGCCTGTCCTTTTCTCACACGAGAGACTGGACCTGACTCGGGAGGTCAACGCTGGTTTCTGTTTCACCTTGACTTTGGACGTTTCTCAGCAGGATGCAGGTAACATTGTTCTAGCTGTACTTTCCGAGTCCGGCCGGCATGAGATAGGCAACTTGTCCGAACTTGAACGGGACGACGGAGAGAAGGGAACATCGACTTTCCAAATTCCACTCCGAGAAGTATCTGAATCAGGTGCGGTTATGTCCTTGATTGAGGGTATCGAGTTCTCGGCCCGAAGGCCGGCACGTATTGTCTTGTCGCACTTGGCCATGGTGATGCCCGACGGCTGAAGGGGACTCACCCTTCTTCCGAAAGTGGAGTATCTTTTTGGCGGAACACGAATTTCATCAATCGTGAATCCGAACCGGACAGGTCGTCCCGATCACCCAGGAATTTTCCGAAGCTCTCCAATCCATTCACATTGTCGGACACGACTTTTGCCATTAGCAGGATCGGCGTCGACAATAACATTCCCATAAATGACCAAACCCAGGCCCACAAGGCAAATGAAATGAATACGACGACCGCATTCAGCTTGAGGCGGCGCCCCACCAGCACGGGTGTTAAAAACTGTCCTTCTATGGTGTTTATCAGCCAATAAAGCAGCGCGGGCAGTAGCGCCTGGAGAGTGTTGTCAAAGGTCACCAAACCAGTCACGAGCGAAACCGTGATTCCTCCGATGGAACCAATGTACGGAATATAATTGAGCAAGAATGCGCCCAACCCGAACAGCAGCGGATTGGGCATCCCGATCGCCCACATAACCGAACCGATGACCATGCCGAGCACTGCATTGATCGCTGTAATGGTGAAGAGATAAGTTGAAAGTTGGTTTTCTATAGTGCGCGCAGCTGCCAACGCTCGTCGCTTGTCCTTGAGCTTGGGCATGACCTGCACAAGCTTCTCATAGAACATGTCACCCGATGCGATAAGGAAGAAGCTCAACGTCAACGTCACGATCAATTGGCTGACCACAGCCGGCGTGGCTTGGGTCATTACACTGACGAAACCTGGCTCTCGTATCGCGACTGTTTGCTGTTTACCCTGACTTGTAAGCGCATCAATCTGATCGCCAGCCTTCAATACCGGCTCAATTGTACCAAAAAGACCACTTAATTCGCGGCGAACTTCAGCAGCGAAAGTCGGCGCGTCACTCATATACTGCTGTAGAGCTTCAGATATGAAGTAGAACAGGACTCCGAACACAACGAGAAGACTGACCATGATTATGCCGGCTGCGGCACCCGCAGGAATTCCGATCCGGCCAAGTGCGCGCCTCACAGGACTGAAAGTCAGCGCAAGAACAAATGCGGAGATGATTGGAACAAATACACCTTGGGCAAGACTCAGTGTCCCAAGCGTGAGGATCCAGAATATTCCGGTGATGGCCCAATTGCGCACCACATCCCGCTTGTTGTCTGGAGCATCCGGGGAAGCCATGTATTCTTTCACAGCCTATACCTCCTCCCGGTGACGCCTTAATTTACCTACGCCACTGCAGGAAAATAGTTCCATTGCGGTCTTTATAGAAAGCAAGCACAAAAAAGGGCGCTGCAGTCGCAACGCCCTTTTCAAAAAGATGCAAACCTCACTAGGTCACATTTCGTCCACGGACGGCCCGCGCCACGAAGGACAAGACCAACAGAACGAGGAAAACGAAGAACAGGATTTTGGCGATACCTGCCGAAGCACCAGCGATGCCACCAAAGCCGAGGACTGCGGCGATCAACGCCAATACGAAAAATGCGATTGCCCAACCGAGCATGACAATAACTCCTTCTATCAAACAAATCGACGCGTCGTGGTCGATACGATGACAGTACAACCCGGTCGCAGGCATCCGAGTTCCCGATTATTTTTTGATCGACCATTGGAACCAAGGGACACGGGTAACGTTTGTTTACTGCTTAAAGCGGAAAGGAACTATCATGAAAAATACCGTGAAGATCGCAACACTCGGTGCCTTGGGCGCCCTGGCCACCCTGCTGGCTGCCTGCAACACTGTCGACGGCGTTGGCAAGGATGTCGAAGCCGGTGGCGAAGTTATCCAGAATACCGCACAAGACGTTGAAGAAGACATCAACGACTAAGCGGGCCGCAAACCAAGCCTGAAAAGACACGCTCAAATCGAGCGTGTCTTTTTTTTAGCTCGTATGTTGGAAGTGAGCGGTACTCACAGGGCAGCAAGAACTACCTATTGTGTGGAATGAACCGCTTGGCCGGAATAGGAGATCAGCAAAACTCGTGTTCGCTTGCTGGTGCGCATCAGCTCTGTGTGTTTGCGCAAACAGGTCCAGATCTGCCCAAGTCCAATAATCAGCACAGACAACATCGCGCCAACGCGACGCGGGCCATTCAAACGACGAAAAATTTCAAGGTGAGAGCTCAAACTACGGGATTGGCGTTGAATGTCTATCCGGGGGTGTACTGCGTTGACCATAAACAACCTACGCATCCAAGCGATGCGAGTTCCGCGCTGTTCTGCATGCTAACACACGGGGCGGACTGGATGCTGCTCTTCTACCTAAATATCCATGACAAGCTTATGCGAGCAGCCCAGTCCTGGTCGCGCTTCGGTCGTGAATTCCGCAGACAATTGTCGTGCAAAAGCGACCATGAGCTTGGAACCCAGTCCGGAGTCCTCATCCGCTGAGTCATAGCCGAGACCTGTGTCCCTGATCTCAAGAATTACCTTCTCGCCCGCCAACGAAAGGTGCACTGCAACTTCGCCGCCGTCTTCTTCAAAAGCATACTTCATCGCGTTGGTGACTGCCTCGACAATGAACAACGCCATCGGAATGGCATCGTCGGCATCCCGCTGAATCTCGGCATAAGACTGGACGAGGTTTATGCCCGCCTCTGACATGCCCAATGCATCCGAAAGGTGATTGAGAAGTCCGGTAAGGAAGGGTCGCATATCGACGGTTTCCAGGCGCTCATTCTGGTACAATGTCTGGTGTACAATCGCCAACGCATCGATACGGTGGCGCGTCGCCGCAATTGCATCCCGAGCCTGTGGGTCTTTTAATTGTCGACCCTGCAAGTTCAGGAAGCTTGTAACAATCTGGAGATTGTTCTTCACGCGATGGTGAATCTCTTTCACGGCCGCATCGCGCGTGGAGATAGCCTCTTTGAGATCCTGGTCTCGGTGGTCGATATCTTTCGCCATGACCTCCATCGCGGTCGCCAGATTGCGAATCTCCGAGGGGGCATCGACAAAAGAATTACCCGCTTTGAATTGATATCGCCCCGCACCATAGATGCGTACTGTGCGGGTCAAGCGAGAGATCCACCTCAGCACCAACCCATCAATCGCCATCCAAGCCGCCAGCAGTGTTACTGCGAACGCAAGCAAGGGTAGCCCGAATGAAGTCGCGGGCCGCAAAAAGAAATCATTCCACAAACCGTAGGAGGGCCGCGCGATCACTGCGAATATGTTGGAATCGCCGACAGGTCGCAGCACAACATCCGTGGAACCGCCACTGCTCTGCTCTGCCCGGAACAATTGGGCGGCACGAGTTTCCTTCACCTGCTCAATCCATTCGGACGGGATCGGCCCAATAATGGGATCTCCAAACACCCTGCCCGTCTCATCCGCGATGGAAAGGGAAACGTAATCGGGCAGATAGCCGGCCTGAACAAGGTTGGCGAGTTCAATTGCACTCAATGCAAATGTGTGGATGCCCACAAAATTTCCGGCTTCGTCCTCGACGCGTTTATTGAGCGCAAAGAGCCACTCGTCACTTGCGGATCCAAAGAATGCGTCACTCCGAGCAAAGGAGTCTCCTCCGGCCCGTAATCTGTCATGCAGAACCTGATTGTCACGACTGAGTGTGGGTGTACCTACACTGGCGCAGACAACTTCACTGTCCTTGTCAAACGCCACGACATTGGTGAGCGACGGCAGATATTCAGACAATTCGTTGTAGACACCGCTACACTCGCCCGCCGTCAATCGCGGTTCATATAGCGAGAGCAATAGCTCTGCTTGTTGTAGCGACTGGTTCACACCATCAATGGCTGCGCCCGCAACGACGACAAGGTTTTGAGCTTGGCTTTCCCGAATATCTCGGGCGTCGATATAGGCCTTGAACGCAGACAGCAGGAGTACTGGTGTCAGCGCAGCTGCCAGCGTCAAAACGAGCTTATTACGCAAAGGCGCCGCGTTTGCGCCCTTGCTCTCCCCCTGGTCTAGCCCACCTTGGTTACCCGACACCGGCAATATCATCTGCCTGCCGCATGATGTCATTGAAGGCGTCTTCCGCCCTCATTTCGGAGTCGTCGCTGAATCCCGCCCCATTTGATTCCAGAATCTCGACGACGGCTTTCCTGGCACGAGACACCCGGCTTTTGATCGTTCCGACAGCCACTCCGCAAATCTCCGCAGCTTCCTCATAGGGCAAGCCGCCCGCACCCACCAGAATGAGGGCCTCACGTTGATCAATTGGCAACCTGCCGAGGGCATTGCGCATGGCGAGCAGGTCGAGCGTGTCGGATGGGTTACTGTTAGACACCAGCGTTGCTTCGGCAACTTCAGGATCAAGTGGGGTGCGGCGCCAAGACCGGCGTTTTTCTGAATAGAAAACATTTCGGAGAATCGTGAAGGCCCACGCCTTCATATTCGTGCCGGCCTGAAAGGATTGTCGCGCATTCCACGCTTTCAGCATTGCATCCTGTGCAAGGTCGTCTGCAAGCGTTGCATCTCCGCACAAGCTGCGCGCGAAAGCCCGCAAATGTGGGATTAGCGCAGCAAGTTCGCGTTTGAATTCAGGATCGCTGAGTTTTTCCGTATTGTCTGTCATGGAACCCCCCTCAGGATTTGTCTGAGGTGGAAGATGGCCGAGCCCTATCGGCTTCTTCGAGAAGCCGCAGGAACTCATCGGGCACATCTTCTTGCGCTACTTCGTCATACACGCGGCGCAATTGTTCACCAATGCGCTGCGTCCGCCTCTTACTGCCGAGGTCGGATTTGACGGAGTTTTTGCGTCCGTTCTTTTCCATTCCGTCCAAACTATCCTGATTCACGATCTGATACCTAACTATATGAGTCTGATAGTTAAACAATCCGGCACCATATAAGTTCCACACTAATGCAGTATTTTGCACTAGTGTGGAACCGAAGCAGCTTTCACGAATTGTTAATGCGGTCCCAGAAGAGAGGTTCCCAATGAGTTTGGTACAATCGTTTGCCCCCCATCTGCCATTCTTGCGCCGGTACGCCCGGGCGCTAACAGGCAGTCAAGACAGCGGAGACGCGTATATTCGCGCGTCACTTCAAGCGCTCGTCGAAAATCCTGAAGTTGTCGACAATGTGGAGGATTCTCGTCTTTCGCTTTACCGCTTTTTCCACGTCATCTGGGGCACGACAGGCGCCCAGCTTGAAGGAAAAGATAGCAACAAAGGCGATCCTGCAGACAAGCGACTGCAGTCACTTGCACCCATCCAGCGGCAAGCTTTCCTGCTGACAGCCCTTGAGGGGTTTTCTGCTTCGGACGCAGCTTACATCCTCGGAATTTCTGAAAAAGAGCAGCGTGTTCTCGAACAAGATGCTCAAAGAGAAATTGAAGGCGAGCTCGCTACGAAAGTTCTCATAATTGAGGATGAGCCTATTATTGCTGCAGATCTTGAAAGTCTGGTCGAAGACCTCGGCCATACGGTCACCGGTATCGCAACCACGCATCGCGAAGCGCTCTCTCTCTTCGGCGCGAATCCGCCAGGACTGGTTCTCTGTGACATCCAACTTGCAGATGGATCGTCCGGTATTGATGCCGCCCACGACATTTTGGCCGATCATGACGTGCCGATCATTTTCATCACGGCCTTCCCCGAACGCCTGCTGACTGGTGAGCGCCCGGAGCCGACCTACCTGATTCCAAAGCCCTTCCAGGAAAATACTGTGAAGGCAGCGATCGGCCAGGCGTTGTTCTTCCATCCCGCCAACGAAAAGCGGGTGGACGCCTAAATTTCTGATGTCGCGGATTCAAAAGGCCGCCCGTACATAATGATGTACGGGCGGCCGTTGTTCTTGAATTCGAGATATGTCAGACGCTGGCAGGCGCGAATATGCCGGTAAATGCCAGCACCAACAACATGCCGACAAGAGCGACGACGATACCTATCCCCAAAACGCTCAACAAGCCCGTCCGGCGACGACCCTGACGTGCCTCAGTTGTAGAAAACTCTTCTTGATGGGTTGTGTCTGGCATAAGTTATTCCAATCCTGTTTGAGTGTTATCCCCTGAATCAATTGTCATTGCGGGGAATGCGATGTTGATTTGTGTGAGACGAGATAGCGCCATTTGACAAAGGCGAATGCGAACTACCGTTCAGGTTGGCTCGCGCTACGAAATCGAGTTTACGAACATGGAGATAGTCAGTGTCGAATTGGGACAAACTCTCCATACGCCTTCTATCGAGAATGGTGACCTGGCCGCGGGACTCATCGATAAGGCCCGATCGGCGTAAAGCTGACATCGTCCTCGACACATGAACCGGGGTCAGGCCGAGCGCATCTGCCAGATCCGTGCGTGTCAAAGGCATGGGAAGGTGATCTTCTACTCCACCGACCGCAGCTCTCAATCTTCTTTGAAGCTCAAGCAATAGGTGTGCGATACGCTCCTTGGCAGACCTGCGACCGACGCGGACAATCTGTTCACGCAGGATAGATTCTTCCTGCACCGCTGCCCACCAGAATGCTGCGGCGACATCGGCATCGCTGCGCAACACTTTCATGAATTGATCCGCTGCAACCGTCGCCACGACAGTGCGCGTTATGGCGGTCACTGAGTGGTCTGCCTTCACACCCGCAATGACTTGCATATCGAACACATCACCAGGCAACATGAAGTTGACGATCTGGCGACGACCATCATCAAGAGAACGGTGTCGAATTGCCCAGCCTTCTTTCACGATAAATATCTTTGCGGGGGTTTCCCCCACACGGATGATGTCATCGCCGGATTGAAATGCGCGGGTTTGAAAATCGATTTGATCGAATTTGGACCACGCATCATCTCTCAGTGAGGCATATTGGGAAATTCTGTTTCTGAATACGTCCATGCGGTTCAAACGAATGTACTTGTGCAAGGTTCCATCGCAGAAAACTGCTGGCACCCGATGGAACGAAAGTTTCGATCGATCGTTGTATTGGCGCACACGAAATCAGGAGATTTAACGTGAACACCAAGACAGCCACCACACTCAAAGCTGAAGCCGAGGGCGATTACGCTGCGCTCAAGGATGACATTGCCATGCTTCGCGGCGACCTGAAAAGCGTAATGGAAGACGTCCGGGGCCTTGCGAAGGTAAAGGCGCAAGCCGGAGTCGAAAAAGGCAAGGAAATGGCCGAGAAAGCTTCCGGCCAGTTCAAGGAAACCCGCGACGATGTTGAAACGGAAATTCGCAAGAATCCGCTAGCCGCTGTCGGAATCGCGTTCGGGGCCGGACTCATTCTCGCGATGATGAGGGGCAAATAATTCATGGACGCGACAAAGCTTAGGCTGTTCGCGGCTGTCGCCGGAATCGTATGTGGTTTCGGCGGCATGTTTGCTTTGTCTGTAGCCGGAATATTGGCGCTGGCATCTGTCATCGGATTGACGGCGGCCTGCTTCACAGTGGCCGCCATCCTTGTGGCAATTGCTGCCCTTATGCTGTATATATTCCTGCTACCCTATCGGAAATCATCAGAAGAGATCGATGATTTGGAAGAGTCCACGGCCAATGCATTGGCAGACCTTCCGTTCGACACCCTGAAATCCCTGGTCCAGAAATATCCGGTCTCTGTATCCGCGGGCGCGATGTTGCTCGGATACACGCTTGTACGTGACCCCAAGACGGCGACACGTCACGCCCAGAGGCTTCTACTCGGTTTGCTTTAGCGGCGCCAATTACAGACAAATCATGCCAGAACACCTATATTGTTAGCATGAGATCGTTTCTGCTTGTTGCCTCAGCGGTTGGTGCCGGATTGGCTTTTGGCCGCAGATACCTCGAACGCGGGGTTTCTGCCCAGAAGAACAAGGTGATCGAGACAGCAGCCGTGGAAACACGTCGTCAGATCAAGCGCCATGCAGATGATTTTCTCAAAAAGAGCTTTCGGTCATTCGCAATCGCGACGGCTATCAAACTGCTTATCCTCGCGACGCTTTGGGGACTTTTCCATGGCGGTGTTATTGAGCGGCCTTATTTTATCTGGGGTGTGACAGGGATTCTCGCCGCGTTTCTTGTTCGTGATATCTGGGTAACGTGGCCCTTTGTTCGGCTTGGGATAGTAGAACTTTCTCGCTATGGCTGGCACCCCAAGCGCGCGCTCGGTGAGGTCGTCGCCGGGCATGTATTTCAGCAAGTCCTGACGGAAGCCCAATCTGCTCCGTCCACTCGCTCTTCGAAAGTCATGCTGGTGCTTGCGGGTCAATCCCGCGAAGGGATCGAGCATGATATTGCAACCTCTGTCGCCGCCATCGCTCGAGATACGTCCTGGTCTGATCTGCGACCATTTCTTGTGTCCGCTGCCATCAAGACGGCCGCATTGATGATCATTTATTCGGTGAGCGTTTTCCTGCTCATGGCCTGATACCAATCAGGCAGCCTCGGCCATAAGCTCTTCGGCATGTATCACCAACTGGTGTAATGTGGACTGCTCAGCAAACCCGGGCGTGTCATTGGAAATTGCCGGAACAATTCCATTCAGCTCATCCATCAGAACTGCGCGCGCCCGACTTACCCGGCTTTTGATTGTTCCGGGCGAGCAGTCCATGATCGCACCCGCTTCCTCATAAGTGAGGCCGGCCGCCAGAACCAGAATGACTGCATCCCTTTGTTTGATCGGCAGGGAGTAGATCGCCTGGACAGCCTGCGACGCTTCGCTCAGCATTTCAGCTGATGTGTTATCAATAAGAGCCTCTTCGAGAAATCCGCTTTCAACATCAACATTGCGCCAAGCGCGACGGCTGTGCTGGAGATATTCATTTCGAACAATACGCAGGATCCACGGTCTCATCTTTGCGGTTCGATCGAAAGATTCCGCCGCCGCCCAAGCTTTCAGGCATGCAGACTGAACGATGTCGTCGGCCAGCGTCGCATCATGGCAAAGGCTACGCGCGAATGCGCGCATTTGAGGTAACAATGCCTCCAGCTCATCGACAAAGGACCAGTCTGGGCTGGGATTTTCTCCGGTATCGGTCATGCCGTCACGTATCCTATCGCTTTAGCGAGGTCTCCACCTCTCTCATGGCGCCAAGAAGTTCTCGAAATCGGTAGGGAAGAGGCTCTGTCACCACGGCCGCGTACTCGGCCCGTAGGTGTGCTTCGAACCGCCGACTCCCTCCCGTCGCCTTGGCCGTGAAAGCGAATATTCTTCTGCGTTCGGGACGACGGGCGCTCATGCACACCATTTATCCGTTCGCCAAAATAACAAATCATGAATTCGTTCCCACCATACGATCTGTCTTGACTTCATACAGAAGTAAATCAGTGGTGGGTTAACGAATCTAAAATTACTATTGGTTGAAATACAGTCAACCGCCCGCCACCTCTGCGGAACAGCACGCTTCAGACGACAGCCCCTTTCTATAGAAAGAGATGCGGGGGAATGATTTTATCTCGTTGGAACAGGCTCGGGCCCGGAATAGTCGTAGAATCCCTTGCCGGCTTTCTTCCCAACCCAGCCTGCTTCAACATATTTCACGAGCAATGGACACGGTCTGTATTTGGTGTCGGCAAGACCATCATGCAAAACTTGCATGATCGACAGACATGTATCGAGCCCGATGAAGTCGGCAAGCGTCAAAGGCCCCATCGGATGATTTGCGCCCAGGCGCATCGCCGTATCAATGCTTTCAACCGTGCCAACACCCTCGTAAAGAGCGTAGACGGCCTCATTGATCATGGGCACAAGGATCCGGTTGACGATAAAGGCCGGGTAGTCCTCGGCATTCGTGGTCGTCTTCTCTAGGCGCCCTGCAAACTCGATGGCGGTTTCATAGGTTTCCTGATCCGTTGCGAGCCCACGGATCACTTCAACCAGCTTCATCAGCGGAACGGGATTCATGAAGTGCAGCCCGATAAACCGTTCGGGACGGTCGGTGACGGATGCAAGCCGTGTGATCGAAATGGACGACGTATTCGTCGCCAGAAATGTGCTCGTAGGCACGATTTCGCAGAGTGAACGAAAGATTTGTTCCTTGATTTCCCGGCGCTCTGTGGCGGCCTCAATAACAAGGTTGGCGGCCTCATGGTCCTTCAAGACAGTTGTCGGCTTAATGCGCCCGAGCGCAGTATCCATATCGCCCTGATTGTATTGTCCCCGCCCAACCTGGCGGGCCATATTACGTTCAATCGCTTTCATGCCTTTGGCGAGAGACTCTTCGGAAATATCGCTGAGAATGACGTCGTATCCGGCTAGCGCGCTGACATGGGCGATACCATTCCCCATCTGGCCCGCGCCAATCACGCCAATTGTCTTCAGGTCTGCCATAAGTCTCGTCCAGATCGTCGTAAAAGAGAGATGTCATATCCTGTTTGTGCAGTGCGTCAAACACAAGTCTGGGATGCAGTCGCCGCGGGTATATCCGCAATCCTGCAAGATGGTCCCGCCCGCAGACGGTCCGACAACACCGAAGCGGGAAACTCAGGATCGATCCCGCGCTACGCGGTGTAAATCATCCTGCGCGTCATGCCGCCGTCCACTGTCAGCACCTGCCCCGTCACAAAGCCGGCACCAGACAGGTAGACCACCGCATCCACGATATCTTCGACTTCCCCCGCTCGGCCGACTGGATGCTGCGCGTGTGCCTCACCAGACAGCACGTCACCAGTTGAATTGATCCAGCCGGGCGCAATTGCGTTGGCCCTGACATCCGGCCCGAGACCGATGGCCAGCGCATGCGTCAGGCCAATGATTCCGCCCTTAGCCGCCGCATACCCATAGGTGTCCGGCTCCGACTGATAGGCTCGGGTCGATGTCATATTGACGATACTGCCCTTGGCAGCGCGCAAATAAGGCATGCATTCTCGCGCCATCAGGAAACTGCCGTTCAGGTGCGGTGCGATCCAGCTATTCCAGTCATTGAGACTCATCTCCTCAAGAGGACCGGCGACCGGGTCGGCTGGCCCGCCATTGTTCACGAGCAGGTCAAGCTGTTCGAACCCTGCTTCTGCGACCGCGGCGCGAATACTCTCTTCGGATGACAGGTCACACCAAATCGGCTGAATCCCGTCTTTCGGGAGCGAGGCAAGACCATCATGATCGATATCCAGCGCAGCGACTTGCCAATCTTCATTGGCAAAATGCACGGCAATTGCACGGCCGATACCCGACGCCGCACCTGTTACGATGGCTGTTCGCATGAAATCTCCTGATCATGGCTTAGCTCGCTCTATACAAAACAACCCGCAACTCCCCTAAGGAGTTGCGGGTTGAATTCAGTCAGGGCTGAAAAGCTTACAGCGCCTCGGTCAGTTCCGGGACGGCATTGAAGAGGTCTGCAACCAGGCCATAATCGGCGACCTGGAAAATCGGAGCCTCTTCGTCCTTGTTGATCGCGACAATGATCTTGGAGTCCTTCATACCAGCAAGGTGCTGGATGGCCCCGGAGATGCCGACAGCAACATACAGTTCAGGCGCAACGATTTTGCCGGTCTGGCCCACCTGATAATCATTCGGGGCGTAGCCCGCATCGACAGCGGCGCGCGAAGCGCCGACAGCTGCTTCCAGCTTGTCAGCCAGCGGCACGATCAGGCGATCGAATTCTTCTTTCGAGCCCAGCGCGCGGCCACCGGACACGACGCGTTTCGCGCCAGCCAGTTCCGGACGGTCGGATTTGACCATCTGCTCCGACACGAATTCGGATTTGAATGGTCCTGCAGGTGCATCAGCTGCTTCGACCGAAGCCGAACCATCTTCACCAGCAGCTTCGAACGCTGTGCCACGAACCGTGATGACTTTCTTCGCATCGGAAGACTTCACCGTCAGGATGGCGTTACCGGCATAGATCGGACGCTCGAACGTGTCGGTGTCGATGACATCCGTGATATCCGACAGCTGCATGACGTCCAGCTTGGCCGCGATACGCGGAGCCATGTTCTTGCCCGTCGTCGTAGCCGGGATGAAAACGGCGTCATAGCCGGACATCATTGGCACAACGAGGGCTTCCATGGCTTCCGCCAGTTGCTTGGCAACCGAGGCGCCATCCACGTGAACGACCTTGCGGACACCGGAAACCTTGGCTGCTGCAGCTGCCACGTCGCCTGCGCCTTCGCCAGCCACCAAGACGTCTACGTCGCCGCCAAACTTTGCAGCTGCGGTAACAACTTTGTGGGTCGCGTCGTTCAGGGACGCATTGTCGTGTTCAGCAATAACCAGAACAGCCATTAGATCGCTCCTGCTGATTTGAGTTTCGAAACAAGCGTCGCAACGTCTTCGACCTTTTCACCCGCCTCGCGCACAGGCGGCTCAGTCACTTTCACAACTGACAGGCGCGGCGAGATGTCGACGCCATAATCGCCGGGAGCTTTCTCATCGATTGGCTTCTTCTTCGCCTTCATGATGTTTGGCAGAGACGCGTAGCGCGGCTCGTTAAGGCGCAAATCGACGGTGACAATTGCCGGTGTGGCCAGTTTCACGGTCTGCAGGCCGCCATCGACTTCGCGGGTCACGGTCAGGGCGTCGCCGTCCTTCTCAATCTTGTAAGCGAATGTGCCTTGTGGCCAGTCCAGCAACGCTGCCAGCATCTGGCCGGTCTGGTTGGAATCATCGTCAATGGCCTGCTTGCCGAGGAGCACCAGGTCCGGGCTCTCTTCTGCAACAACTTTTGCAAGGATTTTCGCAACAGCCAGCGGTTCGACGGTTTCGTCCGTATTGATCAAGATGCCGCGGTCGCCGCCCATGGCCAGCGCCGTGCGAATGGTTTCCTGAGCCTGTTTCGGACCGATGGACACGATCACAACTTCGGTCGCCGTGCCGGCTTCCTTCATGCGAACTGCTTCTTCGACAGAAATCTCGTCAAATGGGTTCATCGACATTTTGACGTTTGCGAGATCGACACCCGTCTGATCGGGCTTCACCCGAACTTTGACGTTATAGTCGATGACGCGTTTGACCGGTACCAGGACCTTCATACAACCGCTCCAGACATAGTTGGAATTAAACTCGTGTGGGGTGTGCCTAACGCCCGCGCAGAAAAGACGCAAGGTTGACGTTGACGTAAGTGTCAATTTGGCGCGGAAAATTTTGCAAAGCTCGCGCCGGTGTGCTGCAGAAATGCAATTCCCTGCCCCAGATAGCCCGTAGCACACGGGGAGCTTGGCCGTTTTGCAAACCTGCGCTAAACGCCTCCCTTCTCCTGATCAGACCAAATTCGAAGAGGGCGCCATGGCAGGCCATAGTAAATGGGCAAATATCCAGCACCGCAAAGGCGCACAGGACAAGAAGCGCGCCGTACTCTTCGCGCGCCTGTCCAAAGAAATCACGATTGCATCCAAGATGGGCGGGCCAGATCCGGATGGAAATCCGCGCCTACGACTCGCTATCCAGAACGCGAAGGGCCAGTCCGTCCCCAAGGACAATATCCAGCGCGCCATCGACAAGGGCCAGGGAGGCGGCGGCGAAGACTATGTGGACATCCGCTATGAAGGCTTCGGGCCCGGCGGTGTTGGCGTAATCGTCGAGGCGTCAACGGACAACAAGAACCGCACGGCGACCGATGTGCGCACAGCCTTTTCGAAGAATGGCGGCAATCTGGGCGAAACGGGGTCGGTCTCATTCAGTTTCGATCAGGTTGGCGAGATCGAATATCCTGCGAGCGTGGGCACCGAAGACGAAGTCATGGAAGCGGCGATCCTTGCGGGCGCTCAGGACGTGGAATCAGATGCCGAAAGCCACTGGATCTACACGGCTCGCGAAGACCTCCAGACCGTAGCCGACGCGCTGACTGAACATTTCGGCGCTGATGTCGAAGCCAAATCGACAAAATTGATCTGGAAGCCGCAGAACAACATCCCGGTCGACGGCGACGCCGCCGACACGTTGATGAAGCTGCTGGACGTGCTCGACGAATTGGATGACGTGCAGAATGTCTACGACAATTCCGAACTGTCCGACGCCGAAATGGCGCGCCTCGCCGAGGGCTGAGTCAACCTTCTGACCAAATTCAAAGTTCCGTTTGGCAGCTAGTTGGATTGCTTGACATTTTCCGATATGAATATACTTTGTTTTTCAAAGTTATTTGTGGAGACGAAAATGAGCCCTCAATCCCTCACCGATGATCTTGCCTATGTGCGCGATCTGGCAGAAGCCGGACAGAAGGCGCCGCTCCTCGGCGGACGCTTCCTGATCTTGTGGGGCGCGCTGACCACACTGGCCTATCTCGGTCACTACGCCATTGCGACGGGCATGTGGGGTCTTTCGCCCATGGCGTTCGCCTTCCTCTGGATCGGCTATGTCGTCCTCGGCATGGGCGGCATGTTCATCATGCAGGCAGGCTTCTCTGCCCACAAGCCGGGCGCCGCCTCAGTGGGAAATCAGGTTTCTCGCATCGTTTGGCAGGCGGCAGGCTATTTTCTTGGCGCCTACTTCATGGGAGCCTTCATCGCGGCCCTGTTGGGCCAAGGTACCGCCGCCTTCATGTGGTCAGTCCCAATGGTGATCGGGCTCTATGGCCTGGCCCAATACGTATCCGGCGTGATGGCACAAAACCGCATCCTCTCTCTTAGCGGCAGTGCCGCCATGGCCAGCACATTGCCAGCGGTGCTCCTCATGCAGACGCCTTACATCGTGCTTCTCGGATCAGCCGTAGCGGCGCTCTGTGTCCTGTTACCCGGCCTTCTATTGATGCGGAACGAACCCTCGGAAACAGTGTAACGCCCATGCCCGAGAAAAACCCCTTCGATCACAACGACATCGACGATGTCATCCATGGGCGTCTCCGCCTCGGCATCATGGCTTACCTTTCCAGTGTCAGTCCCGCCATTTTCGGAGAGCTGCGCGACAAGGTCGGGGCGACAGATGGAAACCTGTCCACGCATTTGCGTAAACTGGAAGAGGCCGGATATGTCGAACTGGAAAAGCGCTTCGTTGGCCGCCGGCCCCAGACACGTATCCACTTGACTGAGCCGGGCCGAAAAGCCTGGATGGTCTGGCTGGACCGAATGCAGTCGCTGATGCGGGCAGCAGAATAAGGGTCAGGGTCCGATCAGGCGAATCTGTTCATTGCCGGCTTCGCCGGTCCGGGCGAAATCCTTCCAGCCCAGCGCCTCATAGGCCTTCCGCGCCGGCGAATTTTGCGCATCGACATCAAGCAGTAGCGGCTCTCCCATCACGTCTCGCCCGACATGCAACAGGCCGCGACCAACGCCGCACAGGCGCCAATCAGGCGCCACGAAGAGATGATCGACATAGCCGGAATCGGGACGCAGCGTCAGGAAGCCGACCACGCCCGCCTGCGGCTCCTCTGCGACCCAGGCCCGCGCCGTCGGCAGGGAGTTGAACAATTGCCTCAGATAGGGTGCCGCCGGACCGCGCCACGGAAACTCTCTCAGGCAATCACGAAACAATTGATAGCAAGGGCGATAGTCCCGGCGTTCAAAGTCACGGATATGCCAGCCTGCTCCGGTATGTGTGTACATGTGAAAAGAGTGGGCCCGATGCATGATCAGGTCCACTCTTTATCTCAGGCGCATTTCGGCAAATTGCCGAATGCCTACATTTGCATCGTCCAGCCTTCGATACCCATCGCCGCCTGACGGACCGCTTCTGACAGGGTGGGGTGAGCATGACAGGTACGGGCAATATCTTCCGAGGCCGCACCGAATTCCATGGCGACGCAGATCTCGGCAATAAGTTCGCCAACGCCCACACCAACCATATGAACCCCGAGGATTCTGTCGGTCTTCTTGTCGGCCAGCATTTTCACGAACCCGTCTGTTTCGTGGTTTGTGCGGGCGCGCGAATTGGCCATGAAGGGGAATTTGCTTTTCACATATTCCACGCCGGCTTCTTTCAGCTGCTCTTCCGTTTGACCGACCCACGCCATTTCCGGCTTGGTGTAGACCACGCTTGGCACGAGGTCGTAATTCACATGACCTGCCTTGCCAGCGATCAATTCAGCAACAGCCGTGCCGTCGTCCTCAGCCTTGTGCGCCAGCATCGGCCCGTGAATGCAATCGCCCACAGCCCAGACGCCGTCGGCGACCTTGAAGTGACCATCGGTCACTTGCACGACGCCGCGCTTGTCTGTCGTGCCGCCAACCGCTTCGAGGCCAAGGCCTTCCGTATACGGCTTGCGACCAATCGCAACGATTACGACATCGGCGTCAAGCACTTCAGTTTCACCGCCCGCAGCCGGCTCCATGCTCAGCTTCAGTTTGGATTTGAGTTTCTCGACGCCGGTCACTTTCATGCCGAGACGGAAATTCAGTCCCTGCTTCTTGAAGATCTTCTGGGCTTCCTTGGCGACATCCGCATCGGCGCCCGGCATGACGCGATCAAGATACTCCACCACAGTCACTTCCGAGCCGAGACGTGCCCAGACCGATCCCATTTCGAGACCGATCACACCGGCCCCGATCAGGACGAGACGTTTTGGAATCGAGGTCAGCGACAGCGCACCGACATTTGTCACGACGCGTTCTTCATCGATCTCGATGCCTGGAAGGTTGGCTGGCTCAGAGCCCGTCGCAATCACGATGTTCTTCGTGTCCAGGGTTTGGGTCTTGCCATCGAGTCCTTTGACTTCGACTTTCCCTTTGCCAAGGATCTTGCCGCGGCCCTTGATGTAATCGACCTTGTTCTTCTTAAAGAGAAATTCGATGCCCTTGGTCAGACCGTCAACCGCTTCGGTTTTCTGAGCCATCATCTGGTCGAGATCAATTTCCAGCTTGCCGGTCTTGATGCCCATGCCTTCAAATTCGTTCTGCGCTGTTGCGTAGAGTTCCGAAGCATGCAGAAGCGCCTTGGAGGGGATACACCCGACGTTCAGGCAAGTGCCGCCCAGCACACCGCGATCTTCGATACACACGGTCTTCAGGCCGAGCTGTCCGGCACGAATTGCGCAATTGTAGCCGCCGGGGCCGCCACCGATAATGACGACGTCGTATGTCTCAGCCATGGGGAAATCTGCCTTGCTTAGAGGGCCCAGTAGGATTGAGCCGCCAAACTAGGCATTTTGCTTCTGAAATCAATGCGGCAGGGTCTGCTAGTTTGGATTAGCTGCGTTTGGTTACGACTAGGCCTGCGAAAAGCACCCAAAACACACCGGTGATAACGACTTCATCCGTCCAGAGGATCGGATCAGCGCCTGACAATACCATCAGACCCGCTAGCAGCGTGAATACGAGGATTCCTCCCAGTGCGACCCAGCGTCCAAAACCTTTTCCAGCCATGATAGCGAGCCCGCCGAGCAGAATGAGCCCCGTTGCGACCAGTCGCACCAAGCTTGTAGGCGGTTGCATAAGCGCGTCCGACAGGCCACTGCCCCGATTAACCAGCATGTTGACGGTTGCTGCGCCGCCCCAGAACAGCCATCCCCCCAGCAGCGCCAGAACTAGTCCAATGATACGCCTTACGCTCATCATGTTTGATCCTCATCCCTTTTATTGGAGAAGGTACGGGCATGACGGCACGACAGCAAATGCTATCTGGCTTTGGAACGCTCAGACGGCGCGGCGACGACGCGCATTCATCTTGCGGCCATGGGCGGCAAAGCTCGCGCGCTGACGAGCAATCGCAGCAGGCACAATGGCCGGCCGGACCGGTTTTGCCGGAGCCGACCGCTTGCGATGATCCGGCAAGGGCTCACTGACAAGCACCGGCTGGGAAAGGACCAATGGAGCCACTTGCTCAGCGGATTCCGCCTTGCGCTGTGTCCGCAATCGCAATTCCCACACGGCGAGCATCAGAAGCACCGCACCAGCGCATGCCCCCGCAATGGCGCCTTCGGCTGCGCTGGGATCATTCCACCAACCGGGCTCGAACGTCACGAGATAAAGACACGGGATTCCCGCGACGACGCCCATAAAATACCACAGCACACCGCCCGGGCGACGCGCGGCAATCATTGCAGCCGAGCAATAGAAACACAGCGCCGCGAGCAGATAAGGCCCACCATGAGCAATGCCGAGCTGGCGCCAGTCCACGCTCTCCAAACCAGACGCGATATCATCCTGCACCACCCAGCTGAGCGCCATCATGATTGAGGGCCACCGCACAGCCGTCAGCGCGCCGAAGGCAAAGGCGATTGCATATACTGTCAGCAGGATGGCAATGAGGCGGCGGAGCATCCCTCTCGCGTAACACGGCTACGGTAACTACCCGCTGAACGCGATGTTGCGAATTTGATCTATCTCGGGTCGTCGGACGGCTCGTCATTTCCTGTCCCGCAGATCCGCGAGTCGATGCAATAGTTCAGCACGCCCATGGCCAGCTTCGGTTCCGGCGGGGCCGTCTCGGAGCGTACCTCGGGCTCAGCTTCGGCCACTTCGCCCGCCTCCGCAGCAGCAATGCGGAACAGCCCACGCACCGTTTGCTGTTGGCGCAATGCAGTCCGCACCAGACGGGTAATGTAATCGACCGGAGCATCAATCTGTTGAAAGCCCTGCTGGGGTGAAACCGGCAAGCGCGCATCTTCTGGCACGACCATGGCGATCATGGATTGAGGGCCCAGCGGCGGCCCGGCCTGCAGGCCCGGTTCACCAAAGATATCCTTTGCCAGGAATACGGTTTCGCCCGCCTCACGCACCGGCCAGCGTCCCGCTGCTTCAACCGGGTTCGGATAGAGCTGGGTCAGCACTTCATCGGCATTGTAATCGAACAGGACCAGTTTTCCCCGCACGGGCAAGGTCACTTTCAGGTCGACCATTTGGCCGTTCTCGACGACCGACACTTGCTGGCCTGCCGCATTCACCAACGTGACCGGCATATCTTTGACGATCGTATCGAAATCGTGCTGCACGCTCGAAACAAGGTCAGGTACGCCGCGCGTGGGCGGTGGAACCTGTGCATACTGAACGAAATTCGCATCCGGCACATAGGTGCGAATCCAATCCGCATACGCAGATACCCGCGTATAGGCGCCGGGGCTCTCCTGCCGTCCGCACCCGACACCCCAGCTGACAACGCCGATCTGGTAGGGACAACCATTCTTGTCGTATTTCACCAGTGGACCGCCACTGTCGCCCTGACAGGCATCTTGGCCGCCTTGCTCCAGGCCGGCGCAGACGAGCGTCTTATCCACGATCAGCGACTGGTAATCCGCCGGATAGCCTTCCAGCATGGAGGCCTTGCGAAGACGCGCCTGACACACCGATGCTGCCACGGTTGGGGCCGAAGTTTCCTGCAAGACGAGGCTCGGCGCTGCGAGTGCAAAATTGCGCGCATTCTGCCATTTGGTGCGTTGGCCCGGCTCCAGTTCCAACAGATTACCAAACCCGGCCACCCAAGCCTCCTCACCCGCCTTGGACAATCTGTCCGTCGTCGCATCTGTCGACAGGGTCGCAAGTGGTCCCTCCCATGGCGTGTCGAGTTTCATGAGCGCGATGTCCGCACCCTTGTAGATGTCTTCGGCGCCCGCATAAGCCGGGTGCGTGACAACCTTCGTTACGAATGCAGCTTGTGACCCTTCCGGGGTGCGCCCGAGATCGCCGGTGCCAAGCTGGACCCGAATGGCTGCGATCTTCCGCTCCGGCCCACCATCTCCTGCATCCTCGAAGGCGAAAACGCGTCCGCTCTGTTCCGAAACCCTGAAGCCTTCGACGCAATGTGCGGCGGTCAGGATCCATTCTTTCGAAATCGCTGCCGCGCCACAGACATGAAAGGCGCCCCGTTGCGTGTTCAGCTGGATCGACGCGATACCAGGCCAGTTGGCAAGATGTGCGTTGACGCCGCCAACGACTTTGGCACCGGTGGGCGTATCCTCCACGCGACAGGCGCGATCCTGTGCAGACGCGCTGAAACCGGAAGAAATGGCGGCGGCCAAAAGGCCCACAGTCAATGTTGAAACTCTACGCATGTTGCTACGTCCTCCCATACAGGAAGATTAACCATGCCAGCGCAAAAGCGCCAATATACTTGTCGGGTCAGGCTTAGCCCGCAAAGGCCTTTTCGATGACGAATTCTGCTGGCGACGCGTTCGAACCCTCGGTCAAGCCCGCCTTGATCATCAAATCCTTCACATCCTGGATCATCTCCATGGAGCCACAAATCATGACGCGGTCGGTTTCCGGGTTCAAGGGCGGTACGCCAAGGTCCTCGAACAGTTTCCCACTGTCGATCAGATCAGTAATTCGGCCCTTGTACTCATAGTCCTCGCGCGTGCAGCTTCCATAGCGACGCAGTTTGCCCTGAGCCAGTTCGCCAAGGAATTCATGATTCAGCGTCTCTTCCACGATTTCCTTGGAATAATCGAGTTCCGCGGCTTCACGGCAGGTATGGGTGACGATGACTTCGTCGAATTTCTCATACGTCTCCGGATCGCGCACGACACTGGCGAACGGCGCAAAGCCCGTGCCGGTGGAGAAACAATAAAGCCGCTTGCCCGGCACCAGCGCGTCATGCACCAGCGTACCGGTCGGCTTCTTGCCGAGCAGAACCTTGTCGCCCGGCTGAATCGCTTGCAAGCGAGACGTCAACGGGCCGTCAGCGACCTTGATCGAATAGAATTCGAGCTCCTCATCCCAGCTTGGGCTGGCAATGGAATATGCGCGAAGCAATGGACGGCCGTCATCTTTATAGAGCCCGATCATCACGAACTCGCCTGACCGGAATCGGAAAGTCGACGGCCGGGTCAAACGGAACCGGAACAGCCGGTCCGTATAGTGTTTCACCTCGAGGACGGTTTCCTCAGTCGGCGCGTTCGGGTTGACCTTCTTGGCGGCAACAGGCGTCGCATCTGCAGTCATATCAGGGCATCTCGCTCTTGCATTGTCTCGCGGCGTCACATGACGTCAGGCCGCACTGAATGCAATGCGTCAGATGAACAGTTGAGTTTTACTGAAGAGTTGGCGCTCTGGAAAGCCTAGAGCGGAGAGACCTCTCCTACCCAATGAATGGCGGGCTCCGCCAACGGGTAGGCTCCATCCAGTTCATATATATTCTCATAGCCATAGCCGTAGAGATTGATGAAGGTCGGAACGTTCAACGCCAGCTCGATCCGCTTGACCGGAACAGGCGCAACATTGTCCGTGAAATTGTTGTTGCAATAAATCAGGATGCGCGTGTCTTTTGACGGGATCAGTTGTGCGAGCTTGTCATCGGTGAAGTCGGAGAAGTTCAGATGAGCAGCACCATCGATGTGTCCCAAGCGATAAGCTTCAGCGCTGCGCGTATCCAGGATAATCGTATCGCTATCGGCTTTCATTTCGTTGAACGTGTCGAGATCGACCAAACGCGAAGACCGGTAATCTGAGATTTCAGCTGAAAGGTCCACAAAGCCATCATAATCGACCTGGCTTTCCTGCGCCTGAGCCATTAGTCCGCATCCGATAAAAGCGGCCAGCGTGATGAGCCCGAGAATTGCGTTTCCTTTGACACCCATGGCGTCAATCCTTTCTGCGTACTTCTCCACAGTATCGCAGTAAGATTACCTTCAATTGAGGCGGGAATGGGCAATTTGAAAGAGTTTCCTAAGGCTATTCAGGCTCTTGGATGCGCGGCGGCATGCACATCGCGCAAGCGCTCGGCGTCCACGCCTGTATAGACTTGAGTGGTGGAAAGCGACGCGTGGCCCAGCAAAGTCTGGATCGCACGGAGGTCTGCGCCAGCTGCCAGAAGGTGCGTCGCAAAGGCGTGGCGAAGCGCATGTGGCGTCGCAGTATCCGGCAAGCCGAGCACCGCGCGGAGCTTCTGCACCAACCCTTGAATCAGGCGTGGATTGAGCGCCCCGCCCTTCGCCCCCCGGAACAACGCATCGTTGCGACCCAGATTGTAGGGACAAAGACTTGCATAGGTATCAACGGCCTTCCGTACTACCGGAATCAGGGGCACGATCCTCACCTTGCCGCCTTTTCCGGCAATTCTCAGTCGCTCCGGTGCCGGAATATCTCCGCCGGTCAGGCTGAGGGCTTCAGAGATCCGCAGGCCCGCACCATAGAGCAGTGACAGTACCGCCGCGTCGCGTGCATTTATCCAGGCCTCGGAATCAGGGTCTGTTCCGGCTTCTTCAATCAGATCCTTCGCGGCCTCAATTGATACCGGTCGCGGCAGGCGCTGTGGACGCTTCGGACCCTGCAAATAGGCGATCTCCGCGTTTTCAATGTCATATGTGCGGCCCAGCCAGCGATACAGCGCCTTGATGGAGGAAAGAAGCCGCGCAATTGAGGCATCCGACAATCCGTCCCGGCGGCGCTGGGCGAGGAAGCTTCGCACGTCGCGAGCCTTGAGTTTGTCCAACAGCTGCGGCGTCGGGGCTTCGCCAAGATGTGTATTCAGGAACCCAAAAAAGCCGGCAAGATCGCTCTGATAAGCCTCAACCGTCTTGTCCGCCATACGGCGTTCGTCAGTCAGGTAGGCAGTAAAGGCGGCCAGGGTTTCCATCATGCCAGTCTGGCAGGTCGGTCTTAACTTTGCCTTGCCTCAGCGAATGTCGAAAACAATCAGGGCTGGATGAGTTTTCCCGCCCAATCGAACAGCTTGCCGGAATCAACTGGGGTCAGCGCGTCTACGACATCGAGCAAATGTCCGGCTGATTGCGCCGGTGAGAACAATTGCCCATCCGGCACATTGGCCTGGAACGGTTCAGACAAACCAGTCTCAACCGTGCCTGGATGGAGCCCGATACAAATCGACTTCTTGTTTGTCCGCCCACATTCGATGGCATAGTTGCGAACCAGCATGTTGAGCGCTGCTTTCGATGCGCGGTAGGCGTGCCAGCCGCCGAGACGGTTGTCGCCGATAGAACCGACCCGGGCTGACAGCGGCGCAAACACCCACCGACCGGACCGAGGCATGCGACCGAGCATGTGTTTGGCAATCAATGCTGGCGCAATCGTGTTGGCAGCGAAAATGCGTTCGAAACCATCCCGGCTCTGATGGCGATAGGATTTTTCAGGTTGGAGGCTCTTGCCCTCATGTAGGCGCCCGATGGCAACCATGCAGAGCGTGACGTCTCCTGCTGAAGCCGCCTCCTGTGCGGCTGCTTCGACAGCGGATTCATTCAATGCGTCGGCTTTCAGACCCGTTGCCCCCGCAGGGGCATCGCCGGAACGGGAAACCCCAAAAACGGTTCGATAGACCCCACGCGTCAACAGGGCGTCCACCAGGGCGCGGCCTACACCGCCCGATGATCCAAATACGACAGCATTCATGCCAATCGATCTAGGACGAAGTGATGTGCAGGCAAAAAAAGAAGGGCGGCCAAACAGGCCGCCCCTCAATACTCTACCAATTACTCTACTATCCATGAAGGTACACGAACTGTGCTTAACCCTTCATGAATATGTTGACGCACGCCTAGCTTTGTTTGGCCAGCAGATTGCGAATTTCTTCCAGCAGCACTTCCTGGCGCGGTGGCGCAGCGGGCGCGGCTTCTTCTTTTTTCTTCATGTTGTTCATGCCCTTGATGATCATGAACATGACAAATGCCACGATGATGAAGGAGATGATCGCGGCGATGAAATTGCCCAGTTCGACGACTGCGGCTTCCTTCACCACTTCACCAGCGGCATTCACTTCAGCCGGCGTAACCGTGTAAGCGATGGAGGCGAGGTCGATGCCGCCCATGATCGGTGCGAGCAGGGGCAGGAACACGCCCTGAATGAAAGCCGTCACCACGGTTGCGAACGCCCCGCCCATGACGAAGCCTACGGCCATGTCGACCAGATTGCCCTTCAAGGCGAACTCTTTGAATTCCTTCAGCATCCCTATGCCCCTTTTTTGCTAGGATCTTTCAATTAAGAGCGCGAATTAGGCCGCATATTTGCCAAGAGCGTCAAGTCGTCACACTCAGTGGAATAACAGTCGCAACCTAACGGGCTTCAGGATCTTCGCCGCCATTCACACGCGCGCGCAGCTCCTTGCCAGCCTTGAAGAAGGGCACTGATTTCGCCGGAACTTCAACAGATTCCCCGGTGCGCGGGTTTCGACCTTTGCGCGCATCCCGATGGCGAACAGAGAACGCCCCAAATCCGCGCAACTCAACACGATCACCACGCGAGAGAGCAGATCCGATCTCTTCCAGAATAACATTGACCACACGCTCCAAGTCTTCCTGGCGCAGGTGACTGTATTCCACAGCGAGTTTTGCAATCAATTCGGACTTCAGCATGTCTTTGATATTACACGCATTTGCGGCGGGAGCGCTAGGCCCCCGCCGCAAACATTTCATCAATTTTAGAATACTGATCCGGAGACCGGATCAGCCGCCTCAGGCGTTGGCCAGTTCTTCCGACTGGGCCTTCCACTCAGCGCCTTTGCCGGACGTACCAACTTCCTCTTCGAGAGTAGCCAGCTGAGCATCCGTCAGCGCAGCAATCTGCCAGAAGTGGTAGATACCTGCTTCGTTCAGCTTTTTCTCGAACGCCGGACCGACGCCCTTGATCTGCTTCAGATCGTCAGCATCGCCCTGAGGACCGGACAGGCGGCCGCTCTCGTCCAGCGCAGACGCGTCAGCCGTGGCCACGCCATCCGTGCTCGGTGGGGTCGGGGTGACCTTTTCCGAGGTTTCCTTGGACGTTCCGGACGAAGCCAGCGCTGCACCGAGGATATCGCCGAGCGACGCACCGGCATCTGCCGATCCGTACTGTGCAACGGCTTCTGCCTCTTCGGCGATTTCGAGGGCCTTGATGGACAGTGAAACACGTCGGGACGAACGGTCCACCGACATCACTTTTGCGTCGATCTTGTCGCCAACCGCAAAGCGTTCAGGACGCTGGTCTGCACGATCACGAGACAGATCGGAGCGACGGATGAAGGATTTCATCGCCGGGGAGCCGAACTCGATTTCGATACCGCCCGAGGTGATCTCGGTGACAGTACAGGTGACAATCGTGCCGCGCTTCACGCCGGAACCGCCATCTGCAGGTGCTTCGATCGGATCGCCGGACAGTTGCTTGATGCCGAGCGAGATGCGCTCTTTATCAACATCAACATCCAGGACTTTCGCCTTGACCATGTCACCCTTGTTGAAGGCTTCAATGGCTTGCTCGCCGGACTTGTCCCAAGCGATGTCGTTGATGTGCACCATACCGTCGAGGTCCGGGCCGAGGCCAACGAACAGACCGAATTCCGTGATGCCACGAACTTCGCCTTCGATTTCCGTACCGATCGGATGCTCTGCGAGGAATGCGGTCCATGGGTTGTCCATGGTCTGCTTCAGGCCGAGCGAGATGCGGCGCTTCTCGGAATCGACGTCCAGAACTTCCACGTCGACTTCCTGAGAGGTCGAGAGGATTTTGCCCGGATGGACGTTTTTCTTCGTCCAGCTCATTTCGGAGACGTGGATCAGACCTTCGACACCATCTTCCAACTCCACGAAGGCGCCGTAATCGGTGATGTTGGTAACCTGGCCCTTGAGGCGCGCACCAACCGGATAACGGATGTCGATGCCATCCCACGGGTCGGAACCAAGCTGCTTCATGCCGAGCGAGATACGCTGGGTGTCAGGGTTGATCTTGATGATCTGGATTTCGACTTCCTGACCAACTTCCACGACCTGCGACGGATGATTGATCCGCTTCCAGCTCATGTCGGTGACGTGCAGGAGGCCGTCGATACCACCCAGGTCAACGAACGCACCATAATCGGTGATGTTCTTGACGATACCCTTGCGGACGTCGCCCTCTGCCATGTCGGAAACGATCTCTGCGCGCTGTTCGGCACGGCTCTCTTCGAGGATTGCGCGACGCGAGACAACGATGTTGCCGCGAGCACGGTCCAGCTTGAGAATCTGGAATGGCTGGATTTCGCCCATCAGTGGGCCAACGTCGCGAACCGGGCGGATGTCCACCTGGCTGCCGGGAAGGAAGGCGTTCACACCGCCAAGGTCGACCGTGAAGCCACCTTTGACGCGGCCGGAAATAGCACCTTTGACAGGCTCTTCGGCGTTGAAGCATTTTTCCAGTTTGATCCAGCGCTCTTCGCGGCGGGCCTTGTCGCGGGACAAGACAGCGTCGCCAAGGGCGTTTTCGATGCGATCAAGGTAGACATCAACGATGTCGCCGGCTTCCGGCTCCTTGTCTTCCATCGAGAATTCTTTGACCGGGATGCGGCCTTCGGTCTTCAGACCGATATCAACCAGCACGGCGTCATTGTCGATACGAATGACGGTGGCCGGAATGACCTGGCCTTCCTGCATTGCGCTGGCGGCCGTGGACGATTCAAACATTGCTGCGAAATCGTCGGTCGAGGGATTGAAGTTATCTGACATTTGGGTTCCTTCGGGCGGGTCGAACGGCTCAAGGCAGGCGTGCACTATTGCAGCCTGCTCAGAACGACCCGAGAGCGTGGTCTCTTGCATTTGAAGTGGTGCGGCCTGTTTGGATTTGAGGTCTCTCAAATATGAGAGCAGCCCCTTCAGGCGCGGTTTCCACGGGCCATCGCCGCCTCAACAGCCGCAATCGCCTTTTCCACTGCGGCTTCTATAGTCAGGTCGGTCGTATCTATCAAGACAGCATCTGCCGCCATTTCGGCCGGGGCGTCTTTGCGAGACTGGTCCCGTTGATCGCGAACGCGCAATTGCTCGATCACCGTTTCAAGGGCGAGGTCGCTTCCCTGACCGCAAAGTTCCTTCCAGCGTCGCGCACCGCGCACTTCCACGCTGGCGTCTACCCAGAGCTTCGCATCTGCTTCCGGCGCGATAATCGTTCCGATATCCCGGCCATCGAGCAGGGCACCCAGCGGCTGGGTTGCAAAAGCCCTCTGCAGTTCGAAGAGAGCCTGGCGAACTTCCGGAATCGCCGCCACCACGCTTGCTGCCTTGCCGGCCTCAGCTGTGCGAAGGTCGGCCTCGTCGAAATCGGCAAGATCCAGGCTGCGGGCAACCGCTGCGACGCCATCTGCATCATCCAGTGCAACCCCGGCACGCATCGCGGCAACACCGGTCGCGCGGTACAGTCGCCCCGTATCCATGTGCGGCAGGCCGTAATGGGCCGATAGCCGCTTCGCGATCGTGCCTTTGCCCGATGCCGTAGTTCCATCAATGGCGATAATCATGGGGGCGGGAAGTGAGCGATCCCAAGGGGCAAGTCAAGCCGGGGCTGCCGTCGCCTCCACAAACCCTTTCCAGCCGCTCATATAGTCGATGAAGCTCTCGCCCAGCCCCTCCTGGCGCAGATGCGCGCGCGAAACCGGTAGCGCTGTCGGCTCGAAATCCGGATTGGCGGATACCTGTTTTGGGAAATCATGGTGCAAGATCGCCCCCCGACCGACCACAACGAAATCGAGACCAGCCTCAACCGCTTCACGGCATTTCGCGGCTGTGGTCAGCTTTCCAGCCGCGCCCAACCGAACCTCGCCCCGCTCCAAGTCGGTGAACCAGTCGACGAGCCGACGGTCCTGATAGGCTTCATCAACAGGCGTCTTGAATACATCCCATAGTGAAAGATCCAGATAGTCGATCTGACCCTCGGCCATGACCCGCCGTGCAACTTCACGAACCTCCATCAGGTCCATGCCGAACCTTTCCGGCGAAAGACGCAGGCCAACCGAGAAATCGTCCCCGCAGGCTGCGCGGATGCCGTCGATTATCTCGAAGGTCAGACGGGCCCGGTTTTCCAGATTGCCCCCGTAGCGATCATCGCGTTTGTTAATCTCGGCGCTGAGGAATTGGCAGAGCAGGTATCCATGCGCCCCATGCACTTCGACGCCATGAAATCCTGCCGCTTCGCACCGGACCGCCGCTGCAATGAAATTGTCTCGCGCCTGCTCCACTTCAGCAAGCGTCATCGCCCGCGCGCCGAATTCCTCATTATCAGACGGACAGACTGGTTGCTGCCCCTCGATCAACTCATGCGGCGTGCGCATGCCTGCATGATGCAACTGCACCACTGAGTGGCTGCCTGCGGCATTGATGTTCGCGGCAAGCTCGCGAAGTCCCGGCAAATGGGCATCATCATAACAACCCAACTGGCCCGGAAAACCGATACCATGGGAATCAATCTGCGCCGCCGCCGTCATGGTCAGGCCAAAGCCGCCTTCGGCGCGCATCGAAAGCCAACGGATCTCGTCGGCGCTTAGCAGGCCATCCGCATGGCTCTGTTGATTGGTGAGAGGGGCCAGCATGAACCGGTTTTTCAGGGCTGGGCCGTGCGCAAGAGTCAGGGGAGAGTTGAGGTCTGTCATTTGACCAAGATGCCCGCTTATCGAGTCTGGTCAATTTTGACCTTGCGGAAATCAGCCTTCCGATATTTCCGCGCCCAACTCCGCCATATGGCTCAGGAAGTCCGGATAGCTCGTCGCGATCATCGAGATGTCGTCAACGTGCACGGGCTTCTGGGACGCCGTTCCCATGACCAGCGCACTCATCGCGATGCGGTGGTCATGACGGGTCTCGACCAGACCACCTCCCGGAGGCGGGCCGCCGCAACCCTGGACCGCGAACCCGTCCGGGCGTTCCTCGGCCTCAACACCGTTGGCACGCAGCATGGCAACAACGGCACCGATCCGGTCCGACTCCTTGACGCGAAGTTCTTCGGCGCCGGTTACAATTGTCTCGCCGTCCGCAAAGGCCGCCATGACACCCAGGATCGGGAATTCATCGATCATCGAAGGCACAAGGCGTTCCGGCACCGCCTTGCCGGAGAGATGCGCCGACCCTGCATGAATGTTGATCAAACGTTCACCAGCCGCATCCCCCATTTCCTCCGCGCCCAGATGCGCGCCCATCAGATTTGCAACATCATAGAAGCCGGAACGTGTGGGGTTGGACATAATACCCTCAACCATCACATCGCCCAGCGGCGAGAGGATACCGGCCGCGACCAGGAAGGCGGCGGAAGATGGATCGCCCGGAATGGCCGCATCAATGGCCGACAACATCTGTCCACCCGCCAGTGAAACACGGACACCCTCGCTTCCAATCCGCTCAGTGCCAACCTCGACACCGAAGCCGCGCAGCATGCGTTCGGTATGGTCGCGCGTCTGGCGCGCTTCTTCGACAATGGTGGTGCCCTCTGCGTTCAGTCCCGCCAGCATTACGGCCGACTTCACTTGAGCCGACGCAACAGGCGGCACATAAGTGATCGCCTTGAGACTTTCGGTCCCGACAATTGCGAAGGGCAACTGACCGTCCGGCCCGGCCGTGTCGAGACCCCGCATCAGGCGCAAGGGTTTCAGGATACGATTCATGGGGCGTGAGCGCAGGCTCTCGTCCCCGGTCATCTCCACATTGATCGGATAGCCGGACACCAACCCCATCATCAAGCGTGAACCTGTTCCGGAATTGCCAAAATCCAGTACTTTGGTCGGCTGAGTCAGTCCTTTTTCTCCAACACCGGTAACTTCCCAGGCACCCGGCCCCGTTTGTTTTACCGTTGCACCCAGGGCCTCCATTGCCCAGCCCGTGCGGAGCACATCTTCGCCCTCCAGAAGCCCGGTAAACCGGCTCTTTCCTGCCGCGAGCCCCCCGAAGATAAGTGCCCTGTGAGAGCAGGATTTATCACCCGGCGCACGTATAACGCCCTTGAGACTTTTAACGGGTCGGCTGGTCCAGACCATTTCAGGTACATTCCGTGGTTGATTGACGACGTGAAATGGGGCTTTGACAGCGTGCGGCGTTCATGGCAAGCGCCCGGCCATATCAAATTCAGAGAAGACTTAAAGGAGGCTGTCTCCCATGTCGAAAGACAAACTTGGAACCAAACAGGTCTGCCCGTCCTGCGAGGCACGCTTCTACGACCTCAACAAACGTCCGTGCGTCTGCCCAAAGTGCGGCGAGGAGTTTGACCCGGAAGACGAAGTCATCCGCACCACGATCACGAAAGTGAAGGCCAAGGCTGCCAAGGCCGCGGTCAAGACCGAAGATGATGACGAGGATGATGACGACGAGGACGACTCCGCCGCCCGCACCAATGACGATGATGAGGACGAGGATGATGAAGTCGACGAGGAAGTCGCCAAAGAGCTTGGTGGCGACGAAGAAGAAGTGATCCTGGAAGGCGCATCCGAAGACGACGAGGACGGCGACACGCCCACCAAGGTTCCTGCCGGCTTCAACGAGGAGGGTGTCGACGATGATGACGATGACGTCCTGCTGGATGACGACGACGATACCGATTTCGAAATCGACGCAGATGTCGACGATGATGACGACGACGATCTGCCGCTCGATGACGAGGATGATGAAAAATAAACTTGAATCACGGGAGCGGCGGATGTAACTGCGTCGCTTCCGGTTCGGGGCCATAGCTCAGTTGGGAGAGCGCTTGCATGGCATGCAAGAGGTCGTCGGTTCGATTCCGTCTGGCTCCACCATTTCCTTCCTCGCCCGAACCGGGCTCGTGCGGGAAGCCCGTTTTCTGAACCTCGCATGAATATTACGGCTGCAGCAGCACATCATCGTGATGCGATGCCTTCAAGATGCCCCAATGCCGGCCTTGAACGGGAACCTTTATCCCCCACCTTTATTGTGAACAGTGGAACAGATCGTTCCGACGTTCGGCATGTCTGTCTCTTGCGACGGAAAGGATTGGAGCGATGACAACAGAACTGAAAACGAACCCGTTTGAAAACGATGCCTTCGTATATATCCGCCATCTTGATGCCGGAGAGCTTTCAGGGATTCTTCCCGCGAACGCCATCGACCAGATCGACGAACCTGAAGATTTGTTCGTCGTGGCATCTGCCGACGGAGTCCACTTGGCCGTAGTCCAGGGGCGTGAAGCCGCCTTTGCTGCCGCCCGGTCGCACGACCTCAAACCCCTGAGCGTGCACTAGGATACGATTTCAAACTAATACTTGCCTTTCCCTCCCCTTGGATTGAAATTCGATTCAAACCAAGGGGAGGGTTGAACTTTGAAACGCATTATTATGGGCTCTGTGTGTTTGAGTATTGCCGCACTGGCCTCATGCGGCGATTCCGCACCAAAAGATGATGCCGCCCCTGCCGCTGGCATAGTTTCGGCCGAAGGAGATTTTGCCACAAATTTGCAGACAGCCCTCATCGAGGCTGCTTCCGGCAGCACCGTCGAGCTTCCTGAAGGCCACTTCCAACTTGAAACCGGCCTTTCCCTCGACGTGAACGGCATCACGCTTATTGGCGCGGGATCGGACAAGACCATACTCGATTTCTCCGGCCAAACCGGTGCCGGCGAGGGCCTTCTGGTTACATCGGACGATGTCACGCTGGCTGAATTCTCCATTCGCGACACCAAGGGCGACGGCATCAAATCCAAAGGAGCGGACCGGATCACCTATCGTGACCTGATCGTGGAATGGTCTGGCGATCCCGATGAAAGCAATGGCGCATACGGCGTATACCCGGTCGAATCACGAGACGTGCTCATCGAGCGCGTTGTTGTACGCGGTGCATCCGATGCGGGTATCTATGTCGGCCAGTCCAAAAACATCATCGTTCGCAATTCGGTCGCCGAGTACAATGTTGCTGGCATCGAGATAGAAAATTCGATGAATGCGGACGTTTACGGAAATATTGCCCAGCACAATACTGGCGGCATTCTTGTTTTCGATCTGCCTGACCTGCCGCAAACGGGCGGGCACTCAACGCGCATCTTCAACAATCAGATCATCGACAACAACACCCGCAATTTCGCCCCTGCCGGCAATATCGTGGCGGGCGTACCATCCGGAACGGGAGTCATCATCATGGCCAACCGTAACGTGCATGTGTTTTCGAACAATTTTTCAAACAATCGCTCGGCGCACATTCTGATGACAGCCTATCCCGAACCCTTCAGTGACGAAACATACAACCCTGTGCCTCGCGATGTCATACTTGTTGGCAATTCCTATTCTGGCGGCGGCGGCGACCCCCAAGGCATGCTGCAACCCATCGCCGAAGCCATGGGAGGCATCCTGCCGGAAATCGTCAGCGATGGCGTAGTGGCATGGGAAGGCGGCAGTGTTCCGACAACCAACATCTCCATTCAGGAGGATGAGTCTGTTGGCTTCATCGATCTGGGCATTGGCAAGTATCCTGCCGATCCAGCCAGCATCGCCCCATCCAACCAGCGTCCCGACGCTGCGCCAGCGGAGCAACCATTGGCAGTCGTACTGCCACAGGATGAAAATTAGCGGCCGACACGATGATTGCGCGCCTTTTTCTGATTGCCTGCCTGCTGGTGACGGCCTGCGGCGGTTATGATCATACGGCCGCGCCATCCCTCGAAACAATCCTGAGCGACACGCCCGCCCAAACGCTATCAGAATACGGATTGTTTACAGACCGTGCCGCCGAAACGCCCGCAAACCGGGTTTTGGCATATGACCTCGTAAACCCACTCTTTTCCGACCACGCCGTAAAGCATCGCTTTGTTTTCGTGCCCGGCGGCGAACAGGCAATCTACTCGGATACGGATGTCTTCAGCTTTCCTGTCGGTACCGTGCTGGTAAAAACCTTTTCCTTCGCGCCGGACATGCGCACGCCCGACACAGACCGGTACAAGGTGGAGACAAGGCTCCTGATCCACAAGGAAGATGGTTGGGCCGCGTTTCCTTATATCTGGAACGCGTCCGGCACCGAGGCGACCTACGCGCCTGCGGGCAAGCAACGCAATATCGACATGATCGATCCTTCCGGAACGCCTTTGGGCATTCGTTACGCCATACCGAACAAGAACCAGTGCAAGACCTGCCACCAAAGCGGAGATTCGGTTCTACCGATCGGGCCAAAAGCGCGAAACCTGAATCATGACGGGCCGACAGGTTTCAGCCAACTCTCCAACTGGCAGGCTCGCGGCATAATCGATGGTGTTCCGGCTCATCCACCCGTGGTCCCTCCTGTCTGGGAGTCGAGCCTTCCGGTCGAGTCCCGCGCCCGCGCTTATCTGGATATAAACTGCGCCCACTGCCACAAGGCCGATGGATCAGCCTCCAACTCCGGCCTCTGGCTCGGCTGGACCGAAACCGAACCTGTAAAGCTTGGTCTCGGTAAACATCCGACTGCTGCCGGGCGCGGCTCAGGCGGGCGGAGCATGGTCGTAGAGCCGGGTCAGCCCGACCAGTCGATCCTGGTCTTTCGCATGGCCTCTGACGAAGCGGGCATCGCGATGCCGGAACTCGGCCGCAGCGTGATTGATGAAGACGGTCTCTTGCTGGTCCGGGAGTGGATCGAAAGCCTTGACGGGCGGGAGTAGTTCCAGCCTTGCCCTTGCCGGACCGCGAGCATAGGGTGCGCGCGTTTTGCACCCTCAAGAATGGCTCATCATGCCCGACACCCAGACAACAGACCTTCCCTTGACCCTGTCCGATATCGAAGCGGCCGCCAGCCTGCTCGAAGGCCAGATCGTTCACACACCGCTGAACCTGTCTCGGACCCTGTCTCATATTACCGGCGCAGAAGTGTGGGTGAAGTTCGAGAACCAGCAATTCACCGCCGCCTTCAAGGAGCGCGGCGCGCTCAACAAGCTGTCGAAACTGACCGACGACCAGAAGCAACGTGGCGTGATCGCGGCCTCTGCCGGCAACCATTCTCAGGGCGTGGCTTATCACGCGCGACGCCTGGGTATCCCGGCCACCATCGTGATGGCCAAGACCACCCCATTCAGCAAGGTCGAGCATACGCGGAGCCACGGGGCACGCGTTCTGCTGGAGGGGCTGATCTTCGACGAAGCCAAACAGTATGCAATGGAGGTTTGCGAGCGCGACAATCTTACCTTCCTGCACCCTTTTGACGATCCAGACATCATCGCAGGCCAGGGCACGATCGCACTGGAAATGCTGGCAGCCCAACCAGACCTCGACACGCTAGTCGTTCCGATTGGCGGCGGCGGACTGATCAGCGGCATCGCCATTGCGGCAAAGGCCCTGAAACCGGACATCCAGATCATCGGCGTCGAGGCGGCGATGTATCCTTGTATGCACGCCGCGCTTCGTGGCGAAACGCCAAAAACCGGCGGCGCCACGATCGCGGAAGGCATCGCCGTGAAGGAAGCGGGTGAATTGACCCGTCAGATCTGCGCCGAACTGGTCGATGACATCGTTCTCGTTGAAGAAGAACATCTCGAGCGCGCCATCACGCTGTACGCGGAAGTCGAGAAGACCATCGCGGAAGGCGCAGGCGCAGCGGGCCTCGCAGCCCTGATTGCTCATCCCGCCCGCTTTCAAGGCCGCAAGGTCGGTCTGGTGCTCTGCGGCGGCAACATCGACACGCGCCTCCTGTCGTCCGTGCTGACACGCGCCCTGGTCCGTGAACACCGCCTGGCCTCCATCCGGATCATCGGCGACGATCGGCCCGGCCTGCTCGCACTCGTCTCAAAGATTATTGGCGACCAGGGTGCCAACATCATGGAAGTTGCGCACAACCGGATCGCGCTGGATGTGCCCGCCAAGGGAGCCGAATTCGATATCCTGATCGAGACGCGCGACGCGCAGCATACGCAGGAAGTGATCGATGCATTGGCGCAGGCAGGCTATCCTCCGCGTTCACTTTGATCGATATATCAGCCGCCAAGGTGACTTGGAGGCGAGACCTGACTAAACCCGAATGAACATCCCAGCCAACTGGAGAGTCAAATGATCCGGACCACAATCGCCGCCTTTGCGGCCATTCTGCTTGTTGCTTGCGGCGGCACTCCCGACACCACTGACCTGGATGCAACGTTTGAAACCTATCTACCTTGGGACGCCGAGCGCTCTGACGTGGAAACCGGCATGGGCGGTCTGGAATACATCGTATTGAAAGAAGGCCCTGATGGCGGTGCCAGTCCTGTGCCGTCAGACATGGTGCGCGTGCACTATGAAGGCCGCACCGCAAGTGGAGACAAATTCGATTCCTCCTATGATCGCGGCTCACCCTCAATGTTCCGCCTGAATCAGGTCATCCCGGGCTGGACGCAGGGCCTGCAACAGATGACCGAAGGCGACGTCTACCTGTTCTACATTCCGAACGCGCTGGCCTATGGCAATCGCAATCGCGGCGACATCATCAAGGCTGGCGACGATCTCGTCTTCCAGGTTGAACTGGTCGAAGTGATGGAGCCTAAATCCGCCGACGCCGAAGCGTGGGAAAAGTACACACCTTGGAATCCAGAACTGCCGGAAGTTCAGAAAACGGAGTCGGGCCTGCAATACGTCGTGCTGGAGAGCGGAGATGCCGCTGGCGAGAGCCCGGTAAATGGCGAAATGGTCGCTGTCTATTATGAAGGCCGCCTTGTGGAGACCGGCGAGATGTTCGACAGCGCCTTTCAGCGCGGGCAACCGGAAACATTCCCCTCCAATCGCCTGATCCCCGGCTGGGTAGAGGCGCTCGCCATGATGAAGCCGGGTGATCGCTGGTTGATGTATATCCCGTCAGATATCGCCTATGGCGCGCAAGGCACACCGGGCGGTCCAATCCCGCCAAATGCCGACCTGATGTTCGAAGTTGAACTGCTGGACGTCATCAAGAGCAATTAAGGGTACGGGTCGGACGGCGGAGCATACGTGTCCTCCGGCCCCATCTGTGTGGTCTCGTCCTCTGGACGGATATCCGCCCGAAAAAAGATCGGCAGGTCGAGAGACGTCTGGAACCAGGGCCGTTCCGCCCCGTCCGTGCGCGCCTGAACATCCAACGCAACGCGGCGCATGACCGTCTCGATATCAATTCGGTCCTCGGACTGGATTATCCGGGAGAAGGAGCCCGCAAATTCCGAATCCGTCTGCGGGTTCAATCGATGTGTGCCCGGCGCAACCGCATATGCGACGACCACATTGTCCCGACCAAAGTCTTCGTTGAAGCCGGGATCACCGCCCCGGTGGCCCATTCCGTTAAATGGACGTCCGCAATCCGCCAAAACCATAATCGCCTGGGCGGATGAACTTTCCAGACGCGTAACCAGGTCACCAAGTCGAACCGATGACTGTGCCGCCTCGAATTTATTACGCGGCAGTTCGCCTTCCATCATGAGGTAATTGTCCCCCGAAATATCGGTGCCGTATCCCGCAAAATAGACAAGCCCCACGGCAGCCGGCCCGGCAACTCTCAAGCGATCAATGAAAGCATCCACATGACTGAAAAAGTCCGAATACTCAGTGTCGGGAACATACACTGTACTGTACCCGCTGGCTTCCAGCGCGGCGCGAACTTTTTCGCCGTCCGTATGGGTACCAGACAGAGAGAAGGCCTGTGATTCCGCGTATGAATTCGCAATCACCAGGGCTTGCCGGAGCGGCCAGCGTGCTCCACCCGGCGTCATCTCGACCCGGTCCAACTCCCACGAGCCAATCTTGATGTCAGACGACCGCCGTTGCAGCCGCGAAAGATTCATGGGCTCCTGACGCTGAAAAGTCTTTTCCAACACATCGAGACGCACCTGTTCGAACATGTCCCGAACGGTGGTTGCCGGTTTGCTCAGGCGCGTGCTGAGCGCGCTGGCATAAGGGCCATTACCATCATCTGCGCGGCCATCGCTGGCCGTTTCGCCTTCCCAGGTTGCAAAGGACAGGAACATGTTGCGCTCCCCCGCCCCGCCGGCAGTGCGGCGTAATCCTCGGAAGGATTCGCCGCCGCCAAGCGAGCGCTGCGCCTCCGGAAGCTGCAGCACATTTCGACAGGCATCAATCGCCACGACGCTTGGGGCGTCCAGCGCATCCAGTTTCTGCATCAACCAGTCGAGCGACACCGAATCATCCCACAGGGCATCGTCCAGCACGTCGCTTTCTCCGACCGGAATCAAGTAATTGCCTTCGTTCTCCCGCGCGGCCCCGTGACCGGAATAGTAGAAAAAGCCCATCGCATCCGGACCCGCTTCTTTCAGCACGTCCACATAGTCCCGGATCGCAGCCATCATGGTTGAGCGGTTCGCATCGCGGACAATGTCACCTGACACGAGTCGAAAGCCGCAACTTGCAATCCCCTGCGCCACCAACTCCGCATCATTGACCGGGTTTGCCAATGTGCCAATGCCACTGGAATAGGCTGCATTCCCCATGATCAGGGCAATCCGGGGCTTTGCGGGCGTTTCCTGGGTATGCCCCGGCCACGGCATGGCAGCAGCGCCTCCAAGAAGCATCATGTGTCGACGTGAGATCATCTTCACCCTCTTTGACGACCGAGCGCCAAGTTTGCCGATGCGGACCTCCTGCGTCAACGCCGCGGGCATTTTTGGGTTGCTTCAACCCGGAGCGGCTGACAGGAAGGGCCGGAATTTGATCAGGGGACCCTACATAGTGACGATTACTGCGGACCAACTCGGCCGAATTGCCCTCGATGCCGGCAAGCTCATAATGGATATCTATGCGAGCGACTTCGGCGTGGAACACAAAGGCGATGCGTCACCAGTAACTGAAGCCGACCAGCGCGCGGAAGAATTGATCCTGAAAGGTCTCGCTGAGGCAGAACCTGATCTCGCCGTGGTGGCGGAGGAATCCTTCAGTGAAGGCAAAGTGCCCGAACATGGTTATCGGTTTGCGCTGGTTGACCCGCTCGATGGCACCAAGGAATTCGTGAACAAGAATGGCGAATTCACCGTCAATGTGGCGATCATAGAACATGGCCGCCCGGTCATGGGTGTTGTGTATGCGCCAGCCAAGAACCGGCTGTTCATTGCGGAAAGCCACAATTCCGCCTGGCAAGCCACGGCTGAACCCGGCGGCGAGCTTCCAACGGTCCGCAAAGCGCTGAAGATTCGGCCTGCGCCCGAAGTTGGCCTGACCGCTGTGGCGTCCAAATCCCACCGCTCACCTGAAACGAATGAATGGCTCAGCAAGTTCAATGTGGCCGAAACGGTGGGTGCAGGCTCTTCGCTGAAGTTCTGCCTGATAGCAGCAGGAGAAGCTGACCTCTATCCCCGCATGGGTCGCACCATGGAATGGGACACCGCAGCCGGCCATGCTGTTGTGGAAGCTGCGGGTGGCCGCGTCCTGACGGAAGAAAGTACACCCTTGCTCTATGGCAAGACCGGTCGAGGGTACGATAATCCGCATTTCATCGTATATGGCGACGTCACCCCCGCCTGAGGACCGATCTCGATTTTTCTCGTCAGACCTGCCAGAATCGCGGGCGAAGGATTTGGATCATGGCACGACAGTATTTTGGAACCGATGGCATACGCGGGCGCGTGAACACACCGCCCATGACCGCAGAATCCGCTTTGCGGCTTGCGATTGCTGCAGCCCGCACTTTTGCCCCGAATGGCGGTCGTGAAGTCGTCATTGGTCGTGACACACGCCGCTCAGGCCAGATGATTGAAGCAGCCTTGATTGCAGGCCTGAGCAGTATGGGGCTCAAACCCGTGCTGCTGGGCATTGTCCCCACTCCTACCGTCGCCTTGATGACACGCGAGACCGGGGCCGCCCTCGGTCTGATGGTCTCGGCTTCACATAACAAATCAGACGATAACGGGATCAAACTGTTCAGTCCCGCTGGGATCAAGCTTACGGACGCCGAAGAAGAGGCTCTGGAAGCCGCCATGGCATCAGCCTTTGAAGGCGACTTCGCCCCGCCACCCGCCATTTCAACGCCACATCGCATGAAGGGCACAACCACTCTCTACCTGGAACGCTGCCTTGAAACGGTGGGCACGGACATTGATTTCTCTGGCCTGAAGATCGTCCTGGATTGCGCGCATGGCGCGGCTTACGAAGTTGGCCCGGCGGCACTGCGCCAACTGGGCGCCGACGTAACAATCATTGGCGACACGCCCGATGGGCTGAACATAAATGCAGGGGTCGGCTCCACAGCCACCGGCCTGCTGAAGTCTACCGTCACTGAGACGGGTGCGGACATTGGTATCGCCTTCGATGGCGATGCTGACCGCGTTATCGTGATTGATGAGTTGGGTGAAGAAGTGGATGGCGATCAGGTCATGGCGCTCATCGCGGGCGAACTGCATCGCGCCAACCGTCTCAAAGGGGGTGGCATGGTCGCCACAATCATGTCGAACATGGGGCTTGCCGAATATCTTAAGGGACTGGATCTCACCCTCGCCCGTACCAAAGTGGGCGATCGCTATGTCGGCGAACATATGCGCCAACATGGTTTCAATCTGGGCGGCGAACAGTCCGGCCATATCATCCTGTCCGACGTCTCTACCACAGGCGACGGCCTGCTGGCGGCACTTCAGGTGCTGAAGACGCTCGCCTCCAGTGATCTGCCCGCTTCCAGTATCATGCGGGTCTTTGAGCCTGCACCACAGGAATTGGTCAACATTCCCTTCAATGGCTCCAATCCCCTTGAAAGCGCAGGTGTGGGCGATGCCCTGACGCAAGCGGACGAGCTGTTGGGCGAGCGCGGCCGGATGGTTGTACGCAAATCGGGCACGGAACCCCTGATCCGGGTCATGGCTGAGGCCCTGGATGACGAATTGATGCACCGTGCGCTTTCGCTAGTGGTCGCTGCAGTACGGGCCGAAGCCTGAGATACTTCTGACGCGACCTGATCGCGAAGTCTTTGAAGCAACAGGGTTTTTCAGTCTCGATAAGTCTTTGTCAGTATTTTCCCGATATAACCTATGTTGTATCGGGGGACGTATAATGACGTTTGACGCGCGAGGCAGGGAAAAATCATCAGGCGGAAACACGCTTGTTTTCGGAGCGATCACCCTGACCGTTGTGGCAGGCGCATTCTTCGCTGTGCTCAACCTCCCTCATTCAGCGAACCGTGCTGCGCCGGGAAGCGCTCACACACTTGCCCAGGCGCAAGACGCTGCCAGCACAACAGAAATGGAATATCCGGAGTTCTCGGGAAAATCGGCCAAGTCATTCCTGTCCGCCCTCAGCCGCGTCGATCCCGCGGCACGCGCAAGTCTGGATCGGCGGCTCGCCAAAGCCAACGCATACGATCATACAAAAATTGCCATTGAAGAGGCTGGCAAGGTTTTGGCCCGGCACAAGTCAGACCTGGCAAAGGCTGATATGCGCCATGTCGATGACTGGCTGGATATGACCCGGTCACAGCTCAAAAGCGCTTCGCGTTCCAAGCATCGCTGGTGTGCAGGCAGCCGATATCAGGACTTCAACACAGCGTCAGGCCTGTCGGGTCAGATGGCCGCCGCATCCGACCTCGCAGATCTTGGCTCCGAACTGACCGACTATTCTTTTGCGTCAATCAGTATAGCGCTTGTGGCCATCGAAGACGCCCAAACGCGTCCCGTAAAGCACGGCAACTTGACGTCTCGCGATGAAGCGGCACTTCAGGGCGTCGCGATGTCCCTGATGTCGGATCCACAAATTATGCCACTCCTGCTGGCCTCCGGACCGGAAGGACCGTCGAAATCGGCGCTGGCTTCCCTCGATATGTGCCAATTGGGCGCGACCGCCGTAACCGCGCTGAAAACCCTGCCCCAAGGGACCAAGGGCCGCGCATTCGCTGAAATGGTTCGTTCTGCAGATTTCAGCGGCGGAGACCTCAGCCAGTTAAAGAACTTGTCGAGCTTCTAAACTACAGGCGCTGCACGCCAGACTGTTCCAGTCGCCATTCCAGCACATCCAGACGGTCCTGACCGAAGAAGGCCTCCCCTTCGAGCACCATCAGCGGCACACCCCAATGATGCGGGTCCTGAGCAGCCTGGTTCTCGGCAATCAAAGCTTCGAGCCGATCCTTCTCGGCTTCTTGCCGAGAGTCTAGATCAGCGAGGTCAAACCCTGCACGCGCCGCAGCTTCAGCCAGAGCGGTCCCTTCGGTCCAAGCCCCTCCTGACCAGATCAGGCTGGAGACTTCATCCATAAAGGCCCACCCCTCGGCGTCGCCAACCTCACATGCAAGAATGCCCATACGGGTCAGCCGTCCAATATGCGGCTGGTCCGGTGAAATCTCGCGGGTCATCATGTTCATGACGACGGGATCCGGATTGAGCGCTCCGAGCGGTAGCCCCAGATATTGCGACAGGCGGACAATATCCCTCATCAGATAGGGCACCCATTGCGGCCGTATTTCGGAGAAGAATTCCGGGGTTCGAATGGCAATCGGATAGACTGGACGAGGACCCACCCGCACATCCCAGACATTGCTCATGCTGCGAAGGCGCTTGGTCGCGAGATAGGAATAGGGCGAACGAAACGACCAAAAGACGTCAACGGTTTTCATATGGTCATCTTGGCGGCGTATTGCCGTCTTCACAAGGCCGGAATTTACCCCCATTTAGCCTGTCATGGGCTTCGATGATACCTTCCGCCAATTCATGGACAAATTCCAGATGCCGGACTTTTCCGCCGTTGACTGGAAAGGCTCGGTCGATCGTCTGCGCCAGCAATTCTATGTCGCCAGTCGCGCGATCGAGCGTGACGCCCCGGAAATGGCAAATATCTCGCTAATCACCATTCCCGGCCCCGGCGGGCCGATGAAGGCACGCATCTACACCCCCCTCGGCGCGGGCATTCCGCCCGGTCCGGGAATCATCTTCTTTCATGGCGGCGGCTTTGTGCTCGGTGACCTGGACAGCCATGACATGATCTGCAAACGGCTGGCCGAAGGCGCGCGCTCCAGGGTGATCGCGGTCGACTATCGGCTCGCGCCGGAGCACAAATTTCCTGCGGCCCATGAAGACGCCCTCGCCGCATGGAACTGGATCACCACCCATGCCGAAACGTGCGGGGTTGATCCGGACCGGTTGGCGGTCAGCGGCGACAGCGCTGGTGGAAACCTGTCAGCCTTTCTGGCTCAGGAATTGTTGCGGACGGGCCAAAAGGGCCCTGCCTTCCAGCTGTTGCTCTATCCGCTTGTTCAGTTTGTGGACATCCGGACGAAGAAGATGAGCTTTCAGGAAGGTGGCTTCTTCATATCGGCCAATCTGTTCGAGTACTTCCGCGATGCCTATATCGGGAATGATGCCGAACGAATGGATCCGCGTGTCTCGCCGCTCTTCGCAGAACCAAATGCGTTCAAGGGCCTTCCGCCGGCGCACTTCGTGCTATGCGGCTGGGACCCGCTCAAGGATGAAGGCCTCGCCTATGCCGACAAGATGGCGAGTTTTGGCGTGCGCGTCAGCGTGCGCGAACACCCGGGCATGGTACATGGCTTCATGAATATGACCGCCCTGTCAGATGCCGTGCGCGTTGCGATCCGCGATGCCGGCGTTGAAGCTGGCCGGGCACTTGGCGCCATCTGACAACCCGACATAAAAAAGGGGGCGACCCAAAGGCCGCCCCCAGTGCTGCATTCGATGGCAATCAGTTGCTGCCGCCGAAACGCTTGGTCACACTGATCTTGAATGTGCGGCCAAACGGATTGTGGGTATAGGGATCATAGTTCAGATCGAACTGTGCAAATGGCGGATCTTCATCCGTCACGTTGACCACTGACAGACCAAGGTCAAGGTCCCAAGCGGTCGACTGCCAAGTGTAGTACAGATCGAATGTCGTCTGGCTATCGATCTCCGTCGTGTTGTTGCCAGTCAGGTCGCCACGCTCATCGTCATATGCATCGATGTAACGCATCACAGCGCGGAAGTTGTGATCACCGAGCTCATAGTTGCCAAAGATGTTGGCTTTGAGCTGCGGCAGCGAGCGGGAGAAGTTCGACCGGTTGAATTGGCCAACCCGATCACCACCAGCAATCATCACGCCTTCGATTTCGAAATCGTCGACATCATACTCGATGATGTAAGTCGCTTCGCCACCAAGGGTGAAGGCTGCCGAATTGTCCATGTCCCAGACCTGCTCGGCGCGAACATCGACGCCGGACGTCTTGATGTCCGGACCATTCACGACATTGGTCTCGATACGAGCAATTCCGGACGCGGCCGGATTGGCCGGATCCTGGAATGTGATCCGTGAGAGGATCGGATTCTCAGTATCACCTGCCCCAATAGCCGCAACTGCAGCGCTCACAATAGACGCCTGATCTTCCACAATGATCGGATCAGAGAAGTCGAAATTGTAGTAGTCAAGCGACGCGGAGAAGCCGTTCTGATTGTCGAAGAGCGCCCCCACATTGAAGCTGAACGCCGATTCCGGGCTCAGTGCACCGTTACCAAACTGGTCAACTGCCTTGAAGGCGGAGGTCGGCGCCACGAATTGCAGCGTGGTCACCGCACCGCTCAACTGGTTGAGGGTTGGTCCACGGAACGACGTCTGAGCCGATCCGCGCAGAGCGAGGTTGTCGTTGGCCTGCCACTTGATCGCAACCTTCGGGTCGAAGGTGGATCCGACATCACCGCCATAATCCTCGTACCGCATGGCGACCTGCATATCGATGTCGTCATAGAGCGGCACCTGCAATTCGCCAAAGATCGCGTAGATGGTCTGGTCTTCGTCTGCTGGCGTAGTCCCCGCCAGGAACGAATAAGGGCCCGTGCCGCCCGGTCCGGGCGTAACCGTCAGGTCGGTCAATGCAGTCGGCTCGACCTTGTAGCTTTCCCGGCGTACTTGCGCGCCGACAGCCCAGCCGATTTCACCACCTGCCGCCTGAACACCGCTCAGACCCGAAACAGACGCGTCCCATACCAACAGATCGGTTGTGACGGTCGTGCTGTTTCCGTCCGTCAGCCAGTCGGCCAACGTCGCGGAATTTTCGAGGCCCGGAACATAGTTCGGATTGGCCGCACCTGTTACGCCGCTTGAAGGAATAGCGTTGGAAAAGGGATTGTAGTATTCACAGCTTCCAGCGCCCGCTACGAGGGATCCGGTGTAGCCGGCGGCAAAAGGCTGGCTACCAGTCGCCGGATCATTCCCGGTTACAGGATCTGTACAGACACCATAGCCATTCAGTGCGGCCGTAAAGCCGAGAATGTAGGTATCGTTCGTCAGCCGCTCACCCTCGGTTGAGGAATAGCTGAGCGCTGTGTCCCATGTCAGGCCGTTCTCGAACTGACCCGTCAGGTCACCTGCAAGACGGTGGCTCTTATAGGTCCGGAAGCCCTCCTGAGCTCCGCCGGTGCCAGGGTAGCCGCCCCAGCCAAAGGACCGTCCAATATAGAGTGCAGCCAGTGTGCCTGCAGGGAAATCACCCGGATTGTCAGCCATGTATTGCTGGAAACCGGGATTGGAAGCGGGCACCACTTGTGTGGCCAGTTCCTGGGGCGGATATGAAGGAGACGTCTTCCAGGACGGCACGTCGCTATAGCCGTAAAGCGCTTCCAGATGAAGATCGACGCCATTCTCGAAGGTCCGGTTGTATTCAGAAAAGATCTGGTAGCGCTCTTCTTCCTCAACCAGATTGTCATACTGCGTAAACTGGAATCGGCAGGTCGGTGCCAACACACCGCCGAGGGGTTCACAGCCATTGTCATTCACGTTTGCCGCAAGCGGACCGAGAGCGCCTCCCAAATCAGGGCGAATACCAAGCGGCACATAGCGTCCTGGATTCGACAGGGACGACCAACCACCGACCGGATTATCGGCGAAAGGAAGGATCGCCCAGTCTTTTTCGAGCAGCGGCACTTCGCTACGTGAGTTGTAGCCGACCGACGTCACCCAGTTCCAGCTTCCGCCCTGCATGCCGTAGGCGGCATTGATGTTGTAGTCGCCGTCCGTACCGTCGAACTGCGAGTAATCCCCGCCGACTTCAAAACCATCGAGGTCGGACCGCGTGATAAAGTTCACAACACCGGCAATGGCATCAGATCCGTAGATTGCGGCCGCGCCGTCTTTCAGGACTTCGATCCGGCCGACAGCGGCGCTCGGGATCATATTGGTATCCACGAAGAGCTGCGCCTGCTCCCCAATCGAATAGGGGTGATAGGTCTGGCGGCGTCCGTTGATCAGGACCAATGTCCTGGCTGGGCCAAGCCCGCGGAGGTTGACGTTGGACGTACCTTCCAGGCCGTTCGAGGCGAACTGGTTGGTCTGTCCATCAACACCTGACGACACGCCGAGATTCCGGATCAGCTCCGTTATCGATGGCGAACCCTCAAGCTTCAATTCAGCGGCGGTCAGCACGTCGACTGGCAGCGCGGCATCTTCTGGCGTACCCGCGATCAGCGAGCCAGTAACGGTGACAGTCGACTGGCGCAGCTCGCTTCCGTCTTCCTCCTGCGCGACAGCGGGCATACCGACTGCCAGCGCAACGCAAGACGCACTTATCCACATTTTCATTTGGTGTTTCATATACTTCCTCCCGTGGTGTGAGCGACCGGATCTGGTGTCCGGCTCATGTCTCACTCACAGGCAGCATATGCTCGCTTCCGGACGGAAACAGGGTAATTTTGTTGTGCGGCGCAACAAATCGACGCGCCTTCCTTTGAGGAAGCTCATATTACAACGTTGTCTATGTTTGGCGTGTAATCCAGACCTGCACAATTTCTGAACAAATTAGGTCGGAAACGGCCCGATTGTGGCGCAAATGTTACAGTAAAAAACAATCCCCGACAGTCTCGTTATTTGAGGCTGAATCTATCGAAATAACGATTATTTTTAATCGTACCCGCCACCAAGAGCGGGCTCCGAAATACCCTCCCGGAACTAAAATATTACAATCAGGAAACTGCTATGCATCTCAAACAATCGTTGTTTGCGACGGCTTCTGCCGTCCTTCTAATTGCGACCAATGCTCAGGCTCAGGAAGCCGAAACCGAGCGCGAATCGGCAATCGATCGCGTGCTTGGAACGGTCACCGTGACCGCCACGAAGAAAAAAGATGTCGAGAATGTTCAGGACGTGCCCGTCGCGGTGACGGCCTTCAACTCCGACACACTTGACGCGCTGAACGTCACAACGCTGGAAAGCCTGTCTTACTCATCCCCGAACGTTTCGCTGGATGATGTGGGCACGTCACGCGGCACGGCGAACTTCGCCATTCGTGGTCTTGGCGTGAACTCGTCCATCCCATCGATCGATCCGGCCGTCGGTGTCTTCGTTGACGGTGTCTACCTCGGCGTGAACAGCGGCGTTGTCGTCGACCTGTTCGACGTGGACAGCATCGAGATCCTGCGCGGTCCTCAGGGCCTGCTCTTCGGACGCAACACAACAGGTGGTGCGGTTGTCATCAACTCAGGCAATCCGACCGACGAATTCACCTACAAGCTCGGTGCCAAGGTCGATGGCCCTGTGGATGAAGACCGTGGTGGCGCCAGCGCCACTGTGCAGGGTTATGTCTCCGGCCCGCTGATTGAAGGCGTGCTGAACGGCAAGATCGGCGCTTCCTATACGAGCGATGCCGGCTACTTCGAGAACCAGTACAATGGTGACAATCACGGCGAACTCCAGACCGCGACCTATCGCGGCGCGCTGGAATTCACGCCAACCGAGCGTCTCTCCTTCCTCGGCAAGATCGAATACACAGACAGCCGTGGCGACGGCCCGTCTGGCCAAAACCGGTCCTATTTCGACCGTGACACGTTTGATTTCTCGATCAACGAGCCAGGTCTGGCAGAATCCGAAACCATCTTCGGCTCCCTTCGCACCGACTATGATGTCGATTTCGGCAACGGCCGGATCACCAACATCATTGGCTATCGTGACTACGACTCGCAGTCAGTTGGCGATATTGACGCGACCCCGTTCACGCTCTTCCACTCCGGTGCAGAGCTGACACAGGAGCAGATCTCTGACGAACTGCGTTACGCCGGTACGTTCGGCAAAGCAGACGTGACGACAGGCCTGTACTATTTCGAACAGGAAATCGCCTACACTGAAACACGCAACCTGCCGACGACCCGCCCGGCAACCCTGCCGGCATCGATTCCGTGGGGCTTCTATGGTGGTGGACGTCAGGATCACACGGTCTGGGGCGCATTCGCCAACGTCGATTACGCCTTCACGGACAAGCTGGTTGGTACTGTCGGCCTTCGCTATTCCAACGAAGAGAAAGACGCAGACGTCGTCTACATCCGCCCACGCGGCGAATGTTCTGTCGTCAGCGGCACCTGTTCGCCGGATGGCACCAACGCGCTGATCTCCTTGATCACCGGCGGGGCCGCACAGGAGCCGAACGGTTTCAGCGACAGCAATGAATGGTCGAACTGGACACCGAAAGTCGGCGTGCAGTATTTCTGGAACGACAATCTGCAGACCTATGGTCACTACACCAAAGGCTTCCGCTCCGGTGGTTACAACTTCCGGATCACCGATATCCCGATCTTCTACCAGTTCGTGGCCGAGACCGGCGATTTCGGATTTGATGAGGAAGAAGTCGACGCCTTCGAAGCTGGTTTCAAGACCAGCAGTGAAGACGGTCGTATCCAGGTCAACGGTGCCGTGTTCCACACGGAAATCCAGAACATGCAGCGTGAGGTCAACACCGCTGGTTCATCCGGCGTGGTCCAGAACATCATCAACACTGCCGATGCGTCCATCACGGGCGTTGAAGTGGATGGCCGAGTTGCCTTCGCAGACTCCTGGCTCGCCACGTTCAATGTCGGCATGATCGATGCGTCCTATGATGACGTGTTCTTCGATCTCGATGCGGACGGTGTTGTTGGTGACAGCGATCTCGCACTCGACCTCCCACGCGTGCCACAGGCAACTTGGGGCGTTGGCCTGATCAAGGATGTCGATCTGGGTGATTCCGGTGCGCTCATCGGCCAGGTGAACTACCAGTATCGCGATCGCATCGCGTATACAGACAGCAACTTCGGCTGGGTTCAGTCCGCCAACATGCTGGACGCGAACCTGACCTGGGAAACGCCTGTCGACGGCCTTGCTGCATCGATCTACGGCAAGAACCTGCTCGACGAAGTTCAGGCGGGTAACGACACCCAGCTGCCCTTCCCGGGCCCGCTCTCGACCGGTGTGAACTATACTTACCAGGCCCTTCCGGCCGGTGGTACGTTCTCCCCGCTCAAGAAAGGTCGCCTTGTTGGCCTCGAACTGACCTACGAATACTAGGATCAGTTCTTCTCAATCTTTTCGGAAAGGGCGGCCCGGCGGGTCGCCCTTTCTTCATTCAGGCCCTATGTGAGAGCGCATGACCCAGACACCCCCCATTCTCGCCATAGCCAACTTTATAGGCGATCCCGTCGATTCTGCGGATTTCCCGAAACATTCAGTACGGTACTGGAACACGCGTTGGGCTAACGAGGTAGGTCTGGGCGATCTGGATGCTGCTGATCAAGCCACCCATTTCGGCCAGTTCACGCCCCTGCCCGAAAATCTGCAACAGCCCCTCGCCCTGCGCTATCATGGCCACCAGTTCGGCACCTACAATCCGCAACTGGGCGATGGACGCGGCTTCCTGTTTGCACAGGTCCGCGACACGGGCTCACGCCTGCTCGATCTAGGTACGAAGGGCTCTGGTCAGACGCCATGGAGTCGCCAAGGCGATGGCCGCCTGACGCTCAAGGGTGGCGTGCGCGAGATTCTTGCCGCGAATTACCTCGAAGCCCTTGGCGTAAACACGTCCAAGCCGTTCGCCCTGATAGAGACCGGCGAACAGCTGGCCCGGAACGATGAACCCTCCCCGACTCGCTCTGCCGTACTCACTCGCCTGTCACACAGTCACATCCGCTTCGGCAGCTTCCAGCGCCTCGCCTATCTCGAACAGCCAGATGATCTCGCCCGGCTCGTCGACTATGTGGTGACGAACTTCCATCCTCTGGCGAAGGATGAGGATGTCAGTCGCAAGACGGTAAACATGCTCTCGGCCATAGCGTCCGCGACCGGTCACATGATCGGGCAATGGATGACCGCTGGTTTCGTGCATGGCGTAATGAACACGGACAATTTCAATATTACAGGCGAGACATTCGATTTCGGTCCGTGGCGGTTCCTGCCGATTTCCGATCCGAACTTCACCGCCGCCTATTTCGACCAGCAGGGTCTATACCGTTTCGGGCGCCAACCCCTGCAGGGTGGATGGGCACTCCAACAACTCGCCTCCGCCCTCTTGCCCCTCGCTGGGGCGGAAGACCTCGCCACTGGTCTCAAGCCTTATGAACGCGCCTATCAGGAAAGCTTCATTTCTCACACTCATGCCATGCTCGGCATTGCACCATTCGGTGATCCTGATGCGGATACGGAGTTCCTGCAGGCATTCTACGCGTGGATGACCGAGACAGGTGCGAGCTGGCCGCAAACCTTCTTTGACTGGTTTGGCGGGCATGAAAGCACCTCGCGGGCCGACGCCTCCCCCAAGGCTGCGCTCTATAAGGAAGACCGGTTTTCGCCTGTGCGGGACGCGCTGGTCGCTCGTAGCCCGGTCCGGCCCGAACGCCTTCAGCACGCCTACTTCCAGGCCCCTGCCCCGGTCAGCCTGGTGATCGATGAAGTCGAGGCGGTCTGGGCGCCCATTGCCGAGTCGGACGACTGGTCAGCTTTGCACGCAAAGCTCGACCATATCGAACAGGCGCGCCTTGCCTATGACTGGCACTAACCCCTTCGATCAGCCTTCCAGTTCGATGTCCCAATAGAGATAATCCATCCAGGTCTCATGCAGGTGGTTGGGCGGGAATTTTCGGCCAATCTCCTGAAGCTGGTAGTTGTTTGGCCGCGCCGGGCGCCGCATCAGCTGCATGTCGGTATGCTTGAGCAGTTTTCCGCCTTTGCGAAGATTGCAGGGGCTGCAGGCGGCGACGATGTTTTCCCATGTTGTCCGACCGCCCTTGGAGCGCGGAATGACATGGTCGAAGGTCAGATGCTCCGACGTGCCGCAATAGGCGCACTCGAAACCATCGCGCAGGAAGACATTAAAGCGGGTAAAAGCCGGCGGGCGATCCTGCCGGACAAAATCCCTTAGCGCGATCACGCTGGGCAGGCGGAACTCCGTGCTCGGGCTGCGGACGACATAATCATATTCCGCGATGATATCGACACGGTCGAGGAACACGGCTTTCACCACTTCCTGCCAGGGCCACAAAGAAAGGGGATAATAAGAGAGCGGCCGAAAATCAGCGTTCAATACGAGAGCGGGCCGGCCGCTCGGGGGGGCCGAAATGATCTCAGCCATGGGTCACCTCCATGACACTGAGAAGATATGTCTGTTTGAACCGACTGAAGGCGTAGCTCCTTTTCGTCTCGCCCCTGCTTTAGGTGATTCACATAATGAGATTATGACAGTTGCGGCGTTTTGCAACGCTGTCCAGATGGTCAGGCCTGAGGGCTCGGCTGGGCCGCCTTGGCGCGCCGGTCGTTGATCCAGCCCCAGAGCAGATGTGCCGCCACGCCGCGATAGGGTCGCCAGCACTCGGCATGCGCAGTGAATTCCTTGATTTCCATACGGGTTTCGACCTCCAGAAGCAGCTTGTGCGCCTCCATCAAGCCAACATCACCCACCGGGAAAGCGTCCGTCGCGCCGACCGAATAGAGCAGGAACAATTCCGCAGTCCACGGGCCGATTCCCTTCACCGAGATCAATTCCTTGCGCGCAACATCCAGATCAGAAGTGCAAACACGCTCAAGGTCGAGCCTGCCTGTGGTCATCGCCTCGGCAATCGAGATCATGTGCTGAACCTTGGGGCGGGACATGCCACACGCCCGAATATCTTCGGGATCCGCAGCCAGAACAGCCACCGGCGTCACTTCGCCAAACATCGCCTGGGTGCGTTCCCAGATTCTGCCGGCAGCCGTAGTAGAGAGTTGTTGATAGGAAATCAGCCGACAGAGCGCCGCATAGCAGGGTTCGCCCACCCGCCATTCCGGAATACCCAGTTCGTCATAGGCTCTCGCCAATGCGGGGTCTGCAGCGGCCAGTGTCTCGCAGGCCGCGCTCAGCACCCGCCGCGAGGGCGCCGTCAATAGCCCGGCTCTGGCAGTGTGCCGACCGGGATCAGACCCATCCTCACTTCACTGTCCTTGATGGTGAAGGTCAGGAAGCCACCATCCGCAGATGAGGTTTCCAGCATGGTCAGCATGGCATTTTCCTGCTGTCCCAACTGGCCGGAGGCATCCAGCGCGTCGCGCAACTCGTCCGCACTTTCTATCCGCATGCCCAGAGAGCCATGCGCCAGGCCGTCATCAAACTTGATGTCGCCCTTTACGCCGAGATCCAGCGGGCCCCAATCAAGCAGACCTTGCGCAATTTCGACTGCGCCATCTTCCTGCACGAGCGCGCGATGGAAGCGTTCCGGATTGCCGCCGCTGCGAATCCAGGCCGGAAAGAAGCTGCGCACTTCGCCGATCAGACGTGAAGGTCCGATCGTGTCGCCAAGAAACTCTGCGCCTTGCGGGGCTGCATTGATGGTCAGCCGGTCCCATTGCAGGGCGATCATCAAATCATCTTCTGCGCCTTCACGCGGTTTCAGGTTCAGGGAAAACCCGGTTGTCGCATAGGTCTCGCCATCGATCAGCGCCGTCGCATTGCCCATTTGCAGGCCGATGCGCTCAATCGTGTCGCTGTTCCAGGAGAGGCTGGCGGCGGATGTCTTGTCCAGTGTCACGGTCTGACGAAGCCCGCCTGCCTCCGTTAGCAGGTTCCGACCCGGCGAATAGGCGATGACATGCTGCCAGTTCCAGGGCTGCATGACGAGGCGCAATTGCTCACCTTCCCAGCGGGGCGCACCGGCCGGCTGGTAGACCGGATCGTTCACGACCAGCTCGAACCGATAGGGAAACCCGCCCAACGACTTGGAGGAATATTCAAGCTCAGCGCCATTGGCACGTTCTGCCGCTATCCATTCATCAATGCCCTTGTCGAGTTGGTCTTTCGCTATGAACCAATAGGCTGTCCATGCGCCGACGAGGATCAGCAGCAGGACAAATGGCGCATAGAGCCAGAACCGAGATTTTTTCCGAGAGGTGGAGGGCTCGACCATAGACGTGTCCTGAAGCGAGTTAGTGGGCGAGGCGACCCTGCACGGTACGGCCCTCGGCAACAAGAGCGTCTGATGCGGTCTCGAGTTCCGATTGCAGCCGGCTCATCAATTCCTTGCGTGGCAGGCCCGCCGGAATGGGCGGCAGGATCTCGTAGATGATCGTCCCCTTGCTGCGCTTCACTCCCCGACCCGGCCAACACAGGCCAGCATTTGTCGCCACCGGCAGGATGGGCGCCTCAATACCCTTGGCGAGCGCCGAAATACCGGCCGCATGGTAGGCAGGCTCGGCCCCTGGCACCGTGCGTGTCCCTTCCGGGAAGATCACGATCTGGCGACCATCGTCGGCGCGCTCCCTTGCAGCTGCGACCATCTTCTTCAGCGTTCTCGTATTCCCCGCTCGGTCAATCGGGATCATCGCCGCCTTCAGCGCGTACCAGCCAAGGAACGGATACCACATCAATTCCTGTTTCAGGATGATCGCCGGTGCAGGCATCACGAGGAAAGGAATGAACACGTCCAACATGCAATTGTGCTTGCCCGCATAAAGCACCGTACCACGCGGCATGTTCTGGCGGCCGCGTATTTCCACGCTGATGCCGCAAAACACTTTCAGCCCCCAAATCAGGCCGCGCGCATACAGGCTGATCGCCCAGAACGTCACCGATTTCGGCAACAGCAATGCCGGAAGGGCCAGCAGGCCCAGAACGGCCATCAGCCCGTACATCCAGATTACGAACAGGATCGAACGAAACATCATCATTGGACTACCAGATAACCGGTCATTCGAAGGTCGTCACGCGCCACTTGGCCCATTCGAGGAATACGCCCCGAAAGGAATCAGGATCGCTCCAAATTGAAGCGGGATCATTCACCGTGCGCACAGGCCACGCGACCAACTCGATATCGGGCATCGACTTTTTCAGCACGATCAGGCTGCGCGGCATGTGATAATCAGATGTCACGATGATCAGCTTCTTGTAGTCGCGCTCATATGCCCAGGCAGCGGTTTCCTCGGCATTGCCCCGCGTAGATTCAGCAACATAGCCAATATCCACGCAGCACGCCCACACATCAGCGGCGCCCCCCGCCAGAGTGATCAAATCTTCCACAGGCACATCCGGGTTCACGCCGGAAATGAGCAACCGTGCGCCACGCCCCTGCATTACCAGTTCCACGCCCGCAGCAATGCGCAGGCCGGACCCTCCTGTCAGCGCCACGATCGCATCGCCAGTGACTTCTGGTGAATGGTCAGCCTTCGCGGCGCGGTTCGCAAACAGCACAAAGTCCAGCGCCGCCAACAGCAACACCGCCACTCCGATCGCCGGCACCACGCCGATGCGTCGTTTCTTCAGTCGTTTTTCACCGCTCACATGACACTCTTCAGAGAACGGATGACAGTTACACGTGCTGCAAGGCGCGCAGCAAGTCCCGCAATCAGCGGGGTGATGATCAGAATGATCAGGTCCAGGAAATCCAGGCTCAGCTCAGGCAGCAAGCCGGTTCGCGCGCCGCTGGAATGGACCGCGAATATCATCGCCGCTGCCGCGCCGAGGGCGAGCAAGGCTCCTACTGCTCCTGCCCGAATGCCGAGCAACCAGAAGCGTCGCTCGAACAGGCCGGCAATGTACCGATCCCGCGCGCCTGCCAGATGCAGCACATCGACAATATCCCGACGCGCCAGCAACGCGGCATGTGTTGCAAAGGCGATCACGGCGACCGCCGTTGATGCCAGAAGCGCGACAGCCGTCAGCGCCACCAGCCGGGCAATCGCCAGCATGCGTCGAACATCTCCGGCCCAATCGGCATGCTCGTCCACAGCGTTTACAAATCCCGCCTCGGTGAGGCGGCGCTCCAGAGTTGGCCCGATAAACTCCACATCCGGCTCGGCGGTGACCGCGATCAGCTGTGGCAGGGGCAGGCTTTCCGGCAAGCCCCGGCTACCAAAATTCGGCTCCAGCAGCGCATCAATTTCCGCTTTCGACAACAAACGCGCTTCACGAATGCCGTCGGTCGACTCAATCAGCTTTCGCGCGGCTTCTGCGCCACGCCGGTCAGCATCCGGCAGCGACACGGTCAGCTCGCCTTCGACTTCTGCCGTCCAGCTGCGCGCCGCGCCATAGGTCGACTTCGCTGACAGCGTCGCCAGCGCCGCAAGAAAACACAGTGCCCCAACCACAAAGAACAGGGCCATTTCGCGCGCGTCCTCAAGCGGCAGGAGAGGAGTTTCCTTCGCCATGCCTATTCCACCGCCTTCGAAAGGTCTGTCCGCCGTCGTGCGGCCGGCCCATATTCCACATCCTGTACCAGCAGGCCGTGCTGCAGGCGAAACACCGGCGCCTCGACCTGCCGCACCAGTCCCAGATCGTGGGTCGCGATAATCACCGTCGTAGCCCGGCGCTTGTTCAGCTCAAGGAACAGCCGCATCAGGCGCGAGCCCATCTCCGGGTCGACATTGCCCGTCGGCTCGTCCGCAATCAGGATGTCCGGCTGGGTCACCACGGCGCGGGCGATGGCCACGCGCTGCTGTTCGCCGCCCGAAAGCGTGGTCGGCCGCGCATGCATCCGCTCGCCAAGCCCGACCCAGGCCAGCAATTCCTCGACATCGCTGCGATAGGTCGACTCTTTCCGGCCCAACACCCGCAGCGGCAGCGCAACATTCTCATATGCGGTCAAATGGTCCAGCAGGCGAAACTCCTGGAAGACAACGCCAACCCGGCGACGCAATGCCGACAGCTGATCTCGCGTCAATCGGCTCGTCGGGCGGCCAAACAGGGAAACTTCGCCCCGTGTCGGTTTCAGTGCGAGATAAAGCAGCTTCAGCAAGCTGGTCTTGCCTGCGCCAGAGGCACCCGTCAGAAAGCTGAATGATCCGGGTTTCAGGACCAGATCAATCCCGCTAAGGATATCCTCTGACGAGTCATAGCGCAGCGAAACACCATCGAGGCGTACGGCAACATCGTCAAACAGGTCGTGGCGGGAAAGAGTCATAGGCTCCTGTCCTGTGCGCGGGCGAATGGATTATTGGGGCGAATTGCGGGAAACACCAAGACATGATCCTCACCTGTCCCAATTGTGAAACCCAGTATTTCGCCGATGACTCAACAATCGGTGAAAGCGGACGCACTGTTAAGTGCGCGGCCTGTGGCGGATCCTGGTTTGTTGAACCAAAACATCTGGACGAAACGGTCCGGCGCACCCCCGCCGCGGCCCACGAGATTTATCGCGAAAAAGTCCGCGAGCAACGCCGTCGCAAGAGCCGTACGGCCGCCTTGCTCTCCTGGTTGGTCACCGCAGGCCTGTTCTTCTCCCTCGGTGTTGGGGCCATCATGTACCGCAATGAAGTGGTGAAGCTCTGGCCGCAGGCGGGCAGCATCTACAAACAGATCGGGTTCAATGTGAACCGGTTCGGGCTCGACTTCGAAGATATCCAGCGCAGCCGCACCTTCAATGACACGGTCCCGGTCGTCACTGTGGCAGGCAAGGCCCTCAATATTTCGCGCTCTACCGTCGACACGCCAGCGGTGCGCGTCGACCTGAAAGACGAAATCGGCGCCGTGGTTGCCACCAAGTACGGCCGCATCCGGCCTGACCAACTGGCGGCAGGCGAATCGGGAACGTTTCAGGTTGTCGTCGAACAGGCGCCGATGGAAAGCTTCGAGATCGAACTCAAATTCGTCGATCTTTCCGATATGCCCCCGCGGGACGATACCCCGGATCCTACCACTGAAGACCTCATGGCCACCGAAACGGAAACGCCCGCCGAATGACCGACCTGCCCAAAATCGAAGTAATCGTGCCTGAAGACGAACTGTTGGCCCAGATCGACAAGCTGGCGGACACGCTGGCCCCGCGCCTGACGGGGGAGTGGACGATTGTCTCGATCCTGATCGGGGCCACACCCTTCACGGCGGATCTGATGAAGGCCCTCGCCCGGCGCGATATCCACCCCACCCTCGACGTGATCTGGCTGGAATCCTATCGCGACGCGCGCGAAAGCTCGGGTCGCGTGGTCGTGCGTGCAGACCTTGCCCGGTCCGTGAAGGACAAGGGCGTCATCATTCTGGATGATGTCTACGATACGGGCCGCACGCTGGCCTTTGCCAAGACCCATTTGCTGTCCAAGGGCGCGCGGGAAGTTATCACCTGCGCTCTGACCCAAAAGCCCTGGGCCCCACGCGGCGCAGACGGCGTCGACTATTGCGCCATCGATGCGCCGGGCCGCTACCTGGTCGGCTATGGCATGGACGATGCCGGCAAATACCGCGGCCTGCCATATATCGGCGCGCTGGACTAGGGCCGCCTGGCTAATTCACCGGCAGGTGCGTCTCCAGAAAGGCGAGGATCTCGGTGTAGTAGGTCAGCTCGTCTTCTTCAGGCATGTAAGAATGAGAGGAGTTTTCCAGCGTCACAAGCCGGAAGAACTTACCTGCTTTGCGTAGGGCCTTGTCCATACGTTCGGCTTGTTCGTAGTCTACCACACCATCATCCTTGCCATGCAGGATCAGAAGAGGTCGTGACAGATTTCCCGCATGCTCGACCGGCGAAACTGCTTTAATGGTCTCCTTGTCGCGCCCCGGGTGGCCAATATGAGCCACCCAGTACTGATAGGCTTCGGAATTGCTACCCTCTTCACGTCGTTCACGACGCAAGAATGCAAGTAAGTCACTGACCCCTGCTGCAGCAATCACACATTGATATTTTTCGGGGGTCAGCGTGGCGGCCGCCATCGCGGCATACCCACCATAAGAATAACCGAAAATGCACGCGCGGTCTGCTTCCGCCAATCCCTCGGCCACAAGATGGTCAAATCCATCTTCCACATCGGTCTGCATGGCCCGCCCCCATTGCCGCCGCCCCATGTCAGCAAACGCCTTCCCGAAGCCGGAAGAGCCACGGAAATTGGGTTGGAACACCTGGTATCCGCGCGCCACAAGTATTTGCACGTCCTGATCGAAGGTGACCATGTCCCGCATTTCCGGACCACCATGCGGCATCACGACCAGCGGGGGCGGAGGCGCACCTTCAGCCATCGGAGGACGGGTGAGGTATCCACGCAATTCCAGTCCGTCGCGCGCGGTATAGGTCACAACATCGGTGGCACCGAACGTCTTATCGTTGAGGCGCTTGCGCTGGTTACCGAGTTCCGTCGCCCCCGCAGTTTCCAGATTGTAGATATGATACGACCCCGGTTCACGCGGCCCGACGGCCTTGAGCAGCCATCGCTTGCCATCCTCGCTGGAATCGAGCGGGATCACATTGACCTCATTCCCGAAATACGTGTCCAACGCATCCAGATGACTCTGGATCAGGGGATCGTCCATCTCAATGACGAGGCGGTCATCATAATAGAACACCCCCACCAATTCTCGAGTTTCGGTGTTGAAGAATCCATCTTCAATATCGACCTTTTCATGTTTACGCACAGTTTCGACAATTTCATCCCGCTCGAAATCGTAAAGATGGATGCCAGCCTTGTCTTCATCATCCGGCCGGGCGGACACATAATAAGTCGTCTCTGTAGGACCGGGATAAAGCACCTGGAAGTCTAGCGCCGCCTCGTCATTCTGGCGCGATTTGAGGCGTACCGTACGGATCTTTCGCCATTTGATCGAACCGTTTTTCCGGTCTTCGCGCGCATAAATATAAATGACTGTGCCCCGCGCATTTTTATTCAAGCGAAAGGCCGGCTCCCCATTCCTGTCTGTGTACCACGCATAGGTGTTTCTCGTTCCTGTCGCGATCCGCTCGACTGTACCATCGGTGACATTTACCTTGAACAGGTCGAGGTCTCCGTCCAGGCGCGCAGGCATCAGGATATGGTCCGGATCATCCGGCAACATGTCCGTTACCGAGGTCAGACTGAAGTTCCGGTGCACGCTTTTCTCTTCCTGGAACATGGCGACCGTCTTCCCGGTTTCACGCTCAATGGAGGCTAGTCGGGAAAAGGATCTAGGAATGGTCCGACTGTCCTCGTTCCAGTCTCGCAATTCCTGGCGAGACATGTTGCGACCAGACCGGATGTCGACATATCCTGTCAGCGCGACGAGCAATCGGTCATCGCTGATCCAGTCGACCCAGCGAATGTAGAAATCCCCCAAATTGGTCGCATCGAGTGTCGGCGCCGGATTATCCAGATCGAGCAGGACCAGAAAGTCCTCGCCGTCGACGCGGCGCACGCCTGACATATACCGGCCAGATGGCGACAATTCCGGACTCCAGAAATCCAGATCGCTCAGGAATTCTTCAAGCGTTGGAGGAGCGGGTTCCTGCGCAACCGCATGACCGCAAACAAAAAAAGCGGCCAAAACCGCCAGAATACGCAACACCAGATCAGCCCTCCCGGAAGACCCGTAGACTGGAAAACCAGCGCAATCAGGTCAACCGGAAATGGAGGCAAAACTACAAAATTGCGGGGATTACGCGGTCTGGTGGGCGGTGGCCGTCGGCGAAGGTCTTGATGTTGATGATGACCTTCTCGCCCATCTCGGTACGGCCCTCGATCGTGGCCGAGCCCATATGCGGCAGCAGAACGACATTCGGCAGGCCGAACAATTCTTCATTCACTGTCGGCTCGCGCTCGAACACGTCGAGCCCCGCCCCGGCAATCTTGCCCGCCTTCAGCGCGCGGGCCAGCGCTGCCTCATCGATCACCTCACCGCGGGCCGTATTCACGATATAGGATTCCGGCTTCATCAGCTCGATCCGGCGGGCATTCATCAGGTGGAATGTTGCGGGCGTGTGCGGGCAGTTTACCGAGACGATGTCCATGCGCGCGAGCATCTGGTCGAGGCTGTCCCAATAAGTCGCCTCCAGCAATTCCTCGATGCGCGGGCTGACCGGTTTGCGGTTGTGATAATGGATCTGCAAGCCAAAGGCTTTTGCGCGGCGGGCAACCGCTTGACCGATACGCCCCATGCCGATGATGCCCAGCCGCTTGCCGGCGAGTCGGCGGCCCATCATCCAGGTCGGCGTCCAGCCGTCAAAGCCGCCCGTATTCATGATCTGCGCACCTTCGAACAGGCGGCGCGGCACTGACAGGATCAGTGCCATGGCGACATCCGCCGTATCATCGGTCAGCACGCCGGGCGTGTTGGTCACGGTGATGCCGCGCTGTACGGCACTCTGCACGTCAATATTGTCCACACCCGCGCCGAACTGGGCAATCAGGCGCAACTGGTCCCCTGCCCGGGCCATGATCCGGCCGTCCAGTTTGTCAGTTACCGTGGGTACCAGCACGTCGGCGGTCTGCATCGCCTCGACCAGTTCCTCCTGCGTGAAGGGGTGATCATCATTGTTCAGCCTCGCATCGAACAATTCCTTGAGGCGCAATTCGACCGGCGCCGGGAGTTTTCGGGTGACAACGACTTTCAACTTCTTCGCGGACATAGGAACTCTTTTTGCAAATATTCTCATTCGGGCCTTAGCAGAGGGATTAGACCACGCCAACGCTTCATATTTTACACAAGATTCATTCGGCTATGGAATTCTATCCCCTCGCAGACATGGGAAAAGACTGCACATGAAGTGGGCAGCCATTATTTTAACCGGGCTCGTCTTTGCTTGCGCTTCGGCACTGGCTGAGGGTCCGACCTATGTGCGCGTGAGCAAATTTTCCGGAAAGGAAGTCCCGCGCTTCGAGACCCTGAAATACAATGCCGTGAATGGTCGGGCCGGCCCCAGCCGCGATCATCCGATCCTCTGGCGCTACGAACGCCAGGGCTTGCCCCTGCTGATCATCAAGGAGAGCCAGAACTGGCGCCGTGTACGGGATCCGTCCGGCTCAGAAGTCTGGGTCCATGCCCGCATGCTGGAACCGGAAGCCAAGGCCATGGTGCAGACCGACACGATCCTGCATCACGCGCCGGATCCGGAAAGCGCAGAGGTCGCCCGCATAGAGGCGACCGTCCTGGTGGAGCTCGGCAAATGCGCGGACAATTGGTGCCGCATCGAAGCCGGAAACTATAAAGGCTTCGTCCCGGCTGCCGCCCTCTGGGGCGTAACGACCAGCGAAGCCACCCTGTAAGCAAGGGCAGTCTGGACACCCTCTCCCTGTTGACAAGCCGCGCGGCACAGGCTCGTAAAGCCTCTTGCGCTGATTGAACAAGGGAACCGCCATGTCCGGACCGCACGATTACCACACGCCCCAATCCTCCTACTCCAAGGAAGACCTGCTGAAGTCAGGTGCGGGCGGCTATTTTGGCCCGGGCAATGCGCAATTGCCGATCCCGCCCATGCTGATGATGGACCGGATCACAGAGATCACCATGGATGGCGGCCAGTTCGGCAAGGGCAGCGTGATCGGCGAACTCGACATCACGCCAGACCTCTGGTTCTTCGAATGCCACTTCCCCGGTGACCCGGTCATGCCCGGCTGTCTTGGCCTTGATGCCATGTGGCAGGCCGTCGGCTACTGGCTCGGCTGGTCCGGCAGCCCCGGAAAGGGCCGTGCGCTCGGCGTCGGCGAAGTGAAATTCACCGGCGAGATCACGCCCGACAAGAAGCTCGTCCGCTATGTCATCGACATCAAGCGCGTGCGCCGCGGCAAGCTCAATCTCGGCATCGCCGATGGCCGCGTCTATGTCGATGATGAGCATGTCTACACGGCCCTCGACATGAAGGTCGGCCTGAAGAACGTCCTCTAGCGCTGCGCCTGCTTGACGTGGGCAAGCGGGCTGCCTAGCCCTGATGACACGATGAAATTTGAACAAGGGAGATGCCGCGATGGCTGATGACTGGACCCCGCCGGCAGGCGACCTGATGAAAGGTAAGCGCGGCATCGTGATGGGCGTCGCCAACCAGAACTCCATCGCCTGGGGCATTGCGCGCCAGCTGGCCGCCCAGGGCGCCGAGATCGCGTTCACCTATCAGGGTGACAGTTTGGAGCGCCGCGTGCGCCCGCTGGTCGAATCCATCGGCATGGACACGATGATCCCGGCCGACGTCACCGATGATACGTCCATGGATGCCGCGTTCGACACCATCAAAGCCAAATGGGGCAAGATCGATTTCCTCGTCCACTCCATCGCCTTTGCCGGCAAGGACGAGTTGCAGGGCTCGATGGTCGCCAACACGACCCGCGAAGGCTTCCGCCGCGCGATGGACATTTCGGTCTACAGCTTCATCGACTGTGCCCGCCGCGCCAGCGAGATCATGCCGGATGGGGGCGCGATGATCTGCATGACCTATCTCGGCGCTGAGCGCACTGTGCCCTCCTACAATGTCATGGGCGTCGCCAAGGCCGCGCTCGAAGCCGCAACCCGCTATGCGGCGCGCGACCTCGGTCCGCAGGGCATCCGCGTCAACGCTATTTCCGCTGGCGCGATGCGTACGCTCTCCCTGGCCGGTATTCGCGGCGGCAAGAGCCTGATGGGCACGGGCCGCGACTGGTCTCTGCTGAAGGAAGACACGCGCATGGAAGGCGTCGCCGGCGCGGCGCTCTACCTGCTCTCCGAACTCGGCCACTCGGTCGCCGGCGAAGTCCACCATGTCGACGCTGGTTTCCACGTCGTCGGCGTGCCGGATTTGCCGGAGGACTAAGCGTCCTCACCTTGCTGTGATCGCCCGGAACTCCTGCCCGTCTGTCCTGTTGGTCTGGCGAACCCATTCTGACAGGAGACTTCCATGTCCAATATCTTCCTCATCGGCGCCACGGGCGGCGTCGGCAGCCGCCTGAGCCCGAAACTCGTCGAGGCCGGCCACACGGTCAAAGGCCTGCACCGCAAACCTGAACAGGCAGATGATCTGCACAAGCAGGGCGTCGAGCCCGTTCTCGGCAATATCATCGACATGACCGCAGACGATCTTGCCAGCGCCATGAACGGCTGTGATACGGCCGTCTTCTCCGCAGGCGCCGCCGGCAGCGGCCGGGACAAGACGACCGCGATTGATGGAGAGGGCCCGGAAAAGCTGATCGAGGCGGCGCGCGCCACAGGCGTGAACCGCATCTATCTCGTCTCAGTCATCATGGACGCTGGCCGCGACCGCGACACGAGTGACGACTTTGAACACTATATGGCCATGAAGCGCCGCGCCGATGCGGCCCTCGCCCAGAGCGGGATCGACTATGTCATCCTGCGCCCTGGCACGCTGAAAGATGATGACGGCGATGGCAAAGTGATGGCGGGCCGCGCGATCACCTATGGAGACGTCGCGCGCGGCAATGTCGCCGCCACGCTCGCGGAACTGATCGGCGTGCCGGAAATCACCAATGAGATCATCGAACTCACAAATGGCGATACACCTGTCTCCGATGCCGTTGCCAGTCTGAAACGCGGCTGACACGCAGGGCGAACCCCATGCTGACGAATTGCACCCCACACCGTTTGGGCTTGCCATCAGATCCGTATTGAACAATAAACGTATTGTTCAATCGTATTTGGGGGGCTCTCATGCCAGCACGCATCTTTCTCTGGGTCGGCCATCCACGCGCTACATCGCTCAGCCACGGCATGGCGGACGCCTACCAGCGCGGCGCAAAAGCGAACGGCGCCGAAGTCCGGCGCATGAACCTGTCGGACATGGTCTTCGACCCGGATCTCACCGAAGGCTATCACGCCCGCAAGACCCTTGAGCCATGCCTTGAAGCGTGGCGGGAGAACTTGCTCTGGGCCAATCATGTCTGTTGGGCCTATCCGCAATGGTGGGGCGGGATGCCCGCCAAGATGAAAGGCGTGATCGACCGCAGTTTCCTGCCAGGCTTCGCCATGAAATATCACGAGAAGGACCCCTTCTGGGATCGCCTGCTGGCCGGACGACGGGGCGACGTGCTGATGACGTCCGACGCGCCGGTCTGGTTTGACCGGCTATCCAATGGTCGCGCCGCCAAGTTACAGGTGCAGAAGCCCGTCATGAAATTTGTCGGCATACATCCCGCACGCATCCTGCAGGTCGGACCGGTGAAGACGGCCAAGGAGGCGACGCTCTCAAAATGGATGAAGCGGGCCGAAAGGCGCGGCGCTGATGCCGCCCGCCGGTCCCGCTGATGTGAATTGCGTCCGCCCGTCATCCTGCTAACACGGGCATCATGAAAACCAGTACCGAGACCCATGTCCCGCTCAGCGGCTTCCCGTCTTATCCCGAAGACGAGATGCGAAACCGCGCCCGCGCCTTTCACGACTCTCTGGCGACGCGCCGTTCCGTCCGCGCCTTCTCCGACAAGCCCGTCCCACGCGAAATCATTGAGGCCTGTGTCGCCGCCGCCGGGTCGGCCCCATCCGGCGCCAATCACCAGCCCTGGTTTTTTGCCTGTGTGAACAGCGCGGAGAAAAAGCGCGAAATTCGTCAGGCTGCCGAAGCTGAAGAGCGTGAGTTCTATTCAGGGCGCGCCGGGGAAGACTGGCTCGATGCGCTCGCGCCGATCGGCACCGATGCCGACAAGCCCTATATGGAAATCGCCCCCTGGCTGATCTGTATCTTCGCCCAGCGCCGCGGCGGCGTGCAAGCGGGAGAAACCCGCAAGAACTACTACATCAACGAAAGCGTCGGCATCGCCACGGGTATGCTGATGACCGCCTGTCATCAGGCCGGCCTCGCCACCCTTGTCCACACGCCCAACCCGATGAAGTTCCTGAACGGCATTTGTGATCGTCCGGAAACGGAAAAACCCTTCCTGATCCTGGTTGCGGGCTATCCAGCCGACGATGCCATGGTGCCCAAACACGCTCTGGTGAAAAAGCCACTGGATCAGATCATGCGCGTGTTCTAGCGAGCGAACGCCAGCTCAGTGTGGAACGATCATGCATTTTCCGGTGATGATGGCACCGCTGGAAATCGAAACGCCCGGATACACGATGACGTCTGGGCCCAGTGTAACGTTCACGGCCTGAAAATCAGGAGCCACCCATCCCCCAGCGCTTCCGTCAGGGTTGGTGTATCGGACAGCTTCAATTTTGCGTCCGTCGCTCTCGGTAAAGACAACTGTTCGGCGGCTTGCGGTTTTGGCAGGCATTCGAATCACTCCGATGTCTATCGAAGAGAATCACGATTTGGGAGTTTTGTGAATCCCGGACCGGTTTAATCTTCGCACAAACGGAATTCTGCGCCTGGAAAGCTTTCTACAATCTTGCATAGATCCGGAAAGCTCCACAGCATGGCAAGAATACCTACACACATGGGAAGGAGCAGGTGGAAAATATTGTACAGCAACTTTGCGGATGCCGCCTTGCGCTGCACACTTTCCCTGAGGCGCGCATAGACCGGGTTTTTGAAAAGACCCTCACCATCTTGAGATGACGTCGCCTCTTGAAAGGCCTTCTCCATCCCCGCCTTGTCCATTACGAACAGCGCAAATATCAAGCTGAAAACAGCTTGGGCGATTGCAAGAAATGCCCCCGCTTGAATAATCCCAAGCGTTAGGCCCTCCACTTCCAAATCGAATATGGATACGGGCGTGGAATGGTTTCCTGACAGTTCCGCTACAAAAACGATCGCAGAAAATGTGTAGGTGCGATTGGTCAGATCCCGGAACAGACTTGCGAAATACTCGGACGTGAGGTTCATGCAACTACTTGCTGTGGTCAATTACATCTATGCGTTTTCGTGGCTGTCCGGGCTTACAGATAAAGCTGGTTTGCACGAGCTTCCTGCCATTTCGGCGATGCTTCGATTTAGATGCCTCGAACTGATGGAGGAAGTGACCCTCCCGGAGTTCGTGGGCAATAGCCCCTTTTTTTGGAAGTTCCTCAAAATCATGCGGTGGACAGTCACATGTCTGCCCTTTCGCGATGTAATCGCGGACGACTTGCTTTTTCTCCGTTTGCATATCGCCGGTATCCACATCCGACGAGAATTCCTTTTTCACAAACACATCAACCATGGTTAACCCTCCTGCCTCCGGACATGAATCCAGAAATAGAACGATAATTCAACCCTACAGAATTCGGTAGGGTTCTAGCCGCCCACGGTCACAGCGGGACCGGGCAGGTGGATTGTGTAATAGCTGCGCGGCTTCTCTCCCGGTTTGCGGCCTTCGGCGGCAATGTGGATATCGCCCGATATACCCGCCGGAATACCCTGCCCCATTGGCAGCACGTCGCCGCTTGGCAATTCGGCCGCGAACTCGCGGAACTTCCAGCCGTTGAGCACGGGCATCTGCCGCAACCGGTCCCCGGTACGCATCCGCACGGGCACGTCCCGCGCAAGGCTGCCCGACAGGTTCAGGAAGTTCTGCGTCACCCAGACACCCGTCTCGGTCCGCACCACGCCCATCGATACATGCGTGGCCTGTTCGCTGAGAATGTTTGCGCGATGGCCGGGGCTGTCCATGAGGTTCTGGTGCAGACGTTTCACGGCCTGCCGTTCCAGATTCCAGCGCCCCCGGACAATCTCGATCATGGCAACATTTTCAGCTGAATACTGAATGATTGCCCGCCGGTCGAAGGCCGCGATGCGGTCCTGCGGTTCGCGTCCGTCCGGTCCGACATGGCCGAAGAAATCATTATACGCCATGTCGAGACTGTGAAAGCGCGCCGTATTGCGCAGCGCTGCGCGATTGACCAGCGGCGGCAATCCCGCCTCCTTGCGGGCGATATTGGTCAGCCTCAGGAACTCGCCTTCCATGCGCGCGTCGAAGGCATAGCCCTCCGGCAAATTCCCGAAGCAGGGCCGCACCTGCTCGACATAATCGGCCACTGCGACGCCCCGCCCCGTGAGGGCAAGGTCACAGGCAAAGGCGGGCAGGCCAGCGGCAAGCGCCGCAAGGCCGACGAAAAGAGTGCGCAGGATCATGTCTTGCGCACTATATCCGCGCCAACATGAACAGAAGTGTTACGGCCGTTCAGGCCATGGCTGCAGCTGGTCGCGTTTCATCTGCAACCGCTGGTCTTCAGGCAGACTGTAATCATGACCGAATGGCGCGCTCTCCCAGCTGCCATAACCCGGATTCGGCAGGGCAATCCATTCCCGGCCCCATTTGTCTGCATTCGCCTCATATACGGCCTGCCGTTCTGCCGGGCTGCCTTTATAGGAATCGGTGAAGTCGCCCAGATTGTCGCCCAGCATGAGCAGGATCCGATAATCCTTTGCCACCACGGCCCAGCGCGTTGCCTTGGCCGAGCCCCAATCGTCCTGCTCGCCCTTGGTCAGCAACGTGTCGACATTGCCGCCCATTGGGAAACCGAGTGCCCGCAGATTCCGTGCGGTCCCCTCTTCCGTCACTGCGTCGCGATTGGTGACGTAGAATACTTTCACACCCTTGGCCGCAGCCGCGCGGGTGAAGTCCACCGCGCCCGGCACGGCTTTCGCCACACCCGCGCTGGCCCAGGCATTCCAGCGGTCGGGGCTGAAAGGCTCACCCGCCAGCACATCCGCCGCCGCATAGGGCGTATTGTCCAATACGGTCTCATCGGCATCAAGGATGATTGCCGGGGGAAGATCCTGATAGGCCTCGCCCTGCAGGTCCGGCGCGGCGGTCCATTCCGGATCAGCCAGCGCCTCGTCCAATCGCATCGCCGCCAGCGCATAGATGCCGTCAGTCGTGGCCTTGTACTCTACCGCCTGCTGCGCCCAGAGCGTTGCGTTCAGCCGATCATCCTGTGCCGGACCCGTTTCAACAATGACTTCGCGCTCGACCACCACTTTGCGGACAGGTTCGGAGCCTTCATCAACATAGATACAGGCAGACAGGACAAATGGCGCCGCCAGCCCTGCAACAAGAAATGAAAGCCTATGGGTCATGACGGTCTCCTGTTCCGATGCAGGCTGGTCATACCAGACTGGCCCCGAACCGGAAACGGGTCAGATCGCGCCGCAATTCTGCAGACGCGCCAGCACCGGTGCGATCATGCGTTCGATGGCTTCTTCGGTCGGGCGCACATTGCCATAGGCCGGCAGGCCTTCATCGGCAATCACGAGGTCGGCCTCGAATTTGGCCGGATAGGTCCATTGGTAATGCGCCGCGCGAACCGTACCGAGATATTGCTGAAGTACACTTTCCAGCGAGCGACCGCGCTCGGTCACGTCGCGGCGAATTCGCCGTGCGAGGCGCAGGTCGTCTGGCGTGTCCACATAGACCGACAGATCAATCAGGGAACTGATTTTCGGGAAAGACAGCGCGTGGATGCCCTCCAGGATCAGGATCGGCGCAGACTTGATCTCGCGTGTCTTCTCGCTGCGGTCATGGCGCTCATAATCATAGATTGGCTGCTGGATCGTCTCGCCGGCTTTCAGCGCGCGCAAATCCTTGACCAGCCGGTCGGCTTCTTTCGAGCGAGGTGCATCATAGTTGATGCCCGCAACAAGTGCCGTCCATTCTTCCTTGTTCCCGGGCTCGCCATAATGGCTCATCGGATAGTAATACGCATCCTCACCAAACAGGACCGCCTGCCCCTCAGGCAAATGGTCCAGAAGGGCTTCGGCCAGCGTGGACTTGCCAGATCCGGAGCCACCGGACATTGCGACGAGGAATTGCTTGCGCTTTGTCATCATGGCTTTGGGTGTAACGGCAAACCCCGGCTGGCTTCAACGAAAAAAGGCCGCCGCCGCACTTCCTTTGCCACGCACAGTCCCGTTAGATGCACGCTGGGGAAATTCGCCATGACTGATCCACTCGACCGCGCCACATTCCATGCCCGCCGCTGGCTGGACAGCCTGCCTGACCGGCCCGTAGGCGCCACGGCCACCGCGCGCGACCTTCGCGCCGCCCTGTCTGGCCCGCTACCGGAAACCGGGCGAGACGCCGCCGCCATTATCGACGACCTTGCCACGCACGCCGAGCCCGGCCTGCATGCCAATGCCGGGGGACGATTCTTTGGTTGGGTGATGGCAGGATCACTTCCTTCGGCACTTGCTGCCGACTGGCTGGTGTCGGCCTGGGACCAGAATGCGGGTATGTTCACCGTGGCACCCGCCGCAAGCATGATTGAAGAGATTGCTGGTGAGTGGCTGAAGCAACTGTTCGACCTGCCGCAGACATCCTCCTTCGCGTTCACCACCGGGTGCCAGATGGCGCACGTCACCGCGCTGGCAGCGGCACGGCATGGCGTGTTGCAAAAGGCCGGATGGAATGCAGAAAACGACGGCTTGTTCGGCGCACCGCGTATCCGCATCCTGACCAGTGAAAACAGGCACCGCTCCCTCGACAGCGCTATTCGCCACCTCGGTCTTGGACAGGCATCCATGACAAATGTCGCCATCAACCCCATGGGCGACATGCGCGCAGATGACCTTGCCCGCCATCTTGCCGAATGGGAGGGGCCAAAAATTGTATGCCTGAACGCGGCAGACCTGAATGTCGGCACATTCGATGATTTCCGTACATTGATTCCGATGGCCCAGGCCGCTGGCGCATGGGTGCATGTCGACGGCGCGTTCGGCCTTTTCGCCCGCACGAGCGACCGCCTCAAACACCTCACAGACGGCATCGACTTCGCTGACAGCTGGGCAACCGACGGTCACAAGTGGCTGAACGTACCTTATGATTGCGGCTTTGCCATTGTCCGCGATTCTGAGGCCCACCGCGCCGCCCTGTCACTCAGTGCGGCTTATCTCTCCCCCAGTCAGGACGTGCGTGATCCAACGGATTGGAACCTCGAACTCTCCCGCCGGGCACGCTCGGTGCCTGTTTACGCCGCACTTCAGGAACTTGGCCGTCAGGGCGTCGCCGACCTTGTTGACCGCTCATGTGCGTATTGCGCCGAAATTGTGAATGGGATCGGCGCCCTGCCGAACGCTCGCGCCCTGAATGACCCGATACTCAATCAGGGCCTTGTGCGGTTTGAACACGAAGGCGCGAGTGCGGAAGAGAATGATGCGTTTACCGACGAGATCATTCGCCGGGTGAACGAAAAAGGTAAAGCCTTTTTCTCCGGCACGACATGGCAGGGTCAACGCGTTATGCGCGTTAGCGTCGTCAGCTGGCGGACGAATGAAGGGGATGTCGCGCGAACAATTGCGGCTGTACGCAAGGCGCTGACGGAAGATGGGTAGTTTGTGCGACCCTAGTCACGGAGTCGCTCAAGTCCATCCAGCAACAGATCAAGGGTGAATTCGAACTCTGTCTGGCTGTCGCACCACCCCATGGCCGGCTCGTCGGATTGATGCATCTCGGACGCTACCATGGCCGAGAGGTAGGGCAGATTTTCTGCCATCTCCTCAAACTCCGCCTGCGTCTTTTGTGTGTCCAGGTTTCCACCCGACACCGGCGGACTGAACAATTCCTGCGCAAAGCCAAACATCAGACTTCCGAGCGCGTGCAATGCACGATGGGCCGTTTGATAGCTGAAGCCATTGTCCACAAACAATGCAATCACCTGATCCACATAGAGGTACATGGACGGTGGTATGGACTGCCGCGCCGCAAAAAGCGCAGGCGTCCATGGGTGACGCATCACCACCGTGCGAGCGGCCAGACATCTGCTGCGCAGGTCCGATTTCCAGTCTGTCATGCATGATGCCGGACGCTCATCAACGGCGGACGTGATCTCATTTGCCAGCGCCTCGGCGAGTCCATCAAGCAGGCCTTCCTTGCCTGGAAGATGGTGATACAGGGACATCGCTTCGACGCCCAACTCTTTGCCGAGGCGCCGCATGCTCAGACTTTGCAGGCCCTCGCGATCAACCAATGTCATCGCGGCATCAAGCACGCGCGTGTGCGTCAAAGGCTTCCGTGTACTCATTGCCAGCCATATCTCCTTTCGGGATCCATTTGCCTTTGTGGCGATGGCACTTGCAAGACTCTTGCACTGCATGGTAGCACATGGCGTAGACTTACATTGTAAGGTTTAAACAAATATGTCCGCCTTGCCCCCCTCCCTTCGACGCGATGCATGCCTCACGGGCCTGTTTTACCTGGGCCTCGGTTTGACCGGCGGCGCCGTTTTCATGGCGGTTCGCCCTCAGCTTTTTGCGGAAGATGATCCTGTTCAAACGCTCGCCAATCTGACCGGGCAGGAAGGCCTTGCCCGCATCGGGATCGCGCTGGAGCTTGGGTCCGCCATCTTCCAGGCGTTGACGGCGGTATGGATCGCCAAACTGTTCAGTCACATCGACCGGCATGCCGCGAGCGTTGTGGCACTCTTCGGCATGGTCAATGCGATCGCGACGCTCGCCAGCTCGGTGATGTTACGCGCGGCGCTCGACACAGCCTTGGGACACAGCAGCGCCGATCCGGCAATCAGCCATCTGTTTGTTCTGACCAGTCACCACTTCTGGGCCGCAGGCGCCATCTTCTTCGGGCTCTGGTTGATCCCAATGGGTGGGATCGTCCTGAAGGGGCGCTTCGGCCCTCGCCCGCTCGGCTGGATACTTATCCTTGGCGGAATCGGCTATGTCGCGAGCGTGTTTATCGCAGTGCTCGCACCGCACGCAGGCGCTTGGATCGGATTACTCACGATTCCACCAACAATTGGCGAATTCTGGATGATCGGACTGTTGTTCTGGAAAGGCCTGCGCAGAACATCCAAGTATGATCAAAAATAAAAAAGGCCGCTCCGGAGAGCGGCCTTTCGTATCCTGTTGCAGGAAAAGGAAATCCTATTCCTCTTCGCCGCCCTCATCCTTGGCAAGTTCCTTGCCGGTGGTCTGGTCGACCACTTTCATGGACAGGCGCACTTTGCCGCGATCATCGAAGCCCATCAGCTTGACCCAGACCGTGTCGCCTTCTTTGACGAGGTCTTTCGGATGGTTCACGCGCTCGTTCGCCATTTGCGACACGTGCACAAGGCCGTCCTTCGGACCAAAGAAGTTCACGAAGATACCGAAGTCTTTCAGGCCAACGACCTTGCCTTCGTAGATCTCGCCGATTTCCGGCTCTGCGACGATCTCCTTGATCATCTTCAGCGCCTTGTTGATGGATTCCTTGTCCAGCGCAGAGACCTGCACCGTACCATCATCATCAATGTTCACCTTGGCGCCGGACTCTTCCACGATGCCGCGGATGACCTTGCCGCCAGACCCGATCACGTCACGGATCTTGTCGGTTGGCACTTTGACGATTTCCATCTGTGGAGCGTTTTCCGACAGGCTGTCGCGGGACGTATCCAGCGCTTTGCCCATCTCACCCAGGATGTGCATGCGCCCACCCTTGGCCTGCTCCAGAGCCGTGTGCATGATTTCCTTGGTGATACCGGCGATCTTGATGTCCATTTGCAGGGACGTCAGGCCTTTTTCGGTACCGGCCACTTTGAAATCCATGTCGCCGAGATGATCTTCGTCGCCGAGAATGTCGGAGAGAACCGCCACGCCGTCAGCTTCCTTGATCAGGCCCATTGCGATGCCCGACACAGGACGGGTCACCGGCACGCCGGCATCCATCATGGCGAGGGAACAACCGCAAACCGTTGCCATCGAGGACGAGCCGTTGGACTCGGTGATCTCGGAAACGAGGCGGATCGTGTACGGAAACTCTTCATGCTTTGGCAGGACAGCCTGCAGCGCGCGCCAGGCGAGCTTGCCGTGGCCGGTCTCGCGGCGGTTGGTACCGCCCATGCGACCGGTCTCGCCCACCGAATATGGCGGGAAGTTGTAGTGCAGCATGAATTTGGACTTCGACGTGCCATCAAGGCCGTCGATGAACTGCTCATCATCGCTGGTGCCGAGCGTGGCCACACAGATCGCCTGCGTTTCACCACGGGTGAACAGCGAGGAACCATGCGTGCGCGGCAGGAAGCTGGCAATTGCCTCGATCGGGCGAACCTGATCCAGCGAACGGCCATCGATGCGCTTGCCGGTTTTCAGGATGTCGCCGCGAACAACGCTTGCTTCGGCTTCCTTGAAGGCAGACTTGAACGTCTCGCCAGACATTTCGCCCGGCTCTTCTTCGGTGCCGACGAGCGCAGCCTTGGCCTTTTCGCGGGCTTCGCCCACAGCGGCCTGACGCTCCAGCTTCTCGGTCATCGAGTAGGCGGCGGAAAGATCTGCACCGACCAGTTTCTGGATTTTTTCCAGTTCGGCCGAGTGATCTTCGGCTTCGAAGTCGAACGGTTCCTTGGCGGCCTGTTCGGCCAGGTCGATGATCGCATCGATCACAGGCTGGATCGATTCATGACCCGCCATGACAGCGCCGAGCATGACTTCTTCGGACAGTTCATAAGCTTCCGATTCCACCATCATCACGGCGTCGGCGGTGCCGGCCATGACGAGGTCCAGTTCGGACTCTTCGAGTTCTTCGATCGTCGGGTTGATGATGTACTCACCATCCTTGTAGCCCACGCGCGCTGCGCCGATCGGGCCCATGAAGGGCGCGCCGGACAGGACAAGCGCCGCAGAGGCACCGATCATGCCGATCACGTCCGGATCGTTTTCGAGATCATAGGACATCGCGGTCAGCACGACCTGGACTTCGTTCTTGAAGCCTTTGACGAAAAGCGGGCGGATCGGGCGGTCGATCAGGCGAGACGTCAGCGTCTCTTTCTCGGTCGGGCGGCCTTCACGCTTGAAGAAGCCACCTGGGATGCGGCCCGATGCGTAGTATTTTTCCATGTAGTTGACGGTCAGGGGGAAGAAGTCCTGGCCCGGCTTCGCGCTTTTCGCAAAACATGCGGTCGCGAGCACTTTTGTATCGCCATAGGTCACCATGACGGCGCCATCGGCTTGGCGGGCCACCTGGCCCGTTTCGATCGTCAGCGTGCGGCCGGCCCATTCCAGCGACACAGATTTCTTGTCAAACATCAAAATGTCTTTCTTTTTCACATACGAAAAGCCCGCCGCGGCCCTATTGCCCGGCGGGCTTGATTTTGTGCCTAGCGGCGAATGCCGAGGGCTTCGATGAGTTTGGCGTAGCGCGCCTCATCCTTGCGCTTGGTGTAGTCAAGCAGCTTCCGGCGGGTTGCGACCATGGCCAGCAGGCCCCGGCGGGAGTGGTTGTCTTTCTTGTTCGTCTTGAAGTGGTCGGTCAGGTTGTTGATCCGTTCGGTCAGGATCGCGACCTGCACTTCTGGGGAACCGGTATCGCCAGGCTTTGTGGCAAATTTTTCGATCAGTTCCTGCTTTTTCTCAGCGGTAATCGACATCGTGTATCTTTCTTGTAATCGCCTTGCGGCGGGTTTCGTCTAAGCGCCTGAATTGGCGGGGGTTTTGGGTGAGTATCTGAGGCCTCAGGCCACGGCCGGGATGTCGTCCAGCCGGGTCAGGACCCGATATCCCACCACAAGGGGCGGCTTATGGCTCATTTTCCCCCGAAATGAAAGGCCCTCAGGTGAGGTTTGGCGCAAAAGCGCCGGAGCTTAGAATCTCACCTCAAGCCCGACCAGAATCTCCTGCGGCTTGCCGGGGCGCAGGCCCGCGGGGTCGATGGAGGCGACATAGGTTTCGTCGAACAGGTTTTCCGCTTTCACACGCAGGCGCAGCGTCTCGGTCAGGTCGACCCAGGCCGCCGCATCGACCAGCCAGCGTGCATCGATCCGCTCGCCTGCCGGAATGGCGCCCTGCCCTGCCCGCGCACGCGCTTCGGAGACGTGATTGGCAGAGAAATCCATGCCCCAGCGGCTGGCTTCGATGCCCGCCATCAGGGTGATCTGCTGGTCCGAGACATAAGGCAGCTCGTCGCCCGCCTCGACATCGCCCCACGGCTCATAGCTGCTCTCGAAGCCAGACTGGAATTCGGCATCTGTCCACGTATAGACGAGGCCGACCGGCAGTGAGAGCGAGGTGTCGAACAGCGCCGCCGCATCCCAGCTCGCCGTCAGCTCAAGGCCCATCACGTCCACATCGCCGCCATCGAACTGGTCGCCGATCGTGCAATTGCCACCGGACGAGGCGGTGCAGGTGCCGAGCAGGTTTGAATAGTCATTGAAGAAGGCAATCGCCTCGACATCGACGCCCTCTTTCGAGAAGCGTCCGCCGGCTTCCCAGTTCACGCTCTCTTCGGCATCGGCCTCGGTTGCGCCGGGGCTGGCAATCGCAAAGCCGCGATGCACACCGGCCAGCAAGGTCACATCCTCGTTGAGTTCGTAAAGTGCACTTAGACCCGGCACAACGACCTGGTCATCCAGGGTCCGCACGCGCGTCGGCCCCGCCGCACGGGTCGGGTCTGCCGTTGAATAGTCCTCGCGCGTCAGCTCATAATCCTCAAACCGCGCCCCGCCGGTCAGCGTCAGCTTGCCAAGGCTCACCCGGTCCTGCAGGAACAGGGCGACCGCCTCGCCGCTGGAAATCCGGTTCGCATTGCTGCCCGCCGCCCCGGCCGTGGTCAGGATCAGGCGTCCGCCTTCAAGACGATAGGCATCCTCTTCCTGAAACCGGTCTTCCTCGTCCTCATGCACGCGGATACCGACAGTGACATCATGGTCAAGGCCGCCAAACGCGGTCTGCCAGTTGAGCGTGGTTTGCAGGCCTTCGCTGTAATAGGCGCGGCGGTTGGCGCGGTAGACGATGGAATCGTCGAGGCTGGTAGCGCCGGTCGCCAGGCTGTACTCGGCCGAATAGGTCACCGGGTCGGCCAGCACGGAGGAAATTCCCGTATCGCCGCTCGCGCCCGTACCATCGGCGCTGATACCCTGCAGCTTGTACCAGTTGCGGGCAAAGTCGTGATGATAGGCAATTGTCGTCAGGTTCAGCGTTGGCGAGAATTCAATCTTGTGGGTCAGCTGGAACAGCTCATTCTCGCCCCGGAATTCATCATCCGCGCTCGCATCATAGCGGCGATAGGGGTTGGCCTTGAAATCTTCCAGCGTCAGGCCGAAATAGGTCTCGTTGGAGGTCTCTTCGCGCGTCTGGTATTTCAGCTCGACGCTTTGCGGCATCGGGCCGTCATCCTTGTAGGCCCCGACTTTCAGCATCAGATCATCAGCGTCGAACCCAGTTGGGCCGCCATTGTCCAGCTCCTTGAACCCGTCAGTCTCGTCGGTGAACACTTCGATCAGGCCGCCCAGTTTCCAGCCTGCGCCGACCTCCGCACGTCCGCCCGTCCAGGCATGGACCCGCTGGCGATCATTGGTGCCAAAGAATGCCTGTGCAAATCCGGACGTCTCTTCCGGCACTGGCGTCGAGAACAGGTTCAGTGCGCCGCCCGTCGTGCGCGGACCATACAGGATCGCGGCGGGCCCCTTGGTCACTTCCACGGCGCTCATCCGCGCTGTTGTCGGGAAATAATAGGCGGACGGCGAGGCGTAGGGCGCCGGCGAGATCGGCACGCCATCTTCCATCAGCACGATACGGGACGAGCGATCCGAACCCGACCCGCGCAGGCCGATATTTGGCCGCAGGCCATAACCGTCCTCTTCCTGGATGTTTACGCCCGGCACGACGCGCAAGACGCGCTGGATATCGCTCTGGGCCTGCGCCGACAGGTCAGCATCCGTCAGGAAGGAGACCGACCCGGCCACTTCGTCCACCGCATCCGTCGAGCCTGTCACGACAATCGTCGACAACATCCGGTAGGGGTTCTGCTCACCCGGCGCGGTGGCATTGTCAGCATAAGATGACAGGGATACGAGCGCGCTGGAGGCCAGCAGGACGGAAAGACGGGAAAACGGCATGAGGGATACCTGTTGATATTGAGAATGAGTTGCGGGTCTTTAAGAGGATGCCACGCCCCAAAACAACCTGCATTTGACATTCACTCGCACAAACTTGCCGCGTATGTGCTTTCCATGCCACGCTCGGACTCATGTGAAGCGGAAGCTGCTGCGCGCTTCGCTCGTCCCCTCCCCCGCCTCTCCGGCGCATGCCGGAGTCTCGTCCGGCTGGCTCCGTCTGGCTTCGGCAGGAGACGCCGGCATGCGCCGGGGATACGGTTCGTGGGATAGAGATCATTCTCCTCCGATGACCCCTGCGCAGCTGCCGAGGACAAGAAATCGTGCCAGTGGCACGATTTCCCGAGGCAGGGGTCCATCTCGGGACTTCCCCCTTCGCACATGAGGGAGCAGCAGGAGATGGATACCTGCCTGCGCAGGTATCTTCGGAGCTGGGATTTTGCGCTCCCTATCCGTCTGAGAACTCCCTGCCCCATACTAAGCATCTGCCCTCACAGGAGCCGGATCAGGTACCGTTCTGGTTGTGGGGGGCAGGGTCAGGATGGTGCGGGTCGGAGATACGGTCCGATGCGCGCCTAGGCAGGTCAGGCCAGGGTGAGCTTGCGAAAGCAAGTTGGGAAACCGCCTCGTCCGGTCGCACGGAGCATTATGCTCCCGGATGAGCCATGCGTGTGAAAGCACGATGGATCCGTTCGCGCGGCACCGGTAACGAAGACCCGGGACCATGGGCCCCCATGCGGGTGCTCGCTGAAACTTCTGTCCGGCGCGGCGGGCGGTAACGCTCCATTCCGTAGCCATTCCAAATCATCAGGCGGAGCGCCACGGCGCCCGCTGCGCCGACGGCTCTGTGAGGGGCCGACTACGAGATACCCGGATGGCGCGCGCCAGGCCGGCTTGGAGTGCTGAAACGAGAATCCACTCGGAGGAGACCTGTCGATGCCAAGACGTAAAGCCCGCCACCGCAACACGTTCCGTCGGAAATTCCAGCCGACCTATAATTTGCAAAGTCACCGGACCATCGTGAAGTATCTGCGGCGCATCACGAAAGACCGGGACTATCTGCACGCTGACGTGGATGCCTTCGAACAACGTCCTTTGGACAATCTCTATGGCCCCATACAGATCATGCACGCCCTCAGCCCTGAAGTGCTGGCAGCACAAGAAGCGGAAACCATGCGGAGGCTCAACGCCCTGTCCGAGGAGTTCCGGGCACGCCGGCCCGCCGGAGAAACAGGTAAAACGCCCCCGAGCCCCCATGACGCGCATGCGCCTCTGAATAGCCCGACACAAGATGACTGGCCGACGGTCCCTGAACCCAATCCAGGAAATTCCGACGCAGAACCCCCTCGCCCCCGCGCCCTTTACCTGTAATCACCAACACACAGCGTGCACCCTCAGCCCGGCTGCGCTGCAGGAAACTTCCCAGCATCGCTTCGGCAGACGCCTGAGTATGGCCGTGCAGGTCGATCTTTCCGGCAAGTTCCAGCCGCCCGCGTTTGACGCGTTTCTCGCCTTTTCGGTCGGCGGCCCGCGCCGTGACCTTGGGGTTCTCGGGGGCCCGGCCCGCCGCAGCGATCAATCCGGCAGCGGAAGACTTGCGGGCGCGGTTTGGCGATACCGGCTCGCCGGCTTCCAGCGCGCGCTCGAACTCTTCAAGATTGTCTTTTGCCGGGCCGATCGGCTTGATCGTGCTGGCCACGCGCGACCATGCACGGGATTCTTCCGGGGACAGGCGGCGTTTCGTCATGACCGCACTCTTACGGCGCGCCCGCATGGAACCCAAGCGTTGCCATGTCAGACGTGTGGATTCGCGCTGCCACGCCTTTGGGCAGGAACACCCACAACCGGCCCGGCGCATTCATCGTGCCGGCGCGCTCGCCCGCCTCCGGGCCCGTGCCGAAATAGAGGTCGCCGCGCACTGCGCCCTTGATCGCGCCGCCCGTATCCTGCGCAACCAGCATGCCTGCCCAGTCTCCGCCAAGGCCCGGCGCGGTTGTCTGCACATACATCGGCACGCCCAGCGGATGGATATCGGTATCCACAGCCATCGACGACAAAGGCGTCAGCGGCACGGCTTGCGCCCCTTCCGGTCCGAGCGCCGCATCCCCTTCCGGCAGGGCGCGGAAGAACACGAAGCGCGGATTCTGGTTCATTGCCATACGTGTCTCAACCGGCCCGGCCCGGTCCATCCAGGCACGTATGCCCTGCATGCTGGCCTCGCCCGCCGTGATCCGGCCGGTTTCCATCAGCCAGTTGGCTGTCGACCGGAACGGGTGGCCATTATGCGCCGCATAGGCTGCGCGCACGGTACGCCCGTCAGGGAACTGCAACCGGCCCGAGCCCTGAATCTGCAGGAAGAACACATCGGCCGGGTGGGCATAGGCAATCGCGCTGACGCCCGACGTCGTGATTTCAGCGCGGGAAGGATACGGCCTCAGCGCGCCATTGCGCAGGCGCTGTTTTGGACTTGCGCCATTCGGCACGAGATCGGCGGGCAGCGCAGGCACAGGCTCGGTAAAGGGCGGCGTCGGCGTGTAGCGCGCCTCGTAAAGCGGCTCGAAATAGCCCGTGAAGCGGCTCTTGCCGGACGGATCGGAAATTTCGACTGGGGTAAACAGGGATTCCAGGATGTGCCTTGCACTCTCATCATCCTGCGCATCATTCACCGCATCACAGGCAGGCAGCCACTCGGCAACGTATCCGGCCCAGGGGGCGACATTGGCCATGAAGTCCCCGGCCGACCGGTCCTGCAGCTTCACGCACGACCGTTTGAACGCACTCAGTGGCAATTCGATGGGTGCCACATCCCAGTTCGGCAACTCCCGGAAGCTCGCCGGACGCTCAATCGCAGCTGGCGGCAACGGGCCAACATCCACCGGCCGGGTCGGCGACGGCTTGGGCGACGGAGCCGGCGGTGGCGGCGCAGACTGGCACGAGGCCAGAACAAGCGCGCTGGCAAACAGAAGGATACGGCGAAGCATGGCGCCATTTATGGAATGCTTTCGGGCGGGCTGTCACGCCCCGGATGCGCGCTTTGTGGTGGAAGACTGCCTATTTGGCTTCTTCGACATCATCGAGGATCCAATTGGGATCGTTTGCGGTCACATCATGCATGTAAGCCCACAGCTCACGCGCCGTGCGGGTCGTCTCACCATCGCCCAGTTCGGCTTCATAGCGCACCCAGATGCGCGCCATACTACCGTCCATCTCGGCGCTTTCGATTTCAGCTCGACGAATGCGCAGGAGGTCAAACGCCGAGGCGCCGGTCTTTTCGCGTTCCGCAATCGCGTGGTCCCAGGCCTCATAGACGTCATCATCCAGCAGAGGCCGCAGCGTATCTCGGTCACCTGCGGCAAAAGCGGTCACGATCATCGTGTAGGCCGCCTTCGCGCCACGCATGAACGTTGCCTCATTGAAGCTGTTGTCAGCATTGTAGATGTCTTCCAACCCGCCTGCTGCCGGGCCGGTAAAGATCGGACGGTCATTGTCGGCATTGGGCAATGGCAAGTCATTTGCGCCAGGATCAACCTGGCGTGGCTTGGCCGGCTGAGTGCGTTGCACAGGAGAATTGTCCTCACCGCGTCCGAGCACCGTATAGAGGCGGAACAGGACAAACAGCGCGATGGCCGCAAGGATCACAACTTGGATCACAGGATCAAACATGGACGCGTAACTTCCTCCGATGGATTGCGTAACACCATAAATAGGGCGAACAGCCCAATGATGCCAGTGATACGTTGCGCCTTAGGGGGCCACATGCTAGGCGCGCGGCTTCAGATTCAGGGAGGATCAGCATGACAGATGCCAGCGCACCGCAAAACCCCCAACCGCAGGGCACGCCGCCTCAGGCGCCCGCCATGCGCGTTCTTGGACAGTATATCAAGGACCTGTCATTCGAGAATCCCGGCGTCGGCCCGGTGCAAGCCCAGCCGAATATAGACCTCGGCATTGATGTCGGCGCGACCCCGCACGCCGACGGCAATGGCCTTTACGAAGTCTCGCTGAAGCTCTCTGCCAAGGCGACCGCTGAACAGGCTGTCCTGTTCATTTGCGAACTCGATTATGCCGGCCTCTTCCAGATCCAGAACGCCCAACAGGGCCAGATGGAACCGATGCTGCTGATCGAGTGCCCACGCCTGCTCTTCCCATTCGCGCGGCGCATCATTGCTGAAATCACCCGCGAAGGTGGTTTCCCACCGCTCCTGATCGATCCGGTCGACTTTGTGCAACTCTACCAGTCGCAATACCAGCGGGCCGCAGCCGAAGGCGATCAGACGCCGCCTGCTGCGCCGACCGGCCAGGCCTGATCAGCCAAACTTTTTCCAGATTGAGTCTTCGCCCAGACTGTCGACAAAGGCAGAATGGGCGGCGCGCTCGTCGTCGGAAATCAAAGATTCCAGTGGCACTGGCCGTTGCCGGGCGGAACGTTTGCGCTCACCGCGGGTGAGTTCTTCTTCGCTCTCGAACGTGAAGGCATGCGCCCGCCCGCCAAGCAGCTCCAGGTAGACACTGGCCAGCAATTGGCTATCCAACAGCGCGCCATGAAAGGTCCGGCTTTCCAGCGAGATTTCAAACCGGCGACATAGCGCATCCAGATTTGCCGGCGCGCCCGGATACTTTTTCCTGGCCATCTGCGCCGTATCGATCCAGCGAGGTTCAGGGATTGGTGGACGTCCGCATTTTTCCAGTTCCATGTTCAGGAAGTTCCGGTCAAATCCGGCATTGTGCGCCACTAGCGTGGCGTCGCCCAAGAATTCAAGGAACGCGTCTACAACCGACGGATGCTCAAAGAATGGGGCATCTCTCAGATCGTCATCCGTGATGCCTGTAATGCGCACCGTATCCTCTGATACAGAACGTTTTGGATTGATCAGGGTCCGGAACGTGCGACCTGTCGGGATGTGATTGATCATCTCGACTGCCCCGATCTCGATCACCCTGTCCCCTTCAAGGTGGTGCAAGCCGGTCGTCTCAGTATCGAATGCCAGTTCGCGAATGTCTTCACTCATGAATTTGCCTCTTCAACCAAACGATTCATCAGGGATACTATGGCGCGAACACAATCGGCAGCAAATTCGAAACCATGCGCTGTGGAGATGATGAAATCCGCCTTTGCACGCTTTTCTGCATCGGGCATCTGACGTGCCAGGATGGACTCGAATGTTTCCTCCGTCATGCCCGGTCGCGACAATACCCTTTCGCGCTGGACTTCCGCAGGCGCAGTCACCACCGCAACATAGTCGCAATACGCATAGCCGCCAGCCTCATACAGAAGAGGAATATCCAGCACGACGAAACGTGCGCCATCCTCGCGCGCCTTGTCCCGAAATTGCTTCTGGGCATCACCAGCAAGGGGGTGCACAATGGCCTCAAGCTTCCGCATCGCCTCGGCATCATCCAGCACATGCGTGCGCAAAGCCATCCGGTCGATCGCACCGTCGACCATCACCCCCGGAAAAGCCGCCTCGACCGGTGCAACGGCAGCCCCACCCTTGGCATAAAGTGCGTGAACAGCCGCGTCGGCATCGTAGACCGGAACACCCTCCTCACGAAACAAATCCGCTGTTGCAGACTTACCCATGCCGATAGACCCTGTCAGCCCAAGGACGATCATGTGGTTGCCTCCACCAGTTTACGACAGCGAGCCATCGCAGACTCCATATCCGGCAGAACTCCGAACCAGAGTTCGAAACTGAATGCCGCTTGCGCGACCAGCATGCTCAGCCCATCCATTGGCTTCCACCCGGCCGTATCCGCCTGCGCCAATATCGCCTTGGCAGGCTTGCCATAAGAAATATCGTAAAACGTCCGAAGCTTACCTTCCGGTAGGTCAAGAGACTGGCCCGTCTGGCCAAGACTCAGCGTGTTGATCACCACGTCTGCCTTGCCCATCTCTGCTTCGGCATGCTCCAAGTCTCGGATATCAGCATCAATGTTCAAATGTTTCACAAGATCCTCTGCGCGGGATCGCGTTCGATTACAGATCGTCAGAGTTGCCCGCATGTCTGATAGTGCCAGCGCAACCGCTCGAGCGGCCCCCCCTGCTCCCAGCAGGCAGACATTCTGATCAGCTATTTCAATGTTCGCCTGGGCGAGGGATTCAGTAAAACCAGGGGCATCGGTATTTTCCGCTAGCCAGCCGCCAGACTTCAGCCGGACCAGAGTGTTCGCTGCTCCAATGCGGCGCGCAACGTCGCTTGTGCCTTCTGCCCGCGCTATGGCATCTTCCTTGTGAGGAGAGGTCACGTTCAGACCCATCGCCATCCGTTCTTCCAGAGACGACAGGCCATCCGTAAACTCACCCTTCGGAATATGCATCGCCTCATAGGTCGCATCGATACCGTGCTCGCGTATCCACGCATTATGAATCACAGGTGACAGGGAATGACTGACTGGGTCGCCGACGACTCCATAGAGTTTGGTCATGACAACAACACTCCACGTGTCCTCAAATAGTCCAGCAACGGGAGAAGAGGCAATCCCAGGATTGAGAAGTAATCTCCGTCGATCCGTGTGAACAATTGCGCGCCAAGCCCTTCAAGCTGGTAGGCACCGACCGTCGACAAGAGCGGTTCTCCGACTGCTTCAACATAGGTGTCGATGAAGGCATCACTCAGTGGGCGAACAGTCAATTTCGGCCTCGCCAGATAACGCCAGACAGGTTTCCCTTCTTCGCTGATAACAATCGCCGTTTCCAATGTGTGCGCCTTGCCGGACAGCTTCACCAGATGGTTCCGGGCATCGGCAAGGTCAACCGGCTTGTCGAACGCCTCTCCATCGAGTGAGAGCATCTGGTCACAACCGATCACCAGGCCCGGTTCGCGCATCGAAATCTTCACCGATTTCAGTTCGGCAAGTTGCATCGCCTGGTCGCGCACTTTCATGTCGCTCGCGCGGAAAGAGGCTTTGGCTGCGTCTTCGTCCACATTCGGCTTGATCGTGTCTGCCTCGATGCCGGCAGCGGTCAGCACGGCTCGCCGACTTTGACTGCCGGATGCTAGAATGATGCGCTGGCTCATAGTTGGGCGTTCCGCTCATTCAGCAGATTCAGGATAGCGGCAGCAGTTTCCTCGACAGACCGGCGGGACACATCGATTGTCTTCCACTTGTTGCGCTGGAACAGGCGGTTGGCTTGGGTCACCTCGTCACGCACGGCCGCTTCATCCGCATAGATTGTGTGTTCGTCTTCCTGCAGGGAAATCAATCTCTGGCGCCGAATCTGGACGAGCCGCTCAGCGCTGATTTTCAGGCCGACGATCAGTGGGCCTTTCGGACCAAGTTCTTCCACGAATCCTGGAAGCGGAACACCGGGAACCAGCGGAATATTACCAGCCTTTACCTTGCGGTTCGCAAGATAGACACTGGTCGGCGTCTTGGACGTACGACTGACACCAAGCAGGATCACATCAGCATTCCGTAGCCCATCGACATTCTGGCCATCATCATGCGCGAGCGTGAAATTGATCGCTTCCATCCGCTCGAAATAGTCATCATCCAATGCGTGCTGTCCCGCGACGATCCGATTCGCCGACACACCGAGATGTCGGCCCAGCATGGCAACGGAGGCATCCAGTACGGGCAAAGTGGATACGCCCTTTTCGCGACAAAACGCTTCGAGTTTTGATCGCAGTGTCTCGTCGGAGATTGTGTACCAGACCACACCCGGTGCAGCTTCGATCTCCCTCATCACGCGCTCTAGCTGGCGTTCTGAGCGGACCAGATAATAGTTGTGCTCGAGGGGCTGAACATTCTTGAACTGCGCACAGGCAGCGCGCTGGATGGCATTCAGGGTTTCACCGGTACTATCAGAGACCAGGTGAACGTTGAAGTATATGCTTAGGCGGGCGAGTGGCTTGTTCATCGCCCCTGTGTTGCCGAGGTTGGCAAAACACACAAGACCTGTGAGTCCTCTGTGGATAGAGGATCTTCCCCAAATGGATTCACAATCGAGTCACAGCCAGCGAATTCGACTCCGGCAGAATCCCCTTTCGTTCGCACCTGTGACTCCAACTGGGGTGTTAACCCATCGTTAACCTCGGTAAAATCGACAGTTAACGAAACCTTACCGGGGTGCGACACCCTGTGACTCGCC